>CAVXRN010000001.1:0-175096 GCA_963764205.1 uncultured Acidimicrobiales bacterium
CGGGTGATATCGCTCGATCCACCCCCCGGCAAGAAGCGCGAGCCCTTGACCAGCGATGTCCGCATCGAAGGCGGCGATGAACCGGGGAATCTCGGCAGGATCGGTGGACCCATCGGCGTCGATCGTGACGATGATCTCGCGGGTCGAGACGGCGAAGCCGTAGTCCAAGCGCGTCACCCTTGCCCCGACCGACCTGGTGGAAGATGATGGCGTCCGGCCGTAACCGGCGCATGAAGCTGCGCCGCGGTTCCGTCGGGTCAAGTTGCCGTCGATCAGAATGAGCTCGTACTCCGCGGGCATCCGCTCGAGGACGTAGGGGAGGTTCTTGACCCCGTTCATGGCAGGGATGACGACACTGACCGAGGTACCCGATATGCCTGGGCGCGTCCGGATCGCATCGGCGCGTCGAGCAATCGTCGAAGTACTCGATGGCGCTGACGATGGTCACGAGCTCTCACTCCGGCAACTGTCGGCCCAAGGCCGCTCGTGCTCCGGTGCTGCTTCCTCCGCCGCTCGTGGATCTGACGGCAGTTCAGACTGCGACATCCCAGCCGCTCTCATGTGGGTACCCCTTCACTCGAGACGCTTACGCGCGAAGCCGACCCACCACGTCGGTCCAACCTGACAGCGCACTGAACGGCGGCATGTGTTCACTGTCTGCTACCTACCGCAAACATTTTCTAGTCCAACGTTTCTGGAGTGACGCCACTGTCTGCGGCCGTCGGTCACTATCTGCGATATGCTGCCACCGTCTGCGAGAGACTGTCAACGCAGAGCGATATTCACACCGTCCGTGGAGGCCTGACTCCCTTGTATCTCCTCGCTTCCAAAGATCTCGTGTACCTCAGTGATTCTCAACTACAACACCAGCCCCGCTATTCGGGCCGGATCCACCCAGAGAGTCTGAGGCGCTTCAGCGTGTGAAAATACGTTGCACATGTGCCTCAGGAGTCCAACGTGGTCGATTTCCCCGGGTGCTCGCGCGCGTGCCGATCTGAAAAAATAGACGCATGACGACGAATCTGCCCGAGATCCCCGATCCTTCAGGCCAGATCACTGTCGCGATCCCGACCTTTTCAGTGACCCGTCTCCCGCAGCTGCAGAAGTGCCTCTCGGGAGTCCTCGCCAACTCGTTCCTACCGGACGAGGTTGTTGTTGTCGTGGACAACAATCCAGAGCTCGCTGCGTTGCTCCGGGAGTCCTATCCCGATCCGCGGATCACGATTGCGGAGAGCGATGGGCTGGCGCCTCCGAAGCGCGGAATACCGCACTCCGGCTTTCGTCCAGACAACTGCTCGTATTCATTGATGATGACGTGTGGCCCGACAGCAAATGGCTGGAAACGATCGTAGGGACGCTGTGTGGCAAAGGGGTCGCCGTGGTAGGCGGAAACATCCTTCCCGACTACGCACCGGACGCGCTGTCCTCTTCCCCCCGAGCTCCTCTGGCTCGTTGGTTGCACCTACCGAGGACACCCAATGGAGCGGGGCCCGATCACGCGGCCGATCGGCTCGACCATGGCGTTCCGGCGTTCCGTCTTGGAGGAGGTTGGCGGGTTCAATCCTGCCTTCGGTCCCATCGGGCTCAAGCGGGTGAACTCGAATGAAGAGCTGCCGCTGTCGCGCCTTATTCATCGGCGCTTTGGTGAGGATGTCATCTGGTTCGAGCCCGAGGCGACGGTGCACCACTGGGTCCCAGCCGAGCGGTCGAACATGCGCTGGATCCTGCGTCGATCCTGGGTCGAGGGTCGGTCCAAAGCTGCGATCAGAGTCGACGAGGATGCGTCGGTGATGCGCCACGACCGTTCCTACGTCACGTCAACGCTGCTCCCACAGACGGTTGCGTATCTGACCGCGGGTTCGATGCGCGATGCGCGGTGGTCCGGGAGAATGCTGACAGCGGGGGCGGCGACGGCCCTCTCCTTCGGATACACCTGGGTCCATCGACTCTGGGCGAAGCCCGACGGACCCTTTCGTCACCGTCTATCGCGAAGTCCAAGACTGCCCTCATGATCACCAGGATCAAGGCAGGTGTTGCGTTGAACCCCGGAGACTAAGGCTCCCTCGAACCGTCGTCTACGGCGAACAGCTTCCAGGATCCGGGAACCCCTTTGAGTTCGTGCTCTCCACGCTCTACGAACTCGATACCCGACCCGACCACCAGATCCCTGACCGTACCGGAGACCACGATTTCATCGGGAGTGGCGAGCGCCGCCACCCGTGCGGCGATGTGGACCGCCAGTCCGCCAAGGTCTTCGCCCCGGACCTCGCACTCTCCCGTGTGCAACCCCATGCGTAGTGCCACCCCGAGTTTCCTCACGGCTTCGTTGATTGCCAGTGCACAGCGGATGGCCCTGGCCGGGCCGTCGAACGAGGCCACAAAGCCGTCCCCCGTGGTGTTGATCTCCATCCCACGGAAGCGCCGGAGTTGCTCACGCACGGCCCGGTCGTGGGCATCGAGGAGAGATCGCCACTGCTTGTCTCCCAGCGATGCCGCCTTGGCCGTGGAACCGACGATGTCCGTGAAAAGCACGGTTGTAAGGATTCGTTCGATTTCCACGACGGGCCGGACGCCGGTGAGGAACTCGGCAACTTCGTTCGCCACTTCCGGGTTGGTCCCGATGTCCCCGCCGGGAAGCTCAATAAACGTTGCTCGATCGATGCGATCGGCGATGTAACGACCATGTGTGACCGGAACGAAGCGGTTCTCACGGGTATGAAGCACCAGTGCCGGGGCCTGGATCAGCGGCAGCGCGTGACGCACATCGAAGCTCCGCAGCATGTAGTCGTACTGAGCCGCGGCAGCACGAGGTGTCGCCGAGGAGCGTTGCATCTTCGCGACGAGGCTCACGTAGTTTGCGTCGTCGGCCAGGCTGGGGTTGATGAGCCGAGCAAAGTCCGGGGTCCCCCAACCCTTTGTCGTCAACTCCACCAGGGCATCAACCGCCTCGGCCGGCACCCCGATCGAGTAGCCGTCTGCTTCCAAGTATCGAGCTGACGTGTTGAGGAGGATTAATGCGCTCACCGCTTCTGGGTGCAACGCTGCGTAGAGGATTGCAATCGGCCCCGCCTCGAGGGTTGCCAGGATCGCCGTTTGTTTTAAGCCGGCCGAGTCGAGCACGGCCGCGATGTCCTCGGTCCACTCCTCCCAGGTCGGCATGGCCTTGAATGACACGCCGTCTGAGGCCCCCGTGCCGCGGCGGTCGAAGTAGATGAGCCGACTGAACGCCGCCAGGCCGGTGAGGAACTCCGCATTCCTCGGCACTTCCCACGCCACTTCGATATTACTTCCGAGGCCGTAGCAATAGAGAAGTTCGATCGAGCCCTCACCGACGACTTGGTACGCGACATCGGCGTCCCCGACAGCGGCGTAGCGGGTCTCGGGAGTTTCCATGGCTGGCGACAGTCTGCCTCAGACTCTGCGGTTTCGTCGGAGGGTCAAACCGACCCGCATGATGCCGGGACCAGATTGGCGCCGGAAAAGTCGCCCCTGGGTCCGGTGGCATCCCGGGGCGGGGTTACCGGCACGACACGTATCGGGTGAGTCGCCGGGGCCGGCCCAATGAAGGGTCCGGTTGGGGAGTGGTGGCCTACTCGGACTTGCCCAGACAGCGGTAGACCGAGTCGATGAGCGCTCGGTTCCGGCTGCTCTGCCAGCGAGGCACCACATGGTTCATGACATAGCCGAACCCAACCCGGGCGTCCGGATCTCCGAAGCCGACAGCGCCCCCTGTCCCGAAATGACCAAAGGTCCGCGGATTGGTTCCCATCGGCCGCCTCGCCGAGGTCGGCACGAAGCCAAGGCCGTACTCGACGTACTCGCCCAAGATGGGGCAGTCCCCTGCCGCCTGGACCCTCGTCGCTTCAGCAAGCAGCTCGGACGAGACCAGCTGGTTTGGAACAAGCAGTGCGGCGTAGACCTGCGCCAGACTCCTGGCAGTTCCATGGACATTAGCGGCAGGAATTTCGCGCGCCTCGCCAGTCCGGTGTGTTGACGACGTTGGCCGACCCGTATCCGGGCGGGTTCAAATAGGCCAAGCCCATCATGCGCTGTGTATCGTCATCGGAGCGCATGGCGTGCGTCACAGAAGCGCTCAGCGCCGGCGGCGACTCAAAGATGACCTCGGCGCAGCGGGATTGCTCTTCGGGCGGGACCGCACACCAGATGTCAGAACGAAGCGTCGCCGCCAGTGCGCGAAGCGCGTCGGACACCCTTCGACCACTGGCCCGGTGAATGATTTCACCGACCAGGTGGCCGTAGGTGTTGGTGTGATAGACGACACGGGTACCTGGCTCGAACCAGGCCTCGGTTCCCGCCAGGGCTCCGGTCATTCGCTCCCAATCCCACGGGTCGTCGTTGGTGAGCGGCACTCGAATCGTGGGGACCCCGGCGAGATGAGCCAGTGCATGGCGCACCAGGGTGTCCTCCTTGCCACCGCACCCGTAGTCATCCCAGATGCGTCCGACCCGGTCGTCGAGGACGAGCTGGCCACGTTCGATCAGCTGAAGTGCGAGGGTGGCCAGGACGCCCTTGCCGGCCGAGTAAATGTTGACCAAGGTGTCGTCCCGCCAGGGCTTCGTTCGTGCTGCATCCGTCCAGCCACCGACCAGGTCGATGACGACCTCGCCGTCAATCATGACGCACACCGCTCCACCCACCTCGCCGCGCTCGACGAAATTGGCCACGAACGCGTCTCTCACCGCCCTGAACTCGTCCGGGCAGCTACCTGAGATCGGCAACGCTCGATCCACAGAGCGATCGTAGGCTCGCCGGCCTGCAGCAACGACTCCTACGATGAAGGCCGTGCGCCTTTGCGGTCGGCACAAGGCCAGCGGTGACCTTGCAGGTCCTCTAAGGACACTGAGTAGCGTCACCGAAGCTGATGAGCTGACATGATTGTGCATCGAGGGTTTTCAACTTCGGAGCGAGCGAATGTACGACGAAGGGCTCATAGACGACCTCACAGCACACGCCCAGGCGGTCGAGGAGGTCAGAGACGGAATCCGCAGTGGCCTGTCTCCTGAGGAGATCGTGCGACTCTCCATTGACCTTCGGAGGGTGATCGAGTTTCTGATCGAAGAGGAAGAGTGATGGCCGTTTCCTGGTGACGTGGACCGTTCGTCACTCCTCGTCATGCCGGTCTGATGAACTGTAGGTGTGGCGACTCCGTTTCCCGTGTCCGGTGGGTCATGCCCCGTGTGTGGACACGACGAGGCGGACCACGTCCACTGGCGAGCCGACACGATCGGTGAGGGATGGGCGCACTGCAGCATCGGGTCTGGCGATGACCGATGTCTGTGTTGGAGACAATGGACTGAGTCTGGCTGACCCGCCGCTTTGGCCACACGCAGGTCTGAGGGCATGACACCATCCGGTCACCAAACCGTCTTGCTCGTCCAACAGCGGAGTATTCGTATGGGAGCTAAGTTCTGACCGAGCAAGGTTGAGAACGTGGAGAGGATTGTCAATGACCCTGGCACATGAGACGGCCGCCTCGTTGAAGCACGCCGAGCGGTTCTTCATCGGCGGTACGTGGGTACAACCCTCATCGGACGCAACTATCGAGGTGATCGATTCCACCAACGAGGAGGTGTTTCTCACGGTGGCGGCGGCCCAGGGACCGGATATCGCCAACGCCGTCGCGGCCGCACGGGAGGCATTCGACAATGGGCCCTGGCCTCGGATGTCGCACGCCGAGCGGGCCCTGTATCTGCGGGCCATGGCTGAAGGGTTGAAGCAACGGAGTGCCGACCTTGGCCAGGTGTGGCCCCGTGAGGCCGGTGTGTTGCACTCCATCGCGCAATACGCGGGTATCGGGGGTGCCTCGACGTTCGAGTATTACGCCGGTTTGGCCGAGACCTTCGATTTCGAGGTGCCGGTCACCCCGTCGGGTGGCGAGTTCGGTCTGCTCGTGCGCGAACCGGTGGGCGTCGTCGGGGCCATCATCCCCTGGAACGCTCCGATGACCCTGATCAGCTGGAAGATCGCGCCGGCGTTGCTTGCCGGCTGCACGGTCATACTCAAATCCTCCCCCGAGGCCCCGGCCGAGGGGTACGTGGTGGCCGAGGTCGCCGAAGCGGTCGGGCTCCCGCCGGGCGTCCTGAATGTCGTGACGGCCGACCGGGAGGTCTCCGAGCTCTTGGTCCGCGACCGGGGCGTCGACAAGATCACCTTCACCGGCTCCACTGCCGCGGGCCGGCGCATCGCGTCGATTTGCGGCGAGCGAATCGCCCGATGCACCCTCGAGCTCGGCGGGAAGTCGGCTGCGGTCATCCTCGATGACATGGACATCTCGACCGCGGCGGCCGCGCTTGCCCGTGCCGAGTGCATCATGACCGGCCAGGTCTGCTCCTCCCTGACGAGAATCGTGGTCACCCAGAAGCGGCACGACGAGATGGTGGAGGCTCTGGCCAGCGCCTTTTCCCAGGTCCTCGTGGGCGACCCTTTCGACGCCAGTACCCAAATGGGCCCCCTCGTCGCAGAGCGCCAGCGCGACCGGGTCGAGGGGTACATCGCAAAGGGAAAGGCGGCAGGGGCCACCCTCGCCACCGGCGGCGGCCGTCCCGAACACCTCGATCGGGGCTATTACATCGAGCCCACCGTCTTCGGCAACGTGGACAATGCCTCGGCCATCGCCCAAGAGGAGATCTTCGGCCCGGTCCTCAGCGTCATCCCCGCTGCTGACGAGGAGCAGGCAGTAGCGATCGCCAACGACACGATCTACGGGCTCAACGCCTCGGTCTTCACCAACGACGTGAACCGGGCGCGCGACGTCGCTCGCCAGCTCCGTTCGGGGACCGTGGGCCACAACGCGTTCCGTACGGACTTCAGTGTCTCGTTCGGCGGGTTCAAGCAGTCGGGGATCGGGCGCGAAGGCGGCACCGAAGGGCTGCTTCCCTTCCTCGAGACGAAGACCGTCATCCTGGACGGACGGCCGACGGGTTACACGGAGTAGGTCGGCACCCACACGATCGGGTCTCGGGGGGCCATCCGGGTCCGGGGGTTATGCGCCCTTTCCTGGACGGAGCGAAAGTGCCAGGCGTGGCACAACGAACGAAACAAGAAAGATCGGCAAGAACCTCTTCCCCGTGCAACGATAGGCGAGGACCTGGCCCTCGACCGCGTCGAAGGGAAGGGTGCGGCTCAGGTTCCGACCATTGCGAACTTGCAAGGTGTGATGGCCCGCCCCGATCGGTATCTCGACCGTTTCGTTCATGTCGACCGACCCGGCACGCTCCCCGTCGACCATGACATCGTACGTGCCACGACGGACCTCCGCTCCGATCGATTTATGCGTCAGCTTGAGAGTTGCCGCCATTTGGGTCCTCCCCGTCTAGGGCGTTGGTGTCTTTCAGCCGGGACGATTCGCTCCGTCGTCGTCATCGCTTGGGTGGTGATGCACGAACCTGGCGATCGTTGCCGACTGCCGGCAGACGGTCCAGCCAGCGAAGACGAGCAGAACCTTGTGGATCATTCCGTTCCAGGTTGTTCCAGGGCTCGGCCGCAGCGCGACGTGGTCCTTGCGTCTCGGTGATGCATGCGGCCCCCCTGGGCTAGGGCTTTCGTCCTCGGGCAAGGACCGCAGTCCAGCCCTGACGGGAACCAATCGTGGCTCCGCGGACATTATTAGGTGTGAGGCCCATCAAGGCGATCCGCAGCACCTCTGGCAACGAGTCGTCGGACGCCGTCGCCTTCGGCCAGCTCTTCGGTCGTCACTCGCAGGCGGTCTACTCGTTCTGTGCCCGTCGAACGGCCGACCTGGCCTTGGCGGAAGATCTCACCTCGATCACGTTCCTGGAGGCCTGGCGGCATCGGGACCGACTGCTATCGGGAGACGCTGGCAAGGCCCTCCCATGGCTCCTCGGCGTATCGAACAATGTGGTGCGGAACGCCAAGCGAGGGCAGCGCCGATACCACGACGTCTTGGAGCGGCTCCCTGCCCCGACGGTGATCCCCCCGGCAGAGGACCAGGCTATCGCTCGCTCCGTCACCGAAGCCGGGCTGCGGGCCGCCCTTGAGGCCATCTCGGCTCTGCCGGAACGGGAGCAGGAGGTGGTCACGTTGGTCTTGTGGAGCGGCCTGTCCTACGAGGAGGCGGCCACGGCGCTGGCGATTCCGGTTGGCACCGTGCGATCTCGCCTCTCACGTGCCCGATCCAAGCTCCAGATCGCGCTCAGCCCACCTGCCCATGCCGTCCTAAAGGAGTTCTCATGATCGACGTGCAACCCGCACCCGTGCCCGAACTCAGCGCCGAGTGGATCACATCGCACCAGACCGCGCTGGTCAACGTTCTGTCTGACAGACGGCGCAGACCGCTGCGGTGGGTGGCCCTCGCCGGAGCGACAGCTGCGGCCGCTACGGTCTCGACCCTCGTCCTTGTCGGGGGAAGCGAACAGTCTGCATTCGCTGGTTGGTCCCCTTCCCCGACTCCGCCCACCCACGGTCAGCTCACCTCCGCCGACGCTGGTTGCCAGGCGCATCTCGCCCAGGTCTCGCCTGCCTCCAACAAGGGCGACGCCGCATCCTTCGTGCCCGAGCTGAGCGACGTTCGGGGTCCCTACACGGTCACCGTGTTCGGCGATGGCACAGCGAACGGTGCCCTGATGTGCATTACCACCCCAGATGGCAACTCGGCAGTGCGCTGGCTCATGCAGTCGGGCACACCCGTGAGCGGCGGCGCGATGGCGGTGGACCAGGTCAGCATCTTGGCCCGCGAGGGTCAGCCCTACACCTTGGTGGAGGGCCGCACCGGTGACGGGGTCACAGGTGTGAACCTTGTCCTGGGGAATGGGAGCAAGGTGATGGCGACCAGTGGCAACGGGGTGTTCGTTGCCTGGTGGCCAGGGAGCGAGAGCATCACCACTGCGATCGTCTCGACTGCGAGCGGTGTTACGACCCAGACCGTGGACCTACCCGGCCCTGGTATCCCATCCTCTCCCAAGTCTCCACCGCCGTCTCCTCCTGGTACGCGGTCGTCCTGCGTTCCCAGTGCGAACGTTGCTTGTTCGGTCGCGACGACGAGGCCATCCTGATCGTGCTGTCAGGTACCGAGGGAAAACCCCCGCCCCGTGCCCCCAGGATCAGAACTGGAGGGCACGTTCCGGTTCGACGATAGACATCTCACGCCTGAGATGCACCTGAGGGGCCTCACGGGTCGCTCACAGACGCACTGGACGTTTGGCAGACGACCACCCGAAGTCACTCCAGGGGACATTGATGAATCCCGACTCCGGAAAGTCGATCTGAGGCGTACATAATTGTGGTGGGGCAACTACTGAGGGGGGCAAGAGATGGAGATCGAACCAATCTTGGAGGCGCTCAGGCGCTATCTGACCGCCAAGCCTTGGGAAGCCGACAGGGCAAGGGAGGCGTACTTTGAGGCGCTCGATGCTGCGGGATGGGCGCCTCCGCATCGAGACTCCAAAATGAGCGCCTAGATCTTCCAAAGATGCTGCGCGGCTCAGAGGTCAGGGTGAAGGAGGCGGGTGATTCTCTGCCCCTACACCGGCTGTTCACGAGGCCGAGACACCACCGCCCGTTCCGCCCGAGGGAGCGGAAGTGGTCAAGACCATCGAGCACGCCACGGCCGGCGATACCACTATCTTTTTCACCCTTGCTGAGTTCCTCGACGGCGACGACGGGAACCGGGCATCGCGACCTGTGCGCTGTGCCTGTCGGGTCGTAGTACGGAGTCTCGGTCGTCGTCACACCCGAGCCGACTATCCGGCCTCTTCGAGCCACAACATGGCGTCGTCGGATTCATCGCTGGTCATGATCGGCGCATCTGCCGATTGGCGCGCGGGACGAACACCGAACGTCACCATGGCCAGCGCCGCCAGACTGAAGAGGGCACCCAACCAGAAGACGTCGTCCAGACCGTGGACCAGTGTGGCGTTGGCACGGGCGACGGACCCTGCAACGGTGACGTGCCGGATACCGAGCTGAGCATGGTGTGTCACCGCGTCGAAGACCGTGACCAGGATGGCGAGCCCAAGCGCCCCGCCGAGCTGTTGGGAGACATTGACGAGCCCGGATGCCGCCCCGGCATCCTCCGGCGCCACGTCTGCCAACGACGCAGAGGTGAGGCTCACGAACGAAATCCCCATGCCGGCGCCGATCAGCACCATGGAGACCACGATCTGAGCGTAGGAGGTTGAGGCATGGATCCGCGTTGCGAGCAGCAGTCCCAACGTGACGACGGAGGCGCCCATGATCATGACCGACTTCTGGGGGAATCGTCGGAGCAGGACGCGGCCGGTCAACCGCGACGCCAGGAAGACCGAGGTGGGCATGGGCAGGAAGGCAACACCGGCAACAAGGGGAGAGAACCGCTGGATGTCCTGGAAGAACTGGGAGAGGAAGAAGAACAATCCGTACATGCCGGCGTAGAGGAGGCCACGGGCAGCGTTGGCTGCCGTGCGCGTCGCGTGGGTGAGGAGCCGTAAGGGAAGGATCGGTTCGTCGACTCGGCTCTCGTTGTGCACGAAGATCCCCAGGAGCGTGACGCCGGTGACGAACGAGGCGATCGTGACCGGGCTGGCCCAACCACGTGTTCCGGCTTCGAGGAGGCCGAAGACGATGCCCGTCATCCCCGCAGTCGAGGTAACGGCACCGATCAGGTCGAACCGGCCGTGCTGGGTTTCGGACTCAGCGATCACGAGCCGCCCGAGCGCCCACACCATGACTCCGATGGGGACGTTCACGAACATCACCCAGCGCCACGAGACGAGGTCGGTCAGAAGACCTCCGGCGACGAGGCCGATCGCCCCCCCGGCCGCTGACACGGTGGTGTACAGACCAATGGCCCGGATCCGCGCCGGCCCTTCGGGGAAGGTGGCAGTGAGCAACGACAACGCCGTGGGTGCGGCGAGGGCAGCGCCGATGCCTTGGACCGCTCGGGCCCCGAGCAGCATCCAGCCGGTGGCGGCCAGCCCCCCGACCAATGAGCTCAGCGTGAAGATTGCAATGCCGGCGAGAAAGACGCGGCGCCGGCCGAGCAGGTCACCGGCCCGGGCGCCAAGGAGCAGAAGGCCACCGAAGGTCAGGATGTAGGCGTTGAGTACCCACGACAATCCAGTGGCGGAAAAGCCCAGTCCGCGCTGGATATGGGGCAGAGCCACGTTCACGATGGTCGTGTCGAGCACCACCATCAGCTGGGCGGTGAGGATGACGAAGAGGAGCACCGAAGGGTTCGCGAGGCGGCTGAGCGTCCTCGGTGGTCCCCCGGAGGGACCCGTGTGGACCCGTGGGCGCGACGAGCTAAGGAGGGTGGAGGGCATTGACTACGACCTTTGCGCTGGTATTCTGAGAAGCGGAAGCTGCTTCCGGTTAGTATACGGAGGGTGCTTCCGGTTATCAAGCCATTTCTTCTCTCAGCCAAGGGGGGCGTGACCGACGTGGCTAGGCAGCACGGAGTGAAGGAGGCGCCCCTGACCTTCGAGGGGGGCCCGGAGCACGAGGACGCTGGTCGTCCCATGCGCGCCGACGCGCGTCGCAACTACGAACTCCTCGTCACGGCCGCCCGAGAGGTCTTCGCTCAAGACGGGGGCGGTGCCTCGATGGAAGCCATCGCCCGCAAGGCCGGCGTCGGTGTTGGGACGCTCTATCGGCACTTCCCCAAACGGATCGACATCGTCGAGGCCGTCTACCGCACCGACGTCGACAATCTCGTTCACACAGCGGAGCAGGTGTCAGTCGACCTGGAGCCGTGGCCGGCCGTCGTCGCCTTCCTTGAAGCCTTCGTCCGATACGCCCAGGGCAAGCGAACCTTCCTCAACGAACTCCGTGAAGCCTTCGAGAAGAACCCAGATCTGAAACTGGATATGGTCGATCGCATCCGCCAAGCGATGGAGCTTGTTGTCGAACGCGCACAGGCCGCAGGCGTCATGCGCACCGACGTGAGCGGCGCCGACCTCATGCAACTGGTCGGCCCGATGTGCACCAACTCGACGTTGTCCGAGGACCAGAGCCGGCGGCTGCTCAACACGATCCTGGACGGTCTCCACAAAGAACCGTAAGCGACGCCCGAATACACTGCGTCCGATTGCAGCGCTTTTCAGGTGGAACCGTCGACGCGGTCATGAAATGTGTGTAGATACGCCTGGGGGTTTGTGCGGACGAGCCGGCTGCAATGCTTGCGAAGGTTGCCTGCCAGACGACCCTGCGCAAGTGTCTGGCGTCGGTGCTATTCCCAATACCCCGAGGATCTGGGCACCGCTCGCAGGGAGACGATTTCACTGCTCGACGCTTCGGTCTCGCTGCGAGGCCAGACCACGAGGTCACGCTACGCCTGAGGTCCCAGGCCGGCGGAGGCAAAGGGCCCATGTCGTGGCCGGGCCAGAAGGACCAACGGGGAGCTCCCCGGCAAGCGGTACCGGCCGTCGCCTACTCTTGTGTTCCCAGGCCGGAGGGTGATTCTTGAGCACCGAGAGCGCGACCATCCTGTTCACCGATCAGGTCGGCTCGACGGAGCTGTCGCAGCGGCTGTCGGCCGAGGTCGCCGACGAGGTCCGCCGGGGGCACTTCTCGATCCTCCGCCAAGCCGTCGAGGACGCCGGCGGCACCGAGGTCAAGAATCTCGGCGACGGGCTCATGGTGGTGTTCGGCTCGGCCTCCGCCGCTCTGGGCTGCGCCGTGGCCATGCAGCAGGGCGTCGAGCGTGACAACCGAGAGCGGGAGCACTCGGTCGGCCTGCGGGTTGGTCTGAGCGGTGGCGAGGTGAGCAGGGAGAACGACGACTACTTCGGGGACCCGGTCGTCGAGGCAGCTCGATTGTGTGCCACCTGCGACAGCGGGCAAATCCTGGTGACCGACGTCGTGCGCGCCATGGCCGGTCGGCGTAGCCGACACCAGTGCCGCTCCCTGGGTGAGTTGACCCTGAAGGGACTGTCCGAGCCGGTCGAGACCGTCGAGGTCCTGTGGGAGCCCCTCGGAGGGGTCACCGACTCGGATCCCGGAACTGTCGTGCCCTTGCCGCCGCGCCTGGACCGGCGTCCCACGGTTGGTGTGATCGGGCGCGAAGTCGAGATGCAAATGATGGCGGATGCCGCCAAACGCGTCGCCGGGGCGCAAGGACGCGAGGTGGTGCTCATCTCGGGTGAGGCCGGAATGGGCAAGACCACCCTCGCGGCCGAAGCGGCCCGGGCCGCTTTCGACACCGGGGCGTGTGTGCTGCTCGGCTACTGCGGTGAGGACCTGGCCACCCCCTACCAACTCTTTGCCGAAGCAATCAGGCATTACGTCGCCCACGCCGACGAGGCCCAGCTGCTCGCCCACGTCGAGGAATACGGGTCAGAGCTGGCTCGGTTGGCTCCGGCCCTCGCCAGTCGGATCCCGGACCTCCCGCCCTCGAAGGCGACCGACGCCGACACCGAGCGCTACCTGCTGTTCGCAGCCGTGGTCGGTCTGCTGGCCCGGGTGTCACAGACCCAGCCCGTCGTCTTGGTGCTCGATGATCTCCAGTGGGCCGACAACGCCAGCCTCCTGCTCTTGCGCCATCTCGCCGCGGCCGAACAGGCCATGCGAGTGCTCGTGCTCGGGACGTACCGCGACAGCGAGCTTTCTCGATCCCACCCGCTCACCGACACTCTGGGGATCCTGCACCGACAGCACGATGTGTCTCATATCGAACTGGCCGGACTCGATGACAGCGGCGTGGTGGCGTTCCTGGAGGCCGCGGCGGGCCAGACGCTTGACGATTCGGGAGTCGGGCTCGCCCACGCCGTGTATCGAGAGACCGACGGCAACCCCTTCTTCGTGAGTGAGGTCCTGCGCCATCTGGCGGAGACCGGAGCGATCTACCAGGACGCCACCGGGCGGTGGACGTCGGAGAAATCCCTGGATCAGATCACCCTGCCGGCAAGTGTGCGCGTGGTCATCGGCGCCCGGGTGGGACGACTCGGACAAGACGCCGAGCGTGTGCTGTCGATGGCCGCGGTGATCGGCCGGGACTTCGACCTCGATCTCCTGGGGAGAGTGACGAAGACGACCGAGGACGAGCTGCTCGACATCCTCGACGCAGCCACCACCGCGGCGCTGGTGCGCGAACTTGCCGACACCCCCGGGCATTACCACTTCACCCACGCGCTGATCCAGCACACGCTGTATGAGGACCTGGGTCTCACTCGCCAAGCCCGGGCGCACCGCCAGATAGGCGAGGCACTAGAAAGCCTCTGCGGCGATCGCCCCGGAAAGCGGGCGGGCGAGCTGGCGCGCCACTGGGTCAATGCCACCCAGCCCATCGACCTCACCAAGGCCATCAGCTACTCGCGCCTGGCGGGCGACACCGCGCTCGGTGCCCTCGCCCCCGCCGATGCACTGCGTCACTACGCCCAAGCCCTCGACCTCTACCCCCAGGCCACCGACCCTGACCCGGTCCTCGCGCTCGACCTTGCCATCGGGCTGGGAACCGCCCAGCGCCAGGCGGGGGACCCCGCGTTTCGCGACACCCTCATCGGGGCTTCTCGCCGGGCTGCCGATCTCAACGACACGGAGCGACTCGTGGCCGCCGCCCTGGCCAACAACCGAGGCTGGTTCAGCGCCGCCGGTGTCGTCGACACCGACAAAGTCGAGATACTGGAGCTTGCTCTCGACCGGCTTTCCACCGACAATGCTGATCGGGCGCTCGTGCTCGCCACACTCTGTGCGGAGCTTGCCCACGGAAGTCCGCTCGAACGACGTCAGCTGCTGGCACACGAGGCCCTCGCCATCGCCGAGTCCAAGGGTGACGATGCCACCATCGTGCGGGTTCTCAATCACGTGTCCATCCCGCTTCAGGTACCACCGCTCCTCGAACAGGCACTGGAGTGGACCGCCGACGCCCTCGTGCGCGCCGAGCGGGTCGGTGACCCGGTGCTGCTCTTCTGGGCGACTCAGTGGAGAGCCGAAGCAGCAGCCCGGGCCGGGGATATCGACGAGATGGACCGCTGCATCGACATTCGGGGATCGCTCGTTGCGCAGCTCGACCAGCCCACCCTGAACTGGATTGACACGTACACGCGTGCCAAGCGAGCTCAGATCGCCGGAGATCCCGATCAAGCCGAGCAATTGGCTACGGAGGCGTTCCAGATCGGCACCGACGGCGGCCAACCCGACGCCACGACGATCTTCCGCGCACAGTTCTTGAATGTGAGCGTCCAGCGTGGAACGTTGGCCGATCTCATCCCGCTCATCGAGCAGGCGGTGTCGGACAATCCCACGCTCCCCGCGTTCACCGCGGTACTGGCCTCGGCCCATGCGGAAGCGGACCGCACCGATGACGCGCGCGACCTTCTGGATGCGTTCGCAGCAGCAGACTTCGACCTCCCCCAAGACCAGGTGTGGACCACCGGAATGGTCTCCTACGCCGGGGCGGCTCTCGAGTGCCGAGACCCGAAGTACGCCGAGCCCCTGTTCGACCGGCTCGCCCCGTGGGCCGATCAGTGGTCCACCGCCGGAGGCGCATCGACGCAGGGCCCTGTCAGCCATTTTCTCGGTGGCCTGGCTACCGTCCTGGGCCGCCACGCCGAGGCTGACGTCTACTTCGCTCAGGCCGCAGCCTCCAGCGACGGAGCGGGCGCGAAATTCTTTGCTGCCCGTACAGACCTCATGTGGGGGAGAATGCTGGCCGAGCGACGCGCTCCGGGTGACACCGACAACGCTCGGGAGCTGCTCGACAAAGCGCACGCTGCCGCCAAAGCGAATGGGTACGGCAACGTCGAGCGTCGAGCTGCCGCCGCTCTCGAGCTCTTAGATACCTGACAGTCGCCCGCCCGTTGCAGTGGCAGCGCGCCTCACTTGAGTTGGCCCCCTGAGCACCACAGGTTGGACAGAATTACGTCGGTGCAGGGGTTCAGGGAGGGCAAGTCGGTGCTCGCCGGGGCGGTCACCGAGGAAGCACCGGGAAGCGGTTCCATCACGACCCCGGTTGTCGTCGGGTAGCTCGCCGACGAGCACAAAGACCCGCCCAACAGGCCGGAGTCGCACTCGGCTTGCACGAGGAGCGTCGAATCGGTGTTCACCCCGAGCAGACCGGTCTTGGCCGTGCGTGCCGCACACGTCGACGGTGCCATCTGCGAGAAGCCGTCGATTACGTCTGCATTGGTGGCCTGGCCGTTCTGGGTCCCGCTGTCGGTGTTGGCGACGAAGCAGTTCGCGTGCTCGTGGCCCCCGATCACGAGGTTCCCGAGGTCGGCATTGTCGGTGTTGCCCAGCGTGCCGTTGTCGATGAAGGTGTTGCCGATCGCCTCGTTCCCTTCCGGGTCGTAGATGCACTTGACCCCGAGGTTGCCGAGGGCCGAGGACACATTGAGACCGCCCGTTTTCGTGCAGGACTTTCCGTCCGAGGTGAGGTTGGAGTCTGGGTACGGGACGAACAGAAGGCCGTACCCCTCGTTTCCCTCATAGGTGTTGCCCATCGCCACGTCGTAGCGTCCGCCCGAGACGGTCTGGCCGGTGGCTGTCGGCCCCAAGCCAGCCGTACCGGTCACCGGGACGTTCGGGTTGTTGTTGTTTTCGACCAGGTTTCCGGGGCCGAAGACCCAACAGGAGTGGATGACCGGATCGGTCCCGCTGATCGGCTGGGAGCCAGGGACGTCCTTGTTACCGGGGCACTCCCCGTCCTGGGGAGGCGGCGGGTCCCCGGTGAGGGCCGTGTTGGTGTCGAGGCCTTCTTTGTTGTTGTCGAAGGTCGAATTCTTGATGAAGAGCTCGCCGCCCGAGTTGGTCCCCGAGTACCCGAGGGCGTTGTCCTCGAACGTGGTGTGGTCGATGGTGGCGTCGCACACCCGATGACAGGCCCCGATGTAGCCGCCCGAGTCTGCGAAGTTGTTGGCGTAGACCTGGTCCCACGACCCGTTGGTGGAGTTGGACGAGAAGATGCCGTACAGGGCGCACGTGTCGCAGAAGCTGGCAGCATCGGGATTGGAACTCCCACCGGGCGTGCTCTGGAAGTAGGTGGAGGTGGCGGTGAGATAGCTTCCCTCGTACTCCTTGAGGCCGACCTTCCCGGTCCCGTCCCCGCCGTTCCACCAGATCTCGTTGCCCGAGTTGCTCGCCGGGTTCGTGCCGTTGAGGTAGTTGCACACCGTGAGGTTGTCGATCGACACGTCGTCGGCCCACACCACGATGCCGTTCTGACCGAGCGCGTCCGGACCGAAGTTCTGGTCGTCCTCGTTCGGGCTGCATGGCCCGGCCTCGTCGAGCATGTCGGGAAGCGTGCCGTCGACGATGACCGAATTGCGGTTCACGCCGATGAGGTGAATGCCCTTGGTCTTGATGAGCACACCCCCGTACCACCCTCTGTCGGTGACCGAGTTCGGCCCGGTGATCGAGGCGTCGTCATCCTCGTGGTAGTCGCCGGGGGCGATGAAGATCCAGTCTCCCGACTTGGCCGCGTTGACCGCCGCCTGGATGGTGCTGAAGGTCTGCGCCGGGGGAGTGGTGACGTTGTCATAGCTCCCGACGTACAGCACCTCGGGAGCCGCTTTCTTGGCCACCGCACTCGGTGGCACCGCCACCATGACCACCAGACCGAGCAGTGCGCTCGTCGCGCCGATCATGAGCGTCCGCAGAATTCTCCCCGACCGCATGGTTCCCCCTACTCCGTTGCGTTGGATCCCCGTCGTCTCGCGTGTGACGACAGCCCATGCTTCTCCTGCAAGGCTGCCGTAACGTCGTCAAAATTGGGGAAACATGAAACATTCCTCGCCCCGGTGCGGCGCGTGGGGGGACCCCAAGTGTTTCCCAACGGCTGCACAACATTGCGGTTGTGACGTCATTGGGGAGCCCATGACCCTTCACCATTCGGCCCTTCGTGTCGAGCACAAGGAGTGGTCATTTTCATCACTAGACGTGACAAGAGCGGGAGGACCCAACAATGGTGAAGAAGATGGTGGTATCGCTGGCCTTCGCAGGCTCGATGGCCTTGGGCATGTCCGGTGTCGCTGCGGCTGCGCCCGGGCCCAACTGCACGGGCGCGCCAGCTCGGATCTCTCAGTTGCAAACGGAGGAGTCCCAGGTCGCCACCCTCGTAGCCACGCTCCAATCCACCCAGCCACACGGACGGCACGCGGTCCGGCATCACGAGCGGGAGATCGCCTTCTTGCAGCGGATCGAGGCCAGGTTGACGACGCGCATCGATGCACTGCAGAGCGCCTGCCCAAGCGATTCCTCCAGCGGCACGGGCGGAGGTGTCTCGGCCTCGTGATGAGCTCGCCAAGGAGCGAGGAGCCTCCCGACGACGGCAGACGGATGACATCTGGCGATGCAGGCGGGGGCCCCTAGCTTCGAGTCGACAAGCCGCCGTCGACTGAGCCCCGCCAGATGTGGTCCAGGTGAGGACCGCGGTTGAGACTGAGGCACCCGCCACGCTGGTCACTGTCACCACCCCGGCCGTCGCATTGGTCGGGGCAATGACGCTCAGGTCTCGGTCTCACCTGTACCCGCGGCGCCAGAGATATCGGACTGTGCCTGGTTCTGCTGGTCCACGGCGCGTTGGAGGAGAGTCTTCAGGACATCGGCGCTGAGCGCAGCGACCTGGGCAGGGGTTTGGTCACGTTCGACCATCAGAATCTTGGTCGTGAACGGCGACAGTTGCACAATGAACACCGATGCCAGTGAGTCGGGAGCCTTCCCCTTCCCTCCAGCGGCCTGCCAGGCGATCGTGGCGAGGCTCTGTATCGTGTGGCGTCGGAAAACGACCTGGGCGTCAATGATCTCCGAAACCACCACAGGCAGGGCGGCCCCGGGGGCGTGCAGCATGTCCCAGATCACCTCGCCGAAGACGTGGACTCCTCTCGTGTGCAGCGCCAAGGCCAGCCCCTCCAGCCAGCCGTCGAGGTCGTCATTCGGTTGTGGCAGGCCGTCGATCGGCCGGTTCCCCGCCTCGAACATGTCCTGCAAGGTGGCAGCGATCAGGGCGCTCTGGCTTTTGTAGTGGCGAAAAATGGTCCGTGGGCTCACGCCCGATAACTCGGCAATCTCGCCGACGGTGGCTTCGAACCCGTGGCGCGCCACCACCTGCATCGCTGCTTGTCGGATCCGCGATCGGGTCAGTTGGCTCTGCTCTTCGGCCAGGGAAGGTTGAGAGGCGCGCGACTTGTCGGGCAGCATCCTCTCAGCCCCACCAGCCAGGACCGCTGAGGTAGTTGTGCACATCGAAGAACTGGACCTCGAAGGATGCCGGGTCCACCCCAATCTCCTCGATGATGGTGGCTTGCGTCTCGGCGAACTTGTCGAACAGCTCGCGCGAAGCCCACACGTTGACTATCCGGACGCCCGCGTCCGTCTCGGCAACCCAGTGGAACAGTCCGCCGGATGGGAGAAGGCCCCCCTGCAAGAATCCGGCGAATTCTACGGCCAGGTCGTACTGTTCGACGGTAACGCCTCGTACGTCGATTTGAACTGCAACCGCCATCAGAACTCCCTCCACCACGATGGCCAAGGCACTACTTCAGTCTCCAGTGAGCGTCGGTGAGCCGCAGCATGACGAGGTGAACTCACAGGCGCTTTACGAGAGTGCGAGACGGTGTCCCGGACTTGTCCATCGCTGACACATGCCAGTGTACGACCACAGGGCGCCTGCCACGAGCTGCTCACACAGCGACCTTGGAGTTCAAGCAGGTCATACCCAAGAGCCTCGCATTTCCCAGTCGCTGCGCCCTGTCCTCCTCGTACCTGGTGGTCCGGCTACCCGAAGTCGACACCTTCGATCGGTGTCGCGGGTTTGATGTCGGGGAGGCGCCGCATCCGGAGCGAGTTGGCAAAGCCGAGGAGCCCGGCGATGACGGGGACGAGGAGCGCAAACTGCAGGGATCGGTTCCGGGCCGCGGTATTGATGGCGAGGATCTCATGCTGGACGGCCTTGGGCTCGCCGGCGATTTGGTGCTGGAGCTGCGTATTGCTCATGACCTCCGCATCGGTCTCCATTTCGGCGGCGATGTGCTGTTGCTGGTCCGCCGGGATCACGGTGCTCGAATAGGTCAGATGCGTGAAACTCAGCGCCAGGGCCCAGAGCATGAGACCGCCGGCCACCGCCAGCCCGAATGACAGGCCGAACGAACCAGCGGCCGAGTTGACCCCGGCGGCTTCGCTCGCGCGCTCCTCGGCGATTGGAGCGAGCGTGAAGTTGTTGAGTTGGGAGACGAGCAGACCGAGCCCGGAACCGGCGAACAGCAGCGGCACTACCAGGTACCACCCCGAGTCCACTCTTGGAACGAGGGGGATGATGGCTGCCATGCCGATAGTGCACAAAGCGAAACCGGCCAAGACGATGTTGGCGGGGCGGCGATTGCCCGCCTTGCGGCCAGCCAGGAGCGCCATTCCAAACATGGACAGTGAAAGGGGGGCAAGGGAGAGGCCGGCCTGCATGGCGTTGTACTCCAGCGTCATCTGCAGGAAGAGCGGCAGGGCGATCATCGCGCCGCCCAGGGTGACCTGTTGGAGCATCTGTTGGGAGACCCCGATGCGGAAGTTGAGGTGCTTGAAGAGATCAGGGTCCAACAGGGTGGGCTTCCCACTGCGCTTTCGTTGGACGAGCCAATAGGCGAAGGCGGCGAGGCCCACGGCACCGATGGCGATAATGAGTCCGACGTACCCACCACCCTCCTGCCAGACCAGGATGCCCAGGACGACGCCACCCATGCCCACGACGGAGAGGACGGCGCCCACGAGGTCGATCTTGCGCGGACCGGTGTACGGGACGTCTTTGACCAGGCGGATCTGAGAAAGCACGACAAGGATGATGACGACTTCTAGCGCGAATCCGACACGCCACGACAGGTAGGTGGTGACGAACCCGCCGAGGAGCGGGCCGACGGCCGCGGCAATAGCTGCCGAAGCCCCGACGAGAGCGTACGTCTTTTTCCGAGCAGCCCCGTCGAAGTTGCCGTGGATGAGGGATTGCATAGCCGGTAGTAGGAGCGAGGCCCCGAGTCCGCCGATGATCGCCCAGAAAACAACGACCGCTGTCAGGCTCTGCGTAAGCGTCATGGCCAGGGCGCCGATGGCGTAGGCAAGCAGGCCGATCACATAGGCGCGCTTTCGGCCCATGAGATCGCCCATCTTCGAGTTGATCAGGATGAAGGCGGCCGAGACCAGGGCCTCGAGGGCGATCGCCGACTGGACGCCGCTGGCGGTCGTGTGCAGGTCCTTGACCACGGCGGAGATGGATACGTTCATGAACGAGGTGTCCACGACGAGGACGAACATCGCCGCTGCCAACAGAAGCGCTAGACGCGGGCTCGTCCCGCTCGCTGCCTCTGTGCCCCCTTCGCTCATCAGGTGTCGAACCTTAATCTGGGTTCACGCTTCGTGATTGGTAGATCTCTGGGCACCCAGCGCAATGGCGGGCGTGCTCGGTGATGGCCCGGTCGACCTGCTCCTGTTCACCGGGCGATCATCCCGATCGAGGGCATGGATGAAGAGCTGTCCCACATAGCCAACGCCCGGCGCTAGGTTTTCGGCCGGAAGGTGCCCGGCGCTAGGTTTTCGGCCGGAAGGTGCGCAGCGTCGTCGTGTCGTTTCTCCGGGCGACGCCGAATCAGGAGGGTGGGCAGTTGACGTCTGTGTCCCCCAGCGGGCTCTCAATCGCGGATCCGGAATTCTGGTGTCGGCCCCTTACTGCACGGATGGCTGACTTTGCCATGCTCCGCGAGGAGACGCCCTTCGTTCCCGTGGCGCTCGAGAATCCTTTCGGCCCCACGGACCGCTTCTACGCCGTTGTCCGTCACGCCGAACTGCTCGAGATCAGCACGCAGCCACGAACCTTCTGCTCGGGCAAGGGTTCGATATCGATCCAGGACATGCCGGCGGAGGCGATGGAATACTTCGGCTCCCTCATCACTATGGACGATCCCCGGCACGCGCGACTGCGGCGCATCGTCGGCCGGTCCTTCACACCGCGTCGCCTCGAGCAAGTCATCGATTCGGTCGAGAGCATCTGCTCCGCTTTGATCGACGAGATTTGCGAGAATGGTGAGGCCGACCTCGTCGGGGCGATCTCGGCCCCCTTCCCTCTTCTGGTCATCTGCGACATGATGGGCATTCCCCGCTCCGAATTCCATACGGTGCTCGAGGCGACCAACGTGATCCTGGGCGCCGGCGACCCCGAGATGGCGGGCGAAGGCGATCCCCTCAGTGCCCTCTTCCAGGCGGGCATCACGCTCACGGGTGTGATGGCTGAGTTGACCGACCACCGACGGAAGGAGCCGACTGACGATCTGACTTCAGCCCTCGTCCACGGCGATGTGGAAGGTGAGTCCCTCACGGCTGAGGAGCTCGGAGCGTTCTTCATCCTCCTGGCGGTGGCCGGCAACGACACCACGCGTACGGCTACCTCGTTGGGGATGCACTTCCTCGGTAAGTATCCGGACCAGAGGCGCATCTGGCAGACCGACCTCTTCGCAGTTACACCGACGGCGGTGGAGGAGATCGTGCGGTTCGCGTCGCCCGTCACCTTCATGAGACGGACGGCAGTGGGAGACGTGACAATATCGGGCCACGATTTCGTGGATGGCGACAAGCTCGTCCTCTTCTACGGCGCTGCCAATCGCGATCCCCGGGTCTTCAACGATCCGGAACAATTCGACGTTCGTCGAGACCCCAATCCTCACGTCGGTTTCGGTGGGCCAGGCCCGCACTTTTGCCTCGGAGCGCATCTGGCACGGCGAGAGCTCGGCGTCGTGTTCAGGCAATTGCTGACCCGGCTGCCCGACATCCAACCCACAGGACCGCCCGACTACCTCCAGGCCATGACCATCCCGCTTGTGGGAGGCGTCAAGCATCTGCCTGTGGCATTCACACCCACCGCTCGACAAGGCCATAGACGACCATCGACGTAACGGTCTCGCTCGCACACCGCACTCTGCGCGCAGGGTTAGCCAGAAACAGGGTCAGCCAGAAACAGAGAAGAGGCGCCATGTGCCGGGCACGCCTTTGAGTTCGTGTTCCCCGCGTTCCTCGAACTCGATGCTTGACCCGACGACGCTGTCTCTGACCGTGGACGAGACCAGCACCTCGCCGGGACCGGCGAGGGCCGACACCCGTGCACCGATGTGCACGGCCATCCCTGCCACGTCGTTGCCTCGAACCTCGATCTCACCGGTATGGATACCGACCCGCACTCCGATATCGAACACCTTCAACGCCTCTCGGATGGCTAGGGCGCACCCGATAGCCCGGCTGGGACTGTCGAAGGTTGCAACGAACCCGTCGCCAACGGTGTTGACGTCATGCCCGCGGAATCGCCCGATCTCTGTACGCACGCATTGGTCGTGGCGGTCGAGAAGGTCCCGCCAAAGGGTGTCCCCGAGCTGGGCCGCCCAGTCAGTGGACCCCACGATATCGGTGAACAACAGGGTGGCGAGGACCCGTTCGGCCCCCTGCCCGCCGCGGACCCCGGTCAGAAACTCCTCGACCTCGTCGAGGAGGGCGCCGGTGTCGCCCACCCAGTGGAGCGCGTCTGCTCCGGGCAGCTCGACGTACTTGGCACCGGGAATCTGGTTCCCGAGATACCTGCCGTGTCCGACCTCGAGGAAAGGCGCCGTCACCTCCTGGCGGTGGAGAACGAGCGTGGGTGCCCGGATCTGCGCGAGCAACGGGCGGACATCGTTTCCGAACACCTCTGCCCAGTGCGCTTCCGCCATGACGGGCGTCGCGCCGAGGTTGCCGGCCCGGTCGAACCACGCCCGGAAGGCCGGGTCGCCCGCGGCACTCGGCGCCACCGCCGCGAGGATGTCCATGCCCAGTTCGATGGCATCGGGTTCGACGATCCCCCGTACCATGGCGTCGTAGCCGACCCCGCTGAGACCGTAGGGGTAGTCCTGGGCCGTCATGAGGCGCGCCGCGCCGTTCACGATGACCAGGTGCGACACACGCTCGGGATGGGTCGCCGCCAGCGTGATGCCCTCCGCCGCCGACAGGTAAGGGGCGAATACCACAGCGCGCTCCGAGCCGGCCGCATCGAGAACGGCCACGGCGTCCTCCACCCATTGTCTCGTCGTCGGGGGGGCCGACGGCGATCCCCGGTCGGACAGGCCCACACCCCGCTGATCGAAGCGCAGCAGCCGGCCGAAGGTGCCCAGCCGCCGCACGAAACGAGCCATGGACGGCTCTTCGTCCATGCATTCGATCGGGATGATCGCCCCCGTGAACAGCAGCAGATCGACCGGACCATTGCCGAGCACCTGGTAGGCGATGTCGACGTCTTCCGCCTGGGTGTAGCGGGTCCTCACAGGTTCGGGCACCCCCAAAAGGGTACCGGGATGTCCGAATATCCGTGGCCACAAACACTTCCCTCAATGGGGATGAAGAATCCAGTGGCACTACCTCAAGCGCTAGGCCGGATGCGCGGAAAACAGCGACTCCCGATGGCGAACAATTGCGCAGAGAGTCTCGTTGTAGGGCGCCTCGAGACCGATCTCTCGGCTGAGCTCGACGACTTGTCCGTTGATGACGTCTATCTCCGAGGGCCGTCGCGCGAGGTAGTCGAGGCGCATCGACGGACTGGCGTTCGGGATTGTCTCGGCAAAGTCGGTCACGTACCGCAGCGGGTCGTCGAACGTGAACGGGACCCCCTTGGCCACGCCGAGCCGGTAGGCCTCGGACGTGCAGCCGAGAGCGACCGGCCACGCCCCGGAATCCGCCATCAGCTCACCCACGGTGACGTCGAAGGCCGCACAGGGGGCGCTGAGCGTGACGTTGCAGAGGAACTTCTCCCAAATCATGAGGCTCACGTCGTCGAACGCTCGAACGTTGAAGCCGGCATCGCGCCACGTCCGCTCGATGGCCTGGAGTCGGTCCGTCATGCCGCCCCGCATCTCGCCGATACGGATCAGCCGCATGCCTTCGTGGTGCACGCGCCCGGGCTCGGGGTTCGACGCCCCGAAGCCCTCGGCGATCCCGATCAGAATGTGGTTCGGCGCAATGTGCCTGGCCACCCGTTCGCCCGCGCCCAGGCCGTTCTGGAACGCCATGACCATGCTGTCGGGCTGCAGGAGCGGTGCGATCTTCGCTGCCACCTCCTCGACGGCCGCCGCCTTGGTTGCGATCACCCATACATCGCAGTGCCCGGCGTCACCGGGCTCCCGGCCGACGTGGAGGCTATCGACAACGAAGCTGCCGCTCGCCCCCGAGAAGGTCATGCCAGCGGTGGCGACGGCGTCGATGTGGGCTTGCCACGTGTCGATGGCCCACACCTCGTGTCCGGCCCTGGCGAGGAAGCCGGCATACACCGATCCCATGGCGCCGGTTCCGACGATTGCGATCTTCATCTCATCCCCCTGAGGCAGAGCCCATGAGAGCTAGAAGATACCCGCCATTGGTTCGGTTATTGGCCCCCGATCGCGACGGTCCACTGCCGTATGACCCACATTGTGACGAGACCTTCGCGAACGTACGGATCGTGGGCGACGAAATCCCTCACGACTGAGTCGTCATCGCCTCGGAACACCAGCGCTGCACCGTCGGGCGGGTCAGCGTAAGCGCCAGCGAGGACCAGTTCACCTCGTTCGTTCGCCTCCCGTGCGAGCGCGAGGTGCTCATCTCGGAGCGCCGCCCGACGCTCCACGTAGTCATCGACCACCTCGTAGAAAAGCAAGTAGTACATGACGATGACCCACTCTCTGTGATGCGGACCAGAACGCGCACAGTATTGTCCCCGCGAGCGAACGGCGGTCGCACCAGCGGACCGCACGCCTTCCTGCAGCTCAGCCATAGCCCGGGTTCACAGACTCGAGTCGAAATCCAGCAAGCCATGCCCGAACGCTAAGGTCGATTCGGTATCTCGAGCCCCGAGGATGGGAGCCCGTAGTGACGCCGCGCGTAAGATGCAAGCGGCTCGGAGTCGAGGGAGGTAGCTCATGTTCGACATCGACCGGTTCGTAGGTGAGTGCATGGATGCGCTCGACGAGTCCGAGTCTCGCCGTGCCATTCGTGAGGTGCTGGCCCGGGCAGTGTCCGAACCGTCGTCAGTGGCAGACACCCTCGATCATTCGCTGGCCGGGTTGAACATCTTGTTCCGCTCGCCCCGGCTCACCGTGCTCAACGTGGTATGGGCGCCCCTCATGTCCTTGCAGCCCCACGACCACCGCATGTGGGCCGCCATCGGCATCTACGCCGGGCAGGAGGACAACTCGTTCTACCGCCGTCAGCCCGAGGGGCTGACGAGCTCGGGTGGAAAGGAGCTCCGGGCCCGCGACGTCGTCCTCCTCGGTGATGACGCGATCCACGCAGTGACGAACCCCACTCGGCAGCACACCGGCGCCATCCACGTCTATGGCGGAGACTTCGTCGCCACTCCCCGGAGCCAATGGGACCCAGAGACACTCACAGAGCAGCCCTACGACTTGGATGGAGTCCTGAAGCAGTTCGCCGACGCCAACTCCCGCTCCGGGGATGGCTGACCGAGTCGATACTCATCGCCGATGAGGACGCGTTCAGCCGAAGTCGGCCTCGAACGCCGCCAGCGCGTTGGGGAAGCTGCCGTCAGTGATGTCGTCCTGCTGATTGTCATCGAACGAGAAGATATTCGTCCAGGCTACGTCGTGTGACGAGATCCACGTCGCGAACTGATTGACAAAGTAAGGGTCGTCGCCCAGCCCGTGCCCATCGCTTCGGATGGCCACGCCCCACTCGGGAAAGACGATGGGCTTCCCCTGCTCAGCCGCGAACGACTCGAGCCAGTCGAGCCCCCATGGTCCCGTGAGTTGTCTCGCCCACGCATTCTGAGGGGTAAGCGGGGAAACCCACGATTCGTCGTAGAGGTCGGTGCCGATGTAGTTCACATACGCATCGCCCGGATAGGCCTGGGCGGGGCTGTAATGCCCATAGGAGCTTCCGGCACTGGGATTCCAGATGAACTTGAAGGCCTCGCCCGGGACGGACCGCATTGCGACAACGATGTGCCTGAAGTACGCCGCGAACTCGGTTGCACTCCTCGTGTTGTGCACGCGCCAGCGGTACCAGTTGCCGTTGAACTCCCATCCGAGGCGCAGATACACATCGTTCTCACCCGCGTTGACGAGGTTTTGGGCCAAAGTGACAAAGTACGCGTCGTATGCACCGCGGGCCCCCTTGGCCAGCGTGGCCCGCCCAGAGGCAGGAAGCATCGGCACGGCGAGCACCAGCTGGTAACCCGAAGAACTCCACGCTCCGATGCCATCTGCGTTCTCCAATGCCGCCCAGCCCGACGACCGGTCGAGAAAGTCGGTGGCCAACGTGACGTTGGCGCCGGTATCCGACGCGAACTGGGCAATGCCCGAGGGGTTCTCGGTTCCCGCGTAATCTCCGAGCGGAATCGACGCTGCCCTCGAGGAAGCGCCGGCGGGTGTGGGCAGCCCCCCGAGCAGGACGAGAACGGCAACTGACAACGACGCCGAGAATGCCGCACCCCGCCGAATCAGCCGACGACAGTGCACAGGCGGACTCCAGCGAACTGTCAACGAGTGCCGTGATCCAGGAATCGCTCTTGTCCGGCCCATCCCCGTCCCCACGCCGGCCGAGGTCGCGTTCGCTTGGCGCCTGGTGGCACTGCGTGGCCGCCTTTGACCGACATGTCCATCGTAGGGCTAGGGCGAGTGTCACGGCAGTCCCCATCCTGGTTCGACTCGCCGATCCTCTCGGTTCATCAATTTTGGCGATGCAAAGGTGGGAGTAGGAATGCCGAGCCACCGGTCATGTCCGCACCGTGGGGGAGCGGCGGTACTCCTCCACGGTGTCTCGGGAGCTGGCCGGCTGACCGGCGAGCAGGTAACAACCGAGCTCGGGGAGTTCGCTCAGGCCGACTCGATGAGCGCCAAGGTGTCGAGGTCGCGAATAGCGGTGCACGCACGTTCGAGCATCACGAGCGTCATGGTGTCGCCGCGTTCGGTGGTGCTCGAGAACGCAGCGCCGAGCGTGGTGATGAGCGGGCTGTGCAGCATCCCGAGGCAGTAGTCGTGCCAGCACGCGCCGGCTGAGTAGTCCGTGACACCGTGCTCCCGCAGGGCGTCGTGGTAGGCCGTCACGAGGTCTCGCTCGCTGGCGGCACGGTCGACTGGGCTCAGGCTCGTGGACAGGAAGTAGGAGAGGTCGCGGGCAGGCAGCCCGACGCTGATCGTCTGCCAGTCGACCACGGTCACCGACCCGTCGGGCGCGAACATCAGGTTGTCCAAGCGGTAGTCGCCGTGCAGCAGGGCGAACCGATCGGGGTAGAGCAACAGCCACCGCTCCACCAGGTCCGGGTAACGCCGCAGCGTCTCTCGGTCGAGCTTGCTCATCCGGTCGCCCAGGCGTTCGAGGAACGCGTCGGCGGCGAGTCGTGCGACATCGGCCAGCCCCCGTGCCAACTCGGCATCGGGTTTTGGCATCGCGGTGGCGGTGAAGTCGGCCCACGCCTTGTCGCACCACCGGGGTCCGTGCAGCCCGGCGAGGGCGACGGCGGCCACGTGCGCAGAGCCCGGGTCACAGCCGGCAAGCTGATCACCTTGCACGGCAGGCGCGAGGTCACCGAGGAGCAGGACGAAGTTCTCTGCATCATCGGAGATGGCGCTGCCATGGCAGGTGGGCAGCGGCACGGACAGGGTTGGAGCAACCGACTGGTAGAACGCGACTTCGGCGCGATAGCCGAAGGCGACGCGTGCACGAACTGCCGGGTCCTGTGCGGGGAGCTTCGCCACGAACGTGGCGGGGAGATCCGTCGGTACGGCGTAGGTGGCCTCGAGTCGATAGCTCGAGCCTGTCTGTCCGGTGCCGACCGGCGTGATTGCCACGGCCGTGACCTCGACGCCCAGTGCGTGACCGAGCCAGTCCACCGTCAATCCGTGCGGACCGTCCACGAGCAGTGCCTCGCCTTCCTCTACGTGCCTCGTCCTCATCTCAGCTCAGCCTTCTCTCCTCCGTGGTGCTCCGGACGATGGCAATGTGGCGCCTCGGAAGGATGGTAGACACCTGTCTGGATAGGTGTGATGTGGCTCACTCTGAGCCAGTCGCCTCGATCTGGAGGGCGTGGACCATGAGTGATGTTTCGCAGGGACCGGGCTGGTGGATTGCATCTGACGGAAAGTGGTACCCACCGGAACAGCACCCGGACTATCAACCAGCGCCACCCCCGATAGAACCGGGCGGCGCCTTCCCGCCGATGCCGCCGCCGGGCATTCCGGCTTCCCCCACGGGACCACTGTGGTCGGGACCACCGTTGTCGGGACCGCCGTTGTCGGGGCCTCCGTCTGGGCCGGGGGCGCTGCCGCTGCACTTCTGGGTACTCGACCCGCCTCCTCTGCCTCGGAACCGCGTGACGTGCGCCATACGCCTCATCATGGTGATCCCGCAGGCCATCGTCCTCATCTTCGTCAACATCGCGGTGTTCTTCGCAGTGATAGGGGCCTGGTTCGTCGCCCTCGTGAGTGCCCGGTTGGCTGGTGGGCTCCGGGAGTTCATCGCCGGAGTGCTGCGCTGGAACGTGCGGGTCCAGAGCTACTTCTTCTTCCTGACCGACACCTACCCTCCCTACAGCCTGGCTGACGAGGACGCGTATCCCATCCGAGTCGCTATTCCTCCCCCGGACGAGCTCAACCGTGCTGCGGTCTTGTTCCGCCTCTTCATCGCCATTCCCGGCTCGATCGTGGTCAACGTGCTCGGCGCCGGACTCGGGATCGTCTCGATCGGGAGCTGGTTCGTGTTGCTCGTGACCGGAGAGCTGCCACGACCGTTGTTCGAGGCGACACGAGCGGTGTTGCGCTACCAGGCGCGTTTCTATTGCTATTTCTCCATGCTGACGTCGGAGTATCCGTGGGGTGCCATGGGCGACGCTCCATCGCCGGCTGCCAGCGCTGATCCCTACGACGCGTGGTCCATAAAGCTGAGTAGCGGAGGACGCACGGCCATGTTCGTGGTGATCATTCTCGGGGTGATCATCGAACTGATCTCCCGGGGTTATCGCTAGAGCTGCCGACATCCTTCCTGCGACGCAAGCTGCGACGGGACGAGAGCCGTCAGGACGGCTGGGCCGACGACCGGGCGTGGACCGTGTCGTGGATGAGCATGAACCGCAGCGGCCAGTACCCGGGGCGCGGGTCGGAAAGCTCGTGCCGGGACCAGAAGACCCCCGTCAACGTGACCGCCGCGGCCGCGAGCCAGACGATCAACCCGACGGCCAGGACCCACGGTGTCTTTCCCAGCGACAGCACGATGAGGCCCGCGACGGCGACCGCCAGCCCGAGGTACCCCACTCGGAGGGCCCACACAGCCATTCTCCAGTGTCGGTTGTGTTGTAGCTCCGGGGGCTCGTCCATGTGAGGGATGCCCCTATCGTAATTGCTAGCCCTGAGGTGTCTGGCACTACCAGGCGAGCTCGCCTTCGTTCTCGTGGAAGGTCCCGGTGGGGCCGTCGGGGTCGAGGGTGGCCATACGCACGATGACTTCGGCGCCTTTCTCGACCGGCTGCCCCGCCCCGCTGAACGGAGTGAGGTCCGTGGCGGTGAACCCCGGCTCGACCGCATTGAACTTGATCGTCGGCAGCGCCTTGGCGTACTGGACCGTGAGCATCGAGACTGCGGCCTTGCTCGCGCCGTAGACGATGGAGGGGAAGTGAAATTGGCGCCGCTCGGGATTGGTCACAGCCCAGAACGAGCCGAGGGCACTGGAGACGTTGACGACAACAGGATTCTCGGACTTCTCCAGCAGCGGGAGTGCGGCCTGGGTCACACGCACGATGCCGACCGCATTGGTGTCGAATACCTCGAGCGCGACGGGGCCCGAGACGTCTGCCGTCGTACTGATGCCGGCGTTGTTGACAAGGACGTCCAGGTGTCCCTCTCGCTGCGCGATGACGCCCAGGGCGCTCTGGACCGACTTGTCGTCAGTCACGTCGAGCTGCACGAAGTGGCAGCCGAGCTGCGAAGCCGCAGTCTCTCCGCGCTCGGCGCTGCGCGCCCCGATGTAGACGGTGTGCCCCCGGTCGACCAGTTGGCTCGCCGTCTCGTAGCCCAGGCCCTTGTTCGCCCCGGTGATCAGCGTCACGGTCATGTTTGGATCTCCTCGGTCGTGCCCTAGCCTTCCAGGACCTTGCCCTCCCCGGCCGAAACCAACCCACAGGAGGAAATCAATGGTGAGGGACGACGACGAGGCACTGGCCAAGAAACGTCGGGCCGCCCAACACCCGGACCGGCCGGGGGAGCGGTGCAATGCTCCCGCCGGGACCTGGACGCCTGTCGTCGACCACGGCCGGTGCGAGGCCAAGAGCGACTGCGTTGTGGTCTGCCCCAACGACGTGTTCGAGGTCGGGCGGATCGACGACGATGACTTCAGCCGATTGTCCCGCCTCGCCAAGCTCCGGGTTCTCGCTCACCGGCGCAGGACCGCGTACACGCCCAATGCCGACGGGTGTCGCGCCTGCGGGCTGTGCGTCGTCGCCTGTCCCGAGGGCGCCATCACCCTCGTACCCTCGCCCCGCGACGGCTGAACCACCCTCCCCAGAGCCGCGGTGGCGGAGCGGGCCGGGCTCCCAGGGGGGTCCTGGCCCCGCTCACTCCGACGAGTCGGTGGTGCTCTCTGTACGTAGTGCAACTCCCACGGGTAGCGTTGTAAGTGATGCTGGGGCTGGAGGCACCCGGTCCTGGGGGGGTCCCGGGTGCCTCGCCTCAGTTCCAACGACGTGACTTATCCACAGGGTGGGCGTACCGTTGCTGTGGGCGGTTCTTGGGGATGCCCCCCCTTTCGCTTGGAATCGCCCCGGAGGGATCGGCGGGGCGTGGGGGACCGTGTACTTCCCCGTACCACCTTGCGCTCCGCCCCCCTTCCGGACCCTTTCTAGAGGTTGACTTCCGGAATTAAGTTTCCAGAAGAGCGGGAGTACCTCGAGCCGTCGGGTGTCAGCGTCGGCGATGTTCGTGGCCCTTGCGGTGCAAGGAGCCCAGAGGGGTTCTTGGCGCTGAAACCGTCACCGACCGCCCTGCCACGGCTCCGGCGGAACTGGAGACCACGACGACCCCTCCCTGGGCCCCGACCGGCACGATGACCTTCACCGAGGTCGGTGCGGTCTTGGTGATAGGGACCGCCACCCCGCCGATGGTGACACGTGTCACCTCGGACAAGTTCTCCCCCTTGATGGTGAGTGTCTTGCCCGGCTTGGCCGGGGAGGGGCTGTAACTGGTCATCGACGGTGTCTCACCGCCGATGTGGAACCGGGGGTCTCCGACGGGCAGCTCCAGCTTGGCCACCACGCTCCCGTCCTGCTCGGCCAGAGACTTGTAGCAGGCATGGACGAAGGCGCCACTGCACTTGGCCAGGAACGAGGGCAGCGGCGGCGAATCTCCCAACGATTGGAAGCAGATGACCACCCCCTTCTTGGAGGGGAGGTTCATCACGGTGTCGGTGACGAGCACGTCGGTGCCGCTCAAGTGGGAGTCGGTGAGCGTGGCCACGGGCGCCTCGTAGTTGAAGTTCGGTACACCCCAACACCGCCGGGGCCACCACCAGCGTGATGCTGGCGCTGGCGCTGACGACCTTGACGCCGGTCACCGCCAGGGTCTGCGACGGGGCACTCAGCATGGCCGAACAGCCCGTGGACCCCGGCGTGCACGGAGCCACGACGGTGTCGGTTTCAAAGGCCCCCATGTCACACGGGGTGTTTCTCACATAGCCCCGCTGGTCGGTCGAGGGACACAGCGAGGGATCGGTCACGGCCCGGATGGCGGGGCTGCCCGCCTCCAAGGCGATGGTCTGGGTGGGCCCGCCGTTGTTCTGCAGTCCGGAGGGATCCAGATCGGGGGGGGTGTCGGACAACGTCGCCGGTGGCGGTCAAGTCGCACGTGCCGTCGTCGTCGAGGTTGTAGCCCAGGTCGTTGAAGGTGCCCGAAACAATCGCCACCCGTATTGTTGGCCAGGATGGTGGCGCCCAGGTTCACCGTGGCGCCGTTGAAGTTGCCGATACCGCCGCCGCAGCATCCCGCGCTGTTGCCCGAGAGGGTGCTGTCGGTCACGGTCAGCATGGCGCCGAAGTTGTTCTCGATCGCACCGCCGAAGTAGCCGCTATTGTCCGTCAGGGTGCTGTCGGACAAGGTTAGATTGCCGCTGTAGTCGTTGAGGATCGCCAGGCCGCTGTTGTCCGAGAAGGTGCTGCCGGTCACGTGCAATGTGGCACCGTTGTCGATCCCGCCGCCGGCGGAACTGCTGTTGCCCGAGAAGGTGCTGTCGTTCACGGTCATCGTGCCGCCGTTGTTATTGATCGCGCCGCCGTAGTAGCGGTTGTCATTCGAGAAGGTGCTGCCGGTCACGTTCACCGTGGCGCCGAAGTTGTAGATCCCGGCGCCCCATCCCCCGCCGGGGTTGCCGTTGTCCGACACGGTGCAGTCCGTTCACGTTCACGGTGCCGACGTTGACGTAGATCCCGTCGCCATAGCCGCTGGACGCTCATGCCGTTCGTGATGGTCAAACCATCGAGGGTCACCGTACCGTTACTGATGGTGAACACCGATCCGGCCGCTCCACCGTTCACGGTCGTGGTAGAGGCCCCGGCTCCGGCGATGGTGAGCGAGTTGAGCGACGAGGCGCTGACAGGTGTCGTTCTCGGTGTAGGTGCCCGCGGCCACGTTGATGGTCACGTCGTCGCCGTTGTCGGAACCACCTTCTGCGGTGGTGATGGCGGTCTGGATGGAACCGCAGGCGTTTACTTGGGAGCTGCAGTCACCCGACTCCTCCGGAACGCGACGTAGAGCGATACCGCTGGTTGGGCCGAAGCGGGCGCCGTGCCTGCGATCACCGACACGAGGGAGGCACCCCCGAACAGCAGCGATCCGGCCAGTGCGGCCCACAGATACCGTCTCATCGAGTCCCTCCCGGTCACGCAGACGACACCGTGTCATCTGCTGGGCCGGGGGCGGTCGGCGAAAGACGGCGTCACTCGTGTGCGCCAAGACAAACCGCCCGCCACGGCTTGACCCCGGACACTAGGAGAGATCCCGGCACGGTGCATCATCCATTTTGAGGGCTGGGGGACGGGCGCCGTGCGGGACGGGTTCAGGCGTCAGGGGTCAACCGAACTTGGTGCGCGCCCGGTCCTGGAGCACGCCGTCGACGTAGAGGTCGATCTTCTCGTTGTAGAACGCGGCCAAGCCGGCGATCTTCTGGCTCTCGGGCAGCGGGGACCGGTAGATCCACACGAAGTCGTCGTAGCGATGACCATTGAGGTCGAGATGCCAGTAGGTCGCCGTGCCCTTGTAGGGGCAGAGCGTTTCGGACTGCGAAGGCGTCAGGAGGTCGAGCCGCACGTCCGGCAGGGGAAGGTAGTAGCGCGGCGGGAGTCCGGTCTCGAACAGGATCCGGGGCCGATGCGACTCCGCGATGGTTTCGCCGTCGACGACGACCCGGATGTGGCGAGAGCTGGCCAGGATGTCGACCCGGGTGTAGGGATCGCGAGGATGGCCGTAGACGGGCTCGTCCTCCTCCAGCCATTCGTCCATGGCGGCCCACTCGAGGCGAACGGCGTCGCGAATCTCCTCCAGGGGTGAGGCCGCATAGCGCCGGGCCGCACCCGGCGCGGCGGACCGCGCCACTTTCACGTCGTAGACATCGGCGTCGCCCCGGCTGGGGGAGTGTTCGATCCCGCCCGTGGGAACGAGCTCGGCTCGAATGTCCGATGACGGGATGTAGTAGGTCGGGTAGTACGGAACCTCCCACACCAGGAGCGGGTGCGTCGTGTCGGCGACCAACTCCCCGCCCAGGTACGCCCTGACCCTCTTGTGCGAGGGCTCGACCCGCACCCGCCCTCGTGCGTGCTCTGTCTCCATGGTGATTGCAACAGGGCAGTGGGCAGAGTGCTTCCCCAGCCTCTTCCGGCGTAAGCCATACCGTACGGTATTGCATACCGAACAGAATCCTATAAACTGAGTCGCATGCCGAGGGGAGCAACAAAGCGGAGGCCGATCACCGTTTCGGCCTTGCTCGATGCCGCCATGGAGCTGTTCGCCGAGCAGGGGTACGGGGCGACCTCGATACCCGACATCTGCGCGCGCGCCGGCCTGACCAAAGGAGCGTTCTACTCCAACTTCGCCAACAAGGACGCCCTCTTCCTCGCCCTCCTCGACCGCAGTTGGGAGCGGCGGGCAGCGTGGATTCGCGCCGCGATGCCGGCCGGCGACGCGCTCGACGATGCGGCTGACGATCCAACCCGTGTCCCGGGTCTGGTCGTCGACCGGCAGTGGACGCTCGTCTCGGTCGAGTTCTCACTGCACGCCATCCGTCACCCCGATGTGGCGCTGCTCCTCGTCCAGCACGAGGTACGGGTCCGCTCGGAGCTTGCCGTGCTCGTGACCGAGGCGCTCGAACAGGCGGGACGCATTCCAACCCTGCCGGTCGACGAGCTGGCTCGCATGATCGTGGCGGTGACCGAGGGCAGCGACATCCAGGAGTTGACCACCGTGGCAGCAGGTGGCGTCGTCGACTCGGGCGTCGGCCCGAAGGCCGTGATCGCGTTGCTCCGACAGTGCTCGGTGCCGTCGACGTCCGTGCCAACCGGGTAGGACTCGATGAACGACTTCAACCCTCTCGGTCCCCTCGACGAGCTGCTGTCGGAGGTCGGGTTGTCCCGGATCGAGACCGGAGGCGCTGTCTCGTTTGCCGGAAGAGATCCCATCGTGCCGGCGGTCCACCGGCTGGGGGCCTGCATCGGCGTCCCGCTCATGGCCGGAGCCGTCGCGGCGGTGGCCTTTCATCGGCATCGGGGTGGGCCGGCCCAGGACCTCCACCTCGACCTGCGCGAAGCCGTGCACACCATCAACCCGGGAGCCTTCTGGCACCCCACGCTCAACGGCGAGACGGCGCCACATCCGCTCCTGTTCGACAACCCGTTCCTCCTGGCCCCCTACCGGACGGCCGATGGCCGCTGGGTCATGGCCACGGCCGTCTACCCGCACCTCGTAGCCAAGTGGTGCCGCTTCTTGGACGTGCCACCCGACACCGCTCGGGTCGCCCAGGCCATCGCCACGTGGGACGCGTTCGAGCTGGAGGAGGAGGCGAGCGCCAAGGGCCTGCCGATCTCTATCGTGCGCACGCCGGCGCAGTGGTTGGCGCACGAGCAGGGAGCTCTGCTGGCCGGCCAGCCGGTGATCGGACTGGAGCGGATCGGCGACGCTCCGCCGCGCCACTTCGGGGTGGCCGATCGACCGTTCGACGGCATCCGCGTGCTGTCGTTCACCCACGCGGTCGCTGGCCCCACGGTCGGAAGGACCTTGGCCGAGCACGGAGCGGACGTCCTCGGGGCGACGCGCCCCAACGACTACGAGCACGAGCACATCTACGCCGAGGCCAACATCGGCTCCCGCAGTGCCTATGTCGATCTCGACAGTCCGATCGGGAAGGACCGCGCCGCGAAGCTCCTGTCCGACGCCGACGTGGTCGTCAACAACCACCGCCTGGGCTCGCTCGAGCGCCGCGGGCTCGATCCCCGAGAGCTCGCCCGGGACCGTCCGGGGCTCGTCTACGTCTCGGTCACGTGTTACGGGGCGAGCGGCCCGTGGGCGCGGCGTGGGGGCTTCGACATGAACGGATCGGCCGTGTCGGGGCTCATGGCCAGCGAGGGGAGTGCGGCCGAGCCTCGGTTTCCCGTCACGTTCCTCGTCAACGACTACATCACCGGCTACCTCGGTGCCATCGGCGCCACGGCCGCACTGGTCAAACGCGCCACCGAAGGCGGCTCGTGGCACGTGACCGTCAGCCTGACCAAGTCAGCCATGTGGTGTGGCTCGCTCGGCTTCGTGGACCCGGCGCTGGCAGGCTGCGACGACGAGCACCGCCTACGCGAGCCGACCTCCTACGATGCGCCGAGCCCGTTCGGGGACGTCCACATGGTCGCCCCACCCGTGCGGTTCTCCGAGATACCGCCGTCGTGGCCTGACCCGGTCCTCGTGCCGCGGGGATCGAGCCGGCCCGAATGGCGCACCTAGACGGGAGACGCCAACTCCGCCAGGAGCGCCCGCACCCGAGCATCGATGGCGTCCCGGATGGGCCGCACCTCTTCGACCGACTTGCCCGCCGGGTCGGGAAGTTCCCAATCGACATAGCGTTTGCCGGGAAAGACCGGGCACGCATCGCCGCACCCCATCGTCACGATCACGTCGGACCGCTGCACCATGTGGTCGGACCACCTCTTCGGCTGTTCCGCCGTGATGTCGATGCCCACCTCCGCCATGGCCGCGACGACCGCCGGATTGAGCGCTTCGCCCGGGTCCGACCCGGCCGAATGCACGACGACCCCGTTACCGCCGTAATGGGCAAGGAGCGCAGCCGCCATCTGCGAGCGACCCGCGTTGTGCACGCACAAGAAGAGCACCTCGGGAAGCTCCGTCGTCATGTCGCAATCCCTGATTGCTCGTCGATCCGGTCGGAACGGGGGACGAGGATGTCGCCCGCCTCCTCGGGCGAGAGCCTGGGATAGAGCACGAGGATCACGCCGAGGGCGATGAGGCCCCCCACCACCTGGGCGGCCACGAAGCTCGGCGCAGACGACGGGGCGATCCCGGCGAAGGTGTTGGAGAACATGCGCCCGACCGTGATGGCGGGGTTGGCGAAGCTTGTCGATGACGTGAAGAAGTAGGCCGCACCGATGTACGCCCCCACCGCGGCCGGGGCGCTGCGTGAGCGGCCCGTGCGGGCCAGGGCGAAGATCACGAGCAGGAGCCCCAGCGTGGCGACGACCTCGGACAGGAAGTGCGCGGGAGAGGCCCGGTGCTTGGTCGAGAGCTCTGCGGCGGGGAGCGAGAACATGACGTTCGCCACCACCGCCCCCACGATGCATCCACCCACCTGGACCGGGAGGTACGCAGCCGCGTCGCCCCAGCGGAGTCCCCCGAAGGCGGCGTCCACGAACGACACCACCGGGTTGAAGTGCCCGCCGGAGACCGGCCCGAACATCACGATGACGGCGAACAGCCCCGTGGCGGTGGCCGCCGCATTCTCGAAGAGTTGGAGACCCGTGTTGCCCGGCGACAGCCGCTGCGCCGTGATGCCCGAGCCGACGACCACGAGGGCCAGAAACGCTGCGCCGAGGAACTCGGCCACGAGCCGTCGCCACAGCACCGGCTCGGTCATGGGCTCGTCAGCAGCAGGTGGTCGCCGCCGGAGCGACGTCAACCTGGAGGTCGCAGCAGACGCTGGTGCCGTCCCCGCACGACGCGGCCTCCGGAGGAGCGTCCGCCAGCACGGTGTAGACCTCCCAGGGCATGGCGTCAGGGTCCTGTACCCACACCTTGTCCTGCACGGCGTAGCAGCAGGTGGTCTCGTGCTCTTCGGTGACGACCAGGCCACCGCCCGAGAGGCGGCTCGTGGCCCGGGCGACGTCCTCGGTGCCCTCGACCTCGACGCCCAGGTGATTGAGCGCAGCACCGATGCCACTGCCCCGGCCTTGTGGCGTCTCGATGAGCACGAGCTTCAAGGGCGGGTCCACGATGGCGAAGTTGGCGTAGCCGGGCCGGACCTTGGACGGGGTGGACGCGAAGAGCTTGGAGTAGAAGTCGATGGCGGCGTCCAGGTCGGAGACGTTCAGGGCCAGTTGGACACGGGACACGGGTGCCTCCGGTATAGATTGATGGCAATCGATGTGATGAGTATCGTCAACGCATCGACATCTGTCAATAGGAGCGAAGGTGCCTGTCCGGAAGAGCGCCGGTGTGACCCGAGACGAACTGTGTTGCAGCGTGCTCACCCACACGCCGCTGTCGAAGGGAGAGGCGGAACGATCCGCCCCGGTGCTCGCTGCCCTCGGTGATCCGGTGCGCCTCCGCCTGCTGTCCATCGTCGCCGCTGAGGGCGAGGTGTGTAGTTGCAAACTGGAGGGGCCGCTCGGCAAGAGCCAGCCCACGATCTCGCATCACACGCGCATCCTGGCCGAGGCCGGGCTGATCGTGGGGGAACGGCGGGGCAAGTGGACCTGGTGGCAGATCGTGCCCGAGCGTCTCGAGGACCTCCGGCGGATGCTCGGCGGTCGATAGGCCGGGCTGTACCGCCCTGCGCGCCACACACCGCCGGTGATCGGTCCCACGGTGGCCGCGGAGACCTAGTCGGGGACGTGGAACTCGACCCGGTACACAAGCGTGTCATCGTGAATGGGACCCGCGTGGGCTGCTCGTCGGCGCAGCGATTCGAGATCTGTCTCGCCCGAGCGTCGCACATCCGATTCGTCGATGGAGGAGAACGGGACCAGTTCGATCGAGTCGACCTCGATCTGGCCCGCTTCGACGCGATAGCGGCCCCCGGACTTCACCTGGGGCCGCTGCCACAGCCGGAACGAGACGGTGATCCGACCGGTCAGCACCTCTGCGCGCAGCTCCGGGCTGAACTCCACCAAGGGGAAATTAGCTGCTCCGGCCCGTGGGGCTCGAGCGTTAGCCTGGAGCGTCGACCGGTCCATGACCGAAGCCCGGCCAAGGAGTGATGCGAACATGTCGTTGCCCATGAGTCACTCGGTCGACGTGCCCGGAGCGCGTCTGCACTTCGAGGTCCAAGGCTCAGGCCCTGCGCTCATGTGCATCGGCCATCCCATGGGGGCGTCGGGGTTCGCCGCCATCGCACCATTGCTCGCCGAGGACTACACCGTCGTCACCTACGACCCCCGAGGTTTCGCCCCCAGCACCATCGACGACCCCGACCAGGACGGCGAGCCGGACCTGCTGGCCGACGACGTACGCCGCGTGTTGGAGGCGGCCGGCGTCGGGCCCGCTCACGTGTTCGGGAGCAGCGGTGGCGCAGTCACCGGCCTCGCCCTGGTGGCGCGCTACCCCGACCAGGTCCGGACGCTCGTCGCCCACGAACCACCGGTAGCCCTGCTCCTGCCCGAAGCCGATGCAGCCCGCGCCGCGATGCACGACATCTACGACGCCTACCGCACGAGCGGCACGGGCGACGCATGGGCGAAGTTCTTCACGTTCACCGGCATGAGCCCGCCTCCACAGGCCGCCGCCGCGCCGCCTCCGTCGGCTGAGATGGTGGCGACGAGCGAGCGGTTCTTCGGGCACGGCCTGCTCCCCATCGCGCTCTACCAGCCTGACCTCGCCGCCCTGCAGAGCGGGACGCCTCGCGTCGTCGTCGCCGGGGGAACCACGTCCAAGGGTGAGTTCGCTCAGCGCACGGCTGCCGCGCTGGCCCAGCGCCTGGGCACGTCGTTGATCGACTTTCCCGGTGGCCATGTCGGCTTCGTGAGCGACACCAGGGAGTTCGCGGCGGTCCTCCGCCGCACCCTGGCCTGATCGACCGGCCACTGCCCCGACATGCGCCTGTTGTATGTGGACATCGACACCCTGCGTGCCGATCACCTGGGCTGCCACGGATATGACCGCGCCACCACGCCGAACATCGATGCGCTTGCCGCCGACGGGGTGCGGTTCGCGAACGTCTATGCCTCGGACGTTCCGTGCCTCCCGAGCCGAGCCGCTCTTCTGACGGGCACCTTCGGCATTCGCAACGGTGTCGTGAGCCACGGTGGCAGCGCCGCAGACCTCCGCTACGAGGGTGCCGAGCGGGGGTTCGTGAGTCGGTATGCATTCGACTCGTGGGCCGGTGCGCTGTATTGGAACGGTTGGCACACGGCCTCGCTTTCGAGTTTCCCGTTCCGACACTCCGCCACCTGGTGGAACCATGGATTCCAGGAGGCCATGAACCTGATGCGGGGCATGGGGGCCGAGCGTGCCGACCAGGTCCTTCCCGGGGCGCTCGACTGGCTCGAGCGACGCGGCCGGGCCGACAACTGGTTCCTCCACGTGCACCTGTGGGACCCTCACACGCCCTACAACGTGCCCGACGAGTACGGCAACCCCTTTGCCTCGGATCCCGTGCCGTCGTGGCACACCGAGCAGGTGCGGGCGCACAACTGGGAGCTTGCCGGTCCGCATGCAGCTCAAGAGCCGTGGGGATTCACACCGGACGAATGGGGACCACCCCCACCGCGCCAGCCCTGGGATGCGAGTTCCATGGACGCCGTGAAGGCCATCTTCGACGGCTACGACGTAGGTGTCCGTTACGCCGACGATGCGCTCGGCACCTTGATGAACAAGCTCGACGACTTGGGCGTCGCGCAGGACACGGCCGTGCTCGTCAGCAGCGACCACGGTGAAGCCTTCGGTGAGTTGGGGGTCTATGCGGATCACCAAGCAGCCGACGAGGCGACCTGTCACATCCCCGCCGTCCTCCGCTGGCCCGGCGTCGAGCCATGTGTGCATGACGGGTTGCAGTACCACTTCGATGTTGCGGCCACGGTGCTCGGACTCGCAGGTATTCGCACACCGCCCAGCTGGGACGGACGAAGTATCGAGATCGGCGGCGCCGGACGCGACCACCTCGTGCTCTCGCAGGGGGCGTGGTCATGTCAGCGTGGCGTGCGGTTCGACGACTACCTCTACCTGCGCACCTGGCACGACGGCTATCACCCTCACTGGACCGACGAGATGCTGTTCGACCTGGCGGGCGACGCACACGAAACGCACGACCTTTTTCGACGTGACTTCGGACCGGCCGGGAGAGGTGCGTCACTTCTCGATGACTGGACGGCAGCGCAGCTCGCACGAACAGGTCGTGAGGATCCCATGGAGGTGGTTCGCACCGAGGGGGGCCCGTACCACGTCCGGAAGCACCTCGGCCCCTACCTCGAGCGCTTGCGTGCCACGGGACGTGAGGCTTGGGCCGAGGTCCTCGTGCAACGCCACGGCGACGATCTTTGACCTGTGAGGCCGAGCACCGGGTGCCGGCCGCCGAGCCCCGGCGATGCGATAGTGCCTCAGAGAGCCCAGGGACCGACCCGCTTGCCCAGAGCCGGGGCCGGGTCGAGTTTCTCGTCGGCACTCCGAAGGCGAGCGCCGAGTTCGGCCAGCATCTTGGCGGAGACCGACGGGGCCACATGGTGTAAGCCGTTGAACTCACGGCGAGACAGGACCAGGAGCCGCATGTCGGTGTCGGCGATCACGGTCGCCGTGCGTTTCCCCCGTCCAACAGCGCCAACTCGCCGAAGAACGAACCGGGGCCCAGGGTGGCGAGATGGACACCTTTGCGTGTGGCTGTCGCCTTGCCCTCGACGATGATGAAGAACTCGAGACCCGGGTCGCCCCTTTTCGTGAGCACCTGCCCCGCCTTGGCGTGATGCTCGGTGGTGAGAGAGGCGATCTTGCCGAGCTCCCCGGCACTGCACCCCGCGAAAAGCTGCACTCCATGAAGCAAGTCCACTCTCTTGGTCTTGAGGAGACGAAGCGTGGCCATGAGGCTCCTTCCGGCCAAATCGATGGGAACCGCATCACATGAGCGTTTACTTCGCACATCATCGCCGATGACCGGAGCCGTGGCCACTCTCAAGGACCGCGCGCCAACTCTCCGTGTCATGGAGCGCGCTGGCGGTGAGCGCGCTATGGGAAGACGACGGTTCGGTTGCCGTTGAGCAGTATCCGGTCCTCCAGGTGCCAGCGCAGACCACGAGCGAGCACGGAACGCTCGATGTCTCGGCCGATGCGCAGAAGATCGTCGACTGTGTCGCCGTGGTCGATGCGACTGGTGTCTTGCTCGATGATGGGCCCGGCGTCGAGCTCGGCCGTCACATAGTGGCATGTCGCACCGATGAGCTTGACGCCCCTCTCGAAGGCCTGGTGGTAGGGCCGAGCGCCGGCGAAGGACGGCAGGAAGCTGTGGTGGATGTTGATGATCCGCCCGGGGTATCGGGCACAGATGTCGGCGGGAAGGATCTGCATGTAGCGGGCCAGCACGATCACGTCGGCCCGAGCGGCGTCGACCAGCGAGACGATCTCCGCGAAGGACTGCGTTTTGTTCTCGGCGATGACCGGGACGTGGAAGAAATCGATCCCGTGCCACTCGACGATCTGCCGGAGGTCGGGATGATTGGAGATCACGGCGGGGATGTCGCATGCAAGGTCGCCGCTCCGCCAGCGGTGCAGGAGGTCGGCCAGACAATGGTCCTCCCGACTGACCAGCACCACCACCCGCTTTGCCACGTCGGTGTCGCTGAGGCGCCAGTCCAGGTCGAACTCTCGCGCCACATCGGCGAAGCGCCGGCCGAACTCCTCCAGACCGAAGTGCAGGCTCTCGGCCAGCACCTCGATCCGCTGGAAGAACTGCCCAGTCGTGAGGTCGCCGTGCTGGGCTGCCTCCACCACCCAGCCGCCGTGAGAGGCGATGAAGCCGGTGACCGCAGCCACGATCCCGGTCCGGTCAGGGCAGGTGACGGTCAGTACGTAGCGGCGCACCCGCCCATCATGGTCGGTGATTGAGCACGACATCGGTTGCCCTTTGCAAGCAGTTGTCCCTACCCCGTCGTGCCAGTAGACACGGTGCCGTTGTGCTCGTAGGGTGGCGGCGGTCAACGTGATGTGACTCCATCTCGGCGGGGGTGGCGATAGTGATTCGACCAACGGTGCTGCTTCGCCTCGTCGTGACGTGTGGCTGAGCGTGTCCTTCCCCTTATGAATTCCCTCGACGGATAGAGCGTCGTTCAACGAAGGCGGGATGCACCATGAAGCAAGCCAATAGGACCGAGACGGGCCGTGGACGACGCGCTCTGGTCATTGCAGCGGTCACCTTTGCAGGGACTCTGGGCACCATCGTGTCGCTCGCCGCACCGGCCGGCGCCACCACGCCCACAACCACGACGACGCAGGTGAGCGCGACGTCCATCACGCTCGGGCCCAGCGGCAGCGTGAGCGACACGGCTTCTGTGCAGGGCAACGCCACCCACGGCAGCCCGACCGGCAGCGTCGCCTTCTATGTCTGCAAGATCGCCAGCACCCAGACGCTGACGACAGGGCCGTGCGCCGTCCTCCCCGCCAACCACGTCACCACCAACGGCTTGAGCGCGGGGGCGGGTGACAGCTCGGCCGCCACGTCGAGCCCGTTCACCCCGACCTCGGCTGGCACATGGTGCTTCTCGGCCAGCTACGGCGGCGACGCCAACTACGGCGGGTCCACCGACAACACGAGCGCCGGCAACCTCGACGCCAACGAGTGCGTGCTCGTCATGCCGGAGCCGGTGACCATCACCAGCTCGAGCTCGGCTGCGAGCATCCCGTTGGGGGCCTCGGCCACCGTCACCGACTGGGTTACCGTGGCAGGCACGTTCGTGCCCGGCTCGCCTACGGGCACGCTCGTCTATTACGCCTGCCAGACCGGCACCACCCAGACGCTGACCTCGGGACCGTGCGCGGCGTCGGGAACACCCGAGGACCCGGGGGAGGCCCTGGTCGCCGGGGCCGGAGCCACGTCGAGCGCCACGTCGAACCCGTTTACACCGACCTCGGCCGGGACGTGGTGCTTCTCCACCACCTACAGCGGTGACACCAATTACGGCGCCGCGGCGGACAACACCGCGGTCGGAAACGCCGACCCCGACGAGTGCTTCCTCGTCACACCCGCAGCATCGGCATCGTCGACGTCGGTGTCGGCGGCCAGCGTGACGTTCGGGCCATCGGGGACCGTGACCGATACCGTCACCGTGAGCGGCACCAGCGTGGTGGGCCCTCCGAGCGGCGCCGTAACCTTCTACGCCTGCCAGACCGGCACCAGCCAGACGCTGACGACAGGACCGTCCGCGGCGACGGGCACCCCCGAGGACGCCAGTGAGTCCCTCACCCCCTCCGTCGGGGCCACCTCCAAGGCCACGTCGGTCTCGTTCGCGCCCAGCGCACCGGGGACCTGGTGCTTCTCGGTGACGTACGGCGGTGACAGCAACTACGCCGGGTCGACCGACAACACGAGCTCGTTGAACCTCGACGCCAGCGAGTGCCTGCTCGTGACGCTCGACACCTCGAGCACGGCCACGCGGGTCTCGGCCGCGACCATCACGGTCGGGCCTTCGGGGCAGGTGACCGACTCCGTCACGGTCACGGGCAACCCCGACGAGGGTGCCCCCGGCGGCACCGTCGACTTCTACGTGTGCGGTCCCACGACCGCCGATGCCCTGTGCGTGTCGACGTCGACGCCGGAGGGGACGCCGATGCTCTCGAGCGCGTCGTCAGACTCGTCGTCGGCGGAGTCACAGGTGTTCGTCCCCAGCCGGGGCATCTATTGCTTTGCCGCGGTGTATGTGCCGGGAGCCGGGTCTGGCTACTCCGGTTCGTCGGACAACGTCACGGGCGCCGTCGACACCAACGAGTGCGTCTCGGTCAACGCCGCGCCGTATTCGATCACGAGTGCGAGCTCTGCCACCGCAGTCCGGGGCCAGTTCTTCACCTTCACGGTGACGACGACACCCACGAGCCCGGCACCCAGGATCACCAGACAAATGAAGGGTGGAAAGCTTCCGTGGGAGATCAAGCTCGCCAACAACGGCAACGGGACAGCCACCATCTCGGGCACGGCGGGCCCGAAGCGAGCGGGCGCCTACCACATCACGATCGTGGCGACGTGGGGGACGGGCAAGAATAAGCACGTCGCCACCCAGGCCTTTACTCTGACCGTGTCCCCCTGATCGGTCTGTCGTCGACCTGACTCCTTCTTGCCGGTAGGCCCCGAAACGCCGACGAATGCCGGATGGACTACATCTTCGGGTACGGCAGCCTGATCAATGGTTCCAGCAGGCAGATGACGGGAGCGACGGGTGAAGCCGTCCCGTGCTCGGTCCGCGGCATCCAGCGCGCATGGAACAAACCCGTCTCGACCCCGCGGCTCACCGCGCTTGGTGTGGCCGCTCACGCCCAGGGGACCTGCAACGGTGTTGTCTTTCCTGTCTCTGTTGCAGAGCTGGCGGAGTTCGACCGCAGAGAAGGCGGGTACCGTCGAGTGGTCGTGGACTGGCCCACGATCACGCTGCAGTCCGGTCGACACGTTCCCGACGGACGATTCTGGACATATGAGCCGGACCATCCTGTCGGTCCAGACGGACGCAATCCCATTGCCCAGTCCTATGTCGACGTGGTTCTCGAGGGCTGCTTGTCCTACGGAGACGAGTTCGCTCGCGAGTTCATACGAACCACAGCCGGCTGGGATTCCTCCTGGGTCGACGACAGGTCGGCTCCTCGGTACATACGTGGCCTCGATCACGATCGGTCCGCGTCTCTCGTCGATGCCTTGCTCGAGGAGCTCGTGCCGGACGCGATGTCCCGACGACCGCCCCCTTGAACGTCTCCACCGGGACAACCGCGACGGCTAGCTCGAGGGGTCGAGGTCGAACCCGATGCCCGAGAGGCCTTCAGAGATCTCCCATAGACGCCGAGCGGTGTCACGATCTCGGGCGGCGCGCACGAACGACACGGTCGTCGGGTACCCCTTCATGCCGAAGAGGCGGTCGGGGCCGAAGTACTGTCCGCCGCGAACGCCCGGCGCTGTGGCCGCGTAAAGGCTGGGCAGGGCCCCGGCGGCGGCCGGCTGGGCGAAGATCGAGTTGGCGAGATCGGTGAGCTTGTGCATGTTCTTCGAACCGGTCATCTGAGGGCCGACGGCCTGCAGGTTGGTGGCCGCATAGCCCGGATGTGCGGCCACGCTGACAAGGCCCACACCCCGCTCGTTCACCCTTCGGTCCAGCTCGAGCGCGAACAGTTGGTTCGCCAACTTGGACTGAGCGTAGGCGGTCCATTTTCCGTAGTGGCGGGCCGACTGGAGATCGTCGAACCTGATCCGACCGATCCTGGCCACGGTGCTGCTCACCGTGACGACGCGTGCACCGGGCCGGGCGCGAAGGCGGTCGAGCAGCAATCCGGTGAGGGCAAAGTGGCCCAGATGGTTGGTGCCGAATTGCATCTCGAAGCCGTCGGCGGTCTGCCGGCGGGGAATTGCCATGACCCCGGCGTTGTTGACGAGGATGTCCAGACCGGCGTGCTGGGCGGAGAAGTCGGCGGCGAACTGACGCACCGACGTGAGATCAGCGAGATCGAGCCGCTCGAGCTGGACGTCGGCGGTCGGTACCGCTCGGCGGATCCGGACGAGCGCATCGTCACCCTTGGCCTGGTCTCGGCACGCCAGGACGACGTGCGCACCGGCCCGGGCCAGTGCCATCGAGGTCTCGAAGCCCAGACCGCTGTTGGCTCCGGTGACCACGGCGGTATGCCCATCGAGGGAAGGGATCTCCCGGGTGCTCCACGGTGCCATGCACGTAGACATTACGCACAGCGGAGGGGAGTTCATCGAGCCGTAACCCGAGCCGCATCGGTGGCGCCATAGCCTCTGCTCGTGGGGATGATCGGCAGCCGACGACCGTTGTCGAGAGGACCGGGGTCCGACGACCATTTGGTTTGGTACCGGACCTCCGTGGCAGGGAGACGAGCCGTCTATGGCGTCGGAGGTGCCGACGGACCACCAGTGGTGTTCCTGCACGGCTGGGCGCTCGGGAGCCGGGCCTACAAGCGGGCCATGCGACGCTTGACCACCCGCGGATGCCGCGTGTTCGCTCCCGCCCTGCCCTGCTTCGGCGGTACCGCAGACCTTCCGTGCCGCTCGATGAACATGGGTGGCTACGCCGACTGGGTGGCGTCGTTCATGGCCGCGGTCGGGATCGAGGAGCCGGCCCTCGTGATCGGCCACTCGTTCGGCGGCGGCGTCGCCATGAAGCTGGCCCGAGACCGACCGGCACTCGTGCGGTATCTCGTGCTGCTCAACGCCATCGGCGGTCTCAATACGCGGCGCCCGTGGGAATGGCCCGTGGCGTTCGGCCGCGAATTCCTGCCTCTCTCGGACGGTTGGGAGTTGGTCCAAGCGATGCGCGCCGACCTCGTGCCCAATGTCCTTCGCAATCCTCTGGGCATGGCGTGGGCGGGACTCGTCGCACAACGTGCCGATCTGGAGTTCGATATGGCGGAGCTGAGCAAGTCCGACATCCCGGTTCTCGCGCTGACGAGCGAGAAGGACAGCGTGATCCCCCGCTCGGCATTCGAGGCGGTCTGTACGACGGTGGGTGCCGATCGTCGCATCGTGAGCGGAGGTCACGCCTGGCTGCTGGTCGATCCGGACTCGTTCGGAGAGGTGCTTGCATCGACGATCGAAGTGCAAGTTGCGGCGCATCAGTCGTCGCGGGCCGCGGATCGAAGAAGTGAAGTCGAACGCCTGCTCAAGCGCTCCAAGTTCTCGAAGCGAGACATCCAATCCCTGGTCGGGTCGGCGCCGCCCCTGTGGCTGCTGAGTGACGGCGCACCGGTGCTGGCCAGTGATCTGGTGCTGTGTCGACCGAAGTTGCAACCGGGCGAGGTCAGGGCCCTGGCCCGGCACATCGAAGATTCAACGTTGGTGCGGCTCACGATCGCAGCCCGAGACAGGCGAGGCCTCCTCGCCGACAGCGCTGCGGTCTTGACGGCGAGTGGCCTGTCCATCTCGAGCGCGTCGGCGTCGACATGGAAAAGGCAACATCTCGCTCTTCATTCGTTCATCGTCGGGGGCGGAGCTCAATTCGACAGCGCTGCGTGGGACGCGCTCGGCGACCAATTGCGGAGCATGGTGGCGGCGGGCATGGTGCCCTCACCCACGTTCCGACCGCTCGGGCCGGTGAAGGTAACCGTCCAAGGTGCCGGTGATCGATCGATGGTGAACGTGGTCGCCCCCGATGCGCAAGGCCTCCTGACGGCGATCTGCAGGTATCTGCACCTTCATGACGTCGACATCGAGACGCTCCACGCGCGCACCCGCGACGACATCGCCGATGACACCTTCTTGGTGATCGGCGACGTCGACGCCGAGGGACTCAGGGCCCATCTCGAGAACGCGCCGTCCTGACCGGGTCATCGCCGGAGGATGAGATCGGGCTGAGCAGCTTCTGGTGGGTTGCCGACAGAGCCCCGGCGGACGGGAGCGCAGAGCCTCGATTCGAGTCCGGTGCGGATCCGATCGGTCCGATCTCGCACAGCCGTAGGAGCGCAGAGAGGGGAGTGGCGCCCCTAGGTGAGAGGCTGGTTCAAATCTGGATCGGGACCGAACACGCCGAGGAGCGACATGGAAGGACCGAGGATTCCCGGAACGAACGTCCGCCCGGGTTCCGAGCACATGGCCACGTGGATCGAGCTCTTCTACGACCTCATCTACGTGGCGGCGCTCCTCATCTTCAGCTCGGCTGTCGCCCACCTGCACACCTTCTCAGAGACCCTCAGGATCGTGGTGGTCTTCGCGGCTTCCTGGTGGGTGTGGTTCACGACCACGGTCTGCGCCAACCGCTTTCACATGAGCGACCTGATGCACCGCCTGCTCCTCCTGTGCCAGATGACGATCATCGTCCTGATGGCCATGGAGTCCCAGGTTTCGGTGAAGGGGCACACGGCGCTGTTGTGCGGTGAGTTCGGCCTGCTCCTGGCCCTCCTAGCTGTCATGCACGTTCGCGCCGCCCGCCTTCGAACGAGCGACCGCCTCTATGCCAGGCGTCTGGTCGGATTGACCTCCGTCGGGACCGTCGTCTTCCTGGCGACGGTGTTCCTGCCCGAGTCGGCGCGCCTGTGGGTGGCCGGGGTGACCCTGGCCGGACTCGTGGCGGCGGCGCTACTGTCCCTCTCCGCTCTGGCTCCGCTCGTCGCGGCGGACGAGGAGCACCTCGTCGAGCGGATGGGCCTTTTCACGCTCATCGTCTGCGGCGAGGCCTTCATCGAGGTGGCCATCACGGTGAGCAACCAGACCATCACCGGGGTCGACGTGGTCTCACTGATCTTCGAGTTCGTTCTGGTGTTCGCGCTCTTCACCGCCTACTTCGAGGACATTCCAGCCGCCGGCCTGGTCCAGCGGCGCCTGGCCCCTTGGGCACTGGCTCACCTTGTCGCTCAGATCGGCATAGCCGCCACCGGGGTGGGGGCTTCGAAGCTTGTCGATCTGGAGGCTTCGGTCCAGCTGCCGGACGCTGAGATCCTGAAGCTGATGGTGCCCCTCGCGGCCGTCTACCTGGCGCTGGCCGTGGTGGGCTCGTGCACCCGGCGCCGGCCGGCGCGCCCCCTGGCCATCGCCCACACTGTCTCGGCCGGAGCCGTGGTCCTGGTCGGGGTGGTGTGCTGGGCTCTCCCCTTCGTCCACCTCTCCGAGGCCTTGCCCCTCTTCTGTGTCGTCGCCGTCCTCAACGCTGCAGCCGTAGTCCGTCTGCGTGCTCGGACCGAGGTGATGGCCGCCTGAGTCGGTTGTCCACCTCGAATTCGGGCAATCGTTGTCGACATCGATACGAACGCAATAGCAATTCGGATGTCGTCGTGTCATCCGAAAGGGCAATGCCGAGCTCAGGCCACGAGTTCGACCGCGAATAACTGCGCAAACCGACCGGACTCGATGGCCAACAGTCCCTGTTTGCCGAGACGTTCGGCCTGTGTAACATGCCAGCCGAGGCTGGATGCCGCAGCGAGAGGAGACCCATGTCGGGATTCTCTTATCTGACACAGCACGGGAGATATCGGCAGGTCACCCCGGCCGTGGCATCTGACGCCACGCCGATTGCAGTGATCGAAAGCTTCCGACGCTTCTTCGACGCGCTCCATCTCGTTCTGGCCCACCGTGTGGCTCTTTGGAAGTCCTCATGAGTCAACCGGCTCCGTCTGAAACGACGGGGCTGCGACGAATGCTCGTGCCCTTGGCGTTGGCGCAGTTCATTTGCAGCTTCGCCGGTTCGAATATGAACGTGATGATCAACGACATCAGTCACGATCTGGACACGACGGTCCAGGGTGTACAGGTTGCCATCACGTTGTTCCTCCTCGTGATGGCCGCCCTCATGATTCCAGGAGGCAAGCTGACAGATCGCTGGGGTCGGAAGCGGTGCTTCACGCTGGGACTCTGGATCTACGCCGTCGGTGCCGTCTTGAGTGCCCTTTCGCCTGGATTGGGAGTCCTCATCCTCGGGAACTCGATCCTCGAGGGGGTGGGCACCGCCTTGTTGATCCCTCCCGTGTACATCCTGACGACGATGCTCTTTACCGATTTCAAGGCGCGAGCCAAGGCATTCGGCGTCATCAGCGGTATGGGAGGCGTTGGTGCAGCGACTGGACCCTTGATCGGCGGCGTCATCACGACAACCATCAGTTGGCGAGCCGCCTTTGTCTTCCAGGCCATCATCGTCATGATCATCGTCTACCTTGCTCGCCACATTCATGACCCGGTGGCACCGGACCCCGGACGTCCGTTCGACACGGTAGGGGCCATCCTTTCCGCCTTGGGATTGGTCGTTTTTGTGATGGGAATCCTCGCGGCGGACAACAACGTGACCTTGATGGCTCTCCTCCTGCTCGCCGGTGCGGGGATCCTTGCCGGCTTCTTCATGTGGATCCGCTCGCGCGAGCGCGCCGGCAAGGAGGCATTACTCTCCACCGCCCTCTTTCACAATCGCATTTCGAACCTTGGGCTCGTGACCCAGAACGTGCAGTGGCTGATACTGATGGGTACGTCCTTCGTCGTCTCGGCCTACCTCCAAGTGGTGCGGGGGTACAACGCCATACAGACCGGGGTGATCTTCACGGCGGCCACCGTAGGCATCTTGGTGTCCTCACTCGCAGCGGGACGCCTTGCTCGGCGGTTCCAGCAGCGAACGCTCATCCTCACTGGTTTTGTCACGAGCATTCTGGGTGTCGTGTTCCTCCTCGCGATCGTTAAACACTCACCCAGCCCATGGGCCTTTGCCCCGGGACTCTTGCTCATCGGTTTGGGCCTCGGGACCATGCTCACGCCCTCGGTCAACGTCGTGCAATCAGCGTTTCCCGAGGAGCGTCAAGGAGAGATCTCCGGGTTGTCGCGGAGCGTCTCCAACCTGGGTTCGTCTTTCGGCACCGCTATCGCCGGCACGATCCTCGTTTCGGGATTGGCCACCCCCACCCACTCCTACGCCCTCGCCATGATCGTTGTCGCGGCCGTTGGTTTCGTCGGCTTGGTAGCAACGGCATTCCTTCGGAATCCCGATCCGGCGCAGGCGCCAGAGACCCGACCGTGAGGCCGCAAAGGTTCTCCATGCCTCCCGGGTTTCGGGCGCTGACGAAGGGTGCCTGATGTTCAAGCCATGGCCGTGGCCCTCCGATCTCGATGCCATGGTCGCGGCGCCGGAGTTCCATACGGTCCTTCTCGAGAACGAGCGGGTCCGGGTCCTCTACGGTCGGGTCGCACCGGGCGTCGTGGTGCCCGTGCACACCCACCGCTGGGGAGGCGTCCTTTATGTCCTGGGCGCCAGCGACTTCGTTCGCCGCGATCCGGAGGGAAACGTACTCGCCGACACGCGGGTGTCCAAGTTGAAGCCCGTTGAGGGTGCCGCGGTGTGGGCTGGCCCGTTGACGCCGCACTCGTTTGAGAATGTGGGCAACGAGGAGTTCCGCACGCTCACCGTCGAGATGAAGGACCCGGAGTAGTGCGTGACGACGTGCTTTCTCGCTACGCCTTTCTCGTCGAGCGCCGGTTGGCGCGATCGGTGTCGACGCGGCCTCGCCCGAATGCGTCGGTTCGTCCCCATCGGCCGGGAATATCGAGTAGTTCTATGTGGCCGATGCTCTTGGGGAGCACCGGCTCCACCACCAGGTGGGGCCCGATCGGTTCGAGGCCGAGCATCGTGCGGAACAGCAAGAGGGGGGCACCCGTCGACCACGCCTGGGGACTACAGGCGGTCGGGTACTGCACCGGGTACTTCGTCACGGCACGGGGGTAGCCGCCGAAGGCCTCGGGCAGACGACCCTCGAAGAACTCCGCCGCGGCGAGGATCCCCTCGGCGATCTGCGCCGCCTCCTCTTTGAAGCCGTAGCGTCGCAAGCCCCAAGCGATGAACGAGTTGTCGAAAGGCCACACCGTGCCGACGTGGTAGCCGATGGGGTTGAAACGCCCCTCTCCCTCGGCCAAGGTGCGCACCCCCCAGCCCGAGAACAGCCGCTCGCCCAGGAGATGCCCGGCGACCGCCTTGGCCTTGGACTTGTCGACGATTCCGCTCCACAAGAGATGGCCGTTGTTCGACGTGAGGGTGTCCACCTGCCGTCCCTCCTCGTCGAGGGCTACGGCAAAATACTGGCCGTCCTGGACCCAGAAGTCACGGTTGAACCGGCGCTTCAAGTCGGCCGCCTCCTTCTCGAGACGATCGGCGAACTCGACGTCGTGCCACACCAGCCGAGCAAGGCGGGCGCCCCGCATCTTGGCGTCATAGGCATACCCCTGAAGCTCGCATGTGGCCCGGGGGAACCCTGGCAGGGTGCCGTCGCTGAACGAGATGGAGTCCCACGAGTCCTTCCAGCACTGGTTCTCGAGACCGGTCTTCTCGTTGCGACGCTTGTACGACACATACCCGTTGCCTTGGAGGTCGGCGTACTCGTCGATCCACGTGAGCGCGGCGCGCGCCTCGAACTCCAGCTCGCGCACGAGCTTCGCGTCACCCGTCCAGCGTTCGTACTCATCCATCAGGACCACGTACAGGGGCGTGGCGTCCGCACAGCCGTAGTACGGCGAGTGCGGGCGCTCCTCGAAGGCGGTGAGCTCGCCGTACCGCATCTCGTGGAGAATGCGGCCGGGGTCCTCGTCTCGGAAGTCGTCGAGCCGCGTCCCCTGGCGAGCACCGAGGGCGCGCAGCGTGGTGGCGGCCAGGTCGGGCATGAAGGGGAGCGCCTGGAGGCTGGTGAAGATGCTGTCGCGCCCGAACATCGTCATGAACCAGGGCAGGCCTGCCGCCGGCAGGGCATGGTTCGGGAGCACGGGGGCGACAAAGCGCAAGGCGGCGAGATCAACCAGGCTGCGACGGTAGGTGACCTTGAGGGCGTCGTCGTCGCAGTTCAGCTTCGGCGCGTCGTCGACAGTTCGCTGAAGATTCGCAGCCATCGAGGCGCCGACGTTGGCTCGCGTCCGCAATTCCCGACCCTGTGTCAAAGTCGAATCCAGAGCCGAGCGGGCCGTGTTGACGATCAGCTCCGTACTCCAGCGGCCATGCGGCTCGATCTTGACGGTGAAGGTCAATCCGTGGTCGTCGACGGTCACCGGGGGAGTAGCCATGATCCAGGTCTCTCGCACGAATGTCTGGCGGTGGTACTTCAGTTTGAGGCAGCTTCCGTCAACGGTGCGCTCGTACGTGCCCTTCTTCTTGAGAGCGTCTTTCACCTCGAAGAGATCGGCGAAATCGCTGGCCGCTTCGAGGCGGATTTCGAGCTCGACCGGATCGGGTCGGTGGTTCAAGATGATCAGCTCTTCGTGGAAGCCATTTGCCACCACCCGCCGCCGGATGACCGACAGGTCGGAATCGACGTATACGGTGCCGGTACCTGGCACCAAGAAGAACCGCGCCTCGAAATACTGAAGGTCGTCGGTGGACAAGGCGCTGAGCCGATCCCCGTTCACCGTGAGAACCCAGCGCGACAGGAAGCGGGTGTCGAAGGAGAAGAGCCCGGTGGGGTCGGTGAGCGATGCTTCGATGTCGCCCCGTGCATCACTGACGACGAACGTGTTGCCGTCAAGGATCTTGACGAGATCGTCGCTCATCGCTGAACCTCTTGCTGTCGCTCGAGAAACGACGCCCGCGAGTCGGGCGGCCCCGGGAGCAGCCGATCGAATGAGGCCAGGAGACCCAGGTCCCCTTCGACGTCGACGACGCCGCGCAGTATGGCGGCATCAGTGTTCATCGTGCCCTTGCACATGCGCTCGAACAGAGTCTTCTCTGTCCGCATCACGGCGTCGGCCTTGGCGTTTCGGTGCGACACCGTGACGCTGCCACGCTCAAGGGTGACGTACCAGTGCTCGACAGACGAGTCGTCGATGATGTCGAAACGTAGTGTCCCCGACGCGTGGTGAAGGAGCGGCTGAGGCCCTCTCGAGGTGACGTCGTCGAAGAAGGCGGTCGCCGCGTCGCGGTTCGTGGGCTTGGGTTTTGGGCTCATCGTCGAGATCTCCTGTCCGCCAGTGCCATCGGGCTGCGTCCTCAGACGTTCTCGATGGCCTCGAGCCGCCCGGAAGCGATGGCCTTCGCGAAGGCCTGGTAGTCCTGCTCATTCTGCTGCGCGTATCGGAGGGAGAAGTCCGTGATCGACAGGTCGAACTTGTCGCTCTTCCCGAGATATGCGGCCAGGGCCACGGCGTCTCCCGATCGGGCGTGGGCGCGGGCAAGGGTCCATCCGCACAGCCCGGCATAGAAGCTGAGCATGGCCGGGCTCATGAGCTCGACCAGGGCCGAGGCCTTCATGTCCCGGAGTTGGCGCCAGTACAGGTGCCGGTTCGCCTCGGCTCCCTTCGACCATCCCAGGTAGATGTCGCTGGCGGCCTGCATGAGGCGTTGCCCCTGGACCACCCGCTCCCCTGGTTCCTTGAAGCGGCTCTTGGGGAGGTGGTCCTCGAGCACGGAGGCCGATGCCTCCTTGACCTGGAGGAACAGCGGGTCCTGCTCGTCGCGGCCTTCGAGCAAGACGATGAACGCCCGGGTGCCGACACTGCCCACGCCCACCACTTTGCGGGCGATGTCGACGACCTGGAATCGCTCCAGGAGGTGCCGGCGGTCCTCCTGCAACGTGGCCCGGTAGGCGCGGAATTGCTTGTGGACCATGTTCTGGAGCTCGTCGCCGGAGTACCCGTACATGGCCTCGAGGTCGCGCGCCGGGATGACCACGGGCGGCTGGCTGACGATCCGGTATCGACCGTTTACCACTTCGGCGAGCTTCGCCAGCGCTTGCAGACTGTCGCGGCTATGTGCCTTTTGGAGGGTCTTGCGACCACGCTCCAGCTCCTTCTTGGCCAGGGCTGCCCCCTCCTTCGTGGGGCTTCCCTTGGTCAAGGTGCGCGACGCGCCCATCACCTCTTGCTCGGTCAGCCGGGCATACCAAAGTTCCATGTTCCCCATTTGGGCGAACTCGTTCATCGCGTCGCGATATGCCTTCACTGAATCGACCGTCGCCGCTCTGGTTTCGGCTTTGGTGAAGCCGTTGTTCCGTCCTGCGATGGTGAAGCTCGCCGCCATGCGCTTGACGTCGTACTCGAACGGACCGGGCAGCGTCTCGTCGAAGTCGTTCAGGTCGAACAAGAGCGTCCGCTCGGGCGAGGCGAATCCCCCGAAGTTCGAGAGGTGCGCGTCGCCGCAGAGCTGGACATCAAGGCCGGCCGTCGGGGTGTCCTTCAAGTCGGCGGCCATGATCTTGGCTGCGCCCCGATAGAAGGTGAAGGCGGAGACCATCATTCTTCCGTGGCGCACGGGTACGAGGTCCCGCTCTCGAGTGACGTTCTGGGACTCGAGCAGGGCAACCGGGTCAGGACGGTCACTGGCTGGTACCCAGCCGCTGTGGGTTCCGAGCGGCGTCCGCTCGCGGGCGTCTTTGCCCTTGGATCGGCGCTCGCTGACACTGAGGTGCGCGATCCTCGTGATGACCATGGTGGCCTCTCCTTCTGATGCGTTCGGTGCAATGCCCTCGTGACGGTCCGGCCGTCGGTGCCCCCACGCCCCCTACCGTGCGGCGGAAGGCTGGCGGGTCACGGCGAACAATCGGTCAGTGACACATCGACGGCAGATTCGCCGGCTCCGTGGCCCGCTGCCCGTACCTCGTCCGGCACCACCGTCCTACACTAGACACGCCATAGGCCCTGCGCCCGAGCGGTTCTTTGCCGAGCGCGGCGCGTGCGAGCGCACGCCCGAGAACTGGGCGGTACCAGGCGATGCTCGACTTCGTTCTCCTGGGCGGTTCGTGACCGCCGTACGTACCGAGCCGTGGTGGACAGGCGCGTCGCGGCCCACCCATGGCTACCGCTACCTCGTCCAACCGAGACTGGCGCGGGGCTCAGGCCGGCATTACGCCAGGATCTTTGCCTTCTGGCTGTCGAACTCGGCCTGGGTGATCACGCCCTTGTCCTTCAGGTCCGCCAGCTTGGCCAACTGGTCGGCCGAGCCGGCGGAACCCGCCGTCTCCTTGATGTAGGCGTCCATGGCTTGCTGCTGTTGCTGGGCGGCCTGAGCAGCGCGCTCGTGCATCTTCCCTCCACGAGCGATCAGGTAGACGAAGATTCCGAGGAACGGGAGGACGATCACGAAGATAACCCACAGGGCTTTGGCGCCTCCGCCCATGTCGTGGCTCCGGAAGATGTCACCGAAGATGGTGATGAGGAGCCAGAACCAGATGAAGAAGACGAACAGGCCCAACATCGTGCCAAACAGGTCGGCGAGGGGGTAGGTGTATCCGAGCATGAGTCCTCCTAGGGGGGTGCCCGCGTAGGGTATTACAGATCTGCGCCGTTCACCCAGCTGCAGGGGAGAGATCCCACTGGAGGAGGAGCTGACAGGGTCGGACTTCAGCTGAGCTGCTCGGCCAGTGCGACGATGATGCCCTCGGGGCCGCGGACGTAACAGAGCCGATAGCTGTCCTCGTACTGCTCCAGCGCGCCCACGAGTTCGGCGCCGAGGGTGTGGAGGCGGGCCAGGACGTCGTCGATGTCGTCGACGGCGAACATGATGCGACGTATGCCCAGTGTGTTGGCGGGTGCGGGTGCGGGCCCAGCCTTGATGACCGTCGGAGTGTGGAACTTCGTCAGCTCCAGCCGGCCGTGGCCGTCGGGGGTCCGCAGCATGGCGATGTCGACTCTGACATCGTCGAGGCCGACGACGCGGTCCACCCACCGCCCCTCGACTGGCATCTCGGCCTCCAGCTCCATGCCGAGTTCGACGAAGAACGCAGTGGCAGCCTCGAGGTCGTCGACAACGACTCCGACGTGGTCCATCCGTTGAATCGTCATGGCGCCCGAGCATAGGGGTGGGGTGCGTGGCCTGACGGTGGCGCAGAGAGCGTGGCGCTACTGCGGCTCTCCCGCGGTCATCTGCGCCAACATCTCTTCCAGCGCCACCTGATCCGGTCCGATGAACGGTTGCGCAGCCGGCGTCGCTGCGAGTGAATCGAGCAGCCGTCCGGTCATGGCGCCCGAGGCGGGCGGCAGATGGCTGCTCAGGACCATCGTGGGATTCATGTCGCGAATCTGGTTCAACTCCTTTGCGAACGCGGCCGGGTCGACCTTGTGAAGCCAGGGCGAGTCGATGGTCGCCCAGAAGACCTGACCCTGGCGCACTTCGTCGTCGGAGAGGTCGTCGGCCCGCTCGGGGACGGCCTGGAGGAGTGCGCCAAAACAGTCCGAGCTGAAGAACGCGCCGGACCTGTCGTCGAGAAAGCCAGTCGTAGAGGGGTTGTCGAAGACGGGCGGCTTGACGGCGGTGAGAGTGCGGTCGCCCACCGTGATCGCCTGTCCAGGGTTCACCAGGTGCACCCGGTCCATCGGCAGTGGGGCGGAGGTGGTCATGATGCCCACGCCGAGAAACGTGGTGATCACGCGCAGCTTGGGATTCTCGATCAGGAGCTCGTGCAGCGTCCCGATGTGATCGAAGTCCGTATGGGTGAGCCAGATCCAGCTGAGGTCGGCCGGGTCGATGACCGAGCGGAGAGCCGTCATGAACTCGTCGCTCTCCACCACGGCTCCGGTGTCGACCAACACCGGCTCGGGACCGTGGAGGACGAAGGCGTTGATGGGAATGAGTCCGAAACCTGGGATGGGGAAGCTCGTCGTCAGGACGTCGATGTCGGTTGCGGCTCTGTAGGTGGTGACCATCATGCTTCTCCTTGGTGGGTGACCTTCGTGTCGGAAGGCGAGGACATCGCGACCGTGGACTCAGCCGCAGCCTTGAGTTGCGCGAGTGTGTGGCGCATCCCTTCGAGAAGCTCGCGGTGCCGGTTGGTCGGGACGTCGACGATCCGAGCCCAGACCGGGATCCGCTTCACGTCATAGGACTCGGTCACCCGGGTGCCATCGGCGACGGGCTCGAAGCGGTAGCGCCACACGGTGGACTCGTGGCCGCCCTCCTCGGTGACGAAGGCGAACTCGCGTCCGACGTCGGCGGTGAGGATGCGGCCGCGGCGGGACCAGCGCATGAGGCCGCCCGGCCCGCCCCGGTTGTGGCCGACGAACCGGACGCCTTCGGCCGGGCCGCCGGTCCCGTCCTGCCACTCGACGCGCTGGCATTCGGGGCTCCACTCGCCCATTCGGCGCAGGTCGGCGACCATCTCGTACACGTGCTCGGGGGTGGCGCCGATGACGATCTGCTCGCTGTCGTGGGTCAGCCACCACCGTTGGTTCTTGGGCGCCATCGGTCCTCCTCGTCGCTGTCGGGTATCCGCTCGGACGTAAGCTACGATAATTAGCTCTAGCTGTCAACCTTAGGAGCTGCTAAGATTCGCCAGGTGATGAGCGATGGAGCCACCAAACCGAGCCAGACGCCGCAACCGATCGACCGACGGGCCCGACGCCGCCAGGAGACCATCGAGGAGATCCTCGACATAGCCGGGGACGTGATGGGGGAGGAGGGGGTCAACGGCCTCAGTCTGGCAGAGGTGGCCCGACGCCTCGGAGTGCAGCCCCCCTCGCTCTACAAGTACTTCCCCTCGCTCATGGCTGTCTACGACGCGATCTTCCGGCGCGGTCAGCTCGAGCACCTCGAGGTCATGCGTCGAGCGATGACCGGTGCCGAGCCCGGACTGCCCGCTCTGACGGCCGGGCTCGAGGCGAGCGGGCGTTGGGCTCTCGCCCACCGGGCTACGGCACAGCTCATGTTCTGGCGACCCGTCCCGAGTTTCGAGCCCTCGGCCGAGGCGTTCGCCCCCAGCGTCGAGATGGTCCGCCTCCAGCGCGCCGCGATGGCTGACGCGGTCGCCGCAGGTCAGCTCGGTTCCGGAGCCGACTCCGATGAGGCCGTCTACCTCGTCTCGACCCTCATCGTCGGAGTGCTCAGCCAGGCCATGGCGAACGAGCCCGACCTCGAATGGGGAGAGGGTCGGTTCACCTCCACGTTCCCGAAGCTCATGACGCTCTTCGAGGCCGCCTATCCGCCTCCCGCCCCGTAGGGGTCGAGTCAGGTCTGCTTGGTTCCCCGGAGCAGCGCCGCGACAACCGCGCCCACTCCGAGCACGATTGCACCGGCGACGGCGAGGACGATGCCGGCGTAGTACACGGCGTTCGACAGTCCGCAGTCCACGATCGTTGGCCCGTCACCCCCGGCGCACAGCGAGTGATTACCCCCGGAGATGCTGACCACGATGGCGCCGATCGCCAAGGCGAGTGCACCGCTGGCCCCCAGCTCGAGTGCTCGGCGCGCCGTGACCCGAGACCACAGCGACGGCTGATGCGTGGCGACGGTGACCGATACCGACGCCGTGGCGGAGCGATCCCTCCGACGCTGCGCATAGAGGCGATGGTCGGCGCATCGAAGCACGTCATCGAGCGTGGCGCCGTCTTGGATCGTATCGGCTGCACCCCAGCTGAACTTGGGGGCGTGGTACTGCTGTACGCGTCCCGCCAATTCAGCGGCCGCCTCAGCGGCGGTCCCAGGCAGAAGGGCAATGAATTCGTCACCACCGATCCGAAAGATGTCATCGGTATCGCGCAATGCTGCTCGCAAGGCAGCGCACAAACGGACGATGGCGTCATCGCCAGCCGCGTGGCCCTGGAAGTCGTTGATGCGCTTGAGCCCATCGAGATCGATCCCGACCACACAGACCGGTTGTCCGAGCCGCTTCCCCTGCGAGACCGCCGCTTGCCACGCGTTGTCCAGAGCACGTCGGTTTCCGACTCCCGTCAGGGGATCGGTCAGTGCCGCTCGTTGCAGCCTCAAAGTGAACTCTTCGGTCGCTGTGGCCTCGACCACTCCACAGACGTTGGCCAAAGTCTCCGCCTCCCGGTCCTCGGAGGCGTCTGCGGCGATCGCCTCTCGCAGGCCACGAAGCCGGAGCGTCAAGGCAGATAGTGACGGTTGTGTCCGCGCCCAACTGCGAGTCGCCCGATCAAGGGCACTGCCGTGGGCAGCCTGCTTCGGCCCGATCTCCGCGGGCTCCAGCTCGGGCGAGGAGCTCGACTGCCTCGTGGCGAGGACGGACTCCAGCAGCAGAGCGGACTCGGCCTCAGGCCACGTGGCGTCGTCGTCCCCAGCGAGGGTACAGCTGTGGCGCCATTGCTCGACCAGTGGTCCGAGGTTGACCGGGTTCATCGGGGATACATCGGCAGGCTGCTGCCATTTGTTGAATGGTCCATTCCTCTGGACCGGACGACGGCCCGACGCTCGTGGTGCATGTCGTCTGCCGCCAATGATCAACTCGTCATCAACCCCGGATCAACATCGGGCGGGAGTAACGCGAGCGAACTCCAAATGTCGCACGACGATGCTCCGCCATCGTGATCAAACCAGCTCAAAGAGAAAACGCGTCGGTAGAATGGGGACTGGACTCAGGCCCTGAGAGCCCGCATGGACTGGTCCCATCTGAGGACGGGAACAGCCCGAGACGGGCGAGGACGAGAGTCTTGCAAGACGGGTGGGGGGCCCATGGAAGTGGACGGCTGGCATAGCGATCCGTTCGGCGTTCACGAGGAGAGGCTCTTTCGCGATGGCGAGCCCACGCCTCTGGTTCGAGACGGAGGGATCGGCTCCTACCACGAACCGACGACGTCAAGCGCGCGTGCCGTAGAGGTCACGAGTCTCGAGCCGTCTCCCTCCAAGGAAGCTGTGTTCCTGGAAGAGCCCGCCCCTGGCGATCGCGTCATGGCTCCTGTCGACGGTTACCCGGATGGTGAAGCCGAGCAGGTTGGCACGGTCGCGAGCCAGTGGCCGCCCCCGTCGACCGGCGATCCGGTCATGGCTCCTGTCGACGGTTACCCGGATGGTGATGCCGGCAGGTTGGCGGTCGCGAGCCAGTGGCCGCCCCCGTCGACCGGCGATCCGGTCATGGCTCCTGTCGCCGGATACCCGGATGGTGAAGCCGAGCAGGTTGGCGCGGTCGCGAGCCAGTGGCCGCCCCCGTCGACCGGCGATCGGGTCATGGCTCCTGTCGCCGGATACCCGGATGGTGAAGCCGAGCAGGTTGGCGCGGTCGCGAGCCAGTGGCCGCCCCCGTCGACGCCCCGGTCGGCGCGGCCGGCCCATCGGGTGTGGTGGGCACTGGCGGTGGCGGGGTCGGTCGGTGTGCTGCTCATCTCGATCATGTTCGTCGCCAAGCCACGGGCCACACCTGTGCACTCCCCCTTGAAGTCCACCGCCGGTAGTTCGAGAGGTATGGAACAGACCCAACGTCGTGGGGCGTCTTCTCCCGTCCAGCAGATCGCAGACCAGTCCTCGATGACCGGCCCCGGATTCGCCCATCACGTTCCCGTTGGCGTGTATGCCGGGGAAGCCGATCCCTATGGCGTCACGCTCTTCGGGCTGGCGACCGACACTGCTCCCTCGTTCGCCACCGACTATCTCGACAAGGCCGGTGGGTGGGCTTCGATGGACGGCGCCTCCAACGTCAAGGCGTGGAGTGAGACCCCGTTTCGCTTGGTACTCGGCGTGCCTATTCTCCCTGGCGTCGGCACACTGGCGGCAGGGGCCACGGGCGCGTACAACCAGTACTTCAAGGTCCTCGGAGAGAACCTCGTCAACGACAACGAAGCTGACGCCATCTTGCGGCTGGGGTGGGAGTTCAACGGTAACTGGTTCCCTTGGTCAGTGAAAACGGCCCAGGATGCGGCCAACTTCACGTCGTTCTGGCGTCAGATCGTGAACACGATGCGGAGCGTGCCCGGCGAGAAGTTCACGTTCCTGTGGAACCCGAACGCACCGAGCCCCACGAGCTACACCGCCGCCCAGGCCTACCCCGGCAACGCCTATGTGGACTACGTCGGGACCGACGTGTACGACAACTTCTGGGGGACCCCGTTCACCCCCGCGGTCTCCTGGGTCCACCAACTGAACCAACAGTGGGGACTTGACTGGTTGGCCGCGTTTGCAGCTGAGCACAACAAGCCAATTGCCATTCCAGAATGGTCGGATGAGTACCGTACCGATGGGCACGGACTCGGGGACGACCCCTCATTCATCGACGACATGGCCACATGGATGGTCTCGAACAAGGTGACGTTTGCGGGCGTTTGGTGTTACGACTCCTCCGCCACCTATAGAAACAACCTCCTCGATGGCACCTTTCCCAAAGCGCTGGCCGAGTTCAAGAGCGATTTCGGCTGAACCAGGCCAAGCGGTCATTCGGAACTCTTGCCGCGGACCGAGGCGGATCACCGGTGCCAGATGGAGGTCGTGGTCAAGGTCCGCGCTGTCATGAGTGTCGTCCGACAGACTTGGAGAGGTGAATCCTCTAGGTGCCGCTGGCTTCCAGCGCTCTCATTTAGCCAAAGCTGCACTTCGGTCTGTGGCTACGGCCACCCTGCTCTTGGTCGTCTACTACGTGGTTCCCGTGGAACATCGTCACCACCAGTCGGTGGTCATACGCCTAGGCGTAGCTCTCGCCCTCTTCGTAGCCGTCCTCGCCTCTGAAGTCCGCGCTATCCAGAATCATCGTCAGCCGATGCTCAGAGCTGGTGTGTCGATGGCTACCGTCATCCCGCTCTTCCTCGTCCTGTTCGCGTGGATCTACTTCACGATGTCGGGATTCGACCCGGGGTACTTCAGTACTCCGCTCGACCGCACCAGAGCTCTCTATTTCACCGTCACGATCTTCTCCACCGTAGGGTTCGGTGACATCGTGCCGAGGGTCGACGTAGCCCGCATCGTGACCATGGTCCAGATGATCGCCGATCTGGTCGTGATCGCAGTCGTGGTCCGCTTGATCTTCGGGGCCGCGTCGAGGGGCGTGGCAAGACAGCAGGAGTCCGGCGATGAAGCGTTGGGCCCGCAGTCGTGACGTTTGCGCCTATGAGCGCATCGGAATTCGGGTACCCGAGACAAGGAGCGACACGGCCGACGTCGCAACCCCGGCGATACTGCCGACAACGACGACACCGCTGCGGGCGTTGGTGGGCACCTGAACCTTCACCTTGGTCGGTGCGGTCTTGATGATTCGCGCCGAGACCCCCCCGATGGTCACGCTGGTGACCTCGGACAGGTTGTCCCCCTTGATCGTGAGCTTCTTGCCCGGCACGGCCGTTGTCGGGCTGAGTCCGGTCACCTCCGGTATCCCGCCACCCACGTGGAATCGAGGGTCGTTGACGGGCACGACGAGCGTGGCGACGACGTTGTCGTCCTCCTCCTTGATGGACTTCACGCACGGACCGGGTCCCCGGCCGTGGCATTTGGCGAGGAGCACCGGTGCGGCGGGTGAGGGCTCCACCTTCTGATAGCACACGAGGACACCCTTCTTGCTGGGTAGATCTCGCACCTCGGCCGTGACCTCCACCCCGTTGGTGGCGGTGAGACCGGTGTCGGTGAGCGTGGTGACGGGCGCCACATAGTTGAAGCTCGAACCACAATCGAGTGCCTGGGGGGCGACCGTCAGCGACACCGTGGCTGTGCCCGTGCTCTTCGTGCCCGTGGCGGTGACGGTCTGGCTGGGAGTGACCACCGTGGTGCTGCATGTCGGGCCGTTGGAGCAGGTGACCGCCGAGAACTCGGGTTCGACGGCCCCGATGTCGCAGTCCGTTGCATCAGGTCGAGGCGCACCTCGCTGGTCGGTGCCCGGACACAGGGCGACGCCGTTGCCCATCGTGCCGGGCGGAATCTGATCGAGGGCGGGGCTGCCCGATGCAGGCGCCATGGTCTGGGTGGGCCCGCCGTTGTCCTGGAGCGTGCCGAGGTCCGGGCTCACGCCCGATTGGCTGTGGTTCGTGTGCGAGAAATTGCAGGTGCTGTCCTCGTCGATGTTGTACCCACCGTCGGTCACGGAATTCAGCAGAGAGCAGTCCGCGCCGCCATTGTCGCTCAGGATGGTACCGGCGACGGAAATACTTGCCGCGATTGGACTTTCGAGGCCAACGGTGTTGTTGGCGATGGTGCTGGCGGTGATGGTCATGTCGGCGGTTAGAACCACGTTGGCGGCCGCGCTGTTGCCGCTGATCGTGGAGTCGGTGACCGAGACGGTGCCGGTGGGCCCACACGCACAAAGTGCAGGTGCGCTGTTTGTGACGGTGCTGTCGACGACGTCGATGGTCGAGCCGTAGTCGCTGTTCAATGCGCTACCCGTCAAACCGTCGACCGTCAGGTCGTCCAGCGTCCAACCCCCGCGATTTGCTGAAAAGACGGATCCCCCCGAGGTTGTCGGCTCCAATGTCGTGACCGGGGTGGAGCCTGAACTCGACCCTTGGATGGTGAGGAATACACCCAAGGCGTTGGTGAGAGTGGCCGTAAATGTCCCCGGACCGACATCGATCGTGTCGCTCGTTGCCGCCTGGGATACGGCATAGGGGATCGTGGCGCACGGCGTCGCCTCGTTCTGGCAGTTGCCGGCGTCCACCCCGCCGTTGAGCGGTGTCGCCACGTACAACGTCGTGCCGCTGGCCGATGCCATTGGTGACGCATTCCATCCAGTCAGGAGGCATGACACGACGGTCCCCACCAGTAGGAGACGACCCGATTTGGTGCCTATGGGATTCCTAAACTGGCTGATCGCCCGGAACGAGCGTTGACCCACGGTCTTCAATCGATTGACTCGACTCGGGCCGGCCATGGCTGTACCCCCAACGGTAAGGGACCCCAACCCCCCATGACATGGGCACTGAGCCCGGCCAAACGCTAAACCAGTCTGCAACTCGTGTCCATCCGGGTTGGACCGGTGGCCCTACACGTTCGAGTTGTCGACGATCTGAGCGATCTCGACGAAATCGATCCGCGGGCTGACACCGTAGAGACCGGTCACGCGCTGGCGTAGCTCTTCGGAAAAGAACTCATCGGCAGCATCCCTGGACTCCCAGACGTAGAAGTTCGTGGCACGCCGCTCCTCCTCGTCGAAGGTGAAGAATTTGAAGCGCAGGCCAGGCATTGACTCGAACATGGCTCGCGCCTTGTCGGCCACATTGATCACTCGGTCTCGATCGAAGTCACCGTCGTACTGAAAGGTCACGTTTACACCGATCATTGTCACTCCCTCCGTGTGCGGAGCAAGACCGGTGCCGACGGCGTCCCGAGAGCAGGCTCACTCCCTTGCCACAACGAGGGTTTAGCAGTTACTGCCGACGATTGCCGGGGGATCGTTCCGAGCGGGCACACCCGCAGAGCCGGCGGAACTCGTGCCTGGGAATGGCGATGGTGGTCGTCGTTCTCGGAGGTGCTCCCAGCCGGCCGGGGACACCGAGATCAGCCGACCTCGCCCGGCCTCGTGACGGCTGGCAACGAAGCAGCGGTCATTGGCCTCTTCCCATATGGGTAGGCGAGGACATGAAGTCCGCCAGGCTTCGAGTACCTCGGTGTAGGGGCGAGCATGCGGGCCTATCCACTCCAAGAGGTCGAGGACCAAGGTTTCGACGGTGTCGGACACGACAGCCCCTGTCAGCCGTTGCTCGGAAAAGATTCTATCGGAAGGGCGGGGTCAAGGCGTTGGTCGAGCGAGCGACGGAACACCACCCGTCGTACAGTGCGGCCATGGGTGCACGTGAACTGTGGGTGGAGTCCTACCAAGGTGAGATACTGGGCGAGACGCTCTTCGGGCTGCTGGCCGAGCGTCAGGAGGACGCACTGCGTCGCCATCAGCTGGAAGTGTTGACACTCCTCGAGCGAACCACCAAGGGGTGGCCGACCCCATGTTCGCGCGGCAGGGACTGGACCATGGCGACACGGCCGCCACGGTACAGGCGGCCACCGAACTGGCCGACGCCGTGGGCACTCTGACGTGGGACGAGTTCCTCGCCTCGTTCGAAGCGGTGACGACCGAGTTCCTGGGCAAGTACCGGCAACTGGTGGAGCTTGCCGCCGACGAGACCGAACGCGCCGTGGCAACCGCGTTCGTCGCCCATGAGGAGGCCCTTGCCGCCTTTGCCCGCCGCGCGCTGGGACAAGAAGCAGGGGAGCCGCTCCAGGCGATCCTCGCTCTCCCGCACGTCGTCGCAGCACTACCCGCAGAGTGGCGCGTCACCGGCGACGTGCCGATGACTCTACGTCTGGCTCAGACGGACTCCACCCGAATCAGTGACTGATGGCCCGTCGCTCGTCCATCGCCCCAGGGCCTCGAGCTGACCCACATCTCCATCACCCACGGTCGCGCCACCTGGGGCGACCACGTCACTGACGCCGAGTACGGACTCCGATGTAGCCCACAAAGGTGAGCGGAAGCTTCCTGGGTCAGGCACTCGCAACGATCTCGAGGATCTCCGCACTGTCGAGTGACACGGGCGCATCCGCGGGCATGTCGGTGCTGCGCCGTCCCATCTCTGCTTGTGCGTTGGCGAGGCTGTCGAACAGCTCCACCGAGCTGCCGGTACGGCCATCGTCCGAGTGCATCCAGTACCCGGCGACAAATCCCGTCGCTGCCTTGGCTCCTGGCACGACCTCCGTCGTGAGCATCTTCGTGGCCGACTCTTCGAAGCCGGCCTTGAACGTCACGCGGACGACGATGGCGTGCGTGGGTGTGCCTGCCATGTCCAACCTCCCTCAGGCGTCGGTGAGCTCTTCGGCCTTCTTCCGCTCATTCGCCGCCGTTCGTGACGATGGATCACCGGGCGGTTGACTGCCTAGTGGGGCCACGGATCGTCGAGGACGCCCAGCTGAATGAACGGGCCGAGATTGTCGGCTCCGATCCATTCCCTCACGACCTTGTCGCCCTCGAAGTGCATGATCGTGACCACCCAGTCGTCGATGGCGCGCCCGTTGGGGCCCGTCCCAGGAATCCTCCTGTGTCTGTGCCGCGGAGGGTGGCTCTGAGGACGGCCGAGTCGTCAGCCACCATCAGCTCTTCGACGTCCATGCGGAGGTCGGGAAACGCCTGGTGGTAGCGGCGGATCGGCTCGAGTCGGGCGGAGGGACCCGTCCCGAACGGGTTGACGTAGTTCTCGCCGTAGAGGTCGGAGGCCGCGTCGTAGTTCTTGTGATTCCAGACCTCGTCGACGAATCTCTGCACCCGGCTCTCGCACTCGGCCACGTTCACCGTTCACCCCGTTCTCGAGTCGTGGAGACGCGACACTACCGGCAGGCGAGTCCAGGAAACGGAGGCCAATCGGAAGTTAGGAAACGTGTGCGGCTTCGATAATGCAGCCGCTACTGCTGGACAAGGTCGACGATCGGCATGATGGCGGGGGGCTGCGCCAGCTCGATGCCGAGCTCCTCCATGACCGGCCCGAGGTAGGTCAGGAACGCGTCGAAGGCCTCCTGGCTGTCCCAGACATCGAAGACCTGAAGCTGGCCATCCTCACCGAAGCACGAGTGGAGCTTCATGGCGCTTTCGGGTGCCCCAGCCTCACTGAGACGGTCGCGTCCCTTGGTGTGCTGCTCACGGGTCATGTTCTTGGTCACGATATAGACGGCAATCACGGGAGGTGAGCTCCTTTCGGTCGGCTATACCCACCATTCGTCGGTGGGCGCTCGGCTGGATCACTGCGGAGCGACACACCTCGCGCTCTTGCTCCTCCACCACACCCCGGCACCCAGGTTCTTGACCTGCTGTCGGATTACTGCGGCGTGCGCTGGGAGGTCCCGTCGCCGCGAAGTGGCGTCTGATATACAAAGTGGGTACCCAGTGATCGATCGGCGTTGGCAGCCCGTTCTTGTTTCGGCAAAGCTCCGGTCATGGAGGTCACTCCCTTTCCCCGGGGGACGCACGCCGCTCGGAGCGCGTAGAGAAGATGGCTGTCCTCCTCGCACTCCTAGCCGCCTGCGCTTTTGCCCTCGGCAACGTCCTTCAGCAGAGGGGGACCTTGGAAGCCCCGGCGACAGAAGGCGATCCTCGCTTCCTCGTGCAGATCCTCAGCCGTCCGGTGTGGCTGGCCGGAGCTGGGCTGCAGGCGAGTGGGTGGGTGCCCAGGCCGCCGCCCTTGACCGGGATCGTTACTGGTCGTGCAGTCGCTCACCTCGTTGAGTCTCGTGATCGCATTGCCACTCGGCGCCCACTTCACCAACCAGCAGATCAGCCGTCGGGTCACCATCGGGGCGGTGACGATGGTGATCGGGATCGCGTTGTTCCTGTCGTTGGGCACGCCTCAAGACGGCACGTCTACTCCCAGCGAGGCGACCTGGTGGGAAGCGATCACAACGTCGCTCGTCGTTGGCGGAATCCTCGCCGGTCTGGGGCGTCGCCGATCCGGGGCTGCGAGAGCACTGCTCTTCGGCTCAGCGGCGGGTGTCGCCTTCGGCCTTCAATCGGCAGTCACCAAGGTCTTCATGACCCAGATCGGTCATGGCATCTCGGCCCTGCTGTCCAGTTGGACGATCTACGCCATGATCGTGTCGGCCCTGGCGGGGTTCGTCCTGCAGCAGTCAGCGTTCAAGACCGGCGTGCTGGCACCTGCCATGGCGTCCAGCAACGCGGTGACCCTGTTCGCCACCGTGGTCCTCGGCGTCACCGTGTTCGGAGAGACCATCTCGAACGGCAATGCCCGGCTCGCCCCCGCCATCATCGGGCTCGGGGTCGCCGTCGTGGGAATCGTCTTGCTCGCCGGGGCCGCGGCGCCCCCCGTCGACCTCGAACCCGGGACAACGCGACCGCCGCTACGAGGGCAGGAGCACGCCCCTTGAGACGAATGGGCTACCGGTTGACCGAGGACCTGGCCGATCACGCCATCGACCTCGTCCAGATCGACGTCGGCGACGACAACCACGACCACTTGGTGGATCCCGACGACCTGATCCGGGTGGCGATCTCACGGCAGTAGCCGCCGCCAATCACCCCCCCGGTGCGCGATAGTCGCCTCCGACCTTGACTGCAGCGTCGACTTCTTCGGGGGTCAAGAGCACGGTGGTCTTGATGTTGACCTTGCCGCTGGCACCCACGAGTAGCGCGATACCGGCCGCCGTCTTGTTGTCCGGCAGATCCATGATCGTGACCACATCCGTCTCGCCGAAGGCGTAGTAGAACACGTCGAGCTTTCCGCCGACGCTCGAACACGCCTTTTCGACGACGGATCGACGAGCAGAACCGCCCTCCTGGCGGAGTCCCTGGACCCCATCGCCGACATAGGACGCTTGGACGAGGTACTTCGGCATCACTGCCTCCTTGGTCGCAGACCGGTTGAGTCTGACACCGGTCGGCTCGAGTGGCAACGGACGCCAGACCCCGTGTGCTTGCGTTCCTGCGAGCGCAAGGCGTCAAGGCATGCGATCGTGTCGGATCGACTTTCAATCTGACAATGACGCACACCGGCATGACGCCTCCTCCTGGGTGACTGTTCCAGGATGGTGTGTTCGGCGCGCGTGGATCGGTCGGATCACTCGGCCTCCCGGAAATCCTCTCCCGTGCTGAGCAGAAGTCTCGGAATCCGGAAAGAGGGGCGGCGGGACGGGTTCCGTGCGTCGCCAACGGGCACCAACCCAAGCCCGTCGCCGCCGTAGCCCCTCTGGTTGCCTCGGAGATGGGGGTTGTCGCCGAGACCACCACAAGCGTACGCCGATTGCTCAGAAGAAACTCAGCCCTGACGCTCGGCGCGCCTGAGGCGCAGCCCAGAGGCTCAGTCCGGAGGCCTGACGCCACCTCGTCCCGCCCCGGTCGTGCCTCCTTGGCCCCGGTCGTGGCGCTACGCCCGACGACTCCACCGCAGCGAGCCGCCGGCCTTCTCTTCGAGGATCAGCCCCACGTCCTCAGCGAATGCCGCAGCCACGTCACGCGACCCTATGAGGTGCTCCGGCTCATTGGCGGCGTACAGCACGTACAAATGCTCACCGTCCTCTTGCCAGATCACTCCGGTGATCTCGCGTTCGGTCGGGCTCGCGGCTTGCTGTGTTCGTGGAGATTCGCCCCCGTGGTGTTGAGACACGATTCTCCCGTCCGAGTCCAATGAGCTTCATCAGCAACCGACCCCTAAATGGGGGAACTCCGTAGAGCGTCGCTCGCGAGTCGACGCACACGGTGGACGATCAGCTCGCATCGGTTAAGGGTGGTCCCGGCGACCCGAGGGGGGGCCACGGGTCGCACGAGACGACACCCTCATACGGCAGTCCCAACGGGTATCGGCGGAGAGGCACCGCTCATCCCGTTTCAGCTCATCACCGACCAGCAGCACGGTCGGCGGCACTCCTCCCTTGTCTCCGTGTCCGTGTGAGGTGGTCGAAATGCCAGTGTTCAGACTCCCGCTGTTGACCGAGGTCGACCAGGGACCGGAGTCAACACGGTAAGGGTGCTCCCCGTCTGCTGGGGATAACAAGAGGGGAAAGTTGGGGATTGTCCTGCACGCGCCTGTCAGAGTGGCCTGTCGTCGGTTCAGTCATTGCTGTCATGACGCCGTCGGAGTCGCTCGCAGCGAGTGCTGGCGAAGGCGGCGTTAGTCGCCGGCGGCCCGACCGAGGTCGCAGGCCGGCCGGGAGTGCGCTACGAGCTCGACCTGGCGTGCCGTGGGGCCGATCCCGTCACGCGCTAGCTCTGCGTCCTGTCTGCCTCGGCCGCGAGGCGCGACGCGAGTTGACGCGAGATCCCGAGGACTCGCCCGACCTCGCTCATGGAGGCTCCCTCCTCCTTCCCCAGCGCGAACAGTGCCAAGCGAAGCTGATGGCGTGCGGCCTCGAACTCCTCGATGGCCTCGGTGACCTGACGGCGCTCGGACGGAATGCTCGTGCCCTTCGAAGCGGAGATCGCCGGCGCTCCGGTTTCGAGGCGCTGCACGATGGTGGCCATGGCCTTCTCGTAGCGAAGAAGCTGTTCACGCAGGTGAACGGAGCTCTCGACGAGTTGCTCGATCCGGTCCACCAAGTGCAGTCGTTTCGATGTCATTGGCGTTTCGATGTCATTGGCGTTTCGATGTCATGGCTCGTGACCAGGTACGACTTGGATCGACGCCACGACATCCCCCGTCGTCCGGCCTCCACGGTCATGTGCGTCCGGCCGGCCTGGACCACATGCTGACGATCTGTCAACAGATGTGGACATGGCGACTATTATGGGTTTCGACGTGTCCATCGACAACCCGCAGGTGAAGCCCGCTCTGCGCGGGAGTGGAATCGTGATGGATGAGAAACTGGAGCCCACTTCGCCTTCGTTGGCTGACGAACACCAAGGGCTCACCCGTACTCGCATTCGGAGTGCCGCCATGGAGGTCGTCGCCCGGCGGGGGTTCGACGCCACCGTGGCGGAGATCGCCGAAGTCTCGGGTGTGAGTCCCCGCACCATCTTCCGGCACTACACCAGCCACGACGAGTTGATCCTGGCGACGGTCAAGGACATGTTCGAGGCCTGTGGCCGTCCTGCCAACGAGCTGGGCACCGACGTCGACGGCTGGCTCGACAGCTTGGCGGTGACAGTCCACACGAGGAACGCCGAGATCATCGGGGAGGCGTTCTGGGACATCCACGCTCCAGTCCGCGACGGCTCGGTGGTGTTCGCCGAGCTGGAGACACTTCGACATGACTCTCGCGTGAGAGGGATCAACTACCTCGTCAGGCTGGCCTGGAAGGCCGCCGGCGGGTCGGGAGACCCACCGACCGACCTGACACTCGCGTTCGCGTTCAACTTCTCCGCGTTTGCCACGCAGGCCCTCATGATCGACTTCGACCAGACACCGGCGCAGATCGGGATGCTGACTGCCGACATCCTGAAAACGGCCCTCCACCAAGCGGTGGATCGTCAGCGGTAGGCGGTGCCCGCTCGACGCGGCGTCCACGGTGCAGCGTCGATCACGTCCGATTGCGCCCTCCTGCGAGGTAGTTGTGGACCTCGTAGAACCGGATCTCGGGCTCGGATGCGATCCCGACGTCTTCGTAGACGGGACGGAGCGTCTGCTCGACGAAACGCTCGAATGCCTCTCGCGACTCCCACACGTCCACGACGCGAAATCCGTCCGCGGTGGCGGTGGACCAGTGAAACAGCTCCTGGTGCCACGCGGGGCCGCCGGGGAGACTCCCGATCCGCTCGTTGATCTCGTCGTATTGCTCGATCGTGGCGCCACGAAAATCGAGTTGTACGGCCACTGTCACTGCGACCCTCCCGCTCTTCCCCCAAAGGTCGGTCCTGCACCGCTCATGCTAAGCGTTCAGGATCGTCATTGGTAGAGGGCGTGCCCGTGCTGCAAGCCTGCCAATCCGTTGTGCCAACGAGGCAGACGCGCATGACACGGCGATCGTCTCAGGCCACTCCCAGGGTCAATCGAGGGCGCGGCCAACCCAGAACCCGGGTGTGCTCTCACGCCAGACAACCCGGAACATGCGACGGTCAACTGCGGCGATGGCTTCTTGCAACGTGCGACAGCGCAACCCGAAGCCGGCTCCGATCACGGTGCACGTGGTGTCGTCACACTCGATGACGACGGCAGAGGCGCGCTCCCGGACACCGCTCTCCTTGGTGGGGAGAGGTGCCAGTCGAGGAGGTCTCGGTTCGATCAGCGTTGAGGAGGTCCGGCTCATGGCTGGTGTCGTCGGCATCGCCAGTCGGGGCCTTGACCCGTATCACTCTTCGTGATTTTTCTAACCACTCATCCGGACAAATACGGCTGTTCTCCTGCCCAGGTGAAGTCGACGGCTGACGATGCGGTGGTCTCGACGACGAGCTCGGTGGCGCTCGCTCGATCGTCTTGCGGTGTGCCCACCCATCCTTCGCCGGCGACGCAGGGGGTGCAGGCCAGGGGGAGGAGGATGTTCTGCCGATGTCCGAAGCACCCGCCCGGGTGTGTGGCAGAACAGTTGGTGTTGGGCGAGCCGGGCCCGTCGTCGTACATCCAGTAGTACAGGACCTCGAGCGGACTCCCGACCGATTGGGCCAGGTTGCCGCCCCACGTAGTGGCGGAAGAGCCGGCGGGAGGAGAGGGGTCGGTCCCCGCCATCGCAGCGCGGGTGGCCGCCGCGTCGAGAGCCGAGCCCATGGCCGACAACGGTGCGAGGCCGCGCACGACGCGCTCGAGATTGGTGGCGACGAAAAGCTGTTGCGCGGGGATGAGCGCGCTCCAGTTGCTGGGCAAGGTCATCGGTGCGATCCCTTCGACCGAGCGAGCGTTGTTGATGGCGGTGAGGACCTGCCCGGTACAGAGCCACGATGCGCTGGATGTCGTCGATCCGCACGACGTCAGGAAATCAGGAGATGGGGGAAGGTTCGTCGTGACGATCGGCACCGGTACCGCCGGGAGGGCGTGCGCATGCAGTGACGTCGTCGGGGGAGTGGCAGGAAGCGCGATGATCGTCGACGAAGGCGGAGCCGTGTGTGAGGGGGCGTCGATGGGCGCGCGAGGTGTCGAGATCGCCGGGGTGGTCGTCGGGGGGGCGGTCGTCGCCGGGCCGACGGGCGAGGTGGGGCTCGTCCCCGGGGTGGGCAGTGTCGAGCGCGGCGTGCTCGTGGTCGACGAGACGACGACGTCGCCGTCTCCCTGAGCGCGCGTCGCAAGGTGCACCAAGGGGCCTGCGCCCGCCCCGGTGATGATGTACGCCGCCATGGCGACGTTCGTGAGGATGACCGCGGTCCCGGAGATGAACTTCCAGGTGATCCGGGCATGGGACGGTGCGGGGGCGGCCCACTCACTGCGCCCGCTGTGTGGACTGACCAATGCCGCACCCTCGCATCCCGTGGCTCGGCATCATTATGGACGGTGCGCGTCGGTGTCATGACGATGGCGCGCGCCGTTCACCGTTCCGTCGCGGTCTGGTCGCACTCCGTTCACCGCGGTGCCGCCGGGCACCGTCAGGCGTGGACGGCCGACACGCTGCCCGATCGTTGGATGACGCCTACGTCGTCGCCGAGGTACGAGGCCACGACTCGTGCGTCGGACAACACGGCGGACGGTGACCCCCGCGTGACCACCCGACCGAGGTCCAACGCCACGATCTCGTCCGAGACGGCACTGATGAGCGGCATGTCGTGCTCGATGATCACGATCGAGCACCCGGTGGCGCGCTGCATGTCCTTGAGTAGGGGGCCGAGTGCCTCGGTCTCTTTTTGGGCGACACCGGACGACGGCTCGTCGAGAAGCAGCACGGTCGGGTTGTGGGCGATGGCCATGGTCAGGTCGACGATGCGCCGCACACCGGTGGAGAGCTCGGACACGAACTTGTCCCGGTAGAACTGGAGGTTCATCAGCTCGATGAGCTCCGACACCCGCTCGGTGACCTCACGCTCGGACTGCCGGATCATGGGGAGGTCGAGCAGTGCCGCCAGATGGTCGCGCGAGACGATGTGTCGTTCGAGACCCATGGCGATGTTCTCCGCGACGGTGAGCGACGAGAAGATGCGAGCGTCCTGGAACGATCGCCCCAGGCCGGCCACCGACCGGCGGCTGGCCGACCACGTGCCGATGTCGACGCCGCCCAGCTCGATCCGACCGCCGTCGACGGGGAGGACCCCGGAGATGAGGTCCAAGACCGTCGTCTTGCCCGCGCCGTTGGGACCGATCAGGCCGAGCGTCTCGCCCCGACGCAGCTCGAGGGAGACCTCGTCGACGGCGACGATCCCGCCGAAGCGCTTGATGAGGTCGCGCGTCGCAAGGACGACCGGCTGCGACACATGGGGATCGGCTGCACCGTTCTGAGACGTCGGGGCGCCGAACCGCACGGCAGGGGCGGGCGCACCGTTGCCGACGGTGGTGCCGTTGCCGACAGGCGTACCGTTGCCGCGTTCCTTCGAGGAAGACCGATCGCAGGAGGTCACCCCGAGCCAGGAGCTCCGCTGCTGCGCCTTCGAACCGGACCTCGCCCTTCTCCATGAAGTAGGCCCGCTGTGCGATGGTGAGCGCGACGTTGACCGACTGCTCCACCAGAATGACGGGGCATCCCTCGGCGTGTATGGCCCGGACGATGTCCAGGAGTTGCTCCACGACGGCCGGGGCCAGGCCGAGCGAGAGCTCGTCGATGATGAGCAGCCGGGGCTTGGCCACGAATGCCATGCCCAGACCGAGCTGCTGCTGTTCGCCGCCCGAGAGGTTCCCCGCCATCTGGTGCCAGCGTTCTTTGAGGCGCGGGAACAACTCCAGCACCCGCTGCGTGCGGGCGTGGACCTCGGCCGCGTCCTCCTTGGCGAACAACCACGCCGCGGCCTTGAAGTGCTCGGCCACCGTGAGCGTGGGGAACACCGCTCGGCCCCCGGGCACCTGCACGATCCCCAACCGGGCGCGCTCGACCGGATCGGCGTGTGTGATGTCTCGACCGTCGAAGACGATGGAGCCGTCGATCGGCTGCACCAGTCCGGAGACCGCCTTCAACAGCGTGGACTTGCCGGCCCCGTTGGTGCCCAGGAGGGCGACGATCTCGTCCGGGCGGATCTCCATGTCGACCCCGAACAACACGCGCACTTTGTCGTAGGCGACGTGCACGCCTCGGCACACGAGAAGCGGAGGTCCCCCCGGCGGGCCAGTGGACGCGACAGTTGGCGGAACCGGGGCCACAGCGGTGACCGGTGCGGGAGGCACGCTGTCGACAAAGGGTGCTGGTGGGGGAGGCACGGTGACGACGAACGGTGCTCGTGGGGGAGGCACGGTGGCGACGAACGGTGCGGTCGCCGGAGTGTGGGCGGGTGCCCGAGCCGAGGTGTCGCCTCTCAGGGCGAGCCAGTGGCGGACGTCGAAGGAGAGCCCGAACACCAACGCCGCTACCACGGCGAGCCAGACGATGACGGTGATCACGGCACGACCGCGCTGTGCGGAGCGGGCGGTGGCGGCGACGGGCGCGGGCCGGCGGCGGACGGCACCCCGGCGTGCGCTGTGTCGGCTGCAAAGGCTGCGTCGGTTGCGAGGGCTGCGTCGGCTGCAAGGGCCGTCTCGGCAGCAAAGGCGGTGTCGCCAGCAAAGGCGGTCTCGGCCAGGGGCGCCGGGAGGAGGCCCGAGGGCACGGGGAGGGGAGCGGGGCTCGCATCGGGATCTGCCGCCAGCGCCGGGACCGTGACCCCTCGACGCCTCGCCACCCACCGCAGCCAGTCGTCACGCACGCGCATGCCCAGATCGGCGGATCCGCCCGGGTTGAAGTAGGCGCTGATGAGCAGGACCGGGCCGGTCAGCAGGAGCGGGAGGGTGGTCTCGATGGTGGTGGAGTGGAACAGGTCGTAGACGCGGGGTCCGAACACCACCGCCACCTCGATGAGCATGGCACCCGCGACGGCCCACGGAACCGAGCTCACGCCGGCGATGGCCACGGCGAGGAAGATGGTGATGCTGGCCTCGGGCGCGAAGGTCCCGGGCACGACGTTCTCCTGCGCGTAGGCGAAGAGCACCCCGGCCAACCCGGCGATCCCACCTGAGATGGCGAACGCCGCCAGCCGGGTGCGCGCCGGGTTGACGGCGAATGCGGCCGCGGCTCGCTCGTTGTCGCGCAGGGCGATCAACACCCGGCCGGACCGGTTCCGGCGAAAGGCGAGGGCCGCCACCATCACGAGGGCCAGGAACACGAGGCAGACGTAGTAGAAGGCCCGATCCCCCGAAAGGTCGATGCGGCCGTACAGCACGGGGCGGCTCAGGTGCGCGGACAGGCCGGACGGCAGGATGTGGGCGCCGATCCAGTAGTGCCCGTTGAGGAGGTAGTTCGGCACGGCGTAGCCGAAGGCGAGGGTCGTGACGGCGAGATAGAGACCCTGGACCCGCAGCGACGGCAAGCCGACGATCACCGCCGCGACGACACCGGTGAGGATGCCGACGCCCAACGCGGCGAAGAAGTCGATGTTGTGGTTGGCGACGAGACCCCCGGCCACACCCGCGGACACACCCACGAGGCCGAACTGCCCGAGGCTGATCTGCCCCGCCCACCCCGTCAGCACGACCAGGGACACCGCCACGATCCCGTACAGGGGGAGCAGGAGCAGGTACGAGACGTTGTCCACGCCCAGGAGGTAGGGGAGCGCGACCATGAGGCCGGCGCCGGCCACGACCATGCCCCAGCGGGCCGCGGCGACCTCAGGGAGCTTGCGCAGCTCGGCGGGAATGCGCCGATACTGCTTGACGGTCTGCCACCGGTCCTCGCTCGCGTCCAGGGCTCGTGCCGTCCGGCGGGGCTGGGTCAGCAGCGCCCCCAAGATGACGAGCACCATGATCGACGACGAGATGCTGTTGTCGCCGGAGCTGATGATCGTGGCCGTGATGAGCACACCGATGGCCATCCCCGCCGCCAGCGCGACCCCGAAACGCTCCATGCGGGCCACCACCGCGGCCGTGAGGGCGTAGAGCAGGGTGTCGAGGCCCAACGTGGCGTCGTTCGGTGTCCCGATGAGCGGCGCCTGGATGTAGATCGCCAGCGCCGCCAGCAGGCCCGCCAGTGCCCAGGCCACGGCGCTGACTCGGCGGACCGGGATGCCCAACAGGAGCGCCCGGTCGGCGTTCTCGGCCGAGGCGCGCAGCGCGATGCCGAGCCGCGTCAGGCGCAGGAACGCCGCGAGGCCGACGGTCACCACCGCGACGGTGAGAAATGCCGCGATCTCGTTCCCCGTGAGCAGCGGCTGCCCCCGGCTCGTGTGCCACACCAGGTGCTGCCACGGTGTCGTGACCGTCGTCCCCTGGCTGGTGGCGCTCTGCCCCAGCCACACCGGGATGAAGAACCCGAGGATGGCCAGGCTCTGTGCCACCGCGATCGTCATCACCGTGGCGATGAGCCGGGGCGTGCTGTCGAACCGGCGCATGACGACGTCGACGAGCAGTCCCAGGACCGGGCCCCCCACCAGCACGATGGGCAGGACGGCGAGATAGTTGACGCCGTACTCCAACACGAGCACGAGGGCGATCACCGCGGGCACGGCACCGACTGCGCCCGCGGCGAAGTTGATGATGCGCGATGTGCGGTAGATGAGGACGATCCCGACCCCGATGATCCCGTAGAGCGAGCCCAACGCCAACCCCGAGACGAAGTCGGGAGCCGAGAGCCCGAAGATGAGCTCGATGACCGCGATGAACACCGCGATCGCCGTCAACCACCGGCCGGCCCGCGCCGGCCAGCTGGGCCCGCGGGCCGCCTCGGCCACGGGGGCGAGCGTCCGGGGGAGCAGCGACGTCGTCACGACCGGTCCTTCGGGATCGGCGGTTCCGAGAGCTTGGGGAACTTGTCCGGCAAGAACCGCGAACCCTCGATGTCGATGAAGGTGCCGGGCTTGCCGTCGTAGGTCGAGGGTGTGGTCTTGGACCAGTAGACCACCGCAGCGTCGATCGTCCAGTCGTAGTTGCCCTTGGGGAAACCGAATTCGGGGTGGCCCGTTGTCCCCCCACCCATCGTCCCCATCGAAGGGGCGGCGGCCGCCATCCGGGCCGGGGTGAGATCGGGGCCGGTGTTCTCGATGAGGCTCGCCAGCATGTTCCACAGCTCCCACGCGCCGGTGGCCACGTAGGGCTTCATCGGGAGGTTCGTCCCCCCGCCGAGCCGGTAGGTGATCGGGCCCGCTTCTTTTGCCGGCGGGGCGAGGGAGGCGGCCGACGTGATCCCGAAGGCGTTGTCGAACTCACAGCCGGCCTGCCATTGCGGGCAGGCGAGCGATTGCTGGGTTGCCGTGGACTCGAAGTCCTGGGCCAGGGCGTCGACGCCCATGCCCTGCACGTCGGCCAGGATGTTCTCGGGGTAGTAGTTGTGCTGCTGCTCCCCGGAGTACAGCAGCTCGGGGGCGACGGGGTCACAGAGACACACGATGTCGGTGGCGGGGTCGGTGGGCGTGTCCATGGCAGAGACCCCCGCACTGATCTGCTGGGCGGCCGTGCTGATGTCTTGGGAATAGAAGTAGTGGTGCTGGGCGACGCTTGCCCCGTCGCCGCAGTCGTGGTTGAGCGCAGGGACGAGGACATTGGTCACGGTGTCCTCGTTGTCGGGGTCGTTGGTCGAGATCACCCCCAGGACCCGCTTCTGGCCGTTGAGGTCCTGGGCGGAGTTCTTGTCCTCGGCGAAACTCACCACCCGGTCGCTGTCCTTGCTCGTCAACTGATTGCACCAGAACTTGGCGAAGCCCTCCTCGATGGAGGTCGAGCTCTCCCCGGGTGACCAGAAATACGGGGCGTTGGCCTGGGCGAAGGCGGTGCTGAAGCCGACGCCGCCGAGGGCGATGGTGTGGTCTTGCGCGAGACGCGCGAAGCACACCGAGCAGAGCGTGGTGCCCCAGGCGACAGCGTAGGGATGGTAGGTCTGGACGATGGTGTCCATCTCGGCCAGCAAGCAGCCCGTGTCCGGAGGCACGGTCTGGCACGTGCTGTTGTAGGTCACGATCTTGATCTTGCGCCCCCACAGCACGTAGTGGGAGTTCACGAAGTTCTGGAACGCCGCGTTCACCTGCTTCGTCTGGGTGTAGTCGACATAGAGCCCCTCGCCCCGGAGGATGGTGTCCACGATGCCGCCCGCGTCGGCGTAGTAGTCGACCACGGTGATCGTCTTGCCCGTCACCCCCGGGGAGGTGTCACCACCGTTGTCGTAGCTCCCGCCGATCGACCCGGGCGTACACGGAGGGGCGTAGTAGTCGATCGACGTCGAGAACTCCCGGCCACCGACGCAGTGGGTGCGGTCACCGGTTCCTCCGGCGGTTCCCGAGAAGCCGACCGCGGTGCTCGCCCCGACCGAGCTCGACGCCGAGGCGCCCTGACCGGGGGAGGTCGAGGGGTACAGGACGATGATGAGCACCTGCGCCGCGAGAAGGAGGGCCAAGGGGAGATACCCCCGGACCGCGCGCCGGTTCATCGGCCTCGTCTCCGGCCAACCCCCATACGTCCCCCACTCCCCCTTGGGTCGAATGTACATCCGTCTGTGTGTGGAGGGGTTTTCGCGTGGCCCGTCCACCACTGCTTGCGGACACAAGGATCGGGGTCCCTCACGGCTTCAGACGGTCGGCGGGGGCGCCGATAACGCCACGGTGGTGGGCACGGGCACAACGTCGCGGAGCGAGACGCGGGCCGAACAGGACCGTGACGACCTCGACGCAGCGCGACCGGGGCCCGGGACAAGGTTGAGCGGCTACGCGCCGATTCTCTTGGTCCACACCATCGAGACGCTGGCGGTGGTGACGCTGCTCATCGTGCGGCACTTCGGGATCGTCGCAAACGAACCATGGTGGATGTACGCGAGCGTCATCGTCGGCTCGTCCCTGGTCAGTCGACGGCTTGAAGGATGGTCCTATGCCCCCCGTGGGTCTGTGCGACTGCACGTGCGCGTCTGCTTCCACGCGCTGACGGTCTTCGCCGTGATCTACCTCACGGGCTGGGGACCCGCGCTCGGCTTGTGCTTCGTCTACGCCGCGCTGGTCGACATTCAGCAGTCCGGCCCCGCGTCATGGCGGGCCGTTCTGGGATGGTCGCTCGTGTGTTGCGGACTGGGCCAGTTCTTGGTCTTCGAGGGATGGATGCCGTCGTTCTTGAGCCGTTCTGATGCGCAGTCTCTGGGATTTTTGGGGGCCATCGCATTCTCGATCGTGATCATCATGGCGGGGTCGATCGGCGAGGCCAAACAGCGTGCGGACGAGCTCCTCGCTTCGGCGCGCGACGAGGCGCTGCGTCGGGAGGCGCATCACCGAGCGGTGGTGGACCATGCGGCGGAGGGGATTCTCACGGTCGGCTCCGATGGCTCGATCCTGTCGTTCAACGCGGCCGCCGAGAAGATGTTCGGCTGGACCGCAGAAGCGATCGTGGGACAGCCAGTGGCTCGGATCGTGCCGGCCGCACTCGATCAGCATGTCGCCAACTACCTCGTCGCGTGCCAGGACAACCCCGGCGACGCGCAGCGCCACGGCGTGGAGGTCGAGGGCGTCCGCCGCGACGGGATGCACTTCCCCATGAGTCTCTCGCTGAGCGCGATCACGTCCAAAGACGGCCCGGTGGTCATCTCCGGGATCGTCCGGGATCTTTCGGAGAACAAGCGCTTCGAAGCCCAGCTCGCCTTCCAGGCCCTTCATGATCCCCTCACCGGCCTGCCCAACCGGATCATGCTGGCGGACAGGCTCAACCAGACCCTGGCGCGCGTGCGTCGGCACCATCGCATGTGCGGCGTCCTCTATGTCGACCTGGACCGATTCAAGTCGGTCAACGACACCCTGGGCCACGGCATCGGAGATCAGCTCCTGATGGAGGCCGCCGCTCGGATCCAGAGCACCGTCCGTGAGACCGACACGGTGGCCCGGCTCGGTGGTGACGAGTTCGTCGTGCTGTGCGAGGACGTCGAAGGCCTTCACCACGCCACCGACATGGCCCAGCGCCTGATCACGGCGTTTCAGCGTCCATTTCGGCTCGACGACGACGATGTGCACGTCGGCGCCAGCATCGGCATCGCCTATTCGGTCGACGGGACCGAGACGTCGGACAAGATGCTGGCCAACGCCGACATCGCCATGTACCGGGCAAAGAAGAACGGGCGAGCCTGCTACGAGCTCTTCGACGAGGAGATGCAGCACTGGATCAGCACGACGGTCAAGCGCGAGGCCGCGCTGCGCCACGCCGTCCCTCGGAACGAGCTCGTGCTGTACTCCCAACCGATCGTCGCAGCCGACAGCGGCCTCGTCCGAGGGTTCGAGGCGCTCGTGCGGTGGGACCGCCCCGGCTTCGGCCGTGTGCTTCCCGACAGTTTCATCCCCACGGCGGAAGAGACCGGCCTGATTCTCGACATCGGCGGCTGGGTTCTCGACGAGTCGTGCCGACACGCGGCGAGCTGGGCGCAGCGGTGGCCCGACAAGGAACTGCGCGTCGCTGTGAACGTCTCGGGTCGTCAGCTGATGTCGGGCAACTTCGTCGACGTCGTGTCCGACGTCCTGGACCGCACGAGCCTCGACCCTGCGCTGCTCACGCTGGAGCTGACCGAGAGCACGCTCATCGACGACGCCATCAGCGTGGCCCCGCTGCTGCACGAGCTCCGAAGCGTCGGCGTCAACCTGGCTCTCGACGACTTCGGCACCGGGTACTCGTCGCTCACCTACCTGCGCACCTTTCCTTTCAACGTCATCAAGATCGACCGGTCATTCATTCGCAACGTCGGCGCCGACCAGGACGACACCGCCATCGCGGCCGCGGTGATCGGGCTGGCCGACGACCTCGGTCTCGTCGTCATCGCCGAAGGTGTCGAAACACCTGAGCAGCTTGCCGTGCTCCGCCAACTGGAATGTCACTTTGTGCAGGGCTATCTCTTCGCTGTTCCGCAGCCCATCGACGAAGCAGCCCTGGTGCTGGAGAGCTCCGGCCTCGCCCTTGCCGGCCCCTCCGATGTCACCACGGCATTGGGGCCGTCGGCACCGTGAGTCGCCTACTGCTTGGCCAGGATGGCGGCGATCTCTAGGGCTGGATTGAGCACCGGTGGGCCGGCGGTGGTGACTTCGGCCCGCACGATGGTCCCGTTGAACGCGAACGGGGCGGAGTAGTCGTCTCCCACGGCGGGACCCCATTCGTACCCGCAGGTGAGGCCGATCCCGACCTCGTTGAAGACCGCCGGCGTGAAGCGGTCGATCACGCCCTGTGCCACGACCGTGCCATCGAGATGCAGCGTGGCCGGGCCACCGCCGCCACCGTCGGGCTCGAAGGCGAACTCGACGGTGTGGCGCCCCGGGCCCATGGGCTCGTCGGCGTGGATGGCGTAGCGGGCTCGTCCGTACAGGTTGTGGACATAGCGCGGCTGGCCCTCCACCACGTGGAGGGACCAGCCACCCAGGGCACAGCCCAGCGCCAGCAGCACGCCGTTTGCCACGGTCGCCTCGGAGACGTCCACGGTGACCGAGATGGTGTGGGACCGGTTGCAGAGCCTGACGGCCACGGTCTCGGGCACCGGCGCACCGCCCTGGAAATACCGGTACGAGTCCCTGGGGCGCCGATGGTCGGGCTTGGGGTGGGCGATCGCCTCCATGACCCGGTTGTCGAGCGGCAAGACGTCGTTGCGCCGTGCTTCGTCCCACCACCGCTCGACCAGCGCTGCCAGTCTCTCGGGGTGGACCGAGGCGAGATCGTCGGCTTCGGACAGGTCCTCGGCAACGTGGTAGAGCTCCCACACGTCATCCTCGAAGGGCGCATTGATATTGAGCCCATCGTCGTAGAGGGGACCCACGGGGTGAAATGTCACCGCCTTCCACCCGTCGTGGTAGATGGCTCGCGACCCGAGCATCTCGAAGTGCTGCGTGAGGTGGCGGCCGGGTTCGTCGGCCCCCTCTTCACTGAGCAGGTAGGCGAAACTCGTGCCGTCGAGGTGTGACTGGGCAATGCCACCGATCGTCTGCGGTTCCCCCACCCCCACCAGGTCGAGGACCGTCGGCAGCACGTCGATGGCATGGGCGAATTGCCCGCGCACACTGTTGCCGATGGCGCCGCGTGCACTCGAGGGGAGCCGGACGATGCAGGGATCGGCGATCCCCCCTTCGTGCACCTCGCGCTTCCACCGCCGAAACGGGGTGTTGCCCGCCATCGTCCAACCCCAGGGATAGTTGTTGTGGCTCAGGGGCCCGCCGATCTCGTCGATGCGGCGGTACATCTCGCCCACTCCCGAGCCGTCGAAGTTCGAGAGACGGCCCTCGTTGATCGTGCCCTCCTTCCCACCCTCGGAGCTCGCCCCGTTGTCCGACACCACCATGACGACGGTGTTGTCGAGCTCCTCCAACTCGTCGATGAACGTCACGAGCCGGCCGATCTGCTCGTCGGTGTAGGAGAGGTACGCGGCGAAACACTCCATGAACCGCTCGGCCAGGGCCCGCTCCCGGTCGTTCAGACTCTCCCAGGCGGGGACCCACGGGGGGCGCGGTGACAGCGCCGTGCCCTCGGGAATGACGCCGAGCTCGAGCTGTCGGGCGAAGGTCTCCTCGCGCCACCGGTCCCACCCCTGGGCGAAGTGGCCGCGGTACCGCTCGATCCACTGGCGCGGCGCATGGTGCGGGGAGTGACACGCTCCGGTGCAGAAGTAGAGGAAGTAGGGCTTGTCGACGTCGACGGCGCGGAGGTCCCCGAGGAACTCGATGGCGCGGTCGGCGAGATCGGCGCTGAGGTGGTACCCGTCCTCGGCCGAGCGGGGAGGTCGAACGGCGTGGTTGTCGTGGTACAGCGCCGGCATGAACTGGTGTGTCTCACCGCCGTGAAATCCGTACCACCGGTCGAACCCGCGGCCGAGAGGCCAGGTCGAGCGAGGGCCCGCCATGTTGGTCTCGTCCTCCGGGCTGAGGTGCCACTTCCCGATGGCGTAGGTGGCGTAGCCGCTCGCCTGGAGGATCTCCGAGAGATAGCCGTTCTCGCGAGGTGGCGTTCCCCAGTAGCCGGGGAACCCGATGGCCAGGTCGGCCACCCGTCCCATGCCGCTGCGGTGGTGGTTCCGACCCGTCAACAGGCACGCGCGCGTGGGTGAGCACAGGGCGGTGGTGTGGAAGTTGGCCAGACGGACTCCGTCGGCGGCCAGACCGTCGAGCACCGGGGTCGAGATGTCCGATCCGTAGCAGCCGAGCTGGGCGAATCCCACGTCGTCGAGGACGATCAGTACGACGTTCGGCGCATTCGGAGGTGGCGACGGCACCGGAGGCCACCACGGCTCGGATTCGCGCCAGTCGTTTCCTATCAGACCATGGAATTCTCGCTCAGCCACCCCACTACTCCTTGTCCCACGCTGGAGTCCCTACCACCCGTCTGGGATTCCGGCCCGTCCACCTTTTCGAACTGCGCAAGGCTACCGGCCAGCGTGCTTGCGACGCTGGGGAGGCGTCGCGATGCAATGATGCATGATCGATGGTCGCCGCTCGACGAGCAACACCGGACGACACCGAGACCGTGACCAACATCGTCACACTCGCATTCGCCCGGGATCCGCTGTGGAGTCGGGCCATGGCTCGACCCGACGGACAGACCGGGCACCACGCGGAGTTCTGGCGCCTGTTCGTCCAGGGCGCCCTTCGGTATCCCGACACATGGATCACCGACGGGGGAGAAGCCACGTCGATCTGGATTCCTCCGGGCGAACGGGAAATGTCGGTCGAGCAAGAGGACCGTCTCGGCGTGCTCGCCCACGAGTACCTGGGCGCGGAGGCGAGCGCCTATCACGAGCTCTTGGCCCGATTCGACGCAGCCCACCCGCGAGGAGGCGCACTACTACCTGAGCCTCTTGGGAACCCATCCCGAGCATCGCGGTCGTGGGATCGGCATGTGGCTGCTGGCTCACGACCTTGCGCTGTTCGATTTCGAACATCGCCCTGCCTATCTGGAGTCGTCGAACCCGGCCAACAACGACCGGTATCGAACGCTGGGCTTCGAGCCCGTCGGCGAGTTCTCCTACCCCGGCGGTGGCCCGGTGGTCACGACGATGTGGCGCCCGGCCCGCTGAAGAAGTCCCAGGCCTCAGGCCCGTGGCGCTGCGCACGAGGCAGCCCGGCGACCATTCCATGACAGGGTCTCGCTCCTGGTGCGATGATTCGTCGGAGCACGGACCCCCCCAGTGCCCACGGAGGCGGCATGGAGCGACTGACCGGCCTGGACGCGAGCTTCTTGTACATGGAGACGCCCAGCCTCCACATGCACGTGTCGATGGCGGCGGTGTTCGACCCCTCCACCGTGCCCGGTGGCTACTCCTTCGAGAAACTGCGTGAGCGCGTTGCGTCGCGCCTGGACCTGGCCCCGGTGTTCCGGCGGCGTCTGGTGGAGGTGCCACTCCGTCTCGGCCACCCCTCCTGGATCGAAGACCAGGATCTGGATCTCGACTACCACCTGCGCCGGGGAACGCTGCCTTCCCCCGGTGGCATCGAGGACCTGGCGCGCTACGTCGCCGAGGCGAGCAGCCGACCCCTGGACCGCTCCAAGCCGCTGTGGGAGATGAGCATCGTCGAGGGGCTCGAGCACGGCTACGTGGGTCTCGTGTCGAAGGTGCACCACTCCGCCATCGACGGCGTGTCGGGGGCCGAGCTCTTGGCCCAGCTCTTCGACCTCGAGCCCGGCCCCCCGGCCCGGGGCGCACCCGAGCGTGCACCGGTGGCGGACACCATGCCCTCGAGCGCGCATCTGCTCGCCCAGGCACTGGCCAGTCGGCTTGCCGCCCCGCTCGGGATCACCCGTCTGTCCTGGCGGACGGGGCGATCGATGCGCAACGTGCGGCGCATCCGGCGAGCCGCCAAGGACGACAAGGGGGCACTGCCGCTCACGACCCCTCGCACGTCGCTCAACGCGGCCATCACGGCACGTCGAGGCGTGGCGTTCGCTTCCATCTCGCTCGACCAGGTCAAGGAGCTGAAGACCGCACTCGACGTCACGGTCAACGACGTGATCCTGGCCATCTGTACCGGCGCCTTGCGCCGCTACCTCCAAGGGCGCAGCGAGTTGCCCGCCGCACCGCTCGTGGCCGCCGTGCCGGTGTCTGTCCATTCGTCGCTGGGTGACCGACGCGGCGCCAACAAGTTCTCCGCCATGTTCGTGAGCCTGCCCTGTGGCACCGACGACCCCAAAGAGCGAGTCGAGACCATCAGGTCGGTGGTGAAGGGGGCGAAGAGCGAGTACAACGCGCTGGGCGCGGACATGCTGCTCAACTGGGCCGAATACTCCTCGCCCAACTTTTTCTCCACCGCGGCGCGGATCTACACCCGCCTGCACCTGGCCGACCACCATCGGCCCATTCAGTCCTTGTTGATCTCCAACTTTCCGGGGCCCGACTTCCCTCTCTATCTCGGCGGGGCCGAGATGGTGGCCGCCTTCCCGCTCGGTCCCGTGTTGGACGGGGCCGGCCTCAACGTGACGGTGATGAGCTATCGCGGCGTGCTCAATTGGGGGATCATCGCCTGCGCCGACACGGTGCCGGGCACCGCGGACATCGCCGCGGCCGTCCCCGAGTCACTTGACGAGCTGCGGGCCGCTGCGGGTCTCGTCCGGTCCACCCCGGCGGGTATCGCGCCGGGGTGACTGGTCGATGGCGCCCCTGGCGCTATCCGGGAGGGGCGAAGAACTCGAGGGCGATGTTGTCCGGGTCGCGGAACGACAAACCCGAGCCGTAGGGCGCATCGACGATTCCGCTGTTGACGACGCCGAGCTCGTTCAAGCGTCGCTCCCATTCTTCGAGCTCAGCGCGGCTGGCGCAGGAGAAGGCCAGGTGGTCCAAGCCGGGGCGACGCTCGTCGAACGCCTCGGCGCTGTGGGGGTCCGGAAACTGGTGAATACCGACGAGAGTCCCTCCCGTGAGCCAGACGACGTGGTGGAAGGGACCGGTGTCCTCGTCGATGACCGGATCGGAGCCGAAGAGCTGTCGGTACCAGGGGCGGCTGCGACCGAGGTCGCTGACGGTCAGCGCCACGTGCGTGATCGCAGGAAACTCGGGCATCATGGCCTCCTTGTCATGAGATTCACTACTCGCCTCGACTGGCCTTTCGCATCTTGGTTACCCCGATCCAAATGACCAGTATCGCCATGGCGGCGAAGACGATGGAGCCAACCACGTACCCCATTTCTGCTCCTCTCTAGGCCGACGTGCGGGAGTCTACGTGGTGGCACCACGAATCACCCCAGTCGGGTGATGGCTGTGCTCGGCACGGCTGACACCGTGGGTCCACGTCCCCGCAGGAGGTCGACCATGGCTGACACAGATCCTCTCCCGAGTTGGCGCGCCACCGGAACAAAACAGTCCATCGTGGATTTCGTGGCGGCCGTCAGCGACCGGAAGTCCGCCGAGTTCGTGCCCGACGTCGATCGGGTTGCGGTCTTCGACAACGACGGCACCCTGTGGGCCGAGATGCCGATGTACGCCCAGCTGGCCTTCGCTCTGGATCGTGCCGCCGATCTGGGGCACCCGACGACGCCGGAGGAGCTGAAGGCGGGAGGGCTCGGCGCGGTGCTGGAACTGGTGAAGCTGACCCACGGGGACGTCACCACCGACGAGTTCGAGGCGGCGTGCCGGAAATGGGTGACGTCGGCCCGCCACCCCCGTACCGGCGGCTCCTATCTCTCTTCGGTCTATCAACCGATGCTGGAGCTTCTCAGCTTCCTCGACGGCAATGGGTTCTCGTGCTGGATCTTCTCCGGCGGTGGAGCCGACTTCATGCGGACGTGGTCGAGGGAGGCGTACGGCCTCCCACCGCACCGCGTCATCGGCAGCATCGGGACCACCGAGTTCAAGATCGGTGACAACGGTCCCGAGCTCGTGAAGGGGACCGACCTGCAGATCCTCAACGACGGAGCGCAGAAACCGATCTCGATCCATACCCATGTGGGGCAGCGCCCGATCCTGGCGGCCGGCAACACCGACGGCGACCTGCCGATGTTGCAATGGACGGCGAGCAGCCCGTACCGGACGCTGGAGCTGGCCATTCACCACACCGATGCCGAACGGGAGTACGCCTACGACTCCGATCCCCTCTTGGGAAGCGGAACGGGCCAGCTCTTGGCGGCTGCGTCAGAACACCGCTGGACCGTCGTCGACATGGCCACCGACTGGTCGTCGGTCTTTCCGACACCCTGACATTCCAACTACGCGGGTCGGTCGACATCGTCGGCACCCACGTTGCTCCAGATGAGTGTCTCGTAGTGGGGGCAGCCGTCCGGGGCTGAATCGTGGTGCGAGACGACATGCTTTATGCCACTCCGGCCGCGGGTGCCCTCGCCGGATCGCTGTCCTCCGGATGGCCCGTTCGGCTTCGTCCATGTGCTTCGGGCGGCAATGGTGCTGTTGCCTCTCGCCTGCTGGACCGTCGTGGTCTCGGCCGTCCTGCACAGCACCATCGTGCAGGCGGAGGTGCCCGAGCGGTTGCGGAGCCGGATCTCGTCGGTGCAGATGGCCGTGGTCGAGGGTGGGCGTCGCCTCGGGGACCTCGAATCCGGTGCCGTTGCCACGGCGGTATCGACGCAGATCTCGACCGTCTCGGGCGGCATCGCCTGCATCGTCGGAGCAGTCGGTCTCATGGCGCTCCTGCCCGGATTCCGACGCTATGGCCGGAAAGTCGTCGAAATCCCCGGGGACGGCGCAGTCGGGTCCTAACATGCAGTATCCGGTACGACTGAGCGATCGTCCGCACGAGGGGGTCCCAATGTCCAACACGATTGACGGCGACTCGGCCGCAAGCATCAAAGCTGTCGGGAGAATGTGGTGGCTCCTCGCATTATTGGGCGTGATCACGCTCGGCTTCGGCATCGTGCTGACGTTCAAGCCCGGCAAGTCCGTCCACACGATCGCAATCATCTTCGCCATCTGGTTGCTGATCCTGGGCGTCTTCCGCCTGTTCGAGGCGATCGGTGCGACGGGCGAGCGAACTCCGTTGGTCGTCGTGGGTCTGCTCGCCATCCTCATCGCGATCATCCTGTTGCATCACACGACGACGACGGTGGCCGTCCTGGGGTTCGTCATCGGGATCTTCTGGACGATCGGGGGCGTGGCTCAGCTCATGCACGGTTTCAGCGCCAACGACGGCAAGACCAGTTGGCCCGTGGTGGTGTTGGGGGTCATCTCGACCGCCATCGGCGTTCTGTGCCTGGTGTACCCGTCGCTCTCGCTGTCGATCATCTGCGTCATCATCGGGATCGGCATGATCGTCTACGGCATCGCCGAGATCATCGCCGGCTTCGAGGTTCGCAGGCTCAAGGCAGCCGTGTGAGCGAGTGTCCGGTATAACCGTCTGATCACTCCGTTCTCACCGGCGCCGTCGTTCGATCAACGTCGCGGTCTGCAGCGTCGTCCGCCGACGTCGCGCGCCGTGCCACCATCTCCGACGTGAAGCTGCGGCTGGGCATCGGATTGTGGGTGCTGTCGTGGGTGCCCTACGCCCTGATCCTCGGCCTCTCGGGGGTGTGGATCACCCTCGCGTGGACCGTGGAGATCCTTCTTGGTCTCATCGGGCTCGCTATCGCGGGTACGGAGTTCGCCCAAGCCATCAAGGAGAAGGGGTGGAAGGGTGCGCCCGCCGTCGCCTGGCATGCATTGCTCCATGGTCAGGGCATCGATGACACCGACGCCTGAGCCCTCGGTAGCCGGCGACGCGGTTGCCAGGACGAGAAAAAAGGAGAAGGCTCCCCTCCTGAGAGCCAGCTGTGTTCTCCCAGACCCAGAGAGGACGGCGTGCTATGGCCAGCCCGGACAAGCGCAATGCGCTCGACCACATTGTCGTCGTGATGTTCGAGAACCGGTCCCTCGACAACGTCCTCGGTCACCTCTATGGCCCCGAGGACGGCAAGACCTTCGAGGGGGTCATCGGCAAGAACCTGAGCAACCCGATCCCGGAATGGGCTGAGCACGGGGCCGAGCGCAAGGTGGTGCACTACACCGTGGCGACGGACATGGACAGTCCCAACCCCGACTCGGGGGAGGAGTATCCGCACACCAACACCCAGCTCTACAACATCTTGAACGAGCAGAATCGGTTCAAGTTGGCCGAGGAGATCACGGCGCCCTACAACGCGCCCGAGCCTGGTCAGACGCCGACGATGGACGGCTTCGTGACCGACTACATCTCCACGCTCACGGCGGAGTTGGGCCGTCAGCCCATCTACGAGGAGTACTCGCAGATGATGACCGGGTTCACGCCCGAGCAGATTCCTGTCCTGAACGGATTGGCTCGTGCCTTCGGCGTGTTCGACCATTGGTTCTGCGAGGTGCCGTCCCAGACCTTCATGAACCGGTCGTTCTGGACAGCGGCGACCTCGTCGGGCTTCGTCGTGAACAAGCCGGTGAAGAAGTGGATCGCCCAGAACGACGCGGAGACGATCTTCGAGCGGCTGGAAGAGCACGGCAAGACGTGGAAGGTATACGTGGCCGAACCGGATCAGTTCTCTGCCACGGGATTGATCCACTACCCCCGCCTCAAGGATCGCTTCGCCACGCACTTCCTGCCGTTCTCGGCCTTTGAGGCCGATGCCGCGGCCGGGAACCTGCCCGACTTCTCGTTCATCGAGCCCTGCCTGATCCTCGGGCACGGGGACTACCACCCTGCGGTGTCGCGGGCCCTGGGCCATGGGGTCGTGCTCGACAACGTCGACCCGCCGTCGTCGATCCTGGGCGGTGAGGCGTTGCTGTCCCGGATCTACGACGCATACAAGGCGATGCAGTCCACCGAGGGCTCCAACGTCTGGAACACGGCCCTGCTGATCGGCTGGGACGAGCCGGGCGGCACCTACGACCACGTGCCTCCACCGGCGGTGCCGCCGCCCGATCCGGCCGCACCGGCAGGGGAGTTCGGCTTCACGTTCGACCGCTCGGGCTACCGGGTTCCTGCCATCATCGTGTCGCCGTGGGTGGAGTCGGGCTCGGTCTTCAACGAGGAGTACCGCCACACGTCGCTGATCGCCACGCTTCGCGAGCGGTGGGACCTGGGCAAGCCGCTCACGGCCCGAGACGCGGCGGCCCGGTCGTTCTCCTCGGTCTTCACCCTCGACACCCCGAGGGATCCGAAGACGTGGCCGGACATCGAAGCGCGACCCGTGCCCCAGTACATCCAGGATGCGCTGGCTCTGGGCCAGACCATCTCCATGCTGGGCCAGGCGGTCTTCGACGGGATCCGGGGCTTCGCAGAGCAGAACAACATCGAGATCGAGGGACTGCCGAAGGATCCTAAGGCTGCCATCCCCCCGGAGAAGGCGCTGGAGATCATCCGGAACTTCCTGGCGCTGAGCTTCCCCCTGCTTGATCCGAGCGTCCGATGACCGCGGAGCAGGCAGTACCCACGCCGAGCCCGCTGGGGCCGCTGGCTCGCTACGAGCAGGGCGTCATCGACCGCATCACTGACTTCAACGACCCCAACCAGGAGTGGCGTCGCCTGTTCTCCGAGCTGCTGGGCACGTTCTTCTTGGTGCTCGTGGCGGCGGGTGGCGGGATGATGGGCCAGGCCTTCCCGGGGACGATCAGCCGGACGGCGGCGGTGGTGGCCCCGGCGCTCATGGTCATGGCCATCATCTTGTTCATGGGCAAGGTGTCTGGTGCGCACCTGAACCCGGCGGTGAGCATCGCCTTCGCCCTGCGTCGGGACTTCCCCTGGTGGCGCGTCCCGGGTTACATCGTGACCCAGCTGGCCGGGGCCACCCTGGCCGCGCTCTTCCTGCGGGCGGTGGTCAACGTCTCGGCCAAGTACGGGAGCAACTATCCCGCCCACGGCTACTCCGACATGGCCGCGTTCTGGATGGAGCTCATCTTGACCATGGGACTGGTGAGCGTGATCCTGGGCACGGCGTCGGGGGCCCAGAACATCGGCGTCATCGGTGCCTTCGGCGTGGGCGGCTACATCGCCCTGGCGGGGTTGTGGGGCAGTCCCATCTCGGGAGCCTCGATGAACCCGGCCCGCACCTTCGGGCCCGACCTCGTGGGCAAGACCTTCACCGGCTACTGGGTGTATGTGGCCGGGCCCATCGCCGGCGCGGTCCTGGCGGTCGGCATCGCGTTCGTCCTACGCGGGCGCGGTGGCGGCAAGTCCGGCGCCGGTGCGGCGCAGGGCGACCTGTTCACCGAGGTCTACGAGTCGGGCCACTCCTGAACACCCGACGGTAGTCTCGCCGCCATGCTGGGCGATTCTCTGTGGGAAGAGCACTCGGCATGGTGGCAGGAGCGCTACACCGGGGGAGTCGACGCCGAGTACGAGGAGCAGGTCCTCCCGTTGGTCGAGCACTACGTGCGAGGGGCGCGGCGCGTGCTCGACGTCGGGTGTGGTGAGGGCCAGGTCACTCGGTGCATCGCCCGACTCGGGGCTGACGTGGTGGGGCTCGACCCCACACCGTCGCAGGTCCGCGCCGCGCATGACCGCGGGGGGCCGGCGCAGTTCGTGCGGGCACGGGCGGAGCAACTTCCCTGCGCTCGAGCGGCCTTCGACGCCGTGGTGTTGTGCTTGGCGCTCGAGCACGTCGACCCGTTCGAGCCCGCCCTGGAGGAAGTCGCCCGGGTGCTCTCCCCCGGAGGGCGGTTCCTGTTGTTCTTGGCCCACCCACTCCTGCAATCGCCCGGCAGCGGTTGGGTCGACGACGAGGTCGTAGGCGAACAGTACTGGAGGGTCGGTTCGTACTTGCGCGACGACGTCGCCATCGATGAAGTCGCACCCGGGGTCTGCTTGCCGTTCGCGCACCGACCATTGAGCAGGTACGTCCACGTCATGGGCGAGGTCGGGTTGCTCGTCGAGGACATGGTGGAGCCGTCACCGCCACCGGACACCCTCATCGAAACAGGCGGGTTCCTCAATGCGTCCACCATCCCGCGCATGATGCTCCTGTGCGCCCGTCGCATCGATTGACGACGACTGGGGGACTCGCTGTTTGGCGCGACCCCGTGTAGCGCGCCGGTATTGTCCGCGCCATGGAGCGGACGGCTCAGACGGCGGAGCGCGGCGCGGGAATCGTCCTCATCACCCTCGCCGCAGGGCAGTTCCTGATGACGCTCGACAGCTCCGTCATGAACGTGTCGATCGCCACCGTCGCCCACGACCTCGGCACGACGGTCACCGGAATCCAGACGGCGATCACCCTCTACACGCTCGTGATGGCGATGTTCATGATCACCGGCGGCAAGGTCGGAGCGATCATCGGTCGTCGTCGCGCCTTCGCCATCGGCTGCGTGATCTACGGTTGTGGCTCGCTCACCACGTCGCTGGCACCGAACCTCGGGGTGCTGATCTTCGGATGGTCGTTCCTCGAGGGCATCGGAGCGGTGCTGATCATGCCGGCCATCGTCGCCTTGGTCGCCGCAAACTTCGGGCCCGCCCAGCGCCCTCGTGCCTTCGGCCTGGTGATGTCGGCCGGGGCGATGGCGGTGGCCGTCGGCCCACTCATCGGCGGCCTGGTGACGACGTACTTCTCGTGGCGTTGGGTCTTCGCGGGCGAGGTGGCGATCGTCGTCGGGATCCTGGTCCTCTCTCGCAGGATGGCGGACGCGACGCCGACGAGGCGTCCGCGCCTCGATGTCGTGGGCACCGTGCTCTCCGCTGTGGGCCTCGGACTGTTCGTCTTCGGCGTGCTGCGGTCGAGCGTCTGGGGCTGGGTCGTGGCCAAGCCCGGAGCGCCGTCGTTGTTCGGGGTCTCCGCCACCGTGTGGTTGGCCCTCGCCGGGGGCGTCGTGATCTTCGGGTTCCTGGCGTGGGAGCGGAGGCAGGTCGCTCGGAACGCCGAGCCCTTGGTGGACCCTGCCATGCTCGACAACCGCCGGCTCCGAGGTGGGCTGACCATCTTCTTCTTCCAATACCTCCTCCAATCCGGACTGTTCTTCGTCGTCCCGCTCTTCCTCTCCGTGGCGCTCGGGCTGTCGGCCCTCCAGACCGGCATCCGCCTGCTCCCGTTGTCCATCACGTTGCTGCTCGCCGCCGCAGGCATTCCTCGACTCTGGCCAGGGGCGTCGCCTCGGCTCGTGACGCAGATCGGCCTCCTGGCCCTTCTCGGCGGCATCGTGTCACTGCTGGCCGCGCTCGATGCGGGAGCAGGAGCCGAGATCACCACCTGGCCCATGCTCCTCGCCGGCCTCGGAATCGGCGCGCTCGCGTCCCAGTTGGGCGCCGTCACAGTGTCGTCTGTCCCCGACGGGCAGAGCAGCGAGGTGGGCGGCCTCCAGAACACGTTCACCAACCTCGGTGCATCGCTCGGGACCGCGCTGGCAGGGTCGATCCTCATCGCCAGCCTCACGGCGACGTTCCTCAGCGGCATCGCTCAGAACCCGGCCGTGCCGCAGGCCGTCACGACCGAGGCGACGACGATGCTGGCCGCGGGCGCGCCGTTCGTCTCCGATGCGCAGCTCCAACACGCCCTGACCCAGGCCGACGTGCCGCCCGAGACGGCGTCGGCCATCGTCGACGAGAACGCCACGGCACGGATCAAGGCGCTGCGCACCTCGCTGGCCGTGCTGGCGCTCCTATCGGTTCTCTCGCTCTTCTTCACCCGCCGCATCCCGACGAAACAGCCGACGGGCGGCCGAGAGACGCCGCCGAGCGACGAGGACGACTCGGAAAACACCACATGAAGTGGTGATGTTCCTGCGGTGAGTGATTCTCGCTGCCCGCCATACATTTCGACCGAGAGCTGGGCGATGCTCGTGTCGTGGTGATGGTCGAGCGCCGAGATCGCACGGGGGACGTGGTCGCCGTCGACACGCCGCTGTGGCCACCACCCGAGCGTGTGGCAACTCGTGACGTCGCTCGACGATGGGTGGCCGAGTGCCGCCGGCGTCTCCGAGATCCGTCAGAGACCGAGGGCGGCGTCGACATCGGCTGAGTCCGAGACGATGTGGGCCCGGGGCTGTCGCGTGCGGGGGTGGTACCTTCCGATCAGGAGTTGGCCACCACAATTCGGCGCCAAAGGACCCGGTGGCACGAGCCTCGAGGAGCCAGACGTGGATGCCAAAGGCAACGTGGGCCGACGTCTCCGACACGGAATGGCCATGCTCCTGGTGGTCGCCGTGTCCAGCGCAACCTTGCTGACTGCGGCTGGGCCCGCCCTGGCCCAAGGTACGTCGGTCCGGGCTCGCTCCAACCCTGCCGCCTACGACTTCAACGCTCCTACCTCGGCCGCGGTGGTGGGCTCGGACCTCTTCGTCACCAATGGCGGCGGCAACTCGGTGACCGAAGTCTCGGCGCTCAGCGGTGCACACGTTGCCACGATCACCGCCCGACGCTTCGGGTTCGCCCGGCCGACCGCCATCCAAGCGGTGGGCTCGGATCTCTTCGTGACCAATGGAGCCGGCAACTCGGTCTCGGAATTCAGCGCCACGCACCTCAGGCACATCCGCACCATCCGTCGTTCCAAGTACGAGCTGGCCGACCCCGTCGCGCTTGCGTCTTTCGGTCAGGACCTGTTCGTGCTCAACGGAGCCGGATCGATCACTGTGGTCGCGGCCAGAACCGGGGCTCTCGTCGGTGTGATCTCGGGCGCCACGTTCGGGTTCGACGATCCGAGCGATCTGATCGTGGCGGGCGCCGACGTATTCGTGACCAATCCGGCGGCCGACACCGTCACCGTGATCAACGCGCAAACCCGAGCACGCGTGGCGATCCTCGCCGGTGCACCGTACGCGTTCGACGCTCCGACCGGCGCTGCATTCGACGGTGCGAACGTGTGGGTCACCAACCAGAACTCCGAGTCCGTGACCGAGATCTCCGCCGCCACGCTGCAAGAGCTGAACTGGGTGCAGAGCGACAACCTGCCGATGGTGGGCCCGATCACGTTCGGCGACGGCTACGTGTTCACGGTCAGTCCCCCCGGGGCCTCCCCCATGGTGAGCCAGGTCGATCCGTCGTCGGTCACGGTGACGTGGATGATGTGCAATACGAACGGGCCGTATCTGTTCAACAATCCGGAGGCGGCGGTCGTCGCAGGAGAGAACCTCTGGGTGGTCAACGAAGGTGGCAACTCCCTGACCGAGATGGACACGGACTCCGGAGACCTGATCCGTACGGTGTCCAACTGACGCACCGACTCACCCTGGTGTGAGGCTCACCCTGGTGTGACGGTCACGTTCTGTACCTGCAACTCGGCCGGGAGCTTGGAATTGACCGGGGTCAGGCCCGAGCCGCCGGTCTGCGTCTGGATGATCATGAACATCGGCTTGTTCGGGATGACCCATCCCTGCGAAGAGCTGAAGCTGCATCCCGTCGGTTGTCCGTCCATGGTCATCGAGATCTCCGTGGGAGTCCACGTCAGGGTGTAGGAATGCCAGTTGGTGTCAGGGACGGAGTAGGTACAGACCGGGAAGGGCTGCGGTTGCTGGTCGGTCTGTGCGAGTGCGAGCTGGCACCATTCGTTTTGATAACACTCGGTGGCGTCGATCTCCTCGTAGCCGGAACCGGGCTGTTCGATCTGAGGACACGTGCCATAGTCGGTCTCACCCGTCAGGGGGTTGGTCGCCTGACAGCCACTACCGAGGAACCACACCGCAGGCCACAGACTGGTGCTCTTGGCCGGGAACCTGGCCTGATAACTGACGGTGCCGTAGGTGAAGTTGTAGCTCGTCCATTGCACGTCACCGGTCGTGTAGGGCCAGACGGTGGGTGGGTAGAGGGCGTCGCCACAGGTGGCGTCCTGGTGGGTCGTCGTGATCGTGAGAATGTTGTCGGCGAACGACACCGCTCCGGGAACGTTGCATTCGGTTTCGCTTTGGGTGTACTCGCCGTGGCGCTGGATGACGGTCCAGTTGAATCCGTCCCAGTTGACGATGTCACCGGTGGAGCCGCCCCCGCCCGTGGAGCCGCCCCCGCCCGTGGTTCCGCCCTTGAAGGAGGCCCGAGCGGTCTCGACGCTGCCACCGGGTTGCACGACCGTCGCCTGGACGTAGCACGTGGGTGCAGTTCCCGACGCGCTGCAGCTCCCGTCGCCGACCGCGCCCAGGTCGAGCGTGAGCGCGATGGTGAACCTCCCGCTTCGCTTGACGGTCGCCTGTCCGACGGTGGCCGAGCACGCGTTCGCGTCCCCCGAGAGGACGTTGGCGTTGCACTCGGAGACACTGACGACACTCGACTTGGGCCAATGCGTCCCCTTGGCCTTGATGCTGCAGCCGTTGGTGATGGTGTCCCTTCTCGCGTTGCACGGCTTCGGCTTGCCGCCGAGGAGCCTGAGTGCGGGAGCGGGTTGCGCCGAGGCTTCCGTATGCACGACGACCAGACCGCTCAATCCGGCGATCACGCTGAAACAGGCCATGATCTTGGCGAACCGTCCGACGCGCACTTTCGTCCCCCAGCGTTGCCTGCCGGTCGTCACCGGCTACCTAACGGAGGTCGCCGGCGGCGCCGTGATACCGCATGGGCTCACGGGCCGCCCCCGGGATCGAGAGCCCCTTGACAGCACGTTGCGCTGGGGGAAGGATGTGGCGGTTGTGGTATGTGGGGTAGATGTTCCTTCCAGTAGTGGGGTGGTAGCGCGCCCCGCTGCCGGGTTGCGGTGCGAGAGCACCGCAAGGTCGCGCTGGGCGGAGACCATGGAGCGAGGGGCTGTCGCATGGAGCAACGTCATACGTTCGAACGACGCAAGAGACCGCTGTCGAGGTGGATTCGACACAACTTGATCGATGCGGGCCCGTTGTGGGGGCAACTTCTGAGAGATGCCGTCACCAACGTGAAGATCGACTGAGAGCGCGGGTATGCGGGCGGCTGCTCGGTGGTCGCCATCGGGATCGCCGTCGGCGTACCGCTCTCCGCGGGCGTACCGGGTGGGGATCGTCTCCGGGCGACTGCTGCTGGACCAAGTTCACGGTGCGGCTTCGAGCTGAGTGACTCGAGCGCTTCTTTTGTCAGTCGGCGGGTAGGACGTCGAGATCGAACTCGTTGCCCTCCGGGTCGGCCATGCACCGCCAGCGGAATCCCTCGAGCTCTCGGGTCGTTCCCGGCTCGAGCCACCGACCTCCGAGCGCCTCGACCTCCGCCGTCGCCGCGTCGAGGTCGTCGACGACGAGGTCGAGGTGCACTCTGTTCTTCCCCGTCTTGACCTCCGGAACGCGCTGGAACCCGACCGTGAGGCCCTCCTCGGTGGGGGACAGGATCAGGAAATCGCCGTCTCCGATGGTGGTGTCGACCTGCACGCCGAGCAGGCCACACCAGAACAGGGCAAGGCCATCGGGGTCAATGGTGTCGATAGCCAGGTACCCCACCTTGGCAGGCATCTCGTGTCCTCCTGGAAGCTGTCGACCGGTCGGCGCACTGTAACCAAGTTGTCCTGACCCAAGGCGTTCTGAATCCCGTCGCGAACGTCGTCAGGGACATCGTCCCGGTAGTCAGAATATTAGTTGACACTTATATAAGCAGAGGCTTATATTGGCGCCCATGGACACCGCACTCAAGGCCCTGGCCGAGCCCAGGCGGAGAGAGATCCTCCGGCTGGTGTGGAGCACGGAGCTGCCGGCGACCCAGATCGCCGCCCGGTTCGACGACGTCACCCAGTCGGCCGTGTCGCAGCACCTCGGTGTCCTTCGTGCGGCGGAGCTCGTGATCGAGCGCCGGGATGGCGCCCGCCGCCTGTACCGGGCCAACCACGCCCAGATGGACCGGCTCCGCCAGTTCCTCGACGAGTACTGGACCGGAAGCCTGTTGCGCTTGCAGGACCTGGCCGAATCGGCCGAACGAGACAAGAGGAGCGAGTGAATGGCTGAACTGACGCGTGAGGTCGTGGTGGCCGCCAGCCCAACCACGATCTTCCCCTTCCTGACCGATCCGGCTCACCACCTCCGATGGATGGGTACCGAGGCCGACCTCGATGCGCGTGTCGGCGGCGCCTACCGCGTCCTGGTCCAGGGGAAGCACCCGGCCGTGGGCGAGTTCGTGGAAGTGATCCCCGACACCAAGGTCGTGTTCACCTTCGGGTGGGACGAGCCCGGGCACCCCATCCCGGCCGGCTCGACCGAGGTGGAGATCACCTTGATCTCCGAGGGCGACAAGACCAAGGTCCGCCTCGTGCACCGGGGACTGCCCGACGACGCCGTGCGCGACCACACCTCGGGGTGGGACCACTACCTCGATCGCCTGGCCACCGCCTCGTCGGGGCGCGACGCCGGTCCCGACGAGGAGGCACGCCCATGACCGGTCACGCCGTAGCAAGCCGACAGGAATGGCTCGCGGCCCGACGACGGCTGCTCGAGAGCGAGAAGAGCCACACACGCCTCGGTGACGAACTGGCCCGCCAGCGGCTGGAGCTCCCGTGGGTGCGCATGGACAAGGACTACGTCTTCGACACCGAGGAGGGCGAGGCCACGCTCGGGGACCTGTTCCGCGGCCGCTCGCAGTTGATCGTCTACCACTTCATGTTCGGCCCCGACTGGGACGAGGGATGCCCGAGTTGCTCGTCGGTCGCCGACGGCTTCGACGAGACGCAGCTGCATCTCCAGAACCACGACGTCGCGTTCACCGCCGTCTCGCGCGCCCCGCTCGACAAGCTCGTGGCGTACCGGAGCCGGATGGGATGGGGCTTCCCCTGGGCGTCGTCGGGACGCAGCGACTTCAACTTCGACTTCAACGTCTCGTTCACCGAGGAGTCGGTGGCCGACGGCGGGTCGTTCAACTTCCGGCCGCTCGAAGGGTGGGAGCTCGACCCGGCCAACCTGCCGTTCGAAGGCCCCGGCATGAGTGCGTTCGTCCTCGAGGACGGCGTCGTGTACCACACGTACTCCGCCTACGCACGGGGCCTCGACGTCCTCTGGACCATGTGGCAGTGGCTCGACCGCTCGCCGCGGGGTCGCAACGAGGGCGACATGTCGTGGCTTCGTCGCCATGACCAGTACGAGGCCAACGCCCGGTAGCGACGGGCGCCCGTGCAGTCCTCAGCCCGGTGGGTCTGGCTGGCCGCCTTCGAGACGGCGCGCGGCGCGGGCCAACGCTCGTTCTCCCGGGGCCAGGGTGTCACGCACCAGGTTGCCGGTCTGGGTGGCGCCGAAGTCGACGAGCCGGCGCGAGTTGACGAGAATGCGAAAGCCGGGACCTCGATAGTGCCGGAAGAAGACCCCCAGCGGCAGCGTCGGAATGCGTATGGTCCAGGCCACGAGGCTGCCGGCGAACTCTGACACGGTCGATCGGTGGCCGACGAGTCGCGAGTACCGACCGGTGACGACGTCGACGATGTTCTCGAGCGCCTGGGACCCGGGCACGAAGTAGCTCGAGTGGGCCACGACCGCCACATGTCCGGGCGAGTTGGTGCGCAACCGGGTGCCCCCGAAGGTGGGTGAGGTCGGCTTGGCTCCGAAGATGCCGATCGCCGCCACTTCGTCTCTGGGGGCCTCCTCGGAGAAGAAATGCGACTGTTCCAAGTGGAGCTGGCGGAGGTAGTCGACGGTCATCCCGGGGCTTCCTGCCACGACGACGTCGGTGCAGCGCAGGCCGTAGTCGGCCAGCGCGGCACCCGTGACGGTCGAGCCGAAGCTGTGGGCGACGACCGTCATGCTCTGATCAGCGCGCACAGGGAGCGAGTGCACGAACTGGGCCAGATCGCTCGCCGCGGACTGTACGTGGGAGTTGCATTCGATGGACATGACCGAGGCTGCCAGCGCATCGCTCGGGTTGTCGTATCCCTTCCACAGGATGACCACCGCCGACTCGGCCGCGTCGAACAGGTTCTTCGCGGCCGGGAGCCAGTCCTGGCACAGGTTCGTCTCGGTGCCCACGCCGGGAACCATGACGGCCACGTGCGGGGATCGGTCGAGATCGCCGAAGGCGACGGCGTAGTGCTGGCGCTCGGGCCGGTAGAGGAGAAGCGATCCACCCGACTCGATGAGCGTCTCGAGCACCACCACTCGCTGGTGGTCGGCGTCGGCGCGTGCCGCAGCCAGGTCGGCTGTCGCCGCTGCGAGGTTGGTTTCGTGCCCGTCAGCCACCGGGATGCCTTCGGGCATGCTCCAGGTTAAGCCCCGACGCCGCGTGGCCCGATCTGATCCCTCACAGTGGGCGGCGCGACACCTTGAGTCGATTTCCGAAGTTGGGCCGTTCGCTCGGGGGCCGTAGGGACCCACAGACGTCGAAAGCGGCGTGCGGTTTCAGCAACCGCACGCCGCTCGACCCGATGGGCTTACGCCCTGCTCGATCGCCCGGAAGGGACGACGAGGACCTGACTCACATTTCGGCCAGGATCTTCGCCTTCTGGGCCGAGAACTCCTCCTCGGTCAGGATCCCCTGATCCCGTAGCCCTGCCAACTTCGTCAATTGCTCCATGGGGTCCTCGGCCGGCGCGGCGTCGACCGGTGCTTCGGCCGGCGCTTCGGCCGAGGGTTCTGGCGCGTTCCTGCGTGCCTGGCGCCGGGACACACCGCCGGCCACGGCCGTTGCGGTACCGGCGATGACCGCGGTGCGGCCCACGGTGCGTAGAACGGGTCGTCGTCGAAGCATGATGCTCTCCTTTGGAGTCGAGTCGATCAGCTGGCCGAGGCCAACTCGTCGAAGACCAATTGGACCAGCCGATGCGGAATGCGTGCGCTTTCCACCAGCTCACCCCCGGCGGCCAGGACGGCGTCGGCGAACGGTGCCGCCCACAGGTCCTCCCACACCAACAGGGCCGCTGACGATCCGGGCTCGAGGAACGACGCCGCGTACTCGACGTCCTCAGGAGTGGTGAAGCCGCCCACCTCCCCGTCGATGTCGGCGAAGGGCGCCAGCTCGTCGAGCTGGTCGAACTCGAACGAGTCGACGGTGCCGTCGGTGTCCTTGATGACGAACAGCAGGTCCAGGATGCGAATGGTCCCGCTTCCCACGAGCGCTGCCAACTGGGGGGCGATGTCGCCGGAGAACTTGTTGCCCGGGAACTTCACCACCATGTATTCCACCGGTCCGACTTGCATATGACCTCCCTGTTCAGTGATCCGTCAATCGTCCACGCTGGCACGTCTGTTCGGTGCGGGCCTTTCTCAGCCCAGGATCTTGGCTTTTTGCGCCTCGAATTCCGCTGTCCGTGATGACGCCCTGTGCCTTGAGGTCGGCCAGCTTTGTCAGCTGGTCGGCGCTCGAGCTGCCGGCCACCTCTTTGACATAGGAGTCGAACGCCTGTTGCTGTTGGTTGGCGGCCTGGGCGGCCCGCTCGTGCATCTTGCCACCCCGGGCGATGAGGTAGATGAAGACACCCAGGTAGGGGAGGATCACTACGAAGATCACCCACAGTGCCTTGGCGAATCCGCCCATGTCATGACTACGGAAGATGTCCGAGAACACTACGACCAGCAACCAGATCCAGATGAAGAACATGAAGAACCAGAGCATGGTCCAGAAGATGTTGAGCAACGGATAGGTGTAACCAAGCATCACTGTCTCCTTGTGTTGTGACTGCATGAGCGACCCGTGCGACCGGCGGTCGACATTTCAGGTCTCGTTGCGTCGGGACACACCCGGCAGCGGGTGCGGTGCATCGAGGTCATCACCCGGAGCCGATCGAACAAGGGGCGATAGTCAATGGCCCGATCCCCGACCCCGGTGGTTCTTGTGACCTGCGGCGTGACCCCGGTTGTGCGACTTCGGATTATCGCCCGCACCCCCACCCTTCGATTTGTACCTGTGGTGCCCGGCGAACCCGCCGGCGGTGATCACCAGCAACACGATGGCCAAGATGATCCAGATGATCACGGGAAGGCTCCTTGTGGCGCACGAGTCTCACTCTGGGTATCCGAGGCACCCGGTCGCCTCACCTAGAGTCGGTGAAAGTTCCCGGTAGGAACTGAAAGAGGCTGCTCAAAGCCGTCGAACCGCGCTGTTCGGGCTCAAGAACGGCCTGCTGCCCCGGTGACACCCGGACAGGTCTGCCACTATCTGTGGCGGCGCGCCAGGCCTCCGTGGGTCGTGACGCCGGCCACCGCTACGACGGCGGTCGACTGTGCCCGCCCCGCCACGCTGGTGACGACGACCACGCCGTGGGCCCCGGCGGGGGCGTCGACCTTCACCGACGTGGGAGCCCTCTTGAGGATCGTGGCGTTCACCCCCCCGACGGTCACGGCCGTGACCTCGGAGAGGTTCGCACCCTTGATCGTGAGCTTCTTGCCCGCCTTCGGCGCGGTCGGGCTCACGCTGGTCACCGCCGGCGCTACCCCGCCGATGTGGAAGCGGGGATCCCCGGCGGGCAGCACCAGCTTGACGACGACGCTTCCGGCCTCCTCGGTCACCGACTTGAAGCAGGCGGCGGTGGAGCTCTTCCCGTGGCACTTGGTCAGGAACCTCGGCAGCGGTGGCGACGGCTCCACCGGCTGGTAGCAGATCAGGACCCCCTTATTGGAGGGAAGGTTCCCGACCGTGTCGGTGACCGTCACGCTCTGCAGGCCGGTGTCTTCGACCGTCGTCACCGGCGCGGGATAGCCGAAGTTCGGGCAGCCTGGGACCTCGGTGGCCACCGAGACGAGGATGGAGGCCGTCGCGTTGGAGAGCTTGGTCCCGGTGACGGCGACCATCTGCGACGGAGCGGTGGCCGCGGCCGAGCAGGTAGTGGTGCCCGAGCCGCACGATGCCTGCTGGGTGCCGTTGGAGTAACTCACGGTCCCGCTGAAGAGCGAACCCAACAGGTTGAGCGTGAAGTCGGCCCCCGACCGGAGCATGTAGAAGGAGTAGTCAGATCCGAAGCTGAACACGACCTGGGTATCGGTGTACGAGGAGATCACCAGACCGACACATGCGGTGCCGCGCCCGGCCACCCAGTTGTCGGTCGAGTCCTGGATCCAAAGGTTGTCTGCGTAGTCGGAGCCGGTGTAGGGGCCACACCCGGGGGCACCGGCCGCTCCGAGGTCCGTTTCGGTGCCGAAGCCCGAGCCTGAGACCGTGATCACAGGAGCAGCGGTGCTGCCACTGAACTCCACGTCGGTGACCGTGGCCGGGTTCGCCCCGGTATAGGTCACGGCGAAGCCGGCATCGTCGACCGCGACACAGAAGCTGGCCGACGCGCACGACAGCGAGACCATGACGTTGTCGTTGACGGGATCTGGCGTGGACCAACTCGTCCCGTCGTAGATCGTGGCGTTCCCGTCGACGGCGCCGGCCACACAGAACGTGGCCGAGGTGCACGACAGCGAGAGCAGGCCGTCGGCGGTGTCGGCGGCGGTGGGGGAGGACCAGTGGGTACCGTTGTAGGTGAGCGCGTTCCCACTGCCGTCGATAGCCATACAGAACGTGGACGAGGGGCACGACACCGACGACAGGTCGTTGCCTGGGTCAATAGCGCTGGGCGACGACCAGTGGGTCCCGTTGTAGGTGAGCGCGTTCCCATTACCGTCGACGGCGGCGCAGAACGTGGCCGAGGTGCACGACACCGACGACAGGTCGTTGCCGGGATCGGCGGCGGTGACCGTTTCCGAGACCAGCCCGTTTGACGTGAGCGTGTTCCCATCGTTGTCGACCGCGGCACAGAACGTGGCTGTGGGGCACGACACCGAATTCAGTTCGTTGCCGGGGTCGGCGGTGGCGGGGGATGACCAGTGGGTGCCGTCGTACGTGAGCGCCTTGCCTTCATAGTCGACCGCTCCACAGAACGTGGCCGAGGGGCACGACACCGACGTGAGGTCGTTGCTCCCGTCGATGTCGGTAGCCGACGACCAACTCGCTCCGTTGTAGGTGACTGCGCCGCCCTGATAGTCGACCGCGACGCAGAACGAGGCTGAGGAGCAGGACACCGAATTCATGAGGTTGAACGTGTCGATCGGGGTCGGGCCCGACCACGACGCACCGGCCGCCGCCACCGGCGAGTTGGTGACGGCGCTCATCGCCACGAAAGCGCCGGCCGCGGCCAACGCGGCCCCCACCAGACGAGTCGCCCGGCCGAGCCGAGCCCCGAATCGGCGCCCCACCGGCCCACCCACACGATCGGTCAACGAACCCCTCCGCTCCGTCTCGGGCGAAGGACGTGAGATGAGCGCAGGCCGGCACGCCTGCGCTGGGTTTTCTCCGCCGCCGCTCCCGCTGCCGTGGGCGAGATCATCCGCAATCTCGAAGTCCGGTGGAATTGGCAAAATTGAGGATTCACGAGTGGAGACCTAGACGCCACCGTGGGTGGCAAGACGTGGGGGCCCTCGACTACGAGGCGCTGATCGACGCCATCGCTCGCCGTCCGGGCTCGTTGGTGATCGGCAGTGACGCGGGCGAGTGGTGGTCGGGATCCGAAGAGGTCGCCATGGTTTTGCGGGCCCAGGCCCAGGAGATGCCCCCGTTCCTCTTCGAGTTCGAGGAGATCGCCGCCTGGAAGGAGGGTGTCACTCCACCCCGAAGAGGCGCCAGGTTCCCGGTACGCCTTTCAGCTCGTGCTCTCCTCGGTCTTCAAACTCGATGCCGGAGCCGGCCACCAACGGTGGGATGGCACCGGACACGAGGACTTCTCCGGCGTGTGCCATGGCGGACACGCGAGCCCCGATGTGCACGGCGATACCAGCGACGTCGTCGCCTCGCACCTCCACCTCACCGGCGTGCAGGCCCGCCCGCACGTCGATGTCCAGCGGCCTGATGGCGTCGCGGATGGCACAGGCACAGTGGATGGCTCGTCCCGGCCCGTCGAAGGTGGCCAGCACGCCGTCGCCAGTCCTCTTGACGAGATGTCCGCCGAATCGATGGAGCTGCCGGTCGACGGCTCGATCGTGGAGCTCGAGACGTTCCTTCCAGGCATGATCGCCGAGTGCAGTTGCCTGCTCGGTCGAGCCCACGATATCGGTGAAGAGCACCGTGGCCAGGAGCCGACCTGTGGGAGCGAGCCCGCGTTGCCCCGTCAAGAACTCCTCGATCTCACCGGCGAAATCAGCGTCGCTCGCCCATGGGATGTGGTCGGCGGTTTCCAGTTCCACGTACCGAGCACCTGGGATGTGGTCCGCCAGGTACCGCCCGTGCGCGACCCGGGCGAACTGGTTGTCGCGGGCGTGGACGACGAGGGTGGGCACCTGCACGGTGCCGAGCACGGACCGAAGGTCGGTGGTCGCTGCGTGCCACACCGCTCGAGCCATCGCCGGGCTCGCGCCCCGGTGTCCGGCCCGCCGCCACCACGAGGAGAAGGCGGCGTCGGAGGCCAATGCTGGTGCCATGATCGGGAGATCATCGGCCGCGTTCGGCCCGGGCTCGACCACTGCGTCTCTGAAGCGCTCCCACAGCTGCACTGGCACGCCAAAGGGATAGTCGTCACTTCGCAGGAGAGAGGCGAAGGCGTTGACGAGGACCAGGGACTGCACCCGTTCGGGGTGCGTTACGGCCAGGAGCAACGCACCCAGACCACCGAAGCTGACCCCCATCACAGCCGATCGGGTGACCCGTTCGGTGTCCAGCACAGCCAGTGCGTCACTCGCCCATTGCTCGACCGTCGGGGGCTCCGACGAGCCCAGCGGGTCCGAGAGCCCGAGACCGCGCAGGTCGAACCGGATGACGTGGCCAAACGAGGCAAGCCGGTCGACGTAGCGTTGCCAGCGAGGTTGTTCTCCGGCGGCGTCGATCGAGAACAGCGTCCCGTTGCTCAACTCGATGAGGTCGACGGGCCCGGTCCCGTCCACCTGGTACGCGATATGCAAGCCGTCGCTCGTGCTTGCGTAGCAGGTCTCCGGTGCTTCGGACACGGCCCTCAGGCTAACGAGGTCACCCTGGTGGCGCCGACCGGAGTCGCGCCCGTACGTCAGGAGAGGCGGATGGGAAGTTCCCGCATGAACAGGAGGATCGGGTTGTCGATGCCCAGTGACGTGTAGGACGGAGCGCCCGCCAGCTCAATGGCCCGGGTGCGTTCGAACAACACCTCCATGAGCGTCGTCAGCTCGCGTCGTGCCAGGCTGGCCCCGAGACAGAAGTGCACACCGCCTCCGCCGAAAGCGACATGCGGGTTGGGGCTGCGCCCGATGTCGAACCGGAAGGGGTCCTCGAAGACGTCCTCGTCCCGGTTGGCCGAGGGGTACCACATCGCCACCCGGTCCCCCCGGGCGATCGGCACGCCGCGGATCTCGGTGTCCCGGGTGGCGCGCCGGGCGAAGTGCGACACCGGCGACGACCACCGGAGGATCTCCTCCACCGCCAGTGCGATGGCGTCGGGAGCCCGACGCAGCTGCTCGACCTGGTCGGGATGGTGCAGGAGCGCCAGCAGTCCCTGTGACACGGCGTTGCGGGTCGTCTCACTCCCGGCCACGATGAGGAGGATGAAGAACATGTCGAGTTCGATCTGGCTGAGCATGGTGCGCTCGCCGTCGTCGGTCTCGACCTCCACCGTCGACAGGATCGTCCACACGTCATCCTGCGGGTTGGCCCGTTTCTCCTGACCCAACGCCTGCGCGTACTCGAACATCTGCACCTGGAGGTCCAGTTGCTCGTCCCGAGACATGTGGCGCTCGGGCACGTCCCCCTGGAGGAAGTCGTTGGTGAGCGAGAAGAGCCACTCCCGGTCCTCGACGGGGATGCCCACGATGTCGGCGATCATGTTCATCGGCAGCTTGTAGGCGATCTCCGAGACGAAGTCGCATTCCCCGCGGTCCAACGCCCGGTCGACGACGGACTCCGCCCACTGCCGGATCTTGTGCTCGAGCTGCTTGACCATGCGCGGGGTGAAGCCGGCGCTGATGAGGCGCCGTTGCCGAATGTGGTCGCGGCCGTCCATGCTGACGAGCATCGTGCCGGCCATCCCCGGCTGGTGGCTCAGCTGCGGCCCGTCGAATGCGCTGAAGAGCTCGGGGTCCCGACTGACGGCCTGGACGTCCTCGTGTTTCGACAGCACCCAGAACCCTTCGTCGTGGGTGCCCGGAAAGCCCTCGGGAAAGGCTTGCCACTTGACCGGTGCGGCGTGGCGCAAGGCGGTGAAGATCTCGTGGGGGAACCCGTTGCGGTACAGAGCGGCGTTGGTGAGATCCACGTCGAGCTGGTCGTCCTGGGCAATATCGGTCACGAACACGTCCCCCACGGGAGGTCGGCACACGGTGCCGTGGCGCCGATCCTTCCAGAGCCCGACCCCTGATTCAACCTCCCCCGCACGGCTCAAGTGGATCCGGCCTCCGGTCGATATCTCCCCTGTGGCGGTCAGCCCTCATCCCAGCGAATACGACGGCATGTCCGCTCGGGAGCGAGAGGCGCAAGCTCGAGCCAGGGCCGAACGGCTCGGGTTGCGGGTGAAGCGGCACGCCGGCCACTGGTACTCACTGGCGGAGCCCGACGACGTCGCGGTGGGTGTCGTGCGACTTCCCATGACCCTGCCGCAGCTCGAGCACGAGCTCACGCGCTGGGAGCATCAGCATCTCGACGGTAGTGACGAGATGAAGGCGTAGGAACCGGAGTCGTGGTCAGAAGTTCTTCTCACTCGCACTGCTGATCGTCCCGGCCATGTCGAGGGCCGGCGACGGGGTGTAGACGGCCACGCTGGGAGCAGCCTGCGTCGTCTGTGTGCTGCTCACCGCACCGAGCGTGATCGTGAGGGTGTTCTGCCCGTCCCAGTGGATCGAGGAGCAGCTGGTCGTCTTGCTGCTGCGACATCCCGACACGTTGCCGCCGAACGACACGCTGCCCGTGAAGTAGCCCGATTGGCCCAGGTCGATGCTGCCGAAGTGGAACCCTCCGTTGCAGTCTGCGGTGTCGCTGACGGTGATCGTGTCGTCTCCCGATGAGGACTGTGTTCCCGAGACCACGACGTTGGAGTCGTCGAGGTCGGGGTACGACGTCGAGCTCCACCCGGCGCACAGGGCGCTCAGAGGCGGCGCCGGCGAGAAGGTCACGATGATCTGGTCGCCTTTCTGGGGGCGCCCTGGCACCGTCGCGCCGTTGACGATGCTGAGAGCCGGAGCGATCGGGGTGACCCCGGATGAGGGTGCCGATGCTGCGCTCGAGCCCACGGCGTTGGTCGCCGTCACCGTGAAGGTGTAGGTCGTGCCGTCGGCAAGGGCGGTTTCGAGCTCCGTGGTGGTCGACGACGGCACCGTCACCTGAGCCTGGGCCACCCCTCCGACATCGCGCGTCACCGTGTACGACGTGATGGGGCTTCCGCCGTCGTCGGGCGCGGTCCACGACACCGACGCCTGTCCGTTGGCGGCTGAGGCCGTCACCCCGGTCACCGGTGACGGCACACTTCCCACGGGGCCGATCTGTGTCGTCGTCGTGCCGGCGTCGCCGGGCTTCGGGTCCGTCGTGACCGAGGCGGCCGGGACACCCAGCGTCGTCGAAGATGCTCTCGGGACAACCGGGGAGACGTCGGATCTCGCCGAGTCCGGGCCGACACCGACCGCACCGACGGGAGCTTGGGTGCCGGGAAGGGCGAGCTGGCTCGCCGGCGGGGCGGCCGTGGTGGGTGTGGTGGCTTTGACGTTCCCGACCGCCACCGCTCCCGACACGACGAGGGAGGCGGCTCCCACCCTCCCGAGCACCGCCACGGTGGCTTGACCGAGTTGGGGGAGGCTCCCGAGAAAGGGGAGGGAGCCGAGCCAGGCCAAGGGCCCCGCCATCGGTCGCATCCGTGCGATGGAGATGTCGAGAAACGCACGGACCACCCGTGGGTCGAACTGGGTGCCCGCGCAGGCCGCCAATTCGGCTCGGGCCGCCTTGGGGCTCATCGACGCCTTGTAGCTGCGGGTCGTGGTCATCGTGTCGTAGCAGTCGGCCACCGCCACGATGCGGCCCCCGAGCGAGATCTGGTCGCCCTTGAGCCCATAGGGATATCCCGTGCCGTCGTACTTCTCGTGGTGCTCGACGATGGTCTGACCCCACTCTCCGAGCCAGCCCGCCAACGGAGCCGTCAGCTTGGCTCCTTCGAGGGGGTGGTTCTTGATGATCTCCCACTCGTCGCTGTCGAGCTTGCCGGGCTTGTTCAAGATGTGGGGGTGGACGGCGAGCTTGCCGATGTCGTGGAGAAGTGCCGACCACCGCAGCCGGTCACGGTCATGGGTCGACAGGTCGAGCTCCTCGGCGATGAGATCGGTCAAGACCCGCACCCGCTCACCATGACCACGGGTGAGGCGATCGTGGGCGTTGAGCGCACCGGCCAGGGAGAGGATCTTCTCGGCCGCCACGACGGGCTCGTCGTTGATGCCATGGGTGCGGGCCGCTTCGACGCGTTGCGCCAGATTTCGGGTGCTTCCCGCCTTGCGGACCACGGCGCGGCGCTTGGGCGCCTGGTCGGGAAACACCATGGTCATCTTCAGCAAGACCGCCAGGGGCAACGCTCGACGGGCGAGGCGGTCGGTCACCATGAGCACGATCGTCGGCACGGCGAGCACAGCGATCCACCACGCTGCCAGCCCACTGGTGGTGTGGGGTCGGGGGAGCAGGTGAGCGGCCATGGTCGCCGCCACGATCGACAACGAGATCGGAATCACGAAGACCGAGCCGCTCACCAAGGCGGACAGGACCGGCCGCCCCTGCCACCGGTCCTCTGCCGCGTCGGCGTCCTCCTTGCTGCTGACGACGATCGAGTCGCCCAGGAGTGCGGGCCGAGCCGTTGCCAGTGACACCGGAGCCGAGGCCGCCAGGGAAGCCGACGCCGGGATCGGTGCGGTCCGCGGTCCAGGCCTCACCTGCGCCGGCGTCGGTCTCGGCGCCTGTGCCGGTGCCGGAACCTGTGCCGGTGTCGGTGGCTCGACAGCCTGCGCCGGCGTCGCGATCGGTGGCTCGACGTCCGAGGGAGGTTCCTCCTCCCGAGCGGGCGCAACCGAGGGATGGAGTTCGGGCGGGTACCACTTGCCGTCAGACGCCCGCCACCAGCCCTCTCCCTTCCACACGTGAGCCACGACGGACCGCCTTCTCGGTATTTCCCGGATTTCCATCGGCACGGCGGCATGGGCCTCTTGAGATCACCGAGCGTGCGCAGTCCCCCCACGCCGCGCCCCGGTTCGTGGCGATCTGCCCCGCGCTATCACTGGTAGTGGTCGGGCACGTCACGGGTGGACGTCACAATCCCGTGCCATCGCTCTCAGGGACTGCACAGATGTGCACGGCATGCTGAAAGCGTTGCCGAAGCGATGAAAGCGAGCTCTCGTGCTGAAGCGAATGTTGGCGCCCGTTGCCATCGGTGGCGCGTTGCTGGCCGGTGTGGGCATCCTCGGGTATGCGGGCGCGGTCTATGCCTCACCCCCGGCCGCGACCTCGACCGCTACCGCTACCGCTCCTGCGCACAGCTCACCGAAGGTGTGGGTCCGTTCCCATCGCCATGCGATCCGCAACGCAGTCGTCACCGACAGCGCCGCGACGATCGGTGTGTCCCGGCAGGACCTCGTGCGTGAGCTGCGTTCGGGGAAGTCGATCGCCGACGTCGCCGGTGCACACGGCGTGAGCGTGCAGAGCGTCGTCGCCACCCTGGTCGACGCGGCTGACGCGCAGGTCCGCAAGGCCCAATCGGCCCATACGCTCGACTCGATACAGGCGGCCAAGATCCAGGCCGCCCTGCCTGGACGCGTCACCAAGCTCGTCGACCACGCCTTCAATTAGTCAGGAAGCTGACCGAGTTCGATTAGTCAGGAAGCTGACCGAGCCAGAGACTGGAAGGACCTGCGCCATTGCGCCCGCTTTGGAGGATGGGCTCAGGCGCAGCGTCGTCCACTTGCACCTGCCCGTTCAGATTCTCGACCCGGACGATCTTGGTGGACCGGATCGGGTAGGGATCGGGGTAGTCCACGACCCTGATGCGTCCGGTCGGTTGGTAGCGGCCACTGGCGATGACGTCTCGAGGGACATAGGGGTCATAGCCCATGCTCCGAAAGAGCCGGGTGGTGGGCTCCCAGATCGTGACGCGCTCGTGCCAACGCAGCAGATCGAGCTTGCGCAGCAGAAGCATCAACGTCACCAGGGTCGCAGCCAACGTGCCGGCGACCAACGAGCCCAGGACGGTCCCGCCCGGCAGGACGGCGATCAGCCCGAGGAGCACGAGGAGCAGAAGACTGAGCCCGCTCCACTCGATCGGTGACATGGCTTGCCCCGTGGTCGCCTCGATCAGTGCCCGGTACTCGTTCATCGCGATTCCCAGCCCCACCAGCTCCTTGTAGACCGCCTCTTGTTGTGGGGTCGTCGGTTCCAGCGCGTACATGGTGGCGACGAGCTCGAGGAACGACGACGAAGCAGCGTGGTAGTCGACGAGTCGGTAGTCGATCTGGTCGGTGAGATGGCGATCGACCAGATCCCGGACCCGGCGTCGGGCCTCGTCGCCGAACACGACCATCATCTGGTGGATCGAGAAGAGCGATGAATTGCCCTTGGCCACCAGACCGTGCACGAGGGCGAGACGTTCTCGGGTGCGGACGATGGTGAAGGCCAGGAGCGCGCCGAAGAGGAAGGCCGCCATGCTGGCCAACGCAACGTCGACCCGGATGTCGCCTCTCTTGGGGCCGACGAGCAGTGCCGTGACGGTGACCACCAGCCCGGCGAGCACCGCGGGCCCGACGACGACCTGGCCGTGGGCTACCGATGTCAATCGCGACCGAAGAGCGGGCATGATCAGCGCACATTACGGGGGAGGCCCACCTCCGGTCACGACTCCGGCCATGGCAGTCGAGACAATCGGGCTCCGAGATGGCGAGGGGGGTTGGGGCGTGTCAGCATGACGATCGATGCAAGAGCATGATCGGGGGGCTCCCGGGAGCGCGATGCGCGACATCGAGGGCAAGGTGGCCGTCGTCACCGGCGGTGCGGCCGGCATCGGCCGCGGCATCGTCGAGGCACTGCTCGAAGAGGGCGCGCGGGTCGTGATCGCCGACATCGAAGCCCCGGTGCTGGAACGAACGGTGGAGGAGCTCGGCCGCCGGGGCGAGGTGCAGGGGGTCGTCACCGACGTGTCGAGCTACGCGTCGGTCGAGAGCTTGGCCGACACGGTCTTCGAGCGCCATGGCGGCTGCCACATCCTGTGGAACAACGCCGGGGTCACCTCCGGTGGAGGGGGCAATCCGTGGGAGCAGGAGCCCAACGACTGGCGCTGGTGCTTCGGTGTCAACGTCTTCGGCACGTCGAACGGCGTCTTGGCCTTCGTGCCCAGGATGATCGAGTCCGGCGAGCCCGGCGTCGTGGTGACGACGTCGTCGGGGGACGGGGGGATCGCCCCGGTTCCCTACGCGTCGGTCTACGCGTCCTCCAAAGCGGCGATCAGCTGTTTCACCGAGGCCTTGGCCCACCAGTTCGTCGCGCAGAACACGAAGCTGCGAGCGTGTGTGTTCTACCCCTCGGGTGGGCTGCTCGAGACCGGCCTGTGGGAGGCGCAGCGCAACCGACCGGCAGAGCTCGCCCGGACCCGACCGCGTCCCCCCGCGCCGGGCACGACCTTCGAGGAGTTCAAAGCGGCGCTGGCCGCCGCGGGGCGGCCCACCGAGACGGTGGACCTCACCGAGCTCGGACGGTTCGCGGTGCAGGGTGTCAAGGAGGGTCGTTTTGTGATCGGCCACAACCTCGATGCCGCGGGCCGGCTCCTGCACGCCCGAGCCGATGCCATTGCGAGGGGAGAGCTTCCCCCTTCAGCGCTTGCCGCGATCGGTGCCACGACGAATTAGGTGTTGACGACCGTCAGGTGTTGACGACCATCAGCTGTTGATGTGAACGCGGAGGGGTGGACATGAGCGAGTTGGGTCCCGATCGGCGTTACACGATCATCTCGGCCGACGCCCACGCCGGGGGCGATCTAACTGACTACCGGCCCTATCTGGCGTCGCGCTGGCACTCCTCGTTCGACGCGTGGGCCGAGACCTATGTCAACCCCTTCGCCGACCTCCGGGCGCCGACGGCCTATCGCAGTTGGGACTCGGAGCGACGGCTGGCCGAGAACGACGCGGATGGGATCACGGCCGAGGTGATCTTCCCCAACACCGTGCCGCCCTTCTTCGAGGAGGGGAGCCTGGTGGCGCTTCCCCCGTCGGAGCAGGACTACGAGCGACGGTGGGCCGGGCTCCAGGCGCACAACCGCTGGCTCGCGGACTTCTGTGCCATGGCTCCGGGACGGCGGGGGGGCATCGCCCAGATCTTCGTCAATCACGTCGAGGACGCGCTGGCCGAGATCCGTTGGGCCCGTGCGACCTTCTCGCCCTTCGCCGGCATCCTGTTGCCCTCCATTCCGCCCGGCTGTGGGCTGGCCCCGTTGTGGGAGCCCGTGTACGAGCCGTTGTGGGCGCTGTGTGAGGAGCTCGGTGTCGTGATCAACGTGCACGGCGGCGGGGGGATACCCGAGTACGGCGACCACGAGGTGGCACGGGCCATCATGCTGGTCGAGTTGCCCTGGTTCTCGCACCGACCGGTGTGGCACCTCATCTTCGGCGGGATCCTCGAGCGCCATCCCGATCTCAAGATCGCCCTGACCGAACAAGGCCTGGCATGGATACCCAGGGGCCTCGAGACCCTCGACTGGTTCTACGGGCGCATGACGCTCGGCAATGCGGCCGAGGCCAACTTCTTCGGGGCCGCCGCCAAGGGCATGTCGCTCACACCACGGGAGTACTTCGAGCGGAACTTCCACGTGGGAGCGAGCTTCCTGCGGGCGAGCGAATCGGCGGTGCGCCACGAGGTGGGCGTGGAGCGGATCATGTGGGGGGCCGACTACCCCCACTCCGAGGGCAGCTTCCCCTACAGCCGCCTGGCGCTACGCGCCGCGTTCGGCCACTGCGACCCGGTCGAGACGGCGCAGATGCTCGAGTCCAACGCGGCGCAGCTGTACGGGTTCGACCTCGAGGCCCTCCGGGCCATCGGGGACGTCGTCGGTCCGACCGTCGGTGAGGTGGCGACGCCGTTGCCCGAGGTGGAGTACCCGACCGACTCGACGTGCAACGCCTTCGATCGCCATCAGGTCCTGCGATCGTGGTAGGCGTCTCAGTCGGTGGGCCCGATGCCGTACTCGGCTTTCCACCACCGGGCGTCGGCACGATCCTCGGGCCGGCTGTGGGTGCCCGCGTCCTGGCCGAGTAGGTCCGGTGACGGTCCGATCTTCGCCGCGACCTGCGCCAGGACGTCGAGGTCGAACCCGTAGACCTTGGCCGCGGTGAGCCCGAGCATCTCGGCGGTGTCGTCCACCGGGACGTTGTGGAAGTCGGCCTTGAGCCTCGCCAAGGTGTGGGGCCAGGTCCCCTCGGGGTGGGGGTAGTCGGTTCCCCACATGACGACATCGGTGCCGATCACGTACCGACGACGGATCTCCTCCTTCGACATGGTCGAGGCCCCGATGAAGATGTTCGTCCCGAAGTAGTCCGACGGGAGCTTCGAGATCTTGCCCTTGAGCAACGCCGCCAGTTTCTTGGTGGTGTGGCCCCCGCCCATGTACTGGTCCCACTTCCACATCATGTCGGGAGCCCAGTAGGCAGCCGCCTCGGTGACGACGAACTTGAGGCGGGGGTGTCGCTCGAAGGCGCCACTGAAGAGCAGGTGCCAAGCCGGGCGGACCGCCCACCACACGACCTCGGCCAAGTAGACGCCCGTGTGCTCGCCGAACTCCTCCATGGGAGCCTCGCCCGAGTGGGTGTGGACGGGGAGGCCGGCTTCGGCGCACACGGACCAGATGGGGTCGTAGACGGCGTCGTTGTACGGCGCACGGTTGCGCCACATGGTCGGGATCATGATGCCCCTGATCCCGGGCTGCGACGCGACCCACTCGATCTCCTTGACCCCCCGCTCGACGTCGTGGGTGACGGGCACGAGGGCGATCCCTCCCCGACGGTGCGGCGAGTGCGCACACATGTCGGTGAGGAACCGATTGTGGGCGTGGGCGCCGGCGAAGGCGAGCTCGGGGTCTGCGATGGCACCGGCGAACAACCCGGCGCCGAAGGGGGCCGACGCCATGCCGGTGACGGCATCGGCGTCCGCGAACAGCAGGTCCGCCGCCACGCCGTCGCTGTCGAGCTCTTTGTTCCGGATGGTGGGGTCGTAGGCGCCCTTGAGGCCCTCTTCGTTGTCCTTCTCCCATCCCATGATGTAGTCGTAGTTGAACTTCAACGTCTCCTCCCGCCGAGCCGTCCGCTCGCCGAGGAAGTCGTCGAAGGCGGGGTGGTACTTGGCCTCGAGGTACTGCCGGTACTCCGCGCAGGCCAGGCCGGCGTGCCCGTCGGCGGAGATGACGGTGTAGCGATCCGATCCGCTCCGGGGGATGGTGTTCACCGTTTCGCCCCCAGCACCGACAGGTCGTCGTAGCGCTGGTGGATGAAGGGGAGGACCCACTCGGCCGGCACCCGGTCGACCACCTCGCCCACCTGGCTCGAGGCGATCTCCGCGTACTCGAACGACACGATCCTCGTGACGGGGAAATCCGCGATCGGGTCGAGGGGCGCGTCCAGCAGCTTGCAGTCACCGTCGACCGTGCGCACAGACCGTGCGATCTCGTGCCGACGGCAGTAGACGAGGGCGGGATCGCCCTCGAGGCCGGTCCCGCTCGGGTGGGGGAAGGCTTTGAAGTAGAAGTCGACCTTGTCGATCTCGTAGCCCGGGCGCTCGGCGCCGAGGTCACCGGCCAGCTCCGCGATCGTCGATCCCATACGTGCGATGCGACCCACCACGTGGTCGTCCTCGAGGTCCACGGTGACGTCGGCGATCTTCTTCGGCTCACCGAAGGTCTCGCGGCCCCCGATCGTCGCCTGCTCGGTGCTCATGGGCATGAAGAGCGCGTACTCGCCTTCGACGTCGCCGTGGCGGGCCCTGACGCCGAACCAGCCCGCTCCGAACGGCTTGAGCCCGGTGCCCATGTCGACCACGGCGATTCGGAGCCGGGCGGTGGGCGAGGAGGCCTCGAGGGGCCGGGGGAGGACCGACGCGATCAGGTCGGGATCGGTTTCGAAGATGACGGTGACCGCCCTGGACCAGATCGGATGCGAGGCTGTCTCACCGTCACGGTTCCGCTGTTGTGCAGGTGGACGGGCGGCGTACCTGATCACTGCCATTGCCTTGCCTCCTACGTGCCCGTTCCTCGTTCTCGTCCAACGTGTCGCACCTTAGGCCAGGGCGTCCCCGGCGGCATCGTGATCCGTGCCCCCGGGATCCGTGCCCTCAGGATCCGTGCCGGCGGTCACAGCTTCGCCAAGGCCGGAACGAATCCGAGTGTGGGGGTACCCAGGCCGGTCACGTCGTCGTAGCCGGGGGTGGTGGACAGCGAGACGTTCTGGGTCCGACACGCGCCACCGCCGGGGGGGCAATAGCTCTCGGGTCCTTGGTAGCCCACGATGCTCGTGAGCACCTGTAGCCCGTCCGCGGTGTCGACACCGTCGCCGTACCGCACCAAGCGCTGCGCCTGGGTTCCGGGGCCGACGTCGTCGATCACGCCGGGCTGCGATCGGTGCAATTGGTACAGGGCGGGGTTGACAAAGCCCAGTGACCTCCCCGCCAGCTGGTCGGCCAACGCCACGATGCCCGCGAACAAGGGCGACGCCAAGCTGGTGCCGCCCCCTCGGAGCTGGCCGTAGCGCATGGCGCCGCCGGGGAACGTCTCGGTGAGCCCGATGAGCAGTCCCGTGTTCACGTCACCGTCCATGGCGACGTCGGGCTCCACCCGCATCGGGGTGGAGCCCGTCACCGCGGCGTTGCGGGTCGCCAGCGCAACGGGCACCACTCCGGCCTGGTACGAGGGCTGGGTGTAGTGGTAACTCGTGCCTCCGCCCGAGCCACCGGAGTACGAGGGCGTCATCCAGGTGCCGACGAGGGCGGGGGAGCACCCGGCGATGCCCTGGGTCGCTTGGGTGCAGAGGTAGCTGAGCGCCGAGGACCATCCGAGCTGCCCGACGCCGAAGCCGGCCTCGAGCGTCGTCCCCCCGACCGCGGTGGCCCAGGGGCTCGATGCCGGGAAGTCGGGGGCAACCGTGCCGGTGTCGGAGAACCCGTCCCCGTCGTCGGCACTGGAGAAGATGACGCTTACACCGGTGCCCGCCGCCATCGTCAACGTGGCATTGACCGATGCACGCAGACCGGCGTCGTCGAGCACGTCGCCCGCGTCGTCGCCCCACGACGCCGTCACGATGTTCGCCAGGTGGTGGTCGACGACCTTGCGCAGTGCCTGATAGAGCGGCACGTGGCAGTTCTTCGCCCCCACGTAGAGGATGTGCGCCCCGGGGGCCATGGCATGCACCGCTTCGACGTCGAGTGCCTGCTCGGCATAGGCCTCGCTGGTACTGCACCCCGTGGCGCTGGTGCCGCGCGTGAGGTTGAAGGAGTGCGCCAGCATCTCGGTGAACTGCGACGAGGCCAGGGGGTGGCTGGGATCGTTGACGAGGGCGTAGTGCTGTGCGTCGGACAGCAGGGTCGGCGACGCATAGGCGTCGATGACGGCCACGGTCTGGCCCTTTCCGGTGTCTCCGCTGTCGACGAGCCCCGCCACGTCGTAGGCCTCCCGAATCTGCGCGGGGGTGTAGCCGCACGGGACATAGGGAAGGGGGTTGCCGTACCCCTGCCCGTAGGCGGGGTCAGTGGTGTCGAAGTCCTGTCCGTAGTACGCCCCGCACGGCGAGGCGGTCACCTGCTCGAGAGGCGGAGCGATCGCGCGTCTGCCCGCCGCACGCCGCGCCGATTTCTGCGCCGCGTGCCGCGCCGCCTTCGGGGCCGAGGCATCGAGGGTGTTCATGGTCTCGTTCAGGCCCACCGAGCCGGCCACGATCCCTGTCAGCGTGGAAGGGACGGTGAGATCGCTGTCGACCGCCCGGACCCGTTCCCCTTGGACGTCGCGGTAGGCCAACGTCGTGTCGAGGGCGCTGTCCACGCCGGCGCTCGTACCCGACACGTCGACCGCCAGCCGGTCGCTCGAGACCGACGTGACCCGCAGCCCCTTACCCTGCAGCCAGGTCTTCACCTGTTCGACCTGGCCGACGGTCGGGCTGAAGCGCGACTCCCATTGTCGGGGGGTGAGGTAGTGGCGATAGGCGGGGTTGCCCGGTGTCGATGCGGCGAGGGCCAAGGTCTCGGCCCCGGCCATGTCCCGCGGGTTCAGGGCGAGCTCGAAGTCCACCGCGGAGCTCGATGCGACCCGGCCCAGGAAGGCACCCTGGTCGACGGCGGGAGCCGCCGTCCCGGCGAGCGCGGCCGTCCCGGCAGGCTGAGCGCCGGACGGGGCTGCGGGCAGGGCGAGGAGCGCACCCGCCGCGAGCAGGCCCGCGCCGACACCGACGGCGACTCGACGGCAACGCAGCGGGACCCATCTCCCTTCCGGGGGGGGAGCGACCAGGATCCCGAATTGTACCGATCCCGACGATCCTGAGGGCGGTCGGGCCCGGCCCGGGGATAGCACATTGTGACGAGACCACCAGAGTTGATTCAATACAAGAAGGCGCGATCAGTGAGGAGTGCACCATGGCCCTCGCACAGGTCATCAACGACATCGTCGGAGACGACGTCCCGCTGCGGATCGTGGCGTTCGACGGGAGCGCGGTGGACCGTCCTGAGCCGGTGGCCACGCTGGCGATCACGTCGCCCGACGCCCTGGCCCGCATCATCACCCACCCGGGAGAGTTGGGTCTCAGCCGGGCCTACGTCGCCGGTGACCTCGACATCGCCGGTGACCTCTTCTCGGTTCTCGACCTCGATCTCTCGCCCTCGAGCCTCCGACTCACCCCGACCACCGTGGCTCGGCTGCTGCGAGAAGGTGGCCCGCGCCTGCTCCTTCCGCTGCCGCCACCGGCCGAGGAAGCACGACTGCGGGGTGTGATCCATTCGCAGCGCCGTGACCGTGCGTCGATCAGCCACCACTACGACGTCTCCAACGCCTTCTACGAGATCGTCCTGGGTCCGTCGATGACGTACTCGTGCGCGGTGTTCGAGACCCCCGACGACGACCTCGCCACGGCCCAGGCCAACAAGTACGAGCTCGTGAGCCGGAAGCTCGGCCTCCGACCCGGGATGCGGCTGCTCGACGTGGGGTGTGGCTGGGGAGGGATGGCGGTGCACGCCGCAGCCAACCACGGCGCCCGCGTCGTGGGCGTGACGTTGTCGAGTCAGCAGTACGACTTCGCCAGCAAACGGGTGGCCGAGCTCGGGTTGGGCGACCGCATCGAGATACGCCTGCAGGACTACCGCGAGATCAGCGACGGGCCCTTCGACGCCATCAGCTCGATCGGCATGTTCGAGCATGTCGGTCGGCGGCGCATGGCTGAGTATTTCCACCGGCTCTTCGACCTGCTGGGACCGGGGGGCCGGTTGCTCAACCATGCCATCGGACGTCCGGGATTCGAGGAGACGCCGACGGTCCGGGGTCGGGCCGAAACATGGGGTCGGCGCATGGCCGTGGCGGCAGGGCTGCGCGGGCCCTCGCGTATCGCCAGTCCGTTCATGGACCGGTACGTGTTCCCTGACGGTGAGCTGCACGAGGTGGGAACCGTCGTCTCGATGGTGCAGAACACCGGGTTCGAGGTGCGCCACGTCGAGACCCTGCGGGAGCACTACGCCCTGACGCTGCGCCGGTGGGTGGCGAACCTGGAGGCGAATTGGGACGCAGCGGTGCGTGAGGTCGGCGTGGGGCGCGCCCGGGTGTGGCGCCTGTACATGGCCGCGTCCGCCGTCGGCTTCGAGCGGCATCGCTTGGAGGTCCATCAGGTGCTCGCCGTTCGACCCGACGGGGGCGCGAGCACCATGGCCCTGCGTCCCGACTTCTGAGTGTCGCCGGGAGCAGCTCGGGCGCGGCCACGCCCCGGGCATACCCTCCTGGCCCCGACCGACCCGCGCCGATGACCGGGACGCCGGCGACGGTGGTCGATGGTCACTGGTGGTCGCGCTGGGTCGGGTGGGTAAGGGCCAAGGACCCCGAGTTGTTGGCGGTCAAGCGGTCCGTGCGGGCCGCAGTCGTGATGCCGTTGGTGTTCGGGCTCACCCACGTGCTCTTCTCCAACCCCCAGGTCAGCCTGTTCGGGGCGTTCGGATCGTTCGCACTGTTGCTCCTGGTGGACTTCTCGGGCCTGCCGCGCACCCGTCTCGTCTCCTATGGAGCGCTCTTCCTCGTCGGTGGCTGCTTCACCGCCATCGGAACCCTCGCCTCGACGCACAAGATCGCGGCGGTGCTGGGGATGGCGGTCGTGGGGTTCGTCGTCCTGTTCGTGGGGATCGTCTCGCCCCAAGCAGCCACGGCGTCGACCGCGGCGCTGTTGACCTTCGTCCTGCCCGTGGCGGTGGCCCAGCCCGCCGCCGCGGTCGGTCCCCGTCTGGTCGGATGGGCCTTCGCCGGCGCGTTCGCCATCCCCGCCTGCATGGTGCTGTGGCCCACACCGTGGCACGACAACCTGCGCCAGCGCGTGGCCGCGACCATCGCCGCCGTCGGTCGCCTCGCGGCGGCCCACGCCGAGGGAAGGCGCGACGCCGATGCCCTGGCCGCGGTCACCGCCGAGCTCGCCCGGCTGCGCGACCAGTTCGCGGCGACGTCCTACCCGCCCACGGGTGCGGCATCGGGTGCGGTGGCGCTGGCCAAGTTGGTGGGACGGGTCGAATGGGTGGCAGGCAGTGCCGCGCTCGTGCGCGATGACAGCGCGACGCTCGAGCTCCCCCTGGTACGAGCGGTGCTGGGGACGGTGGCCGAGACCCTGGACCTCGCGGCCGCGATCTGCAGCGACGGCGACGGCCGTCGCCTCCACGACCCGACGGTGGCCCGGGCGCTCACCGACGCCACCCGACGGTTGGAGCAGCGCATGGCCAGCGAGCTCGACGCCGAGGTGTCGATGCTCATCGACCCCGGTGCCGAGCCGGCCTCGAAGTGGCGCGAACCCACGGCGGAGACCGCTGGTCCCGGCGCCGAGATCGCGTCCTCGTTGGACCCGAGCTTCCACGCCCGGGCGCTGGGCATCGCCACCACCATCCTGGCCGACGCCGCATTGGAGGCGGCCGGCGTGCAGCCCGCCGGCGACCGCCGGATGGGTGGCTCCGCCGCGACCGCTTCGCCGCAGGTGTGGTCACGGCTCGTCTCGCACCTGTCGCCTCGTTCGGTGTGGTTCCGCAATGCGGTGCGAGGCGCGGCGGGACTGGCCCTGGCGGTGGCGGTGGTCGAGGTGACCGATGTCGAGCACGGCTTCTGGGTGGTGCTCGGCACGTTGTCGGTCCTCCGGTCCAACGCCCTGGGTACCGGCTCGACGGCCCTGCGCGCCGTGGGCGGGACGGCCGTGGGCTTCGTCGTGGGCTCGGCCATCATGCTGGCGGTGGGCGGCCACGTCGTCCTCTTGTGGTTGCTCTTACCGGTGGCGGTCCTCGTGTCGGGCGTGGCACCGTCGATGATCTCGTTCGCGGCGGGGCAGGCCGGCTTCACCGTCGTGGTCGTCATCCTGTTCAACATCATCGAGCCCACGGGGTGGAAGGTCGGCCTGACGAGGATCGAGGACGTGGCGATCGGCTGTGCCGTGAGCGTCGTCGTGGGATTTCTGTTCTGGCCCCGCGGCGCCACCGCCGCGCTCGGCCGCGCCTTGGCCGACGCCTTCGTCACCAACTCGGGCTACCTGGCCGACGCCGTGGAGCGGTTGACCACCCCGGCGCGGACGGTGGACACCGCGCCGGCGCAGCGCGCCTCGCATGTCACATACCTGCGGCTCGACGACGTCTTTCGTCAGTTCCTGGCCGAACGTGGCGCCAAGGTGGTGCCGGTCGAGACCGTCGCCCGGCTCTTCACCGGGACGAACCGCATCCGCTTGGCGGCGTTCACCCTGGCCACCCTCCCCACCCTGCCCCCGGCCCGGGGCCAGCCCGAGCTGGAGTCGGTCGCGGTCGCCGGAGCGGTCCTGCGTGATTCCTACGCGTCGAGCCACCGCTGGTACGAGGAGTTCGCGGAGTTGCTGGCGGACCGGCGCCCGGCGCTCGACCCGCCCCCGGCCCACGACGACACCCTCCACGATGTGCTGCGCGAGGCGTTCAGCGACGCCAAGGACAGGCGCCGGGGCGACCGGCTGCGCGCCACGTTGCAGATGCTCTGGGCCGATCAACTGCTCGAGACCCAACGCCAGACCCAGGAGGACCTGGCCGGCTCGGCTGCGCTGTTCGCCCAGGGCCGCCACGGCCGGCTCTCGGTCTGAGCCGCAGCTCTCGACTACTCGGGTGGGAGGACGAAGCGTCGGACCGCGGTGGCGAAGCCCTCGTGTTCGTTGGTGTCGGTCACGCGACGCGCGGCGCGCTGCACCTGCGGATCGGCGTTCCCCATGGCGATACTGAGACCGGAATGGGCGAACATCAAGACGTCGTTGGGCATGTCGCCGATGGTGGCGATCTCGTCGGTCGTGAGGTGGTACCGGTGGGCGAGGTACGTGGCGACCGCCCCTTTGTTGGCGTCGGGGTGGGTGACGTCGAGGTAGTAGGGCTGCGAGGCGGCCGCGGTCAGGTGGTCCCCGAACAGGTCGTGTGTCGCCACCGAAGCCTTCGTGATCGCGTCGTGGTCGTCACTCACGCCCACGATCTTGGCGACACTGTCGGTGAGGCCCTCGAGGCTCGTCATGATCTCGGGCTCGAACTTCACCGTCCACGCCTCGCGCTCCACATGGGGACCGTTTCGGTCCGAGACGTACCACTCGCGCGCCGCGATAGATCCACACGTCGAGGTCGAACGACCGCAGGAGGTCGGCCACCTTGACCACCAGGTCTTCGGGAACGACGCGCTGCTCGATGACGGTCATGTCCCGGTCGACCAGCAGACCCCCGTTGAACGCCGCGATGGGGGTCTGCAGGTCGAGGGGCTCGACCAGCATGGCCATGCCCCGGGGCGGGCGACCGCTCGTGACGGCGAAGAGGATGCCGGCGTGCTTGAGCCGGTGCACCGCGTCGATGGCTTGGTCGGTGAGCACCTTGTCCTGGGTCACCAGGGTGCCGTCCACGTCGGCCAGCATGAGCTTGATCCGAGTCGTCACCGTGGTGCGCCGGGGCTCGGGGTGACGCGCCGCCCGGGCCGGGCCCGGGTACCGGCTGGGGCAGGGGTTTGCGGATCTGCGACGCGGCGGCCCATGGTGGGGGCGGTGGGCACCGACGTCGAGCACGAGAAGCTGCTGGCCGCGCAGGCCGCGGCCGAGCTGGTGGAGGACGGCATGACCGTCGGGCTCGGCACGGGGACGACCGTGGCATACCTGTTGCCCGCCCTGGCCGGGCGTGGGTTGTCCCTCCATTGCGTGGCGAGCTCGCCTCGGACGGCCGAGGCCGCCACCGGTCTGGGGTTGCGGGTCGAGCCGTTCGTCGAGCACCACCTGGACATCACCATCGACGGGGCCGACCAGATCAGCCCCGAGGGATGGTTGGTCAAAGGCGGCGGCGCGGCCCACACCCGCGAGAAGTTGGTGGCCGTGACGGCCGATCGGTTCGTGGTGATCGCCGACTCGACCAAACCGGTGGCGCGCCTGCGCCCGCCGGTCCCGCTGGAGCTGCTCGACTTCGGCCTCGAGTCGACGTTGACCCGCCTGGCCGCCGTCCGACGACGCAACGACGCGCTCAGCCCCGACGGTGGGGTCATCGCGGATTTCACGGGGGAGGTGGGGGACCCGGCTGTCCTCGCCGCCTGGTTGGAGGCGACGCCGGGCGTGGTGGAACACGGCCTCTTCCCACCCGCGCTCGTGTCCACCGTGTTCGTGGGCCGCGGCGAGACGGTGCAACGGATCGACCTCTCGTCGCACTGAGCTGCGGCACGGATTCTTCGGATCGTCGGTCGGAGGTGCACAGGGTCCTCGTCTCGGCGGTCGGCCTCAGACCGCGGACTGGTCGGCGAGGATGGTCGAGTGCCGGGCCTGGACGCGGCCGGCGGGGATCGACCGGTCACCCGCCAGGAGCTGGGCCAGCGGGGCGCGTTTGTCCTCGCCGCTGATGAGCCACAGGATCTCGTCCGCTCGGGCCAGGGCCGGGTAGGTGAGGGTCATGCGAGGGTGGCCCTGATAGGGCCGGGTCACCGACACCAGGCGGTCGGTGACGTCCAATACCGGGTCGTCGGGCACGAGCGACGCTGTGTGGCCGTCGGGGCCGAGCCCGAGGTGGACCAGGTCGAAGCGGTCCGGGAGTAGGCGGGCGTACGCGCCGGCGGCGGCGTCGAGATCGGGGTCGTTCACCGGCATGGGATCCACCTGCGCCGGGGCCTGGCCCAGGCTCTGGCGCAGGTGGGTGAGGTTCCGGTCGGGGTCACCGTCGGGGGCGACCCGTTCGTCGACCTGGAAGAGCTGGACCGACGACCAGGGGACCTCCTCGTGGGCCAGCTCGGCGAACATCGCCCACGGGGTCTTCCCTCCGCTCACGGCGAAGGTGAAGCGCCCATGGTCGGCGACCGACGCCCGGGCCCGGGCCGCCACGAGCTGCGCGCCGCGAGTCGCCAGCGCCGCGGCGTCGGGCAGGGTCACCAGGTCGCGCTCCATCGTCAGCTCTTCTTCTCGGCGTGGCCGCCGAACTCCGAGCGCATGGCCGAGAGGATCTTGTCGCTGAAGTCTCCGTTGCCCCGGGACTCGAACCGCTCGTACAGCGCGGCGGTGATGACCGAGGCGGGGACGCCCGTGTCGATGGCGGCCTCCACCGTCCAGCGACCTTCACCCGAGTCCGACACACGCCCCGCGAAGTCGTCGAGGTCAGGGGAGCGGGCGAAGGCGTCGGCGGTGAGGTCGATCAACCACGACCCGACCACCGAGCCCCGTCGCCACAGCTCGGCCACCTCGGCCACGTCGATCTCGTACTGATAGGCCCACGGGTCGCGCAGCGGGGTCGTCTCGGCGTCGGCCTCGGGCGGCTTCTTGCCCGCGTCGGCGTGCTTGATGATGCTCAACCCCTCGGCGATGGCGGCCATCATCCCGTACTCCACCCCGTTGTGGACCATCTTGACGAAGTGCCCGGCCCCGTTGGGCCCGCAGTGGAGATAGCCCTCCGGTGCGGTCCCGTCCGTGCGCGTCCGGCCCGGGGTGGGCTCCGCACTCGACGAGCCCGGGGCGATGGTCTTGAAGATCGGGTCGAGGTGAGCCACCGGGCCGGGCTCGCCCCCGATCATGAGGCAGTAGCCGCGCTCGAGCCCGAAGACCCCACCACTGGTGCCGCAGTCCACGTAGTGGATCTTCTTCTTGGCCAGCGACTCCGCTCGCACGATGTCGTCCCGGTAGTACGAGTTGCCCCCGTCGATGACGATGTCACCCTCGTCCAAGAGCGCCTCGAGTTGGTCCAAGGTGCCCTGGACGACGGCGGCGGGCACCATGATCCACAGGGCCCGGGGTCGCTCCAGCTTGCCCACGAAGTCCGCCAGCGATGACGACCCCGAGCGCGCCCTCGGTCTCGAGTCCCTGCACCACCGGCGCGGTCCGGTCGTAGACGACACACCGGTGTCCGTCGCGCATCAAGCGGCGGACCAGGTTCGCACCCATGCGACCGAGCCCGATCATGCCGAGCTGCATCGGCGTTTCCGTTGCCACTGTCAGCCTCCTTCGGCCATCTGGTTCTGGGAATCCCCGTCCCCACTACCGCGCTTTGAGGGCGCGGTAACGACGGATCAAGGCATTGGTCGACGAGTCGTGGGCGAGCTGCGGCTCGTCGGAGGTCTCGAGCTCGGGGACGATCTGCTTGGCGAGCACCTTGCCCAGCTCCACGCCCCACTGGTCGAAGGAGTCGATGTGCCACACCGCGCCCTGGGTGAACACGCTGTGCTCGTACAGGGCGATGAGCGAGCCGAGGAGCCGTGGGGTGAGCACCTCGGCCAGGAGCACGTTGGTGGGACGGTTCCCCTCCATGACTCGATGGGGCACCACGTGTTCGGGCGTCCCCTCGGCGCGCACCTCGGCCTCGGTCTTACCGAAGGCCAACGCCTGGGCTTGGGCGAAGACGTTGGAGGACAGGATGTCGTGGTGCTCGCGCAGGGGGTTGAGGCTCTTGCCGAACCCGATCAGGTCCACGGGGATCAGCTTCGTGCCTTGATGGATGAGCTGATAGAAGCTGTGCTGGCCGTTGGTGCCGGGCTCACCCCAGTACACCGCGCCGGTCTGGTAGTCGACGCTGCGCCCGTCCAGGGTGACGTGCTTGCCGTTGGACTCCATCGTCAGCTGCTGCAGATAGGCAGGGAAACGGCTGAGGTACTGCTCGTAGGGCATCACGCCCGTCGTCTGGGCGCCGAAGAAGTCCGAGTACCACACCGCCAGCATGCCCATGAGGACGGGGAGGTTCTGCGCCAGGGGAGCGGTCCGGAAGTGCTCGTCCATCGTGTGGAACCCCGCCAGCAGCTCGCGGAAGTGGTCGGGGCCCACCGCCAGCATGGTGGAGAGCCCGATGGCGGAGTCCATGGAGTAGCGCCCACCCACCCAGTCCCAGAAGCCGAACATGTTGGCGGTATCGATCCCGAACGCCGCCACCCGTTCGGCGTTGGTGGAGACGGCCACGAAATGCTTGGCCACCGCCGCATCGTCCCCGAGCTCCGCCACCACCCAGTTCCGGGCCGACGTTGCGTTGGTGAGGGTCTCGAGGGTGGTGAAGGTCTTGGACGAGATGATGAAGAGGGTCTCCTCGGCCGACAGGTCGGCCGTGGCCTCGACGAAGTCCGTGGCGTCGACGTTGGACACGAAGCGGAAGGTCATGTCTCGCCGGGAGTAATGGCGCAGGGCGTCGTAGGCCATGACCGGTCCGAGGTCGGACCCTCCGATGCCGATGTTCACCACATTGCGGATGGCCTTGCCGGTGTGGCCTCGCCATTCCCCCGATCGGACGCGCTGCGCGAACGCGGCCATGGCGTCGAGGACGGAGTGGACCTCCGCGACGACGTCGACCCCGTCGACGACCAACGAGGTGCCCCGAGGCATCCGCAGGGCGACGTGTAGCACCGCCCGGTCCTCGGAGACGTTGATGTGCTCGCCGCTGAACATCGCGTCCCGGCGCCCCTCGACGTCGCTCTCCCGGGCCAGGTCCAGCAGAAGGCGGACGGTGTCTTCGGTGATCCGGTTCTTCGAGTAGTCGAGATAGATCCCGGCGGCCTCGGCACTGAACCGGTCCGCCCGTTCGGGGTCCTGTGCGAAGAGGTCCCGGAGGTGCAGACCCGCGACCTCGGGGTAGTGGTGTTCGAGGGCGTGCCAGGCGGGCCTCGCCGTCAGGGCGGTCACCGTCATGTCAGTCTCGGGTCCTTTCTCGTGGCGATGCGCCGCCGTGTCCCCGAACAGCGAGCGAAGGTCGGGGGCCGACGCGGTCGCGTGTCGGGGGAGTGCTCAGACGATGGCCGTGCCGTACATCTCGCGCAACGGGTCCTTGATGATCTCGAGTCGCTCTCCGTCGGGCCCGGCGAAGTAGAGCGACGACCCGCTCATCTCCTGGGTCGCGATTCCCGCCGTCTCGAGTTTGGCCCTGAGGTGCTCCCACCGCTCGGGCTCCACCGAGATCGCGAGGTGGTGCAGACCGCCCAGCACCTCGGCGTGGTCACCCAGGTCGAGCCCGGGGAAGTCGAAGAACGCCAGCAGGTTGCCGTTGCCGATGTCGAAGAAGAAATGGGTCGATCCTTGGTAGTCGCGGTTCTCGAACAGCTCGGTCAACGGGAACTCGAGCAGGTCCTGATAGAAGGCGATGGTTCGCTCCACGTCGGTGCAGAGCAGCGCCACATGGTGGACACCCCGCGCCGAGCTCGCTTGCCGTTGATCAGCTGGCACGAGGTACCGAGCCCGGAGCGTCGCCCACATCTCGCTTCGATCGACATCGACACCGTGTCGCGCCACGAGAAGCCTCCTCCGAGCACACGAACCTCCGAGGATGCTACGACAGAAACCGTTATGCGTTTGAACGCATCTTGGTCTGCTGCGCCGGCGCCCGCCAGGGGTGAAGGGGCTGGAGCTTGTGCGCGCCGGACCCGAGTCGGGAGAAGGCGTGGGACGAGGCCGAGTGCACCGTCTGCAGGACCTGGTGGTAGGCCGAGATCACCCTGTCCTCTGCCGTGGCCAGCCTCGGGCTGACGTGAGCATCCTCCCACGCAGTCCAGGCCTCTTCGAAGCGCCGGTGCCTCGTGGCGGGGTCGATGCAGACATGGGACCGCTGGATGACGAAGCTGAATTCGATCCCCGGAGGAGATTCGTCGGAAGGAAGAGATCCGTCGACGAACTCCCATTGCTCGTCGAGATGGTCGATTCCCCACAGGATCACTTCGAGGAATTCCGGCGCGTCCCAGCAGTGGACGTGGATCGACCGTTTCCGGTGTCGTTCGAACGTCTCGCGCTGCTCGTCTGGGCCCGTGCCCACAGGCTTGCCCCGGTGCTGGAGCCACTCCACCAGGTGCGCCTCGCTGACCTCGTCCACGCCCGCTTCGTATTCGGCCACGAGGTGTGCGAGCGACGTGGGGGTGCGCGCCCTGTCCCTGGTGCGATGCCGGTCGGGGAGGAGGATGAGGGCGACGCCGCCCGGGCGCAACACCCGGTGCACCTCGGAGAGGAATCCGATGGGCTCGGCCAGGTGCTCCACGACGTGGCTGGCGATCACGAAGTCCTGACTGGCGTCGACGATGGGAGCAAGCCGGTCGGTGTTGAAGTCGGCGATCACGTCGGGCTCGGTGAACGGGTGCTCGGCGGCGAGCTGGGGGAACAGCTGTCCGCTCTCGTCGGCCCGCCACCGGTCCACGTACCGGACATCGGCGCCCGGCAACGTCAGGGCGAAGGGATGGTGGCCGGGGCCCAACTCGATGCCCGACCCCACCAGATGCCTCGCCAGCAGTTGGCGAGGCGATGGTTTTCGCCCCCCTCGGTGCTGCCCGGATCTCGTCATGTCAGCCCATCCACCCGGCTGTGGCTCGTCGTCGCCTCGTCCGCCCGACCAGTCTTGCACTCCGGCGCGGCGGCAACAGGAGACCGCTCGTCCATCGTTCTGTCACGTCGACCTGCCCTGTGGTCCCGTCATGGCGCCCTGTCATGGTGTCGCACGTGCGGGCCGCGGGTCTTGGGTGAGACCACGTGACATGACCAGGTGGTTCCACCTGCTTCACGAGACGGGTCGGATGATGCCGTGCGGGCTCGTCACGGTGGAAGCCGTGCTAGAAGATCGCCATGGACGACGATCCCGGTCATCGGGCCCCCCCTCAGCCGGAGGTGCACGACGTCGAAGGGTTCGACGCGTCGTACCGGGCCGGGACGCCGCCCTGGGACATCGGGCGCCCCCAGGCGGCGTTCGTCGGTCTCCTCGACGCCGGCCGGATCGGCGGGCGGGTGTTGGACGTGGGTTGCGGCACCGGCGAGCACGCCCTCATGGCGGCGGCCCGGGGGTTGACGGCGACGGGGCTCGACGCCGCCCCCACCGCCATCCGGGTCGCTCGAGAGAAAGCAGCCGAGCGGGCACTGGACGTGCGTTTCGTCGTGGGTGACGCCCTGGACCTCTCGTCACTGGGCCAGGAGTTCGACACGGTGCTCGATTGTGGGCTCTTCCATGTCTTCGACGACGCAGACCGGGCGCGCTTCGTCGACAGCCTGGGTGGCGTCGTGGTGTCCGGAGGGCGCTACTTCATGCTGTGTTTCAGTGACCGCCAACCCGGTGACTGGGGCCCGCGCCGGGTGCACGAGAGCGAGCTGCGCGCCAGCTTTGCCCGGGGTTGGGTGGTCGACGCCATCGAGCCGGCCACACTCGAGATCACGTTGACGCCCGAGGGCGCCCAGGGTTGGCTCGCTGCGTTCACCCGGTCCTGAGGTAACTCGCCCGTCACCCGGTCACAGGGTGTCGGTCGTGAGCACCAGTCGCACCAACTCGGTGCGTGACTCCACACCCAGCTTGGCAAAGGCGCGATTGAGGTGGCCCTCGACCGTCCGGACGCTCACGCCGTGTCGGGCCGCAACGGCCCGGTTCGAAAGGCCCTCGGCCACCAACGCCACGGTCTCCCGCTCGCGCCACGTGAGCCTGGTCCCGGTGCTGGCTCTCGATCGATCGTTCGGTGCCACTCCAGGGGCCGAGAGGAGGGGATCGATGACCACCGCGCCTCGCCCCGCGGCCAGCACGGCGCCGATGAGCTCGTCGCCCGGCATCGCCTTCAACAGATAGCCGGTCACTCCGACGTCGAACGCGGTCCGTACCATCTCGATGTCGTCAGAGGCCGTGAGGATCACCACGCCCACCGTGGGATGCGTCAGAGCCAGTTGGTGTGCGAGGTCGAGTCCGTTGCGGTCCGGGAGTCGGATGTCGAGGAGCACGAGATCGGGGTCAACCGCGTCGATGGCATCGCACGCAGTTCGTGCGTCGGCAGCTTCGGCCACCACCGCGATCTGATTCGACGTTTCGAGCACGTGGCGCGTACCGGTACGCGCGATCTGGTGATCGTCGACAAGGACCACCCGGAGGACGTCATGTGTGCGGCGGGTCTTGTCGTGTGTCGACATGTCGACCACAAGAGAAATAGTACCGATCGCTCGTGGTGATCGAACGCGCCCGCGCACGGGTGAAATCACCTGGGCGCGACGCGTGCAACCACCGATGACCCACGATGCGGGGTGTGGGCATGATGACGTCGACAGGCGCGTCGCTCAGTTGACCGTTGCGTGCGGTCCCTCGGGAACGAAGATGGGAGCCTTGGCGAGGCGCCGCGCCATGATGTCCTCGCAGTACTGGCACCGAGTTCTGCGGGGAATGACGCGGCACGGCATGATCCCGGCGAGATGCGCCATCTCGTACCCTTCGCACTGTCCACCGTCGAGCTCCTCGGAGCAGTAGGCGACGCTTCCGTCGCGGTGGACCACGAGACATCCGTTACACATCGCCATCACCGTTCCTTCGGCTCCTCTCCCCGCCATCCGTGGCGTGGACGAACTCGCGGGTCCGGAGGACCGGCACCGCGTGTCGCAGAAGGATCGGCGCCTGACGGCGGGGAGTGGAACGCGCTGCGCACAACAGATGCACAACGATGGGTGACGACCGTGCCGGTGCCGCCCCGATGCGACCCCGCCGCCCCCGTCGCAGCGCCGGGACGGGGCCCGACATGAAGGAGGTTCGTCCCCGACCGGGGGACGGTGCTCTCTGGTCGGTCTCGCCCCGGGGGCGCACAGAAGCAGAGAGGTGGTGGAGCGGTGGTCCGGTGCGGGCCGAGTAGGATGGAAATGAGCGACGAGCCACCGTGCGGCGTGCACCACCCAGGTAATTCCGGCGCCCGACCTGCGTGTTCGAATAACTCTCACTATCTACTTGAGGGTTAGTCGACGGCGAGGAGCGTGCTACGCACGGAAGCCGCGATGCGGGCCGAGGGCGTTCGATCGTGGCCACGAGCTGTGCGCACACACGGGTGCTCACCCGGTACCGGGCCACCGCGCTGTCGGGTGGATGACGTTGTCCACAGGGCGGCTCGCGTGCGTTGGCGGCCGGGGTTGCGGCCCGCCGGTCAGAGTCCCACGTGAGAGGGCGGATTTGGCACGTGGGATCCACCACCGACGCGTGGTTCCGTGGTTTCTTAACTGCCATGCGCAATCCGAGAACCACGCTTGTGCCCGACGGTTGGGAGCTCTCGCTTTCCTCTCTACGCCGTCTTGTCGCCCGCTTCGCCGTCGTGCTGATGGCGGCAGCGCTCACCGTCCTCGGCTTGGCGGCGCCCGCGTCCGCCAGCCCGAGCGTGCCCACGCAACCGAATGCGCCGACCCTCACCGCGGTGCTGGGCACGATCTCGGTCGCGTTCACCGCGCCCGGTGACGGAGGGAGTGCGATCACCGGCTACAGCGCGGATTGCACGTCGAGCGATGGCGGCACCGAGGGGACCAACACCGGTGCGAGTTCCCCCATCGTGGTGAGTGGTGTCACCAACGAGGACACCTACACATGCACCGTCGTCGCCACCAACGCCATCGGTGACAGTGCGGCGTCGGATCCGTCGAGCTCGCTCGAGGTCGCCGACGTTCCGGCCGCGCCGGCCCAGCCGACGGGCACGGGGGGCAACAGTGGCGACATCTCGGTGGCCTTCACTGCGCCCGACGACGGTGGGAGTGCCATCACCGGCTACACCGCTGATTGCTCCTCGGGCGACGGAGGAGTCGAGAACACCAACACGGGCGCCACCTCGCCCATCGACGTGTCAGGGCTCAGCGCCGGTGACACCGACTACACGTGCACGGTGCTGGCCACCAACGACCAGGGCGACTCGGCCCCGTCACCGGCCTCGGCCGTCGTGAGCATCCCCACCACCGCACCCGACGCCCCCTCGATCCAGGGGATCACCGTGGGCGAGAACGCCGTCACGATCGACTACACCCCCAACGCCACCGGGGGCAGCGCCATCACGGGCTACACCGCCACGTGCACCTCTGACGACGGTGGGACGACCGAGGGCGCCTCGGGCTCGACCGAAGAGCTGATCGTCAGCTCGCTCACCAACGGCGACGACTACACGTGCACCGTCGACGCCACCAACGCCATCGGCACCAGCGCCGAGTCCGACCCCTCGGACAGCTTCACCGCCATCACCGTCCCCGACCCCCTGACCATCACCGGATTGACCGTCGGGTCCGACTCCGTCGCGGTGGCGGTGGCCGAGAACGGTAGCGACGGCAGCGACACCATCGAGTTCTACAGCGTCTCGTGCTCGTCGACCAACGGTGGAACCAAGCGCACGGCCATCAGCCTCAGCTCGCCGGTGACCGTCGGCTCGCTTTCCAACGGCAAGACCTACAAGTGCACCGCCGTCGCCACCAACGACGCCGGATCGAGCACCACCTCGGCCCCCTCGTCGACCTTCATCGCGGCCACGACGCCGAGCGCCCCGACGATCACCGGCGTGACCCTCGGGAACAACTCCGCCAGTGTGGCATTCACCCCGGGCAGCAACGGGGGTGAAGCCGTCACGGCCTACAGCGTCACGTGCACGTCCAGCAACGGTGGGGCCACCGGCAACGGCTCGGGCGCCAGCTCGCCCGTGACGGTCGGCTCGCTCACCAACGGCGACACGTACACCTGCACAGCGACCGCGACCAACCCCATCGGCACCAGCGCTGCGTCGGCGGCGTCCTCCAGCTTCACGGCGGAGTCGGTGCCGAGTGCTCCCACCGTGACCGGGATCACCCTCGGCCTCAATGCCGTCAGCGTGGCCTTCACCACCGGCGCCGACGGGGGCAGCGCCATCACCTCCAACACGGTGACGTGCATCTCGAGCGACGGTGGGGCCACCGAATTCAACAGCGGGGCGACGTCGCCGATCACGGTGAGCTCGCTCACCAACGGGAACACCTACACCTGTTCGGTGACGTCGACCAACGCCGTCGGCGTCGGGTCGGCCTCTGCCTCGTCGAGCTCGTTCGTCGCCGCGGTCCTTCCCGGTGCACCGACGATCACCTCGATCACCCCCGGCAACAACAGCGTGGCGGTCGCCTTCACCGCCGGCAGCACCGGGGGCAGCGCCATCACCGGATTCACCGCCCTGTGCACGTCGAGTGACGGCGGGGCCACCGAGTCCAACAGTGGTGCCACCTCTCCCGTCACGGTGAGCTCGCTCACCAACGGGAACACCTATACCTGCACCGTGCTCGCCACCAATGCGGTGGGCAGCGGTCCGGCGTCGGCTGCCTCGAGCAGCTTCGTGGCCGCCGTACCTCCGGCTGCACCGACGATCAACTCGCTCACGATAGGGAGCAACAGCGTGGTCGTCGCCTTCACCGCCGGCAGCAACGGCGGGAGTGCGATCACGGGCTTCACCGTTTCGTGCACCTCGAGCAACGGTGGGGCGAGCGAGTCCAACAGCGGGGCGACGTCGCCGATCACGGTCAGCTCGCTCACCAACGCCGACACCTACACGTGCACGGCGCTCGCCACCAACGTCATGGGCAACAGCCCGGCGTCGGCCGCCTCAGGGAGCTTCGTGGCGGCCACCGCTCCGAGCGCACCGACCATCGGTGCGGTGACGCCGGGGACCAACTCGGGCGCCGTCGCCTTCACCGCCGGCAGCAACGGTGGCAATCCCGTGCTGGGATACCTCGCCACGTGTACCTCCAGCACCGGTGGCGTGACCGAGTCGGCCATCGGCGCCAGCTCTCCGGTGACGGTGGGCTCGCTCACCACCGGTGACACGTACACCTGCACCGTGTTGGCGATCAACGCCGTGGGCGACAGCCCGGCGTCGGCCGCCTCGTCGAGCTTCGTGGCCGCCGCGGCGCCGACCGCGCCCAGTGCGCCGACGATCTCGGGCGTGACACCGGCGAGCACCTCGGCCGCTGTCGCCTTCACCGCCGGCAGCAACGGCGGGAGTGCGATCACGGGCTTCACCGTCTCGTGCACCTCGAGCAACGGTGGGGCGAGCGGCTCCAACAGCGGCGCCACCTCGCCCATCACGGTCAGCGCGTTGACGAGCGGCGACACCTACACCTGCACCGTGCTCGCCACCAACGCCGTGGGCAACAGCCCGGCGTCGGCGGCCTCGTCGAGCTTCTTGGTGGCGGGCGTGCCCGCGGCCCCCACGATCACCTCGGTGACGCCCGCGAGCGCCAGTGGCATCGTGGCCTTCACCGCGGGGAGCAACGGGGGGAGTGCGATCACGGGCTTCACCGTCTCGTGCACCTCGAGCAACGGTGGGGCGAGCGGCTCCAACAGCGGCGCCACCTCGCCCATCACGGTGAGCTCACTCACCAACACCGACACCTACACCTGCACGGTGCTCGCCACCAACGCCGTGGGCAACAGCCCGGCGTCGGCCGCCTCGTCGAGCTTCGTGGCGGGGGCGGCGCCGACCGTACCCAGCGCACCGACCGGTGCCACGGTGACCCGGGGCCAGAACTCGGCCTCGGTGGCCTTCACGGCCAGTGCCAGCAACGGCGGCAGTGCGATCACCGGCTACAGCGCCACGTGCACCTCCAGCAACGGAGGCACCACGCGCTCGGGTAGCGGCTCCACCTCGCCCATCGTCGTCACGACGCTGACCAACGCCGACACCTACACCTGCACGGTGCTGGCCACCAACGCCGTGGGCAACAGCCCGGCGTCGACGGCGTCGACGAGCTTCGTGGCTGCAACGGTGCCGGGTGCGCCGGTCTTCACGCCGGGAACGGTGACCCACCCGGTGGCGACGTCGGCGACGGTGCCCTTCACGGCCCCGGCCAGCACGGGCGGGAGCCCGATCACGACCTACACGCTGACGTGTGTCTCGAGCACGGGCGGCACCACGGTGGCGGTCAGCGGCGCCAGCTCACCGCTCACCGCCACAGGGCTGACGGCGGGGGCCACCTACACCTGTACGGTCACCGCCACCAACGCCATCGGCGTCAGTGCGCCGTCGGCGGCGACCGCCGCCTATATCGCGTAATCCGGCCTGCACCGCCTGTTCGTCCCTCCGCCACGGGTGGCCTCAGCGAGGTCGCGGCAATGGTGGGGGGACGGGCAGTCGGTCGGCCCCGTCGATCCGCTCCGAGCGGGCGTGGCACGCCGCAGTCCTGAGCAGGGCCTTCGCTCAACCCTCAACCTCGACCTGGAGTCGAGAGTTAGCCCACGAAGGGGCGGGTCTGCTGCAGGTCCTCGAGGCGTTTCTCGAGGTCCCGGCATTCGGCCGGAACGTCTTCGTCCGCAGCGCGCTCGTGCCGGAGTCGGGCTGTGACCGTCTGCCGGGCCGCGGCCATCGTGGTCTCGTCGAGGACGATCCCGGGGAGGACCTTCTCGAGCCAGGCCGCGGTGATCGACGTCAGCGACCCGGGGTCCTCGACCATCTCGTCGTAGTTCAGGACGAGCACGTCGTGTCCCTGGCTGTTGGCGAGGGCCGCCTCGTTGTAACGGCGCCACAGGTCGAGGCCCTGCTCGACGGGAATCGCGTCTCGGGTCGCCAACGAGCGAGCCACAGCCAGCGGTGCCCGCCACGGCAGGACGATGCCGGCGATGGGTGCGATCACCTGCGCCCAGTACGGAAGGAGCAGACAGTTGCGGGGGTCCTTCCACACCGCCACGCCCGGCCTCGGGAACGCCGTCGCCGCGACTCGTGCCGCCACCGCCATGAGGCCCCGGAAGTCGGTCCCGTGCTCCCAGTCGGGCGGAAGGTCCGGGGGCGCGTCCCACGACCCGCCGAGCAGCCCGAGGAAGTTGTCGTTGGCGTCGGTGAGCGACACGCTCTCGTTGTGCGCCTCGTTGTCGTCCCGATCGAGCATCAGGTCCGCAGGCAGAGACAACCCGAGACCGTGGAGGACCCCGGTCGCGGCGGACGTGCCACTGCGGTGCATACCGACGACCAGGATCCACGCTCTCGGCATAGTGCAACGAAGCCTACGTCACGGGTGTCTCCGGGCCGAAGCACCTGGCGTGGCCGGCGCCGAGAGGCATACACTGGGGACCAAGTCAGAAAAGCCTGTGCAGGGTGGGTCGATGACGCTGAACCGCAGGACCTCGAGCACGAAGGTGGCGACGATCTCCCCGACAGGGCGGGCCTGGCTGATCGCCGGCGTTGCGGTGTTCGCCCCCCTGGCGCTGTGTGGCGCGCTGGTGCCGGTGCGCGACACCTTCGCCACCACCGCCGCCGCGCTGGTGTTGGTGGCGTTGATCGCGGCGATCGCCATCCTGGGGAACCGTCCCGCCGGCGTGGTGGCATCGGCCTCGTCCGCCATCTGGTTCGACTTCTTTCTCACCCGACCCTACGAGCGACTGGCCATCAGCCATCGCAACGACCTCGAGACCACGGTCAGCCTGTTCGTGGTGGGGATCATCGTGACCGAGCTGGCGGCCCGAGCCCGTCACCACCGACAGGTGGCGGCCCGAGAGACCGACTACGTGGCGCTGCTGCACGAGTTCGCCGACATGCTCGCCCAGGGCGTGCTCGCGGCCGACGTGACCGAGCGCGCCTCGAGCGAGCTCGTCGATCTGCTCCACCTCCGCGGCTGCCGCTACGTCCCGGGCGCACCGGGGCCGCACCGCGCCACCGTCACGCCCCGTGGAGACGTCCTCAACGGGGGCCTGCGCTGGGGTGTCGCCACCATGGGACTCCCGGGGCCCGAGGTGGACCTCCTGGTGCAGTCGGGCGGTCGGGCGGTGGGCCGTTTCGTGATGGTCCCGACGCCGGGTTGGCTCGTGCCGGACGAGCGCATCATCGTGGCCGTGTCGATCGCCGCCTACGCCGGGGCCGCCCAGGCCACGCGGGCCCGCATCGCCTGACCGGCGACACACCCACGATGAGTGATCCGCTCGGCACGCCCGGCTCGCCCAAGAGCCTGCCCTTGATCTTGGCCCGTGAGCTGGCGTCGAATCTGGCGACACCGATGTTCCTGCTCGATGTCGGAGGCATGCTCGTCTTCTACAACGACGCTGCGGCCATGCTCCTCGGCAAGCCGTTCGCGGAGCTGGGCGAGATCCCTTCGGGCGAGTTCGGCGAGGCACTGCAGCTGGCCACCCCCGAGGGCGTACCGATCCGCCGACGCGATTCACCCGCCGGCATCGCCTTCTTCGAACGGCGTCCGGCGCACAAGACCCTGTTGGCCACGACCTACGACGGGGTGCGTCGCCTCTATGAAGCCACCGCCTACCCGTTGTTCGGCGCGGCGGGGGAGATGCACGGCGTCGTCGCCGTGTTCTGGGAGGGCTCGCCCCGGGACATCGACGGGTGATGCGGGTTCGAGTGTGGGGATGTCGGGGGTCGGTGGCCGCCCCGGGCGCCGACACCGTGCACTACGGGGGGAACACGTCGTGCGTCGAGGTGCGCCTCTCGAGCGGACACGCGCTGGTCCTCGACGCCGGCACGGGCATGCGGCCATTGGGCGTGGCGATGCAGCAGGACATGCCGGTGGGGCTGCACATCTTCCTCACGCATCTGCATCTCGACCACCTGCAGGGCCTCGGGTTCTTCCGACCCTTGTTCACACCGGGCCTCGAGATCCACATCTGGGGCCCGACGTCGCCGGTCCAGCACCTGGCGGAGCGGATCGCCATGTACCTCTCGCCGCCGCTGTTCCCCGTGCGCCTCGAGGACCTGCCGTCACGGCTCGTCTTCCACGACGCGTCCGACGAGCCGGTGACGATCGGCTCGGCCACGGTCCGGGCGGCCAAGGTCACCCACCAGGGCCCGACCGTGGGGTACCGCATCGAGGAGGCGGGGAGGATCCTGGTCTACCTGCCCGACCACGAACCGTCGCTCGGCTCGGACCTCCACACCGTTCCGTCGGAATGGATGAGCGGGCACGACATCGCCCGGGGCGCGGACGTCTTGATGCACGACGCGCAGTACCGCGACCACGAGTACGGCGCGCACGTCGGATGGGGTCACTCGGGCGTGGCCGCCACCATGGCCTTCGCCCGCAAGGCCGACGTGGACAAGGTCATCCTCTTCCACCACGACCCGTATCACACCGACGGCGAGCTCGAGGACCTCCTGCTCGAAGCCCAGGGGAAGTGGCCCGGCGCCGAGGACCGCGTGAGCCTGGCCTGTGAGGGGATGACTATCGAGCTCGACCGCGACGGAGCGACCTACGCCCAGCCCGTCCCGTGACGCCCGACGGTGCGCGGGCTCAGCTCACCGTGCGCGCAGGTGACCCTGCGCTCAGGTGACCCTGAACTCAGGTGACCTTGAACACCGTGGCCGACGATGACCCGCCCGCCAGGCTGGTGACGCTGACGAGCCCGGACCGGGCCCCCGACGACACCTTGACCGTCACCTTGGTCGGCGCAGTCTTGAGGATGGGCACCACGACCCCCCCGATGGTCACGCCCGTGACCTCGGACAGGTTGGACCCCTTGATGGTGAGCTTCTTGCCCGGCGCCGCCGCGACGGGATTGATGCTGCTCACCCGTGGGAGTTCGGCACCGACGTGGAAGCGCGGGTCGCCGGCCGGGACCTGCAGGGTGACCGTGGCATTGCCACCGGATGCGGTCACGGACCTGTAACAGGCCACGGGCTTCTTCCCGTGGCACTTCTTGAGGAAGAGCGCCGTCGAAGAGCCCCCGGGCTGGTAGCAGATCACGACACCCTTCTTGTTGGGCAGGCCCCTGACGGTGTCGACGATGCTCACCGTGGTCCCATTCTTGAGGCCGGTGTCGATGAGGGTGGCGACCGGCGCGGCGTAGCTGAAGTTCGGGCACAACAGGACGTCGGTGGCGACCGAGACCGTGATGCTGGCCGTGGTGGAGACGAGCTTGGACCCGACGACGTCGAGGCTCTGCGAGGGGGCGACGATCGTGGTCGAGCAGGTCGTCGTCCCCGGGGTGCACGCTGCCACCACCGCCACGTCGGTGTCGTACGCGCCGATGTCACACGGTGCGGTGCGCGCCATGCCGCGCTGGTCGGTGGCGGGGCACAGCGCCGCGTCGCTCACGTGGTCGACCGCGGCGCTGGTCGCGGTCAACGCCGACGGTGGCGGTGGGCCCGCCGTTGTCCTGGAGGCCGGCGGGGTCAAGCCCGGCGTCGGTGCTCGGAAGGTCGCTGGCGTCGGTCAGCTGGCACGTGCCGTCGTCGTCGAGGTTGTACCCCTCGTCGGTCAAGGGGGCGAGCTCCAAGAAGCAGTCGTTGCCCGAGGCGCTGTTGGCCACGAGGGTGGCTCCGAGGGCCAGCGGTCCCTGATCGTCGGAGATCCCGCCGCCGAAGGCGGCACCGTTGCCCGACAGCGTGCTGTTGGTGATGGTCGCCGCGATCGGCTGGCTGGGGTCGTAGGAGTCGAAGATGTAGATCCCGCCTCCCTCTTGCCCCGCGGAGTTGCCGACCACGGTGCTGTTGGAGACCGACAGCGTGGCGAACTCCGAGTCGATGCCGCCGCCGCCGTACGACGCGGTGTTGCCCGAGATCGTGCTGTCCTGCACGACGGCCGTGCCTTGGTTCTCGATGCCGCCGCCGACATTCGAGGCGTTGTTGTTCGATACCGTGCTGTCGGACACGGTGAGCGTCCCGTCGCTGCCGTTGAAGATGCCACCACCGACTTCGGCGTTGTTGCCCGAGACGGTGCTGTCGAGCACGGTCAGGGTGCCGTCGTTCTCGATGCCTCCACCGGGCCCGCTCCCACCGTTCTCGATGCTCAGGCCCGAGATCGTGACGCTGCCCGAGTCCACGGTGAAGACCGACGAGCTGCCGGTCCCGTTCACGGCCAGGCTGTCCGCGCCGGGCCCTGTGATGGTCAACGAATGGGCGATGTCGAGCGTGGCCCCGAGGGGGATCGAGGCGCAGGCCGGGGACAGGGCGAAGGTGATCGTGTCGCCCGACCCCGAGTTCGCCACCTCGAAGGGCAACGAGCCCGATACCGACACCGATCCACTGCAGTTGGTGACCACGTCGGTGGCGGCCGAGGCCCGTGAGGCGGGGACCACCACGACGGCCAGCGCCAGCACCCCGACCACGACGCCGGCGACGCCTCGCACCCAGCCAGCCCGGCGCAGATCGTGCAGCCCGGTCATGGGCGGCGGTTCTCGTTCTTCACGACCCCCACCGAGACGGTGGTGGGCACGATCGGCACTGACGGAGAAAGGCTCGTGATGGTGAGCGGATACGAGCCCGGTGCCAGCCGCCGGGAGGTGGGGACCAGGGCCAGGAACTCCCGCAGCCACGGGACGTAGACAGCACGGCACGGCGACGCGCCGTTGAACGACACCATCATGGTCGTGGCCTGGGCGATGGCGTCGGGGACCGGCTTGTTGTTGACGTCGTCGAGCGAGAACCCGAGCAGGACGGGCTCACCGCGCCAGATGGTGAAGTTGGGCGGCAGGTACACCTTGACGAGCGCCAGCACGCTGAAGCTCTGATCGACCGCGGCGGCGGCGGGCCACGACCCGTTGCCGGGCTGGGTGGCCTGGATCGTGCACAGCCCTGTGCTCAGGTCCGACACGGTCGTGCCCGACACCCCACACACACCGGGGGTGAGCGACGAGAAGCCCACTGGCAGTCCCGAGGTGGCGGTGGCCGACACCGCGAAGGGGGCCGAGCCGTAGATCTGGTTGGCCAGGGGAAGGAACGTGATCGTCTGGGTCACCACCGAGATGGTCGTGGACGCAGGCACCGTCGGAGCCGGGGCGTAGGTGGCGGAGCCCGCCTGGCCGGCGTCGACCACGCAGGTGCCCGCGCCGGTGAAGGTCACGAGCGCGCCCGACAACGAGCACCCGCTGCTGGACGTGTCGAGCGAGAAGCTCACGGGCAGTCCCGAGGTGGCGCTGGCGGCGGCGGTGTAGGACCCACCCACCGACCCAGCCGCCGGTGCTGTGAACGTGATCGTCTGGGGCACCAAGGAGATGGTCGTGGACACAGGCACCGTCGGAGCCGGGGCGTAGGTGGCGGAGCCGGCCTGGCCGGCGTCGACCACGCAGGTGCCCGCGCCGGTGAAGGTCACGAGCGCGCCCGACAACGAGCACCCGCTGCTGGACGTGTCGAGAGAGAAGCCCACCGGCAGTCCCGAGGTGGCGCTGGCGGCGGCGGTGTAGGACCCACCGACGAGTCCGGTGGCGGGCCCCGAGAACGTGATGGTCTGGGGGCAGGCCGACGCCAAGGTCAAGACACCGCCCTGCACCGTCACGACGGTTCCCGTCTCGCTGTAGCTCGACCCGCACAGGTTCGTGAACGTCGCCCCGCCCAGATAGCCGTCGATGACGAGGCTGCCCGAGTCGGTGTAGGTGCCGGCATTCTGGAACTGCCCCCCGACATAGATCTCGTGCTCCGACGACCGGCACGAGCCGAGCTTCGCGATGGCGAAGGTGCCGGTGGCGGCGTTGGTCGTGACACCCTTGCCGAAGTCGTCCCAGTAGCAGGCGTCGACGGCGCCGTCGTTGACGACCGACCCTCCGTTGTTGAAGGCGTACGTGGCAGACGAATCGGTGAGCGTCGTCCCGGACGGGATCGTCAAGGTCGATCCGGGTTGCACCGCGGCGAAGCCGGTGACCGCACACGTGCTCGTACCGGCATTCCACGACCCGTTGATGGTCACGTCGGGCCCGTTTATGGCGCACGTGGAAGCGTTGAGGGTCACACTGGAAGCCGCCGCGGCCGGGAGTGCCGCCACGGCGACACCGGCCGCTGTGGCCACCAATACTCCCAGTACCAGCATCGAGATTCGACGCATCAGTGATGTCCCCGCCATGCTTCTGATCGTCGTCACTCAGTGAGTGAACGTGTCTCACTGTAACCGCATGGCGCGCCGGGCCGCCCGTCTGGGAAGATGCTGAGGGCGTGGCGACGGGTGCGCGAGCCCTCTCGACGCCACTCGCGTCACTTCCTCCACTCGCGCTTCACGGGGCCGAGTGTGATCGTGAGTTGGCGGCAGTTCACACGACGTTCACAAACGCGGTTCACAAACGCGGTTCACAAACGCCGTTCACAAAACACGGTTCAGCAATATTGTCCGTCGACCCCGCTGGCCCGCCGGTGATCGTCTCCACGGCTGGCCACGGGACCTATTACGATGTCGAAGCGGCGGGGGGGTTCGTGTCATGACCCACGGGATGAGACGCGCGGGATGCTGAGATCCGCGCTTCGGGACTTGCAATGGCGACGACGACGCTTCGCTATTGCTGTGTTGGGTACCGCGCTGGTGTTTGGGATGGCATTGGTGATCACCGGCATCAGCAGCGGGTTCGACTCCGAGGCGGTGCGGACCGTGACACAGCTGCGCGTCGGCACGTGGGTGGTCGGGGGTGGCGCCACCGGGCCGTTCCTGGGGCAAGCGCCCATGTCGAGCACCCAAGTGCGCAGGGTGGAACGCCTCCCCGGTGTCACCCGGGCGGTCGGCACGGTGTTCAGCGCCAAGAACGTCTCGGCCGATGGCAAGGTCCAGCAGGTCAACGTCCTCGGCGCCCCCCCGGGGGACCTGGGCTTCCCGGCCGTCTCGACGGGCCGGCAACCCACGAGGCGGGGCGAGGTCGCCGTCAGCACGAAGTTGGCGGGCTACGGCGTCGGGTCGCACCTGGACCTCGGAGGACACACGTTCACGGTCGTGGGTGAGGTCCCGGACTCGACCGCGTTGGCCGGATTGCCCAACGTCTTCCTGACCCTGCCCGACGCGCAACTGGTGGCGTTCGCGGGGCAACCGGTGGTTTCGGCCATCGCGGTCGACGGCTCGTTGCCGTCGACTCTTCCGCCGGGGCTCACAGCCGTGACCAACGAGGGAGCACGCAGCGACCTTCTGCGCCCGTTGCAACAGGCGCGGTCGACCATCACCTTCCTGGCGGTCTTGCTGTGGTTGGTCGCGGCGATGACCATGGGTTCGGTGATCTACGTCTCTGTGCTCGAACGGCAGCGGGACTTCGCCGTCTTCAAGGCCACCGGCGTCTCTTCGCCCTCCATCCTGGGTGGTCTGGCCCTCCAGGCCGTCGTGTTGTCCGTCGCCGCCGCGATCATCGGCTGCGGCATCGCGGCGCTGCTCGGCCCGACGATGCCGTTGCCGGTCTCGCTCACGTTGCACTCCTACCTGTTGCTCCCGGTCATCGCGGTGGTGGTAGGTCTCGTTGCCAGTCTGGCGGGCCTGCGCCGGGCGATCTCGGTCGACCCCGCGCTCGCATTCGGGGGGCCGTGATGCCCGACCTCGACATCACCGACCTCACCATCGAATACTCGAGCGGCGGCTATGCCGTGCGCCCCGTGGACGGGCTCGACCTCCACGCCTCGGGTGGCGCGCTCACCTTGCTCCTGGGGCCGAGCGGCTGCGGCAAGACGTCGCTGCTGTCGTGTCTGGGCGGGATCCTCACGCCCAAGAGCGGTTCCATCCGGTTCGGCGACATCGAGGTGAGCTCGCTCAAGGGCCCGGCTCTGACCAACTATCGACGCACCACGGTCGGCATCGTCTTCCAGAGCTTCAACCTGGTCCCGAGCCTCACCGCGCTCGAGAACGTGACGGTCCCCATGCGCGCGGCCGGATCTCGGTGGCCAGCGGCGAAAGTGCGGGCCGAGGAGCTTCTCGAGGGCGTGGGGCTGGCCGAGCGCATGGACCATCGCCCCGGCGACCTCTCGGGGGGCCAACAGCAGCGCGTCGCCATCGCCCGGGCGTTGGCACTCGACCCTCCGCTCATCCTGGCCGACGAGCCCACCGCCCATCTCGACTACGTCCAGGTGGAAGAGGTCATCCAGGCGGTGCGCCGGCTCGCGTCGGGGGAGCGGGTGGTGGTCGTCGCCACCCACGACCACCGCTTGATTCCCCTCGCCGACAACGTGGTGGAGCTCGTGCCCGACATGGGGGTCTCGAACCTCCCTCCCACGGGTGTCGAGTTGGCGCCCGGTGAGGTCCTGTTCCGACAAGGCTCGTGGGGCGAGCGCATCTACGTGGTGGAACACGGCGAGATCGAGATCGTGAGCGAGCTGGCCGATGGCACCGAAGAGGTGAAGACCGTCGTCACCGCGGGCGGGTACTTCGGTGAGATGGGACCCCTGTTCGGCGTGCCGCGCTCGGCCACGGCCCGGGCCCGCACCCGGGCCCGGCTGATGGGCTACACCACGAGAGACTTCAAAGCATGGACGGCACCGGGGACCGACCTCGCCGCCGGTCAACCGCCTCCCGCCGACACGCCTGCTGTCGACACGCCTCTTGTCGAAACGGTGCCTGTCGAAGAGGTTCCTGCCGAAACAGCGCCCGTCGAAACAGCGCCTGTTGTCGGGGCGCCAGTTGAAACAGCGCCAGTTGAAACAGCGCCAGTTGAAACAGCGCCAGTTGAAACAGCGCCAGTTGAAACAGCGCCAGTTGAAACAGCGCCAGTTGAAAGAGTGCCCGTGGTTGCCGCGTCCGTCGACGACGTCGAGGGTCTGTGGCTCCGACCCGGTCGTGACTACGCCGCGACGCCGGTGGGGACGACGTCGGCGGGGTGAGCGGCGATCAGGCGACTGCGGCCTCGGGCTCGGCTTCGGTCGTCGCGGTCGGGACGGCCGCCGGCATCCGGTTGCCGCCGCGGATCACGGTGACGGCCAGGATGAAGGCCACGAAGGCGATCAGCGACGCGATCCGGAAGGCCGCGTCGTAGCCACTGGTGGTGGCGAGGGCTTGCTGGGCTTGGGTGACGGTGGGCCCCGCCGCGGCGATGTGGCTTTTCGTCACGCTCGTGGCCACCGTGACGAGCACGGCCAGCCCCAGCGATCCTCCGATCTGCTGTCCGGTGTTGAGCAGTGCCGAGGCCAGCCCCGCCTCGCCCCGGGGCACCCGTGACATGACGGTCAGGGTCAGCGGTACGAAGGTCGAGCCCATGCCGACGGCCAGGAGGAGCAGCGGGCCGATGACCGACAGGTACGTGGCGTCGACACCCACGAACGACAGCCACAACAGGCCTCCGGTCACCATGAGCGGGCCGATGGTCATGGGCCGGCGCGTGCCGATCTTGCCGACCAAGCGCGAGATGATGTTGGCCGTCCCACCGATGGCGATAGTCATGGGGAGGAAGGCGACCCCGGCCTTCAGCGGGCTGTAGCCCAGGACGTTCTGGACGAACTGGGTGATGAAGAAGAACGTGGCGAACATCGCCGCCGCCAGGCACAGCATGATCACGTACGAGCCGGCGCGATCGCGCGAGGCGAAGATGTGCAGCGGCATCAACGCGTGGGGGCTCTTGCTCTCGATGACCAGGAACGCCCCGAGCAGGACCACGGACGCGCCGAGGGCCACCATGGTGTACTCGTCACCCCATCCGGCGGTGGCGGCTCGTGACAAGCCGTAGACGAGCGAGGCCATGCCCAACGTGACAGACAGTGCGCCGGGAAGGTCGAGGCGCCCGTGGCGCGTGGGCGTGGTCCCGAGCACCGCGGTGCGGCCACGGCGACGGTCAGGCCGATGGGCACGTTGACGAAGAGCACCCATCGCCACGAGGCGACGTCGGTCAGGATGCCGCCGAGGAGAAGGCCGAGCGAGCCACCCGCCCCCGACATCGCGGCGTAGACGCCCATGGCGCGCGAGCGTTTCGGTCCCTCGGGGTACGTGTTCTGGATGAGGGCGAGGGCGGTGGGTGACGCGATGGCGCCCCCGACGCCCTGGGCCACGCGCGCCGCGATCAGCCACAACTGGTCGGTGGCGAACCCGCCCAAGAGCGAGGCGGTGGTGAAGATGATGACGCCGATGGTGAACATCCGACGCCGGCCGTAGAGGTCACCGCTGCGTCCGCCCAGGAGAAGGAGCCCCCCGAAGGTCAGCGCGTAGGCCGTGATGACCCATTCGAGGCCCGGGGCGGAGAAGTGGAGCTCGTGTTGGATCGACGGCAGGGCGATGTTCACGATGGTGCCGTCGAGGATCACCATCATCTGGACGGCACAGATCAGCACCAGGGCCAGCCCGGCCCGGCGGTGCTCGGTCAGTGCCTGTTCCGCACCCTCGTGACCCATCAGTTATAGACTCCCATAAAAGGTTGATAGTTGTGACCGAGATGATTAACGTTACTAAAAGGTAGAAGGATGTCAAGTGACGGGGGGCCCGAGGAGGGCAACGAGCGTGAGGCGGCTGCCGGCGATGCCTGGCAGGCGCTGTACCGACTCGTGTTCGAGCGCGAAGGCCAGCAGCGTTTCCACGAAGCCTGTGACGCGGTGGGGCTGGCGCCCGGTGGGCTCAAGGCTCTGCTCCGACTGGCACCCGACCAGCCCGTTCCCATGCGGGACCTGGCCGAGTACTTCCGCTGCGACCCGTCCTACGTGACGTCGCTCGTCGACGGCCTCGAGGCGGCCGGCCTGGCCGAGCGGCGGTCGCATCCCACCGACCGGAGGGTCAAGATGGTGGCGCTCTCGGCGGCCGGGGTCGACGCGCTGGGCCAGGCCCGCAAGATCCTGGGCCAACCCCCGACGTCGTTCTCCCGCTTGAGCACCGCCGATCTCCGCCGGCTGCGCTCGCTGCTCGCCAAGTTGGACCAACCGGAGCCGCCACCCGCAGGCTGATCCTTGACGCTCTGGGCGTTCGTCGTGACGCCCGAGACTCGAGTGGGGCCCGGTGACCGTGGGGACCCAGGTGTCTAGACTCCGCGTGTGGCGCGCATCGTGGCGGTAGCCAACCAGAAGGGGGGCGTCGCCAAGACGACGACGGTGCACGCGCTCGGGTTCGCGTTGGCGCAGATGAACCGGCGTGTCCTGTTGGTCGACCTCGATCCGCAGGCCTGCCTGACGTACTCGGTCGGCATCGACCCCGAGAACCTCCACCAGTCCCTGCACGACGTGTTCGTGCGCAAGATGAAGGCGGCCGACGCGCGCCGCGTGGTGGCGAGCGTCGACGGACTCGACATCCTCCCCGCCACGATCGACCTCGCCGGCTCCGAGGTGCACCTGCTCACCCGCACCGGTCGCGAGCACGTCCTCGCCTTGGCGCTGGGCACGGTCGCCGACGAGTACGACATGATCCTCATCGACTGCCCGCCGTCGCTCGGCGTGCTCACCATCAACGGCCTGACCGCAGCCACCGAGGTCCTCATCCCGTTGCAATGTGAGGCCCTGAGCCATCGCGGCGTCGGACAGCTGCTCGAGACGATCGACGACGTGCGGATGTTCGCCAACGCGGATCTCGAGGTGCGCGGCGTCATCGCCACGATGTACGACGAGCGCACCCGACATGGCAAGGCCGTGCTCGACGACGTCCGGGCCCGCTACGGCTTGAGCGTGCTCGAGCCACCGGTGCGCAAGTCGATCAGGTTCGCCGAGGCCCCGGCCCAGGGCCGCTGCATCTTGCAACACGCGCCGACGTCGCCGGGGGCCGAGGCCTATCGCGCCATCGCCCGCGAGCTCGACGCGGACCTGCGTCCGGCGCTCTGAACGAGCCCAGCGAACGACGACGAGCACGGCCGTGAACGACTCTCCCGACCCGTTGGGCAAGCGGGCCCTGTTCTGGGCGCCGGCGGAGCGTGACGAAGGCGGCCCGCGCCGTGCCGCGGAACGTGACGTGCCGGGCAAGCACGCGCTGTTCTCCCCCGAGGCGCGTGCTGCGGTGTTCAAGGCGCGACCCGTGTCCCCGATCGACCCTTCGACGTCCCACGCCCCGCGCGACCTCCGTCCTGGCTCGGCTGGCCCCGGCGCGGGCCGGGGCATCCTCAGCGCCATCACCGTGGACTGCTCCACCTGTGGTGCTCGGTCGGAGATCCACATGACCGAGTTCGTGATGCTCCACCTTCCCGTCTGGTTGTGGCGCCCGGGCCGGGGCTACACCCGCTTCATGACCTGCCCCGCCTGCCGGCGTCGAACCTGGGTGAGCGCCTCGTGGGCGCCCTGGGCTCGCTGACTGCAGCACATCCCGACCAGGGAGCCCCACCCTGATCGCAAGCGTGGGGTCGTGGTTGGAGCATTTCCACGGGCCCTGGGCCTACGTGGTGTGCGGGCTGCTCGTCTTCGGCGAGGCGGCGGTGTTGCTGGGTTTCGTCATCCCGGGCGAGACCGCCGCGCTCATCGGTGGCGTCCTCGCATCGCTGCACCACGTGGACCTCGCGGTCATGATCGTGGTGATCGTCGTGTGCGCCATCGTGGGCGACACGGTGGGGTACGAGCTGGGCAAGGTCTACGGGCCCTGGTTCCTCGCGCACCGGCCCCTGCGGGGCCAGGCCGGTGTGCGTCGCGGCCAGGACCTGTTGGCCCGACGAGGCGGGCCCGCGGTGTTCCTCGGCCGCTGGGTGGCGCTGGCGCGCGCCCTGGTGCCCGGGCTGGCCGGGATGAGCGGCATGCGCTACCGCACCTTTCTCCCCTACAACGCCCTGGGCGGCATCGTGTGGGGGACCACGTTCGTGTTGATCGGCTACGCGGCAGGGGCGTCGTATGCCACAGTGGCCAAGACCATCGGGGAGTACTCGCTGCTGGTCTTGGCGGTGGTGGTGATCGCCGTGGTGGTCGCCGTCGTCGTACGGCACCGGCGCGACCGTCGGAAGTGGGGGGACACGGGGGCCGACGAGTCACCGAGCACGTCGTGACTCGTCAGACGCGTGTGCAGCGGCATGCGCGCCGTGGTGTCCTCAGCGCTGTTCGGGAAGGTAGAAGCGCGACGGGAAGGAGCCCTCGCGGCGCACCCGTGCGTGGTTCTCGAGCAGCACGATGTGCGCCAGGGTCTCGCCCACCGCGGCACGTTGCATGAAGTCGGCGATCTCGTGCCACGGGCGTGACCATCGCAGGGCCACCGAGATGTCCCACGCCGTCGACCCCGGGTGTTCCTCGATCAGCTTCTCGATCTCCGCCAGCCGCTCGGCGTGATGGACGATGATGGCGTCGAGCCTGCCCTTGAGATCCGCGAAGCGGTACTCGTGGGCCGGGAGCACCTCGTCCACCGCCAGGTTGTGGACCTTGAGCAACGACTCGAGGTACTCGCCCAGCGGGTTGGGGAACTGCTGGGTGTGCACTCCGATGTTGGGCGTGATGCGGGGGAGCACGTGGTCACCTGAGAGGAGGAGCTTGTGCTCCTCGCTGTAGAAGCAGACGTGGCCAGGTGAGTGGCCCGGCGTCCACACCGTCGTCAGGTCCCACCCCGGGACGTCGACGCGCCGGCCGTCTTCGAACAGGACGTCGGGCACGGCCATCGTGACCTGGCCCCTGATCATCATGGAGGCGAAGTTGAGGTCGGGCAGCTTGGTGGCGGGGACCCCGGCGTCGGCCAGGAACTCGCGCATCCGGGCCAGCAGGTCGTCGGTCTCGATATAGCGGGCCTCGAGCATCTCGGCGTCGTCGGGGTGCAGGCCGATCCACGCCCCGGACTCTTCGCGCACCCGCCCGGCCAGTCCGTAGTGGTCGGGATGGATGTGGGTGACGAGCACGGCCTGCACGTCCTTGATCGAACCGCCCGCCTCTGCCAGGCCGTTGTTGAGCGCCATCCAGGCGTCTTCGGTGTTCCACCCGGCGTCGACGATGGCGACGCCGTTGTCGAGCTCGAAGGCGTAGACCAGGACGTAGCGCAGCGGGTTGTCCGGGATCGGCACGGGGATCGACCACAGGCCGGGCCGAACCCGTTCCACCGGGGGCATGACGTCGCGATCCCACGCCTCTTTCTGGAGCACCCCCGTGACGACGACCATGGCCGCACCGTAGCCCGACCCTTCGGCGACCCCCTTCTGCTCTCCCATCGAGGCGAGGCGACGACGTAGCGTGAGGACGGTTCCGGGTATCCATCACGACCTCACCGGTCTTCACTATTTTCACTCCTGCTCCATTGACCACATAAAGCACAGATCGGTTACCATGACGCGCTCGGCCCGGCCGGCCTGCTCGCCGGCGAGGCGCCGTGCCAACCCTTCGCATCGGGCGCCGGTGCGGATGAGTCCGCACGACACAGACGACACCCTGGGGGTGCAGGTGCAGCAGCGGATGACCGACAACGCGACGGGGCCTGGTCCGGGTCGCGACGGCGAGCTGGCGGTGGGTCGCCTGCGCTCTCGCATCGAGCACGTCCTCGACATGGCACGCGACGCCTTCGTCGAGACCGACGCGGCGGGGACCCTCACCGAGTGGAACCGACAGTCCGAAGTGCTGTTCGGGTGGTCACGCGACGAAGTGCTCGGTCGGCGCATCACGGAGTTCCTCGTCCCCCATCGCCACCGCCAGGCGGCGCGGCGCGAGCTCGAAGCGATGGACACGTCGTGGCGCACCACCCCCCGGACGCGATCGCGCCAGCTCACCCTGGTGCACCGCGAGGGGTACGAGGTCCAGGTCCTGGCGTCGGCCTACATCGTCGGCTCCGGTGCGGACAAGCGCATCGGCGGGTTCCTCTACGACCAGCACGAGGACAAGGCGGCCGAAGAGGCGTTGGCGCACGCCTATCTGCACGACTCGCTCACGGGTCTCCCCAACCGCACGCTGTTCACGTACCGCCTCGCCTACGCGTTGGCCAAGGGGAAGAGCGCGCCGGGGTCCATCGCCGTGCTCGTGCTCGACCTCGACCGTTTCAAGGCCATCAACGACGGGCTCGGTCACGAGGTGGGGGACGAGGTCCTCGTGGCCGTGGCCGGGCGACTCGAAGCTGCGGACGGGACGGCCGAGGTCGTCGCCCGACTCGGTGGCGACGAGTTCCTGGTGCTGTTCGACGCCGACGATGCCCAAGCCGAGGCCGTCGCGTACTGCCGATCGCGTCCTCGAGGCGCTGTCGAGCCCCGTGTCGGCGGGCGACGACGAGATCTTCATCACGGCCAGCATCGGCGTGGCCTGCACGAGCGAGCGGGTCAACGAGGCCACGCCACTGCTCTCGAACGCGGACGCCGCGATGTACCAGGCCAAGCGGCGCGGCGGCGGCACCGTCGAGGTGTTCGGCGAGGTCATGCGCATGCGGGTGCTCGACCGCATGAACACCGAGCACTCGCTGCACCGGGCTCTGGAGCGTCGCGAGCTCCGGCTCTTCTACCAGCCGGTGGTGGAGATCGACGGGGCCAGCGCGGTGGGGGTCGAGGCGCTGCTGCGGTGGGAGCATCCCGAGCACGGGCTCGTGGCCCCGAGCAAGTTCATCCCCGTCGCCGAGGAGAGCGGCCTCATCATCCCCATCGGCGCCTGGGTGTTGCACGAGGCGTGTCGCCAGCTGTGCATGTGGCGGGCCGACCGCTTCGGTGGGCCGCGCGGGGCGGTCGAGGTCAATCTCTCGGCCCGCCAGATCGACCATCCCGAGATCATCACGACCGTCGAGCGGATCCTCGACGACACCGGGCTCCCGCCCGCGAACCTCACCCTGGAGATCACCGAGAGCGCCCTCATGCACGACGCCGCCTCGGCGCTGCGGGTGCTGCAGGCCCTCAAGGACCTGGGCGTGACCCTGGCCATCGACGACTTCGGGACCGGCTACTCGTCGCTCAGCCACCTCCAGCGTTTCCCGCTCGACATCCTCAAGATCGACAAGAGCTTCGTCGACGAGCTGGGCATCGACCGGGGGGGTGCCGAGATCGTGGCGGCCGTGATCAAGCTGGCCCACGCCCTGGGCCTCCAGGTGATCGCCGAGGGCGTGGAGACCGAGCGACAGCTCGACGAGCTGCTGCGACTCGACTGCGACTTCGCCCAGGGGTACCTGTTCTCGCGGCCCGTGCCCGCCCACGAGCTCGTCGAGAAGTTCCCGCTCCCGCTGGGGGCCTGAGTCCGGCCGACCGGGCTCCCCGGTCGGCCACCCCTTCCGAGCTGGTCTTTCGCTCGGGATTCCGGCCCTCGTGCTCATTGGCGTGCGTCCCCACCGCCGGTTCCGCCGGCCGCCGGGAGCTCGCCGCGGCCCATTCCGAGAAAGTACTTGACGTCGCAACTATCCGGCTGTAAAGTCCTTGTGTAGTCAAAAGTGCATGACGCAAAGATCTCAGGAGGGAACACCATGACCACCACCACATCCACCAATGCAGCGACTCGGGAGTACAAGGGCACCGTCGTGCCGGCACCGGGGGTCTATGACCTCGACCAGGCGCACACCACGGTGGAGTTCGTCGCCCGCCACCTCATGATCACCAAGGTCCGGGGCCGCTTCGCCCAGTTCTCGGGGTCGATCAACGTGGCCGAGGTACCCGAAGAGTCCTCGGTCGAAGTGACGATCGATGCCGCCAGCATCAACACCAGCCAGGACCAGCGCGACGAGCACCTGCGCAGCGCGGACTTCTTCGAGGCCGAGAAGTACCCGACCCTCACGTTCAAGAGCACGTCGGTCCAGCCCGATGGTGACAGCTGGAAGGTGACCGGCGACCTCACGGTGCGCGACGTCACCCGGCCCGTGGTGCTCGACGTGGAGTTCGACGGCGCCAACACCACCCCGTGGGGCACCCAGGCGATCGCCTTCTCGGCCCAGACCGAGATCGACCGTGAGGAGTGGGGACTGACCTACAACCAGGCTCTCGAGACCGGCGGCGTGGTCGTGGGCAAGAAGGTCCGCATCGAGCTCAACGTCGAGGCCAACCCGCGCCAGGCACAGCAAGAGGGCGCAGCCTGACAACGGGCGTCGTCTGAGCCCAGTGTCATCGAGACCCGGGGGAACCGGGACCCGAAAAGAGATTCGTGAGCCGAGCGCCGTTCCCTCCGGGGGCGGCGCTCGGTAACGTTTTGACCACACCCTCTCGGGGTGGAGAGGCGTAGACGCAGATGCCGGAGACTCGGAGGGATCGGGAACGCCGCACCGGTCGCCGGCGTCGAACGGTGGTGCCGCGCACCAGCCAAGGCGTGTGGGAGCCGCCTTCGGACCGCGTCGACCCGATCACAGTGCTCGACGCGGAGAACGTCGGCAGGGTGCCGGCCCTGGTGCCCGTGCGGTGGGGGAGGATGCTCGAGTCGCCCTTCGCCTTCTTGCGCGGCGCGGCGGGTCTCATGGCGTCCGACCTGGCCCACACCCCGTGCACCGGCGTGCACGTCCAGCTGTGCGGAGACGCCCACATGGCGAACTACGGGGTGTTCGCCTCGCCTGAGCGCCGACTGTTGTTCGACGTGAACGACTTCGACGAGACGACCCCCGGACCGTGGGAGTGGGACCTCAAGCGACTTGCCACCAGTGCGGTGGTGATCGGGCGGGTGTCGGGGTTCGGGCGCGCCGTGCAGTCCGAAGCGGCGCATGCCGCGGCGCGCTCGTATCGCCGCCACATGGCCCGGTACGCCTCGATGGGGACGCTCGATGTCTGGTACGAGCGGGTGGACGCCAAGGCCGCACTGCGGGCCCTCGGACGCAACACTCCCGCGCCGGTCCGATCGGCGGTGGCCGGGGCGCACACCCAGACGTCGCGGGCCGAGTTGCCCAAGCTCACGGTGCGGACCGACGGGGGCCGCCGGCGGATCGCCGATCACCCGCCCTTGGTGACACACGCCGGCGTGGACGAGCACGGGCCGATGCTCCACGATGTCATCGCCGCCTACCGGGCATCGCTCGAGAGCGACCGTCTGGCCCTGTTCGAGCGGTTCGAGCTCGTCGACATGGCCATCAAGGTCGTGGGGGTCGGCAGCGTGGGGACGCGGTGCTTCGTGGCCCTGTGCATGAGCGACCGGGGTGACCCGCTGTTCCTGCAGGTGAAGGAAGCCGGTCGCTCGGCCCTGGCGTCGTACGTGGCCCGACGCCCGGCCCGCACCACGGCGCGGCGCGGCGCACGTTCCGAGACGCCCGAGTCCTCGTCGACCGGGGGACGGCGCGTGGTGGGAGGACAGCGGCTCATGCAAGCCGCCAGCGACACCTTCTTGGGATGGGCGAGCGCGGGGGACACCGACTACTACGTCCGTCAGTTGCGCGACATGAAGGGTTCGGTCAACACCGCATCCCTCGGTCCCCGAGGCCTGGTGGGCTACGCCAAGCTGTGCGGGTGGGCCCTGGCCCGGGCGCACGCCCGTTCCGGCTCAGCGGCCGAGATCGCCGGGTACGCCGGCAACGGGGGCGTGCTCGACGACGCCATCGCGCACTTCGCCCTCGACTACGCGCGGCAGACCGACCGTGACCACGCCCGGTTGGTCGAGGCCGTGCGGTCGGGTCGGATCATCGCCACCCCGGGGCTCTGAGCCCACCGCGGGTGTCCGCGGCTCAGGCCGGTGGCGCCTCGAGCAGGGCATCGACCTCGGCCATGTCGTCCTCGTCGAGCTCCCAGTCGGCCGCGGCGACATTGGCTCGGACCTGGTCGACCTTCGTCGCGCCGGCGATGACCGACGCCACCGGGCGGTGCGCCGCGATCCAGGCGATGGCGAGCTCCACCATGCTCCGACCATGGCGCTGGGCGAAGGAGGTGAGCCGTTCCACCGTCGCCAGCTCGCGGTCCGACAGCGGGCCTTCGTTCGCCTTCACGCCCGACAGCCGGGTGCCGGCGGGGGGCGGTTCGCCGCGGCGGTACTTCCCCGTGAGCACCCCCGACGCCAAGGGGAAGTAGGGCAGGAACGCCAAGCCGGCGCGCTCGCACTCGGGGAGCACGTCGCGTCCCGCCTTGCGGCGCAGCAGGCTGAACTCGTTCTGCACGCTGACGAAGTGCGCCGCCCCCGGCGCCGCCGCGGCTTCGGCTTCTTGGAGCTGAGCCACGGTGAAGTTCGAGCAGCCGATCTCGAGCGCTTTGCCGGCGCGCACGCATTCGTCGAGGGCCCCCAGGGTCTCCGCGATCGGCGTGTCGGGGTCGGGGGCGTGCAGTTGGTAGAGGTCGACGTGGTCGGTCTCGAGACGACGGAGGCTGTCGTCGAGGGCGCGGTGCACGTACTGCGGCTTGGCTCCCTTGCGTTGCTCGTCGACCTGCATGCCGAATTTGGTGGCGAGCACGATCTCTGCCCGGCGGGCGCCCAGCGCGCGTCCGAGGAACTCCTCGCTTCGGGTGCCGCCGTAGATGTCGGCGGTGTCGAAGAAGGTGATGCCGGCGTCGAGCGCGCCGTGCACCACCGCGGCCGAACCCTCGTAGTCGAGGCGTCCGCCGAAGTTGTTGCAGCCCAGGCCTACCACCGAGACTTCGAGTGAGCCGATCTTGCGTGTTCGCATCAGGGTCCTTGGGGATCGGGGGTCGTCTTCGACAGTGCCGCGCCCGACACCATGGCGGCGTCGCCGGGCCACCGACGCACACTGATGGACTGGCTGGCCGTGGCCAGCAGGGTACCGTCCTGCGCCCACAGGTGCGCCAGGCCCTGTGCGAAGCCGTGGGCCAGGGCGTGCATGTGGATGTCGCACAGCACCCATTCGGTGGGGACGAGCTGCGCCGTGCGCAACGTGTTGTCGAGGCTCCGTCCCATGGTGCGCACCCCGAGGGGCTGCGACACGCCGCCCGAGACGAAGTCGCCGATCACGGCCAGGGTGGCGGCCGAGGGTTCGAGATGGCCCGGGACACGCGCCCAGAACGCCGAGCGGGCGTCGCCGGGTCGCCCGTCGAGCTCGACCATGAGGCGACCGCGCGCCACGCGCTGCTCGACGCGTACGAGCACGGTGTCGGCGAACATGGGCGGGATCTTCTGCACGGGGCAGTCCTCGGGTCCCGGGACGTCGGGGAACGGCACCCAGGTGCCCGAGAGGTCGAGGTCGTAGCTGCCCAGCGCGGCGTTGACGGTGAGCACCTCTTCGGTGCCGAGCCGGCCGATGGCGCGGCCCTGGGTCGTGTTGCGTCCCACCGCTGGGAGGACGACCTCCCAGTCGAGGACGGTGCCGGTGGGGGCGTAGGTGAGGTACTGGGCGGTGGCCCACACCGTGGGGCGCCCCGACACCTCTTCCAGGGCGACGATGCCAGCCGCCAGGCCGCAGCCTCCGTACAGGAACCGTCCCGGCGTGCTCACCGCCGGGGTGACCGGGAGGCGCCACCGCAACGGGTCGTCGGTCGCCTCGAGCCCGAGGAATTGGCGTGCGTCCATCGATCGCACCTTACGGGGAGTCAGGCCGGCGTCGATGGCCCGGTGCCGCGGGCCGACGGGGTCGGGGGCGCCCATTGGGTAACCGATGTGTTACGGTAACCGTTCTGTTACTAATAGGGTACCGGTCGGGGCCGACACGTGGCCCGGGGGTTGGTCGGGGTGGCACAGCACAGGGCATCGGGTGACCCGTTCGAGGCGTTGGGTGACGCCAACCGGCGCGAGATCCTTCGCTTGTTGAGCATCGGGGACAAGCCCGTACAGGAGATCGCGGCGGCCATGCCCATCAGCCGACCGGCGGTGAGCCGCCACCTGCGCCTGTTGAAGGACGCCGGCATGGTGTCGGAGCACGCGCAGGGGACCCGTCGGATCTACCACCTCCGCGCACAGGGGCTGCACGCCGTACAGGTCTATCTGGAAGGCATCTGGGGAGACGCCGCGGCCCGGTTCCGGATGCTGGCAGAGAACACCGACCCCGCACGGCGTCGATGACCGCCCCGCTCACGCTGGCGTTCGACGTGGAGTGTTCGGTCGAGCACGCGTTCACCGTGTGGACGGAGCGGATCGGGTCGTGGTGGCCGGCCGATCACACCGTGACGGGGCGCGACGACGTGACCGTGGTCCTCCAGGGCGGGATCGGGGGTCGCATCTACGAGCGGACCACCGACGGCATCGAACACGACTGGGGCGAGGTGACGGTGTGGGAGCCCCCGAGGCAGGTCTCGTACCTGTGGCACATCGGTGCTGCTCGCGCCGATGCCACCGAGGTCGACATCCACTTCGTGGCGCGCGCCGACGGTGGCACCCGCGTCGAGGTCGAGCACCGCGGCTGGGACCGGCTGGGGAGCGCCGGGGTCGAGCGGCGGAAGCAGAACGAAGTCGGGTGGCAGGCGCTCGTGGCGCCCTACCAGGACGCGATCGCGAAAGGAGACGACTGATGGCGACCGGTTCCAAAGACGACCCGTGGCGGCTCACGACCGCGCCGGGCACGTCGCAGTACGCCATGTACCGTGACGACGATGCCGACCCACCGGTGCTCGTGTGCCAGGTGGGCTCCACCACGTTGCGGTACCACGCGGTGGGCCATCGACGACCTGCACGCCTGGCTGGTGCAGCAGGGTGACTGGGTCGTGTTGGGCGCCGCCGACGAGAAGAAGCCCGCCGCGCCGGGCACGGTCGAGGCGTGGGGGCGCTCCCCCGACAATCCCGTGGGAGGGTGGTACGGCCTGCGCAACGGCTACCGGGGTCGCTTCGGGATGTACCTGCCGCCTCTCCTCGAGGCCCTCGGCTTGGCCGAGGTCACCCACGACGCGAGGAACAACCGGATGCGTTCGATCTGAAGCACCGACCTGCTGCACCGACACGAGGAAATGAGGAACGTTCATGTCTGTCACCAAGGTGATCCGCTACACCACCAAGCCCGAATGCGCCGACGAGAACGAACGGCTCATCCGCGCCGTGTTCGCCGAGTTGGCGGCCGAGAAGCCCGACGGGCTGCACTACGCCTCGTTCCGTCTCGACGACGGCGTCAGCTTCCTCCACGTGGCGGTCGTCGACGGCGAGGAGAACCCGTTGACGACCTCCGCCGCCTTCGGTGCGTTCCAGGCCGACATCAAGGAGCGGCTGGTCGAGGGCCCCATCCAGGCCGACGCGCGGGCCGTGGGCTCGTACCGCCTGCTGCCGGAGTGACCGGTCAGTTCACGTGTCGGTCCCGGCCTTCCCAGTAGGGCTGGCGCAGCTTGTACTTCTGGAGCTTGCCCGTGGCCGTCCGGGTCAGGCCGTCGCGTAGCTCGATCGACGTGGGCGCTTTGAAGTGGGCCAGCCGGGCCCGGCAGAACTCGATGAGCTCCTCCTCGGTGGCGAGCGCGCCGGGGCGCAACACCACCAGCGCCTTGACCGTTTCGCCCCATTTGTCGTCGGGGACGCCGATCACCGCCGCCTCGGCCACCGCCGCGTGCTGGTAGAGGCAATCCTCCACCTCGATGGACGACACGTTCTCGCCCCCGGTGATGATCACGTCCTTCTTGCGGTCGGCGATCACGGTGTAGGGCCCGTCGAAGTACCCCCCGTCGCCGGTGTGGAACCAGCCGCCCTTCAGTGCGGTGGCGGTCTCCTCCGGCTGGGCCCAATAGCCGCCGAAGACATGGTTGGACCGGGCCAGGATCTCGCCGTCCTCGTCGACGCGCATGCGCACCCCGACGGCGGGGACCCCGGCCCGCGACAACATGGGGGCCCGGACCGAGCTGGGGAGGTCGTCCCATTCCGCCGGCGCGCGGTTGATGGTGAGCAGCGGGGTGGTCTCGGTCAGCCCGTAGATCTGGATGAATTCCCACCCGAGCTCGGTCTCCACCGCTTCCACGGTCTTGGACGGGGGCGGGGCACCCGCCACCACCACCCGCACCGTTCCCCGGCCCGGGACCTCCTGTCCCCGCTCTCGGCGCGCCGCGGCGGCACCGAGGATGGCGGCCACCACCGCCGGTGCCCCGCACAACATGGTGACGCCCTCGGTCTCGATCCGGCTGAGGATGTCCTCGCCGTCGATCTTGCGGATCACGACGTGCTTTCCGCCCATGGCCGTGACGGCGTAGGGCATCCCCCAGCCGTTGCAGTGGAACATGGGCAAGGTGTGGAGCAACGTGTCGCGATCGCTGACCGTGGTGTGCCACCCGAAGACCGTGGCGTTGAGCCAGCAGTTGCGATGCGTGAGCTGCACGCCTTTGGGGCGCGCCGTGGTGCCCGAGGTGTAGTTGATGGAGCACGTGGCGGTCTCGTCGCCGTCCCAGTGCGCCGGGTGCGCACCGGGGGGCGCGGGCGCGAAGAGCTCGGCGTCCTCGTCCCCGTCGAGCAGCATGCGCACCTTGGCCGAGACTCCCGCCAGCGACGGCTCGATCTCAGGGTCGACCAGCAGCACCGAGGCGCCGGAGTGCTCCACGATGTAGGAGACCTCGTCCGCGTTGAGGCGGAAGTTGACGGGGACGAGCACACGACCGAAGCCGCTCACGCCGAAGTAGGAGATGAGGAACCGGGCCGAGTTCGGGCTCACGATGGCCACCCGCTCCCCGTGCTCGACGCCCATGGCGTCGAGGGCCAGTGCCATGCCCCGGGCCCGGTCGTGCATCTCGGCGTAGGTGATGACACCGAGCGAGCCCGCCACACCCGGTTCGTCGACCACCGCCACCCGATCGGCCCCGTGGACGAGCGCGGCGCGTTCGAGGAAGTCACCGATCGTGAGTGGGACGTGCATGGGTCGGCTCCTCCGGCCCCCGGAGTCGTGACCGGGGCCCGCGACCGATCATCCCAGATGGGCGTTCCGATCGCTCGGGGCGCGCCCCACCGTGGGCACTGGTAACTTCGGCTCGCCGAGTGGTCCAGTGACCACGGTGGCACGGAACCGAGGTGCGTATGGCTGAGATCGTGGTCACCGGCGGGGGAGTGGGCGGACTTGCGACCGCGATGCTCCTGGCCGAAGACGGGCACGACGTCACGGTGCTCGAACGTGATGCAGCGGAGCCGCCGCCGCCCTCACAAGCGTGGGAGAGCTGGGAGCGGCGCGGCGTCAATCAGTTCCGGCTGCTGCACTTCTTCATGCCTCGGTTCAAGACCATGCTCGAACAGGAATTGCCCCGGATCCTGAAGGCGCTGGATGCCGCCGGGGCGTTGCGGCTCGACATCATCGGGGGAGCACCGGTGGAGCTCACCGGCGGGGTGCGCCCCGGTGACGAGGACTTCGTGTCGGTGACGGCGCGCCGACCCGTGTTCGAGGCCGTCATGGCCGCCGCGGCGCTGTCGACCCCGGGGCTCACCGTGCGACGCGGCGTCGCCGGGAGCGGGCTCGTGGCCGGCGCCCAGGCCATCCGGGGCGTCCCGCACGTCACGGGCGTGCGGAGCACGACAGGGGAGGAGATCGCGGCGGACCTCGTCGTCGACGCCACCGGTCGGCGCTCGCCCCTGCCTGACTGGCTCGAGTCGGCCGGGGCTCGACGCCCCGTCGAAGAGCGGGAGGACCTGGGGTTCGTCTACTACGGACGGCACTTCCGTTCCGCCGACGGCACCACGCCGGCGATCATCGGGCCGCTCCTGCAGGGCTACGGCAGTGTGTCGATCCTGACGCTGCCCGCCGACAACGGCACCTGGGGCGTGGGGGTGATCGCCAGCGCCGCCGACAAGGCCATGCGGGTTCTGCGCCACGCCGATCGCTGGGACGCCGTGGTTCGGAGCCTGCCGTTGGCGGCGCACTGGGTCGACGGCGAGCCGCTCGAAGACGGCGTGATGGTCATGGCCAAGATCGAGGACCGCCACCGCGCCTTCATGGTGGAAGGGGCCCCGGTGGCGACGGGCTTCGCGGCGGTGGCGGACTCGTGGGCGTGCACCAACCCGTCGCTGGGGCGGGGTGCGACGTTGGGCTTCATGCACGGCTTGGCACTGCGCGACACGCTGCGCGACAGCGACCTCGCCGACCCCGGTGCGTTCAGCACGGCGTGGGCGCACGCGACCGACTCCACGGTCGAGCCGTGGTACGAGGCCACGCTCGCCTTCGACCGTCATCGACTGGCGGAGATCGACGCCGAGATCCGGGGGGAGGCGTACCGACCCGACGGCGACGACTGGAACATCGTCCAATCGCTGTTGTTCTCGGCGGGTCAGGACCCCGACTGCCTCCGGGCCGCGCTCGCCGTCCAAGGTCTCGTGCGGTCCCCCGAAGAGATCTTCGCCGACGGGGCGTTGTTCGAGAAGGCGCTCACCTTGGGCGCGGGATGGCGTGACGCGCCACGCCTGGGCCCGAGTCGAAGCGAGCTGCTGTCCATCGTGGCGGCCTGACACCCGCCGGCGCCCCCGGGTCGAGTCATCGAATGAGTCGAGTCATCGAAAGAGAGGCGTCATGCGCGTCGACGTGAGCGGTGTGGGCATCGAGTACGAGGTGACGGGGGAGGGGCCTCCGGTCGTGCTCTTGCACGGCTTTCCCGACAGTGGCCGGCTGTGGCGTCACCAGGTGGCGGCGCTGGTCGACGCGGGGTACTCCACCATCGTCCCCGACCTGCGCGGCTACGGCGCCTCGGACCAGCCCGCCGAGGTCGAGGCCTACTCCATCCCGTACCTGGCCGGCGACGTCGTCGCCATCCTCGACGCCCAGGGCATCGAACGGGCCCACGTGGTGGGTCACGACTGGGGCGCGGCGTTGGCGTGGGCGTTCGGGTCCCTGCTGCCCGACCGCGTCGACCACCTGGTGGCGTTGTCGGTGGGCCACCCCGCCGCCTTCATGTCGGCGGGCTACGTCCAGCGCGAGAAGTCGTGGTACATGCTGCTGTTCCAATTCGAGGGCATCGCCGAGCAGTGGCTGTCCAACGACGACTGGGCCAACCTGCGGGCCTGGGGCGGGCACCCCGACATCGACGCCGTCATCGCCGACCTCGAGGCCAGCAAGTCGCTCACCCCGGCCCTCAATTGGTACCGCGCCAACGTCCCCCCCGAGTCCTTCGTGCAACCACCCATCGAGCTCCCTCCGGTGCAGGCTCCCACCATGGGCGTGTGGAGCACCGGTGACTTCGCGCTCACCGAGGCGCAGATGCTGGGCTCGGTCCACCACGTGTCGGGTCCGTGGCGCTATGAGACCGTCGAAGGCCCCGGGCACTGGATGCAGCTCGAGGCACCCGATGCGGTGAACGAGCTCCTGCTCGACTTCCTCCCGGGGTAGGTCGAAGGACTCAATTCGGGCCCGGCGGGGCCGTCGATACGTCACCATGGCAATGCCAGGGGGTGGCGTGCGGTGCAAGACCAAGCTCTGATCGACGCGGCCGCCGACCCGAGCCGCACACCCACGCGACGCTCCTCCTTCGTCGCCCCCGTCCTCGCCGTCTACCTGCTGAGTCGGGTGGTGGTGTTCGGGGCCGTCGTCGACGCCTACGGCGTCCACTGGACGGCGACCAGGTTCGCGGGGATCTGGGACGGCCGCTACTACCTGCGAATCGCCGCCCACGGCTACCCGAGTGCGCTGACCCACGACGCGCCCCAGGCGGCGTTCTTCCCGCTGTACCCCCTCCTCGTCCACGGCATCGGGCTCGCCCTCGGTGGGAATTGGGCCCTGGCGGGGCTGGCGACGTCGTTGCTCACGGGGGCCGCGGCGTGTCTCGCCGTCGGTGCCCTGGCCCGCGACAGGGGCGGGGAGGAGGCCGGCGTCCGAGCGGGCTGGCTCTTCGCCGTCGCCCCGGGAGCTGCATTTCTCAGCCCGGCCTACGCCGAGGGGCTGGCCATCTCGCTGTGTGCGGTGGCGTTGCTCCTGCTCGATCGACGTCGGTGGTGGGCGGCCGGTGTGGTGGGCGCGCTGGCCACCGCGTCGTCGCCCCTGGCTCTCCCCATCGTCGTGGCCGGCGCGTGGGCGGCGTGGCGTTCGGGGGAGGCACGCGCCTGGTGGGCCCCGGCCCTGGCGGCGTCGGGCTTCGGCTCGTACTGCGTGTTCTTGTGGGCGCGCATGGGGACACCCTTCGGATGGTTCGACGCCGAGCGGGTCGGGTGGGCCGGGCAGCACGTGGACCTCGTCGCGCCCCTCCGGTGGGTCACGCGGTCGCCCGGCATCACGTTGGTGGAGACGGTGTGTGTCGCCATTGCGGTCGGCGGCTTGTGGGCGATGCGTCGGGCCCGTGTCCCGGGAACCTGGTGGGCCTTCACCGCGGTGTTCTTGGTGTCGGTGATGTTCGACGGCGGGATGTGGCTGACGCCGCGTCTGCTCCTCAGCGCCGTTCCCCTCGTCCCCGCCGTCGCCATGGCCGTCGACGACCGGCGTTTTCGAATCGTGGCGGCGTCGAGCGCTGCGGTCATGGTGCTGGCACTCGTGGCCTACACCCAGGTGAGCACGGGCTTTCTCTTCCAGCCCTGAGCAGCCCCGGAGGACCTGAGCAACCCCGGAGGATCAGTCGCGGAAGTCCGGCGCCCTCTTCTCGCGCCGGGCCCGGACGGCCTCTTCGAAGTTCTCGGTGGTGAGGCGGACGTAGAGCTGGGTGGTGCCTTCGTGGTCCATGTGGGCGTGCAGACTGGCGGCATCCAGGCTCGCCCACAGCATGCGTTTGGTGAGCTCGGTCCCGACGCGCGAGAAGCCGATGATGCGCTCGGCCACCTCGTAGGCGGCGTCGAGCAGGCCGGCGCCGGGGACGACGCGCGAGACGAGGCCGATGCGATCGGCTTCCGCCGCGTCCACGTCACGGCCGGTCAGCATGATGTCGAAGGCCCGGGACGAGCCGATGGCGCGGGGGAGCAGGTAGCTCAGACCCAGCTCGCTCGAGGTGAGGCCGTTGTTGATGCCAGCGGCTCGGAAGTACGCGGCTTCGGACGCGATGCGGATGTCGGTGGCCACGCTGAGGCAGAAGCCACCCCCGATGGCGGGCCCACTGATGGCGCCGATCACGGGTTGGTGCATCTTGCGGATGGCCCGGATCACATCGTCGAGCAGTTCCATCGAGCGCTGGGCGATGGTGCTGCGGGTGAGGCCGGCGATGTTGGGGATGATCCCGGCATCCTCGAGATCAGCACCCGAGCAGAACGCCCCTCCCGCGCCGGTGAGCACGACGACGCGCGTGTCGTTGTCGGCGCTGGCCGCCTCGAGCGCCTCTCTGAACGGGATCATCACATCGAAGGCCATGGCGTTCATCCGCTCGGGCCGGTTGAGCGTGATGAGGGTCACGTCCGGACGCGGCTTGTCGATCAGGACGTAGGCCATGGCGCGAAGGGTACCCGACGCCGTGCTCAGGAGGCCCGATCGACCCGTTGAACGGGGCAATGGTCGCGGATAGATTTCTCACGGACGTTGTTGCGCTCGAAGGGCGCGAATGTCGTTGCCGCCGACAATGAGGGGAGTTGGAGTTGGCATGTACAAGACCATCGTCGTAGGCACCGACGGTTCGGCTCGCGCCGGCATCGCGGTGCAAGAGGCTCTGGCACTGGCAAAGGTGACAGGAGCAACGGTGCACGCCGTGCACGCCGTGCACCACAATGCCACGACAGGATTCTCCGATGTCATGGGACCGGCACAGTTCGACGCGACCAGCCAGCGCGAGGGGATCGACCAAGTGGGTGTCGCCGTGCTCGCCCAGGCGCAACGCGAGAATGTGGCCCTCGAGATGCACGTTCCCGAAGGTGATCCGGCCGATGCACTGATCCGGGTCGCCGAGTCCGTGAATGCCGACCTTGTCGTGCTCGGCAACAGAGGGATGACCGGCATGGCGCGCTTCGTCCTCGGGAGTGTCCCCAACAAGGTGTCGCATATGTGCCCATGCAATGTGTTGATCGTCAACACCGACAGGACGTAGTCCCGCCGAACCCGGGGTCAAAGATCTCCGAGGAGGCTCGACAGGCGTTTGCGAGCTTTGTGGGTGTCGGGGTCCTCGTCCCCGAACACGCGGGCGCGCGTCGCCAACGTGCCTTCCAACATGGCCCGGGCCCGGTCACGCTGGCCCAGTCGCCACGCCGTCTCCGCCACGTGCTCGCTGTCGCGTAGCGTCCGCCGGTCGTCGGCGCCGAAGGTGCGTCTCGTGATGGCCAAGGTCTCCTCCTGCAGAGCCAAGCCGCCCTCGAGGTCACCCTGCCTGATCAGCGTCATTGCCAACCACGAGCGGGCGTTGCGCGCCTTGGGGCCCGACGCACCACGGGCCTGGACCACACGCTCCAACGTCTGCCGGGCCTCGTCGAGGTCGCGGTTGGCGACGAGAGCGATGCCGAGCCGTTCCTCGGAGTCGATGGCCTCGGCCGACGCAGCTCCCGTGGTGCTGCGCCACTGACCGAGGGCCAGCCTCTGCAGCTCGACCGCCCGGGACGTGTCTCCCTCTTTCAGCAGGTCCGTGGCCAGGAGGCTGACCACGTTCAGCGTCTGTCGTCCGTCGGCGCCGCGCTTGGCCCGGGCCAGCACCACCATCTCCTCTCGGACCGGTATCGCCAGGCGGAACTGGCCACATCGCTCGTAGGCGGTGGCGGCCATGTGCAGCGCATTGAGGGTGACGTTGTGGTTGGTGCGATGTGCACCTCTGAAGGCGAGGATCTCGTCGGCTTCCGCCCGCGCCGCGTCGAGCTCACCCCGGTCCAGGAGCAGGCGGCATCCTTCGACCAGCGCCGCGAGCTGCACGTTGGGGCCACGCTTGGAGAGTCGGAAGAGCTCGCGTATCTCGTCGGGAGACGCATCGGGTTTGATGCGCGCCGTGATCCTGTCGACGGCCCCCACCCTTGCCTTGTGCACTCGCCCCACGACGTCCCCCTCAGCTGCGGCGCTCGCTCAGGCCTCGAGGGCTTGCTCCCGGGCCCAGCGGTAGTCCGCCTTGCCGGCGGGGGAGCGCACGATGTGAGGGAGGAAGGCGATGGCCTTGGGGAGCTTGTAGCGGGCGATGTGCTTGCCCGCTTCGTCGAGCAGTTCCTCGGTCGTCACCTCGTGGCCGTCGGCCACCTGGACCAACGCCACCACCTCCTGACCCCAGCGCTCGCTCGGACGCGGTGCCACCACGACATCGGCCACGGCAGGGTGTCCGATGATGGCCTGCTCCACCTCCTCGGCGAAGATCTTCTCCCCCCCGGAGTTGATCGTCACCGAGTCGCGGCCCAGGAGCTCGATCTCGCCGTCGGCCAGGACCCGGGCCCGGTCGCCGGGGACCGAGTAGCGCTGCCCGTCGATCACCGGGAAGGTGCGCGCCGTCTTCTCCGCGTCGCCCAGATAGCCCAGAGGCACCGAGCCGCGCTGCGCCAGCCACCCGACCTCGTCGTCACCGGCTTCGAGCACGCGCGTCAGGTCGGCGCTCACCACCACGGTGCCCGGCCCGGCCACGAAGGTCCCGGTGGAGACCGATCCTGACGTCGACGACACGCCCATCTGCACCCCGGTCTCCGAGGCCCCGGCCACGTCGGAGATCATCACAGTGGGCAAGACCGCCAGGAGGCGCTCCTTGAGGCCCACGCTCAGGGTGGCTCCACCGCTGCCGAAGGCCATGAGCGAGCTGGCGTCGTGGCCACCGCGCTCGAGCTCCTCGATGACGGGCCGGGCCATGGCGTCGCCGACCACCGAGATCCCGATCACGCGTTCGCGCGCCACGGTGTCCCACACGTCGACGGCGTCGATCGAGCGGGTGTTGGTGGGGAAGACCATCGTGGCACCCATGGCCATGTAGTAGAAGGAGGCCCACTGCGCCGCCCCGTGCATGAGCGGCGGGATGGACATCACGCGGATGTCTCCGGTCGGCAGGATCCGGGCGGACAGGTGGTCGTAGCTCTCCACCAATTCCCACGTCCCGTAGGTCCGTCCCCCCATCGCGGCGCGGAAGATGTCGTGCTGGCGCCACAGCACACCCTTGGGCATGCCGGTGGTCCCACCGGTGTAGAGGATGTAGAGGTCGTCGGGCGAGAGCTCCACGGGGGGGAGCTCGGGGGTCGAGCTCGCCAACGCGGCTTCGTAGTCGACCGCACCGGGAAGCAGATCGTTGCCCGACTCGTCCGCGACCTGGAGGAGGAGCTCCATCTTGGGCAACGACGGCAGGACGCGGCCCAGCACCGGCGCGAATGTGGCGTGGTACACGAGGGCCCGGGCGCCCGCGTCGTTCAGGAGGTACTGCAACTCCTCCTCGACGTACCGGTAGTTGACGTTGAACGGTGCGACACGGGCCAGGTACGACCCGACCATCCCCTCGATGTACTCGTTGGAGTTGTGGAGGTAGAGCCCGAGGTGGTCCTGCGCCGACTCGTGCCCGGCGAGCCCTTCCCGGCCGGCACGAGCGCCCAGCCCCCGGCTGTGGAGGAACGAAGCAAGCCGGCGGGAGCGGTCGCGCAGCTCCGCGAAGCTGAATCGGCGCTCTCCCCACACGATGGCCTCGCGCTCGGGGATCGTTGCCGCGACGGTCTCGAAGACCAGTCCCAGGTTGAACTGCTCGTCGGTCACCGACCCCCCTCCCGGTCGACTGCCCTGGTGGGACGGTCGACGATCACGACGGAGCCCCGCCGTAGGACGGGCGCATGTTATCGGGGCAAGATGTTCGCCATGAACCGTGACGAGCCCGTGCCCGAAGCCGACGCGCTCGAACAGGAGCAGTCGGTCGTGGCCGAGAGAACCATCCAGGCATCGCCCGAGCGTGACGACGTGCCCGTGGCCGACTGGCTCGAGCAATCCGTGGTCGAGCCCTTCGACGACGAGGATCGCTGACGCCGGACGCCCCCGGCGTCGCTACTGCCAGTAATTCTCGACCACGGGCGCGGGCCGCGCCGCGGCGTCGTCGGGGTCCTGGCCGGCGTTGCGCCGGGCCCGACGCTGGCGCAGCAGGTCCCAGCACCGGTCCAGGGACACTTCGATGGTGCGGAGCTTCTCCGCCTCCTCGGGCGACAGGCCCTCGCCCACGTGCGCCTCTTCGAGGCGGTGCTCCTCTTCGGAGAGTCGGTTGATCTCCTCGGCGATCTCATTGTCGTTCATCGCAACTCCCTTGGCTCGAGATGGGACACGGAAAGATGGGGCGGAGCAAGAGGATAAGGACCGAAACACCCGGTCGGTGTCGGGCGGACCGTCATGACTAGCGCAGCAGCTTCGACAGCCGCCGGTCGGCGAGGGGCTTGCCCCCGGTCTGACAGGTGGCGCAGTACTGGAGGGACTTGGTGGCGAACGACACCTCGCGCACCACGTCACCACATTCGGGGCACACCTCTCCGGTCCGCCCGTGCACGCGCATGGACCGCTTCTTGTCGCCCTTGAGCTCCGACGCCTCCTGGCCCACGGCGCGCTCCACGGCTTCGGTGAGCACGTCGACGATGGCGCCGTGCAGGACCTCGACCTCGGCGTGGTCGAGGTTGCGGGCCGCCTTGTACGGCGACAGGCGCGCCACGTGGAGGATCTCGTCGGAGTAGGCGTTGCCGATGCCGGCGATGATCGACTGCGCCGCGAGCACCGTCTTCACGTTGCCCGACGCCGCGGCCAGGAGCCCGCCCAAGGTGTCGGTGTCGAACGCCGCGTCGAGGGGGTCCACGCCCAAGGTGGCGACGGCTTCCACGTCGTCAGGGTCACCGACGACCCACAGCGCCAGGCGCTTCTCGGTCCCCATCTCCGTGACGTCGAATCCCGACCCGCCGTCGAACCCCATGCGCAGGGCCAGGGGCCCCCGGCTGGGGCGGGCCCGCTCCGCGGGGAGCTTGTCCTTCCACCGGACCCATCCCCCCCGAGCCAGGTGCAGCACCAACCAGCGGTGGTCGAGGTCCATGCACAGGTACTTGCCACGCCGGGTCACCATCGCCACCTCACGGCCCACGAGTGAGGACAGCGGCGGGTCCACGGTCTTGAGCGCGGCGATGGCACCGAGCTCGCACCGCTCGACGTGCCGGCCGGCGACGTGGCCGGTCAGGAACCGGGTGAGAGCCTCGACCTCGGGCAACTCGGGCACACCCGATCCTCCCACGCCGGGGTCGACGCCGGTTCGCCGACCCGTCGTGTCACAGTGAAGAGGTGCGGCCGGTCCGGGGGAGAGGGGGTCCGAGGCCCCGCCGCTCGGCCCTGCTCATCGTGGTCTGCGCCGCGTCGTTGAGCGCGTGCGCGCCGGCCGCGGGTCGGGCCCAGGGCCCCGGCGGTGCCCGGTCCACCAGCACGACACGGCCCCCCGCCGGCGCCGCGGCGGCCGGCACTTCGACCACGAGCGCCCCGACCACCACCACGACGGTCACCGAGCCCCCGGTCACACCGGTGCAGTGGGCCCCGTGCGGCTCGCTGCAGTGCGGCACCGTCGCGGTTCCCCTCGACTACGACAACCCCCAGCTGGGCACCATCCAGATCGCCCTCGCCCGGCACCCCGCCACCGACCCCGCGCAGCGCATCGGCTCGCTCGTCATCGACCCCGGCGGACCCGGGGCATCGGGCGTGAACGACCTGCCGGCCGAGCTGAGCGTCCTCACCCCGGGCCTCCTGGCCCGTTTCGACATCGTGGAGTTCGACCCACGCGGGGTGCAGCGCAGCAGCCCCGTGCTGTGCAGCACCGCCCCGGCGTCGTCGGCCCCCTCGGCACCCGGGCCGTTGCCCGACCCGGTGCCAAGTACCACCGCGGCCCAGTTGGCCTTGTTCGCCAACGACGAGTCGTACACCGCCGCGTGCGAGAAGGTGAGCGGGAAGCTGCTGCCCTACGTCGGGACCGTCGACGCGGCGCGCGACCTCGACCGGATCCGTCAGGCCCTGGGTGATCCCCAGCTCACGTACTTCGGGCACTCCTATGGCACCCTGCTCGGAGCCACCTACGCCCAGTTGTTCCCCACCAAGGTCCGTGCCATGGTGCTCGACGGGGCCATCGACCCCGCCATGAGCACCGCGCAGATGGTCGACGAGCAGAGCGAGGGATTCGAGTCGGTCCTCGACGACTTCTTCTCGTGGTGCGCGTCGTCGGGGTGCCCGTGGCGACCGGCGGGGGGCCCTTCGGCCACCGCCTTGTTGAGCCTGATCGCCCAGAGCCGGGCCCAGGCCATTCCCGCCGGGTCGGGCGCAACAGCAGGGCCCGGTGCGATCTACTACGCCGTGCTGTCGGCGCTCTACGCCCGTTCCTACTGGCCGACGCTCGGCACCGCCCTGGCCCAGGCGGCGGCCGGGAACGGCGCCGGTGTCCTGCAGATGGCCGACACCTACACCACCGGGGGCTCCTCCAACGCGGGCGACGCCGAGAACGCCATCGACTGCCTCGACCATCCGGTGACGAAGGGCTCGACCATTCCCGCCCTCGCGGCCGAGGCCGCCGTCCAGGCCCCGTTCTTCGGCCCCCTCCTCGCCTGGGGGGAAGCCACGTGCGCGGTGTGGCCCGCCACCGACACCCGGACGCCGGCGCCGACCACCGCGGTCGGGTCGCCGCCGATCCTGGTGGTGGGGGCGACGAAGGACCCGGCGACGCCCTATGTCTGGGCCCAGCGCCTGGCGTCGGAGCTCCAGCAGGGAGAGCTCGTCACCTGGCAGGGCGAGAACCACGTCGCCTACTACTACAGCGCGTGCGTCCGGGGCATCGACGAGGCCTACTTCATCGCAGGCACGCTCCCGGCCCGAGGCACGGTCTGCACCGACTGAGGGGACGCTCCATGCGCGGCTGACCGCGCCCGGCACACGATCATGGGGATCGTGGCCGAGGTGACGTCGTCCCCCGACGTTTCCTCACCCCCTGGCTCGTCCGACGAGAGGGACAAGCCTCCGGCAGCTCCCCGCACGGCGCGCCGCCACGTCAAGGCACCCCCGTGGCGCCGTGCCGCGCTCCCTGTCGGTGTCGTGGGCATCGTCGTGGGTTGCCTTATCCCGTGGCGCGACGCCCTGCACCGGGGCGTGTTCGACGACACGTTCTGGCACCGCGCCGCGGGCGTGTGGATGCTCGACCACCACCGGGTCATGAGCCACGACGTGTTCTCCTACACCGTGTTGGGCGAGAGGTGGATCACACCGGAGTGGGGCTACGACGTCGTGCTGGCCCAGTCGGTGCGCAGCGTCGGCCCCGTGGCCTTCTGGTTGCTGTCGGCCGGTGTGGCCGTGCTCACCGTGCTGGCGGTCGCATTGCGCAGCCGCCTGGTGGGGGCCGGATGGACCTGGACGGGCCTGCTGTGTGTGGAGACGGGCGCGGCGATCACGCTGTTCCTCGACGACCGCCCCCAGATGTTCAGCTACTTCTTCCTGGCGGTGTTGCTCTTGCTGCTCACCTTGGCCCGGCGCAGTCGAGGGTGGTTGCTGTGGCCGGTCCCGATCCTGTTCGTGCTGTGGGCGAACCTCCACGGAAGCTTCCTGCTGGGCCTCGCCATCCTCTTCCTCGAGGTCGTTGCCGCGGTGGTGCGGCGCGGCGTCGGGCGGGTCACGGTGTCGAACCCGCTCCCCGTGGCGCCGATCGCGGCGACCTTCGTCGCGTCGGGGCTCGCCACACTGGTGAACCCCTTCGGGATCGGCGTCTACTCGAGCGCACTGGGCATCACCTTCAACCAGGACGTCCGCCGCCTCATCCAGGAGTGGCAGTCGCCGGACTTCCACGATCTCTCCACCCTGGCGGTGATCGTGATCCCGGTGGCGATCACCGTGGCGTTCCTGGCCTTCTCCCAGCGCGACATTCCCGCCGTCGAAGCGGTGCTGGCAGCCTTCTTGTTGGTCTCGAGCCTCGACGCGGTGCGTTTCATCCCGTACTTCGCCATCGCCTGGTGTGCCCTGGCAGCGAGCTGTCCCCCCATCGAGGAGGAGCGTCTCCGACCCAGCCTGATCGTGTGGCCCCTGCTCGCAGTGCTGGGCCTGTCGTTCCTGGCCGGCCCTTACTACCCCGCCGCCAAACCGGCGCCGAGCGTCCCGGTGCAGGCGGTGGCCTATCTTCAGCACCACCGGGGCCGGATCTTCTCGACCTACCTCTGGAACGACTACCTGGACTGGGTGGGTCGACCCGTCTTCGTCGACGGTCGTACCGAGCTCTACACCGACAACGGCGTGCTGTCGCAGTACCTCGAGGTGGCCGACCTCACCACCGACCCCGACCCCGTGCTGCGGGCGCACAACGTGCAGTACGTGCTGTGGCAGCCGGGCACCCCGTTGGCGCTGTACCTGGAGCGTGATCCGCAGTGGCAGGTGGTGTGGCGTTCAGGCACGGCCCTGGTGTTCCGCTACGCCGGCGCGCAAACGGCTCAGCCCGGGGTACCGGGCTGAGCCGCTGCGACACCAAGAGTCCACCCACTCGACCGTCAGCCGTTGGGGGCGTTGACGGAGCTGCCCACGCTGTTGAGCGTGTTGGCGACAGAACCGCCCAGGAAGTGCAACGCCACGAGTGCCACGACGGCGATGAGGGCGAGGAGCAGCGCGTACTCGACGAGGCTGGCTCCCAACTCATCCCTGCGGTTCCATGTGGCGCGGATCGGGCTGATCACGTGCATCACGAGAGAGACGATGTTCACGGTTTCCCTCCTTTCGTGGTGTCTAGAGCGACGAGGACGTGCGGTCGTTCGGCGGATCAGCCGTTGGGGGCGTTGACGGAGCTGCCCACGCTGTTGAGCGTGTTGGCCACGGACCCGCCCAGGAAGTGCAGCGCCACGAGTGCCACCACAGCGATAAGGGCCAGCAGCAGCGCGTACTCCACCAAACTTGCGCCCAGCTCGTCCCTGCGGTTCCACGTGGCCCGGATCGGGTCGATCGCGCGCAGCACCAGAGTGAAAATGTTCACGTTCCCCCCTCATTTCGTTCCAACCTTGGGTCCCACTATCGGGGAATTGGCTCTGGATCGCTATAGGTCGGCAGGCCCAAAATGTCACTCTGTGCAGCCAAAACATGGGTCGTAGGACCCACTGGCACCACGAGGAGTCGCGGTGGGTGGTCCTCCCCGTCGAGGCGCCCGGTCCACCCCCGGGTGACAGCTCCGGCTCGGGAGTAGCGTCCCGCGGAGATTGGCGGGAGGTGGCGGGCTATGGCACTCCGACGACGGATCACAGGGCGTGGCGCGTCCCTGGGGCGATGGACACTGGGAGCGACGGTCCTCGTAATGTCGATGACGGCTGCAACGGGCGTGCTCGGTGTCTCGCCCGCCGGCGCCAGTAGGGCAAACACCCCACCGGTCGTGACGACCGAGCCGGCCAACGTGGTGGCGGGCGCGGGCCACTCGGTTGACTTCCGGGCGAACGTCAGCGGCGGTCCTGGCCTGACGGTCCAGTGGCTCGTGTCGACCGACGGGGTCACGTTCGTGGACGTCCCGGCTACCGCTTTTCTCGGTACGCTCACGCAGCTGCGGTTCAAGGCGCTCGCGGTCGACGACGGCAACCGCTACGAGGCCGTGTACACCAATCCGTTGGGAACGGCCACAACCACGGCGGCGACGTTGACGGTGAGCTTCAGGCAGTGTCGGGCCAAGCGCCACCTGCACGCCCACATCAACCTGCGGGGCTGCGACCGGACCGACGCGCACTTCAGTGGTGCGGACCTCGAGAACTCGCGCTTCACCAATGCCGATCTCAGCGGCGCCCACCTGGTCGAGGCCAACCTCAGCGGCGCCGTCTTCACCGACGCCCTCCTGACCGACGCCGTCTTCACCGACGCCAACCTCACGGGGGCCAACCTCACGGGGGCCAACCTCACGGGGGCGGTGCTCGGTGGGGTCACGTGGAGCGACACCACGTGCCCCGACGGGACCAACAGCGACGGCGACGGCCACACCTGCGTGGACAACCTCTGAGCATCCCCGGGTCCGCCCCTGGGACGGAGCGCCCCCGCTGCGCTCCTGGTCACAGGCCCGAACCCCCGGGGTGGGGCTCGTCAGCGGGCAGCCGACCGTGGGCCCGTCGCGGTGCGTGCCGAGAGGTGTAACGGATCGGGCGCCATGAGCGATCTGCACCGGGCTGGCCTGATCACTCTGGAACCGTGGTCGCCGTCAGTTCGGGGGCGTCGCCCACGATGGGGCGCAGGGATTGTCCGACACGATCATCCCTGCGCCCTTGTCGCGTTGTGGGTCATGCCCTCTGAGGGCGGGGAAGACCCATTGCGGACCTCAGT
>CAVXRN010000002.1:0-1804207 GCA_963764205.1 uncultured Acidimicrobiales bacterium
CCATGCGGATCAGACCCATGCGCATCGCCTTGAGCACGGCCTGGGCCCGGTCGTGGGAGTCGAGCTTCTGGTAGATCGACGACAGGTGGTTCTTGACGGTCTTCACACTGATGTAGAGCCGCCGCGCCGCTTCGGGGATCGACACGCCGGTGGCCATGAGGCGCAGGACCTCTTCCTCGCGCTTGGAGATGATGGGACGCGACGAGGCGACCGGGGGCCGCGCCGGGCGAGCGGCGTGCTGTGACAGGGCTGATGTGGCGGCCGCGGCGCCGGCCACCGAGGGGGCGATGACGCGCTCACCTCCGGCCACGCGCTCGACGGCGTCGACGATCTCCGTCGTGGTGCAGTCCTTCACCAGGTAGCCCCCGGCGCCGGCGTCGAGGGCCGAGGACACCGCGGTGTCGTCGGACAACATCGACAGCACGAGGACCGACGTGCCCGGGATGAGGGTCCGGATGCGCTTGGTGGCCGCCGCGCCCGAGAGCACGGGGAGCGAGAGGTCCATGAGCACGACGTCGGGATGGTGCTGCTCGGCCATGTCGACGGCCTCCTGGCCGTCGGCCGCCTCACCCACGACGTCGAGCCCGGCGTGCTCGAGGGCCCAGCGCAGCCCCTCGCGCACCATGGTGTGGTCGTCTGCAATCAGGACTCGTACCATCACGCCGCCTTCATCTTCATTCGGACCGAGGTGCCCTTGCCGGGCCCCGAGGTGATCTCCAACTGGGCGCCGATCGAATCGGCCCGCTCGCGCATGCCCACCAACCCGAAGCCCGACTCGCCCGACGTCTTGCCGGCGGGCAGGCCCACGCCGTCGTCGATCACCTCGAGCAGGGCCCCTTCGTCGTTGCACAGCCACAGGATCGACACGTGCGACGCCCGGGAGTGGCGCTCGGCGTTCATGACGGCCTCGCGTGCCACACGCCACACCTCGCGTTCGACGGTCAGCGGCATGCGGCTGTCGGTGTCGGCCACGAGGGTGACCTCGACTCGCTGGCGTTTGTTCACCCGTTCGAGGAACGACGCCAGGACCTCACCGACGTCCTGGGACTCGGTGACGTCGGTGCGCAGGTCGACGAGCATGTCGCGCAACTCCCCGACGAGGTCGCGCAGGTCGCCGCGCAGGGCCAGCAGGTCGGCCTGCACGGCGCGCCCGTGGTTGAGCTCTACCAGCCGGTCGATCTCGAAGCCCAGGTACACCACCGACTGGCCGATGTGGTCGTGCAGCTCGCGCGCCAGGCGGGTCCGCTCCTGCTCCATGCCCAGCGTGTGGATGCGCTCGAGCCAGCGGGCGTTGTCGATGGCGAGCGCCGCGGCGCGGGCCAGGTCGGAGATCCGCCGACGCTCGGTCGAGCCCGGCGGGTGCCGGTCCGCACCTTCCACCGCCAGCACGCCGACGATCTCGTCGCGGGCGTGCATGGGGCTGTACAGGCCCCAGCGGGACCGGAAATTCAGACCCTGGTGCAGGTCCTCGAGCACGACCGGGTCGGTGCCGTGCGCCGCGCCGTACAGGGCCCGGGGGAGCTCGACCGGGTTCTCGGGCGAGCCGGTGCGAACGCCGTTGCCCGCGGCGACGTGCCAGGTCCGGGTGGTGGGATCGAGCAACACGACCGCGGCGATGTCGGGGGTGAACATTTCCTCGAGCCGCTCGAGGGCCCAGCGTGCCGCCCCTTCGACGTGCATCGGTGTGACCTCGCGCTCGGTCGCCCGGTAGAGGTCGAGCAGCAGCTCGTTGACCTCCGAGAGTTGTTCGACGCGCGCCGCGAGGCCCTGACGAGCCTGGCGGGCGTCTTCGACCAGGTACCGGCTGAAGCCCCCCGCCACCCCGACGAGGACGAGCTCGATGGCGAACTGCACGCTCTCGTCGGTGTCACCGGGGTGCGAGGCCAGCAGCACGCTCGGCAACGCGACGGCCAACCCGGCGATGAGGGCCAGCCCCGACACCACGCGCAGGCCGCCCGCGAACCCGGCGATGGCCGTGGCGACGGCGAGGGTGATGAGGAAGGGGGAGCGGGCAAATCCCGTGGCCTCGACGACGGCCACGCCCACCGCCACCTCGAGGAGCAGCGCGGCGGCGGTCTGCCACGGCAGCGGCTCGCGCCCGATGGGCCACACCGTGCGAACCAGGGTGTAGGCGACGAGCACGCCGCCCGCCACCGCGGCGCGGGGCCCGAGGTGCTCGATCAGCCCCAGCGCGAGCGCGAGGGAGAGCGCCACCCAGCGCAACGCGCTGAGCATGGGCCCGAAGGCGGCCACGTGCTCGGTGGAAGCGGGCCGCAGGCTCCGCCACCCGAACCAGTCGCGCCACGGCCGCGCCGCGGCCGGTGCGACCTTGTCGGCAAGCGGCTCGAGCACCACGATCGACTGTTCTCCCTGATCCGACGGCATTGTCTGGGCGATACGGACTGCACCTCTCGTATCGTGTTTCCGGCCCCCGATCCTGAGGCCGCAGGCACATTTCTCGCGCAAATTTTCCCGGTCCCGAGGCGGGCGCGGCCGCGTCCGGCCCCGGCCCGAGACAGGCGAATTATGCCGCTGAGCTGGGTGTTCAGCGCGAGCTGGGGGTGCGGACGGCCACGATCCAGTGGCGGTCGCTGATCCGCACCGTCCAGCCCGGGTCGCGCGAGATGAGCGAAGCCAGGGCCTGGGTGCGGGGCCAGAGCACCACGTCGAACCGGTAGCGGGCCAGGACCGCCTGCCAGCCCTCGGACCCTGTCAGCAACGTGCCGTAGTCCTTCTCGACCCGAGGCGGGAACACGTCGGCCCGGTCGTCGATGAAGGCGCTGGCCCTGGTCCCGTAGCGGAACTCGAGGTAGTTGCCGACGTAGTCGGTGGTGGCCACCCGGCCCGGCACCAGGTGGTGGCTCTGGAGCCACGACACCTCGGCCACCGGGTACAGCGACAGGTTGTAGGCGGGGCGTTGCAGGGCTCCGGCGGTGAGCGCGACGGCCGAGCGCGACGAGGGCGGCCACACCGGCGGCGGGGAGCACGCCACGTCGGGCGCCGTCGATGGTGCCCAGCCCGGCCAGCCCTCGCGCCAGGACGGGCGTGATGAGGAGTGCGGCCACAGGGACGTTGCGCGAGGCGGACAGCGCCGCGGCGGTGAACACCACGAGGACGAGGACGTCCTCGATGGACCCACGCCGGGCCACGAGCAGGACCACGGCCAGAAGCGCCTCGGCCAGGAAGGCGGCGTTGACGGGGTCCGAGAAGCTCGGTGACTGCCACTCGACGATGTGGGCGAAGGCGGCGTGGTGCGTGATCACGCTCAACGGGTAGGCCACCAGTCGCCATCCGATGGGGTTGGCCACGCCCAGCACGGCACCGATCGCGGCGAACCCGAGCAGGCGCGGCAGCCGGCCCTGCTCGGTGCCGTCGAGGCGCCGCCCCGCCATGCGGATCAGGAGGTAGGCGAGGCCGAGGGGCCAACTGCCGTGCACGTTGAGCCACACCCACATGAGCGGCACGAGCGCCCACGGCGGCCCCGCGTCGGTCTCGACCATCACGACGAGGACGGCGAAGAGCACCAGCGCGATCAGCAGTGGTCGCGACGACCAGTAGCCCGTCCCCACCCCGAGCAGCGCCGTGGCCGCGATGATCCTCCCCATGAGCTGCTGGGCGGGGCGCGTCAGCACCCACCCGAGCACCGCCAGCAGCGCGCACAGCACGGCGTGGAGCACCTGCAGACCGTGCCCGCCGGCCAGGTTCTCGAGCCCGCGATACAGGACCGAGGCCAACCACGACTCGACGACCCAGGGACGACCGAGCGCGGTGAAGGTGTAGGGGTCGGTCGTGGGGACGCCGTGGGCGAGGATGACTCGACCCGTGGCGACATGGGTCAGGAACGAGTTGTCGTGCAGTCGCTGCAGCCCGACGACGGTTCCCCAGAGGGCGAACGCGCCTCCGACGACCGTGGCGACCCGTGGCGTACGCACGGCCCTGACAGCGGCCGTCAGTGACCGCGAAAGGCTTGGAAGATCCCGAGGACCGCGGGGCCTGCGATGATGACGAACAGCGCGGGCATGATGCAGAACACCATGGGGAAGAGCATCTTGACCGGCGCCTTCTGCGCCTGCTCCTGGGCGAACTGGTGGCGTTTCACACGCATCTCCGCCGCCTGGCTGCGCAGGATCGATCCCACCGAGACGCCGAAGGTGTCGGCCTGGACCAGTGCCAGGACGAACGATCGCAGCTCGGGGAGCTCGGTGCGGGCGTCCAACGCCCGCAGCGCGTCGGCCCGGCTCGAGCCGGCCCGCATCTCACCCAGCATGCGGGAGAACTCGTCCGACAGCGGCCCCGGCACCATGGTGACGGTGCGGGCCAGGGCCTGTTCGAAGCCCAGACCGGCTTCCACGCTGATGGTGAGCAGGTCGAGCACGTCGGGCAGCTTGTGACGCATGGCGAACTGGCGCTCGGCCACCGCTCGGTTGAGCCAGGCGTCGGGGCCAGCCGCACCGAAGAGGCCGATCAAGATGATCACGGCCCACAGCGAGGTGCCCGACAGGTTGGTGAGCTGCCACACGACGAGCCACAGCACCGGGACCGCCACCACCGAGAGGACGCGGATGACGAGGAACTGGTCGATCTGCTCGGGCAGTCCACGCCCGGCGAGCACCAGCTTGTGGCGCAACTTGTCGAGGTACTCGGTGGGGAGCAGGCGCTTGAGCGTGGCAACCACGTACGCCGCGCTCGGCGCCAGCACGCGGTCGACAAAGGGCTCGCGCAGGTCCTCCTCGCGCTTCATGGCGGGCGTCTCGTAGTCCCCCAGACGGGCGCGGGCGGTTCGTACGCTCAGCCGCTCGTCGGCCTTGACGGCCGCGGCGTAGGCGAGCGCGGTGGCGGTGATGAAGACGGCGATGACGACCAAGGGCAACATGTCAGACCTCGATGTCCACGATTTTGCTCACCCAGAAGATGCCGATCGCGGCCAGCACGATGGAGCCGTAGAACAGGATTTCCCCGAACGCCTGGTGGAACAAAGGCCTGATGTAGCTGGGGTTCACGCTGTAGACGAACACGCCGATGGCGATGGGCAGGACCGAGATGACCCATGCGCCGATCCGTCCCTCGGCCGTGAGCGTGTGGGCGTCGCGTCGGATCCGGGCCCGGGCCATCATGGTGTCGGCCACGATGTCGAGGAGCTCGGCCAGGTTGCCGCCTACCTCGCGCTGGATCCCGATAGCCGAGACCACCCACTCGAAGTCCGGGCTGCGGACCTTCTGGGCCACCTCGTTGAGCGCGTCGACCAGGGGGCGTCCCAACCGGGCCTCGGCCACGACGTGGCGCATCTCCTTGCCGATGGGGTCCGACAGCTGCTGGGAGACGGTGGTGAGACCCTGGAGGATCGAGAATCCCGAGCGCAGCGTGGTGCCGAGCAGCTGGAGCATGTCCGGGAGCTGGTCCGTGAAGGCGGTGGTGCGTCGTTTGGCCATCTGCATGAGGATCGCCCACGGGGCGATGGCGATGACGGCGAGGACGATGAGACCCACCATGGCGTTGCCGAGCAGGAAGCCCAGCGCGCCACCCACCACGGCTCCCATGAGGTAGACGAACAGCGCCTCGGCCGGCCGCACCGGGAGGTCGGCCTGGTCGAGCAGGCGCTTGAGGAACTGCAGCACGCCTCGCTTCGACGCCAGCTCGGCCACCGCCGCCACGGCGCGTTGCATGAACGGGGTTTCGACGAACTCCGACTTCCCCCCGGCCTTGGTCGCCACGATGGCACCGGCGTCGCCGCCGGTCCGCACCGAGTACGGCGCCAACGCCTCGTGCAGGTGGCGCTGGCGCTCCCGCAGCACCACGCTGATCAACCCCCACGCCAAGAGCGCGGCAGCGGGGAGCACGAGGATGGCGATGAGGACGGTCATCGCCGCGCCACCCGGATACGGGAGAACTCCTCCTCCGCGAACAGCTCGGGCTCGAGCGGCACCCCGGCGTCCTCGAGCTTGTCGCCGAACTGGGGCCGGATCCCGAGCGACTTGAGCGTGCCCTTGTACTTCCCGTCCTCGTCCATGCCCATGGAGAAGTCGAAGAGGAACAGGTCCTGGGTGATCACGACCTCGCCCTCCATGTGCTGGACCTCCGAGACGTGGGTGACCCGCCGGGTCCCGTCCCGCAGCCGCGTCAGGTGGATGATGAGGTCGATGGCCGACGACATCTGCTCCCGGATGACCCGGATGGGCAGGTCGAAGCCGGCCATCAGCGTCATCGTCTCGATGCGCGACAGGGTGTCGCGGGGGCTGTTGGAGTGCACGGTGGTCAACGACCCGTCGTGGCCGGTGTTCATGGCCTGGAGCATGTCGAGGGCTTCGCCGCCACGACACTCACCGACGATGATCCGGTCGGGCCGCATGCGCAAGGAGTTGCGCATCAGGTCGCGGATCGTGACCTCGCCCCGTCCCTCGATGTTGGGCGGGCGTGACTCGAGCGAGGCGACGTGCTCCTGGCGCAGCTGGAGCTCCTTGGAGTCCTCGATGGTCACGATGCGCTCGTCTCCGGGCACGAACGACGACAACACGTTGAGCAGAGTCGTCTTCCCGGTGTCGGTCCCGCCCGACACGATGATGTTCAGCTTGCCCACCACGCACGCCTCGATGAAGCGGGCCAGTGCCGAGGTGATGGTGAGGTTCGAGATCAGGTCCTCGACCTGCAAGGGGTCCTTGGAGAACTTCCGGACGGTGAGGAACGGCCCCCCGTAGGCGAGCGGGTGGATCACGGCGTTGACGCGCGAACCGTCGGGCAGCCGGGCGTCGACCATGGGCGACGCCTCGTCCACGCGCCGGCTCACCTCTCCGACGATCTTGTCGATGACCCGCCGCAGGTGGGTCTCGTCGATGAAGCTCGTCGGGGTGCGCTCGATCTTGCCGTGGCGCTCGATGTAGACCTTGTCCGGCCCGTTGACCATGACTTCGGAGACGTCGGGGTCCTCGAGATAGGTCTGGATGGGCCCGTAGCCGAGGATGTCGTTGGCGATGTCCTCGCCCAGTCGCGCCTTGTCGGCCAGCGACAGGGGAGTGGTCTCGTCGGCCAGCGCCGCCTGCAGGTGCGCGTTCACCCGGGGTCGCAGGTCCTTGGCGGTGAGCCGGCCCTGGGACAGCTCGGGCCCGAGCTCCTCGATGAGCCGCTGGTGCACGCGCAGGTGCACCTCTTCGAGGATCCGCGCTCGAGCTTCCTCGGAGGAGAGGAACGAGCCGGCCTGGCGCAGGTTGTCGGAAAGGGTCATGGCATTCCCCTCACACGGATTGTCGGGACTGCGTCGGGCCCGACGCAGCGGTCATCAAGGTGTCGGCCAGGCTGTCGATGCTCTTGGCGAACTTCGACCGAGGGGCGCTCGTCACGACGGGGACGCCGCGGTTGACCGACTCCGCCACCAAGATGTCACTGGGCAACGCCGCGTCCACCTTGAGCTGCAGGGCGCGCTCGGCGTCCGCCTCGGTGAGGCCGACCCTGGTGTTGGCCCGGTTGAGCACGAACTTGACCCGTGAGAACGGGATGCCGAGCACGCGCATGGTCTGGAGCCCGATGCGGGCGCTCTTGAGGCTCATGACGTCGAGCCCCGCCATGACCAGGATGTCGTCGGAGGACTCGATGGCCGCCAACGTGACCTCGGCGAAGTTGGCGGACGTGTCGACCACGACGTACGCACACCGCTCGCGCAGGATCTGGAGCACCCGGGCCAGATCGGCGCCGCCGATCTCGTCGGCGGAGCTCGGCTCGGTCGGGGCGGCCAGGACGAGCAGGCCGCTGGGCGGGTGTCGCAGGAGCAGGTTCTCGAGCAGGCTCCCGTCGAGACGGTCACCGGCCTGGACGGCCTCGGCGATGGTGTGAGTCGGCTGGAGCTGGAGCATGAGCGCGACGTCACCGAACTGCAGGTCGGCGTCGACGAGGACGACGGGCTGGATCGTCCGCTTGGCCAGTGCCACGGCCAGGTTGATGGCGACGACGGACTTGCCCGTCCCGCCCTTGGTGCAGAACACCGAGACCACCCGCCCCGGTGTCGGCGCCGAGCTCGCCGCCGCGCCGGTGTCCGCGCCCGGCACCCGGGCCAGGACGCGGGCCGAGGCGCGCGACAGCGCGTCGAGGAGCTCGGCGTCCTCGGCCGAGACCGCCACGACGTCGTCGACCCCGGAGCGAAGCGCCTGCTGCAGCACCTCAGCCGACAACTCGTACACGACCATGATGGCGCTGCACCCGGGGCGGAAGGCCATGAGCCCGGCGACCTGGGCGATGACGCTGTCGGGGGACTCCGACGGCCCGAAGACCACGACACCGGGACGCGAGGCGTCGATGGTCTCGGTGAACGAGGCCAGGGTGGAGTACCCGACGACGCTGGCGTCGAGATCCCGGACGTGCTCGGTGAGCACGTCCCGGACGACCTCGTCGGGGTCAACGACTCCGATCAACACCACGTCGTGCTGCGTGCCGGCCATCTCTCAGCCCCCCGCCGTCGGGCTGGCGGGGATCAGGTTCGAGCCGTTGATGGTGGTGGGCGCCCCCGCCGTGTTGCCGGCGGCTTCGAGCGCCAGGTAGATGCCCCCGGTCACACCACCGCCGTCACTGTCGGCCAGGGCGATGCGAGCGGCGTCGGCGGGCGACACGGCGAAGGTGATCACGTTGCTCGGTGCCGTGGCGGTCGAGGCGGTGGAGCTCGCGGCGGCGCCCGGCGTCGGCACCAACGTGGTGCCCACGGCCAGGACCGGCACGGACTGGAACAGGTACGTCTCCTGGTTGCCGTTGAGGTCGACGAGGATGTCGACCTTGTCGCCGGGGTGGATGAGGCCGGCCACGCCGTGGACCTGGTCGACCGACACCGAGATGGCGACGTCGCCGGCGGGCACGGTCTCGGCCGCGACGCTGGCGATGGTGTCGGGTGACACGAACATCCCGTTGACGACGATCTCGCCCGCCGGCAGGTTGGCGTCGGCCGAGTCGTTGCGGATGGCGTCGAGGTTGGTCACCGCCGAGGACGGCCGGAACTCGGCCGGGATCTTCTTCTGCTGGAGATACCCACCGCTCGCCGCGTCGGCGCCGCTCAGGGTGCGGGGGATCGGCTTGGTGATCACGTAGGCGGAGACCAGCTTGGCGTTGTGGTAGGCGTCGTTCTGCGCGTTGTTGAGGAACACGTAGCTGAGCACCGAGGCCAGCACCCCGACCGCGACGGCGACGGCGACCACGACCGTCCGCTTGGAAGTCATCCGTGTCCCCCCTTGTCGAGCCGGCGCCGATGCCGTGCTCGACGTTCGTGCTCGGAGCTGCAAATGTCGGCGTCCGGCGATGGGCAGCAGTGCCCGATGACGCCCAGTGTGCGCGACCCCCAGGGCCTTGACAATGACCTGGGAGACAAATGAGTCGCAGGTCCTACCGCCTTTTTCGAGGTCTGGGATTCAAGAGCGCCGGGCCGGGGTGCCGATGCAAGATCCACAGCCCGACGGTGCGCGTTCTGGCGCAGCGCGGGCGCCGACGTCGCACCGGAGCACCCACCGTGATGGCCCAGCCGCCCGCCCGTCCACCGACCGCCAGCCGCTAGGCCACCCATGCTCCCCGCCTTCGTGATCGGCCTCCGCGAGGGGCTCGAGACCGTGGTCATCCTGGGAGCGATCGCACTGTTCCTCGACCACCAGGGTCGTCGGGACCAGCTGCGCACGGTGTGGATCGCCTCGGGTGCCGCCGCGGGGCTGTGCGCGGTCATCGCCGTGACCCTGCGCCTGGTCGAGGTCAATGTGTCGGTCATCGCCGACGACCGGCTCGAGGCCGTGATCGGGGCCGTGGCCGTGGCGACGGTGACCTACATGGTGATCTGGATGCGCCGCTTCCCCAAGGACCTGACCCTGGACACCGGCGCCAGCGCGGCGCGCCGACTGGCGGGCGGCTCGGGCCGGGCCCTCGCGGCGATGGCGTTCTTCGCCGTGCTGCGCGAGGGCTTCGAAGTCTCGGTGTTCGTGCTCGCCCTGATGGGCGCCAAGGCGAGTGACCCGCTCCTCGGGACGGTGGGGGCGATGGCCGGCGTGCTCGTGGCGATCGTCGTCGGCGTCGCCGTGGTGCGGGGCGCGCTGGGATTCGACACCGCCGGGTTCTTCCGGGTCACGGCGTTCATCCTCGTCCTCGAGCGCGGCGGGCCTGGCCATGACGGTGGTGCACGCGGCGAATGCCGCAGGGTGGCTCGTCTTCGGCCAGACGCCCCAATTCGACTGGGCCCGCTTCGCGCCGCCGGGCTCGGTGCTTTCCTCGGTGGTGACGGGCATGTTCGGGATCCAGCCCTACCCGACACCCATCGACGTCGTCGTGTGGCTCGCCTATCTGATCCCCATGGTCCTGGCCGTCATCTGGCCGCGCCGGCCTTCGGGCGCGAGCTCGCCCGAGTCCCGCGCCAAGCGGCGTCGGGTCGCGCTCGTCCTCAGCGCCTACGCCCTGGCGTTCGTGGCGCTCACCACCGCGATCCTGGCCGTCCGGCTCAGTGCGGTGTCGGCGGCCGCGGGCCCGTCGTCGACTCCGGCGTCGATGCCGCTTCCCGTCCAGGGTCTGAGCGACGGCTCCTATCTGTTGTTCCGCAGCACCACCCACGACAGCGACTACGGGCGGGTCGCCGTCGTGGCCGCCGACGACCCCGCCGGGCCTCGGGCGATGACCTCGCTGTCGTGTACCCGAGTCGACTTCGAAGGGCAGGTCGGACTGTGCCTCAACCGACCCACCAGCGGCGTGCTCATCCAGACGACTGCGACGGTGTTCGACGCACACTTCAAGGTGCTGCACCAGGTGGCGCTCACCGGGCTCCCGAGCCGGGCGCGGGTCTCGCCCGACGGCCGGTACGGATCGGTCACGACCTTCGTCACGGGAGATTCCTACGCGGCGGCCGGCTCGTACTCGACGCGCACCGACATCATCGACATGCGAACCGGGACCGTGCTGTTCGACCTCGGCCAGCTGGCGGTCACGCGCGACGGCAGGCCCTTCGTCGCCACCGACTTCAACTTCTGGGGGGTGACCTTCGCCAACGACGGCCGTCACTTCTACGCCACGTTGGGGACCGGGGGACAGACCTATCTGATCAACGGCGATCTCACCACCCGCCGGGCGACGGTGATCGCCTCCAACGTCGAGTGCCCGTCGTTGTCCCCCGACAACACCGAAGTCGCGTTCAAACAGCGCCTGGCCGGCCCGACGGTGCGGTGGCGCCTGTCGGTCCTCGACCTCGCCACCCTCCAGGTGCACCACCTGGCCGAGACACGCAGCGTGGACGACCAGGTCGAGTGGCTCGACAACTCGACGGTGCTCTACGGCGTGCTCGCCGACCCGCAGGTCGCCGCGCTCGACCCACTCAGTGCCGCTACTCCGAGCATCGCCAACGGGGCGTCGCTCGTGACCGACACATGGAGCGTGCCCGCCGACGGCACCGGCACCCCGCAGCTGTTCACCGCCGGGGCGTGGTCCGAGGTGGTCACGAACAGGTAGCCAGCGCACCTCGGGCCGGCACCCACGGCACGGCGCGACCACCTCGAAAAAGGCGGTAGGACCTGCGACTCATTTGTCTCCCAGGTCATTGTCAAGGCCCTGGGGGTCGCGCACACTGGGCGTCATCGGGCACTGCTGCCCATCGCCGGACGCCGACATTTGCAGCTCCGAGCACGAACGTCGAGCACGGCATCGGCGCCGGCTCGACAAGGGGGGACACGGATGACTTCCAAGCGGACGGTCGTGGTCGCCGTCGCCGTCGCGGTCGGGGTGCTGGCCTCGGTGCTCAGCTACGTGTTCCTCAACAACGCGCAGAACGACGCCTACCACAACGCCAAGCTGGTCTCCGCCTACGTGATCACCAAGCCGATCCCCCGCACCCTGAGCGGCGCCGACGCGGCGAGCGGTGGGTATCTCCAGCAGAAGAAGATCCCGGCCGAGTTCCGGCCGTCCTCGGCGGTGACCAACCTCGACGCCATCCGCAACGACTCGGCCGACGCCAACCTGCCGGCGGGCGAGATCGTCGTCAACGGGATGTTCGTGTCACCCGACACCATCGCCAGCGTCGCGGCCGAGACCGTGCCCGCCGGCGACGTCGCCATCTCGGTGTCGGTCGACCAGGTCCACGGCGTGGCCGGCCTCATCCACCCCGGCGACAAGGTCGACATCCTCGTCGACCTCAACGGCAACCAGGAGACGTACCTGTTCCAGTCCGTGCCGGTCCTGGCCGTGGGCACCACGTTGGTGCCGACGCCGGGCGCCGCCGCGAGCTCCACCGCCTCGACCGCCACGGCACCGAGCAACGTGATCACCTTCGCCGTGTCGCCCGCCGACGCCGCTCGCATCGCCCTGGCCGACAGTGACGGCGGTGGTGTGACCGGGGGCATCTACCTGGCGCTCGAAGCCGCCGGCAACACGGCGGGGGCGCCCACCACCATCAACGGCTCGAACCTGATCCCCGCCAGCCCGACGATCTCGGCCCCGACCGTCACCGGCTCGTCGGTGTCGGCCGCCCCGACGACCGTTCCCGCCGGCACCACGGGCGGAGCAAATGGCAGAGAAACGCCGTAACGGCGTGTTCGGCGCTCGGCCGGTCCCTTCCCAGCAGACCAGAGCGCGAACGCGTCGGCGTCATGACGAGTCCGGGACCGCACTGGTCGAACTGGCGCTGGTCGCGCCGATCGTCATCATGTTCCTGGGGATCGCGTTCAACGGCTGGAACGGGATGCAGACGTCGATCCGCCTGACCAGCGCGGCCCGCGCCGGCGCGCTCGTGGCCGCCAGCGACCTGTCCGCCAACGAGGCGCTTCCCCCCACCGGGCAACCGCTGACCGACGCCACTACGGCCATCAACAACGAGGAGGGGCTCACCGGCGTGTACCAGAGCACCGATGCGTCGGCCAACAACTACGTCAGCATCTCGACGGCCAAGGACACCGTCTCGGGTGGCGCCACCATCAGTCTCGTCACCGTCACCATCCGGCACAGCTCGAACAGCTTCGTTCCCTTCGTGGGGAGCTTCCCGGTCACCACCCATGCCACCGCGAGGTACTCGTGACCGGCATCGTCCGCGCTCGTCGTGACGACGAGAGTGGCGTCGTCCTGGTCATCTTCGCCCTCGTGTTGGTGGTGCTGCTCGGCATGATCGCCATCGCCATCGACGGGAGCTATGGCCTCGTCCAGAACCGTCGGGCGCAGAACGCGGCAGACTTCGCCGCCTTCGCCGCGGCGCAGCAGCTCGACAGCTCCGCCTACTGCAACGGCACCAGCCTGCCCACCACCCAGCAGATCGCCGACATCGTCCAACAGCTCGTCGACCAGAACGGCTCCGGCATCGGCACGGCGTGGAAGGCGCAGTTCCTGAATTCCGCCGGGCACTCGATCGGCACCTTCACCTCGAACACCGGGCCCGCCAACCCGCCCCCGGGCGCATGTGGTGTCACCGTGAGTGCCAAGCCCACGTGGACGCCGTTCTTCGCCGGGATCTTCGGCATCCATCAATTCCAGGGCTTCGCCTCGGGCTCGGTGGGCAACGTCGACAAAGGTCCGCCCGTCGGCATCCTGGCCCTCAACAAGGTCGGCCCGCACGAGATCCTCGGCGGAGGCACGGGCACGTTCGTGGTGTCGGGCAACATCTTCCTCAACACCGACGTGGCCAACCAGCCCTGGACGTCGTCGTTCGGCGGCGACGAATGGGATGACGGGATCGACGCCAAGACCTCCAGCAATCTCTACGTCTTCGGCCCCATCGACACCGTCAACACGTTGTACAACGGTCAGCAACTGTGGCCCTTGGACCACTGCTTCCAGGACGCGCCGATCGACGCCGGCGTCCCCCCGAATCAGACGTCGCCCAACCCGACCGCCAACACCTACGACGGTGACCCGACGGTCCCCGGGCACACCTTGCCGAACGTGGTGCGGTCGTGCTCGCAGTCCAGTGGTTCTGTCACCGTCGACTACGACAGCATCGACAACAGCTATCCCCAGATCACCGACCCGTTGGCGGCAACCGACGCACCTGTCAGCCCGCTGGTCGGCACCGACACGGGCTGCCCGGGGTACAACAACGACACACCGCAGACCTACACCACGGTCACCCAGGTCGCCAACGGCACCACGAACCTGCCGCCGGGCATCTACACGAGCCCTGTCTCGCTCACCGGCAGCGTCAACTTCCAAGACTGCTCGGCCTACCCGGGCGAGGCCGCCTACCCCGGCGTGTTCGTGTTCGAGGGGGGTCTGACCCTCGACCCTGGCGCCGGTGACCAGGTCACGGGGAACAACGTCGTCATCGCCACCGAGAAGCCGATCCCCGTGGCCGGCAACGTGCCGGGGTCGGTCAACGGCGCAACGTTCGCCCCGGCGCTCAATGCGGATGGCAGCGAGGTCGGTGGCAACGGCGCACCGTGCCTGCCGGCGGGCACCATGACGAGCAGCGCCAGCGGAGACGGCAGCCCGCAGTCCGAGACGTCCTCGCACGCCTGTGGCGGGACGAGCCCGACGACGTACGGGGTGACCGCCTACGGCGACTCGTCCATCGCGGTCGACAACTCGATGTCGGGGACCGGCAACAACTTCTCGCTCTTGATCGGCGGCGCCGGCACGGTGTCGCTGACCGGGCCCACCACCGGCCCCTACGCCGGGGTCGACGGTTCGCCCGGCATCGTGCTGTACCAAGACCCCGACACCCAGGGCAACTACGGGTTCGACGCCGAGACGGGTGACGGCGCGGCGATCACCCTCAACGGTGTCGTGTACAACGCCTCGTTGACGAACTACGGCGCCCAAGCCCCCCAGGACTATTGGGACGGGGTCGGTGGCGGCATCCCCTTCTACGCCGGTGGGACGCTCCAGACGGGTTACGGGGCGGGATGGACCAACAGCAACGCGCCCCAGGAGTCAGGTGGGTCGGTCACGCTCAACGGCACCGCCATCGTCGACGACTTCAACACCGACGGCAACACCGACATCACGATCCTGGGCCAGCCCTACGAGGTGCCGGGCAGTGGCACCCTGTCGCTCATCGGTTGATGCGCCCGCGCCTGCACGCCGCGAGCCCTCGGGACGAGACGGGCGCCACGCTCGTCGAGTTCGCCTTGATCGCGCCCTTGGTGTTCCTGCTCATCTTCGGACTGATCTCGGGCTGCTACCTCACCTTCCAGAACTCGTCGTTGCACGACGGTGCCACGGCCGGGGCGCGCATGGCGTCGATCGAGACCTCGTTGCTGACGGCGGACGATCCGGCCACCGGCGCCCCGTGGCCCAACGGCGAGTACTGCGAATCGGGCGTCCCCAACTCGATCGAGAAGGCCGTGGCGGGAGCAGCGCCCCTGGTGCCGGTGAACCCGGCGCCGCTGTGTGCCACGAGCAACTCGGCGTCGACGCTCACCCAGGCCGCCGGAGCCGCCAACGCCGCCACCATCACGCTCACCTGTGCCGGGCCGTCGTGTGCCGCCCCCACGGCCACCACCGTCTCGCTCTCGTTCGCCGCCAAGGGCATCGTGGCGCCGTTCGGGCTCACCTATACCATGAGCGCCACGAGCCAAGACCCCGTGGTCAGCCCGTAGCCCTGCGGTGTCTCTCACCCAGACGACCGACGACCACGCCGGGCCATCCACACAGGGCCACATCGACGCTCACGGCGCGGGACCCACGTTCGCCCGACAATGGCGACCCGTGGTGCTGCCGGCGTTGGTGCTCTGGGCCATGGCCGCGGTCGTGTCGGTCACGATGCTGCACCCCTTCGACGTGCTCGAGTATCAGCGGTACGCCCACGCCGCGCTGAGAACCCCGCTCCTGGGGCACCTCCCGCTCGAGTACCCCGCGCCGGCGCTCGCCGTGTTCCTCCTCCCCTTGGTGCTGCCTTTCTCCTATGCGTGGGGCTTCGCCGTGGTGGCGTTGGTCGCCCTCGTCGTCCTGGTGACGAGCTACGAGGGATCGGGACTGCCGGGCTGGGACACACGCAGCGCGGGACGGCTCGTGATCTACCTCGCCATCGGGTCGGTCATGGTCGTGGCCGGCCGCTACGACATCTTCGCCACCTTGGCCGCCTTCTTGTCCTTGCGGGCGGCCATGCGGGACCGCTGGTCGGCCGCGTGGACGTGGAGCAGCGTCGGGTTCGCTCTGAAGCTCTTCCCCGCCGCGTTCTGGCCGGTGTTCCTGATCGCCGAATGGCGTCGCCACGGGCGCGTCCCGCTCCGGCGCCTGTGGTGGATGGCCGGGTCGTTCCTGGTGGTGGGGGGTCTCCCCGCCCTGGTGAACCACGCCGGGGCGCTCAATGCGCTGCACTACTACCTGCACCGCCCGACCGAGATGGGGAGCCTGTCCGCCGGCTTGTCGGTGCTGCTCGACGGGCACGGGACCAATTGGGTGTCGAGCTTCCACAGCGTCAACGTCGTGAGCTCCTTCGCGCCCGGCCTGTCGCTCGCATTCGAGCTCGTTGCGGGTGCCGCCTGCCTGTGGACGTGGCGGCAACAGATCCGGGGCCGTCTCCCGTTGGAAGCCTCGTGCCTGGCGACGCTCACCTTCGTCATGCTCGGGTCCAAGGTCGTTTCGGTGCAGTACCTCATCTGGCTGATGCCCCTCTGGGCGCTGTACCGGCTCCGGGTCACGTGGCTCATCGCGTCGGCGGCGAACCTGGTGATCTTCCCCTACGTGGCGTCCGCCACCCATTTCGGGTACGTCCCCACGCATCCCTTCGCCGTCAGTCTCACGCTGACGTTCTTCGCCCGCGACGTCCTCATCGCGGCGGGCACCTGCGCCTGGCTCCGCACCGTGTTGGCGACCGACGCGGCACCGCAACGCCGTTCTGAAGAATGAGCTTCTCAGGAAATGCAGCGTTCTCAGGAAATGCAGCCCCTACCAGGAACGTAGAAGTCGGTGACCAGCACGTGGAGCGACCCGAGCGTGACGCTCGGCTCGCGTTCGGGTGCTCCGGGCTGTCCGGGCTCGCACAGGTCGGCCACTTCGCCCTCGAACGCCGGGGCGGTACTGAGCAACGACGTCGGGCCGTGCTGGAGGAAGGCGCGCGCCGCGAAGCGCAGCGGCACGTCCGCGAACCATCCGTGACCGAAGGGATTGGTGAGGGCTTCGACGAACTCGTGGGAGAGCGCGTATGTCGGTGAGGCGAAGCCGGGGACCGCGGCGCAGGCCGGACTGCCGGCGCACGAGGCACCGCCCCAGCGGGCGAACCCTCCGGTCAGCGCCGCGGTCACCAGGCCGTCGGCCCGCCCCGGCCAGGGAACCGAGCTGTGGGCCGACACGCCGCCGAGTCGGTAGGGGACACCGGGGTCGAGCCACAACGCGACGACGGCGTCGGGCGGCAAGGTGCGCGGCGCCCGGGTGGCGGTGAATCCCGGGCAGGGCTCGAGGTGCGCTGCTCCGTCGAAGACGCGATGGAGCTCTTGGGGGAACGGCCCGGTCGCGGTGCTCGACGCCGGGGCCGATGACGCCGGCGGGCTCGGATCGATCCAGCAACCGCCCGAGTGCACCGAGCCGACGCCGAATCGCGCCCCGACGACCGTCGATGCCCATTGTGACGTGGGCAGGGCGCGCTCGAACGCGGCTGCCTGCGCCAGGGCGGGGGTGGGGCGCGGTCGGTCCCACGCCCGGCCCCAGAACACCTGATAGAGCACCGGGCGCGCCAGCACCTGCGCGTCGTGCGCCACCGGCACCCCATTCCCACCCACGAGCGCGGCACCGTCGATGGCCGCAGCCGTGCCGCCCAAGGTCACGAGCCCCGACGCCACCACGAGCGCAGCCGCGGCGAGGGCGATCGCCCTCCCGCCCGCGGGGGAGGACCGGCCCTCCAGGTCGCGGAGCATGACGCGCATGGCGCCGAACGCGCCGATGGCGACGGCCGCGATGACGAGGTCCCAGTACCACGGACGCACGAAGGCGACGGTGCCCAGCACGATGAGCGTGCTGAGCGCGGTGAGCCGGCGCAGCAGGCGGGCGCTCGTCGCCCGACCCGGACCGTCGCGCACGAGCAACCAGACCAGTACCCCCGCCGCACCGGCCGCGACGAAGGCCACCACACCGAGGAGGTGGTCTGTCACAGCTGCCCGGCCGCTGCACGTTGGGTCGTCTGGTACCCCATCTGAACACCCAGCGTCGCCGTCCGGACGCGATTTGTCGACCCGGATGGGCTCGTGTGCGCCCGGACGGCGCCGACGGGGCGTTGACGGAGGGAGGAGGTGGACATATCATCTCATTAATCGGACATCGTGTCTGATGCATTGGAGGTGTTGTCCGAATGACTCCCACCCCGGTCGACCTCACCGATTCCCGCACCTTCGTCCCCGGCGTCCCCTACGAGTGGTTCGCCTATCTGCGCAGCAATGCTCCGGCCTACTGGCACGAGGAGACCGACGGGCCGGGGTTCTGGGCCATCACCCGGCACGAGGACTGCGTCACCGTGAACCGCGACGCGCATCGCTTCTCCTCGTACCGCAAGGGCACCTTCTTGTGGGAGACCCCTGAGGACCAGCTCGAGGAACAACGGCTCATGATGGTGACGATGGACCCTCCCATGCACACGCGCTACCGCCGGCTGGTCAACAAGGGCTTCACCCCGCGCATGATCGGGGAGTTGCAGCAGAGCATCCACGGCGTGGCCGACGAGATCATCGACCGGATCTGCGAGTCGGGATCGGCCGACTTCGTCATCGACGTCGCGGCGGAGCTCCCGCTCATCGTCCTGGCTGAGCTGCTCGGGGTCCCTCCCGAGGACCGGTCCAAGATGTTCGACTGGTCCAACCGCATGATCGGGCGGGACGATGCCGAGTACCAGGGGACCCAGGCCGTGGCCGAGGAGAACGCGGCGTTGGCCGCGGTGGAGCTCTTCGGGTACGCGGCCGAGCTCTACGAGCAGAAGCGGACCCAGCCCGGCGGTGACCTCATGAGCGTCCTGACCCAGGTCGAGCTGGACGGCGAACGCCTGTCGGAGCTCGAGCTCGACCTGTTCTTCATGCTGCTGGCGGTGGCGGGGAACGAGACCACCCGCAACCTCATGTCCGGTGCGATGGTTGCCTTCTCCCAGTTCCCCGACCAGTGGGAACGGCTCCGTGAGGACCGGTCGCTCCTGCCCAGCGCGGTGGAGGAGATGCTTCGCTTCGTCACGCCGGTCATGAATTTCCGCCGTCAGGCCACCGAGGACGTGGAGATCGGGGGAGAGACGGTGAAAGAAGGCGACAAGGTGGTCTTCTTCCACGTGTCCGCCAACCGCGACGAGGCCGTGTTCGACGACGCCGACCGGTTCGACATAGGCCGGAAACCCAATCCCCATATGGCATTCGGCGGGGGCGGGCCTCACTTCTGCCTGGGCGCCAACCTGGCCCGCATGGAGATCATCGTGATGTTCGAGCACCTCCTCGACCGCCTCCCCGACATCGTCGTGAACGGCCCGGTCGAGCGTCTACAGTCGAACTTCATCAACGGGGTGAAGCATCTTCCGGTGGGGTTCTCGCCCTCGGCCCGGGTCGGGGCCCACTGAGTGCCCCGCTCCTCGCCGGCCGAGCTCAAGGCGCTCATCCGCGACTTCCGCCGCGACCAGATCATCGACGTGGCCCGACGACTGTTCGGCGAGCGCGGCACGACCGAGGTCCCCATGGACGAGATCGCCACCGAGGCAGGGGTGGCGCGGTCGACGTTGTACGTGTACTTCGCCAATCGTGACGAGCTGCTCCGAGCCTGCCTGCAGCGGATGCACACGCTGCTGCTCGACGCCGTCGTCGCCTCGTGGGAGCGTGACGGTTCGCCCGTCGAGCGTCTGCGGACGCTCGTGCTCGGCATGCTCGAGCGCATCGATGACAACCCCGCCTTCTTCCGTCTCGCCCTCGCCACCCAGGACGTGCCCAGCCAGGTGTCCTCGACGGTCGGCGCCGAGCTGCAGCTCATCGGTCTCGACATCGCCGGTCTCATCCGCGACGTCATCGAGCAGGGGACACGCTCGGGTGACTTCCGGTTGCTCGACCCCGACAAGGCCACGACCTTCGTCGGACAACAGCTCTACGGCGCCATGTCGGTGCGGGCCGGTGACCCGAGGCCCGCCCCCCTCGACGAGTCCGCCGACGACCTCTGCTCCTTCTTGCTCTACGGCCTCGCCGGTCCGGCCCTGGGAGAGCCCCCCCTCTCCGCCTGACCGACCTCGGCCGGGGGACGGCCTGCGCACGCCCTGCGGTGGGGGTCGACGCCGACGGGGCGCTGCACGCACAATGGTCGGCATGCGTCGTCGTCGTGGTGTCCCGGATGGACCTCGCATCTCGGCTCCGGCCGGCGACGGGGCCCGGGACCTCACGGTCATCGCCGTCCCCTTCTACTTCGCCACCATGGCGGGGGAGTACCTGTGGCTGCGTCACCGCGCCGCCCGGACCGGCCCCACGGCGGGCGACTACGAGCGGCGCGACACGCTGGCCAGCCTGGCCATGGGTGTGGGCAGCCTTCTGGCTCCGCTCGTCGGGCCCCGGCTCCTGAGGCCGTTCACCCCGGGCCGGGGCCGCTACGGGCGCGCCGTGGTGATCGGCGCCCTGGGGGCGGCCGCGGCGACGACCGTCGCCGACATCGTGACGAGACGCATCGAGGCGCGCCGCGGGGGCCCTGGGGCCGATGCCGCATCCGGGCCCGACGTCGCATCCGATGTGGCGTACGAGGCCCAGACGCAGTGGGTCTCGCGCGCGGCGAGGCGGGTGCAGTCGGTCGGGGGCGTCGTCACCGTGGTGGCCGGTGGCGTGGCCATCACGACCACCTGGGCGGCGCGCACCAGCCCCGAGCGGCTGTGGCGCCGGCGCATCCTCCCCGATGTCGGGACCGGGGCCCTGGCCGTGGTGGCGGCCGTGGCGGCGTGGGACTTCCTCTACTACTGGGACCACCGCTTCATGCACAGCAGCCGGTACATGTGGGCCATCCACGTCGTGCACCACTCGAGCGAGCACTACAACCTGTCGACGGCGCTGCGCCAGCCCGTGGCCGAGGCCTTCGGGACGTTCGTGCCTTTCGGCGCGCTGTGCCTGGTGGGCATCAGGCCCGGTCTGGTGGAGACGGCGCGGGGCGTGAACCTCCTGTACCAGTACTGGATCCACACCGAGACCGTGGGTCGCCTGGGGCGGGCCGAGGACATGCTCAACACGCCCTCGCACCACCGGGTGCACCACGGGTCGAACCGCCGGTACCTCGACCGCAACCACGGCAGCATCCTCATCGTGTGGGACCGCCTCTTCGGGACCTTCGAGCCCGAGGAGGAGCCCGTCGTGTACGGGCTCACCAAGAACATCGACACGTTCCAGCCGGGGCGGATCGTGACGCACGAGTACGCGGCGATCCTGCGCGACGTGGCGGCCTCGACCAGTTGGCGCGAGCGGCTGTCCTACGTCGGGCGCGGTCCGGGTTGGGCCAACGCCCATCGAGCCGAGCGTGGCGCCGCCGGGCCGGCGCCGGCCGGGCCCGAGACGCCGGACCTCGAGGTCCCGGTCAGCGCCTGAGCGCCCACGGGCGACGGCACACTCGCGATGAACGTCCTTCTCGTCACGCTCGACCAATTCCGCGGTGACTGTCTGTCCGCGGCGGGGCACCCCGTGGTGCGGACCCCCAATCTCGACCGGCTGGCCGCGGGCGGGGTACGGCTGACCCGGCATTACAGCCAAGCCGCCCCGTGCGGTCCGGGCCGCGCCTGTCTCTACACGGGCACGTACCAGTTCAACAACCGGGTGGTCGGCAACGGGACGCCACTCGACTTCCGCTTCGACAACGTGGCGCGCGCGGCGCGGCGGGCCGGGTACGTACCGACCGTGTTCGGCTACGCCGACCAGGCGCTCGACCCGAGGGAGGCGACGGGCCCCGACGACCGTCGGCTCTCGACCTATCAGGGGTTCCCGCCGGGATTCGAGGTCGGGCTCGACCTGCCCGACGAACAGGACGCGTGGCGCGCCTGGCTCGAGGGCCTCGGCTACGACGTCCCCGCCGACGGCGACGCCGCGTTGGCCACCGAGCCCGACCGGCCCGCCGAGCACGGCGTCTCGGCCTTCCTCAGCGACGCGCTCATCGCCTGGCTCGAACGCCGGGACGGGCCCTGGTTCGCGCACGCCAGCTACTGGCGTCCCCACCCGCCCTACGCCGCAGCCGGCCACTGGTCGACGGCCTACGACTCCGACGCCCTACCTCGGGTCGTCGCCCCCCCGGCACGCCCCATGCCGTGGTGCGGCAACCTGGCGGCGCAGCCCGCCCCCGAGGACGAGCGCGCCCTGCGCGCTCTGCAGGCGCAGTACTTCGGCATGATCTCCGACGTCGACGCACAACTGGGACGAGTCCTCGACACGCTCCGGTCATTGCGCATGTGGGACGACACGATGGTCATCGTGACCGCAGACCACGGCGAGCAACTGGGCGACCAGGCCACACTGGGCAAGGGGGGGCCCTTCGAGGCGAGCTACCGCATCCCCGGGATCGTGCGCGACCCGCGCCACCCCGAGGCGCACGGGACGGTGGTCACCGAATTCACCGAGAACGTCGACGTCCTCCCCACCATCTGCGAAGCCATCGACATCGACGTCCCGGCGCAGTGCGACGGCCTCCCGCTCACGCCCTTCTTGCGGGGCGAGCGACCGCCGTGGTGGCGCGAGGCCGCGCACTGGGAGTACGACTGGCGGTGGGAGTACATCTTCCGGGGCCCGCACCCCTGGCCCTGGGACCGGCGCCTCGAGTCCCAACACCTGTCGGTGCTGCGGTCGGAGTCCGCCGCGTACGTCCAGTACGGCGAGGGCCAGTGGCGGTGCTTCGACCTCGGCGTCGAACCGGGATGGCGCACCGAGGTCACCGACCCCGAAGTCGTCCTCGACCACGCCCGGTCCATGTTGACATGGCGGTCGCGCCACACCGACCGTACGCTCAGCGACATGTTGTCCTACGACGGCGGCGTCGGTCGGCTCCCCGGTCGCGTCACGTGACACTGGCAGAGCTGCTCGAGCTGCTCGCCTCGATGGACGGCGAATCGGCCGAGGCGACCGACGGGCTCAGTGAGCTCGATCACGGCCTGCAGTGCGCGTCCGAGTTGGCCCGGCTGCGCCCGGCGGACGACGAGCTGCACCTGGCGGGCCTGGTGCACGACATCGGCCACCGGTTCGGGCCCGACGAGCGTCACGGCGTGCTCGGGGCCCGAGCCGTGCGCGGTCTGCTCGGTGACCGGGTGGCGGGCCTGGTCGAGGCGCACGTTCCCGCCAAGCGCTACCTCGTCACCACCGACGCCGCCTACCGGTCGGTCCTGTCGACCGAGAGCGCGCGCACCCTCGGTGTCCAAGGCGGCCCCCTCACACCCGAGGAGCTCGCCTCGTTCTTGTCGTCGCCCTACGCGGCCGACGCCGTCGAGCTACGGCGGGCCGACGATGCGGCCAAGGTGCCGGGCCGCGTCGTGGCGCCGTTGGCGCATTGGGCGCCCCTGCTGGTGGCCCGGGCCGCAGCCGCGGCCCCCGCGTCGTGAACGCCCCATCGTGAACCCCCGCACCGAGAACACCGCATCGTGAACGCCGGGACACCGATCCGTCGGGGCGTCGTCGTTGGTGCGGAGCTCGCCGCGCTCCAGGCCTGGGCGACCGAAGTCCAGTCGTGGCCGGCCGGCAGCCACCGCTGGGGCCAGTATGCCGAGCGCACCGCCGGGGGTGACGTCATCTGTCGGACCGAGAACGTGTCGGCCTGTCATGGCGGGTTCGCCCGGCTGAGCGCCGGGCCACTGGCGCAGGTGGCGTCGGCCGCGCTGGGAGAGCCGGTCGTGGGGTTCAAGGACAAGATCAACTACAAGCAGCCCGGCGGAGCGGGGTTCAGCCCCCACCAGGACCTCGCCGCCTATCCCGGTGCGTCCCGGGTCATGTCGGTGCTCCTGGCCATCGACGAGTGCACGACGACCTCGGGCTGTCTGTGGTTCGCACCCGGCGTGGACGAGCTCCTGGACACCGACGACCGCGGCGTGGTGGTCGGCTCGGTGGTGTCGTCATTGTCGTGGTCGCCGGCCGAGTTGGCCCCCGGCGACGCCCTGTGCATCGCGGGGACGACGCCGCACTACAGCGAGGCCAACACCAGCGCCGCGGCGCGCCGTGTGCTCGTGGCGAGCTATGCGCCGGAGGGAGAGGGCTACGACCGCGAGCGGTACTACGCAGCGCGCCTGGAGCAGATGGAGCGGGCCGGTGCGGGCGGCGACCAATTCCGCATCAGCACCCTGGCCGACTTCGAAGGGGTCGAGGCCGCGTCCGTCCCCGCGGTGGTGACCGGGACGTGCCGACACCGCTGAGCGGGTGATCAGCTGTTGGCGGAGGTGAAGCGGTCGCGAATGGCGCGGGCGGTCTTCTTCGCCTCGTACATCGCCTCGTCGGCCTGGCGCACGAGCAGCATCGGGTCGGTGTCGGCGTCGCACTGGGTGAGGGCCACGCCCACGCTCGCCTCCAGCGGGACCAGCATGTCCTGCACGGGGATCCGACACTGCGCCACGCTCTCGCGGATCCGCTGCACCACGGTGTCGCCCTCGCAGCTGTGGCGGTGGCACAGCACCACGAGGAACTCGTCCCCACCCAGTCGGCCGACGACGTCGCACTCGTCGGTCGCCTGCATGAGGGCCATGCCGGTGGCGAGGATGGCGGTGTCGCCCACTTCGTGCCCGTACGTGTCGTTCAGAGGCTTCAACCCGTCGAGGTCGATGAAGAGCACGGCCACGGTCTCGCCCGCCTCGCGGCGACGGCTCACGTCGTGGGTGAGGAACTCGAACACCGCGGCGCGGTTCTTGAGCCCCGTGAGCGAGTCATGGGTGGCGGCCTCGTGCAGGAGCTGGCGCTGGAGCTCGCGCTCGCGGATCCGCACGGCCAGGGTGTCGACCGACGCCTGCAGGGCGTGGCCGGTCCTCCCGGGCAACGGGGTGAGGAGCTCGGGGTCCGAAAGGTCCTCGGCCGCCAGCGCGACGGCCTTGGCCTCGACCGCCTTCAGGGTCGACGCCATGTCGTTGAACGCGTCGGTGGCGATCACGACCTCGCGGGGCCCCGAGTCCGGCAGCCGCTCGAGGTCGAAGTCCCCGCTGTGGACCTGCTGGGCCGCGCCGGCGAGCTTCTTGAGCGGTCGGGTGAGGAAGCGCCCGCCCACGACGACACCGCCGAGGGAAACGAGCGCCAGCAGAGCCAGGAAGAGGATCTCACCCATGAGGCGACCCGACGCCGCCGTGGCCTGGGCCAGAGCGGTGTCGTGCAGGTCCTGGGAGGCCGAGGTCACGAGCTTGTTCAAGTCGCCGAGGTAGTTGAGGCCCGGCGTCATCGACGTGCCCGCGAACGTCGTGTTGCCGACGAATGGTGGCCTGGCGCCGGTGAGGGCCACGGTGAGCCCCTGTTGGACGGTGGCCGCGAAGCGTTGGTCCGACTGGTCGGTCTGCAGGTGCTGCCACGCGAGCTTCGCTTTCGGGCTCAACTCACCGGAAAACTCACCCGTGGCGGTCTTGTACTCGCCCGCCGCCTGGATCAGCTCCTGCTTGGAGTCGGGGGGCCCGGTGCCTTCGAGCACGTAGATGGACCCGCTGATCTCCGCGCCCCCCGCCAGGAACGCCTCGTATGTCTGACGCAGCGCGGAGACGTGGACCTCGAAGGTCCCAGGGGGCTGCCATTTGGCCACGTCGGCCTGGAGCCGTGCGTAATCCTTGTACCAGACGGCGTCGATGTCGGCAGACATCTTGGTCGTGAAGGCGACGACATCGCCGTAGGAGACGGCCTTGGCCTCCACCTTGGGAATGAGTGTTTGCAACGTTGCGAGGTCGGCGCGCAGCGTGGGGGTCGACGAGAAGGTCGGGACATCGGCGATGGTGGCCGCGTCATGGGCCAGCTGGGTGCGGAAGGGGACTGCGGGGTGCAAGAGGCCGTCGAGCGCCGGTTCGCCGATGCCGATCTGCGCCGCGTAGGACACCGCTGTGAGGGGCACCTCCAGGGAGTTCATCTGTGCGCGGGCACCCGCGACAACCTGGAGACGGGTGGCGTCGGTCGCTGCCACCTCGGCATTCTGACGGAACCGCCAGGCGGAGGTGGCCGACGACGCGATCAGCACCGCGGTGCCGAGCATGGGCAGCAGCACCACCAGCGTGAGCAGAAGGCGCACGCCGGGACGCCAGCGGGCCCTCGGGGCGCGCTGTCCTTCGTCGGGCCCCGCGTCGAAGCTCGCGCCGTCGTCAGCTGGCGCTATTCCGCCGCCGCCTTGAGTGATCGGTGTCGTTGCCATGGGCTCCCCGAAGTTCTCGACAGGCGGGGCCGAGTCCTTGACCCGTGGCACATCGGGGCAGGTCACAGGCACGATTGCAGTCTCTGACCCTGGCATCGGTTCGGGCCGCCATAGGACTTGCGACCTATGGTCGGCGGGCGGATGTGGCGACGGGGCTCACGGTGCGACGAGGACCGTCTTTCTCTGCATCATCTCCTCGATCCCGGCCCGCCCACCCTCACGGCCGAACCCGCTCTGCTTGTAGCCGCCGAACGGTGTGGCGGGCGACACCGTCCCCTTGCCGTTCACGACGACCATCCCGGCCTCGAGTTCTCGTACGAATCGCCCGATGCGCCTCGAATCCGCGGTGTGGAGGTAGGCGGCCAGGCCGTAGGCGCTGTCGTTGGCCTGCGCCAACACCTCGTCCTCGGAGTCGAAGCGCATCACGGCGAGCACGGGCCCGAACACCTCGTTGCGCGCCAGGTCGCTGCGATGGTCGACGTCGCCGAAGACCGTGGGTGCCACGAACCACCCGGGCGCGAGATCACCGCCGAGGCGCGTCCCGCCGGTCAACAGCGTGGCCCCGTCGGCCGTGGCCCTGTCGATCACGGCCAGGATCCGCTCCAGGGCGGACTCGGTCACGACGGGTCCGACGACGGACGCGGGGTCGAGCGGGTCGCCTACCGGCAGCGTCCGGAGTGTGGCGAGGAGTCGGTCGAGCACAGCGTCGTACACGTCGTCGTGAACGTAGAGCCGTGTCGGCAACGCGCAGCCCTGGCCCGAGAGCAACGCGGTGCCGACGAGCGCCGCCATGGTCGCGGCGCCGTCGAGATCGGCGTCGGGAAAGACGATGTTGGGTGACTTGCCTCCGAGCTCGAGCGCCAGCGGCGTGAGATGGCGCGCCGCGGACTCCATGATGGAACGGGCCGTGGCGCTCCCGCCGGTGAAGCTGATCTTGTCCACGCCGGGGTGGCCCACGAGGGCGGAGCCTGTCGACGCGGCGCCGACGACGACGTTGAGCACGCCCGGCGGCAGTCCGGCCTCGAGCGCGAGCTCGGCGAAGCGCAACATGCCGAAGGGGGCGATCTCGGGGGGTTTGGCGACCACCGCGTTCCCCGCCGCCAGGGCGGGGCCGCACTTCTGGCCCATGCCCATCATCGACCCGTTCCACGGGGGGATCACAGCCACGACGCCGTAGGGCTCGAGCCGGACGTAGGAGAGCCCCGGCTCGCCCGAGAGCACCTCGCCGTCGAGCTTGTCGCACCAGCCCGCGTAGTAGCGGACCCACGCCGCCGCGTACGAGCCGGGGTGCATGACGCCCACCGGGGTGCCGTTGTCGAGAGCGGCGAGCTCGGCCGCCTCGGGCGCGTGCTGCTCGAGCAGATCCGCCAAGCGGAACAGCACGGCGGCCCGCTTGCCCGGTCGCAATGCGGCCCAAGCCCGTTGCGCGCGCACGCGGCCGCGGCCACGGCGTCGTCGACGTCGGGCGCGCCGGCCAGCCCCACCTGGGCCTGGACCTGTCCGGTCGCCGCGTACCGGTGGTCGTAGACGCCGCCGCCGTCCCCGGCCCTCCAGCGCTCGCCGATCAAATGGCCCTGCGCCGCGAGCCGCCTGATCGTGGCTGTCGGTCTCGGTCGTCCTCACGGCCTCACAGTAATGGGCGCGCATGCCGGCGCTACCATCGGCGCGATGGCACGTTTCGAGGGAAGAGTGGCGCTCGTGTCGGGTGCGGCACGCGGCATCGGCGCGGCGGTCGGACGCGTCTGGCCGACGAGGGTGCCACGGTCGTCCGCAGCGACGTCGACGACGGCGCCGACGGCGTCGACGTCGTGTGTGACGTGCGAGATGCCGCCTCGTGCGCGCGGGCCGTGGCGTTCGCGCTCGAGCACCACGGCCGGCTCGACGTCCTGGCCAATGTGGCGGGGGTCGGGATGTCGCGCCATATCGGGGAGATGACACCCGACGAGTGGCGGACCGTGATCGACGTGAACCTCACCGGCACGTTCCTCTTGTCGCAGAGCGCGCTGCCCGCCCTGCTCGCCACCAAAGGGGTGATCGTGAACATGGGATCGGTGGCAGGAATTCGAGCCACGCCCTACAACGCCGCGTATTGCGCGTCCAAAGGTGGCGTGATCATGCTGACCAAGTCGATGGCGATCGAGTTGGCCAAGTCGGGTGTTCGGGTCAACGCCGTGTGCCCGGGATCCGTCGACACCGCCTTCCTCCGGGGGTTTCGCATACCCGAGGGCGCCGACATGTCGCTCTTCGCACGGGCGGCGTCCCCCATGGGCCGGCTCATCGAGCCCACCGAGGTCGCCGCCGCGGTGGCCTACCTCGCCTCGGACGACGCGGCGACCATCAGCGGGACGACACTCGTCATCGACGGGGCCGCGACGGCCTGAGACCGGCCAGTGCCACGGTGTCGGTGTCGCGCCCCGACCGCAGCACGGTGCCGGGCCGCGCCTCGGTGACCGCACCGTCGCCCACGACCTCGACCCCCGCCACCAAGACGTGCCTCACGCCCCGGGACGCGGCCGAGAGCCGCTCACCCCCTCCGGGCAGGTCGTGCAGGGTTGTCGCCGGCTCGCTCCCGACGGTGGCGGGATCGAAGACCACGAGATCGGCGTGCCAGCCCTCGGCCAGCCGACCCCGGTGGCGGAGCCCGTAGTGGCGCGCCGGGCGGTCGGTCATCATCTCCACCGCCTCCTCCAGCCCGAGCAGGCCCCGATCCCTGACGACTTCGCCCAGCACCACCGTCGGGTAGTTGGCGTGGCACATGAGGTCCACATGCGCGCCGGCGTCGGACCCGCCCAACATCACGCGGGGGTCCTTCCACACCGCGGTGCGCACCCGCCAGCCCTCGTCGGACCGTCCCAGTGACGGCGCCAGTGAGGGCAGGACCATGAACAGCGTGCGTCGCTCGACCAGGACGACGTCGATGAGCACGTCGACGACGTCGGTGCCCCGTTGTTGTGCGACCTCCGCCAGGGACCGCCCCACCCAAGGTGAGTCCGGGTCCGCGATCTCCATGACGGCGAAGTCGGCCAGCACGCCCACCGCCTTGCGGGCGAACTTCTCGGCCCCGGCGCGCAGTCCCGCCCGGATCTCGGGGTCGGCCACCGCGGCCCGTCGCCCGGCCTCGTCGAGCGCCAGCACGTCGCGCCAGCCGCGCAATCCGGGTAAAAGGTTGTCGGCTCGCATCCGCATCATGTCGGGCAGGGCGAGCGCCACCACGTGCGCGCCGCGCGCTGCGGCGACGTCGGACGCCTCGAGCTGTTGGTGGTAGATCTCCTCCGACGCCAGGCTGCCCAGCAGGTTCCAGTTGAGCGGCCGGTCCGCCGCCAGGGACATGTCCGCCATGAGCTCCATGCGGTCGACGGGAATGGGGCCCACGGTGGGGATGAACTCCAACGTGGTCCCGGGGTGGGTCCGCAGCGCGCCCGCCAGGGCCACGAGCTCGTCGAAGGCGGCCAGCCGAGAAGGGACCGGCGCCCCGTCGCCGTCGAGATGGCCCTCGCCCAGCGACGACGAGAACCCGAGCGCCCCGCCGCGCAGCGACTCCTGCACCAACCGCACCATCGCGGCGAGCTGCTCCGGCGTCGCCGCCTCGCGCGTGGCCGCGTCGCCCATGACGACGCGCCGGACGGTCGAGTGCCCGACCAGGAAGCCGGCGTTGACGGCGACACCGCCGTCCAGGCGCGCCAGGTACTGGTCGAACGACGTCCAGTCCCACTCACCCCCGCTCTGGAGCGCGGTGATGGGGATCCCCTCCACCACGGCCATCATCCACTGCACGTAGTGCGCGTCGCCGGGACCGAGCGGGGCGATGGAGAACCCGCAGTTCCCTCCCAGGACGGTGGTGACACCGTGCAGGACCGACGGACTGGCCGTGGGGTCCCACAGCAGCTGGGCGTCGTAGTGGGTGTGCACGTCGACGAAGCCGGGGCACACCACCGCACCGCCGACGTCGATGGTCCGGGCGGCTGGTTCGCAGCGCGCGCCGACGCTCACCACTCGTCCGTCGCGCACGCCGACGTCGGCTCTCCGGGCGGGGGCGCCCGTGCCGTCGACGACGGTGCCGCCCCGCAGCGCCAGGTCGAGCACTCAGGCCTCGGCCAGGAAGCGGTCCACCGCCGCCTCCACCGCGGTGCCCTTGAAGAAGGCGGGGTTGGTCCCGGTGTAGAACCGCACCGGGTTGCTGAAGGTGAACTTCTCGAAGGCGACGGGGTCGATCCAGCCGTGCTCGACCATCTCCCACGCCTCGACCAGCACCTCGGTCATGTCGGGGACGTCCCAATGGGCGATGTCCGATCCCATCATGGCGTGGAGCTCGGCCCCGAAGGGGTTGACCGTGGTGTTGAACGCCATCGACGTGAGCGGGTCGTCTGCTTCGCAGCCGAAGAAGAACGGCTCGACGAACAGCTCGGTGATGTCGTGCGCCTCCTCGATGGCGCACGCCGCGAACTCGTCCAGCATGTCCTGGGGCTCGACCGGTCGCCGCAGCAGCCGGCTGTCGAGGCGTGGCGCGTCGGGGGCGTAGCGCGCCATCATCTCGAGGATCAGGGCGCGGTCGACCAGCGCGGGATCGAGGTCACGGCGCAGGGCCCCGAGGTGCCGTTTCTCCCAGTGGCCGACGATGTCGCTGTAGAGGGCGGCCGCCCACGCCACGCCGCCCTCGAGGAAGGCGAAGTTGAGCGAGGGGAAACGGCGCGTCACCCCGCCCAGGAAGAGCGATTTTGCCAACGATTGCTGCCCGTCGGCCAGCATCGACAGGTGGTTGAACACGTAGCTCGAGATCGACCGGTACGGGGTCATGCCGATGAACCCCGAGTGAAAGGCGATGGACACGCCGAGCTCCTGGGCCTTGGCCCACACCGGGTCGTAGTCGTAGGCGGAGTCGACGCCGAACTGATCGAGCCAGAAGGCGTAGCGAGCGACCTCGGGGTCCTTGTCCGCCAGCGCGGCGAAGGGCCGCTGCACGTACCCCGCGCACAGCACGGCCTTGAACCCCAGCCGCGTGACGGCGTAGTCGAGCTCGGCCACGGCCTCCTCGGGCGTGTGCATGGGGATCGCCGCGACGGGCGTGAGTCGATCGGCCAGCGGTGCGAAGGTTTCGGCGTTGGCTCGGTTGAGCGCCCGGCACGCGCCGCGCCGGTAGTGCTCGTCCTCGGTGTGCAGGAAGACGAGGCCGAGGCTCGGGTACACCACGCCGAAGTCGAGACCCAGCTCGTCGAGGCGTTCGTACAGCAGCGCGGGGAACAGCGCGGTGGCCAGGTCGATGGTGTGGCGGGCCGGTGCGCTCCACCACGGGCCCCGCGCCGTGCGTGTGGCCGCACGTTCGTCGGGGGTCTGTTCGTGCCAGGTGCGCTCGGTCCCTCCGTAGGCCGGGAGCAGCCGTCGCAACGAGGGATGGTCGAGCGAGAGCCCTTCGCGCTCGAGGAACGGCGCCAGGGTGGGGAGGTGCTCGGCCATGTGGCCGTCGATGTCGATGACCGGGTGGGCGAGACGCCCGTGGATGTCGGCCGAGGAAGCCATAGCGGCCTAATATAAGCCCATTACTCGCCCCGGTCGATCGGGGCGTGCACACGACCGGCGACCCGCCCGGCGACGAAAAGGTGCGCATGCCGTTTGACGTGGTGATCCGGAACGGAACCGTGGTGGACGGTTCGGGTTTCGGCTCGTTCCGGGCCGACGTCGGGATCTCCGACGGTCTGGTCGCCGCGGTCGGGCCGATCACCGGTCGCGGCGCCCGGGAGATCGATGCCGAGGGTCACGTGGTGACGCCGGGGTTCATCGACGGCCACACCCACATGGACGCCCAGGTGTTCTGGGACCCCACCGGGGCGAGCTCGTGCTGGCACGGCGTGACCTCGGCGGTGATGGGGAACTGCGGCTTCACCCTGGCCCCGGTCCGGCGTGAGGAGCGCGCCCTGGTGGTGCGCAATCTGGAACGAGCCGAAGACATGGACCCCGCCGCGCTCGCCGCGGGGATCGACTGGAGCTTCGAGACGTTCCCGCAGTACCTCGACACCGTCGACCGTCTCCCCAAGGCGATCAACGTGGCCGCCAACGTCGGGCACTCGGCCCTGCGCACGTGGGCCATGGGCGAGCGTGCCTTCGAACAGCAGTCCACGCCCGACGACCTCGCGCTCATGCGGGGGCAACTGCTCGAAGCCCTCGAGGCCGGCGCCATCGGGCTGTCCACGTCTCGCAGTGAACACCACGAGACCTCCGACAACCGGCCCGTCGCTTCGCGTCTGGCGTCGTGGGACGAGGTGGTGCAGCTCGTCGGCGTCATGGGCTCGTCCGGGCGCGGCATCTTCGAAGGCACCGACGGGGCCATGGGCGCCCCCGACCCCGAGGTGCGCAGGTCGTCGCTCGACCGCATGCGGGACCTCGCGGCGGACAGCCGCATCCCCATGACGTTCGGACTGGTGGCGACCCGGTCGTCGGGGTACCTGCTGGACTTCCTGGACGAGGCCGCCGCCGCGGGTGGCCGGGTGTTCGCCCAGACCCACTGCCGGGGCATCTCGGTGCTGCTGTCGTTGAAGACCAAGCTTCCCTTCGACCTGCTCCCGGCCTGGCACGATCTCCGGCGGCTGCCCGCCGAGGAGCAGGTGCACATCTTGGGCGACCCGGCACGGCGCCGCCCCTTCGTCGATGCCGCCGTGCAGGCCCAGTACGAGAAGTGGACCGGGGTGGGCGCCCAGGCCCGGCCCCCGGACTTCGACGGCATCAGGGTCTACGAGCACGGGTTGCCACCCAACCCGAGCGTGGCGGAGGTGGCCCGCCGGCGCGGCGTGCACCCGGCCGAGGCGATGATCGACCTCTGCGTCGAGTCGCGGGGCGAGCAGCTCTTCATCCAGCCCAGCCGCTACCCCCAGGACGAGGAGGTGCTCCTCCGGGCGCTACGCCATCCGCGGGCGGTGATGACGTTCTCGGACTCCGGCGCCCACGTCAGTCAGATCGCCGACTCCTCGATCCACACCCACCTCCTCGGCTACTGGGTGCGCGACCGCCAGGAGTTCACATTGGAGGAAGCGGTGCGCATGGTGACCCTCGCCCCCGCGCTGGCGTGGGGGATGCACGACCGGGGGCTCCTGCGCCCGGGGATGGTCGCCGACGTCAATGTGTTCGACCCCGTCACGGTGGGCCCCGCGGTGCCCCGGCTCGTCGACGACCTTCCCGCCGGCGGTCGCCGGCTCGAGCAACGGTCCCACGGCTTCCTCGCCACCCTCGTCAACGGCCAGGTGACGATCGACGAGGGTGAGACGACCGGCGCCACACCGGGTCGGCTCTGGCGCAGCGGTGTCACCGCATCCACAGCATCCGGGCCTCGCGGCGGCGGATGAGCCAGCGTCCCTCGTCCTGGACCACGTCGTCGACGTAGCGGATGCCCAGTGTCAGGTCGCCCTTCCCCGAGGCGGGGTCGTTGAGCTGGTACACCACCGCATAGGTGTCGAGCGTGGCGCGGTCGGTCGGCTCGGCCGGACCGATGAGGGGCTCACCGATGAAGTGCATGCTCGTGGGGAACACCCGGGGCGCCCGCATCGTCTCGAGCCACTCGTCAAGGGACTGCGCACCCCGGGACCCGACGATCTGCGCCTCGGGGTGGAAGAGCTCGGCCAGCGCGTCGACGTCGCGCTCGTCCGCGGCCCGGGCGTAGCGTTGCACGAGCGCCCGCAGCTCCTCGTGCGCGCTCACCGCTGTGCTCTCGAGCGCGCTGCTCACAGCACCGCCACCGGGTTGACCGGGCACCCCGTCCCTCGGGGGATGCGCAAGGGGCCCATGGTGAAGAGGAACTCCCAGCGCCCGGCCTGCGCACAGCGCGCCGCCAGTGGGACCAGCGCCATGTTGTCGATCAGGTGGAGGCCGATGGCGGTGATCCCGATCTGATGGACCGGGAAGGGCCAGTCCGGCGTGCCCACGAAGGGCATGGGGTCCGAGATCCCGTCGCTGCCGAGGAGGGCCACCTCTCGCTCGTACAACCACGGGAGGCAATCGGCGTGCAGTCCCGAGAAGCCGTCGGACCCGTGCTTGGCGCGGCGCCGCGCGTCACGGCCCCACGCCACCAGGAGCACGTCACCCGCTCCGACCTCGACGCCCTGGGCCTCCAACGTGGCGAGCAGGTCGAAGCGCGTGACCACCTGGCCGGCGTCGAGGTAGTCGCACCCCAGAGCCCGGGGCACGTCGAGAAGGACGCCGCGCCCGACCACGCCGTCGGCCATCGACATGACGGTGTTGGACCGCGCACCGTCGCTGCGCACGTCGCTGGCGGGGCGCCCACCGAACATCTCGCCCCGCACGAACATGTGCGACAGGGCGTCGACGTGGGTGGTGAACAGGCCGTGCACGTCGAGTGCGATGTGGTCCCGGGCCGCTTCGTAGCCGGGGATGCCGTTGGAGTCACGGGCGTCACCCGACGCCAACATGTGGTGGTGCGCGGGGTGCGGGTTCTCCGGTGTCGGCACGGTCCCGAGGTCACGCCCCAGGCTGACGGACTCACCCGAGCGGACCAAGGTGGCCGCGACGGCCCGGCGGGCGTCGGTGAGATGGTTGAGCGCGCCACGCTGGTCGCCGGGGCCCCAGCGATCCCAATTCTTGAGCGACTCGTACATCTCGTCCAACTCCGTCGTGGTCGGGACGCCGTAGTCACTCCCCATGGGCCCGTAGCTTGTCAGTCACCACGGTGCGGCGCATTCATCGCCCCGATGACCATGTCGAGGAGATTGTCGACGAACCGGTCGTCCGACACCACGTCGTGCTCACCGCCGCGATCGAGGTGCCGGGCCCGGTCTGCCGCGGCGCGCCCGATGAAGACGATGCAGAGCTCTCGTCGTGCCCGCCACAGTCCCGACGGCACGGTGGGGCACCGCTCGCCGAACAGGTCCCACGCCGCATAGCCGGCGGTCTCCTTGAGGAGGTCGCGGATCTCGGGCGAGGTGCGATCGATGGCGCCGGTCAGCTCGGAGCCGATCTGGAGGTAGGCCCGTTCGCGCCACCCGCGCTGCGCGAACTCGGTGATGGGCCGGACGACCGCCTCGGCCGCGGACCGGACGTCCCGAGCGGGGCGCGCCCGGGCTGCCTCGAGCAGCTCGTGCCGTCGCCGCGCGATGGCGGGGACGTGCCGGGCCAGGACGTTGCGCAGCACCTCGTCGCGGCCGCCGAAGTGGTAGTGCACAGCGGATGCGTTTCGCTGGTGGGCGGCCCGGACGATCTCGGCGATGGAGACGTTGTCGATGCCCCGCTCGGCGAAGAGCCGCGCCGCGGCGTCGAGCAGGAGGTCGCGCGTGGACGTCGATCCGGCCATCGGTGCGACAGTAGCGGCGGGGTTGCTCAGGGCCAGCCCGGCACGAGGCCCAGCTCCCGGCACACGTCCTGGGCCTCGACCCACCCCCCGTTGCGATGTTCCGCCTCGGGCGTGGTGACCAGCCACGCCGCTACCGCGCCGACCACGTCGACCGGTGCGCCGGCCGCGGCGTCGAACCCGAACGCCGCCATGTCGATGGCGATGCGTTCGGTGGCGATGAAGCCCGGGCTGAGGTTGTAGGCGCGGATCCCGCGGTCGCCCAACTCGACGGCCACCATGCCGGCCAACCGGTGCAACGCCGCTTTGGACATGCCGTAGCCCAGTCCCCAGCCTCCGTGCCCGGCCGGTGCGGGCGGGTCCATCGTGCCCGAGCTCGAGGCGAGGTTGATCACCACGCCGCCGCCGCGCTCGAGCATCCCGGGGAGCACGAGCTTGGTCAGGATGACCGGCGCCATGACGTTCGCCGTGAGGTGCTGCTCGATGAGCTCGACGGGCGTGTCGAGGATCTGGTCCATGTGGCCCGGCCCGACATAGCGACCGTTGTTCACGAGCACGTCGACGCCGCCCCACTGTTCGAGGACCGTCGTGACGGCGGTGTCGAGCGACTGTCGGTCGAGGAGGTCGAGGTACACGGGGAGCGCTCGTCGACCGGCATCCTCGATGAGCGCGCCGGTGGACAGGAGCGAACCCGGCAGCGCACGCGTGTTGGACTTCGTGACCGTCGAGGAGTGCTCGCGTTCCTCGCCCTCGTGCATGGTGCGGGCCCCGATGGCGACGTCGAAGCCCGCCCGGGCCAGGTGCACCGCGATCGACTTGCCGATGCCGCGGCTGGCTCCGGTGACGAGCGCCACCCCCTGGGTCGTCATCGGTGGCCTGCTCCTGTTGTCACAATTCCTCCCCTCGAAGCGCCAGTGACAGTAACGGACCCCCGACGACGGCTCGGCCCGCCGCGGGCCTCGTGTGCAGGTGCGGTCACGATTTCGTAGAGTCGCGGACGACCAGAGCACCCCACCCCGGACCACGATGGAGCTGCCATGACCACCACGCCCGATTCCGCTCGCCCCGACGTGTCGGACATGTACGCCGTGCACCAGGCCCTACGGGACTCGTTGGACTGTGCTCCGCAACTGGTCCGTGGGGTCGGCGCCGGCGACACGGCACGCGTCGGGCTCATCTCGAACTTCTACGAGAACGTCCTGTCGTTCCTGCACGTGCACCACGACGGGGAGGAGCACCTCATCTTCGCTCCGCTGCGGGAACGGTGTCCCAGCGATGCCGCGCTCGTCGACCTCATGCAGTCCCAGCACGCGGCGGTGGTCGATCTGATCGTGCGTTCGCGCGGGGCTCTGGTCGCGTGGTCCGGTGGAGACGTCGCCGCCCAGGAGGCGTCGGCGACAGCGCTGGGTGATCTGGGGCAGGCACTCGACGAGCACCTCACAGCCGAGGAGACCCAGTTGTTGCCGTTGTGCGCCGAGCATCTCTCCGTCGAGGAGTGGGGGGCGCTCCCGGGCCACGCCCTGGCCAGCTTCGACGGGGACAAGGTGTGGTTGATCCTCGGGCTCATCCGCGACCAGATGGCCCCGGAGCAGCGCGAGCTGATGCTCGCCAACATGCCTCCGCCCGCGGTGGACATGTGGACCGGCTTCGGCGAGCAGGCGTACAAGAACCTCGTGGCCGAGGTCGGCCCGCCCGTGGGCTGACGCCGACGCGTCCTTACCTCGCCCCGCCGACGTCAGAGGGGCCGCCCACGTCGGAGAGAAAGTCCAAGACCGCGGCGGAGACCGCGTCGGCGTGGGTGAAGACGCCGAGGTGGCTCGCCCCGGCCAGCTCGACGAACCGGGCGCCGGGGATCTGGTGCGCGGCCTGGCGCGCCCGGGCCGGAGGCGAGTCGACGTCGTGCTCGAACGACAGCACCAGGCACGGCCGGGAGATCTCGGGCCACCGGGCTACCCGTTCCACGTCGAGCGACCACGCCAGGGCGGCTTCGTACTGGCCCAGGCGACCGGGGTTGGGCCACGGGTCGAGGTCACCGATCAACGCCAGCCATTGGTCGACGACGTCGTCCTGCTGCAATTCGTGGTTGGGGAGGTAGCGCATCGTCTCGACCGCGTTGAACCAGGCGGGCAACTCGTGGTCCAGCCGGGCCAGGTCGCGCTCGACGGTGGTGATGGCCTTCTCCCAGGAGGTCCCGAGGTTGCAGCTGCCCATGAACACCGCCGAGCGCACCCGCTCGGGATGCCGGTAGGCCAGGGTCTCGGCCACCCAGCCCCCCATCGAGTAGCCGGCGACGTGGACGGACTCGAGCCCGAGATGGTCGAGGAGGCCGACGGTGTCGTCGGTCATCTCGTCGATCGTGTACGGCGCGGGAGGAGCAGACGACGGCGCCACCCCGCGGTTGTCGAAGGTCACGACCCGATACCCCGCATCGACGAGGGCGGGCATCATGGCGATGTGCCAACCCACCGCGGGTTGGCTGAGACCGCACACGAGCACGACCGGCTCGCCGGCGCTCGGCCCGAACACGTCATAGGCGATGGTCACACCGGGCAGGGCGGCTTCTGGCACCGGAGCATCATGCCGCATCGACTCCGGGCGAGGCCTGCGCGCCCTCCTCGGCGTCCGAGACGTGGGGGAGGGCGCTACCTCGCCACGGGAGGCCGAAGCCCGTCGCACACGATCTGCACCATGCGCTGCACCGAGGCGTCGTCATGGCCGGCGTGGTCGCCGATCTGGCACACCCCGACGACCAGGCCGATCATCTCCTCGGTCGACACGTCGTCGCGGACCGCTCCCGTCTCGACGGCGCGAGCGAGCAAGGTGTCGACCATCCGCTTCATCGCGTCGACCTTCTCCGAGCACGTCGACTTGATGTCGATGCCGGCGGAGCTCAAGGCGTCGAAGAGGTCGTGCTTGGCCGACGCCTGTTCGGCGAATTCGCCCAGGAAGCAGAACAGCGCCTCGCCCGGATCGTCACTGTCGGCGTAGGACGCCGCCATCTCGAGGAGATATTCGAGGCGGGCCGCCACGATCGCCTCGAAGAGCGCCTCTTTGGTGGGGAAGTGGCGGTACAGCGTCCCTACCCCGACACCGGCCCGTTCCGCCACCGTGTCGATGGGCACCGCCAGGCCCTCGGTGGCGAAGATCGTCTCGGCCGCCTCGAGGATGCGCTGCCGGTTCTTCACGGCGTCGGCCCGCATGGGTCGGCAGCCCGTCACCGCCACTGCGTCCCCGACGCGCGCCTCGCCAGGGCTCATGTCCAAGACGGTGTCTGCATCGGCGGTCATGACGTTGGGCCCCCAACATCTGGTTGACAAACGGAACGCACGCTCCGTATAGTATCCCTTCAAACGGAACCTTCGCTCCGATTCTAGACCCGCCCCGGTCCCAAAGGCCAGAAATAAGGCCGCCGAGCCCCGCAGATCAGCAGAGAGGTGCCCCCATGACCACGACCGAGACGCCGCCGATGACGGCAGCACAGACCGAAGGACCGGACCCCAAGCGGTACTGGTCCCTGGCGGTCATTGCCGTGGCCCAGCTCATGATCGTGCTCGACGCCTCGGTCGTGATCGTGGCGCTGCCCTCGGCCCAACGAGCGCTGCACATCTCGATCGCCAACCGGCAGTGGGTCATCGGGGCCTACACCCTGGCCTTCGGGAGCTTGCTGCTCCTGGGGGGCCGGATCGCGGACTACCTCGGACGTCGGCGCATGTTCATCGTCGGGCTGCTCGGCTTCGGCGTCGCCTCGGCCCTCGGGGGCCTGGCCCAGGATCAAGCCATGTTGTTCGCGGCTCGCGCCCTGCAGGGCGCGTTCGCGGCCGTGATGGCACCCGCCGCCCTGTCGCTGCTCACGGTGACGTTCACCGAGCCCCACGAGCGGGCCCGGGCATTCGGTGTCTACGGCGGCATCGCCGGCGGGGGGCAGCCATCGGGCTCGTCCTCGGCGGCACGTTGACGCAGTTGGCGTCGTGGCGCTGGACCCTGCTCATCAATGCGCCCATCGCGCTGCTCGCCGCCTACGGCGCCAGCCGGGTCATTCGTGAGAGCAAGGGCGAGGCCAGGGGGGATACGACCTGCCCGGCGCGGTGACCGTCACCGGTGGGCTGTTCCTGCTCGTCTACGGGTTCACCATCGCCGGCACCCACGGGTGGGGAGCTCCGCTCACCGTGGCGCTGCTGTCGGGGGCGGCGGTGCTCATCGCCACCTTCGTCGCCATCGAGCTTCGGACGTCGCACCCGCTGCTCCCCATGCGCGTCCTGCTCGATCGCAACCGAGGGGGGTCGTTCCTGGCCTCGCTGCTCGTGGGGGCCGGGATGTTGGGGACCTTCTTGTTCCTCACCTACTTCTTCCAGGCGACGTTGCACTACTCGGCCCTCAAGACCGGGTTCGCCTTCCTGCCCTTCTCCGGAGGGATCATCTTGGGGGCCGGGCTGGCCAGCCGCCTGCTGCCGCGGACCGGCCCGCGGGCCCTGATGGTGGCCGGGCTGACACTCGCGGCCGGCGGGCTCGTGTGGTTCACGGGCCTCACGGTGCACAGCACCTACCTGGCCCATGTGCTCCCGCCCGAGATCCTGGTGAGCCTCGGCATGGGGATGACCTTCGTCCCCATGAGCAGCACTGCGCTCATCGGTGTCGAGCCCAACGACGCCGGGGTGGCGAGCGCGCTGGTCAACACCACACAACAGGTGGGGGGGTCGCTCGGCACCGCCCTGCTCAACACCGTGGCCGCAACCGCAGCGGCGACATTCCTGGCCGGCCACGTCAAGAGCGTTGCCAACGCGCAGGCCGCGGCGGTGCACGGGTACACCACCGCCTTCACCGTCAGTGCGGTGCTGCTGGCCAGCGCAGCGGTGGTGGCCGGGGTGCTGGTGCAGGCGTCACGCCACCAGGTCGGATCCGAAGATGATCAGGGCAGCGTCGAACAGGGCGTCGAACAGGGCGTCGACGATGGCGCCGGAGCGATGGCCGAGCTCGAGCCCGTCGGGGTCGAGGAGTCAGTGGCCTGACGCCGGTCGGCCCGACACCGGTTGGCCGGGCCCGATCTCGTCCGCCGGGTTGCTCTTTACCCTCACGTCGGCATACCAGGCCAGCAGGAGAGCGACACCGGCGCCGAAGAGCAGCACGGCGGAGATGCCCACCGCTGACACCACAGGTCCGATGATGAGGTTGCCCAGCGCCACGGTCCCGCCGAAGCCCATGATCCACAGCGCCATGACGCGGCCGCGCACGGCGTCGCTCAGCCGGGTCTGCAGTGCGGTGTTGAGCGCCGTGATGAAGGCGAAGTAGAAGGCACCGAGGACGGCCACGACGAAGTAGGCCGGGAAGGCGGACCGCAAGAGGGCGAACGCGGTCAGCGTCGCGGCGTAGCCCAGCAGGCAGACCCGCACGAGCATGGGTTTGGAGGTCCGGGCGAACACGGTGCCGATGGAGATGGCGCCGAGGAGCGCGCCGGTGCCGAAGCAGGCGTAGAGCAGTCCGTAGTTGGCCGATTTGGGGTCGATGCCGAGGTTGTGGGCCGCCACGACCGGCATCTGTCCGATGAAGGCCAGCGCGAGGAGAGAGAACACGAAGACCGTCACCAGACAACGACCGACCACTCTGTCCTGGCGGGCGGTGGTGATGCCGGCCGTGAGCTCGCGCCAGCGGCTGGCGTGCTGGGTCGAGGGGGGAAGGATCGGGAGCGAGACCATCATCAGGGCGCCCACCACGAAGAGGTACGTGACGGCATTGCCGGCGAAGACCCACGCCGGTCCGACGAAGTGGTATGCCACGCCGCCGATGATGGGGCCGATGACGCGCGACGCGTTCATCTGGGCCGAGTTGAGCGAGATGGCGCCGGGCAGGTCGGCTCGGTTGACGAGGCCGGGCAGGATGGCGGCGTAGGCCGGGCCGAACATGGCGCTGCCGATCCCGACCATCACCACCATGACGACGAGCACGACGTGCGACGGTGAGGGGCTCCGGACCACCCAGGCCAGTGCGAGCGAGAAGATCAGCTGCTCGAGCGAGAGGAGGATGAGGAACTTCTTGCGGTCTACCTTGTCGGCGATCAGGCCACCCACCATCGCCAACAAGAGGGCGGGGCCGAGTTGGGCGAAGATGATCAGCCCGACGAAACTGCTCGAGTGGGTGATGTCATAGGCATACGCACCCAGGACGACGTTCTGCATCCACGTCCCGATGTTCGATGCGAACGCACCCAGGAAGACGATGCGGAAGGTGCGGTGTCGAAGCGCGGAGACCGCAGTGCCCGACGACAGCGTTCCCGACGACAGGGGCCGGTCGCCGTCGATGACGGCATCCTCGATCTCTTCGATCGACGGCGGGGCGAGCTCCGACTCGCCGGCGGGCTCCGGTGGCACCCTCGCATCGTAGGCGGCGTCGGTCAGGGACCTTCCGGGCTGGAAGGGAATTCCACACGGACCCGCTGTTCGGGACGGCGTTCGCCTTGTTCGGCGATGGCACTGAGCACGGCCCGGTCGGCCGCGGTCAACGGCGGAGGAGCCATGCTGCGAGGGTAGAGATGCCGCATCCTCACGACGTTGACTTCCGCCGCGTACATGGTGACCTCTGCCGCCAGGTAGATGAACGAAATGAGGCCCAGGACACTGGCGAAGTAGCCGTACACCTGGCTGGCGTGGCGCAGGGCATGACTGACCAGGAGCGTGCCGGCGTACTGGAGGATGGTCCAGCCCACGCCGGCCAGGATCGCCCCCGGGACCAGGTGGCTGGTCTTGATGGACTTGGGCGTGAGCACCCGGAACCCCAACACGTACAGGAGGATGCTGATCAGGAGTCCGATCGTGCCGAACAACAGCTGGGACCACACCGGGCCATGACCGAAGGTCACCTTGCCGGCCAGGAACGTGGTGAGCACGACATCGAGGCCGAGGATGCCGAGGAACTCCATGCTGCGCCCGAGGCGGGGCAGAAAGCCGGGGCGGATCACGCCTGGCACGTTCCACACCTCGGCCATGGCCCGCTGCGCCGCCTGGCTCACGCCCAACGATCCCCACACCAGTCCGAGCAACCCCACCACGAGACCGAGCACGCTTCCGGCGTGCAACGACCGGACCCCGTTCGGGCCCGCCAGCTGGTCTCCCACGATCGGGAACTGACCGAGGGCCGAATGGATGATGCGGTGCTGCATCGCGGTGTCATGGGCGAAGAACAGCCCCAGGAGCGTGGTCAGGACCAGGAGCAAGGGAAACAGCGACAGGAACCCGTAGTACGCGATGAGCGCGACCAGTGCGCCCGCCGCGTCGTCGCCGAATTTCTTCACTACGCCGAACACGAAGGAAGGGACCGTGTGGCGCTGCTGGAACCGATCGATGCGACGGACGACGCTCTCGACCGGGTTCACTGCCCGGTTCTACCCAATGAGTGGACCGACGACAACACGTCGGTGCGCCTCGTTCGGGCTTTAGGTTGCCCGGCACGACGATGTGGGGAAGGCTGGCCGGGACCGACGGGGGAGATGGACATGGACGAACCGGATCGCCTCGAGGCGCGAGGAATCGTGACCAAGCAGAGCCCACGGTCCGTCGCCGACACCGTGGCCCGCCTGGTCGACGTGGTACGCACAAAGGGGATGAAGGTGTTCGTCGTGATCGACCACAGCGGCGAGGCGAAGGACAAGGGGCTCGAGTTGCGCGACACCAAGGTCGTGATCTTCGGAAGCCCTGAAGCCGGCACGCCCGTCATGGTGGCCTCGCCGCTCGCAGCACTCGACCTGCCGCTCAAAGTGTTGGTGTGGGCTGACGGTGACAAGACCAGCGTGAGTTACACGGCCCCTGCCGCGCTCGCCGCACGGTACGGGCTCGACAGGGAGCTGGCAGGGAGACTGGCCGGCATCGACGCCCTGACCGACGCAGCCCTGGCGTGATGACGGCCCCATGACCGCGGCCGGCGCGACCGGAGGCCGGTCCAGGAACCTGATCCTGGCGGCGATGATCTTCGCCGTCGCGATGACGTTCATCGACCAGACCATCGTGTCGATCGCCGCGCCACAGATCCAACGCGAGCTCGGCCTCAGCAGCACGGGCATGCAATGGGCCATCAACGCCTACATCCTGTCGTTGGCCGCCCTCTTCGCCTTCGGGGGCAGGCTCGGAGACACCGTCGGACATCGGCGCATGGTCGTGCTCGGCGTCATCGTCTTCGCCGGAGCCTCGGCCATGTGCGGTCTCACGCCCAAGGGGAACGTGGCCGAGGCCTGGATCGTGACGTTCCGTGTGGTGCAGGGTGCGGGCGGGGCGATCATGTTCCCGGCCGCGCTCGCCATCGTGGTGCAGACCTTCGAGCTCCGGGAGCGGGGCAGGGCGTTGGCGTTGTTCTTCGGCATCGCCGGGGGTCTCACCGCCATCGGTCCCATCCTCGGTGGGTTCCTGACCGAGTGGACGTGGCGGGCCATCTTCTGGGTCAACATCCCGGTCGCCCTCATCGCCCTGGTCCTCATCGCCGTGTCGAAGCCCGAGACCGCACACCGCCCTGCGCCCATGGACTACCGGGGACTGGCGCTGATCGTCCCGGGCATCGCCCTCAGTGTGTTCGGGTTCCAGCAGTCGGCCATCTGGGGCTGGAGCAACCCCGCCACCGGGTTGGTCATCGCGGCGGGCGTGGTGCTCCTCGTCGTGTTCTACTTCGTCGAGCTCCGCACGCCCTCGCCGTTGATCCAGATGAGCATCTTCCGCATCCGGGCCTTCTCAGTCGAGAACCTCGTCCTCGGCATCTCCATGCTCGTGTTCGTCCCGGTCTTCTTCTTCGCCAGCGAGTACGCCCAGATCGCCCTGGGCAAGACCGCGTCGCAGGCCGGGCTGTACCTCCTCTACTTCTTCATCGGGTTCGTGATCACCTCGCAGATCGGTGGTCGGATGCTCGACCGAGGGGGAGCCAAGCGCCCCGTGGTCATCGGCTGTGTGCTGGCGGCGGTGGGTTTCGACCTCTGGGCCGGCAAGGTCACCGAGCTGAGCTTCGCCTCGCAGCAGTGGTACGTGATCATGGCCGGGGCCGGCATGGGGTTCATGCTCAGCCCGGCCAGCACCGATGCCGTCAACCGCGCCTCGCGCCTGTCGTACGGCGAGGCCACCGGGATCACCCAGACGGTGCGGAACTACGCGGCGAGTCTGGGACTGGCGATCCTCGGCACCATCCTGGTCTCGAGCCTGCGCTCGCAGCTCGTCACATCCTTCGTGTCCCAGGGGGTCCCGATCGGGCGCGCCGACCGATTGGCGTCGAGCATCTCCCAAGCACAAGGCGGAAGCGGCGGTGTCGCATCGATCCCGCACTTCGTGCGGGTGGACTTCGCCTACGCCACGCGCAACGTGCTCCACGTCATGGCGGTGATCATGGTGGCAGCGGCGGTCGTGGCCTTTGTCGGGCTCCGGCGCGGGGTGCAAGAGGACGTCGGGGGATCGGTGCCGAACCCGGTAGGGACGCCGTCGACGCAGCAGGGACCGGCGTGACCACCCTGTACCGTGGCACATCGCACAGGGAGGGATGATGGACGACACACGTGCTCGGGAGTTGCTCCGGGCCGAACGGACCCGGGTGGAAGGCCTGCTCCGCGACACCGTCGGAGCGGGCCAAGACGACAGGGCGGCCGCCAACGAGCCCGGCGACATGACCGACCCCGCGGAGCGTCTCACCGCCGAGGAGGGCGACGACGCCGTTGCGGCCGGACTGCGCCAGCGGCTGGCCGCCCTCGATCGGGCCGAGCGCCGCCTCGAGGACGGCACGTTCGGCCTGTCGGTGCGCAGTGGCGTTCCCATCCCCGAGGATCGCCTCGAGGCCGACCCTGCCGCCGAGCTGACCGTGGACGAGGCGCAGCGGGGTTGATCGGACGCCGCGCCCGACCCGCACCCCTTGTCGCGGGAGGAGCCGGTCGCTACTGTGTCGGCATCGAACGTATGTTTGGCAAGGAGGTGCCGGTCATGTCGGACGTCAAACCCATACCTGACGATTACCCCCGGGTCATGCCCTACCTGTCGGTCATCGGGGCGACGCAGGCCATCGACTTCTACCGTGACGTGCTGGGCGCCGAGGAGCGCATGCGGTTGGCGGGGCCCGACGGCAAGTTGGGCCACGCCGAGCTCGAGATCGGCGACTCGGTGATCATGTTGGCCGACGAGTTCCCCGAGATGGGCGGCCGGAGCCCGAAGACCCTCGGGGGGACGCCGGTCACGTTGATGGTCTACGTCGAGGACGTCGACGCCGTCTTCGCCCGCGCCCTGCAACGGGGCGCGACCGAGGTCCGTGCCCTGCAGGACCAGTTCTACGGCGACCGTTCGGGCGTGTTCGAAGACCCCTTCGGGCACCGCTGGAACGTGGCGACCCACATCGAGGACGTGTCGGAGGCCGACATGGAGGTGCGCGCCGCGCAGGCGGTCGCCCCCGGCTGAGCGGCACTCGACGCGCCCATGAGCGTCCGGCTCAACCACACCATCGTCTGGTGCCGGGACCAACACGTCTCGGCCGCGTTCCTGGCCGAGACCTTGGGCCTGGCCCCACCCACGCGCTTCGGGCCCTTCCTCGTCGTCGAGGCCGCCAACGACGTCTCGCTCGACTTCCACGAGGTCGACGGCGCCATCGGGGCCCAGCACTACGCCTTCCTCGTGTCCGAGGAGGAGTTCGACGCGATCTTCGGGCGCATCGCCGGCCGAGGGCTCGACTTCTGGGCTGACCCGGGGAAGACCAGGGCGGGGGAGATCAACCACAACGACGGTGGGCGGGGCGTGTACTTCCCCGACCCCGACGCCCATCTTCTGGAGATCTTCACCCGCCCCTACGGGAGCGGCTCGGCGTGAGCTACGCCTGGGCCCGGCGGAGGTGGAATTCGGGCTGGTAGGTCCGGAAGCGGCCGCGGCCGTCTGACTTGGCCCGGTACATGGCACTGTCGGCGCGCGACACGACCGAGTCGTAGGTGTCGGCGGTGTCGGGGAACACCGTGACACCGACGCTGGCTCCGATCGACAGCGTGAGCTCGCGCACGACGAAGGGGGCGCTGACAGCGGCGACGACTTGCGCCGCGACGACCTCCGCGTCCTCGGCCTGGCTCACCTGCTGGAGGAGGATGCCGAATTCGTCACCACCGATCCGGGCCACGGTGTCTTCCTCGCGCACCGTTTCGAGGAGCCGCCCCGCCACGGCCCGCAGCAGTTCGTCCCCGACCTTGTGCCCGTGGTTGTCGTTGACGAACTTGAAACGGTCGAGATCGACGAACAGCAGCGCAAGGCTCGAGCCGCTGCGCCGTGCAATCGACAGGGACTGTGTCACCCGGTCTTCGAACAGCCGTGAGTTGGCCAGGTCGGTGACCGGGTCGTGCAGGGCCTGGTGCCGGACCTCTTCGAGCAGAGCGACGCCGTCGAGCGCGGTCGCCGCCAGGCTGGCCGCACCACTCAGGCGCTCCCACAATGCCGCGTCGACCCGAGGTTCGTGACAGTCGCTGCCCACCACCAAGGCGCCGAAGAGCGCGTTGCGGGCCGTGATGGGGACGACGACCCCCGTCGCGAGCCCGGTGACGGTCAGGATCGACGACAGAACCGGGTCCGACGACGCTGTCACCACGGTGGGCGTCGCCATCTCGAGCAGCCGGTTCTCTACTGCGGTGGTGCGCAGCGCGCCGGGCCCCGGCTCCTCACCGTCGGGCACCGGCGATGCCGTCGACGCCACGCGCGACAGCAGTGCGTCGCCGGGATCCCACAGCAGGACGTGCGCCTCGTCATGACCGGCGATGGCCGGCACCGCCTCAACCAGACGGTGGGCGACTTCGGTACGGGTCGCTCCCTCGGCCAGGGCCTTGCCCAGTGCCAGCAACGCGCTCAGCGTGGTGTTGCGGTCCCGTGACTCGTCGAGGGCGGCCGCGGTCTCCAGGGCCGCGGCGGCGTGCCCGGCGTAGGCCATCAGGAGCGACCGTTCCTGGGGCAGGAAGTGGTAATTCGGAGGGAAGAAGGCGGCCAGGCGACCGAAGTGGCCACGGGTCGACTCGATGTCCACCACCAGCCGCGAGGGATCACTCGCCTTCGGGTCGCTGCGACGGACCTCGTCCGCGGCGGCCTGCGCTTCGTCGTCGGCGAAGCCGACGTGATGGATCCTCGGTGCGTGGTCGCCGGGCAGCTGGGCCACCAACAGGTAGCGGGGTGCTCGCACCGCCACGCCGGCCCGGCGTGTGATCGTCTCGAGCATGGAGTTGACGTCGCGCGTGGACGCCAGCTCCTTGGCCACCGATTCGAGGGACTCGAAGCGCTTGGCGAGTATGAGCGCCTGCTCTCGTAGGACGACGACCTCGCGTTCGAGACTGGCCTGGACCGAGGAGGTCGGGTCCCAGCCCACCCGGATCAGACATCGACCATCGCCGCGGGTCTGGCATTCCAGCTCGTCCACGTCAGCCGGTTCCATGCCGAACAGGACGGGGAACTGCGACAGTGCGCCGAGCGTGTAGTCACAGAACAGCCGGTCTCTGGTGTGGTTCGGGGTGACGACGCTGATGAGGCCTTGGGTCTCGTCGATGTCGATGACCTCGGCCCGGGTGATCGTCGACTGCTTGGCCGAGATGCCGGGATAGGCGCGCAGCATCTCGGCGGGGGAGCCGATCGACCGCAAGAGGGCCAGGACCTCGGTGCCGGCGTACTGTCGGAACACCTCGACGCCGGCCTTCCGGCCGATGGCAGGGTCGCCGAGGACCTCGGCCGATGCCCGGAAGAGCGCGAGCCCCTGCTCGTAGGAGCTCCAGCCGTCGGGGCGGCGCAAGTCGGCGGGGGAGCGCCGCTCCCCGGCCCGGGCCAGCACCTTGGCCACCTCGGCGTCCCCACCGACGTGGTGGACCACGGCGAGGAGCGCGCCGAACATCGAGTTGGCCAGTTCCTGGGTGGTCTCGGGGTGGTCGCCCACCCTAGAAGGGTCGACCGCCGAACCGGCGACCTTGACCCCGTCGGGCCATACCAGGCACATCGTTGCCCCTGACAAGTAATCGGCCCGCAGGGCGGCCCCAGGAACGAAACTCACGCCTGGCGGGGATGGACATGGCGCCGCACCGACCGACAGAGTGTCTCTGCCTGCCTCGCATCGGCATGACGACGGCACTCGACGAGCGACGATCGGAGCGCAACGCCCTATGAACGACGAGTTGGCCGACTTCACCAAGGAGCAGTTCAGCGCCGTGGGCAAGACCCGCGACATCTACCGCGTCGGCTCGGGTCCCGCCGTGATCGTGATCGCCGAGATCCCCGGGATCACCCCGCAGGTGGCCGAGTTCGGTCGGAAGGTGGCGGCCATCGGGTGCACCGCGGTGCTCCCCCATCTCTTCGGCGTTCCCGGCGCGCCGGCATCGGTCACCAATGCCCTCAAGACGATCGGCCCGGCCTGTGTGTCACGGGAATTCTCGGCCTGGGCGTTGAAACGGACGAGCCCGGTGACCGTGTGGCTGCGCGCGCTGGCGGCTCAGGAGCACGAGCGGTGCGGAGGCCCGGGAGTGGGCGCGGTCGGCATGTGCTTCACCGGCGGCTTCGCGCTGGCCATGATGGTCGACGCGACCGTCGTGGCGCCGGTGCTGAGCCAACCGTCGTTGCCCTTCCCGATCTCCAAACGCCACAAGGCCGACATCGGGATCTCCGATGCCGACCTCGCCACGGTGAAGACCCGGGTGGCCGACGGCGCGTGTGTCATGGGCCTGCGCTTCACCCACGATCCCTTCTGCTTCCCCCAACGCTTCGAGACGTTGCGCCGCGAGCTGGGCGACGGATTCATCGCGGTCGAGCTCGACTCGTCGCCGGGCAACCCCCACGGTCATCCGAAGAATGCGCACTCGGTCCTGACCGAGCACCTGGACGACCGCCCCGGCACCCCCACGCGCGCTGCGCTGGACCAGGTCCTCGATTTCTTCCGGGAGCGGCTGGCGCTCGTGTGACGTGCCACGGGCGGAAGGGAACCCCCTCCGCCCGTGGCACGTCCATCGGTTGGTGCGTGCCCTAGGACGTCGACTCCAGGTTCTTCGGCGGTGTCGACGTCTTGCCCGTATACGTCGTGACCGGCGCCGATCCCGTGTCGGTCACCTGCACCGGACCGACCGGTGTGCTGCCGATCCAGCTCCCCGTGGGCGTCACTGCCGGTGGCGCGGTGCTGCTCAGCTTGATGACCTGAGCCCCTTGGTAGCCGTAGCGAACGGAGCTCGAGTACGACAGCGGGACGTATCCGGGTGTCACGAAGTTCTTCCCCGAGTCGGCGAGGGCCGACAGCAGCGAGGCACGGGTCAGGTCCTTCCCCGCAGCCTGCAACGCCTGCACGAAGGTGTAGGCCAGGGCGATGCCGTACTGCGTGTTGCCGTCGAGGCCGGACTTTGCGTACAGGGCCGGTGCGTAGTCCTGGAGCAGCTTCTTCTCGACCTGGACCCAGGGATTGGACACGTTGGACTCCGGTGCGAAGTAGGCATCGGTGATCACGCCGTTGAGCAATCCGGTGGCTGCCTTGGCCTGCGCCGCGCTGCCCGTGGCCTTCTGGGCGAACGAGGACAGCAGCGGCCCCACGGTGGGGGAGTCGGCGCCGACGTTGGACAGGACGTACTGCGGGATGTAGCCGATCGCCGCGCCCGGGAGCATGGCGAGGGCGGTGGCCGCGGGGATTGTGGCCATCACCACCACCTGCGCGCCGGCCGCCTTCAACGCCGCGATCTGGTTGGACAGCGGGCCGGCGAGCGTCGCCGCGTCATAGGTCTGACGCGAGACCACCGACGCCGAAGGGATCTCCATGTCCAGGCCCTTGACCAAGTCCTGGCCGAATTCGTCGCCCTGGTAGAGGTACCCGATCTTCTTGCCCGCGAACTGCGTTTTGACGTAATTGCCCAGGATCTTCCCCTCGACGGTGTACGGGGGCTGCCATCCGGAGCTGTAGGGGAAGTGGGGATCGCTCCAGCAGTTGCACCCCGACTCGATGAACATCTGGGGCACCTTCTGGGTGTTCAAGAAGCCCTGCACCGCCGTTTGGGTGGGCGTGCCGAGCGAGCCGACGTCGGCGAAGATGTTGTCCTGGAGCACGAGCTTGCGCGTCAGGGTGGCGGTGTTGGCCGGGTTGTACCCGTCGTCGAGGTAGGTGTAGTGGATCTTGCGACCGTCGATACCGCCTTGCGCGTTGACCCAGCCGAACACGGCGTCCATGGCCGGGGCGATCTCGTCGTAGCCGGGCGCGGCGGGACCGGTGAGCGGCACCGTGGCTCCGATGTTGATGCTGGTGGAGGTCACTCCCGGCACGTTGGCCGTGGTGGTCGAGGTGGAGCTCGGAGAGGAGCTGCACGCGGAGAGCACCGTGGCCCCCAGTGCCACTCCCAGGGCTCCCGTGACCAGCACACGCGTGTACCTGCCGATGGAGGTGGGTTTGCTATGTCTCATTGCTGCTCCTTTTCTCATGGGTGTGACGCGCTGTTGCTCAGTGTGACGGTTGCTATGTGTGACTGACCGATGCCTGCAGGGGCTCTTGCTGCGGTTCGGGCCCGGGCGGAACGTTCCCGCCCCATCGGGCCCCGAGGCTCGCGACCCGTCGCCACGCCCACCGTAGGCCCCCTTGTATGCCGGTGGGTGCTGCGATCATGGCGACGATGAGGACGACGCCGAAGATGATGGTGGCGAGATAGGCGTTGGCCCCGCTCCCGAGGTTGAAGTCGCCCGAGAGCGACGTCGACCACTGCGGCAGGTAGACCAAGAGGATCGCCCCCCACCACATGCCCATCAGCGTCCCGGTTCCCCCCAGGACCATGGCGGCGAGCAACTGGATGGACAGTGACAAGGGGAACTCGCCCGTGTTGACGACACCGGTGGACAGTCCCAGGAAGGCGCCCGCCAATCCTGCACACGCCGCACTGGTCACGAACGCCATGACCTTGATCCGGGCCACGTGAATGCCCGCCAGCGACGCCGCCACTTCGTCGTCGCGCACCGCTCGAAACGACCGCCCGAAGCGACTCCGAAGGAGGTTGGCCAACAGCACCAACGTGATCAGAGCTCCGAGGATCTGGATCCATGCCAGCCACTCTTCGGGATTGATCGTCCCCGGAGCGCTGGGCACGGTCGTCGTGAGACCTTGGTCCCCGCCGAAGGTCGAGCTCCACTTGTCGGCGATGGGGGGGAGGGCCAACGCCAGGAGCAAGGTCATGCCGGCGAGGTACGGGCCCTTCAATCGGGCGGCGGGTATGCCGATCAGCAGGCCCAGGACGGCGGCCGCCCCGATCGACGCCGCCAGCTCGACCACGAAGTTGAGATGGGTGTGGGTCATGAGGAGTGCGGTGGTGTACGCACCCACCGCCATGAAGGCGCCGTGGCCGAGCGAGATCTGTCCGTTTGTTCCCGTCAACACGCTGAGACCACCGAGGGCGACGACGTAGAGGGCGATCTCGCCCACCTCGAAGTCGTTGTAGGGGCTGAGCCACGTCGTCAGGAGGTAGAGGACCACGCCACCGGCGACCGCGAGGGTCAGATGGCGAAGGAGTGGTTGCCGGGGGAGACGCACATGCGCGAGCCACGGCGCGCGCACGGCCTGTCGCCGGTGCCGTGGCGACGCGGGCACCTCACACCCTCCGGGCCGGTGGTCGGGCGAAGATCCCCTCGGGCCGGGCCATGAGCGCCACCATCAACAGGGCCAGCGCGCCCAAGGGCTCGAGTCCCGAGCCGAGGTAGCCACCGACGTAGGAGATGCACAGTCCTGTCACGAGCCCGCCGATGAGCGCGCCCACCGGGCTCTCGAGGCCCCCGATCACCGCCGCGGTGAACGCGTACACGAGGACCAGGTCCATGTAGTACGGGCCGAACGAGCTGGTCGGCGCCACGAGGAGCCCCGCCAGGGACCCCGCCACGCCGGCCAGCGCCCACCCCAGGGTGAGCAGGAGCCCGACGCGCACCCCGAGGAGTCTCGAGATCTCGCCGGCGAAGGCCGATGCCCGCATCCGTAGCCCCAGCGTCGTGGCCCGGAACAGCACCAGCGTGGCGACCATGAGGACGAGCACCGACACCAGGATGAAGACGTCGAAGTGCGAGAAGGCGATCTTGGTGTGGCCCACCGTGAGGCCGCTCTGGGAGTACGCGGCGGGAAAGGCGCGGCTCGAGTTCCCGTAGATGGTGCCGGCCACGCCTTCGAGGACCACGAGCAGTCCGATGGTCACGATGACCGGATTGAGCTCCGACTTCCCCTGCAGGGGACGGATCAGCACCCGCTCCACGAGCGCTCCCAACACGAACCCCATGACGAGCGCGGCCAGAAAGGCCCACCAGAACCCCACGTCGTGGCCGAGAAGGCTCGACGCGATGAACGTCGTGATCATCGCCATCGCACCCTGGGCGAAGTTGATGATCCGGGTGGCGCGGAAGATGAGGACCAGTGCCAAGGCGAGCGCGGCGAAGATCATCCCGTTGGCGATCCCGTCGAGGGTGATGTTGACGAACAGGCTCACGGGCGCCGCCTAGAACCCGAGGTAGTGATGCCGCAGCGCGGCATCGGCGCCGATCACGGCCGCGTCGTCGCTCACCACCACCTCGCCCAGATTGAGCACGACGGCATGCTGCGAGACCGAGAGGGCGCTGCGGGCGTTCTGTTCCACCAGCACGACGGTCATGTCCGTTCCCTCGGTGTGATCGCGCAGGAGCGCCATGAGCTGTGCGGTCACGAGCGGTGCCAACCCCAGCGAGGGCTCGTCGAGCAAGAGGAGTCGGGGCCGGGAGATCAGGGCCCGGCCAATCACCAGCATCTGCCGTTCGCCTCCCGACAGCGTCGACGCGTGGCGTCGACGAAAGCCGCTGAGGCGGGGGAAGAGCTCGAATATCGCCTCGATCGCCGGTTGGCGGTCCCGGCGGCCGATGCACCACAAGGTGGCCAGGCGGAGATTCTCCTCCACCGTCAGCTCCGCGATGACCCCTCGTCCCTCGGGGACATGGGCGACCCCGCGTCGCGCCACGTCCTCGACGGCACGCCCTAGGAGCTCCTCGTCGCCGAAGCGCACCGACCCCGACTTGGGCTTGACGAGTCCGCTCACCGTGCGGAGCAGTGTGGTCTTGCCGGCGCCGTTGGCTCCGAGGATGGCGGTGATCGCACCCGGACGGGCCGAGAGGGTCACCGACTTGAGCGCGTCGACCGCGCCGTAGGAGACCGAGAGCTCGTGGACCTCAAGCATGCTCGGGGGGCCCGGGGGATGCGGGCGGGCCGGCGACCACATCTCCCAGATAGGCGGTGGCTACCTCGGCATTCGATCGAACCGAGTCCGGCGGTCCGTCGGCGATGACCTGGCCGAAGTTCAGCACCACCAGCCGATCGCACACCGCCATGACCAAGTCCATGTGGTGCTCGACGAGGAGGACGCCCATCTGTGCGCTGAGAGTTCGGATCAACGAGGCGAGGTCGTCCATCTCGTCGTTCGACAGCCCGCTGGCCGGCTCGTCGAGCAGGAGGAGGCTGGGTTCGGCCATGAGAGCGCGCGCCAATGCGGTCCGCTTCTGAATGGAATAGGGGAGGGTGCCGGGCATGTGCCGGCTGTAGGCGCCCACACCCAGCTCCTCGAGTAACGCCGTGGCGCGCACGGCCAGACGCCGTTCTTCGCGGCTCGAGCGCCACAGCCCCAAAAAGGCAGACCCGATACCGCTGTGGACCGCATTCTGCGCGCCCATCATCACGTTCTCGAGGACCGTCAGCCCGGCGCACAGTCCCACGCCTTGCAGGGTCCGGGCGATCCCCTTCTCGGTCAGGTCGTGAGGACGGTGGTGCTCGAGCAGCGAAGAGCCGTCGTAGGTGATGACGCCGGAGCTGGCGTGGACGAACCCGCAGATGACGTTGAACAGCGTCGTCTTTCCCGCGCCGTTGGGCCCGATGACGCCGACGATCTCTCCTTGCGCCGCGGACATCGACACCTGGTCGAGGGCGACGACCCCTCCGAACCCCACGCTCAGCTCGTCGACGAAGAGTGTCTTGGCGTCACTCTTGGGGAGGGTCGGGGCCGCACTCACCAAGAGCTACTTCGGCTCAGCTGCCCGAGGGGTGTAACAACTCCGGTCCAAGTGCTCCACCGCGACGTCGCCACACAGCCCCCGTCATCGGGCGAAATACTAGCGACGAGGCCCTTGCGGTACTTGCATGGGCGAGGGTGTCGGTGCGTCGGGACGGGCCACGCCCGACCGGCGGCGACGTGGTGGCGCGCTCGGGTCACGAGGTCGGCGCGGGCGGCTCGCCGCGGTCGAGCACGCGGCCGCCGGTGGCCACGACGGTCAGTGGCCGGGTCACCGGCGATGACGGAGTGTCGATGACCACAGTGGACGTGGCCGCTCGATAGGACCAGCCCGGGCCGGCTGCGCCCGACGGCACGGCGTCGAGCCGACGGCCGTTCACGGTCACCTCGGACGGCTCGCTCAGGTCGTCCACCTCCACGCGGTAGGCCCGCGCCGCCGGCTGGCCACCGTAGTGACCACGGGCCCGACCGACGCTCACGCCGAGCGTGAGCGAGGATCCCGTGCCCGTGCCCGTGCCCGTGCCCGTGCCGGTGCCGGTGCCGGCGCTGGCGCTGGTCGAGTCCGAGATCGTGGTCGTGGTGAATTGGCCCTTGGTGTAGCCCAGTCCGGTTCCACTGTCGCTGTAGAGGGTGAAGCTCCCGCTCGATCCGGGGAAGACGTCGAGGACCAACGGCGTCGCGCCGCGCCTCGCCGAGATGGCCGTCGACGATTGCTCGGGGATGATCCCGCCCGACCGGACGAACACGGGCATCCGGCTCAGGGGCACCGACAGCGTCGTGGTGAGGGGACCGGTGAAGGTCGCACCGGTGAAGTAGTCGACCCAGCGGCCCGGCGGGAGCCATACCGTCGTGGACGCCACGGCCCCGGGCGAGGTCACGGGCGCCACGAGGACGTCGGGCCCGAAGAGGTACTCCTCGGGATGGGCATAGGCCGCGGCCAGCTGTGGGTAGTCGAGGTAGAGCGGTCGCGCCATGGGCATGCCCTCGTCATGGGCCTGGGCTGCCAGGGTGTAGGTGTAGGGGATGAGCGCGTCACGGAGACGGAGGAACGCCTCGGTGATGGCGCGCACGGGCTGCGGGTACTGCCACGGCAGCCGGTCCCCATCGTTGGAGTGCAGGCGGAGGACGGGTTGGAAGGTCCCCAGCTGCACCCAGCGGTCGTACAGGTCGGACGGGTCCAGGGCCGTTCCGGGCGGTGGTCCGAGGAAGCTGCCGATGTCGTCGCTCACGTAGGGCTCGCCGATCGTCGCTTCGTCGGGCGTGAGGGCTACCTGTTGGGCGAGGGTGTTCCAGGTTCCCCAGGCGTCACCGGTGAAGGCGATGGCCGAGGTGTGGTCGGACCACGGCCCCGCCGGGTACACGCGTTGCGGATTGCCGTTGGAAGAACCGATGCGGGCGAGCACGAAGCCGCGTTGACCTTCGTTGACCATCTCCTGGGCGTAGAGGTGGCCGATCCAGGCGTCAGGGGTCACCCCCGGGGCCGAAACCACAGAGGCGTCGCAGCACCAGTCGAGCCACCAGAACGCGACGCCTTGATCGAGAAAGCTCTGCTGCAGCGTGAAGTTCGACTCCGCCTGGGCGACCGAGCTCCAGTTCCAGATCTTGCAGATCCCGGCCTGGCAACTCGACTTGGGAAGCGTCGTCCCCGCCACGCGTTGGGCGGTCGCCACCTTGGGGTCGTCCACGGCGATGCTCGAGTGCACGTTCAAGGTGACGGCGACGTGCTTGGACCGAGCCCAGCCCAAGAACGCATCGGGGTGGGGGAACAGTGCGGTGTTCCACTCCCATCCGTCCCAGTTGTTCGGTGCTTTCCAGTCGGTGTCGAGCGAGAGGGTGTCGAGCGGGACGTCGTTCTTCTGGAAGGCCGGGTAGAGGGAGTGCTCGATCGTGGCGCTGGAGTACGGGGTGTAGTCCGAGTACCACACGCCGAAGAGCGTCCGGGGGAGCAGGGGAGCGGGCCCCGTCAGCTGCGCCAGCGTGTGCAACGCGCCCGCGTAGTCCTGGCCGTAGGCGAAGAGGTAGCCGTCCTCCACGTCACCACCCCGGGCCCGGGGTTCGGTCCACCCTCGTGTCGTCCACACCGCGCTCTTCGTGTCGTCGAGCAGTCGCCAGCCGGCGCGGTCGAGCAGGCCGTCGGTGTGCAGAGGCTCGAATGTGTTGTCGCACGTAGCTCCCGCTGTGCCCGCGGCGCAGGGCTGGAGGGGTTGGTACGTGAAGGTGTCGAAGCCACGGATCCATCCCCCCAGCGGCTCGGCCGCCCCTCCGTCGGAGACGCCCACGCCGAGCGGGCCGACGGCGACGGTGTCGAGGTCCGGGCAACGCGTGGCCGCGCTGCACCGGACCTGGACCGAATTGGCGCCTGTCCGGAGCGACACGGTGGTCGTGACGGTCGACCAGGGCTGGGCGGTGTCGGTCGGCGGTGCGGCCAGAGTGCTGAGGACCCGGCCGTTGACCACCAGGTCGACGCCGTAGGGGGCGGCGGTGGTACCGGGGCCGGCCACGTTCGAGTACCGGAGCGACAGCTGCGCCGGGCCCGCCGGAGCGCCCAGGACGGTCCACGTGGCGCTGGCCCCGCCGGCCAGATCGCCCACGTACCCGGACTCGCTCTCGTACCCACTCTGGCTGAAGCTGAGCGTGGCGCCGCCCCTGAGTGTCGCCGCGCCGGCCTGGCAGGTCTGGTCGAAGGGGCATTCCCACTCCCACGTGGGGTGGACCGTTTCCAGCTGTGTCGCGTCCCGGAACTGCAGCACGGTGTTGGTGGCGGTGAAGGGCCCCGACCCCACCTTGTACCGCAGCGTGGCGCGAGCGGTCCGGACGGTCAGCCACCCTCCGGTTACCGAGGCGCGGTACGTCGGCACCGGCATCCGACGGTGCAGCGCGTTCACCGTGGGGTCGTCCTCGAAGGTGGCGGTGGGCGAGTACTCGAGGCGCAAGAGGGTGGGGCCGAGCACCTCGATCCGGGCGTCGCCCGCCCGAACCACCGCTGACTGGTGCGCCACCCCGTCGGCCATGTCCACCGGCGTGGCCAGGTCCACCGGCGAGGTGTCCGAACGAGAGGGCTCCGACGCGCCCGACACGGTGGCGGACAGGACCACCACCACGACGACCGCCGCGCCGAGCGCCGCCAGTGCGACCATCGTGGGGCTACTCCTACGACCATCTCCCCGAGCGTCGGAGCCGGGGGACGGGCGCACGCCACGACACCCTATTTGTCGCCCTGGCGCCGGGGCGTGGCAATGGCGCTGTCGGGGCGGCGGTCGTCGATCGCGTGCCCGGAGCGAGCCTTGTGGTCAGGTCCCGCTCCGCACGCTTCCCGACAGCACGCCGTCGGCGTTCCCCGTCCGCTGGACGGCCTGGACCGGTTGTCCTCGCCGGAGTCGTTCACGCCACACGTCGGGCTCGAACTGCGAGGGGGCGGTGTCGGCCAGGAAGGCCCGCACCACCGCCGTGAAGCGCTCGGGGTCCGAATGGTGCGGGAAGTGGCCGGCGTCCTCGAAGATCTCGAGCCGGCTTCCGGGCATCGCCGCGGCCGCCAGGTGGGCCTGGTCGACGGGGATGATGGCGTCGTGCGCTCCCCACAGGAGCAGGGTGGGCATCCCCTCGGTGAGATAGGCGCGATCGAGCATCGTGATGACCTGGCCCCTCCAGTCGACACCCGAGCGCAGGGTCCGGAGAATGGCCCGGCGCGACGTGGCGTCGGGCAGCGCATCGAACACCTTCAAGATCTCCTCGGTGTCGCGACCGAGGTCGGTGCCCAGGAGGCGCAGCGCATGGGCGGTGAGGCGGGCCGCGAGCTTGAACACCGGCGATCCGAAGGTGGGCATCATCAGGTCCGCGTTGGGGGCGGCGGCCAGACGCAACAGGAGGCTCACGTTCCGGGCGATCCCTCCCGTGCCCACCAGGACCAGGCGCTCGCACCGCTCGGGATACGTGTACGCGAATTGCGCCGCCACGCCGCCACCGAGCGAGTGGCCGACGACCGTGACACGGTCGATCTCGAGGACCGACAGCAGGTCTCGCATGCCGTTGGCGTAGGCGGCCACGGAGTAGTCGGCGCGAGGCTTGTCCGAGAGCCCGTGGCCCAGCAGATCCGGCGCGATGACCGTGTAGTCGGACGCGAAGGAGTCCACCACCGGGAGCCACGTGCTCGACGAGTCACCGATGCCGTGGATCAGCAACAACGGCGGGCCCTGACCGGCGGTGAGGAAGGCGCGCCGGTAGCCGTGGATGGTGAAGAACCGGTGCTGGACGCCTTTGGACCGTTCCATCACCTGAAAGGTCGACGTCACCTTCTGGTTGGTCATGACCATGGTGCCCCCAAGCGCTCCGGCCGGGTGACCGGCCCACGTGACCCGTTCTAGGGGCCGCCGGTCACCGGGGCATGACGAGATCGTGAACGCCGGGTTACGAACAGCGCCGTGGTGATCGGGACCACCGTCGAGGCGGTGCGGTAACAATGGGCGCAGCGCGCGCCACAGGAGATGTCCCATGATCGCCACCCGATCCGTGTTCCCAGGCCCGATCCGACAGAACGCCTACCTGGTCACCGATCTCCAGGCCAGTATCAGGCAGTGGTTGACCATGGGGATCGGACCCTGGATCGTGCTCCCGTCGTTCACCCAGGCCGACAGCGAGTACCGGGGGGAGCCGACAGCCCCGGTGGTGTCGATCGGATTCGCCAATTCGGGGGAGCTGCAGATCGAGTTGATCCAGCAGGAGGATGCGTCACCGAGCATCTACAAGGAGTTCACCGACAGCGGCAGGCTCGGCTTCCATCATGTCGCGTTCTGGAGTGAGGACTTCGACGCCACGGTGGCGGGCGCCGAGGCGGCGGGATGGCCCGTGGTCCATCGCGGCAGCGGCGGAGGCATCGCCAAATTCGCCTACCTCGACACCGGAGGGTTCACGAGCACCGTCGTCGAAGTCATGGAGCTCAATGACACCACCCGGTGGATGACCACGATGGTCCGGGACGCCGCCCGGGACTGGGACGGCCGCGACCCCGTGCGGAGCCTGGGCTGAGTCGGTGCGTCGGGTGGCCGTGGTTGAGCGCTTTTGGATTCTTGGTTACCGTCGGCCGTCGTGGCGCAGGGGGAGCGGGTCCGGCTGGCGATGATCGGCTGCGGCGCCATCGCCCAGTGGCACCTCCGGGCGATCGCGCGTGGCGCCACGCGGACCGACGTCACCGCGGTCGTCGACGTCGTTCCCGGCCGCGCCGACGCGCTCGCGGCCGCCACGGGGGCGAGCGCCTACCGCGACGTCGACGTCGCCCTGGGCGCCGAGGTCTTCGACGCCGCGCTGGTCATGGTGCCGCACGACCGGCACGAGACCGTCGCGACCGCCGTGCTCCGGGCCGGCCGTCACCTGCTGCTCGAGAAGCCCATGGCGCCGACGCCCGAGGCATGCCGACGGATCTTGGCGGCAGCCGAGCAGGCCGGCACGACGTTCATGGTGGCGGAGAACGCGGAGTACTGGCCCGAAGTGCTCACGGCGAAGCGGTTGGTCGACGAAGGCGTCATCGGTGAGGTGATCACCGCCCGCTCGTGGCACTGCGCTCCGCCCCTGGAGGAGTTTTACGGGGGCGAGGATCCGTGGCGGCTGTCCGCCGAGGCTGCGGGGGGTGGCATCGCCATCGACACCGGCTCGCACTGGCTCCGGCCCCTGCGGATGTGGCTGGGCGAGATCGACGAGGTCGTGGCGGTCACGGCTCGACCCATGCCGGCCATGGAGGGCGAGTCGATGTGCCGAGCCTTGTGTCGGTTCGACACGGGCGTGGTGGCGAGCTTCGACGCCGTGCTCTCCCCCGGTCCTGCCGCGCCGGTCGCCCCGTTCCAGCTCACGGGCACCCGGGGCGAGATCGTGGTCGAACACGGTCGTGTCGTGGTCTTCGACGGCAGCGGACGTCGGGACGTCGACGGTGGAGGCGATTACTTCACGAGCTACGAGTCCCAGATCGCCGACTTCGAGGCGGCCGTCCTCGACGGCGTCGCGCCGGCGGCGACCGCCGCGTACGCGGTCGGAGAGTTGCGGGCCGCCCTGGCCATGGCCCGCTCGGCGCAGACCGGTCGCTGGGAGTCGGTGTGGGATCGGTGACATTCGAGTTCTCGGGGGCCCGGGTGCTGGTCACGGGAGGTTCCAACGGCATCGGCTTGGGCGTGGCGCGGGCGTTTCAGGGAGCCGGGGCCCACGTGACGATCACCGGCACCCGACCGTCTGCCTCGGACTACGGCCACGACCTCTCGCTCTTCGACTACCGGCCGCTCCTGATGACCGACCATGCGGCCATCGCCGAGATGGCGCAGGGCCTCGATCGCCTCGACGTCCTCGTCAACAACGCCGGGCAGAACCTGCCCGGCGGTCGCGACGAGTGGGAGCCGGCGGTGTTCGAAGAGGTCGTCGCCACCAACCTCTTCGGCGCCTTCCGCCTGGCCACCGCCTGCCGCGGGCTCCTGGCCGCCAGCGCGATCGAAGGCGGTGGCAGCGTGGTGAACGTCGGTTCGATGACGAGCTTCTTCGGGCTCGAGATCGTGCCCGCCTACGGCGCCGCGAAGGCCGCCGTGGTGCAGATGACCAAAGGCCTGGCCGTGGCGTGGGCCAAGGACGGGGTGCGCGTCAACGCGGTGGCGCCGGGCATCATCGAGTCCAACATGACCGCACCCATGCTCGCCTTCGACGAGCTCACCCGGCCCCTGCTCGAGCGCACCCCGATGCGCCGGTTCGGCACGCCCGAAGACGTGGCTCCCGTCGTCCTCTTCCTCGCCAGCCCGGCGGCCCGCTACGTCACGGGCCAGACGCTCCCGGTGGACGGCGGATTCTCGGTCCAGGGTTGACCCGCGATGGGTGAGCCGATCCGCATCGATGATCTGGCCCAGCCGCGTTACAACGACCTGCAGCGAGCGGTGCTCGACTATGGCGAGCGTCACCCCGTCGAGTTGCGCGTCCAGAACGTCCTCGACGCCGCGGCTGCTCGGACCGGGCTCCACGATTTCGGGCCGCCGGACTTCACCGCGCGCCTCGGGCTGTGGCTGTCGGAGATGGACGCGGACGCGGACCGCACCGGACTGGGTCGCCTGGGGTTCTTCAACGACTGTGTCCGGTACGCCTCCAATCGGCTGCGCGTCCGAGACGTGCTGCAGCGTCATCCCGAGATCCTCGAGGTCCGGATCGACCGTCCCATCATCGTGGTCGGGCTGCCGCGGTCGGGCACGACGCACCTGGTGAACCTCATGGCCGCCGACCAGCGCCTGCGCTCGATGCCGCTGTGGGAGAGCTACGAACCGGTCCCCGACCCCCTCCAGCGACCCGAGCCCGGGGGAGAGGACCCGCGTCGCCGGCGCTGTCGCGAGGCGTGGGAAGCGATGCAGATGACCCTCCCGTACCTGTCGGCCATGCACCCCATGCACCCCGACCATGTGCACGAGGAGCTCGAGCTGGAGCTCCCGGACTTCTCGAGCTACACGCCGGAGTGGGTGGCCCGGTGCCCGCGGTGGCGTGACTACTACCTGGCACACGACCAGACCCCGCACTACGGGTACCTCCGGACCGTGCTGCAGATCCTGCAGTGGACCCGACCACGCGACCGCTGGGTGCTCAAGTCTCCCCAGCACCTCGAGCAGCTGGGCCCGCTGCTCGCCACGTTCCCCGACGCCACCGTGGTGGTGACGCATCGCGACCCGGTCTCGGTCGTCCAGTCGGCCGCCACCATGATGACGTACGCGGCGCGCATGGGATACCGACACCCGAAGCCGGAGTTCTACATCGACTACTGGACCGACCGGGTCCGACGGTTGCTCGAGGCCTCGGTCCGTGACCGCCACGTCGTCCCGGTCGAGCGGTCGGTCGACGTGTACTTCGATGCGTTCATGCGTGACGAGATGGCTACGGTGCAACGCATCTACGACGTTGGGGGCCTGCCCATGACCGACGAGGCGTACCGGCAGATCACGGCGTACGGCGACGCCCACCCACGCGGGCTCGGTGGGCACGTGCGCTACGACCTGCGAGGCGACTTCGGGGTCAGCGCCGAAGAGGTGCGCCGGCCCTTCGGCTTCTACTTCGATCGCTTCGGGGTGCCGGTGGAGGTCCCATGACGATCGACGACGAAGTCGACTGGCTCATCGAGCACCGACCCGGCAAAGAGCTCCTGATCCCCCGGTACGACGATCCCGCCCACCCTGTCACCGAGTTCCTCTTCCGATCGGGCGGCACGACGGCGGCGTACTGCTTGTTGTCGCAGCGTTCCCGGATCATCGTCAACACGGGACTGGGCTACGAGGCGCCGCACCACAAGCGCGTGTTCGATGCGGTCCGGCGCGGGCCCACGCCCTATGTGCTGAGCACCCAGGCACACGTCGACCACCTCGGTGGCGTGCAGCTGTTCCGCGAGCCCGACACGGTCTACGTCGCCCAGGAGAACAACCTGGCCTGCCAACGCGACGACGCCCGAATCCGCCAATTGCGGTTGCGGACCGCAGGGATCTGGTTCGACATGACCGGGCGCGACGCGGCGCGGATCGCAGCGCAGAACCCCGGCGTGTCGATGCATCAGGACACCCCGACTCCCGACGTCACGTTCGACGAGCGCCTGGACCTGGACGTCGACGGGCTGCACCTGGAGCTCATCGCCGCGGTGGGGGAGACCATCGACAGCATGATCGTGTGGCTTCCCGAGCACAGGCTCGCCCTCATCAGCAACCTGCTGGGCCCGTTGTTCCCGCATTTCCCCAATCTGAACACGTTGCGCGGGGACCGTTACCGACTGGTCGAGCCGTACCTCGAGTCCGTGCGGCGGCTGCGCCAGCTCCAGCCCGAGATGCTCGTCACGGGGCGTCACGAGCCGATCGTCGGCGCCGAGCTCATCGACGCATCGCTCGCCCGCCTCCACGATGCCGTCGACTGGGTGCATCGCCAGACCCTCGACGGGATCAACGCCGGGACCGATCTCTGGACGATGATGCAGGACATCCGTTTGCCTCGGCATCTGCGGGTGGGCGAGGGCTACGGCAAGGTGGCCTGGGCCGTGCGCACGATCTGGGAGACCTACGTGGGGTGGTTCAAGCTCCGGTCCACGTCGGAGCTGTATCCCGATCGCCACACCGACGCCATGGGGCTGTTGGTCGACGCGGTCGGCGTGTCCGAGGCCCTGGAGCTGGCGCGCCGCGCCCTGGGTCGGGGGGACGCGGTCGAGGCGATCCTCCTGGCCGAAGGGATCCTGGGGCTCGATGCGGAGCACGTCGGTGCGGCCCGACTCGTGGCCGACGCCCACCGGAGCCTGCTCGACGTCGGTGGCGACGTCAGCTTTTGGGAGAGTGGCTGGCTCGAGTCCGAGGCCGAGCGGTGGACTGCGCGCGCCGAAGATCCAGCGACCTGACCGTCGGGGTTGCACCCACCCCCTGTTAGCTTCAACGGGAACCGACCATTCCTCGACGAGAGACCTCCCGGCATGTCCGAGTCCCGCATCCACTACGCCGCCACCTTCGCGGTCCTCGCCACCGCGGCACTCGCGTTCAGCCTCTTGCAGTCCCTGATCATTCCGGCCATCCCCCAACTCGAGCACACGCTGCACACCTCGACGAGTGCGGCGACGTGGCTCTTGACCGGCTACCTCCTCAGTGCCGCCATCGCGACACCCATCCTGGGACGGGTCGGCGACATGGTGGGCAAGGAGAAGATGATCGTCGCCGTGCTCATCGCGCTCTCGGTCGGCACCTTGATCAGCGCCGTGGCCCAATCGCTGCCCGTCATGCTGGTGGGGCGGGTCGTGCAAGGGGCGGGTGGTGCCATCTTCCCCCTCGCCTTCGGGATCATTCGAGACGAGTTCCCGGTCAAGAAGGTGGCGGGGGCCATCGGCATCATGTCGGCGATCCTGGGTGTGGGAGTAGGGGTGGGCATCGTGCTCGCCGGCCCCATCATCGAGCACCTGTCGTACCATTGGTTGTTCTGGATACCCCTGGCGCTGTCGCTGACCGCCACGGTGGCCACCTTCATCTTCGTGCCCGAGTCGCCCGTGCGCTCCCCGGGCCGCATCAACTGGGTGGGGGCGCTGCTCATGTCGGGGTGGTTGGTGACGGGGCTCCTGGCTGTGTCGTACGGACCGACATGGGGTTGGAAGAGCGCCTCGGTGTTGGCCCTTTTCGGTGCCACGATCGTGCTCATGGGCTTGTGGATCTGGTCCGAGGCCCGCTCGTCGTCACCGCTGGTCGACATGAAGATGATGCGCCTGCCCGCGGTATGGAGCACCAACCTCGCGGCCTTGTTGTTCGGTTTCGGCATGTTCGCCATGTTCGTGACCATGCCGCAGTTCGCCCAGACCCCGACTCGGGTCGGCTACGGCTTCGGTGCGTCGGTCACCCAGTCCGGCCTCTTCCTCCTGCCCTTCGCCGTCGCCATGTTGGTGGTCGCCCCGCTCACGGGTCGCATGGCGGCCGCCGTGGGCTCCAAGCCGCTGCTCATCGCCGGGGCACTGTTCGCCGCGGCGAGCTACGGCTTCCTCGCGCTGGCGCACTCGCAGTCGTGGAACATCTATGTCTCCTCCGGGCTCCTCGGAGTCGGCGTCGCTCTCGGGTACGCATCGATGGCGAACCTCATCATCGAGGCGGTGCCGCCCGACCAGACCGGTGTGGCCACGGGAATGAACACCAACATCCGGAACATCGGCGCCGCACTGGGGAGCGGGGTCGCCACCAGCCTCGTCATCAGCAACATGCTGCCCGACGGGTTCCCCCGGGAGGGGGGGTACATCTTGGCGTTCGCGGTGTGCGGGGGCGCATTGGTGGTGGCGGCCGTCGCGGCGTGCATGATCCCGAGTGGCCGACGGCGTGACGTCGTGCTGAGTGAATCGCACCGGGCGCTGACCGCCGAGGCAGAGGTCGTCGTGGGCGCCATCGCCTACGGGCCCGAGAGCTGAAGGAACCCGAGAGCTGAGGGAACCCGAGAGCTCAGGAAGCAGAGACGAAATCAGAAGGGCGCGGCGGCCCCTCGGGAGGGCCGCCGCGGCCCTTGGTGGGACATTCCCCCCGTACGTGTCCCACCCCCATACCAGCGGGGAGATCTAAGAGATTCTTGTGGAATTTCTGTGAGATTCCTTTGGGTGCGCCGGGTCTGCACCTGGGGCGACGGCTTCGGGGGGCGATCTGAGGTAGCGGTCGGTCTCGGGTAGAAATGACGACAGATGGCACACGGGGGGATGCGGCTGCCGCAGCTCGGGAGCTTCACATGGTGACGACGCCCCGAGGGCGCGGCGGCGTCTGTGGTCGAGCCCGGACAGGGCTGGTGGGGGCGGCCATCGCCGCGGCGATGCTCGTTGCGGCGGGGTGTGGGGACACCGTCGTGGGCCGGTCCGCCCCGCCGTCGCACCGTGGCGCGCCGCGGGTGGACGATCAGGTGCAGGAGAGTTCGACGACCCTCGCCCCCCCGACCACGGTCGCGATCCCTCCCTCGTCGACCACCACGGCCGTCCCGAAGACCACGGCCGTGACCACACCGGGGCCTCCTGCCGCGGCGGTACCGCCGCCCACGACCGCGGCGGTGGTGACGCCGACGCCGGCACCGGTGACCGTGCACCTGACCGGAGGGGTGACGGCGGTGGGTGACTCGGTCATGCTCGACGCGGCCCCGGACCTCCAGAATGACGTCCCGGGGATCGACGTGGACGCCGCGGTCAGCCGGCAGTGGACAACCGGAGAGACGGTGGTCCAGCAGCTGCGGTCAGCGGGGCAACTGGGGGCCACGGTCGTCGTGGACCTCGGGACCAACGGCCCCATCACGACCGCGGACTTCGACACGATGATGGCCGACCTGGCGGGGGTGACGCGTGTGGTCTTCGTCACCGTCCACGTGGATCGGGCGTGGCAGGACGCGGTCAACGCCGTGCTCGAGGCGGGAGTGGCGCGCTACCCGAACGCCGTGCTGGCCGACTGGGCCGGCCTCGCCGCCGCGCATCCCGAGTGGTTCTACTCCGACGGAACCCATCTCCCCATCGGCGGCCCCGGGGCCCAGGCGCTGGCCGCGCTCATCGCCAACGCCTGTGGTTGAGGTGGCGCCGGGCTGACCCGACCCCATCGAGGCGCCGAGAACGGTGCAGATAGTGTGGTGCGTTCTCGGCGGCGGGCGTTGTGGGGGTGACTGAGTGACGGAGGCCGCGATCCCGACGCTGGTCCTCATCGCCCTCGCCGCTGTCCTGGGGCCGGTTATCGCCGAGCAGACCAGGGGACTGCGCGTCCCCTCTGTCGTGATCGAGCTCTCGTTGGGGATCGTCATGGGCCCCTATGTCCTCAACCTGGTCCACGTCAACGGGCTCGTCACCGCGCTCTCGGACATGGGACTGACGTTCTTGATGTTCCTGGCGGGCTTCGAGCTGGAGCTCGACCGACTCCGGGGGCCTCCCATTCGTCTGGCGGTGGTGGGCTGGTTGATCTCGCTCGGCCTGGCGCTGGCGATCGCCTTCGCGCTTGTCTCGACCGGCCTTGCGCTCGACACGCTCATCGTGGGTCTGGCGTTGACGACGACGGCGCTCGGGACGTTGGTGCCCATCATCGACGACGCCGGGATCCTGCACACCCGGTTCGGGACATACCTGGTGGGCATCGGCACGGCCGGGGAGTTCGGGCCCGTCGTCGCGGTGGCGGTGCTCCTCACCAAGAAGGACCCGGCGGAGACGAGCTCGCTCTTGGTCGCCTTCGTGATCATCGCGGCCCTCACCGCGGTGTTCGCCACACGGGCGCGTCCCCCCAAGGTCATGTCGCTTCTCCGGCGCAACCTGTACTCGAGCTCGCAGTTGCCGGTCCGGGTGTCGGTGCTGACCGTCTTGTTGCTCGTCTACCTTGCGTATCTCCTGGGCCTCGATGTGCTCCTCGGTGCGTTCGCGGCCGGCATCGTGGTGCGGTTGTTCACTACGGGCGACGACAGCGAGGTCGTCAAGAGCAAGCTCGATGCGGTGGGGTTCGGGTTCCTGATCCCCATCTTCTTCATCGTGAGCGGCATCCATTTCGACCTCCACATCCTGTTGCATCGGCCCTCCGCTCTCCTTCGTCTCGTGGGATTCCTGGCCGTCATGCTGTTCGTCCGGGGTTTGCCGGCGTTGTTCTTGTACCGGCGGGTCCTGTCCCGGGCCGAGCGCGGGCCCTTGGCGCTGTTCTCGGCCACCGGACTGCCCCTCATCGTGGTCATCACGACCATCGGAACGAGCGAAGGGCGGATGCTGCCCGTGAACGCGTCGGCGCTCGTGGGGGCGGGAATGCTGTCGGTGCTGCTGTTCCCGACCATCGGCCTGCGGCGGTTGCGGGCGGTCGAGGCGCCCGACGCCCTCGGCGACGCTTCATGACGCGACGGCTGGCGCTGGCGCGGCCGACCACGTCGCGCCTCGGGACGCCCGTTGCCGGCGCGGGGTACAACCGGGATACGGTACCGAGATGAACGGCTCACGTGGACACCGGCGGACATGGATCTGTACGGCCCTTGCGGTAGCGGCGACGGCGTTCATGTCGTGGCCGAGCGCGACGGCGATGGCGGCGTCGACGTCGCCGGGCAGCGTCTCGGCCACGACGCCGTATGTCCATGGGCTGCTCTCGAGCCCCCAAGGCGGGTCGATCTACGACCAGTACGGCCGGGTGGTCATCCTGCACGGGGTGAACGCCGTCTACAAGCGACCGCCCTACGAGCTCTATGTCGACCCGGGCCAGCCCTGGAACTTCACGAGCAAAGATGCGGCGGCCATCGCCGGGCTCGGGTTCAACATCGTGCGATTGGGCATCATCTGGGCCGGGATCGAGCCGGGCACGATCAAGACTCCCAACAACCCCGCCATCTGCACACTGGGGACGCCCGGCGATCCGCATCAGTGGAACCAAGCGGTCGCCGACCAGTATCTGGCCAAGGTGCAGCAGACCGTCGACATTCTGGCTCGCTACCACGTATACACGCTCTTGGACATGCACGAGGACGTCTACAGCACGGGCTTTCGCGGTGAAGGGGCCCCTCCGTGGGCAGTGTGTACCGATGGACTGCCGATCAAGACGTTGCCGGGACGCTGGTCCAACAACTACGCGTCGCCGTCGCTCAACGCTGCGGTGCGCAACTTCTGGAGAAACGACCTCGTGGGCGACATCCAGGGCGAGTACGACCGGTCCTGGGCGGCGGTGGCATCGACGTTCAAGGACGACCCGTGGGTGGTCGGCTACGACCCGATCAACGAGCCCTTCACCACGACCCTCGACCAGCTGACACCCGAGGCGCTCGATGTCCGCCTCGAATGCTTCTACACGGGCCGAGCGACTCCGGGACACCTCCTCGACAGCACCACGCCGCTGACGTGCCCCGTCGACGACCCCCCACAGGGGCTCATTCCCACGCTGCGCGCCGCGGACCCCAACCACCTCATCTTCCGCGAGCCCACCATCTTCGCCAGCGGCGGGGCTCCCAACTACGTGGGCGCCATGAACTACCCAGGTCTCGTGCTGAATTTCCACGATTACTGCAGCTACCGCAGCGGCGTCACGGGCAATCCCACCAATCTGTCGGCCTGCGTGGCCCAAGAGGAGTCGACCTTCGTACGGCGCTCCTCCGAAGGCCCGCTGGTGGCCACGCCCTCCCAACCGCTCGGGTTGCCCTTGTTCATGTCCGAGTTCGGCGCGACCCAGAGCTCTGCGTTGTTGCAGAACCTGACCAGGGTGGCGGACCAATCGCTCATCGGGTGGGCCTATTGGTCGTGGAAGTACTACGACGACCCCACCGGCAGCTCGGCCGAGGCGTTGGCCAGCCCCTCGGGCCAACTCCACCCCATCGCCAACGCGTTGTCCCAGCCGTACCCCCAAGCTGTGGCCGGGTCCTTGACATTGATCGACTACGACGCCGGGTCAGACGCGTTCTACCTGAACTTCCTGTCGAACCCCGAGGTGAAAGCGCCGTCGCTCATCGCCGTCCCGGCACAGCGGTACCCGAAGGGGTACTGCGCCCAGACCTCGGCGGGTCAGGTCCACAAGGTCCCGGGTGCGCTCGAGGTGACCAATCCACAGAAGATCGAGACGGTCGAGGTCACCGTCACTCCGGGACCGTGTCCGAAGCGGTGACCACTACCATCGCTGCTGCGCCTCTAGCTCAACGGTAGAGCAACGGACTCTTAATCTGGAGGTTGGGTGGTTCGACTCCCCCGGGGCGCACGGCGCACTCCCAGGTCGTGGCGACGTGCACGACGCGGTGGGAACTAGCGGAGATCCGGACCGTCCAAGTTCCAATGCTTGACGCCGCGACAGAACCAGCCTTCTTCGTCATCGGGGAGAACGGTGAACCGGCTGATGGTGTGTTGACGACCTTGTTGGTCGCCGTACAGGAGGTCGATCGTGAACGGACGACGCTCGGCCAGCGCGCTCACGAGGCCGGGTCGGGCGGGATCGTCGGGATTGCGAACCGCCCCTCCCCAGTAGCCGGCACCACCCGGTGGGATGTAGAGGTCGATCGTGAGTCGACGGAAGTCGAGGGCACTGGCGTGCGACTCGGTGACGAAGGCACGATCAGGCATGGGGTACCACCCGTGCAGCAAGGCGATGCCCGCCCCGGCATTGCGTAGGCCCAACGCCAGATAGATCACACCATCCTGCTCTTCCACGATGGCCTGCCCCCCGCCGAGCTGGGCAAAGTGGCGATCGCTCCATCCGACCTTCTGGACATGGTCTTCGGCGAGAGAATGGACGAGGAGCGGGCGAAGGCCGGTGAGGTACCCCTCCTCGGCGACATTGGCCGAGCGGTTCGCCGAGCGGACAGCCGAGAACGTGGCCACGGCGAGCACAAGCGTGCCGCCTGCCACGGCGAGCGAGGAGATCGTCTGCCAATCGGTCATTGATCGCACCCTATCGATCAGAAGAGCCGTGGGCTCTGTCCTGTCAACGTCGCCTGCCTCATGTGTAGCACTACCCTCACGAACCGCCATTTGGCAAGGCCAAGCAAACGTATTGCTGCGGCGCCCGCACGCAGGACGGTGACGACCTCCATGCATAGAGGTGGCAGTCGCACCGAGTTCGCACCGTGCTTCGCCCCACGCGAGCGATCAATAGGTGTGACCCGCGTTGCATCGCGGCGCGCGATCGAGAGGAGGCCCGCGCCGCAACCTCGACACGCCGTCATGGGTGCTCGGCAAGCTCCCGCCTCTGATCAACGAGCGTGCGTCGTCGAGTCCGGCCACGGTGGTGCGCGGCACGATCCGGGGCCGAGGGACTTACACTCGCGACCATGGGGTGGCCGTATCTCCTGGGTGTGGCTCTCGTGATCGTGGGGGCGGTAATGCTGGCCCTGGTCGATGCCCCACGCCGGGCGTCGTGGCATCTGGCGCGGCTGGTGGAGCGGGCCAGGCACCGTCCCGGGACCGACCACCCCACGACGGCGGCTCACTCAGCTCCCGGGCTGTGGGTGGCTCAAGACGCCTCGGGCAACGGGCCCGACGACCACGCCACCCCGAAGCTCCGGCCCTGACAGCCCCCGACCGACGTCTGCCGGCACGGATCGATCCCCGTCTAGGTCACCGACAGCCACCCGAGAGCGAGACGAGAGGGCGCGAGTCACCTCGATCCACCCATCTAGCAGCGGTTTCTTCTTGCAGGATGCAACATTCGACGCTAAGGTCATTTGACCGCTCAGAGAGATCGTGTGACCACGGTTTCGGTTCGATCTCGCGGAGGCTGGCGGGGGACTGACGAAAATGCCCGACTACAAAGGCGGTCCCAACGGAGAGTGGCGCCCTGACCCCTTTGGGCGCTACGAGCTCCGTCGATTCGTCTTCGGCCGACCCACGTCGTTGGTTCGCGACGGCGAGGTCGTGGGCTACGACCAGATCGACACCTGGCTACCGAAGGACCACGACTCGACGGCGTCACCCACTCCGCCCCCGCCGTCGGTGGCGACGCAGGTGAGTGGGGTCGATGCCCCACCTCAACCCCCACCGCCCATCGGGGTCGCCCCGGTGTTGTCACTCCCGCCGCCTCCCGTTCCGACCGGTGCCACTCCGACGCCCCCGCCCCCGCCCTTCGTGGCCGCGGCGCCCCCGCCCCCGCCGCCTCCTGCCCCGGTACCGGGTGGGGACGCGGCGTCGCCTTCCGGCGAGCCCTCGACCGGTCGACCCGCGTCGCGACTCCCGGTCCATGGCCGGGCGCTGGTGGCCGTGGTCGTCGCCGCCATCGTCATCGTGATCGGCATCCCGCTCGCGTTCGCCTTGGGGCATTCCTCGCCGTCGCACCCCCTCACCGCACCGGGCTCGACGGGGAGCACGGCGGCATCGTCCCCGACGACGTCGAAGGTGACGACGAGCACTTCGGTCGCCGACGAGATGGCCCGACTCCGTCAGCTCGCGCTCCAGAACCAGGAGAGTCAGGCCGCCGATGCGGCCGGACCGCCGTCCTCCTCGGCCCCGACCGGAGCACCGCAACAGCCAGCCACCGCGGCTGCGGCTTCGTCGCCCACCACGACGGCGTCGCATCCGACCAACCCGACAGCCACGACGCGTCCCACGACGACGCACACGACGGCCACGACGCGCCCGCCGACGACGACCGCTCCGATCTCCGCGACGACGGGACCGACACCGACGACGGGACCGACACCGACGACGGGTCCGACGCCCACCACGAGCCCGACCCCGACCACGACGAGTCCTACGCCCACGACCACCGCGCCGCCCGACACCACGACGACGGCCCCGCCCGACACCACGACGACGGCCCCGCCCGACACCACGACGACGGCCCCGCCCGACACCACGACGACGGCCCCGCCCGACACCACGACGACCGCAGCAGCGGGTCAGATCGTGGCCGCCGTTGCCACCGCGTTCTCGAGGCCACACCGTTCTTCGACCGGCGTCTTCGACCCATCGGGCACCGAGACGACCGACGTCGGGTTGCTCCTGCTCTCCACCTTCTTGCTCTTGTTGGTGGGGATGTCCGTGGCTCCCGTGAGGGATCGTTTCGTACGCCGATACGCGTCGGCACGTCGACGTCGCGACAGCTGAGCGTCTGGGGGAGGGCTCCCCGGATCAGGTGGCTCGCCCGACCTCCTGGACCAACCAACCGTTCCCGTCGGGATCGTTGAAGGAAAGGAACGTGCCGTAGTCGGCCCGCCCCGGGTCGGGCCCGGCCACCTGTCCACCCGTCTCGAAGTGGAAGAGCTCACTCACGTCCGTCCCGCGGGAGACGAGGTCGGTCCGGGCGGCATCGATGTCGGACACCACGAGGTGCAGGCCCTGGAGAGAGCCCGGCGCATCGACATTCTTCATGATGGCGATCGAGCACGCCGATCCGGGTGGTGTGAGCTGCACGACGCGAAAATCGCCGGCCTGATGGTCGACGTCGAGGTTGAAGCCCGCCTTGTCGATGTAGAAGTCCTTGGCCCGGTCCACATCGGCCACGGGAACGACGACGAGTTCGAATTTCCAGTCCACGATGCAGCCTCCATTGGTTCGCCCCGTCCGATGACCGGGCGCGTGCAGGGAATTCGATCCGGGGATCGACCGAGCCGCCACTGCGGCCGAGCATAGCGAACATATGTTCGACTATCCTGGCTGTGATGGACCCGGTCGGAGCGGCCACGATCCTCCATGCCGACCTCGATGCGTTCTACGCGTCGGTCGAGCAGCTCCTGGACCCGTCGTTGCGCCACCGACCGATCGCGGTCGGAGGTGGTGTCGTCCTCGCTGCGTCCTACGAGGCGCGTGCGTTCGGCGTCGACGCCGGCATGTCCGGGTGGCGGGCGCGCCAGCTGTGTCCGGGACTGCGGTTCGTCCCGGGCCACTTCGACGAGTACCGAACGCTCGCCGATCGGGTCATGGACGTGTTCGACGCCTTCACCCCGCTGGTGGAGCGGATCTCGATCGACGAAGCATTTCTCGACGTTGCCAGTGCACGACGGCTGTTCGGCACTCCCACCGACATTGCCGTGGCGATCCGGCGACGCGTCCGTGATGAGCTCGGTCTGCCGGTATCGGTCGGTGTGGCTCGGACGAAGCACCTGGCCAAGGTGGCCTCGCAGGTGGCCAAGCCCGACGGTCTCGTGGTCGTGGCCACCGGGCGGGAACGGGAGTTCCTGCACCATCTCCCCGTGGCGCTGATGTGGGGTGTGGGTTCTGTCACCCAGGCCGCGTTGGCTGGTGTCGGCATCGACACCATCGGTCAGCTCGCCGCCGCGCCGACGGGCCTGCTCGACCAGCTCCTCGGCCAGGCGGTCGGCACGAAGCTGGCGGCTCTTGCGGTGAATGTCGACGAGCGGCGGATCGAACGGGCCCGTCGACCCGCGTCGATGGGGGCGCAGGCAGCGCTCGGGCGCCAGAAGGCCACGCCCCGGTTGGTCCGCTCGACCCTGGGCTACCTCGCCGATCGCGTCGCCGGCCGCCTGCGATCGGCGGGACGGGCGGGACGGACCGTGACGGTGCGCGTGCGGTTCACCGGACTGCGGTCGGTGACCCGCTCGACGACGGTGCCGGTCGCCGTCTCAGCGACGCTCACGCTGACCGAGCTCGCCACCGAGCTCGTGCACGGCGCCCTCGCCGACCATCCCGAGGAGCGCGACATCACGCTCCTGGCCGTCTCGGTCGCCAACCTGGTGCTCGAGCCCGGCCTGCAGCTCGAACTACCGCTCGACTTCGACCGCGGCCAGGAACGGCCGGGCTCGGCCCGGGGCGCGGCGCGCTGGAGCACGGATCGATCGGTGGATGCGGTGCGTGCCCGGTTCGGGCCCGATGCAGTCGGCTACGCCACGGCCATGTTCTCCGACGTGGACCGGGTGCCAGAGGCATTCCGGGAGCTGGCCGAGCGTCGGCCGCGTCCCGGAACCGGTCATTGAGCCACCGGCGGCCGGAGACCGCACGAGCTCTCGAGGCACGATGAGCACGTGCGCCGGGTGGTGGTGACGGCGTCCACGTCGAGTCGATCGGTCGCCCGTGCTCCGCTTCAGTCGGCCGAGCGTCACCGAAGCCCGCCACACCGACTTGTAGCCTCGCGTGCTGTCGGGACGCGCCCGGACGGGGATGCCCGATCGCCGGAGAGGAAGAGTGGTGCGGAGCGAAAGGGGGCTTCATCGGTTGGTCAGCTTCAGCGACGCGGTGGTGGCGATCGCCATCACGTTGCTCATCCTGCCCCTCGTCGATGCCGCCAGCTCGATCGGCTCTACCGGGCTCGGGCAGTTCCTGGACGACAACTGGGACAGGTTGTTGGCATTCTCGTTGAGCTTTGCCGTCATCGGCAGCTTCTGGTGGGCGCAGCATCAGATGTTCGAGGGCGTGAAGCGCTACAACGTCGTGCTGGTCTGGGGCATGTTCCTCTGGATGTTCGGCATCGTCTTCCTCCCCTTCCCCACGGAGTTGCTGGGCTCGGCCAAGCAGAACGATGCCGGCAACCACGGCATCTACGTCGGCACCATGCTCGTGACCGCCGTCGGCGCACTCGTGCAGCAATGGTCCATCGTGCGATCGCCCGAATCGCAAGCCGAAGCCCAAGGGAAGAGCGTCGTCGACCACACGCTCGTCCTCGTCGTCCTCATGGCCACCGCCTTCGTGCTGGTGGTCACCGTTCCCGCCATCGGCCTCTGGCCTCTCCTGCTCCTCGTGGTCTCGAGGCCGGTCGAGTCCCTGTTGGCTCGTCGTCGTACACACCACGACGACCGGGCCGAAGCCCGCTCGATCGACTGAGCAGGCGGGCTGACACCGCCGGCGGGCCCCCATGGGGCTTGGGCCCTGTCCGGCCCCATGGGGCTCAGGCCGTGGGGCCGCTGCCGAGCCAGCCTCGCCGCCGGAACAAGATGAACAGCAGAACGATGGCGACCACCTCCGAGCCGATGCCGAGGAACAAGAAGAGATAGCCGTTGTTCTGCACATGGGCGATGGGCCAGGCGAAGTTCTGCCCGAAGAAGCCGGTCAGGAATCCCAGGGGCAGGAAGATCGTGGCGATGATGGCCAGTTGTTTCATGACCACGTTGAGCCGGTTCGACACCATGGACAGGTGTGTGTCCATGGCTCCACCGACGAGGTCGCGGTAGCCGTCGACCAGGTCACTGATGCGGATGAGATGATCGTAGAGATTTCTGAAGTACGCCGCGCCCTGGTCGGTCATCCCCGGGATCGTGACCATGCCGCCGTTGAGGCTGGAGATCATGTCGCGCTGGGGGGTGATGACCTTGCGGATCGTCATGATCTGCCTCTTCATGTCGAAGAGGGTCCCGAGCTGCTCCTCGGTCGGGTTCTTGAGGATGTCACCTTCGAGGTCGTCGATCGAGTCGTCGAAGTCCGACAGCACAGGGAAGAACGAGTCCACCAGTGTGTCCAAGATCAAGTAGAAGATGACGACCTGCGGCGCCGCGGTTCCCGAGGCGTGGTGGCTCCCGATGCGATCGCGCACGGTGGTGAGGGCGGGACAGTCACCCCGATGAATGCTGATGATGAAGTGGTCGGCCAGGAAGCAGTGCACCTCCGCCACGTTCTTCCCGTCTCCGGCCATGCCGAAGGTCACGACGTGGACGAAGTCGTCGTAGTCGTCGATGCGGGCCCGTTGCCCGAACGTGTCCGCCGCCTCCACGGCCACAGGGTGGAAGTGGAAGGTGTTGATGAACATGCCCGAGACGTCGTCGTCGGGGCCGGGGTCGTGGATGTCGAGGTCGAGCCAGAAGAACTCACCGCCGGCGAGCGCCTGTTCGATCCCGGCCGGGGTGGCGTCGGTCGCCGTGCCCCCTTGGGTCAGAGTCCCCTTCACTGCGAGGATCTTCCCTCTCAGGTGGCTCTCAGGAGGTGGATGGTCCCGCGTCCGATGCGCCCGTCGTGCCCGCACCGCTTTCGGAGTCACCGTCGATCGCGGCGATCTCGGACGGGGTGGCACCGAGCCGGCGTTCGACGTCGGCCAACCGGTCGCTGATCACCGAGAGCTGCTGTCCGAGGTCGGCATGGCCCTTTTTGAACTCCGCTCTGTTGGCGTCGGTGTGCTCCTTGATGAAGACCGACGCGACCGTGGCGGTGAGGACCCCGATGAGACCGATGCCCACCAACATGAGGATGACCGCAACGGTACGGCCGCCTCCCGACACCGGGAAACGATCTCCGTAGCCGACGGTGGTGACGGTCACGATCGCCCACCACAGCGCGTCGGGGTAGGTGTGGATGTTGCTCCCCTTGGCGTCCTCTTCGAAGAGGAGCACCAACCACGCGCCCAGGAAGAGGGTGGCGGCGGCCGCGATGAGAACCCGGAAGAGGCTGTGGTGTCTGAGGACCGCCTCCACCCGCAACTCGCCTTCGCGCACGAGGAGCGACGTCCTCTCCATGCCGACGAGGTGCCAGCCCTGGAGGGGCGGCACGACCACCGTGGCCGGCTCGACCCAGCGCCGCCGCAGATACCCGCGTCGGTCGGGGGTGACGATCAGGCGGACGACGTACTCGACCAGCAGGACGGCCCACAGGACGAAGAGCGAGCCCACGAGCACGATCGAGGCCGAGCCGTTGACATCGGACGTGAGGATGATGATGCCGATGACGAGCCACGCCAGTCCCAAGAGGGCCATGGGAATCCTCGTGACGTGCTCGATCCGGTCGACAAGATCGTGGCGCCCACCGGAGGGCTTGGACCCGGCGATTGTCTGTCGGCGCCGCTCCTCCTTGAGTTCTTGCTCTTCGATGCGGGCCTGCTCCAGCCTTTCCAGGCGCTGGATGCGCTCGATCGACGTCGGCTTTCTCTTCTCTGAGGTGCCGGCAGGAACCGTGCTCACGTCGGTCGAGTTCCCCACAACGACAACAAGCTAGTAGCCGAGGGGGCGCTCACCGGGGTTCTAGAGTCGCGTCCGCAAGGGCAGGTGGATGAACCGGAGGTTGCCGTGCGCCGTTTGGAAAGTGGTGAGGGTCTACGCCGCGAGGCACGCGGGAGCGAGATGTGGTTCAAGGCGACCGGGTCGGACACGCAGGGCCGATTCTCGTTGATGGAACGCACGCTCCCCGGAGGCGGGCGAATGCCGCCACCTCATCGCCACGTCGGGAACGACGAGGCGTACTTCGTATTGGAAGGGTTTGTGGAGTTCCGCATCGGCGACGAGATCTTCGAAGGGTCGACAGGAACGTTCGTGTTGGTGCCGGCCGGCGAATCGCACACGTTTGGGAACACGCGCGACGAGGCGGCGCGGCTCTTGGTGTTGCACGCACCAGCCTTGGATCGATATTTCGAGGACTTGGAGAGCTTGTGGGCGTCTGCACATCCGCCCGAGCGCGACAGCGAGCTCGGGCTCATGCGGCGCCACGGCATGGAGCCGACCTGACGGACCTGGCGCGAGACACCGTCCGCAGCTGTTCCCTGACAGGAAGTTCACAAGTACTCGAAAGCAACCTCACAGATCTGAACGCCAACCTGGCGTCATGGACACTGTGATCGACCCTTCCAACCCCACCGGAGATGCTGGTGGTGGTGCCTACGATCGGCCCGAGCCCGTGATGGTTCCGCCCGTGACCGACGTGCCTCCGGCGACGGTCTACCCACCCCCGGGTTATGGGCCCGCATTCCGGCAAGGGACGCCGCCGCCGGGGTACGGACCGCCTCCCAACTACGGGTGGCCCGGTTGGCCCCAGCCGCCGTCGACTCCTCCCGAACGAGGGTCCGGAGGCCCGTTTCGCAACGCCACCGTGGCATGGATCGTGGCGGGAGTGCTCGTCCTGGCGGTCGTCGGACTGTCGTTTGCGTTGGCGACGTCGAACTCCGCACCGGCTGCAACCAGTGCCCCGGTGGGCGGCGCCGCACCGCGTACCGGAGGGGCGACGTCGGGAGGGTCGAGCTCGGGAGGGCCCTTCGCAGGGTCGGGACCGTTCGCAGGGACGCTGGGTGTGGCCGGGACCGTCAGCAACGTCTCGAGCACCAACTTCACCGTGACTGACCGGTCCGGGCAGGCCGTCACGGTGGATGAGCAATCGTCGACGACGTACTTCAACGGTCGGACGAGCGCATCGTCGAGCATCGTGACATCGGGCGCCCGGGTCCTGGTGCGAGGGACGAGACAGGGAAACACCGTGACAGCCACGAGCGTCATCGTGCTGCCTTCCGGCGGCTTCGGCCCCGGCTCCTCGTCCGCGGGTTGAGCATCCGAGTCTCTGGCAAGAAAGTGACAGTCATGCACGAGCGCGCACAACAGGATCTCTCCATCGGTGGGGAAGTGTTCAACAGCCACGACCGACCTCCGCGCCGGTTCGCATCGGGGCGGTCGTGCGCCGAGCCCGAGTGCAACACGCGCCTCTCGATCTACAACGACAGCGATCGGTGCTCATTGCATCGGGTGGACCTGACGCTGTACATGCGGGGAACGTCCTACTAGTCGTACCAGGTGCCTCGGGTTCGGCCGGGCAGCCCCCTGATCTGGGGCGTGGTGCAGGTCGAGGCCCCGGGCGATCGGGTCCGGCTCCCGACCCCAGGCCCTGGGCCTGGGGCGGCGGGGTCAACTTGACCGCACGACGAGTTGGTTGTCTACCATTCCGATGGTGTTTCAGATGTTCATCCGACGTTCATCTCGAAGTCGCACTACCGTTGCGTGACGCTAACCGGGCGCCCGTATTTTCTTCTCGATGGCCGTGCCGTATTCCTCCAGTGCTCCGGGTCGGCCACTCAGACCCGCTTCCCTCGTCGTCGGACTCACCCTTGGTGGAGTGGGGATTCTCACTGTCGTCGGCTTGGCGACCGCCCGCCCCGGAGCATGGAATGCGTTTGCAGGTGCCTCGTTCCACACTCGTGCATCGCTCGAAGCCGTCGCGGCGTCTGTCTGGCACGGACTGTCTCTCAGCACCCTGAATCCTTGGTATTGGGCCTTTGTCGCGTTTCTGACCGTGGTGCAGTGGTTCTGGCCGGCTCGACGCGACCAGCGCACATTCTCCGTCGACATGGCCGTCGACGCGGTGTGGTTCGTCATGGGAAATGCGCTGCAGTTCACCGTCGTGGCCGTCACGCTGGGGGCGGTCGCCGTGGCCTACACCCAATTGCTCGGGGGATGGTCGCTCGACCTCCAGCCGGAGCTCGGCTTCTGGGGACTCGCCGTCGTCGCGTTCGTCCTCACCGACCTGCTGGCGTGGGTGTCCCACTGGTGCCATCACAAGGTGGGGACCTTGTGGCGTTTCCATGCCGTGCATCACTCCCAGCAGCGGCTCAATGCACTGTCGGACAACCGGACGCACGTCGGCGAGGTGATCGCCGCCGCGTTGATCGTCTTCGTTCCCTCGCAGATGCTCGGTCTGAACGCGTCGGCCGCCGCCGGCCTGGCCTTCATCGGTCTGTACTACTCAGCCATGCTCCATTCCAATATTCGGACCGATCTGGGGCCATTGAGGTACGTCTTCATGGGGCCCCAGGCCCACCGGGTGCACCACTCCGTCCTGCCCCGGCACTTCGAGTCGAACTTCGGCACGGTGTTCTCCTGGTGGGACCACCTCGCCGGCACGATGTACAAGGGATACGACGAATATCCGCCCACCGGCATCAGGGACGCGAACTTCCCCTTGCGTGATCAGGGCGACCGAAACCCGTGGCGGTGGTTCGTCATCTTCGTCAAGCAGCTTGTCTATCCCCTTCGGGGCATCGTCGCCGGCATGGTGGCCGGACGCGAGCGCCGACGGACTCCGGTCCCACCGTCGCCGGTCCCCAGCGCGGCGACGCCTCCAACCGCCGCTCCTGCCGATTGGTACGACGACCCGGTGGGGGAGGGTCTGCGATTCTGGGACGGCTCCACCTGGACCGGCCACATCGCGCTGGCGGTGGCGACGAGCCCGTCGAGCCCGTCGTCGCCGTCTCCGACGGCCCGCGATGACGGCCTGTCGCCGCGGGGCACCACGGTGCCAGCTTCGTCGGACGTGCGGAGTCATCGTCGTCAGCTCTCGGCGCGCGTCGAGCCCATGGGCCCCGACGCCGCTCCCGCCGACTGGTACGACGACCCGGTGGGGGAGGGCGTGCGTTTCTGGGACGGCACTGCCTGGACGGCGCACATCGCTCGGGCACCGGCCACGGTGGGGTGATTCGGGAGTCGAGCCCAGGGCGACGATTCAGGCGTCGACGAGGGCAGTCGCTTTGTGGTGATGAGCCTCGAGATGGCGGCGCGTCATCAACAGGGCCGCGATCCCCTCACCGACCGCCGAACCCAATTGCTTGGTCGACCCTGAACGGACATCACCGGCTGCGAAGACACCCGGCACCGAGGTCTCCATCGTGGCGCTCGTGACGAGGAACCCGCCGGGGTCGCGTTCCAGGGCGGGGCCGAGGAAGGCGGTGTTCGGTTTCAGACCGATGAACACGAAGGCGGCGGCCGCGGGGTACCGCTGGACGTCGCCACTGGCACGGTCGCGGGTCACCACTGCGGCGAAGCGACCTCGCTCGCCCTGGAGCTCGACGATGTCCACGCCCGTGTGGATGGCGAACTGGGGATCGGACCGCACCCGCTCCTGGAGCAATGGTGAGGCCGAGAGCTCGGTGCGAGCGAGCACGCGCACCCGGTGGGCGAACTCGGACAGGTGGAGTCCCTCCTCCAGGGCGGAGTTCCCTCCCCCGATGACGACGACCTCGTCGGCTCCTTTGTAGAAGGGCCCATCGCAGGTGGCGCAGAAGTGGACGCCGGCCCCGATGAGATCGTCCTCACCGGGGACGTCGAGGCGGCGGTACGTCGAGCCCGTGGCCACGATCGCGGCGTGGGAGATGAGACGTTGGCCCGAGGACAACGAGGTGACGAGGTCCCCGCCTTCGAGCGCGACGCCGGTGACGGCGACGGCCGAGAGGAGCTCCACCCCGTAGCGCCGGGCTTGGTCGACGAAGCGCTCGGCCAGCTCCGCTCCGGAGATCCCATCGGGAAACCCGGGGTAGTTGTCGATCCGGTCGCTGATCCCGGCCTGGCCTCCGAGGGCGCTGGCGTCGACAACGATGGCATCGATGCCTTCCCGGGCCGCGTAGATCGCTGCCGCCAACCCGGCGGGCCCACCGCCGATGATCACGAGGTCATAAGCCGATCGATCGGCCTCGAGTGTCAGGCCGATGTGGGTGGCGAGGGCTTCGTCGCTCGGGTTCACCTCGACGGTGCCGTCGCTGTAGAGGACCGTCGGGATGATCTGTCCCCCGTGTTGGAGCTCTTTGAGGCGGTCGACGGCCTCGGGGTGTTCGTCGATGTCGACGTTGTCGTACGAGACCCGGTGAGCCGCGAGGAACCTCTTGACTCGCTTGCAGTGGGGACACCACGGGGCCCCATAGACGGTGAGGGTGGGGTCGTCGGTCGAGGTCATCACCTGACTCTAACGTCGTCCCCGCCGACAACGACTGGCTCGTCGGTGTCGGAGGTACGCCGGGCCGAGAGCGATCCCGAGGGAGCTGGAACGGTGATCGTCCACCGGTGATGGCGCGCCACATATCAGTCGGCGTCCGGAGCGTGTCAGGTAAAGTTGACCGCTGTGGTAATGCGGCGCCGGACTCGACGCGAACGCTGCCTCGCAGAACTCGCCACATGGCAAGCGGCCGCGCCCAACGGTGCCGATGAGAACGAACGGGCGCTGGTACTGGAAGCCCGGCGCCTGGGCCTGTCGTGGGGCCTCATCGCCGAGTCCATGGGATTGGCCCGACAGTCGGTGTGGGAACGATACGGCGCCGACGACGCGGCAGCCGACCACGCCAAGGCCGACACCGCTGACCGCGGGTTCGCGTACATCCACCCGCCGGTCGGCTGGTCGATCCGGTACGCCTTGCGCAGCGATCCTGCCAAGCGCGCCAGCATCGATGCCGAGCGGCTCGGCTATGTCATGCGCCAATTGGCGAAGGTGCGCGAGGCCAACGACACGCGTCTGCGAGCCACGGTCGAGGCGTGTCGGAGCGCCGGCGCCAGCTGGGACGACGTCGGGAGGGCGCTGGGGATCTCCAAGCAGGCCGCCCACCACCGATTCAGGTCGTCGAGCAGCACCGTCTACTCGTAGGCCCGGGCGAACGAGCTCCCCGTCCCCCCCGGGCAATCCACCGGACGCCTCGCCTTCTGGGAATCCACCAGTCCCCGAGCTCCGCGTGAGACGGTAGACCGGAGCTTGAGAACAGGGCACCCCGTGCCGACAATGCACGGTAGGGGCCGCACACAGCTCCTTGGTCTCGGCGGGGGACAAGGAATGGGACAGTGGTAGCACTGGACGTCGTGGTGGGTCGCCAGCCGATCTTCGAGCGCGACCTATCGGTGTTCGGTTATGAGCTCTTATTTCGGCCCATCAACGCCGGATCCCCGGCCGAGGCCGCGGGCGAGCGCGGCGACCAGATGACGGCCGACGTGCTCTTCGGATCGGTCAGCATCGGCATCCATCGTCTGGTGGGGGGCAAGAAGCTCTTCTGCAACGCCAGTCGGGGTGTCCTGACCGGCGCGGTGCCGGTCCTGCTACCTCCCGAGCAGACCGTGGTCGAGATCCTCGAGGGGATCGAGCCCGACGATGAGGTGCTGGCCGGCTGTCGTCGACTGCGGAGCGAAGGCTTCACGTTGGCCCTCGACGACGTGAGCTCGTTCTCTGCCGCGGAGCCGTTCTTGCCACTGGCGTCGATCGTGAAGATCGACTTGCGAGCGACCGATCCGTCGCACCTGGCGCCCCTGGTCAAGCGGTGCCGTCGAGCGGACCTGGCCATCGTGGCCGAGAAGGTCGAGACCATCGACGAGTTTCGCTGGTGCGAAACGCTCGGTTTCGACTACTTCCAGGGCTACTTCCTGGCGCGGCCGTCCCCGGTTCCGGGGCGGGCCCTGGACCCGGGTCGGGTGGCGCAGCTGCGATTGGTCGGACGCCTGCTCGACCACGAGTGTGACCTGGCCGAGCTCGAGGGCATCTTTCGCGTGGACCCGGCCATGACACTTCAATTGCTCCAACTCGCGGGCATGGGCGCCGATCGCGGTATGCGCAGAACGGTCCAGACCGTCCGCGAGGCCCTCGTGCTCGCCGGGTGGCGTCGCCTCCAGAGTTGGGTTGCGTTACTGCTCATCGGAGGCAAAGGGCAAGCCTCGGAAGAGGAGCTGACCACCGCGCTCGACGCGGGCCCGTGCCTGTGAGCTGGTGGCCGAAGCCGTCGGGGGAGCACTCACCGAGACGGCGTTCACCGCCGGCATGGTGTCGAGCTTCGACATCCTCCTCGGCGTGCCGCTCGAGGACGTCTTGCGCGAGCTCCCCCTCGACGACGACGTCAGGCGCGCACTGCTGGAGGAAGAGGGCTCCCTCGGGCGGCTGGTCGCTGACGTGACGGACTTCTTGCTGGGCCGACCCGAACAGGCGACCCGGAGCGGCCTGCCCGACGAGCTCCTGTCCCCGTCGGCGCTCAGTGCTCTCATGTGGGCCGTGGAAGTCACCGCGACCCTCGCCGTGCCCGAAGCGCACTGACGCCCGGATCCCACTGACGACGGCGCGGGCGCTGTCGCCTGGTCGGCCTTGGCGCGTTTCTCCTGCTGCGAGCTACGTAATCAGACCAGTGTCGAGGGCGCCCGCGTCTCTCGAGGCGTCGCGCCCCACTCAAGATGACAGTGTCGGGTGTCGATGGGACAGGGGTGACTGTCACCCAGACTGGACCAACGCGCTCTGTGGTCGGATTCGACCTCCGTCGGTCCGTGGAGAGGCTGTGCGAACCGGGGGTGATCACGCCGGTCGTCCAGCCCATTGTCCGCCCTGCGGACCTGGTCGTTGTCGGGTACGAGGTGCTGGCCCGAATGCCGATCGAACCGCGACAGCCACCGAATTGGTGGCTCGACGTCGCGTCCGAATTCGGTCTTCGCCACCAGTTGGAGCTGGCCTGTCTGGTCGCCGCCGCCCACATCGGTCCTCCGCCCGAGGGGCGAGTGCTCTTCGTCAACGCCAGTGCGTCGACGATCGCCGACCCCGCGTTCTTGGAGCTGCGTGACGACTTCCCCAACCGGCTGGTGGTCGAGCTGACCGAACAAGAGTCCGTGGACGACTACGACCTTCTCCGGGCGCACCTGGCCCGGTGGATGGAGCGTGGTGTTCGTCTCGCCATCGACGATGCGGGCGCGGGGTACTCGAGCCTTCGCCATGTCGTCGAGCTGTCGCCTGACTACCTCAAGCTCGACCGCGAGCTCGTCCGGGGCATCGACGAGGATCCCAACCGTCGGGCGCTCATGCGAGCGGTCGTGGCCTTCGCCCGGGAGGTCGGCACGAGCGTGATCGCGGAGGGAGTCGAGACCCGGGGTGAGCTCGACGTGCTGCGCGAGGCCGAGGTGCACCTGGTCCAGGGCTACCTGCTCGCACGTCCCGGGCCTCCATGGCCGCAGATCGGTCGGGCGGGACAGCCCGGTCCCCGCCTATCGGAGCCCGTCGACGCGGATGCTCCGGGCACCGATGACGTCGAGGACGATCTCCGCCTTGCGCTGGCCCGGGTCGACAACGTGCTCGAGGCATGCGACATCGCGGTCGAGACGCTGTTCCGCCAGGGGGGACTGATGCCCAGCCTGTACCTGGAACGGAACCACGAGTTGCGATGTGTGGCCCAGCGAGGTCTGTGGCAGGTGCTCGACGGAATGCCGGCATCGGGGGGGATCACGGGACGGACGTGGGCCACAGGGCAGTCCATCGTGGTGGACGACGTCTCGGCCGACCCGGACTATCTCGAGTCGGTGCCCGGAGTCGTGTCGGAGATCTGTGTCCCGATCGTGGTCGACGGGGACACGGTCGGCTCGTTGAACGTGGAGTCGCTCAGCTCGATCGCGCGAGACAAGGTGTCGCTCACGGAATCGGTCGCCCGGCTTCTGGCCGATCGGCTCGGTGTCATCGGCACCAACATCGGCAACACCCGATGGCAACGTGCCGCGCATTCTTCGGTGGCGATCTCGGGCCTCGTTGCCGGTAGGCGCCTGCCGCAGCAGGTGATGCACCATTTCCGGGAGGCGGCGGAGATGGATTCGGCCTGCCTCGTCATCGATGAGTCGGACGGTCCCCGGGTCATCACGGCCGTGGGCCCGTTGGCGGGCAGTCTCGTGGCGCTCGGCGTCGACGAGCTCTGCGCCTTGTCCTCCTTCGTGGGAGACATCCGGTCGTGCTACACAGCCGGCGACGCCTCGAGCCCCGGCTTCGTGGGCACAGACTCCCTCCGAACAGCCGGTGCCAGAGCTGTGGTCGTACTCCCACTGTGGACGCAGCGTCAGCGGCTGGGGACTGTGGTGCTGGCGCACTCCAGACCGCTCCGATTGACCGGGGACCGCGTCGAGCCGCTCGAGCTCCTCGCCGATCATGCCGCCGCTGTGCTGGGACCGACGTTCTCTCCAACGCGCTCGACGGTCCCGATCACCCGTTGGGGCCGGCCGCGAGGACGGCGACGCAACTGATCTCGACGATGGCATCGGATTCGAAGAGATCCGTGACGCCGACGTCGGTCCAGGCGGGAAAGGGGCGTTCGAGAAATTCGGACGCCACCCTGAGCAGCGCATCACCGTGGGCGCGCAGTCCGACCCGGTAGGACGTGATCTCGACGACGTCGGACCATGTGGCACCCGCCTCGGAAAGCGTCTCCGCCAGGTTCCGAAAAGTCTGCCGTGTCTGGTCCTCGGGGTCACGGGAAAAGGTACCGTCTGCGTTGTCTCCGGTGTGCCCGGTGACTCGCAAGGTGGTGCCGACTCGCACGGCGGCGGGGATGCCCGTTGCTTGGAAGAAGTCCTCCCACGCCGTCGGGACGACCACATCCCTTGGTGTTGCACGACCTGTTCCTCCCATAGCTTCACTTCTTCCTTTCCTGCGACTTCATTTCCTGCGACGCCATCACACGCAGCACGCTCAAAGTGTGCACCGTGGTCGGCCCGTGCTCAAGGGACCGCGATTTCACCCGCGCGTGGTGCACAGCCGTCCAATAGCGCGGGACGAGCCGCGCTCCATAGTCTTGGTACGCCGAACACCGGCGAAAGGTGGTCAGATGGCATACCGGGTCATCCAGTGGGCGAGTGGTGGGGTGGGGCGCGCCGCGATGCAAGGTGTCCTCGCCCACCCTGAGCTCGAACTTGTCGGATGCTGGGTTCATTCGTCGGAGAAGGAGGGCGTCGACATCGGGACCCTGCTCTCGGCCGGTCCGATCGGCGTATCCGCCACCACCGACGTCGAGACGCTGCTCTCCGTTGAAGCCGACTGCGTGCTCTACAGCCCCATCTTCGCCGACCCGTCGGTCATCATCCGCATCCTGGAATCGGGCAAGAACGTCGTGACCCCGCTCGGCTGGTTCTATCCGCCTGACGGCGAGCGACGTCGGTTCGACGATATCTGCAAGGCCGCCGGTGTGACCCTGCACGGCACGGGCATTCACCCCGGGGGCATCACCGAGCGTTTCCCACTGGTCCTCTCCGCGTTGTCGGGCTCGGTCACTCACGTACGGGCGGAGGAATTCTCCGACATTCGTACGTACGGCGCCCCGGATGTCATCCGCGATTGGATGTTGTTCGGAAAGACGCCGGAGGAGGCCCGCACGAGCATCATGGCCGACGCCCTCGGCGCGGGCTTCCGCCAGTCGGTCTGGATGCTGGCCGACGAGCTCGGCTTCGACCTCGACCCCGACCTGCGCACCACCCACGACATGGCAGTGGCGACGAGCCCGATCGAGTCGCCCATCGGCTCGATTCAGCCAGGCACCGTGGCGGCCCAACGATTCCGCTGGGAGGGTCTCGTGGACGGCGAGGTGGTGATCACCGCCGCGGTGAACTGGCTCATGGGTGTGACCGACCTGGACCCACCGTGGGCATTCGGCCCCGCAGGTGAGCGGTTCGAAGTCGAGATCACCGGTGACCCGAATGTCCTGGTGACGTTCAAGAAACTGCACCCGCATTCGATCGCGGAGGGCCTCGCGCGCAACCCCGGCATCGTTGCGACGGCCATGCACTGCGTCAACGCCATCCCCTACGTGTGCGAGGCAGCGCCTGGGCTCCTCACCTACCTCGACCTCCCCCCGGTCGCGGGCCGCGCCAGCGGGGCGCTCCACCGCAGTCGCCGATGATCCTCGAGCGGTTCCGCATCGACGACCGGGTGGCGATCGTCACGGGCGCGGGCCAGGGAATCGGGCGCGGCATCGCCCTGGGGCTGGCCGACGCTGGTGCTGACGTCGTGCTGGCGGCCCGTACCCGGACCGACCTCGAAGAGGTTGCAGACGGCGTCGCGGCCCGGGGACGGCGAGCCCTCGTGGTCCCCACCGATGTGAACGACACTGTCGCACTGGAGCACCTGGTGACCGAGACCGTCGCGGCCTTCGGCCGACTCGACGTCCTGGTCAACAATGCCGGAGGTGCGATGCCCCGGGCCGCCATGGAGACGAGCGAAGGCTTCCTCGAGCGGGCCATCAGGTTCAACGTCACCGCCGCCTTCACGCTGACGAAATTGGCCGCCCGTCAGATGGTGGACACGACCGGCAATGGCGCGGTGGTCAACATCTCGTCCCGATCGGCCAGCATGACCCAAACGAGTTTCGTGGCCTATGGGGCGGCCAAGGCCGCCCTCGATCGGATGACCCGCAACATCGCGCCCGAGCTCGCCCCCAGGGTGCGCGTGAACGCCATCGACGTCGGCGGCGTGGCGACTCGATCGCTCGATATCGTGCTCACGGACGAAGACCTCCGCCGGCAGTATCTCGCCGGCACGCCGATGGGCCGTCCCGGAGAACCCGACGACATCGCCTGTGCCACGCTCTTCCTCGTGTCAGACGCGTCCTCGTGGGTGACGGGAAAGGTCTTCGAGATCGACGGTGGGGCCGAGCACCCCGCCATCTCGGTGCCCTCGCCGCCTCTCGAACCGAGACAGAGCCGAAGCTGATCGAATCGGATCGACGGGACTACGACGCCTGCGGTGCCGGTGACGGGCCCCCCGACGGAGGGCTCGTGACGAGACAACCCTGCAGCGCACCCCAGAGCTGGCTGGGCGTCGCTGGAGCAGGGGCGGGGGATGCCGCCGGCGTCACGACCGGTGCCGCGGTGCAGTTCCTGGCTGTCTCCACCGACGTCACGTCCCCTTCGAGCAGTGAGAGAACCTGATTCTGCGCCGCTCCAGCTGCGTCCAACGCCGATGTCGCTTGCGCGACCGCGTCGGCGGCGGCGCGTTGTTGCGAGAGCGATGTCTTGACTGCAGCCTGGGCCTGGTCGTACTGGCCGATCAGGAGCGTCACGGCGACGTTGCGGAAGAAGCGGGTGATCATGCCTTGCTCGTCGGGTGGGCCCGACAGCTGAAAGGTCGCGGCGGAACTGAGCATGCGGTCGGTCGTGTAGTCATCGATGGCGAGCCGGCGAAGCGCACGATTGGCAGCGGCGAACACCCGCTGATCCGCAGAGACCTCACTCTCGGCCACGGAGAGTTGCTGGTTCTTCGCAGCCACGATGCCTTGATCCGCCGCTGTCACAGAGGCCGCCTGCTCGAAGGCGCTCAGGTCGGTGCTGGTGTCCGCATACTCGGTGAGGGCATCGTTGAGTGGACCCGAGCCACCATTGAGGAGAGTCCCTACGAGCTCACCCGCCAGTACCTCGTTGGCGTAGCAGGGGATTCCCGCCACCCTCGGCGCACACCATGGGGTTTCGTCGACGTCGGCGAGGAAGATTCCCGGAGGAGTGACGTCGCCGCCTTGCAGGGCCGTGACGATCGGAGCCATCTCGGGCTTGAGGAGGGTCGCGACCGTCGCCGCGCAACCGGCTGCCCAGGTGGTGAAGGCGGGAGGACCGGTGCCGGCGATATGGGCGGGAAGCGGGGCCCCCGAGGAATCTGTCACCTGGTTCGTGTTGAAGGGGTTGAATGCGGCGGCGTTGTTGGTGGAGCCGCCCTCGGCCACTTGCCACTCATCGAGGTCGGCCAGGTCATCTTGTGTGGTGGTGGCTCCGACCCCTTGGAGGACGCAGAGCTCCCAGCCCGGAGGTAGGGGCGTGCCGGGAGGAGGGCCTGGGGTCGGCGGTGTGGTCGCCCCGAGCGGAGCACCGAGCCCGACGACTCCGAGTCCGACCGTGGCGAGCGAAGCGCCGAGGATGCGTGCCAAGAGCTTGCTGGGGATGGGAACTGGCACCTCAGTCGTCAGGGGGGATTCTGGAGCCCGGGTGAAGCCAGCATCCTGGTCGAGCGGCCTCGAGAGGGTCAAGCGGCCTTCGTGCCGGGCGATAGGGAGGCGGTGGCCGGCGTGGGGTCTCTAGGGCGCCTCCGCGACCGCCTTGACTCGTTGGAGGGTGCGAAGCATGTCTCGCTCGTTGCGGCGCTCCCGCAAGACCCCGCCGATCGGGCGCCAGATCTTGGTGAAGACGTTGTCACCGAGGTCGAACGACTCGGTGACGTCGGTGCCGCCGTCGTCGGTCGGATGGAACTCGTAGCGCCATGTGTTGACCGGCCGGTCCCGCATGACAACGGCGAACTCGAACACTTCGCCGGGCTTGCTCTCGGTGATCTCACATGTGGTCCAATACAGGACAGGCCAGTTCTCGTTGCGCTTGACGTGGCCCCGGTACCGCGCACCGACGTCCGGCGCGGTGGCACCGCCGATCCACTCGGCTTCGACTACTTCCGGGCTGTACTCGCCCATTCTCGTGATGTCACTGACGAGCCCCCAGACCTTGTCGGGCGGGGCGTCGATGTGCAGGGTGACCGCAGCGCGCATGCCCAGACCCTAGACCGTCGCGCCGCGAGGGGACAGGTCCGTGTTGCTGAGCCCCGGTGCCCGGCCCCCGTCAGGAGCCGCTGGCGTAGGTGCTCTCCCGGTTGGCATCGTTGTACATCTCCGACACGATGAGCCAGGAGCCATCGGGCTGGCGTTGGAGCACCCGCAGGGAGAAGTTGTCTCGTTCCTCGATCACGCCACCGCCCACCAGCTTCTGCCCCTCCACCTGGAGGTGTGCGGAGACCAGCACGACGTCTGCTGTGAGCACACGAATGGCGGTATCGGGAGGAGCCTTCAGTGTCCCTGCATTGAAATTGTCATCCGCAAAAAGACCTCGGAGGTACGCAACGATCTGGTCGCCTCCTTTTTTCACGCTTCCGAAGGCGTTCACCCAGTCCGCGTCGGTGGCGTACACGCCGACGAGCTTCTCCGCATCGCGTTCTCGGAACCCCGTCAACAGGGCAGTGAGTGTTCGGGCAATCGCATCCTGATCCGACTGCGGGAGCGACGACAATGCGCCGGGGTCGGTAGCGTGGTCCACGTCCGCCTCCTCCAGGGTCTGTTCCGGATGAGACTAGACGACGAGCTGGATGCCGACCGGGTGGCTGAGCAGCGGCGCTCGCTTCAGCGATCGGGTCGGTGGTCGCTGTCCGACGCATGCGTCGTCAGCAGGCGAGTGAACGCACCGGCGACCTTTTCGGAGGAATCGTCGGCATCAAGTGCCAACAGTGCGTCGATGTGACGACTCGGTCGCAGCGGCGTTGCTCCCGCGGTGGCCATGGTGGCTCCTCAGTGGGCTCGAACGTTCGAAAGGAGGCTCCGATAGAACTCGCTCCACAATGGAGCGGCGTCGATCACGTTTTGGCGAATCCAATACCGAAGGGACCGTGACCCGTGCTCCCTGGACCGAATACTGCGCATCGGAACTCGCTCCTTTCGGGCAACGCCTTCGTCGTGGTCCGGTAGGGGTTCGCTCACGGCACGAAGCGGGTACGGTCGCCTGCTCGACTCGAGTCGTCCACGTGCGACGGATGATGGGCCCGGGAAACAGCGCGCCTGAGCGACGGGGCGCCGAATTCGGATTCGCCGTCATGTCCATCGATGTTGAGCGAAGTGCGGACCCAGTGCGAGTGCGCTCTCGCGGTGGGAATGACGGGAATGGCGTCGCCATCGACGGGCTCGCTCGTCACCAGGAAGAGCAGTGGGTCGTCAGGATCGGGCATGACGTGGAGGCGAACCGATGCCCGGTGTTCTCGCTTTCTCGTGGTTGAAGGCCGATAGTCCATGGTCTCCACTCTCTGGGGGAAACCTTGGAGATTTATTGGTAAATTCTTTGGATCACCTGTGGGCTAGCTGTGGCTCGTGGGAACACGAAACCCCTGGTCACGGTGGCGAGACCGGCTCAGGCCCGCGGTGCCTCGTGGTGTGGCACCGATTCCGTGAACCGGGCGAGGGCGGCCGAGCACGGAGAACCCGAACTCGACCAGGGAGAACCTTGACGACCTGCCGGCATGTCACGGACAGGGCGGTTCTTGTGGCCGACAAGTCGTCGACGATGACGTGCAGCCTCCAGGTAGGAGTGTCCGCAACCGACGTACCCTGGCGCGATGCAGCCGCTTCGGTACTCCATCAACGTCACATTGGACGGGTGCTGCGATCATCGCGCCATTCCCGCAGACGGAGACTTGCATCGTCACGCGGTCGAGAACCTCAACCAGGCCGACGCCCTGCTCTTTGGCCGGGTCACGTACGAAATGATGGAATCGGCGTGGCGGCCGTCGGCGTCGACGGGGGCGAGACCTGCTTGGATGGAACCCTTCGCCCAGACGATCAACCCGGCAAAGAAGTACGTCGTGTCGAGCACCTTGGAGCAGGTCGATTGGAACGCGGAGCTTTTGCGCGGGGATCTGGACGATGCCGTGCAGCAACTCAAGCGGGCGTCGGGCAAGGGATTGTTGGTGGGAGGCGTGAAGCTCCCATTGGCGTTGACGGAGCTGGGATTGATCGATGAGTACGAGTTCGTGGTGCATCCCAGGCTCGCGGGCCACGGGCCGACGTTGTTCGCGGGGTTGTCGGAGTATGTCGACTTGCAGCTCGTGAGCCGGGTGGAGTTCGGCTCGGGGGCGGTGGCGATGCAGTACGAGCCGAGAAGGTAGCCATCGGGCTTGTTACAGGATGCTGAGCGAAAGCGTTTGGATCGCAGACTCCTGACTGTGCGGTCTGGTCAACTTGTTCGTGTCCATGACTTCCACGGTGAAGGTGGACGTTCGGCTGTCGCCGTAGGCGGGGATACCCGAGATCACACCGGACCGTCGATTGAGCTTGAGGCCCCCGGGCAACCTGTTGGACGAAGGAGCGAGCTTCCATTGGTACGGAGGGCTGCCACCGGCGGCTGAGAGAGGTGCCGAGTATCTGCTGCCCAGGGTGCCGGCGGGAAGTGATCTCGTCGTCACGGTCAAGGGGATCACTCCGAGAGCGATCACCGGCGAGGTGGGTCGCCCGTAGGGTCGCCTTACTGCGATGCCGGTAGCGGCGCTGTGATTCGGGTATGCCGAGCAGTGCACGTGGAGCACGCTGCCCGAAACGTCCCACGTCATCGTCATCGTCTGGTCTTGAGAGACTTTGATGTCGTCACCCGACGCCGTGAAGGGCCCAACCGTCGTTGCCGGAAGAGCGATCGTCAACCCTTGATCCGGCACTGGCGATGGGATGGGAACGTCGAAGCTCGTCGTCTGGCCCGAGCTTTTCGAGGGTGACGCGCCGCTGGCGTCGATCTGCGTCGTGACGGTGCCGCTGATATCGCTGTTGCCGAGGGCGGCGACGGCACTCACGATCGCGGTTGGTAGCACGAAGGTGGACCCGTAGTCCGTGACATCGAACGGCTGGCCCGCGACGGGGCCGACGGGCGAGATGGCCCCGGAGGTGACGACGTCGTTGATGGCGAGGTTCCCGACCGGCGATCCCGGACAGAACAGCTCGTACTGTGAGGTATCGGCAAACGAGGGCGAAGCGAGCCCAGATCCCGAGAGCACCGAAACGGTGACCGCCCCGAGGACAGCGCAACTACCGGTTGCCAATGCTCGCCGCACAGGCCCAGCTCGCAAGGCCATCGTCAGACACACCTCCCCATCCCCGCTCTGAGCAGGCCGTATCCCTATCGGAGCCAAACGCTACGGGAGTACGGGCTGGAAGTCCATCGTCAAGATCGACACTGCGTCACGGTCACGACGCCTGTGCCGCCATGTTCCGCTGGCTCGTTTTGAGCCGAGGTCGACCTCTGAGGAATGATGTCGGCCATGGTCGAACACCGGGGGGGTGGCCTGGCGCTGGCGGTCACGTGGCAGCCTGACGGCCAGGGCGGTCAGACGGGGCGGGTTGTGGTCGTCTACAGCGTGGGAGAAGGGGACCGGGGCGACATGACCCTGGCGGAGGCCGAGCGTCTCGCCGAAGGCCTCTTCGGCTCAGGAAAGCTCGTGCTCCCGCTCCCACAGGGTGGGATCGAGTGGGTGCCTCGGCTCCGACGGCCAGGGCACATCCCGGCGTAGGCGAACGTCGGCGACCAACGCACGGAGGGCCCACGCGGTCCTCGCGTGTCCGGGCGGGAACCGGCCTTGTCATGGTGTAAACACGCACCGCCGACCCGACCGATACCGAGGAGTGAGTGTCATGGCCGATGGCTCCAAGACGATGGCACAGATGGTAGCGGGCCTGTTGGACCAGGCGCACCAGCAATCTCTGTCGTTCAGGGCCATGCGTTCTGCCGGGATAGACGTCGACCCCACCAACCCCGTGCATCTCGGTCACGTGTTTGCATATTTCGAAGCGATGACCGACGCCTTCGAATCGATCGTGACTCAGCTGGGCGACGCGGTCACGCTCCTCCAGGAGTCCGACACCGGCACGCGGTAGGCACTTGCCCTCGTGCTGACCTCGCACGGGTGACGGTCAGCCGCAATTTCAGGTCGGAACCAGCAGGGCCTTGGCGGTCGTCTCGACGAGCGAGACGACAGCATCGGGATGGGAAACCATCGCTACGTGACTCGACGAAACTTCGACCGTGGTCGCTCCCGTGCGCTCGCCGAGGAGTCGCAGGGTGAACGCACGGTGAACATGGATGCTTTGGGGCGATCTCACACTTCGTGCATCGGCCCGATCAGAACGCCATCCCCATTCGAACTCGTCTCTTGGGGCACGAGCCACAGGTCCGCGGCTCTCGAGGGAGGGGGAGATGCCGCGAGCGCGGCGGCCATGCCGTAGACGAGCGTCGAGATGGCGCGCGCCCCGTCTTTGGCTGGAAGGCGGAATGTGCCCGTGCATCTCTCGCCCTGCCAGAGCGAGAGCACGAGAAGTCCCAAGTCGGGATGTGTCGATACCGCCATACGCCGGGCGGGGCTCCGGGCGTCGTAGAACCAGACCCGGTCACCACATAGGAGGCCCTCCTCTGGCACAGCGCGATCTTCGCGCCGTGGTGCTGGCATCGCCAGGGGCCCAAGAGCGGGCGAAGCGCACACCCGAGAGTGGATGAAGACCCAGGTCACACGCCCCGAATCGGCGGACCGGGCATCACATGGCGGACCCGTCAGCTCGGGTCTCCCGCGAACCACGGTTCGCCGCCGAGACTCCAGACCGAGACGTCGGTCACCCCCATGGCTTCCACCACGGCCAGCTTCGCATTGAGGGCGCTGGAATCGACATAGTCGTGGAAGATGCCACCGGAACTCCATCTGATCTCACCCGAGTTTGGGTCTCGGAGGCTCTGCACTGCAGTGGGAGTGCTCGGGAACCCCGGCAGGTTCTGCATCGTGACATAGGCCACGTTCGACGTCACGTGGGCCACTTTCTTGCATGTCGTCGTCGTGTAGCCGTACGAGGGAAGCCCAATGGTGAGGTCGGCCGCTGGCACCTGGCTCTGGGCGTAGCTCACCACCTGCTGCAACCACGAGTAGGGGCTGATTGGGGCGCATGCAGTATCGAACTCGTGGTCGTAGGCCATCACGACGACCTGCGCACCGGTTGCTGCAACGGCCCCGTAGCGTTGTGCGTCCCACGGAGTGGTGGTGAAGGGTTCCAGGTCGACCTCCGCCGTCCGGCCGGTCTCATGCAGGTTGCTCGTCAGAGACGAGATGAACGAGACGAACTCGCCCCACATCGGAGTCGACCACCGGTTTGGCTCGAAGTCGAGATCGACGCCGTTCAAGCCATTCGCCTCGACAAAGCTGAGAATGGTCGATTCCGCTGCCGCCCGACGAGCGGGTTCCTTAAGGAGCGCCTTTGTCGCGCGTGTCCCGGCGGACACAGTCACGAGGACGCGTTGGGCTGCCGATCGCACTGCGGTGATGTTCGCATGGCTGTAGCCGTTGCACGGAAGGCTGGCGGCGGTCTCCGTTGCGACTTTTCCCGTGTTCGTCACGGTCAGATATTCCGGCTTCAGGACGGCGATGGGGGCGGATGCGAGGCTGGAAAGCTCCGCCGGGACATCGCAGGCCGGCTGCCCGAGAGACGAGGGGTAGATCCAGCCTTCTACCGTTGAGGGCAACGGCGTGGCCTCGGCCGAAGGAGACCCTCCGATCAACCCCGCGAAAAGTGCGGGGAGAACCAGCGCGAGCGTCGTCCACCGAACCACCCGCATCGCCCTCGGGACCGCACCCCATGGCTTGAACGTGTCTCTCATCCTGCTCCCCAAGACCTATGCCTTCGGCCCAACCGTAGGTCTGCGCGGGAGGTTTGGCACGATTCAGCCCCCCCAGCTGAGGTTCGGTCTTGCCCCTGGAAGGTCGGGCCCATGGACCTTCTCGGTGTTCCTGGCTTCAGCGTCGCTTGACCTGCGCGATTTCGTCGAGGGAGAGCTCCTCCGTGCTTCTCGCGCCACACTCGGGACACACTCCCTCGACGTGGCGCCACGACCGAAGCATGCGAGTGTCCGTGTCGTTGAGCATGACGACAAAGGAGTCCGAGTACGGGTCGAGGTGGAGCCCGAAGTATGGGCGCCATTCCGTTGCCGGCATGCGGTCTCCCGAGCCGAGACCCTTCAGGATGCGGCGAAATCGTTGGTTCTCGGTGTCGAAGATCCACTGGCTGTGGCAGGAGTCCAGGGTGGTGTAGCTCATGGCGACATTATTTCCGATCGTGCAGACCCTCGCTGGCCTGGCGTAATCGCCGAACCTTGTGCGCCGATGCACAAGCCCGGGTCGTCGTCTGAGCCCCCGACAGCGTCGTGATCCGAGCCTTCCAATAGAGACGATGCACGAGGCTGCATCGGATCAGGATCCGCACAATCGTTGTGCGAGGGAATGCCGGACGTCAGACTGTCGAGGTCGATCGTCTCCCGCCACGGGATGACGCGAAGGAGGGACAACAATGGAAGAAAAGGGGGACGGCTGGCTGGTCTTTGCAGCCATCGTGTTGGGCATCGCGGGGATCATGCGGATCTTCGATGCCATCTGGGCATTCAGATATCACGGCGTTCTGCCATCGAATTTGGAGAACGCGATCTTCGGCCACAGCTTGAAGACCTACGGATGGGTCTATCTCGTCGTGGCCATCGTCTTGATCCTGTGCGCGGCCGGAGTCTTGGCGCGCTCGCAGTTCAGCCGATGGATCGGGATCTTTGCCGGGGCGGTCATGGCCATCAGCTCGATCTGGTGGATGCCCTACTACCCGATCTGGTCACTCACGTACATCTTCGTCGGCATCTTGGTCGTCTACGGGCTGGCCGTCTACGGCGGCCGCGAAGTCGCGGTGTAGTCGCTGCAACGCAGAATGCATGCGGCCCCCCGGGTTTGCCGGGGGGCCGCTTCGCGACTGGGCGCCGGATCGTTGGTCACTCTAACGAGCAACGAAGTGGATCGATGGAGCCCAAACCCGGTCGCTCCGTGCTGGCCCCGGCTGTGGAAGTCTCAGCACGGTGCAACGTTGTGACCACCGCGGGAACTCGGCAAAGGTATCGGCGTGACGCTCGCCGTCGTATTCGCGTTGGCCGCCGCGTTCTCGAACGCGGTCAACTTGATGACGCAGCACTCGGCCAGCATTGCGGCCCCCGTGGGGGAAAAGGGCTGGCAGCTGGCTCGCTACCTCCTGCGCCAGCCCCTGTGGCTGTTCGGCTGGATCGCCGCCGTGGGCGGTTTTGCCTTCCAGGCGCTCGCTCTCCACAGCGGTCCGCTGTCAGTGGTCCAGCCCCTCCTCGTCACCGAGCTGGTCTTCGCCTTGGTCCTACGACAGGTGTGGATCCATCAAGACATCGCTCGGAGCGCCTGGATCTCGGCCCTCGTCACCTGCGTCGCCCTGGCCGTGTTCCTGTCGGTGGCGGAGCCTCAAGGAGGTCACCCCACGCCCGAGGCAACCGAATGGTTGTCTTCGCTGGTTGTCTTCGGTGGCATCGTCGCGCTTCTGACGGTGCTCGCCCGACGTGGATCACCGGTGCGTCGGGCTGTGCTCTATGCAACAGCCAGTTCGGTGACGTGGGCGCTGATGGCGACGTTCATCAAGGCTGCCACCGACACCCTGACGACATTCGGCATCGGCGGCATGCTGACGCGCTGGCCCGTCTACGCTCTCATCGCGTCCGGAGTCATCGGCACTTTGCTCCAACAGGCTGCCCTCCACGCTGGCCCGTTGAGCGTGTCCCAACCCCTCCTGGTCGTCGTCGACCCCTTCGTCAGCATCATCCTGAGCGTCTGGCTCTTCGACGAGCGCTTCACCGACAGCCCAGCCAAGGTGGCGATCGCGATCGTGGCCTTTGCGGTCATGGCCGTGGGGGTCACCACGCTGTCGCGGACCGAGCCGGCAGATCTCGACCCGTCGAAGCCGTCGGGGTTGTAGATCTGGCTCCTCACCCCCGTGCCCTCGGGCAAGGTGGTGTGGAGCCCGCCGGGACGATCCCGCCCGAGACTCCGACCGCAGGAGAGCTCGGGCCGGTCCAACCGCTTCGGGCGGCCCTTAATCCCTGCGAGATCCTCGGCCCTGGAGGGATACAGGGACGAGGTTTGGGCCTGGTTCGTGCGGGCACGGGAGCGCCGGGAGCCGTGCCGGCTGGACGCCCTGCCGAGATCGGCCCGGTGGCCGAGAAACTCAGCAGCACCATGGCCTCGGACGCTATCGTTTGCCGACAGTCTCGAAAAAGGAGCGGTCTCCACCATGCTCGGATACACGTACCCACTGCTCAGCATCTTTTGGACGATGTTGGAATTCTTCTTTTTCGTCCTGTGGATCTGGCTCGTCGTCTACGTCTTCTTCGACATCTTCCGCAGTCACGACATGGGCGGCTTGGCCAAGGCATTGTGGGTGATCTTCATCATCGTTCTCCCGTTCCTGGGAGTCTTCGTGTACGTGATCGCCCGCGGTGGCAGCATGCACGAACGCGCTGCAGCACAGGCGGCCCAGCAGCAGAAGGCGTTCGACGCCTACGTGAAACAGGCTGCGAGCGCGTCGGGGAGCAGCGCAGATGAGCTCACGAAGTTGGCCGACCTCAAGTCCAAGGGTGTCATCACCGATGCCGAGTTCGAGGCGCAGAAGGCGAAGTTGCTCGCCTGACCTGATTGCCAGGTGGCACATGGCATTGGTTGACCTCGACGCCCAGGCTTGCTCGGGATTGCCCTGCTGAGCAGGGAATACGGCGTCAGTCCGTCGTGGCGCCCGACGACATCTGCTCAGGCACAGCAGCCTCGATCCGGTCAGTCAGTCGCGTGTCGTCAGTCAGTCGCGTGTCGTCGGTCGGCGGCGCCCAGCCCGAATAGAACTGTCGGAACCAGCGGCGGTACTGCGCGATCGGTCCGTCGACGCGGGTGAGTGGCGGTCGCTCCCGGTAGATCTTGTTCTCCCAGATCGGGACGTCTTGTGCGAACTGGGCGTTGGTGACCTCGTCGTTCAGCTTCGCAATGGATGCGGTCGCGGCTTCGTCCTCCAGAGCGACCATGGAGAAGTGCAGGGTGATCTCGGTGATCTCGTCGTCCACCGGCGTTTGGGTGATGTACGTGAGCATGTCGATCGGCCCCTCCCGGACCTCGACGGCCACGATGCCGGGACCACAGGTTGTCGATCGGGCGAACACCTCGAATCCACGCTCCGACACTGCAGTGACCTTGATGTATTGGTCGACGACCATCGACGGCCCCTCGAACGTCACGTCGAAACGGTCGTCGTCGGGTGGGTCCATGTCGTGCACGGTCCAGAAATGCGACCGGTCGATGATGTTCTCGGTCAGGTCCTGCAGGCCGATCCTCACGCGGTAGGTGTTGACCCTCCATGGTGTCCAGCGAGCCCCGTTGTCGCGGTAGCTCGTCACGTCGTACTGCGGAGATGCGCCGCCGGCGTGGTGCCACACGAAGATACGGTCGTTGCGCTCGCACGCGTCCCAGACCCGGGCGCTCACGCGGGGTGGTCGTCGGTCGAGGCGTGGCACCTCGACCACATTTCCGTCACCGTCGAAGTGCCAGCCATGGAACGGGCACACGATGCCGTCGCCGCACACGCGCCCGCCTACGCCCAGGTGGGCACCGAGGTGGGGACAATGTGCGTCGAAGATCCGGACGGCACCGTCCTCGCCTCGGAACGCCACCAAGTCCCGGTCCAAGTAGTGCAAGGGCTTGACTTCGCCCAGGCCGACCTCGTCGGAAGCAGCGACGCTGAACCAGCCGTCGGGACTGGCAGGGAACGGGTACCGGGAGGCACTCACGACCGGCCTCCACTCCTGGAAATGAATCGTCCCGCGAACGTGCGTAACGGGAGATCGGCACTGGTGATGCAGCCGGGCGGCGCTTCGACCACGGCCCGGATCGCATTGAGAGCCGGCATCCCCGTCACGGTCATGCCAACCGAGGCAAAAGCTTCCGGAGAGGAGAAGTCGGTTCCCGGCTTGGGGAAGATCATGTGCTTGCTGTAGATGCACGGATCGCCCTCGATCTTGGTGATGTAGCAGCCTTGGATGTCCCAGTGAGGACTGGTATGAGGGGTCATCTGCCACTCGAGGTGCATCTCCACCCGCGGCTCACCGTCGGCAATCCCGAGGTACTTGAGGTAGCAGCCCCCCAACGAACCCTTGGGCAGCTGATACCAACCGAGATCCACGTCCTTGGTGCACGCTCCCAATTCGCACTCGAAACGGACGTCGTCCAACTCCAGACCGAAGCAGTCGGCCATGAGGCGCACGGCGTCCTCGAACACTCGGGTGTATTTCTCGAGCATGCCAGGCACAGCGGGGTCGTCGACCGACCGGCCGAAACCAACCTCCACCCAGGTGTCGACCGAATGGTGGCACGAGACATCGACCGACTCGACACAGAGTACGTGCTCGATCTCGGCCACGTCGGTCGAGTGGGCGATGGTAAGGATCTGAGCCAGCCCTGGGTTCATGCCGGTGCCGTAGAACGTGGCGCTGTCCTCGACGACACGCCGCCTCGATCACCTCCGACTCCGGTCGGCCGGAACGGTGAGGATGGTTGGCATTGCGATGGTGGCCGGTGATCCAGTCGGCGGTGGTTACGATGTTGACGCCGGCTTCGAGCACGCGTTCGTACAGATCGACGTCGGGAAACACGCCGTGGAAGGTGACGCAGTCGGGCTTGGCGGCGATTATGGCGTCGATCGAGCCGGTCGCCACCACACCGATCGGGTCCGTGCCGACGATCTCGCCGGCGTCCCTACCGACCTTGTCCGGCGAGTAGCAGTGCAGGCCGACCAGCTCCAGGTCCGGATGCCGTTGGATCCGCTTGATCATCTCGCTGCCGACATTGCCGGTGGCTACTTGGAACACCCGGACTTTGTTGTTCGGCGCGTCATCTGAGGTCTTCAACTGTTTCCCCCTCGCGAGTCGTGCTTCGCCGTACTCCACCGCTTCGCTCCGGTTCGAGGCTAGCGCTTGACGTGACTCGAATACGTGGGTGACCCGGCCCAGGGCCTGCCGGCCCTTCGAGCACCCTGGCCCGGCGACCGGCGGTTCCCTCCCACGGACCTTGCCCGGGGCGACGAGCGGTCTCGAAGCGACGGCTGCGCTCCAAACTGGTGTCACCGAGGTCGGGGGCGGCACCGATCGCGAGGAGTCCGTGCCCTCAGGATCGACCGTTACCTTTTCGACAAGTGCTTCTTCTGGCACGACGTCGCGGAGGATGGCGAGGTACGACGGTCGAGGGATCGACAGAGGGTGGGGAAGGGCCACAATGCCCAGGTCAGAGCGGGGACACGGGCTCGCGTCCCCATTGCCGCTGACCCGGTGAGGCCCCCCCGGAGCGCGTCGAGGGTCCGTGGTGGCCGTGCGTTGTGGAACCGAGCACCGAGGGGGTCCTCGTCCCCCGGCATGGTGGTGGACGGAGGTATATTCGTCGACGTAGTGATTCGTGCTCGGGTGAGGTGAACCTCTGCCCAATCGCCGCCGTCCTCAGTCCGACATTCGGAGCGCTGCCCCACCGCTCGACAGCATGTGCGCTGTGTTGCGATGCGGATGACAAACAGCGTTGATGACTTGAAGTTGTCGCCAACCTAGATGGAGGTCCTGTGGCCATCGCCATGCGTGTCGCTCTTGCAGCGGTACCGCTCGACGGATATGCCCGTCTCATTGGCATGAGGTGGCGGAGCTGAACCCGATGGCGTCAGACGAGATACCAGGCGCCCCTCCTTTTTCCTTGGCTGAAGCGCAGAGCGAGCTCACCCGCTCCCGCATCAAGCGGGCCGCAATGGAGGTCGTCGCCCGACGGGGTTTCGACGCCACGGTCGACGAGATCGCCCGTGTGTCTGGAGTGAGCCCCCGCACCGTCTTTCGCCACTACGTGAGCCACGACCGCTTGATCGCCGAGACAGTCCGCGACATGTTCGAGGCCTCAGGGCGCTACCCCGACGTCGGCTCGCCGCGCGAGGTCGACGACCTCGACACGTGGATCGACAGCTTGCCTCAACAGGTCACCGATGTTGACGCCTGGCTCGACGCTCTGGCGGTGATCGTCCATACCCGTATGGCCGAGGTCTTCGGCTCCGCCTTCTGGGACATATATGCGCCCCCGCCGCCCGGGTCCGAGGCCCTCGCCGAGGTGGCCGAGCTGTGCCGGGTGTACCGCGTCAGCGGGATGAATTACATGACCGCCCTGGCCTGGCGCTCCGCCGGCGGCGCGGGGGAGCCCCCCCGGGACCTCACGCTTGCCTTCGCCCTGCACCTTTCTGCGCACAGCACCCAGGCGCTCATGGCCCATTTCGACCAGACCCCGGCCCAGATCGGCGCACTGACCGCGGACATCCTGAAGACGCTGCTGTGGCGCGCCGTCCGCGAGCAGAAGTCGGCCGGGCTCGATGTCGCTCCCGGTGACGAGCGAGACGAGGGTTGAGCGGACCTATTGGTCGAGCATGTGGAGCGCCGCTGCCGCGCGTCGCTCGACCGTTGCGTACCCGTTGGCTCTTGAGATGGCGTGGGCTTTGGTGAGGAGGTCTCGAGCCTTCTCGATGTCGCCCGGAGCGCCCCGATCGACGAGCATCCTTCCCCAGCCGAGGTCTGTCCGGGCCGCGAAGAACTTGGCACGGGCCCGCACGCTCGACGCGGCGGAGTGGGCGAAATAGGCGTCGGCCTCGTCATAGCGGCCGAGGACGCTGGCCAGGCCGCCGAGGGCATAGCTCACCGGTCCTTCCACCGTCGGGCCCAAGGTCGTCGACCACTCGTCGACCCACGGACTGAGGCGGTCGAACAGGGGTCCTGCGTAGCGGGGATCGCGACATTCGACGGCGGCGCCGCTGTACGACACCATGCCCGTGAGCCAGCTCCCGTCCCTGGGGAGATCGAAGTCCGCGGCCGCGAACTCTTCCAGCAGGTGACGCGCCTCGTCGATGCGGTCACCCTCGGTATATGCCGTGGCAAGGGCCGCCACAAAGGCTGGGAGCCCCGGATTGTCGGCCGCCGCCTGTGCGATGAAGGGGGCCAACTCGCCCATCGTGCCACGTTGAAGACTCACAATGGCGACCTGCGCGCCGAAAATGATCGCAGCGTCGGGTTCGCCGCCCTCCGTGCCGATCTTCAGAGCCTCGGCGGCCAACTGTTCGGCCCGGTCGATGTCGCCCGCGACTTGTGCCCTCGTAGCCCGCACGAAGGTGAGCACCCACGTCAGCGACGGCTGATTCAGTGTCTCGACCGTTGACCCCATGATCGCGAGACAACGGTCCATCTCATCGATGTCCCCGGCGCGACAAGCTGCCCCGGCACGCCGATCCGCCGCCAAGAAGAGCTGGACGGGGTCACCGAGACGGGTTGCTATGGTCAGGGCGGCGTCGGACCAAGAGAGCGACTCCGCCACTTGCGGCGGGTCGAATACCTTGTTGAGCACCCGTACGAGCAGGGCGTCATCGCCCCGGACCCGGGCGATGCGCTCGGCGTCGTAGGCTAGCGCCTGGCGACGCTCTGGCGCTCCGCCGAACTGAAGCTCCTGGCACAAGGTGGCGAGCACGAGGGCCCGGTCGGGAGTATCGGCGGGGAGACGATCGAGGGCCATCTCCAGGATGGCGACCTTCTCGGCATCGAGAGCACCGACAGCGCTGACGAATCCACGATTGTTGGCCATGGCGGCCGCCACGAGTCGCGGCGTGTCGCCGACGGCAGCGGCGTGGTGGCAAGCGCCGAGGAGCGTGTCGCGAAAGGCGGGGTCACCCGTCTGGCGTTGAGCGGTGCCCAGTCCTATGGCGAGATCGATGCCAAGCGTGGGATCCGAGTTGGTGGCTTGTGGGTAGAGGTCGAGCGCCTGGGCGTAGTAGCGGAGGGCGTCGGCCGGGGCGAGGGCGGCCAGCGCCGCATCCCCCGCCTGGCGGGAGTAGCCGATGGCCTTGGCCAGGTCGATGGGCTGGGTAGCGCTGGTCCAGTGCCGTGCCAGTTCGCCCACCCGACACCCGGGGAGGCCCCCGCACAGGTCTTCGAGGGCCTCGGCCACGTTTCGGTGCGCCCGGGCTCGCCGGTTGTGGCCCAGGTCTTCGTAGAGAGTGTGCTGAACAAGGGCGTGGGCGAAGCTGTATCGCCCTGTGTCGGCGAGCTCCCGCACGAGAGCAACGGCTGCGGCGGCATCGAGGATGTCCAGCAGTTCGTCGTCTGACGTCTTGGTCACTCGGGCCAGGAGATCGAGATCGAAGTCGCGACCGATGACCGACGCCACCGACAACACCCGTCCGGCATCCTTCCCCAGTCGCAGTACCCGGGCACCGATCACCTCGCGCACCGAATCGGGCAAGGAAATGGTGTCGAGGGAGTCCGCAGCAACCCACCGACCGTCCGCGTTTTGGCGGATGGCGCCGGTCTCGGTGAGGTTGCGCAGCACCTCGCTCACGAAGAATGGGTTGCCGTCGGTCTCCCGGTAGATGGCGTGGGCGAGCTCCTCGGCGTCTTCGTCGAGACGGTGCCCGGCAGCTGCCTCCATCAGTGCGATCACGCCGGTGTCATCGAGGCCGGCCAGTTCGATGCGTGAGATACCACCCAGCCGACGCAGAGTTGCCAATGTTTCGACCAGGGCGTGGGCGTTGGACAGCTCACTGTCCCGATAGGTCCCGACGATCAGCAGCCGCATCGGTACGTCCGAAGCGGTCAGGTGACGGAGCAGGAGGAGGCTCCCCTTGTCGGCCCATTGCAGGTCGTCGAGGACGAGGACGATGGTCTGCTGCGCCGAGATCGTCGCCAGCAGCCCCACGACCGCAGCAAACAGGAGGTACCGCTCGGTGTCGGCTTCGGTGGCCTTCGAGGGTGGGAGGTCCGGGATCCGACTGGCGAGTGTCGGAACCAGTCTCGACAGCTCCGACCCATGGGTCGCTAGGTGGTTGAGCAGCTGATCCTCGGGGGCGTGCGTCACGTAGTGGCCGAGCGCTTCGGCGAAGAGTTGGTACGGGGTGGCGAGATCCTCCTCGCAGTGACCGAACAGCACGCACGCTCCGGCGTCGAAGGCAGCCCGGGCCGCTTCCGCCACGAGTGTGGTCTTGCCCAGACCGGCCTCGCCCGAGACGAGGAGCACCTCGCGTCCCCCGTCCTCGGCCACGCGCTTGGTGGCGTCGGTCATCGTCTGAATCTCGGTTGCGCGCCCGACCACGCCGACGGCGGGTCCCACGACCAGACGGCCGGGAAGGGGAGTGGAGATCCCGGTGTCGGCCCCTCCGAGCGGTTCCCACAAGACCTCGACGGTCTCGACCGGGTCGGGCAGACCCTTCAGGAACAGCTCCCCGAGTGAGCGACACTCGTGGCGGCTGCGCCGCCCGGCGGTCATGCGAACGATCTCGGCAGCAAGGATCTGCCCGCTCTCGCACGTGGCACACAGCCTGGCCGCCTCGACGACAGGGTCTCCGAAACAGTCGTCGTCCTCTCGGCTGACTTCCCCTCCGCTGAGGCCTACCCGGAGGCGCACCGAGTGCGCATGCTTCCGATTGTCCCGTTCGACGCCCTGCTGCATAGCCACGCCACAGGCCAGGGCAGCGGAGGCAGAACCGAAGACCACCATGAGACCGTCTCCCAGGTTCTTGATCTCGGTGCCACCGGCCTCGGCGATGGCCTGACGGAGGATGGAGAAGTGTCCTCGGCGGACTTCCTCTGCGGCGTCGGGCGACAGCCGTTGCGACAGCTCTGTCGAGCCCACCACGTCGGTGAACAGGATCGTCGCGCTCTCGATGGCCAAGAAATCACCCTCCCGCCTGGGGACAACAGCGTAGGCGAGGACCGGAACGGCCCGCCGGTGCAGCCTTGGTGACCGGGAGGCTACGACGTACGCGTCCGAGAACCCCCGCCGAGTGATACAGACGCGACGCTGCGGGGAACGATGCGGCACAAAGTAGTCTCCACGCGATGGCCGACCTCCACTCTTATCAACTGCGCGTCCCGATCGAGGAAGCGTTCGACGCGACCATTGGATTCGTCGTCCACGAGTCCGACGACATCGGTCGCTGTTCGGGGCAATTGCAGGTGCATCCTCAGGTGTGTCAGCCGTTCGGCATCATCCACGGCGGCGTCTACGCCGCGATTGCCGAGACACTCGCCTCGACCGGCACTGCCAGGGCCGTGATGGGACGTGGCGGCATTCCCCTCGGCATGTCGAACAACACGAGCTTCCTGCGGCCGATCGGTGAGGGAACTGTCCACGGCACCGCGGTGGCGATTCACCGGGGTCGCATGAGTTGGGTCTGGGACGTCGAGATGCGTGATGACCAGGATCGACTCTGCGCCACATCACGTGTCACGATCGCAGTGCGACGACAAGCGGAGACGGGAGAGGTCTCCGCTTCCCCTTCCATCGAGTCGCAATAGCCCCGAGGCCGGCGATGGCCAGATGCTCAACGTCATCGAGGTCCCATCTACCGTAGGAGAAAGCCAGGGCCGAGGATCCCTCGGGCAGAAGCGGCAATGCGATCTTTCGAATTGATAGTTTCAACGCCGTGGGGGCTCCTCGAATCGCGACGCTTCTTGCCGGCATCGTGCTCGCCGTGGCTGGTTGCAGTTCCGCCGGCCCCGCGAGCTCCGCCCGTCTCACGAGCTCCGCCCCGTCGCCCACGACCATTTCCATGACGATGCCCCACGCCTATACGCCGGTTGCGGAGCCTGGTACCACCGATGACTACCACTGCACGCTGGTAAACCCTCATCTGACTCGAGATGCATACATCATCTCCAGCCAGTTCGTCCCTGGAAGTGACGAGGATCACCACGCGGCACTGTTTCTCGTACCTCCGTCATCGGCCGCATCGGTGGAACGCGACAACGAGGGCGGAAAAGGCTGGACGTGCTTCGGTGGTCCTCTTCCCGGCACCGCCATCAGTGGACTCGCTGCGGACCCCCTGCTCGCGTTCTGGGCCCCGGGCGCGGGAGTGAACAATTTCCCGAAGGGGACCGGGGTTCCGCTTCGTGCGGGGAGCCTCGTGATCATGCAGGTCCACTACAACCTGCTCGTCGGCAACAAGCCCGTGAAGAACGCGCTGGTACTCCACACGGTGCCAGCATCGACGCAGCTACTCCCGCTCCATCTCAACCTGATGCTCGCACCACCGAACATTCCCTGCCCGACCGGTGTGACCGGCCCGCTCTGCAGCCGGGCAGCCGAGCTCACCAGCGTGGGGCAGCGATTCGGCCAGACCGCGGTGGAAGAGGTGGACGGCATCGAAGGGCTGTGCGGGAGCAATCCGGCGGATCCGGTCGTGGGGGACTCCGCATCGTGTACGTCGCGAGTCGGTAGCAGTGGCTACATCGTGAGGGTGTATGCGCACATGCACCTCTTGGGTGTGGGCTTCAAGATGGTGCTCAACCCGGGGACACCACAGGCACAGACCGTGCTGAACGTGCCCAATTACAATTTCGACGACCAGAAGTCCTACAACATCACACCCATCCCCGTCACCGCAGGCGAACCCGTGCAGGTGGCCTGCACGTACAACCCGAAGCTGGGACAGGAGCTCCCGATCCTGCGCAAGGTGCCGCCCCACTTCGTGACCTGGGGTGACGGGTCGACCGACGAGATGTGCATCGGGATCGCATGGACCTCGAAGGTCCTGCCGAAATCCCACGACTCCGTCTGAGGGCGAACAGTCTCACGGAGAGCAGTGGGCAAACGCTCGGCCTGCCATTGGTGGAGCGGCTCTCCCCGACTACCGACGACAGATTCGCACGTGATCGCTCCCCGCCTGTTTTGAAGCTGACTGTATTCTGCGGTGGGCCAACCTCTCGCTGGTCGGGACCCTCGATCAGGAGCGGATCGAGAAGGGCCTCCTCGAGCAAGACGACAAAGAAGCTGTAGCGCCTTGTTACCCCTCAGCGCGTCACATCCAATAACTCAGGACAGTCGGCCCCTGGCGGCGATGACGCCACAAAAGGCAAGCTGTCAGCTCGACGCCCGGGGTGTGCCCGTCGGCCGGTGTGAAGGAAGGCAATGAATGAAGGTCCTTGCCGTGGCCACACCCGGTGCGGGCCACGTGAACCCCTTGATGCCCTTGATCGAGGCGCTTCTGGCCCAGGGGGACGAGGTCACGGTGACGGCCGGCGAGGATCCGGGCGGGGTCGTCGCCCGTGCCGGCGCGGTGTTCGCACGGGCGGGTCGCGGCGAGATGGACTGGTTCGCCGACCTCGGGGTTCGTGTCCTCCACGGCCTACCGGGCGACGGGCTCTTGCCCGAGCGCATCAACCACTACTTCGTCCCCCGACTGTTCGCCGAAGTAGCCGCCCCCGACATGATCGACGAGGTCGTCGCCATCGGCAGGAAGCTCGAGCCGGATCTCGTGTTGTTCGAGACCTACGCGCTCGCCGGACCGCTGGCCGCCGAGGTCCTGGGTGTGCCCGGTGTCCATCACCTGATCAGTCCGATGCTCCCGCACGACGTGCTGGCACTCGCCGACGACGCCGTGTCGCCGATCTGGCGGTCGTTCGACTCCGGCACCCCCGGCTACGGCGGGTTGTACCGGGGGATCACCATCGAGATCACGCCGCCGTCGCTCGAGGGGCAGACCATCCCGGGCGGCGAGTCCCTGGCCATGCGTCCCGCGCCATTGCCTGCGAGCCGACCGACGCCCAGCGACCCCCCTTGTGTGTACCTGACGCTCGGCACTCTCTTCGGGAACACCGAGGTGTTTCGCACGGTCCTAACCGGTCTTGCCGATGAAGGCGTCGAGGTGGTCGTCACGGTCGGTGCGGACAGCGATCCGGCTGCGCTCCAGCCCGTGCCGCCGAATACCACGGTGGAGCGCTACATCCCCCAATCGGAGTTGCTTCCCCGCTGCTCCGCCATCGTCCATCACGGGGGCTCGGGCACCATGTACGGATCACTGGCGCACGGCGTCCCCCAGATCGTCCTCCCGCAGGGTGCCGACAATTTCGTCAACGGTGGGCTCCTCGCTCGCTGCGGTGCCGGCGTGATGATCGGGCCTGCGGACGTGACACCCGAGGCGGTGCGCGACGCCGTCCTCGAGGTGCTGGAGCAACCGTCCTACCGCGACACAGGGAGGAGCCTGGCCGCCGAGCTCGCCGCGCTCCCCGAGCCGGCCGAGGTTGCGCGCACCCTGCGCCATCGCTTCCACGGCCCCTGACTGATCGGTTCGCGGTTCTCTGAACGCTCGGGGCTCGACTTCATGAACACCCATCCCCGGGCGGGTCTTGTCGAACACCCCGTGAAGCGGCTCAGTCGGATGGCGTGCCGGGGTCGACCTCTGGCCAGCCGGCGGGCCACCAGTCTCCCCGTGGATCAGTGGTTTGGCCGATCTCGATGATGTAACCGTCGGGATCCCGGACGTAGCAACGGATCTCGTACGCGTGCTGCTTCGGCGGCGTGAGAAATTGGGCGCCCCGGGCACTCCATTCGTCGTACACGGCGTGGATGTCCTCGACTCGGATATTGAGGAAGCTGCTGACCCGGTCGGGGTCGGGTGGCGTCTCGAGGGTGACGGTGGGCTTGTCGTCGGTGGGGCCTCCGCCGCTATTGATGACGATGAAGCCGTTGGCGAGCGCGACATTGGTCGGCTCGGGGCCGAAGACCACGGTGCCGCCGAGTACCTCGGTATAGAAGCGCCGGGAGCGCTCGACGTCATCGGACACGATGAAGTAGGCCACTGCCATTCGCTGTGCGGGCTGGGTGGGTTCGGCCACTGCCACCTCCACTCGTTTGGGGCTCATGCCCGAAGGAAGGGTCTGAGGCCTTCAGTCAACCAGGTCGTTCCGCCAGGCGGGCGCTGGGGACTCTTGCAAGAGGCCTAGCAGCCTTGAGAGGCTGCGAACATGACGACTGACGCGACCGGTCGGACCAGCCACCGACGGGTCGAGACCGAGGGTCGTCGCGCAACGGCGGTGCGCCCGCGTCGGCTGGTCGGGCGGGACTGCGAGATCGTCGAGGTGACCGAGCGAATCGCATTGACACCGTTGACCACGGTGACCGGCCCGGGTGGCGTTGGAAAGACGGCGCTGGCGCTGGCCGTAGCGGCAGGGGCGGCACCCCAGTTTCCCGATGGAGTGTTCGTCGTTTGGCTGGCCTCCTTGCGGTCGGCGGAGCACATCGCAGGAGAGGTGGCCGCACAGGTCGGGATGCCGAGGTCAGGTGGTCAAACCTACGAGGATTCGCTCACCGACTGGCTGGCCGAACGTGATGTCTTGCTCGTGCTCGACAACTGCGAGCATTTGGTGTCGGCCGTGGCCGACCTCGTCGAGGGCCTCACCGCTCGGCTTCCTCGCCTTCGTGTGCTCGCGACGAGTCGCGAGCCGCTGTGGGCCCTGGACGAGTTGAGCTATCGACTCGCGCCGCTGGCGGTGGTGGACCGCGAAGCGAGTAGAGCGGAGATCGACGCGAGCCCGGCGGTGCGCCTGTTCCGAGAGCGGGCCGGGACCAGGGCCCAGGCATCGCTCGACACCGATCGCGCCGGGCGACTTCTCGGAGAGATCTGCCGGCGCGTCGACGGCCTTCCGCTCGCCATCGAGCTTGCAGCGGCACGAGTTGTCGGACTCGACTTGGAGGACATCTCTCTCCACCTCGATGATCTGTTCGACTTGCTCCCACAAGCGGCGCGGCGAGTCGACGGTGCGCAGCGGTCGCTCCGCGCCACGGTGGAGTGGAGCGACGCCCTGCTCACCGAGGAGGAGCGGTGCCTTCTGCGGCGGATGGCTTTGTTCGCCGGTGAGTTCGACCTGGCGGCGATCACGGAGGTCTGCGCCAGCAACGGTCAGACTTCGGCCAAGGTCGCAGACCTCACTGCCCGGCTCGTCGAGAAGTCGCTCCTCCTGAAGCAAGGTGACAGCGGCCTGTACCAGCTGCTCGAGACGATCCGCCAATACGCCGCCGAGCAGCTCGACGTCGTCGGCGAGACGGACGCCATCCGTGCACGCCATGCGCGCTACTACCTCGGTGTGGCTCTGAACGAGTCCGCGGCGACGACCACCGGGCCGGAGCGGCCACACCTCGAGGTACTCCGTCGCATCGAGGGCAACACCCGCATCGCGCTCGAGTGCCTCCTCAGCATCGATCCTCAGGCGGCGCTGAAGCTCGCGGCAAGCCTCAACTTCTTCTGGTGGACCCAGGGAAAGCTGCGAGAAGGCATTGGCTGGCTCGAGAGGGCACGCGGAGCAGCGGTGGATGCGCCGGACGAGCTCAGGGCGACGAGCCTCTTCTGTGAAGGGTTTCTGATCGCCCATGACACCGACGACTGGAATGCCGCGGCCATCCTCATCGACATCGGGCTGGACACCCTCGTCGGCGTCAGCGAACCTCCGCTGATCCTCGGCATGCTGCACTGCTTGCGGGGAGAGTGCGATGTCTTCAACGGTGATCTGGAGTCTGCCGTCGTTCGCACCCAACTTGGGCTCGAGATCTCCTCTTCGTACCCCGGGACGTGGGGTAGAGGGTTCTGTTTGTGGAACGCGGGCTATGCGCAGCTGGCGGTCGGGGACGAGGACGCCGCCATGGCGCTCTTCATGGAGGAGATCGATCTGGCGAGCACCGGTGGTTACGGCATCGGAGAAATGGTCGGATGCAACATCATGGGTGAGATCTGGGAGGCGCGTGGCGAGCTCGACACGTCCCGTGCCTTCTGGGAGCGGGCGCTTCACCTCCGGCGGGAGGTTGATGCGGTCGCGGTCCCGACCTTGATGGCGGCGCAGCCTTTCGGCCATGTGCACGGCACGATGCCGACGGCGCTCCTCGCGGTGGCGCGCGTGGCCGACAAGCAGGGGGACCGGGCTACGGCGTCGGGCCTCCTGCGCGAGGGCCTCCCGCTGGCGGAGGAGATGCGCGAGGTCGCCACGGCCCAGCAGATGGTGGAGCTCCTGAGGAAGACGTCGCAGATTGAGCCCACGCAGCGCGCCACGCTCCGGCCCGAGGGTGGCGTCTGGCGCATCGACTTCAAGGGCACCACCGTCCACGTGCCGGACCGCAAAGGACTCTGGCACCTTCGCGAGCTCGTCTCTCGGCCGCATGAGTTCGTATCCGCCTTGGCGCTCATCGGAGCATCGAGTGAGGAGCCGGTTTCCTGCGGCGACACGGGCCCGCTGCTCGATCGCGAAGCGCTTAGAGAGTATCGGCGGCGTCTCGCGGAGCTGGACGACGACCTGGACGACGCCGTGGTCCACGCAGATGCCGGGAGGCAGGCGAAGCGAAGCGCCGAGCGGGACGCCCTCATCGCAGAGCTCAAGCGGGCAACGGGACTGGGAGGCAGGACGCGACGGTCCGGCTCGCCGGCCGAGAAGGCGCGCCTCAACGTGACCAGGACGATCCGCCATGCCATCGCGGACCTCTCGACCAAGGTGCCGGAGCTGGCCGAGCACCTGGACGAGTCGATCGTGACAGGCGTGTCGTGCTGCTACGAGCCGCTGACCAACATCGCCTGGACAACATGACCCAAGAGCCCGTTCGTTCAGAACGAACCGGGCCAGAGGGGGAACGAACGCCTCTTGTTTGGGTGGCAAGCGGGCTACCCCTGGGAGAACGGACGGTAACCCCATGTTTGTGACGGTCATCCACCGAATTCACGACCCCGAGGGCTTTCAGAAAGCCGAGGCCAAGGCGCTCGAAGGTGGGCTTCCTCCCCATGTGGCATTGCCGATCCATGCAGCGACCAACGATCACGGACTCGGGATCTGCATCTGGGAGGGCGAATCAGTCGACGCTGTGCGTGAGGTGGTTGAAGGCGCGGTCGGACCCTGGGCGAAGAACGAGTACTACGAGATGCACGTGGACGGGCTTACCCCGCAGCTCGGAAGGTAACCGGCTGATCCCGGCGAACCGGATCTGACGTCAGGCGTGGATCGCCGGCTGGGGGGCCTCGTACCGAGGTGGGTGCCCTGGTCGGCGATCTGCGCTCGGATATCTGGCGAGATGATGACCAAAGAACCGGCGTCGAATGACCGGGCCGGCCGTGTGGCATTGTTATAGCACAGTAGTGCTATGATTGTGCCATGGCCCGCGTGCGACTGAGCACCACCGTCGACAAGCTCCTACTCGAAGATGCACGGCGAGCATTCGAGGGCAAGCCCGATTCGGTCGTCATCGATGGCGCTCTGGCCGCGCTGCTCGCACGTCATCGTTCGGCCCAGGTCGACGCGACCTATGCGGCCTACGACGATCATCCGCTGGCCGAGCAGGATGAGTGGGGCGATCTCGCCACCTTCCGTGAGGCTGCGGGGGCGTCGTGAGCCCCATTCCCGCCAGGGGTGAGGTCTGGTGGTGTGAGTTGCCGGAGATCGGCCGGAGGCCAGTCGTTGTGTTGTCACGCAACGCCGCGATTCCCCGCTTGCGTCGCGCCCTGGTCGCTCCATGCACGACGACCATCCGCGGCCTGCCGAGCGAAGTCATCCTCGATCCCAACGAAGATCCGATCCCGCGCCAATCTGCGGTCAATCTCGACTCGGTCGAGAGCGTCGCCGTCACCGTCCTGGTCGAGCGGATTGGACGTCTGCCGGATGTGAGGATGAGCGAAGTCTGCGCAGCGCTAGAAGTCGCTGTCGACTGCAGGGGGGTGTGAACCTCGAGCTGTGGACGCTCACAGCCGGCAGGCATCCGGGTCAGCGACGAGGTGACCTGACGCGGTCGATCTACGCCCGTGACGACACCGTCGCTTGCGCGCGCTTGACCTATGACCGTGGATGTCGGTGCACCTCCACCGGTGCTCACGGTCTCCCCTGAGCATCCTTCGGATGTGCATGAATCAGCCCTTATCAGCGACGGCGTCAGCGAAAGGAAAGGTGATTGGTCGCCAGATTGAGCCCGTCTTCACGGCGAAGGCCAACCACGAGGCCGACGGCGAGAAGGGTGCTGGCTTGAATCCCGGTACCGCCACGCTGGGGACACTCGTGTTGACACCCCGGGTCCACCGGTGACAGCACTCTTGTCACAAAGGCCTTCGTCCCATACCTTGCCTCTGTGGGCAGATTGCGCGGCGCAGCGGTCTGGGCCGGCAGCGACATGCGGCGCAGGTGGCGGTCGGTGACAGCGATTCCACTCAGGTACCGGCCAGTCATACCGGACACGGGCGGATGCGACGTACCGGTCTCCGCAAGAAACTCCATTTGCCGGAGTGGATGGTGTCCCTAGGAAAGACGACTCACGACGGTCAGAGAATACGACCTATGTCGATCACACGACACTGGTAGGAGCCGGGGCACGATAGCAACGAACGCGGCCTTCCCTGCAGTTCGCCTCGTAACTTGAGCGGGAGGGCGTTCGCCAACCTGCCTTCGTCCAGGTGCGCTTCCGGATGATCCGTCGCGCAACGGGGACCCGAGCCGTGGCCGGCATTTGGGGTTGGCTGGTCGCAGAATCCTCTGCGGTCGCTGAATCAGGCCACCCATGCCCCGTTGCGCATAATCGTACGGCCGGCCAGGTCCTCGGCCTCGCGCCAGACCTGGATCCGCTCGGGTTCGAGCACCAAGTAGACGTAGTCGCCGCCATCGGTTCGGGGGTCCCAACCCGCTTGAGCGGCATACCCATCGGCTAGCGCCGCCGGGGCATTGGAATTGGGGACGGCGTCGACTAGGACAGCATCGATCATGACCACGTCTCGGGTCTCACCCAAGCCGAGGCGGACTCGCCGGTTGGCAGTGACGTTGGCCACTGTGCGCGACCCCGGCCCAGTAGCCAGAACGATCTGGTTGCCGTTCCAGGTGTGGCTCACGGGCACCAAGTGGACGGCACCGGCGGGCGAAGCGGACGCGACCCACACGTTCGCCTTGACGGCCCTCAGTTTCGCGAGGGCGTCCACCTTTCGCTCCTGAGGTGATCGGGTCGCCATGCCGTGAGCATGCCACCGTCGCAGCCTGGTCGCCATCGAAAGAGCGAGGAGACCGGCCGACCGTGACAGCCCGCGAGCAGGCACAGAAGTGCAGGTCACGACCCTGGATCAAGGAGCGGAACCCTTGATGCAACGCCCTGGCCCAGCTACCCTCGGGGGATTCGAAAGAACGCCGTAACCTTTGGATCCGTGGAGCTAAGGGGAATGCTTTCGAACCCCGACGACGCCCTCCTCACCCTTCTTGAGCTGGATAAATGACAAGGCCCACGCCATCGGGCTCGGAAAGAATCGGCACCAAGGGGCGGGTGTGAGGTCGGTCGTCCTGCCAGTCGCCACCTGATCCACCTTCGGGCAGGAGCGATCCGGGTCGCACCCCCCCCTTCTGGGTAACGAGCACTGGCTCGTTGAGCCTCGGCGTACACGTTGTCTACACGTTGCATGTATAATTGGTGTATGAGCAGGGTGAGAACAAACATCGAGATAGAGGACACTTACCTCCAGGCCATCATGGACCGCTACGGCGTGCGGACCAAGACCGAGGCAGTCGATCTCGCCCTGCGTCACTTGGCGGGGCAGCCCATGACAAGAGAACAGGCCCTGGCCATGCGCGGAGCGCACGCCATTGGGAATCTCCCGGCCGACAGCAGTCCTTTGCCCTCGTGATCCTGGCGGACACCTCGGCCTGGGTTGAATTCGACCGGGCCACGGGTAGCCGAGTCGATCAACGCCTGACAGACCTCATCACGACCGAGGGCCCGTTGGCCGTGACCGAACCCGTGATCATGGAAGTGGTCGCGGGTGCCCGTACCGACGATCGTGAATCCGATCTGCGGCGCCTCTTGATTCGATTCACCCTGCTCGACTTCGACGCCGCCGCTGACTTCGACGCCGCCGCAAGGATCTACCGTCTGTGCCGTCGAACTGGAATCACTCCCCGCGGCATGGTCGACTGCATGATCGCTTCTGTAGCCCTTCGACACCGAGCAACGTTGCTTACCGCGGACATTGATCTCAACCGGGTCGCCTCTATCGTTGGCATCGACCTCGATGAAGGGTCGACCTGACATCGATTGGTAGACCCTTGAGACCTTCTCGGCCGCCAACGGTCGGACGGCTGCTGGCGTACGCCATGGCCACTTGTCCGGGAGTCGATGGTCGGTCCCTCGTCCGCTCTGGACGAGCGCAGAAGGGCAGGAGTGGCTCTCAGGTGGGTTTGACCTATTGAAGTGCGCTTGTTTCCGAGCGAAAAGCTGCCGCCAAGTGCGTCAGGAGCAACTTCTTGTGGGTGAAGGCGTCTTGTCGCGCGTACCACCAGAAGTAGCCCCCTACGTAGTACGGAAGCCCCGGGTTGAGGCCGTAGGCCCACGACATCACCCGTTCAGCAGTCGCCAGCTTTCGATTGTTGGCGGGGCGAGGCAGCCCGGTCTCCCCGAAGCCGAGGAGGGCATTGGGGTACAGCGCATGAAGCTGTTCCATCTCCGTCGCTACCTGGGCGTTGGTGGGGTAGGTGTTCTGACACTGGGTCGGGTAGTAACTCTCGAAGACATAGGCGAGACCATCACGTACCGAGGCTGGGACATATTGCTCGGAATACTGAACAGGAGTGAGCTCAGAAGTTCCGTCGCCGCAATTGTCCAGGGCAAATTCATTGGCGTACAAAGTGAGTGCGGCGGTCGCGCCACGGGCAGCGACATCGGCATACGCCTCGGTGAGCTTTGCTGACCCATCGCTGTACGGACCTGTCCAGTTTCCGTTGACTTCGTTTCCGACCTCCCAGATGGTGACGGCTGAGTCGAGAGTCGATAGGTAGGACTGGACGCGCGTCTGGAACGCGCTCGTTGTGATGTATCTGGCGTCACTGGAGTCAAGCAGCTCACCCATCACGTTGCTCACTGCGTGAACGTCGGAAACCGCAATCCGGTAGTAACTGGCAGGCTCCGAGACGCTGAAGTACAAGCGAGTCGTTGGCCGATTGGGAAGTGTGCTCTCCGCCGACACGATGGTCTTGATCTGTCCGATGTTGTCGATCGTGACGCCGTAAAGAGGCTGGGCGGGTGTTTGGGCCGACGCCACGGTGGAGGAAAGAGTGAGGACCAGCAGCGAAGTGAGGGCAGCGAGGACGATCGGGTACCGGCCGATCGTGAACCTACGCATCGGTCGTCACGCTACCGGCTCCATCTGGCCTTCGCCCGGGTCGGCCGATGAGCGGCCTTAGGCCGATCTCGGCCCGGACGTCAACGAGCCAGCTGACGATCGGGCTTCTCAGTGGCTACCGCAGTCGCTTGTACGACAAGCGAAGGACTCCCTTCCCGGGACCACTGTGCTGGCGGCACTCGTGTTGACACCCCAGGTCCACCGGTGACAGCACTCTTGTAACAAGAGCCTTCGCCCCATACCTTGCCACTGTGGGCAGATTGCGCGGCGCGGCCGTCTGGGCCGGCAGCGACATGCGACGAAGGTGGCGGTCGCTGTTCGTCCTGGCCCTCCTGGCCGGGCTCACCTCGGCTCTCGCCATGGCAGCTGCCGCTGGCGCGCGACGCACGGACACGGCGCTCACCCGCCTTGAGACGGCCACCAACGCCATGGACGCAGTGGTGTTTGCCAGCCAGGTCGGCGACGCCAACCCCAGCTGGACCTCTCTCGAACGCCAGCCCGAAGTGGCCCAATTGGCGCCATGGGATCTCATGTTCGGGACATCCAATGGACAGCCCGTCATTCTCTTTGGGTCGCACGACGGCCGGTGGCTGGGCACGGTCGACCGGCCCGTGGTCCTGTCGGGGCGCATGTTCGATCCCAGGTCCGACGACGAGATGGTGGTCGACGAGCAGGTGGCGGCGGTAGAGCACCTGAAGGTGGGCGACGTGCTCCCCTTCAGGGCCTACGCCCCGGACCAGCCCGACACTACCGGCCCGGCGGTCGGGGCCAAGGTCGATCTCCACATCACCGGGATTGTGCGCGACGTTGACGAGTACCTGTTCTCCCCCGGAGGACTGGTCTCACCCGGCGTCATCGCCCACTACCGCAGTGACATGTTTCTCGGTGACAACGCCATGGTCCGCCTCCGGCACGGCGAGGCCGATATGGCCGCGCTTCGCCGGGACGCCAACGCGTTGGTGGCACCGGGTGCGCCCGTGCTGGATCTGCACAGCGCCAGCCGGCGGGTCACCACGACGCTGGCCGTCGAGCGCCTGTCGCTCACGATGCTCGCAGCCGCCATCGCCGTGGCCGGCGGCCTGCTGGTGGCACAGGTGCTCCTACGGTCCGCGTCGCTCGTCGGACAGGACGCAGGTGCGCTTCGGGCCATGGGGATGACGAGGCGTGACGTCGCCATCGCCGCAGTGTTGTCGCACACGCCCACACTGGTGGGTGCCACGGTTGTGGCCGGCGTGGGCGCTGTCGCCCTGTCGCCGTTGTTCCCCATCGGCGAGGCACGCGATATCGATCCTGATGTTGGTCTCCATGCCGACTGGCTCGTGCTCGGGATCGGGTTGGCGGTCACGCTCGTCGTCCTCGGCGCGGCTACCTGGATCGTGGGACTTCTCACGGCACGCCGAGAGCTCCGCCCCGTGAAGCAGCGCAGCTCTCCTATCGCCACTTGGCTGCGTCGCAGGGGACCCCTGCCGCTCGGTCTTGGCGCCCAGATGGCCCTCGAACGCGGGTCGGGTGCCAGAAGTGTTCCGACGCTGCCCGCGCTGGTGGGCGCCATCGTGGGCGTGCTCGGTGTCGTCGGCGCCCTGACGGTGGACCACGCCATCCGCTCGACACTGGCTGATCCGCGGCTCGTCGGGGTGAGCTGGGGGATTACCGTGACGCCGACTCCCGATGCACTGACGCCGACGTCCGTAACTCCGCACCTGCTCGCCCAGGTTCGCAAGGCGGCCCCGGGATCGGCAATCGCCGTCGTTCGACGCGAGGTCGTCGACGTCAATGGCGTCGGTGCGCCCGCCTACTCGGTCCTCGACGCGGGACCGCAGTCCCCTCCTATTTCCCTGACCACACTGAGCGGGCGGCCTCCCCATGCAGCCAATGAAGTCGACATCGGGCCCGGCACAGCCCAACTGCTCGGCGTGCACGTCGGGAACTGGGTCACTGTCGCCCACCGCGCCCGTGTGCACATCGTGGGTGAAGCGCTGCTACCCGCGGACGTGCATTCCGAGTTCGACGAGGGGTTGTGGCTTACCTCGCGTGAATTCGACGCGCTGGTTCCCCCCAACTCGCCGGACTCTGGCAATGAACTGGTGGTGGTGCGCTTTCCGGCCACGGGTGGTGCCGAGTCGATGGCGCTCGCCGATGCCGAGTACGCGCAGCAGTACCAGAACCTCCCCCCCGGTTCGAATCCGGACATCCGATTCGTCGACGCACTGGGCGGGATGAGCTCACCCCTGGGATCGACCGTGAGCCCGCCGACGATTCCGTTGGAGCTGGTCAATCTCCAGAACGTGGAGTTGCTGCCCAACCTCCTCGGCGTCAGCCTGGCCGCCCTGGCTGTCGCGGCCCTGGCCTACGTTCTCGTGGTTTCGGGTCGCTCGCGCCGACGGGAGTTGGCCGTGTTGCGAGCCATCGGCCTCGACAGCGCGGGAACGCGGCTGGTCGTGTATTCCCAGGCCGTCACCATCGCCGTGGTGGGCCTGGTGGTCGGCCTCCCGTTGGGGGTGGTGGTGGCCCGATGGGCCTGGGCCGGTGTCGCCGATCGCGTCCCGTTGGTGTACGTGGCGCCGTTCTGGCTGACGGTGGTGCTGCTCGCCATTCCTGTCTTCCTAGTGATGGCCATCGTCGTGGCAGTATGGCCGGCCCACAACGTCGTGCGTTCCCGACCGGCCACCGTGTTGCGCGCCGAGTGATGCCGTAGGTCAGCGATCACGATCGGCGATCGGATATCGACAAACGCGTCCGGCCTGATGTCGGTGCGTTCGGACACACCGATCTGATCGGCTCCGAAAAGAAACCGCCGGCCCGAAGGCCGGCAGTTTCTCAATTCCGAGGGGTGGCGGAGAGTCAAAGACTCATCGCCACCTCCAGCGATCCTCACCCGCCTTCGTAAGTATCCCTGGTGCTGCGTTGTCGCTATTCGAACTCCGGACTCCTGCGTGACCAGCTCAACAGGCTCCTGGGAAATCCGTCACCATAGGGTCATGGGCCGACGAGCGGCCTTCAACGCGGCATCATCCACCTTCATTCTGGTAGTGCCGATGGGAGCTCGGATGCCATTGGCCACGTTGAGTCCGACGGTCGGATGCCCCGCAGCGTGGACGGCCCGAAGCCGGTCGGATGCTCAGCCGGATGCAGTGCTGGATCGGCTTGGGCAGGTGGCAACGATCTCGTCTTAGTTGCGCTGCCGCGTACCTCTCCGGGTACTTTCACGACAGCGAAGATCGGACTGCCTTGGTGGCGTCATCGAGGAGTACGAACTGGCAGCGTGGGACTGGCGGATGAACCTCTTGGCGCCCAGACGGATGTGTTCGGACAGAGGTGTCACCTGCATGGGCCACCGAAGGAATGTCGCCGCTATTTTCACCCGCGGGATTCAACTGCACGAATTTGCCCGAGGGCCTTGAGTATTCGCGTTCGCTGGTCGCCCGTATTTGATCGAGTTCAGTTTTTGAATGGTTGGGTTGACTCGAGTGCGGGTGGTGTTAGGTTGACTTCTGTCACTAAAAGTACTCACGTATGGGCAGAGAGTGAGAAGACGCAGAACAGACCAGTACAGCTCTTGACAGGGCTGACTCACCACCGCTGAGCACGCGCCGATCTTTTTCAACGGTTCGCCACTCGCACAGCGACCTTGGGTCCTAGCCCCTGACGGGCCTAGGAAAGGGAGCACCAAGTGGATCGAGCCGAAAGGGCTTTGCTTCCGCGCGCGTCGACGCTGAAGAGGCATCTGGGTTGGCCGGCTGTGGCGCTCCACAGGGTGAAGCTCGCGGCAGTCCGCATGGCCGCCCCTGCGCCGCCAGGAAGCCGTTTGGTAAGGGGCCATGTCGTCCGTCGAATGAACTTTGTCCGATCGCTCGTGTCGGCGGCTGTCGTTTCTTCGCTGCTCGTTGCGGGAGTTGCAGTGCTCGCCACAGCTCCATCTCGGAACGGAAAGTTCTCTCACGTCGCGCTTGCCGAAACAGCTGGGACAATCACCACGTTGGCGGGGGGCTTGAGCGGACCGGCACTTTCGGTGGCGCAGACGACCGATGGGGTGGCAGTTGGCCCCAGTGGACGCCTGTACATCACCGACGAGATCGCCAATGTCGTGCATGAATACAATCCTGCAACGGAGTACGAAACGCTCTTCGCTGGCAACGGCCAACCTCCGGGGTGTGGGCCTCCATACGAACCCGCGACAGCGGCCTGCCTGTCTGATCCCTATGGGGCAGCGGTCGATTCGCACGGCAACGTGCTATTCACCAACACGTATGACACGTCTGTTGAAGTGGTAGCTGCCATCACCGGGTCCTTCTACGGCCAATCGATGACCGCTGATGACATGTATGACATCGCAGGAAACGGATCCGTCGGGTGCACGTATGGAGGGTCGGCCGTGCACGCGAACTTGAATGATCCAACCGGTCTGGCGTTTGATGCGAACGGGAACGTCCTCATCGCCGATCAGGGCTGCGACACGATCGATGTCGTACCCCTTTCTTCCGGCACCTTCTACGGTCAGTCGATGGCTGCCGGCGACATCTACGACATCGCTGGTATCGGTGCCACATTCGGCTACTCCGGTGACGGGGGACCGGCCACTTCGGCAGAGATGGCGCAGTCCGCCGGTGTCGCTGTTGACGCGAGCGGGAACGTCTTGATCGCAGATCAGTATAACAATCGTGTCCGGGTCGTGGCCGCCACTACTGGCACCTTCTACGGCCAGTCCATGACGGCCGGCGACATTTACACCGTTGCCGGTGACGGTACCGGCGGTAACACCGGTAACGGCGGTCCTGGCACCTCAGCCGAGGTGGAACTGCCTGCTGACGTAGCGGTCGACGCACATGGCAACGTGATCATTCCGTCCTTCTCAGGCAGCGACCGGGTCCTGGCTGAATCAACAGGCACGTTTTATGGCCAGTCAATGAGCGCTGGTGACATCTACTCGCTGGCTACGGGGAACGACCGAGGCGTGGCGGTCGACGGCGCCGGCAATCTCGTCTTCGCCGAATATGGCTTTATTGTCCGGGTCGTCGCAGGTAGCACCGGCACCTTCTACGGTCAGTCGATGGCTGCGGGGAACGCCTACGCCATAGCAGGTGACTACCAGGAATATCAACCCTCAAGTGTCGGGGATGTCACAGTGGGGGGACAGGGAAACACCTTGTACTCGAACTCGAGCTTGGGTTCGGTGAACATGGAGGCGGCCGCAACCGGCACCTTCTTCGGGCAAGCTATGACGGCGGGAAGTACCTTAACCATCGCCAGCGGGCTGGATTACCCGGACGGTGTGGCGTTTGACGCCTATGGCAATGCCGTCATCGCCGACGTGGACCATCAACGTGTCGAAGTTACTGCCAACGCAACCGGCACTTTCTACGGCCAGTCGATGACGGCCGGCCTCACCTACACCGTGGTCGGTAACGGGACCGGCGGGTACGCCGGGAACGGCGGTCCCGCGATCTCGGCCGAGCTTGACTATCCAGAAGGTGTGGCGATCGACGCCGCAGGAAACATCGTCGTTTCTGATTCGGGTAACGACGTAACCCGGGTGGTGGCCGAATCAACCGGCACCTTCTACGGTCAGTCGATGACCGCTGGCGACATCTACACAGTCGCTGGTAACGGGACTGGTGGTTACGGTGGCAATGGTGGTCCGGCTACCGCCGCCGAACTTGACTTTCCAGAAGGCGTGGCGCTCGACGCCGCCGGAAACATCGTCGTTTCTGATTCGGGTAACGACGTAATCCGGGTGGTGGCCAAATCGAGCGGCAACTTCTACGGCCAGTCGATGACCGCCGGCGACATCTATACCGTCGCCGGTGACGCCGCCGCGGGATACTCCGGCGACGGAGGTCCGGCGACCTCGGCTGAACTTGACTATCCAGAAGGTGTGGTGGTTGACGCCGACGGCAACTTGACGATCTCCGACACTGAGAACAACCGCGTCCGAGTCGTAGCCGAATCCGCTGGGACCAACTACGCCCAGCCGATGACGGTGGGCAACATCTACACCGTGGCTGGAAACGGCACCGCTGGCTATTCCGGTGACGGTGGACCGGCGACGTCGGCTGAGCTGTATTCGCCGGGCGGGGTCACAGTGAGCCCTCAAGGCGACCTAGTTATTGCTGACACGGATAACGGTGTGATCCGCTCCGTTCAGGGTGGGCCCCCGACTCGGCCGACCATCCAGCCCCAAGGCGAAGCCGTGGGGGCCGACACCTACGGAGGAGGCAGCCCTTCTCAGAAGTGCAGCTGCTCCCGTGCCGCGCCACCCGAGACCGGGTCGGTGGCAGACCCGGTTGACCCCGCCACTGGTGACTTTCACGAAACCACGACCGACCTGGCCTTGCCCGGTGCCGGGGTGCCACTAGGGTTCACGCGCACCTACGACGCCCAAGCCGCGCAGGCACAAGAGGCGATCGGGTCCGCGCCACCATTGGGATACGGATGGGCTGACAACCTCGGCATGTCGGTCTCCTACAACGCCTTGACCCAAGTTGCCACGGTGACCGAGGAGAACGGTGCCCAAGACAACTTCACGCCCTACGTATCAGGCACATCGCCTGCGTGGTGCACCGGCGCCACAAACTTTTGCGCCAGCGCGCCACGCATCGAAGCCACGCTGAATCAAAACGGCGGCGGGACTTGGACATATGTTCGGACCACGGGCGGCCAAAGCACCTTCACGTTCGGCACCAGTGGTGCACTGAGCTCGATCACCGATTCCGCTGGCGACAGCCTCAGTTCCTCGGCGTACAGCCCTGGCTCGGGCCAAACGGCCTGCCCAGTAAGCAATACATGCGTAGCCTGGACAAGTTCGGCGTCGGGGCGTGAGTTGGTGCTCGCCACGAACGGTTCCGGTCAGCTCACTTCTGTCTTCGATGCGAATAGCACGCTCAGCACCAGCTTCTCCTACTCCGGCAGCGGTTGCACCTCGTGGGGAGGAAGCCAGACGCCCGAACTGTGTACTGCGACCGATCCTGGCAGCCTCATCACGTCCTACACGTACGACTCGGGCAATTCGACCAGCAGTCTCGACTACGACATGCTCACTGAGACTCCGCCGGGAGCCTCTGGTCAGACGACCAACGTGTACAACACCTCAGGTGAGATTACTCAACAGACTGACCCGTCGGGCGCGGTGACCACGCTTTCCTACTCGGGCACGAACTCCAGCCTCGGCGGTGGAACGACGACTGTCACCAGCTACCCACTCGGCACTGGCTCGGGAGAACCTCAGAACACGACCACCTACCAGTACTCCAGCAACGTTCTGATCGCCGAGACAACCGGAGTAGGAACTTCGTCGGCCTCCACGCAGGCTTTCGGCCGTGACCCGGCGTCGCTCCTTGCGCTCTGGGTCGAAGACGGCGACGGAAACGTCGGTTCTGACACCCTCCAGACCTACAGCGGCTCCGGAGGAACCTCTACATCCTCCGCCAACGTCCTCACCTCGACCGACGCTCTGGGGAACACCTCACAGGACGCCTACAACGCCGACAACCAGGCCTGGTGCACCGTCGATGCCGCGGACTTCGCCAACGGCACTCGCTGTCCATCGTCCGCGCCAACCTCACCGCCGTCCCCAGGGAGCTCCGATCCCGACCTTGGGACCACCATCAATTTCTACAACTCTTCCGACCAGCTCACCGCCACAACCGACCCACTGGGTAACACCACGACGTATTCGTACACCTCGGGTATCTCGGGTGTCCCAAGCGGGCTCCAGTACTGCTCAGTGGATCCCGTCAACTACCAAAAGAGCGTGACGTGCCCAGCCTACGGCGCCACCCACGTCACCGGAACGACCACGGCTGCCTTTGATTCCGCTGGGGACAAGACGTCGTCCACCGACGCTGACGGCGACACAACCTCCTACGCCTACAGCATCACTGGTCATCCCGGGCTCGTGTCATCACAGACCGATCCCGACGGTACCGCGACCACGTTCACGTACAACGGTGCGAGCGAAGTGAACTCGCAGGTGGTCTCCTTCGGTTCGTACTCCGCCACCACCCTCTACGCTTACGACTCCTTGGGCCGCAAGTTCTGCGAGGTCGACCCTTACGAATTCGCCCGGTCCGTGACGTGTCCGTCTAGTCCACCGTCCTCCCCACCCACACCGTCGAGCGACCCCTACCTCGGCGCCACCATCACCACCTACGACGCCGATGGACGAGTGATCCAGAGCACGAATCCGCTGGGAGGCATCACCTACACCGCATACGACGATGCCGGTAATCAGTTCTGCACCGTCGGACCCACGGAGGCAGCCGTGGGCGTCACCTGCCCTTCGTCTGCCCCTTCCACTCCACCCACACCGTCGAGCGACCCGTACCTCGGCGCCACCATCACCACCTACGACGCCGATGGACGAGTGATCCAGAGCACGAATCCGCTGGGAGGCATCACCCTGACGGTCTATGACGGCGCCAACAATGTCATTCAGACCACTGTCGAGTCCAACAATGCGACGAGCGACCCCAGCGTGGTCACGGAGAACACCTATGACGCTGATAACCGGGTGATCTCCACCACCGTCGGCTACGGATCCTCCGCACCATCGATCACGCTGTCGAACTACGACCCCGACGGTAACGTCTTCTGCTCTGTGTCCGCCAACGCGGTGGCAGCCGGTCCCACCGCGTACCAGTGCCCGTCGTGGCAACCTGGGTGGATCACTGCTGCGCCGAACCCTTCGGCGCTGTATTCCAGCTCTCCGAACTCAGCGCAAGCGGACAACGTCACGACGACATTCTTCAATGCCGATGGTCAGCAACTCCAAAGCACGAACCCCGACCTCCAAACCACTGTGAGCGCATACAACGGCGATGGGAACTCCTACTGCAACTCTGACCCTACGAATGTCTCAACCTGGGTGACCGCGCACCCCTTAGGTACGTATCCCTATCTGTGCCCGAGCACCCCGCCAACGACGGCCCCAACCAGCACGACGACGGGCTACACCACCACCATCTTTGACGCTGCCGGGCACACCAACTCTTCGACTGACCAGGTGGGCGACACCACCAGCTACACCTACGACCCAGCCGGGCACCAGCTCACTATGGTCGATCCCCGCGGCGAGACCACCACTTCGTGTTACTACTGGGAAAATGCTACGGGACAATGTGCACATTCAGCCCCGGCGGGTGGGGGATCGGGCGACGACCTCTATTCCCAGACCACCCCTGCCACCGCGGCCGACCCGTCGGGGGAAACCACCACGACCACCTACTACCCAGGAGACGAGCCCGACGCGACCACGACGCCAGCGGGAACGACTACCGACAGCTATGACGCGCTCGTGGACCTGACCGGGGTCGCGTACTCAGGCACGGCGAGCGGATATAGCGCGCCCGCAAATGTGAGCTACACCTACAACGTGGACGGCTCGCGCCACACCATGACCGACGGCACCGGCACCACGACGTACACCGACGACGCCATGGGAGACGTCACTCAGCAGCAGTTCTCGGCTACCGGAACCGGACTCACGTCGAACACCGTGGGCTACAGCTACTTCACGACCGGCGCACTGGCATCGGTCACATATCCCTCCTACAGCGGTCACATGAGCCCGGGGGCCACCTACACTTATGACGCTCTCGGGAACATGGGACAAGTGACCGACTGGCTGGGAAACAACATCACCTTTAGCCACGACGAAGACGGGAACCTGACATCTCAGGACAACGCAGTCAGCGGTTCCAATCCATCTGGCACGAGCTCGACCAGCTTCTCCTATGACAACGCGGACCTGAGCACGCAGGCTGCTTCAACGCTTGACTGTTCGGGCACCGATGGGACGTTGACGCAGTCCTTCTCGGGGTCAACCGGGTCCAGTAACGCTGACGGCCAGGTCACCGAGGACTCCGAGTCCTACAGCGGCTCATGTGCCGGGCCGTCGTCCTACGAACGCAATTACAGCTACGACGGTGCTGGTCGCGTCGTCTACCAAGGCACGACCGCCCAGGGATCAAATGCCAACAACGTTGCCTACGACGCATCCGGGGACCCCACCACAATCTCCAGCCACGACTCGAGCGCCAACTTCGACACCTACACCCAGGCGTTCGACGCGTCCGGCGAGGTGACCAGCCAGACGCCCGTATCAGGAAGCCACGGAGTGACCGCGACTTACAGTTACAATACGCTGGGAAACCAGACCCAAGGCGTGGCTGGGTCAGCGACTTCGAACTACGGCTTCAACCAGGTGGGGGAGATGACGAGCTTCTCCCAAACGAACTCCACCACCTACCAGTACACGGGAGACGGGCTGGAAGCCGCAAGCCAGATTTCGGGACGTATCATCTGGACCCCGCCGACCGACGTCGACTCCACTCGCGCCATCGACGCCTCGACGTGCGTGAGTTCCAGTTTCTGCGTGGCCGTTGGGGCCTCGGGCTATGCCACTATCTACAACGGCACCTCATGGTCAGCCGCCTCTGATGTCGACTCGACACGCACTCTTGACGCCGTGTCGTGTGTCAGTTCGAGTTTCTGTGTAGCGGTCGACACTTCGGGCTACGACACCATCTACAACGGCACCTCATGGTCCACACCCGCGGACATCGATTCCACCCGGAGCATCAACGCAGTCCAATGCGCGAGCACGAGTTTCTGTGTGGCAGTCGGTGCCTCGGGATACGACACAATCTACAACGGCACCTCGTGGTCCACCGCGGCGGACATCGACTCCACGCGCACCCTCGACGTCGTGTCGTGTGTGAGCTCGACGTTCTGCGAGGCCGCGGACACCTCGGGATTCGCGGCCAAGTACACCGGCTCTTGGGCGACGGCCGCCGACATCGACTCCACCCGGAGCATCGACACCCTGACGTGCGTGAGCACTAGCTTCTGCGTGGCAGCGGGGGCCTCGGGCTACGACACCATTTACAACGGTAGCTCGTGGTCGACACCCGCCGACATCGACTCCACCCGCACGATCAAGGCCGTGGCCTGTCCCACGGCCAGCGTGTGTGTGGCCGTGGACACTTCGGGCTACGCCACGACCTACAACGGCACCTCGTGGGCGACAGCGACCGACATCGACGGGAGTCATGGCCTCGAGGCGCTGTCGTGTGCCTCGTCGACATCATGTGACACCACCGACAATGCAGGAAACCTCCTCACCTACAACGGCAGTGCGTGGTCCACGACCACCGATATCGATGCAGCACGCAGCGTCAACTCCGTCTCATGTCCCACCACCACGTTCTGTGCGGCGGCCGACGGATCGGGGTACGCGGCGATTTACGCCCTCACATCACAATCCTGGACCCCGCCGACCGACGTCGACTCTACTCGCGCCATCGACGCCTCGACGTGCGTGAGTTCCAGTTTCTGCGTGGCCGTTGGGGCCTCGGGCTATGCCACTATCTACAACGGCACCTCATGGTCAGCCGCCTCTGATGTCGACTCGACACGCACTCTTGACGCCGTGTCGTGTGTCAGTTCGAGTTTCTGTGTAGCGGTCGACACTTCGGGCTACGACACCATCTACAACGGCACCTCATGGTCCACACCCGCGGACATCGATTCCACCCGGAGCATCAACGCAGTCCAATGCGCGAGCACGAGTTTCTGTGTGGCAGTCGGTGCCTCGGGATACGACACAATCTACAACGGCACCTCGTGGTCCACCGCGGCGGACATCGACTCCACGCGCACCCTCGACGTCGTGTCGTGTGTGAGCTCGACGTTCTGCGAGGCCGCGGACACCTCGGGATTCGCGGCCAAGTACACCGGCTCTTGGGCGACGGCCGCCGACATCGACTCCACCCGGAGCATCGACACCCTGACGTGCGTGAGCACTAGCTTCTGCGTGGCAGCGGGGGCCTCGGGCTACGACACCATTTACAACGGTAGCTCGTGGTCGACACCCGCCGACATCGACTCCACCCGCACGATCAAGGCCGTGGCCTGTCCCACGGCCAGCGTGTGTGTGGCCGTGGACACTTCGGGCTACGCCACGACCTACAACGGCACCTCGTGGGCGACAGCGACCGACATCGACGGGAGCAACGCCCTTGAGGCGCTGTCGTGTGCCTCGTCGACATCATGTGACACCACCGACAATGCAGGAAACCTCCTCACCTACAACGGCAGTGCGTGGTCCACGACCACCGATATCGATGCAGCACGCAGCGTGAACTCCGTCTCATGTCCCACCACCACGTTCTGTGCGGCAGCAGACGGGTCGGGGTTTGTGGCGGTGTACCAGACTCTCTCGGAAACCCTCCAGCTCACTTGGAATAGGAACAGTGGGCTATCAACCGTCCTGTCTGATTCGATTAACGACTATATTTATGGGCCGACCGGCGAACCTGTCGAGCAGGTGAGTATTTCGGGCTCCTCTCCCACGTTCCTGACTTACACACCGACGGATAGCTCGTGGCTGGCCACTAACAACGCAGGGCAGCAATTGGCATTCTGGCGCTACGACGCCTTCGGCACGTTAACCCTTGGAACGCCAGACTCACCATTCGGATACGCCGGGCAGTACACTGATGACACGTCAACGAACCCATCAGGCCTGTCGAATATGCGAGCTCGGTGGTATGACGCCCAGACGGGTGAGTTCACAACGAGAGACCCGGCGTTTTCTAACACCGATCAGGCTTATCTGTACGTCGGAGACGATCCGGTGAATGAGATCGATCCAACAGGGCGCTACAAGAAGCTCCGTACGCTAGCCAGTACGAATGTCCGTGGGTATTACGCGGCGATAAATTGGGTTACAACTGGCAATAAGGGAATCGTGCAAGATGGGATGGTGCGAGTTCAATTCCAACTCTCGGCAAGGTCCCTTCTTGCCAAGGCTGAAGTGGAGGACATCCGGGCCTCCATCTGCGATACCTATGGAAATGGTTGCACCTTCGATCGAGCGACGATCCCCATTCAACTGACTGCTCACCCATCTACTTTGGCTTGGCCCGGAGACGATATTCAGATCTATGGATACGTAACAGGTTCCGATTTCTTCAGCTCCTACACGATCACATTCGTCGGCCGGGCTACCGCTCCTTGGCCAAATCCCCCCGCTATTTTCACTACGTCGAGCGTGAGTTGGCAAGGGCCCCCTCAAAGCAACAGTGCGGCCTGTGGCTCAGGAGCGTTGGTCTGATGGAAGAACCATCTTCCTTTGACGATGACAACGCTGCCGATTGGGCGCGCCGGGTGATCGAGCGCGGGCTACCCAAATTGCCCAAGAGGATCCGAAGAGGCGAGTCCGTTCCGATCGCGAGATGGGTGGGGACCACCTATGCCGCGGTACTATTTGCGAGTTGGATGTATGAATCGAACAACGCCACTGCCGAAGATGACTATCAGAGTATGGATGTCATTTACTTTGCTAGCTCGACCGAGGGGTGGCATGAGATCTTGAGCCGAACTGGTGGTTCCTTGTGGCCGTCCTCGCTATCTGAGCCCAAGGCGGGCTCGAACATAAAGGTGGAGATAGGGGAACTCTCGACCGTGCGAGAAGGTCAATGGCATTGTGGCTCGATTTCGGGGATCGCGCGTGGGGGGCCGAGGTGGGTACGCCTATCCCAAGAAGGGGAGGACATAACCAGGGAAGTCGAGTCGGAACCTGGTTTCTTCATTGTGTGCGTGAATCCCAACGCTCCCGGTCGAGTCGAAGTGATTGACAGGAACGGTCATGTGTTGGGGCAAAAGGACATCAGTTAGGGACGGAAAGTCCGGCAGCGTTGTCTAATTGGAGGTCGCTTCCCGCAGGAAGAGATGGCTCAATCGACGGGATACGATACCCTCGAGGCGTTGTCGTGTGCCTCGTCGACGCAGTGGAGCCCACCAGGAACTAAGGGAACGTCCTCAGTGACCCGCGATAGCGTCGACGCTGCCCAACGGAGCAAGGGTGAGTCCTTCTCTCCAGCAGCGGAGCCCCCGCGCGGAGGTGACCGTGATCCTCATCCCGAGCCGATGACTCGGTCCCAGAAGACGCTTACGGAGGGGTCGGCATCCCCGAGGGGTCGGGACACACCCACCCCAATTCCCCTTGCCGCTGCCACGTTCTCACCAGCCCATGCCCGCCGTGAAACGAATGCCCACGGATGTCGGCGGGGGTGGTCGCGTTTCTGCTATTCGGAATGGGGAGGCTATTTTGATCACGGTCAGTTCGGGTGAGGCCGAGTCGGTAGCGAACGAGCCATGGCTATCATCTTTCAAAGTATTTAATGAGATAACCGCGGGACTGAGCATCGGCATTAATCCACCACGCTCCCGAGCAATTCAGACGAGATCGTTACGGGGGTCCCTTTGCACAAAATCGATCCTGGAGGATCCGTGCTTCACAGCCGAATGCGCCCAAGACGACCGGTAACGCTTAAGCACGGGCAGGGAGCGCCGGGCCAGTGAGGGCTCATGCAATCCAGCTGAGCTGTCGGAGAGCTCTTCGAAGGAACCCCTTGACTTCGCGCCTCGGTAGAGGTTAGATAGCCGTCCCCTCGGGCGCTTTCCGGTCACAGGCACGACGCTCATGGCGCAAATCCCAATGTCACCCGTGGACCGGTCGCGCCCAGGTGGCTGGCCACACGGTGCTCGGCTCGAGATCGCGGCCCCGCCGACCCGTGCTTTTCCGCCAACCGACAGACATCTTCTGACACTCCTCGGCGAGCACCAGGTGCTCACTACGAGTCAGCTCGTGCGCATTACTTCCCGCCCCGAGCGCACGGTGCAGCACCGGCTCGGCGTCTTGGACCGAATCGGTCTTATCAATCGGGTCCGTCCTCCCGCAGACGTCGGCACCGCCCCGTTTCATTACTGGCTCACTAGCTTTGGTGCCGGCGCCGTCGGTGTCGATGCGCCCGAGCCGTGGCGCGATGACCTGGCTGGCGTCATGGCAAAAGCGGCACTCACCGAGCTGTGGCTCTCGGTGCGCGATTACGGCGAACCGGACGGGCTCCATCTCCAGGACTGGCGTCGGCACCGCGGCGGCGTCTCCTACCTTGACCCTCGAACGAGCGCGCCCGGCGCGTTGCCGGTCGAGGCCGAGCTGATCGTCGCCCTTGAAAGTCGCGACGGTCCATGGGTGACGATGTTCGTCGTCGCCGCCGTCGAGGGAATTTCAAAGGCGCGCCTGGCGGCGGTGCTCGCCCGCTACGCCGGCTACGTGGCCGCCTGTGGCCCCCACGAACGATGTCCCGCCCTGATCGTGCTTGCTCGCACTCGTCGCCACGCCGACGCGGTCTTGGCCGTGGCCGAGCGGCTGACCGAAGCCATCAATCTCTGCCACCTGGACCGAGTGACCGTCGAGGAAGCCATGCGCAGCGTCGCAGTGGGTGTCAGCGTGCCCCGTCCCGCCGCGTTCGCCACCGCGCCGGTGTGGTGCACGCCAGGAGACTACCGAGCACGCCGTCTCGTCGACGTGTCGTCGCAGACATCAGCGAGAAGCCGATGAAGGCGCGGTCAAGCGCACTACCCCGCCAGATGCAAAGCGCAAAGGGTTCGCCGAGTGTCGCGGGGGATCTCCCCCGGCATCCGCAAGGTGACGCCCCCCATGGGTCTCGCCGTGGCGATGGGCGTTGCGGGGGAGTCGATCACCAGCCGCCGAGGGTCCTCGCTGCCGTCCCCCACCATCCGCAAGGCGATGGCGACCAGGCGGCTCACACGCGGGGGACTTGTTGTCCTCTTCCATCGGAGCAAGAGCGATCTGTCGGCGCAGCTCACGCCGGTGAGCAGCGATGTCGCGCCGGATCGCGATGCCCCCGGCGAGGTGACTACGGTCCCGTCCCCGAGGCGGGCGTGCTGCGGCCCTTTGCGCGGGCGTTGCTGGCTGTGGCCTCCGATGTGCACGCCGCCCGGCGCGACCCGCTCGAGGCAGGGAGCTCGGAGCCGGGCTCTGGCTTGCGGATGCGACATCGGGGGGATCCGTTGGGGGATCGTTTGGGGGGTCGTCTCAGGGGTCCAATGTGGCGCCACTCACAGAGGACCGGGTCTGGCGTCGCGTCAGCGCAGGTCAAGTGCGCCTTCCCCCCGCCAGTGGTCAACCCCGACTGTATGGGGGGGTGTTCATGAATTCGTATCGGTCTTTGCCTCGCCAGGGGCGATCGAGGCGGATCACCGCGGCGGTGTGGCGCGACGTGGCGTCCTCGCTCACCGATCGGGATCGGGACATCCTTCGTCTCATCCGTTGGCATCGGGTGCTCACCTCCAGCCAGGTCTGTCGCATGTTCTTCACGGATCGCAATACCGCCCAGCATCGGATGACCCGTCTCTACGAGCTGCGCCTCGTGGAGCGCTTTCGACCGCTGCGAGCCGGTCGGGAGAGCGAGTACCACTACGTCCTCGATCGCCTCGGTGCCTGGATCGTCGCCAATATGACGAACAGCGACATCGACACCGAGGTGCAACTCCGGTGGCGCACGGACCAGGCCCTCGCCATCGCCACCAGCCAGCGCCTCGCTCACACCGTCGGCACCAACGAGGTCTTCGCCCGCCTCATCGGCGCAGCCCGGAGTCGTCCCGGCGCCGAGCTCGTCACGTGGTGGGGCGAGCGCTACTGCGCCGGCGTCCTCGGCGAAGTCGTGCGTCCCGACGGGCTCGGGGTGTGGCGAGAAGAGGGGGCCCGTGTCACGTTCTGCCTCGAGTACGACCGGGGGACTGAGTCCCTCGCTCGCCTGGGCGCCAAGGCGGCGGACTACGCCCGGCTCGAAAGTGCCTGGGGCGTGGCCTTCTGGTTACTCGTCGTCGTGCCCGGTCCTCGCCGCGAGACCGGCGCCCGGGCGGCGCTGTCGGGTCACGGCCTGGCGGTGGCGACGACCACGGCGTCAGGCGCGCGCCGGCCCGACGCGGCCAACTGGGCGCCCCTCGAGCCCGACGCCCCTCGCCTCCGGCTTGCCGAGCTGGCCGACTGGCCCCGCCCGGCGGCCTCAGCGGCTCGTCTCGCTCACAGCGCCCACTCCGAGGCGACGGGCCAATCAGGACATGAGGCCCGGTGATGGCCCCGCCCGGGGAGGAGGACTTGCACAGGAACGTGGACGGAGCGCTCATGGATGGGTTCGAGGCCATGGACGAATCCGAGGAAAGGAAGAACGCCATGCGCTGTGTGCTCTATCTGCGGGTGTCGACCCGCGAGCAGGCCGAGAAAGGGGAAGGCACCGAGGGACTCTCGATCCCGGCCCAGCGCGAGGCCTGTACCCGCCATGTCCGCGACGCGGGGTGGATGCTCAGCGACGAGTACGTCGACCGGGGCGAATCGGCCCGCAGTGCCGATCGTCCCGCGCTGAAGGACATGCTGGCTCGCATCGCCGGAGACCGGGACATCGACGCCCTGGTCGTGCACAAGATCGACCGCCTGGCGCGCAACATGGAGGACCACGTCGCCATCCGGGCGCTGCTACGACGCCGGGGCGTCGCTCTCGTGTCGGTGACCGAGAACGTGGAGGAGACCGCCTCGGGGCGCCTCGTCGAGGGTATCCACGCCCTGATGGCTGAGTTCTACTCGGCCAACCTTGCCAGCGAGATCAAGAAAGGCCAGGACCAGAAAGCCAAGCTGGGTGGTTTCCCCCACGGGGCTCCGCTCGGGTATCTCAACGTGCGCGAAGTTATTGGCGGCCGCCCGGTGGCTCGCATCGTCCCGGACCCCGAACGAGCGCCGCTCGTCCAGCTTGCCTTCAAGCACTACGTCACGGGCGAATGGACCCTGCAGCGCCTGGCGACCGAACTGGCCCATCGGGGCCTCACCAATCGGGGCCAGCGGTCCAAGGCGCCGGCCCCGATCACCTGGCAGGGACTGGCCAAAATTCTCGCCAACCCGGTCTACATCGGGATCGTGGAATGGAACGGCGTCCAGTATCCGGGCACCCACGAGCCTCTTGTCACCCCCGAGGTTTTCCGTCACGTCCGGGAACTGATCGGGGCACGCTCCGCACGCGGCACGCGCGAGCGCAAACACCCCCATCACCTGAAAGGGCTGCTGCACTGCGGCGTATGCGGGCGGCGGCTCTCGGTCCAGCGCTCCAAGGGTCGCTATGTCTATTTCTTCTGCCTGGGTCAGAAGAACGACCCCGAGGGCACCTGTCGGGAACGTTACGTCGCTGCCGACGCCCTCGAAGCTCAGGTCGAGGACCTCTATGAGCGCATTCAGCTCCCGCATTCCTGGGCGGAGCGCCTGCGCCAAGAGCTGGCCGCGGAGGTGATCGAACGCCAACGATCCGACGCCGCGCAACGGGAGCTGCTCACTCGTCGGCTCACCAAGGCCGAGGCAGAGCGACGCAAGCTTCTCGACGCCTACTACGGCGGCGCCATCGACGTCGCCACGCTCAAGACCGAGCAAGCCCGCATCGGCACCGATGTCAACACCGCCAAAGAACGTCTCGCCGATCTCGACGCCAACCTCACCGAGTGGCAGGAGATCCTAGAGCTGGCCGCCACCCTCGCCACCAGATGCGGGGAGGCTTATCGCAAAGCCGATGACCGCTCGCGCAAGCTTTTCAACGCGGTGGTGTTCGAGCGCCTGGACGTGAAAGGCGGCCGGCTTTGCGAGGTGCAGTACCGGCAGCCGTTCGACGACATCTTCAGCGTGTCCGAGTTCGAATACGAAACACAAGTGGAGGTGGCGGGAATCGAACCCGCGTCCTTCGGCTTCTCATCGGGCCTTCTCCGAGCGCAGCCGGCAGCAAAGTCTCGGGACCCCCACCGCCGCCGGCGAATTCAGGGGTCCCCAGCCGATCTTTGATTTCCCCGGTGGCCAATCGGCGCAACCGCTCGGGTAAGCCCCGCTAGATGACGCCCGCTACCGACCTGCAGGGCTGAGGCCGGACGGACGGGCTACGTATTAAGCAGCCAGCGCGAGTTCAGAGTTCGCGTTTATTTTTTTTGTTCCGGCTCTTTAACGTGGCTCCGGAGACCACGGCTCGCTTCTCCCGAATTGACGACCAAAGTCGAAACCGATCACCCCCTGATTGTCTCGACGTCCATCCTACCGCCGCCGACCCGGTATCCAGACGGTGGCGTGCACCAGGCACGATCGGGAGAAAACCACCGAAGCCGACCCCGGTGCCCCATCCCGAACGAGGCTCAGTCGTATTCCTTGCGGGCGCCGCGGCCCACGCTCTTGCCGGCCGCGCTGCGGGCCTCGCGCGCCGCGTCGCGCTCGGCGTCGCGCGTGGCGATGGCGTGGCGCTTGTCGTACAGGCGCCGTCCTCGGGCCAGGGCCAGCTCGACCTTGGCCCGGCCGTCTTTGAAGTAGACCGAGAGGGGTACGAGCGTGAGGGCCTTCTGCTGGGTCTGGCCCTGGAGCTCGTCGATCTGGCTGCGGTGCAGCAGCAGCTTGCGTCGTCGTTCGGGGTCGTGGGCGCCGAACCCCGCGGCGTGCTCGTAGGGAGGGATGTGGACGCCGAGCAGCCACGCTTCGCCCTCCTCGACCCGGGCGTAGGCGTCGGCCAGGGTCACGCGACCAGCCCGGAGCGACTTCACTTCACTCCCTTGCAGGGCGAGGCCGCACTCGTAGGTCTCGAGGATGTCGTACTCGTGTCGGGCCCGACGGTTGCGGGCCACGGTCTTGATCCGGTCGGTCCCGTCGTCGGGGACGCGGCGCGGGGCGCGCCGTCCCGGTCCTTTGGCTGCTGCCACCCGTCGAACGGTACCCCGGTGCGCGCCGTGGCCCGTCCGTGGGTCCGGGAGTCGGGGGTGGACGGCACCCGAGGTCGGTGCGTGCCGGGTGCGAGGCCCCCCGGTACCCTCGGTGGGATGCTCCGACTGGCCGCCGGTGTCCATGCCGAGATCGTGGGGCACTGCCTGCGGGGCCTCCCCGACGAAGCCTGTGGGTTGCTCGGCGGCGACGTCGCCTCGGGGGACGTGGCCCGGTGCTACCCGACCCGCAACGTCGCGGCGTCGGCCAAGCTCTACACGGTGGACCCCGGCGACCATCTGCGGGCTGACCGAGATGCGGAGTCCCGGGGCATCGAGATCATGGGCGTCTTCCATTCCCATACCCACACCGACGCCTATCCGTCGCCCACCGACGTAGGCCAGGCGCCGGACCCCGCCTGGCACTACGTGATCGTGTCGTTGCGCGACACCCACCCGACGATGCGCTCCTACCGCATCGTGGGGTCGGTGGTGGAGGAGGAGCCGGTCGTGGTCGAGGCGCGGTGACCGGCTGGCCCGGTAGAATGCTGAGTGAAGTCGTCAACATTCGTCCCGCCGTCCGTCGCCCCCGGGGACGAGTCGGCCTCCGAGCCGGGAGGGCATTGTGGCTGTCGAGGTGAGGCTTCCCACGGTCCTGCGCCAGCACGCCGGCGGGAGGTCCGCGGTGATCGCCGAGGGGTCGACCATCGGAGAGGTGCTGGCCGACCTGGTGCGCAACTATCCCGGGTTGAAGGGCCAGGTCCTCACCGACGACGGCACGTTGCACAAGTTCGTGAACGTGTACGTCGACGACGACGACGTCCGGTACCTCGAGCAGCTCGACACCAAGGTGGCCGACGGTGTGACCGTGTCGATCCTGCCCGCCGTGGCCGGCGGCTGAGGTCGCCGCCCCGGCCGGGCGCACGACCGTCGACCGTCCATGGCTCGCGTCACGAGCATCCTCGATCTCATCGGCGACACGCCGCTGGTCGACGTCAGCACCCTGAGCCCCAACCCCGAGGCGCGCATTCTCGATCAAGCTCGAGGGACAGAACCCGGGCGGGTCGGTGAAGGACCGCATCGCGTTGTCGATGGTGGAAGAGGCCGAGAAGCAGGGGTTGCTCTCGCCCGGGGCCATCCTGCTCGAACCGTCGTCGGGCAACACCGGCATCGGGCTCGCCCTGGTGGCGCGGGTGAAGGGCTACCGGCTCAAGGTGGTCCTGCCCTCGAACGTGTCGGTGGAGCGTCGGCAGTTGCTCGAGGTGTGGGGCGCGGAGATCATAGAGTCGCCCGGGAGCGAAGGGTCCAACGGGGCGGTGCGCATGGCGCAGGCCGTCGCGGCGGAGCACCCCGAGTGGGTGTTTCTGTACCAGTACGCCAACACGGCCAACCCCAAGGCGCACTACGAGGGGACCGGGCCCGAGATCTGGCGTGACTGCCCCGAGGTCACACACTTCGTCGCCGGGTTGGGCACGTCGGGCACGTTGTTGGGGGTGGGCAGGTTCCTGAAGGAGCGCAATCCCGCCGTCGAGGTGTGGGCGGTCGAGCCCCCGGCGGGGGAGATGGTGGACGGCCTGCGCAACCTCGACGACGGCTACATCCCGCCCATCTTCACCGAGCTCGGCGGGTCGGAGCTGCTCGACCGCAAGACGATGGTGGGCCCCCGGCAGTCGGTGGAGTGGACGCGACGGTTGGCCGAGGTGGGCGTGTTCGCGGGGATCTCGTCGGGCGCAGCCATGGCGGGTGCGGCCAAGTGCGCACAGGCGATCGAGGCCGGGGTGATCGTGGTGGTGTCGGCCGACGCCGGATGGAAGTACCTGTCGACCGGGGCGTGGACCGACGATCTCGACGTGGTGGTCGAACGGGCCAAGCGGACGATCTACTTCTGATCAGCTCTTCTTCTTGCTCTTGAGGATGACCGCCGAGTCGGGCTCGAGGACACGGAAGCTGAAGCTCTCTTCGAGGTACAGCGCCACGGTGTCGGCATCGTGGCCGGCGTAGCCGATGGAGATGTCCTGCCCCGACTCGAAGACGAAGTCGCCGCCGCGCAGACTCAGGACGATGCCGCCTTCGACGCCCGGCGCCCACACGAGCGGGCCGGTCAGGATCTGGCGGAGGTGGTCGAGCAGGAGGTGGCCACCGTGCTCGGCGGTGTGGACGATCTCGGTGTAGATGCCCGGCGACAGGGCCAGGCCGTAGGGGCCGCCGATGCCCGCCCCGCGCAGCACGTCGACGGCCTCGGCCACGGCGGTGGGGTAGTGCTCGGCATCGGGCGAGAGCGTGAGGGCGCTGTGCGAGGTGCTCTCGGTGATCCCCTTGATCTGTCCCGCCGCGTAGCCGTGGAAGACCGCCGTGTTCTCCGCCAGTGCCATGCGCTTGCCCGCCTCTTCGAGGCCGGGGAGGTCGAGGTCCGTGGCGCCGCGCTCGGCGTCGTCGATCTCGGCGCGCGCCACGACGAAGTCGGCGCGCAGCTCCACCAGTGGCATGACGCGGCGTTGCGAGCCGGTGACGTCGGGCGCGGGTCCGGCGATCGACGTGGTGCGCCCCGTGGCGGTGGCGGAGTGGGCCCAGCCCAGGGGGCCGTCGAAGTCGACGAGCTTGCGGGCCGCGAGATGCGTCTCGAGGCGGGGCCGGATCTCGTCTTCGATGGCCTTCCATCCCGCGTCGCCGACGGGGGCGAGCTCCCGGTGGAGGTGGTTCATGATTCGCGTCCCTTCAGGCTCCCGATGCCGAGCGATCCCGACCCCGCCGCCGCTGCCGCGCCCGACCCTGCTTCGGCCTGGGTCTCGATCTCGAGGATGGAGCCGGTGGTGAACAGATACGTGCGGAGGTGCTGGTCCAACGTGGGGTCGCGGCGTCGGAGCCACTCGAGGGTCATCGAGGCGTGCTCTTTCTCCTCGTCGCGGTTGTGGGCGAGGACGTCGGCCAGGCTGGGGTCGGAGGTGGCCTTGACCCGCTGGTCGTACCAGTCGACGGCCTCGAGCTCCTCGCACAGCGAGGTCATGGCCCGGTGGTGGTCGATGGTGTCCTCGTCGAGGAGCTCTGCCGCTTCGTGCAGCCCTTCGCTCGCCATGTCGTGCTCCTGTCGCCTCTGACCCCGGTGGTCGCGTCCGGTCCAGGTGACTGGTCGCGTCCGGTCCGGGTGACACGGTATATGTTTCGCACATGGCCGACTTCCCGTGGACGCGCGTGACCCGGTGAGCCCGAGATCGACCCGGACCAAGGCTCCGGTCCAGGCTCTCCCCGAGCACCTGCACCGGAGCGAGGAGTGGCACGGGTTGCGCCGTGGGGACCCCGTCGAGATCGAGGGGCCGGTGCTGCGGGGTGCGGCGTGGCGGTTCCTGGGGTACGTGCGCAACGAGCGCAACGGGACCGAGTCGGTCGAGGTCATCGGTGGCCGTCCCGGCGAGGACCGGGTGCGGTCGTTCCTCCCCGAACAGGTGTTTCCCGTGGGCGGGCGCAAGGCCGGCACCGCCTCGCTCGCCGACGCCCCCCGCCTGCCGCTGCGCTGAGCGCTCCGCCCCGGGTGGCTCTCGACGCCCGACGGGTGCCGTAGCCTTCGGGCCATGGACGGCCGGCCCATCGGCATGTTCGACAGCGGGTTCGGAGGCCTCACCGTGGCTCGGGCGCTGATCGACCTCGCCCCGCACGAGGAATTCGTCTACGTGGGCGACACCGGCCGCTACCCGTACGGGCCGCGCGACCTCGACGAGGTGCGGTCGTTCGCGGTGCAGATCGCGCGGTGGCTGGTGGACGAGATCGACGTGAAGCTCATCGTGGTGGCGTGCAACACGGCGTCGGCCGCCGCGCTCGACACGCTGCGGGCGCTGCTGCCGGTGCCGGTGGTCGGGGTCATCGACCCCGGGGTGCGCGCCCTGGCACGGGCCACGCGCAACCGGCGGGTGGGTGTGGTCGGGACGGTGGGGACGATCCGGTCCGGCGCGTACCAGCGGGCCATCTCGGGCTTGCCGGTGCCGCTCGAGCTCGTGCCCGCGTCGTGCCCGGGCTTCGTCGAGTTCGTCGAACGGGGCGAGACGCGTTCGGACCAGGTGTCGGTGTTGGCCGAGCGCCTGCTGGCGCCGGTGCGCGAGGCCGGGGTCGACGCGCTGTTGCTGGGGTGCACGCACTACCCGTTCCTGGCGCGGACCATCGCCGATGTCATGGGCCGTGACGTGGTGCTCGTGTCGTCGGCCGACGAGACCGCGTTCGAGGTGCGCGCCATCCTCGGCGGCGCCGCACCGCGCCGCGACGGAGGCACCGCGCCACGTGCGCGACGGGGTGGCGCGTGGCGCGGACGAGCCCGGGTCGCTGCGGGTGTTCTCGTCGGGGGACGTCGAGTGGTTCCGCACGGTCGGGAGCCGGCTCTTCGGGGGCGAGCTCGGCACGGTGCAGGGGCTGTCGTGGCCGACGCCGGTCCCGGTGGCCGACGCCGGTCCCGGTGCCCGTCGGCGCGGTGCGGGTCCCGGCCGACGCGGCGCGGCTTCGGGCTGACGCGGGGTGCTCACCCTCACCGTCTTGGGATGCGACGGCAGCCACGCGCGATGCCGGCGGGGCCGCCAGCGGGTACCTCGTCCGTTCGTGGGAGTCGGGGACGTCGGTGTGGATGGACGCCGGGCCCGGCACGTTCGCCAACCTCCAGCGGTTCACCGACCCGTTGGCGCTGTCGGCCATCGTGCTGACCCATGAGCACAACGACCACTTCAGCGACATCGACGGGTTCATCACCGCGGCGCGCTGGGTCTACGAGTTCGCCCGTGACCCTGTGCCCGTGTACGCCGCGCCGGGCGTCCGGGCCCATCTGACCCAGGACATCGGGGGGATCCTCGACTGGCACGAGGTGGGCGACGGTGATGGGGCGGACGTCGGTGATCTGCGGCTGGCCTTCAGGCGCACCGACCATCCGCCGGTGACGTTGGCGACGCGCGTCGGCGGCCCGTCGGGGGCGCTGGGGTACTCTGCCGACACCGGGCCGGAGTGGTCGTTCTCCACCCTCGGCCCCGACCTCGACCTCGCCCTGTGCGAGGCCACGTACACCTCCGAGTGCAAAGGGCCGCCCGTGCACATGAGCGCCGCAGAAGCAGGGGCCAACGTCCGGCGCGCCGGGGCTCGTCGCCTGGTGGTCACCCACCGGTGGTCCACGGTCGACGCGCGCGACGTCGTGGCCGAGGCGTCCGAGGCGTTCGGGGGCCACGTGGAGCAGGCCGCCGTGGGCCGGGGGTACTCGCTGTGACCGACCCCCGGGCGCTGCGCGCCGACGGGCGCGACGTGGCGGACCTGCGCCCGGTGTCGTTCGAGCGCGACTTCACCGAGTTCGCCAACGGGTCGGTGCTGGTGTCGATGGGCAAGACCAAGGTGCTGTGCACGGCCTCGGTCGAGGACCGGGTGCCGCCGTGGCTCAGGGGCGGAGGCAAGGGATGGGTCACCGCCGAGTACTCGCTGCTGCCGGGATCATCGGCCGAGCGCGTCGGGCGTGAAGCGGCCAAGGGGAAGCAGTCGGGGCGCACCCACGAGATCCAGCGCCTGATCGGCCGGTCGCTGCGGGCCGTGACGGACCTCGTCGCCATGGGCGAGATGTCGGTGACGGTGGACTGCGACGCCCTGCAGGCTGACGGCGGGACCCGGACGGCCTCGATCTGCGGCGCCTACGTGGCGCTGCACGACTGCTTCACCCGGCTCGTGCAGAAGCGGGTGCTCTCGGCCCACCCGATCACCGACGCCTGCGCCGCGGTGTCGGTGGGGGTCGTCGACGGGGCGTGTCTGTTGGACCTCGACTACTCCGAGGACTCGCGCGCCGAGGTCGACATGAACGTGGTGATGACCGGGTCGGGGCGGTTCGTGGAGGTGCAGGGGACGGCCGAGGGCATGGCGTTCACGCGGGGCGAGCTCGACCAGCTCGTGGGCCTGGCCGAGAGCGGCATCGCCGTATTGCTCGAGGCCCAGCGGGCCGTGGTCGACGTCGCGCCCACCCCTCGGTGAGCGCGTCCGGCGACGGCGACGGGAACGGCGTCGGTGGCAGCGGGAGGATCCGCATGGTGCTGGCCACGGCGAACCCCGACAAGGCGGCCGAGATCGTGGCGCTCGTGACCGACACGGTGGGAGACCGGGTGGAGCTCATCGCCCGCCCCTCGACGATGGGCGAGGTGGAGGAGACCGGCGACACGCTCGAGGACAACGCCCGGCTCAAGGCGATGGCGCTGGTCGAGGCCACCGGGTTGCCCGCCATCGCGGACGACACCGGGCTCGAGGTCGACGCGCTGGGGGGAGCGCCCGGGGTGTTCTCGTCGCGGTACTCGGGCGAGCACGCCTCCTACGACGACAACGTGGCCAAGCTCCTCGACGAGCTCGCCGGCGCGGGCGCGTCGGAGCCCGAGGCCCGGCGGGCCCGGTTCCGCACCGTGGCCATGGCGTGTTTCCCGGGGGGCCGCGAGGTGGCCGCCCACGGGGTGGTGCAGGGCACGATCGCAGCACAGCGGCGGGGTGAGGGCGGGTTCGGGTACGACCCGGTGTTCGTGCCCGACGGCGGGGACGGGCGCACCTACGCCGAGATGTCGAGCGCGGAGAAGAACGCCCGGTCGCACCGGGCCCGGGCCTTCCGGGCCCTGGCCGTGGGCCTGCTCTCGGGCTGAGCGGGCCGGCAGGAGCAGACACGCCGGAGCCCGCCCGATCACGCTGGGGGCTGCTCGATCAGGCGGGGCCCGGCGGTCCGTACGGCCCGGGTGGGATGGCCGGGGGCATTTTCGGCACCCTCCCGGTCGCTCGCCACCGACTCGGAAAACCAGCGGTCGACGAAGCTCGCGACATCTTGAGGGATGGCCGCCCCGCCCACTAGGGACCAAAGTCCCTAAACGGCCACGGGTCGGCGCCGGGCCTTGGGCCCCGGGATTGCGCCGGGAGAGCCCCGGGCCTGGTCAGAGGGCGCAAAAGGCTCCCCATTGGCGGGGGGTCGGGCTTTGGCGGCACAGTGTCACGGCGCCGCTGCGGACGTAGCGGCGCCCAGTGCGACCAGGGGAGGCGACCTGTGCCCGACGACGAGCTGAAGAAGGTCATCGGCAAGCCGATGAGCAAGTCGAGGGTCGTCATCGAGCGAGGGCCCGTCGCCAACTTCGCCACCGCCGTGTGCGACGCCAACCGCATCTATCGCGATCCCCGGGCCGCGGCCGAGGCCGGGCTGCCGGCGATCCCGGTGCCGCCCACGTTCCCCTTCGTCATGCAGACGTGGGGCGAGTTCGCCGAGGAGCAGCCCGCCGACAAGCCCACCGGCAACCCCATGGGCGAGGTCATCGGCCCGCTCATGGCCAAGGGCGGGATCATCCTCCACGGGGAACAGGAGTTCATCTACCACCGGCCCGTGTTCGTGGGGGACGTGCTCGTGGGCGAGGGGTACGTGACCGACGCCTATGCCAAGGAGTCCAAGGGCAAGACGATGACGTTCCTCGTGACCGAGACGGTGTGGCGCGACGAGAAGACGTCGGAGCCCGTCGTCACCTCGCGCTTCAACCTCATCCACCGGGGCTGAGCGTCCCCGACGACCCGGGGCCGACTCTCGCCATGGGTGCCATCGGCCGTGTTGTCCCAGGTCGGGCGATGCTAGAACGAGCGTTATGAAGACCTCACTGCTCAACGGCGCCCAGTGGGCCGCGGTGCTGCGGATCGGGCTCGGGCTGTGGTGGCTCGAGAGCTTCCGCCACAAGAACCTGACGGCCTGGATCAAGCGACAGGCGGGCATCAACTGGGCCGCCGACATCGCATCCAAGCACCGCTGGAAGGTCGTGGGCCGGGGCTTCGACGCCGTGGTCAAGCCGAACCCGAAGGTCATGACCTGGGTCATCCTCATGAGCGAATTGGCGCTCGGCCTCGGGATCACCCTCGGATTCCTCACCCCGGTGGCGCTGTTCGCCAGCATCGCCCTGAACCTCTTGTACTTCGTCCTCATGATCCACGACTGGGCCGAACAGGGGCAGAACTACATGATGGTGCTGGCCGCGGTGGTGATCCTGGGGACCCACGGGTGGCAGGTGTGGTCGCTCGACCACGCCATCGGCTGGTTCTGAGCTCAGAGCGCTCGAGGACCAGATAGACAGGGTTCAGGGCCAGGTAGACGGGGTTCAGGGCCAGGTAGACAGGGTTCAGGGCCAGGTAGACGGACAGGAGTTCGAGAATGCCCATCGGGATCGGGGAGGACCACGAGGAGCTGCGCCGCACCGTGCGGCGGTGGCTCGAGGCGCGCTGCCCGCCCGAGGTGCCGCGCGCCCTGCTCGACGCGCCGACAGAGACGATGCCGCCGTTCTGGGACGAGTTGGCGGGTCAGGGCTGGCTGGGCATCCACGTGGCCGAGGAGCACGGCGGCCAGGGCTTCGGCATGCTCGAGGCGGCCGTCGTGGTCGAGGAGATGGCCCGGGCGGTGATGCCGGGCCCGGCGCTGCCCACCATGCTCGCTGCCGCGGTGCTGGCCGCCGGCGCCGACGACGCCCAACGCAAGGTCCTGCTCGCCCCGTTGGCCGACGGCACGCTCCCCACCGCCGTGGCGCTTCCGGGCGTCGGTGCCCTCGTGGGGCGGCGCGACGGCGACGGGTCACTGGAGGTCCGCGGGGAGCTGGGCCCCGTGCTCGGCGCCACGCTGGCCCACCGGCTCCTGGCTCCGGTGGAGCTCGATGGTGGCGACCCCGATGGTGGCGACCCCGATGGTGACAACGCCGTGTGGTGCGTGATCGACCTCGAAGGCGACGGGGTCACGCGAGCCCCGCTGGCGAGCCTGGACCCGACCCGACGGGTCGGCAGCGTGACGGTCTCAGGTGCGGTGGTCGTCCCCGAGCGTCAGCTGCCCTCGGTCACGAGTGTCATGGTGCGCGACCTCGCGCTCGTGTTGGGCGCGGCGGAATGTGCGGGCGGGGCCCGGTGGTGTCTCGACGTGGGGACGGCCTATGCCATCGAGCGGCGCCAGTTCGGCCGGCCCATCGGCCAGTTCCAGGCGATCAAGCACCGCCTGGCCGACATGCTGGTGGCGGTGGAGCAGGTCACGGCGCTGGCGTGGGACGCCGCCCAGGCCGCCGACGCCGGCGACGCGGACCAGGCGCGGCTCTCGGCCGTGCTGGCCGGAGCCTTCGCCCTCGACGCCTACGTGGCGTGCGCAGAGGCCTGCATCCAGATCCTCGGGGGCATGGGGTTCACGTGGGAGCACGACGCCCACCTCCACCTGCGCCGGGCCCTGACGGTGCGACAGCTGCTCGGGCCGAGCTCGACCTTGCGCACCGAGGCGACGCGCGCCGCGCTGCACGGGAGCCGCCGCCGGCTCGAGATCGAGCTGCCCGAGGAGGCCGAGCGCATCAGGGACGAGGTGCGCGCCGTGATCGCCGAGGTGGCCGCCGCCCCCGATGCGGAGGAGCGTCGTCGGCGCCTGGTCGACACGGGACTGCTCACCCCGCATTGGCCCGCGCCGTGGGGACGCGGGGCGGGACCGGTCGAGCAGCTGGTCATCGACGAGGAGCTCGCCGCGGCCCACGTGCACCGGCCGCACCTGGCCGTCGGCGCGTGGGCGCTGCCCACGATCATCGCCCACGGAACGGCGCAGCAGCAGGAGCGGTGGGTCGGCCCCACGATGCGGGGCGAGCTCGTGTGGTGCCAGCTCTTCAGCGAGCCCGGCGCGGGCAGCGACCTGGCCGCGCTCTCCATGCGCGCCACCCGGCACGACGGCGGTTGGGTGCTCAACGGTCAGAAGGTGTGGACGTCGATCGCCCAGCAGCGCCGACTGGGGGATCTGTCTGGCGCGGAGCGACCCCGAGGCGCCCAAGCACGAGGGCATCACGTACTTCATCGTCGACATGCACACCGAGGGCATCGAGGTCCGACCCCTGCGCGAGATCACCGGGGCGGCGATGTTCAACGAGGTGTTCTTCACCGACGTGTTCGTGCCCGACGACTGCGTGGTGGGAGCGGTGAACGGGGGGTGGCGCCTGGCCCGCACCACGCTCGCCAACGAGCGCGTGTCGATGGCGGGCGGTGCCACGTGGGGATTCGGGATCGAGGGGATCCTCAAGGGCATCAAGGCCTCACAGCGAGACCGGAGGGCCCGAGGACACGGTGGCCCTCGACGGCGTCGGCGCGTTGTTGGCCGAGGCGCAGTCCCTTGCTCTGCTCGGAGCCCGGACCACGCTCCGGTCGGTGTCGGGCGTGGAGCCCGGACCCGAGGCGAGCGTGCGCAAGCTCCTCGGCGCCGAGCACGAGCAGCGTCTGCAGGAATTCGGGCTCGTGCAGCTCGGGCCCCGGGGGGCGACCACCGAGGACGACGCGGGCCGGTGGAGCCAGGGATTTCTCTCCGCCCGCTGTCTGACCATCGCCGGGGGCACGAGCGAGGTGCAACGCAACGTGATCGGCGAGCGCATCCTGGGGTTGCCGCGCGACCCCGAGCCCGGTGGTTGACGCAGCGCCGCCGACACGTGACACGTTTGACACGACCGGGACACGCCGGAGAAGCTCCGGCGACCAGGCAAGGAGAGGTGGACATGGCTCAGGCCACGCTGTACTTCGAGGACGTCAACGAGGGCGACGAGGCATCGGCGTCGAGCCACACCCTCACCCGGACCGATCTGGTGCGCTACGCCGGCGCGTCGGGGGACTACAACCCCATGCACCACGACGAGATCCTGGCCACCGCCGCGGGGCAACCCAGCGTGTTCGGCCACGGGATGTTCTCCATGGGCCTGCTGGGCACCGCGCTCACCGACTACGTCGGGCCCGGGAACCTCACCCACTACAAGGTGCGGTTCTCCCGCCAGACCTGGCCGGGGGAGGAGCTGACCACCAAGATCGTGGTCACGGGCAAGCGTGTCGAGAACGGGCAGAACCTGGTGGACGCTCGAGTGCAGCCTGGCCAACGGCGACGGTGAGGTGAAGGTCGTGGGCGAGGCGACTGCCGCCCTGCCCAGCAAGGCCTGAGCCGGGCTCAGCAGCCCGGCGGGCTCCCGGTCTTGCCCTCGGCGGTGTAGAAGAGGCCGAGCAGCGTGCAGATCGTCACTTTCGATACGAGCCAGTGGCCGTTGGTGTACACGGCGTAGCCGTTGTTGTTGGGCAGGATCGCCGTTCCCCCCGTGCCGAGGATGTCGTAGACCACGTGCGCGCACTGCGACGGGAGCGACTGCTTGGCGCACTGGGCCGGGGTCAGGATCTTGACGGTGTGGATCTTCGCCCCCTGCGCCGCGCTGGCCTCGGACGACGACAGCGCCTGCTGCATCGCCCCGCTGATCTGCTGGCCGTCCTGGATGACCACGAGTTTGCCCGACAGGTCCGGGTTGGAGAGGTTGAACAAGGTGTTGTAGGCGGTCGTGATGGCGGCCGTGGCCTGGGCGGGGTTGATCTTGACCGTGGTCGTGGTGGCGGCCGTGGGGCTCGAGCTGCTGCACGCCGCCGCGCCCAGACTGAGCCCCGCCACCACCGCGACGGCCACGATCCGAGCCGAGCGCGGTCGGGCGGGATGCCGCCTCGCCCTGGCCGTCGTGGTCCTGTGAAGTCCGAGCATGTCTGGCCCTCCCCTTTGCATCGGTCTGCCGCTCCCCGTCGGGCTGCCCGAGGTTATCCGGATCCCCGGCGTCGTACCTGACATTCTCGTCAGGGACGGCGGCCGGGTGTCGGTCCTGTCCCGACGGGCCGCCGCCGGCGTCGGGGCCGGGCTCGGCGCCCGATCAGCGCGCCGGGGTCAGAAGGTGAAGGGCGGGAGTCCCGAGTCGCGAGTGGCGAAGAGCGTCGACTTGTTGTCGGCCAGCTCCTTGGGCGTCCAGGCCGAGTCGCGCTTCACCTCGCCCGCGGGCTGCCACCCCTGCATGACCCAGACCGATCCGCCGTAGACGACGAAGTTCTGCCCGTTCACGTCAGCCGCCTCGTCCGAGGCCAAGAAGGCCACCAGCGGTGCCACGTTCTCGGGGGCGAAGGCGTCGAACTTGCCCTCCTCGGCCTTGGCCATGTCGCCGAAGAGGTCCTCGGTCATGCGCGTCCGGGCGCGGGGGGAGATGGCGTTCACGGTCACGCCGTAGCGGGCGAGCTCGCGACCCAAGATGATGGTCATGGCGGCGATGCCGGCCTTGGCGGCTCCGTAGTTGGCCTGACCGGCGTTGCCGAACAGCCCGGCTTCCGAGGCGGTGTTGATGATGCGGCCCGAGACCTCTTCGCCACCCTTGGCCCGGTTGCGCCAGTGGACCGCGGCGAAGTGAGACAGGGCGAAGTGGCCCTTGAGGTGGACCCGGATGACGTCGTCCCAGTCGGACTCGTCCATGTTGAAGCTCATCTTGTCCCGCAGGATGCCGGCGTTGTTGACCAGGATGTCGAGCTGACCCCAGGCGTCGACGGCCTGGCCCACCAGGGCTTCGGCCCCGGCCCACGAGCTGACGTCACTGCTGTTGAGCAGGGCCTCGCCTCCGCCCGCCACGATGTCCTGCACGGTCTGCTCGGCCGGGTGGACGTCCGCACCCCCACCGTCGCGCGCCGCGCCCACGTCGTTGACGATCACCTTGGCGCCTTCTGCTGCGAGGAGCAGCGCCTCGGCCCGCCCGATCCCGCGCCCGGCCCCGCTGACGATGGCGGTCTTCCCGTCGAGCATGCCCATGAGGTGTCCTCCTGCTTCTGCTTCACAGCTTCGTGGGTCGGCGCCCGCCGACCGGGCCCGGCGTCACGTTGACGCCGGATCTGGAACCCGGGCAGCATGGCCGATGGCGCCAGCCAGGGTCAACACGGCCGTGCGCAGCCACCGGCCCCCGGTGCGAGCCACGGTGACGCCGGTATCCCGAGCACGAACGAGCCCGAGCACGAATGAGGCAGACACATGGCGACGACCCGGTTCGACCTTCCCACCACCGACGACTTCACCCAGCCGTGGTGGGACGCGGTGGCCGAAGGCCGTCTCCTGCTCATGCGCTGCTCGACCTGCGGTGAGGCGCACTACTACCCCCGGCCGTTCTGCCCCCGCTGCGGGGCCGACACCGTGGCGTGGGAAGAGGCCAGCGGCGACGCCACGCTCTACACCTGGTCGATCGTCCACCAGAACGACCTGCCCCCCTTCAACGGGCGCGTGCCCTATGTGGCCGCGGTCGTCGACCTGGCCGAGGGGCCCCGGATGATGACCAACGTGGTCGAGTGCGAGTTCGACGACCTGGTGGTGGGCATGGCGCTGCGGGTGGAGTTCACCGACATCGGCGACGGGTATCACGTCCCGATGTTCCGCCCCGCGCCGTAGGGGCTCGCCCCAGGACGTCGGACCCGTCAGGTCGTCGACGTCAGGTCGTAGACCGTGACCCCGTTGATCGTGGTGGCGGTGAAGTGCTGCTCCACCCACTGTGTGATCTGGCCCGCGGTGGTCCCCGTCGTGCCGGTACCGGGACCGCCGCCGCCGCCGGTCCCGCCGGAGATGAAGTAGTGGACCTTCTTCGCCGCCACGTCTCGCTCGAATTGTGCGAGCGTCGGCGCGGGGTCGGTGCCGTTGAACCCGCCGATCGCCATGACCGGGTCGCCCGTGGCCAACTGATACCCGGCCGCCGAGTTGGAGTTCACCGTGGCCGCCACCCACGTGTAGTGCCCGGCTCCGGCCTCGAGTGCCTTGACCAACTTGGAGCCCGGGGTGCTGATCGACAGGAACCCTCCCGGGCCGCCGCCCGCGCCGCGCCCGAAGCGCGTCGCCCCCGTACCGGCTGTTCCCGTTGCCCCGGGAGGGCCGCCGAAGCCGCCCGACGGGAATGCACCTCCGGTGGCGCCCGAGCCGGTCGCGCCGGCCGCGTTGGTCGGTCCGCCCGCGGTGCCGAGCCCCGGGGGGAGCCCCGATGTCCCGGGGCCGCCGCCCCCGCCCGGGCCCCCGAAGCCGCGGGCGCCTCCGCCCGCGCCGCGCCCGAAGCGTGTCGCGCCACCGGGGGCGGCTCCGAAGGCGCCGCCCGGCCCGCCCGGCCCGCCGCCGAACCCGTTGCCCGAGGACGGGCCGGCCGAGGGGATCGCGCCGGAATGGGCCGTCGCCGCGGTGTCGAGTGCGTAGGCGGTCGGGCCGCCCAGGGCGGCACAGACACCGACCACCCCGAGTGCGAGCGCGGCCTTGCCGCGCCAGCGGGGCCCGAACACGAGGAGCGCGGCGCTCCCCAGTCCGGCCACGAGCACGGCGACCGCCAGCCACGGCATCCACTGGGGGTCCCGGTCGAGCAGGACGGCGGACCACACCACGGTGACCGTCAGCGCGAGCGCCAGGACGAGGCGCGCTCCGATGTGTGTCCGTCGCTCCCACATCGCACAGGTGCCGATGCCGACCATGGCGCCGATGGCCGGAGCCGCCGCCACCGAGTAGTAGGGGTGGATGATGCCCTTGGCCAAACTGATCACCACGACGGTGACGACGAGCGAGCCCGCCCACAGGAGCATGGCGGCACGAGGGGCGTCGGTGCGCGGGCGCCGGCGCCACAACCACAGCGACGCGACACCCAGGATGAGCGCGGCAGGGATGAGCCAGGAGATCTGGGTGCCGAACTCCGAGCCGAAGAAACGGAGCAAGCCGGTGGGACCCCGAGCGCGACCCGGCTGCGCCGGCGCCGCCCACGCTGCCGCTCTCGCTGCCCGAGAGGCGACCGAGCCCGTTGTAGCCGAAGATCAGGTTGAGCAGGTTGTTGTCCTGGGACCCGCCGATGTACGGCCGGTCGGCCGCGGGCGTGAGCGACACGATCGCCACCCACCATCCCGAGGCCACCACGAGGGCCACGGCGGCCGCCAGGAGCTGCGTGATGCGCCGTCGCAGCGGTGTCGGAGCGGCGATCAGGTACACGAGGGCGAGGGCCGGCACCACCAGGAAGGCCTGCAACATCTTGGTGATGAAGCCCGTACCCACTGCGCTCATGGCGAGCACCAGCCACCACGTGCTGGCGCGTTCGAGGGCGCGCACCGTGGCGTAGGCGGCGATGGTCAGGAGCAACACCAACAGCGCGTCGGGGTTGTCGTACCTGAACATGAGCGCCGCCACCGGGGTGGTGGCGAGCACCAGGCCGGCCAGGAGGGCCGCGCCGGGGCGGAACGAGCGCCGCACCGCGGCGTAGAGCACGGCCACCGAGGCCACGCCCTCCAGTGCCTGGGGGACGAGCAGGCTCCAGGAGTTGAGGCCGAAGATGCGAGCCGAGATCTCCATGACCCACAGCGAGGCCGGCGGCTTGTCGACGGTGATGAAGTTCGCCGCGTCCGACGACCCGAAGAAGAACGCCTTCCAGCTCTTGGACCCGGCCTGGACCGCCGCGGCGTAGAAGGAGTTGGCCCAGCCCGACGCGCCCAGGCCCCACAGGTAGAGGACGGCGGTGCCGACCAGGAGGACGAGGAGGGCCGGCCTGACCCAGGAGGGGTCCTGCGGTCGCCCCCGCCACGCTCGGCGCACCACGCCGGGTCGAGAGGCAGGCCGGGGAGCGCCGGGGTCGTGGCCGTCGGGACCGGGCGCGGTGCCGATCGGCACTCCGATGCCCGGGTCGAGGGGAAGGACGTCGGTCGTCATCGCACGCTCCAGGGGGTTGGTGACGGCTGGGTCGGGGGTGAGATGGGTTGGTCGGCGCCGGGGAAGACCCAGGACCGGAACAGCGCGAAGCGCACCGCCGTGGCGATCACGCCCGTGGTGACCAAGACCGCGACCTCGAGGCCACGTCCCGCCTCCGGCGCGACGTGGTGCAGTCCCGCCAACGCGCCGCTGGTGAGCGCCAGGCCCACGGCGAACACGACGATGCCCTGCAGCTGGTGGCGGAGATGCGACGTGCGGGTGCGGACGCCGAAGGTGACGCGCCGGTTCACCGCGGTGTTGGCCACCGCCGTGACGAGCAGGGCGAGGGCATTGGCCCCCAGGGCGGGCATGCCGGTGCGTAGCACCACGTAGAGCGCGACGTAGGCGGCGGTGCTCAGTATCCCGACGACGCAGAAACGCGCCAACTGCGCGAACAGCCCGGGCCGCGCCTGCACCGCCTGCTCCGCCAGGGTCGAGGCGCGCAACGTGCCGAGGGGGAGCGTGCCCGTGGCGAGCCCGCGCACCAACCGGGCCACACCCTTCATGTCCTGTACCGCGGTGGCGACGAGGTCGACGCGCGAGTCGGGATCGTCGACCCAGTCCACCGGCACCTCGTGGATGCGCATCCCGGCTCGCTCGGCCAGGAACAGCAGCTCGGTGTCGAAGAACCACCCCGTGTCCTTGACGAGCGGGAGCAGCGTGCGGGCCCGGTCGGCACGGATCGCCTTGAAGCCGCACTGCGCGTCGGAGAAGCCCGCGGCCAGCGTGGTACGGAGCAGGAAGTTGTAGCAGCGAGAGATGATTTCGCGTTTGGCGCCGCGCACGACCCGCGACCCGTGCGCCAGTCGGGTGCCGATGGCCACGTCGCTGTGCCCCGACACGAGCGGCGCCACCAGGGGGAGCAGCGCGGCGAGGTCGGTCGAGAGATCGACGTCCATGTACGCCAGCACGGCCGCGTCGCTGTGCGACCACACGTGGCGAAGAGCACGCCCCCGTCCTTTTGCGTCGAGGTGCACGGCGAGGACGCCGGGGAGCTCGTCCTCCAGGGCGCGGGCGATCGCCCACGTCCGGTCGGTGCTGGCGTTGTCCGCCACGGTGATACGGAAGCTGAAGGGCAACGCTGCGCGCAGGTAGGCGTGCAGCCTCCGGACACTGGCCTCGAGGTCGGCCTCCTCGTTGTAGACGGGAATGGTGATGTCGACCTGGGGGGGTTGTGCTCCGAGCAGCGTGAGCGCGTCGGGTGTCTCGGTGCCGGGGTGCGCGGTGTCGTGCCCGAGGACGGCTGGCTGGACCATGGCGACAGTGTCCCGAGCCCAACCGTGGGCCCCGTCAACCCCACCTGTGGGTTCTCTGGCAATCCCCTCGCACTGCTGGAGCCGGCCCGAGGGTGCGGGTCGGCTGCGCCAGCCGGGCTTCTCAGTCCGCCAGTTGCGCCAGGGTCGTCACGGTCTTCCAGGTGCGGGTCGTGGCCGGCACCCCGAGGGCGCGTTCGAAGAAGGCGTTGGTGAGCTTGGTCCGGCCGTAGCCCTCGGGGCAGTGCAGGTAGACCTCGCGCCCCGCCACCTCGAGATCGTCGGGGCCCGACCGCATCCCGTCGAGATCCGAAAGGCGTGACGAGGGTGGTTTCGACGCGAGGAACGTCACGTGGAGCTTGGCCGGGTCCCGTCCGCCCGTGGCCAGAGGGTTGGCAACGACCACTGCGGCCAGCTGCGCTCGGGTGCGCAGCAGGACCTTGATCCCGAGACCGAAACGCGCCTCGAGTGCCGTTTCGACGGCCGAGCCCAGCGCGGCGGCGGACCCCGAGGCGCTGAACAGCACGTTGCCACTCTGGATGTAGGTCCGAGCGTCGCCGTAGCCCAGGTCGACGAACGTGGCGCGCAGATCTCCCATCGGCACCTTGGCGTGGCCTCCGACGTTGATCCCGCGCAGCATCGCGACGTATGTCGTCACGGCTACCCCGTCACGCCCGTCACGGCGACTCGGTCACGATGCCGCGGTCAGGGTGACGGGATCACGGTCTGCGGCCCGTGAGGTCCAGCAGACGCTCCTGCAGTGGGGCGTCCTCGCCCACGGTGCCGCTGGGCCCACTCCCGAAGATGCCGATCTGGCCGATGAACGGCGCCATGGGTTGGATGCCGTCCCACGCGGCGGCGACGAGGCCTTCGTGCAGCTGTTCGTCTCCGCCCGTGGCGCGAGCCACGTCCCAGCTGTGCAACAGGTAGTCCGACGTCCTGAACTCGTACAGCGTGGCGCCCGGGACGTCTCCGGCCGCAGGGTGGTGGATCACGCGCTCGAATGCGCCGGGCCCGGAGAAGGCGTCCAGTTCGTCGACCAGGGCGGCGTCGAGGTCTGCCACGGGGTCCGAGCCCCGTTGGGCCTTGAAGGGCGCCAGGCTGTCGTGGGCCGAGGCACCCTCGAGGAGGAGCATGGTCATCCGGCTCCCGCCTACCAGGTGGGCCACGAGGTCGGCCACGTCCCACTCGCTGCACGGTGTCGGCAGGCCCCATTGCTCGGCGCCGATCGCCGCCACCCGTCGTCGGATCTCGGCCTGGGCGATGGTGAGGTCGGTCACGTCCGCCATGGCGTCTCCTTCTTCTTCCTGGGACAGCTTCTCCTGGGACACCTTGTCCCGGGACAGTTCATCGCATCTCGACATCCTCGAGGAAGTCCTCTCGCCACAGGTCATAGCGTTCCTCGGGCAGGTGCAGGGCGTGGGTGGGACGCAGGGCGTCGACGAAGGGGCGGTCATGGCTCACGGCCACGACCGTTCCCGGCCATGTGCTCAACATGGCTCCGACGGCCTCGACCGAGGCCGGGTCGAGGTTGTTGGTGGGCTCGTCGAGCACCAAGAGGTTGGCGCGGCCCGCCGACAGCATGGCCAGGCTCAACTTGGCGCGTTCGCCGCCTGACAACGACCGGGGCAACTGCTCAGCCGTCGCGCCCGTGAGCCCGAACGAGCCCAACAGGGCGCGCCGTTCCGACACGGTCCGCAACACGCTGTCGTCGATCTGCTCGAGAGCGCACAGACCGGGATCGAGCTGTTCGTGCTCCTGTGCGAAGTACCCGAGCGCGACGTTGTGGCCGACCTCCACGTTGCCTTCAGTGGGGCGCTGGACATCGGCGAGGCACCGCAGCAGGCTGCTCTTACCCGCGCCGTTGCGCCCGATCACCACCACACGATCACCGCGGCCCACCACGAAGTCCACGTCGAGGAGGACCTTCTTCGAGCCGTAGGAGACCTGCACGCCGCGCACCGTGAGCGGGATGGCTCCCGACCGGGACGGGGTGGGGAGGCGGAAGCGCGTCTTGCGCTCGCGCTTGACCAGCTCGGTCCGGTTGCCCTTCATACGCTCGACCCGGCGGTCGAGCACCTTGGCCTTGCGGGCCCGGTCCTCGGTGCTGGCCCGCATGGAGTCGGCGAGGGTGCTCAGCTTTCGGATCTGTCGGTCCTCGAGGGAGCGTTTCTTCTCCCGCTGCTCGATGTCGGCGGTCAGCTGGCTCCGGTAGGCGCTGTAGTTGCCTTTGAATTCGCGGAGTCCACTGTCGGCCAAGCTCATGACCTTGGTGATGACGCGGTCGAGCAGTTTGAGATCGTGGCTGATGACGAGCATCGCCCCAGGGAAGCGGGAGAGCTCGGCCGTCAGCCACCGCTTGGCGGCCAGGTCGAGATGGTTGGTGGGCTCGTCGAGCACGAGCGTGTCGGGGCGGCCGAAGAGGACCCGGACGATGTCGACCCGCCGACGTTGGCCTCCCGAGAGCGAGTCGATGTCGTCGAACAGCGTGTCCTGGCGCAGCCCGATGCCTTCGGCCAGACGTGCGATGTCGCCTTCGAGGTTGTATCCGCCCTCGGCTCCGTAGCGTTCCTCGAGGTCCGAGAACGCGGCGATGGCCTCGGTCGTGGGGTCGTCGGCCACCGCCTGGCGAGCCTTGTGCAGCTCCTCGTCGAGGACGTCGAGGCCTCGAGCCGACAGCACGTGGGAGAACCCGGTGGGCTCGAGTCCGAGACCCCCTGGCTTCGGGACCTGGGGCAAGAAGCCCACGGTGCCTTGGATGTCCACGTCCCCGGCCACGCGCAGGTGGGGCCCGACCTGCCTGCAGATGACCGAGACGAGCGACGACTTGCCCGTCCCGTTGCGCCCGACCAGGCCCACCTTGTCGTCGGGCCCGACCATGAACGACGCGTCGCGCAGCAGTGTCCTCCCACCGATCTCGATGGTGACGTCGCGGCCAGTGATCATCGTCTCTCGTGCACCAGGTTCGTGAGCAGGGGTTGTACGCCTGCGCGGGGGACGCGACCGAGTGCCCGGTGCGGGCGAGAGGAGTCGAACCTCCACCCCCGAAGGGACGGGGACCTAAACCCCGCGCGTCTACCGTTCCGCCACGCCCGCAGCGCCCCACCGCCGCGTCGCGCTGCCGGCCGGGACACGAGGAGCCTATCGGGGTCCCTTCCCGCACCCTGCCCGACCGGGGCCGACATCCCAGGTAGCCTCGTCCCATGGCATCACATCCGACGCACGTATCGCCCCTGGTCACAGGCCCGACCCCGTCGATGAGGACGGGCAATCTGCCCGATCTCGCCTCGGCCGACGTTTTCCAGCGCCTTCTCAAGGAGCGCATCATCTTCCTGGGCAGTGCCATCGACGAGACCGTGGCGAACCAGGTCTGCGCCCAGCTCCTGCTGCTGGCGGCCGAGAACAGCGAGCGCGACATCGCCCTCTATGTCAATTCCCCCGGGGGATCGGTCACCGACGGTCTGGCCATCTACGACACCATGCAGTACGTGAGCTGCGACGTGAGCACGATCTGCGTGGGACTGGCCGCGTCCATGGGCCAGTTCCTCTTGTGCGCCGGAGCGCCGGGCAAGCGCTTCGCCCTGCCCCACAGCCGGATCCTGATGCACCAGCCCTCGGGGCAGATGCAAGGTCAGGCCACCGACATCGCCATCCAGGCCGAGCAGATCGTCTACCTCAAGCGGATGATGGCCGAGCGCATCTCGTTCCACACCGGCCAACCCATCGAGCGCATCGAGGCGGACTCGGACCGTGACCGGTGGTTCACCGCCGAGGAGGCCAAGGATTACGGGTTCATCGACCACGTGATCGAGCACTCCACCCCGCAGGCGGCCAACCGCTGAGCACGGGGCCCGGAGGTCCGAACGGAGCGATCCGATGACCGACGTCCAGTCCGAGACGGCGGCCGAGGCGGCCGTCGTCGAGTCGACGGGCTCCGATGCCGACGGCGCGGGCGAGGTCGAGGCGGCCAGCGTCGCCGTTCCGATCAGTGATGAGGACCGTGAGATCGCCAAGCGGGCGCGCTTGGCGTCGCGGCGCTCCAAGCCGACCCGGGTGGTCGCCGCACGAGTGAGCATCTGGCTGCGGCTGGGTGAGCTGTGGCGAGCCCGCGAGCTCTTCGTCTTCCTGGTGCGCAAGGAGATCAAGGTCAAGTACAAGAACTCGGTCCTCGGGTTCTTGTGGTCGATGCTGAACCCCGCCCTCACGCTGGCGGTGTTCTACGTCTTGTTCACCTTCTTCCTCCCCAACCACATACCCAACTTCGTCATCTACATGTTCTCGGCCATGCTGGTGTGGAACCTCTACCAGACCGGCGTACTCACCGGCACGAGCTCGGTCGTGTCCAACTCCGCCATCGTGAAGAAGGTGGCCTTCCCCCGCGAGATCCTCGCCCTGTCATCGGCCGGATCTGCCTTCATGTTCTTCGTGTTCCAGTCCATCGTCCTGCTGGCCTTCATGATCGCCTTCTGGCACCGCCCCGACTGGAGCGCCATCTGGCTCGTGATCCCCGCCCTGGCCGCCATCTGGGTCTTCGCCGCGGCCCTGGCGGTCTTCCTCTCAGCCGTGAACGTCTACCTACGCGACACCCAGCACCTGGTCGAGGTGATCCTGCTGGCGTGGTTCTGGGCCATCCCCGGCATCTACCCGTACTCGGGACGGGTGCAGGAGGGCCTCGTCAAGCACACCATCTTCGGCATCCCCGGCACGCATCTCATCTGGCTGTACTTCGCCAACCCCGTGACCCCGATCGTGATGACGTTCCAGCGGGTCTTCTACAACGTCACGGACGCGCATTCCACCGCCGCGCCCTACGGCCCCATCAAGGTCATGGCGACCTATGGGATCCACTGGTATGTGGCGTCGGACCTGATCGTCCTGGCGGTGTCGTTGGTGATGCTGTTCGGCGCCATGATCGTGTTCGGGCGACTCGAGGGCAACTTCGCCGAGGAGCTCTGACACGACGATGCCCACCAACATGGCGGTCAACGTCGAGGACGTGTCGAAGCGGTTCCGGCTCTACACCGAGAAGTACCAGTCGCTCAAGGAGCGCTTCCTGCACGCGGGGCGCAATCCTTATCAGGACTTCTGGGCGCTGCGGAACGTCCAATTCGAGATCCCCGAGGGCCAGACCGTAGGGATCCTGGGCCGCAACGGCTCGGGCAAGTCCACCTTGCTCAAGTGCGTGTCGGGGATCCTCCAGCCGACCGAGGGCAGGGTCGTCGTGCGCGGCAGCCTGGCCGCGCTCTTGGAGTTGGGGGCCGGCTTCCAACCCGAGCTGTCGGGACGGGAGAACATCTATCTCAATGCGTCGCTGCTGGGGCTTTCGACCAAGGACGTCGACAAGCGCTTCGACGAGATCGTCGCCTTCGCCGAGCTCGAGCAGTTCATCGACAACCAGGTGAAGTACTACTCGTCGGGGATGTACGTCCGGCTCGGGTTCGCGGTGGCGGTCAACGTCGATCCCGACATCCTGGTGGTGGACGAGGTGCTGGCCGTCGGCGACGAGGCCTTCTCGCGCAAGTGCATGGCCCGGATCAAGGAGTTCCAGGACGACGGGCGCACCATCTTGTTCGTCACCCACTCCTCCGATCTCGTGCGCCAGATCTGCGACTTCGCCGTCGTGTTGAACTCGGGGGACATGATCGGCTCGGGTCCCGCCGCCGACGCGGTGCGCATCTACCACGAGCACCTCAACACCGTGGGGCCCGGGATCGGGGCCGCACCGCTGGAGATGGCCGAGATCCCGTTGCAAGAGGCACTGCACCGCTCCATCCAGATCGCGTCGGTCGAGATCGAGCACCCGGGGACGGGCTCTCGTTCCTACGTCCTGCCCGGTGAGCCGCTCACGGTGCACGTGGCCTTCGACGCCACCGAAGCAGTCGAGGGCGTGGTCTTCGCGCTCGAGGTCTTCGACCAGGAGGGCAAGCTGATCTTCGGGTCCGACACCGACATCGTGAACCGGCCCTTCGACGCACCGGTCGGCGCCGGTCGTGCCGATCTGAGCTTCGAGCACCTGCCGCTGCTCGACGGGACTTACAGCGTGAAGGTCGAGGTCAAGGACCGCCTCGGCATCCTCTACGACAGCCAGGAGCAGGAGGGTTTCGAAGTGATGAACCCGGACCGGTCGCGTGGCAGCGTCGCCCTGGAGCTCCACGCCGACATCCGTGCCGCCAGCTTGAGCTGACCCAACGTCGCAGCGGAGTTGACGGTGCTGAGCAGCACGACCCGCACACCCGCGTTCGGGCACCGGGTGGTCGTCGCCCTTGCGGTGGCGACAGGCGCGTGCCTCACCGCGCTGGTGGGAAACGCGGGTGCCTCACCGTCGGCATCGGCGGCACCGGTCTCGCCTACCTTCACCATGACGTGGTCGACGGGCCCGCTCGCAGATCAGGGGGGCCCGATCGCGGAGTCGTCGCCCGATGTCGCCACGCTCGACTCCGTCGGCCCGGCCGTCGTGGTGGGGGATCGCAGCGGGTCGGTCTACGCCTATCACCTCGCCGACGGCTCGCCCGTGGCGGGGTGGCCCGTCAACGACGGCGGCGTGCCCATCGACTCCTCGCCCTCGGTGTCGACGGCCACCACGGGGCTCGATTCGGTGTTCGTCGGGGCCGGCAACGCCGCTGATCCGGGCCAAGGCGGCTACGACGCGTTCTCCGCATCCGGCGCGCCGCTGTGGTACACCCCGGTGACCGACCCGCCGAGCGATGGCCAGCCCGCGGCCGGCGTCCAGGCGTCGCTCACCGCCGCGGTCCTCCAGGGGACGAGCAGCGTCGTGGCCGGCTCGCTCGACCAGGAGGAGTACGCGCTCAGCGCCTCGACGGGGGCGACACTCCCCGGTTGGCCCCTGTTCACCTCCGACAGCGTGTTCTCCACCGCGGCGGTCGGCGACATCTACGGCAACGGGGGCGCCGAGATCGTCGAGGGAGGCGACCAGACCGCAGGGTTCGCGGTCGGCCGGACCTACCAGCAGGGGGGGCATCTCCGCATCCTCGACCAGAACGGGGGGATCATCTGCGACGCCCAGACGACCCAGACGGTCGACTCGTCCCCTGCGGTGGGGCCCTTCCTGGCGGGCGGGGCCACCGGTATCGCGGTGGGCACCGGGTCGTTCTTTGCCGGCGCCACCGACACCGACGCGCTGAAGGCCTTCGACACCGACTGCGACCAGATGTGGTCCCGCACCCTCGACGGGGCCACGACCAGCAGTCCCGCCCTGGCCGACGTCGTCGGGAACGGTCGTCTCGATGTGGTCGAGGGCACCGACACCGGCTCGGGAGGCTCGGTGTGGCTGCTCGACGGGGCCACCGGCGCCACCGTCTGGCAGGAGCCCGTGGTGGGCCGGGTCATCGGGTCGGTCGTGGTCGCCAACCTCACCGGAGGGGCGACCCAGGACGTGCTCGTACCCACGACCGCGGGTGTCGAGATCCTCGACGGCGCGTCGGGGGCCGAGCTCACCGTCTTGAGCCCTGACCTCGGGTTCCAGAACTCACCGCTGGTCACCGACGATCCCGACGGTGCAATCGGGATCACGGTGGCGGGATACGACGGGACCAACCGGGGAGAGATCCGGCACTACGAGATCGCCGGGTCCGACGGCGCCGCGGCCATCGGTCCGACGTCGTGGCCGATGTTCCATCACGACCCGGCGCGCACCGGCGTCACCGGCGTCGCCCGCGCCCAGCCGGTGTGCGCGACGGCCTCGGGCGCATTCCCCGGCTACACGCTCGCCTCGAGTGACGGTGGCGTGTTCACCTTCGCCACCCCCTTCTGTGGGTCCGCGGGGGGCTTGGCACTGCACGCCCCGGTCGTCGGGTTGGCCACGGCGCCCAACACCGGCGGCTACTGGCTCGTCGGCGCCGACGGCGGCGTGTTCGCCTACGGGGGCGCGCCGTTCTACGGATCGATGGGTGGCGTCGCGCTGGCCCAACCCATCGTGGGCATCGCCGCCACGCGTGACGGGCGTGGCTACTGGCTCGTCGGCGCCGACGGTGGCGTGTTCGCGTTCGGCGACGCCCAGTACTTCGGCTCGGTGTCCACGTTGCATCTCGCCGCGCCAGTCGTCGGCATCGCGCCCTCGGTGGACGGTGCGGGCTACTGGCTCGTGGGCGCGGACGGCGGCGTGTTCGCCTTCGGCGACGCCCAGTTCTTCGGTTCGATGGCCAAGCGGCACCTGCACGCCCCGGTCGTGGGCATGGCCGTCGACGTGGGCACCGCCGGCTACTGGCTCGTGGGCGCCGACGGTGGGGTGTTCGGCTTCGGTGCCACGTTTTACGGCTCGTTGGGCGCGTTGACCCTGGCGCGCCCGGTCGTGGGCATGGCCGCCACCACCGACGGCCACGGCTACTGGCTCGTGGGCGCCGACGGCGGCGTGTTCTCGTTCGGCAACGCTCCCTTCGACGGGTCGATGGCCCAGACGCGTCTGGCCGGGCCCGTGCGAGGCATCGCTCCCTGAAGATGAAGGACGTTCGGTGCCGCTCGGCCGGCCCTGAGGACTTCACCTTTCTCGCGACGATGCTGGGCGAGGCCGCCGTCTGGCGTCCCGACAAGCCGACGCCGACCTCTGACCAGGTGCTCGCCGATCCGCGCTACGCGCGCTACCTCGTCGGATGGCCGAGGCCAGGCGACTTTGGACTGGTGGCCGAAGAAGACGAGCCGGTGGGCGCGGCTTGGTATAGGACGTTCACCGAGGCGAGCCATGGCTACGGCTTCGTCGCTGAAGATGTCCCCGAGCTGGCGATCGCAGTTATCGCGTCGCATCGGCACGAGGGGATTGGTCGTCGGCTCCTCGTCGCGCTCATCAACGCCGGTGTTGGTCAGGGATACCCGGCGCTGAGTCTCAGCGTGCGCGAAGCGAATCCAGCGCGCCGCCTCTACGAGTCGGTGGGCTTCGTCCCTGTCGAGACGCACGGATCGTCCTGGACCATGGTCCGACACGCCGCTCGATCGAACGGACCCACCACCCTCTGATCGGACCGGCGACGACGATGGGTACAATGCCGCCGGTGCGCGTCGACCAGGTGATCCCGTCGCTCGCCAGTCGCGACGCCATCGGCGTGCACACCGTGGCCATCACCGAGGCCTTGCGCCAGGTCGGCATCGAGTCGGACATCTTCTACGGCGAGTGCACGCGCGACCTGGCCGATCGGGCCCGCCCCATGAGCAGCCTCGGTCGGCCCACCAAGGGCAGGTGGCTGCTGTACCAGGCGTCGATCGGCAGCCCGGTCTTCGACATCTTCGCCGGTCGGTCCGAGCCCAAGTTGCTCAACTACCACAACATCACCCCGGCGGTCCTTCTCGACGGATGGGAGCCTGCGGTCGGCCACGAAGTGAGCCTCGGGCGCGCCCAGGTCACCAGGGTGGCGGCCGAGTGTCGTCTGGCCATCGCCGACTCCGCCTTCAACGAGGACGAGCTCATCGACGTGGGGTTCGAGCACACCGCGGTGGCACCGCTGCTCATCGACATGACCGCGGCGGCGCAGCCCGATGCGGTGGTGTCGCGTCGCCTCATGGCGGCCAAAGCCGACGGCGGCCCGGACTTCGTCTTCGTGGGCAAGGTCTCTCCCCACAAGGCCCAGCACGACCTGGTGAAGATGCTGGCGCTGTACCGTCGGCTCTACAACGACCGGGCCCGGCTCCACCTCATCGGTACCCCGCTGGGCAAGACCTACGGGCCCGCGCTCTCCGCCTTCATCGCCGAGCTCGGCCTGAGCGACGCGGTGTCGATCACCGGCTCGGTCACCCCCGAAGAGCTCGAGTCCTACTACCGCAGCGCCGATGTGTTCGTGTGCGCCTCGGAGCACGAGGGCTTCTGCGTCCCGCTGGTCGAGGCCATGGGCCACGGGCTCCCCATCGTGGCCTACGCCACCTCCGCCGTCCCCGAGACCGTCGGCGACGCCGGGCTCCTGCTGTCGTCGAAGGCGCCGCTGGTCTTCGCCGCCTCGGTGCACCGGGTGGTGCAGGACACGCGCCTGCGCCGGCAGTTCGTCGAGGCCGGGAAGCGACGAGCCGAGACGTTCTCGCTCACCAACGCCCGGCGCCGCTTCGTCGACCTCGTGGTGGAGGCGGTCGGGACGGCTCGTTGATCGCCTGTGTCAGTGCGGCGTGCGACCTTGTCAGTGCGGTGTGATGGCGTCGGGGGCGATCGCGACCGGGCTGGCGTCCCACGACGAGTCGGCGCCGGCCCACCGGTCCCACACGGCGCGCGGCGTGGTCGTCCGCAGCCGCCGCATACGGGCGCGCGACCACAACGCCCACGGCAACTTGGCGAGGACCGCTCGACGGAGCTCGGGTGCGTGGTCCCGGCGCAGGCGCTCGTTCAGGAAACGGCGGGCCACCTCGGGGGGGGCGTTGCGCACCAGGCACAACAGCGCGTTGCGCTGGGCCAGGAAGCGGACCAGGGGTGAGCGTGGTCCCTGGCTCGTGGCCGACAGGCGGTGGCGCACCGTGGCAGCCGGGTCGTAGAGCACGCGCAGGCCCGCCAGCCGGGCCCGCAGGCACCAGTCGGTGTCCTCGTTGTAGGCGAAGAACTGCGGGGCGAACCCACCGAGGCGGCGCAGGGTCTCGGTCCGGAACACCGGCGCGGTGCCGCTGAACCCGAAGCGCTCCGCCGGAGTGTCGAAGCGGCCGTCATCGGGGGCGCCGAGGCCGTATTCGCCCGCCACGCCGTGCTCCTCGAGGAACGAGCCGGCGTGGTTCAGCAGTCGGCACGTGGCCCGCACCGACACGGGCTCGCCGTTGACGGTCACATCGCCGCTGGCGGCAGGCCGAGCGAGAGGGACGTAAAAGGGCCGGCGCCCCGCCGTCCATCGCCACCGTGACGGCTCGCCGTCCACGACGGCGCGCTCGGTGTCGTAGACCCCGGCGCCCAGCGCCGCCTCGAGGACGTCGGTGGCGTCGACCGTCACCGACGTGAGCTGACGGCCCAGGGGGCGCACGTCGCCGGGCGCGAACCACGGATCGTCGTCGAGGAGGATCTCACCGAAGAGCCCGTCCAGGACGACCTTCGGGGTCACGGCGGCCATGGTGGGGTCGGCCAACGCCGCGCCCGCGGTCTCGATCCACCCCGGGCCCGCCACGGCGTCGTCGTTGAGCACCCCGACGAGCTCGCCCCGGGCGTGGCGCAGGCCCAGCTCGACGCCGCCCGCGAACCCCAGGTTGACCGAGGAGCGGATCACATGCGCCCCCAGCGGGGTGGCGATGGCGGAGGCCTCTTGCTCGGGAGACCCGTTGTCGACGACCACGACGTGGTCGGCCTGGGGCAGGACCGACGCCACGCACGGGGCCAGCCAATCGCCGGGGCGATACGAGACGACGACCACCGTGGCGTCCGGTGGCATCGAGCGCGTGGCGACGACGTTCCCGTAGGGCAGGTCGAGGAGCTCGGCGCGCTCGACCGAACGCAGGTCGTCCTCGAGGAGCCGGAACCCGAGCCCGTGGCCCTCGAGGAGGTCCACGAGTGCCTCGGCCTTGTCGCCGACTCCCTCCATGAGCGCCGGCGCCCACTCGAACATCACCGCGATCGCGGGGCTCGAGCCCAGGGTGCGGGCGAGGCCGGTGAAGGCCTGGAGCTCGGCCCCCTCGATGTCCATCTTGAGCACGTCGACCGGAGGCACCTCGACGAGCAGGTCGTCGAGGACGACGGCTTCGACCGCCACCATCGCTTCGGTGTCTCCGAGGCGGTCGAGTGCCTCCTGGCCGATGGCCCCGACGCTGGAGGCCCCTGAGAAGTTGAGGCGCTGGTGCAGCTGCAACGTCGTGGTGCTCGACCAGGCGGCGCGCTGCCACGTCGTGACGTAGCCGTAGAGCCCGTTCATGATCACGTTGCGTCGCAACAACTCCGCCAGGCCGGGATGGGCTTCGACGGCCACGACCGTTCCCCCGGGACCGACGAGCTGGGCTCCGAGCAGGGTGAAGTACCCCACGTTGGCACCCACGTCGACGAACACCTGACCCGGGCGCAGCGTGCGCTGCAGCCAGTCGGTCACATGCGTCTCCCACAAGCCGTCGAGGACGATCCACGCAGAGATGGCCGCGTCGCGGGTGTCGACCAACATCTTGGCGCCCCAGCGCGTGGCGACCAACGCGGTGTGGTCTCCGAAGTAGAGGGGCCCGTTGGGGTAGCGCTGCGCCTGGACGGTGGCGAGCCCGGCTTCGATGCCGTCGAGGCGCTGCGCCAGGTCTTGGATGCCCAGGGCCCGGCGCGCGCGTGCCGCCAGTCCGGACACCAGGGGATGACGACCCACGCTGCTCATCCTACGGTCACCGAGGAGACGGTGCGGGCCAGGATGCGGTCGGCCAGGGTTTCGTAGCGGTCCACGATGGCCGGCCAGCCGAAGACGCGATGGGTATAGGCCCTGCCATCGGCCACCAGGCGTGCGCGCAGGGCCGAGTCGGCCAGCAGACGGTCGGCCGCGGTTTCGAAATCGGCGTAGTCGAAGAACGACAAGCCACCCCCGCTGCGGGTGCAGTGTTCGAGCGTCGCCGCGCAGCGACGGTTGACGAGCACAGGCGCACCCGCCAGCCACGCCTCGAGGACCACGAGGCTGAAGGACTCCCACGCCGACGGGGTGACGGTGAATTCGCACGCCTGGAGCGCGCCCCATTTCACCTCTTCGGGTTGGCGGCCCGCCACCACGACGTCGTCGTCACCGGCGAGGGCTTCGTGCACGGGGCCCAGCAGCACGAGTCGAGGAGCACCGGGCCGCCGGGCGCGGTACAGCCGCCACAACTCGGCCAGGACGTGTGACCCTTTGGCCCGTTCGACCCGACCCACACACAGCACGAACCGCTCCTCCGGAGCGAGGCCGAGCGCGGTCCGAGCGGCGGACCGGTCGCCCGCCCCCTCCACCACCGTGGCCCCGATGACCGCGGCGGGGAGATGCGCGACGGGAAACGTGCGCTCGACCAGTGCCTGTTCGGAATAGGAGTTGTAGGCGAACCCACCCGCCGCGCCGAAGACGCCGCGCATGAGGGCGAGGTGGAGCTCGGGCTCGTCGTGGGCGGCACTGTGGAAGATCACCCGTCTCCCCAGACGGGGCGTGGCGTGCACGGCCGGCCAGAACAGGTAGGGCGTGACCGCCACGAGGTCGACGTCCGACGCGGCGGCGTCGTCGAGCACGTCCGGGCACACGGGGCCGACCAGGTCGACGAATCGATGGGCGAGTGCGTCGGGGACGACGGCGGGGCTGCGTCGGATGAGCAGGTTGAGCTCGCCCGAGCGCGGGTCGCGCCCCGACACCGAACGCCGTCGGTGCACGGTGACCCCCCCGAGCTCGCTGTCGCCCGGGGCCAGCTCGTCGGCCCAGGTGGCGGCGGAGACCGCGCAGGTGGTGAAGACCTCGACGTCCCAACCCTTCATCGTGACGAGGTGCTCGCACAGCAGTCGGAGCCAGTGTTCGATCCCCCCCACCACCTCCACGCCGTAGCGGGGGACGACCAGGCCCAGCCTCACGTCCGGGCCCGGACCACGACCCGGTAACTCCGCCCGTCGGGGTCGTACTGCGCCGTTCCCGCCAGTGCGACCGCGTGAAAGGCGTGCAGCCACGTGTCGGGGTCGAGCGGTCGGGCCGGTGCGAGATCCGCGTTCACCGCACCGAGCCGCAGTCGCCACCACCACGGCGCCTCGGAGATGACCACGATGGTTTCGGTGACGCGCCCCAGCTCCGCCACCACGGGGGCGATGGTGCGGGGCGCCAACATCACCGTGTCACCGGCGAGCACGACCGCGCCGAGCGCGTCGTCGTCGACGGCGCGCAGGTGGGTCAGGAGCTCGGCCCACCGCACGTCGGGCCCGGGTTGGTGGCGCGGGCCCGTGGTGGTGACGCCATAGGCGTCGACGCCCGCGGCCCGCAGCTCGGCCACGACCTCGTCGGCGTGACTCTGGGCGTAGAGCACCCGCCGGCCCGGCGGCACGGCGTCGGCTAGCCCCGCTCGCCACGGCGCCGTCACGTCGACCGTGTCGTCGGCGAGCGGCGACGTCGCCCCCTCGGTGGCGTAGGGCTCGAGGAGCCTGACCCGTTCCTCGAGTTGCTCGAGTCGAGCGGCGACGGCGTGGAAGGCGCCGGCCACCGCCAACCCCAACGCGGCGACGCGCCCGTCGAGGCGCTGCAGGTGTCGGCTCGTGGCCTCACGATCGTGTCCACGCCGCCCGGTCGGGGCGACGTCAGCCGTCGAGGCGGCGTCGACGGCGACGACCTCGTCCACCTGTGCCACGATCTCGTGCAGCGCCTCGGCCCGGGGAGGGTGCGGTGCCATCCGGGCCAGCTCGAAGTGCAGTCGGGCGTCGGCGTCGTGGGGATAGGCGGGGTCGGCTCGGCGCCGGGCGGCTTCGGTCTCGAGCTCGCCGATCAGGCGGTCGAGGTCCATCCGGTGCTCGGGGTCGGGGATGTCGTGCTCGCTCGTCGCCATGGCCTTCAACCGCTCACGAGCGACAATAACGTGGCGGCCAAGCCGGCGAACTGGTGCTCGACTGCGAAGCGCACGCCACCCTGGGCCAGCGCCTGACGCTCGCCCGGGTCCCCCAAGAGGTGCTCCAGGCGTGACGCCAGAGTGTCGCCGACGGCGGGGTCGAGGTACGAGACGGTCCCCTCGGGGTACTCGGCCGCCGTGTCCAGGTTGGTGACCACGGGCACCCCTGCAGCCAGGGCTTCGAGGACCGCGGCCGACGATTCTCCGCTGGTGCCCTCACGCAACTGCACGGCCAGGGTGGCCCGGGCGAGCCACCCCCGCCAGCGCGCCTCGTCGACGGCCCCGGTGATCTCGACCCGGTCGAGGGTGCCGCGCACCCGGGCGCGGTCGGTGATGACCTGTTCCAAGAAGGCCGGACACGGGCCGACGAAGGCCACACGGCAGCCGGCCAGGGCAGCCGCGTCCACCAGGAGGTCGGGTCGCTTGGCCATCGAGACGATCCCGAACGCCACCACCACGGGGTCGTCGAGGGCGGGGGACCGGTCCGGCGCGGTGACGGGGGGACACGCCGGTGGCAGCACGTGGATGGGCGGGTGGTGCGCCAGCGGAGCGAGGTCGAGCAGCACGAGGCGGCGGGCGACCTCGGAGTTGACCAACATCCCGCAGCAGCGCTCCGCCAGGAGAGGAAGCAGTCCGACCCCGGCGCGTACGAGGTCGCGCACCGATCGTCCCGCCCGGAGCGCGGCGTGGTGCGGGGCGCGTCCGGGGTAGGCGCGCTCCAACAGCCACGCCAGCGAGCTCGAGAAGTCGTCGTCGTCGAGACGTTCGAGAGCGGTGACGGCGATGGCCGGCAGCCGCACCTCGTGCAACCAGATCCACCCCGGGTACCGCAACGCCGTCTCCACCGTCGCCAGGTGACCGTCGGAATTCCCGACGGTGTAGACCACCGCGTCGTACGACGCCGGACGCGGCATCGGGTCCGAAGGCGTCGACGGGGAAGTGGCCCACTCCCGGCGGCAGGGAGGGCGCGGCGTGCATGGGGGTCACCGCGTCGACGCGCACGGCGCCGTCGACCGCTCGCAACAGGCGGTCGTTGTAGACGGCGATGCCTCCGCGCAGCGGTGGAAGCGGTCCCACCAGCGCCACTCGTGTCGGTGGCAGGGGCGGCGTCCACGCCGACGGGCTCCTCCGTTGCGCCAGTCGGTCGAGGGCCGACACCGCCTTGTCCGCCACCGCGTCCCAAGTGGAGCGCGCCGCCAGCGCCTGCTGGGCTGCGAGCACGTCGGCCCGGCGTTGGTCGTCGGTGAGCACGGCCGCGATGGCTCTCGACAGCGCACCGGTGTCGGACGGGTCGAAGGTGGCGAGCGGCGTGGCGGCCGCCTCGGCCAGGGCCGTCGTCGCCGACGCCAGCGCCACGGTGCCGCAGGCGGCGGACTCGAGCACGGGGAGGCCGAAGCCCTCGGCCAGCGACGGCATGACCGTGACCGCGGCGCGCCGGTAGCACGCCCGCAGGAGCTCGTCGCCCACGGCGCCGGCGAGCACGACACGGCCCGTCATGCCCGCACCGGTCGCCGCGTCGGTGAGCCGTTCGCGCCACTGCGGTGTCAGCTCGCCGATGACGAGGAGGCACAGGTCGAACCCCGCCTGCACCAACTGGCCCACCGCCGAGATGAGGCGCTCGGTGCCCTTGCGGACGTCGCTTCCTCCCACCGTGAGGACGAAGGGGCGGTCCTCGAGCTGGCCCAGGTACCACCGGAAGTGCTCGCCGTCGGTCCCGTCGCTCGGGGTGAAGAACGGCGCCACCCCGCACCCCGCGGTCACGACGCGGTCGGGGTCGCACCCGAGCAACTCGATCGCCTCGGTCCGGGTGTACTCGGAGTCGGCCAGGACGAGGTCGGCACCGGCCACCCAGTCGGCGCGGGCCCTGTAGCGCTCGACGTGCGCCGGCGTGGGGAGGTACCGGTGCGGTGCCCGCAGCGGGATGAGGTCGTGGAGGGTCACGACCAGCGGAAGGCCCAGGCTCTCCCAGTGCGGTCCCAGCACCAAGGCGGAGGGGTCGGTCGGCCCGCACTGGAGGAACGGCGCCGGGACGTGGCGCGCCAGGGGCCCACTTTCGGCCACGAGGGCCCGCATCGACGACGCCGAGTCCCAGTGCACCAGGCCCCGCACAGCCAACTCGGGGGGAAGATCGAGAGGCGGGGGCAGCTCGGGAGCGAGCAACCCGGCGGCCAACCGGCCGGCGCGCTGCAGCGCGGTGCTGAGCGCGGCTACGTAGCGGCCGATGCCGCGATCGGCGATGCCGTCGGTCTGCAGCGCTTGCAGGTCGACGGCGAGTCGCGTCGTCGCCGTCAAGCGTCGCTCGGCGCTGTGGCTCCGAGCAGGTGCTCGATGGCCTCGATCCTTCTGGTCACCCGTGCTTCGGACTCCGCCGTGCCGTGTGCGTACTCGATCGAAGCCGCGGCGCGCGCCGCCGTCGTCTCCACCGTGGCCTGTACCTCACCCAACCGGCGCTCGAGCGTCGTCAGCATCTCCAGACGCGCGTCGATGGCGTCGAGCCGGGCGTGGAGTTGGGCGAACGCCCGACGTTCGACCCAACCCTGCGCACGCTGCAAGAAGCGTTTCACGGTCCGTAGGATTGCCACTGCGCCACGCGAGCGTCAAGCGACCGCCATATCGGGGGCCCGGCGCGCGTGCTCCACCCACCGCACCAGGGGCTCGGCCACCACCGGCCACTGGAACTGCTCCAGTGTCGGCCCGAAGTCCGCCCCGGGCAGCCCGTCGCGCAGCAATCGCAGGAGCGCTGCGGCGATGGCGTCGACGTCGCCCGGGGCCACCGTGATCCCGAGGCCCCGGCCGGCCACGAGCTCGCCCAGCGCGTCACCGGCGCTCAGGATCATCGGTCGTCGCGCCCACAGGTAGTCGAGGATGCGGGTGCGGAACGAGAACCGGGTCTCGAGGTTGTCGAGGTGGATGCTGACCGCGACGTCGGCGTCGAGGAGATAGCTCCCCCATGCCTGGTACGGCACCCACCCGTCGTTGAAGAAGACCGTGGTCCCGGTGAGGCCGAGCTCGTCGCTCACGCGGCGCAATTCGACGGCCCGCGCCATCTCCGCCACGGCGGGGTTGGGATTGCCCATGCCCGCGAACACGAGGCGGACCGACGGGATCGGCCCCCGGACCCGGTCGACGGCGCGCACGAGCGAGACCGGGTCGAACCAGTCGTACACGCCCCCGCCCCACACCACGACCCGGTCGTCGGCCCCGATGGCCGGGAAGTGCCGGCGCAGCACAGGCCCTGCCGGCACCGGCGGCGTCGGAGGCAGGCCGAAGGGCACGACGTCGACGAGGCGGCGCAACGTGGCGTCGTCGTCGTAGGTCGCCGGGTTCACCCGTCCCGCGTGGGAGAGCGCACCGAGCCAGAAGTCGCGCTGGCGTTCGCTGGCGCACACGAAGAAGTCACCTCGGGCGAGGTCCTCGTTGATGACCGAGACCTGGTGTGCCACGGCCGGGCCGTGCACCGCCTCGGTGCGCCCGCCGCGCTCGAGGTTCTCGAGATGGGTGGGGATGTACATGTCGATCGCCAGCGGACGCGAGCTGGACGCGACCTCGGGATGACGACGCACGACACTGGTCGGTGCAAAAACGACGTCGCACTCCTCGACGAGCGCACCGAGCGCCTCCGCGTCGTCCGCCCCCCCGTCCTCCGCCACGGAGCACACTCGCATGGCCCCGTGCTCCAGGGACACCTCGCCCACCGTGGTGGCGAGGGTGACGGGGCCGAGCGAGGACAACACCTGGGCGAGCCGGAACGCCCGGATGGCCGGGCCCGCCATGGCATCGGTGAGGGGGTCGAAGGTCAGGACGAGGATACGAGGCTGCATCAGCGCGCTCTAGGCTCGCACCATGACGGGGACCGGCACGGGCGCCGTGGCCGGGCGTTCACGGCGTCGATGGTAGTCGGCTCCTCTTCGGCCCCGGCCCCCCACGAGACGCGTCCTCGACGTGTCGTGGTGATCACCGAAGACGTGCTGAGCTCCAGAATGGCCGGGCCCGCCATCCGGGCATGGCACATCGCCGAGGCGCTCGCGGCGCGCCAGGAGGTCGTGCTCGCCACGACATCGGAGTTGTGCGAGGTGACCTCCCCGCGCTTCTCGGTGGAATCGGTCGATCGGGACCGTGTGGCCGAGCTCGAGCGATGGTGCGACGTCGTGGTGCTGCAGGGGTATCTGCTGCACGTCGTCCCCGAGTTGCGAGCCTCGAAGAAGGTGATGCTCTTCGATCTCTACGACCCGCTGCACTTCGAGGCACTCGAGCTGACCCGCGGCGACGAGGAGCCCGAGCGTTCCGTCAACGTCGCCAACACGGTGGCCACGCTGGAGGAGCAGTTGGTGCGCGGGGACTTCTTCATCTGCGCCAGCGACAAGCAACGCGACCTGTGGCTCGGGTTCCTGGCCGCCGTCGGACGGGTCAACCCCCGCACCTACGGGGACGACCCGACGCTGCGCCGGCTCATCGACGTCGTGCCCTTCGGTCTGCCCGACGAGCCGCCGCGCCATACCCGTCCCGCGCTGCGCGGCGTCGTCCCGGGCATCGGGCCCGAGGACGACGTCGTGATCTGGGGGGGAGGGCTCTACGACTGGTTCGACCCCGCGACGCTCATCGCGGCGATCGACAAGGTGCGGCGTACCCGACCTCGAGTTCGGCTGTACTTCCTGGGCACGCGCCATCCCAAGCCCGACATCGCCGAGTCCGGTGCCGCGGTCGAGGCCCGTCGCCTGTCGCAGCACCTCGGGTTGACCGGGACCCACGTGTTCTTCAACGACGACTGGGTCGAGTACCACGACCGGCAGAACTACCTGATGGAGGCCGACGTCGGCGTGAGCCTCCATCTCGACCATCTCGAGACGGCGTACTCCTTCCGGACTCGGCTGCTCGACTATCTCTGGGCCGGGCTCCCCATCGTCGCCACGGTCGGCGACGGCTTCGCCGAGGTCATCTCGGCCCACGCGCTCGGGGCCGTCGTCCCGAGCGGCGATGTCGACGCCGTGGCCGGCGCGCTGGACGTGCTGCTCGGCGACCGTCGCGCCCGGGCCGCGTGCCGAGAGCGGGCCCAGGTGGTGGCGGCGGAGTTCCGATGGTCGGTCGTGCTCGAGCCGCTGCTCAGGTTCTGTGCCGACCCCCACCGCGCCCCCGACGAACCGGGGTGGCCGGGGGAGGGCCCGGTGGTGCCGACCGGGGTGCCCGGCGCAGGGCAGTCCGGGGCAGGGCAGTCCGGGGCACTCGGCCTGGGTATGAGCAGTGCAGTGCGCCTCTATCGCCAAGGCGGATTGCGGGCCGTGGCAGGCGGTGTGCGACGGCGCCTGGCCCCGATCGCACGCCGACGGTGACGGGCCCGGGGTAAAGGTCCCCGGCCCCGATGTCGATGGTGAAGGGTCCGACGTCGAGGAGTGCCCCCTGTGGAAATGTCCTGTGCGAGGCGACGCGCCCTGAGTATCCGGATGGCGCTCGGAGTCGCGGTGGTGGCCGGAGCCCTGTGGGGAGCCGGCGCGACCCAGGCGCAAGCCGCCGTGCAGGCCCACGCCGCGTCGATCACGCTCAAGTGGACCCAGACGCTCAATGATGCCGGCGGGCCCATCGCGCTGTCGTCACCCAACGTCGCCAATCTCGCCGGTGGCCCTGCGGTCGTGGTCGGTGACCGCGCCGGCAACGTCTACGCCTTCAACCTGACATCGGGGGCGACCGTGCCCGGATGGCCGGTGAGCACCGGGGTCCCGATCGACTCGACCCCATCGGTCGCGTCCATCAGCGGCAACGGGCTCGACTCGGTGTTCGTGGGTGAGGGCAACGCGGCGACGCCGACGTCGGGGGGCTACCTCGGCATCACGCCCCAGGGTGCCACGATGTGGTTCACCAACGTCCAGAACCCCTCCACCGACACGGCACCGGCGAAAGCCGTGCAGGCGTCGATGGCGGTCGGCAACCTCAACGGGGCCACCGACGTGGTCGCCGGCTCCCTGGGCGAGGTCGGCCAGGCCATGAACGCGTCCAACGGCGCCATGTTGCCGGGCTTCCCCTGGTTCCAGGCCGACAGCAACTTCACGACCCCGGCCCTGGGCGACGTCTACGCCAACGGCCGGACCGACATCATCGAAGGTGGCGACTCCTCGAACGGTTCGGCCTACGGCACGACCTACACCAACGGCGGGCACATCCGGGTGCTCAGTCCCACGGGCAACGCCGGCACCGGGAACCCCGCCGGGGGCCTCGTGTGCCAGCACAACTTCGACCAGACGGTGCAGTCGTCGCCGGCTGTCGGTGAGCTCGGCGGGAGCGTCGGCATCGTCTTCGGCACCGGTGCCACCTTCGGTGGCGCCAGCACCACCAACGACCTCATCGAGGTCGACGCCCACTGCAACCCGCGCTGGATCGACAAGCTCGATGGCACGACCACGAGCAGCCCCGCACTGGCGGACGTGCTCGGCAACGGCCAGCTCCAGGTGGTCGAGGGCACGCGTGTGGGCTCGGGCGGCGGCATCTGGGTCCTCAACGCCGGCTCCGGCGCCACGGTCTGGCACGCGGCCACCGCGGGCCAGGTCATCGGCTCGCCCGTCACCGCCGACATCGTCGGGACCGGGTACCAGGACATCCTCGTGCCGACGACGGCCGGGATGCAGATCTTCGACGGGCCTTCGGGCGCGCTGGTCGCCACCTTGGGCCAGAGCGCGGGCCTCGCCTTCCAGAACTCCCCGCTCGTGACCGACGACGCGGACGGCACCCTCGGGATCACCCTGGCGGGCTACAACTCGAGCAACCAGGGTGTGATCCAGCACTACGAGGTGGACGGGAGCCGCGGTGCCACGTACAACGAAGCCGGCGCGTGGCCCATGTTCCACCACGACCCGCAACTGACCGGTGACACGGGGCTGCCGTCGCCGGTGGTCCAGGTGCCCTGCAACGCGCCCGCGGGCACCCCGGTGGGCTACGACATGACAGCGTCGGACGGCGGCGTCTTCAACTACGGGAACCTGCCCTTCTGCGGGTCGACCGGCAACCTCCTGCTGACCAAGCCCGTGGTGGGCATGGCCGTCACCCATGACGGGGGCGGGTACTGGTTGGTGGCGAGCGACGGCGGAGTCTTCGCCTTCGGCGACGCCGCGTTCCACGGCTCGGCCGGGAACATCGCCCTCACCAAACCGGTCGTCGGCATGGCCGTCACCCCTGACGGCGGCGGCTACTGGTTGGTGGCGAGCGACGGCGGGGTCTTCGCCTACGGCGACGCCGCGTTCTACGGCTCGGCCGGGAACATCGCCCTCACCAAACCGGTCGTCGGCATGGCCGTCACCCCTGACGGCGGTGGCTACTGGTTGGTGGCGAGCGACGGCGGGGTCTTCTCCTACGGCGACGCCAGGTTCCACGGCTCGACGGGCAACATCCACCTCACCAAGCCGGTGGTCGGCATGGCGGCGGACTCGAGCACGGGTGGCTACTGGTTGGTGGCGAGCGACGGCGGGGTGTTCGCCTTCGGCGCGCCCTTCTACGGCTCGGCCGGCAATCTGCGCCTGGCGAGGCCCGTGGTGGGGATGATGGCGACGCGCGGTGGCACCGGGTACCGGCTCACGGCGGGCGACGGCGGCATCTTCTCCTACGGGACCGCACCGTTCTACGGCTCCACCGGGAATATCGCCCTGACCCAGCCCGTCGTCGGGGTGGCCGGGTTCTGACCGGTCAGCCGCCCTGGGCTTCGTGCCGGGCGCGCACCGCGGTGAGGAACCCGGCGTAACGGCGGATCAGCTCGGGCCACTGGTAGTAGCGCTGGACGTAGTCGTGGCCGCGGGTGCCGAGCAGTGTCCGCAGCGCGGCGTCGTCGCCCAGTCGTTCGAGCACGGCCTCGAATTCGCGGTAGGAGCCGAACCACAACCCACCGCCGGACCGTTCGCAATGCTCGCGGGTGGGGTCGCACGTGGCGTTGACCATGACCGGCACCGACTGCTCCCACGCCTCGAGGACGACGAGCGAGAACGACTCCAGGGCCGAGGGGGAGATCGAGACCATGGCGTCGCGCACGATGTCGCACTTGTCGGCCTCGTCGACGGTGCCGGTGAGGACGATGTCGGGGTGCGCGGGGATCGACGCCGCCCTGGGCCCGACCAGGGCCAGGGCCAGGGGGCCGGGATGGCGCTTCTTGTAGGTGGCGAAGAACGCCGCCAACATCGACGAGCCCTTGTGCTCGTCGACCCGACCGACGCTCACGACGTAGGGACGGTCGCCGATACCGAGGACCTCCCCGCCGCGCCGTCCGCCCTCGACGACGGGGGAGACCCCGAGCCCGAGCTCGATCTGGGGGATCTGGGCCACCCGGTGCCGGCGTTGCACCAGCCGGCGTTCGGCCGCGGTGTGGTAACAGATGGCATCGGCGTGGGCGAAGGTGGCGTCGAACACCTTGAGGTAAAGCGCCGGCTCGTCGTGGGCGGCGGGATGCAGCACCCGCGGTGTCGTGGTCGATTCCATGCCCATGACCGTGGGGTAGTAGAGGTAGGGGTAGAACGCGACGACCTGGGCGTCGCTCTTGCGCAGCGCCGCCACGAGGTCCGGGGTGACCGGCCCGTTGAGCTCGAGCCAGCGGCGCGCCTGTTCGAGGCTGGCATGCGCCGGCGCCATCCGCAGCCGCGCATCGAGCTCGTAGAACTCGGGCACCCGACCCGACGTCGAGGCGAACCGGTGGACCGTGACGTCGTTCAGGACGCTGTCGCCGGCCGGCAGCACGTTGTCCCACGTGATGTGGTCGAGCGCGCAGGTCGTGAAGACCTCGACCTGCCACCCGCACTCGGCCACGAGGTGCTCGGCCAGCTGGCGTGCTGCGGACTCGGCTCCCCCCATGACCTCGACGCCGTAGCGCGGGGTGACGAAGGCGACCCGCATCGTCACCGACGACGGCCCGTGACGAGATAGTCGCGTCCGTCGGCGCCTTCCACCACGTCGGCGTCGAGGCCGAGCTCGTCGAGCACGGCGATCCACGTCCGGGGTCGATAGGGCCGGGCCGGGTTGATGTCGGCCTCGAGCGGCGCGTCGTCGGCCGCCCAGCTGGCGGGGGAGAGCGAATGCACCACCAGGACGCCGCCGGGGGCGAGGCACCGCACCGCACCCTGGAGCAACCGGGCCCGCTCGACCTGCCCCGATCCCTCCACCAGGCCCGACAGCACCACGCCGTGGAGCGAGCCCGACGCGACGGCCCCCACGTGGTCCACGACGTCTTCGAACCGCACGTCCAACGCCTCGAGCGCCTCGGGCAGCGCCTGGGGGCGGGGGTCCACCCCATAGGCGTCCACCCCGCTCGCCACGAGCGGGCGCACGAGCCATCCGTCCCCGCACGCCGCGTGCAGGACGCGCCCACCCCGGCCGCCGAGCGTCTCGGTCACCGACGCCACCCACCATGCCCCGGTGTGATGCGCCCACGGTACCTCGACCGCCACCGACGGCGGGACGGCCAACGCCTCGACCTGGCGGCGCAGCTCGCTCACCTGGGCATCGAGCACGTGCAGCGCACGGCTGACGGCGGTGGCGAATTCGCTCACCTGGTGCGTCACGTACCGCAGGTACCAGAGGTTGAGCGACCGCAGCCCGCGCTTGACCGCCGTACCGCCCGGACGACGCGACTCGACGGGCACCACGGGGTCGATGAACACCGACGCGTCCACCAGTCGGAGCATGTCTCGCAGCGCCGCGCCGCGGCCTCCCAGGGGGGAGTGGGCCAAGAAGAGCTGGTCGAGCTCGCGCTCGACGGTAGGGGGGAGGTCGCCCGAGGCCCGGCGGCGGCGGACCTCGTCGTCGATGTCGCGCCGGACCTCCTCGAGATACCTCCGGTCCGCGTCGTCGGTCACCACGTCGCCTCCTCGCGCCTCACCGGGGCGGTGTGCGGCACAGGTAACTGAGCAGGTAGCAATCCTCGATCTCGGCGAACAGCCCTCGGGCGGTGGCGACCTCCTGAACGGAGAACGTGCCCTGCGCCACCGAGCGCGCCGCGAGGTTGAGGCCTTTCGCCTCCAGGATCTCGAACCCGGAGCCGCGCAGCTTGTCGGTCATCTCGCCGTGGGTGTACTCGTGGTCGTGATCGGGGTCGATGAACCCTGGTTGCTGAATGCGACACACCCGTGCGTTGGGCGTGTCGAGTGCCAGGTAGCCGCCGGGCCGCAGGATCCGGGCCGCCCCCGCCAGGACGCGACCTGCCTCGTCCACCGGGACGTGTTCGATGCTCTGGCCCGAGTAGACGAGGTCGAACGACCCATCGTCGTACCGGGCCAGGTCCGACATCGAGTGGTACTCGTAGTGCACCGGCCCGAGCTCGGTCTGCGTGACGGTGCGCGACACGCTCTCCTGGTAGAGCGCGTTGCGGTCGTCGGGGGGGAGGTCCACCACGATGAGCTCGTCGAAGGCGTAGGGGTACCCCATGAGGACCATCGCCCCCTTGTCGGACCCGAGCGCCGTGCCTCCCAGGTCCAGGATGCGGCGGGCGCGGGGGAGCGACCGGACGAACAGGCTCCGGCTGAAGTGCAGCGCCGGGGCGAGTTGGGTGAAGGGGGCCACGGTCCACCACTCGCTCGAGGCGTAGATCCACTCTGCCAACTGCGACGGCGACATCGAGCCGTCCTTGAGGCCAGGGAGGTAGGAGGCCACGCCGGCGGGGTCGGGCTTCCGGCCCAGCAGGAGCTGGTACAGGACCTCGAGCTGCATGTCGGGAGGCAGCCCGGCCAGGCCCTTTCCGTTGGTCAGGGCCTTGGCCAGCAATTGCCGCGCCGCGCCTTTGGCGGCGGCTCGCGAGGGGAGGAGCCGGTCCATCAGGTGGGGTCGACCATGGTCACGTCACCGTAGCCGCCGTGTTCGGCGCGACGGTGTGTGGGTCGTCCGGTAGTCCGCCTCCCACGGTGCCCCCGTGGCTACCATCGGCGGTATCGCCTCCTCAGCCCCCCGAGGGTGTCGCCGCCCGGCTCGACTCCTCTCCGCCGTCGCGCTCCTGGCCGGAGTCTCGGGACTCTCCGTCCTGGTGTCGTCCCCACCCGCAGCCGCGTACCCGGCCGCAGACGTCTCTGTCACGGGGCACGGTTGGGGCCCCGGCAGCGGCATGGGGCAGTGGGGAGCACTCGGGTATGCACTGCAGGGGCTCTCGTACCAACAGATCCTGTCGACGTACTACGGGACGCTCAGCGCCGGGGGGCAGACGTCGCTCGGCCCGATGCCCAACGGCTGGGACGACGCCACCACGCCGATCACCGTGGCGCTCACCGCCAACGCCGGCAACGACGTCATCGTCACGTCGAACTCGCCCTTCTCCGTCGACAACACCCCGATGCCGGCCGACAGCGGGGTGCGGTTCCAGAAGACCGGGGCCAACAACGTGTGGAGCGTCGACACGAGCCCCCCGTCGGGCGGGTGCGCGGGGCCGTGGACGACGGTGGCGACCAACGTGGCCAATCCGACCGCCACGCCCGGGCCCGAGCCGTTCCCCTCGGACGGCAACCTCGCCAACGAGGCGCTGCAGCTGTGCATGCTCCCGCACAACATCACCGTGCGGGGCACCATCCAGGGCACCGTGAACTCCAACGACGCGGGCCGGACCGTGAACGTGCTCCCGCTGGGCCAGTACGTGGCGGACGTGACGCCGTCGGAGTCCCCCGTGTCGTGGGCGGGGCTCGGCGGCGGCGCAGGGCTGCAGGAGCTCCAGGCACAGGCGATCGCGGTCCGGTCCTACGTGATGAGCTCGTACGGCGGCCTCCAGGGCTACTTCGGCTACGCCGACATCTGTGACTCGACGTGCCAGGACTACCCCGGCATCGTCAACGAGAACCCCGTGACCGATGCGGCCATGGGCAACACGGCCGACATGGTGGTGCTCATGCCGGGGGGCACCGTGGCGAGGACCCAGTATTCGTCGTCCACTGGGGGGTACACCGCGGGCGGGACGTTCGCCGCGGTCGCCGACCTCGGTGACTCGGTGTGTGTCCCCGGTGCCTGCAACCCGCATCACACCTGGCAGGCCCAGGTGCCGGTGTCGGCCGTCGAGAGTGCCTACCCCCAGATCGGCACGCTGGAGTCGGTGGCCGTGACCTCGCGCAACAGCCTGGGCGACCTCGGTGGGCGGGTGCTCGAGATGACGCTGCAGGGGACCGCGTCCAGCGTGACCATCACCGGTGACACCTTCGCCTCGCAGTTCGCGTCGGACGGGGTGCAGTCGAACTGGTTCGCCGTCACGAGCGGCGCCAGCGGCGGTGTCGGGGGCTACTGGCTGGCGGCCGCCGACGGTGGCGTGTTCACCTTCGGCAACGCCGCGTTCCACGGGTCGGCCGGGAACATCCGCCTCACCAAGCCGGTCGTGGGCATGGCACCCACACCCGACGCAGGCGGCTACTGGCTCGTGGCCGCCGACGGCGGCGTGTTCACCTACGGCGACGCCGCGTTCCACGGCTCGGCCGGGAACATCCGCCTGACCAAGCCGGTCGTGGGCATGGCCCCCACGCCCGACGGCGGTGGCTACTGGCTCGTGGCGAGCGACGGCGGGGTCTTCTCCTACGGCGACGCCGCCTTCCACGGGTCGATGGGCGGGGTGCGGCTCAACGCGCCGGTCGTGGGCATCGCCCCCACGCCTGACGGCGGCGGGTACTGGCTCGTCGCCGCGGACGGCGGCGTGTTCACCTTCGGCGACGCCGCCTTCAAAGGGTCGACCGGCGCGCTGCGACTGGCCCGGCCCGTGACGGGCATGGCGTCCACCCCCGACGGCGGTGGCTACTGGCTCGTCGCCGCGGACGGCGGCGTGTTCACCTTCGGCGACGCGGCGTTCGAGGGATCCCTGCCGGGCGTGGCCCAAGGTGGGTCGGGGGTGGCGCTCCTGCCCACCCACACGGGCCTCGGCTACCTGGTCGTGACCGCAGGCGGGGGAGCGGTCGCCTTCGGGGACTCGCCCCAGTTCGGCGACGTCACCGATGTCGTGATGGGATGGACGGGGCACCTCGTGGGGGGTGCCACCGTCCCCGGGTAGGAGGCGCCCATGTTGACCCGCCGTCTCGGACGTACCGGGCACAACTCGTCGGTGGCGGTGCTCGGTGGGGCCGCCTTCTGGGGCACCGATCCCGACGTGACGGCGGCCACCTTCGCCGCCGCGCTCGACGCCGGGGTGAACCACCTCGACGTGGCGCCGCGCTACGGAAGGGCCCAGGAGCTGCTGGGCCCGCTCCTCACCCCGGTGCGCGACCGCCTCTTCGTGGCGTGCAAGACGATGCGCCACGACCCCGACGGGGTGCGGGCCCAGCTCGAGGAGTCCCTCACCTTGCTGCGCTGTGACTCCTTCGACCTCTACCAGATGCACGCCGTCACCGACGTCGACGAGCTCGACGCGCGCGGGCGTGCCGTGACCGCCATCCTCGCCGCCCGCGACGAGGGCCTGTGCCGGTTCGTCGGGATCACGGGCCACAACCTCACCACACCCGCGGCGCAACTCGAGGCGCTCATCCGCTACGACCTCGACACCGTGATGTTCCCCGTGAACCCGCGCCTGTGGGCCGACCCCGCCTACCGCCACGACGCCGAGGCGTTGCTCGAGCACGCCGTGGCGCACGACGTGGGCGTGATGGCCATCAAGGCCGTCGCGGCGCGCCCCTGGGGGGAACGTCCCCACACCGCGTCGACGTGGTACGAGGCCTACACGAGCGCGCCGGACATCGACCGCGGGGTCCGTTTCGTGTTGAGCACCCCCGGCGTCGCCGCCCTGTGCACTCCCAGCGACCCGGCGCTGGCCCTCGCCGCCGTCGAGGCGGCGGGTCGGTTCGAGCCGATGTCGACGGAGGAGAGGGACGCGGCGATGCATGCCACCGAGGCCGAGGACCACATCTTTCCCATGCCCGCCCAGTGACGGTGCCGATGACCGAGCCGGTGCTCGTCCGCACCCGGGGCTCCTCGGACCTCGACCCGTTGCTCGACCTGGCGCGCCGGGTCAAGGCGATCGACGGGTATCCCCCGCGCGGGGAGGTGGACGTCGACCGCTTCATCGCCCCGCCCCAGGAGCTCACGGCCTGGGTGGCGGAGATCGACGCGGCCATCGTGGGACACGTGGCGCTGCACGGCGAGGGCGCCGACGACACCATGGGCCTGGCCGCCCGGTCGACGGGACGGCCCCCGCAGGACCTGGTGGTGGTGGCCCGGGTGCTCGTGAGCCCGAGCGCACGACGCATGGGCGTGGGCCACGCCCTGCTGGCCGCCGCGACCGACGGTGCCCACCGACGCGCGCTGCATCCCATCCTCGAGGTCGCGGCGCACTTCGACGCCGCCATCGCGCTGTACGAGTCGTGTGGGTGGCAACGCGTCGGTGCGGTCACGATGGACTTCGACGACGAGCCCGACCTGGACCGGTACGTCTACGTGGGGCCGGCCCCGGTGTCGGAGGACGCCGTCGGTCTCACCAGGCGGTGAGCACGTCCCCCAACCGGCGGAACTGCCGGAGCTTGCCGAACCGGCCCAGGCGCCCGGCGTCGACGCCGATGTCGGCCGCTTGGAGCATCTCGAGGTCGCCGGCGCTGTTGCCGTAGGCCCACAGGTAGGGGTGCGGCGTGTCGTGGGCACCCGCACCGTCGTGGGCACCTGCACCGTCGTGGGCCATGTCGGTCGAGGTCGCCATCCACTGCTCGAGCCGTGCCAGCTTCTGTGGCCCGCGGCAGTTGGGCCCCTGGAATTGGCCGGTGAGGTTCCCCTGGCGGTCGACCTCGAGCTGCGTCGCCACCACGGCGTCCACACCGATCTCCTCCGCGGCGGCGCGCACGTAGTACTCGGGCGAGGCCGACACGATCACCACGCGATGCCCCTGGCGCCGATGCCAGTCGAGGCGGGCCCGAACCTTGGTGCGGCCCCGCCGGCGGTAGTGGGCCACGCCGAACGCCGCGGCGCGCCGGGCCACGTCGCTCGCGGGGCGGCCTGCCAGCGTGCGGACGAACAGGGCCTCTTTGGCCTCGTCGGCCGCGGCACCGCCGAACAGCGCGGCGCGCACCAGCTTGGGGAGCAGCCTGATCCCGGCCGAGACCACGGCGTCGCGCCCGCACAGCGCGGTGAGGAACTTCCACACGCTCCCGCCCCGCGTGAGGGTCCCGTCGAAGTCGAAGGCGGCCACCACGTCGTGGCCGGGCATGCGTTCGACCTCCGGCGACGGGTCGATGTCGGGGGCCGAGCTCATCGGCCCGGCTCCGGGCCGTGGTCCTCGACCGCGGCGCCGTGGCGCCCCGCTCCCGAGGCGAAGCGCGCCGCGCCGAGCTCGGTCTCACCACTGTCGATCGTGTGGAGACCGAACCGGGCTTCGAGCACGAGCGCGTCGGGCTCCGACAGCCCCCACTGCCAGATGGCCGAACGGCGGTCGTTGCGCATGCACGTCTGGGGGAACGCGGCCAACTCGGCCGCCAGCGCCTTTGCCTCCTCCAGGGCGCGCCCGGGCGGGGCGAGCCGGTTCACGAGCCCCATGGCCATCGCCTCGGGCCCCCCGACACCCCGTCCGGTCAGCACGAGGTCCATGGCGCGGCTCTGGCCGATGAGCCGCGGCAGCCGCACGGTCCCGCCGTCGACGAGCGGGACCCCGAAGCGTCGGCAGTACACGCCCAGCACGGCGTCGGTGGCGGCCACCCGGAGGTCGCACCACAGCGCCAACTCGAGGCCGCCGGCCACGGCGTGCCCCTCGATCGCCGCGATCACGGGCTTGGAGAGATCCAACCGGGTGGGGCCCATGGGCCCGGGCCCGTCCTCGGTGACTGGACGCCGGTCGCCCTGGTCCAGGGCTTTGAGATCGGCCCCGGCACAGAACGTCCCCCCCGCCCCGGTCAACACCGCCACCGAGGCGCTCTCGTCCTCTTCGAAGGCGGCGAAGGCGGAGAGCAGCGACGCCGCAGTGGCGGAGTCCACAGCATTGCGCCGTTCGGGGCGGAAGATCGTGACCACGATCACCGGGCCCTCCCGGGAGATGTCGACGGTCTTCCAGACGGCCTCACCCACGGGCACGACCCCGATGGCGCGACTGACCTTCCCGGCGGCGATGCATGGCTCTATTCTCCCAGAGCGACCCGCCGAACCCGGGCTTCCCCGAAAGTCGACCCAGCCGGTCGACAATTGCCGAAAGCCCCGGTACACTCCTCGGCAACGTCACGAACCACCCCCACCGCGAGACGATACGCAGGAGGAACCATGGCAGTCCGTTTAGGGGACATCGCCCCCGACTTCACCGCCGACACGACCGAGGGCACGATCAACTTCCACGAGTGGCTGGGCGACTCATGGGGGATCCTGTTCTCCCACCCCAAGGACTTCACGCCGGTCTGCACCACCGAGCTGGGCGCGTTCTCCAAGGCCAAGTCCGAGTTCGACAAGCGCAACACCAAGCTCATCGGCCTGTCGGTCGACTCGATCGAGTCGCACCGGTCGTGGGACAAGGACATCGAGGAGACCCAGGGCCAGGCGGTGAACTTCCCGGTCATCGGCGACCCCGACCGCAAGGTGGCCGACCTCTACGACATGATCCACCCCAACGCCAACGACACCCTCACGGTGCGTTCGGTCTTCATCATCGGGCCCGACAAGAAGGTGAAGCTCATCATCACCTACCCGGCCTCGACGGGCCGCAACGTGGCCGAGGTGCTGCGCGTGCTCGACTCGCTCCAGCTCACTGCGGAGTACCAGGTCGCCACGCCGGTCAACTGGCAGGACGGCCAAGACGTCATCGTCGTGCCGGCCGTCTCGGACGAGGACGCCGAGAAGAAGTTCCCCAAGGGCTTCAAGCGCCTCAAGCCCTACTTGCGGGTCACGCCCCAGCCCAACAAGTAGCCATCCCCACGCCGGTTCGAATTACCGCACCGGTTCGAATCACTTCAGCAGTCCATTGATCGAGGCCGGCCCTTCGAGGCCGGCCTCGGCGCGTCGGGTGTCGCGCTTTCGGTGTCGCGCCTCGGTCGTCGCGCGTACGGTGTGCGGCGGTGGAGACGTCCCGGCCCCAGCGCTACGCCTTCGGCGACACCTCCGCCGCGTCGCGACGACTCGGGGTCCTCGCCTCGGTCTTCGCGCCCACCAGCCGCACGCTGCTCGACTCGCTCGGAGCCACAGCCGACGCCTGGCGCGCCCCGAACCTCGTGCTCGACCTCGGCTGCGGCCCGGGCCACACCTCCGCCATGCTGGCCGACGCCTTCCCCTCGGCGCTCGTGCTCGGGATCGACACCTCCGCCGCCTTCGTGCGCGAGGCCGCGCGCACCGGGTCCGCGCGCACCGGGTCCGCGCGCACCGGGTCCGCGCGCACCGGGTCCGCGCCGGGTCCGCGCGCCGGGTCCGCCCGCGCCGGGTCCGCCCGCTGTTGCTTCGTTCTGGGCGACGTCACCCGGATGCCACTGCCCTGTGCGCCCGCGGACCTCGTCTACGGCCGCTTCCTCCTCGTGCATCTGCCCGACCCCCGTGCCACGGTCACGGCGTGGGCGGGAGAGCTCGCCCCGGGCGGCATGGTCGTGGTGGAGGAGCCCGAGCGCATCGACACCGACGACGCGGACTTCCGGCGCTACCTGGAGCTGGCCGACGCCGTGGTGGCGGACCGGGGCGGCGACCTCTACGTGGGCCACGACCTGTTCGACCTGACCCCGCCGCCGCATACCTCGCTCGTCGTGCACCGAGACGCGCCCCTCGAGGTGACCGCCGGGTCCGCCGCGAGCATCTTCTCGCTCAACCTCGGCATCTGGGGCGCCGACCCCGCACTCGATCGCATCGCTTCTCGGGACGAGATCTCGGCCCTGCTGGCCCGTCTCGAACACCGCCGGTCCGACCCCACCGCCGGCGTCATCCGGTGGCACATGCGCCAGGTCGTCATGGCCCGGCGCGCGTGACCTGCACGTGGCCCACGCCGGTCTGGGCGTCGACCACGATGCGGGGGATGTTGCCCCCCTGACCCGCGCTCACCGACCCAGTCGGCACCGACCCGGACGACGCCGATCCGGGCGGCTCCGTCACCGACGTGGCCGTCGCCTGCATGACCCGGCCGGTGGCGAACCCGCCCTCGTTCAGGCCGAAGACCTGGACGTCGCCCAACCCCGAGTGGGCGGCCACGCTCACCGCGGTCCCCACGCGGCAGCTCCACCACCAGGTTGCCGATGCCGACGCTGGCGGTGACGTGGGTGGTGCCGGGCCCGAAGGTCACATGACTGAGGTCCACCTCCATGGTCCCGATCGCCAACCGGTAGCGCGGCGCCACCTGGGCCGCGGTGGTGGGTCGCCACTGCGTGTCTCCCACGCCACCGCGCAACGGCACCCCGCTGAGCGCTTCGACGGAGAAGACCGTGGCGACGGCGACGACGCCAAGCGCGAGGAGGGCGACGAACGTGGTCCCCAACAACCACCGCAGCGGAGGCCCGGCGCGCCGTCCACCCGCCACCACCAACGCGACGGCGAGGGCCAAGGCGCACAACCCGAGGTAGAACCCGAACCCCCCGAGCCCGTCGTCCCAGTGCGGCCACCACGGCCCACTCGAGAACAGGTTGGAAAGCGCAATGATGCCGATCACCGCGCCGAGCACGATGGTGACGAGGCTGCGCCGACGCGGCCGGCGCTCCATGAAGTCCTGGACCACGGCGCGCCCCGAGTCGTCGGCCGGGATGAGCAGCCATCCCGCCGCGTAGAGCAAGACGCCCGATCCTCCGAGCGCGGTCAGGGCCACGAACGCGATCCGGATGATGACGACGTCGATGTCGAGGTAGTCGGCCACCCCGGCGGCCACGCCACCGAGGATGCGGTGCTCCTGTGACCGCCGTAGCTCCCTACGGTGCCCGGCCGCCGGCGGCGGCTGCGATCCCCCCGGCGGTGGCTCGGGCGGGTCCGGCGGCTCGGGGGGAGCGGGCGGGTCGGGGGGGCCGGTCGAGACAGCAGCTTCGGGCGGGACCGAGGGACCGGTTGCGGTCTCCCACGTCCAGGGTGGCGGCACAGCCGGGTCGGTCGGGGGTGAATCGGGGGAGGAGGACCGTGATGGCGCGGCCTCGTCGGGGTCGTGATCGGGGGTGATGTCGTCCATGGGTCGATCATCTGGCATCGGCCGCCGCGGCGACATCGGGTATGACCCCGAGGATTACCCCGAGCGCCGCCGCCGCCTCAGGGCTCTCCCCCGTGGTCGTCGCGGCCGCTGCATGGGATCATCGAGTCATCCCCGAACGCGCCGAACCGGTCGAGCCCACCGTGTCCATACCGTCCCCGCCCCCTCCGCCACCTCCGTCGAACGAGTTCTCCTACGACGGGGCGGGGCCGGCGGCGTCGCGCCATCGGGCCTGGTGGCGGGCGGACCGGACCAGCGGAATGCTTCGGCGCAGCACGACGGACCGCATGGGTGGGGGCGTCGCCGGAGGGTTGTCGGCCCGGTTCGGGATCGACGCCAACCTCATCCGCTTGGCGTTCGTCCTCGTGTCGCTCGGGGCCGGGACGGGCCTGGCCGTCTACGTGATGGCCTGGCTCATCATCCCGGCGGAGGGGTCGTCGACGTCGATCGGCCGCCGGGCGCTGGCCGACCGTCGCACCGTCCGCGTGGCGCTCGCGTTCGTCACCGCCTTCGTCGCCGTCCTCCTGCTCCTCGCCGCAGCCGGCCTCACGTTCGCCGTCGGTCTGATCTGGCCGGTGTCGACCGCAGTGGGTGGGCTCGTGCTCGTGTGGCGGGGTGCCGACGACGAGGAACGAGCACACCTGAGCGAGATGATGGGCCGGGCCCCGCTCATCGGGTCCCCCGAGCACCCCTCCCGACGAGCCACCGTGGCGCGCGCCGTGGTGGGCGCGGTCCTGGTCGTGAGCGGGCTGGCCGTCCTGGTGGCGTCGAACCATCCGACCTTCGGCACCCTGCACTCCGTCCTCGCCGTCAACGTGGTCATCGTCGGCATCCTGATCGTGTTCGGCCCGTGGTGGCTCCGCCTGGCGCGTGACCTGGCGTTGGAGCGCCGTGAGCGAGTGCGCAGCGAGGAGCGCGCCACCATGGCCGCCACGGTCCACGACTCGGTCCTCCAGACCCTCGCCCTCATCCAACGCGCCGCGGGTGACCGGGGCGAAGTGACGCGCCTGGCCCGCGCCCAAGAGCGTGAGCTGCGGGCATGGCTGTTCGAGGGCCGCGCCCCGGGGTCCTTCGCGGGCGAGGTGTCCACCGTCGCCCAGGCGGTGTCGGTGATCGAGGGTGAGGTCGAGGCCAGCCACCGCGTGGCGGTGGACTCGGTCACCGTCGGGGACTGCGCACTGACCATCGAGCTCCGGGCCTTGTTGAGCGCGTGTCGCGAAGCGACGGTCAACGCCGCCACGTGGTCGGGGGCACCCAGCGTGTCGCTGTTCGTGGAGGTCGAGCCGACCCAGGTGTCCGCATTCGTACGCGACCGCGGTCGGGGGTTCGACCCCACGGGTGTGGCCGACGACCGCAAAGGCATCGCCGAGTCCATCCAGGGACGCATGACACGGCACGGCGGGAGGGCCACGATCCGCAGTGGCCCGGCGCAGGGAACCGAGGTCGAGCTGGTCATGCCCAGGACCGGATCATCGTGAGCGACGGGGGCACGACAGGGCCCGGCACCGGGCTGCGGCCCAAGGTGCGCGTCTTCCTCGTCGACGACCATCACCTCTTCCTCTCGGGCGTCCGGGCCGAGCTCGGCGACGCGGTGGAGGTCGTGGGGGACGCGGACGAGGTGGGGGCGGCCATCGAGCTCATCGCGGAGCGGCTCCCCGACGTCGTGCTCGTCGACGTCCACATGCCCGACGGTGGTGGCCAAGCCGTCATCGAGGCCATCGGCCGCACCCATCCCGAGGTCCGGTTCCTGGCCCTGTCGGTGTCCGACGCGGCCGAGGACGTCATCGGGGTCATCCGGGCCGGCGCTCGGGGCTATGTCACCAAGACCATCTCGGGGGCCGAGCTCACCGACGCGGTCGAACGCGTGGCGGACGGCGATGCCGTGTTCTCCCCCCGCCTGGCGGGATTCGTGCTCGACGCCTTCGCCGCCGACCCCGGTGCTGCGGGCGGGGCCGTCCCGTCCTTCGACCCCGAGCTGGACCAGCTCACGCCGCGCGAGCGCGAGGTCCTGCGGCTCATCGCCCGCGGCTATGCCTACAAGGAAGTGGCGCGCGAGCTGTCCATCTCGGTGAAGACGGTCGAGAGCCATGTCTCGGCCGTGCTGCGCAAGCTCCAGCTCTCGAGTCGCCACCAGCTCACGCGCTGGGCCTCGGAGCGGCGCCTGCTCTGATCAGGGGTCGCGCCGGATCATGAGCGCCCCGCCGATGACGAGCGATGCGAGCGCGTACGCGCACAACAGTGCGAAGCCGTGCCAGAACGGGAACGACGGCAGGAAATCGGCGTGCGCCCCCCGGGAGGTGGTGCTCGTCATCGCCGCGCCGATGGTGGCCGGGAGATAGCGGCCGATAGGCCAACCGATCTTGGCCGGGAAAGCCGAATCGACCAGCGGCAGGATGAGCAGGATGGCGACGAAGGTCGTGATGGACCCGGCGGTGTGCCGGATGATCGTGGCGAGGCCCAGCGCGAAGAGACCCAGCACGGTGAGGAACAGGCCACCGCCGATCACCGCACGCAGCACGTCATGGTCAGACAGCGTGGCGGTCGGCGCCGAGCCCGACATGATCGCCTGGCCCACGAAGAACGCGCCGAAGGACACGGCCTCGCTCACCACGAGGGCCACCACCCCGAACACGAGCGCCTTGGCCCCGAGCACCACGGGCCGGCGGGGGATCGCCGCCAGCGTGGCCCGGATGGAGCCCGACCCGTACTCGGCGCTGATGGTGAGCACTCCGAGCACACCCATGGCGAGTTGTCCGAAGATGAGCCCGGTGAGGCTCACGCTCGTGGGGTCGAACAGCAGCATGTCGATGACGTCGCCGCTGCGCCACCGCGATGCCTCGCTGGCGCTGGCCAGGATGCCGATGCCGATGCCGGCCACCACCGTGGCGAGCACGCACCACGCGGTAGAGCGCACGGTACGCACCTTGGTCCACTCCGAGCGCAGCGCTCCCGAAAAGCGATAGTGCCCGGGCGGGAGGCTCCGCCGCGCCGGTGCGGTGGCGACGGTCACGAGCCCGCCTCGGTGGCGGCGGTGCGCGTCGCCGCGACGTCCTCGCTCCGCGTCGCCGCGACGTCCTCGGCGCGGAACTCGACGCTCTCGTGGGTGAGCTCCATGAAGGCCTCTTCGAGCGAGGCGGCGTGGGGAGCGAGCTCGTGCAGGGCGACGCCGAGGCGCAAGGCAAGGTCTCCGATGGCCGCCGCACCGAGCCCGTTGACGACGAGCGCGCCATCGGGCTCGGTGTGGACCGTGGCGCCGGCCTCGACCACCGCGGCGGTGAGCTGGCCGGGCCTCGGGGTGCGCACCCGCACCGACGCCCGCGAGCTCTGCGCCACGAACTCGGCCACGGGTTGATCCGCGATGAGCCGGCCCCGGCCGATCACGACGAGGTGGTCGGCGGTGAGCGCCATCTCGCTCATGAGATGGCTCGAGACGAACACGGCCCGGCCCTCCGCCGCCAGTCGCTTGAGCAGCGTCCGGACCCACAAGATGCCCTCGGGGTCGAGCCCGTTGATGGGCTCGTCGAACAGCAGCACCCCGGGATCGCCGAGCAGTGCCGCCGCGATGCCGAGCCGCTGGGTCATGCCCAGGGAGAACTTGCCGGCCCGCTTGCGCGCCACCGCGCTCAGCCCTACCAGCTCGAGCAGTTCGTCGACCCGCTCGCGGGCGATCGCGTTGGTCTGGGCCAGCGCCCAGAGATGGTTGTAGGCGCTGCGTCCGGGATGCACGGCCTTGGACTCGAGCAGACCGCCGACCTCGCGCAGCGGCCACGGCAGGTCGTGGTAACGGTGGCCGGCGACCGTGACGCTCCCGCCGTCGGGGCGGTCGAGCCCCATCACCATGCGCATGGTGGTGGACTTGCCCGACCCGTTGGGACCGAGGAAGCCCGTGACCTGGCCGGCCGCGACGTCGAAGGACAGGCCGTCGACGGCCACAGTGTCGCCGTAGCGCTTGGTCAAACCCCTGGCCTCGATCACGCCATGGCACCTGGTCCGCGGGCGAATCCGTGCCGGTGGGGCCCCGAGCCGGCGCGGTCTGGTCGCGCGCAGCGTAGGCCATGGAGCCGGGCCGTCCCGGGCGGCCCGCTCAGCGCTGGTGCGGGTGTCCGCCCCGGAAGAACCGGTCGAACAGTCCGTCCACCCCCGCACCGTGCAGCGTCATGCCCCCGTCGACGACGAGGGTCTGGCCCGTGATGAATCGGGCCATGTCCGAGCACAGGAACACCATGACATCGGCGATGTCCTCGGGCTCGCCCACGCGCGCCGCAGGGGTGAGGCGCCCGTAATGCGCGTCGGCGTCGGGCACGATCTCGAGCAGCGGGCGCGTGAGGTTGGTGCGGATCATGCCCGGCGCCACCGCGTTGACACGGATCACGGGCCCGTACTCGAGCGCGGCCGACGCCGTCAGCGCCACCACGCCGGCCTTGGCGGCGGAGTACGGGGTCTCGCCCGCCGAGGGTCGCGTGCCGCTGATCGACGCCGTGTTCACCACCGCACCCCCTCCGGCGGCGAGCAGATGCGGGACGCCGGCGCGCATGCCGTTGAACACCCCGGTCAGGTTGAGCCGGATGATCCGGTCCCACTCCTCGGGATCCCAGTCCGCCAACCCGACCATGGTGCTGCCGCCCGCGTTGTTGACGAGGATCGATAGGCCCCCGAGGTGCTCCACCGCGGTGTCGACCGCCCGGCGCAATGCCTCGGCGTCGGTTACGTCCACCGCCACCGCCACGCCGTCGACTTCCTTGGCGGTGGACTGCGCCCCGTCCCCGTCGATGTCGAGGACGGCGACCGTCGCTCCTTGCGCCGCGAAGCCCAGGCACGCGGCACGGCCGATGCCCGACGCTCCTCCGGTCACCACGGCGCGTCTGCCTTCGAGCAGACCCATCTCACCCCACCTCCTTCGTCGACGCCCCGTCGGCACCGTGTGCGCCCGTGCTGTCTGGGCCCGGGCCGACCAGTGCGTCGCGTAGCTCACGTTTCAGGACCTTGCCCTGGGGGTTGCGGGGGAGCGGTTCGGACCGGAACCAGATGTGGGTGGGGACCTTGAAGCCCGCCAGCCGCTCTTTCACGTGACGGGCGAGCTCCTCGGCGGTCACCTTGGCCCCCGGTCGCAGCACGATCGCCGCGCCGACCTCCTCCCCGAGGACGTCGTGCGGGACGCCGATCACCGCCGCGTCGGCCACGGCCCGGTGCTCGAACAGCGCGGCCTCGACTTCCACCGAGTACACGTTCTCACCCCCGCGGATCACCATGTCCTTGGCCCGGTCCACGATGTGGACGAAGCCGTCGTCGTCGATCCGGGCCACGTCCCCGGAGTGGAGCCATCCCTTGGTGAACGTCGCCGCGGTGGCCTCGGGCTTGTTCCAGTAGCCGCGCACGACGTTGGGCCCTTTGATCCACAACTCGCCTGTGATCGCCGGCCCCGACGGGAGTTCGGCGGTGGGCTCCTCGCCGTCGAAGCCGTCGGGCACCACCGCCACGTCGCACACCGGGACGGGAGGGCCGACGCTGTCGGGCCGACGGACGTAGTCGTCACCGCTGTTCATCGTCGTCACCGACGACGTCTCGGTGAGCCCGTAGCCGTTGGAGGGGGCGCTCACGGGGAAGTGCTCCTTGATGCGCCGCACGAGGTCGGGTGGCGCGGGCGCCCCGCCGTAGGCGACGGACCGGACCGACGACGTGTCGCGCTGGGCGAAGCTGGGGGAGTCGATGACCTGCATCACCATGGCGGGGACCCCCCCGAAAGTGACGATCTTCTCGCGCTCGATGAGCTCGAGGGCCCGCTCGGGATCCCAGTGGTGCATCATGACGAGCTTGTTGCCCGCCGCGGTGTTCGCCACCAGGACCGAGTGGCATCCCGTGGCGTGGAACAGCGGCACCGACAGGAGATACGCCCCGGGCCGCCCGTCCTCGGCCTCGCGGGGGTCGCGCCGCGTCGTGGCGCGCCGGCCGGCCCGGGTGTTGAGGAAGAACAGGCTCATGAGGTTGGTGCCCATGTTCCGGTGCGTGCCGACCGCCCCCTTGGGCTTCCCCGTCGTGCCCGACGTGTAGAAGATCGTGGCGTCGTCGTCGGGCTCGATCGTGACGTCGGGCAGTGTCACCTCCGCGCTCGGGGTGCCGACCAGCTCGGCGAAGGACACGATCGGCACGGGGGCGTGGGCCGGGGCCGACACCGCGGTGCGGTCCTCGTGGGTGACCACCACGGCGCGGAGGTCGGGGAGCTCGGCCAGGTGGGGCAGGAGTCGGTCGAGGCGCGCCGCGTCGACGAACGCCACGGTCGTGCCCGAGTCGGCCAGCCCGTAGTGCAGCTCGGGACTGGTCCACCAGGCGTTGAGTGGCACCACGACGCCGCCCGCCACCGCCGCCCCCCAGAACGCCATGGCCCACTCGGGCAGGTTGCGCATGGCGATGGCGACGCGGTCGCCGCGCTCGACGCCGAAGCGACTGCGCAGCTCGCTCGCGACCGTCGCCGCGATGCGGAAGTGCTCCTCGTAGGTGGTTCGCTCGTCCTCGTACACGAGGTAGTCCTGGTCCCCGTGGCCCCGGGAGAGCTCGAGGATCACCCGCAGGTTGTCGGGACAGTTCTTCCATACCCGGGTGCGGACGCCGCGGATGTCCACCTCCTCCATCTCGAACATCTGCCCGGGTGCGGTGATCGCCCGCGTCGCCTCCTCGAGCGACATCACGGGGCTCTCGTCCATGGCCGGCTGCTCCTCGCGGCGCGCGCTGCTCAGTGGGAGCCGGCCCGGGTGGCCAGCGGTCGGCGGCGCCGCCACGCGTCGGCGATCGGGGGGGGCGTCCATCCGGCGTCGGAGGGGTCGACGGTGGTGCCCGGCGCCACGATGGCGTCGACCCGGTCGAGGACCTCGTCGGAGAGCGCCACCTCGAGGGCGCCGAGCGTGCCCGTCATCTGCTCCATGGTGCGCGGGCCGATGATGGCGGAGGTCACCGCCGGGTGACTCAGGACGAAGGCCAAGGCGAGATGGGTGAGCGGCACACCAGCCGAGCCGGCCACCTCGATCAGCGCTTCGACGGCGTCGAGCTTGGCGGCAACCTCGGGACGGGCGGGCGAGAACCGGTCGGGCACGCGGCTGGCCCGTCCGCCCTCGGGCATGGGCGCGTCCTTGCGGTAGCGGCCGGTGAGCCACCCCCCGTTGAGCGGGCTCCACACGATGACGCCCATCCCGTAGCGCTGACACGTGGGCAGGACGGTGGCCTCGATGGCTCGGGTCAGGATCGAATAGGGCGGCTGCTCGCACTCGAAGCGCTCGCGTCCTCGGCGCTCGGCCACCCACTGCGCCTCGACGATGAAGTCGGCCGGGAACGTCGAGCACCCGATGGCCCGCACCTTGCCCTGGTGCACGAGGTCCGACAGGACCCCCAAGGTGTCGTCGATGTCACACGTGGGGTCGGGCCGATGGATCTGGTAGAGGTCGATCCAATCCGTCCGTAGTCGGCGCAGGCTTGACTCCACCTCGCGGGTGATCCAGCGCCGGGAATTGCCGGTCATGTTGGGATCCGCTCCCATGGGCGCGTGCACCTTCGTGGCCAGGACGATCCCGTCACGTCGCCCCCCGGCCAGCGCTTTGGCCACGATCTCCTCGGACTCGCCTCCGGAGTAGACGTCGGCGGTGTCGATGAAGTTGATCCCGGCTTCGAGGGCGGCGTGCACGATGCGGACGCAGTCGTCGTGGTCGGGGTTCCCCCACGCGCCGAACATCATCGCTCCCAGACACAGCGGGGACACTCGCATGCCGGTACGTCCCAGGGTGTGCAGGTCCATCGAAGTCCCTTCAGGTCGGGGGCGGAACGAAGATGGCGCGGCGGTAGTAGGCCAACTCGGCCACCGACTCGAACACGTCGCCGAGGGCGCGGTGAGCGGTCTTCTTCTCCGGGGCGCCGGCCAGGACGCCGGGATACCAGCGACGGCACAGCTCCTTGACGGTGGAGACGTCGACCGACCGGTAGTGGAGCCAATTCTCGATGTCGGGGAGCTGCGCGGCCAGGAACCGGCGGTCGGTCCCGATGGAGTTGCCGCACAGCGGGACCGTGCCCTTGGCGGGGACGTGCGCCTTCAGGAACTCGAGGGTCTGGCGCCCGGCCTCGTCCAGGGTGAGCGTGGAGGCCTCGATGGCGGGCAGCAGCCCTGATCGCGTGTGCATCTCGCGCACCACCGGCTCCATCGACGCCAGCTCCTCGGGGCCGGCGTGCACGACGAGGTCGGGGCCCTCGGCGATGACTGCCAGGTCGTCGTCGGTCACCAGGGTGGCGATCTCGACGATGACGTGGCGCGCCGGGTCGAGGCCGGTCATCTCGAGGTCCATCCACACGAGCACGCGGGGGATGTTATCGGCGGCATGGAGAGCGGCACGGAGAGAGCTCGGCCGTCGGCCCGGGCGCCGCGGTGGCCACGACCGGTAGGGTCATTCGGTGCTCGAGGTGCCCATCGTCCTCCTCGACCCCGACCTCCCCACGCCGTCGTACGCGCGTCATGGCGATGCCGGGGCCGATCTCCACGCGCGCCAGGACGCCACGCTGGCGCCGGGCGGCGGGCGGGCCCTCGTGCCCACCGGGGTCGCTCTGGCGCTCCCCCCGGGGTACGCCGGCTTCGTCCAGCCCCGCAGTGGGCTCGCGCTCCGCCATGGCGTGACGTGTCTCAACACGCCGGGCCTCATCGACGCCGGGTACCGCGACGAGCTCCGGGTCCTCCTTGTCAACACCGATCCCTCCACTCCGTACGAGGTACACCGGGGCGACCGCATCGCCCAGCTCGTGATCCAGGCGGTGGAGGAGGCCAAATTCGTGGCGGTGGCCGAGGGCGAGCTGCCCGACTCGGCTCGCGGGCTCGGTGGATTCGGCCACACCGGACGATGAGCACGCCCCCTGTCATCGGTGCCCGGGCCGTCGGTTCCGGGGGCCACGACGCACGGCGCGAGGCACGGTGATGGAACGCCTCAGTGGAGTCGACGCGACGTTCCTGGCGCTCGAGACCGACACCATGCACATGCACGTGGGTGCGGTCATGGTCTTCGACCCCTCTCACCCCGACGTGGGCGACATCACGGCGACGCGGTACTTCGACAGGGTGCGTGGCGTGGTCGAGGAGCGCATCCATCTCGTTCCCCCGCTGCGTCGCCGCGTGGTGCGGGTTCCGTTCGGGATCCACCACCCCATGTGGGTCGAGGACCCCGAGTTCGAGATCGACTACCACGTACGACGAGCCAGCCTGCCGGCGCCGGGTGGGCCCACCGAGCTGGCCGCCTTCGTGGCCGACCTCGCCGGTCGGCCGCTCGACCAGGACAGCCCGCTGTGGGAGATCCACGTGGTGGAAGGGCTCGAGTCGGGTCACGTGGCGGTGGTCCCGAAGGTCCACCATTCGCTCTTCGACGGCGGGTCGGGAGTCGAGGTGGTGGCGTCGTTCCTCGACACCGGCTCCGTGCCGCGCGTGGTGCCCTTCCCGCCGCGTCCCTGGCGCCCTGAGCCCATCCCGACCGAGACCGAGCTCATCGGCTCGGCCATGTCGTCACTCGTGCGCCAACCCGAACGGACCGCGGGCGTGCTGCGGCGCACCCTCGGCGCCGTGCACGAACTGGCCGAGCGCAACCGCCGGTTGCGCGAGGAGGATGACGTCGTGCCGCCCCCCGCTCCCTTCCGGGCGCCGCGCACGTCGCTCAACGGCGCGATCTCTCCCCACCGCCGCTTCGCTTTCGCCCAGGCACCCCTGGACGACGTTCGCACCGTGCGCCGCGTCTTCGGCGGCACCGTCAACGACGTGGTGCTCGGCACGGTGGCCGGCGCCCTGCGCCGACTCCTGGCCGAACGGGGGGAACGCCTCGACGAGGCCGTCGTCGCCATGGTGCCGATGTCGAGGAGGTCCGAGGCCGACCGCGGCGTGCTGGGCAACAAGGTGTCGGCCATGCTCGTGTCGCTCGCCACCCAGATCGCAGATCCTGTCGAACGCCTCACCACGATCGCGGCCGGCACCCGCCTGGCCAAGGACCAGGCGCGGGTCCTGTCGGAGGAACTGATCCAGGGATGGGCGCAGCTGGCGTTTCCGGCGCTGTCGTCCCGCATCGCCCGGCTGGCGGGCAACCTGCGTCTCTTCGACCATGTCCCGCCGCTGTTCAATGTCCTTGTGTCGAACATCGTGGGATCGGACGTCGCGTTGTGGTGTGCGGGAGCCCGGCTCGTAGGGCTCTATCCGGTCGGGCCCATCATCGAGGGGGTGGGCCTCAATGTCACAGTGGCGAGCTACGAGGGCACCTTGTTCTTCGGGATCCTCGGGTGCCGCGAGCTCGTGCCCGAGGTCGCGCACCTGGGCGATCTCGTGACCGACGCCTTCGCCGAGTTGTTGAAGGCGGCCGAGCGCAACGGCGGCCACTGGGCCTGACCGGCCTCCAGATCCCAGGATGGAGCGAGTGCGCCGGGACCCGGGCCCCGGGGGCGCACGCCTGCTCGGGGTCGGCGGTTCCTGGCGTTGCTAGAATGCGCACGCACCAAGCGGACGTGGCTCAGCTGGTAGAGCATCACCTTGCCAAGGTGAGGGTCGCGGGTTCGAATCCCGTCGTCCGCTCCAAGAAAGTCCAGGTAGATGGTGATATTGGGGTCGGCGTAGGCCGGAACGTCGCCCATCACTGCTCGCGACTTGCCCATCGCCGGCACTCAAGGTCGAGTGGCGGCAGCCCGATGCGAGGGGCGTGACAGGATCGATCCGTCAACGTGGCGTGAATTCTTGGGAGCTTCGTGTTTATCGGGGTACTGATCCCACCACGGGACGCCGCCGGTGGGCGACGCGCACGGTGCGGGGGAGCAGGACCGAGGCTCAGCGGGAGCTTGTCGACTTAGCCCGGGTGGCGAACGTGGCTCCGGTGGTTGGAGCTCGCACCACGATGACCGAGCTGATGGATCGCTGGTATGGCGTCAGCTACGTCAATTGGGCCCCAACGACTGCCCGAAGCGTACGCTCGATTATTGACCGGCAGTTGGCGCCCGGGATCGGGCGGGTGCTGGTACGAGAGCTCACCGCGGTGACGATTGATGAGTTGTACTCTCGGCTCCGCGTCAGTGGTCGGTCCGACGGGAAGGCGCTCTCGGCGGGTGCGGTCCGCCGAGTCCATGCTGTATTGCATCGAGCCCTGGCTCAGGCCGTGCGCTGGGAGTGGATCTGGGCTAACCCGGCTGCCTTGGCCTCCCCACCTCGGAGCGAACCGGTGGAGATGCGGCCGCCTACGCCTGCTGATGTGGCTGTTCTCCTTGTCAACACGGCCGAAACGGATCCTCTATTGCATCTGTTCGTGGTCCTGGCGGCGACCACAGGTGCCCGAAGGGGTCAGCTCCTGGCATTGCGGTGGACGGACATCGACTTCGAAACGGCGAGCATCTCGTTCCAGCGGGCCCTGGTCGAAGGGCCGAGCGGGCCAGTGCTGGTTCCGACCAAGACCCGGCGGTCGCATCGCGTGGCACTCGACCCTGGCACCGCAGCCCTGCTTTCGGCCTGGCTCGACGGCATCCCTTGCGCTCAGGCTGAAGTTCGTGACTGGTTCATCTTCTGCTACGACGAGATGGGAACGCGGCCCTGGAAGCCGAACTATGTGACCAAGCGTTTCATCCGGTCCAGGAAGGCCGCAGGCCTGGGTCACTTCCGACTTCACGACCTGCGGCACTTCATGGCCACTCAGATGCTCGACGTCGGGGTAGCTGTGCCGATTGTGGCCGCCCGCCTCGCCCATGCTCGTGCGTCGACAACTCTCAACGTGTACGCCCACGCGGTACCTGGTGGCGACAGACATGCGGCGCAGCAGTTGTCCCAACGACTCACCGAGGCCATGTCAGCCTCGTCCGTGAAGCTCAAAGCATATTCGGGTTAGTCGGGAAATGGGAGCGGCTCGACGAACCTCGTCGCGCGTTCAACCCCCGGCGAGATGCGGTACGGATTCCGTGCTGGAGCATCATCGTGCGCACTGAACTGGAGCAGAGGCAGGTCATCTCCCCGTCCTTCCCGAGGCCGCTGTTGCACCGACGAATCCGAAGCGACTCGAATGTGTGGTGGACCACGGGTTGAGGAGCGGGGAGACCCACGTCCGAACAGCTCGCGGAAGTATTCTGGCTGGTCAGGCGGCCACCGGGACGTGCAATCCCCACAGGTGGAGACACCAGGATCCCACCGTGTCTTCATAGGATTTCGACTCCGCCACTCGCGTATGCTCAGGCCACGTGAGCACGACAGACCTACCCGCAGAAGGCGTCACCTCCGGAGCGACGCCGGTGCCGTCCGAGTACTCGGCTCTCGTCCAACAGCTGGTTGCGCTTCCGGCCATGTCCGAGCAGCGCTGGCACATGGTGGAGGCAGCCATCGGAGTGTGGCGGCGCCCGGGATTCGACACATTTGCCAGTGTGTCGAATCTGCCCTTCGAACCATTCGAGCATCAGCTCCACGCGGCAGCGGCAGTTCTGCAGAGAATGTCCGGCAGGGCGATCCTTGCCGATGAAGTCGGACTCGGAAAGACGATTGAAGCCGGCATCGTCCTTTCGGAGTTGCGACTGCGAGGTCTCGCCCGACGCGTGCTTGTTCTTGCCCCGACCGGTCTAGTGGCCCAGTGGGGGGAGGAGTTCGAACGGAAGTTCGCCATCCCGACCGTGGTGGCCACCAGCGAGAAGTGGACGCCCGCCGAAATGGCCTCGACGAGCATCGAGGACCCTGTGGTCCTGGCATCACTGGCCACCGCCAGGCGCCTACCCTTGCGCGATCTATTGACCGAAGTGGAATGGGACCTCGTGGTCGTCGACGAGGCTCATCGGGTCCGAAACCCGCGGACGGCGTCGTCCAAGTTGGTGCGAGCCCTGCGGGTCCGATTCATGCTCCTATTGACGGCCACCCCCGTCGAGAATCGCATCGACGATCTTTATCACTTGGTGTCGCTGGTCCGACCGGGACATCTGGGCACCATCAGCGACTTTCGCCGCCGCCACGGCGCTCCATCCGATCGTCGGGGGGAGGTGGAACACCCGGCGGCAGAGGGTGCACCCAGCGTTGCTGCCTTGGGCGAGCTCCGTCGCAGCATGCGCGACGTGATGGTACGGCATCGCCGGAGCGAGGTCACCTTGATGTTGCCAAGAAGGTTGGCTGAGACCCTCTCGGTCCAGCCGTCTGATGCCGAGGCCGCTCTCTATCGACACATCGCCGAACGGGTGCGCACCGAGGGCCGTCAGACCGGTCCTGGGCGGTCTATGGCCTTACGAACCGTCCTGAGGCTGGCGGGCTCCTCACCGAAGACAGTCGCCCCGACCCTCGATCGCCTGGGTTGGTCTGATCTGGCCGAGGTGGCGCGCTCGGTCTCCACGTGTGCCAAGACATCGGCCCTCGGGACCCTGGTGCGGCGACACTTCGCCGCGGGTGAAAAGGTGATCGTCTTCACATCGTTTCGCGAGACGATGGCGCAACTGGTCGCCACGGTGGATCTGTTGGGATTGCCGGCAGCCGTGTACCACGGGGGCCTCGATCGGCGGGCGAAGGATTCCGCGATCGCTTCGTTCGAAAACGAGGTGGACGTGCTTGTAAGCACCGAGTCGGCCGGCGAGGGACGAAACCTGCAGTTCTGCCACGCCATGATCAACTTTGATCTCCCGTGGAACCCTATGCAGATTGAGCAGAGGCTTGGGCGCATCCACCGGATCGGCCAGATGCACGACGTAGTTCTTACGAACCTGGTGAGCCGAGGCACGATCGAGGACCACATACTCGATGTATTGCACACCAAGCTCAATCTGTTCGAACTGGTGGTGGGGGAACTGGACATGGTGCTCGGGCGCATCGGTGAGGAGTTCATGTTCGAGGACGCCGTCTTCGACGCGCATGTCATGAGTGTCGATGATGCCGAGTTGATCGACCGACTGGAGAAGCTGGGGTCCAGCTTGGTGGAGGCGCGGGCTGACTATGCCGACAGTCGTGCCTGGACAGACGATCTCGTGGCCGAGATGGACGGCGGTCCGATGGCCCCAATCGGCACAGAAAAGGCGAAGTGAGTACCTCGGGGTCAGGCATCGACTTCCTCGTCGGTTATGTCGAAGCCGAAGGAGCCCTGGCCGAGGTGGTATCCGAAGGAGCGGTTCTGGTGCTCCCGCAGGAGCTGCGCACCGCTCTGGACCTGCCAGAGGAAATCGGGTTGACAGCGGATCCGGAGACCGCACGCGAGGACGGATTTCTTCTCGTCACGGCGGGCCACCCCCTGCTCATGACCGCGGCTCGCTCTGTTCTCGAACGCGGCGACGTTGGATGCTCGTCGCTGCCTCGTCCCGTTGGACTTCCACCCACGCCCAGTGCGTTGGAGGAGAGGGCCCGCGAACAGATCCACCCAGACCACGGCCGCATCGACGTGGCCGGCACTCCCGAAGCGACCAACGTCATGGTGTTGAGGGTAGGAGCACTCCTTACCTATAGCGTTTCAATCGATGAACGGGTGCAGGAGCTCGAGGAGGTCTGGGTGTTTGCCGATTCGGGTCGCACGGTTCCGACTGAACTGTCCGAACGGCTCCGCACCCGTGCTCTCGAGCCTGGCGTGCGGCCCGGGATCGGCGCTCCCAATGGTGCCGCCGTAGCCGGGGCGCACGATCTTCTCTGTGCCGCCGCCGGGCGTCGAGTCGACGAGCTGGCTCGCCAGACGTCGTCTCGCCTGCATGGACAGCTCGAGGTGGTGGATGATTACTACGGGAGGGTGTTGTCATCGATCGATGAACGCCTGCAACGAGCCTCCAGCGATCGTGTCACGATGTTGACGGAACAGGCGGACGCGACTAAGCGTGAGTGGACGCGACGTCGCTCCGAAGTCGCTGACGACCTGACACCGTCTTTTGAGGTGAAGCCATTCCGACTCCATCTGGTGGCAGTACCGTCCTACGCGGTTCAGTCCGCCGTACGTCGAGGCCCCCGTACTTACTCGTTGCCGTTGAGCTATGTGCCCATTCTCTCTTCGTATCTTCCTCCCCAGTGCCCGTCGTGCGGCTCCCAGGCCATCCTCGTGGCCGGAAAGGACCAGTTGGGCTGCCGTACATGCATGGTGTCCGCTCCTTCCACCGGTGCGGTTGTCCCTGAACAGGTCGAGGCTGGGGAATCAGTTCAGGCGCGGCCGGATGGAGCCGAAGATGTGCAGAAGACCGACAACCCCGATGACGGCGTTGAGACGACGCCGGTTCCGGCTGTGCGTCGGCCCCCTGACCGAGCCGCCACGGGTGCCCAAACCCGAGCACGTGCCACTCCAAGGCGGTCCACCGGACGCGTCACCCCCAAGGGGTCACTCAATAGGGCACAAGGGAATCAATCGGGAGCACGGGCGGCGATGTCCTTCTGGTCGTCAGTCCGTTCAGGCGAACTGCGACCTCGCGACGCCGTACCCAACTCACCGATGCGGGCACTGCTTCGGCTCTATGGAGCGCTCGGCCCGGCGTTCGTGATCGGAGTCGGGGATGTGGGACGCATAACGGGGATTACCGTCTCGCCCGTATTGGAAAGTCCCGATGGATATTCGACCGTAGGCGAACTGCAACGCTCCGGCGAACAAGACGCGCCGTTTGCTCTGTTCTGGCGGCCCGGCTCCCGGTCAAACCTCCTCGAGGTCGAAGGGTTTCCGTTGGAGCACATCGGCCCGCTCCTTGCTCGCCGGGATGAGTACGGGACGATTTGCCGCCGAAGATACAGCGAGTTCCTGGCGCCTCCTCCTGTACCGGTCATCGAGCTCGATCCTACGGCTGGCGTACTTCTCCAACGAGCGGCGCTGTTTGGCGGCCTGGGCTATGCGACCAGGTGTATGGCAGCGTGGTGGTCCGTGACTGAAGGAGCCGATGTGGGAGGCCCGTCCATCGATCACTTCGATGCGGCCGCGGCGGCGGCGATTGAGTCAGTCGTCAGTAAGCGACTCGACATGAGGATCACAGTCCCGGCCTTGGCCGAGCGCTACGAGTGTTCCGTCGACAGTGTGCGGCGTCACCTCAAACTCCTTCACCCTATCGTTCGCCAATTCACGAATCTACGATGGTGAGAATCGGCCGGCCGGTCAATGCGGTAGGTCCCGAGTAGCTCGCGATCGTGCGCACCCACATGCCGAAGTAAAACGACATCAACGTGACGGGAAGTCGCTGTGAATGCCCATGGGAGGGATAACGAGTGGGGAAAGACGATCAAGCTTGGGAGCAGGCCGCTCGTCGCTGCCGGCTGAGCCGAGAGGCCCTGTCGATGGCGAGATCTATGGGAATGAATCCAAAGAAGCTTGTGAAGAATGTGCCCAGTCCCAAACAGCAGTGGAAGGCACCCGTCGAGCAATGGGTGCGGGAGATGTATGCGAAGCGGCACAAGTCTTCGGGATGAGCTGAATGAAAACGGACCCTCGAACACGTAAGCGTCTCGGCCGTCATCGAAAGGAAGGACCAGGAGGAGCGGGCAGGAGGTGACTCAGCGCCGCCAGGAAGGCGCGATCGGGACGCCCGACCTGGCGTCTGAGCGCGGTGATCTCGCGGCGAAGAGCTAGTAGCTCGACTTGAAAGGCGATGTCTCAGCGTACGAGGACAAACCTCAATCTCGAGCATGCGGCGAAGTACGGGATAGACGAGACCCCAAGCTCTCCGCGCACTGGATGTTTCCGCATCGATGGACGGAAGTCCGTGCGATCCGATGCAGAAACTCCCTGCTCAGTGATCCAATCGAGAATTCGGACAGTCCGCGTGCAATTCTCGCCATCCACGTCTAAATCGCGAGCATCACGCCGCGAAAGACGCCAGCCTCCCGATCACCGCTCCCGTTGGGCAATCCGCACCGCCCGTCGTTGGAGGTAGTCGTGAAACTTCGGGGCCGTGTACTCGTACTGGCCCTTTTGGATCCGAAAGACGACACCTTGTTCGGCGAGGCGTCCCATAAGGACATTGACATTGCTCTCGCTCTTGCCGACGCGGCTGTGGATGTCGGCGGTCCGGAGCGGCGGGTACGGGCATCCTGCAGTCGACATCAGGAGATCTTGCTCAGCGGGAGTGAGAGATTCAACCCGACCGTCGTAGAAGTCGATGTCCAACCGCCGGTAGATGTAGGGCTCGACCGAGTCGAGAAGAGTGACGTCGAAGCGGTCGATGCCAGCGAGCTGTGCGGATTCCCAGAGCTCCGCACCCCACAGCTGGATGAAGAATGGGTATCCCTCGACCTCGTCGATGACGCGCTCGATCAGGCCCTCCTCCGCGACGATCCCGGTACCGTCCAGTGGTCGGATCAAGGCCTCGATGGCCTCACTTCGGGCCAGGCGACTGATCTCCTCACCCCGGAACATACGCTCGGTGTAGGTCCTGGCCTTCAGCAAGTTGGCACGCAGGGTGGGCAGGCCGCACAGAGTCAGGCCGACCGGGACCCCTTTCTCTTGAAGAGTGTTGACGGCGGCGATGAGGAGGGAGAGCGGGTGCTGGCCTTCTCGTTCCCGTTCGTCGCGAATGACCTGTGCTTCGTCCAACATCAGCAGATAGCCGCTGTAGCCGTGTTGGTCAGCGGCAGCGGCGACGTCGAAGAGGGCTTTCACGACGCTGAGACGCCGGTCGGGTCCAGCACCAGGGGCGAGAGACAGCTCGACGTCTTGCCAAGTCACGCGAAGCAGGCCCCGGGCGGACGCGGTAACGCCTTTCACGGTCTCCCTGATGCGGGCCGCCCTGGAGACCTGGAGCTCGGCGTTATGGCAAAGGCCCAGGATGAGTTCGGACAGGTCCGCTTCGGTGTTGTGGCGGGGCTCGGCCTGGACCCGGCTGGTGAGCCATCCCTCCTCGTCCATTGCGATCTCCTCCAGGCGTTTCAACAACACGCTCTTGCCCACGCCCGCGCAGACCGGTGAGGCGAACATTGGCGGGCAGCTCGGGAGTCCCACGAAGCGAGGCTCCGAAACGGCGCATCTCCTGCTCGCGGCCGGCGAGGAACAAAGGGCTTACAGCGGCACCAGGTCGATAGGGGTTGCGAACCCTCGGATTGTCGGACATAACAGTAGGTATGTTAGAACGGGAGATACTAAGAGTAAAGCTGTTATATGTCGCGTGCCGGGAATGGGGGCATCAGGTCACGGCAACCCTCACCTTGGGAAGGTGATGCTGAGTGCTCCATGCGTCCAAGAAAGAGCAGTTCAGGCCAATCAATGGCCGAATCAGTGGCGAAAGCAAGGGCTATGCGGTTCCCAAAATATCGCCGATCACCATGCGTATCGAGCGGCGGGGCAGCATCCGACGTGTGATTAATGGGATTCCGACCAATGCTCGAATGGTGTCCCGTGCCCCAAGGCGCGAACTGCTCCGACCCGAGTTGGTCAGCTGAGGGGAGCAGGCCGGGTCTGGCTCTCGTTGAGCGAGAAAAGCCCAGGTAAATCTGCGGAAATCGCGTCTTGCCGTGGTGCACGTGGTACAAGATTTCGTGGTACGCGCTCCACAAAAATACCATGCGCCATTGACAATTACGGTCAATCATGGTTCGCTACCGTCAGTCAAAAACTCCGGTCGTCCTGCATCTATTTGTAAAGATGCAGGTAGGGGAGTTGGGCCTCTTTTTATTGCCAAGGTGAGGGTCGCGGGTTCGAATCCCGTCGTCCGCTCCAAAACTCCTGGTCAGAGCGTTGGAGCATCGAAGGGTCTCACGACGTGCCCATCATCTGCCCATCGCTTGCTCATCAAGGTCGATGACCCTCACGCGGTGCAGGTGAGGACTACTCGACGGGCCCGACGAGGCGCACGTCGCGGGCTACCCCTTGGGTGGGACGGAGGCGGACTCTCCACCACGAGTTGGCAGACGCCTCCGTGAGTTTTTTGCCCTTGAAGGAGCCGGGTGCGGAGCCCGGTGCTCGCGACTGTTGCGTGCCCGTAGGCGGCCCGATCTGGGCATCCTCGCGATGGCGCGACCCCGCCCTGGTTCGGCTCCTCGGGGATACCCTTTCGGCCCGAGTCGTGCGAGCATCGTTGGCGATGCCACCAGGGGCTTCCCGTCGTGAGCGTGGTAGTCACATTCTGGAGGTGCGGTGCGTCAATAGGGTGTGACCACGGTGGAACTGACAGAGTTTGACGCCGAGCGGCCCCGGTTGACCGCAATCGCCGTCCGGATGCTTGGCTCGGAGGCCGATGCGGACGACGTCCTTCAGGAAGCCTGGCTTCGACTCTCGCGCACCGACGCCATCGATGACCTCCCCGCTTGGCTCACAACCGTCGTGACGCGGCTTTGCCTTGACCATCTACGCAAGCGGCGTACCAGATCGGTGGCGGAGTCCTTGGTGCCTGACGACCATGCTCCGATTGACCCTGAAGGCGACGCGCTGCTCGCCGAGGTGACGGGTGACGCGATGCGGGTCGTCCTCGATGCCCTGGTACCAGCCGAGCGGGTTGCGTTCGTCCTGCACGATGTGTTCGGGTATCGGTTCGACGAGGTGAGCGCGGTGATGGGTCGCTCGAGTACCGCTGTCCGCCAGTTGGCCAGCCGGGCACGGCGCAAGGTGCAGGGTGTGGCGGAGCCTGCCGCATCACAGGCAGCGCGCGCTGAGAGCCAACGGGTCGTCGATGCATTCCTCAGGGCAGCCCGCGGTGGGGAGCTTGACACCTTGTTGTCGCTGCTCGCGCCCGACGCCGTCATGCGTGCCGACCTGGTCGGGCAAACGATGGGCTCGGAATCCGCGTATGAGGGGGCAGCCGCAGTGGCTGCTCGCTTCAACGGCACCCGGGGAGCGGCACCGGTCACGATCGACGGTGAGCTGGGTGCCGCTTGGATCCAAGCCGGATCGACCAAGGTGGCATTCGTCTTCCATCTCAACGAGTCGGGCCTGGTGCACGAGGTCGAGTTGATCGCTGACCCAGATGTCCTGGCAACCATGGAGATAGTCCGTGTCCGGGCGAAGTCGAGAGAATGACCTTCTTGGATCATGTCGGAATTCCGAAGCAACAGTCAGAAGAGAGAAAGGAAGCCAGGAGCATGAAGACCATGACGTGCGAGCAACTTGGTGGCCCGTGCGACTCTCCGCACCGAGGCACGACCGCGGACGAGGTGATCAAGGCGCAGGATCGACATCTCAAGGAGATGGTCGCTAACGGTGACACGGAGCACGAAGCTGCCTTGAAAGACATGAAGGGCCGATGGAAGAACCCGATCAAAGGTATGGGTTGGTATCGGCAGGCGAAGCGTGATTTTGCCGCTCTTCCCGAAGGGTGAACCGTCTGTGAGCTATTCCGTAGATTTCGTCAATGTGTCTACCGTCGGCCTAGAGTCGTCGCCCGTGGTGGCTGCGCTGGCCGGCCTCCGAGCAAACGAAGCTCGCTACTTCAGGAACAAATACAACCACGTCTTCACGGTTGAGCCTGCCGCCAAGGCAAAGAAGGACATCGACCTCGTGCACCGTCTCCTCAAGGAGGAACGGGGCATCGTCATCGGGTCGCCGCCGCTCGAGGCAACGACGTTCCAGGTCGAGAACATCCGCTGGACCTACGTGTTCTACGAGAGCGGGCTCTCGATCAACGTCCTGTACACGCTCGACGGACCGAATCCGAAGCGGGCCGTCGGATTCAAGCTCTCCGAAGGGATGGACGTCCCCGCCGAATTGGGCTCGTTCAAGTTCGCACGCCAGAAGTCGAAGCTGGCGGGGACGATCCGAGGCACGTACTTCGTGATCAAGGGCGAGTACTGAACACGTAAGGCGTCGGATCCGCGAGCGCTCGGTCCGGGTACGACCTGGCCCGAAAGTCTGTCGCCGTCAACATTCGTCTACGGTGAGCGGGACGTTCTGGTGCGCTCTGGTTCGGACCCGAAAGCTCCGCAGGACAATCGGAGTGCCGAAGCGCGAGACTCACGATCGGCGAGGCCGGGATCGGGCGTCTCGCTGGGCTGAGGTTAGAACCTGAAGCGAGTAAGCCCACCTGGCTCGGTCCCCAGTGTCACGGTCACCGAATGTGGCTTGATGCGATAGACCCTCCACGGAGGTGGCCCCTGCGCCGGCGCGTTGAACGGGGCGGTGATACCTGTCCGGGTCTCATCGAGTTCGGCGGGCCACCCCTGGTCCTCCCAAGCCCTGGCAAGGCGCGTGAGTGTGGCCGGGTCAGTCTCCCGCTCTGCTTCACCTTCGGCGACGACGTCTGCATCGAGGATCGACACTGCGATCGAGCAGCGCGGGTCGCGGGCGACGTTGCGGGCCTTCCGCGTACCCGATCCGGTCTGGAACCAGAAGCTCACGTCAAGCCAGAGCGCACCGACCGCCGTGACGTGGGGGCTCCCGTCCTCGTTCACCGTCGAAAGCCACGTTGTGCGAGCGTTGTGGGCGTCTGGAGCCGGCGGCGATCCGGCATCGAGCTTTTCGAGGACGTTCCCCCAGTTCACTGGGGGCAGCCCATCCGTCGCAGCCAAATTGATGATCTCCATTACGTCTCCCTTTTGGTAATCCGGCGATCCTGCTCAGGATCATGTCCTCCATTAGAGCTGCTGTGTGATCGGCGGAATCCCTTTGCTGACATGCTCTAGACCCAAGAGACGAGCAATCGGGCATCATCGACGCCGTTGCCACAGTCGCCCGCGAAAGGGGAGGTAGCAGGTCACCTGTTGTCCCAGATTGGCTGAGGCGCAATCCGGATGTTGTTGCAGTGCTCGTCGGGGCCACCAAAACGTCGCACCTAGAAGATGCCGCGGCTTCCCTGGACATCGATCTGAGCGATGACGAGTTTGCCCGGCTGGAGGCTCCCTACAGACCCCGCTACGACTTTCAAGAAATGTCAGACGATGATGAGCTGGCCCTGATCTCTGCTCGCATTGGCATCAGCCCGGCAGAGTCTTGATCCTGAGAGCGGTGGCCGATTAGGGCAGTGCTAATCGGCGGGATCCGACTTCGTTTGTCCACTCCAAGTCCGCAGGCGTCGACCTCGACGCCAAGCGTCTTCGTGGCGTCACCGGCCACTGAGCACGGCTGATGCGACTCTGCGGATACGTCCGGGATCGGCGATTATGTCGAGCTCGACGACCTGGTCGTTGACGACGGTGAAGGCCATCACGCCGTGCGGCTGCCCATCCAGCGTGATAACGACGCCCGCGGCCCCGTTGATCAATGCAGGATGGAGCACCGCGGCCGGATTGGCGCCGAGGCGCGCTTGCCTGGCGACAGCGGATGCACCGCGCACGACTCGGGACGCAGCCGGACGGCTCGGGCCGAAGTCGACTCTCAAGATGACGTCAGGGTGGAGTACCGCGACCAGGGCGTCGAGATCGCCACCGCGGGCAGCCGAGAAGAAGGCATCGACCACCGCGCGTTGACGAGCGACGTCGGGGTCTGGGATTTCAGCGCCTTTGACCCGCCGCCGTGCCCTGCTCGCCAGTTGCCTGGCGGCAGTCGGGGATCGACCCACCATGGGGGCGATCTCCTCGAAAGGCAGCTCGAACATGTCGTGGAGCACGAAAGCAAGACGCTCGGCGGGAGCCAGAGCATCGAGTACGACGAGGAGGGCCAGACCGACCGAGTCGGCGAGCAGTGCCTCGCCCTCTGGTCCAAGTTCCCCCGCTGGGCTGATGACCGGATCGGGGAGATGCGCCTCGAGGGATTCCTCACGCCTGACGTTGCGCGAGCGGAGCATGTTGAGGCAAACGCGGGTGACGATCGTCGTCAACCATCCACCGAGATTCTCGACCTCGTCCGTCTCGGCCCCGCTGACTCGAACCCAGGCGTCTTGAACAGCGTCGTCAGCTTCGGCGAGCGAGCCCAGCATCCGGTAGGCGACCGCCCGTAGACGGGTCCTCTGCTCCTCGAAGCGTTCGGCCAGCCGGTCGATCTCGTCCATCACGCACATCCTCCTTGAGAGGGGGTGATTACTCTGACCCCAGAACGACCGCCGATGTGACAGAGGAAGAGTGAGGACACCCACGGTCGACGCAAAGTCAGCGCTGTACGACGGGCCCTGTAGGCATGGTGAGCCGGGTCCTCTCCCAACCCAAACCTCCCAAACTTCCTAGTTAATGACGTTCTCGCATGCGACGGTCACACTCACCGGGTTCCAGGTGTCAATGAGTGGGACGGACTCACTCTTAAGGGTTTGCTGAGCGGGTGAGTGCCTGCCGGGCGAGGGTCCAGCCCGCACCGGAGCCGTAGCTGCAGGTGGTCTCCGATCGGAGGGGCAATGTGAACCAGCCGGTATTCGCCCGGAGCGTCACTCGATCCACGTACCCCGGCGCATGACTGTCCGGCCAGCTATCTCGTCCACATCCCGCCAGACCTGAACCCTGACTGGTTTGCACCGCAGGAACACCCACTCGCCGCCGTCGCCGCCGGGGTCCCAGCCAACGCGGGCCCGGTAGGCGTCCACCAGCGAGGGGTTGTCGTCGGCCCGGGTGACGATGGTCGCAGTCGCTTGGATGGACACGACGTCGCGGGTCGGGCCGAGCGCCAGGCGAGCCTGGGCAGAAGTCTCCGCGTTGCGGGCCGTGCGGCTGCGGGCCTCGGTGGCCACGACGATTTCGCCTTCGTGCCAGCACAGAGACAGGGGCACGAGGTGGGCAACACCTCGGCTGTTGCCGGTGGCGACCCAGACGTCGGCATCGCCGCTCAGCTTGCCCCGGGCATCCGCGACGCGCTCGGCGGTGGTGCGCACGCCGCGAACACTACATCTGGGGCCCATGCGATCCGGCGGTGCTGGCATTACACCCTTATCCCCACTGGCCGGGCGTGTAGTCACCTGCCGGCTGACGGGTGATGGCGTTGAGGCGGTTGTAGAGGTTGATGAGAGCGATGAGGCACACCAGTGCGCCGAGCTGGTCGTCGTTGAAGTGCTTGGCCGCGTTGGCCCAGACGTCGTCGTAGACACTGCCGCCGTCGGCGACTCGGGTCCCCTGCTCGGTGAGTTCAAGAGCAGCCCTCTCGGCTTCGGTGAAGACCGTCGCCTCTCGCCACGCGGCGATCAGGTTGATTCGCAATGAGGTTTCCCCTTGGTGCTCGGCATCCTTGGTGTGCATGTCCAAGCAGACGGCGCAGCCGTTGATCTGGCTAGCTCGGATCTTGACCAGCTCTTGGGTCGCCGCTGGCAAGGTTGAGCCGGTTATCACCGCGCCTGCTGCATTGATGTGCTTGGTGAACTCTCCGGCAACCGCATTGCTGTAAAAGTCGATTCGAGCGTCCATCCTGATCTCCTTCGGTTTCGGGTTCTCACCACAATGACCCCCTTGGACGGCAAGACGTGACAGACCGTCTAGTTCGCCCCGGCGGGTCAGTACACCTGCCAGCGCGGCCTGGCGTCGCGAACGTGGCCGTTTCGTGGTGCACTTGGTACGGACTCCGGGTTTCGCGCTCCACATAGATACCCTGCGCCATTGACGATTACGGTCAATCACGGTTCGCTACGGTCAATCGAAAACCCGATTAGTCCTGCGACTATTTGCAAAGCCGCAGGTAGGGGAGTTGGGCCTCTTTTATTTGCCAAGGTGCGAGTCGCGGGTTCGAATCCCGTCGTCCGCTCCAAGAAAGTCCTGGTCAGGGTGGTCTTCTGGCGCAAAAGGGCCCTTCGGAAGGTGGTTGCACCACATTTCTCGGGATTTTCTCTCTGTCGGACCGTTGACTTTTATTTCGCGTGTGGGGTCAGCTAATTCGACCGGCTGGGGCAGCTGACAGGGCGACCATGTGCAAAGGAGTAATTCGTCGGGCCGATAGGTGGCTCGAATCGCGATAACTACGTGGCATCGCGCCGCGAAATCGTTCCGATCGACCTCGCCGACTCCATCGGTGCGCTCTCCTTGCCGGCGAGTACGGCAACGGCCCGTTGGTCGTCGTTCCCGGTGGACAGGGCCCACGTCATAGCTTCAGAGGGCGAAGCAGTCTGGTTAGCTCGGCACTGCGGTCAGCTTGTCCACCATGTGTTCATCGGGCTATCGGATCGTGGACCGTCGGAGGCGATTCCACCGGCGCGAGACGTGGACGATGAGGTAGACGACGAGCACGGCGGACGACGTTAGGTGCCACCGCTGGAATGGAGGTGGGAGGGGCAGGAGCAAAGGTTCGCCCCGACCCCAATCGAGGATCCCCGAAAGCACGACGTTGATCGTGATGACGGTGAGGATGGCATCCGACGCCAAGAGTCGTAACTCGCGCTCCACCCGGGGGCGAAAACGCATGAGCTGCGCGAACATCCGAGCGATCCGATGGCGACGCTGTGCCAGATGGACAATGACCAGAGCGGCGAAGACCAGCCCCACATCCGCATGGATGGCGTTACGGATGTGAAGAAGTTGCAGGGTCCCAAATGCCGCCGCGAGGGAGCCCAGGAGGCCAAGGTGCACGATCCAGCGAGACCTCACACGCCACGCCGTCCGCGATCGGGCCGGCCGTTCGCCCGGACCGTCGACCGCGAGCTCTCGCGCAGATCTTCGGTCCTCGGGATTTATGGACGTCACCTCTGAATGTTGCCCTCTGGCACGGCACCGAGAGTATCCGCCCATCTGCGATCGATCGGGGCACCGGGTCGTGCCGATGTGGTCGAGGTTCTGACCACAGCGTCGCACGGCCGGAGGGGTAGGTACTCGGGGATCCCGAGCCCCTATGTATCCACTTGAACAAGAGCCCGGCGAAGCAAGTTGTGAAGCACGACCCTCTCGGGATCACCGGCACTGAGAATTTCCGCGGTCAGGTCGGAAGACCGTTCCGCTACTCGATAGTGGCGGGCGCTGAGTCACTCTTTTCACCCATCCTCGACCAGTGTGGCATCGAACCCCCGGGCCCTACTTGACTCAACGACGGAGACCGGCCCACCACGTTGGATCGCTGGACTCGCCAGTCGTTGCCGTCAGGCGGGTGAAGCAGTGCACGGAGGGCCATTCCGGGCAGACGACCATTGCTCAGATTCGAAAGCTCTTCGTGTGTTTGGGCCATGACGGTGGGAAAATTGGTCGATCTGTGCCGCCGAGCTGGATGGACCAGCTATGGGACCGGAAGACGGCGTTCCCACTCCATTCACATGCAGAGAGGTACGCGTTGCAACGAGGAAGAGGTGTCATGCCTGAGTTGACCCAGGCTAACGCACACGCCCGATACCAATCAGACTGAAAAAGTCGCACTCGCAATCCACTGCTAATAGGTGCGATCTCAGGCGTACCCCTTCCAACGGGTGATCCACCACCCCGTCAGGGCAGGGCATCAATGGCGTCGGCGAGATGCCTGACGATCTTTTCCAGTGCGAGCAACTGGGCTGCGAAGTACTTCAATACCTCACCTACAGCCAGGGGGTCGGTGGGGTCTATCTCGAGAAATGTCCCTTGTGGCGATCCATTCTCCGCAAACCTGTGACCTATCTCGGATCTTTCCCGAGCCTCGGCCACCAACTCTGCTACCACTTGAGCCTGCGTCATTCCGCCGGGAGGAACCATTGGCGCAGACTACGACGAACCGACATGGTGACCAAACTCGGGTCTGAGAACGAGGCCACGACGACTCGATGCACTCGCCGTCGGGCTGTCGCAGCCGTTCCCGACCCGAGCACTGAACCCACAATGCGGACAGTCCTTCCTTGCGCATGTCATGAACGATGTGTGATGACTGAACCACGTGTCCACGGTCATATCTCTCGGGCACGTGTCTCTCGTACACGTGACCGCGTCGTCTTGGTGAACTACCACAGTTCCTAGACACTCAGGCAATGGTAGATCTCGCATTGTTCCCCCTCTGCGTAATCGCACGAAGACAGCTGTCCCGGGCGCTACGGAGTACGACTCCTTGCACCCTCCAGAACATCCGGGATAAACGACGGCATCCCGTGCTCTCAAAATGCTCAACCCCCGTCTCCTCTGACAACAGCGGAACGCGCTGGCGTATTTCCTTGCAGGGTCGGTGGAGATCGTCCACCCGCTGGCGAACCGGAGCACGCCAGACGGATCGCACAAGGCGTGACCGCGGCGCGACGCCTGATGCGGCGGCATGCGAGTTGCGATACCGACTCACACAGAGTGGCCGGTCCACCGTGGTTCTACGTTGGAATAACTTTGATGACGTTCTGCTCTGGTTGCTTCAACCACGTCGTGCCACAGTTGAAGTGTCCTGCCCCCCGATGGGGTGGCACGGGGGGCAACGCCCCATCGGGGACAGGCAGTTCCTTTGTGTAGGTAGCGATGTGGTCGGGATGTCAGACCTCTCGTGTGCCGGAAAGCTCCTTGCCCAGCGTCGAGCCGGCGTGGCCATCCGGCTGCACAACGATGTGACGCTTGTGAGGTCAGAGAATGAGGGATGATGGACGTACGTACGAAGACCGTCGGCGGAGAAGTTCACAATGACCATGACCGACCTCCACGAAGATTTGCCGCGGGACGAGTGTGCGCGGAGCGCGACTGTGGTGTGTACGTTTCCATCTACAACGCTAGCGACTATTGCTCGCTGCACGAGCTGAAAATGGCACCTCGTCTTCGCGGTAAGAAGGCCAGGTGAGCGCAGAGCGCGTCACGGCACGCTGCAAGAACTCTCCGTGGTTGGCATTCGCCGAGGCTGTTGCGTCGACCGGTTGAGACCGCCCCCGAATATGCGTGCCTCCGACGGCCGAAGGCTTCTGGCCACACGTCGACCGATACGGGCACGTACCGGATGGCGACGCCACCGTCGAGTCTCCTCGGCGGTGCCTATCGGAAGCCTATGACACTACCGATGATGGCGCGTTGACGGATCGTAACGCGGGTTGTCTTGCAAGCGGACTAGCAATCTCCTGCTTGCGTCGCTCCATAAGTAGCCTGAGCGACTGTGTAATTGTCACCGGCCGATGAGTCCAGTTGCTGGATCAGGTCGTTGCATGAGAATGGCTGAGTCGCAAGGTACTCCTTGGCCGCTTGCACAGCCTCGGTCGTTCTCGAGATGGCGCCCAGGTCTCATAGAGGCTCTCCGTCGGGCATTTGCTCAGGGTGTCCACAACTCACCTCACCATATGCCCGGCGACGTAGGCCCTCCGTCATCGAGGGCGCTCGGCCTGGTCTGAGGGGTGGATCGCCATGGGCACCCGGGCCACGACGACATCGGGTCGGCGGCGCAACTCGGCGGCAAGGGCCAGATCGACCTGGTTGTGGAGCAGCCGGTAGCGGAGTCTTTCGGGGATTACCACGGGGATGAGTACCACCACCTGGCGGTCCTGGTCTGTACGGAGCTCGTCGACCAGGCGGATGATCGGTTGCACGATCGACGCGAAGTCCGTGTGCAGCACCCGCAATGGCACCCCCGGGTGCCATTCCTGCCACTGGCGCTCGACCTCGGTCTGGGGCATGCCCACTGGCTCCTGGTCAAAAACCACCGTCACGGCCATGACCTCGTCCCCGAGCGAGATCGCCTCCGACAGGGCGTGCTGGGTCAACCGGTTCACGTAGGTCACCGGCACCACAACGACGGTGCGCTTGCGATCGGGTGGTGACGGAATGACTCCGTTTCCCAACTCCACGCCGGCACGGGTGTAATAGGCCTTAATCCGGTTGAAGAGCACGATGATCAGCGGTATTGCCACCACGACAACCCACGCGCCCTCGACAAACTTCGAGACCAGAAAGATCAAGGTGGCAGTAGCGGTCACAGCCGCTCCGACGCCGTTTATCGTGGCGCGCCGTAACCATGCTGGCCTCCTCGTCCGGCGCCAATGGACCACCAGACCGGCTTGGCACAGTGTGAAGCCGGTGAACACGCCGATGGCGAAAAGTGGGATCAGGGTATTGGTGTTGCCGCCCACCACCACCAGCAGCAGCGCGGAGAACACGGCGAGGGCCCAGACCCCGTTGCCAAAGACCAACCGGCTGTCTCGCACCCCGAAGAGGTGCGGAAGGTAGTTGTCCCTCGCCAGCAGGCTGGTAAGCACGGGCAACCCGCCGAACGAGGTGTTGGCGGCGAGCGCCAGCACCAGGGTGATCGTCAGCGAAACGATGTAGTACGCCCAGTGACGCCCGACCGCGTAGGCCATGATTTGGCTCAGCACGGTCTGATTTGTCCTCGGCTGCACATGGAACTTGTTGGCGAGCACGGCTAGCCCCAGGAGCATCACGCCCAGGATCACCCCCAGCAGGAGCTCGGTTCGCTTGGCCCGCTCGACACGGGGCTCCTTGAAGAGGGGCACGCCATTGGCGATGGCTTCCACTCCGGTCAGGGCGCTACAGCCGGCCGAGAATGCTTTCAGCACGAGGAGTACGGTCACCGCCGCCACTGCATGCGTCGCCACCAGCGACTGTCCTGTCTGGGGAGCGTGTAGGCCCAGGGGGTGGATGAAACCGACGGCGATGATGGCCAGGAGCCCCACGATGAACACCAGTGTGGGGATGAGAAAGGCGCGGGCTCCCTCCCCCAGGCCGCGGAGGTTGAGTGCGGTGATGAGGAGCAGGATGCCCAGGCACATCGGGACGGTGTAAACCGTTGTGGATGGAAAGGCCGAGGTGAGCTGGCCCACGCCCGCCGCGATGGAGACCGCGACTGTCAGGGTGTAGTCGACGATCAGAGAGGCACCCGCCAGCGTGCTCACCCGGGGCCCGAAGTTGTCGCGCGATACCGCGTAGGCGCCACCGCCGTGGGGGTATGCGTCGATGACCTGCCGATACGAGATCACCAGGATGACCAGGAGTGCGACGATCGCAATGGTGATGGGCAGGATGAGGTGCAGGGACGTGGTACCGGCCCCGGCTAGAACGATCAAGATCGCCTCGGGCCCGTAGGCAACCGAGGTGAGTGCGTCGAGAGAAAGCGCCGAGAGACCCTCTACGGGGGTGATCTGCTCGGTGGCCGCCTCCTGCGCCGATAAGGCCCGTCCAACGAGAATCCGACGGAGCCTTGCGAGGCTACTCATCGACCGGACCGGGGTGACGCACGGTGTGGCACTGCGACTGCACTCTACGGCTGAGGGTCAGTGGTAGTCACGTATTCATCAATGCGCGCCAAAACGGCACCGATTTGGCCTCGATACGCATCTGAGTTCATCACGAGCGGTCATGTCGCTTGCACTTCGAGAGTCGCGGCCTCGGATCGCGTGCACATGCCGGTGATGCGTTGGGTGTCAGGCGCGATCCCACCGATGATTGCGATCCGTCAGCCCACGCGGGAGTACGCGTCCTCGCGACGGACTTTCACGTTCAGGTGCGAAGACGAGGATCCCGGCGTCGGCCGGCCTCCGCCGCGTCCCGAGGTGTCGTCGACGGGGCTCATGCGTCGATCTGTGCTGGAGGCATGGCCTGGCTGCTGAGCTGCGATACTGAATCCTCACTTGCGAAAGGCTCCTGATGATCGTTGCCATCGCTGGGGCTTCTGGCTTTGTCGGACGTGCCCTCACGACGCATCTGCTCGGCAGTGGGCACGAGGTGATCGCCCTCGGTCGTTCCGTGGATTCTGTCTCGACGAACGCGAGGGCCGTCGTAGTTGACGTAGGCGACGAGAGCGCTACCGCCAATGCCCTGGCAGGTGTCGAGGTCGCCTATTACCTCGTCCATTCCATGGCGGCCGGCGGTGGGTTCCGCGATGTCGACTTCCGACTGGGCACCACCTTCGGTCGGGCGGCGGCACAGGCCGGCGTCGGGCGGATCATCTATGTCGGAGCGCTCGGAGACGCCCCGAGCTCCGCACACCTGGCAAGCAGGCACGAGGTGGGTTCGGCCCTGGCCGCCGCCGGCGTGCCTGTGGTCGAGCTCCGGGCCGCGGTGGTGTTTGGTTCGGGCAGCATCTCGTTCGAGATGCTGCGTTACCTGACCGAGCGGCTTCCGGCCATGGTCTGTCCGCGGTGGGTACGGACTCGGATCCAGCCCATCGCACTCGTCGACCTGCTTGCCTATCTGGAACAGTCGCTCCACGTCGCTCCCGGCATCTACGAGATCGGAGGCGCCGACGTCACGACGTACCGCGAGATGATCTCTGCGTACGCCCGTGTCCGGGGTCTGCGTCCCCGTCGCATCATCGACATCCCGTGGCTCACACCGCACCTCTCGTCGTACTGGGTCGACCTCGTGACGCCGGTCGATCGCTCGGTTAGCCATGCCTTGATCGAGAGTCTCGTCACCGAGGTGGTGGTGGTCGAACCCGAACCGGCGAGACTGGCGTTCTCGGTCACGCCGATGGGGGTTGAGCGAGCGCTGGCCGCCGCTCTCGACGACCAGGACGAGGAAGTAAGTCGCTCGCTGTTGGCTCGCCATAGCGGCCTGGTCGACGGGGTCTACTCGGTCGCAGTCGATCTCGCCATCCCACCCGGTACCGAGGACGCGGTCGTCCACGATCTGGAAAGGATCGGCGGGCGGTTCAGCTGGTATGGCGCTGCGCCGGGGTGGATCGCCCGCCTTGTCCTCGGACGACTAGTAGGCGAACGGCTGCGACGACACCGGCCTGCTGCTGTGGTGCCGGGAGCGCTCGTCGACTGGTGGCGCATCGCCTGGGTCGGGTCGGGCGAGCTCGTGCTACGGAGCGTGGGATGGTCCCCCGGTGACGCCTGGCTGGGGTATCGCGCCGGCCGAGGCGGCCTTCATCAGGTAGCCGCGTTCCGCCCCCGTGGCGTACCGGGCTTTCTGTACTGGAAGCTGCTCAAACCGGTACACCGAGTGGCGTTCGACCGAATGGCCCGCCGCCGTGTTACCCGGGCGTCGGGGCAGCTCTGATGGCAGTTGGCGGTGGTCGGCTTCGACGGGAGGAACGTGACCGTTCCGTGGTGCACGTGGTGCGAGATGCCGCGCTTCGCACTCCACAAGAAACGCACGCACCATGGGCAACTACGGTAGATAGCGGTGTGTTGCGGTCAATCGGAAACACCGATCATGCTGCGAGAGTTGGTAAAACTGCAGGTGGAAGGCTTAGCCAGTCCGCCTGGGTCGAGCCACTATTGGAGCCCCACCTGTGGCCGCACCCACCTTTGGGTATGGAGCAGCGGCGACTTCGCGCTCACCGAGAAGCAGATGAGCGGCTCGGCGGCGCCGGTGGCGGGCGCCCGTAGCCCCGGCGCCGTCAACGGCCTTCTCGTCGACTTCTTGTCCGGCTGAAGCGGGCCACGCGCCGCAGCAGGCGGCGTGGCGTGTCGACGAGGAGCAGCAGGCCCACACCAACCACGATGCCTGCCGCACCGACGACACCCATGACACGAATGGCCGACGAGGTGCCTGTGAAGGCAAGGGAGCTCGACGGAGCGGTCACGGGCCCGCTGCCCCCCGATGCGGCGTGCGATGACGTCGCCCCTGGGATCGTCGTCGAGCTCGCACCCGTCGCGGCTGTGCTCGTCGAGGTCGTCGTCGGAATGCTCGTCGAGCTTGTCGTGGGCGCGGATGTCGAGGTCGTCGTGGGTATGGTCGTCGATGTGCTTGTCGTCGATGTGCTTGTCGTCGTGGTGCTCGTGGTGCTCGTGGAGCTGGTTGAGCTGGTACTTGAGGAGCTCGACGTGGTCGACGAGGTCGTCGGCGGGGTGGGGAATGACGACCCGATCAACTGTTCGAAGGTACCTGCGATGACCTTGGCGCCGGAGTCGACAGGGTCGTCACCGAATCCTTCGACCTGGCCCGCGGTGCATGTGATGTCGAGCCACGTGCAGGCATTGTCCACGGCCACGGGGACGGTTCCCCACGGCGACGAGACCATCTCAGTGGTGTCGGACGTCTGGAAGGCGTCGAAGACATCCGCCACGGGGACATTGAACTGGCTGTAGACCTGGGCCAAGTCGCTGTTGAAGGTGGACAGCGCCGGGACAGTGGCGAGCGCCTCCGTCTGGGCGGCGCCGCCGGCCAGCCAGTCCCCCAAGAACGGGTCGAAGTAGTTCATGCCGATGATGGGCACCCCCGGTGCCGCCTGACGCAGCTGGGTGAGGATCGACGTCAGGTTGGTCTCCATGGTGGCGACGGCGCCGGTCACGCACTGCTGGTCGATGCCCGTGCTCGACACGCAATTGACGACGTCGTTGCCGCCGATGTCGATGGTGATGAGCGATGTCCCGCTCCCGTACTGGTGCAGGAACGCCAATGCTTCCTGGATCTGGGAGGTGTAGGGCTCCGGCGCGCACGTCGGTCCTGCAAGCATGCTCGTGGTGGTCTCGCCTGAACACGCCAGGTCCATGACTTCTGGGCCCGTGCTGCCGACGAAGTAATTGCCAGCGATGTCATACGGATACGAGGAGATGCCGTTCCACATCGGCACCGAGTCGCCGAGCGCCAGATAGTACGGCCCCGCTCCGATGTCTGGGGGGCCAGGCGTGGCATGTGCGAGCACGGGTGCGATGGTGGTCGCCGTGGGGGTCTGGGTCGTGATGCCCGACGTTGCGATGGTGCCGTCGGGGAACACGTTGCACGTGACCGTGGACGGGCCACCGGGGAAGTCGAACGTGAAGGAGGGGTTGCCGATCGAAATCGACGTGTTGCTGGGCGGGACTGGGTCGTCGGGAGGGATGGTCTCGGGAGGCTCGAGCCCCCCTGGGACGGACGTGGGAGACCGCGGGATGTCGACGGCAACGCCGGATGGGGGCACCGACGTGGGAATGGGCACGTCGAAGGTGTACGGGCCCGCGGGTGTTCCGGTCAGCGTTCCGCTCAGAGGGGTGGTGTAGCTCCCGGCGATGGCGGTGGCCCCCATCGCCTGCAGCGCACTCACCACATCGGCGGGCAGGTTCAGCTGCACTTGGAAACCAGCGATACTGAAAAAGGTCCCGCTCGGGTTGGCAGGGGAGAGGGCGCCGGTGGTGACCACGTCGTTGAGCACGATGGTCCCGACTGGCGTGCCTGGGCAGTAGAGCTCGTAGGGGGCGGTGTCGGCGAAGGCCGGCGAGGTCTCGCCGTCGATGATCAGCGACGCCGTCAGCATCGACGCGCCGAGAAGAACAGCGGAGGCGCCGAGCAGCGCCACACGGGTGATCACGGCCTTCCGGCGCCCCACGCCGACCACCTCCCCTAACCCCCGGGATGAGCCTACCCTGGTGGAGAGTTCAGTCCCGGAGGACAGGGAGCGCTTCTCGCGCCGGGCCGCACATCCTCCTCGAAGTTCTCGGTCGTGAGCCGCACGTAGCTATGCGGTGTCCCCATGACCCAGATGGGCGTGCAGTCTGGCGACCTCCGCCCGCTACAAATTGAGCGCGGGGTGAGCGAACCGTGGCCGGTACCACATCCGCACCTGTAGGGTGCCACTTCAGAATCGACGTCCTGAGTCCCACCGCGCATCGGGCCAGAGGAGCGCTAGTCCCGGTCCCTTGAAAGGAGCCAGCGCTCATCGTGAACGTGGTGGAGCGGTCAGTGGCACGACTGGCGAGTCGGTGTGCCGACACCTCTGGTCCTATCCATTCAGGTGCCAGTGCAAGATGACGGCCGCGCCGATTCCCGATGATCTATCCGCTGGTCAAGAATCGCTCGCCTCGTCCAAAACCATCCGTAGGGAATCCTTGGGAGAGGCTTCCGGTGTCGTCCTCTTGCGTTTCATGACAACCAATACGTGACCGGCCTGCTGCGTTGCAAGCGAATCGACCCACTGGTAGCCCTCCTCGGAGCACCGATTCAACTCAGCTTCCAAGGCAGTCCCCCTGACCGGAATCACCTTGTACTCGTACTCGCATTCGTCGCTCATTCGCGCTCCGTCGTCGGCGTGTGCTCTTGGCCTCGACTAATTCTGAGACGGTTACCAGATTTCCTTGTTGCTGGCGTCCCCGGTCGCGAACCTGTCGGCTCGCCCCAATGACGTACCTCCAGATGCGGGTCGGGGATTCATCGACACGCGATCTCTCGACCTTGATCGAAGTGGGCGCTTTTCCTGTCCATCGAGGGAGGCAATGACGAATGCCTGCGGTGTCGTCCCGTGCACCAGGGACGGTGCACGCACGACGTGAGCGTGTACCCGGAAGCCGGCTTGAACAAGCGCCTGTTCGACGTCCGTGGGGGAGTGACGGTAACTGGTGAGCGATGCTGGCCGACCGAAGATCTCGTCCCGATGCAGCGCCTCGCCTCCCCCGGCTTGGAACGCGATCAGTACGTGACCGGTCTGCGTCAGCACCCGTCGAAGCTCAGCCCACACGCCATCGAGGAGTGCAGGCGGCGTGTGGATGATCGAGTACCACGACACGGCCCCTCTGAGTGATCCGTCGCGGAACGGGAGCGCAGCGAGTGTCGCCTGCGCCAACGGGACACCGGGGTGAGCTGTCGACGCGGCAGTGAGCATCTCTCTGGACACATCGATCCCGACCACCTCGATGCCTCCGGAGGTCAAAAAGGCAGCGACCCGCCCCGGACCGCAACCCAGGTCCGCGACCGTCGCACCGGGGTGGTCGTGAACCATCTCCATGAACGCCGCCAGGAGCGCCCGGTCGATCGGCTCCTCCATTTCCGCGTTGATCTCCGTTCCCACCCATTCCGCGTAGCGCTCGGCTCCAGCGTCGTACGCGACACGGGTGGTGCTCACGTGGTTGGTGTCTGTCACCGGTCGAGTCGCGGGACGTCGGCCACGCCCAGATCATGGCGCAACTCGTACCACCGGGTGGGAACCGGGTCGCTCCATGGGTAATGAGGGTGAAACCGGAACTGCCTGGGATCACCGGAGATCCCGCCCGGCTCGTCGATGTAAAGACCCGGTCAGCCCAGGCTGCCAGAACCGGCGTCAGTATGCGCTACGTCATGGTCAAGAGATGATGCCGCTGGTACCCGGCACAACCGGATGAACTTCGATGGTGGAACATCCCGGCAGTCCGTCAGACAAGGCGAGCCGGACGCTTTCGGTCAGGTTTGGAGGGGTCACCAGGAGAGATCCGTAAAGCGGACACGACGTCTCCGTGCCTACCGGAAAATCGATTCCTTCGACGATTGCTGACGCCTCCTGGTTCGGTGACAAGGACACACGAGGAAGCGTGGTGGCACCGTTCCAGAGCCCACCGGTAAATCCGCTCAACGTCCGTTTCGCTTCCGTTTCTTGCTGGCCGCTAGAACCCAACCCTGCAATCCCGGGATAGCCGGCCAAAGTACAGCTGAATCGGCTGTCGTTGGCGAACACGATGACCTGGTCGACATGGCCAAGCCCCGCACCTCTCCCTCCATCTGAGACCGTGACCTGTCCGTTCTTGCAGATCGGCTCTCCGCTGGTCACCGGGGTCGCAATCGAGCTCGTCGTCGTGGGCGGCGGGATAGTCGGATGCGTTGTCGGCGAAGTGGACTCAATGGGTGAGCGTAGACCTTCGATCTTGGAGGTGCCTCCGCAGCCCGACACAACCATCAGCAATAAGCAACTGAGAGGCGCCGCGATCCACACTGGAAGTGTGGGTATCGGGCCCGGCTTGGCCACAGGCGCCATGTTCCAAGCGTAGGACTGGTCAAGCTGCCTGCACATGAACGTCCGATCAGGTTCTGAGAGGCACATGGCATGGCGTGATTGCGTGCTCGGTGCTCGGGGATCCCAGATCGGCGCTGACGGCAGTTCCTGCACTGCGTCGGGATAGAGCCGACTTTTTGGGGTTCGCGATGGAGCCGCACGATATCGACGACGGGCACGTCGAGGCGCCCGATTGGACGGTCCTGCCCGTCCTTTGCAGTCCTCGCCTACCCTGGTGTCTTCCAAGCGGGAGCGTGATTCTTGAGCACTGAGGGCGCGACGGTCCTGTTCACCGACATGGTTGGGTCGACGGCGTTGACGTCGGCCCTGGCCCCCGATGCCGCCGATGAGCTGCGTCGGGAGCACTTCTCGATTCTGCGCCAGGCCATCGCCGAGGCGGGTGGTACCGAAGTGAAGAATCTCGGCGACGGCGTCATGGTGGCGTTTAGCTCCACCACCGCCGCCCTGTCGTGTGCCGTGGCCATGCAACAAGGTGTCGAACGGGACAATCGGGACCGGGAGCACTCGGTGGGGTTGCGGGTGGGGTTGAGTGCCGGGGAAGTCACCAGAGAGGACGACGACTACTTCGGGGAGCCCGTCATCGAAGCGGCCCGGCTGTGCGCCACCTGCGAGAGCGGGCAGATCCTGGCCACGGACGTGGTTCGGGCCATGGCCGGTCGGCGCAACCGCCACGAGTGCCGCTCCCTTGGTGAACTGACCCTGAAGGGACTGCCCGATCCGGTCGAGACGGTTCAAGTGCTGTGGGAACCCCTCGGCGGGGCGGACACCACAACGTCCATCCCGCTTCCCGTTCGTCTGGCTGTGCGCCCGGCCGTTGGTGTCGTCGGACGAGAGACCGAGATACAGACTCTGACCGACGCCGCCAAGCGCGTCGCCACAGGCGAAGGCCGCGAGGTCCTCCTGGTCTCAGGCGAGGCCGGTCTGGGCAAGACCACCCTCGTCGCTGAGGCCGCCCGGGCCGCCTTCGACTCCGGGGCTCGCGTGCTGTTCGCGCACTGCGAGGAGGACCTCGCCACCCCTTACCAGCTCTTCGCTGAAGCACTCAGGCACTATGTCACCCACGCTTCTGAGGACCAGCTCCGCTCCCACGTCGAGGAATACGGGTCGGAACTTTCCCGGCTCGTGCCCGCACTGGCGAGCAGGATCCCAGACCTCCCACCGTCGAAGGCCACCGACTCCGATTCCGAGCGGTTCCTCCTCTTCGCCGCCGTGGTCGGCCTGCTGGCCACGGTCTCGACGCACCAACCCGTCATTCTCGTCCTCGACGATCTCCAATGGGCGGACAAAGGGAGCCTGCTTCTGCTCCGTCACCTGGCCGCATCGGACGTGGCGATGCGACTGCTCGTCGTCGGGACCTATCGGGACAGCGAACTGTCCAACGCCCACGCGCTCGTCGAGACCCTCGCTGCCTTGCGCCGTCTGGACGGCGCCTCTCGCATCGACCTGGTCGGTCTCGATGACACCGGGGTGATCGCCCTCATGGAAGCCGCGGCCGGGCATCGTCTCGACGACGACGCCGTGGGGCTCGCCCACGCCATCTACCGGGAGACCGACGGCAATCCCTTCTTCGTGAGCGAAGTGCTGCGCAACCTCACCGAGACCGGTGCCATCCGCCAGAACGCGGAAGGCCGATGGGTGGCAGAGGGATCCATCGATGCCATCGCCCTTCCCGATTCCGTGCGCGAAGTGATCGGGGCCCGCGTTCTGCGGTTGGGGAAGGCGGCGGGACGGGTGTTGTCGGTCGCGTCGGTCATCGGGCGGGACTTCGATCTCGACCTGCTGGCCCGAGCCACGACAACCACCGAAGATGACCTCCTCGACATTCTCGACACCGCCGCCGCAGTCGCACTGGTGCGAGAACTGGCCGACACCCCCGGGCACTACAACTTCACGCACGCCCTTATCCAGCACACCTTGTACGAGGACCTGGGTCCGACGCGTCGGGCACGAGCACACCGGCAGGTGGCCGAGGCCTTGGAGGATCTATGCGGGGATCGCCCCGGGAACAGAGTGGGTGAACTGGCGCGCCATTGGTTCAGTGCCACCCAGCCCATCGACCTGGTCAAAGCCATCGACTACTCGCGCCAAGCGGGGGACGCCGCCCTGGCTGCGTTGGCTCCAGCCGACGCGCTGCAGTACTACGCCCAGGCCCTCGACCTGTACCCACAAGCCACGGACCCCGATCCAATCCTGGGACTCGATCTGGCCATCGGACTGGGCACCGCCCAGCGCCAGACGGGGGACTCGGCTTTTCGGGACACCCTTCTCGGCGCTGCTCGCCGGGCGGCCGACCTGGATGACACCGAACGCCTCGTCGCCGCCGCCCTGGCCAACGACCGCGGGGTGGGTGTCGGCTCTGGTGCCATCGACGCCGACAGGGTCGAAGTCCTGGAGCTGGCCGTCGATCGGCTTTCGGCGGACAGCCCCAATCGGGCGCTCGCACTGGCGACCCTGTGTTCGGAACTTGTCTTTGGGAGCCCACTTGAACGCCGCCAGGCTCTTGGGGACGAGGCGCTGCGCACCGCCCAGTCCTCTGGTGACGACTCCATCATCGTGCGAGTCCTCAATCACATATGTCTCCCGCTCGCGGTGCCGTCCTTGCTAGAGCAGTCGTTGGCCTGGTCGGCCGACGCTCTTGTTCGTGCCCAGCGCGTCGGTGACCCGGTCCAGCTCTTCTGGACGACCGAGTGGCGAGCACTTGCCGTCGCCCGCAACGGCGACATCGGCGAGTTGGACCGGTGTATCGAGATTTGCGAGTCGCTCGTAGAGCAGCTTGACCAGCCGACATTGAACTTCTTCCAAACCCAAACGCGGGCCATACGAGCGCAGATCGCCGGGGACATCGACCAGGCCGAGCAGCTGGCCACCGAGGCTCTCCAGATCGGAACCGACAGCGGTGAGCCTGACGTCGACACCGTCTTCGGCGGCCAGATCATGATTGTGTGCTTCCAGCGTGGAAACATGGGCGAGTTGGTCCCCCTCATCGAGCAGACGGTGGCTGACAATCCCAGGCTTCCCGTATTCAAAGCGGCTTTGGCCCAGGCCCACGCGGAAGCGGGCCGCACTGCTGACGCACGCCGCCTGCTCGAGGCGTTTGCGGCCGGAGACTTCGATCTACCCTTGGACCAAGCGTGGACCACCGGAATGGTTTGCTACGCGGAGGCGGCCATCGAATGCCGGGACCCAAAGTACGCCGGTCCGCTGTTCGATCGCCTCGGTCCGTGGGCCGATCAGCTGGCCATGACTGGCAGTGTTGCGGCACAAGGCCCCATCAGCCACTACCTCGGTGGCCTCGCCACGATCCTCAACCGTTACGATGAGGCGGACGCCTACTTCGCGCAAGCCGCCGCGTTCAGCGAACATGTGGGCGCGATGTTCTTCGCCGCCAGGACGGACCTCTATTGGGGGAAGATGCTCGTCGAACGGGGTGGTCCAGGCGATACGGAAAAGGCCCGCGACCTTCTTACCAAGGCGCATATCTCTGCAGAGGCCCACGGGTACGCGAACGTGGAACGACGTGCCGCGGCAGTCCTGGCGATTGCTTGACCGATGGCGAGGAGCCGCCAGCCTGATCTATAGGCACGCTTTTCCTGCTTGTCCTTCCGATGCTGACCACGCAATATGCCGAGTACCGCGCTCACAAGCGCCATGACGGCCAGCCGCTGCAGTTTCATTGGTAACCCCACCGGACATCCAAACCTGCAGTACCGCACGGCATCCGTTGATGCGCTGAAGCAGCCGCCTTGGCCGTTTACGACGCACCATTGACGAACCCGACGCGCCCCGTCGCCGCAGGTGGTCGCAACGCTTCATCGAACGCGACGTTCGCCAATTCCTAGGCTACCGATGAATCTCCAGATGCATCCGGCCCCGGAATTCGGCATGTGCCCGTTCGCCCCATGTACCCATGCGGCCACAAGTGCATAGCCAGCGCCATTTTCCTGTTCGGTCGTCGTGCTCCAGGTCGACTTGCTCGCCTCCCACAGCTCGAAAGGTAGCCGAACCTCTGGGCGTGGGGCAGAGTGAGTTCATTCAGAGTTCACGACGCCGCCGCTGCACGGGCGGTACAATCAAGGGTGCTACCTAATGAGGAAGGAGCCTGAGATGGGCTACTGGAGCCTCTGGTTCATGCTCGGTTTCATCGCGCTGGTTCTGATCGGGTGCGCCGTAATGGTTCGGCTTCCCCACTCCCAGTCGTCGTAGCCCGCGAGCAGGGCTTCGGCTCGGGTTGGTTCGCGGTTGTCCTGATTGCCAGGTGGTGGCATTCGCTCCCGACAACCCGGCACCAGCGCGGGCCGAGCGTCGGGGACTACCCCACCAGCGCCACGTAGACCCGGTCGAGAGGTCCGATTCCGGCGCGAACGGTACAGATGGCACGTAGGGGGTGATCGCTGCGAAGGGCGCCGGGACCGGCCGCCCCAAAGGCCCCTGCGCCCCTGCCGCGTTCACGGGGTCGTTGGTCGCAGTAGACCATCGCTCGTTAGGCTCAGACGGTGGGGTTGTCCAGGTACAGGAGGGGATACATGGGTCGCGACTACCACGTCACGGGCGGTCATGAAGGCGAAGCCGAAGTGGCTCAGCGTGCGAAGAGGCCGAGTCGGCTCGGAGTCTTTCTCCTGAAACACTTGGGCTACAAGGGCACGGTGGCCGCACCAAAGCCCGCTGCTGCCCGGTCGCCGCGTCACGAGAGGCGACACCGCTCGTAAGCGGGTCCCCCGTTCTCTCCGACGCGCCCCACGCACGTCGACATCCCTGAGCATTGCGGAGAGCGGCGGACCGCCAACCGACGCGAGGTGCGTGCGACTCCTTTGCCGTCAGAGGTCTTCGCCTTGTCCGGCATGTGCGGACAGCGCCGAGCCGAGTGTTGATACCGCATCATCGCCACCGGCGACCGTGAGCTGAGGAGCGGGTGGAGTCGGGGGTCATTCGCCTTGAAGGTCGCGTCTTCTGAATGCGACTGCTCCAAGGAGTGCACTTGCTACGCCTATGGCCACCATGATCCCGTTCGCTTCCCAATTCGGCGATATGGCGGGGGCCGATGCCATTTGGTGGAAGACCGATGTGTCGAGCACCCAATGGTTCAATGCACCAATACCACCCACGATCACGACTAACAGGCTCCACCCGAGGAGTGCATACACGATGATCGCCATCACCCGAGGGCGTAGTCCGAAGGCGAGCACTCCGATGCCGGTGATCAAAAGCGCCGGCGGGACCAGGTTTGCTCCGGCCGCCAGGAGCGTGGCGAAGCTCACCCCGGCGTGTTGGCTGGCCGCACCGAGCCACGCGAAGACCCCCGCCAGCACGCCGCTCGAAAGGAGTGCCGCAACGAGGACGACGAGCCGTCCGCCGAGCCACGAGGTGCGGGAGACAGGACGGACCAGGAGGTGGTCGAGCCTGCCAGTTGACTCCTCAGAACGTGCCGCGGTGAGCTGGCCCGCGCCGACGAAGGCCACCAAGATCCCCAGGATGAGAAAGCACACGCCCAGCACGGCCTCGGCGCCGGTGCCCGGTGCGCCGAGTCTGGAGAACACCTTGTGGACCGATGACCCTGAGATGGTTCTCCCGGCCGACTTGGCGACGAGACCGTAGAGCAGTCCAGAGACCGAGATCGCCACCCACCAGCCGATGACGGTTGGGCGCACCGTACGAAGAGCAAGGCCGGTTGGGCCGGAGAGGAGCCGGAGACGGGGTTGAGCGCTCGTTCGGTCGGCCACGATGCTCGCCCCCACGTCGCGCAAGCCAGCCAGGTACCCAGCCGTGCTGGCCACTAGTGCGGTGAAGCCGATGATCGGCAGCAGCGCCCAGGGTTGGGGGGAGGTGAGGGGCTGGAGCTCTTCTACCCATCCGAGCGGTGACGCCCAGACCAGCCCATGCAGTCCCACTCCCGCGTCGGCGATCATCCGCAGTGCGTAGGTGACGCCGAGGAACGCCGCCGCATACGACGCAGCCTGGCGCCGGGTCGCACCGAGCTGGCTGGTCAGTGCACCCACCGCCAGGAACATGACGGCGGTTGCCACCATTGCCAAGGCGAAGTACAGGGCCGGACCCGCCGCGATGTGTACCTTCGAGTCCAGGCCCACGACGACCGTGATGACCGCGGCCAACCCCCATAACGCCACGGCACCCGCGCCCAGGCCGCCGAGCGCTTGGATGGCCGCTCCTCTCCGGGTGGTCTGGCCGGCGAGAAGGAGCTCCCAGCGTCCGCTGTCCTCTTCGCCCCGCAGCAAGCGGGTGCTGGCGAGCAGTCCCCACACGGCGCCGAGAACCATGAGCGTCATCGAAATCTTGAACGCCGTGAAGCCGGCGACGGTCTGGAGGTCGGGTGCGGGTCCGAACAGGGCGCTCGTCGCCTTGTTCGAGCCATAGGCGGCGGCCAAGGCATCGCGCTGTGCCTGGGTCTTGTAGATCGTCGCATAGCTGATGGCCGACGAAGCGATGGCAATGCCAAAGATGTAGCCCCAGATCACGCCCGATCGCACGGCCTTCCGAGCGGTGAGGGTGGCAACGACGGTCCGGGGCGAACGCCCGGCAGGCGACTGGCCTTGCTCGCGGAGGGCAAGGTCAGCGGACAAGAGCGTTCGCCTTTTCGGAGCCGCCGTCGCTGCCGTATTGCGCAAGGAACAGCTCCTCCAAGGATGGCTCGCGACTCACTAGTCGGGTCACCTCTGCAGTGGCCAAGACGTTCAACAAGGGTTTGACCGAACCCTTGACGTGGCAGCGAACCGTCGGCCCGTCTCTCTCCTCCGAAAACACTCCGGGCACCTTGGACAGGTCGGGGACCGCGCCAGCAAACGTTGCCTCCACCGTCAGCGCGCTGAGATGCCGCATCTCAGCCAACGTGCCCATCTCGACGAGCTTTCCCTGACGAAGAATGCCGACGCGGTCACACAGTGCCTCGACTTCGCTCAAGATGTGCGATGAAAGGAAGACCGTCTGGCCACGTTCTTTCGCTTCGTGGACGCACTGGCGAAACGCCTGTTCCATCAGCGGGTCGAGCCCGCTGGTCGGCTCATCGAGCACGAGCAGATCGGGTCGGGTCATGAGCGCTGCGATCAAGATGATCTTCTGCCGGTTCCCCTTGGAATAGGCGCGGACCTTCTTGGTGGGGTCGAGCTCGAAGCGGACGATGAGCTCTTGGCGGTAGGCCTCGTCGACCCGGCCTTGGACTCGACCCAGGAGGTGGAGAGTCTCGGCGCCGGTCAGCGAGGGCCAGAGGCTGGCCTCGCCGGCCACATACGCCAGCCGGCGGTGAGCCTCGACCGGTTGGTGCTCGCAGTCGAGTCCGAAGATCTCGGCCCGACCCGCTGTGGGCCGGATCAGCCCCAGCAGGAGGCGGATCGTGGTCGTCTTGCCCGCCCCGTTGGGTCCGAGGTATCCCACCACCTCGCCCGGCGCGATCTCCAGGTCGAGCTGGCTGATGGCTTCCGCTTCGTCGTAGCGCTTGGTCAGGCGCTCCGTTCGAATAGCCGGTGTCTGCACTTCACGCCACCTCCGAGTCAACCCGGCCAGCACCAGTCGGTGATGGCGGGCGCGTCCTCGCCGTGCTCTCGCGTGTAGCGCCGGGCCTCAAGGCGGGCGTCGACCATCTGTTGGCGCAGCGCTGCAGAAGGCACCTCGAGGTCGGGCACCCGGTCCAACACGTCGATGACGAGATGGAAGCGATCGAGATCGTTGAGCATGACCATGTCGAAGGGTGTCGTCGTCGCGCCCTGCTCCTTGAAGCCGCGGACATGGATGTTGTCATGATTGGCGCGTCGGTAGGTGAGCCGGTGGATGAGGGTCGGATACCCGTGGAATGCGAAGATCACGGGGCGGTCCGTGGTGAAGATGGTGTCGAACTCGGTATCGGCCATGCCGTGCGGATGCTCGGACTCCGGCTGGAGTCGCATGAGGTCGACGACGTTCACCACCCGGACCCGCAGATCGGGGAGCTGACGGCGAAGCATGTCCACCGCTGCCATGGTCTCGAGGGTGGGGACGTCCCCACAGCACGCCATCACCACGTCGGGGACCGATCCCGCGTCGTTGGACGCGAATTCCCACACCCCCAGTCCTCGGGTGCAGTGCACCATTGCTTCTTCGGGGGACAGCCAGTCATGGAGGGGCTGCTTGCCGGCCACGATGACATTGATGTAGTCACGACTTCGCAGGCAGTGGTCGGCCACCGACAACAGGCAGTTGGCGTCGGGGGGCAGGTAGACGCGGATCACCGACGCTTGTTTGTTGACGACCAGGTCGATGAAACCGGGGTCCTGGTGGGAGAACCCATTGTGGTCCTGGCGCCAGACGTGGCTGGACAAGAGGTAGGTGAGTGAGGCGACCGAGCGACGCCATGGGATGACATGCGCCGACTCGAGCCACTTGGCGTGTTGGTTGAACATGGAGTCCACGATGTGGATGAAGGCCTCGTAGCAATTGAACAGACCGTGGCGACCGGTGAGCAGGTATCCCTCGAGCCACCCCTGGCACAGGTGCTCCGAGAGCACTTCCATCACCCGTCCCGTGGGAGCGAGGTGGTCGTCTCCTTCGACGTGAAGCGCATCCCACGCGCGGTCGGTCACCTCGAAGACATCCTGGAGGCGGTTTGACGCGGTTTCGTCGGGGCCGAACAGGCGGAAGGTAGTGGGGTTGTCCCTGATCACGTCGCGGAGAAATCCACCGAGGACCTTCGTCGCCTCTCGCAATGTACTCCCTGGTGCGTCGACCTCGACCGTGTATCTGGACCAGTCGGGAAGCTCGAGGTCGCGCAGCAGGACTCCTCCGTTGGCGTGGGGCGTGGCGCTCATCCGCAGCTCGCCCGTGGGAGCCAGGGATGTGATCTCGGGTACGGGGGCACCGTTCTGGTCGAAGAGCTCCTCGGGGCGGTAACTTTGCATCCACTCCTCGAGCTGCGCCAAATGGGCCGGGTTGGTCCGCACCCCTCCCAGGGGGACCTGATGGGCCCGCCACGTCCCCTCCACCGCAATGCCGTCGACGAACCTCGGCCCGGTCCAGCCCTTGGGGGTACGCAGGATGATCATGGGCCACGTTGGCCGCGCTCGGACCGCTCCCGATCGAGCCTCGGTCCAGATCCGCGCGATCTCCTCGAAAGCGGTGTCGAGCGCGGTCGCCATCCTCCGGTGCACGAGCATGGGGTCCTCGCCGTCGAATCCGCCGTGGACCAGCAGGGGCCGGTAGCCGTACCCGGTGAACAGTGCGGTCAGCTCGGCGTCGGGGATGCGGGCGAGCACGGTGGGATTGGCGATCTTGTACCCGTTGAGGTGCAGGATCGGGAGTACGGCACCGTCGCCCACAGGGTTCAGGAATTTGTTGGTGTGCCAGCTGGTCGCCAAGGCGCCCGTCTCGGCCTCTCCGTCTCCCACCACGCAGGCCACGACGAGCTCGGGGTTGTCGAAGGCCGCACCGTACGCATGAGCGAGCCCGTAGCCGAGCTCACCGCCTTCGTTGATCGATCCCGGGGTGTCCGGAGAGGCGTGGCTTGGGATCCCCCCCGGGAACGAGAATTGCCGGAACAGGCGGCCCATACCCTGGCCGTCTCTCGTCACGTGGGAGTAGAGCTCGCTGTAGGTGCCCTCCATCCAGGCATTGGCAACCATGGCGGGCCCACCGTGGCCGGGCCCGCACACGTAGAGCACCTTCGTCCCCTGACGGGCGATGACACGGTTGAGATGGGCGTAGACGAAATTCAGCCCCGGGCTCGTACCCCAGTGGCCGAGAAGTCGAGGTTTGATGTGCTCGGCTCGTAGCGGCTCGCGCAGCAGGGCGTTGTCGAGCAGGTAGATCTGCCCGACGGCCAGATAATTCGTCGCTCGCCAGTAGGCATGCAGCGAGGTGAGGTCCTCAGCCATGGATTCGTGCATGGGTGCTTTCTCCTTGGCATGGTGGGGACGTGCGAGTGCTCGTGGTCAACGTGGGTTCCAGCAGTCTGAAGCTCCGCGTACTCGGGAACGACGATGCCGTACTCATGGTCTCTGACCTGGCATTGCCAGATCCGGCCCGCATCGGCGATCTGCTCGGCCAGGCGCTGAAGGACGCCCCCGACTTCGATGTCGCTGGGCACCGGGTGGTGCACGGAGGGCTCGAGTTCACGAGCCCGATTCTCCTCGAGCCGAGGATCGAGGGCCGACTCGGGAAGCTCGCCGAACTGGCCCCGCTCCACAATCCGCCTTCCATCGCCGCCATCCTCGACCTGCAGTCCAGGTGGCCGAAGCTGCCTCAAGTTGCGTGCTTCGACACCGCGTTCCACGTGACCATGCCGCCCGAGGCATCAACCTACGCCCTGCCCGAGTCCTGGCGTGCCTTGGGATTGCGTCGCTTCGGGTTCCATGGGCTCAGCCATGCCTGGGCCAGCCGGCGCGCGGCTGAGCTCATCGGGATCCCGCTCGAGAGTCTGCGCCTCGTCTCCGCCCACATCGGTTCGGGGGCGTCGCTGGCGGCGATCAACCGAGGCCGGTCCGTCGACACCACGATGGGCTTTACGCCGCTCGATGGCCTGGTCATGGCCACTCGCGCCGGGAGCGTTGATCCCGGGGTACTCCTCTGGCTTCTCCAGCACGAGCACGTGCCCATCGAGGAACTCGAAGACACACTCGAACGCCGTTCTGGACTGCTGGGCCTGTCTGCCGTATCAGCGGATCTGCGTGAGGTCTTTCGAGCTGCGGACCGAGGTGACCAGCGCTCGCAGCTCGCGTTCGGGGTCTACGTCCACCGACTGCGGGCCGAGATCGCCGCCATGGTCGCGGCGTTGGGTGGGCTCGACGGGTTGGTGTTCACCGGCGGTGCGGGGGAGGGATCACCCCGGTTACGGCACGAGACGTGTGCGGGCCTCGGCTTTCTGGATATCTCGCTGGATGATGAGCTCAACGGCGAAGGTGAGGTGTTTGACCGATTGATATCGCCGAGTGGCAACGATCCAGCGGTTCTCGTAGTCCACGCCAGGGAAGACCTCGAGATCGCCCGGCAAGTTCGATCGCTCCTAACCGATTCTCACTAGCGCACCCGGCCATATCTGGAGCCGACTACGGGTACGAACGGCGTGCCGGGAATCCGGAGACCGGGGTCGGACAGCCAGGGCCGGGAACGGTCGGTTCACCAAGGGAAATGGCGGTGCGGACGCCCATCGAGCTTCACCGTGGCCTTGGAACCACGGCATCCGGGCGCGAGGTGGGTTAGCGTTCAGGCCAGCCACAACTCGGCTGCCTGGGCACGGGGGCCCGGCGCATCAGGTGGACCGACGACGGGGACGGGGGACCATGACCGATCTCATCGAGCACGCCGACACCGAGCCCGCCGACAGCGGGGACGGGGCGACCGAAGGGGCGCGAGGTGGTTCAGTCGCTCCCAAGCGCCGCGGCCTCGCCGGGGCCATGCACCGGCCGCGCGCCGTCATCGTGGCCATCTGCGTGGTGGTCGTCGCGGGCGCGCTGGGCGCAGTGGCGATGGCGACCACGTCGGGGTCGGGCAAAACCAAACCGGCGACGAACTCGATTGTCTCGACCGTGTCGGTGGCCTCGCCCAGGTACACGCCCAAGGCGGCCGTGGGGGCGACTGATGACTATCACTGCACCTTGGTCAACCCGGGCATCGCGAAGAATTCGTACGTCATCTCGAGCCAGTTCCGCCCGGGCAGTCCCGAGGTCCACCACGCCGTGCTCGCCCTGGTGCCCCCGGCCCAGACGGCCCAGGCCATTGCCGCCAACGCCGCCACCGGCGGCAAGGGATGGACGTGCTTCGGCGCGCCGTCGCTGCCCAACGCATCGCTCGCCGCCTTCTTGAGCACCCCCTTCCTGAGCGTGTGGGCGCCGGGACACGGCGCCGACGTGCTCCCCAAGGGCACGGGAATCGCGCTGGCCAAGGGGAGCCTGGTGATCGAACAGGTGCACTACAACCTCCTGGTGGGCGACAAACCCGTGACGAATTCACTCGTGCTCCACACCGTGCCGGCGTCCGCTTCCCTGCTGCCGATGCAGTCCCAATACCTGGTGGCCCCGCCGAACATCCCGTGCCCGGCCGGCGTGACCGGGCCGTATTGCAACTACCAGGCGTCGATCAACTACCTGGCCCAGCGTTTCGGCTCCGACGGCGTCCTGATGGCGAAAGGCATCGATGACATATGTGGTGAAAACCCGAACGACCCGCCTACGGGTGACACGGCCACGTGCACGCTGCGGATCGGATCAAACGGGTACATCGTCAGGATCCAGCCCCACATGCACCTGTTGGGGGTGGGGTTCACCATGGTGCTCAATCCCGGGACCCCGCAGGCGAAGACCATCCTCAACGTCCCGAATTACAACTTCGATTACCAGAAGGCGTACAACGTGGCGCCCATCCCCGTGAGTAGCGGCGACCGGATACAGATCAACTGCACCTACAACCCCGCGCTGGCGCAGCAGCTGCCCATCCTCCGCAAGGCGCCACCGCACTTCGTCACGTTCGGCGATGGGTCGTCCGACGAGATGTGCGTGGGGGTGACGTGGCAGACGTCGTCGTTGCCCAACGCCCATGACTCTCTCTGAGAGAAGCCGCCTTCCTGAGTTCGCGTGGTTCAAGCTTGGGGCGTGGTGAAGGACGCGATGGGGCTGCTGATGGTGAGTGGAGCCCGATCGATGTGGTGAACGATACGGAATGCAGTGCTCCGCACTGCACAAAAATCGCTGGTCTTCGGAACATTTTGGCCCTAACGTGCTGGGCGCGCGATCTTCAGGTGCCGCTGGCCCCTGAAGCCGGTGTACCCGTTCGAGATGAATGCCCCTGACAAAAGGAGTCGACCATGCCCGAGGAATCCCGAGACACCCCGGTTCTCGACACGATTGCTGCCATGACCGCCGTGTCGGTGGCGGAATGCGAGTTGGCGCCTGCCGCCCTCATGTTGGTCCGACTTGCAGCCTTGGCGGCGGTCGATGCCGGCCCTGCCTCCTATCTGCTCAACATCGGCCCGGCGGCCGAAGCGGGGATCTCGATCGAGGACGCGCAGAACGTCCTCGTGGCGGTGGCCCCGATCATCGGGACGGCCCGGGTCACGTCGGCCGCGATCAATATCGCCGAAGCCCTGGAACTGGCGATTGCGGTGATCGAGGAGGACTTGGCATAGACCGTGTAATTGGGCTTTCCGGCTCGCCGGGATATTGCCGTTACACCTTGGCTGGTTAGGCAGGAAAAGACTTGGTGTTTCGATACCAAGTCATCGGATCACGATGAATCATGTTCCACCGCCGCTTCGCGTTTGCGGCCATCAACGACTGCAGTTCCCTATCTCTGCGTGCTCGCTGCCAAAGGGCCTGCCGGCTTTGCCCCAGGGATTCGGCAATCTCGTCCCAGGACGCACCAGCGGTGCGTGCGAACGAGATGGCCTCTTTCTGGGCTGTCTCGAAGTATCGGCTGAAAGCCGCCGCAACTCGGAGGACTTCAAGCGGATCCAGGTCGGGACCTTCCGTGACCCGCTCCCACGCTTCCCAAAACGATTCCGGCGGTGTCACAACTCCATCCTGAACGCTACGCCTCGAGTTGTCAACATTCGTTTACAGACAAGGTGTCGCTGGCTACGCCAAGCGCTGACCTCTCGCCATGACGAGTTTCGGTTTGGTGCACGCCATTATCGGTGCTCTCAAATCTCGCCCACTGCGTTCTTGTGGGCGACCAGCCCCTGCTCGATTTCGGCGAGGGTTACTCGTGACCCGGGATCGTCCTGCTCCTCGAGGGCAGCAGCGACGTGTTGTTCGAGCTTGTCGAGATGTTCTCCAACGACGCGGCGCACCTCGTCGGTCGTGGGTGACGCGGGCCAGAGGTTGGCCGGCGTTCGGCCCGCGACGCTTGGCATCGTCTCCAGGGGCGACACGCCGAGTGCCTCGTCCTGCTCGAGGAGCAGTCGAACCCAGGCCTTCAGGTCACTGAAGAGCTTCTCGAGCTCGGCGTGGAGCGCCTGGGTCTCGGGCACCTTCACGTGAGCCTGCTTGACATCCTGAACCATGTCGATGACCTCGTTGAGCACCTGGTTGAGGGCGGCGATCGGGTCTGCCGAAGGGGACGCGCTCACTGGGCGAGGGATGCGTCGAGGGTGATCTCCGGCACCCCGGCCAATGCCCTGCTCACCGGGCAGCCCGCTTTGGCGGCGAGCGCCTTCTCCACGAAGGTGGCCTCGTCGATGCCGGGCACCCGTCCCACCGTGACCAGATCGATCTTCGTGATGGTCGGGGAACCGTCCACGGGCCTCAGGGTCACCGTGGCATCGGTGTGCACCGAGTCCGGGGGATGGCCCGCCGTGGCAAGGAGATTAGAGAGGGCCATCGAGAAGCATGCGGCGTGCGCTGCTGCGATCAGCTGCTCAGGATTCGACCCCGGACCGTCCTCGAAACGGGACTTGTAGGTGTAGCCACCCGTGATCGAGTCACCCGCGCTGAACGTGCCGGTGCCTGTCGGCACGTCGCCTTTCCATTCGGCGCTTCCCTTTGCCGGCATGATGGCCTCCTCCTGCATTGTTGGTGGCTGCGTTGGTGAGAATCGTTCCACTTTCGAGAGGGTCGTGTCCTGGTGCCCTGGAACAACCCATGAACACCTCAGTGGCGAAGCGACGGGTCGTAAGCAGGGGTTCCGGCTTTGGCGCTCAATCGCCGGGAATGAACGGGTCACCAGCGAGGTTGCCTCGATGGTCACGGGAGAAGGGGAGCCACCTGTGCCTCTGGCAGTGAGATTCGACGAGTACGGCGACGTTGACGTCTTGCATGTGGTGGACGTGCCCCGCCCGGTCCCTGGGCCTGGCCAGGTCCTCGTAAAGGTCAAAGCGGCTGGTATCAATCCAGGCGAGGCCTCCATTCGCAAAGGGTTGCTCCACGCCACGTGGCCGGCGACCTTCCCCTCGGGTGAGGGAAGTGACTTGGCCGGCATCGTGGCCGAGATCGGCTCTGACGTGACCCGGTTCGCGGTGGGGGATGAGGTCCTCGGTTATGTCGACACCAGGAGCAGCCACGCCGAATTGGTGGTGGCCGATGTCGACAAGCTGGTGCCTCGCCCGAGCAACGTGCCATGGGAAGTGGCCGGTTCGCTGTTCGTGGTGGGCACGACCGCGTATGCCGCCGTACGGGCGGTGAGCGTGGTCAAGGGGGACAGGGTGGTCGTGTCAGGGGCGGCGGGCGGCGTCGGTTCGCTCGCCGTGCAGCTCGCCGTCGACGCCGGCGCCACCGTGATCGGCCTGGCCAGCGAGGAGCATCACGATTGGCTGGCCCGCCACGGTGCGATTCCGCTGTCCTACGGCGACGGGGTGGCCGAGCGCATCCGGAAGGCGAGCGACGGGCACATCGATGCCGTCATCGACACCTACGGAGGGGGGTACGTCGAGATGGCCGTGGGCCTGGGCGTGGCGCCCGACCGGATCGACACCATCATCGACCGGACGGCGGCCCAGCAGTACGGGGCCAAGACCGACGGAAGCGCCGCTGCGGCCACCACCGACGTGCTGGGCGAGCTGGCCGGGTTGATCGCCCAGGGACGGCTCGAGATTCCCATCGCCAAGACCTATCCCCTGACCCAAGTGCGCGAGGCGTTTCGGGAGCTCGAGCAGCGTCACACTCTGGGCAAGATCGTCCTCGAACCGGGACGTTGAGGTCACCGCGCCAGCAGCTTGGACTCCTGAGCTGGGTCGAAGTAACTGGCCAGGCGCAGACGTGCTGTCACGGATGTCGACGGTCCCCATCGCTGGTGGCGCGGCCGTTCAACCGTAGAGAGCTGGGGTGTGCTCGGCGGGTCAGGGCGCAGAGCGACGGAGGGGACTGAACGATGACAGAGGAGCACAAGCCGCTGGACGTGTCACGGAGGATCGAAGCACCGGCGGCCCTCATCTTCGAGATCCTGGCGAGCCCACGACGCCACATGGAATTCGACGGGTCCGACATGCTCCGGGGTGCCGTCGTCGATCGTCCCATCTCCGACGTCGGCGACACCTTCACCATGAAGATGAATCGGCTCGGTCGCGACTACCTCATGATCAACTACGTGGTGGAGTTCGAGTCAGATCGCCGCATCTCTTGGGAACCGGCTCCGGGGGACGTGCCTACGGCGGGCGGTGATCCGTCCAGAGTCGGCATCCCCGCGGGTTACCGCTGGGGCTTCAGCCTCACTCCGGACGGCGAGGGCGCCACTGTCGTCACCGAGTTCTTCGACTGCGGCCCGGAGGAGAACCGTCAATCCCTTCTACGCGATGGCGGGGAGTGGATCAACGGGTCCAACTCGGTGCTTGAGTCCATGACGGCCAGCCTGGAGAGGCTCGAGAAGATCAGTACCCAGTAGACGGCACGTGCCGGTTCGGTGCGGCCCGACGAGTTAGGACCCGAGCACCGATCCGAACAGGTTCCCCATCGCCAGCCAGTGGCGCTCAGCGGCGGCTTCGTCGTAGCTGGGGTTGTCAGGCACGGCGAACCCGTGATGGGCAGGGTACGTCTCGACGATGTGGGTCACCCCCGCCTCGGTCAGAGACTTCTCCAAGAGGTCCTTCTGCTCGTCGGGGAAAGATGGGTCCTCGATGGCCCCGGCCACGTAGACGGTGGCCCTGATGGAGTCGGCCTTGTGGTGGGGGCTGTCGGGCTCGTCGTCCTTGGCGATGTTCCCGCCGTGGAAAGAGGCGGATGCCGAGATCCGGTCGCCGAGGTTGCCCGCCGTGATGAGCGAGAGCCGGCCGCCCATGCAGTAGCCGGTCGTGCCGATTCCTCCGGGCTCCTTCTCGGGAAGCGAGTCCAAGTAATCGGTCCACACGCGGGCGTCGCGCACCACCTTGTCGGCGGTGTATCCCTGCATCATGCCCATGATCTTCTCCACGGACTCCTTGTTGGTGAACGCGGTCCGCATGTCGACGGGGTCGTAGGGCCCGTTGCGATAATAGAAGTCGGGCACCAGGACGATGTATCCAAGGCTGGACAACCGCTGGCCCATCTCCCGAAAGGTGTCGCGCATTCCGCCGGCGTCGGGGAACATGATCACCGCCGGCCACGGACCACCTCGCTCTGGGACGCTGAGCGCGGCGGGGCTGGTTCCGTCGTCGGTCTCGATCTCCACGGTCCGCTGCGCCATCGGGTCTCCTTCCGCCGGTCTGGTTTTGACCCTACCTTTTCAGCGCCCACGATCCGATTCGTCATGGTCGGCTCCTCGCCCCTGGTGGGGCATCCTGGTCAATCTCGTGACGGCGACACGGTCACACCGTCGATCAGATGCCGCCGGTCATCCATGCGGTGATCACGGCGGCGGATATCGCTACGGTGTGGGCACCGAACGGGCTGGCGACTGTTGGAGATGGGAGACGAGTGATGACGTCGAAGTCTGATTTCACGACTGAGGAATGGCAGCTGATCTTAGAAGCGCCACCAAGTGCCGGAATGATCGTAGTCACCGCCCAAAGAGGAGGTTCATTTCGGGAGACCATCGCTATCGCCAAGGCCTACGTGGAGGCCCGCAAGCAGCACGGCGAGAGCGAGCTTCTGGATGCGATCGTGACGGCCAAACCCGAACGGGATCACACGCACTATCACTCGCCCGAGGAGCTCAAGCAGCACGGATTGCAACATCTGCGTGATTCAGTCGCTCTGCTCGAGCGCAAGGCGACGCCGGTAGAGGTCGACGAATATCGCCGCTTCATCATCACACTGTCCCAACGAGTTGCGGCTGCTCACCGGGAGCACGGTCAAGAGGTGACCGATTCCGAGCAGGCAGCCATCGACGACATCACCGGAGCCTTGAACGACGCCACGGGGTAGGAGGCGTCCTTGTGGACGAGTCGCCATGCCACTCTCGAGGCGCGCACCGTCGCTGTCCACCCGGCAAACTCCCTGGACCGAGCGTGGGACGACTACGAGGTGCCGCCGCTCTCCTGGGGAGTGCGCACCACGGTGCGGCCGATCGTCGCCCGCTGTTCGAGCTTCTCGAGCCCGGACGGAACGTCCGCGAACTCGATGTGCCGACCGATCACCGGGTGGATCGTTCCCGCCCGGGAGAGGTGCAAGATGCGGCTCCAGATGTCGATGCCCTGGGCGGTGGAGGCGAAGTTCATGCCGAAGGGACGGACCGACCGCGGCGAGTCGACGTAGGCGAAGCAGATTCCCACCAGGTCAAAGTTCCCGTAAATGCTGGGTTGGACGGGGAGAGGTCGCTCTTCCTCTTCGATTCCGGAGGCGAACCCGATGATGAGGTGACGCCCGTTGAACGCCATCGCCCGGAAGGTGTCGGTCGTGACGGCACCGCCCACGGTGTCGAACGCCACGTCCACTCCTCGCCCGTTGGTGACGTCGTCGACGAAGGCGACGAAGTCACCGCTGCGGTAGTTGACGCCGTAGTCGGCGCCCAGCGAGCGGCAGAATTCGACCTTCTCGTCGGTGCCCGCGGTGGCGATCACCGTGGCCCCGAGGGCCTTGGCCAGCAGCACGGCGGCCGACCCGACACCGCCCGCGGCGGCGTGGACGAGGACGACGTCGCCGGGGGATACCCGTCCCCGGACCCGCAGGGCGAGGTAGCTCACCTGGTAGGGGAAGTACATGGCCATCGCGTCCTCGGTGCTCAGCCACGCGGGGATCTGCTGGGTGGTGGCGCCGTCGAGCAACGCCACCGACGCGTATCCACCTTGGACGCCCGCGGTCGTACCGACCACACGCCGGCCGAGCAAGGCCTCACACCCCGAGCCGACGGCCTCGACCGTGCCCGCGGCGGCCATACCGATCACAAAGGGGGGTTCGAATTGCAACAACCCGTAACGACCCCGGATGGTGTCGATGTCGTTGAAGTCGAGGCAGAACGCCTCCACGGCGACGCGCACCTGGTTGACGCCGGGCTCGCCGACCTCCACTGTCTGAATTTCGAGCACGTCGGCGGGCGGGCCCAGACGGGTGACCATCCACACCGTCGCCGCCGTCATCGGGAGCTCCCGTAGTCGACGGGCAGGTGTTTGATGCCGTTGAGCCACGAGGAGCGCAAACGCGACGGTGGGCCCGTCATCTTCAGATCCGTCAGCTCGTCGGCGATCACGTCGAACATCACCCGCAGCTCGAGTCGGGAGAGGTTGGCCCCGATGCAGAAGTGGGGGCCGCCGGCGCCGAAGGTGACGTGGGGGTTCGGGGCGCGGTCGATGTCGAACCGTCGAGGATCGTCGAACACTTCCTCGTCGAAGTTGGCCGCGGCGAAGTAAAGGGCCACCCGCTCGCCCTGACGCACGAGCTGCCCGGCGACTTCGGTGTCCTCGGTGGCCGTGCGCTGGAGGGCCACGGCGGGCGAAGCCCAGCGCAGTATCTCGTCGATCGCGGTGACGGGACGTTCCGACCGCCATCGCTCCCACTGGTCGGGATTCTCGAGGAAGGCCAACGTGCCGTGGGTGATCGCCTGGCGGGTGGTCTCATTGCCGGCGACGGCGAGGATCATGAAGAAGAAGGCAAACTCTTCACTGCTCAGGAGCTGGCCGTCGGCGTCGGGTTGGACGAGCCGGCTCGTCACATCCCCGAGGTCCTTGTCGACTCGGACCTCGGCCAGAGAGTGGGCGTAGGCGAACATCTCGACGACGCCGGAGAGATCGGTGCTCGAGTACTCCGGGTCCTCGCTGCCCGCCATCTGGTCGCTCCAGTGGAAGATCCGCTGGCGATCGGAGTCGGGGAGGCCCATCAAGCCAGCGATGGCCTGCAAAGGCAGATGACGGGCGACGTCGATCACGAAATCGCCCGTACCCTTGTTCTTCGCGGTCCAGATGATTCGTTGCGCCCGTTCGCGCAGATCGTCCTCGAGGCCGGCCAGGGCACGCGGCGTGAAGCATCGGTTTCCCACGCGACGTACCCGGGTGTGACGGGGTGGGTCCATGCACAGCAGGAGGTTCTTCGTGGACTCGCCCGTGGGATCGGATTCGTCGAGCCGCCGGACGAAGGAGGAATTGGTCTCCACCGACCACCCCGGACCCCGGTTGACCGCGGTCACGTCGGCGTGCCGGGTGACCGCCCAGAACCCGCCGTCGCCATAGGCGCCGGAGCCGGCCTGGGGATTCCACCGGACCGGTTGGTTCCGGCGCAGCCAGCGCGAATTCGTCAAGGGGCAGATGATCGGCCAGCAGGTCGGGGTCGCTCAGATCGAGTCGGTCGTCGACCGGCGTCAAGGACATCCCGGCACCTCCATGACTGATACCTCTTGGTAGCGGCGACCGTAAGGTTTGACACCAGACAGTGTCAACTAGTGTGGGCGCCGTGGAATACCAGGTGACGATGCCCTTCAAGGGGATCAGCGCCGACGACCGGCGTACCGACCGGCGCAACCGCGTGGTCGAGGCCGCGTACGAGATCGCCGGAACCGAGGGTGCCGACGCCCTCGGCGTCGGCCGGGTGTGTCTGGCTGCCGGGCTCACCAAGAGGTACTTCTACGAGAGCTTCGCGTCTATGGCCGAGATTCAGAGCGCGGTGGTCGACCATGCCATCGCGGTGATGTCGGAGCGCGTCGATCCCTTCCGGCCCACAGGGCCCGGCGGGCCACCAGCACGATGGCTCGCGGCATTCGTCGGCGCCTTGGTGGACGACCAGTGCCTGGCGCGGGTGTTGCTGGCCGAGACGCACGGCGGCGCGCTCAGCCCGTTTCGACACCAGATCATCGACGTCGCCGTGGCGGGGATGGCGCCCCCCGGCTCCGACCCCGAGGAGGACCTTCGTGCCCGCCTCGTCGCCTACGCCCAGATCGGCACACTGAGCGAGCTTTGCCTGGCCTGGCACCAGGGGCAGCTCGTGATGGAGCGATCGGTCCTGGTCGACGTGTTGGCGGACCTGTTTGTCCGTATCGACTCCTTCGAACCAAGGTGATGCGAACTGGAGCGGACGAGCCGCACCCTGAGCCGTTCGTGCAACGTCAGCGAATGCCCGTCACCACGTGGCTGGGTACACGAAATCCGCCGCGGGCCGGCCGAGCCACTGCACAATCCGCATGGCCAGGTCCATGCCGGTCGCGAACTTGGCAGTGCGCAGGCCCGTAAGCTGATTGGGACTGCACCGCAGGACCTCGGCGAGTGCTGACCACGTCAGCCCCTCTTCTCGTCGCTTCTCGTCCATCGAGGCGTGGAGCGCTTTGAGGTCCCAGCGCAGTCGGCGGTCGGGGCCGGCTTGGGGGAGTGGAAAGCGGCCTTCCTCCGCATTGGCACCCCGAAGAAAGCTTTCGGGCGTCCGTCCGAGCCAGCGGAGCATGAAGAGCGCGTGTTGGCAACTTGTCCTTGGCTTCGTCGCCATGCCGGTGAGGGTGGACGAACTGATCGGATGGTCCCTGCGTCGTTCGTTGAGCTCAGATGAGAGCTCCCACATCTGATCGGCGACACCCTTCCAGCTCAGGCCCAGTGCACTACGCCGGGCGTCGAGTGCCAGATAGAGCGCATTGCCATCGAAATGACGGATCGAGGATGCAGTCACCTGCAGATCACCTCGAGACGCGTTGCGGGCTAGGCCGGTGGGACGCTATTGGCCGCGGCGTACTCGGCCTCCGTCGCCGCCTCGTGGACGTCGGTCGCGCGCCTGCTGTGGGGCCTCGCGTTCCCTGCAGACGAATCCGTAGCCTGACGTGATCTGGAGCAACAGCCCGTGCTCGTGCTGATGCCATACCGTCCCTCCGTGGCCACCTTGTTCAGTTCCTACGGCAGGGTCTGAGCATCACTTCGCACGATCGACATGCAGCACCTTCCTCGCGGTTGCTCACATTCTGGGCTTCAACGAAAATCCGACCGACAGCCCGGGGCATTGGACCCGCGGTGCAGAAGCATCAGTTGGTAGATGAGCCAGGGCGGGCATCGTGTTTAGCGGAAGAGTTTCGCGGGCGTATTCACCTTGTCGGGCGCGACACGCAGGATCACTCGACCGTCCGGTCCGATGGGATTCCGGTAGTCGGTACCCACGTATCGGTGCGACAGCTCGTCGATGTGGGCGCGAGCGACGTCGCCCACCACCGTACCCACGACATGACCCCGTACCTCAGCCCAGTCCCACGGGTTGTCAGATGAATGGATGAGCACGGTGACCCGGGGATCGCGAGCTACGTTTCGGGCCCGCTGCCGTTGGGGCTCGGTGTTCACGAGCAGTACCTCCCCGTCGGTGTCGATCCAGGTGAGCAGGGCCTGGGGTTGCCCATCGGGCATCAACGTCACCACGGTGGCAAGATTCCTTCCCTTGGCCAGCCGGATGACGTCGTCATCAAGAGTCGAAGGGTGTTGCGTTGGGGTGTTCTGTGGTGACACTGTCATGAAGGTAACAACGCCAAGAAGCCCGTGAGTCTTCCCGTTGTGGAGTCGTCGTTCGTCAACATCGACGGCAGACCCGTCCGAAGCAGGCCTGAGACCCAACCAGTGGAGGTGCCAGATGGCCGAGTTCCCGCCGCCCATAGAGGACATTGTGCTGGCCCACTTCATCGTCTCGGCCGATGTCGAGCGGTCTCGGCGCTTCTACTCCGAAGTACTCGGCGGCACGGTGGCCTTCTCCGGAGAGGTGACCTATGTCCAACTCGCTAACAGCTGGATCATCATCAATGTCGGCGGAGGCCCGACCGACGACAAGCCCGAGGTCACCCTGGAGACCCCACAGGATCCCAACCGGGTCAGCAGCTTTCTCAATATTCGGGTCAGAGACATCGCAGCCGTGTACGCCGAATGGAGTGCCAGAGGCGCGCATTTCCTGACCCCGCCGAAACAGCACCAGTACGAGATCCGTTGCTACATCCGCGATCCCGACGGGCATCTGATCGAAGTGGGTCAAACCACGGACCCCGAGGGGGATTGGGCACCCGCGCGCTGGCCGTCGAGCACGTCCAGCGGAGCGTCCGAGTGAGCGCCGAGATCGGCCCATTTCCTCTGGGGGCACGAAGGAGTCGATCATCATGACGACCGCGGTCATCGGCACCGGAGGGCTCGGATCCGTCATCGCCCGTCGGCTCGCCTCAGGCGGCGAGTCCCTGCGGCTCGCGAGCGCCGACAATGCGTCGGCACGAAAGCTGGCGGCAGAGATCGGTGGAGCTGCGGTCGTCGCCGTCGACAACCGCGACGCCTTGCAGGGCGCCGATGCCGTCGTCCTCGCGCTGCGGTTCACCGCGCTGAAGGGCGTCTTGGACGAGATCGCCGGCCCGCTCACCGACAAGCTCGTGGTCGTTCCGAGCAACCCGGTCGGCCTCGACGCACAGGGCAACGTCACACGTCTCCTGCCCAAGGAGCAGTCCTCGGGCGACGTTGTAGCCGGGTGGATGCCGGCCGGGGCGCGCTTGGCCATGGCCTTCGGGACGATGTCGGCCGGTCTCTTCGAGTCCTCGAGCAACCGGACACCGGAGCCGGCGGTCCTGTTCTACGCCACCGACGATGACCGTGCCGGCGAGGAGGTCGAGCGCTTGATCCGAACCGCCGGCTTCGAGCCGGTGAAGGTGGGCGGGGTCGAACAGTCGACTCGACTCGAGGTGGGCGGCGACCTTCACGATCTCGTCGTCGGCGTGGCGGAGGCGCGCTCATTGATCGGTTCGGCCTGACGCTTCGCCTCCCTGGGCAGAACCTAACGATTGTTCCGGAAGTCGTCGAGCTCCTACTACCATTTCCACCCATGCCGACCGACGGCGCCCGTAGGACCGAGATTCTCGAGACCGCCGCCACGTTGTTCGCGTCGGCAGGGCTCCGTGTCTCACTGCAAGAGATCGCCGATGCCTGCGGCATCCTCCCGGGGAGCCTGTACCACCACTTCGATTCGAAGGAAGCGATCATCGTCGAGTTGGTCCGGCGCTACCGCGAGGAGCTCGATCAGGTCGCGCACCGGGCGCGTGGAGACGTGCAGCACCCGACATCCCAACTGATCGAACAGCGCATCATCGACTTCGGACGGGCCATCGCGGCCTGCGGCGTCCGACATCGTGCCGCCTTGCTCCTGAGCCTGTACGAACCTCCTTCGGTCCTGGGAGACGAGTTGGCACGGTTGGCGAGCCAAGCACCGACTGCCATCGAGGGCGCGATGCTCGAGCTTCTTCGAGAAGGCCGAGCGTCAGGAGCGATCCGGGGGGGCATCGACCTCACACTGCTCAGTGACCGCCTGTGCCAGAGCATGCTCCACGTCGGCGTGGGGGTCTCGCACATGACCCCCGGCGCAGACCAGGTCCCAGAGTTGAGGCTCCGCCTCTTGCTGGACGGGATCTCTCCCCGAACACCGTCGAACGCCGCCTTGGACCGCTCGCACTCCACCCAGGCCGTCGAGAAGGTCGTTGCAACCTGGAAGGACGAGCCCGAGGAGAGCAACAGCCGGACCGCGCATCTTCGAGCTGTGGCGCGCCAGGAGTTCGGTCGCCGGGGCTATGAGGCGACCACCATGAGAGACATCGCTGGTGCCGCCGGCGTCAGCACCGGCACGGTCTACCGGTCGTTCAGCTCCAAGGACGACCTCCTGGTCTCCATCATGCGCTCGTATTCCGACAAGGTGAAGATGGCGTGGGATGCCGCACTGAGCACGGCCTCCACTCCGCTCGAGAAGATCGACGCCTTGGTGTGGGCCAACATCCACGTGACGGATCGATTCAGCGACGAATTTCGGATCCAGCTCGCCTGGCTCCGGCAGTCGCCGCCGAGCACGCCCAACCTGGGCTTGTCGTTCGGGTGGCACCTCCGGCAGCTCAAGGCGCTGCTGGCCGAGGGCGACAAGGCCGGCGAGATCCACATCGAAGGAGCAAACGCGGACATTCGAGCCCGTGGCCTCCAGGAAGTGATCACCTTTCCCCCGACGATCGTGCGGGCCGCCGGCGCTCTCGCCGCTCGAGCCCTGGCCCGGGACACGGTCCTGCGGGGCGCCATGGCGCGCCGGCGGGCGTGACGCCTCTCCATGCGTAGGCAGGCGCCGGTCGCAGAGGGTCGGGGAGCGCCTTCGCTGTTGACGGGACCGGCACGCTCGGGCGGCGGCGGCGAGTGGGAAGCCTCGAGCTCGATGGAGCGATTCCGGCTTCTGGCCTCTGCCATCGCGGGGCGAGCGGTCGACGTGGCATCGACCCGTGCCGGTGAGCGCGCCTGGACCGACGGCGTGACGATCTTCATCGACTCGGGTGCCGATCCGAGCCAGCAGGTCACCATGCTCGCCGTCCAGTGCTCGCTCATCGGAGCCGGGAGCCTGGACGCGGCTGTGCTGGCGGCGCTGACCCGTCACCCGGCGTTGGCGCGCCGGTACCTGGCGGTGGAGGGCCATCGCGCCCTGCGAGGACACGAGCAGCTGCTGCCTCCGTCGGTGCGCCCCGTGATCGACCGCGCACTGGCGCTCCGGACGGCGTCGCCGGTGGAGTCGCTGGCCATTGCCAGGGGCCGGGACCCATTGGGGCAGCCGCCCGAGCTCTTCGGGATCATCGCGCCGCGGCGTGTGGTGGCTCCCGCGGCGCTCGCTCCCGAGGAGGGTGAAGCCCCGCACCGACATGCACCCCGGGGTCACGACACGGAGCAGCTGCGCGAGCTCGACGCCCAGGAGGAGGACCAAGATCCTGCCCCGGACATGCTCTCGAGCCCGGTCGGAGGCGGGGGAGGGATCGGCAGGCTGATCAAGAAGCTGTTGGGCGATGCGCGTTCGGACGGGGACGCTCCCCCCGGCGCAGATGCGGCGACTCACTGGGACCGGCGGGCCAGACCGATGTCGCGTAGCCGGTGGCTCTCGACGAGCCCGGCCCCCGCACCCCGGGGGACGGCGGAGGTCGACCGCTCGGGGACCACCTACCCGGAGTGGGACCGCAACACCGGGCGGTACAAGCCGGACTGGTGCACGGTGGAGGAGATCGACCCTCCGGCCTCGGAGCTGGCGCCGCTCCGGGTGGTCGACACCCACGGTGTTCGCCGAGCGTTAGGGCGACTCGGAATGGAGTTGGAGCGCCACCATCGGCAGCGACAAGGCGACGACATAGACATCGACGCCGCGGTCGAGTCCCAGGTCCAGTTGCGGGCGGATTCGGTTCCGGACGACGCCGTCTACATCGACAGTCTGCGACGACGTCGCGATCTCGCCGTGTTGCTGTTGCTCGACGTCTCCGGCTCGGCGGGCGAGGCGAGTGCCACGGGGGCGTCGGTGCACGAGCACCAGCGTGTCGCGGCCGGAGCGCTCGCGCTGGGCCTGCACGAGATCGGCGATCGGGTCGCCCTGTACGGCTTCCGATCGCAGGGTAGGTCAGCCGTCCACATCGTGCCCGTCATGCGTTTCGGAGAGGACCCCGACGCTCTGGTGATGCAGCGTCTCGGCGGACTCGCGCCGGGCGCCTACACCCGATTGGGGGCGGCCATCCGTCACGGCACGGCTGTTGTCGACCAGGACGCGGGCACGACGAGACGATTGCTCGTGGTGCTCTCCGACGGGTTGGCTTACGACCACGGGTACGAGCGCTCCTACGGCGAAGCCGATTCCCGTCGAGCACTGGCCGAGGCTCGGCGCAGTGGGATCGGCTGCCTGTGTCTCAGCGTCGGGGCGCGGACCGACCCCGGCGCTCTTCGGCGCGTCTTCGGCACCGCGGCCCACGCCGCCATACCCCAAGTGGACCAGCTCCCGACGGTCGTCGGCCCTCTGTTTCGTTCCGCCCTCCGTTCGGCCGAGCTCCAGCGGAGGTTGTCCCAGCAGCGGGAGCGGACGAGAACGCGCCGTCACGTCGAGAAGAGAACCGCATGAGTCCAGGCACGCGGCCGTTCTACGTGCCGCTCGGGAGTGAAGAGCGGGTGTTCAAGGCGGCGTTCCGGCAGGAACTGCCCCTCCTCCTGAAAGGACCGACGGGTTGTGGGAAGACGCGCTTCGTCCAAGCCATGGCCTTCGACCTGGAGCGGCCGCTGATCACTGTCGCCTGTCACGACGACCTGACGACTGCGGACCTCGTGGGGCGGTTCCTCATCCAAGGCGGCGACACCGTGTGGGTGGACGGCCCGTTGACCCGTGCGGTCCGTGAGGGCGCCATCTGCTATCTCGACGAAATTGTCGAAGCCCGTCAGGACACGACGGTCGTGCTGCATCCTTTGGCCGACCATCGTCGGCAGATGCCGATCGATCGCCTCGGGGTCACGCTCCAGGCGGCCCCCGAGTTCTGCCTGGTCGTTTCGTACAACCCGGGGTACCAGAGCGTGCTCAAGGACCTCAAGGACTCGACCCGCCAGCGCATGGTGGCGATCGAGCTCGACTTCGCGCCGCCGGACGTCGAAGAGAAGATCGTCGTCCACGAAGCGGGCGTCGACCACCGGGTCGCGGCGTCGCTCGTGCAGCTCGGGCAGGCGATCCGCCGCCTGGAGAACGTCGGGTTGCGAGAGGTGGCATCCACCAGGCTCCTGGTGGCGGCCGGCCGGCTCGTGGCGGACGGACTCAGCCTTCGGGATGCGACACGTGCCGCGGTGGCCGGCCCGCTGACCGACGATCCGGTCATGACCGCGGGGCTCTTCGAGATGATCGACGCGTACGTGGACGACGAGACCGGGTCCGACGGCGATTGACGCTGCGCGGGCCGGCCACTACCGTCCGGAACAAATATCAGGTTAAGGGACGGGGCGTCCGTGCCCGGCCGGCGGCGCCAGAGGGGGAGTGCAGTGTCGTCCTACGAGAGCACTGCCGAGCCGATCAAGCTCGGGTACCTTTTCGACTTCAAGCTCCCCGACGGCTATCCGGAGGAAGCCCGTCTGGATCTGGTCCGGCCCTTCGAGCTCGTCTTCAAACACGGGTTGGAACAGGGAATGCTCGACCGCCCGGTGCAGATCGTCTTCCGGGAGGTCGAAGGTCTGCCCAAGGGGACGATCAAGGCAGTCATCGACGCCTATGGAGAGCTCGTCGACGAAGGCTGTCTGGCCGTGTTCGGACCTGCGATCACCGACAACTGCGTCCCGGTGCGCGAGGTCATCGAGGAGCGGTTCCACGTGCCGGCGATCAGCGTGACCGGCTCGGAGGAATGGCTGGGAGAATGGACGTTTTCGCTTTCCATGGGTTCGATGACCGACGAGCCGATCTTCTGGGCCGACCTCCTCGCCCTGGGAGGCCACCAGGAGGTCGGGGCGCTCGTCGAGCAATCACTGGTGGGGGAGTCCTACGTCCGCAACTTTCGCCGGGCCGCGCTGGCCCGGGGCATCCGCATCGCGGTCGAGGAGCACATCCCCCAGACCGCCCAGGACATCACGGGCCAACTCCGCTCCCTGCAGGAGGCCAAGGTGTCGGCCTTCGTGCACTGTGGCTTCGGCTTCGGGCTGCTCAACGTAAACCGCGTGCTCGGAGAGCTGGGTTGGGATCCGCCGCGCTTTCTGGGGACCGCCTTCCAAAACGCGTGGATACACCAGATCATGTGGGATGCCATCCTCGGCTGGACCGGTCTCGACCAGTACGACGAGTCCAACCCTGTGGGACAGCGCTTCCTCGACCAGTACCACGACGCCTACGGCCGGCGTCCGGAGTACTGCGTTCCGGTGGTGAACCGCGACCTGGCCACCGTGTTGCTCCACGCGTTCGCCGGCGCGAACCCGCTGACGCCCCGCGGCGTCAAGGAGAGCCTCGAGCGGGTGAAGATGCTGCCCGCAGCGTCCGGCGCGCCGGGGACCCGGTTGTCGTTCGGCAACTGGACGCACCGCGGTTGGGTGGGAGCCGGGTACCTGGTGGCGCGGCAACTCGAGCCGGAGTTCGGCAAGTCGCGCCTGGTCGCCCGGTTCGGGGACCTCTGAGCAATGGCCGTGCAGTTGACGGCGCGCGATCCCGTCGCCTCGGGCACACCGTCGCGTCGGCGACAGCCGAAGTCGGAGCGCGCCGCCATCGGATGGACGCTCCTGGCCTGTGTCGTGGTGCTTGCACTCATGTTCATCGCGCACAACGCCCGCCGAGGCGCGGTAGCAGCCCGCATCGCCAACCCAGCGGTGCACGGCGCTCCCCGCCCCGTGGCGCCGCTCTTCGGCTGGACCCACTGGCTGGCAGCGGAGCAGGCCGGAACGATCGTGGCCATGGTGTTGATCGCCTGCACGTTCGTGGTCATGTGGAAACGCCATCCGAAGCACCCGATCCTGCTCATGGCCATCTGCTGTACCGCCATCGTCTGGCAGGACCCCATCATGAACTGGGCGCCCTACGCGGTGTACAACCCACAGCTGTGGCACTGGCCCGAGACGTGGCCACTCGTATCGTTGTCACCGACGGTGGAGCCGTTCGTGGTGATCGGCTACGTCATGTTCTACCTCGTGCCGTTCTTTGGGGGCGTATGGATCCTGCGGCGCATCCAGCGACGCCGCCCCGTCGACTCGTTCGTGTGGCGGCATCCGCTCATTTCTCTGGCACTGCTCATCTTCGTGGTCGGCTTCGTGTACGACGCCATCCAGGAGATCATCCTGGTGCGCACCGGGATGTACATCTACTCGCAGATCATTCCGTGGGGGTCGCTCTTCGCCGGCCATACGTACCAATTCCCGTTGCTGTGGGAATCAGCCCTCGTCACCACGGTGATGATCCCGGCCGGCGTCCTGCTCTACCGGGACGACACCGGGGCCACGGTGGCGGAGAAGCTGGCCCAGCGCCTCCGGATCCGCGCCTTTCGGACCCGCCCGGCCCTCGGCACGTTCGCGGTGATGTTCGTGCTCATCAACGGTGCCTACTTCTTCCTTTACGGAGGCGGATTTGCCATCATCAGGGCAAGCGGCGCCGCCACCTCGGTGGCCTGCCCGTTCCCCTATCCCGAGGCCAAGGTGTACGACCCCCAGGGCTTCTATGCCGAGGCAGGCCAGCCCGGACCGTACTCGGTCGGCATCTGGGACGGCTGGGAGACAGGCCAATCGGGCCGGCCGCAGGTCACGACATCGAGCAACGGCCGCTGTAGTCCCAAGAACGTGTGAGCATGTCAATGGTGAGTGGGGACGACATTCGATGAAGCCGAACGGGACAGGTGAGACACAGACTCACCGCCGGCCCCGTCCTCGCCGCGGGCGCAGAACGTGGGCGGGTGCGCTCGTCGCGCTCGCCGTCGGTGTGGCGGCGTGCTCATCGACCTCGGCGTCGCCGAATTCCACCTCGACCCCATCGACCTCGCCCGGCTCGACCGCCGGCGCGACATCGTCCCACAGCACTGGTGGCGCTTCGCCCGGAGTCACCGCAACATCGGTGACGGTGGGTCAGGTGGACGATCTCTCCTCGCCATTTCCAGGTGAGTTCATCTCGGCCCGGGACGGGACCAAGGCATATTTCGCCTACATCAACAGCCTCGGCGGCGTGAACGGACGCAAGCTGATCCTCGATTCTCAGGACAGCACCTTCCAGGGGGGCGTGGTCGCGACCGAGACGGGCGCGCAGGTTGGCCACGACCTCGCTCTGGTGGGCGGCTTCTCGATTCTCGACGGGTCGGAGAAGCCGCTCATCGACCTCGGCCATATGCCCGACATCACGCTTCCTCTCGACCCCACCATGCTGAGCGACCGCTATGTCTACAGCCCGCTACCGAGCCCCATCAACGACCTGCCCCTCGGACTCTTCAAGTACCTCAAGCAGAAGTACCCCGCCGCGGTCAAGAAAGTGGGGATCCTGTGGGAGAACGCCACCCCTGCCACCACGATCATCGAGGACCGTTACGAGGCCGGGATGAAGGCGGCAGGGTTCACCATCCTCTACGACCACGGCATCGGCCCATTCGACACCAACTTCCTCCCCGACATCATTCACATGAGAAATGACGGGGTGAAGATGATCCTCAACGTCGAGCTACCGGACAACCTCGTGGCCACCCTCGCCAAGCAGATGCAACAACAGCACTTCGAGCCCGTCAACGTCGAGGGGGACGCCTACTCAAATCAGTTCCTGGCCCTCGCGGGCGGGGCCGCCGACAACACCCTGATCTATCAGACGTACGCCTTGTACCTGGGTCAGGACGCCAAGACCAATCCCGCCGTGAAGCTGTTCGTGAAGTGGGTGAAGAAGATCGACCCGAAGTCCTCCTTCGCGATCACGGCGGTCTATGGATGGACCTCGGCCGAGCTCTTTGTGGACGCGCTCCGGCACGCGGGGAATCCACCGACACGTCCGGGGCTCATCGCGGCGTTGAACAACATCAATGCGTTCAACTCGGGCGGACTCATCCCGCTCAGTGATCCGGCGCTCAACATTCCTTCGAACTGCTTCCTTCTCGCCCAGGTCCGCAACAATCAGATCGTACGCGTCGCGCCTACTCCGGCCACCGGCTACTACTGTCCCTCCAACGCCGGCCACAACCCCGCGCCCGGATACAAATTGCTGGTCCGGCCGACGTCGTAGGAGAGCGTCCCCGGTCGCGGCGGACGAGGTCAGGCGTCGGGGCCGGCCGGCTCCAGGCGGTCGAGCACGCCGGCGACGAAGGCGAGAGCTTCGTCGTGGCCGGCTGTGACGCCCAGTGCGCGTTCGATCGAGAGCACCTGCGAGAGGCCGGTCATGAGCATGAGGACGATGATCGGCGGCATGTCGCTCTCACCGAGGCCGTCCGCGCTGAGGGCGGTGGTCAGTGCTTGCAGCTGCGCGGAGCGGAACCGCTCCGCGTGCCCAGCGATCTCCGTCCTGATCGCTTTGTGATGCTTGGCCAGAGCGACGAATTCGATGGAGAAGGCGGCCCCGCGGGGATCGGCGTTGATCTCCCACAGCGTCCGTAGCGATGCCGAGGCTGCCACGGCGCGCTCGGCTCGAGCCAGGTTCTCCTCCGCTCGGCGCCGGAACACCTCGACGAACAGGTCCTCCATCGACCGGAAGTAGTAGTGGACAAGTTGCGGCTTCAGGCCGGCCCTGGCCCCGACCCGGCGAGAGGTGACTGCGGCGTACCCCTCCTCGAGCAGGAGCTGCTCGGCGGCATCGACCAATCGGGCCCGCGTCTTGGAGTCGGGGGCTCCGATGCGCCGGGAGGCAGGGGTGGTCGCCACCCCTACAACTTGCCACACTCGGGGGCCGGTGCTAAGCACTTGCACAAAGTTGCTGAGCGGGCGCCCAGCAAACTGGCCGCCCGGCCCGTCCCGGGGTGCCGGAAGGAGTCCTGATGCGCGACTGGAAGACCGTCGACTTCTTCAGCGACGCAGAGCTCGTCGACGACCCCTACCCCTACTTCGACCAGCTGCGCGGCGAGTGCCCCGTCCTGCCGATGCCCAACGGCGTGGTGGCCGTGACGGGCTTCGACGAAGCCAGCGAGGTCTATCTCGAGGGAAGCAACTTCTCGTCGTGCAACTCGGTCATCGGTCCGTTCGCCCAGTTCCCCGTGCCCCTCGAAGGTGATGACGTCGGTGAGATCATCGACCGCCACCGCGACCAGCTCCCCATGAACGAGCACATGGTCACCATGGATCCTCCGGCCCACACCCGCGAGCGGGCATTGCTGATGCGGCTGATCACGTCTCGGCGGCTCAAGGAGAACGAGGAGTTCATGTATCGCTTGTCGGACCAGCTCCTCGACGAGTTCGCGAGCAATGGCTCGTGTGAATTCATCAGCTCCTACTCGCAACCGTTCGCCATGCTGGTCGTCGCGGATCTCCTCGGTGTGCCCGAATCCGACCATCAGCGCTTCCGTGAGGGGTTCGGCCTCAGTCACTCACCGGGCAAGATCGGGTCCAAGACCTTCGCAGAAGGTGACCTCAATCCGCTGTCGTGGCTCGATGACTGGTTCTCCTCCTACATCGAGGACCGTCGCCGCAAACCGGGCACCGACGTGCTCACCGACCTGGCCCTTGCCACGTACCCCGACGGGACCATGCCCGACGTGACAGCCGTGGTCCGCACCGCGACCTTCCTGTTCGCGGCGGGGCAGGAGACAACGGCCCGGCTCCTCGCCATCGCCCTGAAGTACCTGGCCGAGCGGCCCGAATTGCAAGACGAGCTCCGGGCCGACAGCGAGCTGATCCCGAACTTCGTGGAAGAGTCGCTGCGTATCGAGAGCCCGGTGAAGGCTGATTTCCGGCTGGCCCGGCGTTCCACCTCCATCGCCGGGGTCGACATCCCCGCCGGTACGCCGGTGATGTTGCTCAACGGCGCCGCCAACCGCGATCCCCGGCGCTTCGAGTGCCCGGCCGAGTTCCGCGTCGACCGACACAACTCCCGGGCCCACATGGCGTTCGGGCGCGGCAACCACACGTGCCCGGGCGGACCGCTGGCCAGAGCTGAGGGTCGGGTCAGCCTGGAGCGCATTCTCAACCGCATGCGCGACATCCGGCTGTCCGACGAGCACCACGGGCCGCCCGGGGCGCGCACGTTCCGCTACGAGCCCACCTGGGTCCTGCGCGGTCTGAGCAATCTGCACATCGAATTCACACCGATCGAGGAGGCCGTATGAGCAGGGTGGCAGTCGTGACGGGTGGGGCGTCGGGCATCGGTCGCGGTGTCGCCGAGCGGTTCTCGGCCGACGGCCACAAGGTGGCGGTCCTCGATCGCAACGGCGCCGGTGCCAAGACCGTGGCCGAAGAGCTGAACGGCGCCGGGGGCACAGCCGTCGCCATCGAGGTCGACGTCGCCGACTGGGCATCCGTGCAAGCAGCCTTCACCCGGGTGAAGTCCGAGCTCGGTCCGGTCGAGATTCTGGTGACGAGCGCGGGGATCGAGGCCTTCGACCCGCTGCTCGAGATCTCCCCGGAGCGGTGGCACCAGATCATCGCCGTCAACCTGACCGGCACCTTCGCCTGCTGCCAAGCGGCCGTCTCGGACATGCTCGCTGCGGGCTGGGGTCGCATCGTCACCATCTCGTCGCAGAGTGCGCAGTCGGGTGCGCCGAACATGGCCCACTATTCGGCGTCGAAGGGCGGCGTCATCGCCCTCACCAAGTCGCTCGCGGTCGACCTGGCCCGCCAGGGGATCACGGTGAATACCATCGCCCCGAGCGTGGTGGACACGCCGATGGCCCGCGAGGCCACCGCAGCGGGCAACTTTCCCGGCATCGACGTCATCGCTCCCATGATCCCGCTCGGCCGGGCCGGGACGCCCGACGACATCGCACAAGCGTGCTCCTACCTGTGCGCCGAGGACAGCTACGTCACCGGCCAGCTGCTGGCGGTCAACGGGGGCATGTACATCTGAGCGAGCGCCATCGACCCGCGTGCCCCGAGCGTCTCGACGCGCTCCCTTGCCCCTCGAGCTCCCAAGATTAAGATAGTTACCACTATCTAAGGAGCTGGGGCTCGCTCGGAGGGCGCGGACGTGGGCGCAGTCATCATGCTGGGCACGCTGTTCGGACTGATCGTCCTCATCTTCGGCGTCGTGCTTCGGTTCGACCCCGAAGCACGAGGGGCGCCGAGCCCCGAGCGCGACCGATGAGCCATCAGTTGACGCCCTTGCTGACGGCGTCCATCGCCTTCGCCTACGTCGGGGGGCTCGCCTTCGTCGCGATCGGCGCCTTTCTGACGTACCGCCGCCGCCGACTGCACCCGCTCCTCCTCGTCTGCATCTCGGCCATCTCCATCTCCTGGATCGAGGCGCCCTATGACTGGGCCATGTACGCGCAGTTCGCGCCCGCCATCCCGCGCATGCCGTCGTGGTGGCCGTTGAACCTGACATGGGGAGGGCTGCCGGCGTCGGTGCCGCCCGGCTACATCGCCTACTTCGTGTTGCCTGCGGTGATCGGTGCCGCCCTCGGGCGACGGTTGAGCTCGCGGTTGCACTGGCGCAGGCCCATCACCCTCCTCACCGTCGGCCTCGTCGTCGGCTTCGTCTGGGCCCTGCTCTTCAACGCCGTCCTGGGGGCCCGGCTCGGTGTCTTCTACTACGGCCGCGTCATCCCCGGGCTTGCGCTGTGGGCGGGGACCAAGCACCAGTACCCGCTGTACGACGCCCTCGCCATGGGCGTGCAGATGATGGTCTTCACCTACATCCTGGGACGAACCGATCCCGACGGCCGTACCGTCATCGACATGTGGGCCGACTCGAGGTCGACGAGCCGTCTTCGGTCATCGGTCTTGTCCATCGTCGGCGTCGTGGTGATCGGGAACCTGCTCTACGGCGCGGTCTTCGCGCCCCATCTGGTCACGAAGTTGGAGGGTCGGGTGACCGCAGGACCCACGGCTCGCTTGTTCCCGGGCGTGCCGAACCAACCCCTCAATGGCACCCGCGCGCCCAGTCACCGCGGCTCGTGAGCACTCTCGTGGACGAGGATCGGCCGCGAAGTGTCGTCGTCACCGGGGCGTCCCGCGGGCTCGGGCTCGCGACGGCCACCCACCTCCATCGGCAGGGGTGGACGGTGCTCGCGGCCATGCGGAGCCCTGACGCCGGTCTGGCGCGTCTGAAGGAGACTCTCGGTCCGGCGCTCGACCGCAGCAGGCTGGTCGGGGTCCGCCTCGATCTCGAGGATCCCGACTCGATCGAGTCCGCAGTCACCCGGATCCTCGATGCGGTGGGTGTGCCCTTCGGACTCGTGCACAACGCAGGACTCGCCGGTGCAGGTGCCGTCGAGGAGATGCCGGTGTCGGTGGTGGAACAGATCTTCACCACCAATCTCTTCGGGCCGATCCGCCTCACCCAGGGCCTGCTGCCCGGCATGCGGGCGGCGGGCCGGGGACGCGTGGTGGTCGTGTCGAGCCACGCCGCCGTCAGCGGCATGGGGGCGGTGAGCGCCTACGGGGCCAGCAAGAGCGCGCTCGAGCGGTGGGCGGAATCGCTGTCGATGGAGATCGCGCCCTTCGGGCTCGGTGTCAGCGTGCTCGTCACCGGAACGTTCAAGACCGACATCCTCGAGCTTACCCGGTCGTGGAAGGACGCGGCCGGTCCCTACGTGGCGCTCCATGCACCGCTCGAGTCGATGGGCGCCACGATGCTGCGGTTCGCTCGCGCGCCACGTCGGTTCGCGCCGGTGGTCGAGCGCGCCCTGCGCGACACGAAGCCGTTCGCCCGTCACGCGGTCGGGCCCGACGCCGTCGCCATGCTCTACGGCAACCGCCTCCTCCCGACGCGCTCGATCCAGTACCTCACCACTCGGCTACTCGGTCTTCCCCGACCTACATAGCGCACATCGAGGACATCGCCGTCCACGAACCCACCCCACGCGCCGTCACTGCTCGCGGTGCAGAAAGCCGTGGAGGGTGGCCTGGGTGAGCTCCCGGACGACGTCGTCCCTCGTGATTCGGGTGTCCTCAGAGAAGATCGAACGGAACGCCGCCATGCCGGCGACCATGGCCACCGTCGACCACGCCGCCAGCTCGTGGCGGTTCGACCCCATCCCCCTGATGTCCACGCCCTCGGCGCCGATCCGGCCGAGGACGGCCAATGCCCGGTCGATGTCGGCGATCCCGGTCTCGGCCAACTCGTCTTCGCTCAGGGCGTCGGAGGTCAACAGCGTCATCACGAGGCCCCGGTGTTCCACGATGAGGTCGTAGAGCGCGCCGATGAATTGCTCGGCCAGCTCATCTTCGTCGGTCTCCTCCGGGACGACCGACCTCCACGTCTGGTGGAAGTCGTCGACGAAGCTGGTGAAGGGAACGACGAGCGCCTCGCGGAAGAGGGCCGCCTTCGACCCGAACTGACGGAAGAGCAGGTGCTCGGCTACGCCTGCCTTCTCGGCGATTTCGCGCGTGGTCGTGCTGCGGTAGTCCTGGCGGGCGAACAGGTCGCGGGCCGCGTCGAGGAGGAGCCGACGGGGCGCTCCTCGGGGCCGGCGCGTGGCCCTCGCGCCGGGTGACGCGGAGGTGCTCCTGGATGTTGCGCTCGGCACTGCTTCTGTCCCTGCTCCTCGGGGATGTCGTCGTCCCCCTTGAATAAGGTAGTGCTCACCATCTTAAATGGGCCGGGCCCAGTGAAGGTGTCCCCCAGGTGACGATAGGGGAGCCGACGATGAGCCCTCCGGCACCTGCTCTGGCCCGTCACCACAGGAGGAACGAGATGGAAGACGTACTCGGATACCGAGATGCCTCGGTCGTCGTCACGGGAGCTGCCTCAGGGATGGGTGAGGCTGCCGCCCGGGTCCTGGTGGACCTCGGGGCGAGGGTCACCGCTGTCGACATCAAGCCGACCGAGGTGGCGGTCAGCCGATTCGTCGAAGTCGACTTGCGCGACAGCGCCGCCATCGACGACCTCGTCGCTTCGATCGGCGAACCCGTCAACGCGTTCTTCAGCTGTGCAGGGTTGCCCGGCCCACCCTTCTCCGAGCTGGACACGATGCTGGTCAACTTCGTGGGTGCGCGCCACCTCGCCCGAGGACTCGTCCCCAAGATGCCGCCCGGATCGTCCATCACCGCCATCTCGTCGTCGGCGGCTGTCGGTTGGCAGGACCAGATGGCGACGATCGGCCCCCTCCTTGCCACAAACGGTTTCGACGAGGCCGTCGATTGGCTGGCGTCGCATGAGGAGTCGTGGTCGTGGAGCGGTTACTTGTTCTCGAAGTGGGTTGTGGACGCATGGGTGGGCTGGTGGTATCCGGACCTCGCCGGTCTGGGTATACGGATCAATTGCATCAACCCCGGACCCACCGACACGGCGATGATGCCGGCCTTTCACGATTTCGCCACCAAGGAGGTGGTGGACCAGGCGATCGGCCCGATCGGCCGCTACGCACGAGCCGAGGAGCAGGCGTGGCCACTGGTCGTGCTCGGCAGCCCGCGCCTCAGCTACGTAGCCGGCGAGGTGCTGGCAGTCGACGGAGGATTCCAGGGTGCCCTGCACAGCGGTCGCCAGCGGGCCGCGTGGGCCGACATGATCAACGACGCCTGACCCCGCGACGCCCGCCTCCTCACAACGCAATGCCGAGGCGGGTGCAGACCTGGGCGACCTCGTCGAAGATCGAGCTCGGTACCGTGAAGGGCTCGGTGGCGGCGACCTCGGTCATGTGGGCATCGATGTCCTCGGCCGTGGGATTCCCACCCGAGGCGACCCAGCCCTCAGCCAATCCGATGAACACGCGGGCGAAGCGACCGGCGCAGGCGGAGAAGTTCTGGTGCGTGAACGTGCAGGCCTCGCTGGCGAGGAATACCACCATGGGAACCACCAACTCCGGATCGATCGCTCGTAGGAACGGCACCGCGTCACCGAGCCGGTCGCGGTCGCCCACGGTCTCGGTGACCATACGGGAGTAGCCGAAGGGGAGCACGACATTGGCCAGGATCCCATGGGGCGCGCCATCGATGGCAATCACGTTGGCTAGCCCCACGACGCCCGCCTTCGCCGCGGCGTAGCTCGCCGAGTTGGGCTGGCCGAAGAGGCCGGCGGAGGAGGCGATGAAGACGAAGTGACCACCACCTTGTGTCTTCATGACTCTGTAGGCCGGCTGGCTGAGGAAGAAGCTCCCATCGAGGTGGACGTTCAGCATCCGCCGCCAGTCCTCGACCGGCAGGTCGTCGAATGCACGTGTGTCGAAGATCCCAGCGTTGCTCACGACGGCATCGAGCCGGCCGAAGTGCTGGACCGCCGTTCGCACGATCGACTCTCCGCCTTCGGGGGTCGCCACCGAGTCGCACGAGGCGACAGCGGTGCCGCCGCGACGCTCGATCTCCTCCACTACCTCCTGGGCCACACTCTCGTCCGATCCCCGACCCTGCATGGCGCTGCCCACGTCGTTGACGACCACCGACGCGCCCCGCCGGGCCAGATCGAGCGCGTAGAGACGCCCGAGGCCACGGCCGGCTCCGGTGACGACGACAACCTGCCCGCTGAAGTCGATCATCGCCCGCTCAGATGACCGTGCGGGCACGGTGCCGCGAGCTCATGGATTGAGCTGTCCGGTAGGCCGTGCCACGAGCTCGTTGATGCAGAACCCCTCGGGGCGACTGATCATGAAGGCGATCGTGTCGGCAAGATCGGCTGCCGATCCGGGCCCGCTGTCGGGGGCGAACCAGGGAATGTCAGAAGGCGGCACATCACCGTCGAAGACCATGCCGTCGATGGTGAGGCCCTCGGTCTCGAACATGCCGGGCATGACACAGCTCACGTTGACGCCCGCCGGCGCGAGCTCCAGCCGCAAGGCGTCGAAGCCAGCTCGGAGCCCCCGCTTGGATGCGGCGTAGATCCCGACGCCGGCCATCGGTGTGATTGCTCCGGTAGAGGCCACGAGGACGACGTCGCGGCGGCCGGCAGCCGGGAAGTGGCTGACGGCGTAGCGGATCGTGGCCAGCGGGCCCAGGAGGTTGAGCTCGAGCAGCTCCCGCCACTGTTCGGGTGTCCCGGTCATGATCGTCCCCACCATGGACTTGCCCGCCACCGCAATCACGCCATCGAGCCCGCTGAGCGTCCGGGCCGCCTCGTCGACCGACGTTCGCAAGGCGTCGAGGTCGGTTACGTCGCAGGGGACAGGCGCGGCGCGTGCTCCGAGCTCGTCGTGCAGCGCGACCAGCCGCTCCTTGCGGCGCGCCACCATTGCGACCGAGCCACCCGCCGCCACGATCGTCCGGCACGCGGCGGCGCCGATGCCGCTCGACGCGCCGGTCACGAGGATGCGCCGTCCGCCGAGGTCAACGCCGAGATGCATCGGTCCCCCTTGCCCGGTCGCCGATTGACGACGCCCGGGCCTGCCCGGTACGGTCTGAACGAATATTTGGTTTATAGCAGACTGCCGGCCGGGAGGGCACGTGGAATCGTCGCTGGAACACGGCGCAGCGGTCGACCGCCATGTCGGCGACGAAGAGGGTGAGGAGTTCGGCCTCTTCGACGACGCCGTCGCGGGGGACACGCGTGATCCGTATCCGGAGCTGGCCACGGCGCGTCGGGAGCACCCCGTCCAGCGCATCGACTCGTCGCTCATGCCGCACGAGGAATCCGCCCCGGTGTTCTTCGTCTATCGCTACGACGACGTGTCCCAGGTGCTGCGCGACGCGGAGACGTTCTCATCGGGCCACATCATCGATCTGATCATGGGTCCGGTGATGGGTGAGCACATCATGTTGGGGATGGATGGTCCCCGGCACCGTCGCTACCGGGCGCTCGTGTCGACCGCGTTTCGCCCCAAGGTCATGGCTCGGTGGGAGAGCGAGCTCGCAGATGGAGTGGCCAACAAGCTGATCGACGCGTTCGTGGACCGGGGCCGCGCCGAGCTGGTCCGGGAGTTCACCTTCCCGTACCCGACGAAGATCATCGCGGGAATCCTGGGATTGCCTGCCGAGGACTACCGCCAATTCCAGCGCTGGTCCATCGCCATCCTCAGCTTCCTGAGCAAGCAGGAGGAGGCCATCGCCGCTTCGCAGGAGGTGAAGGCATACGTGGCGGAGATTCTCGAGGACCGCCGACGCCAGCCTCGCCCGGACCTGATCAGCGATCTGGCCACGGCCGAGCTCGAAGGCGAGCGGCTCAGCGACGAGGAGATCTTCTCGTTCGTTCGACTGCTCCTGCCCGCCGGTGTCGAGACGACGTACCGCTCGACCGGGAACCTCCTCTTCACCCTCTTGTCGGACCCCGGCCAGCTCGAAGCCGTGCGATCCGATCGCGCCTTGGTCGCGCCGACCATCGAGGAGTCGCTGCGCCTGGAGACCCCGCTGCTCAACATCACCCGGTTGGCCACCAGGGACACGGAGATCGACGGTGTGCCCATCCCGGCCGGTTCGACGATCATGCTCATGCTCGCCGCCGCCAACCGGGAGGAGAGTCGACACGCCGACCCCGACCACTTCGACATCGGTCGCGGTGACCCCAAGCCCCACATCTCGTTCGGTCACGGGCCGCACGTGTGCCTCGGGATCCACTTGGCCCGCATGGAGATGCGGGTGGCGCTGAACCTGCTCCTCGACCGGCTACCCAACCTGCGGCTCGACCCGGAGGCCGATGACCCCCACATCCGGGGACAGGTGTTCCGATCTCCGACGGCCGTTCCGGTGCTTTTCGATTGATTCCTTCCACGGTGAGGAGCGCACGATGCACACGGATGATCTGATCCTCGTTTCGGTCGACGACCATGTCGTGGAACCCCCCGACATGTTCGACGGGCATATTCCCGCCAGGTACAAGGAGCAAGCTCCGAAGGTCGTCACCAAGCCCGACGGCACCGACGCCTGGGTCTTCGAAGGACAAGAGGCGACCAACGTCGGCCTCAACGCCGTGGCCGGCCGGCCACCGGACGAGTACGGCGTGGAGCCGACCCGTTTCAGCGAGATACGGCCCGGCTGTTTCGACATCCACGAACGGGTCCGTGACATGAACGCGAACGGCGTGCTCGCCTCGATGAACTTCCCCTCCTATCCCCAGTTCTGCGGGCAGTTCTTCTCCCGGGCCGTGGACAAGGACCTCGGACTCGCGGTGTTGCGGGCCTACAACGACTGGCACGTGGACGAGTGGTGTGGCACGTACCCGGGTCGCATGATCCCGCTCGCGATCCCTCCCATCTGGGACATCGACGCCATGGCAGCCGAGGTCCACCGCGTCGCCGACAAGGGTTGTCATGCGGTGACGTTCTCGGAGAATCCCGAGAAGCTCGGGTACCCGTCGATCCACAACGAGCACTGGGACCCCTTCTGGAGAGCCTGCAGCGAGCGCAGCACGGTCGTTTGCCTGCACATCGGGTCTTCGTCGCAGGTGGTGATCACCTCGATCGAGGCACCGGTCGACACCATGATCACGCTGCAGCCCATGAACATCGTGCAGGCGGCGGCCGATCTGGTGTGGTCGCCCCTGTTGCGAAAGTTCCCCGACCTCACCTTCGCCTTGAGCGAGGGCGGGATCGGATGGATCCCCTATTTCCTCGAGCGGATCGACCGCGTCTACAAGATGCACCGAGGGTGGACACATCAGGACTTCGGGGACAGGCTCCCCAGCGAGGTGTTCCTGGAGCGGATTGTCACCTGCTTCATCGACGACGCGTTCGGCATCGAGTCACGGGCCAAGCTCAACACCGACATGATCACGTGGGAATGCGACTACCCGCATTCGGACTCGACGTGGCCCCTCGCACCCGAGACACTGGCCGGCTCCCTCGCCGGCGTCTCCGACGAGGACGTGGCCAAGATGACGCACGAGAACGCGTTACGCATCTTCTCCTTCGACGCCTTCGGCCCCGTCCCCAAGGAGCAGGCCACGGTGGGGGCCCTGCGGGCTCAGGCCACCGACGTCGACCTGGGCTACCGGTCCTCGGCCCGACTCAAGAAGGAGGGCACCGAGACCGTGAGCGTGCTGAGCTTGGTCAGCAGCCTGCCTTCGACCTGAGACGTCGAACGGGCCCGGCACCGTGCGCGACTCGACGTGAGGGAGGAAACACCTTTCACTACAGTCGCGTCCACGATGTCGGGTTGAGAGGGGCGACGGTGATGCAGCGTGCAACGTTCAAGGAGATTCCCGGTGTCGCGCCCGACCTCATGCGGGACTACGACCTCGCCACGCTCGGCTACGAGGAGACCGAATTCAGCGTCGAAGGGACGGCCACCTCCTACGCGCTGCAGGGCGAGCGGACGGCGGACGGTCGTTGGGACGTGGTGCCTGGTGCCGAGGCGGCATTCCGGACGCGGTTCGTGGTGCGACGTCCACTCGAATCCGACCGGTTCAGCGGCACGGTCGTGGTGGAGTGGCACAACGTGTCGGCCGGCCTCGACGTCGCCCCCGATTGGGGATTCTTCCATCGTCACCTGGCCGCCCAGGGCCACGCCTGGGTCGGCGTGTCGGCGCAGAAGGTCGGTATCGACGGCGGGGGATTCGTCGAAGGCATCCACCTGAAGCTCCTGGAGCCTGAGCGCTACGGCGAGCTCGAGCATCCCGGCGACGCGTGGTCCTTCGACATGTTCACGCAGGTCGGTGCCTTGCTTCGGGCGCGGGGCGACGAGAACCCGCTCGGCGGGCTCGTGCCCGACCGCCTGATCGCAGCGGGGGAGTCGCAGTCTGCAGCATGCCTCGTGACGTATATCAACGCCGTCGATCCCCACGCACAGCTCTTCGACGGCTTCTTCGTGCATGGGCGACCCGGTGTGGGCGTGTCGATTGAGGGAGAGTTCATTTCTTCCGCGCAGCGCCTGGGGATGGAAGAGACCCGCCGTGCCATCTCGGCCCGGGGTGAGCGTATCCGGCATCGACGCGCGAGTGCCCGTCTTGGTGCTCCAGAGCGAGACCGACGTCATCCTGCTCGGGGGCGGCCTCGCGCAGCAGCAGGACTCCGAGTCCATCCGGGTCTGGGAGATCGCGGGTGCGGCGCACGCCGACACCTACACAGTCAGCGCAGGTCGGCACGACGACGGGACGGTGGACCCACGACGCTTGGCCGAGCTGCTGCTCCCCACGTCCAACCTCGTGATCGGCACCACGGACTCGCCCATCAACGCCGGCCCCCAGCAGCACTACGTCGCGCAGGCCGGGCTGTCCCACCTGGCGCGTTGGGTATCCGGCGGCGAACCTCCGCCACCGGCTCCGCGGCTGGAGGTCGACGACGCGGGCGTGGGCTTTCGTGTGGACGAGCACGGCCTGGCGCGAGGTGGCATTCGTACCCCTTGGGTGGAGGTCCCGATTGCGGTCATGTCGGGCCTCGGCCAGGGCGGCGAGTCGTTCGCCATGCTCTTCGGCCGCACGGTGCCCTTCGACGAGGGCTCGCTGACGGCGCTCTATCCCGACGGCAAAGCCGAGTACCTGAGGCGGTTCGAGCGTTCTCTCGACGAGACGATCGCAGCAGGATTCATTCTCCACGACGACCGAGAGGAGATCCTCGCGGTGGCGGCATTCTCCTATCCACTGCGCGTCATCGGTTGAGGGTGTCCTCGCCGGGCGCCAACGTGCGCGTCACGGTACTCTGAAACGTGATGTCGGATCCCACCGTCTCCGGCTCTGATGGCGAGCACGAGAGCTCAGCAGGGGGTCGTCGCCGGAGCATCGACCGAGCCCGGATCATCTCCGTTCTGATCGTGGTGGCGGGCCTGGCCATCGGGTTGACCGTGGCGGCTGCCTCGTCCCATTCGGGCGATGGAAGCTTTCATGGGCCGCTCGGTTCCAATCCGAACGGTCCGGGGGTCACCTCGGGCTCAGGGAATTCGGGAACGGGCACTACCGGATCGGGCACCGCCGGTGCGGGCAACACGGGTACATCGAGCGCTGCCGGAGCCGGTACCGGCTCCACCGGGCCGGGCAACACCGGGGCCGCCGGTGGCGGTGGCACGGCCAGTGCGGGCAACACGGGAGCGGGCAACACCGGGCCCGGCACCACAGGTGCCGGGAGCAGCAGTGCCGGCAGTTCCTCCGCCTCCTCCGCCTCCTCCGCCGCTGGGAGGTGCGGGCGCGGGAGGTGCTGCCGCGGGAGGTGGCGCCGGGGTCTCGGGGTCGGCTGGAGCTGGGCAGTGACGCTGGGCTCTCAGCCCAGACGGAGTGTCTCCAGGGGCTCGAGTCGTGCGGCTTTGATCGAGGGGTAGAGGCCGGCCGCCACGGACACGAAGAGCGCGAGCCCCATCCAGATGGGTATGTCGCCATAGGCGATCACCACGACCCAGCCGGCGAAGGCGGAGACGACGTACACCACGCCCACGCCCAACACCGCGCCGATGATTCCTCCCAGCACCCCGACGAACAGTGACTCCAAGAGAAACTGTCCACCGATCTTCGATCGGCTGTGACCCACAGCACGTCGAATCCCTATCTCGGCCGACCTCTGGATGACCGAGATCGACATGACGTTGGCGATCCCGATCCCACCCACGGTCAACGCCAGCAGACCAGCCAGCAGGGCGACCTCTTGGAGTGTCTTGTTGGCCTGTGCCGCCGCCTGCAGCACGTTGCTCGGGATCTGGGTCGACACCTGGTCCGAGCCACCCAGGTTGATCGCCGTAGGGATGGCGTTGGCAGTGGCCTGGGTCGTGCCGGGCATGGCCCGGATGTAGAGCTGATTGGGCTTGCCGTTGGTCCCCAAGACGTGCTGCGCAGCCCACTGGGTGACGAACGCCGCGTTGTCGAGGTTGGGGTCGAGCGCAACGGGCCCGAGCACACCGATCACACCGAAGTTGGCGCCGTTGAGCTGGATCGTACGCACCTCACCGGGAGATAGCCGTACTGCTTGGCGATCCCCGAGCCGAGGACCACCGACCGCGAATGGAGTTGGGTGTCGGCGCCGTTGAGCCAGCGGCCGTCGAGGAGCGGCACCTCGAGCACCGAGGGCAGGTTGTCATCGGCGGCTCGGACCGGAACGGGGAACGCCTGGTAGTAGCTGCTCGCCCCTTGGATCGGGAGGGCGACCACGCCGGAGAGGTTGGTGGTGGCCGCCGCGCTCATGACCGTCGACACGTTCTCCACCCGCTGGACGGCGTTGACGGGGAACGACGGGTTCTGTGAGCCGAAGGTGCCGCCCGCCTGAGCGATGATGAGGTTGGTGCCGAGCTCGGCGAGTTGTGACTGCAGCGCACCCTTGGCGCTCTCGGTCAGCCCCACGGCGCTCACCATGGCCGCCACGCCGATGATGGGGCCGAGCATGATCAGCAGTGTGCGGATCTTCCGGGCCGTGAGCCCGGCCCAGGCCACGCCGATGAGATCGCGTATCTCGTTCACTGTCCCGGCTCGCCCCGTCGCTCGTCGGCGATGATCCGACCGTCTCTCATGGAGACCTTGCGCCGAGCCGTTCCCGCCACGGACTGATCGTGGGTGACCATGACCACGGCACGCTCCGGTGACTCGAGCTGCCTGAAGATGTCGAGCACGTTCGCGGCGTTGACCGAGTCGAGCGCGCCCGTAGGCTCGTCCGCCAGGATGACCAGGGGGTCGGTGACGATCGCCCGGGCCAGGGCCACACGCTGTTGTTCACCCCCCGACATCTGCACCGGACGATGATCGGCCCGATCCGAGAGCCCGAAGCGATCGAGCGCCCGGCGGGCGCGCTCGTGCCGATCCTTTGGTCGTATGTCCCGATAGAGCAGTGCGGTCTCGACATTGCCCAGAGCGGTCAGGTGCGGAATGAGATGGAATTGCTGAAACACGAATCCGATCGAGTCACCCCGCAGTCTCGACCGGGTGGGATCATCGAGCGCGCTCACGTCCTGACCCGCGATGCGGATCGTTCCCGAGGTCGGCAGGTCGAGCACGCCGAGCAGGCCCAACATGGTCGACTTTCCCGAGCCCGACGGGCCGACGATCGACATGAAGTCCCCGGGGAAGATCTGCAGCGACACTTCACGCAGCGCGTAGACCTCGATCTCCTCGCCATAGACCCGGGAGACCCTCTCCAACTCGAGCAAGGGCCGATCCTCGGTACGGGGCACGCCGTACGGCAAGGTATCGGGCGCCGTAGGGATCACTATGACTGATCGGCTCCGGCGATCACCAGCTCGCCCAGTCGCAAGCCGCTCGTGATCTGGATGTACGAGCCTTCTGTGAGCCCCGTCGTGACCGTGACCTCGGTCACGGCACCACCTCTGGCCAGGTCGATGACACGAACGACGTCGGCACCCGAACCGTCCTGTTTCACTGCGGCGATTGGAACAGTGAGCGCGTTGTTGACCTGCTGATCGACGACGTTGATCGAGACTTGCGATCCATCGGCACCGGTAAGGTTGGACACGTCGATCATGCCTTCGTAGACCTGCTGGGACTGTCCACCGGAGCTGATCACGGTGGGAGTGGAGTCCAGTTCGGTGATGGTGCCCGTTCCCTGGTCCGTCTCACCCGCGATCTGCACAGTGCAATGCTGGCCGACCTGCAGCTTGCTTCGATCGGCCGCCGATGCTTGGAGCGTCACCGTCAGGTTCGGCTCGACGAGCGAGAGCACGGCCTCCCCGGGAGCTACCGGCACCCCGGCTTTGAGGAAGACCTGACCGACCCGGATCGGCCACTGGTCCACGATCATGTCCGTGGGCTCGAATGTGACGTTGGTGTCCAGGGATTGCAAGACCACGGTGACCTTTGTCGAACCTGCCTTGAGCAGTGCGGTGCCGGCCAGAGGCACGTAGTTCTGGCCCGGTACGGCGGTGCCCTGCACCGTGAAGTTGACCGAGGTGTCCATGACCGGCGGTTGGTCAGCGACGATGGTGAACGTCGCCGCGCCTCCTTGGGAAACTGTCGACGTGTTGGTCGAGATGGTGAGCGTGGGCATCACCGATGAGGTGATCGTGACCGACACCGAGCTCGGTGTGCCGATTGCGTAGGCCGTGCTCGACCCTAACGAGACCGTGAGAACCCGGTTGGACTCAACGGTGTTGTTCGTCACCGTCGGGATGGCGACCTGCAGCGAGGTCTGACCCGCCGGCACCACGATGCTTCCGCCGGGGACTGTGTAGTCGTTATGGGGCGACGCCGTGCCGCCGTAGGCGAGGTCGACTGTCAGAGGTGTGCTGACCGCCTGGCTCAACGAGATCGTGACGTCGTAGGGCTGGCCTTTTTGGAGATAGCTCGTCGCTGAGCTCAGCGTCAGACTGGGAAGCCCGTTTCCGCCGTTGATCCCGATCACCGCCGACCCCTGCGAACCTACGGCGTACGACGCGGGTGAGGGTGCGATCGCCACGACGATGTACTTCTCCGGTTGGATCACGTTGGTGTTCAAGGTGTTGAAGGTCACGGTTGTCGATGTGCTGCCCGCGCTCAGCGTCGCCACCGGTTGCACCGGGGTGTAGTCGGTGCCCGACACGGCACTCCCCGAGATGCTCAAGTCGACCTGGGTGTCTTGGAGCGGAGCCTGGTTTGCGGTGATCGTCAGCGTCGTCGAAGCACCGGGGGAGATCGTGCTCCCTCCTGTGATCTGCACAGTCGGCACGTTGCTGTTGTCGATGATGGTCTGCGCCGAGCTCGGCGTTCCCACGGTATAGCCTGACCCGCTCGCGATCGAAAGAATCACCGTCGGATCCGGTTCCACCGCGGTGTTCACGCGCGTCTGGACCGACACCGTGGCCGACAGCGCACCGGCGGGCAGGTCGACCGACGGCGGCGGCGTCACGATGTCCCCCGGCCCCGCCGTGCCGCCCGACGTCAGGTTCACCGTCGTGTCGGTGGCCGATGACACCGACGCAGAGATCACGAAGGAGGCGGACATGCCCTGTTGGACGTTGTCGTTGACGGATTGGATCGTGAGGACCGGTGGCGTCGTGCGGGGAGCGATGGCAGGCCGAAACGCGGTCAGGGTGGCACCGTTCCCCCCGCTTCTCATTGCCATGGTCGACTGTGCCGGTGGTGGCCCGATAGTCAAGCCAGCCGAGTCGGCCGTACCCAGCTTGTAGCCCGATCCCTGCGCGAGCGCGACGGTCACCGACTGCGGCGTGGCAGGGGTGGAGTTGGGATAGTGATGCTGCGCCTGCCACTGTGCCAGGGCGAATTGGGTTTGTTCGGTGTAGAGGTTGTTGATGGGACCCGGATAGTCACCTGCGGCGGCGAGGATCTGCTTGAGCTGCAAGACGTCGTCACCTTGGTCTCCGACGGCGAGAGGTCGAAAGAACGGCACGGTTCCCTGCTCTGCGATGGCATTACGACCGTTGAGGGCGAACATCTCGTCCCCGGCGTTGGTGATGGTCCCGTTCTTCGAGTACACGGCGCTCAGCAACCCTTGCGTGGCGGCCGTGACGTTGCGGATCTGCTTGCGTGCCAGCGTTCCGCTCAATGCCACGGTGTCCTGCAAGCTGCGGAGCTGCACCTTGCTGAAGATGATCACGTCGTTGGGTGCGCTCGAGCCGCTCCCCCCACTGACTGCGTAGGCGATGCCGCTACCCGCCAAGACCACGACCAGGACCGCGGCCGCGATGAGCTTCTGATTACGCGACAGCCTGATTCGCCGCGAGGATGCGCTAGGAGCCACTCTGCGCCTTGGCCGCGCAAGCCTCCAAGTCGGAGCTCGACAGGATGGACTGGCCCGGCGGGGGTTTGAACTGCGGGACGTTGCCACCGGTGCCAGTGGCGCCGCCGAAGGAGAACAGGAGCCCGTTGGCGTTGGGCTTGGGCACGGGGATACCCCAGCCACGGGCGATCATGCACTTGCGGAACACGAGGTATTCCTGGTTCTCGCGCTTGATCTGGGACGGTGTCAGGTTTTCCTGGGCGGTCTGCTCGCTTTTCAGTGCCTGCAGGATGTTGCTCTGCGACGCGCACGTCGTCAGGCTCTTGATATAGGCGGGGTTGTTGGCTCCCGAGCTCGGGTTGCTCGGGTCGGGAGCGCCGATGAACGTGACTCCAAGTCCCTTCAGACACGATTGAAATGTGTTGATCGAGTTGAAGAGCGTCGTGATCGGATTCTGTTTGGCGAGTGGGACGGTGTCACCCGACTTCGATCCCGTCGCATTCGCTCCTGTGGGGATCTGGCCTCCCGCGAGCTGGCCCGACGCGACCGTCCCCGAAGTCGACGACGAGTGTGACCCGCCACATCCGGCGGCCAACATGCCCAGAACTACCGCGGCGACGAAAAATGGTCGCTGAGCCTTGGCGATCACGTGGCCCTCCCATCGCCATCAGGCGCGAGCACACAGTGTGGTCCGCGAATCCCCCGATGGGCCCCCAATAAGTACCGGCAATCTAGCCGGCGTCGTTGCCTGTCGCAATGCTCCACGCCGCTCACGCCGTTCGTTCGTGCGCATGGATCGATGCGAACGACCGCGAGGGACGTGGCAGTGCCGTGGTCTCGTGTTGCTCAGGGAGCGCCTGTGCGAAGAGCGGAAAACATCGACAACACGGGGTCATTGCGAGAAACAGGTCTTCGCGTGCATGGCACGAGAGGAGAGGGGAGTCGTGCGAGCACGTGCACGACGCGGTGACGATCCCGTCGACAAGAGCAGAAGTGCTCATGCGAGGGTCACCAATCTCTTGGGCGCGCCGTGTCAGCGAACCCGTCTGTGCTCGGTGCTCTTCATTCGATCGACCGAGTGGTGTCGTCGCGCCGCACCGGTGTTCGATCCGTTGGCACGAGCACCCGATCTGGACGGCAGCTGCTTCTGACTCGATATCCCCCCCACCGGCCCGCGGAACCCTTGATAAGTAGGCGCTCACTGACTATTATCGGGCGTTGGCCCTGTTTTCGTCAACCCCCGACGTGTCCAGGTGCCAGGTAGGGCGGCGGGACGTGGGGCGGCACGGTATGACGAGTCGTTGCCGCTACGCGTCCCGTCGCATTTCCCGGTCGTGGTCCGCTCGTTGACTCGGAAGGGGCTTGTGCCGAAGCGCACGAACCCTGAGGGCGGTTCCGGTGCTGGGAACGGCCCGGCAAGAGTTAAAGAGCGCTCGCTCTCCTGACGATTCCAGGGGGATGGAGAGGGCAGCCGAGCACCATATCTCTGGGATCTATACGAAACTTCTCGTCCAATTCCTGATCGAGACGATGACGCCCGGCGACATCGATCGGCTCTTGGACCGGGCCGGCGAAACCCGGTCACTGGCGGAGCTGGCCGAGGCCGGCTCCTGGACCTCGTACGACCAGTTCCGGCGACTGCTGGAGGAGCGCTCCTGCGTGGAGCCCGACAGCCTGTACGCGCGGTCCGGATTGCTGACCGATTGGTTGCAGAGTTGGGAGCTCGCCGCAGCGGCGCAGTCGTTGGGGTCGCCGGGTGAGCTTCTGGCCAGCGGCTCCGAGCTCAATCCGTTGATGCCGATCCTTCGCTTTGCAAAGACCGAGGTTGCCTCGAACGAGTGGATCATCCGCGAGTGGTTTGACGACGGCTACGAGCCCTTTCCGGAGTTCTGCGACTTCGCAGCCGCTCAGTACGCGCTGATCCCGATCGTCTTTCATCTCCCACCGGGAGAAGTCATCGAGGAGGAGTGCCAATGCCGAGGCGACGCTGCGTGTCGCTTTCGTTTGCGCTGGCAGCACCATGACACCGAAGCGCAGCAGTCGGAGCAGTATCGCAAGCGGGCGGAGCTTCTGGAGGCCAGGCTGGAACAGCTCGAGCGCACGATCTCCGATCTCGCTTCCAATGAGCGCCACGAGGAGGTCCTGCAGGGCTTCGTGGCGTCCTCTCTGCGTACGGCGGTTGGGTCGCGTGGGGCGCTTCTGGCTCTGGAGCCCGGGGCGGGGATGCCACGGAGGATCTTCTCCGAAGGGCTACCAGACGCCGAGGCGCAGAGAATCGCAGAAGGCCTGCTCGCCGGTGAAGTCGCGTCTGACCAGATCATCGCGGTCGAAGTCACCTCCGCACGCCGGCGCTACGGAGTCCTGGCCGTGGACGAAGCCGGGGGGGTCTTCTCTGCACTCTCACAGGCAACGCTGAAGACCTACGCGCGCTTGGCAGCTGCCGCGCTCGATACCGCGGCCGCGGTCGAAGAGGCCCGCGACCAGGCGAACACCGCCAAGGTGTTGCTCGAGCTCGCAACCTCGCTTACCGAGATCGTGAGCACCCAGGAGATGGCGGCCAAGGTGGCCCAAGCCGTGCCCGACGTCATCGATTGTGACAGTGCGGCTGTGTTCTTGAACTCGGTCGATGACGGTCACACATCGGAGGATGGCTTCCAACTGGCCGGGTCGATCGGACTGACCGATCGAGAGCTTGCCCACGTCGGCTCGCAGCGTTTCCACACGGCCCCCCCGGACCTCGTCTACGACCATGGCATCGAGCGGACCACGTACTCCGGACTGGGCTTTGCCGCGTCGGTCTCAGCGTCAATCCTCGTGAGCGGAAAGCAGATCGGTTTCATCGTGGCCAGCGTCAAGGCCGGCCCCGAACGACTGACCGTCACCCCGAGGCTGGCCACACGGCTCAAGGGGCTGGCGGCACAAGCATCGACCGCCATCTCCAACGCACGCCTGGTGGACCAGATCCGATTCCAGGCCGTGCACGACGCGCTGACCGGACTGCCCAACCGGGTCATGATCCTCGACCGAGCTGAGCAGATGCTGGCCCGGGCCCGCCGCTCCGACTTCCAGTTGGCAGCCCTGTTCATCGATCTCGACGGCTTCAAACAAGTCAACGACACCTTCGGTCATGCCGTCGGAGACCGGCTGCTCGAGGCGGTGTCCAGCCGGATCTCGCTCACCATCCGAGAGGTCGACAGCGTCGGACGTCTTGGTGGGGACGAGTTCGTGGTGCTGGTGGACGGAAGTGCGACCAAGACAGGGCCCGAGCTCGTCGCCCAGCGGTTGCTCGGAGTGCTCGGCAGCCCATTCGAGCTGCCGGGCGTCTCTTCGGGTCCGCTCACCCTCTCGGCGAGCATCGGCATCGCGAGTGGAGTACGTGACTCGGCCACCGAGCTCCTGCGCGACGCGGACATCGCCTTGTACGAAGCCAAAGCAGCCGGGAAGAACTGCTTCGTGGCCTATGAGCCTGAGATGCATACGGCGGTCCAGGACCGCCATGTCCTGGAGACGGATCTGCGTGACGCGTTGTCGGACTCGCAATTCTTCCTCGTCTACCAGCCCATCTTCAATCTGGCTGACGGGAATACGACCGGAGTCGAGGCGCTCCTGCGCTGGGACCATCCCAAGCGCGGCGTGGTACAGCCTGACGCGTTCATCCCCATCCTGGAGGATTCGGGGCTGATCAATACCGTGGGACGCTGGGTGCTCGAAGAGGCATGTCGACAGTGTGCGTGTTGGCACTCGCGCGGCCACGTGCTCGACGTCTCGGTGAACGTCTCCGCTCGGCAACTCGAAACCGATCAATTGCTCGATGACGTCTGTGCCGCACTGCAATCGTCTGGTTTGCCGGCCTCGTCGCTGACTCTCGAGATCACCGAGACCGCCATCATGAAACACGTCGAAGCGGTGGTGCCCCGTCTCGAGGCCCTCAAGGCCACGGGTGTTCGGATCGCCATCGACGACTTCGGAACCGGCTATTCGTCGCTGGCCTATCTCCAACGCCTCCCTGTCGACACCCTCAAGATCGACCGCCTCTTCATCTCGTCGATGGCGGATTCCCCCGAATCAGGAGCACTCATCCGAACGCTCGTCCAGCTTGGCAAGACGTTGGGGTTGGAAACCTTGGCCGAGGGGATCGAGGAGTGTTCCCAGCAGACCCAACTGCAGCGTGAACACTGTGATAGCGGCCAGGGCTATCTCTACGCCCGGCCGCTCACGGTCGGCGCCGTCGAGGCGTTCCTATCGGAGCGCAAGAACGCACAGTGGCAGTCTGCAGCCGTGGCTCCTGCGCACGACGGTTCGAACGGGCTTGTCCCGGCTGCGGTGACGCAGGATCTTCTCGAGTAGGCAGCCCCCGACAGGCCCGCGAAACGACCGATCGAGGACGACCTCAGTCCGGCTGCATGCGTCGTGACGTCACCGTCCGAGCAGCCATGTGGCTGTTCGTTGCGCGACCCGGGTCGTACTCTGAGCGAGCTCACGGCCCTTGTCCGGCATCCGCGCCATGCTCATCTTGGCGCCACCTCGGCGCAAAGCGCCCAGCGTGCCGTCGGTCAACCGGCTCGTGGTGTCGGGCAACCGGTGCCGAACCGCACTCTTCCACCGGTTGTGGCCGACGACCGCCAAGCCGGCGATCGCCCTCCGGGGAGCGTCCATGAGAATCAGCAGGGCGAAGCCGGACAGGATGAGAAATGCTCCGAGGATCCCGAGGGCGGTGACACCGGACCCAGGTCCCGTGAAGGCCAAACTCTGAGAGCTCGATGCCACGGTGCCCGCTCCGCCTCCACCCGAGCCGCCCGAGTTCGTCGACGGATTGGTCGCGGGCGCAATCGTCGTGGTCGGGGCGGCCGGCGGGGCAGTGGTGGTCGTGGTCGACCCACCGCCGGCCACGGCGATCACGGGTGCGATGGGATTGCCCGTGGGTGTATCGGACGTGGCCCCCGAGGGCGTGATTTCGTCGTTGGGATAGGCCGTGCATGGCAACACGAGCGGAGTGCCTTCCACTTCGATCGTGAGGGTCATGGTCGAGTCCTCTTGGATGGTGATGGCACTGCTCGTGGCCGTGAAGCCCGGCACGCTCTGAGGTGTCGCGGGTATCGGGAGCGGGGCCCCCGCCGCGGGGATGGGGTTCGGGAGAGCGGAGTTGACCTGGTAGGAAAGTGGCGTGGTCGGCGGTGTAGCTCCGGACGCATCAAGCTGGAATGTCGCCGAGCCCGTGATCGTGGGCGAAACCTGAGCCGACTCCGTGGCCAGCTCATTGGGTAGCACCATCACGGTCTGGTAGCCCGTCACCGTGAACGACTGACCAGGTGTCGGGTTGGGCGGATCCAGTGTGGCGGAGGTCTGAGTGTCGTTGAGGACGATCGTCCCCACGGGACTGTTCGGGCAGTAGAGCTCATACGCGCCCGTCAGGGTCTGCGCAGGTCCCGTTGGCGCTGTCGTTGTGGGTGCTTCGGTCGTCGTCGGCGCCTCGGTCGTCGTGGGTGCTTCGGTCGTCGTCGGCGCCTCCGTCGTCGTCGGCGCCTCCGTCGTCGTCGGCGCCTCCGTCGTCGTCGGCGCCTCGGTCGTCGTGGGTGCCTCGGTCGTCGTCGTCGACCCACCGGAGGTCGTCGTCGTGGTCGGCCCCTCGGTCGTCGTCGTCGACCCACCGGAGGTCGTCGTCGTGGACGCCACCGTCGTGGTGGACGACGTCGCACCGGTCGTCGTCGTGCTCGACCCAGGGGGCGATTCTCCGGCGAAGAGGATGGTCACGCTTGCGCTGTCACCGAGCTGATCGCCGAAGAACAGTTCGCAGAAACCGCCGGCGGCCTGCTGCGCCGGGGTCGGCGGGCACGGGTACAGAGCAGCGTCGGCCGCGGGAGCGTTCCCCGCACTGTCGGTCGCCGGGCACGTCACGACATCCGGGGGCGCCCCACAGGGTGGCCCCGTGGTGCCTTCAATGACGGGATAGGTGGTCGAGAGCGCCCCATGGGTGTTGGTCGTGACGAGCCTCGAGATCGACGGGGAGGTGCAGCCGACCAGCTTGTTGCTCAGTCCCACGACGGGAAGGGTGAGAGCGACCGTGGGCTCACCCGGGGAGTTGTTGCACTCGAGAATGTTGCCGGTGCCGTTGGCGGTGAACCCACTGCCTGTCACCGTCACGACCGTCCCGTTGGTGAGACCGGTCGCCGGGGATGCGGTCATTGTTGCCGCGGCATAGGCACTCAAGGATGTGCCGAGGAGAATCGATCCACTCGTCAACAGCAGCGCCGCCGCTATCCCTACGAGCTTCAAAAAGGTGCGTGACTGCTGCGACCCTTGCCCCACAACTCCCTCCCCCGAGCCCGATCGTTGGCCGTGGTGACCGACGCTCCTTGAAGCGAGAATACCCAAGGCACTTTGAGAGTGAATCCTCATTTTTGAGGAAGCTTCGGTGGGCTCGTCGGCCGCCACGACGAGGAAGCGCAGCAGAATAAGCGCAGGTCAGTCCCTGCTTCTTCGGCGGTGTCTCAGCTCGTGGTTGCAGCCACGCGTGAGGTGGCCACGGGAAGGCACGGTACGCAATGTCCGGCGCTCGACGGTGACGGTGCGAGCCCTGTGTCGGTTCGGATCCGGTTCGGAGAGAGATCTCTGTGCGAGGGCTTGGGGTCACGGTGCCATGAAGCGCGTCGTCCTGACCGTTCGCATCTGACATAGATGACCAGCCGGTAACTGGGTAGGAGCAGCCGAAGATCGAACGTGCCGGCACCCGACACTTCGGGGTTCGCGCAAAAACTGAAACACGTTCACCGATGCGGCGAATTCGAGGGTGCGTCGATTCCGGAGAAATGTCCTTGCATCGGAACAAGCGAGCGCTTACTTTGAGTGCAGCAGGAACGGCTGCCCTAAGGGGGGCAAGCAGGATCCGTTCCCAACGGAAAGAAAAGGGGAAGCTATGCGACGTGTTCTGCTGGTGGTCGCCGCGGTGACCATCCCGTTCTCCGGGGTGGTCCTGGGTCTGACCGGCCCGGCGTTTGCGGGCGTGAAGATCACCTGTACCTCGATTTCGGGAACGGAGACTTCGTCCACGATCTCCGGTTGCAGCGGAGGGAACACTGGCGGCTCATCTGTCCCAGGCTTTGACTTTGCGAGTGCAGCGGCGGCGCCGGTGACAGTCGCCTGGGTGATGGCTGGAAGCACGACCACGTTGAGCAAGGTGGACTTCGCGGTTGCACCAAAGGCTCCGCATTGCCCGGGCTACGTCAAGTCGACCAAGAAGGCTCCGTACAGTGGGCCCGAGCCGTCGCTGGTCAAGTTCAAGGGAACGGTCACCGCGGACACCGGGGACGGCATCAAGGTCCCGGGCAAGTACTCCGGTGAGGTGTGCATCTCGACGGCCGGCAACATTACCGCCGCCAAGGCCCTGAAAATCAGCTGACGCGAGTCCCTCGTATCGGGTGAGTCGACTGTGAACCACTAGCACCCGACCGAGAAATTCAAGTGACCGAGCCCCGCCCGCACCGGGCGGGGCTCGGTCATCTCTGTACCACGGCTCTGTGCCACGGCTCGCAGGATGAGGAGACGTGCTGCGAACCGGTGCGTCGACGTCGTTCGCGCATGCTGCGTGCGACAACCGGCGCGCAACGACAGCTCGCAGACGCGGAACTCGTTGCACGACCCCTGTGTGCACAGCGAGATCATCGGGCCCGACGATGCGGCGTGTTTCTCTTGCGACGTGAACGAACGTCGCGGGAATGTTGCGGTGACGCGACAATCAAATCCGAGATCGTTATGATAATCTTGAGACTGCTCAACGTCGCCGCATGCAGGTGCCGAGCGACTCCGGGGGGGAGGGGAGCGCAGTCGACGATGACCGACGTTCGCCTACTGCCGGACAGCGGATGTACGAACAGTGCAGCGCGCTCGTCACGCGGTCCTGTCCGCCTCCCGGACATGACCGTTGGTCCCACTCGCATTGGGCCTAGAGGCTGACGCGCTGTGGTCCAGTACGTATTGGCGGGACTCGCACTGGGTTCGATCTACGCCATCGCCTCGTCGGGGATTGTCGTCACGTACGCGTCGGCCGGAGTACTCAATTTCGCCTTCGGTTCGATGGCGTACTTCGTCGCACGCTTCTACTACTGGCTCAATTCGCAGCAGGGTTGGTCGACGACCACCTCGGGACTGGTGTCGATCTTGGTCGTGGCACCTCTCCTCGGAGTGATCCTCTACGCCGTTCTCTTCCGCTTCATCCGGGGCAAGTCCACCCTGATCAAGTTGGTGACCACGATCGGGTTGTCGGTTGCGCTTCCGGCCATCGCCGATCTCACCCTCGGAACGCAGGCGATTTCCGCTGCACCGGGTCTGGCGCTTTCGAGCGATCCGCCCTTCCATGTGTTCGGCACTCCGCTCACCACCAACCAAGTGATCACCTATGGGTTCCTGCTCTTCATCGTGGTGGTCGGGACGATTGTCATGCGGTACACCGACGTGGGTCTGCGGGTCCGTGCGGTTGTCGACTCCGAGGCGATGGCATCGCTCTCGGGGGCGAATCCGAACCGGGTCGCGATCGGTGTCTGGGCCGTCAGCGCAACGCTGGCAGGCATTGCCGGCATCCTGGTAGCGCCGACGAATGGTCTCAACATCGTGGGAATGACGGCACTGATGGCCGCCGCGTTTGCGGCCGTGGTTGCGGCCCGGCTTCGTTCCCTGGTCGGTGCCGTGGTCGTGTCGCTCGCCATGGGTGTGATCACCGATGTCATCCAGAAGTACCTCCCTGTGAACAGCACTCTCACAGCAGATCTCGTGCCGAGCATTCCCTTTGTCGTCATGCTCGTCTTCTTGATCATCTACACCGTCAAGGCCGACGGTCCGAACGAGGACTTTGGTTCGGGGGGGCCTCTCGATCACGCCATTCGACCGGCCGGCCTGGTGATGGTCAGCCACGGTGGGAGCTCTGCCCCCTGGTCACGTCGCGGCGTCGTCCGGAGTGCAGTGCCGATCGGGTTGATAGCCCTGCTACCGCTTGTACTCCACGGAAACGCCTACTGGTTGGGGCTCGTGGCACTGGGCCTGTGCTACGGCGTCACATTCCTCACGTTCACCGTTGTGACCGGGGATGGGGGAATGCTCTGGCTCTCGCAGATCATCTTCGCGGGCGGTGGCGCGTTGGCGGCCGGCCAATTCGCCACGGTGTGGCATCTCCCGGTGCTCCTGGCAGTGTTCCTCGGGGGGATCGTCGCTGCGGTGGTCGGCGCCCTGATCGGCATGCTCACGATCCGGCTGGGCGAGCTCTACGTTGCATTGGGCACGTTGACCTTTGGGCTCTTGGCGGAAACGCTGATCTTCGACCAGAACCGCTTCTTGCAAGGCGGGCTCGGTGTGACCCTGAACCGCCCGAGTTTCGCCTCGAGTGATCTTGCGTTCTCGTACCTTGCCTTGGCGGTCTTCGCGCTGTTCGCATTCTTGATCACGAACATGCGGCGGTCCACGAGTGGCATGGCCCTGAAGGCCGTTCGAGACAGTGAACCGGCGTCGCGCACGTTGGGCCTGAGTGTCCTCCAACTAAAGGTCATTGTGGGGGCCTTGGGCGCATTCGTCGCGGCGATCGGCGGTGGGTTCATCGCACTGGACGCCGGAGTCGCGCAACCGCAGACCTACGAGACCTTCGCCGGCTTGGTCTGGTTGGCGGTCGCCGTGACCATCGGGATTCGGTCGATCGCGGCGGCCCTGTTGGGTGGACTGGCGTTCGCCCTCCTCCCCGGCGTGTTCCAGTCCTATTTCCCGGCCCGGCTGGGCGAGGTACCTGCTCTGCTGTTCGGTCTCGGAGCGGTGATGATCGCACGCAATCCCGAGGGGGTCATCCCCCAGCTTGGGCGGCGCGTCGAGCGGATCACCCCCGCAGTCCTGCAACCCAAGGACTCGCGAGCTGCGGTGAGTGCCGCGCCGACGAGCAGGCGGCCGTCGACGGCGATCGATGGACACAGAGGGGTCGACCCGTCCGTCGCCGTGAGCGAACTGTGGCTCGTACGGCCCAGCAGTCCGGTTCCGGCGAGCGGGGTCACGCCACCCGATTCAGGAACGCGTGCGGGGGCAACGCCGTGACCGTGGGTCAGGAGCGGTTGAAGTGTTCGGCGGTCACCGTGAACTTTGGCGGTATCGTCGCCCTCGAGGACATCGACGTCACTGTCCCGTCCGCCACCGTCGTCGGATTGGTCGGTCCGAACGGCGCGGGCAAGAGCACGCTCTTCGGCGTCCTCTCGGGTCTCCTGCGGCCATCGAAGGGCACCGTCGTATTGGACGGCGTGGACATCACCGACAGCCGGCCGCAGCAACGTGCCAATTGGGGCATGGCTCGGACGTTTCAGCATCCCGAGCTGTTCGCCGATCTGACTGTCAGGGAACACCTGGTGCTCGCCCACCGAGCGAAACACGACCAGCGTCGGATCTGGTCGGACTTGTTCACCATGGGAAGTTTTCGCTCGGCCGACACGGTCGAGAAGACGCAGGTCGACGAACTGGTTGCGATGTTGGGCCTGACCGCCATCGCAGATCGCACCGCGGTGGGGCTTCCCCTGGGCGTCGCCAGGCTCATCGAGCTCGGGCGGGCCCTCGCCTCGTCTCCGACGGTGCTCCTCTTGGACGAGCCGTCGTCGGGGCTCGACTCCTCGGACACCGAGCAATTCGAATCGACGTTGGGAGCTATTGCACGCCAACGCGGGATCTCGGTGTTGCTGGTGGAGCACGACGTCGAGCTCGTCATGCGCATGTGCACGTGGGTATACGTGCTGGACTTCGGCAAGATGATCGCGAACGGAGCGCCGGACGTGGTCCGGGCCGATCCCGGGGTGCGAGCTGCGTATCTCGGCGAAGAGGTGTCTGGCGCGAATGCCGCTACCAACGGCAGTTCGGCTGGGGCAACGGTGCATGGGTCCGCCCGTGCTCCTCTGCCCCCGCAGTCCGTGGCTGGCCAACCCCGGCCATCCGCGTTGGTGCTCGAAGGCCTTTCCGTGAGGTACGGCGACGCCAAGGCGTTATCGGATGTCTCGTTCGACCTACCGCAGGGTCAGGTCCTCGCCGTGCTCGGTCCGAACGGCGCCGGAAAGAGCAGCCTCGCTCGCGCCATCGCCGGGTTGGTCCCGTCCGGAGGGCAGATCGTCCTGGCCGGCGAAGAAATCTCGGGGTGGCCGGCGCACCGGGTGCGACGCGCTGGGATCGTCCATCTGCCCGAGGGGAGGGGTGTCTTCCGTGGACTCACGGTGACCGAGAATCTCCGAATGGGCGTGGCAACGCTCGGCAGCCGACAGGCGCGCCGCGAGGCTGTGGAGCGTGCGTTCGAGATCTTTCCGGCTCTCGACCGCCGCCGACACCACATTGCAGGGCTGCTCTCGGGCGGCGAACAGCAGATGTTGTCTCTGGCGCGAGCACTGGCGACAATGCCGAAGCTCCTGATCGCCGACGAATTGTCGCTGGGCCTCGCTCCTCTGATGGTCGACGTCGTCTTCGAAGGCTTGGCGCGGGCGAGAGATGCCGGAGTGACCGTGATCATGACCGAACAGTACGTGTATCGGGCTCTTTCATTTGCTGATCAATGTCTCGTGCTCCAGCGCGGTGAGATCGCATGGAAGGGGCCTGCCGATATCGCGAAGGGCGAGGTGCTCCGCCACTACCTGGGTGACGGAATGATGGCGGCGACATGATCGACCCGAGGGCGCCCCGCCGCGCTCCGAGGGGCAAGGAGGATGCGGTCGACTAGCAGCTGACACAGGTACACGTTCGAGAGAGGGAAAGAAGAGTGTTCGCGCAATCGATCTGTGGAGGGACAAGGCATGCGCAGAGGTAGGAGGATCTTGATCACCGTGGCGGTCATCGGAATGGTCGCCGCAGGTTGCAGTTCAACAACGCCGAGCAGTAGCGCCGGAGGCAAGACCTACACCGTCGGTGTGCTTGCCGACATCACCGGCCTCGGCGCGTCCGCCAACAAGACGGTCGTCCAGGGGGTCAAAGCCGGAACCGTGCTCGCCAAGCAGGACGGATACACGATCAAGTACGTCGTGGCCGACACGGCTACTGCACCATCCGGCGTGATTTCCGGAGCCCAGAAGCTGGTGGAAGAGGATCACGTAAATGCCGTCATCGTGCAGGCGGGATTTGCCTTTGCTGCTGCGCCCTTCCTGACGGCCCACGGGGTGCCGGTCATCGGAGCCGCAGAGGACGGGCCCGAGTGGATCACGTCGAAGAACATGTTCTCGGTGTTCGGTCCTTTGGATGCGACAAAGGTCGTGACCACCCAGGGCACATTCTTCAAGAAGGAGGGCGTCACCAGGTTGGCGTCGCTGGGCTATGCGGTCTCACTTTCCTCGAGCGATTCTGCCTTGGGGGACGCCGATTCGGCCGAGCACGCCGGAATCAAGGCACCGTACGTCAATGCGAACTTTCCTTACGGCGGGACCAATGTCACGCCGGTGGCACTCGCGATGAAGAGCGCCAACGTCGATGGATTCGTCGGGAGTCTCGAGCCTAATACGTCATTCGCGTTGATCACAGAGCTCCGGCAGCTAGGCGTGCACCTCAAGGTAGCGTTGCTTCCTACGGGGTACGGAGGGGACCTTACGCAAGCGGGGCCCGGTGCTCTTCAGGCCGCCCAGGGTGTCTACTTCCTGTCGTCGTTCGAGCCGGTGGAGATGCACACGGCGGCGACGGAGCAGTTCGTCAGCGCACTGCGGGCGTCGGGAATCAGCGGTGATCCGACGTTTGCGGAATACATCGGCTACACCTCGATTGCGATGTTGGTACAGGGCCTGAAAGCCGCGGGCACGACGACCAATCAGGCGGCGCTCATCCGGGCCCTTACGAACACCAAGGACTTCACCGCGGCGGGCTTGTTCGGCAGCCACAAGCTCAATCTCGGTGCCAAGACGAGTACCGCCGCGGGTGTGGACAACTGCTACTGGGTCACCAAGCTCGATGGGAGCAAGTTCCTCCTCGTTGCGGGGGCCGATCCGATCTGCGGAACGGTCATTCCAGGCAAGACCGTCTCGGCGTCATCTTGATCCTCCCGGGTCGCAGTCCGAAGCAGGGTCTCCCTCGTCAACGATCTGGTCGAGGGAGACCCTGCAAGGCCGCGGCGCGTCTTGAGGTAGCAAGAGAGCCGACGACGACCACGCGACCAAGTGCTGGACCCGCTCCACTGTCGGAGCAGGCAGGGGAGTCGAAGTTACTGCTCAGTAGATTTGGATCGGCCAGGCTGTGTGCAGGGATCGTCAATAGTGACTATTGGCTTCGACCTCGACGGCGGATAATTTTAGTGAACACTTACTATGGGTGCTGACGTCGACGGAATCGGTCGACTGATCGAGGGGCGGGGGACACCATGCAAGTTGCTCGAACGGACGCGACGAGCCACGTCCGGCTGTTGAGACCGGGGGACGTCACGCGCCGAATGTGCAAGGCGATCTTCGCAACGATTCTCGGCATGGCGTCGCTCGTGGGGTTCGGCCTGGCGTTGGCCACGCCAGCGGTCGCTGGGACGCCGGTTCTCACGGTTTCCCCCGACTCAGGCGTCACCCCAGGGCAGAACGTGACCGTCACGGGCAGCGGCTACGCCGCGAATTCGCTCGGGTCAGTCCTACAGTGCAGCGGCGATCCGACCGTGCCAATGGTGACGCTCCCGGCGCCCGTTGGGCAGACGATCAACGTGAGTTGTCAAGCGTTGAACATTCTCAAGCTCACGTCGACGAACGGGAGCGGTGGGTTCACCACCACCTGGAAGATCCTCAGCGGGACGGTCGGCCCACCCTGTGGCCCACCCCCTGCCGCGGCGACATGCCCGGCGACTGACAGCGCCGGTATCGCGCCGGCGACAGACGCCGCCAACTACCCGTGTCCTCCGACCCCGGCTCAGCAGGCTGCTGGCGTCACGTGTTACATCGAGTACGGGGACGCCACCTTGGAGTCGGCGAAAGCGAGTTTCACCTTCGCCGGTGAGGCCACCGCTGGGGCGCCCGCCACCACGGCACCCGCGCCCGCCACCACTGCTCCGCCGACAACGGCAGCGCACACGACGGCCACCACAGCTCCTGTGGCGGTCGCGCCAACCACAGTCGCGCCGGCAACGGCACCCGTGGTCGCGCCCGCTGCTGCGCCCAGCACGGCCCCGCTCGCCTCCACCGGGCCCGGGCCCGACCTGTGGATCGTCGGGATCATCGGTTTCATCGCCCTGTATCTGGGGACGTGGCTGGTCGTCCTGGTCGACCGGCCCAACAACGTTCTGTATCGCTGGGTTCGAAGGTCACACGTGGCCACAGCAGCGGGTGCTGGGCCACCAGAGGGGATGTCGGTGGCAGCACCGGAGTGGGCCGACGCTCCTGAGGACGCTTCGGTCGGCGCACGACCGGTTCGACCGCCGGGACTCTGGGTGGGGTAGGAGCCTTCGGTTGCAGCGTTGACTGGCAGGGGGGTGAACGACGGCGAAGGGAACCACGGACATGAACCAAGCACCAGTGGTTGGGCGAAATCTACGCGGGCGTTGGTCCACCCAGGCGCAATACTCGTCGATGTGCCCCGCCTGCGGCGGTGTCGTCGATGTGGGTGAACCGCTCGAGCGGTGGCGAGTAGGTGGCCTGCGGTGGGTCCACCAGGATTGCAAAGACTCCCCGAAGCCTCGGAACATGAGCAGCACAGCAGCCAAGGGTTTGCTCGACCACGAAGCCTGAGCGCACGACACGTCGCGTGGTACCTGTCCATGATCCACCGATGGTCGGCGATTACTTTGATGCCGTAGCATTGTCGTCCTTGCCCTGATAGCTTGCCGCGACGTGAAGGAGCTCATGGGAAGGTCGTGACATGACGACATGGGACTGCACCGTCGACGTCGTGATCGTCGGATCCGGTGGTGGCGGCATGGTCGCGGCGCTCACCGCGGCTGACGCAGGAGCGAGCGCACTCGTGCTCGAGAAGCAGGAGCTCCTCGGTGGCTCGACTGCCATGTCGGGCGGGATTGTCTGGGTGCCGAACAACCCGGTCATGCGGGCAGAGGGGGTCGAGGACTCCTACGAAGCCGCCATGAGTCATTTCGAAGCGGTCGTGGGCGACGTCGGACAGTGCTCCTCCTATGAGCGCCGAGACGCGTTCCTCTCGGCCGGGCCCGAGATGGTCGCGTTCCTTCAGCGCAGTGGTGTGCGCTTTGTGTTCTGTCGCGGCTACAGCGACTACTACTCGAGCGCCAAGGGTGGACATGAGATCGGGCGCGGGATCGAGCCCGTCCCGTTCGATGGTCGAGTGCTCGGTGAGTGGCTCACAAAAATGCAGCCCGGGCTGGCGAAGAGCCTCGGCCTCGCGGTGATGACGAATGAAGCGCGTGCACTGTCGCACTTCAACCGCGACATTCGGGCCTTCGCTATTTCGGCGCGCGTCGTGCTCCGGACCTATGCGGCGAGACTCCGGCGCCGAGCACTGCTCACCAACGGTGCCTCATTGATCGCGCAGATGTTGCACATCGCTGTCGATCGTGGAATCTCGGTCTGGACGGAGGCACCTCTCGAGGAACTGATCGTCGAGGACGGCCGCGTCGTGGGGGTTCGTACCGTGCGGGCGGGGTCTCCCGTAATGATCCGCGCCCGTCACGGGGTGGTGCTGGCGTCGGGGGGCTTTGCCCACAACCCCGAGATGCGGGAGCAGTACGGAGGCGATCAACCGAACCGGGCGAGATGGTCGATCGCCAATCCGGGCGATACCGGCGAGGCCCTCCAGGCGGCGATGCGGCTCGGCGCGAAGACCGATTTGATGGACGAAGCCTGGTGGCTGCCGTCGCCCCGAACGGGACGGTTCGGGCAGTCCACACTCGACCAGGCGCGTCAACGTCCGCGGACGATCTACGTCGATGCGGCGGGACAACGATTCGTCAACGAGTCGAATTCGTACATGGAAGTGGGGAAGGAGATGTATGCCCGCAACCGGACGAGCAAGGCGGTCCCGTGCTGGCTGATCTTCGATGATCGCTACCGCAAGCGGTACGCACACCAGCGCTCGAGGCCCGGCCGGTTCCCACGGAAGCTATTCGAGAGCGGGATGCTCAAGCAGGCGTGGACGCTCAACGACCTGGCCCGGACGTGTGACATCGACCCTGCCGGGCTGACGGAAACCGTCGAACGATTCAATGCGAACGCGGCGCAGGGCATCGATCCCGACTACGGGCGGGGCGAGTCCGCCTACAACCGGGCGTTGGGCGATCCGAACCGCAAGGTGCATCCCTGCCTAGGCCCGATCGACGAGCCGCCGTATTACGCGGTCCAAGTCGTGCCGGGGGACATCGGGACGTGCGGTGGGCTCGTCACCAACGAGCATGCGCAGGTTGTCGATCAAGATGACCGGCCGATCGAGGGGTTGTACGCGACGGGCAACGGTACCGCCACGGTCATGGGCCGCCACTACCTCGGCCCGGGCGCGAGCATCGCCAACACGATGGTCTTCGGCTATGTCGCGGCACGCCACGCCACTGGTGAGGGCCGCGCCGCTGGACGTTGAGTGGCGCACAACGGTGGAGGGGAAGGTGCCGAAAGCGACGAGCCTCCGAAGTAGATTGTGCTGGGCGGTGGCACGGGGCGAGTAAGGGGGAACCGACCCGCCCCGTGCCGTGACCGCCAGCGCCCCACCTTCCTCACCGGCGTCGCCCGATGGGGGTACTGGTAGGGATGGAAACAAAGTAAGGCCTTACTCACCAGTATACAAGCTAAGCTTTGCAGACCACAAGGGCGTGACGAACAATGATGGAGGTGGGAAAGGTGCGGCTCGCTCTCCGACGCAGTCATCCTGGAGCTCGATGAGGGGGATCCGGAGCTACGCCGCCTATGTCCCGTACCGCCGACTCGAGCGCAAGGACGTCGCCTCGGTCTTCGGAGGTGCTCCTGGCCGGGGGCAGCGGACGGTGGCCTCGTTCGACGAGGACACCACCACCCTCGGGTTCGAGGCTGCCCGCCTGGCGCTGAGATCCGTCGGCGGGGCGGCGCCCGACGCACTGTGGTTCGCCACCGCCGAGCCGGCCTATGCCGAGAAGACCAACGCCACCGCGATCCACGCCGCCCTGCGCCTGGACCCCACGGTGGCGGTCATGGACGTCAACGGAGCCGTGCGTTCAGGGGTCGGCGCTTTCCTCGCCGCCGCCCGTGGGGTCGACGATGTGCTCGTGGCCGTGGCCGGCATGAGAGGCGGCTTGCCGATGAGCGCCGATGAGGCCGAGGGGGGCGATGGTGGCGCCGCTGTGCTCGTCGGCAACGACAGCAACGGTCCCGTGATCGCGCAGTACCTCGGCGGAGCGTCGGAGACCGAGGAGTTCGTCGATCGCTGGCGGGCGCCGGGCTCGCCCCGCACGCGGCGATGGGAGGAGCGATTCGGCGAGACGGTATACGTGCCCATGGTGGAGCGGGCCTGGAACGCGGCCCTCAAGACGTGCGAACTGAATCCTGACCAGGTCGACGTCGCCATCGTCACCGGAACCCACGGACGGGCGGTGCGGGCCGCGGCCCGCAAGCTCGGCGCCAAATCAATTGCCGACAACCTCGATGCTGTCGTGGGCAACACCGGCGCGGCGCACTTTGGTGTTGTGCTCGCCGACGTGCTCGACAAGGCTGAGCCCGACACGACGATTGCGGTGGTGGTGTTGGCAGATGGCGTCGAGGTCCTGCTCTTCCGGACGACGGACGCCATTGCGTCGTACTCCCCGGCCAAGTCGGTCGCCGACCAGATCGCCCAAAGCGCGGTGGTTCCGTACGGCAAGTTCTTGACGTGGCGGAACATGGTCGAGGTTGAGCCACCCAATCGGCCGACCCCCAATCGCCCGTCTTCGTCAGCCGCGGCCCGCTCGACGGACTGGAAATTCGGGTTCGTCGGGTCTCGCGATCTGCAGACCGGCATCGTCCACCTTCCGCCGCAACGGGTCGGGATCTACGGCGGCAAGACCGATGACATGGAGCAGGTGCCGGAGTCCGAGACCGTGGCGACGGTCGCCACGTACACGGTCGACCGGCTCATCTACTCGGAGAGCCCACCGGTGATCTTTGCCGTGCTCGATTTCGATGGCGGCGGCCGCTTCCCCTGCCAACTGACTGATTGCGATGTCGACGACGTCGAGGTCGGCACTCGGGTGGAAATGACGCTTCGTCGGCTGTTCACGGCTGATGGGATCCATAACTACTTCTGGAAAGCCCGTCCCATCGGGGCGAAGGAGGCATCGTGAGCTCGAATGGCATCAAGGACCGCGTCGCCATCGTCGGCATGTCGTGCACGCCGTTCCGAGAGCACTTCGACAAGAGCCGAGACGATCTCCTCATCGAGGCGGCTGACGAGGTGTTGGCGTCGGTGGGTGTCACCAAGCAGGACATCGACGCCTACTGGATGGGCATGGCGGTCTCGGGGAGTTCGGGCATCGTGCTCGCCTCGGCGCTCAAGCTTCAGGGCAAGCCGGTGACCCGCGTCGAGAACTACTGCGCCACCGGGTCCGAGGCTCTGCGGCAAGCGGCGTACGCCGTCGCCAGCGGTGCCTACGACATCGCCATGGCTATCGGTTGCGACAAGTTCAAGGACACGGGGTTTGCCGGCACCAACGCCAGTCTTCCTCCCAACGACGGTACGGCCCGCACCCTGACCGCCGCGGCGATGTACTCGATGATCCTTCCGGCGTACGCCAAGAAGTACGGCGTCGACGCGGCCGAGCTTCGGTTCGCGACCGCCAAGATCGCCGAGAAGAACCATCACAACGGTGCCCACAACCCACGGGCACAGTTTCGCAAGGAGACCTCGGCCGAGGACATCTGCAAGATGGCGGCCGTCGCCGGCGAGTTGTCGGTGTTCGACTGTGCCGGAGTGGCCGACGGCGCCGCCGCCGCAATCGTCGTTCGGTCCGAGGACGCCCACCGCTACACCGACAAGCCCCTCTTCATCAAGGGGATGTCCGTTGTCGCCGGTGACGGATCGGGTCTCGTCGACCCGAGCTACGACTTCACGACGTTCCCTGAGGTCGTCCTGGCGGCCGAGGACGCGTACCGACAGGCGGGCGTCGACGACCCCCGCTCCCAAGTCGCCATGGCAGAGGTCCACGACTGCTTCACGCCCACTGAGCTCGTGCTCATGGAAGACCTGCGGTTCGCCGAGCGAGGGACAGCGTGGAAGGAAGTCCTGGCCGGGACCTTCGCGCTCGACGGCAGCCTGCCGGTCAACACTGATGGCGGCCTGAAGAGCTTCGGGCACCCCGTTGGTGCCTCCGGGCTGCGCATGCACTACGAGTGCTGGCTCCAGATGCGAGGAGAGGCGCCCGAGGACCGGCGTATCGCCAACGACCGCAAGCTCGCCGTGGTGCACAACCTCGGCGGGTACCCCGGCGAGATGGTCTCGTTCGTGTCGGTCGTGGGTACCGAACCTGGCTGAACTCGCCCACGCAGGGGGTCACACGACCCCGGGATGGGACGAACCCTAGGCCGGCACGTTGAAATCGGTCGTCAGATTGGCGAGGCCGCGCAGGAAGTACGTGGGGAGGTATTCATACCGGCGCTGTCCTGATGGACCGTGCTCCTTCTCCGAGATCGTGATCTCGGCGGTCCGGTCCAAGAGTCTGTTCACCGTCACCCGGCCCTCCGCTCGGGCCAGGTGCGCGCCGGCGCAATGGTGGATTCCGTGGCCGAACGCGATGTGGTAGCGCGCATTGGCTCGGGCGAGGTCGAAGTCTGCGGGGTTCGGGAAGGTACGAGGGTCTCGATTGGCGGCCCCGGGAAGCAAAAGGACGGTGCTTCCCGCAGGAATGTCGACCCCTCCCACCTGAACCCCGACACGTGCCATACGGAACTGGGCTCGCAGGGGGCTCTCGAAGCGAAGCGTCTCCTCGATGAAGTTGGGAATGAGCTCGCGTTCTCGTCGGAGTCGATCTTGAATGTCGGGACGCTCGGCCATGACTCGAATGGCGAAGGACAGGAGGCGCACGGTCGTCTCCTGTCCGCCGGCAAACAGGTTTGCGGCCAGGAGGGCGACGTCGTTGACTTCCGGGGTCGAGCCGTCGGGAAACGTGGCCGTCGCCATGGCCGTCATGATGTCTTCACGGGGATTCTTGCGACGGTCCTCGATGTACGAAGTGAACTGTTCGTAGAGGAACGCTAGCGGCTTGTGAGAGACCTCAGCTGCGACATTGGTCAGTCGCTCCTGGAACATCCCGTGGTCCGATTCCGGCACACCTTCGAGGTCTGCGATCACCAATAACGTGAACGGCGCCGCGTATTCCGTGATGAACTCACAGGAGCCTTCGTCGAAAAAGTTGTCCATGAGCGAGTCTGCGGTTCGCCACATGAACTCCTCGTTGGACCGGAGCTGCTGAGGCGTGAGCAGGCGCATGAGCAACCGTCGGTGCTCGTTGTGGCGGGGAGGGTCGAACGTCGGCAGCTGATCACTGAAGGGGAGCTCGTCGCGGTGTTGCTCGATGATCTCGCTGACGTCGTCACCTTCGAGCGGAACCGAGAATTTCGCAAATGGGCCCCCCACGGCGTTGCAGGACGAGAACCGGACAGCGTCGTTGTACACGGCCAACGCTTCGTCATATCCCGTCACCATGTAGACGCCGTAATTCGGCTCCTGCCACACGGGCGAGATTGTTCGCAGTGCGTCGAAGTAGGCGTACGGGTCGTCCTGAACCGTCCTATCGCTGAAGAAATTGATGTTCTCGGGATCGATCACGATGGTGCAGTCCTCCTGGAACCAAGACCCGCAATTTACTTTGACACCTTAATAATTGCGCGGAAGGGGGTGGTGGATCAAGTGGACGATCTGACAGTCCGATGCGGTTGGCATCGGTGGCCAAATGTGGCGTGTGACCTGGGCGTTTATCGGGTGGGGGTAAACCCGTCGGGGGAGGACACTGGTCTGGTGAAGACCCGACCGTGTCGTCGTCGGGCCCTCTGGATCATGGGCGGAATGCGATTCGTGTTGGGGGCGACGCGGTCGAGCGGTCGGCACGGAACGTCGAACGCGGCACCGGGTCGTGCATGCGTGTGGCGGAGAGTGACGCGACATGTGAGCGCGAGAGCCGAGCGCCGATGAGGCTCGTTCGGTGCGAGCCGTCTTTGTACTGACGGTGCGAATGTGCGGCCCGCCCATGAGAGCAAAAGTAAGCACTTACCCAGTTGTTTCCCTCGCTCCACGCTGCTGGGGAGCTCGCCGAGTCGCCCGCCGGGGAAGGACGGTGGCCGAGGTCCGTCACGTCGTCCCGGGAGAATGGCCGAGCAGCGCGTTAGTCTTGCGTGACCGAACGGCGGGACGCGCGGGAAGAGGACGGGTTGCCGGGACCGGACGAGAAGTCGAACGTGCCACGCTCGCAGAAGGGCGTTCGGACGCGGGCTCGGCTCCTGGTTGCTGCCAAAGAGGTCTTCGAAGAGGATGGTTTCCTCGAGGCTCGCATCTCCGATATCGCCGAGCGTGCCGACCTGTCTCATGGGTCGTTCTACCACTACTTCGAATCGAAGGAAGAGATCTTCCGCGAAGTCGCAGAGTCAGTGGAAGAGAGGCTCAGCGCTCCGCTCGCCGGCGTGATCCTTGATCCGGAGTCGCATTCGCCACCGGAGGAACGAATCCGCGAAGCGTTGCGGCGACATCTCGAGAGCTATCGCAAGGAGTCGAGGATCATCGGGGTCATCGAACAAATGGCACGATACGACAAAGAGGTCAACGCGCTGCGGATGCAACGGCACCAGCGTTACTCTCAGCAGGTGGCGATGACCATCAGGAATCTTCAGAAGAATGGTTTGGCTGATCCGCAACTCGAGCCCAATCTCGCAGCGGCCGCGCTCGGTGCGATGGTGAGCAGATTCGCTGAGATGTGGCTCGTGCAAGAGGCAATTACCTGCAGCGTTGACCGAGCGGTCGACCAGTTGACTCGGATGTTCGTGAATGCACTCGGTCTGCCCCGCGAGGAGCGTGCCGAACGCCGTCGATCCCGAGCAAGCTGACCACCTCTCGCTGCACCGGGGATCACCACCGGCCGGTGCGAGGCGGTAGCAGGTGGCGGCGTCAGACGACTCCGTCCGCCCATGACTCGACGGCTCGTGAGCCGGGGGTCTTGGCAACAAGCTCCCGATGGGACGTCGAAAGGCGCCCTCGAGGCGTTCTCGATGGCGGGGTTGCGCGGCCACGGGAGTCGCACCCGCCGGCTCGGGCCCTCCGTCGTGTCGCAACCGACACGAGCCCCCGCAAAATCCCCCGCAAAATTACGAGGGCGCTGGGGTCTGGAGTACGATCGACGCCGAGGTTAAGCTTTGTTTGACCGCTCTGACCAGCGAATTGCCCGTTTCCGGCAAGGATCGCGGGTCAGGCAACAGGAGCGTGGAGGTGGCGGTGAGACGTGGTGGTGAGGGGCACTCCGAGCCTTACGGCTTCGGCGGAGACGCCCACTCTTGAGCCGTCTCGCGTTCGACGCTCGACAAGGCGGAACCGACAGCCAGCGTTTCGGGCCACGACGGGTTCGACGGCAGCGCCGCTTCGGGCTGCTCGCGGGGATTGGAGCGAGACGCGCTTTCCCGTGCCGTATTCCCTGGCCGCCGGAGCACCCTGCCCTAATGTGTCGGCGATGTCATCTTCCTCGCCCCGGCCTCTAGAGGGCTTCAGGATCACCCATGGCTAAACAGGCGACATCCACCCGCAGTCGACGCCTCACGGCCGAGGCACGACGAAAGTCCATCCTGGAGGCGGCGCGCGAGGCCTTCAGCCAGAACGGCGACGTGAACGGGACGACCGTCAAGGTCATCGCGGAACAGGCCGGCATCAGCGAGGGGATCATCTACCGCCACTTCGAGAGCAAGGAACAGCTCTTCTACGAGGCCGTCGTGGAGCCCCTGCGCGAAGCGGTCGACGACCTCGTGGCGTTCTCCTCGGTGATCGACCGCGACGAGCCCCTCAACCTCGAGCGGCAGCTGCAAACGCTCGCGGACCTGTACCGTCAGCTGACCTCGACGCTCGAGGAAGTGCTCCCACTTCTGGGGCTCGTCCTGTTCGGCGATCCCAAAGTGGCCCGCCGCTTCTATGAGCAGCACTTCGGCTTGGCCATGGACCGGTTGGTCGAGGCCTGGCGCGAGGTGGCGGAACGCTACGGCCTCGAGTTCGAGTTGCTGGACATGTCGGCCCGAGCCGTCATGGGCACGGCCTTGATGCTTGCGCTCGAGAACCATTACCGCGATCGGTTCGACCGCGACGGGGCGGTGGCACTCGTCAGCAAGGGCACGATGACGGGCTACTTCCCCCAACCCAAGAGCCGCCACTAGTACCAGACCGGCGTCCGGGCGTCCGGGCTGGCCGGAAGTGGACGGTGACGGTGCCGGTTGCTAGCGCAACCTCCACTCGGGGCGCCCTGCTTTGAATGCTTCTTGACCCTGATCGAGATTCTCGTACTCGGTCCCGAGTTTCACCAGGGCGGAAACCTGGGCCAAGGCGGCATTGCGCGAGAGCTCGTTGGCTGCCCAGATGGCCCGGACGGTGCCTTGCACGGCCAGGGCCGGAGCAGATGCGATCCGCGAGCCGATCCACATGGCTCGCTCCATGAGCTGATCCGCCGACGTCACCTCCGACACGAGGCCGAGTTCGTATGCGCGTGCGGCCGACATGCGCTCGTGCACACCCAGCAGAGCAACGCGCAGTGTCTCTCCCAGCGGGAGCTTCTGGAGCAGATGGGTGGGTTCGAACCCGGCCACCATCCCGTAGCTCACATGCGGATCGAAGAACGTGGCGTGCTCGGCCGCGATGATGATGTCCGCCTCGCCCAGCAGGTAGAGAGCGCCGCCGCACGCCATGCCGTTGACCGCAGCGACCACCGGTTTCCACAGGTTGTTCGCCTTCGGATTCAGGTCGAGACCCGGGTCGACAGCGGTGTATGCCGTGGTGGAGACGCGACGGGTGTCGCTGGGGTCTCTCCGCAGGTATCCCTCCTCGATCGACTCTTTGCGATCGATGCCGCTGCAGAAGGCTTTGTCGCCCGCCCCCGTCAACACGATCGCCCGGACGTCGTCATTGGTGCACAACGAGCGCCACAGCTCACGGAGCTCCCGCTGCATCTGGCGATTGAAGGCGTTCAGGACCTCGGGACGGTTCAACGTGACGATGGCCACCCCGTCCTGCTCTTCGTAGAGGAGTGTCTCGAAGTGCCCCACCCGAAGGTCCCTTTCTTTGTGCTCGTCCCGCCCACCAGGCACGAGGCGCTCAGAATAACGGAGAGCCGGGGCGAACGGGACAACGATCGGCCCTGCCATCGGGCTGGTCCCGGCGGTGACGACACAGAAGACTGTTTCGGAAAGGTCGGGTGACGCCGCCTCATGTCGGTGGTTGACCGGGGAGGTCTCGTGGAGCGAGAGGTAGCCGTCGTCGTCGGGGTGGGGGGCATGGGTCAGGCCATCGCCCGAAGGCTGGGCCCGGGCCGGTCTCTGGTGCTCGCCGACATCGCCCCGGAACTGCTCGACAGCGTGACAACAGACCTCACAGGTGAAGGCCACCGGGTCACCTCCGTCGTGGTCGATGTCTCGGACGCGGACGATGTCGCCAGGCTGGCCTCGACCGCGGCTGCTCTGGGACCGGTCCGCGTCATCGTGCACACCGCCGGCCTCTCGCCCGTCCAGGCGCCGGCCGAGGCCATCGTGAAGGTCGATCTCCTGGGGGTCGCATTCACGCTGGAGGAGTTCGCCCCCGTGGTGGCACCGGGCGGAGCCGGGGTGGTGATCGCGTCGATGGCCGGGCACCTGGGGCCCGCCATCGCACCCGAAGAGGAGTCGCAGCTGTCCCTGACGCCGGCCCGGGAGCTGGCTGCACTGCCGGCGCTCGATGCGTCGCGCCACCGCGATCCGGGTCTCGCGTACGCGTATGCCAAGCGAGCCAACCACCTCCGGGTACGGGCGGCGAGCGTGGCGTGGGGGCGTCGCGGTGCCCGGGTGAATTCCATCAGTCCCGGCGTCATCTCGACGCCGATGGGGCAGGCGGAGCTTCAGGGGCCCACCGGCGCCTTCATGCAGGCCATGGTGGACGGATCGGGTGCGGACCGCCTCGGGACCCCCGACGACATCGCCGCAGCCGCCGAATTCCTCGTGAGTCCGGCGGCGTCATTCATCACAGGCACCGACCTGCTCGTCGACGGCGGCGTGATCGGCGCCGTGACGACGGGCCAGATCTCGTTTCGCTGAGTTCATCCCTGCGATCGATTGCGATCAATCGGGCCCACTGCCCGCCGCGAGACAGAAGTCGATGATGGCCTTGACCTCGTGCGCCGCGGGCCGGGTCCCCTGCCACAGGTGGTCCGACAACGTGCCGAGCACTGCGTGGGCGGCCAGGGTGGCGTCGAGCTCGGGCGTGCTGCTGCCCAGAGCCGCGAAGGGGTCGCGGAGCAACGTGGCGAGCGGTGCGCTGGCGAAGTGCCGTCCCGAGGCGAGGCCTCTGTCGGCGGACGCGGCGTTCCACAGCACGGCCAGGGTGGGGGCGGCGAGCTCCTCGTCGGCCTGCGAAAGCACCCCGTGCACCCAGCGTCGGACTTGGCCGGCGGCGGTGCGCTCCTTCTCCATCTGGTGCGCGAGGTAGCCGCGCAGCCGCTCGGCGCCGTCCTCGAGCAGCGCGCCCACCAGCGCGTCCTTCGACTTGAAGTGTCGGTAGAAGGCCTCGTTCGAGAGCCCGGCGGCCGTGACGATGTCGGCCACCCTGGCCCGCGCCCGGGTGCCGTTGCGGGCCATCACCGTGAGGGCGGCGTCGAGGAGACGGCGTACCTCTTCGGTGTAATCGGCGCCGCGCCGGGCCATGGTCTGGCCGGCGATCCGGGCCGCCACGTCAACGTCCGGTGTCTCGGGGCTACCCGCTGTGTTCAGAATTGCGTTCTTGATAGCCAGAATCATATTCTTTCCCAGAACGTCGGCGCACGCGAGAGGGAGGGCCCGCCATGGCCTGGGATCGTGAGTTCGGTCCCGAGTTCCGAACGACGCTCGAGGCGGGAAAGCGGTGATCGACGCCGTGCCCGCACTCGACAGCGGGAGCCTGGCCCGGTGGATGGACGTCGCCGGGCTTCCCGGCGCGGGCGAACCGGTGCAGGTCCGCTACATCTCGGGGGGCTCGCAGAACGAGATCTACGAGATTCGGCGAGCGGGGCTGCACGCCGCGCTTCGCATCCCACCGAGTAGCGCCCCGGCCGGCCGGGACGAGGGGATCCTGCGCGAGTGGCGCATCATCGAAGCCCTCGACGGCACCGATGTGCCCCACACACCCGCCATCGCCGCCTGCACCGACACGGCGGTGTTGGGCCGCACCTTCTACCTGATGGGGTTCGTCGACGGATGGTCGCCCATGAGCCTCGACGACCACCGGTGGCCGGCGCCGTTCGACGACGATCTCGAGGCTCGTCGTGGTCTGGCGCTGCAGCTGGTGGAGGGCATCGCCCTGCTGTCCAAGGTGGACTGGCGATCGAGGGGCCTCGGGGACCTGGGCCGTCCCGACGGCTTCCACGAGCGCCAGGTCGACCGGTGGACCGCGTTCCTGGAGCGGATCAAGGGCAGGGAGTTGCCCGGCTTCGACGAGGCGGCCGCCTGGCTGCACGCCCATCGTCCCCTCGACTTCGTGCCGGGCCTGATGCACGGTGACTACCAATTCGCCAACGTCATGTACGACCACGGGGGTCCCGCGCGGCTCGCCGCCATCGTCGACTGGGAGATGGGCACGGTCGGTGATCCCAAGCTCGATCTCGGCTGGGTGCTCCAGGGCTGGCCGGTCGACACCATGGCACCTGAGGCGGCCACCTCCGGCTACGTCGACATGTACGGCATGCCCTCGACCGACGAGGTGCTCGCCCACTACGCCGAGGTGTCGGGGCGGCAGGTGGACGACATCGACTACTACGTCATCCTGGCCAAGTGGAAGCTGGCGGTGGTGCTGGAGCAGGGCTACCAGCGCGCCGGCGACGACGAGAAGCTGCTGGCCTTCGGCCCCATCGTCCTGGACCTGATGCAGGGAGCAGCCGAGCTGGCAGCCAGCACCGACTACCGGTCATGAGCGACGACGAGCTCGTCATCGAGCAGCACGACCACGTCGTCGTCCTGCGGCTCAATCGCCCCGAAGCGCGCAATGCCCTCAACCCCTCGCTCATTCGCTCGTTCGGCGCTGCGGTCACCGACGCCGAGTCCGACCCCGTCGTCCGGGCGCTGGTGGTGACGGGCACCGGGGACCGGGCTTTCTCGAGCGGCATGGACCTGCGCTCGTTCGCACGGGGCGAGGGACTCGCCATGGACGCCCCGGAGACCAGCGCGTTCATGCGCTTCATGGACGGCAGGCTGTCCCTCCCCGTTGTCGGCGCCGCTCAGGCCACTGCGGTGGCGGGCGGCCTCGAGCTGTTGTTGGGCTGCGACGTGGTGGTGGCGGGGGAGGGGGCGCGCTTCGGGCTGCCCGAGGTCCGGCGCGGCCTCATCCCGGGGGGTGGGGGCACACTCCTCGGCACTCGTATCCCGTTGGCACTGGCCATGGAGCTCGTGCTCACCGGAGACACCGTCGACGCTGGGCGCGCCCTGCACATCGGTCTCGTCAACGCCGTCGTGGCCTTCGACGAGGTGGTGCCGACGGCGCTGGCCATGGCCCAGCGCATCGCCGCGAACGGCCCGCTGGCGGTCCGGGCGGCCAAGGAGCTGACGAGGACGGCCGCGCTGGACCCGTCCGCCTTCGCCGCCCGACTCGAGCACTGGCGGTCGGTGATATTCGGCAGCGAGGATGCACGCGAAGGCGCGGCGGCGTTCGTGCAGAAGCGCACGCCCAACTGGCAGGGGCGCTGACGCCCGTCCGCGCCGCGCTGTGCCGGGCCTACGGGCCGCCCGAGGTCGTGCGCGTCGAGAACGTCGACCCACCGGTGCTCGGCCCGGGCCAGGCCCGGGTTCGGGTCCGGGCGGCGGCGGTCAACTTTCCCGACGTGCTGCTCGTCGCCGGCACCTACCAGGTTGCGGTCCCCCCGCCGTTCGTGCCGGGGAGCGAGTTGGCGGGCGAGGTGGTCGAGGTGGCGAGCGACGTCACGGGTCTGTCCGTCGGCCTCCACGTCTTCGGCAGCACGCTGGTAGGGGCGTTCGCCCAGGAGGCGACCGTCGTTGCCACATCGCTCACCCCCGTGCCCGCCGGCGTGACCGACCGCGTCGCAGCCGCCTTCGGGGTGGCCCATCGCACCGCCTATCACGTGCTGCGTTCGGTGGCGGCGCTGCGGCCAGGAGAGGAGCTGGTCGTGCTGGGGGCGGGCGGCGGCGTGGGGTTGGCCGCCGTCCAGCTCGGCGTGCTCCTCGGCGCCACGGTCACCGCGGTGGCGTCGAGTCCCGGAGAAGCTGCATGCGGCGCGAGTCCTTCGGCGCCACCCGGCTCGTCGATCATCGCGACGGCGACCTGCGTCGGGCACTCCGTCAGGCACTGCCCGACGGGTTCGACGTCGTCGTCGACCCCGTGGGCGGCACGCTGGCCGAGCCGGCGTTGCGGTCGCTGCGCTACGGCGGCCGGTTCGTGACCGTCGGGTACGCGCTCGGGCGTCATCCCGAGCATCGGCCTCAATCTGGTGCTGCTCAAGGGTGTGCACGTGCTCGGCTTTCAGTTCATCGACTTCGCCACCCATCGAGCCGACGAGCGCCGGCGCGACGAAGCCGAGCTGCTCGAGCTGGTGGCGTCGGGCCGCGCCTATCCACACATCGGCGCGTCGTTCGACCTGGAGCAGGCGTCCGAGGCGCTGGCCTACGTGGCCCAGGGCAGGGCGATCGGCAAGGTCGTGCTCGACGTCGCCGGCGGGTAGGCCCGGCGCGCCGCCCTATGGCCCGGCGACGCAGCTCCCGTTTCAACACCTTGCCGGACGGGTTTCGGGGCAGGGCGTCGAGGAAGGTGACGGCCTTCGGCACCTTGAAGCGTGCCAGCTGGGTGCGGCAATGCTCCATCAGCTCGTCCGACGTGACGGCGGTGTCGGGGCGTCGCACCACGAAGGCGACCGGAACCTCTCCCCACCGCTCGTCGGCCCGACCCACCACCGCCGCCTCCAGCACCGACTCGTGCTCGTACAGGACGCGCTCCACCTCGGATCCGGCGATGTTCTCACCACCCGAGACGATCATGTCCTTCACTCGGTCGACGATCCACAGATACCCGTCTTCGTCGCGCACGCCGACGTCACCGGTGTGGAACCAGCCTCCGGCGAAGGCCCGCTCGGTGGCCTCGGGGTCGCGCCAGTAGCCCTTGAACACCTTGGGGCCGCGGAGCACGATCTCGCCCCGCTCGCCGGCGCGCACCGACCGGCCCTCCTCGTCCCAGACGTCGAGCTCCACGTACAGACACGGACGGCCCACACTGCCCAACTTGGTGACGATGCTGGAACGGTCGAGGAAGGTGTCGCCCGACACCGTCTCGGTCAGCCCGTACGCGTCGGCGAACCACGCCGAGGGGAAGGTGCGTTGTATCCGTTCGATGAGGGGGATGGGCATCTTCTCCCCGCCGTTGATGATGACGCGTACCGACGAGAGGTCGCGCTCGTTCCACGCCGGGGAGCGCCATGATGGCGTTCACCATGGCGGGCGCCAGCCACACGGTGGTCACCCGCGATCGCTCGAGCTCGTCGACCACGGCGCTGGCGTCGAAGCCGCGGTGGATGATGATGGTGGCGCCTGCGGCGATGAGCGAGGTAGTGGTGAGGTCGAGCGCACCGACGTGGTAGAGCGGCCCACAGGCGAGACCGAGGTCGCCGCCGGTGAAGCCGAACTCCACGATGTGGGCGAGGTTCTTCCAGGCCAGGTTGGCGTGGGTGAGCATGACCCCCTTGGGTCGTCCGGTGGTGCCCGAGGTGTACATGAGCCGGTGGACGTCGTCCGCCGCCATCGTGTGCTGGGGCAGCGCGTCGCCATCGGTGCGAAGCGCGGTCCAGCGTCGTCCACCGGGCCCGAGCGTTCTCGGTGACACACGCCCGCACCAGCGCGTCCATATCCCTCGTGGCATCGTCGGCCAGATCCGACAGGTCGGCGTCGCACACGAGCGCCCGGGCGCGCGAGTGTTCGATGATGTACCGGACCTCGGGCGCGGCCAGCCGCCAGTTGATGGGCATGGCGATGGCCCCGAGGTAGTTGGCGGCGAACACGGTCTCGAGGAACTCGGGGCAGTTGTACGAGAGCAGGGCCACCACGTCGCCACGAGCCACCCCGCGAGCATGCAGCCCGCCCGCCAGTGCCTTGGCGCGCATCGCCATCTCGCCGTAGCTGAGCGCGGCGCCCTCGAACACCGTGATCGGCTTCTCGGGGGTCCGGACGGCGTGATAGTCGAGGACGGCGAACCAGTTCATGTTCGTCGGCGCCGGAGCTGTCAGGTTCACGGGGCCCACCTCACGACCATGTTGTACTGACCAGTCAACCTATACTTCGCCCCATGCCTTCGGCTCAGGCGCGCGACGAGTCCGGGCACAGCCCCAAGTGGCAGGCGCGTCGCGACGCCATCATCAACACCTCCGCCCGGCTCTTCGCCCGGCGCGGCTACCACGCCACGGGCATCACCGAGCTGTGTGAGGCCAACGACCTCGGCCGGGGCGCGCTGTACCACTACATCGGCTCCAAAGAGGAGCTCCTCGCCGCCATCCACGACCAGGTCATGGACGAGGTGATGGCGTGCGCCGAGCACGTGGCCCAGACGGGTGGGTCGCCGTCGGTGCAGCTGGCCATGCACGGCACCGAGCTGCTCGACATCATCCACCGCTATCCCGACCACGTCTGGGTGTTCCTCCACGAGTTCCCGGCCCTCACCGACGAGCGAGCCGATCGGTTCCGCACGCGGCGCCGGGCCTACGAGGAGCGCATCGAGGAGGTGCTGCGGGCGGGGGTGGCGTCGGGGGAGTTCCGCGACCTCGACGTGTGGCTGACGGCACGGGCCTGGCTGGGCTTGCACAATTACACCTACCTCTGGCTGCATCCCGGTGGTCGGCTCTCGGCCCGGGACGTGGCCAAGCCGTTCGCCGAGATCTTCATGCGCGGCATCGAGCGGCCCACGGACGGTCAGGGAGCCGAGTAGCCGCCGTCGACGACCAGCGCGGTGCCGGTCGTCCAGCGAGCGTCGTCACTGGCGAGGTACGAGTAGGCGCCCACGAGGTCGTCGGCCGCACCGAGTCCCAGAGGATGGCGCCCGGCCATGGCGTCGAGGGCTTCGGGTGGCAGCTCGTCGTGGATGGCGGAGCGAAACGTTCCCGGGCAGACACAGTTCACGCGGATCCCGTCGCGGGCGTACTCCACGGCCGCCACCTTGGCCAGCTGGATGACCGCTGCCTTGGTGGCGCAGTAGGGCGCAGCGTGCGACCACGCCGTCATCCCTGCCACCGATGCCGTCAGGATGATCGACCCCGACCGCTGCGCCCGCATGGCGGGAACCGCCGCTCGGATGCCGTTCACCGCCCCCATCAGGTTGATGCGGATGACGCGGTCCCAGTCGTCGGTGGTGAGGTTGTGGATGCGGCCGTTGGGGGCGAGCACACCGGCGTTGCTCACGAACACGTCGAGGTGCCCGAATCGCTCGACGGCCTGGTCCACCACCCGTTGCACCTCGGCGACGTCGCCCACGTCGGCCACCGCCGTCTCCACCGTGCCGCCGGCCGGCGACAGAGCGCCCATGGTGGCTTCCAGCGCCGTCTCGCTGATGTCGCTCAGCACCAGATCCGTGGCGGGCTCGCCCGCCAGACGCCGCGCCAGCCGCGGTCCCCAACGCGCCGCCGGCGCCGGTGATCACGACGACGCGCCGTCGTGGTGCGTTGTCGTTCATACGAGCAGGTAGCCGCCGTCGATGCTGAGGACGGTGCCGGTGACGAAGGCGGATGCGTCAGAAGCAAGGAACTGGTAGATGCCGGCCAGGTCGGTGGGTGCCCCCCAGCGCTTCTGCGCCGTATGGTCCGTCACCTCGGCCGCGAGCTCGGGCTGGCACTTGAATCCGTCGACGAGAGGCGAGTCGAACCACCCCGGAGCCACCACGTTGACGGTGATGCCGTGCGGGGCCAGGTCGAGCGCGAGCGCCTTGGCCAGTCCCACGAGCCCTGCCTTCGACGCGCTGTAGGCGGCGAGACCGCGGCGCGGGCGCTCACCCAGGACCGACCCGGTGAAGATGACGCGCCCGCCCTCGTGCATCACCCGGGCCGCGGCCCGGGCCCCGAGGAAGGTGCCCGTGAGGTTCACCTCGAGGACCTGGCGCCACACGGCGGGTTGGGTGCGGCGCGGCCCGGCTACCACCGGCGAGATGCCGGCGTTGCAGATCCACACGTCGACACCACCCCACTCGGCGACCGTCGCGTCGGCCACCGATTCGTTGAAGTCCTCATCGGTCACGTCGCCGCTCATCACCAGGGTCGGCCCCGGCAGCGCGGCGGCCAGCTCCTTGAGGTCGGCCTCGGTGCGGGCCACCAGGGCCACTCGGGCGCCCGCCCGAGAGAAGGCGTGGGCGAGCAGTGCCCCGAGGCCCCGGCTGGCGCCGGTCAGCACCACGCGCTTGCCCTCCACATCTCCGGGCCGGGGAAAGAACTCTGGGATCTCGATGGGGTCCGCCACGACTCGCTCCCTGATTGTACCGACCAGTACAATACACTACGCTCCTGGGTCGGTGCCCTCCGGTCGATCCACGCAGGCGGCGTATTCACCGGCGGAGCTCCTCGAGATGCACCGTCGGATGTTGCGCATCCGCGGTTTCGAGCAGCGGGTCGCCGTCCTCTACCGCGACGGCGAGATCCCCGGGTTCGTCCATCTCTCCATCGGACAGGAGGCGGCCGCGGTGGGGGCGTGCTGGTCGCTGGCGCCGGCCGACGTGATCACCTCGACGCACCGGGGCCACGGGCATTGTCTGGCCAAAGGCATGGAGCCCCTTCCCATGTTCGCCGAGCTGCTCGCCCGTGACAACGGCACCAACCGGGGACGCGGCGGATCCATGCACGTGGCCGACCCCACCCTCGGCGTCTTCGGTGCCAACGGGATCGTCGCCGCCGGCCTGCCCATCGCCGTCGGCGCGGCCACCGCGGGGCAACTGCGCGACGACGGCACCGTCACGGTGGCCTTCTTCGGCGACGGTGCCCCTGCCGCCGGGGCCTTTCACGAGGCGGTGAACTTGGCAGCGGTGTGGCAGCTGCCTGTCGTCTTCTTCTGCGAGAACAACGGGTACGCCGAGTTCTCGCCGACCTCCTCCCAGCACACGGCGACGCTGGAGCAGCGGGCCGGCGGGTACGGCATCGGCTACGTCGGCGTCGACGGGAACGACGTGGTGGCGACGGCCGCGACCATGGCCGACGTCGTGGCGCGGGTGCGCGCCGGCAGCGGACCGGTGCTCGTGGAGGCCACCACCTACCGTTGGCGCGGCCACTACGAAGGCGATCCCGAGAGGTACCGGTCGGCCGAGGAGGTACGCGCCTGGGGTGAGCGCGACCCCATCGTGCTGCACGAGCAGCGGCTGCGCAGCGCGGCGGTGGGTGACGACGACATCAAGGCCCTCGAGTCGTCGGTGGCCGCCGAACTCGACGACGCGGTGGAAACAGCTCGTCGCTTTCCGCCACCGAACGCCGCCTCGCTCACCGAGTTCCTCGTCCGGGCCCGGCCGGTGATCGTCGAGCCCTCTGCGCCCGGGAGCGACGCACCGGTGTTCCGCACCATGGACGCCATCCACACGGCGCTCGAGGCGGAGCTCGAAGCCGACGACCGCGTCTTCGTGGCCGGCATCGACGTGGGCGAGGGCGGCAACGTCTTCGGTCTCACCCGGGGCCTGCGCGACCGCTTCGGGGACCGGGTGCGCGACACTCCCATCTCCGAGACGGCCATCGTCGGGCTCGGCGTGGGGGCGGCCATGGCCGGCATGCGTCCCGTGGTCGAGCTCATGTACCTCGACTTCCTGGGCGTGTGTTTCGACCAGCTGCTCAACCAGGCGGCCAAGCTGTCGTTCATGACCGGCGGCGGCGCCCAGATGGCGTTGACGGTGCGCACCCAGTTCGGCGCCGGTCGCTCCTCGGGCAGCCAGCACTCGCAGAGCCTCGAGGCGTTGCTCGCCCACATCCCGGGCCTCACCGTCGTCATGCCGTCGACGCCGGCGGACACCTACGGCCTGTTGCGCGCCGCCATCGAGGATCCCAACCCGGTGGTGTTCATCGAGAACCGACTCCTCTACGGCATGAAGGGTCCGCAGCCATCGGCTGGTCACCGGGTTCCCATCGGCCGGGCGGCTGTCGTGCGCGCCGGCACCGACGTGACCGTGGTGTCGGTGTCGCGCATGGTCCACGAGTGCGTGGCGGCGGCCGAGGCCGTGGCGGAGGACGGGATCTCGGCCGAGGTGATCGATCTGCGCACCGTGGCGCCGCTCGACATGGACACCGTCCTCACTTCGGTGACCAAGACGAGCCGGCTGCTCGTGGCCCACGAAGCCGTCGTCCCCTTCGGCATCGGGGCTGAGATCGCGGCGGTCGTGGCCCGAGATGCGTTCTGGGATCTCGATGCGCCTGTCGAACGGATCGGTGCGGCGTCGACCCCGCCGCCCTATGCGCCCGAGCTCGAACGGGCCTGGCTCCCCGATCGCCACGACGTCGCCGCGGCCATCCGCCGCCTCGTCGCAGTCTGACCGGCTCACCCGTCGGTCGGAACGGTTCCTGTACCGGTCAGCAGCCCAGCGCCCGGGCGATCACGAGGTGCTGGATCTCGTTGGTGCCCTCGCCGATCTCGAGCACCTTGGCATCGCAGTAGAAGCGGGCCACCGCCGTGTCGAGCATGTACCCCGCGCCGCCATGGATCTGCACCGCCTCGGAGGCCGCCCAGGTGGCCAGGCGGCTGGCCTTCAGCTTGGCCATGGCCGCCTCTTTGTGGAAGGGCTGGCCGCTGTCTCGCAACGAGGCGGCGCGGTAGGTGAGCCACCGGGCAGCCTCGAGCTCGGTGGCGATGTCGGCCAGCTTGAACTGCACGGCCTGGAACTTCGAGATGGGCTGCCCGAATTGGACGCGCGAGCGGGCGTGCTCGGTGGCGAGGTCGAGCACGGCCTGGGTGAGGCTGAGCGACAGGGCGGCGATGGAGATGCGACCCACCTCCAGCGTGCGGAGGAATTGGTTGAGGCCGAGGTTCGGGTCGCCGAGGAGTTGGTCGTCGGGCACCCACACATCGTCGAAGTACAGCTCGCGGGTGTCGAGGCCGCGCCAACCGATGCCGCGCATCTTCGGCCCCATCGTGAAGCCAGCCGTGTCCTTCTCGACCACGAAGCTTGCGTAGCCGGGCTTTCCGTCCGCGCTCTCGTCGGTGCGCGCCAACAGCGTCACACCGAAGGACATGTCGGTCCCGGCGTTGGAGATGAAGGTCTTCCGGCCGTCGATCGCCCATCCGCCGTCGCGTCGCGTTGCCCGGGTGCGGATGCCCCGCACATCTGAACCGGCGTCGGGCTCGGTGAGCCCGAATGCGCCGAGGGCGCGTCCCTCGGCCAGCGGCCGCAGCCACCGCTCGCGCTGGACGTCGGTGCCGAACAGCAGCAAAGGGAGTGAGCCGATCGTGACGTGCGCCTGCCACGCGGCCGCCACCGATTGGTCGGCCAGCCCGATCTGCTCCATGGCGGCGACGAAGCCGACGGTCGACATGCCGATGCCACCCCAGCGCTCGGGCACGAGCATCCCGAGCAACCCGAGCGCCCCCATCTCGCGCAGCAGGTCGGTGGGACAGCGCCCCTCGTCCCAGGCGACCGGCGCTCGCCGCGCGATCTCCCGCTGGGCGAAGTCGCGGCACAGTTCCGCCAGGTCGCGCTCGGTCTCGGTCAGGTCGAAGTCCACCGCAGGTGATCATATTGGACCGAACGGTCCAAGATCTACCGCCCGATCAGGAGTCAGCGCCATCAGGAGCCGGTCCGATCAGTGATCAGCGCGATCAGGAGTCAGTCCGATCAGGGATCGGATGGGGCCCGGCCCTGGCGCACGGCGTCCTGCACCATGGCGATGACCCAGGTGATGGCTCGAGTCGCCTGCTCCGCGTCGAGGTCCCAGTCCCGCACGAGGCGCTCGTAGGCCCCGACGCTCCAGAGCAGGTCGAGCATGGCGCCGGCCATGGCGCAGTCCTGGCCGGACCAGCCCTGCGCCGCACTCGTGACCGCGCCGATGAGTGCGCCATGGACTCGTTGGCGAGTCTGCGACAGCGTGGGATCCAAGGTCGGGCCCGGCGCCAGCGGGAACGAAGAGACGTGTCGGAAGATGCGGGCAGCCAGGCCGGCCACGTCGTCGAGTTGCATGCCGTCGAGCTCGATGCCGGATTCGACTTCGAGTTGCTCCATCACTGCGTCGCGCAGGGTGCGCTCGTTGCCGAAATGGCGGTAGACCGTCCGCTCGTTCACCCCGGCGCGTTGCGCGACGGCACGGATGGTGAGCGTCTCCCAGTCGCGCACGTGAGAGGCATGGAGCAGTTCGGAGCCGGCCATGACGATGCGTCGCTTCGTAGCGGCGGCCATCTCCTGGCGGCGTCTGCTGTCGTAGGCGCGCCGCCCCGGGCGGTCGTCGGCGGGGGTGGTCGGAGTCGACGACCTGGTGGCCTTGAGGCTCACTTCTGGGCCGCGCCGCGGCCTAGGCGACGATGACGGGCAGTGTTTCCCATCCCCGGACGGTGGACGTGGGGGAGAGGCGTGCACCGGCCAGGTCGACGTCCCATTCCGGGAACCGACTGAGCAGCTCGTCCAGCGCGATGCGGCCCTCGAGCCGGGCCAGGGCCGCACCGAGACAGAAGTGGATGCCCTGGCCGAAGGTGAGCATCGGGGGGCCCTTGCGGTGGATGTCGAACCGATCGCCGTCGGGAAAGCGCCGGTCGTCGCGGTTGGCCGAGCCCACCAGGACGATCACCACGCTGTCCTCGGGGAGTCTCTGCTCGCGTATCTCGACCGCGCTCGACGTCACGCGTGCGGTGTGGTGGGCGGGTGGCTCGAAGCGCAGGATCTCCTCGATGGTGCTCGGAACGAGAGAGCGGTCCTCTACCACCTGACGACGCTGGTCGGGGTGCTCGGCCAACACCTTGGCGGCCCAGCCGATGAGCCGGTTGGTGGTCTCGTTTCCGGCGCCCGAGATGACCTCGATGTAGGTGAGCAGCTCCTGGCGCTCGAGCTTCCTGGTGGCGCCGGTCTCGTCGACGAACTCGGCTTGGAGCAGGTCGGTCATGAGGTCGTCGGACGGGTGTTCGGTGCGCCAGTCGATGTAGTCGGCGAACACCTGTCCGGTGATCAGCCCGTCGGTCGGGACCGTCATGGGCTTCCCGGCTTCGGTGCGCAACGCGGCATCGGCATGGTCGCGGATGGCTTCTTGTTCTGACTCGGGAATGCCGAGCAGCATGCTGATGGTCTTCATCGGGACCTGCGCGCCCAGGTGGGCGATGATGTCGAAGCGATCGGTTCCGACCAGCGGGTCGAGACACTGGACGCAGAACCGTCGCACCTTGTCTTCGAGCTCCGCCACGCGCCGAGGCGAGAAGACCCGTGACATCAGCCGGCGGTGGATGGTGTGGGCGGGCGGGTCCTCGAAGATGAACACGCCCGGGGGCAGCTCGATGCCGGCTCGGATGAGCTCGAGGATGCCACCCTTGCCCGAGATGAACGTGGCGTTGTCGAGCAACACCCGCTCCACGTCCTCGGCGCGCGTCACGGCGTAGAAGTCGTGGACGTCGTTGTAGTAGAGCGGCGTCTCCTCCCGCATCCGCCGGTACACGGGATACGGGTCGGCGATGATGTCGACGTCGTAGGGGTCGTAGTAGACGTCGGTGGTCTTCGTAGTCTCCACGTGCCACGTCCCAAGAATGGCGTCGGAAGTGTGCCGACAAATTGGTGACAGGACTATGACACTAAAATGGGGGTCGTGCAACCGCCTTGCCGGGTCCCGCACCGGCGGTCGCGCGGGGCGGTCGTGGGGGGTGATTCAGCCCGGGGCCGAGGTCATGCGGTCGCGGATGGCCCGCGCCGTCTTCTTGGCCTCGTACATGGCCTCGTCAGCCTGGCGCACGAGCAACATGGGGTCGGTGTCGGTGTCGCACTGGGCCAGGGCAACCCCGACGCTGGCTTCGAGTGGGACTAGCACGTTCTGGACGGGGATGCGGCACTGCGCCACGCTCTCGCCGATGCGCTGCACCACGGCGTCACCCTCGCAGCTGTGGGTGTGGCACAACACCACCAGGAACTCGTCCCCACCGAGGCGCCCCACCACGTCACAGTCATCGGTTGCCTGCATGAGAGCCATGCCCGTGGCCAGGATGGCGGTGTCGCCGATTTCGTGCCCGTACGTGTCGTTCAGCGGCTTGAGCCCGTCGAGGTCGATGAAGAGCACGGCGACGGTCTCTCCCGCCTCGCGGCGGCGGCTCACGTCGTTGGTGAGGAACTCGAGCACCGCGGCGCGGTTGCGCAGACCGGTCAGCGAGTCATGGGTGGCGGCCTCGTGCAGGAGCTGGCGCTGCAGCTCGCGCTCGCGGATGCGGACGGCGAGGGTGTCCACCGCGGACTGCAGGGCATGGCCGGTCTCGCCCGGGAGGGGCGTGAGCAGCTCGGGGTCCGAGAGGTCCTCGGCGGCCAACGCCACGGCTTTGGCCTCGACGGCTTTGAGCGTCGAGGCCATGTCGTTGAACGCGCCGGTGGCGATGACGACTTCGCGAGGACCCGCCTCGGGCAGCCGCTTGAGGTTGAAGTTCCCATCGTGCACCTGCGCGGCACCCGCGGCCAGTTTCTTGAGGGGCCGGGCCAGGCCGCGTCCGCCCACGAAAACACCTCCGAGGGAGACGAGCGCCAGCAGGGCGAGGAAGAAGGTCTCGCCCATCAGGCGATCCGTTGCGGTCGACGCCTGGGCCAAAGCGGTGTCGTGCAGGTCCTGGGAGGCCGAGGTCACGAGTTTGTTCAGATCCAAGATGTAGTGGATCCCCGGGGTCAAGGCGGCCCCGGCGAAGCTGGCGTTCGCGACGAAGGGCGGAGTCGCGCCGGTGAGGGCCACGGTGAGCCCCTGCTGGATGGTGGCGGCGACGTGTCGGTCCGACGGGTCGGTTTGGAGGTACCGCCACGCCTGTTCGGCCTTGGGGCTGAGCTGGCCCGCGAACTCGCCCGTGGCGGTCTGGTACTCGCCCGCTGCCTGGATCAGCTGCTGCTTGGAGCCGGCGGGTCCGATGCCCTCGAGGACGAAGTACGCAGATTGGAGCTCGTAGGCGCCGGCCACGAACGCCTGGTAGGTCTGGCGCATGGCCGAGGCGTGGACCTCGAACGAGCCCGGGGGCTGCCACGACGCGGTGTCACGTTGCAGGCGGTCGTAGTCCGCGAACCAGATCGCGTCGATGTCGCTCCCCACCTTGGCGAGGTCGCTGTCCACGGCGTCGAACGACACCGATTTGGCCGTCACCAGGGGGATCATGGCCTCCAACTCCCTGACGTCGGCCCGCATCGTCGGGGTCGACGAGAACGTCGGGTTGGCCGCGACGGTGGCGGTGCCCTGGGCCAGTTGCCGGCCGAAGGGGACGGTCGGGTGCATGAGCTGGTCCAGCACCGTCTCGCTGATCCCGAACTGCGCCCCGTAGGCCACCACGGCGAGGGGCACGCCCAGGGAGTTCAACTGCGCCCGGGCATTGGCCACGACCTGCAAGGTGGTGGCATCTTTGGCGGCGACCTGCGCGGCCGCTCGGGACTTCCAGGCCGAGGTGGCCGAGGACGCGATAAGCACGGCGGTGCCGAGCATGGGCAACAGGACCACCAGGGTGAGCAGCAGGCGCACCCCCGGATGCCAACCCGTGATCGCCCTCGTGGCGCGCTGGCCTCCGTCGAGCTCGGTGGTCGAGCTCGCATCGGTCTCGGCTGACTGGGGGCCGCCGCCGCGCTGGGTGATCAGGGTGGTCGCCATGGGCTCCTTGAAGTTGTCGACAAGGCGGGCCAGGGCCTTGATTCGCGGCGGTGTTCGGGCAGGTCAACGGCCTGATCGGTGCCCCGGTCCCGGACCCTGGGCCTTACCTTCTTCGAGGCCCGATAGGGCCGCTGTCTATGACGTGGGCTTCGCAGCGGCGCCGAGCATCAACTTCACTTGCGACGGGGGAGGGCCAGCGGTGGTCCCCCCGTCGATGGGCAGCACCACCCCGGTGATCTGGGCCGAGCGGTCGCCGGCCAGGTAGACGACGGCGTCGGCCACGTCCCGGGTCTGCCCCCGGCGCGGCAACGGCTGGGTGAAGCGGGTGACGGCGTCCATGTCGTAGGACGTCATGTCGGTCTGGATGTTGCCGGGAGCAATGGCGTTGACGCGGATGCCGTAGGGCGCGACGTCGACGGCGATGGACTTGGTGACGTGGATCACCGCCGCCTTTGCCGCCCGGTACGAGGCCAAGCCCGAGCCGGCGCTGATGCCGGCGATCGAGGCGCAGTTGACGATGGAGCCCCCGCCGTGGTCCTTCATGTGGCGCGCGGCCCGTTGGCAGCCGAGCATGACCCCGAGGACGTTGACGCGCATGACCCGGTCGAAATCCTGCAGGTCGTCGTGGAGGAACCGGACCATCGGGCTGGCCACGCCCGCGTTGTTGAACATCACGTCGAGCCTGCCGAAGTGCGCGACGGTGAAGTCCACCAGAGTCTGCACCTGCTCGGCATCGGCCACGTTCGTCTCACAGAACGCGGTGGCGCCGCCGAGCTCGTCCGCCAGGGCACGGCCGGCCTCGGCGTCGATGTCGGCGATCACGACGCGGGCTCCTTCTTCCACGAATCGCTTCACCGTGGCCCGGCCGATCCCGCCGGCACCCCCGGTGACAATGGTCACCTTGTCGTGCAACTCGTCCATGGACGGCCTCCTGCTCACGCGTCTCTCGGTGCCGGTGCCCGGCCGATGACACCCTGGGTCTCGAGCGCGGTGATCTCCGACTCGCTCAGGCCGATTCCGGCCAGGATCTCGGCGTTGTGCTCGCCCAGCAGGGGCGCGTGGCGTCGGTGCAGCCGATCGGGGCCGTTCGAGAAGCGCATGGGCATGGTGCTGTGCCGAGCACGGCCCGAGATGGGGTGGTCGACGGTCTCGAAGTACTGGCGGGCCTGTAGCTGGGGCAGCTCGCCCTGGTGGTGCGGCGCGGTCACCACGCCGACGGGCACGCCCGCGGGCCAGAGCCGTTCGACGACCTCCTCCGCCGTGCGCGGCGCGCACCAGGCCTCGAGCTCCCGGTCGAGCAGGTCGTGGTGCTCGACGCGCCCTGGAGCCGTCGACAGCGCGGCGTCGGTCGCCCATCCCGGACGTCCGAGCGTCTCCACCAGCGCCTCCCACTGCTCGTCGGTCTCCACGCTGAGTGCCACCCAGCAGTCGCGGCGGCCACGCTCGTCGGTGCCGGCCGTGCGGTAGAGGTTCTGGGGGGCGGCGGTGGGACCTCGGTTGCCCGCTCGTTCCAGCAACGTCCCGTAGGCGGAGTATTCGATCACCTGCTCGGCGGTGATGTTGATGGCCGCGTCGACCATGGCCGACTCGACGAAGACGCCTTCACCACTGCGGCGCCGGTGCTCGAGAGCCAACAGCACACCGAGCAGGGCGTGCATTCCGGCGTTGGGATCGCCGACACAGTAGGGCTCGAGCGGCTTCTGGTCGGCGTGCCCGGTCATCCAGGTGAGCCCGGAGGCGTCCTCGATCGTGTAGGCGAACGCCGCGTTCTCGCGCCACGGCCCGTCGAGGCCGAAGCCCGGCATCCTGACGAGGATGATGTCGTCGCGGATGGCGCGCAGCGCCTCGAACGACAGGCCCGCCTGGTCGAGGACCCGTGGCGTGAAATTCTCGACGACGACGTCGGTGCCGGCCAGCAACCGGCGCAGCACGTCCATACCGGCCTCGGACCGGAAGTCGAGCGTCAGGCTCAACTTGTTCGTGTTGATCCCCGAGAAGATGGGCGAGCGTTCCCACCACTGCTCCTCGGTCATGGGTGCCCCGAGCATGCGCGTCCCGTCGAGCCGGGTGGTCGCCTCCAGATGGATGACCTCGGCGCCGAGCATGGCCAGCACGTGGGTGCACACCGGCCCGGCCCAGAAGGCGGTCATGTCGAGCACCCGCAACCCGGCGAAGGGCAGCGCCGCGGCTCCGCCGTCCCCCTTGCTCGACGACACCGGGCTTCGGCGGATCGCCCTGTCGGCCGCGTCAGCCTCGTCGGCGCCCAGGCGCGGTGCCGGCTCGGGGGCGCGCAGCCGGGCCGGGTGCATCCGGAACGGCGGACGGGGCTGCACGAACCGTCCGGTGGGGTCGGGTCGAAAGGCCCGGCGTGCCTCGAAGTGGTCGAGGTGGGGCAGATTGGCCCCGTTGCCGATCACGGCATGGGGCAGGCGGAAGGCGCCGGCGAGGTCGCGGATCTCGTCGACGGTGTGGTCAGCGAACCACTGGTCGATGACCGGGGCGAGATGCCCACGCTCACGGAAGAGCGACGTGTCCTGCATCCACTCGGGGTGGCCCACCATGGCGCAGAAGTCGAGCCACTGTTGGCCCGTGCCGACCCCGACGCCGATCATCCCGTCCTTGGCCATCCCCACCCCCGGCGTGACCACCGACCGCTTGGAGCGGAAGGGGCGGCCGAGGGCGTCGACATAGGTGACGGGGTAGTAGGTGAGGCAGAACGCGAGGGACTCGAGGACCGAGACGTCGACGAGCCCGCCGGCTTCGTTCCCCCCTGTCCGCGCCGCCATGGTGCCGACGGCGGCGAAGGTGCCGGCCAGCCAGGCGCCCACCTGACCGCCGACGAAGACCGGGGCGCGTTCGGGGTCGCCCCGCCCGAGCCCGATGATCCCGCCCGACCACGCCTGCAAGGTGAGTTCGGTGGCCGCCCGGTCGCACCAGGGACCCTCGAGCCCGAAGGGGGAGATGGCGGTCACCGTCAGGTGCGGGTGGTCGCGCCTCGAGCGCGGCTGGATGCAGCGCGGCGAGCTCGGCCAAGGGAGATCCCGGCGACCACACCACCGCGTCCGCCCCGTCGAGCATGGACCGGAGCTCCTCGAGCTGCGTCGGCTGGGCCGGGTCGACCACGATGCTCCGTTTGGAGGCGGCCAGGAATTGGAAGAGCGCACCGTCGTCGCCCTCGGCGATGGAGGCGCCCGACGCCGACCACCGGCGCAGGGGGTCGCCACCCGGCGGTTCGACCTTGAGGGCCTCGGCCCCGCCGTCGGCCAGGATCTTGGTGCAGTACCCGCCCGCGATCCCCGTCGAGAGGTCGACCACCACCCAGCCGCTCAGCGGCGCGCCCGACTCCGCCATGGGTGTCGGTCACTGCGCCTTGCGCCGGCCGGACTTGCTGAGCCGGAACTCGGGTGGGAATTGGTCGTCGTTGACTTTGACCGCCTGGCCCAGCCCGGACTCGTACACCTCGGGGCCGAGCATCATGTCCTGTCGGTCGGGCTTCACCGCCCCGCCCATCGACTCCAGCATGGCGCTCATGATGCTGCCCATGTACTCGCCCTGGTGCTGCTTCATCATCTGGAAGAACGTCTTCTGCATGACCACGGCATCGACCGGGCGCGAGAGCGAGCACGCCTTGGCGTACTTGGCAACTTCGGCTTCGAGGTCCGCCCGGGCGACGACGCTGTTCACGAAGTTGCAGTCGTACATCTCGCTCGCGGTGAAGGGACGGCCGGTGAAGACCATCTCCTGGAACTTGCGCAGTCCCATCGTCATGGCCCACGCCCACATGCGGGGACCCCAGCCGACGTAGCGGAAGGCGGGGTGGCCGAACAGGGTGTCGTCCGATGCGATGACGAGATCCGCGTCGGCCGCCTGGTAGAAGTGCCAGCCGTAGCAGTAGCCCTTGGCCTCGACGATGCTGATCTTCTTGAAGTCCTGCAGGGTGCGGCATCCCGATCGGGGATCCGCGTACCAATATCCCAGGGTGGCACCGGAGCCCCGATAGGTCTTGCGCGGCGGATAGCTCACGTCCTCGCCGTCGAGCCCGAGCTCCTCGCGCAGTGCCGCCTCGGGAGACTCGGCCATGAGGTCGGCCAGCTCGGGTAGATCGGCGCCGGACCCGAAGTCGTCGCCCTCACCCCGCACGACGAGCACCTTGACGTCGTCGTCCACGTTGGCGAGGTCGAGCAGACGGGCGTAGCGCAACCGCATGGCGATCGTCGGCGCGTTGAGGTGCTCGGGCCGGTTGAACGTGATGGTGGCGATCTTGGTCGAGCGGATCCTTCTCGTAGAGGAGGGCCTCTTCGGGATCGGGCTGCGGCTTCTCGGTCATGGCTCCTGCTCTGTGTCTCGGTAGGGACGGGTCCAGTCTCGGTGGTTACGGGGACCAGCGCGGCGCGGAGGTCAGCACCTCCGACCCATTGTCGGTGATGCGCACCGCATCTTTGTGGAAGACGGTCCGGTGTTCCTGCCCGGTGACCTGCGCAGTGACCGCCAGCACCATGCCGGGCTCGAGCATCTCGTGCGCCGCGGTCCGCGGCAGCTGTGCGGTGACCACCGGGACGTCGAAGCCGAGCCCTAGTCCCGAGGCGACGGGGAAGGGCGGCGGCGTCTGGCCGACGTCGTGGTAGGCGGCGAGGAGGCCGCGGCACGCCTCGCCCGGTCGGCACGCCTCGAGCAGCCGGTCCCACAGCTCGTCGGCTCGCCGGTAGAGGTCCTTGGTGGCGGCATCGACCGTGGCGGGGTCGGCCGGCCAGGTGCGTCCGACCTCGCCCACATAGCCACCGGCGACCACCCCGGCGTCGAACGCGACGAGGTCGCCGGCGCCCGTTGTCTGCGTCGCGCTGCGGCTCGCCCGCCGAGGGCTCGAGGCGATCCACGCCACGCGCTGGGTGGCCGGTGTCGTCACGCCCTGTCGGGCCATGGCGTCCATGAACACCGCGGCGAGATGACGCTCCGACACTCCGGGGCGCACTTCGGTCACGGCGGCCGCCAGGGCGGTCTCGGCCACGGCGAGTGCGGTGCGGATGGCGTCGATCTCCTCGGGTGCCTTGATGCGCCGGGCCGCCTCGAGCGCCGGCTCGGCGTCGACCACGTCGGCCGAGGGGAAGATCTTCGGCAGGAGTCGGGCGAAGCGAGGGGTCAGGGAGTCGGTCCCGATCCGCCGTGCCCCGGTCAGTCCGTCGATGCCCTGCAGCCACGCGAGCAGGTTGCCCGGGTTCCAGGTGATGCCGAACAGGTGGTCGTGGGGGATGTCCTCGGGGATGCCCTCGTCCCACGTGCTCACCAGGTGGATGGCCCCCGACCCCCGTACGACCACACACCCCGGTCCGAACGGTCGGGTGCCCGCCGTCCACAGTCGCTGGGCGCCGGCGACATAGCGGGCGTTCGCCTCCCGTCCCAGCAGCAGCGCGTCGATGTCGTGCTCTTCCATGGCGGCGAGCACTCGCCGCCGTCGCGCCGCCCGGAGGGCCTGCGCGTCGGCCAGGACCTCAGTCGCCATAGGGGTCGTAGGGGTAGTCCGTGAGCGGGATCCAGGAGTCCTCGGTGATGGCGATCACTTCTTCGGCCCGGTAGCCACAGGCGCCGTCCTCCCACACGAGCGGCTCGAGCACGAGCACCATGCCCGGCGCGAGCACCTGCCGCTCGTCGTAGGCCTCGCCCAGGTCGGTGCCGATGAACGGCGGCTCGGCGCTTTCGATGCCGAGGCCGTGACCGAGATAGAAGTGCGTCATCCACGGGCGCCGGTCCCCGCCGTGGGCGGACAACGCGGCGCGCGTGAGGTCGGCTCCGGTGGCCCCGGCCCGGGTGACGGCCAGCACGGCCTCGACGATCTCGCGCCAGGCCCGGAACTGCGCCTGTTGGCGTGGCGTGGGACCGGTGCCCACCAACCAGGTGCGACCGAAGTCCGAGGCGAAGCCGGCGAAGCTGATGCCGGTGTCGACCCACAGCACGTCCCCCTCCTCGAGCTCGCGCTCGGTGGTGAGCAGCGGACACGCGATGTCGCTGTGGGTCGTCCACGGTCCGTCGGCCACGCTGGCCGGCATCACCTGCCAAATGGGATCGAGGATGTTGGCGTCGGCCCCGAGCTCGAAGGCGGTGCGGAGGAATCGGGCCGTGAGCTCGTTCTGGCGCATGCCCGGGGCCAGCGACGCCTGCGTGGGAGCGATCGCCTGCTCGGTGATGGCCAGTGCTTGGCGCAGGAAGCCCAGCTCGTCGCGCGTCTTGATCAGCTTGGCCGCACCCACGACGTCGTCGGCGCTCGTCGGCTCGGCGTCGGGGGAGAACACCGCCTGGACCCGGTGCAGGGAGCCGGGGAGCTCGTCGACGGCGACGCGGGCCCCCTTCGGCACCAGCTCGGCCACGATCCGGGCGAAGGACTCGGCCCCTTCGTCGAGCTCGGGGTACACGGGTCCGTGCACGTGGTCGTCGGGCAGTCCGAGATCGAGCGCTCCGAGCTCGCCCCAGGCAGTGAAGAGATGGGGGTTGTCGTCGCCGGCGATGACGACGGCGACGGGCCGCTCCACGTTGGCCTGGCCGCCGTCGCCGAGCGCCCACCGGGCACCGGTGGCGTAGGAGACGTTGCTGTTGCCGAGCAGCACCAGCGCGTCGGCGCCTTGGTCGGCCATCGCCTGTTGCAGTCGGACCGTTCTGTCGCGTTGCATGCGCCCCAGGTCGGGCTTGTCCTCGACCGTGACGGCGATGGTCAAGACGACAGACCCAAGAAGTCGAGGACGTTGCCGCTCACGACGGCAGTGGCCTTCTCCGGGCCCAGGGCGTCGACCACGGCCGCCAGGGACTTCTCGGAGTACCCGAAGGTGCTCTCGTTGTGGGGGAAGTCTGACGACCACATGACCTTGTCGACGCCGATCCGATCGACGAGGTCGAGGCCGAGTGGGTCGTACATGAAGGCCGACACCATGTGCGTGTCCCAGTAGTAGCGGATGTCGTGCTGCAGGTCGGTGTCGAGCATGTGTCGGAAGGAGGCGTACATGTGCTCGGCGTCCTGGATGGCGCCAGGCACCCAGTTGATGCCCCCTTCGAACCAGCCGATGCGCAACGTGCTGTGCCGATCGAGCAGCCCGGTAAGGACGTAGCGACCGAACATCTCACGGAAGGAGGCGGCGTTGTGGATCATCCCAACCGCGTACATGTTCGAGGCGCACGGGCCCGAGAGAGGCGCCTCGCCGATGTGGTGCGCGATGGGCAGACCCGACTCCTCGATGGCCTCCCACACCCCGGTCATGCCCGGGCCGTTGTAGTCGAGGGGCTTGCCGTCGGGCCCGTTCCCGGGCTTCAACGGGAGGACGAACGTGCGCACGCCGAAGGACGTGAGCTCCTCGAGTGTGCGCCGTGCGCCCTGGGCGTCCCACCAGTTGATGAGCCCGACACCGTAGAACCGGCCGGCCGACTGCTCCTGCAGGTCGGCCAGGTACTCGTTGTAGACCCGGAAGCACAACTCGCGTACCTCGGTGTCGGGGTAGTAGAGCAGCGCCATCAGGGCGTTGGGAAAGGCGAGCTCGCGGGTGACGCCGTCTGCCTCGAGCTGCGCCATGCGGGCCTCGAGGGCGCCGGTGCTCGAGCCCGGGAGGGGGTCGTACTGGGTGAGGACACCGGTGAACTCCTTGGGGAGGAACTGCCGATCCCCAGAAGCCAGGTTCCAGGCGTCGTCGCGGTAGATGACCCGGGGGACGCGGTCCTTGAGCGGCGCGGGCGCACGGTCGTAGAAGATGTCCTCGGAGAGCGAGATGTGGTTGTCAGCCGAGAAGACCTCGGTTCCCGGCGCCAAGCCCGGCGACGACGAGGCGGCATGCCCCTGTCGGTCCTTGGGCGGGCCCAACCCCTCGGGGGGGTAGACCTCGAGCGTTCCACCTCGGCGCGCCATGCCGCATCTCCCTCCACGACGTCCATCCGCTCCGACGACGCGGAACCGTATTACTTCGACGTCGTAGTGTTGTCAAAGGCCGCCGGTGCCGGGCCGACGGCGACGGGAAAGGAGGCGCCGATGAGTGACGCCACGGTGGGGCGCGTGGAGGGCTGGCTCGACAAGCTCGAGTTGGCCGAGCTGCTGGCCGTGTTGTCGTCGGCGGTCGATCGCGGCGATGGCGAGCGCATCGTGTCGTGCTACGCCGAGGAGTCCTTCGACGACCACGGTGGGTTCAAGGGGACCGGCGCCGACTTCGCCCAATTCGTGTGCGGGCCCGGGTCCATGACCCGTATGCACCATCTCCTGGGGCAGTCGGTGTTCGATGTGCACGGTGACGAAGCATGGGGCGAGACCTTCTTCTCCTTCCACGGCGCGGCGGGGGCCACCGCCGTGTCGGGCTGCGGGCGGTACGTCGACTACTTTCGCAAGGTCGACGGCACATGGAAGCTGGCCTACAGACGGGTGGTGCCCGACGAGAGCCCGGCCGGCGACGATCCGACCGCGTACTGGCAGGCCAGGCGGGACCGGAGCGACCCGAGCTACGACCGCCACCGGCGCCCCGCCGGTCGCGACCCGGCCACCTGAGGGCGGGCCGGCCCGGGAGCGACGACGTGGCCTGTGTACGATTTCGACATGCCGTCGCAACGAAGCCTCTCCTTCGACCCGGTACTGGCCGCCCGCGAGGTGTGGAAGTCCAAGGGCTGGGGCGAGGCGTCGACGGGCATGGCGGCGGTCACGTCGATCATGCGGGCGCACCAGCTCTTCCTGGCGCGGGCCAACGAGGTCCTGCGACCCTTCGGCCTGAGCTTCGCCCGCTACGAGGTGCTGGCGTGGCTGGCCTGGAACGCCGAGTGCGGCTCGCTGTCGCTGTCGCAGATCGCCGAGCGACTGCAGGTCACCCCGGCGACGGTCACCAACGCCATCGACCGGTTGGAGGCCGACGACCTGGTGCGGCGGATGCCGCACCCGAGTGACGCACGGACGACCCTGGCGGAGATCACGACCGAGGGTCGGCGCACCGTGACCGCGGCCACCGACGAGCTCAACGCCAAGGTGTTCGAGACCGTCCAACTGTCGCGCACCGAGTTGGAGTCGCTCATCCGCCTGCTCGTGAAGGTCCGCGTCGAGGCGGGCGACTTCTCGTCGGCCGGCGCCAAGGCGTGGCAGGCCGGCGCCAAGAACGGCTCCCGCAAGACGTCGTGACCGACACGGTGCGTCAGTCCTCGCCCTGGAGGTGGGCCAGGAACGCACGCGACCAGGCCATCAAGTTGCGCGGCACGAAGTAGCCGGTTTCGTCGTTGATGACGTCCCAGTGCTCTGCCACGTCCTCCACCGTCGGCGGTCCGTCGGTGTGGACGTACCCCTCGGTGGAGGCGACGAAGATGCGGGCAAAGCGGCCGGCCCCGGCGGTGTAGATCTCGCCGCTCACCGGGCAGTCCTCGTGGGCCAAGAATGCGGTCATGGGTGCGACGAGCTCAGGAGCCATGGACGTCGCCATCGGATCGCCCGTGGTGTCGTCGTCGCCCTGGCCCGCCATGCGGGTGAAGGCCGCAGGCGCGATGCAGTTCACGGTGATGCCGTGACGGGCTCCGGCGAGCGTGGCGCTTCGCATCAGCCCCACCACCGCGGCCTTGGCGGTGGCGTAGGACGTGTTGTCGGGGAGGCCGAACATCCCCGTGGACGTGGTCAGGACGATCCGCCCGTAGTGCTGGGCCACCATGTGGGGCCAGGCGGCGCGCATGGTGTTGAAGGAGCCCACGACATGCACGGCCAGGTGCCGCTCCAGGTTCTCTGCGTCCACCTCGGGCAGACCGGACCAGCGCACGATGCCGGCGTTGTTGACGAGGACGTCGACACGGCCGAAGTGCTCGAGTGCGGTGTCGACGAGGGCCGTGGCTCCGCCCTGGTCCGCCACGTCGCTGGCATCCGCGACCGCCGCACCACCGGCCGCCACGATCTCCGACGCCACGGCGTGGGCGGGCGCGACGTCGGCGCCGTCACCCTCGATGGAGCCCCCGAGGTCGTTGACCACGACACCGGCGCCGCGCTCGGCCAGCACCATGGCGTAGGCCCGGCCGATCCCCCGGCCGGCTCCGGTCACGATGGCCACGCGGCCGTCGAAGGAGAGTGGCGTCACCCGGGTGCGGTTGTCGAGGTATCGATCGCAGGCGGCGAGCTCAGACGGGGACCGGTGCGGTGAAACCCAGCAACCCACCGAGGGTGCCGCCCACCATGGCGGCCCGCTCGTCCGCCGGCACACCGACGAACTGGGTGGCGATGAGCTCGCGGCTGCCGCGGAACGTCCCCTCGGCGTGGGGGTAGTCGTTGCCCCACACGATGGCCGACACCCCGGTGATGTAGCGCGAGGCCACCGCCACCGGGTCGTCCTGGAACGAGACGTGGAACTGGCGTTGTACGTACTCGCTCGGCTTGAGCGGGTACGGCCACTTCTCGTTGAGGCGGAACAGCTGGGCCATGTTCGGCTGGTCCGTCGCGGGACGGCTCTCGTCCCAGTGGCCGAGCCACCAGTCGGCGTCCTGGCCGATGCCGGTGACCCAGCACTTGTCCATGGACCCGACCAGCGATGCCAACCAGTGGGCGTTGAATTCGATCAGCGCGAAGTGCAGGTCCGGGTACCGCTCGGGCACGCCCGCCCCGATGAGCTCGCACATCACCTGCTGCGGCACGATCGTGCTGTAGATGCACTGCGTGATCATGCGCTTGGACGCGGATCTGGCGGTCATGGGCTTCTTGACCTGCGCCGCGTTCTCCATGACGACCTTCAGCGTGGTGGACTCCGGGTCGTTGACCTTCACGCCGCCGGTCTGGGTGTGGATGAAGACGTGCACACCGTTGGCCTGCGCTGCCGCCCACACCGGGTCGTAGTCGGGCGAGTAGTAGGGCTTGGGCGGTACCGCCGGCAGCAAGATGGCCCGGAATCCCGCCGCGGCGACGCGCTCGATCTCGGTCACGGCCTCGCTCACGTCGGTGATGGGCACCGGCGCCGTGGGGGCGATGCGCGAGAAGTACGGGGTGAACCGCTCGATGACGTAGTCGTTGTAGACGCGGGCGTGCGCCATCGACAGTTCGTGGTCGTCGGAGTAGAGACCGAACAGCGACAGGTTGGGGTGCATGACGGCCACGTCGACGCCGTCGAGGTCCATGTCCTCGAGGATCATCTCGGGGTCGCCCTCGGGCATCCGGCCGCCTGTCTGGCGGTACCGGGAGATCGTCCAACCATCGAACCCCGGCGTGTGCAGTCGCCGGAAGATCCGCGCCCCTCCCTCGACGAGGGGCTCGATCTCGAAGTCCTCCTCCCACACACCACGGTCCCGCAGGTGCGCCGGCAGCCGGGTCTTGAACAGATCGGTGGGCTCGAGGACGTGCCCGTCGGCCGAGACGACCAATTCTTCTTTGTGCGTCATGCCCGCTGGCCTTTCTGCATTGTCGCGGTGCCATGCTTCGGGTGCCCGGCACGGGGACGCCGGCACGCCGCGCGTCGGGCACGCCCCTCCTCTGCATGGTAAACCAACCGGTCGGTACAAGCAACGGACCGTGCCGTGTACCGAGGCAGGGGAGGAGCAGAGGTGGCGAAGCGGTGGAAGCAGCGGCCGCCCGGCTCGACGTGGGGCGACTGGGGCGACGACGACGAGCTCGGACGGATCAATCTGCTCACGCCGGAGAAGGTGCTCCAGGGCGTGCGCGAGGTGGAGGCCGGTCTCAGCTTCTGCCTCAGCCTGCCCCTCGACTTCCCCGGCGGCACGGCGCTGAACCAACGCCGACCGCCTCCGGTGCTGGCGCCCACCGAGGACATGCGGGGCAACGCCGGCACCTTCTACAACGTCCACATGAAGGACATGGACGAGGGTGACCCGAAGTACGTCGACGTGTGGGTCGACGACGTGGTGACCCTGTCCCTGCAGTACTCGACGCAGTGGGACTCGCTGGCCCACGTGGGGGCCGAGTTCGACGCGGACGGCGACGACGTCGAGGAGGCGGTGTATTACAACGGCTACCGGGCCGGTGTCGACCTCGTGGGGCCCAGGCCCGACGCCCGGGGCGACGGGGGCGACCACCTCTGTTTCGCCCACCATCTCGGTCTCGAGCACATGGCCGCCACCGGCGTGCAGGGAAGAGGGGTGCTCGTCGACCTGGCCCATCATCTCGGCCACGACTGGCGGCCCGTGAACCTGCAGACCCTGCAGGACATCATGGTGGCCGACGACGTGGTGGTGGAGCCGGGTGACATGCTGCTGCTGCACACCGGGTTCGCCACCAAGGTCCTCGAGTGGGACCGGGAGCCCGACCCGGTGCAGATCCATCGCATGTGCGCGTCACTCGACGGCCGCGACCCGGCATTGCTCGAATGGATCGCCGAGTCCCAGGTCTCGGCGCTCGTGGCCGACAACTACGCGGTCGAGGCGCTCATAGGCAGGGACAAGGACCCCAGCCGCCACTCGTTCCTACCCGTCCACCACCTGTGTCTCTTCCGTCTCGGCGTTCCGTTGGGCGAAATGTGGTACCTGCACGAGCTGGCCGGGTGGCTGCGGGCGCAGGGCCGGAGCCGCTTCCTCCTCACAGCGCCGCCCCTGCGACTCCCCGGTGCAGTGGGATCGCCGCTCACCCCCGTGGCAACCGTCTGAGGGCGCGGGTGGGTCGTGGTCAGGCGGTGAGCGGGGAGGAGTCGGCTGCGCGCGACAGCCGGAAGGCCCCGTAGTCGGTCGTCACCACCTCGTCGATCATGGCGAACAGCTTCGGCCGGCCGCCGGAATTCAAGAGGTACTTCTTGGGCTTGCCCGGGATGTTGGTGCCGAAGTAGTAGCTGATCTCTCCGAAGGTCGACTTGGTGGCGCCGCGGTCGATCATGGCGGTCCAGCGTGTCTCGGCCGCCGGGTCGACCTCGATGGAGTCGAAGCCCCGGTCGCGCAGGTAGACGAGCGTGTCGGTGACGAAATCCACCTGGTCGCCGTTGTACCGGGGGTTGTTGCCGGCCGCGGCATGGGGGCCGCCCGGGAAGAAGAGGTTGGGGAAGCCCGCCGTCTGGATGCCGAGGAACGTCTTGGGCCCCTCGGACCAATGGTCGGCCAAGCGCAACCCGTCCCGTCCCACGATGCCCATGCGCAGCAGGGCGCCGGTGCCGAAGTCGAAGCCGGTAGCCCACACCACGATGTCGAACTCGCGCACACCCTCCGACGTTTCGATCCCTGTGGTCGTGATGCGCGTGATCGGAGTCTCGATCAGGTCGACGAGGGACACGTTCGGCTTGTTGTACGTCTCGTAGTACTCAGTGACGAAGGGCGGCCGTTTCTCGCCGAACTTGTGGTCCCGGGGGATGAGCTTGTCGGCCACGGCGCGGTCCCGCACGACGGCGCGCACCTTCTCGGCGATGAATTCGCACCACTGCGCGTTGGCCTGCTCGTCCACCATCACGTCGGTGTAGTGGCTGATGAGCTTCGAGAACCCGGGGCTCCTCCACATCTTCTCGAAGAAGGCCCGACGCTCGTCCGGCGGGTCGTCGGTGGAGGCCCGGTCGTGGGGCTGGTGCAGGAACCCGGCGGGCGACGTGTCGAGGATCTCCTTGACGGCGACGAACTCCGCTCGCAGCCGCGCCTGCTCCTCGGGGGTGATGGGACCGTTGTTGAGCGGCGTGCACCAGTTCGGCGTGCGCTGGTACACCGTGAGCGAGGCCGCGTCGTCCGCGATGATCGGGACGATCTGGACGCCGCTGGAGCCGGTGCCGATCACCGCCACCCGCTTGCCGGTGAAGTCGACCGGCGTGGTCGGCCAATTGCCGGTGTGGTACGACTCGCCGCCGAAGTCGTCGCGCCCGGGGACGTCAGGGAAGTAGGGCACCGACAGGACGCCGGTGGCGGCCACGACGAACCGGGCCGAGGTGGTGGTGCCGCCGCCAGCGACGACGGTCCAGGTCCCTGAGGGTTCGTCGTAGAGCGCATCGGTGACGCGGACGCCCAGACGGATGTGGCGCCGCAGGTCGAAGCGGTCGACGACGTGGTTGAGGTAGCGCTCGATCTCGGGCTGCTCGGCGAAGTGCTCGCGCCACTCGCCACTCCTCGAACAGCTCCTTCGAAAAAAGATAGGCGTAGGTGTAGCTCTCCGAGTCGAAGCGGGCGCCGGGGTAGCGGTTCCAGTACCAGGTCCCGCCGACCCCCCCGCCCGCTTCCCACAGCTGGGCCGAGAACCCGGCCTCCAGGGCGCGATAGAGCTGGTAGATGCCGGTGATGCCGGCGCCGACGACGAGGACGTCGACGTCGGGAGGGCGGGGAGCGGCAGGGGCCGGCCCGGTGGGTGGCGTCACGGTTCTGTGCTGTCGTGCGGCGCCATGTCGTCGTTCCTTCTCCGGCGCTTCGTGCGGAGCTCGGCCCGGTGCGCGAACCTCGTATGTCAGAATCTGAGTTAGGCGTTTCTTGTACCGATCGGTACGATAGCCGCTCGGGCGGGGCCCGTGGGAGGGATGGAGATGGCGATCGTGGACCGCAAGTGGTCGGCACTTCCCGTGCCGTTCGCGATCGAGGTCCCCGACCGCGTGCCGAAGGAAAGGTACTGCGACCCGAGCTTCTATCAACTCGAGGCCGAGCTCCTGTGGTCACGGGTGTGGCAGATGGCATGCCGGCTCGAGGAGATCCCCGAGCCGGGTGACTTCGTCGAGTACGAGATCCTCGACCAGTCCGTCGTGGTGGTGCGGGCCGAGGACATGTCAGTGAGCGCTTACCAAAATGTGTGCCGCCATCGCGGGGTGAAGCTCGTCGAGGGGCGGGGGACGCTCAGCTCCGGGTTCACCTGTCCCTTCCACGGCTGGTGCTACGGCCTCGACGGTGTCAACACCTTCGTGTCGCAGTCGCGGATGTTCTCCGAGCTCAACCTCGAGCCCGGGGACATCGACCTGACGGCCGTCCGGTGCGAGACGTGGGGTGGTTGCGCCTGGATCAACTTCGACGACGACGCCCCGCCGCTGCGCCAGTACCTCGAGCCCATCGTCGGGATCCTCGACGCCTGGAAGGTCGAGTCACTGCGGGTCGAGTGGTGGTACGCCTGCAGGCTGCCCGCCAACTGGAAGCTGGCCCAAGAGGCGTTCGTCGAGCAGTACCACGTGATCGAGACCCATCCGCAACTGCGCCTGCCGGGGCGCTATCCGTCGAGCGACGGTCGGTTCGATCCCAAGGCCTTCGTCCAGTCCGAGCTCGAGTACCTGCGTCTCATGAGCGAGGGCATGGCCGGCATGGTCCACGCCAGCGACGTGCGCATCGCCGAGAGCATCGCCGACATCGAGTTGCCGGCCGACCCCAAGCTCGCCCGTGACCTCTGGAACCGCACCCTCAACGAGGCGGTGGTGCGCTGGCACCGAGAGGCGGGGCACGACATGCCCGACATCAACGAGCTCCAGGGGCAGGGCATCAACGAGCCGATGGCCTACTGCTTCCCCCACTACCTGGTCCTGCCGATGTTCAGCAGTGCGTCGGCCTACCGCTTCCGGCCGCTCGGCCCCGAAGAGACGCTCATGGAGATCTGGTCACTCACCCGATTCCCCGAGGGCACCGAGCGGCCCCGGCCCACGCCGCCCGAGGTGTGGGACAACGACGACGTCCGATGGCCACCCATCCCGGCCCAGGACTTCTCCAACCTGCCCCGGCAGCAGCAAGGTCTGCACGCGAAGAGCTTCCACTACATGCGCCTGTCGGAGAGGGGCGAAGGCCACATCTCGAACTATCACCGCATGATCGACGGCTTCCTGGCCGGGATGGCCTGGGAGCGGCTGCTGCCGGCCATGCGCTCGATCAACGTGCACCCGCTCGAGATGCCGGTGCTCGACCTCCAATTCTGACGACCGCCTCGGTGGAGCCGGAACCTCGACGGGAGGCCCGATGACCGACTTCGACGCCGTCGACTTCTTCCGCGACCAGTCGGTCGTGGCCGACCCCTATCCGTACTACGACTTCCTGCGGGGCCAGTGTCCGGTCCGGCGCGAGCCCCATCACGACGTGATGATGGTCACCGGCTACGAGGAGGCCCTGGCCGTCTATCACGACCCCACCCTGTTCTCGTCGTGCAACTCGGTCACCGGCCCGTTCCCCGGCTTCCCCGTTCCGCTCGAGGGTGACGATGTGAGCGACCTGATCGAGCGCTATCGCGACCAGCTGCCCATGAGCGACCAGGTCATCACCTTCGATCCGCCCAAGCACACCGACCATCGCGGTCTGCTCATGAAGCTCCTCACTCCGGCGCGCCTCAAGGAGAACGAGGCGTTCATGTGGGACTACGCCGATCGGCAGATCGATGAATTCATCGACAACGGGCAGTGCGAATTCATCTCGGAGTTCGCCAGCCCCTTCGCCATGTTGGTCATCGCCGACCTGCTCGGGGTTCCGAAGGAGGACCACGCGCTCTTCCGCAAGAATCTCAACCGGACGACCGGTCTGGGCAGCACCGGCGACGAGACCCTGGCCCACAGCCCGCTCGAGTTCCTCTATTCGCAGTTCTCCATGTACGTCGAGGATCGCCGACTCGAGCCGCGCCACGACGTCCTGAGCGGCTTGGCCTCGGCCACGTTCAAGGACGGCTCGGTCCCCGAGGTCATCGATGTCGTCCGGGTGGCGGCCAACGTGTTCGCAGCCGGACAGGAGACGACCGTGCGGTTGCTCGCCGCGTCGCTGCAGTACCTCGCTGAACATCGCGACCTGCAGAGCCGGCTCCGGTCCGAGCGCCAGCGGATCCCGAATTTCGTGGAGGAGATGCTGCGCAACGAGGGCCCGGTGAAAGGCGACTTCCGCCTAGCTCGACGGGCCACCACCGTCGGAGGTGTGGACGTTCCGGCCGGCACCACGGTGATGGTGCTCAATGCCGCGGCGAACCGCGACCCTCGGAAGTTCGAGCGACCCGACGTGGTCGACCCCGACCGTGAGAACGCGCGGCATCACATCGCGTTCGGCCATGGGGTACACGTCTGTCCGGGGGCCCCGCTCGCTCGCACCGAGGGCCGGGTCGCCCTCGAGAAGTTGCTCGACCGCATGACCGACATCCAGGTCTCCGAAGCCGCCCACGGCCCGAGCGACGCACGGCGCTACTCGTACGTGCCGACCTACATCCTGCGGGGCCTGTCGCGCCTCCACCTCGAGTTCACGCCCGCCCCCGGGTAGAACGATCGAGACGGTAGGACGGTCACGTGATGCGGATCGGGCTCATGGTCGGCCCCGAGCGGGGACGGTATGCCACCAAGGTGGAGCGGATGCGCGCCGATGCCCGGTGGGCCGAGGAAGCCGGGCTCGACACGGTCTGGATCCCGCAGGTCCCCGACGAGTTCGACGCGCTCACGTGTGCCGCCCTCATAGGAGACGTCACTTCCCGCATCGAGGTCGGGACCGCCGTCGTTCCGGTGCAGCCCCGCCATCCCGTGGCCCTGGCGCAGCAGGCGCTCTCCGTGCAGGCGGTGTGCGACGGACGGTTCTCGCTCGGCCTCGGTGTCTCGCACCACTGGATCATCGACGCGATGATGGGCCTCTCGTACGAGCGCCTGGTGCCGACGATGCGCGCCTACCTCGACGTGCTCGACCAAGCGCTGGCGGGGCCCGGCACCGTCGAGGTCGAGAACGACTTCTTCCACATACACCAGCCGCTCGACGTCACCGATGTGACTCCCACCCCGGTGCTGCTCGCGGCCTTGGGACCTCGGATGCTCGAGCTGTGCGGCACCCGCGCCGACGGCACCATCCTGTGGATGGCCGACGAACGGGCTGTCGCCACCCATGTGGTGCCGGCGCTGGCGCGTGCCGCCGAGGCAGCCGGGCGACCCCGGCCCCGCGTCGTCGCCGGCATCCCCGTGTGCCTGTGTCTCGACGAGGAGATCCCCCTCGCCGTCGACCGCACCAACCGGATCCTGGCCGAGGCCGAGATGTCGCCCAATTACCAGAGACTCCTGGAGCACGGTGATGCTCGCGCCGTCGGCGACATCCTGGCGGCCGGCAGCGAGGCGACGATCGAGAAGCGGCTGCAGGCCTTCGCCGACGCTGGAGTGACCGACGTCTCGATTCGCGTCGTCCCCATCGGAAACGGCCGCGACGACCTTCTTGCCTCCTCCCGGCGCACTCGCCAGTTCGTGGCGTCGCTCGTCTCGACTACAGGGGGAGCGGGGGTGGGAGACGCCGGCCGGTGAGCACGTCGCGCCCCAGGGCCGCGGTGAGCGACTGGGCGGAGCCGAACAGCTCGTCGAGGACCAGCACCCGGCGCACGTAACGGTGGAGGGGGTGCTCGGTGGTGAAGCCCATGCCCCCGAGGACCTGCTGGCAGTGGCGAGCCACCGTGCGCGCCGAACGGCCCGACAGCGCCCTCGCCATGGCCGCGGAGGCGCCCGAGCCGTCCTGCCACGCCGCGTCGAGCAGGGCGCGGGCCGACTCCTGCGCCACCAGAGCGTCCGCCAGCCGGTGGCGCACCGCCTGAAAGGCGCTGATGGGCCGGTCGAACTGCACCCGGCCCAGCGCATGGACGCGAGCGAGCTCGAGCATGGCGGCCGAGGCCCCGACGAGCTCGTGACCCACGGCGAGGTGCGCCGCGGTCACCGCGGTGCTCCACCGGTCGGGCCCGATCGACGCCATGGGCGCGATCGCCGTGGCGATCCCTGTCACCTCCACCAGGCCGAAGTCCGGGTCCATGCCATGGACGGGCCGACGGGTCAGGTCCACGGTCTTCACCACCGCCACGAGTGCGGCGCGCTGGGCTTGGACCACGACCAGCGCCGTGTCCTTGTGGAGGAGCCGGGACGTCCCGAGGCCGTGGACGACGACGCCGGCTCCGTCCTCCCGCGCGGGCGGCTCGGTCCGGCCGAGCGCGGGGTGCACCACCGCCGCGTCGGGCGCGTTGTCGATCCCGAGCGCGTGGGCGACCACGTCGTCCAGCGCGCCGCTGGTCACCGCGGCCCGGCCCTGGTGCTCGAACAACAGTGAGATCGCGGTGCGCGGGTCGTCGGCCAGGGCGTCGTGCCAACCGATCTCGACCAGGGCCGTGTCGAGGAGGGCGCCACTGTGGAGCTCGGTGGCGCCGCCCAGCGTCCGGTCGAAGAGGTCGCGCTCCGCCGCGTCCATCAGCGGTCCGCGCCGAGATCGAGGAGGCGCCGAGCGATGATGTTGCGCTGGATCTCGGCCGTGCCGCCGTAGATGGTCGCCGCACGGGAGAAGAGGTACTCACTGCGCCAGCGCCATCCCGCCGGGTCGTCACCGAGGAGCACGTCCGGAGCGAGGCCGACCTCGACGAGGTCGAAGACGGCCTGTTCGGCGCTCGCCACGAGCACCTTGTCGATCGACGTCTCGGGGCCGAGACGCTCACCCGCCGCCAGCCGGTACAGCGTGGCACGCGACCGCGCCCGGAAGGCGGCGAGCAGCTGCACGGCGGCACCGAGCTGCACCGGGTCGAGCGCGTCCGCGGGCACGACGTCGACGAGGTCCTGCAGGCGTCGGCTGGAGATAGGCCGCTTTGTGCCACAGGGCGGTGCTGCGCTCGAAGGGCAGCAGGTCCATGGCGACCGACCACCCCTGGCCTTCATGGCCCAGCGTGCGGTCGAAGGGCACGCGGAGATCGTCGAAGAAGACCTCGCAGAACTCGGGCTCGCCGTGCATCGTCTCGATGGGCCGTACGGTGATGCCGGGGCTGTCCATGTCGACGAACAGGGCGGTGATGCCGCGGTGGGCGGAGGCGGGGTCCCCGGTGCGCGTGAGCAGGACACACCGTCGGGCGTACTGGGCCAGACTCGTCCACACCTTCTCCCCGGTGACCTCCCAGCCGTTCTCCGTGCGCAGGGCGCGGCACGTGAGCGCGGCGAGGTTGCTCCCGGTGTCGGGCTCGGAGAAGCCCTGGCACCACGTCTCCTCCCCCGACAGCAGACGGGGGACCATGTCGGCCGCCAGTGCCGGCCGCGCGTGGTCGACCATCGTGGGGACGAGGGTCTCGGTCATCGAGTAGATGCCGGGCTCGACCAGGTCGCGGGAGGTGAGCGCTTCGCCCAGATACCCACGCAGCAGGGGGGAGCCGCCCAGGCCGCCCACACGCTCGGGCCAGCCCCAGCGCATGAAGCCGGCCTCGTAGGCGAGCCGCTTCACCTTGGCCAGCTGTGCCATGTGCTCGTCGAGCGTGCCGCGGTTGCGCTCGGGCGCCAGGACATCGGCGTGCTCGTCGAGCCACCGGTCCAACGCGCCGCGGAAGGCGTCGAGCTCCATGCTCAGCCGGCGGGAAGGGGACGGGTCGGGTCGTGTGGCCGTCCGCTGTCGCGGGCACCGCTCTTGCGGAGAAAGGTCATGGCCCGGGTGTGCAGACGCCACCCGTCGGCGCTGCGCCGATAGGTGTCGGTGTACCAGCCGATGCGCATGTCGTGGGTCTTGTGCTCCACGAAGCACAGGGGCTGCTCCCCGTGGCCGGTGTCGCCCTCGAGGTCGAGCACGGGGGGTCCGACGAGGAACAACCCCTTGGGTGCCGCCGCGACGAGGGACGGGAAGTCCGACAGCCGGTAGGTGTCGCCGAAAGCGCTGTAGCTCCCGTCAGGGGTGAAGACCTCCATGACCGACTCGATGTCGTCCTTGGTCATGGCGAGGGCGTAGCGGGCGAGCAGCTGCTCGATCTCGATGACGTCCTCGACCGGTGCGTGTGCCATCTCAGCCCCCGTCCGACTCGTACACGACGTGGACGGCCGAAGACGTGGGGAGCGACTGGCACGTGAGGATCCAGCCGTCGTCCACTTCCTCGGGTGTCAGCGCGTTGTTGACGAACATCGAGACCGACCCCTCCAGCAGCTTGGCCATGCAGGTGGCGCAGTTCCCCGATTCGCAGGAGAACGGCGGTGCCATCCCCATCTGCCGGGCCGTCTGGAGGATGGTGGTGCCCGGGCGGTGATCCGTGGTGTCGGTGCGACGGTCGAGCTCGATGGTGACCCGGGTGGTGCGCAGCGCCTCGGGAACGACAGCCGCTGCGGGCTCGGGCACCTCGGCCTGCGTGAAGCGCTCGATGTGGATGCGAGGCGACGCCACGCCCAGCGCGCTGAGGCCCCGCTCCACGATCTCCATGTGGGGGCTGGGCCCGCAGACATAGAACTCGCCGGCGCCGCCAGTGCCGCCAGTGCCGCGGCCGGTGGCCGAGGCGAAGGCGCTCACCGTCTCGGGCGTGAGCAACCCGTGCTCTGCGTCGTAGGAGTGGACCACGACGAGCCGCTCCCGGTGACGCCGCTGCAGCTCGGCCAACGCGGCGTCGAAGATGACGCTGTCCCGGTCGCGATTGGCGTAGTGCAGTCGGACGGTCCGCTCGGTGGTGGCCAGGGCCGTCTTGAGGAGCGAGAACACCGGCGTGATGCCGCTCCCGGCCGCGAAGGCGACCACGTCGGCGCACGTGTCGGTGAGCTGGAAGAACCCGGTCGGCGGTGACAGCTCCACCATGTCGCCGGCACGGACGTGGTCGTTGATCCAGTTGGAGACGATCCCGCCCGGCACCCGCTTGACCGTGACGGCCATCGGTTCGCCCAGGGCCGGCGACGAGGACATCGAGTAGCACCGCATCTCGGGCTTGTCGTCGATGTGCACGCGGACGTTGCAGAACTGGCCCGGCTGATACGCAAAGGTGTCGGACAGCTCGGGAGGGACGTCGAGGACCACCGACACCGTGGCCGGCGTCTCGTGCACCACACGGTCGACCCGCAGGGGGTGGAACCCGTGGTCGCGCAGCGGTCTCGCCACACTCAGAATCGGCTCCGGAGGGGCCATACCCCCACGATAATGAGGTTCTCACTAATTGCCAATGAGGCTCGCCTCCCGAACCCCGGTCGTGTCATAGTGCGGTGGGAGCGACGAGGAGGGACGGTTGGTGGCTGGCAGTGGCACGGCCGCGCAGCGGTGGGACCTGCGAACGGTGCCCGCACCGCTCGTCCGCCGCTACGGCGCCGAGGGGTGGTGGACCGACGAGTCCCTGGGATCGATGGTGGCCACGGGCCTGCAGGAGCGGGCGGGTGTTTCGTTCCGGGTGTGCTCGCGGACCCGCCCGTGGGCCGGCACCCTCGGCGACGTCGACGCCGCGGCCCGGAGGCTTGCCGGGTCGCTGCGCGCCGCGGGGGTGGGGCCCGGGGGAGTGGTCGTGTTCCAGCTCCCCAACTGGGTCGAAGCCGGGATGACCTTCTGGGCCGCTGCCTACCTGGGAGCCGTCGTCGTCCCCGTCGTCCACTTCTACGGGGCCAAGGAGGTCGACTACATCCTGCGGGTCACCGAGCCCGACGTGGTGGTGACGGCCGACCGGTTCGGCCGGAGCGACTATCTCGACACCTACGGCGAGCTGCTCGCGCACCGCGACGGCCGCTGGCTCGTGGTGGGCGACACGCCGCCCGACCAGTTGCCTCGGCGTGCCGTCGCCTTCACGTCCATGCTCGACCACGAGCCCATCGTTGGTCCTGTCCCGGTCGACCCCGACGCGCCGGCGCTGGTCGCCTTCACGTCGGGGACGACGCGCGACCCCAAAGGCGTGGTGCACTCGCACCGCACCATCGGTTTCGAGAGCCGTCAGCTCGACTACATGTTCCCCCGTGGTGGGCCGCCCGAGATCATCGGAGCACCGGTCGGCCACTTCATCGGCATGGTCAACGCCTTCCTGGGCCCGTTGCTGCGGGAACGGCCTGTCAGCCTGGTCGACGAGTGGAACCCGCAGGAAGTGCTCCGCCTCATGCGCACCGAGGGCCTCGGCATGTCCGGTGGGTCCACCTATTTCTTGTTGAGCCTCCTGGACCATCCGGACTTCGGGCCCGAGCACCTGGCACTGATGCCCTTCGCCGGCCTCGGGGGCTCACCGGTGCCGGTGGCCGTGACCCAACGCGCCACCGCGCTCGGCATCACGTGCTTCCGCTCCTACGGGAGCACCGAGCACCCTTCGGTGACCGGCTGTCTCCTCGACGACCCGGAGGTCAAGCGGTGCACCACCGACGGCCACGCGTTGCCGGGCGTGGAGATCCGGCTGGCCGACGACGGCGAGATCTGGAGTCGAGGGCCCGACCTGTGCATGGGCTACACGAGTCCCGCCCTCACTGCTGCGGCGTTCGACGCGGAGGGCTGGTACCGCACCGGCGACGTCGGGCTCCTCGACGAGGACGGGTACCTCACCATCACCGACAGGATCTCCGACATCATCATCCGCGGCGGCGAGAACGTGAGCGCGCAGGAGATCGAAGAGCTCCTCCTCGGTCTGGAGGCTGTGGCGGAGGTTGCGGTGGTGGCCGAGCCCGACCCTCGTCTGGGCGAGCGGGCCGCCGCGCTGGTCCGGCTGCGCCCCGGCGCCGAGCTGCCCACGTTGGCGCAGGTGTCCGCGCACCTGGCCGCGGTCGGGCTGGCCCGGCAGAAGTGGCCCGAGTCGATCTACGAGGTGGCCGAATTCCCCCGCACCGCATCGGGCAAGGTCCAGAAGTTCCATCTTCGCCAGCAGTTGCGCGACGGGACCGCGCCCGGTGTCACCGTGACGACATGATGCGCAAGGAGAGCGAGATGCACCGCACGCAGGTCATCCGATGACCGGGCCAGGGGCGGGGCGGACCGCCGTCGTGACCGGCGGGGCGTCGGGTATCGGCCTGGCTGTCGCCCAGCGGCTGGCGCGCGACGGGTCGGCGGTCGCCCTGTTCGACCGCAACGGTGACGCAGCCACCGCCGCGGCGCAGGAGATCGCCGGGTCGGGACCGGCGGCCATGGGCGTGACGGTCGACGTCACCGACCGCGGCGCCATCGCAGCGGGTCTGGCGCAGGTGCGCGAGCAGCTCGGCCCGGTGACCGTCCTCGTCAATTCGGCCGGTCTCGACGGGTTCGATCCTTTCCTCAAGATCACGCCGGAGACCTGGGACCGACTCGTGGCGGTGAACCTCACGGGCACCTTCAACATGTGCCAGCTCGTCCTGCCCGACATGGTCGAGGCCGGCTGGGGCCGGATCGTCAACATCTCGTCCTCGAGCACCCACGGCGGGCAGCCCTTCATGGCGCACTACGTGGCGGCCAAGTCCGGGGTCAACGGCCTCACGAAGTCGCTCGCCTTGGAGTTCGGCCCCAAGGGGATCACGGTCAATGCCGTTCCCCCCGGGTTCATCGACACCCCCATGCTCCGCGCCGCCCAACGCAAGGGGCTGCTCGGTGGGACCGTGGAGGAGCACGCCGCGCGTACCCCCGTGCGCCGGGCCGGAACACCGCAGGACATCGCGGCCACGTGTGCCTTTCTCGTGCGCGACGAGGCGGGGTACGTCACCGGCCAGATCATCGGGGTCAACGGGGGACGGAACACCTGAGATGGCTCGCATCCCGCCGGTGCCGCCCGGGGAGTGGCCGCCGCAGATGCGCGAGGTGCTCGCCGCCCTGCGGCCCGCCGACATCCGCTACGAGCCGCCGCCGCGACGCCCCGGCCGACCGACGGGGCTCAACATCCTCGGCACGTTCGCGCATCACACCTCCCTGGCCCGCTCCTACCACGTGTTCAACGGGCACGTGCTGTTCGCCACCAGCCTGTCGGAGCGGCAGCGGGAGCTCCTGGTGCTCCGTGTGGCCGCTGTGCGCCGGGCCGAGTACGAGTGGCGTCAGCACGCGGTGCTGGCGCGAGACGTCGGCATCGACGACGACGAGCTCCTGGCCGTGGCCGAAGGGCCCGACGCGGCGGGGTGGGATCCGCTCGAGGCGGCCATGCTGCGTGCCGTGGACGAACTGGTGGCGGGGGCCACCATCTCGGAGCCGACCTGGACGACGCTGGCGGGGTCCCTCACGACCGAGCAACTCATGGACATGGTGTTCACGGTGGGTGCCTACGACCTCCTGGCCATGGTCTTCGGCGCCTTCGCCATCGAGCTCGACGACGACCTCGTCGCCCAGGTGCCCCCCTCGCCCTTCGCCGGAGACCCCGAGCCCCCCGACATCGACCGGTAGAAAAGAAAACGGTATTCTCGCTCTGTAAGAGGCCGGTTATCGCGGCCACGGCTCGATCGACCGAAGAGACGGAGAGGTGCGCCATGGCGGATCGACCGCTCGGCATCCCGATATTCGATGCGGACAACCACCTGTACGAGACCAAGGAGGCGCTCACCAAGTTCCTCCCTGACCGCTACAAGAGGGCCATCGACTACGTCGAGGTCCGGGGACGCACCAAGATCGTCGTCCGGGGCCAGATCAGCGAGTACATCCCCAACCCGACCTTCGACGTGGTGGCCCGCCCCGGGGCCGAGGAGGACTACTTCCGCCACGGCAATCCCGAGGGCAAGACCCGCCGGGAGATCTTCGGTGAGCCCATGCGCGCCATCCCGGCGTTTCGCGAGCCCGGCCCCCGCCTCGAGCTCATGGACGAGCAGGGTCTCGACCGGACGCTCATGTTCCCCACGCTCGCCAGCCTGGTCGAGGAGCGCATGCGCGACGACCCCGAGCTCATCCACGAGGTCGTCCACGCGCTGAACCGCTGGATGTACGAGACGTGGCAGTTCGACTACGAGCACCGCATCTTCTCGACCCCGGTCATCACGCTGCCCATCGTGGAGCGGGCCATCGAGGAGCTCGAGTGGGTCGTGGCCCGTGGCGCCCGGGTGGTGCTCATCCGTCCCGCGCCGGTGCCGGGGTACCGGGGGTCGCGCTCGTTCGCGGTGCCGGAGTTCGATCCGTTCTGGCAGAAGGTGGTCGAGCACGACGTGCTCGTCGCCATGCACTCCTCCGACAGTGGCTACGAGCGCTACGCCAACGACTGGATGGGCGAGAGCAGCGAGATGCTGCCCTTCCAGCCCCAGGCCTTCCGCATGCTCTCGGCCTGGCGGCCCGTCGAGGACGCGGTGGCTTCCTTCGCCTGCCACGGCGCGTTGTCCCGGTTTCCGCAGCTCAAGGTGGCGGTGATCGAGAACGGCAGCAGCTGGGTGGAGCCGCTGCTCAAATCGTTGGCGTCCACCTACAAGAAGATGCCCCAGGAGTTCCTCGAGGATCCCGTGGCGGTGGTCAAGCGCCAGGTGCACGTGAGCCCGTTCTGGGAGGAGGACCTCGGCGCCCTGGCGGAGCTGATCGGGGTCGAGCGCGTCCTGTTCGGCTCCGACTACCCGCATCCCGAGGGTCTCGCCGACCCGGTCAGCTACGTCTCAGGAGCTCGACGGCCTGTCCGAGGACGCCGTGCGGCGGATCATGGGCGGCAACCTGGCCCGGCTCATGAACGTGGACGACGCCGTCCCTGCATGACGGGGGACTGCCCGAGCATCCCTGCGCTCGTCGCGTCGGCCGCCGCCGCCCACCCCGGGCTCGAGGCCGTGGTCGACGGGGAGACGAGGCTGTCGTATGCGGCGCTGTTGGAGCAGGCGCAGGTGTTCGCCGGCGCCGTGGTGTCGTGCGGGTTGGCGCCGGGGGAGCGCGTCGGCATCTGGGCCTACAACAGCGCCGAATGGATCGTCGCCGCGCTGGGCCTGTGGCAGGCCGGGTGCGTGCTCGTGCCGGTCAACACCCGGTTCAAAGGAGGCGAGGCCGCCGACATCCTCGGTCGCAGTGGCGTGCGTCTGCTCGTCACGGTCACCGACTTCCTCGGCACCGACTACGTCGAGTTGCTGCGTGGCGCGGCGCTCCCGGCGCTGGACACGATGGTCATCGCAGGCGGGAGCGTGCCCGAGGGCGCCGAGTCGTGGGCGTCGTTCATGGCCCGGGCCTCCGCTGCGGGGCGCGCCGAGGCGCAGCGCCGGGCCGCGGCGGTCGGTGCCGACGATCCCTCCGACATCCTCTTCACCTCGGGGACCACGGGCCGGCCCAAGGGCGTGGTCCAGACCCACGGCGCCACGTTGCGGGTGGGTACCGACTGGGTGGCCATGACCGGGTTGCAGGCCGGGGACCGCTACCTCATGGTCAATCCCTACTTCCACATGTTCGGGCTCAAAGCCGGCATCCTGGCTTCGATCGCGGCCGGGGCCACCATGCTCCCGCAGGCGGTGTTCGACGTGGACGCCGTGCTCGGTCGGGTGCAGCGCGAGAAGGTCACGGTGCTGCCCGGTGCGCCGACGCTGTACCAGTCCATCCTCGACCACCCGGGCCTGGTCGACCACGACCTCTCCACGCTGCGTGTGGCGGTCACCGGAGCCGCCGACATCCCCGTGGAGCTCATTCGGCGCGTGCGCGACGAGCTTCCGTTTTCGTTGGTGGTCACCGGATACGGGTTGACCGAGGCCGGGACGGCGACGGCGACCTCGCCCGACGACGACGCCACCACCGTGGCCACGACCGTGGGTCGGCCCCGCCCGGGGTTCGAGCTGCGGATCGCCGAAGACGACGGCACCGACGTGGTGCCGGGTGGGGTGGGCGAGATCCTTCTGCGCGGCGGCAGCGTGATGTCGCACTATCTCGACGACCCCGAGGCGACCGAGGCCGCCTTCACCGTCGACGGCTGGTTCCGCACCGGGGACCTCGGGACGGTGGACGAGCGGGGGTGCCTGCACATCGTGGGCCGTTCCAAGGACATGTTCATCGTGGGTGGGTTCAACGTGTACCCGGCGGAGGTCGAGAACTTCCTCCTCGAGCATCCGGGAGTCGCCCGAGCGGCGGTGGTCGGTATCCCCGACCACCGCATGGGTGAGGTGGGCGTGGCGTTCGTGGTGCCGGGACCCGGCGCATCGCTCGACGCGCCCGGCGTGGTCGAGTGGGCGAGAGGGCGGATGGCGAATTACAAGGTCCCGCGCGTGGTCGAGATCGTCGACGAGCTCCCGCTCAACGCCACGGGCAAGGTCGAGAAGGACGTCCTGCGTCGGCGCGCCGGCACAGCTCCCCGGGTGACCCTGTGTCCCGGGGTGACTCGGCCCGCCCGGGAGGCTCGCCGTGAGCGAGACCGACGCGGGCGCAGGTCCCCGGGATGGCCTGCACGCCCTGGCCGGGCTGCGGGTGGTGGAGCTCGGGGTGTGGGTGGCGGCGCCGGCCGCCGCGGCGCTGCTCGCCGACTGGGGCGCGGACGTCGTCAAGGTGGAGGCGCCGACGGGTGACCCCATGCGTCTCGTGTTCGAGTCCATCGGTATCGACGGTGACCTGCCCAACCCCGCCTTCGCCCTCGACAACCGGGGCAAGCGCAGCGTGGTCCTCGACCTGCGCGTCGACGACGACCGCGCGTCGTTCGAGACGCTGTTGGCGGAGGCGGACGTCTTCGTCACCAACCTCCGCCCTGATGCGCTCGACAAGCTCGGGCTGGAGCCCGGTGCCACGGTGGAGCGCCATCCTCGTCTCGTCTACTGCAGCGTGAGCGGCTATGGGCTACGCGGCTCGGACCGGAACCGTCCCACCTACGACATCGGCGCCTTCTGGGCCCGCTCGGGCCTCTCCATGCAGATGGCCGACGGAGAGGGAAATCCCTTGAACGCCCGGGGCGGCATCGGCGACCACATCACCGCGCTCGCCGCCCTGGCCGGCATCATGGGCGCGGTGCTCGAGCAGCGGGCCACCGGCCGCGGGCGCGTGGTCGAGGTGTCGCTGCTGCGCACCGGCGCGTACATCCTCGGATGGGATCTGGGCCTGCAGCTGGCCCTGGGGAAGGTGGCCGGGGCCGAGCCGCGCCACCGCAACCAGGCTCCGCTCATGAACGCGTACCGGGCCGCGGATGGCCGTTGGGTGTTCCTGACCGGCCTCGAGGCCGACCGCCACATCGGTAACGTGCTGCGGGCGCTGGGCCGGACCGATCTCCTGGGCGACCCACGCTTCGCCGACGCGGCGGCCATGCGCCGCAACCGGGTCGAAGTCATCGCCATCCTCGACGCCATCGTGGCGCAGCGCCCGCTCGACGAGTGGATCGAGCGCTTCGACGCCGAGGGGGTGTGGTGGGCGCCGGCCCAGACCCCCGCCCAGGTGGTCGACGATCCGCAGTTCGTCGAGAACGGCGGGTTGGTCGAGGTCGACGGTGGCGCGCTGCGCACGGTGAACAGCCCGTTCCAGTTCTCCGACGTCGATCCCCGCCCGGGGTGGGTGCCACAGCTCGGCCAGCACACCGACGAGGTGCGCGCCGAGCTCGCGATCAGCCCCGTCCGTTGGCCCGGGCGAGGAGTCCCCGGGCGATGACGAGGCGCTGGATCTCGTTGGTGCCCTCGCCGATCATCATGAGCGGGGCGTCGCGGTAGTAGCGCTCGATGGGGAGGTCGGTGGTGTAGCCCACGCCGCCGTGGATGCGCATGGCCTCGGTGGCCAACTCGAAGGCCGTTTCGCTGGCGAAGAGCTTGGCCATGCCGGCTTCGACGTCGCAGCGGAGTCCGGCCATCCTGCGCTCCGCCGCGTTCTTCGTGAGCAGGCGCGAGGCCTCCAGGCGGGTGGCCATGTCGGCCAGCTTCAGTTGGATGGCCTGGTGCTCGGCGATGGGCTTGCCGAAGGTGGTGCGCTGCGACGCATACGCCAGCGCCGCGTCGAAGGCGGCCCGGGCCACGCCACAGGCACGCGCCGCGATGTTGATGCGACCCACCTCGAGCACGCCGAGGATCTGGGGCAGGCCCCGTCCGGCTTCGCCGATCAGGTTGGCGACCGGCACCCTGTGGTCGACGTAGGCCATCTCGACGGTCTCCACGCCTCGGTACCCGAGCTTGCCGATGTGCTTGGACACCGAGATCCCCTCGAATGCGGGGCCCGGCTCCTTCTCCACGATCAACGCCGAGATGCCTTCTTCGGTGCGCGCCGCCAGGGCCACGATGCCGGCTCGCTCGCCGTTGGTCACCCACGCCTTCGTGCCGTTCACGACGTACTCGTCGCCGTCGCGCACCGCTCGGCACGAGATGTTCCGGGTGTCACTGCCGGCGTCGGGCTCCGACAGCGACAGCGCCCCGCGTCGCTCCCCGGTTGCCATGACCGGCAGCCAGCGTTGCTTCTGCTCCTCGCTGCCGTGCGCCTCGAGCAGTGTCGCCACCATGGTGTGGGTGTTCACGATGCCGGTCAGGCTCATCCACCCGTACGCCAACTCCTCGATGATGGCCGTGTAGGTCACGAGGTCGAGGCCGAGTCCGCCGTAGGGCTCGGGGATCGTGACCCCGAACAGGCCCATGGCGCGCATGGCCTCGACGATGTCGGCCGGGAACCGGTCGGCCCGCTCGAGCTCGGCCGCGACGGGCACGACCTCGTTGGCGACGAAGCGACGGACGGTCTCGATGATCTGTTGCCGGACGTCGTCGGCGCCGTCGGGAGCGGGCGTCGGAACCATGCGAGAAGCCTACAGGCCGGTTCTGTTGACACCGATCTTCACAGACGAGAATACTGTTCTCATATGGGGCTGGGGCCGATGCACGGCGGGCTTGAACGCGCCGGTCGTGAGCAGGGCGGACACATCGCCGTGCGTTCTCCCGAGGGCAGCTGGAGCTTCGCCCAGCTCGACAGGTGGGCCGACGCGTTGCTCGGGCATCTCGTCGACGCCGGGGTCCGCCCCGGGGCCAGGGTGGCCGTCCTCATGGCCAACCGCGTGGAGTTCGTGGTCGCCGTCCACGCCGTGAGCAAGCTGGGGGCAGCCACGGTGCTGCTCAGCCCCGCCTGGAAGGCAGCCGAGGTGGGCGCGGCGCTGGCGTTGACCGAGCCCGTGCACGCCGTGACCGACGCCGAGGGCCTGACGCTGGTGGCGGGACCACTGGGGCGTGGCCGGGTGACCGACGTCGACGACCCGGCCGTCGCGGCGTTGGCCGCGGGCGGGCGCGCACCGGAGCGTCGCCCCGTCGCGCCCGACGCCGAGGCGGTCCTCGTCTTCAGCTCGGGCACCACCGACCTCCCCAAGGCGGTGCGCCACACCCACGAGTCGATCGGGCACGCCACGGCCCACTGGACCGCTGCCCTGGGGTTGAGCGGCGAGGACCGATTCCAGATCGCCACCCCTCCGTCGCACATCCTCGGTCTGCTCAACCTGTTGGTCGCCATGTCGGCCGGCGTCACCGTCCGTCTGCATCGGCGCTTCGACCTCGACGAGCTCCTGCGCTGCATCGAGGCCGATCGGATGACCCTCGAGATGGCGGTGGCGCCCATCGCCCTGGCTCTGGCCAACCACCCGCACCTCGAGGACTTCGACCTGTCGTCGCTTCGCTACATCATGTGGGGCGCCACCCCGGTGACCGAGCACGTGGCCCGGGTGGTGACGGCTCGGACCGGGGTGCGGTGGCTGCCGGCCTACGGCGCCAGCGAGGTGCCCGTCATCGCGGCGAACCCGGTGGACCGACCCGAGGAGTGGCGCCTCGACTCGGCCGGGCTCGCGCCCCCGGGGGTGGAGCTGCGCGTCGTGGACGTCGAGACCGCGGCGGTGCTCGAGCCCGGCGGCATCGGGGAGATCCAGGTGCGGAGCCGATCGTGCATGGTCGGCTACCTGCCCGACATCGCCACGGCCGCGGCGCTGGTGGACGGTTGGTACCGCACCGGCGACGTGGGATACCTGGAGTCCGAGGGGTGGGTGCATCTCACCGACCGCCTCAAGGAGATGATCAAGGTCAACGCCTTCCAGGTGGCGCCGGCCGAGATCGAGGCCGTGCTGCTGGCGCACCCCGGCGTCCTGGACTGCGCGGTGTTCGGCATCGCCGACGAACGGGCGGGGGAGGTGCCGGTCGCGGCCGTGGTGCTCGACCCCGCCGTGTCGGTGAGCGAGGAGGAGCTGCAGCAGCTCGTGGCCGACACGCTCGCCACCTACAAGAGGTTGCGCCACGTCATCGTGGTGGACGCCGTGCCGCGCCTGCCCTCGGGCAAGGCGCTGCGGCGGTCGCTGCGCGAGCAGTGGGGATCGGGTCTGCTCGGCGCGCGGGCAGGCGCGTGATGGACGTCCGTCTGTCGCCCGAGCAGCAGGCGCTGCGCGACGCGGCGGCGCAGATCGTCGACCGGTTGGGCCCGCGCACGGTGGTGGAGCTCGACGACATCGGGCGCGCGGCGCGACTGCACGACGCCGTCGAGACGTCGGGGTGGCTCGAGCTACGACAGCGCGCCGAGGGTGACGCGCCACTCGCCTCGGGGGTCGAGGTTGCCGTCGTGGCCGAGGAGCTCGGCCGAGGCCTGGCCGACGTGGCGTTCGTGGGCCCGATCATGGCGGCCGAGCTGCGCCGACGGGCCGGTGCCGCGACGGCCGAGGCTCCCGAGACCGTGCTGCTGGACAGGACCCTGTCGTCGCCGGCGTGGTCGCGCCACGGTGAGACCCCGGCAGGGGTGGCCGTCGACGCCACGCCGGGGCAGGCCGCGCTGGTCCTGACGGGCGACGACGGCGCGTCGAGGTGGCGCCTCGGCCGTGTGGCGCTGCGGGCCGGCGACAGCCAGCTCGACCTCACCCGCGCCAGTGCCGTCGTGGACGACGGTGCGGTGGTCGTGGCGCTCGAGACGTCGGTCGAGCTCGACCAGGACGATGTGGCCGCGTGGACGGCGCTCGGGTTGGCCCTGACCTGTGCCGATCTCGTCGGGGTCATGCGCGGCGCCTTCGAGCTGGCCCGGTCGTACGCGTCGACGCGCCGGCAGTACGACGTGCCCATCGGGTCCTTCCAGGCCGTGCAGCACCTGCTGGCCGATGCGTATGTGGCCATGGAGGGCTCGCGCAGCGTCGCCCTGCACGCCGCCTGGGCTGTCGACGCCCTGGCCCCACCCGACGCGCTGGCGGCGACGGCGACGGCCAAGGCGTACTGCGCACGGGCGGCCCGCAGCGTGTGCGAGACGTCGGTGCAGGTGCACGGGGGCATCGGCAACACCTGGGACTGTCTGGCCCATGTCTTCCTGCGTCGGGCACTGCTCTCGAGCGAGCTCTTCGGCGGGGCCGACGTCAACGTCGGACGCGTGCTGGCCCAACACGGCATCGGCACTCCGGTGGGGAGCGGTCATGGACTTCGGTGACGGTCCCGCCGAGCGCGAGTTCCGGCTGCGGCTGCGGGCGTGGGTGGCCGAGCACAATCCGGGGTTGCCGGCATCGTCGACGGACGACGGCTACTGGGTCGGCCAGGCCGCCTGGCACCAGTCGCTGTACGACGCCGGGTTCTTCGGCATGTCGTGGCCGGTGGAGGTGGGTGGCCAGGGACTGCCGAGCGTGTTCGACGTCGTCGTGGACGACGAGCTCGCCTCGGCCGGCGCCCCGCCCCGCCCCAGTGTCGGGTACCTGGTCCGGGGCATCCTCGAGCACGGCAGCGACGACGCCAAGCAACGCTTCCTTCCCGGCATCGTGAACGGCCGCGACCGCTGGTGCCAGGGCTTCAGCGAGCCCGACGCCGGGTCGGACCTCGCCTCGTTGCGCACGCGGGCCGATCGACACGACGACGAGTACGTCGTCCACGGGCACAAGGTGTGGACGAGCTACTCCGACGACGCGCAATGGTGTCTGCTGTTGGCGCGCACCGACCACGACGTGGCCAAGCACAAGGGCATCTCGGCCTTCGCCCTCCCCATGCGCCAGCCCGGTGTGCAGCAACGTCCCCTTCGCATGATCAACGGCATCACCAAGGAGTTCGGAGAAGTCGTCCTCGACGGTGCCCTGGTGCCGGCCGCCAACATGATCGGCGGCCCCGGTGACGGCTGGGCGTTGGCGATGACGGTCGTCTCGCACGAGCGCGAGCCCAGCGAGCTCGGCTACGTGGGCCGGTACACCAAGCTCGTGAACGAGCTCGCCGCCCGGGTACGCAAGGAGCCCGACGGGTACGGGACCGAGCAGGTACAGCGTCTGGGGTGGGCCATGGTGGAGGCGGAGATGCTGCGCCTCCACGTGTGCCGTCGGCTGTCGGAGCAGCTCGACGGTACCTCGCACGGACCCGAGGGGTCGGTCGACAAGCTGCTCATGACCGAGGTCGAGCAGGCGGTCGGCCATGCCGCGCTGGCGGTGGGCGGCACCGGGGTGGGCTCGCACGACGAGACGTGGCTCAAGGTGTACCTCTACAGCCGGGCGCAGAGCGTCATGGGCGGCACCTCGCAGGTCCAGCGCAACGTGGTGGCGCGACGCATCCTGGGGCTTCCGGTCGCATGAGCGCCTACGACGTGGGGGCCCACATCCAGGTGGAGGGCGAGGGGCCGGTGCGCCTCGTGCGGCTGGACCGCCCCGAGCAGCTCAACGCCACCAACCACGAGCTGCACGCCGGGCTGGCGGGGCTGTTCCCACAGATCGACGCCGACGACGAGGTGCGCGCCGTGGTGCTCACCGGCAACGGACGGGCGTTCTCGGCCGGCGGCGACTTCGCCTACCTGGACGAGCTGGCCCGTGATCCGGTGCTGCGCCGCCAGACCCTGGCCCACGGTCGGCAGATCGTGACCGGCATGATCGCGTGCCGCGTGCCGGTGATCGCCGCGGTGAACGGGCCCGCGGTCGGGCTCGGCTGCAGCCTGGTGGCGCTGTCGGACATCGTCTACATGGCGCAGAGCGCGCACCTCGCCGACCCCCACGTCATGGTCGGCCTCGTGGCCGCCGACGGAGGGCCCGTCACCTGGCCGTTGCTCACCAGCTTGCAGTTGGCCAAGGAGTACGCCCTCACGGGCGAGCGCATCCCGGCCCGCCGCGCCGCGGAGATCGGGTTTGGTGAACCACGTCGTCCCCGATGACGAGGTGCTCGAGCAGGCGCTGGCCTGTGCGGCCAAGATCGCGGCGTTGCCGCGCGGTGCGGTGGAGGACACCAAGCGGGTCCTCAACCTGCATCTGGAGCGGGCCGTGCTGGCCACCCTCGACTTCGCGCTCGCGGCCGAGGACCGGTCCTTCGGGTCGGCCGAGCTGCGGGCCAACCTCGACCGCATGATGGAGTCGCGCCGCGGCACGGCACAGAACCAGACGAAGGGATAGGGCGGACATGGCACATTTCGAGAAGCCGGCCGAGGGGAGCTGGACCGAGCACTACCCCGAGCTCGGCACGGGCCCGGTGTCCTACGAGGACTCCATCTCTGCGGAGCACTACGAGCTCGAACGCAAGGCCATCTTCGCCAAGACGTGGCTGAACGTGGGCCGCGTCGAGCAGCTCCCGCGGGCCGGCAGCTACTTCACCCGTGAGCTGGCCGCGGCGGGGACGTCGGTCGTCGTCGTACGGGGATCGGACGGTGAGGTGCGGGCGTTCCACAACATCTGCCGGCACCGTGGCAACAAGCTCGTGTGGAACGACTATCCCCGCGAGGAGACATCGGGCACGTGCCGACAGTTCACGTGCAAGTACCACGGATGGCGCTACGACCTCCAGGGGGCGTGCACGTTCGTGCAGCAGGAGTCCGAATTCTTCGATCTCGACAAGACGCAGTACGGGCTCGCGCCGGTGCAGTGCGAGATCTGGGAGGGCTTCGTCTGGGTGAACGTCGACCCCGACAACACGGTGTCGGTGGCCGAGTACCTCGGGCCCCTGGGGGCGGGCCTGGTGGGGTACCCCTTCGACAAGATGACCCAGGTCTACAAGTACCAGGCGCACGTGGGGTCGAACTGGAAGCTCTTCATCGACGCCTTCGCCGAGTTCTACCACGCACCCGTGCTCCATGCCCGCCAGGCGGTGGCCGAAGAGTCGCGCAAGCTGCAGGGTGTGGGCTACGAGGCGCTCGCCTACAAGGTGGAGTCCCCCCACGGGATGGTGTCCTCGTGGGGGGGCATGTCGCCGCCCAAGGACATCAGCATGGTGAAACCCATCGAGCAGCGGCTCAGGAGCGGGCTGTTCGGGCCGTGGGACCGCCCCGACATCGAGGGGCTCGATCCGCTGCCGTCGGGCCTCAACCCGGCCCGCAGCCGGGCGTGGGGCGTCGACTCGTTCGTGTTCTTCCCGAACTTCATGCTCCTCGTGTGGGCGCCGGGGTGGTACCTCACCTACCACTACTGGCCGACGTCGTTCAACACCCACATCTTCGAAGGCACGCTGTACTTCGTCCCGCCCCGGAACGCCACCGAGCGCCTCAGGCAGGAGCTCGCCGCGGTGACGTTCAAGGAGTACTCGCTCCAAGACGGCAACACGCTCGAGGCCACGCAGATGATGCTCGAGTCCCGAGCGGTGACGACGTTCCCGCTCAACGACCAGGAGATCTTGCTCCGTCTCCTGCACAAGACGGCGCGCGACTACGTGGACGCGTACCAGAAGGACCCGAACAGTCCCTATAGGCCGGCGCCGGTGCCGGCGGCATCGTGAGCGAGGAGGGTCTGGTGTCCGTCCTTCCGTCTGAATTCGCCGACCTGGAGCCGTTCGCCGACTGGTCTCTGCGCACCGAGGCGGAGCGCTACGCCAAGCGCCTCGCATCCACGATGGAGGAGCTGCAGGACTTCTACGACACCGCCTTCCCCCGCTTCGAGGCGATCATCGCCTCGCTCGACGGGTGTGAGCTGAAGAACCTGTCCGAGCAGTCGACGCGCCTGCTGTGGCTCTCGTACTCGCTCGTGAACGTGTCGTTCCCGGTCGAGGTCTGGCGCCAGGCGCGGGTACCCGACAGCGGCGCGGCGTCGATGGACGTCGTCGTCGAACCGGCCGTATAGCCGACGATAGGCTGACGATCATGAGCGCCACCGATGCCGCCGGCGACACGCCGGGGAAAGAGAGTGCGAGCTGGCGCGAGGTGGCGGTGGCTCGCTCGCTCGACTCGGCCCGGAGCCGGGCGGAGAACAGGGTGCAGCGCTTCATCGGCGCCGCCCTCGAGTTGATCACGACCAACGGCGGCAAGGACTTCACCGTGCAAGAGGTGGTGGAGCGTTCGGGCCAGTCGCTGCGCAGCTTCTACCAGCACTTCGACGGTAAGCACGAGCTGCTCCTCGCCCTGTTCGAGGAGTCGGTGCTCTCCACGGTGGAGTACCTCCGGGCGCAGATCAGCAGCGAGTCCGATCCCCTCGAGCGGTTGCACCAGTTCGTGATCGAGTACTACCTGGCCTGTAACCGTCCGACGGGCCAGAGCGCCATGGCGCGCAAGGGCGCACCGCCGGTGGTCACCGACTTCGCCCAGCAGCTCCTCACCGAGCGACCCAAGGAGGCGGCGCGCGCCTTCGCCCCACTGGTGGACATGTTCTGCGAGCTCCTCGACGACGCGCTGGCGGCGGGCGTGGTGCGGACCGGGCTGGGGAGCCGGGCTGCGGGGATGGTGCTCGAGGCGGTCATGTTCAACGCCTTCTCGTCCACGATCGGCGGGACCTCCGCCCGCGGTGACGACACCACGGCAGCCGAGGAGCTGTGGGACCTGGTCGCCAACGGCATCGTGGTCTCCCCCCGGCGCTGAGCGTCAGGCAGCCCTGAGCGTCAGGCAGCCCTGAGCGTCAGGCCTCGATGACGACCACGGGCGGGTCACTCGTGCCGTGCTGGGCCGCGCACAGCTTCCGGTAGCCGGCCAGGACGCTCCCCGCGTCGATCACGACCTCGACGTTGCCCCGGGCGTCGAGGTTCAGGTTGGCACCGTGGATCGCGAACCAGACGTCGGTGTCGCCCTCGTTGTCGGCGGGCACGTGCAACGTGTGCACCGAACCGGCCGGCTCGAAGAGGTACGAGCCGGCCGTGTTGAGCGCCTCGGGGCTCTCCAGGTAGTGCCACTGACCGGATTGGGTGAAGGCGTAGACGTGGCCGGTGTGCTTGTGGGTCTGGATGGTCACCCCCGGCGGGAACAGGCTGCGGACGATCCACACGCCGTTGGCCAGGTCGGCCTGCAGCAGCTGCATGCGCACCGAGTCGGGGAACGTGACGAAAGGAAGGTCGTGCTCGCCGCGGTGCACCGCGCTCGGCGCCAGCTCGAAAGCAGTCGTCATCGGTTCCTCCCGGGTCTCTCGAGAAAGGGTAGTCCCAACGCTGTCGACGAGCTCGGCCACCACCGTCGCCGCCGCCCCCACGGCTCACGGCCTACTCCTCGTTGCGGGCGTCCGAGACAGTCCGGTCGTCACGACAGGACGGGGATGATCTGGGGCAGGTCGACGCTGGTGCGGATGCCGGGGTCTGCCGCGCACACGGCCGGGACCACGTTCACGGCCCGGTTGGCGGTGAAGCCCGGCGACATGTCCCCCATCCGCTCGATGGGCACGTCGAAGCGGATGTCGACGTCGAGCGGTGCGTCGCCGGCCACCGACACGTGCCAGCCCGTTGCCCGCAGTGGCCACACCGGGTCGAGGTCGTCGGTGCAGTACCACACGGCCCGAAACGAGAGAAAGGCCGTGCCGCCGCGCAGGCCGGTGACGGTCATGCGTTGGGCCGCCACGGTCCCCGCCTCGATGACGCCCGCCGCGATCGTGGTCCGACGGCGGGCGGTGGCGACCTCGCCGCTGGCGACGACCGAGTCGAGGGGCATCGACAGGGCGTCGCCCAGCACGCGCAGCGTCGGGCCGAAGCTCTGGGCTCCGTGGGCCCAGCGGCCGCGGTCGAACGTCGACCGGATCGCGCCCGTAGCCCATGAGGGAGAAGAGCAACTCGGGGGAGTTCCGCCGGGACAGATCGGCGTACTCCTCGATCACCAACTCGTCGAGGCGCCGCTCGATGGACGTGAGGACGAGGGGTACCGCCTCGGAGATGAAGCCCGGACTGCTGCCCGTGCTGTGGATCGAGCTGACTCCCGTCGCGCACGCGGCCTCGATCTGGGCTCGGGGGCCCGGGTCCATGCTCGGCGGGTGCAGGAACTCGCCTCGGGTGGTCACCACGTTCGCGCCCGACGCCAGGACCGCGCTCAGCGCGTCGAAGTCGCACCCCTGGGGCATGTACAAGACGCAGTCGGCATCGAGGTCGAGGACCTCGTCGATCGCACCGGTGGCCCGCACGCCGACGGCGTCGAGGCCGCACAGCTCGCCCGCATCACGCCCCGCCTTGTCGGGGTCGTGCACGACGACGCCGACCAGTGTCATGTGCGGGTGCTCGATGACCGCTCGCAGGGACCGGGCACCGATGTTCCCCGTGGCCCACTGCACGACTCGATAGGGACGGACGGGCCGATAGGGACCGACGGCGGTCATGGGGAAGGGGGCCTGTCGTGGGCCAACGAGGCCTTCAAGAGCGTGTTTGTGGCCAGGCGCATGTGCGCCGCGTCCACCAGCCTGCCGTCGCGGCCGATGGCGCCGACGCCGTCGGCCTCCGCGCTCCGGTACGCCTCGATCGCCGCTCGGGCCTGAGCGACCTCGCCCTCGGTGGGAGAGAACACGTCGTTGGCGACTGCCACCTGGTCGGGGTGGATCGCCCACTTGCCGTCGAAGCCCAACAGGCTGGCGTGCCCGGCGGCGCGGCGGTATCCCTCGAGGTCCTTGTAGGCGGGATAGGGGGCGTCGATGGCGTCGACGCCCGCCGCGCGCGGCGACCAGCACCTGGGCCCGGGCGTAGTGCCAGAAGTCACCGGGATAGTCGCCGAGCGGGTCGAAGTTCCCGTCGACACGGGCATGCAGAGAGGCGGAGAGATCGCCGGCGCCGAAGATGATGGCCTCCACCCGGTTGCTCGAACGGGCGATGGCCATGGCGTTCCCGAGGCCCTCGGCCTCTTCGATGAGCACCTCCAAGCCGATGCGCCGGCGCAGCCCGAGCTCGTGCTCGAGCTGGGTGAGCAGCACGTCCACCCACCACACGGCGCGCGCGTCGCGGACCTTGGGCACGATGACGACGTCGAGTGCCTCGCGGGCGCCGCTGACCACCTCGATGATGTCACCGTGGCACCACGGGGTGTCGATCCCGTTCACCCGCACGGCCCGGATCGTTCGCCCCCAATCGAGGTCGGTCAGCGCCTGCACCGCGGTCTGGCGCGCGCTCGCTCTTTGGCCACCGGGGCACAGGCGTCCTCGAGGTCCAGGAACACGAGATCGGCGTCGGAGGCGGCCGCCTTGACGCACATCTTCTCGCTGCTGGCCGGTGTGGCCAGCTCGGAGCGTCGGGCGCGCGGCCGACCTCGGCATCAGACGACCCCGGCTTGGCGCAGCGCGGCCAGTCGTTGGGGCTCGACGCCGAGGAGCTCCCTGAACACAGCGTCGTTGTCGGCGCCCAGCGCCCGGCCCAGGTGCTCGATGCTGCCCGGGGTGGCGCTCAGGCGCGCCACCGGAGCCTGCACGGTGACGGGGCCCAAGTCCGGATCGCGTACCGAGACGAAGGTGCCACGCGCCCGCAGGTGCTCGTCGGCCAGCAACTGGGCGGCGTCGTAGACCGGCGCCGCGGCCACGTCGGCCTCCTCGAACACCGCCATGGCCTCCTCGAGCGTGTGCCGGGCCACCCAGCCGGCGACGATGTCGTCGATCTCGGCCGCTCGGGTCTGTCGCAGTACGTCGACCTGGTCGGGGTCCTGCGCCATGTCGGGCCGCCCCACGGCGCGAAAGACCCGCAGCGCGATGGTGGGTGACGCGCCCGAGATAGCCATCCACTTGCCGTCGGCCGTGCGATACGCGTTGCGCGGCGCACTGGCATCGAGGCGGTTGCCCGACCGGGTCGGGATGGCCCCGAGCTGGTCGTAGGTCAACGTGGCCGACTCGATGAGCCGCGCCAGGGGCTCGATGAGGTTGACGTCGACCAGCTGGCCCTGCCCGCCGTGCAGGTCCCGGTGGTACAGCGCCATCATCACGGCGTAGGTGGCGGCCAGGCCGGCCACACCGTCGGCCAGCATGAACGGCGGCAGCGTGGGTGGCCCGTCGGCTTGGCCGGTCACCTGCGCGAAGCCACTCATCGCTTCGGCCAGGGTGCCGAAGCCGGGACGGTCGCTCTTGGGCCCGCCGGCGCCGTAGCCGCTGATGTGGAGCATGACCAGCTGCGGATGGGCCCGGTGCACCGACGGCCAGTCGAGGCCCCACCGCTCCAGCGCGCTGGGTCGGTTGCCGAAGATGGCCACGTCGCTCACGTCGAGCAGCTGGTGGAAGAGCTCTTGGCCCTCGTTGTGGCGGAGGTCGAGCGTGACGCACCGCTTGTTGCGGCTGATGCTCTTCCACACGAGGCCCACGCCGTCCTTGCGCTCACCCCAGGTGCGCATGGGGTCGCCCTTGCCCGGCTGCTCCACCTTGACGACGTCGGCACCGAACTCGGCGAAGGCGGTGGCCGCCACGGGCCCGGCAGCCAGGGTGGCGGTGTCCACGACGCGCAGGCCGTGCAACGGGCCGGCGTGCGCGACCTCCTCAGGCACAGAGCGCCGCTTCTGGCCTCGGCAGCCCGAGGTTCTCGCGCAGCGTGGCGCCGGCGTACTCGCGCCGGAACACTTCCCGGCGCTGGAGCTCCGGGACGACCAGCCGCACCACGTCCTCGTAGGCGCCGGGGCTGTGGGTCGCGGCGACGACGAAACCGTCGCACGCCTCTGACTCCATCCAGTGCTCCATCTGGTCGGCCACCTCGTGGGCGGTGCCCACGAAGCGCGGTCCTTGGAGCAGGGTGGCCCGGTGGCCGGCCAGATCGGCCAACGTGACCTGGTCGCCGATGTGGCTGCGCAGGTTCTGCACCAGCCCCCGGATGCCCGACACCGACTCGACCAGCTCGTCGGTGATGGGCTCGTCCAGCGCCATCCCCGAGAAGTCGTAGTTCATGAGCTCCGACAGCAGCGTCAGCGAGGCCAGCGGGTCGACCAGCTCGTGCAGGAACAGCTGCTCCCGCTCCTCGGCGTGCGCGTGGGACTCACCCAGCACCGTGTACACCATGGGAAGCATCTTGACCGACGCTGGGTCGCGCCCGCCGGCGCCGATCCGCTCCTTCTGGTCCTTGTAGTGGCTCCGCGCGATCTCGATGTCGGGGTCGCCGGTGAAGATCAGCTCGGCCCATCGCGCCGCGAAGTCGCGCCCCCGGCCCGACGAGCCGGCCTGGAGCAGCACGGGCCGGCCTTGCGGGCAGCGCGGGACCGTGAGCGGGCCGCGCACGGTGAACCACTTCCCTTCGTGGCCCAGCTCGTGCACGCGGGTCGGGTCGGCGAAGACACCGGCCGACCGGTCCAGCACCAGCGCGTCGTCCTCCCAGGTGTCCCACAGTCCGACGGTCGCCTCGAGGAACTCGTCGGCGCGTTCGTACCGTTCGTCGTGGCCGAGGTGCTCGGTGAAGCCGTAGTTCTGCGCCTCGCTGTCGTTGACCGACGTCACCACGTTCCACGCGGCGCGGCCGCCGCTCAGATGGTCGAGCGTGGCGAAGGTCCGGGCCACGTGGAAAGGGGAGTAGTACGTGGTGGAGTAGGTGGCACCCAGCCCGATGTGATCGGTCACCCCGGCGATGATGCCGAGCACCACGCTCAGGTCCAGCTTGACGGGCCGGGCACCGAGGCGCACTGCTTCGGCCACCGAGCCGCCGTAGATGCCCGGCATGGCGAGGCGGTCGTCGAAGAACATCATGTCGAAGCAACCCTCTTCGAGGATCCGGCCGAGCTTGGCGTAGTAACCGGCCTTGAGGAACCCGTGCTCGGTGGCAGGGTGACGCCACGAACCGGCGTAGACGGTGGTGCTGCCCGCCTGCATGAATCCGACCAGGGACATCGAACGCTTCGCCATGCCGCACCCCTTCCGGTCAACCCCGTGCGGCCAGCCCCGCTTCGGTGAAACTAAAGCCTAAAGTAGTATCTGATATGTCAGATATCAACCGGATGAACGAGACCGTGCGGACCCGGGCGGCACGCGAACTACGCGACCGCATTCTCACCGGTCGTCTCTCGGCCGGCACCCGACTCGACCTCGACCAGATCACCCGGGAGTTCGGGACCAGCCGCACTCCCGTGCGAGAAGCGCTGCTCGAGCTGTCGCACGAGGGACTCGTGGCGGTGGCGCCGCGCAGTGGCATCACCGTGCTCGGCATCTCCCCCGAGGACGCCGTGGACAGCTTCGCCGTCCTGGCGGCCTTGTCGGGCAAGGCGGCCGAGTGGGCCACGGCGCGGGTCGGTCCCGGGGAGCTGGCCGAGCTCCAGCGTCTGGCCGCGGCGGTCGAGGACGCCGACGACACGGTGGCTGCCAACTGGCGCTTCCACCGCGCCGTCAACCAGGCGTCGGGCTCGCGCCGGCTGCTCGTGCACCTGCGCCAGGCGGTACGGGCGGTGCCGAGCAGTTACTTCGAGCTGTTCCCGGCCCAGGAGAAGCGAAGCCACGCCGAGCACGCCGCGCTGCTCGCGGCCATGCGCAAGGGTGATGCGGCGAAGGCCCGGGTCCTGGCCGAGGCGCACGTGTTCGAAGCCGGCGGTGCGCTCGGGGACTGGCTGCGCACACGACACGCCGCCGACCGCCACGAAGGGGCCTAGCCGGCCTGTCAGCTGTTCGAGGCTGCCATCGCCCGGCGGGCGCGCTGACGAAACCCCTCGAGCTTCTCGTCCGGCGTGCGCACCCGGGTGCTTCGGGCCATGGTCGACACGTCGTGCCCGGCGGCCTTGCGACGGAGCGCGCCGACGGTGGCCTTTTCCTTCGACACGTGCACGAATGGGTCGAACGAATACCACCGCATGGCGTTCTCGTGGGTCATCTTGGCGATCTCGTCGTCGGGGACGGCATTGGCGGTGAACACGGTGCCGAGCTCCTCGGGGGCGTTGGGCCACATCGAGTCGGAGTGGGGATAGTCGGCCTCCCACGCGATGTTGTCGATGCCGATGCGGTCTCGCATCGCCACGCCCACGGGATCGCTGATGAAACAGGTGAGGAAATGCTGACGGAACACCTCGCTCGGGAGCCTGCCGCCGAAGTCCTGCAGAGTCCAGGCGTGGTGCATCTCGTAGGTGCGGTCGACCCGCTCGAGGAAGTAGGGAATCCATCCCGTCCCGCCCTCTGACAGCGCCACGCGGAGGTCGGGGAAGACCTTGAGTACTCGGGACCACAGCAGGTCTGCGGCAGCGGATTGGATGTTCATCGGCTGCAGGGTGATCATGACGTCGGGCGGCGAGTCGACGGCGGGAATGGTCAGTCTCCCCGAGGAGCCCAAGTGGATCGACAGCACGGTGTCGGTGTCGCAGCACGCCTTCCACACCGGGTCCCAGTACTCGTCGTGGAAGCTCGGGTACGTGAGGGCGGCCGGGTTCTCGGTGAAGCTCAACGAGTGACAGCCCTTGGCCGCCGTCCGCCGAATCTCTTCGGCCGTGCGCTCGGCGTCCCAGATCATCGGCACGGCCATGGGGATGAACCGGCCCGGGTACGCCCCGCACCACTCGTCGATGTGCCAGTCGTTGTAGGCGCGCACCGAGCGCGTTGGACAGCTCGAGGTCCTCGGACAGGAACGTCCGGGCCGTGAAGGTCGGGAAGGAGGGGAAGTTCATCGACGCCAGCACTCCGCCTGCGTCCATGTCCTTCACCCGCTCGTGCACGTCGTAGCAACCGGGTCGTACTTCATCGAGGCTCTGGGGCTCGAGGCCGTACTCCTCGCGGGGTCGGCCCGCCACGGCGTTGAGGGCGGCGGTCTCCATGACGAGCTTGCCGAACACCCACACGTCGTTTCCTTCGTCGTTGCGCACCAACTTGGGGGAACGCTCGAGGTACTTGGCGTCGAGGTGGTTGACGAACAGGTCGGGCGGCTCGATGAGGTGGTCGTCGACGCTGATCAGGACGAGGTCATCGATTCCGGCCATCGGATCCCTCCCGAGAACTACGTTTCCGATTTCAAAGAGGAAGGGTATCACCGGGTGCCGAGCGCTGTGCTTCCGGTCCGAGGCCGTAGGCGCCCGACGCCCGGGCCAGCCACTCCTCCAGCTCGGGGCTCGCCTCCCACGTCGACTCGAGCAGGAAGAGCGCCGGCGCCGGGCAGGCCCCGCCGATCTCGCTCAGGACCGGCTTCAGCGTGTGCTCACCGGCCAAGGCGTGGCGCGGCGAGGCCCCGAGCATGAGCGCCACCACCGGGGTGTTGGCCAGCTCGCCCGCGGCGAAGTGGTCGAGAAAGAGCTTCAGCAGACCCGTGTAGGTGGCCTTGAAGACGGGCGAGGCGACGACGAGGAGGTCTCCGCCCACCACGACCTGCTTGGCCGCCTGCACCGCGGGCGACCCCGGCTCGAGCAACGCCGCTCCCAGTTCGGCCAGCTCCACCGTGGACGCAGGTGGTGCGCCGGTGAGGCGCTCGGCCACCATCTCCGCCGCGCGACGGGTGCGCGAGCCGACCTTCGGGTTGCCCACGACGACCACGACGTGCATGTGCCCTCCCGGTAACCGCCGGCGCCCTCACCCCTATCCTTCTACCGTCATGCCCGACGACCGCAAACTGGCCTTCGACCCGATCGCCGAAGCCCGCCGGCACTGGGTCGGTCGGGGATGGGACGAGGCCGCGCCGGGTATGGCGGTGGTGACCTCGGTCATGCGGGTGCAGCAGCTGTTCACGGCGCGCGCCGACGTCGTGCTACGCCGCTTCGGCCTCACCTTCTCCCGCTACGAGGTGCTCATGCTCTTGCTCTTCTCGCGCCACGGCCAGTTGCCGCTGGGCAAGGTGGGGGAACGGCTGCAAGTGGGCCCTGCCAGTGTCACCAACGCCATCGACCGGCTCCAGGCGGACGGGCTCGTGACGCGGCGTGCGAATCCCGTCGACGGACGAGGGGTCTTGGCGGCGATCACGCCGGCCGGACGGCGCCTCGCCCGTCGGGCCACCGACGAGCTCAACGGTGAGTTCTTCGCCTCGCTCGAGCTCTCGGGCCAGGAGCTCGACAGCCTGTTCGCGCTCTTGCGCGCCGTGCGTCGGCGCGCCGGCGACTTCGCCTGACGGCGTCGTTGCAGATCTTTCGGCGTCGAAATACCATGGGAGCGCCGTCGGGACGAGGCATAGTCTGGAGAGCTGGAGGTGAGCGGCCGTGACCAGGAGAGACGACTGGGAGCGCCAGTACCGGGCCGGCCCGACGGACGCGGTGCAAGGCACCACCATGTCGGGCCTGGAGCTGGACGCCGTCTACGGTCCCGACGACGGCGAGTTCCCCGGACAGTGGCCCTACACCCGGGGGCCCCATGCCTCGATGTACCGGGGCAGGCTGTGGACGATGCGGATGTTCGCCGGGTTCGGGACCGCGGCGGACACCAACGCCCGCTTCAAGAACCTCTTGGGTGCCGGCGGCACCGGTCTGTCGGTCGCATTCGACCTGCCCACCTTGATGGGCACCGACTCCGACGATCCCCTGGCCCTCGGTGAAGTGGGGAAGTCGGGCGTCGCCGTGGACACACTGGCCGACATGGAGGACCTGTTCGCCGACATCGACCTCGGCGCGGTCAGCACCTCGATGACGATCAATTCGCCCGCCCCCATCGTCATGGCCATGTACGTGGCGGTAGGAGAGCGAGGCGGTACGCCGCGCCGCGGCCTGGGCGGCACGGTCCAGAACGACATCCTGAAGGAGTACCAGGCGCAGAAGGAGTTCATCTTCCCGCCGCGACCGTCGGTGCGTCTGGTGAACGACGTGGTGCGGTTCTGCACCGCCGAGATGCCGCTGTGGCATCCGATCTCGATCTCGGGCTACCACATCCGGGAGGCCGGGTCGACCGCCGCGCAGGAGTTGGCGTTCACCGTCGCCAACGGTTTCGCCTACGTGGAGGCGGCCCGGGCCAGCGGCCTGGACGTCGACGAGTTCGGCAAGCGTCTCAGCTTCTTCTTCAATGCCCACATCGACTTCTTCGAGGAGATCGCCAAGTACCGTGCCGCCCGGCGCATCTGGGCCCGCTGGATGCGCGACCGCTACGGCGCCACCGACGAGCGGGCGATGCAACTCCGCTTCCACACCCAGACCGCCGGCGTCTCGCTCACCGCGCAGCAGCCGGAGCTCAACATCGCCCGGGTGGCCATCGAGGCATTGGCCGGGGTGCTCGGCGGCACCCAGAGCCTGCACACCGACTCGTTCGACGAGGCGCTCGCCCTTCCCACCGACAAAGCGGCGCGCATCGCCCTTCGCACCCAGCAGATGATCGCGGGCGAGACCGGGGTGGCGGCGGTGGCCGATCCCCTCGGCGGCTCGTATTTCGTCGAGGAGCTCACCGACCGTCTCGAAGCACAGGCGGAGGAGATCTTCGCCCACCTCGACGAGATGGGCGACGGCTCGATCCTCGAGGGCGTGTTGCGCTGCATCGAGGAGGGTTGGTTCCAAGCCGAGATCGCCCAGTCGTCGGCGGACTTCGAGCGCAAGTTGAACGACGGAGGACGGGTGCTCGTCGGCGTGAACCAGTTCCAAGAGCCAGACGAGCCCGAAGCCGACATCCTCTACATCGGCCCCGAGGCCGAGGCGCTGCAGCGCCGTCGCCTGGCCGACGTCAAGGCCGGGCGCGACGAGGGTGCGGTGCAGCGGGCCCTGGGCCGGGTGCGCCAGGACGCCATGCTCCCCGACGTGAACGTCATGCCGGGTCTGATCGAGGCCGTCGGTGCCTACGCGACGGTCGGCGAGATCATGAGCGCCCTCGGACAGGTGTTCGGCACCTGGACCGAGCGGGCCGTGGTCTAGCGGTTCATCGGTGTCGACTGGTCCGGTGGCGCGGGGTCGGGTCCTCGTCACCAAGGTCGGGCTCGACGGGCACGACCGCGGCGTCAAGGTGGTGGCTCGCATGTTGCGCGACGCCGGCTTCGAGGTCGTGTACGGCGGGCTCCGGCAGACGCCCGAGACGATCGCCGAGACGGCCCTGCAGGAAGATGTCGACGTGGTGGGGTTGTCGATGCACTCGGGCGGGCATTTGACGTTGGTTCCCGCGGTCATCGAAGCGTTGCACCGGCGCGCCCTGGACATCCCCGTGGTGGTGGGGGGCATCGTCCCGGCGCGCGATCGAGAGGTGCTGCTGGCCGAGGGGGTGGCCGAGGTCCTGACACCGGGTGCGTCGCGCGACGACGTCGTGGCCGCCATGGTGCGGGCGTCGAGCCCGCCCCTCGACGCTTAGCGCAACCTCCACTTCGGGCGCGGCTGGTTGGCGAAGACCTCCTGCCCCTCGTTGAGGGCCCGGGCCGAGGTGCCGAGCTGCAAGAAGACGTTGCCGAGGGAGGACGCCTGGTCCGGGGTCAGGTTCCGGGCCGCCCACAACGTGCGCAGCGTCGCCTGGATCGTGGTGGGCGGTTGCGAGGCGATCGTCGCCGCCACCTGGCGAGCGGTGTCGAGGAGCTCGGCGCCGGGCACCACCTCGCTCACCAGGCCCGTGCGCAGCGCGGTCGCGGCCGACAGGCGCTCGTGGGCGCCCATCAGCGTCATGCGCACGATCTCGCCGAAGGCCATGCGGCCCCCGAGCAGGATCGGCTCGAAGGCGGCGGTCATGGCGTAGGTCACATGGGGGTCGAAGAACGTGGCGTGCTCGGCGCAGATCACCACGTCGCTCTCACCGAGCAGATAGAAGGCGCCGCCACAAGCCATCCCGTTCACCGCGGCGACGACTGGCTTCCACAGCTGCTGGGTCTTCGGCCCGATCCGGTGCCCCGGGTCCTCATAGGTGAAGGGGTCGAACTCCGCGTCGAGCGGGATGTCACTGCGGTCGATGCCGACGCAGAACGCCTGGTCGCCTCGACCGGTGAGCACCACGCACCGGACGTCGTCGTCGTGGCGCAGTCGCTGCCACGTCGCGGCGAGCTCGTCCTGCATCTGCTCGTCGAAGGCGTTGAGCACCTCGGGTCGGTCGAGGGTCACCGTGGCCACGCCATCGGAAACCTCGAGCGCCAGGGTCTCGAACTCGGGCACGGTCAGACCTCGATGACGGTGGCCGAGCCCATGCCCCCGCCCGCGCACATCGCGGCGACGCCAATGCCTCCGCCGCGTCGCCGCAGCTCGTAGGTGAGCGTGGTGAGCATGCGCGACCCGGTCATGGCGATGGGGTGCCCGAGGCTGCAGCCGCTGCCGTTGGGGTTGACCTTGTCGGGGTCGATCCCCAGCTTCTGCACGGTGGCCACACACATCGAGGCGAACGCCTCGTTGATCTCGAACAGGGCGACGTCCTGCAGCTCGAGCCCGGCCCGCGCCAGCGCCTTGGGGATGGCCTTGACCGGTGCCAGGCCCGTCTCCACCGGGGGGACCCCGACCGCGGCCCACGACCGAATGGTGGCCAGGGGCTCGACCCGCTCTCGGGCCACGAGGTCGGAAGAGGCGATGACCATGGAGCCCGACGCGTCGTTCATGCCGGCGGAGTTGCCCGCCGTGATGCTGAACCCCTCGATCTCCGGGTGCAGAGGCTTGAGGGCGGCCAATTTCTCCAGTGACGTGTCGCGCCGGGGGTGCTCGTCGACGGCGAAGGAGATCGTCGTGCCGTCGCGTCGGAGCACGGGGACGGGGACGATCTCCTCTTCGAACCGACCGGCGTCGATGGCGGCGACGGCCTTGCGGTGCGAATGAAAGGCCCACTCGTCCATGGCCTCGCGGCTGACACCGGCCAGGCGGGCGGCGTTCCAGCCCACGGTGATCGACATGTCGTCGCCCGGCGCGTCGGGTGTCTCGGGGTGGCTGGGGGACAACCAGCGTTCGGTCCACTCGTCGGTCCCGGGGATGCGTCGGGAGCTCACCGTCATGAGGGACGAGGACTGCACCCCGCCGGCCACCACCGCGCCGTCCATGCCCGCCATGATCGAAGCTGCGGCCATGTTGGCGGCGGCCAGGCCCGAGGCGCAGTGGCGGTTGACGGCGACGCCGGGGACGGCGCTCAGCTCGCGCGTCGATGGCCGCATGCCGGGCGATGTCACCACCGCCGGCCAACGTCTCGCCCATGATCACGTCGTCGATGAGGGCCGGGTCGAGGCCCGAGCGGGCCACGGCCTCGGCCACGGTGATCCTGGCCATGTCGAAGGGGTCCACGTCGAGCAGGCTTCCTCGGAACGCGGTCCCGATGGCGGTACGGCAGGCGGAGACGATGACGGCACGGGCCACGGGGTCCTCCTCGGGTAGCCGGGCAGTCCATTGAAGCGCCTGCCTGACGTGGCATCAAAATCGACGAACCGCCGGTCGTCCCTACAATCTCGGCGTGCCACTCGGCGTGCCACCCACCCCGACAGCAGCGGCGGAGGGGGATCTGCTGGTGTGCGGCGCCCGGATGGCGGACTGGGAGGCCACTGCCGCGGCCGGCGACGATCGTGTCCAGCCCGGTGCCCGGGTCGACCTCCGCCTCCGCGTCGGGCGAATCGTGGCGATGGGCCCCGTGCTGCACCGCGAGCCGGGCGAGGAGGTACTGGCGGTCCCCGACACGGTGGTCGTGCCCGGCCTGCACGACCACCACCTGCACCTACGGTCCCTGGTCGCGGCCGGGCGCTCGGCCGCCGTCGGTCCGGCCGCCGTCGGCGGGCCCCGGGAGTTGGCGGCCGCGCTGCGCAGTGCCCCGGTCGACCGCCACGGGTGGCGGCGGGCGGTCGGGTATCACGAGTCGGTGGCGGGCACGCTCGACCGGTGGTCGCTCGACTCGCTCTTCCCCGGCGCACCCGTGCGTGTCCAGCACCGATCCGGCATGTGGTGGGCGCTCAGCTCGTCCGCCGTCGAGATCCTCGGGTTGGACGCGCTCGATGCGCCCGGCGTCGAGCGCGACGAGCGCGGCACGGTGACCGGACGGCTGGTGCGGATGGACGAGTGGTTGGCGGGTCGCCTGCCCGACGAGGATCCGGTGCGTGAGATCGCGGCCGTGAGCCGCCACCTCGCACGCCGTGGGGTGGTCGGCGTCACCGACGCCACGCCGCAGGCCACCACGTCGGGGGTGGCGGCCCTCGTCGGCGCCGTGCGCGACGGCGCGCTGTGCCAGCGACTGCACGTCATGTGCACGCCTGACGTCGAGGTCGGCGTCCACCCGCTCGTGACCCGCGGCCCCACCAAGGTGCTGCTCGACGACGACCGCCTGCCCCACCTCGACGACCTCGTCGAGCTGGTCGCGGCGTCGCACCGACACGGTGTGCCGGTCGCCGTGCACTGCGTCACGCTGGTGCAGTTGGTGTTCGCACTCGCCGCTTTGGAGGCTGCGGGCACCGTGCCCGGCGACCGCATCGAACACGGCTCGGTGGTGCCCGCCGAGCTCGTCGGCTCGCTCGCCGCCTTGGGACTGATCGTCGTCACCAATCCCGGATTGGTCTACGACCGGGGCGAGACCTACCTGGAGGACGTGGACGAACGAGACCTGCCGTCGCTCTACCCGTGCGCGTCGCTGGTGGCCGGGGGCGTGGCGGTGGCAGCCGGGACCGACGCCCCGTTCGGGCCGGCAGACCCGTGGACGACGGTGCGGACGGCGCGGACGCGCCGCACCCGCCGCGGTCGCGTGCTCGGCGCCCACGAGGCTGTGTGCTTGGGCCGCGCCCTCGGCCTCTTCGCCGGCGACGGGGCCGATCCGGCCCGTAGCCGGCGCATAGCGGTGGGCGAGGTGGGCGACCTGTGCCTCCTCGCCGACGGCGTGCTTCCCGCGCCCGGTCAGGCCGACACCGTGGTCGCCACCGTGGTGGCGGGGTCGGTCGTCCACGGCCCCGAGTAGGCGGCGTCGGCGCTGTCGCGCACCGGTACCGAGCGGCCGTCGACGACAACGTGCCAGGTGTCGCCCGAGCGTCGGGCCGGCGTGGACGGCTGCGCAGCGTGCCCGGCGACGAGAGCGGCAGCCGACGCCTGCATCGAGACGTCGAGGAGCACGCCGCCGCCGCCGGCCAGCGCTTCGAACAAGCCGGCCGCCGCGGTCAGGCCCGTCACGGGGTCGGCCAGGGCGTCACCGCAGAAGACCGGGTGGGTGTCGTCCTCCCACGCCACGAGCCCACCGGCCACCGCCGCGTCGTCACCGAAGGCCACCCAGTGGCGTCCCGGCTCGGTCCGGCCGTAGCCGGTGATGCTCACCCACACTCGACCCGGCCGCGTCGCGACCTGTTCGGGGGCCACACCCAATTGCTCCAGCGCGCGCGGACGCGACGACTCGATGACGACGTCTGCGTCGTCGAGCATGGCCCGCAGCCGCCGCCTCCCCTCGGTGGTGTCGAAGTCGAGCGTGACCACCAGTTGGTCCTCGGCGTGGAGGCTCCGGTAGAAGGTGGGCACGGCGCGCCCTCCGTCGGGTCGCGACGTGCTCTCGACCTTGACCACGTTCCCGCCGGCGCGTCGCACCAGCATGGCGGTGAGCGGTCCCGCCCACATCGACGACAGGTCCACGATCGACAGGTCGTCGAGGCCGCGGTGTCCGCACGGTACCCAGGAGCGCTGGACGGTCCACGGCGCTCTCGTCGCCTCGGTGTCGGTTCCGAGCGCGGCGGCGGGTATGCCGAGCAGGCGGGCCCGCTCCACGAGCTCGGCCACCGGGTACCGCTCGACCATGCGCTCGAGCGCCTCCCATTCGTCGGGGCCGCAATCGCCGTTCGTCACGGCGTCGACCGCGACGCGGTCCTCGGACCGGGCCAGGTTCACCGCCATCCAGCGGTCCGGTCCGCCCAGGAGTCGGCACGACCCTGTGGTCGAGCGGCGCCCCTGCCGTCGCAGGCCGAGGAGCCGCGCCCGAACGGTGAGCAGCTCGGCCCAGTCGACCGCGACCGTGTCGCCGACCTCGCCCGACCAGTGGGCCACGGCGGCGGCCAAGCGATCGAGCCCGCGCACGAGCCCATTCGGCGGTCCCAGGGGCGGACCGTCGGGCCGCCCCGTCAGTGCCATGAGGCCTGAGGTGGCCGCCGCTCGCAGCTCGCCGGCTGCATCGGCGTCGGTCGTGGTGTGCACTGCGTCACAGGGTACGCTCCGCCCATCACCGAGACGTCGCCCGGGGCGCTGCCCGCCATGGCTGCCAGTCAACTCCTCGAGAGCGCATGGACCGGTGGCGACGAGATCCTCGGTGTGCTCGACGGCCGGCCCCTGCTGGTGGTGGAGATGGAGACGGGGGAGGACGTCCCGTGCGCGCCGCCGCCGTGGCTGCCCTGTGTGATGGTGGCGGTCGCCCGTGCACGTCCGGTCACTCCGGCACCCCCGGGTGTCGACATGGCCGTATGCCCCGACGAGGGCGGGCCGACGCCAGCGGGGTGGGTGGGTGTCGCCGATCCCGACGGTGCGGTCCGGCGTCTCTCGGACCACGCGGGCCGCGCGCCGCAGCCGTCGGTGCTCCTGGCCCAGCTCCTTCGGCTGAGCACCGAGGGGGACGTGGCGCGGGGACTGCTGGTCGAGTCCCTCGCGTACTCGGTCCTGCAGTCGGGGCCCGTCTTCTCCGCCTGGCTGGCGCAGCGGCGCCGAACGACGCCGAAGGTGCGCGACGAGCCCGAGCACCCGGTGCTGGTGACGCGAGACGGCGAGCAGCTGACCATCACGCTCAACCGCCCCCATGTGCGCAACGCCGTCAACGCCCGGCTCCGCGACGCACTGACCGAGGCGTTGGTGCTCGCCGGTGCCGGGTCGTCGGGGGCGCCGGTGGAGCTGCGTGGCGCCGGGCCCGATTTCTCGAGCGGGGGTGACCTCGACGAGTTCGGCTCGTTCCCCGACGCGGTGACCGCCCATGTGGTCCGGAGCGTCCGCAGCCCGGCGCGGCTCTTGGCCGGCCTGGGCGAGCGCGTCACCGCCCACGTGCACGGCGCCTGCGTGGGGGCCGGCATCGAGCTCGCCGCCTTCGCCCGCACCGTGGTGGCCGCGCCCGACACGCGCTGCGGACTTCCCGAGGTCTCGCTCGGCCTCGTCCCGGGGTCGGGGGGCACCGTCAGCATCCCCCGCCGCATCGGGCGGCACCGCGCCGCGTGGCTCGGGCTCAGTGGGGAGACGATCGACGTCGAGACCGCGGCGCAGTGGGGACTGGTCGACGCGATCGTCCCCGCGCTCGAGTCGGCGTAGGGCGCCCGTTACGCAGACGGGCCGAAGGCAGGTAGGACCCGCTGCTCGAAGAGCTCGAGGCTGGACCACGCCAACTCCACCGGCATGCCTCCGCACAGCGGGTGGAACATGGCGAAGGGGAACGGTGCCGCTCGCTGCTCGGCCACGAACTGCTCGGGCGTCACCACCCGGTACCGGCCGCTGCTGCGTAACGCCTCGGTGTCCTCGGTCGTGCGGTACGGCGTCGCCACGTTGTCCTGGGCCTGCCAGGTGCCGTAGGCGTTCATCTCGTGCAGGAAGTACGGGGCCATGGCCTCCCACCCCTCGTCCGGGTCTTCCGCCAGCGCCACCACGTCGTTGGGCGGCACGGGGCAGGGGCCGGGGTCCGGCCGCCCGAGCTTCTGCACCTCGTCGCGGTAGAAGTCCCACACGTCGGGGACAGACGGGATGAAGCCGTCGGCGATGCGCGCCGCGCGCCGCGCTGCGGCTTCGCTGCTGCCGCCCAGGATGATCGACGGCCCGCCGGGCCCGAAGGGGGACGGGGTCAGGTGCACGGTGCGACCGCGGTACTCGAAGGGCTCCCCGGTGAAGGCGTCCTTCAACGTGGCCACCAACGCCGTGACCCGCTCGCCCCGATCAGCCATCGGCACGCCGTACATGGCGAATTCCTCGCGGACGTACCCCCCGGCCACGATGAGGTCGACGCGGCCCCGGCTCAGGTTGTCGAGCACGAGCAGGTCCTCGGCCAGCCGCAACGGGTCGTAGAAGGGGGCGATCAGCGCCGCCACCATGAGGCGCGCCGTGCTGGTGCGGGCCGCCATGGCCGCCAGCATGGGCACGGGGCTCGGCAGGTACTCGTCGGGCGAACCATGGTGCTCGGAGACGGCGATGCTGAGGCACCCGAGCGCGTCGGCCCATTGCGCCATGTCGAGGGCCGCCGAGTAGCGGTCGGCCACAGAGGTGCCGGCGAAGGCCGGGTTGCGGAAGTCGAAGCGCATGCCGAAGAGCACCGTCACCAGTCCTTGAGATCGAAGAGACGCCCCGTCGCGATGGCGGCGAGTCGGTCATGGCTTCCGTGGTCGCGCACCTCGATCTGGCACAGTCCCGCGCGGGTGTGCGCCTGCGCTGTCACCGGCCCGTGTCGCACGGGTTGCAGGAATCGCACGTCCAGCGCGCACAGGGTGTGTCCGGGGGACTGCGAGACGGCCGCTTCCTCCACGGCCAGAGCGATGAGGCCGCCGTTGACCGTGTTCGCCGCGTTGAGCCCCTGCTCCGAGCGCTCGAGGATCACCACGCCGGGCTCGACGCGGCGGCAGCCTGCCCGGTCGGCGAGTGGCACCGACAGGGTTTGCGTCGGCGCCGGCAGGTCGAAGCTCGAGCGCGTCGGGCAGACGCAGGGATCGGTCGTGCACGGCCATGAACGACGCGGAGCCGAAGGCGAACAGGTCGCCGCCGTCGTCGGCGAAGTCGACGCTGGCCACGAACACCGTGCGTCCCTTCTTCACCGATCGGCCCGTGGCGCGCACCGTTCCCGCCGACGGAGCGGGCCGGTAGAGGTGAAGGTCGAGCTCCAAGGTGACCGGCACGCGGTCCACCATGTGCTTGGCCGCCAGGAGGCCGGCGACCATGTCGGCCCACACGGCCAGGACCGAGGTCCGGAGATGGACCGTCCCCGGGACGTGCATCTCGGGGATGATCGAGGCCGAGCCCTCGAGACCCTCGTCCGTGGAGCGGACACCGAAGCCGAGCTCGCTCAGGATGTGCTGCGGGTCGCGGCCCCCGTCGGCGGGCTCGGTCATGCTATGGAGCGATGAACGACGACCTCGGGACCCCGAACCTCCGCCTCGAGCGCCATGGAGCGATCGCGTGGTGCACCATCGACCGCAGCGCGGCCCGCAACGCCCTCACGCCGGCGATGTACTACGGCATCAAGCGCGCCGTGGAACTGGTCAACTCGGACCCCGACCTCGCCGCGCTGATCGTCATCGGTACCGGCGACGTCTTCGCACCCGGCGGCGACCTGGGCGGACGCTCGGACCCCGGTGAGGTGCGCCCGGACGTGAACGGGGCCGAGGTACTGCCCTTCTTGGCCATCCGCGACAGTGACGCACCGGTCGTCGCCGCGGTCAACGGCATCTGCCAGGCGGGGGGGTTGTTGATCGCCATGATGGCCGACATCGCGGTGGCGAGTGACCAGGCCACGTTCCGGGTGCCGGAGCTCCTGCGCGGCATCCCCGACGCCACATATGCCGCCGCCCTGCCGGCCCACGTCGGGATCGCGGTGGCCAGAGACCTGTTGCTCACGGGTCGAAGCTTCGACGCGGCCGAAGCCCTGCGCATCGGCCTGCTGTCGCGGGTCGTGGCACACCGCGACCTGCGGGCGGCGGCGGTGGAGGCCGCCCATCAGATCCTGCGCACGGCGCCCACGGCGCGGTCCCAGGTCAAGCGGATGATCAACGAGCGCTACGGGCACGTGGACTACGAGACGATGTTCCGGGCCATCGAGCACTCGGCCGAGCTGCGCGAGGGCATGCGCGCCTTCATGGAGAAGAGGCCGCCGTCGTGGATCCCGGCGGACGTCTCTGAGCCCGGCCCTCGCATCTGAGCGTCAGCCGTCGGCCCGGACCGAGTCCTTTTCGGCCGGGACGATGGGCGGGGCATCGCGCCAGTTCGGGATGCCCGAGTCCTCCTTGGCCACTGGGTAGTGGTCCTCGTTCACCCAGGCCCAATGAGAGTGGTTGAGCTCGTGCAAGGTGAAGCACGCGTTCAGGGCGTTGTAGAAACCCATGTTGTCGACCGACTGGTTGACGGACTCCTTGATGAGCAGTGACGTCATGGTGGGCAGCTGGGTGATCCGGCGGGCGAAGTCGAGGGTCATCTCGTCGAGCCGGTCGGCGGGGAAGATCTTGCTGACCATGCCCAACCGGTGGGCCTCTTCGGCGTCGATGGCGTCGCCGGTCAGCAGCAGTTCCTTGGCCTTGCGGGGGCCGAACTCCCACGGGTGGGCGAAATACTCGACACCGCACATGCCGAGCCGGGCGCCCACGACATCGGCGAAGCGGGTCCCTTCGCCACACACGATCAAGTCGCAGGCCCACAGCAGCATGAGCCCCGCCGCGTAGACGTCACCGTGGGCTTGGCCGATGGTGATCTTGCGCAGGTTGCGCCAGCGACGGGTGTTGTCGAAGAAGTAGTGCCACTCCTGGAGCATCAGAGACTCCGAGGCCCGCGCGCGTGCCCCCGTTGACCTGGCGGGTCGGATGCTGATTGGGCCCGGGGCCGTACTCCTCCATGGACACCTTCGAGCCCATGTCATGGCCGGACGAGAACATCGGGCCGGTGCCGCCCAGGATCACGACCCGCACCTCGTCGTCTGCCTCGGCGTGGAGAAAGGCCTCGTGCAGCTCCACCAGCAGGCCCCGGTTCTGGGCGTTGCGGGCGTCGGGCCGGTTCAACATGATCCGGGCGATCTTGCCGTCGTCGAAGGTCTCGTAGAGCAGGAACTTGTACTCGGGCATCTGTCAGGTGAGCCTTCCGGTCAGGAACAGGGCGACGTCGGTGGCCGGCGGGTAGGCCCCGGTCAACCCGGCGGCGAAGTAGCCGACGTCGGTGACGAGGATGTGCCCAGTGATGGCGACGGCCGCGTCGCTGCACAGGAACACCAGGGGATAGGCCTGCTCGAGCGGGGTGGAGGCCTCGATGCCGAGCTCGGCGCGGTAGTCGGAGGCGAACCCCAACCACATCTCCTTGTTGGCCTGAGCCAGCGGCGTGTCGGTCGGGCCCGGGCAGATGGCGTTGATGCGGACGCCACGCTTGAGGAGTGGGAACGCCTGAGAAGAGACGTAGGCGCAGATGGTCTGCTTGGTCGACATGTAGTCGGCGCCGCCGTTGCGCTCGACCCACTGCACCGCGGAGTCGAAGTCCGGCGTCGCCAGGTAGTCCTTCAATCGCTCGAGGTTCGACTCCCAGCCGAGGCCGGCGGCCGACGAGATGAACCCGATGGCCGAGCCCCGGGGCAACGTTCCCTCGGCCAGCATCCTGTCGATCATGTGCCGGTGGCCGATGAAATTGATCTTCTCGATCCCCGGCGTGCCGTCGGCCACGCCGGCGCAGGAGAACAGGGCGTCGACCGGGCCGCCCACCTGGTCGAGGGCCTGGTCGATCGAACTCTTGTCGGCCAGGTTGACGTGGATGAACTTTGCGCCCGCCAACGAGGGTTCGACGATGTCGAGGATCACCACCTCGGCGCCGGCGTCCTGAGCCAGCTCGGCTGTCGCCGCCCCCATGCCCGTGGCGCCGCCCACCACGAGCGCACGCTTTCCCTTGTACCCAAATGCGTCGAACACGCCCATTTCGTTGTCTCCTGGCTCGTCGGTGTTGTCAGGCGATGATGCCGCGGACTTTGAGGTCCACGATGGTGTCCCAGTCGATGCCCAGCTCGGAGAGGACCTTGTCGCCGTGCTCGTTGAACTCGGGTGCCCGCCTGGCCACGGCCGGCACACCGTCGTACTGGATGGGCGCGCTCACCAACTGGTAGGGCTTTCCCTCCGAGGTCTCGCACGACTGCAGGTAGCCGTTGGCCTCGGACTGGGGATCGGCGGCAACTTCCAGGGTGTTCTGGACGACCGCCCACTGGCCGGTGAAGTGGTCGAGCTTCTCACGCCACTGCGCCAGGGTGTGCTGGGCGAAGGCGTCGCTCAGGATGGCGATGGCGTCGGGGGTGTTGGCCGTGAGCGATTCGTGGTCGGCGAAGCGGGGATCGTCCGCCAACTCGGGTCGTCCGACCACCTCGCACATCGAGGGCCAGTACTTGGCGGCCTGCAGGCAGGTGAGCGCGATCCACCTGCCGTCGCTGGTCAGATAGTTCGCGGTCAACGGGTTGCGGGGTACGAAACTCGGCGACGGCTGCCAGGGGAAGTCGAGCAACAGCGACATGCTGATGGTCTGGCCCATGGCCCACATGCCCGACGACAACAGCGACACGTCGACGGTCGTGGCCTCGCCCGTGCGTTCGCGGTGGAACAGCGCCCCCATGATGCCGCCCGCGATGGTCATGGCGCCGATGGAGTCGCCGAAGCCGGGGCCCGGTGGCGGCGCCACGTGGTCGGAGTCGGTCCGGGTCACCGCCAAGGCCACGCCCGAGCGGGCCCAGAAGGCGAGGGAGTCGTAGGAGCCCTTGTCGGCGTCGGGCCCGCGCTCGCCCTGGCCCGTGCCCCGGGTGTAGATGATGTTCGGGTTGTGGGCTCGGATGTCGTCCACGTCGATCTTGAGTTTCTTGCGGACGGCGGGAAGCTTGTTGGTGAGGAAGACGTCGGCGGTCTCCGCCAACTTGTAGAGGATGGCGACGCCGTCGGGGGAGGCGAGGTCGAGCCCGAGGCTCTCCTTGCCCCGGTTGGAGTGCTCGAGCAGGACGTGCACGTCGCCGGGGATGATCCCCACGCCCGAGGAAGCCAGCCCCCGCATGGCGTCACCCCGCTCGACGTGCTCGATCTTGATGACCTCGGCTCCCCAATCGGCCAGCAGTGCCGAGGCCGCCGGTACGAAGGTCTGCTCGGCCACCTCCAGGATGCGCACGCCCTCCATCACGGCAGTCACGGGTTCCCTCCTCCATCGCAGAAGCGGTGCGCTCGCCCGACGACGGCGCAACGAGCCTTCGATGTCGCCGGCGATGCTACTACCGGCCCTCCCGACGCCGTCCGGAGTGCAGCACCCGCCCAGGCGGTCAACCACCGGGACGTCCGACCTCCGACGAAGACGGGCCCCGGGGTACGTCGCGGAACGGCACGTCGCGGTCGAGGGAGCGTTCGCGGGGCATGCCGAGCACGCGCTCGCTGATCACGTTGCGGGCCATCTCGGTCGTCCCCCCGCCGATGCATCCGGTCTGGCGCATGAGGAAGTCGATGCCCCGGTCGGCGAGCACGCCGTCGCCGGCCGTCCATGACCCACCCGTCGTCCCGGCCAGTTCGAAGGCGATGGTGCGCGTCCGGGCCGAGGTCGTGCCCTTGAACAGTCGGGGGATGGCCGCGGCCTGGTCGCTGAAGGCCCCGGTGCGCAAGCCACCGCCGACGCGCTCCTGCAGCAGCCCGGCCACGACGTCGAGCATGCGGGCCTCGCCCACGAGCTCCTGTGCGCTCGGGTCGTCCAACCGACCGGCGGCGCGGGCCAGGGCGCTGTAGGAGGTGGAGGCGAAGGTCGTGTTGACGCTGCTGGCGAAGGTGACCAGTGGGGACTCGTACAGGAGCCGCTCGTGGAACATCCACCGCACGCCCACGGTCCAGCCTGCGTCGACCTCGCCGATCCGGTCGCCGTCGGGGACGATGACGTCGGTGAGGAACTCCTGGCAGAAATCCCGGGAGCCGTTGAGCATCTCGATCCGGTGGATCTCGATGCCGGGCTGGCGCAAGGGCACGGCGAACACCGTGAGGCCGCGGTGCTTGGGGACGTCCCAATTGGTGCGGGCCAGGCACAGGCTCCAGTCCGACCACCACGCACCCGTGGTCCAGATCTTCGAGCCGTTGAGCACCCACTGGTCGCCGTCGCGCACGGCGGAGGTGAGGGCGCCGGCCACGTCCGACCCGCCTCCGGGCTCCGACAGCAGCTGCATCCAAATTTCCTCGCCCTCGCAGGATGGCGGGGACGTGGGTGTGCTTCTGCTCCTCGGTGCCGAACTCGAGGAGGACGGCCAGGCACGGCGTGAAGGTGGGCACCTGGATGCGGGCCGGGAACTCGTATCCGGCCAGCGCGTGGTTGAGCGCCCGCTGGTGGTCCGGCGTCAACCCTTGCCCGCCGTACTCCCGGGGGACGCAGACGCCGGCGAAGCCCGCCTCGTAGAACATGCGCTGCAACTGGCGCTCACGGGCAACCTCGGCCGACTCCTGCTCCTCGGTGAGGTTGGTGCGGAAGGCCCCCTCGTAGAGACTCGGGTCGGCTTCTGCCAGGTTGGCCGCCGCCCAGGCGCGCGCCCGTGTGCCGAAGCTGCTCGCATCCTCGGGACCGGGAGGCACTACCCCTCCTGCTCGATCAGCAGCTGGGCGATCCGCCGGCGGTGGAGCGCGGGTGTGCCCAGTAGCGCCCGGTTCAGGGTGACCCGACGAAGCAACAGGTGGAGGTCGTGCTCGTAGGTGAGGCCGATGCCCCCGTGGATCTGGACGCAGTCCTGGAGCATCTCCCCGCCGTACTCTCCGACGAAGGCGGCGGCCACGCTGACGAGCTCGGCCGCGTCGGTGGCGTCGCCGTCCACGGCGCCCGCGGCGGCGTCGGTCACGGCGTGACTGGCTTCGAGCCAGGTCTTCATGTCGGCGAAGCGGTGCTTGAGCTCCTGATAAGAGGCGAGTGGTCGGCCGAAGGAGTACCGGTCGAAGGCCCACGCCACGGTCATGTCGAAAGCCCTTTCCATCGCACCCACGGACTCGGCCGCCTGCAGGACCAGCGCCACACGCAGCTGGTGCTCGACCTGGGCACCGGCGCTTGCCGACCTCGCCCACCACGGCGTCGAGCGGCAAGCGCACGTCGGCCAGGCGGACCTCCCAGAAGCGCCGGGTCAGGTCGACCGACTGCATCGGCTCGAGGGTCACCCCGGGTGCGCCGGTGGGGACCAGCACCTGGGTGAGCCCGTCGCCGGTACGACCGGTGACGAGCACGTGGCTGGCCTGGGCGGCGGACTCCACCGGTCGCTTCACGCCGTCGAGCACCACCTCGGCGTCGTGGACCGAGACGTCGAGCGACAGACCCTCGGGCCGGTGCCCGTGGGGGGGTGCCTCGGAAAAGCACCACGAGATGACGGTGGAGCCCGACAGCAGCTCCGCGAGCACGTGGCTGTGCACGGCGGTGGCGTCCTCGGCGCCGAGGGCGGCGGCGGCGACGTTGCAGGGCACGAACGGGCCCGGCGCGGCGTGGCGGCCGAATTCGTGGGCCAGCAGCGTGGCGTCGGCCAGTCCGCCCCCGCTGAGGTTGCCCCCACCGCGCGCGTCGGGCACGAGCAGCGAGGTCCAGCCGAGCTCCGCACCCTGGCGCCAGTACCCCTCCTCGTAACCGGCGGGGTGCTCGCGCAGCTTGCGCATTTGGTCGACCGGGACGGTGTTCGACAGGTACCGGGCGGTGGTGTCGCGGAGGGACTGCTGTTCCTCGGTGAGCTCGAGCAGCATGAAGGAGCCGCGGGTCGGCTCAGCCGACGGGCCAGGCGACCGATTTGACCTCGAGGTACTGCTCGAAGCCGGCGATGCCGTTTTGGCGTCCGACGCCGCTCTCCTTGTACCCACCGAAGGGCACGTCGGCGAAGTACCCCGCACCACCGTTGAGACCGACGAACCCGGCGCGGAGCTTGCGGGCCACGGCGACGGACCGCTCGAGCGAGCCGGACATGACGTTGCCTGCCAACCCGTAGGGGCTGTCATTGGCGATGCGCAGGGCGTCGGCCTCGTCCTCGAACGGGATCACCACCAGCACCGGGCCGAAGATCTCCTCGCGGGCCACGGTCATGGCGTTGTCCACGTCGACAAAGAGGGTGGGGCGTACATAGAAGCCCTTGTTCTTCCCCTCGGGCATCCCGGTGCCGCCCACCAGGAGCTTGGCCCCCTCGTCGATGCCCTTCTGGATGTACCCCGTGATGCGGTCGCGCTGCTTGGCCGAGATCACCGGTCCGCACAGCACGTCGGGCTCTTGCGGGTCGCCGGGCACCACGGACTCGTAGATGCCCTTCAGGATCTCCACGCCCTCGTCGTAGCGCGAGCGGGGGAGCAGCATCCGGGTCGGTGTGGCACAACCTTGACCCGCGTGGAAGCACGGCGCGATCCCGATGAGGCACGACAGCGTCAGGTCGGCGTCCTCGAGGACGATCGTGGCCGACTTGCCCCCGAGCTCGAGGAAGAGACGCTTCATGGTGGCCGCCCCCTTCTCCATGATGCGCTTGCCCACGACGGTCGACCCGGTGAAGGAGATCAGGTCCACCTTCGGCGACAAGGTGAGTTGCTCGCCCAGGAGGTGGTCCGAGGACGGGACGACGTTGACGCACGCCGGGCGGGATGTCGGTGCGCTCGGCCACGAGTCGTCCGATGCGCGTGGCGTTGAACGGGGTGTCGGGAGCCGGCTTGAGCACCACGGTGTTGCCCGTGGCCAGCGCTTGGCCCAGCTTGTGGATCGTCACCTCGAACGGGTAGTTCCACGGGACGATGGCGCCGACCACGCCGACGGCCTCGCGCCACACCCTCTTGGCGGTCAACTGGCCGGTGAGGGCCGAGACCTCCTCGCCCAGGTCGAGGTCCCACTGGTACTCGTCGATGAGCTTGGCCGGGTGGGTGAGCCCGCCCGCCAGGGGCGCGTCGAGTTGTGGGCCGTGGGTGACCATGCGCGGGCAGCCGACCTCACGGATGAGCTCCTCGCGCAGTTGCTCCTGCTCGGCTTCGAGCGCCTGTTGGAGTTGCTCGAGGCAGCGCTTGCGCAAGGCGTGGTTGGTGGACCAGTCGGTCTCGTCGAATGCTCGACGCGCCGCGTCGATGGCGCTGTCCATGTCACCGCTGTCGGCGTCGGCCACTTCGCCGAGCACTTCCTCGGTGGCGGGGTTGACGTTGGCGAACGTCTTGCCCGATGCTGCGTCGACGAGCTTGCCGTCGATGAGCATCTTCGGCTCGAAGGTGATGTCCCCCGGTACGGCCACGGCAATCTCCTCCCAGCCTCTTTCGGCCGGAAGGTACCTGACATTGACGTCGCAGTCAACCTTGCCGTACCGTCGCCCCATGGAGCTTCAGGGACGTGTCGCGATCGTCACGGGCGGGGCCGGCGGCCTCGGTTCGGTCACCGCGCATCGGCTGGCGGGCCTCGGCATGGCGGTGGTCGTCTTCGACCGCGACGGTGACCGGGCCGTCGAGGTGGCCAAGGAGCTCGACGGCGACGCCGTCGGCGTGGGAGGAGACACGACCGAACGACGGGGACGTCACCGCCGCCATCGACGCGGCGCGCTCGCTCGGGCCCGCCGCGGTGCTGGTCAACGTGGCCGGCGGCGGCGTGGGTGGCGGGCGCACCGTCGGGCGAGGCGGGGTCGCCGCACGACAAGACGTCGTTCGTGCAGACCATGGAGATGAACGCCCTCGGCACGTTCAACATGACTCGTCTCGTGGCGTCGGCCATGGCGGACAACGAGCCGGACGACGACGGCCAACGCGGCGTGGTGGTGAACACCGCCTCGATCGCCGGCATGGAGGGGCAGACGGGGCAGGTGGCCTACGCCTCGGCCAAGGCGGCCATCCTCGGGATGACCCTCCCCATGGCCCGGGACCTGGCGCCCTTGGGCATTCGGGTGTGCGCCATCGCCCCCGGGACGATGGGGACGCCGATCATGCGGAGCGTGTCCGAGAAGATCCGCGAGAAGCTCGAAGGCGACATCGTCTTTCCCAAGCGCATGGGGCGGCCCGAGGAGTTCGCCCTCCTGGTCGAGTCCATCGTGCGCAATCCGTACCTGAACGGTGAGAACATCCGACTCGACGGCGCCCTGCGGTTCCCCCCGAAGTAGCGTTCCTCTCTCGGTGCCGACCAGGCCGCTCCCCGAGCTCATCCTCGACACCGCGTGGTTCTGGACGTCCGGACGAGGACGGTCGGCTCCGGGTGCAAGGGTGCACGCAGTGCAGCCGGTTGGTCCACCCTCCCGTGCCCATCTGTCCGTACTGCAGGAGCCGGTCGTGGGAGCCGACGGTGGTCTCGGGAGAGGCCACCGTCATCGGGTACACCGTCAACGCCCATCAGTGGCTGCCCGACCTCCCCCCGCCGTACGTGGTGGCCAACGTCGCACTGGACGAGGACCCGGGCGTGCGGCTGACGACCAACATCGTGGGGTGCGACCCCGAGGTGGTCCACATCGGCCAGCGCGTCCGCGTGCGCTTCGAGCAGCGACGACGACGTGTGGCTGCCGCTGTTCGAACCGACCGGGACCGACGCCGAGACCGACCCGGTCGAGGCACCCACCCGGCCCGTGGCCCGAGCGCCGGTCAGCACCGAGCGCTTCGAGCACCGCTCGGTGCTCTCGGGCATCGGGAGGTCGGCCATCGGCAGGCGCCTCATGCGCGACCCGCTCTCGCTGACCGTGGACGCTTGTCTCTTGGCGGTCGCCGACGCCGGGTTGACCCTGGGCGACATCGACGGGCTCTCCACCTATCCCGGCATGGCCGGCATGGGCATGAGCGAGGGCGGGGTGGCCGCGGTGGAGGAGGCGCTGCGCATCCACCCCACCTGGATCAACGGGGGCGGCGACCTCCCCGGGCCCGGGGGGTCGGTGATCGCAGCGATGTTGGCGGTGGCCGCCGGCCTGTGCCGGCACGTCCTGTGCTTCCGAACGGTGTGGGAGTCGAGCTTCGCCACGCTGCGACTGGGTGGCCAGGGCGGCGGTCGTGTCTCGGGGTCGCGCCAATGGCAGGCACCCTTCGGCGCCATGTCGGCGGCCAATTGGATCGGCATGAACGCCAACCAGTACCTCCACCGCTACGGCGCCACGCGCCAGATCCTCGGGTGGATCGCCATCAACGGCCGCGCCAACGCAGCACGGAACCCTGCGGCGATCTACCGCGACCCGTTGACCATGGACGACTACCTGTCGGCGCGACCGATCTCGTCGCCCTTCGGGCTCTACGACTGTGATGTCCCGTGCGATGCGGCGATCGCCGTGGTCGTGTCCGATGCCTCGGTGGCGCCCGACCTGCCACGATCCGCTATCCGCGTCGAGGCAGTTGGTACCCAAATCACCGAGCGGGTCTCATGGGACCAGGGAACCGTCACCCACGAGCCGCAGGTGCTCGGCCAGGCGGCGCACCTGTGGACCCGAACGTCGATGACGCCCGCCGACGTGGACCTGGCCCTCGTGTACGACGGGTTCACCTTCAACGCCATCTCCTGGCTCGAGGCGCTCGGCTTCTGCGCACTGGGGGAGGCGAAGGACTGGCTCGACGGTGGCAAGCGCATCGCCCTGGACGGGGAGCTCCCCGTGAACCCCCACGGTGGGCAGCTCTCGGAGGGCAGGACGCACGGCTTCGGGTTCATCTACGAAGCCGTCACCCAGTTGCGCCACGACGCCGGCGAGCGACAGGTGCGCGATGCGCGCACCGCAGTGGTGACGTCGGGGGGCGGCACGCCCTCCAGCGCGCTGCTCCTGCAGCGCTACGGGGGTTGAACGAGCGGCCTACGCCTCGAGCAGGTCGGGCTGTTGCGCCACGATCCAGTCGTAGAGGGGTTGGAACGACAACCACCCCGCTCGGTGCCCGCCGACCTGCTGCGCGGTCTTCTCGGCCTGGTCCCGGTCGATGAGCACCGGGGTACCCGCACCCTCGGCCAGCAGTTGCGCCTGGCACGAGCGCTCCATCGTGATGAACCACCACGCCGCCTCGTCGACGGTGTGGCCCACGGTGAGCAGGCCGTGGTTGGCGAGGATTGCCGCCTTGCACCCGCCCAGAGCGTGCGCGATGTGCTTGCCCTCCTCGAGGTCCAGTACCACACCCGTGTAGTCGTCGAAAAGTGCATGGTCTTGGTAGAACGCGCACGCATCCTGTGTGAGCGGATCCAGTGTGCGGCGTAGCGACGACCACGCCTTGCCGTGCACGGAGTGGGCATGCGCGGCGGACACGACATCGAGTCGGGCGGCGTGGATCTGCGAATGGATCACGAACGCGGCGGCGTTGAGCGGCCAGTTGCCCTCTACCACTTCGCCTTCACTGTTGATGAGCAGGAGGTCCTTCACCCGGATCTGCTTGAAGTTCATCGCCAACGGGTTGACCCAGAAATGGTCGTGCAGTTCGGGGTCGCGGGCGGTGATGTGGCCGGCCACACCCTCGTCGAACCCGAAGTGCCCGAACAGGCGGAACGCGGCCGCCAGCCGTTGCTTGCGGTGCTGGCGCTCCTCCTCCACGGTGCTGAACTGCGGAAACGCGGGCGGAGTGCGGTCAGATGCCATACGTGAATTCTACCATTGGAACTCGGGGCTCACTCAGGTTCCTGGCACTGGCCGCGGCCATGTCGTTCAGCCGGTGACGGCCGGCAACGTCTCCCAGCCCCGTACCGTCGAGGTGCGCGCCTGCACGGCACCGCCGTAGTCGACCTCCCAATCCGGGAAGCGGTTGAGGACCTCATCGAGGGCAACCCGTCCTTCGAGACGGGCCAACGCCGCGCCCAGGCACAGGTGGATGCCGAAGCCGAAGCTCAGGTGGCGGCCGGACTTCCGGTGGATGTCGAAGGTGTCGGGCTCGTCGAAGCGCCGTTCGTCTCGGTTGGCCGACCCGTTCAGGAGGACCATGATGTTGCCCTCGGGGATCTTGTGGCCGTAGTGCTCGACGTCATTGGCGATGTAGCGGGCCTGGACGGGCGACGGCGCTTCGAAGCGCAGGATCTCCTCGATGGCACCGGGGAGCAGTGATCGGTCGGCGGCGAGCTCGCGGCGCTGGTCCGGATGTTCACCGAGGAGCTTGCCGGTCCAACCGATGAGCCGGGTCGTGGTCTCGTTCCCTGCTCCGGCGATCAGACCCACGATGGTGGCGATCTCCTCGCGGGTGAGCTTGCGAGTGGTTCCGGTCTCGTCCTCGAACTCCACGTTGAGGAGTTGCGTCATGAGGTCGTCGGAAGGGTGCTCGGCCCGCCATTCGATGTAGTCGTCGAACATGTCGGCGGTGAAGTCGCCCTGGAACGTGCCCTCCTTACCCTCTTCGATGTGCAGCCCCACGTCCATGCGTTCCCGGATGGCCTCCTGGTCGGTCTCGGGGATGCCGATGAGGTAGCCGATGGTGCGCATCGGCATCTGGGCACCGAGGTCCGCAATGAAGTCGAAGCGCCCCGACCCCACGAGCGGGTCGAGCGAGCGCCGGCAGAACTCTCGCACCTTCGGCTCGAGGTCGGTCATCCGCCGCGGCGTGAAGACCCGTGACAGCAGCTGGCGGTGGATGTGGTGGGCGGGCGGGTCCTCGAAGAGGATGACGCCGGGCGGGATCTCGATGTCGGCCTTGATGAGCTCGAGGATCGAGCCCCGGCCCGATCGGTACGTCTCCCACTCGAGCAGGCCACGCTCGACGTCCTCGTATCGGCTCAATGCCCAGAAGTCGTACTTCTCGTTGTAGTAGAGGGGAGCCTCGTCACGAAGGCGTCGCCACACCGGGTAGGGGTCGGTGTCGATCTCGAAGTCGTAGGGGTCGTAGTAGACCTCGTCGTTGCTCGTCACCGTCACGATGCCGACGTCACTTCCTGCGTCCTCCCACGGGGTCGCGCCGTTGCCCATCCCGTCCGCCTTGACGTGGACGTTGACAATATCCTACCGTCGGTGCCGCTAGATATCGATTTTGACGTCGTTGTCAGTATACGGCGGTGAGCTCACCATGCAACGCAAGCTGGACTTTCCGGTCTTCGACTCGGACAACCATCTGTACGAGACGCGCGATGCGTTCACTCGGCATCTGCCGAAGGAGTACCGGAACGCCATCAGGTACGTCGAGATCGACGGGCGAACCAAGATCATGGTGCGCGGGTTGGTCAGCGATTTCATCCCCAACCCCACCTTCGACGTGGTGGCGCGGCCCGGAGCGATGGAGGAGTACTTCCGCACCGGCAACCCCGAGGGACGGTCCTACCGAGACGTGGTGGGAGAGCCCATGCAGGCCGTGCCCGCCTTCCGGGAACCCGGGCCGCGCAGCGTGGTCATGGACGAGCAGGGCGTCGACCGCACCCTCATGTTCCCCACCCTGGCCAGTCTGCTCGAGGAGCGCATGCGCGACGACCCGCAGCTCGCCCACGCGGCGGTCCACGCCCTCAACCAGTGGATGCACGAGACCTGGACCTTCAACTTCGAGGACCGCATCTTCAGCACGCCCGTGATCACGCTGTCCATCGTGGACAAGGCCGTCGAAGAGCTCGAGTGGGTCGTGGAGCGTGGCGCCAAGACCGTGCTCATCCGTCCGGCGCCTGTGCCCGGCTACCTGGGCTCACGGTCCTTCGGCTACCCCGAGTTCGATCCGTTCTGGCAGAGGGTGGTGGAGGCCGACATTCTCGTGTCCATGCACGCCTCGGACAGCGGCTACTCCCGCTACCAGAGCGACTGGACCGGGCCCATGGAAATGCTCCCGTTCCGGCTCGACAGCTTCCGGACGCTCACGATGGGAAAGCGGGCCATCGAGGACTCGTGCGCGGCCATGGTCTGCCACGGGTTGCTGACCCGCTTCCCGCGCCTGCGGGTGGCGCTCATCGAAAACGGAGCGGACTGGGTGCTCCCGTTCCTCGAGCACCTCGATGACGTCTACCGGAAGATGCCGCAGATGTTCGAGGAGCATCCGGTCGACGCGTTCAAGCGCAACATCTACATCAGCCCCTTCCACGAGGACGAGATCCAGGCGCTGGTGGACGAGCTGGGCGCCGACCATCTCCTCTTCGGCTCCGACTGGCCGCATCCCGAGGGCCTGGCCCAGCCGTCGTCATATGTGGACCGCCTCCCCGCGGGGATGGCGGACGACGACGTCGCCAAGATCATGGGCGGTAACCTCGCCCGCATCATGCAGGTGCAGGACAAGGTCGTCGTCTGAGCACCGTGGCCACCGACCGGCGCTGATCACGATCCAGGGGGGTGGCGCGCCATGGTCGCCGTGAAGTCCATTGTCCGGTCACTGCGGCTCGAGCCCGTGGGCGAAGGCCGCTTCCGGGCCGAGAACGTCGACACCGGGCATCCGGTGGTGTTCGGCGGGCAGCTGCTCGCCCAGTCCATCGTCGCGGCCCTCGAGGGTCACGAGGGCAAGACGGTGAAGACGCTGCACACCGTCTTCGCCCGCGCCGCCTCTCCCGACCGAGGCGTGGAAATCGAGGTCGATGCCCTCCATGCCGGGCGCGCCATGGCCAGCAGTACCGTGACGATCCTCCAGGCCGGTCGCATCTGCACTCGCTCCATGGTGCTCATGTCCGCGGACGAGCCCGATCTCATCCGCCACGGCGAATCGGCGCCCGACACCCCTCGGCCCGACGGCGCGCCGGAGGGCGAGGACTGGGCGGTGCAGATCGTCGGGGACGTCGACCTGAACGATCCGACCCGGGTGGGCCCGCCCGAGCTCCAGGTGTGGACCGCCTTTCCCGGTGCCCCCGACGACTCCGGAGTGAACCAGGCGCTGGTCGCCTTCGCCACCGACGGGTTCCTGATCGGCACCGCCATGCGTCCGCACGACGGGGTGGGCCAGGCGCAGGCGCACGTGAGTCTGTCGACGGGGGTGCTGAGCCACACGATCACGTTCCACGAACCCGTCTCGGCCGGGCGGTGGTTGCTGCTCGTACACCGGAGCCTGTACGCCGGGCGGGGGCGGAGTTACGGACGGGCCGACGCGTTCGCCGACGGCGCGCTGGTGGCCTCCTTCGTGCAGGACAGCATGATCCGTCCCATGGGCGAACGCCCGTCGGGCACGCTGTGAGCTCGACTCAACCGGGCGAGCGTGGGACGACCGCCACCGACGGGATGCTGGCGTCTGCGCCGGCGTGGACCACCTGATGCACGACCCCCACGAGGGTCTCCACGTCGAGGAGCGAGCCGGCGATGAGGCGACGCGCCGACCAGATCGGATGGAGCTCGGCGGCCAGGTCCCAGTCCCACTCCGCCGGGAACTGCGTCATCGAATCGCCCTCGCCCCCCGCACAGTCGCCCACGATGACGCGGGTGAAGCCCACCTGCGGATGCTCGATCTGCAACGCCTCGATGAGCTTGTCGAGCGCGGCCTTGCTCACCGCGTACGCGCCCAGCCCGGGCCACGGAGCGGTCAGCGACGCGCTCACCGACGACAGGTACGCGGCGACCCCGCGCGTCTTCTCGAGATGGGGGAGAGCTGCCCTGGTGACCAGGGCGGCGCCGATCACGTTGGTGTCGAAGGCGCGGCGCCAGGTCGTGGCGTCGGTGTCGATCAAACGCATGAGCGGACCGACGGCGGGGGTGTAGACGAGGGCGTCGATACCGCCCAGCCCGGCGGCCGCGTCCCCCAGGGCCTGCTGGCACGAGACCTCGTCGGTGACGTCGCACGCGAACGCGAGCGTCTCGGGCCCGGCCTCTCGGGCTGCCTCGGTCAGCATGTCGAAGCGGCGGGCGAGGACCGCCACGTGGTCCCCACGGCGGGCCAGCCCGACGGCGATGCAACGTCCCAGGCCGCTCGAGGCCCCCACGATCACGATGTTCACGCTGTCCCTCCATTGACGTCGACGTCGACATCGATGTGGACGAGACTATCCCAGACGTCGGGCTCCGCCCCGTGGAGCGATGGTGCGCGAGCGAGCCACGCGAGGTGCTCAGCTCACCTTGGTTCGACCCCGCGCACCGGCACGGCCCTCGGTGAGCCCGAGGGCGTTCACGAACATCTTGGTGAGCTGGTCCACCGCCCCGTCGAAGCTGCACGTGACCGCGCCTTGCACGAGCCACATCTCGGGGAACCGGCTGGTCATCGCGCCGAGCGCGGCGGCGGCGATCTTGGGGTCGAGCTCGGGATCGGCGAGCCCGTGCTCCTGCAAGGCGCGGATGGAGTCGGCTACTTGTTTCGAGTAGCGCTCGTGGCGCTCCTGTCGGACATCGTTGACCTGCTTGTCATAGCGCGACATCTGCTCGATGACGCCGATGATCTTGGCCTCGCGCCGGTAGCTCTCGAGATGTCGGCACAACGCCTCCCTGATGCGTTGTGGTGGCGATGCGTGGGAGTCCGGGTCGAGGATGACGCCGGCCATCGGTTCGCTCAGCCGCTCTTCGACGGCTTCGGCCACCTCGCGGAAGATCTCTTCCTTCGATTGGAAGTAGTGGTAGAAGGAACCGTGCGAGAGATCGGCCCGCTCGGCGATGTCCGAGATGCGGGCCTCGAGGAACCCGTCTTCCTCGAAGACCTGCTTGGCCGCCTGGAGGAGCCGGGCGCGAGTGCGCGTGCCCTTCTGCGAGCGGGGAGCGTTGGGCTTGCCGTCCTCGGCCGGGGGGGCAGTGGGCAAGCGGGCTCCTTTCACAGGTCGGGCGCGGGGACTCCCAAGGGTAACGCGGCAGGCCGCGCGAGAGCCGGGTGTTCGCTTGCGTGCCCGCCGCTGGCAAGATCTCATCACGACCACGGGCGAGGCGCGGGCCTCGCGCGCGTGAATGCAGGGGAGGAGCGGCATCTGATGTTCGGGACCCCGACGGTGGGAAAGCGCGGCGCCTGATGGACCTCGAGCTGCTGCTCACGATGGCGTGCTCCCTCGACGAGGAGCGTCCGGCCGTCACCGGGCCCGACGGCAAGACCCTGCGCACCGGCCAGTTGCAGGCCGCCGCGGCCGGCGCCGCCACGTTGCTGCGCCAGGCGGGGCGGGACCGGGTCGCCTTCTGCGACACCAACGGGCTGGCCTTCCCCGTGGCGCTCTTCGGCGCCGTCGCGGCGCGCCTGCCCTTCGTGGCCCTCAACTACCGACTGGCCGACGCGCAGCTGGGTCAGATCGTCGCCGACGACGAGCTCGTCGTGGCCTCGGGCGACCAGGCCGAGCGCCTCGGGCGTCTCGGGGCTCGCCCTGTCCTCGATGCCGCCGGGTTCGTGGACGGCGCACTCGACGCCACACCGTATGCCGACGCGCCGCCCCTGGACCCCGATGACGTCGCCCTGCTGCTGTACACGAGCGGTACGACCGCCGCGCCCAAGGCGGCCCTGCTGCGCCATCGGCACCTGGCCGCGTACGTCATCGGCACCGTGGAGTTCGGCAGTGCGGGGCCGGAGGAGGCGGCCCTGCTGAGCGTGCCGCCGTACCACATCGCCGGGGTCATGAACCTGCTCTCGAACATGTACATGGGACGTCGGGTGGTGTACCTCGACGCGTTCGACCCCGAGCAGTGGCTGCGCGTCATCCGCGAGCAGGCCATCACCCACGCCATGGTGGTGCCGACCATGTTGGCCCGCATCGTCGCCGCGCTCGGTGACGAACCGGCGCAGACGCCGAGCCTCCGTACCATTGCCTACGGTGGCGCCAAGACGCCCACGGCCGTGATCGAGAAGGCGCTGGCGTTGTTCCCCGACGTGGCCTTCACCAACGCCTACGGGCTCACCGAGACGAGCTCCACCATCTCGGTGCTCGGGCCCGACGACCACCGTCTGGCCTCGGGCAGCGACGACCCGGCGGTGCGGGCCCGGCTCCGATCGGCAGGGTTGCCCCTTCCCGGGGTCGAGATCGAGATCCGCGACGAGAACGGCGGTGCTTGTCCCGCCGCCGTGATCGGGGACATCTACGTCCGGGGCGAGCAAGTGGCGGGGGAGTACGTGGGCACCATCGGATCGGGTGACGGCTGGTTCGCGACCCGCGACAGCGGATACCTCGACGAATCGGGATACGTGTTCGTCCAGGGCCGGGCCGACGACACCATCATTCGGGGAGGAGAGAACATCGCCCCGGCCGAGATCGAGGAAGTCCTCCTGGCCCACGACGACGTGGCCGACTGTGCGGTCGTCGGCATCGAGGACGACGAATGGGGCCAGCGCATCGCGGCCGCAGTGGTCCTGGTGGAGGGGGCGGCGAGCAACCCGGAGGACATCCGTGGATATGCTCGGGCCCGGCTACGGGGCGCGAAGACACCCGACATCATCGTCGTGCTCGCTGAGCTCCCGTACACCGACACCGGGAAGCTGCTGCGCCGGGTGGTGCGCGATGACCTCACGCGCCTGTCGGTGGCTGCGGAATCCTGACGTCGAAGCCCAGAACGAGTCGGAGCACAGAAAGAAGAGCATGGAACTCACCGCCGGATCCCGTTGGAAGAGCGTCGTGTCGGAGACCGAGATCGTCGTCGTCCGTCCGGCCGAGGGCGACCACGCACTCGGCTGCGGAGGGACCGAGATGGTGCCGGTGGGAAGCGACACGCCCCCTGGCTCGGTCGATCCCGCACTGGCCGAGCCCACCTTGCTGGGCAAACGGTACGAGGACGTGGCATCGGGGCTCGAGGTGCTGTGCTCGAAGGGCGGAGAGGGCATCTTGACCCTCGACGGCACTCCTCTCGCGCTCAAGAGCGCCAAGCCGCTTCCGTCGTCCGACTAGGCCCGACCCCGCAGCGCTGCGATCGCCGGACCGCTCAGGAGACCTCGCTCATGCGAGACCAGCCGTCACCGGGCCCGTCGATGTGGATGATCTCCGGGACAGCGGCGAGTAGGTGCGGCATCTTCTCCATCGCCGCCTTGAAGTGGGCGGACTGGACATGGAGCTCGCCCGCCGCTGCGTCACGGAACACCTCGACGAGCATCCACGTGTTCGGGTCTTCGGCACTTCGGTACCAGTCGAAGGAGATGTTGCCTGGCTCTGCTCGGGTCGCGGTCGTGAACTCCTCCACCAGCGACGGCCAGTCGTCCGCATATTTCGCGCGGACCGGCTGTTTGACGACGATGAGAATCATGGGAACCTCCGCTCCTTCATCTGTGCAGAACGCTTGACCGATCGAACGACTCGAGCCGGCCTAGGTGCCGTCCTTCTTGCCCAACAGCGGGTGCGCCGGCATCCCCACCGGCTGGAGGTGCTGGCCCAGGACCTCGTGGAAGTGCTCGGCCAGCTCGCCCGGCGTCCACCCACCTTCTCGCCACATGGCAGCCACCTGCCGAGGCGTCTGGAAGATGGTGTAGGCGTACCCGGTGCGCCCGAGCACCTGGCCGTTGACGTACCCGGCCTGCTCCGAGGCCAAGAACGCCACCAGCGGCGCGTTGAGGGCGGGGTCCTGGTCGGGGGGCGCGTCGGCCCCGCCGAACAGGTTCTCGGTCATGCGGGTGAGGCCGGCGGGGGCCACGGCGTTGGCCGTGATGCCGTACTTGCCGAGCTCGAGCGCCCAGACGAAGGTCATGCCCATGATGGCGGCCTTGGCGGCGCCGTAGTTGCTCTGGCCGAAATTGCCCCGCAGGCCTGCCGACGACGTGATGTTCACGATCCGGCCGTACCCCGCCTCGCGCATGGGCACCGCCGCGTGCCGGGTGCAGTTGAACGTGCCCTTCTGGTGCACGGCCACCACGGCGTCGTAGTCCTCCGAGGTCATCTTGACCAACGTCCGGTCGCGCACGATGCCGGCGTTGTTCACCAGGATGTCGATCGACCCGAAGGTGTCCACGGCCTGGGCGATGATGCGTCCGGCGCCGTCGAAGTCGGCCACCGACTCCCCGTTGGCCACGGCCTCCCCGCCCGCGTCCTCGATGAGCCGGCAGGTCTCTGCGGCGGGGCCTTGGGCGGTCCCGGCGCCGTCCAGTGTCGTCCCGAGGTCGTTCACGACGACGCGCGCGCCCTCTGACGCGAGGCACAACGCGATCTCGCGCCCGATCCCACCGCCCGCCCCGGTGACCACGGCCACCCTGCCGTCGAGCAAACCCATGTCGTTGTTCCCCTCTTCTCCCGCTATCGGCGGTGCGTGAGGTTAGACGTTGCGGGTGAGGATGTTCACGACCGAGACGCCCGAGCCGCGGCCCCCGACGTTGTGCTGCAGGGCGAAGCCCCGGCGGATGGCCACTTGTCGTTCCCCTGCCTCTTCGCGCAGTTGCCACCAGCACTCGGTCAGCTGCGCGATCCCCGTGGCACCGATGGGATGGCCCTTGGCCAGCAGTCCCCCCGAGGGGTTGACCGGGATGCGCCCGTCCAGTGCCGTCTCGCCTTCGAGGGTGGCGGGGCCACCCTTGCCCTTCTCCACGAACCCCAGGTCCTCGATGTCGAGGATCTCGGTGATGGTGAAGCAGTCGTGCACCTCGGCCATGTCGAGGTCGCGCGGCCCGACGCCCGCCATCTCGTAGGCGCGGCCCGAGGCGAGGGTGGTGGCAGGGAGGCCCACGAAGGTCGACTTCTCGTGCAGGGCGGGATGGTCCGTCGCCACCCCGAATCCCGCCACGTACACGGGCTTGTCGGTGAACTCGTGCGCCCGATCGGCCGACGTGAGCAGGATGGCCGCGGCGCCGTCGGTCTGGGGGCAGCAGTCGAGCAGGCGAAGCGGGCTGCACACCATGGGAGAGGCCAGGACCTGCTCCACGGTGATCTCGCTCTGGAAGTGGGCGTAGGGGTCGAGGCACCCGTTGTGATGGTTCTTCACCGCCACCGACGCCAGCATCTCGGGCGTGGTGCCGAACTCGTGCATGTGCCGGGTGGCGAAGGGCGCGAACAGCACGGGGGCGGTCTCGCCCCGGTTGTAGAGCGGGTGGCCCGCCGCCGCACGCGCCAGCAAGCCCTCTTGGGTGGACTTGTCGCGCATCTTCTCCACGCCGATCACGAGCACCACGTCGTGCACGCCGCTCGCCACCACCATGGCCCCGATGCGGAAGGCGTCAGATCCCGACGGACAGGCATTCTCGACCCGGGTGCACGCCACGCCCGACAGCCCGATGGCGCTCGGCACGGTGTTGCCGCCGATACCCTCCTGACCCCACAGGCTCCCGCGTTGGGTGGCCACGATCACCGCGTCCACGGCGGACTTGTCGATTCCCTTGTCCACGCTCGTCAGGGCGGCCGAGAACGCCCCCGCCGCCATCTGCTCGTAGCTCTGCTCGAACAGCTCACCCATCTTGATGAGCCCCGCCCCCACGACGGCCACCTTGTTCCAGCTCATTTGCCGCCCTCCTTCGCCCCCGAACCTACCGTCGCCTCCTCATTGTGCACCCGGTACGCCTTGTAGCCGTACACGGGAATACCGCGTTCGAGCGCGTAACGCCGCAACGACAACGTGACCTCGTCGCCCACCGCCAAACTCGCCGCGTCGGCGGGCGAGCCCTGCACCATGAGCCGGGCCCCGTCGGCGAGGTCGATGACCACGAGCGGCAACGGCGCCTGGAAGGGCGGGGGCATGGTCTGGTTCACGACGAAAGTCTGCACCGTGCCCCGCCGGGCCAGCGACACCACCTGGAGCTCGGCCCCCCCGCACCCGATGCAGGTGGGGTGGATCGAGGGCGGCGTCGAGATCGTCCCGCACGTGTCGCAGCGCGCCCCGAACAGGCCCAGCATCTCAGGGTTGCCCCGCACGAAGGCGGCGCCGCCCGGTGGCAGGCCCATGGGGATGGGGTCCTCCATGGGCTCGAGCTGGCTCCGGGCCCGCAGGGCTTCGGGGTAACTCGCCCTTCGTCCGGGCCCGAGCGCTTCGACCGCGACCGCGCCGGGCACGACGCGCGCCGCCTCGACCACCACGGCGGTGGCGCGGCCCCCGCCGTAGCCGACCATGCCGAGCAGCCCGGTGCTGTCCGCGGTGGCGTGGACCAGCCCCAGCAGGGCACCGGCCGCCCCGGTGTCACCCAGTGCGCCGTACACCGGGGCGCTGGCCAGTGGTGCGCCGAGACGCTTGGCGACCGCGCCGGCGAGCTTGCCGTCGGGATCGGCGATGACCCATGCATCGAGCGACGCTGTGCTCGTGGCGACCGCGGCCCGACCGGTGTCGGTGAGCAGCGGCACGAACACCTCTTCGCGAAACAGTCGGGCGTCGTAGACGTCTCCCGTGGCGTCGTCCCGATCGCCGCGGTAGCGGTCGACTGCGGGCATCGACCGCGTCGTCCGCGTCACCAGGCGTGCCGCGGGGGATGACCCGTTGGTCGACGGACCGGCACTGTCTTGTTCGATGGGGCCCAGCACCATGGCCGCCGCCCCCGCCCCGGTCGTCGTCTCGCCCGCGGTCCCGAGGCCTGGAACCAGCGCGTCCGAGGTTACGACGAGGGCGACCGACGCGTGTCCCGCCGCCAGCGCGTCCCAGGCGCCGATGATCGCCTCCATCCCCGCGTGCGGCGATCCGCTGCACAGCCCACCACCCACGCCGGTGTCGAGGCCGAGCGTGGTGGCGAGGAACGCGTGGCTGGGGCCCTCGGCGAAGGGAGGTCGGGCCGTACCCCACCACAGGCCCGACACCTCGTGCGGTGCCACCCCGGCGGCCTCGAGCGCGGCCGTGGCGGCCCGCCATGCCAGGGTGAGGGTGTCCTCGTCCGCGTCGCACACGGCCACGGTCCCCCGGCCCCCGCCCGACCCCCACGCCGCGCCGACGTCGGCGGCGGCGAGGCGCAACGACGGTGCGGCGGCGCCCAGGCCCAGGATCGCCACGGGTTTCGTCGAGCCGGTGCTCATCGAACCGGCGCCTTCCACCACGGGCCCTGCGGGACTTTGCCCCCGAGCAGGGCGGTTCCCACGAAGTTGCGCTGGATCTCGACCGTGCCGGCCCCGATGCACAGGCCGCGGATGTCGCGGTAGGCGCGCTCGACCGGGTACTCCCGGCTGTAGCCGTAGCCGCCGAGGAGCTGGATGGCCTCGTCGCACACGCGCTTGGCTGCCAGGTTGCAGGCGATCTTGGCCATGGCGGACTCGAGCGGCGGGGGCGTGCCGTGCCGTCCCGCCAGCACGAGGGCCCGCTGGAGCAGGAACCGGGCTCCCTCGAGCTCGGTGGCGATGTCGGCGATCTTCCACTGCAGCCCCTGGAGCTCCGACAGCAATTTGGTGCCGACCTTGCGGTCGCGCATGTACGCCATGGCGTACTCGAGCGCGCCCTGGGCCGCGCCGAGGCACATCGCCGCGTTGCCGCACCGTTCGTGGTTGATGTGGGCCAGCAGGGTCTTGAGCCCGCTGTTGTCGGCAGGGTCGCCGGGCACGAGCACGTCACCGGGCTCGACGCGCACGCCGTCGAAGGCGAGCTCCGCCTCGGTGCAGCCGCGTAGCCCCATCTTCTTGTGCGTGCCGGCCACGCTCACACCGGGATCGGCCAGGTCGACCACGACGGCCCCGATGCCCTTGCCCGTCCCCGCCTCGCTCCCGGGAAAGCGGCACCACACCAGACACGCCACGGCCTTGTGGCCACCGGTGACGTAGTTCTTGTAGGCGTCGAGGCGCCACCCGTCGCCGTCGGGGGTGAGATGGGCCCGCATGGTCGTCGCGGCCGAGCCCGCGTCGGGCTCGGTGATGCCGATGCAGAACAGCTCACCCGCGGCCGCCTGGGGCAGCCACCGGGCCCGCAGCGCGTCGGAGCCCAGGTGCTCGATGGCGCGGGGCGGGCCGTTGAAGACCAGTTGGCACAGGATCGCACTCGACACGTCGACCCGGGCGATCTCTTCGAGCACGATGGCGGCCTCGATGTCGCCCATGCCCATCCCGCCGTAGTCCTCGCCCACCGTCACGGTGAACAACTCGGCCCGACGCAGGGCCTCGAGCGAGGCCTCGGCGAACTCCTCGGTCTCGTCCCACCCCGCGGCGTGGGGGGCGATGTCGCGCTCGGCCACGTCGCGCGCCAGCTTGCGCAATGCGGCCCGGTCGTCGTCCTCGACGAGGTCGATCGCGCTCAACGAGCAAGACCTGGCATGGCGGCTCGGTGCATTCCAACGAAGATACCTGAAGGGTGCCAACTCAATCGAAAAAGCGTTCGAGCTACTGCTCCGATGAACGTGAAGACCCGACGGTAACTTAGGGCGCCGCTGTGCGGGTGAGGCTCCCGAACGGGGCTGTCGGTAGGATCCCGACGTGGACTTCGACCTCTCTGTCGACCAGGTCGCGCTGCGAGACGCCGCCGCGACCCTCCTCGACGACGCGTGCTCGATGGCCCGCGTCCGGGACGTGGCTGCCTCCGAGCGCCACCTCGACGACAAGCTCTGGTCGGCCATGGCCGACCAGGGGTGGCCGGCGGTCGAGAGGTCGGAATCGGAGGGAGGGCTCGGGCTCGGCACGGTCGAGGTTGCCGTGCTGTGTGAGCAGCTCGGACGGCACCTGGCGCCGGTGCCGTTCGCGGGCACCGTAATCGCCCACGAAGCGCTCGGCTCCGCTATCAGAGATGACGCGCTCGACGCCGGAGCGGCGACGGCTCTCGGGGACACCGACGTGGAGGTCTGGACCCAGCGTCTCTCGGAGGGCGCGGCCGTCGGGGCAGTGGCGTGGTCGCGCCGGGCCGACGCGGTGCAGGCGCGGCGCGACCCCGACGGGACATGGCGGTTGACGGGCCGTTCGGACCCCGTGGTGGATGGGGCGTACGCCGATCTGGTGGTCGTCTTCGCCGATGTCGACGGCGCCCCCGCCGTCTTCGCGGTGGTGACCGACGACGGGGCCCGGCCCACGTCCGAGCCCGCCATGGACCGCACCCGCAGCCTGGGGCGCCTCGAGCTCGCCGACAGCCCCGCGCTGCGGCTCGGCGACGACGCGCTGGCCGAGTCGATCCTCGACCGGGCCGTCTCCGCGGTCTGCGCCGAGATGCTCGGAGCCGCCGACGTCGTCCTGGCCATGACGGTTCAGTACGCCAAGGATCGCGTCCAGTTCGGTCGTCCCATCGGTGGGTTCCAGGCCATCAAGCACCGGTGTGCCGACATGCTGGTGGACGTGGAGGGCATGCGCTCGGCCGCGTACTACGCGGCGTGGGCGGTCGGGGCCGGCGATCCAGAAGCCTCGACGGCGGCGTCGGCGGCCAAGGTGTGGTGTTCCGACGCTGCTCGCCGGGTGATGGCCTCGGGACTACAGGTCCACGGTGGCATCGGGTTCACGTGGGAGCACGACCTCCACTTGTTCTTGAAGCGATCGCAACTCGACCAGGTGAGCTTCGGCGACGCCGCCCATCACCGGGAGCGGATCGCCCGCACGCTCAGGAAGCGGGCCGAGGCCGGCCAGCCGGTGTTCTGAGCGGAGTACCTCGCGACGTCGGTACGAGCAGTCAGTGGCCGGCGATCTGGCCGCCGTCGATGTGCAGGACTTCGCCGGTGATGAACGGCGACGATTCCAGGAACAGGACGCCGTCGACGATGTCGCGGACCTGCCCCACATGCCCAACTGGGGGGAGCTGCGCGCCGAGCCCGGCGTAGCTCTCCGCCGGATGCACCGGCGTTTGGATGATGCCCGGGGAGACCGCGTTCACCCGGATGCCACGCGACGCGTACTCGACGGCCAGCGACTTCGTGGCCGAGGCGAGGCCACCCTTGGTGAGCGAGGTCAAGACCGACGGCGTGCTCGAGTCGGCGTAGTCGGCCAGGGTGGTGGTGATGTTGACGATGTGGCCGCTCCCACGCTTGAGCATTTCGCCGATCGCGCTTTGGGTCAGCGTGAAGAACCCGGTCAGATTGACCCCGACCACGGTTGCGTAGTCGTCAGCGGTGTAGTCGGTGAAGGGCTTGGAGATGTACACGCCGGCATTGTTGATGAGCGTGTCGATGCGGCCGAAGCGACCGAGTGCCCCGCTGATGATGCGGTCGGTAGTGGCGGCTTCGGAAATGTCCCCGTCCACGGTGAGCAGGGCCGGGTCGTCGCCTGGCTTGATCGTCCGGGACGTGGCTACGACCGCCCAGCCCCGTTGCCGGTAGCCGGCGACGAGGCCGGCTCCGATGCCTTGAGAGCCTCCCGTGATGATTGCGACCTGAAGATCCTGTTCGCTCATGACCGCTCCCCGTCGTCAGCCGCTGGTGAAGTGCGAGGTCCCCAGGTCTACAGTGTCGGCGCAGTCCCCGTAGGACGGGCCGACCTCTACGAGGGGCCAACGGATCGAAGAGGGCAGCAGATTGCGAAAAGACATCGTTGTTGGAGCCACCTTCCCCGACTATCAGCTCGAGGACCAGGCCGGGGTTCTTCGGAAGCTCTCTGAGCTCCAGGGCGGCAACCCGATGGTCCTCCATCTTTCGCGAGGATCGTACGACCCCAAGGAGCATCGTTTTCTGAGGAATCTGGTGGACAGTTATCCCGAGTTCCGCGTCGCGTACACGCGTCTCGTCGTCGTCAGCACGGACAACCCGCTCAACCTCAACGAGTTCCGCGACTCTCTGGGTGCGACGTGGCCGTTCCTGGGTGACCCCGAGAGAACGGTGCAACAGGACCTCGACATCGAGGAGTACACGGACCCTCACAATCCCATGATTCCCCACACGTTCGTGTTGGAGCCGGGGCTTCGGATCTTCAGCATCTACAACGGCTATTGGTACTGGGGCCGGCCGACGATGGACGAGTTGCACGTGGACCTGCGCGCGCTTCTCCAGAAGAGCCGTCCTGACTTCGATCTGGGCGCGCCAGGTCTGCGCGAGGCATGGGATCGAGGGGACCGGGACGTGTTTCTCGTCGATACGCTGGATCCGCCGATCCGATTCACCGAAGGCAGGACCATCGGGATCAAGCGTGGTGGCCTGTAGCGGGGCACTCTTGCTCGGGTACTACACCGTCCTGACCAAGGCGGGCGTGTCGTACCGTTCGGGGTTCCTCGGGCCGGCCGAGCGTGTCTTGTTTTCAGAGGGCCATGACGTCGAGCCCGTCCCCGGCGGTTGTCGCCAATTCGCCCCGATCCTCGCCCGATTTGCACCGCGCATCATGACGGCCCAGGCCGCACCCCCGATGCCGAGGGTCGGGTCAATCTGTCGCTGCACCTGGGGGCGACCCGTGACGAGCTCGTCCGGGCCGGCACCGACCCCGACCGCGTGCTCCTGGTCGAGGTCAATCCACATCTGCCGCGGAGCCGCAGCCTTCCCCTGCAATTCGACAACACCCTTCGGTGCGCTGTGCCTCGATCTCTATGGGCAGGTGGTGGCGGACAGCATCGACGGCAAGCAGATCTCAGGTGTCGGCGGGCACGAGGACTTCGTGGCCGGAGCCGACTTGCACCTCGACGCCCACTCCGCGTCATCACACCGGCGTTGTCGTCACCGAGTACGGCGCGGCTGAGCTGACGGGGCTCACCGTCCGCGAACGAGCCAAGACCTTGGCAGACGTGGCGCATCCCGACTTCCGCGCCCAGCTGCATGCGGTCGCCGATTGTCTGGGCCGGCGGTAGACGAAGCGCTGGCCACTCACCCGCTTATCCGGTTTGGATGAAGGCCAGGAGATCGGCGTTGATCGTCTCCGCCTGAGTGGTGGGCATCCCGTGGGGAAATCCGGCATAGGTCTTGAGTGTGCCGTTCTTCACCAGCGCAGCGGAGAGCGGGCCGGAGTCCGCGTAGGGGACGATCTGGTCGTCGTCGCCGTGCATCACGAGGACGGGCACGGTGATCTGCCTGAGGTCGTCGGTGAAATCGGTCTGGGAGAATGCCACGATGCCGTCGTAATGGGCCTTGGCGCCACCCATCATTCCCTGGCGCCACCAGTTCTCGATGATCGCTTCGGACGGTTCGACGCCGGGTCGGTTGAAACCGTAGAAGGGTCCTGACGGCAGGGCCCGGTAGAAGACGGACCGGTTGGCGGCGAGCTGCGCCTGGAGATCGTCGAACACGCTCTTCGGTAGGCCGCCGGGGTTGGCGTCGGTCTGGACCATGAGCGGCGGTACCGAGCTGATGAGCACCGCCTTCGCCACACGGCTTTCTCCGTGTCGGGCGATGTAGTGCACGACCTCGCCGCCTCCAGTCGAGTGACCGACGTGAATGGCGTCGTGGATGTCGAGATGTGTGGTCAGGGTGGCCAGGTCGTCGGCGTAATGGTCCATGTCGTGACCGTCGCCGGTTTGCGAGGAGCGACCGTGCCCGCGTCGGTCGTGGGCGATGACCCGGAAGCCATGGTTGAGGAAGAAGAGCATCTGGGTGTCCCAGTCGTCAGCCGAAAGCGGCCACCCGTGGCTGAAGACGATCGGTTGGCCCGACCCCCAGTCCTTGTAGAAGATCTCGACACCGTCACTCGTAGTGATCGTGCTCATTGTTCGTGTCCTCCCGTCTGGATCAATGCGAATAGTGCTGTTTCACTCGGGAAGTGACGTGCGCCTTGATTGCCGCTAAGGCTGCGATCCTTCGGCGATCCACCTCTGAAAGACAGCGACGCGATCGCTCGGCCACGCTCCGTCGCACGGCATCGTGCCCTTGGTGAGCTGTGACGAGATCGGATCTTGATGCGCGACAACGTCGTCGTGCGCCCACAGATCGAACGCCTTCAACATGGAGGTGCGATCCTTCTCGCGAAACAAGGGACGGATATCTCGTTCGAAGCTCAGAGGCGACGTCTGGCCATCGGTCTGGTCGGTCAATCTCGCTCCTTCGTCGTGTCGCTCTTGGATGGATCTCCGAAGGCTCAGCTGGTGATCGATTGCGAGGCGGCGCCCACGGTACCCCTGAGAATTTCCCCTCGCTCGTCGCAGATCGGTCGACGGGAATGGCCGGTGCCCTGGCGACGTTGCACAGTCGTTGCGTGTGCAAGGATGTGGGCGATACACGGGAGGAGTGGTTGGTAGTGGCCAAGGACAAGGCGGTGGAGCTGGGCCTCGACACGTTCGGTGACGTGACCGAGACCGGGGACGGGGAGCTGGGTTCACAAGCCCAGACCATCCGGGACGTGATCGCCGAGGGCGTGTTGGCCGACGAGGTAGGGGTGGACTTCTTCGGAGTCGGCGAGCACCACCGGCCTGACTTCGCTGTCACGAGCCCGGAGATGGTGCTGGCTTCCATCGCCTCGGGGACGGAGAAGATCCGGTTGGGGTCGGCCGTGACCGTGCTGAGCTCGGACGACCCGGTGCGGGTGTACCAGCGTTTTGCCACTCTCGATGCTGCTTCCAACGGCCGGGCCGAGGTCATCTTGGGGAGAGGCAGCTTTACCGAGTCGTTCCCCTTGTTCGGATTCGACCTCGCCCACTACGACGAACTGTTCGAGGAGAAGCTCAACCTGTTCGTGGAGCTCATGAGCGAGCAGGAGGTGACGTGGTCCGGGTCCACGAGGGCCCCGCTGCAGGGCCAGCGGATCTACCCGACCACCGAGTCGGGTTCGCTCAAGGCCTGGGTCGGCGTCGGTGGGAGCCCGGAGTCCGTGATCAGAGCAGCGCACTACGGCCTCCCGCTGGTGCTCGCAATCATCGGAGGGGACCCGCGTCGATTCGCCCCCTACGTCGAGCTCTACCGCCAAGGCCTGGCGGAGTTCGGACATGGGGAGCTGCCGATCGCCGTGCACTCCCCGGGATACGTGGCGCAGAGCGATGACCAGGCCCGTGAGGAGCTGTGGCCGTACTTCAAAGAGGTCCGGGACCGGATCGGAGCGTCGCGCGGCTGGCCTCCCATGACCAGGGCGCAGTTCGACCAGGAGGCGTCGGCCGACGGATCCCTGTATGTCGGCTCGGCCGAGACCGTGGCAGCCAAGATCGCTCGGACCGTCGCCGCACTGGACATCGACCGGTTCGACCTGAAGTACAGCTCCGGGCGCCTTCCCCATCAGAAGCTGATGCGGAACATCGAGTTGTACGGCACGAACGTGGCGCCCTTGGTCCGAGAACTCCTCGAAGAGAAGTCGACGCTCCTCGCAGGTTGACACGCCGTCCTCGGGAATGACTCCTGACCCCGGACTCGGGTTGAACAGGTGGTTGTCTCACCGCTTCGATCTGGTCGTTGCCGGATGGGTACTCTCAGAGCATGGTCATGTCGGATCGACCCGAGGTCCAGACCGCCTCGTGGCCAATTGCCGCCGTCGACGTCGCCACCCTGGCCTCGAGCTTCCTGGGGGCGATCGGACGGCTTCCCTTCCGCGCCCCGTGGCGCGGCCCGAGCCACCCACCGAGAAACATGGCGGTGTCGGCTACCCGAGAGTTCGTTCGCTCCTTGCTGGGGTACGCATCATCGTTGCCCATCGACGAATTCCGCGCGCTGGAACGGATTCTCGACGGTATCGCCGGCCAGGTCCTCCCCCCTTTCGTGGCGCTCCAAGGAGTGGCCAGCGAGGTGGACGAAGTCGGCAACGTACCGGGGGTGTGGTTTCGTCCCTCCCGGGACTCCGACGAAGAGCCTGCCGATGACCACGCACGCTGGCCGGGAACGATCATCTATCTGCACGGAGGCGGCTACATCGGGACGTCACCGCGCATGTATTCCGTCTTCATGGCGCATCTGGCTCGCGTCACGGGGTGCGCGGTATTCGCCGTGGACTACCGGCTGGCTCCCGAGTTCCCATTTCCGGCTGCCGTCGATGATGTCGTGTCCGTGATCGACGACCTCAGACGCCACGGCCTGCGCTGTGACCAACTGTTCATCGCCGGTGACTCAGGGGGCGGGGGGCTCCTCGGCACCGTGCTCCATCGCATGAGGAAATACGACCTAGGACAACCGGCTGGTGCCTTGTTGTTCTCGCCCGAGGTCAGCCTCACGCTCAGCGAGGATTCGATAACCGAGAACGCCGCGTTCGACGTGCTCCCCTGGAACATTCCGGTGAATCCCTATCTTCACGGTGTGGAACCAGACGACGAGCGGGTGGACGCTCTTTTCGACGACATCGCAGGTTGGCCGCCGACCTTCTTGGTGTACGGCGGGGACGAGATGTTCCGCGATGCGATTCGAGAGCTGGTGAAGAAACTCAGCGTTGCCGGGGTATCCCACGTCGCCTCTGAGGTCGAGGGCATGTTCCACGTGTTCCCGTTCCTGCTCCCCTGGGCGAAGGAGAGCAGGGACGTGTACCGCCACGCCGGTGAATTCGTCAAGGACGCCCTCGGACACGGTCGCGGACACTCCTGATCCCGACGAAAGGGATCGATCCGAGGTGCCGGGCCGGTTCCGCCCCTGGTGCCCACCGAGCTCCTCCCGGCGTCATTGCCCCGAGGGGGAGCCGTACAGGCCGGGACCGTCGACCCGGAGGTCGCGCAGGAAGGAGAGGGCGGCCTCATAGGCCTCCTCGATGAGGCGCTCGGTGGAGTCGAAGTTGAACGGTGAACACCGACAGGCGGCCGGGCCGGGGAGGTAGACGACCGGGACGTGGGCGGCGACCAGGGGGGCTTCGAGCACGGACTGAGAGCGCATGGTGACCATGGCCGTGAAGAGCACGGTTTCAGCCAGGGATTCGGGCGGCGGGAGGAGGTGACCCGGGAACGTGCAGTCGAGCACCACCAGCGAGGCGGCGCCCATGGCAACGGCTTGCCGGAGTGGGACGTTGGCCACCACCCCGCCATCACAGAGACGTTTTCCGTCGTGATCGACGGGGGGGAACACGCCGGGGATCGCCGCGCTGGCGAGCAGGGCGGGAAGCAGTGAGCCGGCGGTGATCACATAGGGAGTGGCGGTAGCGATCTCCATCGTGACCGCAGCGAAGGGAAGCATGAGGTCATCGAAGGTCGTCGTCGCGCCGAGGAAGTCGGCGATGACTGCGGCGAGGCCGGAGTTGGGAAACAGGTGCGTCTTCGAATGCTGGAGAGTCCGAGCCTGTGAGAGGAGCCCACCAGGGAAGATCTGGTGCCGCGTGATCCGTGCCCACGCGTGGGACAGTCGGTTGGCCGCTCCGGTCGGGTTGAGCGCGATGACGGCGCCGTTGAGTGATCCCACGGACGTACCGGTGACGAGGTCCGGTGTCACCCGCTGGTCCGTCAGCGCCTCGAGCATGCCGACCTGGACCGCGCCCAGGCTTCCGCCTCCTCCCAGGACGAACCCGACAGGATGGGGGAGGTTCAGCGCGTGCTCGACGGGGTCGTCGTGCCGCACACGCTCACGCCGGCAGGGCGGGGCGGTGATGGAAGGTGATGAGCGTCTGGACTCCGTCACCCGATGCCACGTCGACTGTCGCCTCGTCACCCGACGCAGAAGGAGAGAGAATGACGCGTTGGGGATGTTCGATGGTGTGCCGCAGCACCACCGGATAGCGCCCGTCACGCCCGCCCACCGCCACATTGAGGGCGTCATCGTGGCCGTCGTACTCGATATAGGCGAAGGGGACCTTCTCAGCCTCGTATTCGTCACCGAGATCAAGTGAAAGCACCTCGATGGTGACGACATCGCCCTTGTGCTGCTTGGTGAAGGACTCCAGCCGTTCGTGCCAGCTGGACGGAGGGACCTCGTCGACGTCCTGAGTCATGCAGAAAGTGTCGTCCACATCAGGGTGGACCTGCAAGGGGATGAGGGTCGTGTGTTCGGCCGATCGCCGCGCGGTGTCCGTGATCTGCTGCTCGAAGTAAGCAGCGTCGCCAGGCAACGTCCACGGGATGCCGCTGTCGGTGGCGATGGCCCTGCTCGTGTCCCTCGCGGCAATCATGCGGATCATGGAGAGGTAGTCTTTCGAGCCCAATCAGGAACCGGAGTGAACGTGACCGCCAGACGTTCATTCTCACCGCTGCCGTTGACAGATACCTTGTGGGAGGTCCAGATATGACGGATTCCGTCAATCCCGAGACATTGCCGAGCGGGACCGGTTGCGCGGAGTGTCTCGAAGCCGAGGGTTGGTGGCTTCACTTGAGACGGTGTGCGGAGTGCGGCCACATTGGATGTTGCGACAACTCGCCCAGCCGGCACGCGACCGCGCACGCGAACTCGTCGGGGCACCCTGTCATCCGGAGCTTCGAGCCGGGCGAGGATTGGTTCTGGGATTACCGAACGAACCAATACGTCGATGGGCCTCACCTCGCGCCACCGCAGCATCATCCTCTCGACCAACCGGTGCCCGGGCCCGCCGGACGGGTTCCCGCCAACTGGCAGGACCTCTTGGTGTAGCCATGACGACGCCGTGGGCCGCAGCCGCCTCGGGGGCCTGGACTCGCGCACTCGTCGGACGAGTCCGGGTGCCGGCTACCGGCAACTCACATTCGAGGCGCCGAGGGTCACGCTGCTGGCGGCATTGTTCGTGACCGGGATCCTCATCTTGAAATAGCCTCCCGATCCTCCCAGGATGGGACCGCTGGCCTTGAAGGTCCACACCCCGGTGGCGAACCCGTTGGGCGAGTTCACGTCGACCCGGCATGTGGGCGTCGCCGGCGAGGTGCCGAGGTTGGTGACCCCGACACCCACGTCGATCTGGCTCGACCCGACGGGGGAGATCCATTCGATGGTGCCGCTGTAGCTGGATGCAACCCCACCGTATTCAGCGGTGAACAGGATGATCCCCGCGATGACGGCACTCATCAAGAGCGCCACCCAGAAGACGTGGCGTCGAAGGGTCGATGGTCTCTCCTGGAGCGGGCGACGGGATCGCACATTGGGGTCCCCCCACCGATGCGTCGGTGCCGTGGTGGTCATGACGCCACACCCACCTTCCTCCCGTTCCTCCCTGCCTTCTCCTTCCATGGTGCAGGTCCTGACAGCCGCGTCCTAGGGCCATTGGTCCGAAATGGGTCGGCTCCTCACCGTTGCGGCTCTCGCCACAGCAACCAGGTGGGGGGACCACGACGTCCGAGCCGCAGCTCCTTGATGACCTCGAATCCATGGCGGCGGTACAGCGGGAGATTGCGGCCGTTCGATGACTCGAGGTGGGCGGGAAGCCCCTCGGCATCGCAACGGGTAAGTTGCGACGCGAGCAGTGCGGAGCCGATTCCTCGCCCCTGGCGCGGGGGATCGGTGCCGAGGAGAGCAAGGTAGTAATGGGGTTCTCTGGGGCGGTGTGTCGTGAGGCGACCGGCAACGCCGGGGGCGCGCCACAGCGCTCGACCTGCCAGAGGAAAGAGCGGCGCCATGCGCGCCGCGAGGCGTATCACGTCGGACGGCGCGGGGGCCGCATTGTTCGGCGGGAGCCACAGCGCTGCGGCGGCATGGTCGTCGGTCGTGTACACCTCGTGGGCGGGCAGGTACAGGTGGAGGATCATGGCCGCGAGGACCTGCGGGAGCAGTCGTTGCCTCGTCCCGGAACGAGGGAACATCCAGCAGATCCCGGGGTCGTGGTCCATGGCTCGTGCGAGGACTGCTGCCAATTGCGGGGCGTCGCGAGTGGTTGCTTTCCGTGCCAGGGTGTCGGAGCTGGCACCGGTGAGTGGTCGTCTGTCGTCCGCGAGGTCGTCGTCATTGACCTCACGATTCTCGGGCGTGTGGGCCGAGAAGGTCATGTCGGGCCGACCGGGAACGTGGCTGAGCGCTGGTTACACATCGCAGACTGCTGCGGGGCCCGGCCGGGAGAGCGCGTTGACGGTGTCGAGGTTGCGTCGGGTGCAGTACTGGAGCCACCGCAATGCTGCGGGTGAGAGCCGGTCACACACCCAATCCCAATGCAGTGACACGACGTCGCCGGGTCGGAGCTCGGCGCCGACGGCCATTCCGTCGACACTGCGCCGGGCGCTCTCGGTCTGTTCGGCTCCGAGGATGAGGTGCGAGCCATCGAAGCACAGTGGCCGGCTGCGAACCGTCACCCGATCGCCCGTGATCGCCTGGATGCATCCCCAGCGGATGCGACAGCGGTCCAGGACAGTGAGCGGCGGCCCGTCCATACCGGCACGCAGCAGGCCGAGCCACGGGTACACCGCGAACACGTGGAAGTTGTGTTGTGGGATACCTCCCGGTGCCGCCGCGGTCACGGCGTCGAGGAGCTGCCCGGCTCTCCTCGCGAACCGGTCATCGAGCGACGCGATCAACGCGGAGGTGGGCACGTGGGTCACCAACTCGTTGCCGGTCCAGTACGCCTCCACCACGCGTCGGTCGAGCGGTTCTCTGATGCCGTTGCACCCTGCGATCAGCTCCAGATACGGCCATGCCCCTTCGAACTGGACCGCCTGTTGGCTCAGGCCCGCCAGGTCGACTCCCTCCGAGGCCATGCCCAGCAGAGCCGCAGGGTCCCCGGGTCCGCAGTAGCCCAGGGCATTGGGGGGATAGGCATATCGGGCGAAGAGCACAGGCCCGGGCGGGGCGGGGGACAGGTCGTGTCTCACCCGCCGACCGCGTCACGTCCGGGCGTGTCGGGGTGCCGGAGCGTTGCCCCGATCACGACGCCCGCCCCGGCTGTGACAAGAATGAGACCGAGGGCCTGGGGGGCGAGCGAGGTCGTCCCGGCCGAAGCTTGGAGGAGAGCGGTGATGAGCGCGCTCGCCACGAGCACCGAGGTGACGTCGACAGCGCGGGCCCTCGCCAGTGCGGTCATCCAGGTCCCGACGTACGCGGCCAGCAACAACCCGGTCAGGAGCGCCCACCCGAGTTGGGTCGTGTCGAAGGCGACGAGGACGTGCAGGGTGCCGGTGGCGGTCAGATAGACGACGAGGGTGATGGCGCCGACCCCCATCCGGACCAGGGCGAGGGCGGCGGGAGCGACGTCACGCAGCAGGAACTTGGCCACGACGACCTCTGCCGCCCACAGCAAGGTGGCGGCCAGGACGAGTACCTCACCCCGATCGGCGGTGAGATGGCCCACGCCGCCGGCGATGACGACCTGGCCGACGACGAGCCCCGCGATGGCGGCGAGGTTCCACCACCTCACTCGCTCGCGCAGGAAGACGAGCGCCAGCACCGCCACCCACACGACGAGTGTGTCGCGCCAGAACGCTGCGGGTGTGGCTGTCGTGTCGGCCAGTCCGTCGAAGAACAAGACGAAGGCGATACCACCGCCCACGATGCCGATGTACGCCAATCCGGCCCAGCGGGCCGGCCCCCAGCTTCGCCACCGGCCCGGCGCCGGCTCAGGAAATCCCGGGCCACGGGCGGTGGTGACGAACCGTGCGGCCACCGAAGCTCGACTTCGGTGGCGAAGGCGCCACGCCACGAGGGCGACGGCGGCGAGGACGAGCGTTGCCACCAGGTTCTTCGCCGTGGTGTAGACCGAAGGTGGCGCGATCGAGTGCACTCCGTAGCTGTTGACGAAGACCGACAACCCGCTGATGAACGCGGTCATGCCGGCCACGACGACGCCGGGGAGGCCCCCGCTGCCCCCCGATCCTTCCTGGGTTTCACCTCGCTCGGTCGGAGGTGCCGAGGTCGCCTTGGCTGTCACGGCTTGGCCCCGCCCACGTCGGTGCGGGCCGTCGAGGCGGGGCTCAACCGGAGCTCGGCCGCCACGGCTTCGGCGTCGGCAGCGTCGACCCGGTCGATGGCATAGCCGCTGTGAACGACGAGCCACTCCCCGGCCGCTGGTACCGGGCCGTCGAGGGCGAGCAGCGAGACGCGATGGACAGTCCCCTTCATGTCCTCGACGTCGACGACACCGGGGCCGGCGCGGCGTAGCACACGATGCAGGCGACTCATGCACATGGCTGGACCTCCTTGATCAAGTCGACAACCGTTCGCACCGCCACAGGGATCGCTGCATCGACGGCCGGGCTGAGACCCGGACCCCTCCCGAAGTCGTCGCCTTCGATGCCGACCACGACCACGCGTCGCGGGGCCTGGTCGATCGCCTGGGCCAGGCGCAGCACTCCCGACAGGGTGATCCCGTGGGTGCTCGTCACGCCCGGGCTCGAGCTCACCCCCGTCCCGGTCAGCTCGAGCACCCGTACCGTCCCGGGCGTCGCTCCGGAGCGCATGGCGTCGATGACGATGGCCAGATCGGCGCGATCCCACCGTCCGAGCAGGTCGAGTGGATCGACGAGCGGACCGATGTCGCACGTGGTCGGAGCGTGCTCGACGGTGCGAGCCGCCACCGCCGGTCCGGCCCCGTCGTCGCGCCGGAATTCGCTCCCCAGGCCCGCCACGACGACGCGCGGGTGCGTCTGGGACCCGCACCCTGACGCCACGGTGCTCGACGAGTTCGTCGACGGCCCGACGGTGCTCACGACGACACCACCGTGACGTCGAGGAAGTGAGCGGCACACGAGATGCAGGGATCGTGGTTGCGAACCGACTGCTCGCAGCGCCAGCGCAGTTCGTCATCCCCCAGCTCGAGGGCGCCTTGGGCCACGCGACGCAGGTCCGTCTCGATGGTGAGCTGGTTCTGGGACGTCGGCGGCACGATGCGAGCCCACCGGATCGTGCCTGAGCCGTCGATCTCGTATTGGTGGAACAGCAGGCCCCGCGGCGCCTCGGTGGCACCGGTCCCCACGCCTGCCCGGGGGGTCACGGGGATGGCGGGGGGGTCGGGAGGCGTGTAGGACTCGGCCAACGAGAGGGCCTCTTCGCACGCGAACACGAGCTCGACGGCCCGCACGACGATGCTGCGGAACGGGTTCGTGCACGCCGGGCCCAACCCGGCCCGCACCGCCGCCTCGGCAGCCAACGGGGTGAGTCCCCCCGCATTGATCGCATAGCGGGCCAAGGGCCCCGTCAGATACGGGTCGCGACCGTCGAGTCGGGCGTGGAGGGCCGTGGACCGGGCGACGTGCTCCTCGACGACGAGGTCTGCGAACTCGGCTGGGCTCACATCGAGGCCTTCGGAGGACGCAGGTCTGCCGCGCTCGATGGCGTAGCGTTCGTCGTCGCGCAACGCCACGAAGCGGTAGTCACCGACGACGTCGGGGAATTCGAAGCCCGCGACCCACTCGACGGTGGCGAGAGCGGCGTCGCGGGCCCTGCGCAGAGGTTCGATCAGGGCCGTCACCGCGGCGGGGTCCGGCGCCCGGTAGAAGCCGCCGACGCGGACGTTGACCGGGTGCACGGCCCGACCGCCCACGGTCTCCATGACGAGGTTGCCCGTCCGCTTGATCTGCAGGCCCCGTTCCACCGCACTCCGGTCGCGTTGGGCGAGCTCGACCGCGTCGGCGCAGCCGAGGAAGTCGGGCGCGTGGAGGAGATAGATGTGCAGAGCGTGGCTCTGGATCCACTCGCCGCAGTACAACAGCCGCCGCAGGCTGTTGACCTGTGCATCGACGGTCACGCCGCACGCGTCCTCCATGGCGGCACACGCGCTCATCTGGTAGGCGACGGGGCAGATTCCGCAGATGCGGGCCGTGATGTCAGGAGCTTCGGTGAAATGCCGGCCGACGAGGAGAGCCTCGAAGTAACGCGGTGGCTCGAAGATCTCGAGGGCGACGTCGATGACCGCCCCGTCGTGGACCTCGACCCGGAGCGAGCCTTCCCCCTCGACCCGCGCCAGGCCTTCGACCGCGATGACCCGCGGAGGATGCGAGCCGTGACTCACGGGTGATCCTCCGGGCCGTCGGTGTGGACGGTGCTGGCCCGGGCGATCGGGGGCGAGCCCCCTTGGGCCACCGATTCGTCGAGGAATGCCGGCGCGGTGGCATTGAAGGTCCGGAACAACCGTGACACCTCGACCGGTGCCATACCCAGGCGGCGAAGCTGAGCGGCGAGCGAAGGGGTGTTCGTCGTCTCGGCGGGCCCGAAGCAGCCGAAACATCCGCGACCGACGGTCGGGCACAGGGCGCCACACCCGGTGCGGGTCACCGGGCCCAGGCAGGCGGTCCCCTCGCTCACGAGCAGGCACACCGTGCCTCGCCCCTTGCACTCCTGGCAGACCGAGTGGCCCGCGATCACCGGACGTCGCCCAGCCAGGGTGGCGGTGATCACCTCGAGCAGCTGGTGGCGGTCGATGGGGCAGCCGTGGAGCTCGAAGTCCACGTCGACGTGCTCGGCGATGGGTGTCGAGGTGTCGAGGGAGGTGATGTACTCCGGGTGGGCGTACACGGTGCGGGCGTAGTCGCCGGAGGCTGCGAAATTGCGCAGTGCCTGGATCCCGCCTGCCGTGGCACATGCGCCGATGGTCACCAGTCGCCGTGAGTGTTCTCTGATCCGTCTGATACGGCGGGCATCGCCCGGCGTGGTGATCGAGCCCTCCACCAAAGAGACGTCATACGGCCCCGAGACCGTGACGCGCGACATCTCGGTGAAATGGGCGATCTGGACGGTGTCGGCCAAGCTCAGCAGCTCGTCTTCGCAGTCGAGGAGGCTGAGCTGGCAGCCGTCGCAGGACGCGAACTTCCATACCGCCAACGTCGGTCGTCGGTCCGCGTCCGCGGTCGGACTCGAGGCGCCGCTGTTGGGTGCGGACACGATCGGCCCGATCATCGCTCGCGCTGGGTGAGCAGGTGCCCCACGGCCCCTGCGTAGGGCAGGATCGGACCGTCACGGCACAACAGGAATGGTCCGAGCTGACAATGACCGCACCAGGCCACACCGCATTGCATGTTGCGTTCCAACGACACCCGGACGCAGCGAGGATCGATGCCGCCTTCGATCAGCGAGCGGGCGGTGAAGCGCATCATGATCTCGGGCCCACAAACGAGAGCTGTCGCTCCCACGGGGTTGAAGCCCGCACCCTTGAGCAGCGACGTCACGAGCCCGACGTGGCCGGTCCATCCCGGGCCGGGGACGTCGACGGTCACCTCCACCGTCGCGCCGTCGCGCGCCCAGACCTCGAGGTCACTCCCGAAGATGATCTGCGAAGGATCGCGCGCACCGACGACGACGAACACCTGTCCGCCGTCTCGGGAGTGACGAGCGACGAGCTCGTACACGGCGCCCCGCAGGGGGGCGAGGCCGATCCCACCCGCCACAACGACGACGTCTCCCCCGAGTCCGGGCGTGGCGGGGGCCGAGAGGCCGTCGATCGGGTCGCCCCGAACCTGATCGAACCCGACGGCCCAGTCTGTGCCGAACGGGCCTCGCACGCCCACCACCTCGCCGATGGCCGCCCGGCACAAGGCATGGGTGACCGGGCCCACGTCGCGCACGGTGTGCTGCAACGGGCCCTCGTCTTGAGGAGCGCCGCTCACCGAGATCGCTGCTTCGCCGACGCCGAACGCGGTGAGCATGTTGAACTGCCCCGAGCGCGGACGCGGGGTTCCACCGGCGATCGGTGAGAGCAGGAGGGTCGCCACGTCGTCGGTCTCGTCGCGACGTCCGACGACCCGGTGCGGGAGGGGCGTCATGACGCCGGCATCGGTCCGGCCCCCGTGCTCGCAGACGTCTCGTTCCCTCCCGCCGCGGTGGTCAGTGACCACTACCGGTCCCGTAGAGGTCGAGGAGCCGGAGCCGGGTCATCTGGAGGCGTTCGAGGAGCACCGCCGCCACCCGTTTCATGAGCGCGTAGCCGAGTACGGGGTCGGCCTCGGCCTTGTCCCGGAGGCACGCCCCGTCGACGGCCACCGCCCCTACCGGCTCGACGGCACGGGCGTCGAAGTGCCACCGGTAGGGCGGTACGAGCCAGCTCCAGCCGACGACGGCACCGGGCCCGACCGTCTCGATGACGATGGGCCCACGCCCCGGCGAGTGCACTTCGATCGCGACGCGGCCGCGACGCAGCAGGAAGAGGGTGTCGGCCGAGTCGCTCTCGGCCAGCAACAGGTCGCCCGGCTTGAACGTCACATTCCGGGCGCATCCGGCCACGCTGTCGACGGCATTCCCCGGCAAGCCCGCCAGAAGCGGATGGGCCGAGACCAGCTCCGCCAACGACGTGATCATCGAACGGGCTGCGCCGACGCCGAGCCGGCACGCACGGCTCCGTCGCTGCGCGCGATGGCGGCCACTTCCTCGGTGAGGTCGATGCCGACGGGGCACCATGCGATACACCGACCGCACCCGACGCACCCCGACGTGGCGAACTGGTCCCACCAGGTGGACAGCTTGTGGGTCAGCCACTGGCGGTAGCGCGAGGAGGTGGAGGCGCGAACGGGCCCCCCGTGCAGGTACGAGTGGTCGAGGTCGAAGCACGACGCCCACGACCGCTGGCGCGAGATGTCACCGGTCAGGGACGTCGTGTCGCGAACGTCACTACAGAAGCACGTGGGGCACACCAGGGTGCAATTCCCGCAGGCGAGACACCGATCTGCCACCTCGTCCCATCGTGGGTGCTCGAGGTTCCGGGCCAGGAGGCCCGGGAGCCCTTCGGTTCGGATCCCTCTCGTCATGGTGCCGACAGCCGATGCGAGCACCTGGCTCCGGGCCTCGAGATCCGCGTCGGAGGCGATCACGGTGGGGAGCTGCGACAGGACCTCCGCTCCGCGCTCGGTGCCGACCCGAACGACGTAGCGTTGATGCGCACCGTCGCCGAGCTCGGTGAGCGCCAGGTCGAACCCCGTGTCTGCTCCGGGTCCTGTTCCCATCGACGTGCAGAAGCACGTGCCGGCGGGTACCCCACACTCCGCTGCCACGATGAACGCACCATCACGCCTGGCCGCGTAGCGAGGGTCCGGGGCTTGGCCGCGGCGGAGCACCCGGTCGAGCACGTCCAGGGCTACGACCTCGCACGGTCGGGCTCCGATGACGGCCATGGGTTGCGGCCGATGGTCGGGCTCGGAGAAGGTGACCGTGCCGTCTACCGTGGCGCGCCACACTTCCTGGGTGGGGGGGAAGAACTCGGCTTTCCAGGAGCCGGGTCCCACCGCCCACGAGAACAACGCACTGTCGCCTTTGCGTTCGAGTCGATAGTGCCCCGGAGCCTGGTCATCTCGATACCCGGCGGGCAGATCGGCAACACCGGTGACGGCCCCGGGCATGATCGCCCCGTCGCGCACGACAGGCCCCCGGGTGTCATATCCCGACTCGGACAGCACCCTGATGAGGATGTCGAGGCCCGGAGCATCGATTACCGCGGCATCTCCGATATCCACGGCCGAATCGTACGACGTCTGGGATCACGTCGACAGGGCCGGAGGTCACGCCCTCCGGGCGGGCCCGTGAATGGACCCGGCGCCAAGTCCGAAGCGGCTCGGACCGGGCGGGCGAGCCCGACCATGTGAGCGGCGAATCCGGATCGAGCGTCGGTCGTGGTGGCCCACCCGGTCGTGCCGCAATTAGGACGTGGCGTCGACCCAGCTCTGCAGGGGCCGGAGCAACGGCGTCTTCTTGCGTTGATGCCCCGACATGCGCCGTAGGATGTCGTCGAGCACGTCGATGGCGGTGTCGACATGAGGGCCTTTGTTCAACATGACGCACTCCGCCCGCTGCGCCATGGCCGCATCGGTGACCTCGGCCCGGGACGGTTGTCCTGTGCGCGCCAGCTGGTCGAGTACCTCGGTGGCCCAGATCACCGGCAGGTGGGCCGCCTCACACAGCCAAAGGATCTCCTCCTGCACCTCGGCCAAGCGTTCATATCCCGCTTCGACCGCCAAATCCCCTCGGGCGATCATCACGCCGACCAGGGGCGATCGCATGGCGTGCAGCAGAATCTCGGGGAGACGCTCGAACGCCGCGGTGGTCTCGATCTTCAGGATGAGCCCGAGGTGTTCGCCCCCGACGCGTCCCAGGTAGTCGTGCACGCGATCGACATCATCCTCGTGGCGCAAGAACGACACGGCCACCATGTCGGCGTGCGCGGCAGCCTCCTCGAGCAGGGGAAGGTCGGCGTCGGTGACCGCGGCCACGGCGAGGTCGGTATCGGGAAGGTTGATCCCCTTCTCTGCTCTCAGGCGCGATCCTCGAGGCGATCCGGTCAGGATCCTGATCCGGAGTTCATTCGCGGCGACGCTCTCGATCACGCCGGTCATCTTCCCCTCGTCGAGGAGTACCCGCTGGCCGACCTTGGCCGCCTGGAACGCAGCCGGGAGCGTGCAGCCGATGTGAGCGTATCCAGGCTGACCCGGGCGCCAGGGCGTCGCGGCCTCCCCGTCGTTGGTGAGGCCGAGGAGATCGCCGACGCGTAGCACGTGGCATTGGGGACTGCGCGACAGGATGCCCACTCGGGTCGCGTCGCCGTCGCAGACCAGCACTGCCCCGGTTTCCACGTAGGTGGTATCCCAGACCTCGACGACGGCCCGCGTCGGTCCGGCCTCGACCACCCGCAGCTCGCGCGGCGAGCCCCGGGTGTCGACGACGTCGACCACGTCTCCGAATTGACGTCGTTCGATCCATGCCGGATCGACACAGAGCTCGTGGGTCCGAGCGTGTGGGATGGAGTCGGGCACGAGCGTGACCAACGCGGGAGTGACGGGCACTCCCCGCAGGTCGCGCTGGGGTCGCAGCTTCATGATCCGCGGTCCCTCGACCAACCGGCCGGTCCGCATCTTGGGCCCCGGAAGGTCCATCGACACCCGGCAGGGACGGTCGATCTCAGCCGACGCCTTCCGCACGTTGCACGCCATGCGCTCCCACCGGCCCGGGTCGTCATGCGCTCCGTTGATGCGGGCGACGTCCATGCCACGTGCAACGAGGTGCCGCACCAACAGATAGTCGTCGGCAGCCTCGGTCGGGAGGGTCACCATGATGCGGGGGACCCTCCCCGGGGGTCGGGGGCCGAACAGGGCGTCGGTGTTGCGGTCGAGGGCACGACGCCCCTCCGCGAAACTCAGGGTGGTCGGGTCGAGTTGGGGCAGGTGTCCGTCGAGCGCGGCTCGCACGCTCTCGAGGGTGGCGAGCACGTGAGGCTCGCATCGCCCCAAAGACGAAAGGCCACGCTCTCCCAATCCACGCTGGAGCTGGCGGACGTCTTGGTGTCGGAGCGTGAGGTAGTGGACGAGGTTGATCGCATCTCGTCGGTGGTCGACGTGGACAGAGGCGATGTCGTCACCGTGACCCGTCTCCGCCTGGTGCATGAGGGTTTCGAGTCCGGCCAGCCCGGCGCTGATCGAGGGCCGGTCGGGATCGTCGCTCGTGTGGCGGCACAGCACGGCAAAGCGACGGGCGGCGGCGACCCAGCGCCTCCGCCATGGCCGCAGCCCGGCTCGAAGAGCCGTGGCACGTCCTGAAACGGCACGATCGACGTTGGTGGCCATAGGACGGACGGTCGAGGCCCCGGGGACAGAGTCCCTACCTCGGGTCGACCGTCGCCGGGTAGTGCTCCACCGAGGCGTCGTCCCCCGGGAAGAACACGCCTTCGTGTCCATCATCGCTCCAACGGACCCGGTAGGGCGGACCCCCGTCGGGGCCCTCGACGTCGAGGATGACCGCGTCACGAGATGCTTCTCCGACGCGATGGCCCCGCACCACGATCCTGTCTCCGATGGCAGCTCGCATCGTACGTACCCTCCTGTTCAGGTCGGAACCTCCGACACGAGACACGGTACGCGGCATGCCGGCGACGCGACAGGGTCCTTGGCCACCTTCGAGTCCGGGTTTGGGCAGGGCCAACCGGGTTGGGTGCCCGGCGGTGGGGATCGGGGGATTGCGCCAAGAGGCGGGGACCTTCGACCCTGGTGCGGTTCTCCCGGCGAGCGTCATCGTGGAGGAGGTACCGATCGACAGGAGCGACGATGTTCGAGCACATTCTGACTGCGCTCGACGGTTCTCCTCATGACAGCAAGACGCTGGCCGCGAGCAAGGAGCTGGCCCAGCTCTCGGGTGCTCCGGTGCGCGTCGTGCATGTGCGCGAGGGCCATTTCATCGGTCGAGCAGGGCTCGTCTCGACCGAGGGGCACGACGAGGCGTCTCAGGTCGTCGACCGGGCCGTCGCTGACCTGGTCGATGCCGGCGTGACGGCAACGGGGACGGTACGGGCTTCGCTCACAGGTCTGGTCGTGACCGAGATCCTGGCGGAAGCCGAGGAGTCAGGTGCTTCTGTGATCGTCATGGGTTCGCGAGGTGTGAACGATCTCACGGGTCTCCTGGTGGGGAGCACGGCTCACAAGGTCCTGCACCTCGGACGACTGCCGGTCCTGGTCGCTCGCTGACGAGCCGGCCGCGGTGGAGCTCGGCTGGCGCTGCACCGACCTATCCCGTCGTGGGCTCGGTCACGTCGCTCGGCCCGGAGGGACCAGAGGAGGTCGGCGCGCGGGTGGATGGTCCGTCGCCGTTCAGCGCGGCCTGGTCGTCCGCGTTGAAGAGCTTGGAGCGGATGATGAAATGCCGGTCTTCACCGGCCGCGAGCGAGAACCCCTCGGGCTCTCCGGCACCCACGTCCACGATGAGCTGGGTGTGCTTCCACACCTGGAACTGCCGGGCATCGATGTAGAAGGGGCAGCCTCCGACGTCACCCAGTCGTACGTCGTGACCCCCGATGACGAACTCCCCGTCGGCGAAGCACATGGGCATGCTGCCGTCGCAGCACCCGCCGGACTGGAAGAACATGACCGGGCCGACCTCGCCCACGAGCTGGGCGATGGCCTCGAGCGCCGCCGGTGTGGCAACGACTCGGGCCACTGCGGCGGCATCCTCGGTGTATGACGCCCCCATCTCCTGGACCCGTCCCCGCTCAGGTGGCCTAGAAGAACCCGAGAGGCTTCGTGCTGTAGCTGACCAGGAGGTTCTTGGTCTGGGAGTAGTGCTCCAGCATCATCTGGTGGTTCTCTCGGCCCACACCCGAGATCTTGTAGCCACCGAACGCCGCCCCGGCGGGGTAGAGGTGGTAGCAGTTCGTCCACACTCGGCCGGCCTTGATCGCTCGACCCATGCGGTAGGCGACGTTGCCGTTCCGGGTCCACACCCCGGCACCGAGGCCGTACAGGGTGTCGTTGGCGATCCGCACCGCGTCGTCCTCGTCGGTGAACGTCGTGACCGCCAGCACGGGGCCGAAGATCTCTTCCTGGAAGACCCGCATGGAGTTGTCACCCTTGAGCACGGTGGGCTCGTAGTAGTACCCGTCCTTGAGCTCGCCGTCGAGATGTGCCCGCTCGCCGCCGATGAGCACGTCGGCGCCCTCTTGGCGACCGATGTCGACGTAGCCCGCGATCTTCTCCAGTTGCTGGGCTGAGTTCTGGGCTCCGACCATGGTGGTCGGGTCCAGGGGGTTGCCCTGGGTGATGCGACGGATACGGTCCAGGCACCGGGCCATGAACGCGTCGTAGATCGATTCGTGGACGAGCGCCCGGGACGGGCAGGTGCACACCTCGCCCTTGTTGAAGGCGTAGAGCACCAGGCCTTCGATGGCCTTGTCCAGGAACTCGTCGTCCTCGTCCATCACATCGGCGAAGAACACGTTCGGCGACTTGCCACCGAGCTCCACGGTCGAGGGGATGAGGTTCTCCGCCGCGTACTGCATGATCAGGCGCCCCGTCGTGGTCTCGCCGGTGAAGCCGATCTTGGCGATGCGCGGGCTGGAGGCCAGAGCCTTGCCGATCTCCCCGCCGGGGCCGGTGACGATGTTGATGACGCCGGGAGGAACGACGTCCTGGATCACCTCGGCCAGCTTCAGGATCGACCACGGCGTGGGCGACGCCGGCTTGACCACGGTGCAGTTGCCAGCTGCCAGCGCAGGAGCGATCTTCCACGCCGCCATCAGGATCGGGAAGTTGAACGGGATGATCTGTCCCACGACGCCCAGTGGCTCGTGGAAGTGATACGCGACCGTGTCCTTGTCGATCTCGGTGGAGCGACCCTCGAGCGAGCGGGTGGCTCCGGCGAAGTACCGGAAGTGGTCGACCGCGAGTGGGATATCGGCGGCCAGCGTTTCGCGCACGGGCTTCCCGTTCTCCCAGCTCTCGGCCACCGCCAGCATCGTGAGGTTGGCCTCGATGGCGTCGGCGATGGCGTTCAACACCGCGGCGCGCTCGGGAAGCGACGTCTCGCCCCAGGCGTCCTTGGCGGCGTGTGCGGCGTCGAGGGCGAGCTCGACGTCCTCGGCGGTGGACCTGGCCACCTCGGTGAAAGGCTGGCCTGTGACCGGGCTGATGTTCTTCATGTACTTGCCCACGACCGGGGGCACCCAGTGCCCACCGATGAAGTTCTCGTAGCGGGGCTTGACCTCCACCAGGCTGCCGCGTTGGCCTGGGGCCACGAACGTGCCGTCGGCTGTCGTTCCTGCAGTGACGGTTTCTTCGGTCAGGGTCATCGTCGTCTCCGTGCTCGTCTTCGGGCCTTGTGGTCTCTGTGAGCCGGCGCGTTCGGCGGCCGACCCCGGGCAGCGACGTCGTCGTGCTCCTCCTTGGAGGATATGAAGGGCGCACCTGCTCCAACAGGGCCAAAGGTCCGTTCGTGGGTGGTCCCGAGGATGCGGTCCACACCTGTCCAGATCCCCACGGATCTGCCGTCTGCCCAGAGCGCCACCTTGCGCTCAGCCTCAGGTGGCCACACCCTCGAAGAGCGCGGTCAGGTCGAGCGAGGGGACATGCTGGCTCGTCGAGAGAGACACCCAGGTTCGCGCCAGTGCGTCCTTTCCCGCTCCGAAGACGGTCCCCACCAGCCCGGCGGCTTCGAGCAGGTCGTCGGCGGGTAGCTGTGGCATGACGACATGCCAGATCGCTTCCTCCAGGACATTGAAGCCACTTTGCACTTCGGAGATGCCGAAGCCGGCGTCAAAGCGCTCCTGCGCCACGCGTTGGGCGTCCTCACAGATCGGTGCGAGGCTCTTCTTGGCCAGGCACTCGAGGACCAGGTCGAACAGGTCATCGAGGCGCCGACGAGACCACTCCGAACCCGACGCGTCGTAGTGCCTGAGGTGAGCCCGACCCAGGGCGTCCACAGCCTCTTGGAGGCAATCGTCGTGCATTGTGCTGAGAACCCCGACCAGATCCATCTCCGTGCTCCTCACGTCATGTGCATACCGGGACCTTGTCCCGACGATAGGGCTTCGCCCGACCGCGCCCCGACGCGACTCCGGGCATGTGATCGTGGTGCGACCGCGACACCACCGTGGGATTGGTCCCGCTCGGGGACGGCGGCCTCGAGCAGGAGCCGCCACTCCGCGGCGGCGACGGACCGCCTCACGGCGGACACCGCGTCGGGGTTGACCGAGATCGAGGTGATTCCCAATCGCACGAGGTGTTCGGCGAATTCGGGTCGGTTGGAGGGCGCCTGGCCGCACAATGACGAGGTGATGCCGGCGTCTTGGCACCCCCGGACGATGCGGCCGATGGCGTCGAGCACGGCAGGATCTGCCTCGTCGAAGAGATCGGCGCACACCTCGGAGTCGCGGTCCACGCCGAGCATGAGCTGCGTCAGGTCGTTGCTCCCGATCGACACGCCCTCGATCCCCATGGCGGCGTACTGCGGGATGAAGAAGGCGACCGAGGGCACCTCGGCCATGACCCACACCGGGAGCGCTCCTGCAACGGGGCTGGTGGCAACGATGTCGAGGCAGGCTTCGAGCTCCCACCGGGTGCGGACGAAGGGGATCATCAGCCGCAGGTTCGGTGTCTGTTCGATCACCTTGGCGAGAACGTCCAATTCGAGACGGAAGAGGTCGGGCTCGCGCACGTACCGGTAGCAGCCGCGATAGCCGATCATGGGGTTCTCTTCTTGAGGTTCGAAGCGTTCGCCACCTTCGAGACTGCGGAACTCGTTGGTCCGAAAGTCGATGCTGCGATAGACCACCGGCCGGGGCGCGAAGGCTCTGGTGATGCGAAGAAGCGACGCCGACATCGTGTCGACGAAGGCCTTCTCTTCCCCGCGCTCGAGGAGGAGCCGCGGGTGGACGCCGTGCAGAGCGTCCACAACCATGAACTCGGCCCGGAGGAGCCCGACGCCGTCGACATCCAACGCGGCGACTTCCTCGGCGTGCTCCGCGATGGCGAGGTTGACATAGAGACGAGTGGCGAGCACCGGCGAGGGTGGCGGTGCCACGTTCGGCCCCGTCATGGGAGCGATCCGCAGGGTGCCCTCGGTTGCCGGCGTGATCGTCGCAGTCGCGGGCGGGACCGCACCCTCGTAGATCTCGCCTTTGGCTCCGTCCACGGTCACCAGCTCGCCCTCACGGAGCACGGTGGTCGCGGTGCGTGCCCCCACGACGCACGGCACTCCGAGCTCGCGGGTCACGATGGCGGCGTGACACGTCATCCCGCCGCCATCGGTCACGAGAGCCGCCGCTCGTCGCATGGTGGGGACCCAGTCCGGGCTGGTCATCGACGCCACCAGGATCTCCCCCGTCTGAAGGCGGTCACCCTCGGCGGGGGAGTGCAGCACCCTGACGCGGCCCGATGCCCGACCCGCAGACGCCGCCAATCCCGACACCAGGACCGTTGGTGCTCGCTCGGACCCGGTGGGGGCGGAGTCCTGTGACGGGGACTCGGTGTTCTTCGGTGAGGAGTCGACGAGCGTCGTGATGGGTCTCGATTGGACGAGGTAGGTGCGTCCCCCCGCGATCGCCCATTCGACGTCCTGGGGCGACCCGTAGTGTGCTTCCACCGCCAGCCCCAGCGAGGCGAGGCCCAGCACTTCGTCGTCGGAGAGGACGCGTCGCGACCCTTCGCTCGGATCGAGAGAGATCTGCTCGTCGTGCCCGTCGGCTCCCTGCACGATCTTGGTGGTCTTGATGCCGACCCGTACGTTGAGCAGAGCGGGTCCGGTGCGCTCCACGACATATGTGTCGGGTTCTACCTGGCCGCTCACGACGACCTCTCCCTGACCGAAAGCTGCTTCGATGATGATGTGATCGGGATGTGCTCGCGAGGGGTCGACGGTGAACATCACGCCCGACCGCTCCGAAGGGATCATCTGCTGGACGACGACGGCCAGCGACGGCTCGTCCCCGACGCGTTGGCTGGCCCGGTACGAGATGACCCGCTCCCCATACAGCGATGCCCAGCAGTCGACGACCCGGGCGAGGAGCTCCTGGTCCTCGGACACGTTGGTGAAGGTGGCGTTCATGCCGGCGAATGACGTGCCCGCGCTGTCCTCGCTCGTCCCCGAGGAACGGACGGCGACTCGCGAGCCGCTGCCCAGGCGACGATAGGCGGCTCGGATCGCATCAGCGAGATCGTCGGGCACGGGCGTGGCACGCACGAGCTCCTGGGCGCGCTGGGCGCAGGTGGCCAGGCCGGCGGGGTCGTCGGCGTCGACGCTGTCGATCACCTTACGGAGCTCTTGGCGCGCGCCGCTGCGATCGATGGCGTCGAGGAAGGCATCGCTCGTGATCACGAACCCCGGCGGCACCGGGAGACCGGCGGCGGTGAGCTCTCCCAGGTTGGCGCCCTTGCCTCCCACCTGTGGCGCGTCATCGAGACGGATGCTGTCGAACCAGCGGATCATGTCCATATCGTCTCCTCCTCGGGAGGCGTGCGGGGTCTCTCGGCTGACATCGGGACCGTTCAGTCTCCGGGGTGGGCGAGCTCGCGGACGAGTCCCAGGGCCGGGGCGGGGGGTGAGACCTCGGGAGCCTCGGTCACCAGTCGCGTGAGGGCTCCTGTGACCTCGACCAGTCGGTCGCGGTCGTCGCAAAGTCCGCCCCGGTACGCGGCGTTGTCGGTGGCGGCGATTTCGTAACTCAGCTCCGGCAGGGACCGCTCGAGGAGCCTGTTGAGCGCCCGAGCCTGCTCAACGGTCAGATCCAGATGCATTGTCGGTTCCCCTTTCCTCACCTTCAGACAACGGCTCGTCTACGTGTCGGTATCTTCATGCTCGCTCGGAGCGGTCCGGTCGGACCAGGGTCAGAAGTCACAGGCTGGGCGAGCGCCGGAGTCGCGGTGGCGTGCGGGCCGGCGTATCGGTCAGACGGTGCGGAAGCTGTCTGCGGCCGAGCGAATTGGACGTTGTGCCCTGGTCCACACGCCCGACGGGCGATCATCCTCGGGGTAGAGCGTGACGGGGAGGAAGCGTCCATGGCCAAGGAGAGGAGATCGCAGAGTTCGATCCGGGTCGCCCGAATCGGTGGCATCGATATCCGGATGCACTGGACCTTCCTGTTCCTCGTGATCCTCGTGGTGTGGGTGAACAGCAGCGGCGGGGTGTCCACCGTCGGTGTGGGCCTGCTGTGGATCACCGCGGTCTTCGCCTCGGTGCTGGTCCACGAGTACGCCCACTGTGTCGTGGCCCGCCGACGCGGGGCGGTGGTGCAGGACATCTTGCTCTTGCCCGTCGGCGGCCTCTCCCAGTTGAAGAAGATGCCGGAGCGGCCGGCCGACGAGCTCGCCATCGCCATCGTCGGACCCCTCGCGAGCTTCGGTGTGGCCGCCCTCGCGCTGGTGGGTGGCCTCGTGTTCGGCGCCCACCTCTGGCCGCCCTCGCTGTTTGCCGGCTCGTGGTTCGCCCGGCTGGCCTGGCTCAACGTCCTGCTGGGCGGGTTCAACCTGTTGCCCGCGCTCCCGATGGACGGAGGACGGGTGGCGCGAGCCCTGCTCGAGCGACGCCACGACAGGCTAACCGCCACCCGTCAGGCCGCGAGGATCGCCCGGATGTTGGCGGTCGTGATGATCATCGGCGGCGTTTTCTGTGACTTCTGGCTCGTCCTCATCGGCCTCTTCGTCTACTTGGGGGCGAGTTCGGAGGAGCAAGCGGTGCAGAGAGAGCAAGCCGACTCCACCAGAGCGGTGCCCGAGACACCCCATGCGCCTGGGAGCGTGGAGTCCAAAGAGAGGAACGGAGCGAGTCATGATCGTTGATATCAACCGGAAGCGGACAGTCCCTGGTCCAGGATGGATCGTGGTGGGGGTCGACGGGTCGGAGCCCTCGAAGGACGCCTTGCGCTGGGCCGCTCGTCAGGCACAGGTCACCGGGGCGAGGTTGCGTGCGGTGATGGCCTGGGAGTACCCGACCAGCTTCGGTTGGGCGCCGCCGTACCCGACCGAGTTCGACCCCGAGTCCGACACGCACAAGGCACTTGAGGCGACCGTCGAGGAAGCCCTCGGCGCCGATCGCCCGGCCGCCATGGAGACGGTTGTGGTCGAAGGACATCCGGCGAAAGTGCTTCTCGATGCGGCCAAGGGTGCCGATCTGCTCGTGGTGGGCTGCCGAGGTCACGGCGCCTTCTCGGGCATGTTGCTCGGGTCGGTGAGCCAGCACTGCATGACCCATGCCTCGTGTCCCGTCATGGTCATCCACGGGCACCGAGTCGCAGCGCCGGGTGCCGATGCGGCCCTGACGTAGGCCACCGCCTCGGGGTAGGTGCCCGCTCGCATGCGTGGCGGGTCATGGGGGCGTCGGATTATCGGGGCATGGGGTTATCGGGGCATGAGGTTCGTCGACGACACGGCGACTTCCGGTGCGTTCACGATCCCGAGGGCTTCTGCCACCACGACGCCGGGCGGTCGTGCCGTATCGACGTCGGTCGCCGACGGCCACGGGGCCTCGACGAGAGCCATGGCCCGACCGATCTCGACGGTGGCCTCGGAGAGGCCTTGTCGCTGGTGGAGTCGCATGGCGATGCGTGCTTCGGTGACCTCGGGAGGAGCCGTGCAATGCAGCTCGGTCAGATCGGCCGATGACTCGACGGCCAGGGCCCGAGCGAGGGCCCGGTTCGACTCGTCGACCCACGAGGCATCGAGGATCACCGACTGGCCGAGACCCAGGTGCTGGCGGGCCGCACCGATCAACTGGTTGTACACGTCTTGGGTCCGAGCCGATGCGTAGCGCCCCTGACGGAACGTCGCCTCCACCGCGGGATCGGCGGAGCGCGACGGTCCGGCGCGGAGCTCGTCGGACCGGAGCACGATGGCACCCAGCGTGTCGCCCAGCGCGTTGGCCAACGTTGATTTGCCCGATCCGGGGAGGCCCCCGACCAGCACGAGACGGACCCGACCTCGCTCCAGGTGCGTCCGGGCGAGCTCCAGGAGCCCGGCCGCCTCCTCGGCCGCGACGAAGCTTCCCTGTTCGTGGCGGATACACGCCACCTTGACGCGGACATAGGCACGCATGGCGATGTAGCAGTGCAACAAGGACGAGGGCAGTTGGGCACCGCCCGACTCCTCGTAGTCGCTGACGAATCGCGCCGCGGCCTCGGTATTCCCCAGCCGTTCGAGGTCCATGGCAAGGAAGGCCACGTCCGCGGTCACGTCGCCGCAGCGGAGGTGTTCGTCGAACTCGAGACAGTCGAGGATCCTCGGTCCGTCGTCGAGGCAATAGATGTCCTCGGCCTGGAGGTCTCCGTGGCCATCGCAGACCTGGCCGGCTGCGATGCGTGCTGTGAACAGCGGACCGCGTCCCGCCAGGTAACGCCGGACCGAGCTCACCACCGCGTCGTGAGGGTTGGGATCGAGGACCGGGCCGACGAAGCGAGCCGTCGCCGCCACGTTCGTCTCGAACTGGTCGATGACGGCGCGTTGCGATGCGTTGGCTGAGATCTGCGGCGATCGATCGGCTCGGGCGTGAAATGCTGCCAGGACGCGCGCCACGCCACGAAGCTCGACCTCCCAGACGGCCTCGGGCTCGGAGCAGACCAGACGGGCCAGGGAGCGCTCGGCCGGCAGGCGACGCATCACGACGAGATGGTCGAGGGTCTGACCGCCCATCGTGATGTCGGCGACCCCGAGGTACACATCGGGTGACAACCGTCGGTTGAGATCGACCTCGCGCCGACAGTCCTCGCCCCGAGCGGCCGGGGTCGAGAAGTCGGCAAAGTCGAATCGGAGCGGCTTGCGCATCTTGAGCACGTGCTGTCCGAGGAAAAGCAGGATCGAGACGTGCGTCTCGACCACCGCGTCATCGTCCGGAAGGTCCGTGGCAGAGCCGCTCATAGCCCACGGTGCCTGGAGATCACGGTCCAACCGTGGCCCGCCCGCCCGAGGTCGCGGTAGGGCCGAACGTCCCCAACCGTGCCTGCGCTGCCGTCCCCCCTCCTGCGGAATGACGTTTGGCCCTGGCTGGGGTCCCCGTCTCGTGGTGGGCTGAGTCTGTGAGCACCAGGACGCTTATGGCCACGCATTGCTCGGCATGGTGCTGCTCGGGCTCGGAGCCGGCCTCATCATCGCTTCGGCGGAATGGACCTGCCCCCGATGGTGGGGGCAGTGGTAGTGAGCCTGAGCGCGGTGCTAGTAGTACTGGGACTACCGGCTCGACGGCAGACCCGCGAGGAAGATGACGGTGGTTGTGAAGAACGCCGTGCCAATGTTATCGGGACACCCCAACAGAAGCCGAGGGACGTGGTCGAGGCCGACGTGATCCCAGTGGAACAGAGGCGCGTGGGCGGCGGCGGGGTGAGCGGACCCGGAGCCATTGTCATCGACAGCAGCGGCCACGCGGGCGATGGGCGGGGGCGATCGCCATGTCTCTGATCCGCTTGGTCCTCGGGAACCTGTGGGCGAAGAAGGCGCGCTCGATCGGCATCGCGTTTGCGATCGGCATCGCGGTGATGACCGTCGTGACGCTCACGGTCGTGAGCAGTGGACTGGAGAGTTCGGCTGCCGCGGTGCTCGCCGTTGGCAAGTCCGACTTCACCGTCGCCCAGAACGGCGTCTCGGACATCCTGTTCTCGAGCCTCGACCAGGGCCAGCTGCAGGAGGTGAAGTCAACCAGGGGTGTCTCGAGCGCGGTGGGGGTCCTCCTCGAAACCGAGCGGATCAATGCTGCGAACCCCTTGTTCATCGAGATCGGCATCGCGCCGGAGGACCTGCAACCCTTCGGGGTCACGGTGGTGGCGGGGAGGCCGTACGGGGCCACCGCCAGCCACGAAGTCATGCTGGGATGGCGCGCCGCGCAGAACCTGGGCCTGCACGTGGGCGACAGGTTCGAGGGTAACGGCACCTGGAACACGGTGGTGGGGATCTACTCGACCGGGATCTCCTACGGGGACCTGGGTGCGATGTTCCCCCTCCCTGCGCTCCAGGCCTACAACCGGGTACCAGGGTCGGTGACGCTCGTGTTCGTGAAGGTGGAACCGGGAATCGCGATCCCGGGGGTGGAGAAGGCCTTGACGTCGGCCCATCCCGAGCTGACCACCATCCGGACCGCGGCGCAGTTCGGTCGGGCCGATCGCAACCTTGTGTTCCTGAAGGCGGCCGCCACGGGGAGTACCGTCCTCGCCATTCTCATCGGGGCAGTCATCGTGGGGAACACCATGCTGCTCTCGCTGTTCGAGCGCACCCGGGAGTTCGGTTTGTTGCGCGCCATCGGTTGGGCTCGAACACGTGTGGTCTTTCTCGTAGTCGGTGAAGGGATCGTTCTGGCCGTGATTGGTTCATCCTTGGGAGTCGCGCTCTCCTTTGCAGCCACGGCCGTGCTCGAGCACTTGCCGCAACTCGACGGAGTCCTTCATGCCAATTACACCCCGGGCGCATTCTGGCGAGGGCTGTTCACAGGCCTCGGCATGGCCGTGCTCGGTGCGCTGTATCCCGCGCTGCGTGCCGCCAATCTCACCCCGCTCAAGGCCTTGAGTCATGAGTGATCTCGCCGTGAGGACCCCGCTGATCGAGGTGCACGATGTCGAGAAGGTGTACGACGACGGCATGATCCGAGCCCTGGACGGACTCGATCTGAGCGTCGCGAACGGCGAGTTCGTTGCCATCACCGGACCGTCAGGATGCGGGAAATCGACGCTCCTGCACCTGCTGGCCGCACTGGATCGCCCGACCGCAGGGACGATCCGGGTCGGTGAGTACGACCTCAATCACCTCCGCCGGAACAACCTGTTCCGGCGTGAGGAGATCGGCCTGGTGTTCCAACTCCACAATCTGCTTCCCCGTCTCTCGGTCCTGGGGAACGTCCAGATCGCTATGGCGGGTTCGCGCCGCCCCCATGCTGATCGGTCGGCATACGCCGAAAAGTTACTCGGCGATGTCGACCTCGAACATCTTGCTGATCGTCGTCCGCCGCAGCTCTCGGGAGGCGAGCGACAGCGCGTGGCCATCGCCCGGGCATTGGCGAACGACCCCCCCATCCTCCTCGCCGACGAGCCAACCGGTAGCCTGGACAGCTCCTCGGTCGAAGCAGTTCTCGGCCTCTTTCAGCGCCTGCGCGACGAACGGGGCGTGACGATCGTGCTCGTCACCCATGACAATGCCGTTGCCGCAGTGGCGGACCGGACCGTTCGCATGCTCGACGGCAAGATCGCCGCTGACTCGGCCGCGGACACGCACAACCCCTGAGCTCGCCGTGGTGAGCCCCGACATCGATACGACCCGACATCGACACGTCGCGATGGTGCGTGAGCCGTGACGGTCCCGATGCCGACGCTCGGGCCAGAGTCACATCAGCCGAAGGCCTCACGCACGATCTCCTGGGTTACGGCGGTGCCGGACCGGTAGACGACCCACGTTCCGATCGACCCTTCCCGCGTGGCCAGCGCCGTGACCGCCGGGGGCAAGGTGGTACCGACCCAGAGCACGTTCTCGAGCGGAGCACGGTCGGTCGAGACGTCGTCCGATGCCAGGACATGGGTATCGGGCGCGTACCACCGGTAGAGAGCCAACGGGTCGTGGTACCACAATCGGGGTGACGTGGGAAGGCTCACGATCGTGCAGCTGGCGCGCGGGCACGAACGGGCCAGAGCCCGCAGCCCGAGAGCCTCCTCGTCCTGAACGTGCAGCGAGTGCGCCGCGGGGAAGAACGCATCCAGCCTCCATGGCAGCGGCCACTGCGGAAGGACGAGGTAACCGATCATCACGACGACGGTGACGACGACGGCCACCGACACGGCCCGAGCCGAGGCTGCGACCAGACCCCCGGCCAGCACGGCGAATATCGGCAGGGTGGCGAGCACGTATCCGGGTTTCCCGAGTTGGATGGCGAAGAACGTCACCCAATAGGGGACGAGTGATGCCGCCAGGATCCACATCGCAGGACGCCGAGCTCCCCACCGGGACTTGAGCGGGCGGTACGCCAGCACGACCACGGCGACCGCAGGAAGAGCCACCATGGCCGTTGCTGCGACGGTGTCGGCCGCGTTGAAGGCGGCCTGGTGGAGACTCGCCCCGTACAGGACCGAGGTCTGCGAGAACTGGCGCGAGTACAAGCGCCCGCTCGCCTTCGAGTATGCGTGCCATCCACCGGACTTCACCACCATGGGAATGGCCCAGACGGCGACGATGGCGATCCCTACCAGCAGGCCGGCGAGCACGTCTCTGGGGTGGGGACGACCGAAGGCCATCCCGACCAGGCACGCCGGCAGCATCAAGATGAGAATGGTTGGTCGAAAGCCCCCGCCCAGTGCCAGTACCGGGAAGAGGGCCATGGCGCTCCATCGGTCGGCCCGCCGGGCTACGCGGTGGGCGAGCAGGGCCACGGTGGGGACCATGAGCGACTCGGTCGGGTAGACCGAGACGATCGAGCCGTAGTACAGGGCCAGGGGCGTGGCGCACACCACCAGGGAAGCGACGACGGCGGCGCGGCGGCCGAACATCTCGAGGCCGAGTAGATACGTCATCAGGATCGTTCCGACGATGCCGAGGACCGCCACCGCGACATAGGCGTTGACGGCCGACCCGATCCAGGTGAAGGCGTGCGCCGACAGCACGACGAGGGGGTATCCCGGGGCATGGGGCTGGTCCAAGGCCACGGTGTAGTGGTGCAGGGCGCGCGCCAGGTTGGCGGAGTCCTCCTCGGTGAAGGTGCGGGCTCGCGTCGTGACGGTCACGACGACCACGGCGACGACACCGGCCATGACGACGATGGCGTAGCGCGTCGAACGGGCCTTCGTGCCCGGCCCGACGATGATGCGCTCCGCATGAGCGGTCATCGGTTCTCCGCCGTCTTGTCGTCCCGAATGATGCTCTCGGTCTCGGGCACGCGACTCTTGACGTTCGACAGAGAACTCGTCAGCGCAGTCGCACCAAGAGTGGCACCGCCGTCCAACGATAGAGGCGTCGACGACGGGCCTGGTGCATGCCGGCGACCGTGGCGACGTACGCGCAGTTCGTTCCGTCGACCGGCAAAGGTCCAGGTGGGAGGGTGGCGAGTGCTCCCGAGGGCATCGATGCCACGGAGGGGGGCGCTAGAGTCTGGTGGCGATGGACGAGAACGAGACCGCGCCCCAGATCAAGCCCACGCCGCCGAGCGCGCTGGCATCGGTGTTGGCGGAGGCCATTGTGAGCACCATCTCCGCCCTGGTCATCGCCAAGGCCTTCAAGGCCCGAGCGCCGAAAGGTGTGGTGCTGGGCGTGGTGGCCATCGTGGTCCATACCGTCTTCGATGCCCCGGTTGCCCGAGTGCTCAGCAAGGCCGGCCTGTAGACAAGGCCGGTCTGTAGACCAGTCACAACGCGAGCAGAGCCTCGAGTTCGGCGCGGTCGGGCCCTGGCGTCCGATAGGGCGGGTTCTGACCGGCGATGTCGAGCACTCGCTCCACGACACCGGGACGCGTCGTCACCTCGGTCGGGAGCGTGTTGCAGCTCGAGATCTCGCCGTACCAGTGCAGGACCTGGGCGTCGTAGTGCCGAGCCGAGTCGAAGGCCCGCCACCGTGCCACGACCGGATTGTCCGGGTCGTGGGGGTCCGGCCGTCTCAGCCGGTACGCCTCGACTTCGGGGCCCCGGATCCGGTCGAACTCCGCCGTGGACTCGTGCCACGGCGCCGCTCGCTCCCGTGTGACCCGGTCCCAGGCCGAGGCCAGTTCGACGGGGTGGTCCATACGTTCGGCCATGACACCGACCACACCGGCGGCGTGCAGGAGGCCGAGTGCGATTCCTCGCCCCAACGAAGGGTTGGTGAATGCCCACGCGTCACCGATGGGCACCAGTCCGGTGGCGCACGGACGGCCGTCGATCACGAATTGCCGCGTCGTGTTGGCGGTGCTCGCCATCGAGACGACCTCACCCATCGCTTCACCATCGACCCAATGCGCATGCAGCGGCAGGGAGCGCAGGACCCGGTTGAACACGGTCGGGTCTCGAACCTTGCGCATGGGCTTGTCGGAAGGGGAGTGGTACAGGGTCACCGACCAGTACCCGTTGTCTCCCGGCATGGTGACGAGGGAGATCGACCCGATGGCAGCCAGCAGATCGCCTCGCACCTCGGGCAGCGCCGGGCCTCGGTAGAACTGCGTGTGGTAGACGAACCCCACGGCCTCGACGTGTTCGACCGATCGTCGGCCTCCGGCGGCTTCCACCATCGCCGGCACCGGGGTTCGACGACCCGCGGCGTCCACCACAACGTCGGCGAGGAGCGTCTCGCCCGTCGTGGTCTTCACACCGATGATGTGCGGCACGCCGTCGACGACCGATGTTCCGGTGACCAACTCCAAAACGGCACACCCGTTGCGGATCTCCACCCCGGGCGCTGCTCGGGCTGCCGCCACGAAGCCGTACTCGAGCACGGGGCGCCGACAGGTCGTGAGCGTCTCGTAGGGCTCGTAGTCGAATGAACCAGCGCCGCCGGGCACGAGGTGGGCCAATCGCTCGATGAGGTTGAACGGCACGCAGCCGGCCGCTGCCAGCTCGTCGAGGACGGCAGGCAGAAGTTTCTCCAGCAGCGCTCGACCGCGGGGCTGGAAAAAGTGCACCTGATGGAATTGGGCCACGCCGGGACGCTCCCAGCAGTCCCACGCCTCGGCCACGGTCGCCGGTGCAGGCTCGTCCCGATCCAGCACGACGACCTGCAGCCCTCGGGCTGCGAGCAGCATCGCCGTCACCAACCCGGTCGGCCCCCCGCCGATCACGACGACGCTTGCCACGTTCACAGCCTCCCATGTCGAGCGCACCGCGGGTCGGGACCACCTCGGCGGGGCCGACGACCGGCTGCTGGCGACCAGCCATACACTGGTGTCATGTACCTCGGACACGGGTCGTGGATCACCCTCGTGATCTTCGGCGCCCTGTTCGCGATGCGGATGCTCTCGTCGCAGCGCCGGCGACGGGGCTACGGCGGGGCGCCGGTCTCCAGGAGTCCCTTTACCAGCTCCGGGTTCCAAGGTCCTGGGCCCGGGTCGACAGGCCCGCCTCGGGGCGCCGCCGGCACGACGTTCACGGGCATCGCACCCGGTTGGCTGGCCGACCCCTTCGCCCAGCACGAACAGCGGTACTGGTCGGGGACGCAGTGGACCGAGCACGTCTCCGACGGCGGCGTCCCCAGCACCGATCCGCCTCCACCGGCCACGGGGTAGCGGCGACGCCTCGGAGGTGGAGACGAGCCAGACCATGCACGCGGCCGTGGTCACGTCGTTCGACGAGCCACCGCACTACCGCGAGTTCGCCGTCCCGCAGCCGACGACAGACGACGAGATGCTCGTCGACGTCCTCGCCGTCGGCCTGCACCCGCGCACCCGGACCGGCGCCGCCGGGGCTCACTACACCAGCACCGGCACCTTGCCCATGATCCCCGGCATCGACGGAGTCGGTCGGCGCCGAGACGGGAAGACGATCTACTTCGTCTCCGACGACGACGTCGTGGGCACCATGGCCGACAAGGCCGTGGCCGACGTGCGCCGCTCGATCGAGCTGCCCGACGGTGTCGACGTGGCGAGCATCGCCGCTGCTCTGAACCCCGCCATGTCGTCGTGGGTGGCGCTGCGCCTTCGGGTCCCGATCGAGCTCGGCCAGAGCGTGCTCGTGCTCGGCGCCACCGGGAGTGCCGGGACCATGGCGGTGCAAGTCGCAAAACGCCTGGGCGCCGGACGAGTGGTGGGCGCGGGGCGCGACCTGACCCGGCTGGCCGCGCTCTGCTCGGTCGGGGCCGACGACGTCGTCCAGCTCACTGACGACCTCGACGCCACGGCGACGGAGCTCGGATCAGCGGCCGCCGACGTGGACATCGTCATCGACTACCTGTGGGGCGAGCCCGCCGAGCGCGCCATCATGGCGCTGCTCACCAAACGATCCGATCGCAGCCGCGCCATGAACTGGATTCAGATCGGGGCCATGGCCGGTCCCACCATCGAACTGCCCTCTGTCGCCCTGCGGTCCGCCAACTTCCGCCTCCAGGGCAACGGCCAGGGCGCGGTCTCGACCAAGGCGTACCTCGGTGCACTGCCGTCTCTCGTCGACGAGATCGAGGCCGGCACGATCGCCGTCAAGACGAAGATCCGTCCCCTGGCCGATGTGGAGCGGATCTGGACGACGGCGGACGTGCCGGGCGAGCGAACCGTGCTGGTGCCCTAGGGCGGGCGGTCACGGCGTCGATGGAGGCAGGTGGTCCTCGAGCGCCTTGACCAGGAGCTGTCGAAACGTCGCTCGCTCCGGCTCGCTCAGCCGACCAAGGATCTCGTCCTCGATGCTTCCCTGGGCCAGCTCGGCCTGCTCCAGCGCGGCGAGGCCCGTCGCAGTGATGTCGACGATGTGGCGTCGTCTGTCGGCGGGGTCGCGCCGTCGTTCGACGTACTCCAGGTCTTCGAGATCGTTGAGCACGAGGACGCCCGTGTTGGAGTCGATGGACAGGTCGTCGGTCATCGTCCCCTGTGACACGCTCGGATGGTCTCGCAGGTAGGCGAGCACGCCCAGGTTCTTGAGGTTCATCCCCACCAATTCGAGCGTGGAGCGCCGGTAGACGACCCGGGCGAGACGGGTCAGGAGCACGATCGTTCCCGTACTGGGGCCGGCTCCGACCCCGGGCTTCACGAGCCCCTCCGCCCTGGAACGACCATATCCGTCACACCTATAGGATAGTCCCTAAATCATGACTATCCACGAGACCGTGACCATTCCCACCCCCACCCCAGCCGGCGACCGTCGGCGTTGGATAGCCCTGGTCGTCGTGTGCCTGGCGATGCTCATGAACGCGCTCGACGGCTCCATCGTCAACGTGGCCCTCCCGGCCATCCAGCACAGCCTGCACTTCAGCCAGTCCAGCCTGACGTGGGTCGTCGACGCCTACCTCATCTCCTTCGGAAGCTTCCTCCTCATGGCCGGCCGTCTGGGTGACCTCGTCGGCCGAAAGAAGATCTTCCTGGCCGGGGTGACGCTGTTCACCTTGGCCTCGATCGCGTGCGGATCGGCCGACAGCCAGGCGATGTTGGTGGCGGCGCGCTTCGTCCAGGGCATCGGCGGGGCGCTGTCCTCGTCGGTGATCATCGCCATCATCGTCACGGAGTTCCCTTTGGCGCACGAGCGGGCCAAAGCGATGAGCGCGTACGTCTTCGTCGCGGTCGGTGGCGGCTCCATCGGGCTCCTCGCCGGCGGCGTGTTGACCCAAGCACTCAGCTGGCACTGGATCTTCTTCGTGAACGTGCCCATCGGCATCGGCACGCTCCTGCTCGGCCGGGCCCTCATCGTGGAGAACACCGGCATCGGCATCAAACAGGGCGTCGATGTCGTGGGGTCCGTGCTGGTCACCGTCTCGCTCATGGTCGCCATCTACGGCATCGTGACCGCGTCGCGCCTGGGTTGGGGCTCTCCCGAGACACTGGCCTGTCTCGGGGTGGGCGCGGTGTTGTTCATCTCCTTCGTCATCCTCGAGTCCAAGCTCTCCAATCCGATCATGCCCTTGCGGATCCTGAGGATCCGCAGCCTGACGGGCTCGAGCACGATTCGGGGCCTGATCGCGACGGGCATGTTCTCCACCTTCTTCATCGGCGCCCTCTACTTCGAGCACGTGCTCGGCTACAGCCCCCTGCGGACCGGCCTGGCCTTCATGCCCGCCACCATCGGCATGGCGGGAATGTCCTCGGGGATAGCGGCTCGGTTGGTGAACCGCTTCGGTCCTCGACGGGTGATGTACCCCGGAGTCTTGACGACGGCCATCGGGCTCTTGCTCTTGGCCCTGGCGGGTCAGCACCCGGGCTACTTCCCACAGGTCTTCTTCGCCCTGCTGCTGCTCGGTGTCGGGGCGGGCGGTTCGTTCATGCCGTTGCTCCAGATCGGGATGTCGGAGATCCCGAGCGCCGATGCCGGGCTGGGCTCGGGCATCGTCAACGTGTCGCAGCAGATGGCCGCGGCGGTGGGCCTGGCCGTGCTGAGCACGATCGCCACGAACCACACGAAGTCACTGGTGGCTCAAGGCCACGAGCTCACCGCAGCGCTGACCGACGGGTACCGTCTGGCGTTGCTCATCGCGACGGCGTGTGTCCTGGTCGGGTTGGCCCTCGCACCTGTGCTCCTGCGGACGAGGGAGTCACCACAAGAGGAAGAGGAGCACATCGCCGAGAACATGGCGAACCCCGAGTCCTACGAGCATCTTGTCCTGTGACCGGCGGTGACCGGTCCGCCTCGTCTCAGGTGATGGTGGCCGAGTAGTCCGGGACGTAGTGATAGCGGTCCCGTGGCGGCCGCTCGTAATTCCCGACCGGGGCCCGGGGGTTCAGCTTGATCTTGGGTGGCTTCCTGCTCTGATAGGGAATCACCGAGAGCAGATGGGCCACACAGTTGATGCGGGCCCGCTTCTTGTCGTCCCCCTCGACCTCGTACCACGGGGAATCGGGTAGGTCGCAGTGGGCGAACATCTCGTCCTTGGCCCTCGAGTACTCGACCCATCGGTTGCGTCCTTCGATGTCCATCTGGCTGAGCTTCCATCGTTTGAGCGGGTCATTGAGGCGCTCTTTGAACCTCCGCTCCTGCTCCTCGTCGCTGACCGAGAACCAGTACTTGAGCAAGATGATCCCGTCGTCGATAAGCATGCGCTCGAACGCCGGGCACTGGCGGAGGAACCGGTGGTACTGCTCGTCGGTGCACAGCCCCATGACTCGTTCGACCCCGGCCCGGTTGTACCAGCTTCGATCAAAGAGCACGATCTCGCCTCCTGCGGGGAGGTGGGCGATGTAGCGCTGGAAGTACCACTCGGTGGTCTCCCGGTCGCTCGGGACCGGGAGGGCGGCGACCCGACACCAACGGGGATTCAGGTACTCGGTGATGCGCTTGATCACGCCCCCCTTGCCCGCCGCATCCCGGCCCTCGACGACGATGACGATCCGCTTGCCCTCGTCCCGTACCCACTGCTGCATCGTGACCAGCTCCTCTTGGAGTCGCCGGAGCTCCTTGTCGTAGGCACCCTTGTCGGCCATCTGCACCATCCTGGGTAGCGGGCGGTCACTGCGACGGATCACGTCGGTGATCCGAGGACGCCGACACCGTATCGGCAGACCCCGTTGTTCGGTAGGTACGCTCGCTGGCCATGGCGGTCACACGACCCGGGGCGACAGCACGATGAAGATCGGGATTGCACTCGGGACGGTCCGGCCCGAGCGGTGGGCCGAGGTCAGTCGCGAGGCCGATCGTCTCGGCTATGAGTCGGTCTGGATGCCCGAGCATCTCGTGCTCCCGGTGGCGTCGGACGGAAGCCCCTACGCCGGGGCCGACCACCCTCCCATACCCTCGAACGTCCCGGTCTTCGAGCCCTTTGCCTATCTCAGTTACCTGGCCGGTTGCACCGAGCGGATCAGGTTCGGGACCCACGTCTACAACATCGGTCTCCGGCATCCTTTCGTCGTGGCCCGTGCTGTCACCACCCTCGACGTCGTGTCCGGGGGCCGGGCGGAGTTCGGTGTGGGAGCGAGCTGGCTCGAGGCGGAATGGGCCGCGGTGGGCCTCGACTTCAGCACCCGGGGTCGACGGATCGACGAGGCCATCGGCATCTGCCAGGCGTTGTGGACCGACTCGGTCATCGAGCACCACGGCGAACATTTCGATTTCGGCCCGGTCATGTTCGAGCCCAAGCCGGTCCAGTCGCCGTGGCCCCCGATACACATCGGAGGCGACGGGCCCGCCGCGCTGCGGCGTGCCGCCCTCGTCGGTGACGGGTGGATCCCGATGAACCACACCGTGGAACAGATCCCACCATCCGCCGCCCGCATTGCCGCGCTGCGCCACGGTGCCGGCCGACCCGCGGCATTCGACATCACCATGGGTGTGGACGCCGATCTCAGTGCTCTGCGGCACGCGGCCGAGGCGGGGGTGAGCCGAGCCTTGGTACGACCGTGGACCAGTGGCCGACTCACGATCGACGGCCTGCAACGATTCGCCGGCGAGGTACTGGGCGATGCCTCCGCGCTGACCGTAGCCCCGCCGGGCCAGTAGCGGGGCCGGGGCTAGTCGAACTTGCCGATCTGGCGCAGCCACTGGGTGGTGGCGCGCAGTCCCTCGTCCAGGCCGATGGGGTCGTACCCCAGCCTCTTGTAGGTCTTGGACTCGGTCAGCTCACCTCGCACCGTTTGATCCGATGCGGCCTTCGACGCGATGGCCACCAAGGTCGGCCCGAAGACGCGGGCCAGCTCGGGGTCGTCCGACGGATCGACGTCGGTCACACGGTGGTCGAGGCCGGCCAGCTCGCAGATCCGGCTGCAGGCCACGGCGATGCTGACCACGTCCTCGGGTCGGCCATCGAGCATGTACCGCTCACCCGAGACACCGCGATCGAGCGCGAGAAGACAGCCTCGGGCCACGTCGTCGGCGAACACCCAGCTCACCGGGAACCGTAGGTACTGCTCGAGGCGCTGGCGGAGCGCAGACAGCAGCACCCGGTTGAAGCTGGTCCGGCCGAGCGCGTTGCTCGGCACCGGCGACGGGCCGAAGATGGCCCCGGGGTGCGTGGTGACCACGTCCTGGCCCGCCGCGGCGCGTGCCATGGCGTCTTGGAAGGCCGCCATCTTCGTGATCGTGTAGGGGTCGGTGCTCGGCTCCTTCGACACCGGGGCGTCCTCGCGGTCGAGGCCTCCGGCGGTGTCGAAGAACGTTCCGGTGCTCACGGCGACGACTCGGCGCATGCCGAGAGCCTCGGCCGCGTCGAGGACGTGTTTCGTGCCCTGCGCGTTCACGGCCTCGAACTCGGCCAGATCCTGGCTGGCACCACCCAGGAGGGCAGCGCAGTGGATCGCGGCGTCGCCCCCGGTTGCGGCGCGGCGGACGTCGTCGGCGTCGGTGACGTCGCCGGTGACCACCTCCACGCCCATGTCGAGCAGCGGACCGGTGTCGGCGCCGGACCGGGCCAAGGCGCGCACCGCGTCGCCGCGCTCGATGAGGAGTTTGCAGACGTTGGCGCCGGCGAGCCCGGTGGCGCCGGTGACGAACACCGTCTGGCTCATGCCGGGGCCTGCTCGGCGACGTCGCCATAGACGGTGTCGACCTGCGCGGGGTCATACGCGATCACCGGCGGACTGGTACCGAACACGTCCAGGGTGTGGATGAACCGATGCAGGCCCATGGCGTTGGCGCAGGTGAAGCCGAGTTCGACGATCTGTGCCGCGGTGAACACCTGGCTCAGCTCCCGGTAGACGTCGTCGTCGATGGCGTGGTGATCGGCCGACAGCAGGTCGAGGAACTCCACGGCGAGGCGCTCTTGCTCTGTCAGCGTCGACGCGCCCGGCGCTACCAGGCACGCCACGTCTTCGTCGGTGATGGAGTCGTGCTTGCGCGACTGCATACAGGGCTGGCACTCGCCCAGCTGTGCGCTCCGGATACGGATGAGCTCGAGGATCCGTCCTCCCAGGAGGCTCTGCTTTCCCCAGGCGCCGCGCGCCGCGTTGGTCATGAGGATCTGTGCGGTGCGGTAGGCGAAGATCTGGAGCGGGACCGGGGTGGCGTAGGTGCCGTCGGCCACCCCGTCCTCGATGATCTTCCGTGGACCCTCGGCCAGCTCGTCCATCGGGATCGGTTCTATCCTGGGCACGCCTACCCCCCTTGCGGCCGGTGTCGCCGGTTTGCTACGAGAGCTACCTCACGAACTTATAAGGCTGGTGTAGCTGTGTCCATGGACCCTTCGTCAGTGCTGCTGACCGACCGGGTGGCCGTCGTGACCGGTGGCGGCGCGGGAATCGGCCGGGGTATCGCACGTGGTCTCGCCGCTTTCGGCGCATCGGTGGCGATCTGGGAACGCGACGCGGAGACCGTCGCATCGGCGGTGCAGGAGATCGGTGGACTCGGCATCGTGACCGACGTCCGCCAGGCCGACGATGTCGACGAGGCCCTGGCGCGCACCACGGCGGAGCTCGGGCCGGTCAGCATCCTCGTGAACAACGCGGGCGGCGTCTTTTCGTCACCGATCCTCGAGACGTCGGAGAACGGTTGGGACGCGCTGTACCGATCCAACCTCAAGCACGTCATGCTGTGTACCCAGCGCGTGGCCCGGGCCATGGTCGAGGCGACGTCGGGCGGCAGCATCGTCAGTGTGACCTCGATCGAGGGTGTGCGGGCCGCGCCGGGGTATGCCGCCTACGCCGCGGCCAAGGCGGGGGTCATCAACTTCACCAAGACCGCCGCGCTCGAGCTCGCGCCCCATGGCATCCGGGTGAACGCGCTGGCGCCGGACATCACGTTGACCGAGGGCATGGCGTCGGTGGCGCCCCCCGGGGCGGAGACGTCGTTCCGCCTCACGGTGCCCATGGGGAGGCCCGGGCACGTGGACGAGATGGCGGGCGCCGCGGTCTTCCTCGCCGGCGATATGTCGAGCTACATCACGGGCCAGACCATCCATGTCGATGGCGGGACGCACGCCGCGGGCGGCTGGTACCACCATCCCGACACGGGTGCCTACGCGCTGGGCCCGTCCTAGCGTGGCGCGGCCAGGCCCGGCCTAGCCGAGGCGGACGTGGGCGGACATGCCGCCGTCGATGGTGATCATCTGTCCGGTGATGTAGCGCGATTCCTCCGACGCCAGGAACACGACCAGGTTGGCCACGTCGTCGGGTTGGCCCAGATAGGGCGTGAGGGTGGCTCGGCCGAGCCCTTCGAGGATGCTCTCGGTGAGATGGGCTCGCACCGCGTCGGTGATGATGAGGCCGGGGACGATCGTGTTGACACGCACGCCCTCTCGGCCGTGCCCGGTGGCGACGTACATCGTCAGGGTGTTGACGCCCGCCTTGGACACCCCATAGGCGGTCCTCGTCCGGTCGCCCTTGAGCGAGGCACCCGAGGACATGTTGATGATCGATCCGCCCCCGCTTCGCACCATCTCGGGGACGGCGTGTTTACAGGTGAGCATTTGGCTGCGCAGGTTCACGGCCATGGCCCGTTCCCAAACCTCCACCGAGAGCTCGGTCACCGCCGTGTCACGGGAGAGGAAGTCGGAATCCGTGAGCGCCGCGTTGTTGTGGAGGACGTCGAGTTGTCCGAAGCGGGTGACCGTGGCCGCGATGGCGGTGATCACGTCGTGCTCCTCGGACAGGTCGGCTCGGAGCGCGATGGCGGTGCCGCCAGCGGCCCCGATGGTCTGCGCCACGTGGGCGGCTCCCGCGTCGTCGATGTCGACGACCGCGACCGACGCCCCCTCCCGGGCCAGCGCTCGAGCCGTCGCTGCGCCGATCCCCCCCGCCCCGCCCGTGACGATGGCGACCTTCCCTTCGACCCGTCCCATCTCCGCGTGCGACGTCGAGTCGACGGGGACTCAGTCGCCGTCGGCGGCCTTGAGCGCGGCGCCGATGGTGGCGTCGACGGTCCAGCGCTCGGGGGCCAGGTGGTGTTCCGCCGCCCACGACACCGTCAGTTCCCGGCTTCCGGCTCCCTGGAGCAGTTCGGCGCCCAATCGGTCGTGGGTGAGGTACATCCCGACTCGTGCGCGCCACGAGGGCCGCCCGCCCGACGAGGACTCACCCGCCCAGCGCACCAGGCGCGACCGGCCGATGACCATCGCCGCGAACGTGACCCAGACTCGTGCGAAGGTCCCGAGCGACGACTCCACCTTCCCGACATCGTGGAGCAGCGCCGCCGCCACGACCTCGCGGGGCGCCTGATCCGGGCCCAGAAGGACGATGGTCTCCCGAGCCACTCCGACCGCGTGTCGTCGGTCGGGGCCCGACATGCGCTGCCACAGCGACTGCTCGCCCTCGAGGAGTTGCTCCCGCGCCCAGGACTCGTCTTCGGGCGCCGGCCCAAAGGGCATCAGGGCGCCGAAGAAGCGCCCCGCCAGGTGGCCCAACGAGCCGAATCCGCCATTGGTCGCCACGCCCCTCCACGCTAGTGCCGGCGCGGTGACAGAATTGCCCGTTGAGGTGCCTTTATCGCCGCCGCTGTCGTGGCGGAGCCGACGGGCGGGGCTATTCATAGACCTGTCACTTCGGGTTTGCCTAGATTGAGGCACCCTCGTCCGGGGGATCGACCGGTTCCGAGGGAATCGCCCAGTTGGAGGCGCGGCATGGAGCATTTTCTCGAGACCTGGGGCTACCTCGCTGTCTTTGTCCTCAGCTTCATCTCGGCCATGGGCCTGCCCGTGGGGGCCGAGTTGGCCGTCATCTACGGGGGCGTGCTGGCCAGCGGCGAGATCGCCCACGAGCCGCACCATCTCAACCTGGTCCTCGTCATCGTCCTGGCCACCGTGGGCGAAGTGGCGGGGTCCCTGGCCGGCTACCTCATCGGGTTCTACGGCGGACGGCCCTTGGTCGACCGGTTCGGCAAGTACGTCCTGCTCACCCACAAAGATCTCGACCGCGCCGAGGCCTGGTTCGCGCGCCACGGCGAACCACTGGTGCTGTTCGGCCGCTTCGTCCCGCTGTTGCGCTCGTTCGTGTCCTTCGCCGCCGGACTGGGAGAGATGGCCATCGGCAAGTTCGTGGTCTTCACCGTGGTGGGCTGCGCCATCTGGTGCACCGCGCTGGCAAGCACGGGGTACGCCCTGGGGTCGAGCTACAACCACGTCCTCAAGGCGTTCAGCGCCGCCGGCTATATCATCGCCGCCCTGGCCGTGATCGCCGTGGTGGGCTTGTTCGTCCACCGCCTGCGCGTGGTGCGAGCGGAACGGCCCACTCCCTGAGGCAGCCCGGTCGACGACCGGCCCAGCGGCCCGACCGGCTCAGTCAGCGACCCGACCGGCTCAGTGTGGCCACCTCTTCGGCACTGAGAGCCAGTGACGCGGCGGCGATGTTCTCCTCGAGGTGATCGATCGATCCGGTACCGGGGATGGGCAGGATCGAGGGGGAGCGGGCCAGGAGCCAGGCGAGCACCACTTGCCTCGGCGTGGCGCCGTGCTGCTTGGCGATGTCGGCGACGACGGAGGTGTCCTCGATGTCCAAGATGGGCGCCCAGGGGAGGAACGTCATGCGCTCCTGCTCGCACAGGTCGACCATGGACTCCGAGCTGCGGTCGGTGACGTTGTAGCGGTTCTGGACCGACACCACCGGCGTGAGTCGCTGGGCCCGGTGGAGCTCGCGCTCGGTGACGTTGCATACGCCGATGTGGCGGATCTTGCCCTCGTCCTTCATGGCCACGAGGGTGCCGATGGAGTCCTCGATCGGCACGTTGGGATCGGGCCGGTGGAATTGATAGAGCGGGATGCGGTCGAGTTTGAGCCGCGTCAGGCTCCCTTCGCACACGGCGCGGAGATGCTCGGGCCGGCCGTCGACGGGCCACTGATTGGGCCCGGTGCGCACGAGGCCGCCCTTGGTGGCGATGACCAGGTCGTCGGGGTAGGGGTGGAGGGCTTCGGCGATCAGGGTCTCGCTTACGTCGGGCCCGTAGGAGTCCGCGGTGTCGATGAAGTTGACACCCAGCTCGAGGGCCCGACGCAGCACCGCCTTGGCCTGGTCGCGGTCGGGGGGTTCGCCCCACACCCCCTGTCCGGTGATGCGCATGGCGCCGAAGCCGAGCCGGTTGACGGTGAGGTCACCGCCGATGTCGATGGTCCCCGCCTCGGCGGCGCTCTCAGATCCGGGCACGCTCACTGGTTGACTCCCTTCGTGGTCGCTTGGTGACGCCGGCGCAGGTCCTCGGGCCTCGGCGTCTCCGTGTCAGATCCCGGTGTGCTCGGCCCGCACCGGATTTGGATCGTAGCCATGGGGCATGAGCGCGTTGGCAGGGATCTGGCCTAGCCGGCCGGCCTGGAAGTCCTCGAGCGCCTGTTGGATTTCGGCCCGGGTGTTCATCACAAACGGCCCGTAGTGCTCGACGGGCTCACCGATGGGCTCTCCTCCGAGCAGGAGCACCTCGAGGTCGGAGGTGTGGGAATCCTGGCTGTCGTCGGCCCGGAGCATGATCCAGCCTCCGGGGCCGAAGGCGGCCATCTGCCCCGTCCGGACCGGACGGCCCTCGGTTCCCGCTCGCCCTGATCCGGCCAGGACGTAGGCCAAGGCGTTGAACGACACGTCCCAGGGGATCTGCAGCAGCGCCCCCGGCGACACCGTGGCGTGCATGAGCGCCATGGGAGTGTGGGTCGAGCCTGGGCCGGCGCTGGTCCCCAGCTCCCCGGCGATGATGCGCACGAGGGACCCGCCGTCGGGCGAGCTCACCAGGACGACCTGGCTGGCTTCGAGTCCTTGGTAGGCGGGCGGGATGAACTTCTTCTTGGCCGGGAGGTTCACCCAGAGCTGGATCCCGTGGAAGAGCCCGCCCGAGACGACGAGATCCTCGGGAGGCGTCTCGATGTGCAGAATTCCTCCGCCCGCGGTCATCCACTGCGTGGCTCCGTCGGTGATCAGGCCGCCGCCGCCGTTCGAGTCCTGGTGCTGAAACGTCCCGTCGATCATGTAGGTCACCGTCTCGAAACCGCGATGCGGGTGCCACGGCGTGCCCTTGGGCTCTCCCGGTGCGTAGTCGACCTCACCCATCTGGTCCATGTGCACGAACGGGTCGAGGTCGCGCAGGCTCATGCCGGCGAAGGCGCGCCGGACCGGGAACCCTTCCCCCTCGAAGCCGCCGGGGGCGGTGGTCACCGAGACCAGAGGTCGTTCGGGCGAGGTCGCGACGTCGATGTCGGGGATGCGGGGGAGATTCGAACGATCGTCCGCTGTCACCGCGGGCATGAGGCGCTCCCGCTGCGTGCATGGTCCGAGGTGCCGGGCATGATCTGCCTCCTCTGGAAGCGAATCTCGCCGTCAACCTAGCGCGCGACGCCGCCCTCACAACCATGCGTCGGGGGCTCGTTCAACGCGGCACCGGGGCGGCCGCGACCAGTGGGGTGCCGGCACTCGTCGGGTCGGCGGGCGCGGGGGTCGCATCCGGTGGCGTGGGTCTACGACCGGCGACGGTGGGAACCGGGCCGGGAGCGGGCACCGTCTCGCGGGCGACCACGATTTGGTCTCGGCCCGCGGCCTTGGCCCTGAGCAGGGCGGCGTCGGCCAGGGCCACCACCTGTTCGAAGTCGGCGGCCTGCTCCGAGGACGCCACCCCGAAGCTCACCGTGAAGCTCGGGAGGTGGCCGGACTCCAGGCGTTGGGCGATTCGTTGCCTGACCCGCTCGAGCACGGCGACGGCCTCGTCGATGCCGCATCGGGGCAGCACGATGACGAACTCCTCCCCGCCGTAGCGGCACGGAATGTCCGAGGGCCGGAGGGCGTCGCGCAGCACCTGCGAGAACATGCGCAACGCACGATCCCCGGCGTCGTGGCCGAACACGTCGTTGAGCAGCTTGAAATGGTCCAGGTCGCCATAGGCCAACGCGTACGACACGCCGTTCTCGTGCAGATCGCGGGCCCGGCTCTGCAGGCTGCGTCGAGTCAGGAGCCCGGTGAGCGAGTCGCTGTTGGCTTCGGTCTGCGAGACCTCGAAGGCGCGCAGCATGGCCAGGCGTTCCGACGCCCTCGTGACCACCACCTCGACGTCGCGCCGGATCTCGTCGGCAGGCGGAGCACCGTCGAGTGCGGTGACGTGCACCACACCCACCGACTTTCCACTGATGCTGACGGGCACGCACAGAGCCGAGCAGGCCCGACCTCGGAGGTAGGGACAGGCGTCGAGGGCCGTGCTCTGGGGGAAGAGCATCGTCTGCGAACGCCCGGCGGCCGGGCAGTCCTCGGGCGAGACCACCGCGCATCCGGGTTCGGTGGAGTCGGTGGGCGCGACCAGGACCTGGCGGAAGTGGGCCCGGCTCGAATCGGCGAGGAGGAGCTCGGCCCGGAGGTCCGGTGCGGCGTCGCCCAGGGCCACGGTGACCAATTCGAAGACCCCTTGTTCCTCCTTGGCCATCTCCAGGGCCCGTTGCAGGCGACCTTCGAACTCGTTGCGTCGGGTGATCCGGGCCTGGACGGCGTCGCGGCCGGCCAGGGCGAGCTCCAGCCGTTTTGCCTTGCGGGCCAGGATCGCGGTCACCGAGACGCCGAAGGAGACCCCGATCGCCAACGACGCCAGCAGACCGTTGCGGGCGCTCCTGGCATCGGCCTGCACCTGATCGGCGGTATGCACCAGCAGATTGGTGACGGTCGCCTGGAGCGCAGCGAAAGCTGCGTCGAGCGTCTGGTCCGCGCGTTGCTCCGCTGCGGCGACGAGTGCGCTCTGCGGCGATCGCACCCCGGTGGTTAGGAGCGCGGCGAGGCCGGTGCGCGTCTTCACATAGGCGGTCTCCAACTCGGCCAAGCCTGGGGCGAGATCGGCGTTGCCGGGCAGCGCGAGGAAGCGGTGCAGGGTGAGGAAGCTCCGATCGACCGCATCCGAGGCGTCCACGGCACTGGCCAGGAGCTCGGGGCCGTCGGAGCCGGCAAAGGCCTGCTCGGCCACCACCTGGAAGCTTGCCACCGCGGCGCGTGCCGCCCGAGCCGGTGCCAGGAGCACGAGGTAGCGATCGTCCAGCACCGTGGCAGAACGCTCGGCCCGAGCCGACTCGACCACGCCCAAGGTCCCGCCGGCAACGGCGACGGTTATCAGTACCGCTCCGAGGGTGATGAGGGCGCGATGAGGCGAGTACTTCTGGCCCTGTCGAAAGGCCACGATCGGGCTCTTTCGCAAAAGGTGACGCACCCTGTGGCATCGACGCCCGCGGCGACCACCTGAAGGTTCCCGCCCACAACGGTGAGGAACTGCCGGTAGCGTCGCAGCCCTATGCGGTTGTTGTTGGTGGCCCCCCCGGGGGCGGGGAAGGGTACCCAAGCGGCGCGGTTGTCCGTCCATTACGGCATCACCCACCTCTCCAGCGGGGCGTTACTGCGCCAGGAGGTAGCCGCCGGTACGAAGACGGGGCGGATCGCGGCCGAGTACCTGCGACGCGGTGACCTCGTGCCCGACGAGGTCGTCATCGACGTGTTGGCTTTGCCTGTGCTCGAGGCGACGCGCACAGGGGGGTACGTGCTCGACGGCTTCCCCCGGACGGTGCATCAGGCGGAGGAGGCCTACAAGGTTGCCCAGCACGTGGACGGCATCGAGCTCCAGGCCGTCGTGCACCTCGACGTGAGCCCCGAGGAGCTGCGACGCCGACTGCTGGCGCGCGCCCGGAGCGAGGGACGTACCGACGACACCGAGGTGACCATCGCTCATCGCCTCGAGGTCTTCGCGGCCGAGACCGAGCCATTGCTCGGCTTCTACGCGGACCGGGGGCTGTTGGTCGACATCGACGGCGAACGACCGGTGGAACAGGTCTTCACCGACATCACGATCGCGGTCGACGCGCTCCAGGCGACGGGCCAGCGGCTCCGGCAGTAGGCCGACGTGCCCATCAGGCGGGGCCGGAGCCCGCAGAAACAACGAAGGCACAATTCTCCATGCGGGTGGTCGGTTTCCCCGCCGTGCGCTGACCCATCCGTCATGCTGGGAAGGTGACCGAACGGCGCCCCGCCGCTTCAGGGGCCGCCGAGGGCCGGCTCCCTCCTCGCTTCGCCCGGAGCGCCGCGTCCAACTACGTGTTGACCGGCGTCCTCGTGGCCGTGGCGTTGGTCACCACGCCCATCCTGACCCGGCACCTGGGCACCGAACGCTACGGGATCTGGATCTTCGTCGGATCCGCCATCACCTACGTGCAGCTTCTGGACCTGGGCTTCGGCGGCGCCGTGGTCGCCGCGGTCGCCCGGCTCTCGGCCCGTGGCGACGAAGACGGCTTGGAACAGACGCTCAACTCGTCGTTCTTCGTGCTGGCCGTCCTGGGCCTCGTGGCGATGGCGGTGTGCGTCGTGGCCGCACAATTCGTCCCCGCCGCCCTGCATCTCGACCCCCCGTTGGCGGGCACGGCGCGTGACCTGCTCCTCATCCTGGGGCTGGACGTGGCGGTGTCGATACCGATGGACACCTTCGGCTGCGGCCTCGTCGCCCTGCAGCGCTACGACCTGCTCAACGCCACGCTCATCGGCGTGGCGCTGTGCCAGGCCGTCGCCTGGACCGTGGTGCTGGTGGGCGGAGGTGGGCTGCTCGCACTGGGGGTCGTCACCGTCTGCATCAGCCTGGTGGGCCAGTTCGCCCGCTACGTGCTCTTGCGGCGGCTGCTCCCCACGCTGTCGATCTCCCCCCTGAGAGTGCAGGGGACGCTCGTACGGTCCCTCCTGTCGCCGGCCGGGTGGTACGCCCTGGGCGACTGCCTCGACAACTTTCGGGACGAGGCCAGCGTCTTGGTCCTGGGCATGGTGCAGAACGTCGCCAGCGCCGGGATCTTCGCCGTGGGCGAGAAGTTGGCGACGCTCGGCACGCAGATGGGGACTCCGGTGACCGAGCCATTCTTCCCCCATGCCGCTGCGCTGGTGGGCAGTGGAGAGCGCGCCGAGCTGCGCCACGCGGCGCGCACCGGGGCTCGCGTGGCCGCCGCCGCCACCATCCCGTGCTGTCTCGTCGTGGCCGTCTTCGCCCGGTCGGCATTGTTCGTCTGGGTGGGCCCGGCCTTCGAGCGGGCCGCGCCGGCGGTGGTGATCCTGGCCGTGGCGTTCGCCTTGCAGTCCCTCGTCAGCGCTCCGATCAAGCTCGTCAGCGGATCGGGCGGTCAGCGTTTGGTGGCCTCGTTGGGCATGGCGAAGGTAGGGGTCCAGGTCGTGTTGACCGCGGTCCTGGGGATCAGGTTCGGTGTGACCGGCGTGGCCTGTGCCGTGTTGGTGTCGGTCCTCGCCGTCGAGATGATGGTGACGTTGCCGTTGGCATGCCGATCCCTCGGCACGAGGGTGTCACACGTCGTCGTGCCGATCGTCCGAGGCCATCTGCTCTCGCTGGCGGTGTCGGGAAGCCTGGGCTGGTTCGTCCTGCAAGGGCCGGTGTGGAGCTTCGCGCAGACCCACGGACGGCTCGCCGGCACCGCCGTCGTCGGCGCGGCCGGGCTGGTGGTCTTGGCCTCGTACCTGGTCCTGTTCGCCCTGTTCGGAGTGGACCGGGCCGCCCGCCACCAGGCGGTGGCCTGGCTGCGCTCCGCGCGCCACGACCGTGGTGGCGACGTCGCCACTGTCGCGGCGCCGACGGTGCGAGGCACCGATGGCATCGGATCGACGGGCCCACGTGATGACATGACGATTGCCGTGGTGGTCCCCGTGCGGGACGGGAGCGCCCTTGTCGCGCAGTGCGTGCACGCGTGTCGGGCCCAGAGCCGGCCTCCGGCCGAGGTCATCGTGGTCGACAATGCTTCCAGCGACGACACCGCCGCGCTCGCCCGGGCGGCGGGAGCGTCGGTCCTGACCGAGCCGGTGCGTGGCTCGTATCGGGCCCGCAATCGAGGATGGCGGTCGACCGGTGCGGACATCATCGCCTTCACCGACGGGGACTGCATCCCCGATGCCAACTGGCTGGCCCGACTGGTCGAACCGTTCAGCGATCCGTCGGTCGCAGCCGTCGGTGGGGCCATCGTGCAGGCGGAGCTCGTGTCGGCGTCCCAACGGTGGATGGTCGAGCGCAGGTTCCTCGACCAGGCCCAGAACGCCGCGCATGAGTTCCTGCCCTTCTTTGCCACGGCCAACGTGGCGTACCGGCGCTCGGTCCTCGAGAATTTGGACGGGTTCGACGAGGCCTTTCTGTCGGGTGGCGACTGCGACATGTCGTGGCGGGTGCAGGCGTTGGGCGCGGGGCGGCTCGTCTACCGGCCCGACGCCATGGTGGATCATCGAGTGGGTCCGCGCTTGGCCGAGGTCACCGAGCGGTGGTACCGGTACGAAGCCGAGCACATCCTGCTGGCGCGGCGTTGGTCCGATTGGCCCGGGCACCCGGCCCCGGAGGGGTTCTTCCGGCGGACGAGAAGGCTGTGGCTGCTGCCCGCAGCTGTCGCCTACCGGGCCTGGACGCGCCGGCCGCTGTCGGTGCCGCTCATCGACGCGGCTGTCGCCGTGAGTCGTGAACGGGGACGATTGCGAGGACGGATCGACGCCCGACATGCCACCCTCGGCCCCATGCACTTCGACGCCCGCATGCTCGTGACCGACGCCGACGCCGACGCCGACGCGGAGCGCGACGCGAGTCGTGACCCCGCTCTGCGGTGAGTGATCAGCCCGGCAGGGGAGCGGGTAGGGCATGGTCCCAACGCTGCGCCACCAAGGACAACGAGCGCACCCTCGCTTCGTAGGAGTGTGCCCGGGTCGAGAGCATGATCTCGTCCGCCGCGGTGCGCCGTTGCAACGCCACGAGCCCCTGGTGGACCTCCTCGGGATCCCCGATGACGTGGGTGGCCATGGTCTGCTCGACCAGGGCGGTCTCGGCCGGGGAGAACTGGAACGCCTCGGCCTCTTCGGGGGAGGGGAGCAGGCCCAGACGACCGGTGCGCAATTGCAGGATGCTCAGTGCCGAGGAGCCTGCCAGCCAGATGGCTTCGTCATGGGTCGGGGCACAGATGACCGACACCGCCACCATCGCCTTGGGCTCGCTCAGCACGAACGAAGGGCGGAAGTGGGAGCGATAGGCGTCGAGGGCACCGTCGACGAGCCCGGGGCTGAAGTGATACGCGAACGAAAACGGCAGTCCGAGCGCACCGGCCAACTGCGCGCTGAACACCGACGAGCCGAGGAGCCAGACCTCGGGGAGATAGCCCCGCCCCGGATTGGCACTGGGATGACCGGCCGGCCCCTCCGACGGAGCGAGGTAGTTGATCAGCTCGACCACGTCCTCGGGGAAACCGTCGGCTCCCACGTTCCGAGTGCGACGAAGGGCCCGGGCCGTCACGCGGTCGGTGCCCGGAGCCCGGCCCAGACCGAGGTCGATCCGGCCGGGGTGCAGTGCCTCGAGCGTGCCGAATTGCTCGGCAATGACGAGGGGCGCGTGATTGGGGAGCATGACGCCGCCCGAGCCCACCCGCAGCGTCGACGTGACACCGGCCAGGTGGGCGATCAACACCGCCGGCGCTGAGCTGGCGACGGCGGGCATGCCGTGGTGCTCGGCCACCCACAGCCGCTTGAAGCCGAGGCGCTCGGCCACCAAAGCCAGCCGTGTCGTCTCGTCCAAGGCCTGCGCCGGCGTCGACCCGGTGGCCACCGTGGCGAGATCCAGCACTGAGAGGGGCACCATGTCCTGGACAACACCGCGAACCGGCACCCTCTTCCCTGGGGCACCGTCCCGGCACGACCCAGGCGTATCGACCATGCTCTCCTTCATGGAGACGAGCTCATCGGACCCCGCGCCGAGGCCGAAGGCCCCGAACATCGTGCTGGTCATGTCGGACCAGCACCGCGCCGACATGATGGGCTGTGCTGGGGACGGCGCGGTGCTGACGCCGGCACTCGACCACCTCGCGGCCGAGGGCGTGCGGTTCTCGCGGGTCTCGTGCCAGGGACCGTTGTGCATGCCGGCACGGGCGTCGTTCATGACCGAGCGCTACGTGCGTGACCACGGCGTCTATACCAATTGGGCCGAGATCGCAACGGACTCGCCGACCTACGTGTGGGCATTGCGTGCCGCCGGCTACCACACGACGTTGCTCGGCAAAGCCCACTTGTACCAGGACGAACTCCTCCAGGCAGACCACATCGACGACCTGGCGGGGCGTCTCCAGGGCCTCGGGTTCGCCGAGGTGCACGAGACGGGCGACAAGTTCGTGGGCAAGATCCCGACGAGGTACACCGACTATCTCGAAGAGCGGGGTCTGCTCGAGACCTACAAGCGCCACATCGCCGATCGCAGCTACCAGGGAGACGACGAGCGCGGCGGCAACGCCACCAAGCGCGTGCCCATGTGGGACGCCACCCCGATGCCGCTCCCCATCGACGCCTACGTCGACGCGTGGCACGGGGTCGAGGCTGTGCGCTGGATCGAGCACTACGACCGGCCCGAGCCGTTCTTCTTGTTCGTGGGGTTCCCGGGCCCGCACGACCCCTGGGATGCGCCGGCCGCGGCGGTCGAGCGCTACCGCGACCTGGACGTGTCGATGCCGCGGTCGACGCGCCGCCCGACGGTCGAGACGACCGGCCGCTACGGGGCCCTCCTGAGCTCGTTCCTGTGGTTGTCGGACACCGAGACGATGACCGACGACGCCATCCGGGGGATGCGACGCTCCTACAGCGCCGACATCTCGATCATCGACGATGCGGTCGGTGCCATGGTGAGCGCCCTGGACCGCAGGGGCATGCTCGACGACACATGGTTCTTCTACACGAGCGACCACGGTGAGATGGGCGGCAACCACGGGCTCATGTCCAAGTGTGTCCTCTACCAGCCGGCGGTGCGGGTTCCGCTCATCGTGCGACCGCCCGGTGGCTGTCCGTCGCGGGTGGCCGACTCGTTGGTGGAGCACCTCGACGTGCCGGCGACGGTGCGCGACATCGCCGGTGCTCCTGGAATCCCGTCGGGCGAAGGTCGCTCGTTGCTCGGCGCCGTGCACGGCGACGTTCCGGCATCGAGGTCGGTGTCGATCAGCGAGAACTGGGGTTTCGCCTCGTTCGAGACCGAGCACTACAAGCTCGTCGTGGACGAGGACGCCTGCGCTCCGTGCCAGCTCTTCGATCTCCACGACGACCCCGACGAGGACCACGACCTCCTGCCCGACCCCGGTGCCCGAGGCGCTGTCGAGGAGTTGATGGAGACCGTCGTGCGTCCGTTCTTCAGCACTCCGCCGGCCCGTCCCCATCCGAGTGTGTTCACAGGCTGACCACGATCGCCGGCTCCCCTGTACGGGCTACTCTCGGGGCCAAGGAGAGTGCAATGGCAAAAGGGCAAGGGCTAGACGGACACCATCGGGCCACATTGGAGAAGATCTTCAATCATCCCGTGAGTCACAACGTTCAGTGGCACGACGTGGTGTCGCTCCTGGAGAGCGTCGCGGTCGTCGAGAGCGAACACGACGGCCGGTACAAGGTCACGTTGGGATCCGAGACCGAGACGTTCGATTCGCCCCGAGGACACGATGTCGACGAGCAGCAGATCGTCGACCTGCGCCGGATGCTCAAGAACGCCGGGATCACCCCGGATTCGGCGTAACTCGGCGGAACGTCGACCCACCGGGGTGCAGTGACGCCGCCGAGGGCGTCACTGGGGGTTTCGACGGGTTCCGTGACGTGCCTCGTGGGTTCCGGTAGCAGGCCGGAAGTGACGTTGTCCTCTATCGCGTGGGGAGGTTTCCTCGTACGGTCGATCTTGAAGAAGACCATGAGGAGGTTGCCATGCGAGCGCTCGTGTATCACGGCCCTGGCCAGAAGGCGTGGGAAGAGGTCGCCAAGCCGACGCTCCTGGTGGACACCGATGCCATCGTACGGGTGGATGCGGTGACGATCTGCGGTACCGACCTGCACATCCTCAAAGGCGATGTGCCCGCTGTCACCGACGGGCGGATCCTGGGCCACGAGGCTGTCGGCACGGTCGATCAAGTCGGGTCGGGAGTGAAGAACCTCCACGTCGGGGACCGGGTGCTGGTGTCGTGCATCACCGCCTGTGGGGCGTGCCGGTTCTGCCGGGAAGGCCGATTCGGGCAGTGCCTCGGCGGTGGTGGCTGGATCCTGGGACACAAGATCGACGGCACCCAAGCCGAGTATGTCCGGGTCCCCTTCGCCGACAACTCCACGTATCTCGCCCCCGCCGGTGTCGCGGATGAGGAGCTCCTCATGCTCGCCGATATCCTGCCGACGGGGTACGAGGTCGGAGTGCTCAACGGCAAGGTCGAACCCGGCGACGTGGTTGCCGTGGTGGGCGCCGGCCCGATCGGGCTGTCGGCCATCATGGGCGCCCGGTTCTTCAGCCCGTCGCACGTCGTCGCCATCGACATGGCCGACACCCGCCTCGAGGCCGCGAAGCAATTCGGAGCCGATGTGACAGTGAACAACGGAATGCAGGATCCGGTTCAGGCTGTCCTCGAGTTGACCGACGGACTGGGCGCCGACGTGGCGATCGAAGCGGTTGGCGTGCCGGCGACCTTCGAGCTGGCGGCGCGACTCGTGCGGCCCGGAGGTCGGGTGGCGAACGTGGGCGTGCACGGAGAGCCGGTCACCTTGCACCTCGAGGACCTCTGGATCCGAGACGTCACGATCACCACCGGGCTCGTCGACACGTACTCCACGCCGACGCTGCTGAAGCTGATCAGGGGTCACCAGATCGAGGCGGGTCGATTCGTCACGCATCATTTCGACCTCGACGCCTTCGGCGAGGCCTACGACGTGTTTGGACGCGCAGCCGAGACTGGGGCGCTCAAGGTCGTCCTGACCAGGACCTGACGAGAGCCCCGCCCCGGGCGGGCCACGTCGCGGGTGCGGGGCGACGTCGTGGTCGCCGCGCCGCCACGGCGGGCGGCTTCTCGCGTCGGGCCAGGCCCAGCCTCGCCTCATCCCGCGCCCTGGCCCGGGGTTCGTCGGGATTGTCGCGCCCTGGGCCCGGCCTGCCGGCCCGAGGCTCGAGGACAAAGGACGATGAGCCCACCATCGGGGGGGTCCTTTGCCTCTGCCTGACGTAGCCGTTCTCCGTCATCGTGAAGGAAGTGGCCGGCAAGCGATGCCGAGCTCGAGACAAAGGAGCAAGACCATGCGACGCAAGACGTTCGACATGATCCTGACGGCGGGCGGCGCGGTTCTGGTTGTCGTCCTGCTGGCGGCCGGGGTCCTGGGTTTGTGGGGATACAACTTCGCCAACTCCAACGTCCACAGCCAACTGGCCCAGCAGCAGATCACGTTCCCGCCCGCGGCGGCCTTCGCCCATCCCAAGGTCGGCACCGAGATCACGCCCAGCATGATCCCGAGCGTGTCGCAGTACGCGGGTCAGGCCCTCGTCACCGGGCAGCAGGCTGAGGTGTACGCCAACGACTTCATCGCGGTGCACCTCAAGGAGATCGGCGGCGGCAAGACCTACGCGCAGCTGAGCGCCGCGGCCCAGGCTGACCCGACCAACACCGTGCTGGCGGGCCAGGTGGCCACGGTCTTCAAGGGCACGACGCTGCGCGGTCTGCTCCTCGAGGCCTACGCCTTCTCCACCTTCGGGACGATCGCGCTGGTCGCCTCGATCGTGTCGTTCGTGTTGGCCGGGGTCATGCTCGTCCTCACGCTGTTCGGCCTGCTCCACCTGCGCCGGGTGCCCGAGGACCAGGACTTCCCCAAGGTCCACCAATCCGAGAAGGTGCTCGAGACGGTGTGACAGGTCGTTCCAGTCGCTCTGACTGGTTGCGAACCGGCGAGGTGTCCATGGGGCACCTCGCCGGTTCCAATTCCCGATGAGTTCGACCGGTCCGACGGGCGTCTCAGCGCAGATGGGGAACGTCGTCCACCCGAGCCACGGCATCGACACAGATCCGGAGACGGGCGTCGACGGTGAACGCACCCGAGGATGTGGCGATCACCGGATTGCAGTCGGCCTCTGCGATCTCGGGGAGGTCTTCGGCCAAACGACCCAGGCGGAGGACGACGTCTTCGAGCGCGTCGAGGTCCACCGCCTGGCTCCCCCGGAAGCCGAGCAGGAGTTGCGATCCGCGGAGCCCGCGAACCATCTCGTGGGCATCGACGTCGGTGAGCGGCGCCAGGCGCGCCACGACGTCACCCAGGAGCTCGACGGCGGTGCCCCCCAGCCCGAAGAGGACCTGGGGCCCGAAATGGGGATCTTGGACGAAGCCCACGATCGTCTCGACCCCGCCGCTGATCATGGGTTGGATCACCGCGCCCTCCATGGCCCCTCCGAGGGCTGACGCCATCTCCTCGAAGGCGATTCCCACCGCGTCGGGATCCCCGAGGTCGAGGCGAACCCCACCCACCTCGCTCTTGTGGACGAGGGTCGCCCCCCAGGCCTTGAGGACCACCGGGCAGCCGAGTCGTCGACTCGCCGCCATTGCTGCGTGGCCGTCTCGGACGAGTTCCGTGGGCACGGCGCCGATCCCGTAGGCGTCGAGGACATCGAGGGCGGCTGCCCCTGTCATCCATCCCGACCCACTCGGGCAGGCGGTCGCGATGAGCTGTCGGGCGGCATTGGGCTTGATGCCGGGGAGGGGAGGGGTAATGCCGAAGGGTCGGGACCGCCAATCGATGTACGCCGCGGCGTGGGCCAGTGCTCGGGCTGCGTTCTCCGGGTAGGAGTAGCACGGAACGGGTCGGAAGGCCCGGTGCAGGATGGGCCGCACGGCCGCGGCGCCCAGGAAGCTCGCCACGATCACCTTGTCCTGACTGGCGGCCGTGGCGTCGACAGCGTCGACGACCGCCTCGGCGACGTCATCGGCGCGCGTGACCAGTGGCGGTGTGAAGATGACGATGATCGCATCGATCTCGTCGAGTCCGAGCAACGCCGTCAATACCTCGTTGTACCCGCGAGCGGTCGCCGATGCCACCATGTCGATCGGGTTCTTGAGGCCGGCCCCTGGTGGCAGGAGCCTCGCCAGAACGGCTTGGAATTGCCCGGACAACTCGGGCACCTCCAGTCCGTGGCTGATGCAGGCGTCGGCGGCCAGAACCCCAGGCCCCCCGGCGTTTCCGACGATCGCCACGCGCCGTCCGTTCAGCATCGGCTGGTGAGCGAGAACCTCCCCCACGTCGAAGAGCTCCTCGATCGTCTCCACCCGCACCACGCCGGTCTTGTGGAACAGGGCGTCGACGGCCCGATCCGGTGAGGCCAACGCCGCCGTATGTGACGACGCGGCGCGCGTTCCCGCCTGACTTCGCCCGCTCTTCATGGCGACGATGGGCTTGGTCCGGCTCACCGCGCGGGCGATCCGGCCGAACTTGCGCGGGTTCCCGAAGGACTCCAGGTACAGGAAGATGACCTGGGTGGCGTCGTCCTGCTCCCACCACTGCAAGAGGTCGTTGCCGCTGATATCGGCCTTGTTCCCCATGGACACGAAGCTGGAGAGCCCCAACCCCCTGCTGCTCGCCTCTCCCAGAATGGCGATTCCGAGCCCGCCGGATTGTGACGCGAACCCCACCGTACCCAGGAGCGGCGCCTCGCTCGCGAACGTGGCGTTCATCGACACGGCGGGACTGGTGTTGATGACCCCGAAACAATTCGGGCCGACCATGCGCATGCCGTATCCGTGTGCAAGACGAGCCAGCGACCGCTGGGCCTCCGAACCGTCCACGCCGCTCTCGGCGAACCCAGCGGTGATCACGATCAACGACGAGACGCCTTTTGCCCCGCACTCCTCCACCACGACGGGCACCGTGGAAGCCGGGACGGAGACCACTGCAAGATCCACCGGTCCGGGGATCTCGTTCACGCTGGACCAGCACGGAACGCTGGCGACATGGGACACCGAGGGGTTCACCGGGTAGACGGGTCCTTCGAACCCTCCTGCCAGGAGGTTCCGCAGCAACTCGTGTCCGATTGTTCCTCGCTGTCGACCGGCGCCGATGACCGCGATCGAACCGGGCTCGAGCAGACGCGCCACGGAGCGGACGGTGGCGATGCGGTCGCGGGTCTCTGAGGCGGCGAGAGCGTCGGGAGAGGGCTCGATGTCGAGGACCACCTGCATCACCTCGGCGTCGCGCTGATAGCGGCGTACGAAACCGGCGTCTGAGAACACCTGGAGCATCTTGTGGTTCTCCACCAGCGTGCTCGCCACGAACCGTCGGATCCCCTGGTGTCGGGCATGGCTGGCGAGGTGCTCCAACAAGATCGTTCCCATGCCATGACCCTGGAAGGCGTCATCGACGAGAAACGCGACTTCGGCCTCGTCGTGGCCGACATCCCGGTGGTATTGGCCGATTGCGACGATCAGGTCTCGACACTCGACGATCAGCACGACTACGTCGGCACCGTCGGGATGGGTGAGTTGCTCGATTTCTTTCGCCGCGATCTTCGGGCGCGGCGAGAAGTACCGCAACATGATCGTCTCCGGGCTCAGCCGGGCGTACAGGGCCTCGATCGCTGGCGCATCGGACGGCACGCTCATACGGATGTGGGCGGTAGACCCATCGCTCAGCAGGACGTCGTAGCCCGGTGGTGGGGCCTGAGGAGTCATCGCAGCAGCATGATCGCTGGCGCCGCCTGTCACAAGGTGACGTGTCAGAGGGGGACTTGTCACAGGGGACCGACGGCACCATCGGGGCCCCGGTTCTCTGTCCCCCCACTCAAGTGCCGATGGGCACCTGCCAAGTGAGCGCCGTCCCTCCGCCCTCGGCGTCGTGGATGAGAAAGGTCCCGTGCAGCTTCTCTGCCCGTTTCCGCAGGTTGACCAGGCCGAACCCCCCATCGATCGACGCTGGTCCACTCAGGCCACGGCCGTTGTCGCGCACCTCGAGTTCACAGCTGTCGTCGTGGACACGCACCACCACGCTGGCCTCGGAAGCCTCGGCGTGCCGTCCGACGTTCGTCAACGCCTCTCGAATCGTCGCCAAGAGATGCTCACTGACGTCGTCGGGCACCGCGGCGTCTACCGGTCCGTCGAACATCACCTGAACGTCAAAGCCCACGATGGGATTGAGTTCGCGAACCACGCTCAGAATCTCAGCCCGCAGACCCTGGTCCATGGTGGAGGACCCAAGCTCGTAGATGGTCGAACGGACCTGTCGGATCGTCGCGTCGAGCTCCGAGACCACTTGCTTGAGCCGGTCCGTAAGACCCACCGCCGCGGCCGCTCCCGCCATGCTCTGGAGGGAGAGGGTGGCGGCGAACAGACGTTGGATCACGGTGTCGTGAAGATCCCTGGCGACGCGATCTCGGTCCTCGTAGACCGCCACCTCCCGAACGCGCTGATGGAGCCGGGCATTCTCGATGGCGATCCCGGCTCCGAGCGCAAGAGCTTCGACCAGGGCCTCGTCGTCCCGGGTGAACTCCGACCAGCCGATCTTGTCGGTGAGATAGAGATTGCCGTAGACCTCGCCCCGCACCTTGATCGGGAGCCCGAGAAACGACGTCATCGGAGGGTGGTTGGGGGGGAAACCTGAGCCCTCGGGGTGTACAGCAATATTGCCCACCCGCAATGCTCGGGCATCGGTGATGAGCAATCCCAGCATCCCTCGTCCGGTCGGACGAGCTCCGATGCGCGCCTCCACGTCGGGTTCGAGGCCGACCGTGATGAAATCGGAAAGGGCCGTGCCCTCGTCGTTGAGGACCCCCAGTGCCCCGTAGCGGGCGGATGTCATCGAGCACGCTTCCTCGATGAAATGCCGGAGCAGGGTGGGCAGGTCGAGATCCGCTTCGAGCTGCAGCGTCGCTTCCAGCACCCGCCGAAGCTTGACGGGGTCCTCGATCGAGCGGAACGGCACTGAGGTCGAGATTAGCGGAAAGGTGGTCTGCGAGAGGTGCGACGCCGTGGCCAGATCCCCCGTCATGCGGTCGCGCCCGTGAACCGGGAGCCTGGCGCCTTGAAGATCGAGGTCCCGGCGGGCGCCGGGGTGGTTGCCATCGGGTCTTCCAGTTGCGAAGATGAGCAAATGAGCCTGCGGGTCTTCCTCCTCGACGACCATGAAGTGGTTCGTGCGGGCTTACGGGCGTTGCTGGAGTCGACCGACGACATAGTGGTCGTGGGCGAAGCCGGCACGATCGCCGAAGCTCTTGCACGCATCCCTTCGACACGTCCCGAGGTTGCGATCCTCGATGTCCGTCTGCCCGACGGCAGCGGTGTCGAGGTGTGTCGAGAGATTCGATCGCGCTCGCCGGAGATCGCCTGCGTCATGCTCACGTCCTATGCGGACGATGAAGCGCTCTTTGCCGCCATCATGGCCGGCGCATCTGGGTACGTGCTCAAGCAGGTCGAGGGCACCGACCTGGTCCAAGACGTCCGGCGGGTAGCCGCTGGACAATCACTGCTGGACCCGGTGCTCACCGAGCGGGTCCTGGCTCGACTGCGCGAGGGACCCAAGGAGGACAAGCGCCTCGCCAGTCTCACGCCGCAGGAACGGCGCATCTTGGATCTCGTGGCCGACGGGCAGACGAACAGACAGATCGCCGGTGAGATGTACCTGGCGGAGAAGACCGTGAAGAACTACGTGTCCAATGTGCTGGCCAAGCTGGGTATGGAACGGCGCACCCAGGCCGCGACATTCGCGGCGCGCCTCGACGAGCGCACGCAGCAGGCTTCACGCGAGGACGCATCTGGGACGTGAGCCGCCCTATCGCTGCCCCCATTTTTGCTTCTGTCGCTCCACGCGCGTGAAACCATTGACCTGATCGATGGGGAGGCCTCGAGCCATCAGGAGTTGCTCGATTCGTGCCCGTTCGGTCAGGGAACGACCGAAGCCGCCGAGATCGACTTCGATGCCGAGGAGTCTCGCCAGCTCGATCAGGGCGATGTCGTAGGCGAGTTGGTCGGCGATCGCGCCTGCGGTCCAGTCAGACTGCGTCGATGGTGTTTCCTCGACATTCAGTCGGCTCCGGCTGGCTGCCACCTTGGCCAACGCTTCAGCGGTTGACGCTTCGTCGTTCGACGGCACGGGCTCGTCGAGGGCGACGCTCAGGAGCTCGCTGTAGATCGACATCGCCACTCACCATCCCTTCAGATCGGCAGACGCTCAGTGCGAACCTTCAACCGACCGATCCGTGCGCATCCGAGCTCCACGTACGTTCAATCCTGGACCGCGTCCGGCGCGTGGCCCAGAGGCGAAGGTCCTCGCTCCCGCCCCGACGCTGGCCTCCGGTCATGGTCCCGACTCCCACAGCTCACGCAGGCGCACCGAGAGGCTGGGTACGGAGCCTTCGAGCTTCTGAAACTCGCTGATGTCGACCGTCAGCGGCTGGTAGCCCAGATCAGCCAAGGTCGCTTCGCTCTTCGGGCAGTCCGCCGCCATGAGGATGCGGTTCGCCCCGAGGTCCACCACTTGAGCACCCGACAGCTCCGGAACCGCCAGCATGGACGAGAAGTCGTCGCGGCCTTCGAGGAGCGGCGGGTAGCCGACGATGGTTCCGTCGAGGAGGGCACTCATGGCGGACCGGAGATGCACGACCTTCTCCAGAGGTACCCGGGCGGCAACGATGGTGGCACCGAGCGGCTCGAGGATGCTCCGCAGTTGGCGCAGTCCGTCGGCGTTGCTCCGTCCTCCACTCCCCACGTAGAGCGTGTCGCCGATTCTCACGACATCGCCGCCATCAAGGGTCCCCGGAGCTCGAATCCGATTGACAGAGCACCCCAGTCGTTGCACCGCCTCTTCGGTTCCGGCGACCTCGGATCGCCGGGTCTCGGCTCCGGGTCGCGTGATGACGGCGACGTTGCGGAACATCACCACCGTGTCCTCGACGAACACCCCGTCGGGGCTGTCGTCGGCCGGAGGGACTTCGATGATCTCCCAGCCGGAGCTCTCCATGGCCTCGGCGTACGCCTCCCATTGCTTGGAAGCCACGTGATAATCGATCGGTTGACGTTCCACTTTGGTGACGATGCCTTCGGCCAGCCGCGGGCTCGGCAGTCGCACCAGGGCTTTCTTGGTTCCCATGTTGAATCCTTTCCTCGAGTGGTGACGTCGCGGCAACGGTACCGGTGGGCTGGGCCGTCAGGGAGGAGGGGCCTTGGGCCCTCTCGGTGCACCTGTCGGCACCCGCGGTGGGGTGTGTCGGGCCCGTTCGGCCGCGATCGCATCATGCTCGGTGCTCATGACCCGGTGGCCGAAATCATGGCGAGCTCCCCACTCGATGCGCCGACCCGACACCGCGGTCGAAGGGATTCGCACGACGAAGGGGTGGGGCCCCGGAGCCCACGCCTGCATCGGCAGCCGGCCGATTCGCTCGATCTCGTCGGGATCCATCACCAACTCGGCGACCCCGGTCACGAGAACGCTCCATCCGGTGTGGTACAGGCCGTCCATCTCGTCGGCCTCGAGGCTGACCACCTGCCCCTGCGCAACAGCATCGAGCTTCGACCCCCTGTCGGTGGTGAAGACCACGTCGCCGTCGAACAGAGCCACGTTGACCGGCACGGCGACCGGAATGCCATCGGTGCTCCAGACGATTCGGCCGACGTGGACCCCGGCGAGCAACTCGAGACATTGCCGACGCCCCAGCTCGACGACCGAGAGTTCGGCCGGAACCTCGTCGCGAGAAGTTTCCACAGAACAATTGGAGCGCAGCACGAGGGATCGGACCAGGGACCAATGTCATCATTCGGTAGGCCGCCCGACGGCCTCCAGGTCAAGGCCCGTGGGTCTTGGGGCTCTCGAGAGCAGCGAGCCGTGTTCCCCACAGCCGGGCGCGTTCGAGCTCTCCGGGGAGCAGGCGGCTCCCCTTGTCCACCAGGAAGCTCTCCGGGGGCACAACCATCGAGAACCCGTGGTGTGACAGCTGCCGGGCGATCCTGGTGGACGCCCGCCCGGTGAACAGAGCCGGCGACGTGACCCGGGTGTCGAAGGCCGCGGCCTCGACGTCGACCGTGACGTCCCCGAGCGTGGCGATCCATTCCCGCACGCCAATGCACTTGTCGGCACCGGGCTCGAGTGTGAGGTCGCTGCCGACCCTGTCAGCTCGAATCGGAGCGGCGCGCCGTGTGGATGGCCACGACATGCCCCAGGCATGGGTCGGTCCTCCCGCGATGATCAGGTCGACGCCCTCGAGCGCGTTGGGCGCGTCGGCCACATTGACGACGTGCACATCGTCATCGTCACCCATGCCTCGGCCGATCGCCTCGGCAATCGCCCGAGTGCCCCCGTACATCGACTCGTACACGATCAGCACCCGCATCACTGGACCTCCACCTCATGGCCAGTTGTTGTCACCGTGCCACGGCCGGCATCGGCGGGACCAGGGTCGAAATACTCTGGCGCCCTCGCCCTCGCCGTCGCGGCGGCCTCGACGAGCTCGCGGAGTGCGCCGGGAATGGAGTCGGCCAGGTCCCACACGTCGGGCACGAGGTCGGGGCAGGTGATGATCCCGAAGCCCACGCGGTCCTCCTGCGACAGGACGGTGATGTTGAGCCCCGCTCCGTCGGTGACGGGTCCGAGGGGGTACAGACCCACCAGGCGGGCACCGGCCATGTAGAGGGGCATGGGTGGCCCGGGCACATTCGAGAGGATCAAGTTGTGCACGACGGGGTGGTGATCGGCCACGTGCAGGGCCGAGTACAGGCGGGCCCCGAGTGCGAAGGCGTTGGGCCAGAAATGCTCGGACCAGCGCACGAGCGTGTCGGCGCCGACCATCTTGTGGATCTCCTTGGCTCGAGTATTGGCGGCGGCGATGATGTGCAAGCGGTGAACGGGGTCCGCTTCGTCGGTGGCCAAGGTCGAGAACATCACCGACAGCCGCGTCGTGCCGGCGCGATCACTGGTCTCGTCGTGGACCGACACCGGCTCGGCGGCGAGCAGGGGTCGGTCCGGTAGCTCGCCGCGACCGTCGAGGTAGGATCGAAGGGCTCCACCCACGACCGCAGTGACGACATCGTTGACAGTGACGCCGAACGCGCTCTTGACCCGCTTCACATCGGCCAGGGCGACGTCGGTGAAAGCGATGGATCGGGGTGCGGTAAGCGTCGCGTTGAACAGGGTGCGAGGCGCGTTGAACGGCATGGCCATCGCTCGCTCGGTGTCACCACTGCGTCCGAGTCGCCACAGCGTCGTCACCAGGTGAGACGCGGTCGTCGGCACGAGAAGGGCAAGGGACAGCGGCGCGGCCAGGCGAGTCGCCAACCCTCGGACCAGTAGCTCGAGCTGCCCGTGCGCGCGGTCTGGGGGGCGAGTGGTCGTGGTCGGCGGTGTCGGCGGTGTCATCGGCTCAGGGTCGAGCAGGCGACCCAGGATGCTCGCTCCCGAGACGCCGTCGATGGTCGAGTGGTGCATCTTGATGAGTACCGCCACTCGGCCCTGTGCGAGGCCTTCGATCACCCACATCTCCCACAGGGGTCGGTCCCGGCGCAGCTGCCGGCTGGCGATGTCGCCGACGACGTCCGCCAGTGCACGTGCGTCGCCGGGGGGCTCCAGGGACAGGCGCCGAAGATGATGATCGATGTCCAGATCCGGGTCGTCGACCCAGAAGGGCCGGCTCAGGTTGAGTGGGGCAAAGGCCAGCCTGTGGCGAATAGCGGGGATCTTTGGGAGGCGCTCGAGCAACATCGAGCGAATGCTGTCGTAGAGGGAGCCCGCTGATGCCCCCGACGGCTCGAGCAGGAGGAGCCCGCAGACATGCAAGTGCGTCGTCGGTGTCTCGCAATAGAGGAAGGCCGCGTCGAGTCCGCCGAGCTGCTGCATCAGAGGATCCCCGCGGAGCTCGTGCAGACCGACCCCAGTGTCTTCGAGGATGCGTCTGCCCCAGCGCCCTGCTGCGGAGCGTCCTTGGAGCTGCCCAGGGCCAGGACTTCCTCGAAGCCTTGTGCCAGACAGGCCATGAACACGCCGATGTCGGGCACCGCGGCGGTGTCCACCGTGACGCCGATACAGCACGTCCCATCGTAGGACAGCAGGGTGACGTTCACCGCCGCACCGAGAGTCGGGCTGAAAGGCACACATCTCGTCATCCGGGCGCCTGCCAGGTACACAGGAAAGCCGATGCCAGGGACGTTGCTCGCCAGGAAGTCGACGTGCTTGAGCATTCCCCCTATCGCGCACGGCGGAAGGAGATTGAGCACACCGGCGATGGCGTTGGAGTAGGGGATCGAACGCTCACGACGCGCGGTCCGGCACCGCTGTCCCACGGCCCGAATTCGATCCGCGGCGTCGAGGATGTCGATGGGGACGGTGAAGCGCTCGAGGGTAAGCCGGTTTCCCGCCGCAGGGTCGTCGGGCGTCCGGAGGTTGATGGGTAGGGTCACCCGGAGCTCGGCCACGGGCCGGCCGTGGGCTTCGTGGTAGCGGCGGAGCCCTGCGGTCACCGCGGCGAGGAACCCGTCGTTGACCGAACCCCCCGCGGTCGATGATGACCGTTTGAGGTCGTCGAGCCCGACCTCGAGCATGGCGAGCCGACGCCCGAGGCTGCGAGCTTGCATGACGGGCGACAGCGTGGTGGAGACCGGGGCAACCATGCGGCCGACGGAGCGGGCGGTCTCGGCGAGCTCGTGGACGCCTCGCACGGGATGCCGTCCGAAACGCCATGCCGAAGGCAGTGCCGCGCCCGCCTGGTGCCCGAGCGCATCGAGGACTCTGTGGCCCCCGTGGAGCACCGACTCCGTCACGAGTCCCCTGCCTCTCCGGGCCGTGGTGCATCGAAGTGCCGGGGCCGCACCCGGAGGAGCAGGCTGCGGAGAGGTGTCGAAGAGGTGGAGCAGGAGCTGCATGCCTCCGACGCCGTCGGTCAGGCTGTGGTGCAACTTCATGACGAGGGCGCAGCCTCCGTCCACGAGCCCCTCGACCAAGGTGAACTCCCACAAGGGATGGGCCGGGTCGAAGCTCGCCATGGTCAGCAGTCGCGCGAAATCGAGCACCGCCTCGGGCGTGTGCGGTGGGGGGACGCCGACGCGTCGCAGATGGCGCGACAGGTCGAAATCGGGGTCCGGCGTCCAGCGAGGTGGGGTCAGGCGGCCGGCCGGCTCTATCGGGTGTTGCCGGAAGATCGGGACGAGGCGGGTGGCGCGATCGAGCTGGTCGACGAGGATGGCCCACTGGGGAGGCCGTTCCAGCCACGCCACCGTCACGATCGTCGATCGCAGTGCCGGATCGCTCTCCATGTACCAGCTGAAGGCGTCGCTCTCCCGCATGAATTGGTCGACACCGCTGTCCATCTTGTCTCCCCCGAAAGCTCACTGACGGTTTAGGACGACGGAGTCGGGTCGTCCAGAGGCCAAAGTCCCCGATCACGGCGTGAGGCAGCCACGCCGAGGCACCACCGAGCGCGCCCAACTATGGGCGTTCGACCCTGGTGCCCGGGTGTCAGGTCCGGCACCATCGCTTCAGGGAAGGTTCGGATGTCACATCCGGCATGGGCCACGGCTCGAGTCCGAGGCTTCAGGTGATGAGGGGGATGGTGATCGCGGTGGCTATTGCGACGATTCCAGTCACACGCCGAGACCGGGGCCGGCTCTATGACGCCCTGTGGAAGCGCCAACTTTCCCACTACCCCGGGGCGGCCGCACGTCGGGGGTACCTGACGATCGTCGTTCTGACCACGATCGTCCTCTACTACCTGTACTACGTGGAGGGCGCGGTGACTCCGCTGCTGCTGCCCTATTACCACATGTCGTTCCAATATTTCCTCTACCTCCTGGTGGTGTCGAACTTGATCGGCGCCTTCAGTGCATTTATCGGAGGTCTCTCCGACAAGATCGGGCGGGCCAACTTGACGATCTACGGCACGCTGACGGTGGGGATCATCCAACTGGTGGCGGTTCCGCACATCCATAGTCGATTCAGCTTCGCGCTCGCCTACTGCGTGATCGGTTTCGTCGAGGGCATCATTCTCGTGTCCACCCCGGCACTCATGCGTGACTTCTCACCCCAGATGGGGCGCGGCGCGGCTATGGGCTCCTGGGCTCTGGGGCCCACGGTGGGAAGCCTGGCGGCAAGTGTCGTCGCCACCCACACCTTGCAGCACCTGTTCCCATGGCAGGACCAGTTCGTCATCTCCGGCTTGGTGTGCATGGGTGTCGTGTTCATTGCCTTCTTCAGTCTGCGAGAACTGTCTCCGCAGCTGCGGGACCAGATCATGGTGTCGGACAACGAGCGGGCGCTGGTGGAGGCGCGGGCCCGAGGCATCGATGTGGAGAAAGCGACTCGCCACCCCCTTCGTTCCATGATGCGCCTGGACCTGATCGCGTCGGCACTCGGGATCTCGGTCTTCCTGCTCATCTACTTCGCGTCCGTGAGCGTGCTGACCCTGTACTGGGTGGTCGTCTTCAATCGCACCACCGCCGATGCGAACGGGATCAACGTCTGGTACTGGGCGTGCATGTCGGTGATGCTGGTGGCCTTCGGCATCATCTCGGACCGGGTCCGGGTCCGGAAGCCCTTCATGCTCGTCGGCGCGGTCGGCACGATCGTCATGACCGTCATCCTTCTCGGTCAGATCGACCACCCCACGACCGGCTATTACTCCAATGTCTGGGTGGTCGTCCTCCTCGGTCTGTTCATCGGTATGGCCTACACGCCGTGGATGGCCGGCTACACCGAGGCTGTCGAGGAGCACAACCCGGCGCTGGCGGCGACCGGGTTGGCCGTGTGGGGCTGGATCCTACGCATCGTGGTGGCCGTGTCGTTCCTCGTGTTGCCCCGTGTGGTCACCACCTCGACGACTCTGGTGGACAACCAGGGTGCCGCCACCGACCTCCAGACGTTCCAATTGGCGCAGCCCTTCGTCCCCGCGGCCGGGAACCTGCACCCCGCAGCGGCGCCCGCCGGTGTCATCACATCGCTTTCCGAGATGCGTCCGTATGGCCCCGGCCAAGCCCTGGCGATACTGCTCCAGCGCTACGGCGCCTCCCACGACATCATGGCCGCCATGGCGGCGGTGCCCGCCGATCTCAAGGTGCAGGTCCAGGGCTTGCTCGCCTTCTCGCCCGTGGCGAACGCCATCGAGGCCGGACACCGCGTCTCGACGGCCCAGATCGCCGCGGTGCGGTCCAGCTCGCCTCAGCTCGCCGCTCTGCTTCGAGTCGAGCCGAAGATCCTCCGATCCCAAAAGGCGTCAGGCCTCGAATGGCAGCGGTGGTGGTGGGTGTGCATCGCGGGACAGTTCGTCTTCCTCGTCCTCGTGTTCTTCATGCGAGGCCGCTGGAGCCCGAGGGCGGCCAAGGCCGACTTCGACCAGCACGAGAAGATGGTCACAGCCGAGCTCGAGAAGCTACGCCGCCGGACGCCGGTCGAAGAAGTGCTCTATCCGGCGCTTGCCCCTACCGGTACGGAGGACGGGCCCCTGTGGACCGCCGCGACCCTGCACGTCCCCGTGCCGCACTGAAGTCACCATTCACCACCAAGGCGAGGAACCGAGCCATGAACGAGAGATCTCCGGTCGTGATCGAGGGCGACACCATCGTCGAGTCCTTCGACTGCAACGTGCGGAGCATCCCAGAGCGTCCAGCCATGCGTCGCCGGACCGGCGCCGGATGGGAGATCGTCACCTGGGGCGAGTACGGCCGTGGTGTCGCCGAGGTCACGGCGGGCCTGGCGGATCTTGGCATCGGGCCGGGCGAGCGCGTCGCCATCCTCTCGGCCAACCGCGTCGAGTGGCACCTGGCCGACCTCGGGGCCCTCGCCAACGGCGGGGTCACGGTGCCCCTCTATCCCACCAGCTCGGCTGAGCAGGTGGGATACATGCTGGCGCATTGCGGGGCTCGTCTGTGCTTCGTGGAGAACGACGAGCTGTTGGCCAAGGTGCTCGAAGTGCGAGGGGCGCTGCCCAAGCTCGACCGGGTTGTGATCTTCGACGATGGTCACCGACTCGACGACCCATTCCTCCTCGGCTTCGATGAGCTACGAGCCGTCGGGGCAGCCCGCCTGAGAAGAGATCCCGGCGTTCGGGCGCAACGAGCCTCGGTCGTCGCGCCCGGAGAACTGGCGACCCTGGTCTACACGAGCGGGACCACGGGGCCGCCCAAAGCGGCGATGTTGACCCACGCCAACATCATGTGGACCATCCGGAGTGCTGCGTCGTTGCTCCACCTGCGTCGAGGCGAACGCTTCTTGTCGTTCCTGCCCCTGAGCCATGTGGCCGAGCGTGGCATGAGCGAATTCGCGCCCATCACGATCGGGGGCGAGACGTGGTTCGCCCGGAGCCTGGCCACCGTGGCGAAGGATCTCCCCGACTGCCGGCCCACGGTGTTCTTCGCGGTGCCCAGGGTGTGGGAGAAGCTCCAGATGGCCGTCATGGAGAAGATGCGGGACGAGCCGAGGCTCGTGCAAGGCGCCGTGGCGCGCTACGTCGAGTTGGGGCAGCACCTCGAGACCGTGGGTACGGCGGGGGGGCACCTCCAACACTGGGAGGCGCTTCCGCACGCCGTCCTGGACGCCACCGTGGGACAGAGGATCCGCAAAGAGATCGGCCTGGACCAGGCGCATATCCTCATCACCGCGGCTGCCCCCATCCATCCCGAGCTCGTTCGGTGGTTGCACGCCATCGGGCTCCCGGTGGTCGAGCTCTATGGGCAAACCGAGGTGTGCGGCCCCACCACCTGCAATCCTCCCGAGGACAATCGGGTGGGCACGGTGGGCCGGGCCCTTCCCGGTGTGCGGGTGCGGATCGCCGACGACGGGGAGATCCTCGTCCAGGGGGGCAACGTGTGCGCCGGGTACTTCAACGATCCGGCGGCAACATCAGCACTGCTCGATCACGACGGTTGGATGCACTCGGGGGATCTCGGCACCATCGATGTCGAGGGATATCTCCGGCTGACCGGCAGGAAGAAGGACCTCATCATCACCGCGGCCGGGCAGAACATCGCGCCCCAGGACATCGAGATGGAGCTGACGTGCCACGCCTTGGTGTCCCAAGCGGTCGTCATCGGTGAAGGCAGACGCTATCTGACGGCCCTGGTCATGCTCGACGCCGAAGCACTGGGGGAGTGGGCCCGCGACCGAGGCAAGGTGGCGAGCTACGAGGGGTTGGTCGCCGATCCCGACCTCAAAAAGGAGATCGGCGGTCTCATCGAGACCGTGAACGCTCGTCGATCGCGGGTGGAGGGAATCCGCAAGCACCGGATCCTCCCGCACGAGCTCACGGTCGCGGCGGGCGAGCTCACGCCGACGCTCAAGGTCAAGCGGTCCATCGTGGTGGAAGCGAATCGCGAACTCATCGAGGAGATGTACGCCGAGGACCAATGAGCAGCCTCCACGCTGCGATCCGCGGCTCGGCGACCCTGGACTATGCGGTCGACGACCCAGCTCGAATGATTCGACCCGTGATCTTCTGGGGCACGATCTTGATCCAACGGTCGGCGGGCTGAGGGGCCCAAGAGTCGAGCGTGAGGGCACGCAGCGTCTCCGAGCGCGCGTCGATGGCTGAGGTGATGTCCGCACCGACTCCCTGGATCAGCACGCTCCATCCCACACCCTCGTCCCAGTCGACGTGGTCCACCTCGAAACTCACGGCCGTGAGGGGTGCATGCTGCACCTTCGCGCCCTGGTTGGTCTGGAAGACGACCGTCTCGCCGTCCATCGCGAATTGCATCGGTAGGACGAGGGGCACGCCGTCAACCACAACGCCAAAGCGACCGAGCCGTTGTGTCGCCATGCGCGTCAGGCACTCGTCGCGTCCGAGTTCCTCGATGGTGCCTAGGTGCTCCATGGGCCAACCTCCCGATCGACAAGTCGGTGCTCCCCCGGAATATATCTGCGAGGGCCCCCCCGGTGTACCGGCATCCGCCCTTTTGTGCGGGCCGGGACCGCGACACGCGCTTTGTGCAGAGTCCCCGACGCACCTGAATCGCACCGGTCTTCGATCGTTGCGTCGAGTGTCTCCCGTGGTCCACGACGCTGAGGTGCCCGGCGCGGTGTGGATGTAGCGTGACAGATGGGCAGGTTCACTAGGCCATAAAGACAAGACAGGTCGCCGGTAGATGGCGCCAGGGGCACTGACGGTCGGGCCCTTCGAACAGAGCCAAGGAGACGGCAGGGTGACGATTCCGCAGCAGACGCCGTTCACCATCGGAGCCCACGCCCGGTGTTCCGATGGGGAGTGTGGCCAGGTGACCCGGGTGGTCGTTGATCCTGTCGCCCGGGCCGTCACCCATCTCGTGATCGAGCCCAAGCACCGGGTCGGGGTCGGTCGGCTCGTTCCGCTGGAGCTCGCCGACGCTGATGCTGGTGGGGTTCGTCTGCAGTGCACGCTGAGCGAGTTCGAGCAGCTCGAGTTGGCCGAGGAGACGCAGTTCCTGCCCGAAGGCAGTGTGCTCGCCGGCTACGGGCCGGACGAGGTGCTGGCGTTGCCGTACTACGGCCTGGGCGAGGGGATCGGGAACGTGGCACCGCCGGTGGTAATGGACAAGGTCCCGGTGGGAGAGGTCACGGTGCGGCGCGGTGAACCCGTGCACGCCACCGACGGCGAGATCGGACGCGTGCAGGGCCTGGTCGTCGATCGTGCTGATCACCACGTGACGCACGTGTTGCTCCAAGAGGGCCACCTCTGGGGGCGCAAGGAGGTCGCCATCCCGATTGGCGCCGTCACGCGGATCGACGAGGGCATACGCCTCAACCTGACCAGGCAGGAGGTCGAGGACCTGGCCCCCGTGGACGTCGATCACCTGGACCGATAGCCACTGTGACCAGCCTGCCCGCACTCGAGGCGTGGCTCTTCGATCTCGACGGCGTGCTCACCGATACCGCTCGAGTCCATGCTCAGGCGTGGCAGGTCACCTTCGACCAATTTCTCTCCGAGAGAGCCGGGGGAGAGGCGTTCGATCCTTTCGATCCTTTCGATCCTTTCGGTGACTACGAGCGGTACGTCGACGGCAAGCCTCGGAGCGACGGGGTTCGCGACTTTCTGGCATCGCGCGACATCACCCTCGCCGAGGGCCGGCGCTCCGATCGTCCGGAGGTGAGAACGGTCCGGGGTATCGGCAACCAGAAGAACGATCGGCTTCTTCGCCTGCTGGCACGTCAGGGTCCGACGGTGTTTCCCGGATCGGTGGAGTTCGTGCGGGCCGTCCGGCACGGCGGAGAGAAGACGGCCGTGGTATCTGCGAGCGAGAACTGCACGGCAGTGCTTGCTGCAGCGAAGATCGAGGGCCTCTTCGACGTGGTCGTCGACGGCCTGGTCGCTTCGTCGAAGCACCTTGCGGGCAAGCCCGCGCCCGACACGTACCTCTACGCGGCCCGGCAGCTCGGGGTTGTGCCTTCGCTCGCCGCGGTCGTCGAGGACGCACCGGCCGGGATCGCGGCCGGGCGAGCCGGACAGTTCGGGTTCGTCGTCGGCGTGGCTCGGCGAGCGATGCCCAGTGAGCTCGAAGCGGAGGGCGCCGACGTCGTCGTCCGCGACCTCGCCGAGCTCCTGGACGGCGTCGGGGGGTCTCGGTCGGATCGCTCGGCCGCACCGTGACCCAGCTGCCGACAGGACCAACGGCCCTTTCTCATCCTTTCGCACTCTGCCAGGCTGCAACCATGTGGATCGATCAGCGAGGCTCTGAGATCCTGGGAGAGGCCGAGTGTCTGCGGCTGGTGGCGGTGTGTGCCAAGGGAGACGGGATAGGAAGACTGGCCGTGTCACGCGCCGATGCTCCGATCGTCCAGCCCGTCAACTTCACATATCACGACCATCTGATCCTGATCAGGTTGGGGGAGGGTCGTATGGCCGACGCTGTCGGAGGCACCCTGGTTGCCTTCGAGGTGGACCGGCTCGACCCCCTGGCGTCGGTGGCATGGAGCGTGCTCGTACGGGGCTTGGCGACCCTTGTGGAGGAGGACGAAGAGAAGTCACTGGCTGCCTTCGCTCCGCAACCGCTCGTCCCGACCCCGGGACTGATCCTCCTCGCCGTCCGGCCCGACGTCGTCACCGGGCGACGATTCCCGGTGACAGGGGAGTCCGCACCGTCTTCCTCTAGGGCACCACTGCCCCGCCGCGAGCCCTGAACCCGTCGGCGTACTCGTTGCGGTGTGACGCTGTGGAACGACGGGCCCTCACGGGTGACGACGCTGATGAGGTCGGAGCCATCTTGGATGGGAAACCCGATGGCGGGGGCGATCGACACGTGTGGATGCTCGTCGTGGAAGACGAGACTGAGACGTTGCTGCCGGTGCACGAAAGCCTTCTGGTTGTGGCCGACGGTGTGAGTGGCACCCGAGGGTCCCTCGAGGAGAAGACGCCTGGCACGCACAGCGGCATTCGCTTTGCCGGTGTGTACGACGAAAGCTCCGAGACATCCGAGGCTCTCGTGGCGCTACCCAGTTGGACCGACCTCGAGGTGCGCGGCTCGCTGTCTGCTGGAACTCGGGTGTTGGACCTGCGGTCGGGCGTGCTGTGGCGCTACCGCACCACCGAGGGAGGCGCTCCGATGCGCACGGCGCGGTGGTCGTGCCTGGCGCGTCCGGGGACGTCGGTTCTCGTTGCCGATGGCCATCGGTCGATGCTCACCCCAGGGCACGGACTGAAGGTTGTCGATGTCCCGACTTCACTCGGGGGCGGCGTGAAAGGCGTCATCGAGACCTCTGTCGAGGCGACCGGGTCGCATGTGACGGTCGCACGGCTCGCGTCATACGTCGCTCGAGGTGACGGGGTCCCCTCCATGGCGGAGGTATCGGCCCGCCACGATGCAGCGCGCCGAGCGGGACCGACAGACCTGCTGCGGGAACAGACCGCGGCCTGGGCCGACCGCTGGTCTGTCGCCGACGTGGAGGTGACTGGGGATCCCGAGCTGACGTTGGCAGCACGCTTTGCGCTCTTTCACCTGGTCGGAGCGGTGGCGGACCGCGGTGAGGCCGCGGTGGGGGCCCGGGGATTGTCCGGCGACGCGTACGCCGGGCACGTGTTCTGGGACGCCGACGTCTTCGTCCTGCCTGTCCTGGCGGCCAGTCATCCCGAATCGGCCCGGGCCATCATCGAGTATCGGATCCGGCGGCTGGCCGCCGCCCGGCGCTCCGCCGCCCAGCGAGGTCGGCGCGGAGCGCGCTTTCCCTGGGAGTCGGCCCACGACGGCAGCGACGTCACCCCCCGAAGCGGTGTCGACGGGCACGGCGACGTCATCCCCATTCGCACCGGTGGTCTCGAGGAGCACATCACCGCCGATGTCGCCTGGGCGGCGTGGCAGCTCGCCGCGTGGACCGGACGTTGGGAATTCCTCGAGGATCGCGGACGGAGGCTCCTGATCGACACGGCACGGTACTGGACCAGCCGGGTGCGATTCGACGCAAACGGTCAGGGCCACATCGACGGTGTCATCGGTCCCGACGAGTACCACGAGAACGTGGACGACAACGCCTTCACCAATGGCATGGCCGCCTGGAACCTGCGGCGGGCAATCGAGCTCGTGGAGCGAGATCACGGGTCGCCCGATGCCAGGGAAGCAGGCCGGTGGCGGGCCGTGGCGGACGCGTTGGTCGACGGGTACGACCCCATCAGCGGTCGCCATCGTCAGTTCGTTGGCTTCGAAGACCTCGAGCCCCTCTCGGCGCATGACGTCGGGCCCACCCCTGCGCCGGCCGACGTCATCTTGGGCCACGAACGTGTGGCTCGATCACAGATCATCAAGCAGGCCGATGTTCTGATGCTCCACCATCTGATACCCGAAGCGATGCCCGCTGGAGCTCTGGCACGGGACATGGACTTCTATTTGCCCCGCACGAGCCACGGAAGCTCACTGTCTCCCGCGGTCCACGCCAGCCTGCTGGCCCGGCTCGGACGCCTCGACGAAGCACTCGCGCTGCTGGATTTCGCCCGGGGCATCGACCTCGAGGACCGGAGCGGGACGACGGCGGGGGGGTTGCACCTCGCGGCGCTTGCCGGGTTGTGGCACGCCCTCGTGTTCGGGTTCGCCGGCGTGCGGGTCGGGCATCCCGACGACCGCGACTTCGTCGTCGATCCGAGGATCCCCGAACGTTGGATCGAGCTCGGGGTCCGTGTGCGCTGGCACGGTTGCCCGATCAGGCTGCGGTGTCGGACCGACCGGGTGCACGTCGAGACCGACACGCCCGTGCACGTGCGGGTGGGAGGCGCACCGCCCGTGGAGGTCTGTGCCCCGGGCCGCTGGATCGAGCTGCCCCAGAATAGGACCACGCCGTAAACGTCGTGGGGCCAGCGACGGCAGTGACGCCTCACCTTCGCGGGCCCTGGTCACCTTCGGCATACGCTGCGCCGGCTCTTGGGCGGGATGGTGCAGCCTCCCATGTCCAGGGGACCGACGATGGCCGGCGATCTCATTGGCCGCTACGGTGCGCGGGGTCGGTCCGGACCGATGCATCCCGAGCACCCCGGGCCGCGGGAACAGGGAACGGTTCACTCGAGCAAAGGAGCAACCATGTCGACCCGACGCAGCGCCCCCATCGGATCTCCGTGCTGGACCGATCTCTGGACTTCGGACGTCGAGGGCAGTCGACGGTTCTACAGCGCGCTGTTCGGGTGGGAGGCCCAGGAGCCGAGCCCCGAGTTCGGTGGCTACTTCATGTTCACCCGCGAGGGTGTGCCTGTCGCCGGGGCCATGGGCGACATGGGCCCGGACATGCCCGCCAACGACAGTTGGAGCATCTATCTCGCCACCGACGACATCACCAAGACTGTCGAGGCGGCCCAGTCGGCGGGAGCACAGATCCTCAGTCCGCAGATGCCCGTGGCCGATCTCGGTTTCCAGGTGGTGCTCAACGACCCCACCGGCGCCCACCTCGGTGCCTGGCAACCCGGGACGTTCCCGGGGTTCACGGTCCTGAGCGAGCCGGGCGCGCCGAGTTGGTTCGAACTGCACACCCGTGACCACGCGCGCGCCGTCGAGTTCTACCGCTCGGTGTTCCACTGGGAGACCCAGACCGTGGGCGACACCGACGAGTTCCGTTACACGGTGATGCTCGACCCGGGCGGCGACGGTGAGCTGGCCGGCATCATGGACGCGTCGGCCTGGCTCCCCGCAGGTGTGCCCGCCCACTGGTCGGTGTACTGGACGTCCGACGATGCGGACGCCACCGTCGCCAAGGCCCTGACACTGGGTGGTTCGGTCGTGGTGCCCGCTGAGGACACTCCCTATGGCCGCCTGGCCACTCTGGCGGATCCGGCCGGAGCCCAGTTCAAGCTGCGCACCGCGAACGATTGAGGCGTCGCACACCGCGCCCTCGGCGGTCATGAAGGGTCCACTGCGCCGTGTGGCCGCGGTCGTCGTCACGCTGACACTGCTGGGGCTCGTCTTCGGCGATCTCGGGGGCGGGAGGTTCCAGGCTTGGTGGGACCGCCACTCGTTCACGGGCTCGGTCGTGTCGAGCCTGCTGGTGCTGGCCGTGGCCGGCCTCGTGTTCGACGAGATCGTCGCCCGCCGACAGCGCCAGGACCGGGCGACATCGGTCGCGGTCCAGGGGTTGATCGTCTACGGCCAGGCCCGTCGGGCCTATGAGGCGGTGAAGGCCCGGGACGAGGCCGAGTCGGGGGACGACGTCGCCAAGGAGGAGCTGCGGACGTTGGCGAGCATGCTGCTGGCGGCCTCGTCGAGCTTGTTCGGCGATCCCGAAGCTCGGACCTTCCTGGATATGGTGGAGCGGTTGACCGCGTCGATGGTGCACGTTGTGTCGGCCTCGAGCGGGACAGACGCCGATGGACGGGCGCGCCTCGGCTCGGCGATGGCGCAGGTGCAGGCGGCCGTCGCCCCGCTGTTGGCACGGATCCCCGCCGAGGACCGGAGGGTGCTCGAAGGGCCGCCCCGCACCTGACGACGAGACCGTCAGGCTCGTCGGGGGGCCTTCGACGGCTCGGCGATGAACGTCGGGCCCCGACTGCCGTCGCTCGCCAGCACCAGCCGCCGCTCGCAGTGTGGACAGCGCGAGGGCGACATCGTCTGGTCCCACGTGCGGTGCGCCTCGGATGTGTAGGACTGACCGCACAGCGTCTTGATGGGCTTGGGCGACGTGTCCGCGACGGCGTGCCAAATAGGCGACCAGTGGCCGCGATTTCTGATCGACGCCATCAAATTGCGTCGCGGCATCTCTGCCACCGCGAGGTACCTCATGGGCATGGACCCCCCCATTTGCCCCCACTCCGCCCGGAATGCTATCGCCGGTGCCCCGAGCCGACCAGGCGGTGCCGGGTCCGCATGGACGACTACCTGTCCATCCGGGTCCGCATGGACGACTACCTGTCCAAGCCGATCAAGTCCAAGGACCTGGCGGAGAAGCTGACCTACTGGCTCGACCGCTGAGTGGCGTGACCGCTGAAGGTCACAGCCCGATCAGGTGCGCCGCGCCCTCGACGGGGTGGTGCACGGGACGCGGGGGCAGCCGACCGGGCGGCCCCGCCTCGGTGCCGGGATGGGGCCGGCTGAAGAGGTACCCCTGGATGTAGTCGCAGGACGCGGCGGTCAAGAAGTCGAGCTGGACCTCGGTCTCGACGCCCTCGGCGATGACCTGGAGGCCGAGGGTGTGGGCCAACTGGATCACCGCGCTCACGACCGCTTCGCCCCGGGGGTCGCGGTCGATGCGGGCCACGAACGACTGGTCGATCTTGACGATCGCGATGGGCAGGTCCATGACGTAGCTGAGCGACGCGTACCCCGTGCCGAAGTCGTCGATGGCCAACTGGATGCCGAGTTGATGGAGGCTGGCGAGGCACCGGGTGGCGGCCCCCTGGTCCACGGGGAGGAGGGTCTCGGTGACCTCGAGCGACAGGCGCAGCGAGCCGGGGGTGACCCCCGAGCCTTCCACGATGGCCTCGATCCGCTGACTCAGGTCGGGTTCGGCCAGTTGGCGGGCCGACAGGTTGACGCTCAACGCGAGCTGCTCGTCGGGGCAGCGGTCCCGGTTCCAGCGCAGGAGTTGATGGCACGCCTCGGACAGGACCCATTCGCCGATCGGCACGATGAGCCCGGTCTGCTCGGCCAGGTCGAGGAACGCGGCCGGCGACAAGAGCCCGCGGGTGGGGTGCTGCCAGCGCAGGAGCGCCTCCACCCCGACGACGCGGCCCTGGGTCGCCTCGACGATCGCCTGGTAGTAGACGCGGAGCTCGGCGTGCTCGAGGGCGTACCCGAGGTCGGACTCGGTGGTGGTCCGCTGACGGGCCATGGCCCGGATGGCCTTGTCGAAGACCTGGATCTTTCCCTGACCCCCGCCGGTCTTGGCGAAGTACATGGCCGAGTCGGCGTCGCTCAGCAACCCTTCGAGGCTGAGGTCCTCCTCGTCGAGCATGGCCACGCCGATGCTGACGCCGATCTGGAAGGTGTGGCCGGCCACGTCGAACGGGGCCGCGAACACCGCCATGACACGCGCCGCGAAGGCCAGCACGAGGTCTCGATCGTCCATCTCGTCGCACGCGATCACGAACTCGTCCCCGCCGAAGCGCGCCAGGGTGTCGGAGTCCCGGAGCACCCCGGTGAGCCGCTGTGCCACCTGCACGAGGACCGCGTCGCCGGTGCCGTGGCCACAACTGTCGTTGACGAGCTTGAAGCGGTCGAGGTCGAGGAACATCACGACGGGGAAGGCGCCGCCGCTGCGGCGGGCCCGGGCGATGCCGTGGCGGAGGCGATCCTCGAGCAGGACGCGGTTGGGGAGCCCCGTGAGCGGGTCGTGCAGGACCTGGTCCGCCAACTTGGCTTCGGCCTGCTCTTTCTGCAGGCCGTTGGCGCCGACCATCCGGATCACGAACAGACTGACGATGATCCCGAGGGCGGCGACGCTGTGCGCTTGGGAGCTCGGCAGGAACGAGGGCGCCCAGCCGATGGCGATGGCGAACTGGCCGCAGGCGACGCCGAGCACGGTCCACAACGCCACGACCCGCCAGGCTTTGGACCCGCAACGGGCGATGCTCTCCACCGCGATGATGGCGTAGGCACCCACCGCCACCGGGCCCCATCCGCTCAGGTAGATGACGATCGTCACCGACACCGTCGCCGCGGCCACCCGGAGATGCAGGCGGGGGGCCGATGCGCCGGCTGCGTACCAGCGGTTCGCCACGAGGCTGCCCAACATCGGCACAACGAGGACGACCACGTACACCCAGATGGGCTCGTGCGCCACGACGTTCCAGTGCCGGAACGCCAGGAGGATGACCAGGGCCACCGGGGCCATGGCGTAGGCCAGCAGGGTCGGGCTGATGGCCTTGGGACGCTCGGGGGGGACCGGGGTCAAGGCGTAGATCGGCGGTGCCGGTTCGGGCACGATGTCGCTGCTGGGCGCTGGCAATGCCGGCGTTGGCGCTATGGGCATTACCCTCCGCGTGCAATCACGCTTTCTATCGACATGCGGAGGCGGCGCCTGAACACACCGGACGACAACAACGGCGCCGGGGGTGGGTCAGGCGATGACGGCCGGGGTCCTCGGTGCGGTGGCGCGGGCCGCGGCGCGGCCCAGCCGGGTGATGAATTGCACCAGCCGGTCGCGCGCCGCCTCGGCCGCGGGGGTGAGGCCCTCCCGGTTGGCCACGTCCCAGTGGCCGAGGATCACCGGCTTGAGGATCGAGTCGTGGTGGATGGCCAGGTCGTAGATCCCCGCCTTGGCGATGGCCTTTGCGTGCTGGGCGAAGCCGGGGATGCCGGCGCCGGGCATCTCGAACCCCAACGCCTGGCGCTTGATGGCCTGCACCATGCCCGAAGGGTCGATCTCCAAGGCGGCGGAGACGAGGTCTCGGTAGAAGAGGTAGTGGAGGTTCTCGTCCGCCGCCACACGCTTCATGACGGTGTAACCCTCGGCGTCGGGCAGCGCCTTGCCCGTGTTGTGGTGGGCGATCCGGGTGGCCAGCTCCTGGAGGGCGAGATAGGCGAAGGCGTCGGCGATGGTGGTGGGCTGGGGGGTGACACCGCCGGTCACCTGGGCCATGCGGGCCCGTTCCAGGGTCACCGGGTCCATGTGCCCGCTCATGATCAGGTAGTCCCGGATGACGATCGAGTGCCGCCCTTCTTCGGCGGTCCACCGTCGGGTCCAGTACCCCCAGGCGCCGTCCCGGCCGAAGAGGTTGTCGATCGACGCGAAGTAATACGGCAGGTTGTCCTCGGTCAAGACGTTGACGAAGAGGGCGCTGCCGACGCCCTCGGGGAGCGCTGCGCCCGACTCGGCGCTCGGCGCGTCGGGGAGGGGACGCCACTGCACCACCTCGTGGGGAAACCACTCTTTGGCCATGCCCAGGTGCCGGTCCACCAGGCGTTCAGCCGTAGGGAGCAGCTCGGTGAGGAGCGTCTGGTCGTCCACGTCTCGGGACCTCTCTGTTGGGTGTCGCGAGACATCGAAGACACCTGAAGGCCCCCGCAGGCTAGTCGCCTCGCACCTCCTAATTTAGAGGGTCGGCGGGTCCCGGTCGAGGAAGGGGACGGGGTGAGCCGTGGCGGTCGCTGCACCGGACAGCGCGGCTCGGCGCCGACCGGGCCAGAAAGGGGCGTCGAGCAGCGTCAGGAGGGCCAGGGCCACGCCCGCTGCGCTCGCGACGTACCAGGGCCAGGGGCCCAGGACCCGAAGGAGTGTCCATTCCCCCGGCGGAGAACGCAGGAACATGTAGTTGGCCCCGGTGAGCCCGTCGACGATCCCCACGAATGCGGTGTACCCCAAGGTGATCGCGAACACGCGGAGCACCGCACCTCGGCGCGGCACGATGCGCATGCCGAGGACCAGGAACAGCGCCGCCACCACGATCCCGACGTGGCCCACCACGTACTGGAAGAACACCAGGTGAGGGAACCCGACGTTGAGGTCCGGCGTGATCACTGCCTGGAGGGTGCCGGCCAGGCCCCAGAAGTAGGTCAACTCGACCAGCAGCGCCAGGCGCCACCAGCACGCCGCGGCGGCCACGAGCACGCCGACGTCGCACAGGGCCAGCGGCAGGGAGGTCTTGGGCGACCACGTTCCCGCCAGGGCGAGCCCGACGCTGTAGCTGAGGGCGTCGGCGACGAGCACGAGCGCGAGGACACGGGCCGCCACCACCCGCCATGGGCCCGGCCGTCGCCGGGCCAGGGTGCACAGGAGGGCGCAGGCGACCGCGCCGCCGACCACGGCGGACCAGTAGGCCAGGGGCGAGACGGTGCCCAGCATCACCGACTATCGAACCAGGGCACCGCCGACGGCGTCCGGGCGGCTCGGGGTCCCCGGGGGTGGCAGAGTCGGGGCGACAACGCAACGCCACCGACCGAAGGGGAGGACCATGCAGGCCGTCGACGAAACATGGGAGCGGGCCGTGGCCATCGTGGCGCACCCCGACGACCTGGAGTACGGGGCGGCGAGCGCCGTGGCGCGCTGGACCGCGCAAGGCAAGGTCGTCTCCTACGTGCTCGCCACCAAGGGCGAGGCAGGAATCGACGCCATGGCCCCCGAGCTCGCCGCGCCGGTGCGCGAGGAGGAGCAACGGCGCAGCGCGGCGAGGGTCGGGGTCGGCCACGTCGAGTTCCTGGGCCATGCCGACGGGAGCGTCGAGGCCGGCTTGGCGTTGCGCCACGACTTGGCCGGCGCCCTGCGCCGGCTGCGTCCCGACGTGGTCATCACGATGAACTTCGAGCTCACGTGGGGCGAGGACGGGGCCGTCAACCACGCCGATCACCGCGCCGTCGGGCTGTCGACGCTCGACGCCTGTCGCGACGCCGCCAATCGCTGGATGTTCACGGACCTGGGCGACCCGTGGCAGGGGATCACGAGCGTCTACGTGGCGGGCACCTCGCACCCCACTCATTTCGTCGACGTGACCGACACCATGGATGCCGGTGTGGCGTCACTGCGAGAGCACGCCGCCTACATCGAGGGGCTGGGCACCGACTTCGATCCCGACGAATTCCTGCGGAACATCGCCGGGTACGGGGGCATGGCGGCCGGTTGTGAGTACGCCGTGCTGCTCCAGGCGTTCTCCGTCTGAGCCGGCACGCTTCCCGCTCAGGCGCGCCGGACCCTCCCGCGCAATGCCAACAGGGCGAGCGACAGCGAGACGACGCCGAACGCCGCGATGGCCAGGACGGCTTGGCCGAGGTAGGCCCAATTCCACGTCGGCTCCGGCCCAGGGATCCCGCTTCCTCCCACGATGAGCGATCGCAACCCCTGCAGGATGTAGGTCATGGGGTTGTATTTGGCCACCGTCGCCAGCCATCCCTGGAGGTAGGGCTGAGGGACGAAGGTCGTGCTCAGGAACGTGATGGGGAAGAACAAGATGAAACTCGCGTTGACCGCGCCCGGGTTCCCGGTCTTGAGCGCGATGGCATAGGGCAGTCCGGTGAAGACGAGGCCCCAGATGCCCGACAACACCGCGAAGACCACGATGCCGAGCACCCCGGCGTGGAACCGCACCCCGAGAGCGAGGCCGACCAGGACGACGGGGATGGCAAGCGCCATGACGAGAGTGAAGTCCGCGGTCATGAGGCCGAGCAGGAGCGGGAGGCGGCGCACCGGTGTGATCATCAGTCGATCGAAGTAGCCGTTCTGGATGTCGGTCACGAGGGCCGATGCCCTCGACACGCCGGTGACGGCGAAGACCACGGCCACGGGGAGCTCGAAGGACTTGAAGCTGAACCCCGCGGCTTGATGCGTGATCTTCGACAGCGCCCCGATGTTGAGCACGTAGAAGAAGATCGGCACGATCAAGGCGGGGATGACCGCTTCGGGCTCGCGTGGGATCTGGCGGATGGCGCGACGGGCCACCGATGCCACGTCGACGAAGAAGCCCGCCGGGCGCGCCTGGACCCGCAACGCCGTGGTCGGGACGCCGCCGGTGTCAGAGGCGGTGGTGGACGAGGTGGCCATCAGGCGCACGCTCCTTCGGGGGCGGCCTCGGACGGTGGTGGTGACTCGTGAGGGTGCTCGGCCCCCTCGGCGGGGGCGGTGTCGCCGAGGTGCGTCCCGGTCAGCTGGAGGAACACGTCGTCGAGCGTCGGGGTCCGCAGCGTCAGGCTCACCACCGTGGTCTGCGCTTCGTGGAACGCAAGGGCCACCGGGCTCATGACCGCCGCGCCGTTGTCGGCGTGGACCATGACCTCGTTGCGATTGGCCACGACCTCGTCCACGCCCCGGACCGCCCGCAGCGTCTGGAGGGTGGTGTCGGTGAGGTGCTCCACCCGGGCCACGATGACGTCGGTCCCCACGGTCCGTTTGAGGTCGTCGGGTGTGCCCTGCGCCACGAGGCGTCCCTTGGAGATGATGCCGACGCGACCTGCGAGCTCGTCGGCTTCCTCGAGGTACTGCGTGGTGAGGAAGATGGTCGTGCCGTGTTGCTGGTTGAGACTGCGGACCTCGTCCCACACCGCGGCGCGGCTCTCGGGGTCGAGGCCCGTCGTGGGCTCGTCGAGGAAGAGGATGTCGGGGTCGTGGATCAGCGCCGCGGCCAGGTCGAGTCGGCGCTTCATCCCTCCCGAGTACGTCTTGATCTGGCGATCGATGGCGGACCCGATGTCGACCAGCCGGAGCACCTGCTCGACGCGCACCGAGCGCTCGGTGCGACGGAGCCCGTAGAGGCGGCCCTGGAGGTCGAGGAGCTCGCGTCCGGTCTGGCGATCGTCGAGCGCGGCGTCCTGGAGGGCGACGCCGATCTGCAGCCGGACCAGTTCGGGCTCGAGCGCCACGTCGTGGCCCGCCACGAGCCCCCGTCCGCGGGTGGGGCGCATGAGCGTGCACAGCATGCGCACCAGCGTCGACTTCCCTGCGCCGTTGGGCCCGAGGAAGCCGTAGATCTCACCCGAGGCAATCTCGAGGTCCACACCCGCCACGGCCCAGAAGTCCCCGAACTGTTTGGCGATGTCCTGTGTGGCGATGGCGGGCTCGGTCACGAGCGCTCACGCTATCGGTCGGCTCGGGAGCGCCGTGACGCCAGGATAGGGACCGCCCGCGGGCTGCATCGGTATCGTGTCGCCATGGCACCGGCTGACTACAGCGACTTCGAGCATCTCGTCTTCGACCGCCGACCCGATGGCGTGGTGGTCGTCACCCTGGACCGACCCGAGGTGCTCAACGCCGCCAACGTCCGCATGCATCGCGAGATGTCCGAGGTCTGGGCCGTCATCGACGCCGACCCCGATGCGCGCGTGTCGGTGGTGACCGGCGCGGGTCGCGCCTTCAGCGCCGGTGGAGACCTCGACATGATCGCGGCCATGACCGAGGATTACGGCGCCGTGCTCGAGCAGTGGCGCGACGCCAGGACCATCGTGGAATGCATGCTCAGCGCGGACAAGCCCGTGGTGTCGGCCATCAACGGCGTGGCCGTGGGCGCGGGCCTGGCCGTGGCGCTCATGGCCGACGTCAGCATCATGGGGGAGTCGGCCCGGATGTCGGACGGCCACGCCCGCCTGGGCGTGGCGGCCGGCGACCACGCCGCGTTGCTGTGGCCCTTGCTCTGTGGCATGGCCAAGGCCAAGTACTACCTGCTCACCGCGGACTTCGTCACTGGTCCCGAGGCCGAGCGCATCGGCCTGGTGACGAGGTGCGTCCCCGACGACGAGGTGGTCGTCGAAGCGCTCGCCATCGCGGCGCGACTCGCCGCGGGGAGCGCCACCGCGGTGCAATGGACCCGACGGGTCATGAACCACTGGCTGCGCCAGGCATTGCCCGCGTTCGGCGAGTCGGTGGCACTGGAGATGCTCGGGTTCCTCGGGCCCGACGCCCGTGAGGGTCTCGCGGCGATCAGAGAGCGGCGCGAACCCCGTTTCCCCTCGGCCCCTGCCACCTAGCCGGCCCGGTGGGCTACTCGACGGTGACGAGGGTGCCAATCGGTGTGTAGGGGTACACCACCGCGGCGTTGGCGGGCGGCATCTCCACGCACCCGAGGCTCTGCGGGTAGCCGTAGCCGGGTCGGTCGAAGCCGTGCAGGGCGTCCCCGCCGTGGAAGTAGCTGACCCAAGGCACCCCGGGGTCGGCGTACTTGGTGCCGTCGGGATTGGTGCCCTTCATGGTGGTCGAGACGTAACGGGCGTACACGGGCCAGGTGCCCTGCTCGGTCGGCGCGGCGGCAATGCCGGTGTTGGCCCGGGTCGAGTACGCGACCTGCCCGTCGCGCCATACCGTGGCGTGCTCGGGGATCGACTCGGACACGTCCACCCAGTCGTAGTGCCCGTACGTGTCGACCTGGTCCGCTGCCGACGCCTGCAACAGCGCCTCCCACACCTTGGGCCCGGCCAGGCCGTCGGTGGTCATGTGCTCCTGGCTCTCGAAGGTCATCACCGCGCCCGCGGTGATGGTGTTGGACTCTCCCGGCGACCACAGTGAGGTGAACGAGCCCGGCATGGTGGACCACCGCCACGCGAACGAGCCCACCTGTGCGGTGGCGGCCTCGTCGGGTGCCACGCTGGCGGGGTCGGCGGGGGTGAAGGTCAAGGGGAGGTACCCGAGCGTGGCCAACAGCTGCTGCACTCGTAGCATCGTCATGGGCGCCACGGTGAACTGTGTGGTGAGCGGGTCGGCCAGTCGTTGCCCGTCGCTGCCCTCGATGCCGTCGGACCCGCCGGGGATCGACAATGACACGGTGGCACCGGGCGGCAGGGGAGCGGTGGCGTCGAAGGCCAGGACCGTGGGAGCCGTCTGCACCCACGAGCCGGGGACAGCCGGGCTGAGTGTCGGCAGTGGGCTGTCGGGCGACAACGGCACCGTGAACTGCACGCTCACTCCGCTGTCCGACGCCACGTCGGTGGCGCTCGGTGCGGGCTGGCTGGCGACCACTGAGAGACGGCCGGGCGACGCCGTGGGCGTTGCTGCGGCCGGAGACGGGTTCACCCGGTTCAACACCAGGGCGGTCGAAGCGGCGGCGAGCGCGCACAGCGCGAATACCACCGCGGCGATCAACCAATGATGCCGGGCGTCGCTGTGTCGACGTCGGTGTGCGGCTTCCGGCATGGCATGCGGCTCCAGGGAGATTGTACCCAGTGGGCGTGGGGTCCAGCGCGCCGGACCCGGACATTTTACGCTGATTTGCCGCAGTTTTTTCAGGATCCCCCGGTGGCGTGCATGGGGGAAGCGTCGATGGCGTCGATGACGCGCTCTCGTATCCGTTGCATATGGTCGGGGTCGGTCACCTTGCCGCCGGTGGTTGCGTCGCGCACGTAGAAGGCGTCGAGGACCTCGTGGCCCAAGGTGGACACCCGCGCCGCGACCACGTCGAGGTCCAGGGCGAAGAGCGCCTTGGTGATCCGATGCAGCAGCCCGATGTCGTCCTCGGCCCGCACGTCGAGGACCGTCGAGCCCGACGATGCCTCGTTGTCGAGGTCGACGCGGACCTCGACCGGACGAGAGGAGACCGGCCGGTGGCCCGTGGCGTAGGCACGGGCCTGCTCGGCCAGTCGCTCTTCCAGAGGGAAGGTCCCGCGCAGTACCGCATCGAGCTGGTCGGCGACATGCTGGAAGTCGGGCCACCGTCCCCGGGACGGGTCCACGACGAAGGCTTCGACGGCGAAGCCGTCTTCGCTCGCGATGTCGGCGGAGCGAACGTCGAGGCCACGTAGAGCGAACACGCCGGTCACGACCGACAGCAGGCCTGGTCGGTCGCGGGTGACCAAGGTGACGTTGGGTGCCTCGGCGGCCATGACCGAGCGGCCCAGGCGTTGTACCTGACCCATGAAGCCGCGGTGCCGGTCGGTCACGAGCGGCGTGGGTCGACTGAGCTCGCCGTTGGCGAGATAGGCGGCCACGCGACGCACGAGGTCGGCGACCAACCCCGCCTTCCACTGCCCCCAGGCGGCCGAGCCCGTGGCCAGACTGTCGGCTTCGGTCAGGGCGGCGAGCAATTCCAATTGCGTGCGGTCGTGCACGGCGCGGGCCACGGCTTCAATGGTGGCGGGGTCGTCGAGGTCGCGCCGGGTGGCTGCGTCGGCGAGCAGGAGGTGATTGCGGACCAGTCCGACCAGCATCGCCACGTCGTCGGGCGCGAAGCCCATCCGCCGCCCCATGGTGCCGACGATCGTCACGCCGACGTCGGTGTGGTCGCCGGGAAAGCCCTTCCCGATGTCATGGAGCAGTGCCCCGACGAGCAGGAGGTCCGGTCGCTGCACGCCGGGGGCCAGACGCGCCGCCTGGGTGGCCGCCTCGAGCAGGTGCCGGTCGACGGTGAAGCGGTGATAGGCGTTGCGCTGGGGCCGGTTGCGAACCGCCGCCCATTCCGGGATCAGCCGGACCAAGAGGCCCCGCTGGTCCAGGGCTTCGAGTGCGGGGATGGCGGGCGAGCCCGTGGCGAGGACGCGGACCAGCGCCTCGCGGATCGGGGCGGGCCAGGGGTCGGGCACCGTGAACGCGGCGGCCGCCATGGTGTCGAGCGCGCTCCGACTGATGGGCAGCCCGTGTTCGGCCGCCACCGCCGCCACGCGTAACGCCAGGCCCGGTTCGCCCGAGGGGTCGGCCTCCGCCTCGATGACGATCTCGCCGTCTGCGGTGCTTCCGACCCGTCGCAGCGCGATGCCGGCCTCGAGGGGTACGACGGTGGTCGTGGCGCCCTCGTCGGGTCCCTGGGCGCGACGACCCGAGGACCACCGTCGGCGCGGGCGGAGCGGCGGCCAGGTCGAGCGCCGGCGCCAGGTGTCGTCGCTGACCCAGGCGATGGTCCTGCCCGCTTCCGCGATCGCCGCCATCAGCGCGTCGGCGTCGGCGTAACCGAGTGCGCTGGCCACCTGGTCCTGTTCCTGGAGCAGGAGGCGGTCCGTGGCGCGGTCGGTAGCCCGGTGGAGCTCGACACGTGCGGCTGTCAGGGCGGCGCGCGGTGCCGACAACGATGTCAGGTCGACCTGCTCGGCCAGATCGGGCAGCGCAAGAGCGGCGGACCGGACCGCGTGGAAGTCGCGCAGCCCACCGTGGGCTTCTTTGAGGTCGGGCTCGAGGAGGAAGGCGACGTCGCCGTGCGCACGATGACGCTCTTCGACCTGTGCCGCGAGCACGGGGAGCCATTGGCCGGCCCGATCCCGCCACAGCGTCTGGGCCTGCGCGAGCATGGGCTCGGCCACCGAGGCGTCGCCGGCCACCACCCGGCCGTCGAGCAGGCCGAGCTGGGCGCGCAGATCTCCCCGCGCCACCTCGAGGACCTCGGAGGGGCGCCGTACGGAGTGGTCCAGGCGGATGCCTTCGTCCCAGACCGGATACCACACGGCGTCAGCGACGCGTTTGATGTCCCGGCGTCCACCGTGCACGAGCACCACGTCGAGATCGCTGTAGGGGCACAGCTCGCCCCGGCCGTACCCGCCCACGGCGACGAGAACAACGCCTTGTGGCTTGCCGTCGGTGGCCTGTGCCAGCAGGTCGGACAACCACTGGTCCGCTGCGGCGGAGAACGCGGCGCAGAACGCGTCACCCTGGAGGTCCGACCGCGCCATCAGTTCCTGGCGTAGGGCACGGAAAGACACGGGCGACGGTAGCACCTGGAGGCTGATCTTCCGGCGCTTTTCCACCCCGACCGGGTCGTGCCGCCACCGCGAACACCCGGGACCGGCGTAGCGTGGTGGGGGGAGCGACGGGGAATCCGGGCCGATGGAGGATCAGATGAGCAAGAGCGATACCAAGGGATCGGGGTTGAGCCTGCTCGACACCACGCTGGTGGTGGCGGCGGTGGTCGTGGGGATCTTCGTCGTGTTGTGGCTCGCCCACGCCGTGCTCGGTCTGGCGCTCTTCCTCTTCAAGATCGCCATCCTGGTCGTAGTCGTGGCCGTGATCGTCCGGGTCGTCCACCTCTTCACGCGCCGCGGGGACTGAAGGGTCCGGACGCGCCCGTCGGTCAGTGGACCGACGCGGGACTCAGCGTCGTAGGAGCTCCCGGTAGAGCTCGATGTGGTCGGCCACCATGCGTTCGGTCGAGAAGTACCCCTCCACCGAGGCGCGGCAGTCGGCCCGCGAGAGCTGGTCCACCCGGCCCAGGGCGTCGGCCATGGCGGTCTCGTCCTCGCACAGGAACCCGGTCTTGCCATCCTCCACGACCTCGGGCACAGCCCCCTCCGGGAAGGCCAGCACCGGCGTCCCGCACGCCATCGACTCGAGCATGACCATTCCGAACGGCTCGTTCCACCGGATCGGGAAGAGCAGGGCGCGCGCCTGGGAGAGCAGCTGGAGCTTCTGTTCGTGGGGGACTTCGCCGAGGTACACCGCGTCGGGCCCGAGCAGGGGCGCGACCTGCTCGTCGAAGTACGAGCGTTCCCACTGCTCCCGCATCTTGGCGGCGAGGAGCACCCGCATACCCGCCTTGCGCGCCGCCTCGATGGCGCGGTGGGCGCCTTTGTCCGGAGCCATCCGCCCGAGGAAGAGGCAGAACTCACCGTGCTCGTCGCCCGCACCCTCCCCAAAGGGGAAGGCCGCCGCGTCGAGCCCGTGATGGATGACCCGGGCGATGGGGATGTCGGGCGCGGCTCGGTGTTGGGCGTGTGAGATGCAGACGATGGGGACACGAGGGGCGAGGACCCGGTAGAGGTCGGTGAGCTCCTGGTTGAAGGGGCCGTGGATGGTGGTCACCACCGGCAGGTCGCGGAAACGCTCGGCGTAGAAGGGGCCCATCACCGTGTGGTCGTGCACCACGTCGAACTCCGAGACCGCTTCGTAGGCGTGGACCACGTGTCGGAGCTCCGGCACGGCCATGCCGATGCGCATCCCTTCGGCGTGCTCGAGCGCCCACGCCCGGGGGACGGGACAGGTTGAGTCTCCGGTGGTGAAGAGGATGACCTCCTCGCCCGCCGCCTGCAGGCCGCGGGCCATCTGGTCGACCACGAGCTCGATCCCCCCGTACAAAGGGGGAGGGATCGGCGTCCATGGAGGGGCGATGAGCGCGATCCGCATGGACCGATTCAAGCACTTCGCCACGACCATTCGACGCACCCGACGCCTCGGGCCCGGGTCGAGGACCAGGAGGACGGCGTCGGCGGTACGCGGCGGCTCCGGGGGGCTCGGTACCAACCGGTAGGCTCGCGGCCCGGCGCGGCGGCGTGGCCGAGTGGTTTAGGCAGGGGCCTGCAAAGCCCCGTACGGCGGTTCGATTCCGCCCGCCGCCTCGGGTGGCCGGTGCATGTGGATCGGCGCCAATAGGACAAGGAGACGTGATGGCAACAGTGGGCGACCGGGTCCAAGTCCCGACGAAGCGGGTGGGCCAGACCCCTCGTGAAGGGGTGGTCACCGGTGTCAGTGGTGCCCTGTTGCGCATCACCTGGTCCACGGGGGAGGAGTCGACGATCTTCCCGTCGATGGGGTCGCTCGTCGTCGTCGGGCGGGTACCGGCCCGCCCCAAGAAGGCGGCCGCCGCCGGTCCGACCTCGAAGAAGTCCGTGAAGAAGACCGTGAAAAAAACGGTCTCGGCCCCGAAGGCGGCGAAGCGGTCTTCCAAGAAGGCCGCCCCGCCGGTGCCGAAGAAGACGGCCAAGGGTCCGGCCAAGGCCAAGGGGGCCGGGCCGAAGAGGCCGTCGTCGAAGGGCGAAGGACGAGCCGGGAAGCGACGGAAGTAGCGTCGACGCCGACATGGGTATCCGGGGGTGGGTCAGGCCTCGCGCGTCGCGGCGTAGTCCCACACGAGAGCAGCGTCCTGCTCGGTGTCGAGCAGCAGCTTGCCGGGGTGTTGCTTGTCGATGTGACCGATGAGGCCGTTGTAGATCGAATAGCCGCACAACTCCTGCAGGCGCCGGGGGAACTGTCGCACCATCTCGAGCGGGATGCCGAGTTGTTGATTCTCTTGTTGCCGGACGTACCCGGCGCAGTAATTCATGGCGATCCCGACCCGTCGTCGGTCGGTGGTGTTGGCGCCTCCACCGTGCCAGAGGCTGCCCACCCAGACGAGGACGCCTCCTCGCCCCATCTCGGCCGCGATGGAGTCGTAGTGCTCGAGCAGGTTGGGGGAGTGGTCCGCCTCGTGCGTGCCCGGGCACAGGCGGGTGGCCCCGTTCTCCTCGGTGAAGTCCGTGATGGCCCACATGGTGTTGCAGATGAGAGGAGGATGGGGTTTGGGCAACGGGATGAGCTGATCGTCGGAGTGAATGGGTTGGGCCCGTTCGTCGGACCCGATGGCGATCGAAGACAACGAGGAGATGAGCAGGCCCGGATCGAGGACCTGCTCCACGATGGGGAGCACGTTGGGGTGGACCGGGATGCGCTGGTAGAGCGGTCCATGGACGAGGAGGTTGTAGATCCTCGTCGTCCTCCTGCCTTCGAAGAGATTGTCGGCCGGAACGATGTCGAGATCACGTTCGAGGCGCCCGAGATCGTCGGCGATGGCCTCGACCAGGTCGAGGTCGATGGCGTGTTCGACCACCGTCCAGCCGTCGGTCCGCACCCTGTGGGCGTGCGCGGCGATGGTGGCGTCATCCAGCGTGCGACGATCATCGGCGACCCGATCGGTTGGAGTCGTGCCCATTGTCTCCCTTCGTCATGTGTCGCAGCGGACGCGTCCAATGGTGTCACGAACCGAGACGATCTGCTCCTCGAGGGGGCTGCTTGCACCAACGACGGTGGTAGGGTTCCGCTCACGGGCCGTTGGCGCAGTTGGTAGCGCACTTGCATGACGCGCAAGGGGTCAGAGGTTCGAGTCCTCTACGGCCCACCCGTGTGAGCAGGCGCGAGACCAGGGATGCGATCAGCCGAGGCCCACTCGTTGGCCGATCTGCCCTGCTTCGATCTTGTTCGATGCGTCGAGCTTCCTCAGCAGATTGGAGACGTGGACATTTCACCGTCTTCTTGCGTATGCACAGATCCTCGGCGATCTGTCGATCACGTTCTCCTGTGGCCAGCAACCCCAGGACCTCGAACTCTCGCGCGGTCAAGCCCAGGTCGCTCGCCACCGAAGACGACGAGGACTGGGGCGCGCTGGTGTCGAGGTCGATGCGGGCGCGCTTCGCCAGCCGTTCAATCTTGGTCGGAGCACGACAGCGCCGAGATCGTCGGCGGTGCGCCACGCTCGATCGAGACTCCTCGTTGCACGGCTCCGTTCGCGTCGGGCCGTGAGCAGTGCTCCTGCCTCGCGCCAACGGTACGCCGAGGTCGGATCGGGTGAGGTTCTGAGGACCGTGTTCGGATCACCATGACGACGCATGATGCTCGGCCAGCTTGGTTCCTCAATATTGACGATGTTCACCTGTATCGATCGCGCCTACGAAAGAGGTGATGATTTACGTCCGACGTCTTCTCCTCGGTGTGCTCGCCATGGTGGTACTCATGGGCGTGGGAGTGCAGGCTGCCCAGGCACAGGCCGCCACGGTGTACCGGTGGGGCTCGTACCACACCGTCGGGTTCGGCGCGGGGGGACCACAAGGCGTGCCGACGATCGTCCCGGGCCTTACCGACGTCGTCGCACTGGCGGCGGGGAATTCGGCCAGCTACGCGCTGCTCGCCAATGGCCAGGAGTGGGCGTGGGGCAACAACGGCTACGGGCAGTTGGGGAACCACTCCCGCGTGAACAGTCTCGTCACCCCGGTCCAGGTGGCGTTCCCGACCGGCGTCGTGATCACGGCCATCGGCGAAGCCGACGACATGGCGTACGCCGTCGACTCGACCGGGCACGGCTGGTCGTGGGGATGGAACGGCCAGGGCGGGCTCTGTCTCGGGAACCACAAGGGTCGCGACGTCCCGACCCGGATTCCGGGCCTCTCGAACCTGATAGCGGTGAAGGGCGGTGGGGGAGTCGACATCTGGCTCACCTCCGGTGGCGCGGTGTACAGCTGCGGCGCCACGTTCACCGGGCACCACGCCTCGCCGGTGCAGGTGACAGGGTTCCCCGTCGGTGACCCCGTCGTCGCCATCAGCGCCGGGAACGCGTACTCCACCGCCTTGACGGCCAGTGGTCAGATCTGGGACTGGGGTCTCGGCACCGCGGGCCAACTGGGCAACGGGCTCGCACAGACGTCGCCGTGGCCCGTGCAAGTGACCCTGCCGGCAGGAACGTACGCAACGCAGGTGTACTCGGGCGGCGACCTCGGCAATGACGGACATCAACTCGCCTTGCTGAACAACGGGACGGTCGTCTCGTGGGGAAGCAACGTGTGCGGCCAATTGGGCTCGGGCAGCCCGCACCGCGCTTCGACGCCCGTCACGGTGTCCGTGCTGCACGGGATGTCGGTGCAATCGGTGGCGGCGGGGGGCAGCACCTCCTACGTGCTCGACGCGTCGGGGAATCTCTGGGCGTGGGGCTCCAACAAAGGGGGACAGGTGCGCCAGCCCTCGAGTCGGTGCGCGGGCACCCCGACCAAGGTCGACTCGGGCGTCAGCCTGATCTCGGCCACCGCGTCTGACGTGCTCGACTACCACCCCTGACCCTCCGCACTGTGGAAGGTACGCCTCCGGGTCACCTTCGCGGGAACGCGGAGGTCCCGTGGGCACGGCTCAGCCCGAGCCCACGGCCTCACCCGGTTCGTCGTCCTGGACATCGAGCCGGGTGACGCTGAGGTAGCCGACCAATCCGACGATGACGATCGCCAACACGAGGCTGACCCTCCCGTCGCCCAGCGCCAGGCCGCCCAAGCTCTTGGGCTTGCCCGCCCAGTCGGCGAAGGAGGCACCGAGCGGTCGCGTCAGGACGTAGGCGCTCCAGAACGCCAAGATGGCGTTCATGCCCAGGAAGCGGTAGGCGAGCGCCGGGACGGCGATCAATCCGGCGAACAGCACGCCCGAGTAGAAGTACCCCAGGTGCAGCGTCGTCGCCGTCATGTCGCCCGCCGCGGTCCCGAGAGCGAACGTGGACCCGACAGCCGCCCAGTAGAAGAGCTCGCGACGGGTCGTGCAGATGCTGTGGATCGACAAGGTCTTCTCCGTCGCCTGCCATGCCACGAACACCACCGCCAGCACGACGGCGAACGACGCCGTCGTCACCACGTAAGGCACGCCGAATTTGATGTGCAGCACATCGGCGGCCATCGTGCCGAACACCGCCACCATGGCCACCGCCAGCCAGTAGGCCCAGGCCACGTAGCGACGCATCGAGAACTGCAGGACCAGCGCCACCGCAAGGGCGACCGCGCCGAAGAGAACCGCGGCGACCGGGTCGAAGCGACGGACGAGATAGTCCGACGTCGACTCACCCATCGCCGTCGTCAACACCTTGATGATCCAGAAGAACGCGGTGACCTCGGGGACCCGCCTCTTGCCCCAGCCCGGCGGCGGAGAGCGGTGCGCCGCCGCGGTCGCCTCGTCTAGTCCCGGGCTCATGACCGGACCGCGTTCACGACGGGACGCGGGTCAGGTATGGTCCCCCGGCCCGGCGCGCCGAGGTGGGGCGATGTGGACGAGAGCGTTGTACGTAACGACGGCGATGGCGACGTGCATGAGGGCGAGGACGAGCACCGCTTTCGCCGGTTGTCCTTTGGCCAGGATCCACAGGTCCGGCAGCCACAGGACCAGGGTCGCGAGGATGGCCAGACGGAAGAACAGCCAGCGCGGGGAGGACGAGATCCACGTGACGATGGGCCAGCCCACGCACGCCCCCACCACACCGATCACGGTCAACTTGGCGTAGTCGGAGAACTGGAAGTGGCCATAGCCCTTGGTGGCGGGGAAGGCGTGGACCGCGAGGGCGACGAGGATCATGTCGGCGGCGAGCGAACCCACGACGGCGACGATGGTGGCGACGATCAGGCGCAGAGGCCGAGGCTGTCGGTGCTCGACGGGAAGGTCGATCCGGACTAGGGCCAGCGCACGCCGGAAGGGAAGGTTCGGGTACGCGGAGGGAGCTGCCTCGTAGCGCGAACGGCCCTCGAGGTTCATCACTCCGACGCTACGGGTCGGCCCGCCGGATTCCGACCGCCTCAGGGATGAATTCGCGCTCTACCGTCTTCATCCTCAAGTCGGACACGTGCCTCGAATACCCCCGCGAGCAGGTACTCGTGCCGATGGAGGAGAACAGGAGCGGTGGACAAGGCCGATACCATTGACCCATCAGCCCACCGCAGGAATGTGTGACATGAGCACAGTGGTCGAAGCACGCGAACGGCCGTCGCGGCTCGGTACCGATCTCGGGCTCTTCGGGTCGGTCCGTCGGGTGGCCCACGCCCACCCGCTCCAGACCGACGCGTTACTGGCGAGCGCGCTCCTGGCGATGTCCACGGTGTGGTTGGTGGGGTCGCCCTTCTCCAGCCTCCGCACGGCCCTGTTCCAGACCGCGATGATCGTGCCGTTGGTGTGGCGACGGTCGAGCCCCACGGTCGTGTTCGTCGTCGTGTCGTGCGTCGCTCTGGCCCAATGGATCATCGGCTACCGGTTGCTCGGTGACGCTGCGTTGCTGGTGGCGTTGTACACCGTGGCCGTCCACGAGTCGCGACTGCGCGCCCTGGCCGCCACCGGTGTGCTCGAGGTGGGCGCCGTCATGGCTGCCACGCGGTGGGTGCCCGCGGGCACGATCCCGAGGTCGCTCGTCTTTCTCACCGCCACCGTGGTCGCCGCGCTCTTCGCCGGGCTCACGGTCCGGTCGGGGAGCGCGTACATGGAGTGGCTGGCCGAGCGCGCCGCGCGTCTCGAGGTCGAACGGGATCAACAGGCGGCCATCGGGGCGGCGCTCGAGCGCACCCGCATCGCCCGCGAGATGCACGACATCGTGGCCCACAGCCTCTCGGTGGTGATCACCTTGGCCGACGCCGCCTCGTTGGTCGCCACCTCCGACCCGGCCCAGGCGGCGCAGACGATGCACCAGGTCTCCGCCGTCGGCCGTCAGGCGCTGGGTGACATGCGCACCATGATCGGGGTCCTGCGCACCGAGGACAGCGGGGTGGAGCTCGGCCCGCAGCCCGACATCGCGCAGCTCGAGGAGCTCTTCGAGCGCGTGCGGGCCACCGGGCTCGATGTGGCCATGGATGTCGAAGGGGTGCCCTTCGCCCTGGGTGCAGCCACCGAGCTCAGCGTCTACCGGATTCTCCAGGAGGCGCTCACCAACACCATCAAGCACGCCTCGGCCACCGAGGTGCATGTCGTGCTGCGCTACGACCGTCCCTTCGTCGAGCTCACGGTGCTCGACGACGGGTCCGGCGCGACCGCTGACACGCAGGGGCACGGTGGGCACGGCATCGAGGGCATGGCCGAGCGAGCCGGCCTGCATGGCGGATCGCTTCGCGCCGGCCCGGCCGGGGGAGGGGGCTGGCTCGTGTCGGCCCGGTTGCGGCCCGACACGAACGCGGTCATGACGTGACGATCCGGGTCCTCCTGGCAGACGACCAGGAGTTGCTGCGTCTCGGCTTTCGCATGATCCTCGACCAGGAACCCGACATCGAGGTGGTCGGTGAGGCCGGGGACGGAGCGGAGGCGATCGCCCTTGCGTCGACTTGCGCCCCCGACGTCGTTGTCATGGATGTTCGCATGCCATTGATCGACGGGATCGAGGCGACGCGTCGCATCGTGGCCGGTGATCCCGGTGTGCGCGTACTGATTCTGACGACGTTCGACCTCGACGCCTACGCCTTCGGGGCACTGCGGGCCGGGGCAAGTGGGTTCCTTCTGAAGGATGTGCCACCGAGCGAGCTGGCGGCGGGCGTCCGCATCGTGGCGTGTGGAGACGCGGTCGTGTCCCCCCGCATCACGCGCCGGCTGCTCGATGAGCATGCACACTTGTTCGACGTTCCCGGGGACGACCAGACAATGGACACTCGCAAGGTGTCGACGTTGACCGACCGTGAGCGGGAAGTGCTCGTGGCCGTGGCCGAAGGGTTGTCCAATGCCGAGATCGCGACGAGGCTCTTTGTCTCCGAGGCCACCGTGAAGTCCCACGTGGGTCGGATCCTGGCCAAGCTGGGACTGAGGGACAGGGTGCAAGCCGTCGTCTTCGCCTTCCAGACCGGGATCGTCCGTCCCCAGGGCAGGCCGAAGTAGATCGAGTCGCGGTGACAGCGAGGGCCGAGGGGGCGTCGGCCCGCGTGGCGGGCCTGGACGGCTGCCGGCGGGGGTGGGTCATGGTGTCTGCGTCGGCGGATCAGCGTGGGCCCAGCACCGTCGAGGGTGTGGTCGACCTCGACGACGTCATCACGCGCCTGGAGCGGGGCGAGTTGGCCGCGGTGGGCATCGACATCCCCGTCGGGCTTCCCGATGGCGGGGGGCGCCGGTGCGACGTCGAGGCCCGCGTCCTGATCGGCCCCCGGCGGTCGTCGGTGTTCCCGGCCCCGCTGCGGGGGATCCTCGGGTCGCGCACCTACGAGGAGGCCTCGGCGCGGAGCCGAGCCCTGTCGGGAAAGGGATTGTCGCGCCAGGCCTTCGGCATCGTGCCGAAAGTGCGCGAGGTCGACCTGGTCATGACGCCTAAGCGTCAGCACCACCTCGTCGAGGTCCATCCCGAGGTGAGCTTCGCGACATTGGCCGGGGTGCCGATGGCGCATGCCAAGAAGACTCCGGCGGGACGGGCCGAACGTCTCGACGTGTTGCGGCGTGTCTTCCCCGACATCGACGAGGGTGCCGAGAGCCGGGTCCACGGAGCGGCTCCCGACGACGTCCTCGATGCCTTCGCGGTGGCGTGGACAGCGCGTCGCTGGCTGGCGGGCTCGCATGTTCGTCTCGGCGGCGAGCGCGACGCGCGGGGCTTGCGCATGGAGATCATCGTGTGAGCTCGACCTCCCGCAGGCGTGACGCGCCGGGTCATTCGGCTCGCAGGAGCAGCGCCGTGGGGGTCCGTGCCGCGATCCGGCCCGGTGCCGCCGCGACCACGTTGGCCAGGACTAGTGCCCCCAAAGCGATCAGCACGATCAACACCGCCGGGACCGTGGGCGTGGGCACGACGTGGATCTCGTCGGCGAACGCGCTCCACAGGAGGCGGCCCGCCACGATGCCGAGTGGCACGCCGATCACGGTCCCGATGAACACCGCGATGGTCGACTGCCAAGCCACGACCGACGCCAGTTGGCGCCGGGTGGACCCGAGGGTCTTGAGTAGCGCCAGGTCGCGTCGGCGACGCCGCACCGAGGCGACGAGGGTAAGCCCGAGGGCCACCACTGCCCCCGCCGCCAGGGCCGAGCCGAGCACAGCCGGCGTGGTGCCCATGGTGCGGTAGTTGATGATCTCGGCCGGGCGCAGCGGTGGCCCGGTGAAAACGCCGAAGTTGTAGGTGTTGGACAGCTGGACCGCGATGTGGTTCAACGACGAGTCCGCCGATCTGCGATCGACGCCGGGTCGGAAGTCCACGAAGATCTCCTGGGGCCCGGTGACCGGGTCGTCGAAGGGATCCCGGTCCGGGGCCGGGATCAGCGTGTACGGCACGAGCGCCCCGGTGCCCATCTCCAGATGCGGTCCGCCGCCTGCACCGATGGTGGGCATGGTGTCCTCTCCCACGATTGTGAGTCTGGTGGGGGTGGTGCCGGCGAAGCGCTCGGTCACGGTGTCGCCGATGTGCTTGTGCAGCTGTGCCAGGGTGATGGCGCCCACTACGACCTGACCGGACCCCGTGAGCCCGTGCCCGGAGAGCACCGGGGGTTGGACGGCCGCGCCGGGGCGCTCGCCCAGCACCGGGACGGTCTGGCCGTCGAAGGACAGGTCATAGGCATAGGCGCCCGACCACGACTGCACGGCTTTGTCGCGGTCGAGGAGCTGCGTGGCGCGTGCGGCCGGGATGTTCCCCGATCCGCCGCCGGCCGACAAGATGGCATCCCAATTCCACCCGTACAAGCGGGGGTGCGTCACCAGGGTGTTGAGGCTGGCCGAGAACGTCACCGTGGCCACCACCACGATGACGGCCAGCGCCGCGCCGACGATCGCCGAGCGCACCGGTACCGCGTTGCGGCCCACGCCGGGCTCGAGGGCGAAGCGCATGCCCGTGACCGCGGGCGCACTGAGGCCCAGCGACGCGGCCGCGTTGGCCGCGCCCGACCGTCGGGTTGCGGGCCTTCGGCGGCGATCGTCGGCGCTCCGGGGCACGGACCGGTAGGCGAAGAGCACGGCGATGGCGCTGAGGCCCACGACCAGGACGACGAACCCGAACCCCAGCACCGTCCAGTCGAACGACACCCCTGGTGTGGGGTCGACGGCCCGCACCGGACCGATGGGCGCCAAGGGGGAGAGCGCGACCGCAACCGCCATGGCTAGCGCCGCGCCGCTCACAACGGCGCCGACCATTCCGATGAGGCCGTCCATGGTGACGGTAGCCGGGTCGGCCCCGAGCGCTTGCAGCGTGCGGATGTCGTCGCTGGCGAGATGGGTCTGGCGTCCGATGACTTGGGCCGCGATGAGCAACGCCGCGGCCGCCGCGATCAGCCCGAAGACACCGAGCGCGACGGACTCGGGCTTGATGGCCCGTTCGGCCTTCGCCACCACGGTGGTGACCGCGATGGGCGCAGGGAAGTTCGCAGGAAGCACTCCCTGCAGTTCGTCGTCGACCGCGGCGAGGTTGGCGCCCGCCGCCACCTGCACGCCCGAGATCGTGTAATTGGAACAGCATGCAAGGAACTGCCGCGTGAACGCCGGAGTGAAGAACGCCAGAGACACCGAGTTGTCGACGTCGTCGGCCACCAGGTTCTGGGCCTGGAGGACGAGGGCGGTGACCGTGACGTCGATTGTTCGGTAGGGCGCCACCTTTGCCGTGCCGAACGCCGGCAGATTGGTCTGGGCGTTGGTGTAGACGCCCATGCGGATGTGCTGGCCCACGTGGATGTGGGCGACCTTGGCCACCGCCGTCAGTACCGCGACCTGGTCGACGCGCCGAGGGTCGGGGAGATGACCGTGCACCACGGTGAGCCGGTCCTGGTCGAAGCCGTAGCCGTTGTCACTCCCGAGCCCGTTCCCGGCGGCGGGAGGGAACGTCTGGACCTCGAGCGGTGCATCGTCGGGGCCGACGGGGATCACGTCGAGGCCCGATGCGCTGCCGACCCTCGTCACGTGGGGGAGGTGCTCGATGGTGCGCAGGATGGTTGGGTTGTAGCCCAGGGTGGAGCCGATGAGCGGATTGATGACCGCGGTGACGGCGCCGAAGTTCGAGGGGTTGGTGCTCGCCAGATAGGCGGGATACGACGACTGGGTCCGGCGTCCCGCCGCAATGGCCGCCATGGCGACGCCGCCTACGAGGCCGACCAGGAGGACCACTGACAGGTACCCGCCCCGTCGGAGGGCGAACGTGGTCCTGAACCGGTACCACGCCACGGTGAACATCGAGCGGCTCATGGCGGCGAAGCGGGTTGGGCGGCGTGCCTCACGTGGAAATTCGACCCCCGAAGGCGCGCCGGGTGCGGCCCCTCCCAGGCAGTCTGACGTGGAGGGGGCTCGAGGCCAATGTGGGCTACCGGTGTCTCGGGCCTCGTGTCTCCACCACTGCGGCTCCGGTCCGGGGCCGCTCCCCTCGGAGCGGCGAAACGAGATCAGCCCGTCGGCAGGCGCAGACGACTTCGACCGGCCTTCGACACCGCCCGGTACGCCACGGCCAGAGCGGCGGCCATCACCCCTACCGCCACGATGTCGATGGCGCCGGCGTGAAAGAGGTTCCTCGGTCCGGGCCCGCCGTCGACGAGCCAGCCCCCGCACGCCCCCAGGACGATCAGCATGCCCATGGCGGCGGCCCTCGCCAAGCCCGCTTCGTAGCGCCAGGCCCGAGGGGAGAGCTCCAGCCGACGCACGGTCTTGGTTGCCCCGACGACGACGCCGGCGATGGCCAGGGGGCTCAGCGCCATCCACCCCAGTTCGGCCAGAGGGAACGAGGCCAGCGCGCCGGGATGAGCCCAGTACGACGAGATCGAGAGGGTCGACGCCCACGAGAATGCGGCGACGCCGCCGGGGACGAGACCCTGCCCCGCCCAGGCGTGGCCTCCGGTTCCCGGCCAGCCGTTGCCGAAGTGCCGGCTCCCGACGATCACGAGCACGGTCCCCACGACGAACAGCGCCGACGGTCCGACGAGGCCGGGTTGACGCCGGCGGACGATGCCGACGAGCACGGCCCACACCACCGGGACGGCGGCGAGGAGCGCCAACGCCGCGAACAGCGCCATGCCGGACGTGATGACCACCACAGCCGCCTTGGTGGCCGCCGCGTCGGGTTGCGACCACTGCCAGCCGACGGTCAGTTGCGCCCACATGGCCACGGCGAAGGCGAGGAAGACCGCCACCGCGCTCACGACCGCGGCCATGCTGCACCGGATCTGGTCGACCGGTGGCAGCGTCGGCCTCCCGAGCCCGGTGGCGCTGAGTCGGGTCGAGAGTCCCGTGCGGGCCACGTCCGCGCCGCGTCGCCACGAGTGGGGACGGTCGGTCAGGTCCGCCATCAACAGCGCGACGAACTCGTCGCCGTAGCGGGCGCGCCAACTCTTCGGGTACCAGCGCACCAACGTGGCGGCGCGGCGGGCCGCCCGGGTCGACGGAGCGGTCACGTCGTCCCCCAGCTGCCGGCCAGTCGCCGGAGCCCGAGGTCCGCCACGCGCCGTTGCGCGTCGAGATGCGCTCGCAGCGCCGACGCGCCGGCGGCGGTCAGTCGGTAGGGGCGGCGCCGGTCGTCGCTCTCGACCGCTTCGATGAACCCCTGGCTCTCGAGACGACCGAGTGCTTCGTACAGGGTGCCCGGCGCCAGGCGCACGTCGGCGAAGGCTTCGATGTCCTTGGTCAGCGCGTAGCCGTGCTTGGTCCCCTCGGCCAGGCTGGACAGGATCAACGTCGCGGGGCCGGCGTAGCGGCCGAAGCTGCCCAGGGTTTCGGGCGGGTTCGAGGAGGTGTCGTTTTTCGTCTTCGACCTCGGCACGCGGCTCATCGTAGATCGGCCCACAAGGGGGAACGGGGTGCGGCGGACACGCCGGGGGGGCCGGGGGAGACGAGCGAAGGGAGTCGGTGGGCCAGGAACATCCTCGGGAACGGGTCTCGTAGTCGCCACAGGCCTGCGTCGATGACGAAGTGGGCCATGACGGCGCCGAGATACGCGCCGAAGAGGAGACGGGTGGCCGGCGACGTTCCGTGGAGGTGCGACATGCCGCTCAGGACGGCGCCGCCGAGGAGCGCGACGTTCCCGAGCAGGGCCATCCGGCGCGCCCGCGGCATGCCGCGGCCTCCACCCGCGATGAGCCCGACCAGGAAGAGGTACTGCAACCCGTGCGCGATCGTCATCCCGCCGACCGCCGCATAGGGGGACCCGAAGACGAAGATCGGGAGCGAGAAGAGCAGTGCCATGGCGTAGACCGCCACGAAGCCGATGGGCCGTGCACGGCGTGGTCGTCGCCACAGGGCCAGCAGCCCGACGACCACGGCCGCCCCGAATCCGAGCCGGGCCAGTCCGAACAGGCCCCCCGTTCCGAGAGCGATGCCGAGCTGCAGCAGGGCGGGGCGCGCCGCCAGCGCCACGATGCCAGCGACCCCGGTCGCCACGAGCGCCCGGCGTTCGACGGGGCGCAACGGGGGCAGGTGGTGCGACGACGCGGCCAGCGCGGCCATGCCCAGGTTCTGCTTCTGGAAGTGGAAGAACTGCCAGGCGAAGTAGCACAAGAGCGGCCCCGCGAGCTCGGCCGGGGGAACCGCCGCCGCCACCACGGCGCCGATGATCACGAGGGCGATCGGGATGCGGCGATACCGCCATCGGTGGTGCCCGGTGTGGACGCGGACTTCGCTCAGGGTGAAGAGCCAGCCCGTCGAGGCCACGTGGACCGACGAGCCGAGGAACAACAGCCAGGCCAGTGAACGCGCCGGTGGGCCCGATGCCGGCGGTGCCAGTGCCACCGCAGCCGCGCATGCACCGCCGCTCAGGAGGACGGTGCTCCACAGCCACACCCGTGGCGTGGGTCCCGTGCTTCGGGTCTCGATCGTAGGGGCGTGGGTCATCCGCCGCCGCAGCCGCCCGCCGCGCCTGCCGACGGTGCTACCACCAGCGCCAGGAGCAGCACCGTCCCGATGACGGCGGCCAGCAGGCCGGCGAAGACCAGGATGTTGGTCACCAGGGAAGAGGGAGGGCCCGAGAGCCAGTGCGTCGCGGCCCCGCGGCCGGACCGGTGGCGTTCGGCCCGGTACTCGTGTGCCGTCCTCGGCCCCCACAGCGCCTGGGGCCATACATCGACGTTGTCTCGCATGCCGGGGACGTTATATCGGCTACCGATCTACCGTCAAACGGTATACCGTCGCCCGGACCACCCCGGCCCTACGGGGTCAGCTCATGCCGTCGGTGGGGGGTCCCCACGGTTCTCGGACGTCGCTGAAGGGGATGACCTCGGGCAGCACGGCGCCGTCAGAAGTCCGTTTGATCGAATACCCGTCGAGATGCAGCGCCACGACCTCGAATCCTGCGCTCCAGGTGCCGAGGTAGCGGTTGCGCACCGCCACCTTCATGCCGACCTCGGGGGGTTCGGCCGTGACCTGGCGCGCCGGGGCGACGGTCGGGGTGACGTTGGCGGGGACGGCATCGACGACGCTCACGCGAGTACCTCCGGGGGGTGAAGGTCCGGGCCTTCACCGGTTCGCCCGCCGAAGACCTCGCCCTGCAACGTCGGCATTCGTGGCGGTGAACTTGAAGGAGTCACTGTCCGTGGCACGAACCGACACGGTCAGGACACCGTGCGGCATCACCCGGCGAGAGAGACGTGCCGCGCGACACCGACTGGGGAGGACCTCGGTGGTTCGCCGGCCCTCCTCCGTTTGCGTCCAGCCGTGCCCCGGCCATGGCCGCGACGGTACATCGCCGTCGGTCGTCGTTCGCGGATCCGGGTCGGCCCGCTACGAGGAGGGCGCGGCGTCCTCGACGTCGGTCCACGCGCCGCCGTGACGAGCAGAGTGGCGAGCGGCGTCGAGCACGGCCATCTGTGCGACCCCGTCGAGGAAGGTGGCCGGCGCCGGGCCGACGTGCTCCACGCCCCGGATCCGGTCCCGGAAAGCCGCGGCGAGGCGCGTGTAGGGGCCGTACTCCACACCGAATGTCGTCATCTGCTCGTACGTGGTGGTGACCGCCCCCTCGGGGAGCGGAGGGGCCGGCACCGGACCCAGCTCGTCGGGAACGGGCAAGGCGCGCACGCCGGTGGCGTCGGCAACCCGCACCTTGTCGCCCACGCCTTCGATCCACGCCGTGCCCGTCGATCCGGTCACGCGGGTCTCCACGACGATCCCACGGTCCGACGCCGTGCTCTGCAGCATGCCGACGCACCCGTTGCGCAACCGGAAGTGCATGACGAAGCCGTCGTCCGCGGTCATGGGCCGGTCGACGACGTGCGCCAGGGACGTGCTCACCCCGGCGAAGTCTCCCAGGGTGGCGCGGATCTGGTCGATCAGCTGCGAGCCGTGCGCACCCAACCAGCCCCCACCCGCCGAGGCGTCGGCCCACCAGTCGGGTACGACCGCGGCCGGATCGACGAGCATCGGCACGTGCATGATCCAGGTGGCGATGCGAGGCACCCCGACGAGGTCGTCCCGGACCGCCTGGGCCAGGAGCGCCTGTCCGGCGTCGAAGCGGAACTCGGTCCCGAGCAGGTGCACGATCCCGGCTGCGTCCGCCGCCTCGAGCACGACGCGGCCCTCGGTGGCGTCACGGGCAAAGGGTTTCTCGCACAGGACGTGGCGACCCGCCGCGATGGCCTCGAGCGCCAATTCGGCGTGGGTGTGCGGCGGAGTGGCGATCGTCACCGCGTCGACCCCGGGGATCGACAGCGCCTCGGCCAGCGTGGCGCAGGCCCGGGGCACCTCGAACATCGCGGCGCGCTGCTCTGACCGGGCCGGGTCGCGCCCCACCAGCGCTCGCACGTCGAAGCCGGCGGCGCGCAGGGTGCGGACATGGGTGTAACAGCCGAACCCGGTCCCGACGACGACGACGCCGGGCGCGCCGGGAGCTGGCGTCGGGGTGCTCATGCCGCGGGCCAGGCGGAGGCGGCGAGCACGGCGCGGGTGGCGTGCGCGGCCGCCAGCGCAGCGACGCGCGCACCTCGGGCGTGAAGGGAGTCGGAGAACACCTCGGCGCCGACCGGGCATCGGACGCCGATGGCGCGCAGAGCGCCGAGATAGCCGGCGAGGTCGAGCTCGCCCTCACCGGGGAGCTGGCGGGCATGCAGGGTGGCGTCGATCAAGTTGTCCTCGGGTTGTCGGGGCGCATCGTCGAGCTGGATGGCGAGCACGCGGTCGGGGGTAGGGCGCGCAGCTCTTCCGGGGTGGTGCCGGTCCGGGCGCAGTGCCAAGTGTCGACGTTGAGCCCACCGTTGGGCCGGTCGGCGCGGCGCACGATCTCCGCCGCGGTGGCCACATCGGGGACCTTCGACCACGCCAGCCATTCCAGGTGGACAAGCAGACCGTGTTGCACGGCGCGGTCGCACAGCGCGGCGAAGGATTCAGCCGCGTCGTCGAGGCCCCAGGGGCCGCCCAGGACCTCCGCCGCGTTGAGCGACCGGGCACCGAGGGCCTCGGCCATGCGCATGAGGTCGTCCTCCCCGTAGCGAAAGACGTCGAGGGGGTCCACGTCCACGAGGCTGGCACCGAGCTCGGGCGCCCCCGGCGTCCACCACCAGGCCGGGTCGACCTCCGCCACGACCAGTCCATGGTCGCGGAGCATGGCTCGCATCTCGGCGTCGGTGTGGCCCTCGGCCCGGGCGCGGGCATGGTCACGTCCCCACATGGAGATGGCGTCGTATCCCGCCGCGGCCGCCGCCGCCAGCCGTTCGGCAAAGCCCGTGTCGCGCGGCAGCGTGCCCGAGCACAGGACGAGCGAGCCCTGTCCCAGTGTCATGACCGCTCCTCCCGGGTCGTGGCGGCGACGAGGTCGTGCACGAGACCGTCGGCGTGCTCGAGGAAGATCGGCGCAGGCTCCATGGTGGCTCAGCATCGCATGGCCCGGCGGGCGACGCGCCACGAGCGAGGCCTGGCTCGGGATCGTCGTCGAGGTCGAGGACTGAGCCCGCGCTCGAAGTGCGTCGCGCGTCGGTGCGCGAGCCGAGGTGGGACGTTCAGCCGAAGTCGGCCCGGAACGCCGCCAGGGCGTTGGGGAACGAGCCGTCGGTGACGTCGTTGTCCTGACCGCCGGCGGTGTCGTTGAAGGAGAAGATGCACGTGAACGACACGTTGTTCGCCGCGATCCAGTTGGCGAACTGGTTCATGAAATAGGGGTCGTCTCCGAGCCCGTGCCCGTCACTGCGGAAGTCGACCGACCACTCCGGGATGGCGATCGGCCTGTTCTGGGCGGCCGCGAACGTCGTCAGCCAGTTGAGGCCCCAGGTCTGGGTGACGGCGTTGCTCCACGAGGCCTGCGGTGTGAAGGGGCTGCCCCAGTACTCGTCGTAGACATCGGTGCCGATGTAGTCGACATAGGCCGAGCCCGGATAGGCGAGCTCGAGGTTCCAACTCGACGACCCCCCTCCGTTGGGGTTCCACAGGAACTTGAATTGCTGGCCCGGGACGGCTCGCATCGCCGTCACGATCTGACGCCAGAATTCGGCGAAGTTCGCGGCGTCGGTGTTGTTGGCGACGCTCCACGGGTACCAGGTCCCGTTGAACTCCCACCCGAGCCGGAGGATGGCGTTGGCGGCGCCGTCGTTGACCAGGGTCTGGGCCAGGATGGTGAAGTACTGGTTGTAGTCGCCCGCAGCGCCTTGGGCCAGGGTCCCTCCCGAGCCTCCGGGGAGGATGGGGACGCCGAGGACGAGGCGGTAGCCGGAGTTGCGCCACTGGTCGAGCATCCAGTCCTCCGAGCCCCCGGCGCCGTCCATGCCGTCCCAGCCGCTCGTGCGCAGCAGGTAGTCGGAGGCGAGAACGGGATGGGTCCCGGTGATCGAGGCGAAGTTGGCGAGGGCCGACGGGTCGCCCGAGCCGGCGTAGTCGCCGAGCTCGGTCGTCTTGGCCGTGTGGGGGCCGACGAGGTACGGGTTCTGCGATGCCGGCGCCGTCACCGGGGCGGGGGCCTTTGCCGGGGCCTTCGCCGCCTTGGCCGGGGCCCGTGCCGCGATCCTGGCCGGGCCACCATGCCGGGGTGCGGGGGGGACGGCTGTGGTTGTCGGCACCAGGTGGGTGGCGGTGCTGGTGGTGCTGGTGGTGCTGGGGGGGACGGCGATGGTCGTGGATGGGATGGTGACGGTCGTCGTCGTGGTGGCGGGCTCGGAGACGCGCGAGACCGGCGCCGTGGGCTGTGTCGCGCTCGAGTCCGCCGCGTGGGGCTGGGGGGACGAGGTCAGGTCGATCGACTCGACGACCACCACGGCGGTTGCCGTGACCAGGGGTGCAGCGACGACCTTGGTGGCGGGGTGTTGGATGACGCCGCGCCGCTCGTGTCGGACGGCGTGACGTGGTGCTGAGAATCGAATCAGGCTGAACACGGCATCTCCCTGTGAACGGTTGTCACACGTGTTGCTCGTGCACCAACAAAAACGCGTTGTTCCCTGGCTCGTGGCTATCTCGTGTGGGCGCGCCGAACAACCCTCGCGGGATTCGGAATGTGGGCAACCTGTCGGCCAATGCCCATGCCCGTTCGACCTTACCGATCGCCTCGGGTCCTGTCGACTCGTCGTGCGGGCTGTGACGATTCGTCGTGCACGGATATGCGGACCAAAAAAAGTAATCCAGACCTAGAAAATTCTCTCCGGTATGTCACGGGCCGATGTCGGCGCCGCAACGTCGTCGTGTCATTGGTCACGTCTTGATTTGGTCACATCTTAATGACGACGGTGTTGGTCACTTTGTCGTGCAACGTTTGTCGGCGCGGGTCCCACAGGGGAAACAACATGTCGATCACCCACGGGAGGAACAGCAGTGCGAGCATCACGTACTCGAACACGACGCGAGCGAGCGCGCGTCCGTATCCGATGGGCGCGCCCGTCGCAGCGTCGACCGCCCGGGCTCGCACCACCATCATCCCCACGGTCTGCCCTCGAGGGGAGCCGGTGAGCGCCGTGGTGTAGATCATCACGATGAGGACGAACAACAGTGCGCCCTGGTTGGTGATGGTCAGACCCAGAACGGGTTGGGGACCGGACCCGCCGGTCGTGCCGCTCGCCTGGTGTACGGCGTGGAACGGCAACAACACGATCGAACCGATGATGCTCGTGATCACCCAGTCGATGAGCCAACCGCCGACGCGGGCGGGGTAGCTGGCGTAGGGAGAGGCAGGCGGCCCCGAGACCGGCGGCCCGTACCCACCGGGATAGCCCGGCGGCCCGTACCCACCGGGGTAGCCCGGGGGCCCGTACCCACCGGGGTAGCCCGGCGGCGGCGGCGGCGGCGGCGGCGGCGTGGGCGCGTCGGCGTCATCGGATCCGGGCGCGTCGGGCATCGACGGTCATTGTGGCAGGCCGGCGCCGTCCTGCTCGTCGAGGCAAGGACTGTCGTGGGGGTCGGTGAGGTCGAATGAGATCGGCACGCGCGCCAGATCCACGATTCCGTGCGCCGAGCCCGGGCGTCGGTGGCCGGCACCGTGTTGAGCGACCCCGGCCACTCCGGTAGACCCTTTCCATGTCAGTGCTCGAAGCCCTCGCCATCGTGGGCGCGGGCTTGGCAGCAGGGACGATCAACACGATCGTCGGCTCGGGCTCGCTCATCACCTTTCCCACGTTGTTGGCGTTCGGGTTCACGCCGGTCGTCGCGAACGTCAGCAACACGATCGGGCTCGTGCCCGGATCGCTCAGTGGCGCCGTCGCCTACCGGTCGGAGCTGGGCGGCCAGCGATCGCGTCTGGTCGTCCTGGGGATGGCTTCGGTGAGCGGTGGGATCGCCGGTGCGGTCTTGCTCCTGGCCCTGCCCAGCAACGTGTTCCGAGACGTGGTGCCGGTGCTGATCTTGATCGCCTGTGTCCTGGTGGCCCTGCAACCCCGCCTCTCGGCGCGCCTGGCACGGCGCGCCGAGCACCCCGAGCACGGGGGCCCTGTCTTGTTCGCGTCGGTGTTCCTCACCGGCGTGTACGGCGGCTATTTCGGAGCCGCCCAGGGCGTGATCCTCCTCTCGCTGCTCGGTATCTTCCTGCGTGATCACCTGCAACGACTCAACGCCACCAAGAACGTGCTCGCCTTTCTGGTCAACGCGGTGGCGGGGCTAATCTTCGCGTTCTTCGCCCATGTGGCGTGGGACGCAGCAGGCCTCCTGGCGGTGGGCTCGATCGTCGGCGGACAGGTGGGCGGCACGGTCGGTCGCAGGCTGCCGGCGTCGTTGTTGCGAGGCGTCATCATCGTGGTCGGCGTCGGGGCCGCCATCGCCCTGCTCGTGTGACCCCGAGGCTGCGCACGCCGGTGGCGTCCCGACCCGCCATGATGGGCGCCGGCACGTTGGGCGAGGCGGCGCGAGGCGGCGGGGGAGGAGGGTGACGGTGCGGCTCGGCATCGTGACGCCGGTGGTGAACCTCAATCCTCGGTTCGATCCCCCCGAATGGGAGCAGCGCGGGGGGATCGACGACATCGTGGAGGTGGCGCGTGCCGCGGAGCGCCTGGGGTACGAATGGGTGTCGTGCCCCGAGCACGTGGTGATCCCTTCGCCCACGGCCGCCACGCGTGGCGGGAGGTACTGGGACCCGCTCGCCACGTTGAGCTTCGTGGCCGCCTCGACACAGACCATCGGGCTGCTCACCCACGTGCTCGTGCTCGGGTACCACCACCCGCTGGAGGTGGTGAAGCGCTACGGCACGCTCGACGTCGCCAGCGGCGGCCGTGTCATCCTCGGTGTGGGCGTCGGGTCGCTCGAGCCCGAATTCGAGCTCCTCGACGTGCCGTTCGCCGGCCGAGGGGCGCGTGCTGACGATGCACTACGGGCCATCCGGGCGTCGTTCTCCGAACGCGTGCCGAGCTACTCGGGAACGCAGTACGAGTTCTCGGGCTTCGTGGTCGAGCCCAGTGGGATCCAGAGGCACGTGCCCATCTGGGTGGGGGGCCGCACCCGTCGATCGCTGCGGCGCGCCGTCGAGCTCGGAGACGGGTGGATCCCCTTCGGGCTGCCGCTCGACGACCTCAGTGCCATGTTGGCGGACCACGACCCGACGGCGGCCGGGGATCACCGAGGGCGCAGCTTCGACGTCGTGCTCGCCCCCGAGCCTCCTCTGGACCCGTTGGGTCACCCCGATGCCACCGCCGCGACCGTGCGGGCGTATCACGCCATCGGCGCCACCGGTCTCTCGCTGCGATTTCGCCACGACTCGCGCTCGCACTACATCGAACAGCTCGAGGCCATGGCCGAGGTGGTGGCGGCGCAGGAGGACGGGTGAGGAATGCCGCCAGCCGAGGTGACCCGGTCGCCGACCATGGTCGTGGTCGGTACGCTCGCCTCTTGACCATCGCCCGTCCCCGATCGAGAACGGCCTGCCATGTCTGATCGTCACGAGACCGCTGCGTCCGATCCGCGCATCACCGAGCTCTTGGCGCTGGGGGCCGCCACCATCGGCGAGTCGGGCGGTCTGCCCATGCGCGCCCGGATACGAGCGGTGTGGCGCGGCGCACGGCTGGCCGCACCCGCCTTTCCCGTGCGTTGCACACCGGGCGACAACCTCGCCATCCACGTGGCGGTGGCGAGTGCGCCACCGGGGAGCGCGCTGGCGGTCGACGTGGGAGCGGAGGACGAGCTCGGGTACTGGGGTGAGGTGCTCACGACCGCGGCGCAGTCCCGGGGGGTCGCCGGCCTCGTGATCGACGGTGGCGTACGCGACGTCGACGCCCTGGAGGCGCACGGATTTCCTGTCTTCTCCACCACCGTGGCGTTGCGCGGTGCATCGAAGAACCGTCCCGGCGCGCTCGGAGCTGCCGTCGTGGTGGGTGGGGTGACGGTGGAGGCCGGGGACTGGCTCGTGGGCGACGTCGACGGCGTGGCGGTGGTGCGCGCCGCGGCCATCGAGGACGTGCTCGGGGCCGGGCGGGCGCGCGCCGAGAAGGAAGCCGCGGTGTTCACGGCGCTGCGCCAGGGTCACACGACCCTCGAATTGCTCGGGCTCGACCCCTCGCCGGTGGAGGGGGCCTGATCCTTCAGGCGGTGACGAGGTTCGACGGTGTCCGACCGGCGAGCACGTCGCACACGCTTTGGCTGGCCACCCGGGCCATCTGTGTCCGCGTGGCGCGACTGGCGCTGCCGATGTGGGGCAGGAGGACCGTACGGGGGGCGTCCAACAGGCGCGCCGTGATCTGCGGCTCGTGCTCGTACACGTCGAGGCCCGCGGCGAAGATCGTGCCGGCGTGCAATGCCTCGGCCAGCGCGGCCTCGTCCACGACCGGCCCCGCGACGTGTTCACCACCACAGCGTGGGGACGGAGCATCGCCAGCTCGCGCGCGCCGATCAGGTGGCGGGTGTCGTCGGTCAGCGGGACGTGGACGCTCAAGATGTCGCACTCGGTCAGAAGGGCGTCGAGATGTTCGACGTACCCGGGCATGCCGGTGGGGCGGCGCGAGTGGTGCAGTACCTGCATGCCGAAGCCCGAGGCGCGTCGGGCCACCGCTTTGGCGATGCGGCCGTACCCCACGAGCCCGAGCGTGGCGCCGTGCACGTCGTTGCCCAGGTACTGGTTGATGCCCCAGCCCGGCCAGGCGTCGTGGCGGAGGTCCCGCTCGGCCTCCGACGCCAGGCGCGAAGCGGCCAGGACGAGCAGGAAGGCCACGTCGGCGGTGGTCTCGTCGAGGACGCCGGGCGTGTTGCACACCGCCACGCCCAGGCGACCGGCGGCGGCGACGTCGATGTTGTCGTACCCCACCGCCACGTTGGCGACCACGCGCAGGCGCTGCGCCGCGCCGGCGTCGAGCACGTGCTCGTCGATGCGATCGGTGAGCAGGCACACGATGGCGTCGACGGTGGCGGCGAGATCGACGAGCTCCGCCGGGGTGTAGGGCACGTCCCCGGGGCGCTGCACCACCTCGTGGCCGTCGTCGACCAGCGGGTCGAGGCCTCCTGGCGGGAGCGCCCGGGTCACGAGGATGCGTGCCACCGGGCGCTCAGTGGGTGGTGTAGTCGATCGGTCCTGCGCCCTTGACGCCGATGGCGAAACAGAAGCAGTGGATGGGGGCGTGGTCGCTCACGGGCCGCAGGCTGTGGACCTTGTCCGGCGGGATGTGCACCAGATCACCCTGGGCGATGTCGCGATCCTCGCCGTCGATGGTCATGACGCCGCGCCCCGACGTCACGTAATAGAACTCGTGGGTGGGGTGGGAGTGGGGATCGACGTACCCGCCGCCGGCCACCTCGAACTCGTTCACGAGCTCGAGAAACCCCCCGTCGGTGATCTCCTTCATCTCGCGCGACTTGAACAGCCACCACACCGGGACCGTGCCGTTGTGCTCGACCACGGGCTCCACGTCCTCGATGCTGCGCACGTCCATCGCTCGTCCTCCTCGCTTACGGTTGGGCCGCCGTAGACTGACGGCGACGTCAGCGTAGATCAGGGGGGTCCCACATGGCCGCAGCCGCCAGACGGCTCGTCGCCGGGCCGGTCGTGGCCGAGGCGTGGGCGCCGTTCGGGTGGGTGCCGGTGGCCGACACCGATCCCGCCGACGGGACCGGTCGCCTCGAGTACCAGTGGGCCGATGCCCACGTGAACGTGATCAGTCACGCTCCCGACGAGGTGGAGCGGGACGGGGACGGTCTGGTGTGTGACCGGATGTACCGTCACGACACCCACACCCAGGTCCTGCTGGCGCTCAACGGGCCGTCGGTGATCGCGGTGGCCCCCGCGCTCGCCGACCTGTCGACCACCGACGGGCTGGATGCCGTGCGGGCGTTTCGCCTGGAGAAGCTCGACGCCGTGGTCCTGCAACGCGGGACGTGGCACTGGGGCCCGTTCCCGCTCGGCGACGAGCCCGTCCTGCTCTTCAACGTCCAGGGCCTAGGGTACGCCCGCGACAACGCGTCGGCTGTGCTCGGTTCTGACGGCGTGCACCTCGTCGTCGTCGGGGGCTGAGCTCACCCATCCGCACGCCGTGCGGGTGACGACCAAATCCGTCGGGAGTCGGTCACAATCAGGCCTTCATGGGAGCACGCGCGCCGCGACGCCCGTCGGGGTCGGACCGCGGCGCACGACGCGGGGGTTCGCCGGTGAAGATCTCGAGGCGGCGACTGCTCGCCGCCGCCCCGCTGGCGGTGGCGGCCGCAGGTCTGGCCGGGTGTGGTGCCTCGGACCACGACGTCGACACCCCGGTGGGCCTGCTCGGCGGCGCGAACCTCTGGGACATCCCTGACGCCGCGTGGCGACGCGCCATCGGCAGCCATCCCCCCGGGTCGACCGGCACCGTCCCGCCTCTCGGCACCTCGGCCAAGCCGGTCAGTCGAACCAAGCGCGGGATCCCGGTAGGAGGGATCGGGACGGGCTCGTTCATGCTGAACCTGGCGGGATCGTTCGGACCGTGGCACCTCGACATCGGTGGGGACGATTCGGTGGGCTCGCACTGGGGCTCTCCTCGCAACAGCGGGTTCGAGGACCGCTACCTCTCCCAGGCGGCGTTCCACGTCGCCATGACGACCGCGGCGGGAACGGTGACCGCGGCGCTCGCCACCGAGGACATCCTCCCGGCCTGGCCCGGTCTCGACCCGGGCCAAGGTGTTTACGCCGCATTGTTCCCCAAGGCGTGGTTCGTGTACGAGGAGCTCGACTTCCCGGTGGCGCTCAAGCAACTGACGCCGTTCGTGGCCCGCGACGAGCGGCGATCGTCACTTCCCGGCGGGCTCTTCCAGTTGGCGGTGTCGAATCCCACCGACGCCACGGTCCAGGTGGCGTGCATGCTCAGCTTCCCCAACGCCCCCTACCGGCTCCCCACGGCCCAATACGACTACACCCGCCAAGGCCTTCGGTCCTCGCTGGTCCGGGGCCCGGGGACAGTCGGGGTCCGGCTCCAGGCCGAGGACGCCGCCAACGTGCCCGAGACCCAGCGCACCGAATGGGTCATCGCGGCACGAGGGCCCAGCGGTGCGGTCCTGAGCGCCACCGAGGACTGGGCCGGCGACGGCGACGGGTCCGATCTCTTGGCCGCGTTCAAGACGGGGCGACTTCCCGACCACGCCATCGATTCCCGCCGTCTGGGCCTCGCCGGCGCCGTGTGCGTGTCGTTCTCGTTGGCACCTGGGGCCCAGCATGCGGCCACGTTCGCGCTGGCGTGGGACTTCCCCATCGTGCAATTCCGCAACCCCGTGGACGGGACCCAATGGCGCAAGCGCTATACCCAGTGGTACCCGGGGTCGTACCAGGGATGGTCGATCGCCAGTGACCTTCTGGCCGACGCCTCGAGGCTCGAGCGCGGCATCGACGCCTGGTGGTCGCGGGTCGCCGACGATCCCGTCTATCCGTTGTGGTTACGGGGCGCCGCGCTCAACGAGCTCTACTACGACGTCTTCGGGGGCGTCTTCTGGGAGAACGGGTGTATCACCAAGCCCAAGCAATTCGGGGCCCGCCCGGGACAGCACCTGTACTTCACCCTGGAGACCGACGTCTACCGCGACTGCGAGTCGATGGACGTGCGGCACTACGAGGCCCGTCATTTGCTCGAGCTGTTCCCGGCGATCGAGCACGACCTCTTGTTGGGCTGGGCCGACATGGTCAACGCTGACCCGCTCGGGCGCACCCCTCACGACGCCGGATCGCCGGTCGACGATCCGTGGTTCGAGGTCAGCCAGTACTCCGCCACCAAGCCCGGCGAGCCACCGCTGCGCGTCGACTGGCTCGATCTCCCCTCGAAGTTCGTCCAGCAGGCCCACGCGTACTGGACCTACACCGGAGACGACACCTTCGGCTCCGAGGTCTATCCGGCCCTGGCGCGGACCATGTCCCACCTGTTGTCCCACGACGCCGACGGTGACGGGGTCCCCGACGCACTGGGATGGTGCACGACTTATGACGCCATCGACATGGACGGGGTGGCGAGCTACGTCGCCGCGTTGTTCATCGGCGCGTGCGAGGCCCTGGCCGACTTCGCCGTCGTGTTCGACTCCGACGCGGCCCAGGCGCAGTGGTCCGCGGCCGCAGCGCGGGCCCGGGCCACGGTCGAGGCCACGTTGTGGGACGAGAGCGGTGGCTACTACCGGCTCGACACCGCTGGACCGTTCGGTTCGGCCCTCCTCGCCGACGCGCTGTGCGGGCAACGGTACGGCGCCCGCGACGGGTTGCCCGACGTGCTCGACCCCCAGCGGATGGCATCGCACCTCAGCCGGGTCTTCGAGTTGAACGTCGCCGGGGTGGCCGGCGCCCAGATGGGAGCGGTCAACGCCATGGACCTGTCGGGGCAACCCATCGACACCGACCAAGGCAAGGCGGTGTGGCCGGGGGGCACGTACTTCACCGCGTCGCTCATGCACGCCGTGGGAGTCGCCACGGGACGGTCCGATCTCGTCGCCAACGCGCTGACCACCGGGTACGGCGTCTACCGGACGACCTATGACGACGATCGGACGGCATTCTGGTTCGACACCCCCGCCCTGTGGATCCCCCAGACCGACCCCGACACTCCCGTCGAGTACCGGGCTGCCGCCTATCAGCGCTGCCGGGCGGCGTGGGAGCTGCTCGTGGCCGTGAAGGACCCGTTCCCGGTGGGCTGGAAACCGTCGGTGTGATCCCGGGGTGGGCCCTCTGCACACCGAGACAGGGAGCCGACACGGACATCGCCCTCACCGAGGGCGGCCGCGAGCCATGATCGGGTGGTGCCGGGAGAGTCGTTCGAGTCGAGCCCGCCGGGGGCGCGCTGAGCGGCAGGCTTCTCGTGGCCTCGACGAAACTCGACGATCCGAACTTCGAACGCGCCGTCGTGCTCGTGCTCGACCACGGTCACGACGGAGCGCTCGGGGTGGTCCTCAACCGTCCCACACCCGTGCCGGTGGGTGAGATCCTCGAGCCCTGGGAGGACCACGCCGCGTCGGCGCCACCGGGTGTCGTGTTCCGAGGAGGGCCGGTGTCGCCCGACGCCGTGATCGGCCTGGGCCGCGCGGCGCGACCTGTTGACGGGCCCGGCGCGCCCTGGCGCCTCGTGCTCGACTCGGTCGGCACCGTGGACCTGTCTGTGCCTCCCGACGCACAACCCGTCGGGCTCAGCGGTGCACGGCTCTTCTCCGGCTACTCGGGATGGGCGCCGGATCAACTGGAGGCGGAGCTGGCCGAGGGGGCGTGGTTCGTTCTCGACGGCCTCGCGCAGGACGTGTTCTGCGCCGATCCCGACGTGTTGTGGCACGACGTGATGCGGCGCCAGGGAGGCACGTTGTCGTTGCTCGCCGCCTACCCCTCGCACCCCTCGCTCAACTGAGCGGCGCGTGACGGTGATGGCCGTCGCGCCCGGGACGCATGGGTACACCAGCACCGAGGGTGGCGCCGGTACCATGGACAGCGTGGCAGCGGGGGGGCCGGAGGGTCGGGCGATGACCCGCATCGAAGGCGAGGATCACGATCGTGGTGACGCGTCGGTCTTCCTGGCGCGCCCCATGCACCACGCGGTCCGGCGTGTCGTTCCCGCCGACGTCGAGACGCTCGTCGACGTCCTGGCGCGCGCCTTCGACGACGACCCCGTTCCGCAATGGCTGTTCCGCGGCGACCGCCGGCGTCGAGTGGGGTTGCGCAAGTTCTTCTCGATCCAGCTGCGCCACACGTTTCTCGAGCGGGGCGAGGTGTTCACCACGAGGGACCTGGCCGGCGCGGCGATGTGGTCGCCACCGGGCCGGGCGCGGCCCGGGTGGCGCGACCTGGTACGCCTCGTGCCGGTGGTGCCGTACCTCACCGGCCTCGGGCGCGACGCACCCGAGGCCGCCCGGTTGCTCGGCGCCGTCGACGCGGCGCGACCGCAGGAGCCGCACTGGTACCTGGCCACCCTCGGCACCGACCCCGATCGACAACGCACCGGCGTCGGCTCCGCGCTCTTGCAGTCGGTGCTCGAGGGCGTGGACGCCCAAGGGCTTCCCGCCTATCTCGAATCGTCGAAGGAGAGCAATCTCTCGTTCTACGGCCACCACGGGTTCGACGTGACGGGCGAGATCCGCACGCCGCGCGGCGGCCCCACGTTGTGGCTGATGTGGAGAAGGGCGCGCCCACCCGTCGCGTGACGCTCAGCCGTTGGGCATGCCCACCACGCGCAGCGATCCTTCGTTGCGGGTGCGGAGGTCGCCCAGCACGGGGTGGACGCCGGGCGGGAGGCGATCGGGTCTCGTCATGAGGTCGCGCAGCGTGCCGAGCACGGCTCGGGCCGGGGCCGAGGGGAGGCCGCGGCTCCGCTGGGCGATGCCGACGCGCCGGGGCACCAGTCCCTCCACGTGCACCAGCCGGAACCGGGCTCGGAGATGGGGCGGCACCGCGGTGGCGGGGAGCACGGCCGGGCCGTAGCCCTCGAAGGTAAGCGACGCCAAGAGGCGGACGCCGTCGAGCTCGACCCGGGGCCGGAGCCGGACACCGGCGGGCTTCACCGCGGCGTCGATCTCACCCCGAAACGGTGTGCCGGGCGCCGGGAGCAGCAGCTCGAAGCGCTCGAGATCGGTGATGTCGATCTGCTCGGCCCCCGACAGCGGGTCGTCGTCGACCGGGACCACGAGGACGATGTCCTCCTCGAACAGCGGCTCGGACACGAGGTCGCGGCCGGGAACCGGGAAGGTCAGGACGGCCAGGTCGAACCGCCCCGCCGCGAGCTGGGGCTCGAGGCCCAAGGTCGTGCCGTCCGCCACCACCAGGTGGAGCCTGGGATGGGTCTCGGCCAGCTCCGCCAGCAGCATGGGGACGAGCCATCGGGCGGTGGTGCCGAGGATGCCGACGCGCACGTTGCCGGCCACGGACTCGCGCAGGGCCCCGACGTCGGCGACGAGGGCGTCGAGCTCTCCCATGACCCGGTAGGCCCGGGCCACCACGACCTCGCCGTCGGCGGTCAGCCGGCCGGCGGAGCGGTCGACGAGCGTCGTCCCGAGCTCGCGCTCCAGCCGGGCCACGTGGGCGGAGATGTTGGACTGCACCGTGCCGAGATGGTCGGCGGCGGACGAGAACGACCCGTGCTCGGCCACCGCCACCAGCGCCTGGAGATGCCGAAGTTCCATCGCTTTTTACGATAGTAGAAATCTGTAATAGCTGTTTGACTGATCGCCCACGATCCTTCACAATGAACGACAGAGACCACAGGAACGGACGCCCCCCTCCGGTCCTGTCGAGTCGGAGCAAAGGGACCGGGTCCCCCTCCGGTCCCTTTGCCGCGTCACGGCCCTGGTCACGCAGAGCCCACCGGGGCCAGGGCCCGGACCGCCCAGGCCCTGCCCGGCGAGCCCGCCGCCCAGCACGGCGCCCGAGGTCGGCGGCGGTAGGGTCTGCGCCATGGTGACGGCCCGCACGCCGAAGGCCCATCTGCACAACGGCAACGGCCCGGTGCACGACGCGCCGGCGCCGCGTGTCGCGGTGTTCGTGGATCTCGACCGCACGCTCCTGCGCGGGGCGAGCGGTCTCGTGCTGAGCGCCGCCATGCACGCCGAAGGGCTGTTCGAGGGTCGCCGATCGCTGCCGGGCGAGCGGTTGTTGTACGGCTTCTACGACCTCATGGGCGAGAGCCTGGCCTTCATGGCCATGGTGCGTGCTGCGCCGCGTTTCACCCGGGGCTGGCCGGTCGAGGCCGTGGTGCGCGCGGGCGAGCTGGCTGCGCCCGAGTTGGTCGAATTGGTCCAGCCCTATGCCCCGGGAGTGCTGGCCGAGCACCGCGAGGCCGGCCATCTGATCGTGCTGACCACGACCACGCCGGCGGATCTCATCACCCCGTTCGCCGGGATGCTCGGCTTCGACCATGTGCTCGCCACCCGCTACGGGCGCGCCGAGGGTCGCTACACCGGGGGGATCGACGGTGACTTCGTGTGGTCCACGGGGAAGCTGGCCGCGGTGCGTCGCTGGGCGGGGGAGTCGAAGGTGGACCTCGCGGCCAGCCACGCCTACTCCGACAGCGTTTTCGACCTGCCATTGCTGGGCGCGGTGGGCCGTCCGCATGCGGTGAACCCGGATCGCCGGCTCCACGCCGTGGCCCGGCTGCGGCGCTGGCCGGTCGAACGGTGGGACCGGCCGCCGGGCGTGCCGAAAGTGGGAGGGATCGAGCCCTACGACGTGGTGCGACCGCTAGTGCGCCCGGTGATGTTCCCCTACGCGCGCTTCGACATCGACGGCGTGGCGCGCATACCCCGACGTGGACCGGTCATCCTGGCCGCCAACCACCGCAGCTACTTCGACGTGGTCGCGCTGGCCATGGTGGCGGCCCGGCTGGGACGCCCGGTCCGGTTCCTGGCCAAGCGTGAGCTGTTCGACGCGCCCGTCGTGGGCCAGGTGGCGCGTGCGTTGGGCGGGATCCCGGTGGACCGCGGCAGCCGCTCCGACTCACCGTTGCGCGAAGCACGTCGTGCGCTCGAGGCCGGTGAGGTCGTCGTGATCCTCCCCCAGGGGACGATCCCCCGGGGCAAGAAGTTCTTCGACACGGTGCTCAAGGGCAAGACCGGCACGGCCCGCCTCGCCGCCATGACCGGCGCGCCCGTGCTCCCCGTCGGGCTGTGGGGGACCGAAGCCGTATGGCCGCGCTCGGCGCGGCTGCCCGACGTGGCGAACCTGCTGCACCCGCCGTCGGTGCGCGTCAGGGTGGGCAAGCCGGTCCACCTCGGCCTGTCGGACGCCTCGGCCGACACCGAAGCGATCATGGCGGCCATCGTGACCCAGCTCCCGGCCGAGTCCCAGCGTCCGCACGAGCCCACCGCCGAGGAATTGGCGCGTACGTACCCGCCCGATCACACCGACACGTGACGGCTGGTCCCGCGCCTGGCGCGGTGCCGGTGCGGGCCCGCCTGGCCGGTCGGGCCTCCACCGCGGTCAGCGCGGTGTCGCGGCGCCTGCACCTCGGAGGCGGCTCGGTCATCGGTGGGCGGGTGGGGTTGTTGATCGAGCCGGACCTGCTCGCCACCTTGGCGGCGGGCCGACAAGTGGCGCTCGTGACCGGGACCAACGGCAAGACGACCACCACGCGCCTCCTGGCCGCGGCGCTGGGCGGATCGTCCCGGGTGGCGACGTCACCCGCCGGAGCCAACCTGCCGCCCGGGCTGGCCACGGCGCTCGCGTCCTCCTCGGTGGGTGTGCCGGCGGTGCTCGAGGTCGACGAGGGTTATCTGGGTGCGGTGGCGGGCGCGGTCGATCCGAAGGTCGTCGCGTTGCTCAACTTGTCGCGCGACCAGCTCGACCGCGTGAGCGAGGTACGCATGGTCGCAGCCCGCTGGCGCACGGCACTGGGCGCGTCGGCGGGCATCACCGTGGTCGCCAACGTCGACGACCCGCTCGTGGTGTGGGGAGCCCAGGGTGCGTCGACCGTCGTGTGGGTGGCCGCCGGCCAACTGTGGCGCCAGGACGCCGTGGGGTGCCCGGCGTGCAGTGGCCGGATCGTGTTCGCGGCGGGAGAGTGGTCGTGCACGTGCGGCTTCGCTCGACCCCGCCCCGACGCGGTCCTGCGGGGTGACGTCCTGGTCACCGCCGATGGTCGGGACCTTCCGGTCCAACTCGTGCTCCCCGGACGGTGCAACCTCGCCAACGCCGCCATGGCGGCGGTGGCGGCCCGGGCGCTGGGTGTCGACGAGGCCGTCGCCCTGGCCGCGATGGCATCGGTGGCCGACGTCGAGGGGCGTTTCGCCACGGTGGAGTGGGGTGGGCGCAGCGTCCGTCTCCTGCTGGCCAAGAACCCCGCCGGGTGGGCCGAGCTGCTCGACATGCTCGAGGGTGCCACCGACCCGGTCGTGATCGGCATCAACGCTCGCGTGGCCGACGGGCACGACCCGTCGTGGTTGTGGGACGTGCCCTTCGAACGGCTGAGCGGGCGCATGGTGGTGGCCACGGGGGAACGCTGCCTCGACCTGGCGGTGCGTCTGCGCCATGCCGGTGTAGCGCACGTGACGGTGCCCGACGACCTCGAGGCGCTGCGTGCCGCGCCGTCGTCGCGGGTGGAGTACGTGGGCAACTACACGGCCTTCCAAGCGTTACGGCGCCATCTGGCCCACACGCCGCGACCATCGACGCCCGCACCTCCGGACCTGTCGGCGCGGAGTCCGGCCCCGGTCGCCCCGGGGATGCCGGTCACCGTCACCGACGTGCACGCCTTCAAGGGCCGACGCCGGGCCACCAGGTCGAGATCGTCGGGGCCCTCGGCCTTGCGGGTGGTCGTCGTGCACCCGGACCTGCTCGGCACGTACGGCGACAGCGGCAACGGGCGGGTGCTCGCCGGTCGCGCCGTGTGGCGTGACGTTCCCGTCGAGCTCGTCCACGCACTCTCCGACGCGCCCCTTCCGTCCGGCGCGGACGTCTACTGCCTCGGTGGCGGTGAGGACGGGCCCCAGGTGCAATCGGCGGAGCGTCTGCGCGACGGGGTGCTCGCCGCCGCGGTCGACGCCGGTGCGGTGGTCCTGGCCGTGTGCGCGGGCTATCAGGTGATCGGCCGGTCGTTTCCCGGAGCCGACGGGCAACCCCATCCGGGAGTGGGGCTGCTCGACATCGTCACGGTGAAGGGCCCGGGGCGTCGTGCCGTGGGGGAGCTCGTCGCGCAACCGGTCCTCGCCACGGTGGGGAACGGGTCACCGGACCCGGTGGCGCTCGAGACGCTGACCGGGTTCGAGAACCACTCGGCCATCACCCGACTGGGCCCGGGGGTCGCTCCGCTCGGGTTCGTGCGCAGCGGCGTGGGCAACGGCGCCGGAGACGGCACCGAGGGGGCACGCTCGGGGCGCGTGGTCGGGACCTACGCGCACGGCCCCGCGTTGGCCCGCAATCCGAGCGTGGCCGACCTGCTGCTGGCCTGGGCGACGGGATCGGTTCCGGATCGGCTCGACGACGTCGAGGAGCGGGCGTTGCGGGCCCAGCGCCTCGAGGCGGTCGGGGCGCGGGGCTGGCGCCACGGCACCACCGGTTCGGCCGACGCCGTGCGCCGCATGCGCGACCTCGTGCGGGTGCGCCGGTCCTAGCCACGCCGGCCGAGGTCCCTCACTCGGCTTTCCGGCGGCCGTCGGTCGCCGTTCAGTCGGCCACGGCCCAGCGGGTCGGATCGTCCTCGTCGTGCTCGCGGGGATCGGGGCCGAGGGCCCAGGCCCGGCGCCAGGGCGACGCCGCGGGCCCCCGGGGCGATGGTGTGGTTCGCGCGCCGGCGCGCCGGCGCGCCGACCACCAGTCCGAGCGCGATTCGTCGGCCAGGACGGCGAGGGCGGTGTCGATCCTCGCCTCGAGCGTGCGGGCGTTCTCGCCCTCGGCCGCCACGATGGGAGAGCCGAAGGTGATGCGGGTGGGGCTCCGGCGCAGGCGCGTGGCCCCCCGGGGCCAGACCCGGTAGGTGCCGTCGATGTGGACGGGCACCACGGGTCTGCCGGTGCGGGCGGCGAGGTAGCCCGGCCCGCCCCGCATGGGCTGGAACCACCCGTCGGGCGAGCGGCCGCCTTCGGGGTAGATGATGAGGTTCCAGCCTTGACGCAATAGCGCCGCGGTGTCCTCGACGGACTTCCGGTTCACCTTGTGCCGCTCGATGGGGATCGCCGCGAGGAATAGCGACCACGCGTGGGCCTTCCAGCGGCGGTCGAAGAAGTGGTCGGCCGCCGCGGCCACCACCGTCTTGTGCCGGACACGGGTCGGCAACACCGACAACAGCAGCCCGGTGTCGACGTGACTGGCGTGGTTGGCCACGTAGATGGCGGGTGCGTCGACGAGTTCGAGGATCTCGTCCCCGCGGACCTCTGGTGACGCCACGATGTGCGCCAACGGACGGGTGACGTTGTCGAGCATGATCGAGCGCGCCAGGCGGGCGGGATAGCGGCGCGTCCACTCGGTGTCGTAGTCGGCGCCCAAGTGTCGACTCGGGGCGCTGCGCTCGATGGTCACCGGCCATGTCGGCGCGCTCCAGGGGAAGCCTTCGGGGCCCAGCCGGCGGGCCCCGCGCCCGAGGCGGTCCAGCGCGCTCATCGGACGTCGGCCATGAGCAGCGGGGGCGAGTGCAGATGGGTGATCGACGGGTCGCGGCCCACGACGTCACTGGCCATCTCGAACGCGTCGGCCATCGAGCTCGCCGGCTTGAAGCCCAGTCGGCGTACCGCGGCGCGGTCGCCGCCGACGATGATCACCGCCCCCACGTGGTCGAGGGCGTGCGCGCACCAGTACCACATGTAGAACGGGTGGACGCCGTGATAGGCGTTGCCGGTCCGGTAGAGATGGACGTACCACGGGTCGGTGGCGTACGACTCCTCGTACTTGCCGATCTCGGCCGGGTCGGTGGTCTCGGCCAGCACCTGTTCGAAGAAGTCGATGTAGCTCGGATGGTGGCCGGGATGGAACGCCCACGGCGTGGGATGGCTCATGATGACCACCCCACCGGGCCGCACGATCGGCTTCCCCCGGTACATGTTGAAGAAGTACCCGAGCCCGAGGCACGCGACCAGGATCGGGTTCATGATCGAGTTGACGTTGTAGGGACAGATGTAGGGCAGGCCCATGGTGACGATGTCGCTCTGGCCGTCCACCTCGAGCAGCTGCTGGGCGTACACGTTCTCCGTGGTGCGGGCGTGCACGGCCTCGACCTCGCCCGCCTGGACCGCGGTCATCTTGTGCGGCGACCGGATGGAGTGGAAGATCGATCGGGCCATGCGGGTGGGGGTCGCCTCGAGTGCCCGGGACGTGGCCAGGAAGCCGGCTCTGTCGCGCGCCGACCACTCCCATTCACGACGTTGGAGGAACCGGAACTGCTCGGGGAACGTGTCGGTGTTGAGGTTGGTCTCGATCTGAAAGACCTTCACCCCCGACGCCGCGATGAGCCGGCCCATGCGCCAATTCGACGAATGCAGCTCCGAGCGGTGCTGGTCCATGAACGATCGGCTCTGGGTCATCGTCTGCGCATTGTGGTGGTGACGCAGGCTCTTGTAGCTCGCCAGCCCCGTCGCCACCGACTTGTGGCCGCCGTCCATGGCGACCAGGTTGATGTTGACGTAGACCAGCAGGTCCGACTCCGCCGCACGCTTGTTGATCTCCACGTCCTCGCCCTGGTCCGTGAGGCCGAGGTGCACGAGCTGGTCGGGGTCCTCGGCGTCGTGTTGCCACAACAGCCCATGTGGTGCGAAGGCGTCGAAGACGCGCGCACCCAAGGCATGGCGCAGCTCGGCGTCGGTCATACGGCGGTGCAGCGCCAACGCCGCGATGAGCACGACGTCGTCGACCCCGGCCTCGGCCGCGAGCTCCAGGACCTGCTCGATCACGAGTTGGCGGATGTCGGGGCCGCGGATGGGGGGGAGTGGCAGCGAGACGTCGTCGAACGCGATGGTGAGCTGCATGCCGGCATGCAGCTGCGCCCGGAGCGGCGCGGCGTCGCCCAACGGCTCGTCCAGGGCGCGCCGGATGGCGCCCACGGGGTCGGCCAACGCGTCGACGGGCTCGGGCGCGGTACAGGACGCGGGTCCCGACCGGGAGCTTCTCCAGCCGGTACCCCTCGCCGTGCCAGAACAAGGTCGACGGGGTGGAGTCGTCGACCTCGAGGACGAAGCCGGGCCTGGGGCTCATGAATCGGGTCCTTTCGTGGTGGGGCCGGGGCTCCGGTGTCGATCCCGGGCATGCAGGTCGAAGACGACCTTGACCGCGCCGCGGCGCCCGGCCGCGCCGGCGTGCGCCAACGCTTCTTCGAATCGATCGAGCGGGTAGCGGGCCGACACCAGTCGGCCCAGACGCTCGGCGGCGACGACCTCCATGGCGATGTCGAAGGTGCGGCGCAGCACGCCGCCGACCTCCTCGATCCCATAGGCGTAAGCGCCGACCACCGCCACCTCTCGGTGCCACAGCGATGCCAGGTCGACCGTGAGCCGCCCGGGCATGCCGACGAGCACCACGGTCCCGCGCGGACGCACCATGCTCAGCGCCTGGGCCAACGACTCGTCGCTCCCGACACAGTCGATGACCACGTCGGCGCCGCTGCTCAGCGTCCCCGACGCCTCGAGTGAGCGCGACCGGCTCCGCACCGCGCGGACGAGTTGCGGGGGCTCCACCACCACGTCCGCCCCCAACTCCGCCGCGAGGCGGCGTTGGTGCGCGTACTTCGCACCGACGAGGACCGACCCGGGTCGAGCCACGTGGCGCAGCGCCGCCACGGTGCACAGGCCCAGGGTTCCCGCCCCGAGCACGGCGACGGTGGCACTGGCGTCGACGCCGGCGACCACCGCTGCGTGCACCGCGCACGCAGTGGGCTCGACCATCACGGCGTCCTCGTCGGTGAGGGTGTCGGGCACGGGATGCAGCTGGGCCTCGTGGGCCACGAGGCCACCGGTGGACCACCCTCCGCCGGTGTCGCTGCAGAAGCCGATCTGCAGGCCCGGCGACAGGTGCCCGAAGGCCACCCGTTCACACCCGCCGGTGCGGCCCTCGGCGCAGGCGGCACAGGGCGGCACGATGCTGCGGGCCACACAGCCGAGCACGGGCTCGATCACGACACGGGTGTCGCTGTCGTCGAGCGTGCCCAGGACCTCGTGTCCCGGGACGAAGGGAAAGCTCACGATGTCCTCGAAGTAGCGCGAGCTCCGCCCGTCGACGGTGGACAGGTCCGACCCGCAGATGCCGGCAAGCACGGGGTGGACGCGGTGCCAGCGGGGGCCCGGCAGCTCGGGTGGCTCGACGTCGGTGAGGTGGAGCGGCCCGATGCTGGCGCCACGCCCCGACCCTCCGACCACCGACGCGAGGCGCGAGGCGGCGAAGCGAGCCACGTTGCGCTCGAAGACGAGCCCCTTCATCGATTGACCCGACGTTCGGGCCGGGAGCTCGAGCTCGACGGGGCGCCGCCCGCCCCTCGTTCGAGCATGCCGTCGAGGCGCGCCCACCACCGCGACACACTGTGGTCGACGGGCCCGAAGGGCAGCGGAGGGCGGGCCCCGCCACCGGCTTTGTCCCACTGCTCGACGTGCCAGCCACGGCGCCGGGCGATGGTGGCCAGGCGGGCCTCGGGGTTCACCGCCACGGGGAACCCGACACACTCGAGCAACGGAAGGTCCGATGCCGAGTCGGCGTAGGCCACCGATTCGCCCAGGTCGAGGCCGTGGTCCGCCGCGTACTCGGCCAGCACCAGGGCGCGCGCCTCGCCCGTGGGGGGGAGGTGCTCGAGGCGACCGGTGAGCCGGCCCTCGGCGTCCTGGCCCAGCTGGGCGCAGACCACTTCGTCGAAGAGCGGTCGCAGGGGCTCGACCACGAAGTCGAGCGCTCCGGTAATGAGCACGGTCCGGTGCCCGAGCGCCCGGTGGGCGCGCACGCGGGCGAAGCCGGCCGGGAACGACTTCGCCAACAAGAGCTGGTGGAACATCTCGAGTGCGTCGTCTCGCAGGAGCTGGGCCGGAGCGCCCTCGTAGCGGCGGTAGAAGCTGCGCAGGAAGTCACCCCGGTCGCGCCGATCGAGGGCCAGGAGCGAGGGTGCCTCGCGCAGGATGCGCGCCGTGAAGCTCACCCGCTCACCTACAGGCAGGTGCCGGCTCGCCAGCCAGGCGTACGACTCGACCACGTTCGAGGCGACGAGCGTGTTCTCGAGGTCGAAGGCCGCCAAGTGGCGTTCGGGCGACAAGATCGCGGCACGGGATCGGTCCGATCGGCTGGCCATGGTCGAACGTCGGGGCGAGGACCGCACCCGGGCGTGTTCGACCACCGACGGCAGGTGGACGTCGTGCACGTAGCTGGGCCAGGAGATCACGCCCGGGTCGAAACAGAACAGCGCTCGGTCCTCGGGGGACAGCCGGTTCCACAACGACAGGAGCCGGTCGACCCGGAAGTGCGCCTCGGTCTCGGCGTAGGCGCCGTACAGCTCGGTGTAGCCCAGTGCCCGCTCGGCCTGTGACCGCCGTTCCTCGACCCGGGCGGCCAGATCGGCACGCTCGCCCCGTACCGGCAACGCACCGAGGACCCGCTCGGCCGTCGTGAGCGCCTTGGCGGCCCGTTGCAACTGGCGCTGTACCCGGCCCCGCCCCGGGAACGACCACTCGGGGACCATGATGGGCTGGCCGTCGGCGTCGTACAGGGGGTGATCGGTGAACCACGACTGGACGAGGTCGACGAGCTGCCCGTAGCGCAGGGGGTTCTGCACGCTCGACGCAACGTGGTACACGCTGGGTCCGGCGGGGTCGGGTCCGATCGCGGCGACGGCGATGATGGCGGCCACCACCATGTCGACGGGGATGACGTCGACGACGCCTTCGGGGACGCCGGGGAATTCCCGCAGCAGTCCACGCCCGTACGACACGATGATGGGCTCGGCCATGCGGAAGCCCCGGATCCAGCCCGGATGGGGCTCGGCCAACGCCGACTCGATGATCGACGGTCGCACGATGGTGATGGACAGGTCGCGATGCCGGCCGACGAGCGTGCGCTCGCCCAGCGCCTTGGTGAAGGCGTACGCGTCGGGCCAGCCGAGGGCCTGCGCCCGTGCCCGGCCCCGCTCGACAAGCTGGGACCGGACCCATTCGTCCCGCAGTTTCTCTGCCCGTTCCGCCAGGAGGTGGGTGCCGGCCGCACCCAGCTCGGCCCGCGCCGCCTTGGTGAACTGGGTGAGGCGCTCCGGTGCGCGCGAGGAGGCTTCGAGGTCGTCTCGCAGCCGTCGGGCCGCGACGATCTCGGCGTCGATGTTCACTTCCGTCGTCACGGTGGTGTGGGTACGCGCCCGCGCCCCGGACGCGAGCGCCTCGGTGGCGAGGGTCTCGGTGGCATCACCCTGGTGGGTGCCGGCCACGTAGGCGGTGGAGACCGTGACGAGATGGGTGGGGAGCGCGTCGGGGAACCGCTCGCGGCGCTGCGCCGCCACCGACGCGATGGCGGCGGCCACGCGTGACGGGCCCAGCAGGTTGACCTCGACCGCGGTGTCGAGCGGGGCGTCGAAGGCGACGGTGGCGGCGGAGTGCACCACGACGTCACACGAGGCGAGCACGGCCCTTCCGTCGTCATCGAGGTCGAGGCCGTCGCGCCCGACGTCCCCGGCCACGGCACTGAGCCGGTTCGCCACGACGTCGTCGAAGCGGTCGCCGAGCTCGCCCCGCAGCCGGTTGAAACAGTCGTTGCGGACCACCTCGCGCGCCACGCGGGCGGCGGCGTTGGACCGCCGCGTGGGGCGGACCACCACCGCGACCTGGCAGTCGGGGACGGCTCGCAGCAGGCGCTCCACCAGTGCCGTGCCGAGGAACCCGGTGGCCCCGGTCACCAGGATGCGTTTGCCCGCGAGGGCGCCCGCGACGCTGAAGGGGTCGGATTCTCGAGCTGTCGTGGGGGTCGTCACCTCGGCCACGATCTCTGTCTACCATATGGTAGGTGGACGGGGGGAGAGGGCCGAGCACGGTGTCGCGGCGTCCTGGGGGCGCCACCGCCGACCGGATCCTCGACGCGGCGTTGTCCTCCTTCGGCTCGCGCGGCTACGAGGCTACGTCACTCGATGCCCTGGCCGAGGGCCTCGGCATGCGCAAGCAATCGATCCTCTACTGGTTCCCCTCCAAAGAAGCGCTGCTCGAAGCGCTCATCGACCGCTCGGCCACCGAGTTGGCGACCACCCTCGAGGAGTCCCTGGCCGGGGCGGGAACGGGGTGGTGGCGCGTGGAGGCCGTGGTGCGGTCGGTATTCCGACTGGCCTCGCAGCGCCCCGAGCTCTTGGGCCTGCTGCGCGAGGTCGGTCGCCTCGGCCCGCCCTCTGCCACCCGGCTCATGCTCGTGCTCGAGCCGCTCGTCAAGCGAGCGTCGAGCTTCCTCCAAGAGGAGATGGACAGCGGCCGCATGCGACGCCACGAACCTCGGTTGTTGCTCTTGGCCATCTACTCCACGGTCGTGGGTATGGTCACCGAGGTCGAGGTGCTACGGGCCCTGGGGGAGGAGCCGACGCCGCGCTCGCTGGTGCGACGTCGCCAGGAGATCCTGCGGCTGCTGCGCTCCGCGCTTCTCGTCGACGGCGACGGGCCGAGCGCTCCTACTCAGGAGGACGGAGCAGGCGGGCGCGGTCGAGTCGGTCGCGGGGGCGTGTAGCGCTTCGAGGGACGAGGCCCGGTCGGTGTCGGCTCCTTGCGACCACGGCGGGGGGACTGGGCACGTTGGCGAGCGGCTGTGGCGCCGGCCCGGCCCGCGGCTCGGACGTCGGCCGGGACGCGCCCTCCTCCGGCGCTGCGTCCGCCCGCCGTGGCGCGGGAGGTCCCTCTCCGCGCCGTGAGCACCTTCTGGTACTTGAAGACGCGCCAGATCAGGTAGCCCCCGAGGCCCCAGAAGGGCAGCGCGAAGAGCGGTGAGCCCATGGAGGTGCCCAGGAAGAGCAAGGAGAAACCGACGAACGAGCGGCGGCGCGTGAAGGCGGCGGCCAGGACGACGCCCGAGAGCAAGATGCGTGCCGCGCCCTCGATGAGGATGATCGACACCGCCTGGTGCTTCAGCGTCCCGGTGCTGTGCACCGCGGGGTTTTGGATCAAGGTGATCACGGTGAGGAGTGTTCCGACGGCGACACCGATCGGCGCCGAGGTGATTGCCAGGAACCGTTCTCGATCGTCGAGCCTCTTGATCCGGTGGGCGATCTCCTCGTTCGTCATGTCCTCGAGGTCGTCACCGGGACGCTTGCGTGCGGTGGCGGGAGTGGGCTTGAGCAGGGAGTCGCGGAGTCGGCCCCCGAGTCCGCTGCTCGCCGCGACGTCGGTCGAGGTCGTGTCGGGGTCCTCGGCGTCGAGCGGCGCGTCGCTCTCGTCGTCGATGCCGGCTGCTTCCGACCCGGCTTCGGCTTCGGGGTCGGAGCGAGCGGCACGGGCCGATGTCGAGGTCCGGGCCGGCGCGGGGGGCGCGGGCGCGCGTTGGAGGTTTGGCAGGGCCGTGAGGAGGCGCTGCCCGATCGTCAGCTTGGGCGGGGCGCCACCGAGGGCGCCGGGGTCGTCGTCGGTCACCGGTCCTCGCTCAAAGTGCACTCCAGGCTATCGAAGGTCACGGCCTGGGCCGCCTCACCTGGTCGTGTCCGAACCTGTTCACGACTCGGGGTCGGGTCCGTCGCGCAGCAGGACGAGCCGGGCGCCGAGGTTGTCGGACGGCTCGATGACCTGCGCCGGGCCCTCGGTCGCGAGGAGTCCGGGGAGCTCGGTCAGAGCCTCGCGGGGGGACGCGTCCTCGGGCCCATGGCCGGGAAGGGCGAACACCAGGTGGTGCAGGCGGCCGGTCAGGGCCCCCAGCCACCGCACGAGCGGCGTATCGTGGCGGGTCTCGCCCGCGTCGCCCGAGCCGGGGGCGACGAGACGAAGTGCGAGAGGTCCCGGCCATCGCAGCTCGACGTACTCCCACGATCGGTCCGGTGCCACCCCAGCCCCGGTGCGCTGTCCGCCCAACAAGCCCTCGAACAGGGCCAAGCCGGTGTCGAGATTCTCGACGGCGTGGGTGACCCGTAGCAGCGACGCCGGCGGGTCCCGGCGCTCGGTCGGGAAGCCCTCGGGGGGTGGCGATTCCCAGTCGTACGAGGCCTGGGCCATCTGCACCACGATGCCGGTGGCCTGACGGGGGTGGAGGAATGCCTCTTTCCAATCAGCGTTGGTGAGGTCGACGCCCACCGGGGAGAACCCTGCGGCGCGGGCCTCCTCGAGGGCGGAGCCGAGGTCGGACACCTTGAAGGTCAGGTGATGGGGGCCCGGACCGTGGCGGTCCAGGAAGCGCCGGAGGAACGGGTTGTCCTCGGGCTGCCAGGGTTGGAGGATCTCGACGCGGCCCGCATTGGCGAAGCGGAGCTGGGCGGGCCCGAAGCCGACGTTGAGACCCCCCGAGCTCCACTGCCCCCCGAGCTCCACGGCGTAGCGGGGCCAGGCGTCGGACCAGCGCTCCATGGCGACGGCCACGTGGTCGAGGCTGGCTCCGGCGATCGAAGGCGACACCGGGCCAGGTTGCCGTGCGCCGTGTGGGCGTGTCCATCTGTCCTCGCGTCGGCGGGGCCGGGGCGGCGCCCGGCGCGGCGTGCTACGCCGTGGGCATGGACTTCCGTGAAGAAGCAATCAGCGACCTGGCGGCCGGGGTGCGATCGGGTACTCGGTCCGCTCGACAGCTCGTCACCCACGCGCTCGAGCGCGTCGAGGCGCTCAACCCGCGGTTGAACGCCTTCGTCGCCGTCGACGCCGACGACGCGCTGGAAGCGGCGGCACGCATCGACGAAGCCGTGGCGGGCGGGGACGACCCGGGACCGCTGGCGGGCATCCCCATCGGCGTGAAGGACCTCGACGACGCAGCGGGATTCGTCACGTCGCAGGGATCGGCGGTCTTCGCCGGCGGCGCGGCCGCGACGCAGGACTCGCCGTTGGTGGCGCGCCTGCGGGCGGCGGGGTGTGTGGTGGTGGGGAAGACCAACACGCCCGAGCTCGGGTGGAAGGCTGACACCGACAACGTCACCTTCGGGCCGACGTGCAACCCGTGGAACATGGCCTACAGCCCCGGGGGATCGTCGGGAGGGTCCGCCGCGGCCATCGCGTCGGGCATGGTGCCGCTCGCCACCGGCTCCGACGGTGGAGGATCGATTCGTATCCCGTCGTCGTGTTGTGGTCTGAGCGGCATCAAGCCGTCGCTCGGCCGGGTCCCGTCTGGTGGTGATCACGGTTCGGATTGGCACGACCTCTCCACCAAGGGACCGATGGCCCGGCGTGTCAGCGACGTGGTGACCGCGCTCGACGTGGCGGTGGGGCCCGATCCGAGCGACATCCGGTCGCTGCCCAGACCCGAGGCGTCGTGGCCGGCGGCGTTGGCGAACGCTCAGCTGCCCACGAAGGTGGCGTGGTCACCGACCCTGGGGTACGCGCCGCTCGACGACGAGGTCCGTGCCATGTGCGAAGAAGCCGTGGGCAGACTGGCGTCGCTCGGCACCGAGGTGGTCGAGGTCGAAGTGGTGTTCGACGAGGATCCGGTGCGGGACTGGCTCACGCTGGCCGTGGCGTACAACTGGCGGACCCTGGCGCCCTATCGCGGCACCGAGATCTGGTCCGAGGTCGACCCGCTGCTGGCCGCGCAGGTGGACTGGGCCGCCGAGCACCTGAGTGCGCTCGACGTCGTGGAGGCCCTCGACGCCTGCCACCGGATGAACCTGCGTCTGGTGGAGCTCTTCCGCGACGTCCGACTGTTGTTGACCCCGACATGTGCGGGGCCACCGCCTCCCCGCAGCCTCGAAGGTCAAGGGCTGATCAACGGTGAGGCCGAGGCCAACTGGGCGCGCTTCACCTATCCGTTCAACATGACGCGTTCGCCCGCCGCCTCGGTGTGCGCCGGGCTCACCGCCGACGGGTTGCCCGTCGGCATCCAGCTCGTGGGGCCCCAGCACGCGGATCTCGTGGTGATCCGTTCGGCCGCCGCACTCGAAGCTGCCATCGGCTTCGACGACGTCGCGCCGTTGTGAGCGAAGGCGACCGTCGCCGGGACGAACCGGTGGCGGGGGTCGCGGCTGAGAGCTAACGTGAACCCGCTTCGGTCGCGAGCCGGAGCGGTGTAGGCCCAGCGAAGGCCGGTGAGATCCCGGCGCTGTCCCGCAACGGTGATGCCCCCTCGGGGGACGAGCCCGGACGCCTGACCTGCATCGGCGAAACCTGTCCTCGGAGGAAGGGCGGTTCGTTGGACACCACCGTCGGGTGTCGCAGCGGGCGCACTTCGTCCTCCGCAACCCGATGGAGGATGACCACGTGACCAAGCGCCTGCCGAGCAAGCTGCTTGCCGCCTGCGCCGGGCTCGGCCTGCTCGTCGCTTCCTGTGGCAGCACGTCGACCGGCGGCACCAGTGCCTCGGGGCCGACAGGCTCGTTCCCGACGTCGATCTCGGCGGCGAACGGCACCGTGCGGATCACGGCGCGCCCGCACGCCATCGTATCGTTGTCTCCTACCGCGACCGAGATGCTGTACGCCATCGGAGCGGGAAGCCAGGTGAAGGCGGTGGACAAATACTCCGACTACCCCCGGCAAGCACCGCGCACCACCCTCGACGACCTCACTCCCAACGTGGAGGCCATCGTGTCGTATCGGCCCGACCTCGTCGTCGTCCCCGGCGACTCGAGCGGCCTCACCGGTCGGCTCAAGGCCTTTGGCATCCCGGTGCTGTCGCTTCCCCCGGCGACGTCGCTCTCGGATGCCTACGAGCAGTACGACCAGCTCGGTCAGGCTACGGGCCACATGCAGGCGGCCGAGGCCGAAGCCGCCCACGTGAAGGCGCAGATCGCGCAGATCGTGCACGATGCGCCGGCGTCGAACGCGGGCCAGACGTACTACTACGAGCTTGACGAGACGTATTACTCGGTGACGTCGTCGACGTTCATCGGCAAGGTGCTGGGCCTCCTGGGACTGCGCAATATCGCGGATCGCGCCCCGTCGGCCGCGTCCAGCGGCGGGTACCCGCAGCTTTCGGCCGAGTTCATCGTCCAGTCGAGCCCCGATTGGATCTTCCTGGCCGACACGTTGTGCTGCGGGCAGAGCGCGCAGACCGTGGCGGCGAGGCCGGGCTGGTCGACGGTGACGGCCGTCCGCAAGGGTCAGGTGGTCGCGCTCAACGACGACATCGCGTCACGCTGGGGGCCCCGGATCGTGACCCTGCTGCTCACGGTGGAGGCGGCGCTCAAGAAACATCCGAGCGGGACGTGAGCACCACGTTGCCACGGCACGAGACCGCGCCGGCGCCGGCCGCCGTTCGACGGCGGGACCCGTCGGGCGCGTTGGACCCCGCCTCGGCTCGCGGTCCGGTGGTGGTGGCGTTGGGTGCCCTGGTCGGTGCCGTGCTCCTCGGTGTCTCGATGGGCCCGGCCGACCTCTCGTTGGTGGGGGCGTTGCGCGTCTTGTTGTCGCACGTGCCGTTGCTGCATTTCCATTCGGGCGTGAACCGGATCGACGCCGACATCCTGTGGCAGATCCGACTTCCGCGCGTCGTGCTGGGCGGCATGGTCGGGGCCATGCTGGCGGGTGGTGGCGCGGCGTTCCAGGGCGTGTTCCGCAACCCGTTGGCCGACCCCTACCTTCTCGGCGTTGCGGCGGGAGCGGGGCTCGGAGCCACGGCTGTGATCGTGGCCGGGGCGCATCTGTCGGAGCTCCTGCCCCTGGCGGCCTTCGCCGGCGCGGTCGGCGCAGTCATGTTGACGTACGTCGTCGGCGCCACCGTCGGGCGTCAGGGGGCGACGGTGTCGATCGTGCTGGCCGGCGTGGCCGTCGCGGCCCTGCTCACCGCCATCCAGACGTTTCTCCAGCAGCAGCACGCCCAGGACCTCCAGTCGGTGTACGCATGGATCTTGGGCAGCCTGACCGTGGCGACGTGGTCCCAGGTGCTCCTGATCCTCCCCTACGTGGCGGTGAGTGCCGTCGTCCTCCTCGCCCACCGCCGCCTCCTCGACGTACTGCGCGTCGGAGAGGACGAGGCCGACAGTCTGGGCGTACGGTCCTCCCGTGTCCGCATCACGATCGTGGCGGCCGCCACGCTGGGAACCGCCGCGGCGGTGGCGGTGAGCGGTCTCATCGGCTTTGTGGGCATCATCGTGCCCCACACCGTTCGGCTCACCACCAACGCGAGCTACCGCGTGGTCATGCCCGTGTCGATGATCGGGGGTGCCGCGTTCCTCATCGTCGCCGACGTGGCGGCGAGGACCGTGCTCGCCCCCAGTGAGATCCCCATCGGCGTGGTCACGGCGTTCGTGGGCGCTCCGTTCTTCCTCTTCGTCCTGCGCTCTCGGCGGGTGGGTCGAAGCACGTGAAGGACCGGCAATGATCGCCTTTCGCGACGTCACGGTGCAGTACGAGTCGGTCCCCGCGCTGTCGGAACTGACCGACGACGTGAACGCGGGGGAATGGGTCGGGCTCATCGGGCCCAACGGGGCAGGGAAGACGACCCTGCTCCGGGCGGTTGCCCGGCTCGTGTCCCACGAGGGATCGATCACCGTCGACGGCGAGGACCTGTCGTCGTTGTCACCCAAGCGCTTGGCCCGGCTCGTGGCCTACGTCCCGCAGCAGCCGGAGCTGCCGCCCGACATGACCGTCGGGCAGTACGTGCTGCTCGGCCGCACGCCCCACATCGGGTATTTCGGCTTCGACAGCGCAGTGGACCGGAGTGTGTGCGGGGATCTTCTCGACTCTCTCGACCTCTGGTCGATGGCGCAGCGTCGACTCTCGACGTTGTCGGGCGGAGAGCTTCAGCGGCTCGTGTTGGCACGCGCTCTGGCGCAACAGGCGCCGGTCCTCCTTCTCGACGAGCCCACCAGCGCGCTCGACCTCGGACGACGGGTAGAGGCGCTCGAGCTCGTGGACGGGTTGCGCCACGAGCGAGGGCTCACCGTGCTCAGCGCGCTCCACGACCTCACGTTGGCGGGCCAGTTCGCCGACCGGCTGATGCTCCTCCACGAAGGACGGGCGGTGTCGACGGGCAAGCCCGACGAGGTGCTCACCGAGGAGTCCTTGGCGCGGCACTTCGGAGCCAGTGTCCGGGTCATGCGCTCCGAGGACGGCGATCTCGTCGTGGTCCCCCAACGCCGACGATGACCAAGGAGAGCGACATGACCGATTCCGAGCACAGTGACAACGACGCTGCTGGCGAGCCCGCGGCCCGAGTCACGTCGTTGGTCCTGATCAACACCGGCCACGGCAAGGGGAAGTCGTCGTCGGCCTTCGGTGTCATGGGCAGGGGTTGGGCACGTGGCTGGACGGTGGGCGTGGTGCAGTTCGTGAAGAGCGGGAAGTGGAAGGTGGGCGAACGCAAGCTGGCCGAGCATCTCGGGATCGAATGGTCGACGATGGGCGACGGGTTCACGTGGGAGTCCACCGACCTCGACGAGACCGCGGCCAAGGGACGCCACGCCTGGGAACTGTCCCGGGCCAAGCTCGCGTCGGGCCACTACGACCTCCTCATCCTCGATGAGCTGACCTATGCCGTGACCTACGGCTGGATCGACGTGGCTGACGTCGTAGCCGGCATCGAGCACCGCGACCCCAAGACCAACGTCGTCATCACCGGACGCGACGCGGCACCCGAGCTCATCGAGATCGCCGACACGGTCACCGAGATGCGCAAGGTCAAGCACGCCTATGACCGGGGCGTGAAGGCCCGGAAGGGGATCGAGTTCTGACGATGCCCGACCCGTCGCTCGACCGACAGGGACTGACGCTCGGTCCGGAGCTCTTCGGGATCGATGACGCCGACGACGGTCTGACCATGCTCGTCTGGCGGTTCCCCGAGCCGCTGCTGGTCGTGTCCTCCGCCCCACTCGGCGGTGGCATCGGGCGGCGCGACTGGGTCATCAACGCGCAGGTCCCCGCAGATTACGCACGACTCGATCCCGAGGCGCATCTTGCCGACCTCGCCTCGGCGCAGGGTCTCAATGGGCCCGGGGTGGGGATGCTGACGGCGGTCGATCTCCGCACCACCTGCACGGCGGAAGACGGGGGAGTCCGCGTCGACATCTCGGTCGGTATCACCGTGCCCACCTGGGCGGCCGCTCCCGACGACGACGACGCCGCCCGGTCGCGGCCCGGCCCGGGCACGATCAACATCGTGGGCATTGTCCCCGAACGGTTGTCGCGCGCTGCCATGGTGAATTCCGTGGTCACCGCCACCGAGGCCAAGGCGCAGGCGTTGTGGGATGCCGGCGTTCCGGCCACGGGCACGGCGTCGGACGCAGTCTGCATTGTTTGCCCCGACGAGGGTCTGGCCGAACCCTTTGGTGGGCCCCGTTCGCAGTGGGGGGCTCGCCTCGCCCGCGCGGTCTATCGCGCCGTGGCAGCCGGGTGCCGACCGCGGGACCGGCTGTGATCACCCTCGTGCTCGGTGGTGCCCGCTCGGGCAAATCCGTCGTGGCCGAACAGATCGCAACGGACATGGTGCCACCGGTCACCTACGTCGCCACCATCGAAGTGGGAGACGACGCCGAGCTGAGGGCGCGGGTGGCGCTGCACCAGGCCCGGCGCCCGGTGACCTGGCGCAGCGTGCAGGCCGGGCCCGAGCTGCCCGAGGTGCTCCTGGCGCTGACCGGTTCGGTCCTGGTCGACTCCCTCGGTCCATGGGTGGGCGGCGCCCCTGGCATGGACGTGGACGTCGACGCGCTGTGTTCGGCACTGCGACGACGCGACGGTGACACCGTGGTGGTCTCGGAGGAGGTCGGGCTCTCGGTCCATCCCCCCACCGCGCAGGGACGGCGATTCCGTGACGCCGTAGGGACGGTCAACCAGGCGGTGGCAGCCCTGGCCGATGAAGTCTTCTTCGTGGTGGCCGGGTGCAGTCTCCGTCTCGAACATCCAGGAACGCGTTGATGCGCCGCGCCCTGGCCTTCCTGACACCGTTCGGTGGTGCGGCGACGCCGGCGCCGAGCACGTTGGACTGGTTCCCGGTCGTGGGTGCGGTCATCGGGCTCGCGGTGGGAGCGCTGTGGTGGGTTGCGGGCAGGGTATGGCCGCCGCTGGTGGCAGGCGGAGTGGCGCTCGTGTCGGATGTCGTGTTCACGGGGTACCTGCACCTCGATGGTCTGGCCGACGCCGCCGACGGGTTGCTGCCGCCGATGTCGAGGGAGCGACGGCTCGAGGTGATGGCCGATCCTGCCGTCGGCGCGTTCGGGGCGGTCACGCTGTTCATGGTGCTCGTGCTTCGGTTCGCTGCGTTCGCATCGACCATGGCGGCACCACTGGTCGTCGCGGCGCTGTGGTGCGGCTCGCGTGCCGCCATGGCCGTGGTCACGCGCACCTCGCCCTACGCGCGCCCCGGAGGCCTCGCCACCGCCTTCGCCGCCCCCACGTCGGATCAGCGTCCCGCCGCGGACCGCGACCGGCGCCGTATCGCCGGTGTGGCGGTGCCGGGGCTGGTCGGTCTCGTCCTGACCACGGCGCTGGCCATCGCGGGTCGCGGCACCCACGGTGTTGCCGCCGTGGCAGCCGAGCTGACCGGATTCGCTGCAGTCGTGGCCTTTGCCCACCGGCGCGTGGGCGGATTCACCGGCGACGTGCTCGGTGCTGCGGGAGTCGTCGGAGAAACCGTCGGCTTGCTGGTGTTGGCGGCGAAATGGTGACGTCGAGACCGCTGTCGGCGGCGGTGGGGGTCGTGGCCGACGCCATCCTCGGCGAGCCACCCGCGACGGTCCATCCCGTTGCGCTCTTCGGCCGGTGCATGCAGCGCGTCGAGACGCAGGCCTACACCGACTCTCGGGGCGCGGGGGTCATCCACGCCGCGGTGGGCGTCGGTGTGGGGATGGCGAGCGGTGCGGTTGTCCACTCGACGAGTGCGGCCACCTACCTCGCCGTGGCCGGCCGGGAGCTCCGGGGCGTCGCCGTCTCCATCGGTGAGGCGCTCGTGTCGTCGGACCTCGACCGGGCCCGAGAGCTCCTCCCCAGTCTGGTGGGGCGCGACGTGAGGGCCCTGGATGCGTCGGATATGGCCCGCGCCGTTGTCGAGTCCGTGGCGGAGAACACCGTGGATGCCGTGGTGGCACCGGCGTGGTGGGCGGCACTGGGTGGCGCGCCCGGTGTCCTGGGGTACCGCGCCGTGAACACGATGGACGCCATGGTGGGACACCGCAACGATCGCTACGCCCGCTACGGATGGGCGAGCGCACGCCTCGATGACGCCGCCGCCTTCGTGCCGGCCCGGTTGACGGCGATCCTGGTCGCTGCGGTACGGCCCCGGGCCGCGCCCGCGGTGTGGCGCGCCGTGCGGACCCAGGCACCGTCGCATCCCTCACCGAACTCCGGTGTGGCCGAAGCCGCATTCGCGGCCGCGCTCGACGTGCGTCTCGGGGGCGCGAGCCGTTACGGGGACACCGTCGAGCTGCGCCCCGCTTTGGGGACCGGGAACAGCCCCCACCCAGGCGACATCGTGAGGGCGGTGGACCTGTCGAGGGACGTGGGCTCGGCGCTCGTGGTCCTCTTGGGCTCCGTCGGGGTCGCGGTGATGGCGCCGCGCACGACGGGCGCGTCGGACCCGGAGCGGCAGGTGAGGGCGGTGCCGCCGCCGGGCCGGCACGGCGGGGACGCCACCGCCGTGGCCCGTGCTCTGGGTCTTGATCCGAGCGACATGCTCGACCTGTCGCAGTCGCTCAATCCGGTGGCGCCCGACCCGGTCGCGGTCCTGAGCCGTCACCTGGACGCGTTGCGCCGTTATCCCGACCCCGCCGAGGCGACCGCCGCGCTGGCGGGCGCGATGGGGGTCGAGCCGGAGAGGCTGCTGCTCACCAACGGGGGCGCCGAAGCCATCAGTCTGGTGGGCTGCGAGATCGGCGGACGAGTGACCGAGCCCGAGTTCTCGCTCCATCCTCGCCACGGGACGCCGTTGTGGCGATCGAACCCGCACAACCCCAGTGGGCGCCTGGCCGCGGACGACGAGCACGCCGAGGTGTGGGATGAGGCGTTCTATGCACTCGCCACGGGATCGTGGACCCGAGGCGACGCCGACGCCGTCGTGGTGGGATCGCTGACCAAGCTCCTGGGATGTCCGGGACTACGCGTCGGCTACGTGCTCGTCCCCGGCTCAGCGCTGTCGCTCGTCGCCCGGTGCCGGCGGCGCCAGGCCCCGTGGGCGGTCAACGGTTTGGCGGTGTCGGCCCTACCCGAGCTGTTGGGCGGGGTCGACCTGCGAGTCTGGTCGGCCGAGATCGTGCGCCTGCGGGTCGCGTTGGTCGAGGTCCTGCGGCGCCACGGGTTCGATCCGCAACCGTCCGAGGCGAACTGGGTTCTCGTCGAGGCCCCGCGATTGCGGGCTCAACTCGCGCACCGCGGCATCGTGGTGCGCGACTGCGCCACGTTCGGGATGCCGACGATGGTGCGCGTCGCGGTGCCCACCGACCCAGGGCTCGAGCGCCTGGATGACGCACTGACCTCGATCGATCGATGTACAGAGACGAAAGGCGCGCCATGACCATGTCGACGTTTCTCCAAGCCTGCCGTAGCGTTCGACCCGTCGACGCCGGTGCGGCATCTATGGCGGCGCAGTACCACGACCGCTTGACCAAACCGCGGGGATCGCTCGGTCGGCTCGAGGAGATCGGCATCCGCTTGTGCGCCATCGCCGGCACGTGCCCTCCGCCGGTGCCCGAGCCCGTCACCGTGGCGGTGTTCGCCGGGGACCACGGCGTGGTGGCCGAGGGCGTGACTCCCTGGCCACAAGAGGTGACCGCACAGATGGTGGCGAACTTCTGCGCCGGAGGGGCGGCGATCAACGTCCTCGCCCGTCATGTCGGAGCCCAGGTCGTCGTCGTGGACGTCGGCGTGGCCACGCCGATCCCCACCGACTCCGAGGCGCTCGTACGTCGGAACGTGGCATCGGGGACCCACAACCTGGCCCTCGGTCCGGCGATGTCCGCCGACGAGGCCGGGGCCGCGCTCGAGGTGGGATTGAGCGTGGCCCGTCAGGCGGGGGCCGACGGTGCGGGCTTGCTCGTCACCGGGGACATGGGCATCGGGAACACCACGTCGGCGGCCGCCCTGATCGCGGCACGCACGGGCCGACCCGCAGGAGAGGTGACCGGACGGGGGACGGGCATCGACGACGCCGCCCTGGAGCGCAAGACGAACGTCATCGCTCGCGCCTTGGCTCGGGTGCCGGCAGACGCGGATCCGTTGGTCGTCTTGCAGGAGCTCGGTGGTCTCGAGATCGCGGCATTGTGCGGCTTCGTCGTGGGGGCGGCGTCGTGCCGGGTGCCCGTCATCGTCGACGGGGTCATCGCGGCGGCGGCATCGTTGATGGCGACGGCGTTCGTCCCCGAGGTCGCCGGGTATCTGATCGTGGGCCACCGTTCCAGCGAGCCGGGGTCGTCGGTCGTGCTCGAGGAGCTCGGACTCTCGCCCGTCCTCGATCTGGGCATGCGACTGGGGGAGGGCACGGGCGCGGCCCTGGCGGTGCCGACGGTCCAAGCCGCGGCCAAGATCCTGCGTGAGATGGCGACGTTCGACTCCGCCGGAGTCAGCGACAAGGCGGATACGCAGCGTTGAGAGGTACCGTCCTGGTCACCGGTACGTCGTCGGGAGCGGGCAAGAGCACACTGGTGACGGGGTTGTGCCGGTGGTGCGCGCGTCAGGGCATCTCGGTGGCGCCGTTCAAAGCCCAGAACATGTCGCTCAACTCGTTCGTCACGCGTGGGGGCGAGGAGATCGGCCGAGCCCAGGCATCGCAGGCCCACGCGGCGCGGGTCGAGCCCGAGGCCTCGATGAACCCCGTCCTGCTCAAGCCGGGCACCGACTCGCGAAGCCAAGTCGTCGTGATGGGCCGTCCGGTGGGGGAGATGGAGGCGCGACGGTACTGGGAGGAGAAGAAGAGCCTCCTCGACGTCGTCGTCGGGTCGTACCGCGACCTGCGGGCTCGGTTCGACGTCGTCCTCTGTGAGGGGGCCGGCAGCCCGGCCGAGATCAACCTCCGGCAGGCCGACATCGTGAACCTGGGGTTCGCCCGGGCGGTGGGGGCGCCGGTGATCGTCGTCTCGGACATCGACCGGGGTGGGATGTTCGCGTCCCTGGTCGGCACCGTGGCCCTGCTCGACGACGAGGACCAGCGACTGGTCCAAGGGTTCGTCGTGAACCGATTCCGTGGCGAGCGAGCCCTTCTCGACCCCGGCCTCGAGATGTTGGAGACCATGACGGGCCGACCGACGTTCGGCGTGTTGCCCTATGTCGCCGATCTCTGGCTCGACGCCGAGGACCGCCCCGACCCGTCGGCCTATCGCGACCCGGGGGCACCGATCGGAGACGACACCTTGCGGGTGGCGGTGGTCCACCTGCCACGGTCGAGCAATCTCACCGACATGGACCCGTTGGCGGCCGAGCCGGGTGTGACGGTTCGCTTCGCCACTCATCGGGAGGAAATCGCCGACGCCGATCTCGTCGTCGTGCCCGGCACGAGGGCCACGGTGGCGGACCTCGAGTGGCTTCGCAGTCGCGGGATCGACCGTGCGCTGCACGAACGAGCAGACGCGGCTCGCCCCGTCCTGGGGATCTGCGGTGGCTATCAGATGTTGGGCGCGTCGATCGACGACCAGGTCGAAAGTGGACGCGGCATCGTCGACGGTCTCAACCTCCTTCCGGTGCAGACGGTGTTCGGTGCCGACAAGGTGCTGGCCCGACCGCGCCGGAGGATCGCCGACGGCAGTGCGGTCGAGGGGTACGAGATCCACCACGGCGTCGTGCACCGATCGGGTGGGGACCCGTTCTTCGCCGACGAGGGATGTCGTGTGGGCTCGGTGGCGGGGACGTCGTGGCACGGGCTGTTCGAGAACGACGGCTTCCGACGTGCGTTCCTGGTGGAGGTGGGGCTTCGGGCCGAGCGTTCGTTCGTGCCCTCGCCCAAGAATTTCGCCGAGGTCCGCGAGGCACGGTTCGATCGCCTGGCGGACATGGTCGCCGACCATCTGGATACCGATGCGCTTTGTCGGGTCATCGAGGGTCAGATCCAACGGTACGGCTCGCTGCGCATCTCCTCGGCACACGCACCGCCGAAGGGCCAACCGACCCGGACGAACGCGGTACCATCGCGGACTCCGGGCGCATAGCTCAGTTGGTTAGAGCGCAGCCTTCACACGGCTGAGGTCGAGGGTTCGAGTCCCCCTGCGCCCACGCTCTGACGGGGATGACATCAGCGATGGGGCAGGGGGGATTGTCCGACCGAGAGCAACAGATCCGCGGCGATCGTTTCCTGGTCTCTGGGAACGAAGCGGGCACCGCGCCGGAGGACCGTTCTTTCAGGCCTGACGTCGAGGGTCTGCGAGCAGTGGCCATCGCGCTCGTGGTCCTGTTCCATTCGGGCATCTCGGCGTTGTCGGGCGGGTACGTCGGGGTCGACGTCTTCTTCGTGATCTCGGGGTTCGTCATCACCGGGGTGCTGCTCCGGGAGCGGTCCTCGACCGGGCAGACGTCGATCCTCGCGTTCTACGGGCGGCGGTGCCGTCGGATCATCCCCGCCGCCTCTCTCGTCATCCTCGTCACCGTCGCCATGGCGTATGTGCTGGTGGGGTCCGTCACCGGGAGTCGCACCGCCACCGACGGCCGCTGGGCCGCCGTGTTCCTGGCCAACTTCCATTTCGCCGCGGTGGGGACCGACTACCTGAGCTCGCAGCTCCCGCCGTCGCCCCTCCAGAACTTCTGGTCGCTCGCGGTCGAGGAGCAGTTCTACGTCGTGTATCCCACGCTGTTCCTCGTCGTGGCGAGCATCGGGACGCGCCTGGCGCTGCGGGTCCGGTTGGCGATCGGCCTCGTTGTCGTGATCGGCGCATCGCTGGCCTTCTCGGTCGTCGACACCGCCAGCCACCCCACAGGGGCATACTTCTCGCCCTTCACCAGGGCGTGGGAATTGGCACTGGGCGCCCTGATCGCGGTGGCGACGCCGTGGCTGTTGAAGGTCCCCGAGCAACTGGCCGCCGTCGCCACGTGGCTCGGGCTCGGCGCCATCCTCATCGCGGCCCTCGCGTTCGACACCCAGACCGCATATCCGGGATCACTGGTAACCATCCCGGTGATCGGCGCCGGACTCGTCATCGCGGGCGGCGTGCGGGTCTCGGAATTCGGTGCCGAGGTCCTCCTCGGGGTGCGTCCCCTTCGGTGGTTGGGCCGGCTCTCGTACTCGCTCTATCTCTGGCACTGGCCCATCCTCGTCATCGTGGCGGAACGTGCCGGCAAGACGACCCTTCCGGTCCTCCAGAGCCTCGGATGGGACCTGGTGGCCCTCGCCGCCGCGGCGGCGACGTACCGGGTCGTGGAGAACCCCATCCGTCATGCCGTCGCGCTGCGCCGCGTCCCGTGGGCGAGCGTCGGGCTCGGGGTCGCCCTCGTGGCCGTGACGCTCGTCGGTATCACCGCGTTCACGCATCTGCCGTCCGCGTCTGCCGCACCGTCGGGGCACGCCGCGGCTCCGCCGCCGCCGGCGTCCTCGGTCAGCCAGGTCCTCCGGGTCGTGGCGCGCTCGGGCGCCATCTCGACCGTGCCCTCGGACCTCGACCTCCCGGTCGCCCAGGCCATCGCCCAACCGGCGTCGAACCTGGGCGAGCCGCCCGCCAGCAGCGGGTGCGTCATCGGGTTCACGCAGAGCACGGCCCCGGCATGCACCTTCGGCGACCGAGCCGCCACCCGCACCATCGTGCTGTACGGCGACTCCCACGCGGGCATGTGGTTCCAGGCTCTCGACGACATCGCCATCCGCTCCCACTGGAAGTTGGTCATCCTGTTCAAGTCGGCGTGCCCCGCCGCCTTGCCCACCCGGACCCGCGGGATCCCGGGAAAGGGCGACACGCGCTGGCAGGCGTGTGACGAGTGGCACCGCTACGCCCTGGCTCGCATCAACCGGACCGGGCCAGAGCTTCTCGTCGTCACCCAGAACGTCAGCCGCGCTCCCGACGGATATCCCTACACGCCCAGGCAGTGGCAGGCGGGCCTTCAACAATTCCTCGGGTCGGTGACGGCATCGAATACCAAGAAGGTCGTGCTCGGGAACATCCCGACCACCGGCGGTCCGGTGTGCCTGGCCCAGCACAGCGACGATGTCCAGGCCTGCGCCGGACACCCCATCACCAAGTACAACGAAGCGGAGCAGCGTGCCGCCGGGCTCAGCGGCGCCGGGTACGTCGACGTGACCCCATGGTTCTGCCGTACCACCTGCAGCCCCGTGGTCGGGAACGTGAACGTCTACTTCAACACCTCACATGTCTCGACGCCGTACACGCGCTTCCTCGAGACGGTGTTGGGCCAAGCGCTCGGCATCGGGGTCCCTGGACAGACGGGCCCGGCGACGTGAGCAACTCGTGCATGGCACCCGGATTGCGGCGCCACGATGTGCTCAGTGGAAGGGGAACTGGCCGTACGTGCTGCACAGCCCGAATGCTTCGATCAACAAGAAGGCGCCGACGACCGACAAGATGACCGCCTGGCGCCGACGCCCACTGTGACGGGCCATCACCGGCGCCATGTACCACTCGGGGAGTGGGCCGAAGGTGTCGGCCAGATAGTCCGAGAGCGGGACGGCGTCGGGGGCGAGCGGTTGGTCCGGGTCCGCCGCCAGGGCAAGCGCGGTGAGCTCCTCGTCGGAGATCATTCCGGGCGACTCGAGGTCCTCGGCCCTGCGTGCCGGCGCAGGGTGTCGCTCTGAGAGATGCACCGCAACCTCCATCTGCCGGGTCGTCCTGATTCTACCGACGCACCGGCGGCGTCGGGTCCGCGCGCGGACCTAACCGTCTACTTGAGCGTGAGGATCCCCGACGTCACGTCGATCGAGGTCAAGCCGGTGGCCGCTCCGCAGGCGGAGAGCAACTGGGTGCCCGTCTGGCTCGAATACGTGGCGGCGGTGGAGCTCGCACCGTGGTCGGAGCCCGAGAACGAGCCCGTGACCTTGGCCGTGCCGCCGGGCGCGGGGAGGATGAACCCCTCGCCGCCGGAGGGACCCGACGCCCCGGTGTAGCTCGAGAACGTGACGACCGAGCTGTGGATCGTCGATGGCGCCCATGTCAGGTCGACCGTCAGTGGCCTCGAGGTGAGCAGGCCTGCGCAGGCGTTGGTGGAGCTCGTGATCGTGGCTGATCCCGTCCCGCCCGTCACGCTCGCGACATTGGAGCCCTTGGTGGTGCACCCCGCAGCGTGCAAGGCGACGGTGGTGGACTCGGAGCTACCACCTTTCGTCGTCAGTGGCGGTGAGAAGGTCAGTGACCCCGTGATGGTGGTGCAGGTGACGCCGCCCGAGGCGACGGTGACAGTGGTCGTGGGCGGGCCGGCGCTGGGGCTCGAGCTCGACCCGCATGCCGTTGCCAGCGCGGCCACGAGGCAAAGGAAGAGGAGGAGGGCCGATCTCGACGGACGCATGGTGGGACAACGGTAGCGGGAGTCGGCGCCGACCAGGACATCTCTGGGATGGCCGGGTGGCCAGCCGGGACGCCTGGTCTCGGCCATGGCCAACGCTGCCGTCGCCGGCGCGGCGCGGTTCGTGCACTAAACCGTGAGAACGTGGACCGCGATCACCGACTGGCGCTCGAGCCGCGGCTCGTCGCGGCTGTGGCAGCCGGGGGGGTCGGGTACGCGGTGGTGGCGTCGTCCACACGCCCTTTCACCGCACCCGCCGACGTCGTGACCGCGATCCCGCTTGCCGTTGCGGTCGTCGTCATGGGCTGGTCGAGGCTCGGCTCACCTCGTCACGGGACCGCACGTCGCATTGGTCGGAACGACGTCGCCGCGCCGTGGGGCCCGAGGTGGTTGGTGCCCCTGGTGCCACTCGTCGCGGCGGTCGGCTGGGAGCTGTTCTGCTTCTTCAGCGTGCCCCGTTCCTCGCACCCCACGTTGAGCTCGCTGCTCGACATCCTGGACTCCACCCGGGCCGGCAAGACCGTCGGGTTCGCGGCCTGGCTCGCACTCGGATGGTTCGTGGTGGTCATGTGATCGACCGTCACGTGACCCTCGTGGTGTGGGGTGCCCTCGGCGTGGCGGTCGTCGTGACGCAGCTGGCGGCAGCGGTCTCGGGCGGTCGCGTGCCGGGCATCGGTGCTCTGGTCCAGCGCGCCGGGTCCAACCGGGTGAGCCGACTGGGACTGGTGCTGGCCTGGATGTGGCTCGGTTGGCATGCCTTTGCCCGGTGAAGGGCTCCGAGCACCGTCTCGGGCTCGTATCGATCCCCGGTAGGTTTGCCCGACGTGCGGGCGCACCCGGTCACCCCGGCGCTGGGAGCGGTCGTCGACGGCGTCGACCTGGCGGTCGGGATCGGCGACGACACGGCGGCTGAGATCCGCGCCGCGCTGCTCACCTACAAGGTGCTGTGGTTGCGGGGGCAGTCACTCGATGCCGCGTCGATGACGGCGCTGGCGACGAGGTTCGGGACCCCCACCGAAGCGCACCCGGTCGAGCCCAGTCTGGAGGGCCATCCCGAGGTCCTCCCGCTGGACTCCGAGCAAGGCGCTCGGGCGGATGTGTGGCACAGCGATCTCACGTTCCAGGAGCGCCCCCCTCTGGGCGCACTCCTGCACGCGGTCGAGGTCCCGCCGGTCGGAGGCGACACACAGTGGGCGGACATGACCGGCGCCTATCTCTCGCTTTCGGCCCCGTTGCGCGCCTTCATCGACGGGCTGACGGCGACGCACTCGCCCACCAAGGCGGGAGGCTACTTCGCCGGTCGCGACGCCACCGGCGGTGAAGCGGCGCGGTCCACGGCGTCGACCGCCGCTCGGCATCCGGTCGTGCGGACGCACCCCGAGACCCGGTCACGCAGCCTCTTCGTGAACCCGCTGTTCACCGACAAACTCGACGGGTTGCGTCGGCGAGAGAGCGACGCCGTGCTGGGTCTTCTCTACGAAGCGGCCCTGGCCCCCGAACGCCTGGTGCGATGGCGATGGGAAGCGGGCGACGTGGCGTTCTGGGACAACCGATGCACCATGCATTACGCGTTGTTGGATTTCGAGGATCGGCGCCGGAGGATGCTGCGGGTGGCGCTGGAGGGAGAGCGGCCGATGGGGGTGACGGGCTCCTAGGTCGCGGTGCGCGTGGCCACGATGCTCCCGCGCCCCCCGTTGGAGTTTTCGAACGTGCCTTGGATGCGCGTCTTGCTCCCGCTTTTCGAGATGAACCCGGTGCCCTGCTCGGTGCCACTGCCGAGGCTGACGGTGAACGACACTGCGGTACCCGAGGCCGTCCCCTTGATGCGCTCGACACCCACCGCGGAGGTGATCGTGCCGGTGAATGCGCCAGTGGACCGGTTCTGGGTGGTGATGTGCATCGTCGCGGTCGAGAACGCACCGGCATAGGTGTCGAGGACGCTCCACGAGCCACGAAGGTCGGTGGCGACGACGACGGGCACCGACGGCAGGGTGGCGGCGCGCGCCGCGGAGTGGAACGGTCCGATGTGGATCACCGCCGACAGGCCCGTGAGCAGTGCGGCCACGGCGACGATCAGCGCGAGGCGTGGAGCCAGGCGCCCACCGGGAGCGACACGGTGCGCGTCGTCGGGACGGTGGCGCGACCCGCCCGCTGGGCCGGTCGTCACGGCATCGGGCACCTCGTCGGGGCCGACGGTCCACTGCGGGCCCGGCGGTGGTTCCCCTGCTCGCGCCGCGCGGGCGTCGGGGACGGGGTCGAGCGAGCGCGGCGGGGGGGCGCCTCGGGTGTGCGGGGTGGGGTCTGGGTCTCCGAACCGGCCCAGGACGAGGTCCACGGGCTCGGGCGGGAGCGACGCGCCGGCGCTGGGACGCGTCGGGGGGAGGACGGGCGGGCGAGGAGGAGGGCCGCTCGATGGCTCTGGGCGCGGCTCCGTCACTGTGGTGACATCGGCGAGCCGCGAAGGGGCCTTGAGCTGGATGGCTCTCGGAGGACGATGCCGCGACGACGTGGATCGCGCCGGAAATGGGCGCCTTGCTGGGCCGAAAGCGCCAATGTTAGGTTAGCCTTACCTAACAGAAACCCAGCGTGCCCTTATGAGCAGCCCCAGGACCTCGACCCGACGACGGACCCGCCGTGGCGCCGCCGCGGGAGTGGTGGCCGTCCTGTGCGTCGGTCTCGTGGCCGCGGCCTGCGGGAGCTCGGGGGGCAGCGCGGGGAGCTCGTCACAGACGCTCACGCTCTACAACGCCCAGCACGAGCAGACCACCGATGCGTTGATCTCGGCGTTCACGAAGGCGACCGGCATCACGGTGCGAGTGGACAACGACGACGAGGACGATCTGACGGCCCGGATCGAGCTCGAGGGGAGTCGCTCCCCAGCCGACCTCTTCTACACCGAGAACTCCAACTGGCTCGAGCAGCTCAACGAGAAAGGCATGCTGGCCAAGGTCGATTCGTCGACGTTGGCCAACGTGCCCCAGGCTGACAGTGCGTCGAACGGCGAGTGGGTCGGCGTGTCGGCGCGGATCAGCGTGATGGTCTACAACCCGAGCAAGATCACTGCGTCGCAGCTTCCGACCTCGGTTCTGGACCTCGCCGACCCCAAGTGGAAGGGGAAGATCGAGATCGCCCCCTCGGAGACCGACTTCTGGCCCATCGTGAGCTCGATCGCTCGATCCAAGGGTCAGGCCGCTGCGCTGGCCTGGCTCGAGGGCCTCAAAGCCAATGCGGGAAACGGCGACGCCGTTCCCGACAACGAGACGATCACGAGCGACGTCAGCCAGGGCACGACAGACCTGGGGATCATCAATCACTACTACTTCTACCGGCTGAGGGCCGAGGTGGGGCAGAACGCTGTCGACGCCAAGATCGCGTATTTCGCGCCACGCGACCCGGGCTATCTCGAGAACATCTCCGGGGCAGCAATCCTGAGGTCTTCCACACACCAGGCGGCCGCCCAGAAGTTCCTGGCCTTCCTCACGAGCGATGCGGGGCAGCGGGTGCTCGCCGCCGGGGACAGCTTCGAGTACCCCATCCACCCCGGTGTGGCCGCCAACGCCGCCCTGACGCCGCTCGACGAGCTCCAGCCGTCGGCGTTCACCCCCGCCGAACTCGGTACGGGTCTCGACGCCAAGAAGCTGTTGCAAGAGGCCGGGCTTCTCTGACCTCGGTCGTGCCATGACCGATCTCCCTCTGCCCGGCGTGGTGGCCCCGACGCTGCGCCAGAAACCACGACGCCGCCCGGGGCGGGGCCAGGCGGGCGTGGCCGTCAGCGTCGTCATCGCCCTCGGGTTGCTCCTGCCCTTGGGACTCCTCGTTCTCGACGCCCGGGCCGCGGGATGGACCGAGATCCACCGCGTGCTCTTCCGACAACGGTCGCTGTCGCTCCTTGAGCACACGGTGACGGTATCGGCCCTCGTCGTGGTCCTCGCGGCGGTCATCGGCACTGCGGCGGCATGGTGCACCGAGCGGACCCGACTCCCGGGACGGCGCGTGTGGACGGTGTTGCTGGTCCTTCCGGTGGCCATCCCCGATTTCGTGGTCGGCTACGCGTGGCACTCGATCGACCCGACCATCAACGGCCTGTTGGGAGCGACCCTCGTCATGACGCTCGGGACCTACCCCCTCGTCTACCTCCCTGTCGCCGCCGCGCTGCGGCGTGCCGACCCCGACATGGAGGACACCGCCTACAGCCTGGGCCTCGGCCCGATCAGAGCGTTTCTCCGGGTCACCCTTCCGCTCGTCCGCACGGCGGTGCTCGGAGGATGCGTGCTGGTCGTGCTCACCGTGCTGTCGGAGTACGGGGTGTTCGAGATCCTGCGATACCAGACCTTCACCACCGAGATCTTCACCGAGTTCCAATTCGACTCCCAGGCAGCCGGTGCGCTGTCGGTTCCGTTGGTATGTCTCGGTCTCCTCGTGCTCGCCGTCGACGGGATCATCCCCCGGCGCACGTCGACCTCGAACGGGACGCGGCGCGTCGCAACGGCGCGGCGTCTGCGGCGGAGCATGGTGCCGACGCTCATGGCGCTCGGGCTGCTCGTGATCGTGGCGGTGGGTGTTCCCATCGGCACGCTCGTCTACTGGATGGCACAGAGCCAGCACTCGACCCTGCCCGCCGCCGCCACCCTCGCTTCGGCCACGGGAGCCACGCTCACATACAGCGCCCTGGGCGCCTTGGTGGCCGTGCTCTTGGCGCTCCCTGTCGCCATGATGAGCTTTCGACGATCGACCACGCCGCGCATCGTCATCGAGCGCAGCACCTACGTCACTCAGGCGGTCCCGGGTGTCGTCGTGGCCCTGAGCCTCGTGTTCTTCGCCACCCACTACGCGTATGCCATCTACCAGACGGGCACACTGCTGGTGGTGGCGTACGCCGTGTTGCACTTCCCCTTGGCCCTGGTGTGCGTGAAGACCTCGGTGGCCCAGGCCCCCGCTCGTCTGGCCGACGTGGGCCGGTCGCTCGGGAAGGGGCCGGTCGAGGTGTTTGCGCGCGTGACGGTGCCGCTGCTCCTGCCGGGACTGTTGGCCGGGTTCTGCCTCGTCTTCCTCACCGCCGTGACGGAACTCACCGCCACGTTGGTATTGGCACCCATTGGGGTCCAGACGCTCGCCACGCAGTTCTGGGCCTATCAACGCGAGGTTGCCTACGGCGCTGCCGCGCCCTACGCATTGGTGATCATCGCCCTCGCCATGATCCCCGGCGCCCTCCTGGGACTGTGGTTCGACCGCGAGCGGCACACGCGCGCCGTTGTGACCCCATGAGCACGATCGAACTCCGGGGAGTGGTCAAGGAGTTCGGATCGACGCCCGTGCTGAGCGACGTGGATCTCGTCGTCCCCGACGGTTCGACCACCGCCGTGTTGGGGGCGTCGGGAAGCGGCAAGACGACGTTGCTCCGGATCATCGCCGGGTTTGAGCAGGTCGACGCGGGCACGGTATGCATCGACGGTCGGGTCGTCGACGATGGAGTCCGGTCGGTGCGGTCCCAGCACCGGGGTGTGGGATACGTCCCGCAGGAGGGGGCACTGTTTCCTCACCTCACGGTGGCGGGGAACATCGGCTTCGGGGTCCCTCGGCACGCGCGCGGCAAGGTGGCCGATCTGGTCGAAATGGTCGGACTGCAGGGGATGGAACGTCGCTACCCGCATCAGCTCTCCGGTGGCCAACAGCAACGGGTGGCATTGGCGCGCGCCTTGATCATCCAACCGAGTGTCGTACTCCTCGACGAGCCCTTCAGCGCCCTGGACGCGTCACTGCGCACCGGTCTCCGGCGCGATGTGGGCCGCATCTTGGCGGAGACCCGCACCACGACGGTCCTCGTGACCCACGACCAAAACGAGGCCTTGGCCTTCGCCGACCGAATCGCCGTGCTGCGCCAAGGTCGGATGGTGGTGAGTGCCGATCCCCACGACCTCTACCGGGACCCCCCCGACGTCATCGCGGCTACCTCTATCGGTGAGGCCAATATCCTGCCGGCGGTGGTGGGGGGGAAGCTGGCCCGTTGCGTGCTCGGCACTGTGCGCGTGCAGGCCGACGGTGCGCCCAGCGCCGGCGCGGTGCAACTGCTCTTGCGACCCGAACAGCTCGTGCTGCACCTCGAGCGAGGGTCGGGCCGAGTGGGCGCCGTCGTCGTGGACGCCCAGTTCCACGGCCATGACACATTGGTGGACCTCGTCGTCGACGACTCCGATCGCCAGCCACTGTTGGCGCGGGTTCCCGGAGACCTTGTGCTCAGCGCCGGTCAATCCGTGTGGGTGGAGGCGCGGGGCCCGGGCCGAGTGTGGTCGGTCGACGGCCACGCCGCACCTGATCCCGACGGCGCTCGCGCCCACCTCGGCGCCGCGGCCGGGGCGGGGCAAGCCTCGTTGTGGGTAGATCCCGCCGCCAACCCCTCCTCCGCATCGGAGCCGACCACGCCCGGACCGCCCGGAGTCGATCAGGATCGTTCCGCCTCGATTCGTCGGGCCGGCCCTCCTGTCGCGACCGGTGCACAGGGGCGCGGCCGGCGGCGCGGTCTCAAGCTCGGGGCCGCGCTCGTCGGCGTGGCGCTTGCGGTGGCGCTGGTGGTCACGGTCGTGCTCGGGCACGGAGGAAGTTCCCCTTCCGCGGTCGGCCCCGTGATCTTCCACGGGTCGGTCGCCCTCACCGGCGAGTTCAACACGAAGGAGACCTTCGTCGACGGCACCACGGCCAAGAAGGTGTCGTCGTGTGCCCAGGCCGCGACGCGCGGCGATCGTCCTCAGATGGGCCCCGACACCTGGGTCGTGCCCACACCGCCGTTGAACAACGCAGTGGAGATCGAGATCGGGACGAGCCCCCGCGGCTATCACGGCCCGGGGCGCTACGCCCGCGCCGTCCTGGCCGACGGCAACGGAGCCATGGACGTCGGCCCGGAGTCGTATCTCCTGTCGACCACCGACGGGACGGTGTCGATGACCGTCAACGCCGATGGGTCGGGCAACGTCACATTCACCGATGCGCCGGGTGACGACGACAGTCCGCACCCGGGGTGGCACGGCGGGATCTCGGGCACCATCGCCTGGACCTGCACGAGCTGAACGGCTCGCATTTGGCCTGGCGCGCCACGGTGCCGGGTCGTCGGGCCCCTGTCGGGCATGATGAACCGGTGGAGCCACCCGGTCCTGAGCCTGAGTTCGGCGACCCGACGCGCCGGACGTTCCTGGCGCAGGAGCGGACGTTCCTGGCGTGGTGGCGGACCGCGTTCGCAGCGATCGGGGTGGCTCTCGCGGTGGGTCGGCTCCTTCCCGAGATCGCGCACCTCCCCAAGGAGCCGTTCCTCGTCATGGGCGTCGGCTGGGGGATCCTCGCCGTGGGTCTGGTCGCGTTCGGCCTGGTCCGCCAGCGAGCCGGGGAGCGCGCCATCCGTGCCGGTGGCTACATGCATCTGAGCCCGTCGTGGTTGCTCGTGATCACCCTCTACACATTGGCGCTTCTGGTGGGGACCGTCGTCGTGATGTTCATCCACGCCTGAAGGGCCCGGCTCACCTTGCCTCAGCGTTCGAAGCTCTGGACCATGAGTTGGATGGTGTGACGGGCACCGTCGGGTGAGCGCAACCCCGGAGCTGACGTCGACGTGCCGTGGCGGCGAAATCCCATCGACTCGAAGAACGCGATGCCCCCGTGGTTCTCACCCAGGGTCTCGAGGTGACACCCCGGCACGTCCGCGTGGCGCAGTGCGTCGAGCCACCGGCGTAGCAAGGTGGCGCCTACCCCGACGCCGCGGATCGAGGGGAGCAGGTCGATGTGGAGGTGGGCGGGCCAGCGCGGGTCGTGGACCGGTGCCGGTGGCAGCCGGCGCCGGGTGGCGTCGACCACGACGTCTCCGAACGAGCGCCACACCACACCGGCGGTCCCGGGTCTGAAGCCGATGCCGCGACGCACGAAGTGCCGTCCGAAGATCGAGGCGGGGTTCCAAGCCGCACGTGAGTCGACGCAGCCCAGGAGGTAGCCGGCCACGAGGCCGTCGCGCTCGGCCACCAGTGCCGACTGCGGCTCGGCGTCGGTGTAGTACGACGTGAACAGATCCGCGAAGCTCTCGACGTCGCGCCACATCCATTCGACGGGCTCGCCCATGTACCCCGTGACGTGGCAGATGTGGCGCACCTGGGCGCGATCGGTGGACTCGTAGGGCCGCACCACTACGTCGCTGTCGCTCGAGCTCATCGACAGTCAGCCGTGGCGCCCGCGTTCAACCGCCGCGCCGCGAGCCCGGCCGGTCGTCACGGGCCAGCGCGGCCAAGTACGCGTTGTAGGCGGCCAGTTCGGGATCGTCTGCTTCGGCCCGGGCCAGGGCGACGTCGCGGGGGTCCGGTTCTCGCGTCGCAGGCGCCTCCCCGTCGTCGGTGACGGCGGCCTCGCGGAGTCGTTGCAGCCCCCGGCGGCCCACCGTGTCGGGATCGTCGTGGACGAAGTGCCACCAGAACACGATGGCGAACAGAGCGAAACACGGCCACATGACCGCGTAGATCCAACCCAACGAGTCACCGGCACGTCCGATCCCCACCTGCCACCAACAGGCGACGAGGCAACCGGGCACCCATACCGCCAGTGCAGCCGTCGCCACCAGGGCCCGTGGTGTGAACCACACGCTTCGTTCGGGGCCGCGCCCGGGCGTCGGAGAGGCGGGCACGCGCCGATCAGCCCTCTCGCGGTGCCGTCCCCGCATTCCCCCTGGCGGCGCGGCGCTCTTGGCGTGAGTACTCCGACGTGAGCCGGCGCTCGGCGAAGATGGCTCCGAAGGGCACCGTGCCCGCGATGAGCACGAGGATCGTCCGGAACACCGGGATGTGCAGCGTCCGGGTGAGCTGGTAGGCGGTGACCAGGTACACGAGGTAGAGGAACCCGTGCATCGTGCCGACCCAGGTCGCGACGACGGGGTATCCCGCCAGCTGGAGGGGGACGCCGACGAAGACCAGGATGAGCAGGAGCACCGCGGTGACATACGCCATCACCCGGTAGCGGATCAGGACGCCGTGTTCCACGGCCGAGATCCTACGGGGGCGGGCACCCGAGCTCCCATCGGGTGCGTCGGTTTCTGGGCGCCACGGCCCGTCGCTACGCTCCTGCGGTCCATGCGCAGCACTGCCTTCGGTCGCCAGACCACACCGACGCCGCACCCCGACGGAGGCGGCCGCTACCGAGCTGAGCTCAGCGACCAGTGGAACGCGCCCGTCCTGCCCCACGGCGGGGTGGTCACCGCCCTGGCGGTGCGGGCCATGGCGGCCGAGCTCGCCTCGCCCGACGAGACGCTGCGGTCGGTGACGACGGTGTTCGCGGCGCAGGTGCCACCGGGGCCCGTCGACATCGACGTCACGGTGTTGCGCCGGGGGAGGACGATGTCACAGGCCACCGCCACGGTGCGCCCGGGGGGTGCCGACAGCGGGCACACCGCGGTGGCCGTCTTCGGCGTGGCGCGCCCCGGGTACGAGTTCACCGACGTGACCCTTCCCGATGTGGCGGCGCCCGAGCAGTGCCCCTCGTTTCGCGACCCGCTGCCCGAAGGTGTGACCGGGTTCGCCCCGGCGTCGTTCTGGGAGCGGGTCGAGTCACGTCCGGCCATCGGTCATGCCCCGTGGCACCAGTGGGAGCCGACCTCGTCCCGACGCGCCTCGTGGTACCGGTTCGACGACCCGCCGGTGGACGAGGACGGGTATTGGGATCCCCTGGCGTTCGTGGCGTTGTGCGACACCATGCCGGGCGCGGTGGGCGAGCGCATGGGCCCGGGCATGGCGCCGTGGTTCGGGCCCAGTGCCGACCTGACCGTGCACGTCCTGGGACGCGCCAGTGTCCCCCTGGCTCCTCGGCCACAATCGCGCCCACCACGCGGGAGAGGGGTACGCCTCGGTCGAGATGGAGCTGTGGGACCCGGCCCTGGGTCTCGTGGCCTACGCCACGCAGATGATGTTCTTCAGCTTCCCCGACGGCCCGCCCCTACCGGAGCAGCGCCGTCCCCGGTGACAGCAGGGTCGAACGCCGAGCCTCACACCTCGACCCGGGCGGTTTGGTTCAGGCGTTCGACCGCATCGGCATATTCCTCGACGAGGTCGAAGATCACGTCGCGTGTCTTGCGCACGCGCGTGGCGCGCCCGATGATCTGCCCGCACGGGTTGAAGGCCACGTCCTTCGCTTCGTCGGGGTAGCGGTGCGTGGCCCCTACGGCCTCGATCGCCACCATCATCTGCAGCGGCATGGGGAGCGGGTCGGGCGTGTCGGGCCGGTCCCAGGCCTCGGTCCAATCGTTCTTCAGCATGCGGCAGGGCTTGCCCGTGAAGGACTTGGACCGCACCGTGTCGCGACTGGTCGCCGCCAGGTAGCTCTTCATCTGGCCGGGCGAGGTGTTGGCCTCCTCCACCGTGAGCCACAGCGTCCCGCCCCACACGCCCTGCGCGCCCATGGCGAGGGCCGCAGCGATCTGACGACCGGTGCCGACACCCCCGGCCGCGAGCACCGGGAGAGGAGAGACGGCGTCGATGACCTCGGGCCACAGGACCAGCGATCCCACGTCGCCGGTGTGGCCTCCGCCTTCGGTGCCCTGGCACACGATGAAGTCGAGGCCCGCGGTCTTGTGCGCCAGCGCGTGCTTGACCGACCCCGCCAGTGCCCCGATGAGCCGCCCCGAGGCCTGGACCTCGGCGATCACGTCCGCCGGGGGAGTGCCCAGGGCGTTGGCGATGAGCTTCACCTTGTCGTGGCGCAGAGCCGCGGCCAGCAGCGGCTTTCCCGTCGCCTCGGTCCACCCCATCATCCCGCTGCGGCGCTGGTCGGGGGCGGGCTCGGGCACGCCGTGCTCGGCCAGCAGGCGTCGGGCGAAGCGTCGGTGGTCATCGGGCACCATCGACTGGAGCTGTGCTTCGAGCTTCACCGGGTCCATCTCGCCCATGCCCTCGTACTTGCCGGGGATGACGATGTCGACGCCGTAGGGATTGTCCCCGACGTGCTCGTCCAGCCATTCCAGCTCGATCTCGAGCTCCTCGGGGGAGAAGCCGATGGCGCCGAGGACGCCGATGCCACCGGCGTTGGACACCGCGGCCACCACGTCACGGCAGTGGGTGAAGGCGAAGATGGGGAACTCGATGCCGAGTCGGTCGCAGATCTCGGTGTGCACGGCTGTCTCCTTGTGTCGGGGTTGTCGGGAACTGGGTCAGGAAAGGGAACGGGGAAGAGAAGTCTGTACGGGCGCGCTCGACGGGCTCAGGTCGGGAATGGTGGTGGCACCGGTGACCAGAGCGAGCGCGGCGGCCACGACGGAGGTGTCGAGGCTGTCGGGGTCGATGCGGTGTTGTGTCTCGAACCCGATGACCAGGGCGCGGAACACGGTGGCGAGGACGTCGGGGGGAGCGATCGGGGCCACCAGCCCGTCGGCGATCCACGTGGCGAAGCCCTTGGTCAACCAGTCGTGCGCCTGGCGGGACCGGGCCCGCATGGACAGCGCCACCTCGGGGTCGCGCGCGGCGCGCAACCACAGCTCGCGCTCGAGCAGCAGGAGCCGACGAGTCTGGTCGCTCGGGTTCGTGACCACGTTGGCCGCCACGGCCCGCAGCCGGTCCTCGACGGTGGCGGCCAGTTCGAACTCCGCCGCGATGATCGTGAGGAGCGAGTTGGCCCACTCGTCGAGCAGGGCCAGCAAGAGACCCTGCTTGGAGCCGAAGTGCGCGTACACCGCGCCGGAGGTGCGTCCCGCCGCGTCGGCGACCGTGTCGACCGAGACGGCGTCGATGCCTCGCTCCGCGAAGAGGCCCGCGGCCGCGTCGAGGAGACGGGCTCTGGTCTCGGCCTTCCGCTCCTCTTGGGTCCGGGGCAACGTTGCTCCCTCTGGTTGTCGGGGCGGGCTCCGGTCGGCTCCCGGCCCGGCGCCCAACGACACTTACATAGCGAATCCTATCTAAGTGTGTCGGGGCCCCGCGCAGGCTGGTCGGTCTCGTGCCACCCCGGGCTCGGTGGTCCGCGCCATGCGATACTCACGCCGCAGAACACGGCCGGTCCGGCGTCCTCGAGGTGCCGGGCGCCTCACGATCGGAGTGTGCATGTTCAGGACGTCGCCCGTCGTCGCCGAGGACGAATGGCACCTCGACCTCGAGGTCAAAGGCCACGTGGCGGTGCTCAGCCTCAACCGGCCCGACAAGCTCAACGCCTGGAGCTGGGAGTCGACCCGGCAGCTCGGGGCGCGCGCCGACCAGATCCGCTTCGACGAACGGGTGCGCGTGGTGGTGTTGCGAGGTGAGGGACGGGCCTTCTGCGCCGGCATCGACCTGGGGATGCCCGAGGACCGCGTGACCGGCCGCTCCCCGGCCGAGAAGGCGCGCAACTATTACGAGGGCATCCGCTGGGCCCACGAGCGGTTCAAGGTGTTCGCAGAGCTCCCCCAACCGGTTGTGGCGGCGGTGCAGGGCTACTGCTTGGGCTTCGGGTTCGAGCTCGTCCTCATGGCCGACGTCCGTGTGGCCACCGAGGACGCCGTGTTCGCGCTGCCCGAGGCGCAGGTGGGGGTGGGCATCGACGCCGGCGGGGACCTCCGGCTCGCGCACGAGGCCGGGGCGGGGTGGGCCAAGCTGCTCGCTTTCACGGGTCGGCGCCTCGATGCCCGCACGGCCGAGCGCATCGGCGTGGTGCAGCAGGTGACCACGACCGAGGACCTGCTCCCCACCGCGATGGGGATCGCCGAGGAGATCGCCGCCAACGCGCCGCTGGCGGTCCAGAGCATCAAGCGCACCGTGGACGGCTTCACCTACCGCGGCTTCACCGAGGCGATGCGGTTCGGCGCCATGAGCTCGTCCATCGAGTTCGTGTCCGACGACATGCCGGCCGGGTACGCGGCCAAGGCCAAGAAGCAACCCGTCGTCTTCGAAGGCAAGTAGCCGATGCCCTTGCCCGAGCCACCTGCGTCGGGACAGACGATGCTCCCGCCGGGCACCTTCGACGGGAATGTCGTCGTCGTCACCGGGGGCGGTACCGGCCTGGGCAAGGCCATCGCCGTCGAGTTCGCCCGCCTGGGCGCGGCCGTGGGCATCCTCTCGCGCGACGAGGGCCACCGGCGCGCCGGCGTCGCCGCGGTCGAGGCGGTGGGGGGACGGGCTGCGCATGCCGGTGCCGACATCCGCCGGGCCGAGGACGTGGCCGTGGCGTTCGACGCGCTGGAGGAGGCGCTGGGGCCGGTGCGGGTCGTCGTCAACAACGCCGCCGCCAACTTCCCCGTTCCGGCGGAGGACCTGAGCGCGAACGGCTGGCGGGCGGTGAGCCAGATCGTGCTCGACGGCACGTTCTTCTGTTCGCAGGAGCTCTACCGCCGGGCGAGCGGGGCGGGTGAGCCCGGTGCGATCTGCAACATCCTCGCCACCCAGTCCTTCACGGGCGGCCCGGGGATGGCGCACAACGCCGCGGCCAAGGCCGGGGTGGGCAATCTCACCAAGACCCTGGCCGTGGAGTGGGCCCCGCACGGGGTGCGGGTGAACGCGTTGGCCCCGGGGTTGTTCCCCCATGAGGACATGCGCGCCGATCTCCAGGCGCTGCGGACCGAGGGCGAGGACGTGGACGCCCGGCGTTCGCCTGCGGGTCGCCTGGGTCGACTGCACGAGCTGGGTTGGGCCGCCACCTGGCTGTGCTCGCCCTACGCGTCCTTCGTCACCGGCCACACTCTGGTGGTCGACGGTGCCAATTGGCTCCGGCGGGACTTCGTCATGCCCGAATTCGTCCCTGTCCGGGACCAGATCGCGGCTGTCCTGCCCGACCGCGGTCGGTAGTTCCCACCGGCCCACCGGCACCGACCGGGCCGTGCGGGCGGGCCCCGTTCGCGCCCCTGCTCCCATAGGCTGATCCGGATGGAGGGTCCCGAAGGGGCCGGTCCGGGAGATCGTTCACTCGTGTCAGGGCCCGGGAGTGCCGATGGCTCTCCGGTGACGGACGTAGTTCCCTCGGCCGAGACCGCCGAACCAGGTGCCGAGGCGTCGAGCCCAGGCGCGGGCAGCGGCGCGGGCATCGACCGCATGCGCCTGCGGAGCTTCATCGGGCTCACCCTCGGCCTGGTGGGCCCCCGGGCCAACCTGGCGGTGTCGGGCGTGCTGCTGACCTTGCTCGTGTCGGCCCGGGTGTCGAGCGCCCTGGCCATCACCTTCGCCCTCACGGCCAACCGCCTCATCGGTTGGCTGGCCTACCCCCTCCTGGGGCGAGCCAGCGACCGCACCCACTCCGCCGCGGGCCGCCGCGCCCCGTACATGGCGGCGGGGCTGCTGATCATGGGCGTGTGCACGTGGTCCTACACCCTGGTGTCGGGGTACTGGCCCTTGGTGCTGCTCATCGTGGTGGTGAAGACGGCCAGCGTCGTGTTCGGGCTCGCCAACGTGGCGGTGATCCCCGAGACCTTCGGCAAGAGCCGTTCGGTGAAAGCGGCGGCGCTGATCGGCGTACTGGGAGTGATGGTCAGCCTCGTCATCAAGGGCACCGTGATCGCCACGTGGAAGCAGAGCGACCCCGCCACCTGGAACCTCGCCTTCCGGATGGCGGGCGGGTTCATGGTGGTCGTGGCGTTCATCGTCTTGGCACTGGTGCGTGAGTCCGCCGCGGCGCGCGAGGTCGCCGACCGAGAGCGCCACCGTCGTGCCCGGCCCTGGCGCGACGAGCTGGCCGAGATCCTGCAGGTCCCCAACGCCAGGGTCCTGATCTCGGGGATCCTCGTGTTCTGGGCCGGGCTCAGCGCCACGGGGTACCTCGCCATCGTCTACTTCCAGAAGGTGCAGCACGCCGGCGCCAATGCCCAGACCATCGCCGGCTGGGTCAGCGGCGTGCCGGTGGTCATGCTCGGCCTCTTCCTCGGCTACGGCCTGAGCCGTGTGCTCACCCGGAAGCAGATCGCGGTGCTCACGCCGTTGGCGGGCACGGTCGTCTCGCTCGTGCAGTACACGACGACCCACATCTGGCAGTCGGTCGTGCTGGCCTTCGTGGGCGGCCCGCTGTTCGCTGCCTTCGTCATCGCCATGGCGCCCATGCTCCTGCAGTTGCTGCCGCGCTCGGGAGGGATGGCGGAGCTCCTCGGCAAGCTGGTGGCACCCTTCAGTCTCTTCGCCGTGGTCTTCTCGTTCCTCGCGGCCTGGGTCGTGGACCTCACCGGCAATTACCGGACGATCTGGCTGTGGCCCGCGGCGGCAGGGATCGTCCAGGCCGTCGTCATGTGTTGGCTCCGGATCCCCAAGGGCCAAGAGCGCGCCGAGATGGGCGACCTGGTCCAGCGCATGGGGGACTCGGTCATGGAACAGGTGACGGGTCGGGACCGGTCGCTGCTGGGCGGGGTCGTCACCGCGGCGGACGCCGATTCGGCCTCGCTCTTCGACATGGCCCGTCACATCCTGGGCAACCCCTACGAGACCGAACCCGACCCCGAGGACGTGCCCCCGGCGCAGGACAGCGGGACTCGAGAGACGGCGCCACCACCGCCCGCATAGCATCGGCAAGGTACGTGGTGCGTCGTCCGCACCCGCCCGGGACCCCCGACAGGCCCGGGAGCCAGCCAGGAGGGTGGGTCATGGAAGTACGCGACAAGCTCTACATCGGTGGTGCCTGGGTGTCGTCGACCGGCACCGACGTGATCGAGGTCGTGAACTCGGCCACCGAAGAAGTCATCGGGACGATTCCCGCGGGGACGCCCGAGGACGTCGACCGTGCCGCGCGGTGCGCCGCCGACGCGTTCGGCGAGTGGTCCACGACCTCGAGGGACGAGCGGTCCAAGACCCTCGAGCGCGTGAAGGAGGCGCTCACGGCGCGCACGACCGAGATCGCCACGTTGATCTCCCAGGAAGTCGGCATGCCCTTCACGCTGTCCAACCTCATCCAGGTGGGCCTGCCCGTGATGAGCTTCGACGCCGCGGCCCGCCTTGCCACCGAGTTCCCCTTCGAGACCGAGCTCGGCAGCTCCCTCATCGTCCGGGAGCCGGTCGGGGTCGTCGGTGCGATCACGCCGTGGAACTACCCGTTGCACCAGATCGCGGCCAAGGTGGCGCCGGCACTGGCGGCGGGGTGCACCGTGGTGCTCAAGCCCAGTGAGGTGGCGCCGCTCAACGCCTTCATCCTGGCGGAGATCCTCGACGACATCGGACTCCCCCCGGGCGTGTTCAATCTCGTGACCGGTGTCGGCCCGGTGGTGGGCGAGGCCATCGCGGCGCACCCCCTCGTCGACATGGTGTCGTTCACCGGGTCGACCCGCGCCGGCAAGCGCGTCATGCAGCTGGCGTCCGACGGGGTGAAGCGCGTCGCGCTCGAGCTCGGGGGCAAGTCACCCAACGTCATCCTCGAGGACGCCGACCTCTCCGCCGCAGTGCCGGCGGGGGTGGCCGCCTGTTACATCAACTCCGGTCAGACGTGCTCGGCACTGACCCGCATGCTCGTGCCCCGGTCGCGCCTGGCCGAGGTGGAGGCACTGGCGGTGGAGACCGCCGAGACGTACACACCCGGCGACCCCTTCGACGGCGACACCCGCCTCGGGCCCCTCGTGTCCGCCGCGCAACTGGCGCGTGTGCGCGGCTACATCGGCAAGGGAGTCGACGAGGGGGCGACGTTGCTCACCGGTGGCGCCGAGCTGCCCGAGGGCCTCGACAAGGGGTACTTCGTGCGGCCCACGGTGTTCTCCGACGTGACGCGTGACATGACCATCGCCCAGGAGGAGATCTTCGGGCCGGTGCTGTCGATCATCCCCTACGACACCGAAGAGGAAGCCGTCGAGATCGCCAACGACACCGTCTATGGCCTCGCCGGGGGCGTGTGGGCGGGGGACAAGGCCCACGCCGAGCAGGTCGCCCGCCGGCTCCGCACCGGCCAGGTCGAGGTCAACGGCGGGGGGTTCAACCCCCTGGCGCCCTTCGGCGGGTACAAGCAGTCCGGCATCGGCCGCGAGCTCGGCAGCTACGGCCTCGAGGAGTACCTGGAGGTCAAGGCGCTGCAGCGCTGAGGCGCCCGAGCCCACCTCTGACCGGGTCTTCTTCCCGAGGCCGGACGTTCATCAATTCTGGTGATTGCCGGGCCCGCGGTGGACGCTCAAATTGGATGACCGGGTGAGCTAGGTCCCGGTCAGAGGGGACAGTGGACACCGAGAAGGTCTGGAGGCGGCGCACGCCGCTGGTGCCGGTCGCGTTGGCCACCGCTGTTGTTCTCGCGTCTGTGGTCGTGGGGGTCACTCCCGCCGGGGCGCGCACCGAGGCATACCGCGGCGCCGCGCCGGGAGCGGTGACGTGCCGACTGTCGGGCGCCGTCGCGTTCTCGCCCCGGGTGTCGACCACCGACGCGGGCCAGCACGCGGTCCTGCGAGGGACGCTGTCGCGCTGTACCACGTCGGACAACGCCGTGAAGATCCGTTCGGCCCGTGTCACCGAGACGTTCACCGCGAGCCCGTTGAACTGCACGACCCTGGCCGGCACCGGTGCGGCCGCCACGTTGTCGGTGACGTGGCGCGGTGCGATGTGGGGCCGCCGTGCCTCGTTCAGCGCCACGACGCAGTCCAACTCCCGTTCGCAGCTCGTGACCAACGGCGGGGGCGACGAGGGCTTCGCCATACCGGGCGGGGGCGGACAATCGACCACCAGCGGTTCCTTCGCGGCGACGTCGGGGTCCAGCGCCAGCGCGTACTCGACCTTGACCGCGAGCGCACTGACGACGCGGTGTCGTGGGGGCGTCACGAAGTTGTCCGTCATCGGGAGCATCACACTCGGGTCGGCTGCCAACGGCGGCGGCGGCGGGATCGCGGGCATCTCGGGCATCGGCCTCGGCGACTACGCCGGAACCGATGACCCGTCGGGACTGGCACAGTTCGGTGTCGACACGGGTACCCATCCGAGCTACGCCACGGAATACCTCGACAAGACCAGCGGCTGGGCGGCGATGGACGGCGCGGCGATCGCCCGGGGGTGGAAGGGCTCGGGCTACCGCCTGGTGCTCGGCGTCCCCATCCTGCCCGGGACCGGCACCCTGGCCGCCGGGGCCGCCGGTGACTACAACCAGTACTTCGCCACCCTGGCCCAGAACCTCGTGAGCGACGGCGAGGCCAACGCCATCTTGCGACTGGGATGGGAGTTCAACGGCTCGTGGTATCCGTGGTACGTCGCCACCGCCTCGGACGCGGCCAACTTCGTGACGTTCTGGCAGCACATCGTGACGACCATGCGGGGTGTGGCGGGGGAGCAGTTCAAGTTCCTGTGGAGCGCCAGCGCCACCACGAGCTCGAGTTACAGCCCTGCCCAGGCCTACCCCGGTGACGCGTACGTCGACTACGTCGGCACCGACAACTACGACGAGTACTGGGGGAGTCCCTTCACCCCCGGCGCGGCATGGGCCAACCAGCTGACCCAACAGTGGGGCCTGAATTGGCTCGCCACCTTCGCCGCGGCGCACGACAAGCCCATCGCCATCCCCGAATGGTCGGTCGAGTACCGCTCCGACGGTCACGGGCTCGGCGACGACCCGTCGTTCATCGCCAACATGGCCGCGTGGTTCGTCGCCCACGACGTGGCCTTCGACGACATCTTCTCCTTCGACTCGCCGGGGACCCGAAACGACATCCTCGACGGCTCGTTCCCCAACAGCCTGGCCGAGTTCCGGGCCGTCTTCGGCTGACCGCGGCGGGCTCCGGCCCGCCTCGCCTTCCTGCCGCCTAGCCGGGGGGTTGCTTTGGAATACATAACGATATATCATGGAAGCACGAGAACAGTCTGAGCACGAGGCTCAGGCACAGATTCGGAAAGAAACGGAGACACCATGCATGGACACATGCGCATGAAAGGACGCCACGGCCGTCCGCCGTGGGCAGGCGGCGAATGGGGCTCGGACCGGGGGAATTGGCGAGGCGGAGGGCGGCGCATGCGCCGCGGCGACATCCGCACCGCCCTGCTGAGCGCCCTCACCGACGGCCCCGCCCACGGGTACGAGCTCATCGGGCGCCTCGAGGAGAAGAGCGGGGGTACCTGGCGGCCGAGCCCGGGATCGGTGTACCCCACGCTGCAGCTCTTCGAGGACGAAGGGCTCGTCCGCTCCGAGGAGCGCGACGGCAAGCGCGTCTACGAGCTCAGCGACGCGGGCCGCACCCAAGCGGCCGAGCGGGTCGAGCGCTACGGCAACACGCCGTGGGACACCGACGCGGAGTCCGCCACCGAGTTCCAGGGGCTCATGAAGTCCGCCGTCCACCTGCTCGGCGCGGCCAAGCAGATCGCTCGGATCGGCGACCCGTCGCAGATGGAGCGGGCCACCACCGTCATCCGCGCCACGGGCAAGGAGCTCTACAAGATCCTGGCCGAGGACTGAGCGGGGAGCGGCTGCGACGATCAGGCGCCCATGGCGTGGACGCCCCCGTCGACGTGGACCATCTCGCCGGTAGTCATCGGGAACCAGTCCGACAGCAGCGCCACGCATGCCCGGGCCACCGGCTCGGCGTCGTTGACGTCCCACCCCAGCGGGGCCCGATCACCCCACGTGTCCTCGAAGCCCTTGAAGCTCGGAATGGACTTGGCCGCCATGGTGCGGATCGGGCCGGCCGCGACCAGGTTCACGCGCACGCCGTCAGGGCCGAGGTCGCGCGCCAGATAGCGGGCCAGGGACTCGAGTGCCGCCTTGGCCACGCCCATCCAGTCATAGGCCGGCCACGCCACCCGGGCGTCGAAGTCGAGGGCTACCACCGAGGCGCCTCCGGCGGCGACGAGCAAGGGGCGCATGGCGCCGACCAGCGCCTTGAGCGAGTAGGCCGAGACATGGAGCGCGACGGCCACCTCGTCCCACTCGGCGCGCAGGATGTCACCGCCGAGGCATTCCTGGGGTGCGAAGCCGATGGCGTGCACGACGCCGTCCACCTTGCCCCAGCGACCGGTCAGGTCCTCGGCCGCGGCGCGCAGATGGGCGGGGTCGGTGACGTCGATCTCGAGCACGTCGACAGGTGCGTCGAGCTTGCGGGCCGTGCGGCGAGTGAGCGAAAGCCCTCGGCCCGCGCCCGACAGCACCAGCTCGGCTCCCTCCGCCTGCGCTCGACGCGCCACCCCGAAGGCCAGCGACGCGTCGGTGAGCACGCCGGTGACGAGGATCCGCTTGCCCGCCAGGAGGCCGTTGCCCGTTGCCACTGCCGGCGACCCTACCCGGGCGGGTCCGGGCGGGGTTGAACCAGGTCGGGGAACCGGTGTGCCAGTGTGTTCCGATGCATGTGGGGATCCTCGGGGGAACTGGCCCGCTGGGACGGGGCCTCGGCGTCCGCCTGGCCGTCGCCGGAGCGTCGGTCACGATCGGGTCGCGCGACGCGGAACGTGCCGCGGCGGTCGTCGACGGGCTGCACGAACGGTGGCCGGGCCGGTTCACCATGGTGGGGGCCGCCAACGAGGAGGCGGCCGAAGGCGACGTCGTGGTGGTGGCCACCCCGTGGGACGCGCTCATCCCCACGGCGCGCGCCGTGGCGCCGCGCCTCGACGGCAAGGTCGTCGTCTCGGTGGCCAACGCCTTGGTGAAGCAGGGCCGGGAGATGCTGGCGCTCATTCCGCCCCGGGGGTCCATGGCCGGCGCGCTCCAGGCGGAGCTGCCCGGCGCCTGGGTGGCGGCGGGCGGCCACCATCTCCCCGCGTCCGAGCTCGAAGACCTCGACGCCACGCTCGGCGCCGACGTGCTCGTGTGCTCGGACCACCTCGAGGCGACCAAGACGACGGTGGCGCTGTTCGCCTCGATCGAGGGCCTGCGCCCGCTCGATGCCGGCAGCCTGGCCCAGGCCGAGGCCATCGAGGCCTTCACCGCCGTCCTGATCACGGTGAACATCCGACACAAGGCCCACAGCTCCATGCGCCTCACCGGCCTCGAGCATGTGTGAGCCGACAGTCGACCCGTGATGCGCCTCTTTGACACCACCCGGGGCGAGGTCGTCCCCTTCGGCCCCGGACCGGTGGTCTCGATGTACTCGTGCGGCATCACGCCCTATGACGCGGCGCACGTCGGGCACGCCCAGGTCTACCTGACCTTCGACATCCTGCAGCGGCGGCTCATCGACCTGGGCCACGTGCCGCGGCTGGTGCGCAACGTCACCGACGTCGACGACGACATCCTGCGCAAGGCGCGCGAGCTCGGCGTCCACTACCTCGACCTAGCGGCCGAGGAGATGGCCCGCTTCGATGCCAACATGGCCGCCCTGGGCCTGCTGCCGGTGTACCGCGAGCCGCGCGCCACCTCGGCCATTCCCGACATCCTGTCGCTCATCGGGCAGGTGCTCGACCGGGGCCATGCCTACAGCTCGGGAGGAGCGGTGTACTTCGACATCTCGTCGTTCCCCCGTTTCGGGCAGGTCAGCCATCTGTCGCGGGCCGAAATGCTGGTGCTGGCGGCCGAGCGAGGTGGGCAGCCCGACGACCCCAACAAACGTGACCCGCTCGACTTCGTCCTGTGGCAACCCTCTGCCCCGGACGAGCCTTCGTGGGAGTCGCGCTGGGGCCCGGGCCGTCCCGGCTGGCACATCGAGTGCTCGGCGCTCGCCATGCGAGAGCTCGGTGACACCGTGGACCTCCACGGTGGTGGGACCGACCTCATCTTCCCCCACCACGAGTGCGAGACGGCGCAGTCGGAGTCGGCCACCGGGACCATGTTCTCGCGCCACTGGTTGCACGTGGGCATGGTGGGCCTCGACGGGACCAAGATGTCGAAGTCGCTCGGCAACCTCGTCTTCGTCGGCGACCTCGTGAAGGAGTGGGACCCCATGGTCGTGCGCCTGGCGCTGCTCGCCCATCACTACCGCACCGACTGGGACTGGGAGCAGCGTGACCTCGAGGGGGCGCGCAGCGCCTCGACCGGTGGCGCGCCGCGGGCACGCGCAACGAGCTCTCGCCCGCGGCGATGACCGCGGTGCGCGAGCGGCTCGACGACGACCTGAAGGTGATGGACGTCTTGTCCGTCCTCGACGACGAGGCCGCCGCGGGTCGCGCCGTGGGCCCGGGCGCGGCGCTCGTGGGGGTGGAGTTGTGATCACGGTCCAGTTGCCCGACGGTTCGACCCGGGAGCTCGAGGACGGCGCCACGGCGAGGACGTTGGCGCAGGCGATCGGTCGGGGCCTGGCCAAGGCGGCGGTGGCGGCCACGGTCGACGGCGTCCCCACCGACCTCGACGGCCCGCTGCGTGACGGGGCGGTGGTGGCGATCATCACCGACAACAGCGACGCAGGACGCGCCGTGCTGCGGCACTCCACCGCGCACGTGCTGGCCCAGGCGGTGCTCGCGCTGTGGCCCGGCGCCCACTACGCCATCGGCCCCTCCATCGCGGATGGGTTCTACTACGACTTCGAGCTCCCGGGTGGGGCCACCTTCAGCGACGACGACCTCGAGCGCATCGAGGAGAAGATGCGCGCCATCATGGGCGAGGACCAGAGGTTCGTGCGCGAGGAGCACACCGTCGACGAAGGGATCGCCCTGTTCGCCGACCAACCCTTCAAGCGCGAGATCATCGAAGGTGTCGCCGGCGCGACACCCGACGTGGCGCTCTCGGCCGAGGCGGCGACGGACATCGCGCCCGACGCCACGGCGGTGAGCACGTACCGCAACGTGGGCGGGGCTGAGCACGGTGCGGGGTTCGTCGACCTGTGTCGCGGTCCCCACGTGGCGTCGACGGGTCGGCTCGGGCACTTCAAGCTCCTGCGGGTGGCCGGCGCCTACTGGCGCGGTGACGAGCACCGTCAGCAGCTGCAGCGCATCTACGGCACCGCCTGGGAGTCCGAGGCGGCGCTGGCCGAGCACCTCCACCGGCTGGAGGAGGCCGAGCGACGCGACCACCGCCGCCTCGGTGCGGAGCTCGACCTCTTCTCGTTTCCCAGTGAGATCGGCTCGGGCCTGGCCGTGTTCCACCCCAAGGGAGCCACCATCCGCATGTTGATGGAGGACTACTCGCGCCGGCGCCACCTCGAAGGTGGCTATCAGTTCACCTACACACCGCACATCACCAAGGCCGAGCTGTTCGAGACGTCGGGGCACCTGGACTGGTTCGCCGAGGGCATGTTCCCCCCCATGGAGCTGGACGAGGGCCAGAAGTACTACCTCAAGCCCATGAACTGCCCCTTCCACATCCTGGTGTACGCCAGCCGGCAGCGCTCGTATCGCGAGCTGCCCATGCGCCTGTTCGAATTCGGCACGGTCTACCGCTACGAGAAGTCCGGGGTCGTGCACGGGCTGACGCGGGTGCGGGGCCTCACCATGGACGACTCGCACATCTTCTGCACCCGAGAGCAGATGGGCGACGAGCTCGGGTCGCTGCTCACCTTCGTCCTCGACCTGCTGGGCGACTTCGGCCTCGACGACTTCTACCTCGAGCTCTCGACCCGGCCCCCGGGCAAGGCGGTGGGCACCGACGAGGAGTGGGGCGAGGCCACCGAGGCGCTGCGGGTGGTGGCCGAGGGACGCGGCCTCGAGCTCGTCATGGACGAAGGGGGCGGAGCCTTCTACGGCCCCAAGATCTCGGTGCAGGCGCGCGACGCCATTGGGCGCTACTGGCAGGTGTCCACCATCCAACTCGACTTCCAAGAGCCACAGCGCTTCGGCCTCGAGTACGTGGGCGCCGACAACGCCCGGCACCGGCCCGTCATGATCCATCGTGCGCTGTTCGGCTCGGTCGAGCGCTTCTTCGCCATCCTGCTCGAGCACTACGCCGGCGCGCTGCCCACGTGGCTCATGCCGGTCCAGGTCGTGGTCCTCCCGGTGCGAGACGACCACGATGCCTACGCGCACGACGTGGCCACCGCCATGCCGCGCCGTCGGCGTGCGGGTCGAGGTGGACACCGCGGACGAACCACTCAACGCTCGCATCCGTCGGTGGAAGGTCGAGAAGGTCCCCTACATCCTGGTCGTGGGCGACGACGACGTGGCGGCACGCACGGTGGGGGTGAACGCCCGGTCGTCGCAACGAGCGGTCCGGGACGTGGTGCTCGACGACTTCGTCACGGCACTGACGATAGAGATCGACACCAAGGCGTCGCCCGAGACCGCGGGGGAGAGTGGGCCGGCCGGCCTGCGTGGCCCGGTCGACACCACCCGCCCATGAGCTCGAGCGTGACCCGGCGGTGAGCGAGACGAGCCTCGAGCAGCTGTGGGCGGGGTGGCGGCGCGACTACGTGGTCTCGACCACCGACGCGGAGCGGCGCGGCGTCGACGACGAATGCGTCTTCTGCCGCATCGCGGCGTCGGGGCCGCCGAGCGCCGAGAACCTCGTGGTGTGGCGCAGCGAGTTGAGCTACGCGGTGCTCAACGCCTATCCCTACGCGAGCGGCCATCTGCTCGTGATGCCGGTGCGCCACGTGGCCGAGCTCGACAGCCTCAGTGTGGAGGAGTCCCACGACCTGTGGGACGGCACCCGACAGGCCGTGTCGGCCATCGGCGCCGCCTACGACCCCGACGGCATGAACATGGGAGCCAACCTCGGGCGCGCCGCGGGGGCCGGGATCCCGTCGCACCTCCACATGCACGTGCTTCCCCGGTGGTCGGGGGACACGAACTTCATGACGGCGGTGGCGGGCGTGCGGGTCATGCCCGAGTCACTGGTGGCGGGGTGGGAGCGGCTCCACGCGGCGTGGCCGCCGGGCTGAACCCGGGGGTCCGCTCAGCTGCCGTTGGTCTTGGCCTTGATCATGCGTTCGACGAGGTTGGACGGCACGGCGTCGTAGTGGTCGTGGTCGGCCCGGAAGCGGCCCCGCCCGCCGGTGAGCGAGCGAAGGTCGACGGCGTAGCGCTGGATCTCGGCCGTGGGGACGAGCGCGGTGATCTTCTGCAGGCCGCCATCCACCGAGTCGGTGCCCTGGACACGCCCGCGCCGGGAGTTGAGGTCGCCCAGGACGTCGCCCTGCATGGTGGCCGGAACCGTCACCTCGAGCACCGAGACGGGCTCGAGCAACACCGGTCCGGCTTTGGCCATCGCCTCGCGGAAGGCCAGTGACCCCGCCATCTTGAAGCTCATCTCCGACGAGTCGACGGAGTGGTACTTGCCGTCGAAGCACGACACCTGCACGTCGACGACGGGGTAGCCGTGGACACCACCCTGGCTCATCGCCTCGAGCACGCCCTTCTCCACCGCCGGGATGTACTGCTTGGGGATGGCCCCACCCACCACCTGGTCCACGAAGTGGAAGCCCTCACCCCGCTCGAGCGGCTCGATGCGGATCGACGCCACCCCGTACTGCCCGTGTCCCCCGGTCTGCTTCTTGTACTTGCCCTCGGCCTCGGCTTGCTGGGAGATCGTCTCTCGATACGGGACCAGGACCTCTTCGGTCGCCACCTCGACGCCGAACTTCCGGGCCAGGCGCTCGGCCGCCACGGCGAGGTGCGTCTCTCCGGTCCCGCGCAGGATGGTCTGGTGCGTCTCGTCCACGCGCTCGACCACCAGGGCGCGGTCCTCTTCCTGCAGGCGGTGCAGGCCCGTCATGAGCTTGTCCTCGTCACCCTTGGACTTGGGCCGGATGGCCACGGACAACACCACGGGCTCGGGCGGCGCCGTCGGGACCACGACGGGGGTGCCCTTGGGGGCGAGGGTGTCGCCCGTGGCGGTGTCGGAGAGCTTGGGCACCGCCACGATGTCGCCCGCCTGGGCCTCGTCGGCAGGTTGCGCCTCCTTGCCCCGCAGGAGCTGCAGCACGTGCAGGCGCTGATCGGCGTGGGTCCGGGGATCGGTGAGGACGGTGTCGGGACGGATCGTCCCCGACAGCACGCGCAGCAGGGAGATCTTGCCGACGTAGGGATCGGAGATGGTCTTGAACACCTGGGCCAGCGGTTGGCCGGCGGGGTTGCAGGGCACCTCTTGGGTCGAGTCGCCCGCCTTGACCTCGATGGGGGGACGCGAGTCGGGGGAGGGCGCGATCTCGGCCAGCAGCGTGGCGAGGCGGTCGATGCCGACGCCGGTCACCGCAGACCCGCACACCACGGGGAAGACCAGCCCCTGGGCGACGCCGTGGGCGAGGGTCTCCTCGAGCTCCGCTCCCGACAGGGCCTCACCGTCGAGGTAACGCTCCATGAGCCCGTCGTCCCCCACGACGATGCCTTCGACGAGTTGCTCGCGCACCTCGTGTTCCACCGCGGCGAGGTCGTCGGGTATCGGGCCGGACTGCGGCTTGCCGCCGTCGTAGATGATGGCCGTGTCGGTGAGGAGGTCCGCGATGCCCCGGAACGCCGCTTCCTCGCCCACCGGGAGCTCGAGGGGGGCGATGCCGGCGCCGAACCGCTCCTGCAGCGCGCTCAGCGTGCGGTCGAAGCTGGCACGCTCGCGGTCGAGCTTGTTGATGAAGACCAGGCGCGGCAGGCCCAGCTCCGCCGCGAGGTTCCAGGCGGCCTCGGTCTGGGCCTCGATGCCCTCCACCGCGCTGACCACGATGACCGCCAGGTCGACGACCGACAGCGCGGCGCGCACCTCTCCGAAGAAGTCCGCGTAGCCGGGGGTGTCGACGATGTTGAGCTTGACGTCGCCGAGCATGCACGGGGCCAAGGCGAGCGAGAGGGACATGTGGCGCTTGATCTCTTCGGGCTCGAAGTCGCACACCGTCGAGCCGTCGTCGACCTTGCCCTGTCGGGTCACCGCACCGGTGGCGAAGAGCAGGGACTCGGCCAGCGTCGTCTTGCCCGAGCCGTTGTGTCCGACCAGGGCGACGTTGCGGATGCGGGACGGTGGGTAACTCGGCACCCCGCGCACCTCCCTCCCTCGAGATCCTTCCGGCGTGCGACCGCGTGCGACCGCTGTGGGTGCGAGCCTACCGGCGACGGCTGCGCTCAGCCCGGCCGACCGTGGGCCCCGGAGGCCGGGGCTCGGCCCGGGCCATCGAAGGGGGCCGGGAAGGCCCGATGGTAGGATCGGGGGCGCAAACCCCCCGGAGGAAAGTCACGCATGTTCGACGGTCGTTGGCGCCACGCGGTGGACCGCACGACCAAGCCCGTGGGCACGGTCCTGGTGCGGGCGGGGGTCACCGCCGACGTGCTGACGGTCTTCGGCCTGGTCATGTCGGTCGTCACGGCGATCGTCGTGGGCTCGGGCCACCTCGTCGCCGGGATCTTCCTGCTCTTCCCCACCGGTCTGCCCGACCTGTTCGACGGGCCCGTGGCCAAGGCCTCGGGACGGGCCTCGGTGCGTGGGGCGTTCTTCGACTCGGTCGCGGACCGCATCTCCGACGCATTTCTCTTCGGCGGTGTGGCGTGGTACCTCGCCGCGACGCATCACGGCGAAATGGTGCTCCTGCCGTTCGCCCTCTTGGCCGTCACGTCGCTCATCTCCTACCAACGAGCCAAGGCCGAGCTGCTCGGGCTCTCGGCCAAGGGCGGCCTCATGGAGCGGGCCGAACGGTTCATCCTCCTGGGCTTCTGCTTCATCGCCGGGGCGATCTCGCCGTCGGCCTTCGTGCCCGCCTTGTGGGTCTTCTTGGGGCTGTTGTGCGCCACCGCGACGGGTCGGTTCGTCAGCGTGTGGAAAGAGGCGGAAGGGCCGCCGCCGCTCGTGCCCGCCCGTGTCGTGCTCGCGGACGCCGACATGGACGTCACCCGTCGTGCTCGGGGCCGGTGGCGAGAAGGTCGGGTCGACTCGCGCTTCCGGACGTGGCGAGAGGCCCGGGCCCATCGCGACGCGCTCGGGGCGCGTGCCGCGGTCCCGCGTCGTGCCGCGCAACCGTCGGGGCGGTGGCGGGCCCGGCGCGCCGGGGTGCCGTCGAGCCGTTCGGGGCGGATCTGGCGAGCCCGACGCGAGGCGCGGCCCACGGCCCGTAGCGGGCGGCGTCCCTCGTCGCCGCGGCTTCTGAGCCCCGACCCCGATCCGACGCCCGACTCCGACGGCGGAGCCGGTGCTTGGGCCGCGTACGTCATGTACCGGGCCCTCGGGACCGCCCTGCAGAAGCTGCCCGAGCACGTGGCGGCCGCAGCGGCATCGGTGGTGGCGCTCGTGTTGTCGACCCTCAGCACCAGGGCTGCTGACAACTACCGGCGCAATGTGCGGCGCGTGCTCGGCCCGGAGCTGAGCGGCGCCGAGATCAGGGCGACCACGCGGCGCGCCTTTTTGAACTACGCCCGCTACTGGTTCGAAGGGGCGCGCCTGCCTGCCATCAGCTCCGACGTCGTCGAGGCGCGGTTCGTGGTGGAGAGCGGATGGGACCACGCGGTGGCGGGCATGGAGGCGGGCAACGGCGTGATCATGGCGCTTCCGCACGTCGGCAGCTGGGAATGGGGTGGCGCGTGGCTCGCCCTGCAGGGGTATCCGATGACGAGTGTGGCCGAACCGCTCAAGCCTCCCGCCATGTACGACTGGTTCGTGTCACAACGCGAGGCGATGGGCCTCACCATCGTCCCCCTCGGCGGCGATGCCAGCGGCGTGCTGTTGCGCACGCTCCGGGCCGGCAAGCTCGTCGGACTGCTGTGCGACCGTGACATCGTCGGCAACGGGATCGAGGTCGAGTTCTTCGGCGAGCGCACGACCATGCCGGGTGGGCCGGCGATGCTGGCGCTGCGCACGGGGGCCGTGATCCTACCCACCGCGGTCTACAGCGGCCCGGGGATCGGGCACACCGCGGTGATCATGGCGCCGGTCCCGGCCGAGCGCACCGGGGGCCTGCGTGAGGACGTGGCCCGGGTGACCCAGCTCATCGCCCACGATCTCGAGACGCTCATCCGACGGGCGCCGCAGCAGTGGCATCTCTTCCAGCCCAACTGGCCGAGTGACACCGCAGCTGGCTCCGGGACCTGACCACGCGGGTCCGACGTGCGTGTGGCGCTGTTGTGTCCCTACAGCCTGAGCCGGCCCGGCGGGGTCCAGGGCCAGGTCGTCGGGTTGGCCGGCGCGCTGGCCGCTGCCGGGCACGATGCCGTGGTCCTGGCGCCGTCGGACCCCGACCTCGACGTGGCGGGACTCGCGTCGGGCTCCTTCGTGTCGCTCGGCCGGTCGGTGGGCCTGCGCGCCAACGGATCGGTGGCTCCCGTGGCGCTGGGCCCGGGAGCAGCCCTGCGGGCCGTGCGTACCGTGCGCGACGGCCGCTTCGACGTCGTGCACCTCCACGAGCCGTTGGCGCCGGGGCCCGGCTACGCGTGTCTGCTCGCGGCCGGGCCGCCCAAGGTCGGGACCTTTCACCGCGCCGGGCCGAGCGTCGCCTACCGGCTCCTCGGCCCCGTGGCGCGGCGTCTGGCGGCCAGGCTCGCGGCGCGCTGCGCGGTGTCGCCCGCAGCGCGGGCCACGGCGCAGGACGCGCTCGGTGGTACGTACGAGATCATCGGCAACGGCATCGACCTCGACCGCTTCGCCACCGCGCCACCGTGCGCGACCGAGCTCCCCACGATGATGTTCGTGGGACGGCACGAGGCGCGCAAGGGCCTCGGCGTCCTGCTCGAGGCGATGGCGCACATCGATCCCGGCGTGCCACTGCAACTGTGGGTCGCGGGTGAGGGGCCCGACACCGAGGAGCTGCGCCGCCGGTACGGGTCCGATGGTCGACTGGTGTGGCTGGGTCGGATCGACGACGACGAGCTCGCGGCGCGACTGTCGGGAGCGCAGGTCCTGTGCGCGCCGGCGCTGCGCGGTGAGTCGTTCGGCGTGGTGCTCCTCGAGGCGATGGCGGCGCGCACCGCGATCGTGGCGAGCGACATCCCGGGCTACGCCGCTGTGGTGGGGGACCATGGCGTGCTCGTCCCCCCCGGCGACGTGGGGTCCCTGGCCCGGGCTCTGCGCACCGTGGCCGACGATGCCGCTCGAGGGACCGGCGTCTGTGGCGCTGCGGCGCTCGATGCCGCCTTCGAGCACGCCTCGCAGTGGTCGATGGACCGGGTGGCACAGCGCTACGTGACCGTCTACGAACGGGTCGTGGGGAGCGCCGCCCCGGGTCACTGAGCCCGACGCCCCCCGTGGTGCGCCGGTCGGAGCCGTACACTTCGTGGCGCATGGCCGACACCCCTCCTCAGCCCGGCTCCTCGTCGGGCCGACGCCGTTCGGGCTCCCGACGACCGTCGCAGGGAGGCTCGGGTGCCACCTCGGGCGGCAGTCGCACCACCGGGGGCGGTTCGAGCGGGCCGCGGAGCTCCGGCGGCGGCTCGGGTGGCGGTGGTCGCGGGGGATCGGGCGGCGGTGGTCGCGGGGGATCGGGCGGCGGCTCCGGCGGTGGTGGGCGCGGCGGCTCGGGCGGCGGTGGTCGTCGACGGGGGGGCTCGGGCGGCGGCGGGTCGCGCCAGGGCCGGAGCGGCGGAGGCGGTGGGGGGCGTTCGGGCTCGTCCAACCGCACCGGGAACCGGTCCGGCACGCGCCCCGGCGGCGGTACCACGACGCGCGTTGCGGCACCCGCGGCGGCGGTAGCCGCGAGCGACACCGAGATCGTCGTCACCGCTGGCGTACCGGGCGTCCGCGGCGATGCGGCGGAGTTCCGCCACAACCGCCGGCGCGCCGTGCTCATCGCAGCAGCGCCGGGGATCGTGGTGTTCGTCGTCGTGGCCGTCGTGTGTGTCGCGGTGGGCCTCGCGGTGGAGGGTCTGGTCGCGGGGGTCGCAGCGGGACTCGTGGTGTCGTTCGCGCTGTGGCGTGGGGCGACAGGTGTGCTGGTGCGGGCCGTCGGGGCGCGCCCGGGCAACGACGAGGAGTTGGCGCGGGTCGAGAACCTCGTCGACGGGTTGTGCGCCACCATGGGGTTGGAGCCGCCCGAGATCCTCGTGATCGACGAGTGGGCCCGTCAGGCGTTGGCGTTGGGCCGCAAGAGCGGGGCGGCGGTGATCGTCGTCACGTCGGGCTTGCTGGAGTCGCTCGACCCGGTGTGTCTCGAGGGGGTCCTCGCCCACGAGCTCGTGCACGTGAAGCGGGCCGACGTCGCGCCCGCGACGATGGCAGCGGCGGTGCTGTTGCCGTTGGCGGGGTTCGTGCCCGTGTCGGGACTGGTCCACACGCTCGCCGGGCGCGGTCGTGAATTCCGGACCGACCGTCTGGCGGTGGCGGTGACCCGGTTCCCGCCCGGACTGCACGAGGGTCTCCTCCTCATGGCCGAGGGCCCCGCGCCGCGACAGCCGTCGCCGCTCACCCGGCGCGGCGTGTCGCGGGCCACGCGGTGGCTCTGGACCGTGGCGCTACCCGAGAGCCCGGGGGGCGACGTCATGCGGTGGGACGTCGTGGACGAGCTCGACCGCGCCGGCGTTGCGCGTCTCCGCGCTGGCCGAGTGGTGAGGCTCGGGCGCCCCGGCCGGGCCGGGCCGAGCCCCGGCGGAGCGGCCAAAGGCCCGGGAGTAGACTGATCACCATGGAGGACGCTCCCACAACCCAGTCCAGAGCACGGTCCACAGCACGGTCGACGCAGACATCAGGGCACGACGGTGTTGCCCCACCGACCTCGGCCGGGGCGCGCCAGACCGGCACGTTCACCGTCAAGCGGGGGCTGGCCGACATGTTGCGCGGCGGGGTGATCATGGATGTCGTCACCGCCGAGCATGCCCGGATCGCCGAGGACGCCGGGGCCGTGTCGGTCATGGCGCTCGAGCGCGTGCCGTCCGACATCCGCGCCCAGGGTGGGGTGGCGCGCATGAGCGATCCCGCCCTGATCGAAGCCATCCAGCGCACGGTGACCATCCCGGTCATGGCCAAGGCCCGCATCGGTCACTTCGCGGAAGCGCAGATCCTCGAGGCGCTCGACGTCGACTACATCGACGAGAGTGAAGTGCTCACGCCCGCCGACGAAGCCCACCACATCGACAAGCGCGCCTTCCGCGTGCCCTTCGTGTGCGGCGCCACCAATCTCGGCGAGGCGCTCCGTCGCATCTCCGAGGGCGCAGCCCTGATCCGCTCCAAGGGTGAGGCCGGCACCGGCAACATCGTCGAGGCCGTCCGCCACCTCCGCTCCATCCTGGGTGACATCGGCAAGCTCACGCAGGCCGACTCGGCCGAGCAGTACGCCTGGGCCAAGCAGCTGAGCGCGCCGATCGACCTCGTGCGCGAGGTGGCCGATACCGGTGCGCTGCCCGTGCCGCTGTTCTGCGCCGGCGGCATCGCCACACCGGCCGACGCCGCTCTCGTGATGCAGCTCGGTGCCCAGGCCGTCTTCGTCGGCTCGGGCATCTTCAAGAGCGAAGACCCGGCGCGCCGGGCGCGCGCCATCGTGGAGGCGACCACGCATTTCGACGACCCGCAGATCGTGGCCAAGGTCAGTCGCGGTCTCGGCGCCTCGATGCCGGGGCTCGAGGTGGCAGGGCTCGAGCAGCGGCTGGCCGACCGGGGGTGGTAGGCCCGGTGTCCCGGACGCGCCGCCGAGGTGCCTCCAGGTGGACATCGGCATCCTCGCCCTGCAGGGGGACGTCGCTGAGCACAGCGCGGCCCTGATCGAGCTCGGGACGACGCCCCGTCGGGTGCGCCGGCCCGAGGACCTCGTCGGGCTGGACGGGATCGTGTTGCCCGGAGGCGAGTCGACGACCATGTCGATGCTGCTCGAATCCTCGGGGCTGTTCGACCCGCTGGGCAAGGAGCTCGCCTCGGGGCTGCCGGCGCTGGGGACGTGTGCGGGGATGATCCTGCTCGGGTCCGACGCCGTCGACGGGCGTTCGGACCAGCGGTACTTCGGTGCCATCGACATCACCGTGCGGCGCAACGGCTTCGGACGGCAGCTCGAGTCCTTCGAGTGCGACCTCGACGTCGTCGCGCTGCACGGGCGGACCGCTGCGGGCCGTGTTCATTCGAGCGCCGATGGTCGAGACGGCCGGTGCGGCGGTCGAGGTGCTCGCCACGTTGGACCATCCGTCGGCTGACCACGCCATCGAGGGCCCGGGGCCCTTCGCCACCGGGCGCGCCGTCCCGGTGCTGTGTCGCCAGGGGGCCGTCCTCGTCGCCGCCTTCCACCCCGAGCTCACGCCCGACCGGCGCGTGCACGCGTTGTTCGTCTCGATGGTCGAGTCCGGCGCGACGGGCGAGGCCGAACAATCCAGAAGAACCGAAGACGCCACAAGAACCGAAGACGCCAGAAGCGACCGAAGGACGAAGGACGGTAGGACATGTCAGGCCACTCGAAATGGGCGACGACCAAGCATCGCAAGGCGGCGGTGGACAAGGTCCGGGCCAAGGTCTTCGCCAAGCTGATCCGGCAGCTGGAGGTGGCCGCACGAGAAGGGGGCGGCGACATGAACACCAATGCCACCCTGCGCACCATGTTCGAGAAGGCGCGTGCCTCGTCGGTGCCCATGGACACCATCGAGCGCGCCATCAAGCGGGGGACGGGCGAGCTCGAAGGGGTGCGCTACGAGGAGGTCGCCTACGAGGGGTACGCGCCGGGCGGCGTGGCGATCATCGTGGAGTCCCTCACCGACAACCGCAACCGCACCGGTGCCGAGATCCGCAACATCTTCACCCGCAACGGGGGCTCGATGGCCGAGCCGGGCGCGGTGTCGTGGCAATTCGACCGCAAGGGCGTGATCGCGCTGCCGTCGTCGCTCGAGGAGGACACGATCATGGAGGTGGCCATCGAGGCCGGAGCCGAGGACCTGAGCCGACGAAGGGGAGCGGCTGGGTGGTGACCTGCGCGCCCCGACGACCTCGTCGCCGTGCGCGACGCGGCTCGAGGCGGCCGGGATGACGGTCGAGTCGGCCGAGCTGGCCATGGTGCCGTCGACCACCGTGCCGGTGACCGACGAAGGGCGAGGCCCGCCAGGTCCTGCGCCTGCTCGAGGCGCTCGACGACCACGACGACGTCCAGAACGTCTGGTCGAACTTCGACATCCCCGACGAGGTGCTGGCCGCCGCGTCGAGCGGACTGAGGCGTCGACGGTCCACCGTCCGCCCGACCGCGCCCTGGCTAGAGTCGAACGGGTGTTCGTCCTGGGCATCGACCCCGGCCTGTCCCGGTGCGGCTATGGGCTGGTACGGCAGCTCCGGAGCGACCTGACGGCCAGGCCGGCGGGGTGGTGACGACCGAGCCCGAGCACCCGCTGCCCGGAACGCCTTCGTATGCTGTTCACCGAGCTCCGCGCCCTGGTGGCCGAGATGCGTCCCGACGCCGTGGTGGTCGAGCGGGTGTTCTTCCAGACCAACGTGCGCACCGCCATGGCCACCGGCCAGGCCGGCGGCGTCGCCCTGCTGGTGGCGGCCGAGGCCGGGTGCGAGGTGGCCCAGTACAGCGCCAACGAGGTGAAGCAGGCCGTCGTCGGGCTTCGGCGGTGCCACCAAGGACCAGGTGCAGAACGATGGTGGCGGCGCTGCTGGGGCTGGACGAGCCGCCCAAGCCCCCCGACGTGGCCGACGCCTTGGCCCTGGCGGTCTGCCATCTCACGGCGCAGCCCTTGCGACAGCGCCATCGCGGCCGCCGGAACCAGGAGCCGACGATGATCGGCTGGCTGCGGGGCGGCTCGTGACCCGGACGGACCGAGGGCGAGGTCCTCGTCGACGTGGGTGGCGTGGGCTATCGCGTCACGGTGCCGCCCGCACTGCTGCCGCGGTGGGCGACCGGGGCCGCGGTGGAACTGCACGTCCACACCCACGTCCGCGAGGACGCCATCGTGCTCTACGGCTTCGCCACCGCCGAGGAGCGACGGTGTTTCGAAGCCCTGCTCGGCGCCCACGGCGTCGGCCCCGCCCTCGCCCTCGCCGTGCTGTGCGCGCTGCGCCCGGCCGATCTGGTCCGGGCCGTGATCGAGGAGGACCTCGGAGGCGCTGTGCGCGGTGCCCGGGCGTGGGACGCAAGACCGCGGCCCGCCTCGTCCTCGATCTGCGGCTCGCGCCTCGAGCTGCCCGACTTCACCGGCGACGGCGTCCCGGGGCGGCCAGCGCGGACCCTCCGAAGCCGCGCGGCGAGGTGCGGGCCGCACTGGTCGAGCTCGGCTACGGCCCCGACGAGATCCGGCGGGCCCTCGAGGGCGGCGAGGCGCAGGGCACGGTCGAGGAGATGCTCCGCCAGGCTCTGCGCGAGTTGGCGCGGGGCGCGGTGAACGCGCCGGCGAGAGAGTGCTCGACGCCGTCCCTCGGAGGTGCGCCGACGACGAACGGCGCCGCCCGGTCGAACCCGCTGCCCGACCCGTCCGAGCTGGTGGACGAGGTCCGTCTCCGGCCCCGGCGCCTGGACGAGTTCCACGGGCAGCCCCAGCTCACCGAGCACCTCGCAGATCGTGCTCGAGGCGGCCCGGCGACGGGAACAGCCCGTCGACCATCTGCTGTTCGCCGGACCGCCGGGCCTGGGCAAGACGTCGCTGGCGGGCATCGTGGCGGCCGAGATGGGCGTCGGGCTGCGCATCACCTCGGGCCCGGCGCTGGTCGCGCACCGGCGACCTGGCCGCATTCTCACCGACCTGCAGCACGGTGACGTGCTGTTCATCGACGAGATCCACCGCCTGCCCCGTCCCGTCGAAGAGGTCCTGTACCCCGCCATGGAGGATTTCCAGCTCGACATCCTCATCGGCAAGGGGCCGACGGCCCGCTCGATCCGACTCGACCTGCCCCGGTTCACCCTGGTCGGCGCCACCACCCGCACGGGCCTGCTCACCGGCCCGCTGCGCGACCGCTTCGGCTTCGTGGGTCGCCTCGACCTGTACGCGGCCGAGGACCTCCAGGGCATCGTGGTGCGTTCGGCGGGGATCCTCGGCGTCGAGGTGGACCTCGAAGGGGCCCGGCAGATCGCTTCGCGGGCCCGGGGCACGCCGCGGATCGCCAACCGGCTGCTGCGGCGGGTCCGCGACTTCGTGGAGGTGCGGGCCCAGGGTGCGATCACGGCGTCGCTCGCCACCGAGGGTCTCGAGCTCTTCGGCGTGGACGAGCTCGGGCTCGACAAGGTGGACCGCGCCATCCTCGACGCCCTGTGCCGCCGTTTCGACGGCCGTCCGGTCGGGCTCGTGACCCTGGCCCACTGCGTGGGGGAGGAGCCCGAGACGGTCGAGGACGCCTACGAGCCCTATCTCCTCCAACAGGGCCTCCTGCAGCGCACACCCCGGGGCCGCATGGCCACGCCCCGGGCTTTCGCGCACCTCGGCGAGCCCGTTCCCGGAGCCGAATTGCAGGGTGTCGCGCCCGACGCTGTGGTGAGGCCCGGAGTCGGGCTGCCGGGGCCGGGAGAGGGGCCTGGAGTAACATCGGCCGTCCTCAGAGCCGGAGCCCGCCATTCCACTCACCATGCTCAGCACCCATGCCACCCTGGCCTTGCTGGCCGCGTCGTCTTCGAAGACGAAGAGCGGGAGCTCCGCGTTCTCGCTCCTGTTCCTGGTCGTCATCTTCGGGGTGGGGTACATGTTCTTCATCCGGCCGCGCTCGCAGCAGGCCCGGCGCCAGCGCGACACGCTCATGGAGCTCTCCCCCGGTGACGAGGTCCTGACCGGCGCCGGCATCTTCGGGACCGTCCTGGACGTCGAAGCCGACCGGGTCACGCTCGAGACCGCGCCCGGGACCCGCATCACCGTGCTCCGCTCGACCATCGCCCGGCGGATACCGGACGCGGTGCCCGAGACCCCGAGCTGGGACGAACACGACGAAGACGAGGCACACGGCGCCTACCACGAGTACGAGCACGGCCACACCGACGACGAGCACGACGGGGACGCCGAGCACACCGACGCCGAGGCCCCTGAGGCAGACGCCCACGACACAGACGCCCACGACGCAGACGCCCACGACGCACGAGGACGCCGAGCACGACAGCGATGCGGAAGGTCCGGACGACACCCCCGCGGACGGCGCCGGAGACAAGAACAAGAGATGAAGCGGTCGCTCGTCATCAGCCTGGTCGCCACCGTCGCCATCACGATCATCGTGTTCGCGGCCACCCTCGGCGCGGGGTGGTCCCCCAAGCTCGGCCTCGACCTGGCGGGTGGCTCCGAGGTCGTCTACAAGCCGGTGCGTCCCATCTCGAGCGGCGAGATGGTGACGACCGTCGGCGTCATCCGTAACCGCGTCGACGGCGCCGGGGTATCGGGAGCGACGGTGGACTCCCAGGGAGGCAACGTGGTGGTGCAGTTCCCGGGCATCAGCCACCCCCAGGCCCTCATCAAGCTCATCGGGACGACGGCCCAGCTCTACTTCCGGCCCGTGTTGTGCGGGGCACCGGTGTTCGCCCCGCCGGCCAAGGGCAAGTCCGCGCCGACGGGGCCCCTGCCATCGTGCGGCCAGTACGCCACGACGGCGGCCGCGTTGGACGTGAACACCTCCACGGGCGAGCCGAGCAACAACATCCCGCCCAACCCGGCCTTCGCGCCCTACCCCTCGACCAAGGCGGACCTCCGCAACGAGACCGTATTGCTGCCTTCGGACCCCCTGGCCGGAGCCCAGCAGTACGCGCGCTTCGTGTGTGGTCCCGCGCAGCTCGACGGCACGGCCATCGCCTCGGCCACGGCGGTGTTCGACACGACGATCAACGCGTGGGCCGTGAGCTACAACCTCAAGGAGGTGGGGCCCTGGGACACCGTGGCCGAGGAGAACTTCCACCAGTACGTGGCGATCGATCTCGACGGATTCGTCGAGTCGGCGCCGCTCATCCAGCCCAGCCAAGCATCTTTCACGTCGTTCCAGGGGAAGGGGGAGATCAGCGGGAGCTTCACCGAGGCGACGGCCAAGACCCTGGCCCTCCAGCTGAACTACGGCGCCCTGCCGGTGCCGCTCAAGGTCCTCACCCAGCAGACCGTGTCGCCGACCCTGGGCAAGTCGTCGCTCAAGGCCGGGTTGCTGGCCGGGATCGGCGGCCTGATCCTCGTCCTCATCTACACGATCCTCTACTACCGGGTGCTCGGGGTCGTGGTGGTGGCCGGTCTCTTGCTCACCGCCATGCTCCTGTGGGCCATCGTCTCGGCCCTGAGCCATTCGTCGCTCAACCTGACATTGGACTTGTCCGGCGTCACGGGCCTGATCGTGTCGGTGGGGATCACCGTCGACTCCTACATCGTGTACTTCGAGCGACTAAAAGACGAGGCCCGCTCGGGGCGGTCGGTGCGTACCAGCGTGGACCGCAGCTTCAAGGGGGCCTTCCGGACCGTGCTGGCGGCCGACTTGGTGTCGCTGGCCGCAGCGGTCGTGCTCTACCTCCTCGCGGTCGGGACGGTGCGAGGGTTCGCCTTCTTCCTCGGCCTGTCCACGTTGTTGGACATCTTCACGACGTTCTTCTTCACCCGACCACTCGTGATCCTGCTCGGGCGGAGCTCGCGCGATCACCGACGCCAGGGTCTTCGGGGTGGCCCGGGGCCTGGCCGTGGGAAGTGAGACAGCGGCATGACGACCACCACCGTGGCTCCCGAGGAAGACGCGCCGACCAAGCGGCCCAACGCCTTCGTCCGCATCTACCGGGGCGAGACCAAGTACGACTTCGTGGGGCGACGCCGGTGGTGGTACGCGGTCTCGGCCATCATCATCGTGGCGGGCCTCGTGTCGTTCGGGGTGAAGGGCTTCAACTGGGGCATCGACTTCAAGGGGGGGACGTCGTGGCAGATCCCCGCCAACGGCGCCACCGTGGGCCAGGTCCAAGATGCCGTGAGCAACGCCGGTGTCCCGGACGCCACCGTCGAGATCCTGGGCCGGGGGTCGGCGGCCACGGTGCAGGTCCAGGCCGACCTGACCAAGGAGTCGAGCGCGGCGCAGACCGCGCACAAGGCCGCGGTGAGCGCGACGTTGGGCAAGATCGCGGACGTTCCCCCCGGCCAGGTGTCGATCACCGACGTCGGGCCCACCTGGGGGAGCCAGATCAGCGAGAAGGCGCTCCTCGCCGTGCTCGTGTTCTTCGTCGTGGTGGTGGTCTACATCTCGTTCCGATTCGAGTGGAAGATGGCCATGGCGGCGCTCATCGCCGTGATCCACGACCTGCTCATCACGGCCGGGATCTATTCGCTGGCCGGCTTCCAGGTGACCCCCGACACCGTCATCGCCTTGCTCACCATCCTGGGGTACTCGCTCTATGACACCGTGGTCGTGTTCGACCGGGTCAAGGAGAACAGTCGGGGCCAGTTCGGGACGGGCCGGATGACCTACACCGACATCGTCAACCTGTCGATGAACCAGACCCTGGCGCGGTCCATCAACACCTCGTTGGTGGCGATCCTGCCCGTGCTCTCGGTGCTCGTCATCGGTGCGCAGGTGCTGGGGGCGACCACGCTGCAGTACTTCGGGCTCGCCCTCGTCATCGGGCTCACCTCGGGCGCGTACTCGTCGATCTTCATCGCGGCCCCGGTGCTCGCCAGCCTCAAAGAGCGCGAGCCCCGCTACATCAACATCCGGCGCAAACTCGAGAACCAGTCGGCCGGCGCCGGTCTGCTCACCCCCCGCGAGGCCGCGTTGCTCGTGCCGGCCGGGGCGACCGCGGCGCGCGTGGCGGCACCGGCAGCTCGGGGCGACCCACGGCACGCAAGCAAACCGGTGTCCTGCGACCCGGCGCAGCCACCCGGCCCGCTTCCGCATCGCCCGACGACGACGACATCGACGTCGACGAGGACGGCAACGAGGTCGCGGCCCAGCCTGCGGCCCGCGCCAAGACCGGGTCGAAGGCCTCCGGCTCCAACGGGGCGGGCCGGTCCGGCGCCGGCGCGGCGTCGGGGCCCAACCGTCCCCCGCCTCGTCCCCGCAAGGGCAAGGGTGCGAAGAAGGGCGGCAAGCGCCGCTAGGCCAGGTACGGTGAGTAGGTGGTCACCGTCGAGCGTCTGGCTGCCCCCTTCCGCCGGCCGGCGATGCTCGACGACCTGGTGGGCGGTGTCCTGGCGGCCTACGACGCCCGTCGACCCCGTTCGTCCGCCGCCGACCGGAAATTGATCGTCCGGGCCGGGACGATGGCCGAGAAGTCGCACGTGGGACAGCTCCGCCAGACCGGTGAGCCCTACATCACCCACCCCGTGGCGGTGGCGACGATCGTCGCCGACCTGGGCCTCGACGCCCGGTCGGTGGCCTCGGCCCTGCTGCACGACGCCGTGGAGGACACCGGGCTCACCCTCGAGCACGTCACCGAGGAGTTCGGCCCGGAGGTGGGCGCCATCGTCGACGGCGTGACCAAGCTCGACCGGTTGCAGTTCGACTCCAAAGAGGCCCAACAGGCGGCCACGGTGCGCAAGATGCTCGTGGCGATGGCGACCGACTGGCGGGTGCTCGTCATCAAGCTCGCCGACCGGCTCCACAACATGCGGACCATGGCGGTGATGCCGGAGTGGAAGCAGCGCCGCACCGCCCAGGAGACCCTCGACATCTATGCGCCCCTCGGCGCATCGCCTCGGGATCCAAGAGCTCAAGTGGCAGCTCGAGGACCTGGCCTTCGCCACGTTGCACCCCAAGCGCTACGCCGAGATCGAGCAGATGGTGGCGACGCGCGCCCCGAGCGCGACGAGTACCTGGCGCGCGTCCTGGTGGCGGTGCGCGAGCGCCTAGCGCGCGTCGGGAGTGAAGGCCGACGTCACGGGCCGCCCCAAGCACCTGTGGAGCATCTACGAGAAGATGGTCGTGCGGGGCAAGGAGTTCGCCGAGATCCACGACCTCGTGGGGCTGCGTGTCATCGTGGAGTCCGAGAAGGACTGTTGGGCCGCACTGGGCTCGATCCACGCCATCTGGAGCCCGGTGCAGGGGCGCTTCAAGGACTACATCAACAGCCCGAAGTTCAACCTGTACCAGTCGTTGCACACCACCGTGATCGGCCTCGAGGGCAAGCCCATCGAGGTCCAGATCCGGACCAACGAGATGCACCGGCGGGCCGAGTACGGGATCGCCGCGCACTGGGGCTACAAGGAGCAGTCCAAAGACGGTGCCGCCACCACCACGGCCGAGATGGCCTGGCTCCAGCGCATCGTGGACTGGCAGCAGGAGACCATCGACCCGCTCGAATTCCTCGAGACCCTGAAGCTCGACCTCGAGCAGGACGAGGTCTACGTCTTCACGCCCAAGGGCAAGGTCATCGCCCTGGCCGCGGGGTCGACGCCGATCGACTTCGCCTATTCGATCCACACCGAGGTCGGGCACCGCTGCATCGGGGCCAAGGTGAACGGGCGGCTGGTGCCCTTGGACACGCCTCTGCAGTCGGCCGACACGGTTGAGATCATCACCTCCAAGGTCCCCTCGGCCGGCCCCTCTCGGGACTGGCTCCAGATCGTGGCGTCACCTCGGGCCCGGAACAAGATCCGGCAGTGGTTCTCGCGCGAGCGGCGAGAGGACGCCATGGAGACCGGCCGTGAGGAGCTGACCAAGGCCCTGCGGCGTGAGGGCCTCCCGGTGCAGAAGCTCGCCGCCTCCAACGCGTTGGAGCGGTTGGCCGCGGCGATGAACTACGTCGACCTCGACTCGCTCCATGCGTCGATCGGCGACGGACACGTCTCGGCTCGATCCGTGGCCCAGCGCCTGACCCGCGACCTGCGCGGCGGCGGGGGCGAGGAGCAGCTTCCCACCGCGGTGGGGCCCGGCCTGCGCACCCGCACCCGGCGGGGATCGCCGGTCGGCGTCTACGTCGAGGGGCTCGACGACGTCATGGTGCGGCTGTCGCGCTGTTGCACGCCGGTGCCCGGGGACCAGATCGTCGGGTTCGTCACGCGGGGCCGCGGCGTGAGCGTGCACCGGGCCGACTGTGCCAACGCCACCGCGCTGGCGGCGGGGGGCGAGGAGCGGCTCATCGAGGTGGAGTGGGACCGCGAGGGCACCACCGTGTTCGTGGCCTCGGTCGAGGTCCTCGCCTTCGACCGGTCGCGCCTGCTGTCCGACGTCACGCGGGTCGTGTCCGAGCACCACCTCAACATCGTGTCCTCGTCGTCGCAGACCGCGCCCGACCGCGTCAGCCGCATGAACTTCGACGTGGAGCTGGCCGATCCGGGCCACCTGGAGTCGCTCATCAGCTCGCTCAAGCATCTCGACGGCGTGTTCGACGCCTTCCGCACCCTCCCCGGCCGGAAGGGCTGAGCGCGAGGTGGCAGAGCAGTCGGTGCCGTTGCGCGCCCCCGCGGGCACCCACGACGTCCTGTGGCCCGAGTCCGCCCGATGGGAGCGCCTCGTGGCCGAGTTCGCCCGACGGGCGCAGCTGGCGGGCTTCGGGCTGGTGGTCAATCCCATGTTCGAGGACGCCGCGCTCTTCCGACGCGGCATCGGCGACGAGAGCGACGTCGTGCGCAAGGAGATGTACGAGTTCGCCGACCGGGGCGGCCGGGAGGTGGCGCTGCGGCCCGAGGGGACCGCCTCGGTGGTGCGGGCCTTCGTCCAGCACCACCCGCCGGTGCCGTGGAAGGCGTGGTACGTCACGCCTGCGTTCCGCTACGAGCGCCCCCAGGCCGGCCGGTACAAGCAGCACCACCAGTTGGGCGTGGAGGTCCTGGGCACCGAGGATCCCGACGTCGACGCGGAGGTGATCGTCCTGGCCGCGGACCTCTACCGTTGGTTGGGGTTGACCCAGGTGGACCTGGCGCTCAACTCCATGGGCTGCGCCGAGTGCCGCCCGGTGTACGTCGCGGCGCTGGTCGGCTATCTGCGAGAGCACGCCCCGGAGCTGTGCGACGAGCACCGGGAGCGCTTCGCCGTGAACCCGCTGCGGGTGCTCGACTGCAAACGACCGCAGTGCAGGGCCGTGACCGAGGGGGCGCCGCGCATCACCGACTACCTCGGTGAGGAGTGTGCCGCCCACTTCGCCCGGGTCCGGGAGGGGCTCGACGAGCTGGGCGTGACCTACCGGCTCGAGCCGCGTCTGGTGCGCGGGCTCGACTACTACACGCGCACGACCTTCGAGTTCGCCGCCACCTCGCTCACCGCCGCGCAGAACGCCATCGGCGGAGGCGGGCGCTACGACGGGCTGGCCGAGGCCATCGGGGGACCGCCCAGCCCCGGCATCGGCTTCGGCATCGGCATCGAGCGACTACTCCTGGCCTGTGACGCCGAGGAGGTGTTCCCGGTCGATCCCCCGCGGCCCGACGCCTTCGTGGTCGACGTGACGGGGGGAGGCGCGGCACGCATGTTGTGCGCCGAGCTGCGACGGGCGGGCCTGGGGGCGGTACGCGCCTACGATGGTCGCTCGCTCAAGGCACAGCTCAAGCAGGCGGACCGCTCGGGGGCGTCGTATGCGTTCATCGTGGGGCCCGAGGAGCTCGCCCGCGGCGTCGTGACGGCCAGGCCGCTGCGTGAGGACGGACCACAGGTCGAGGTGCCACGGTCCACGGTGGTCCCGTGGTTGGTTGCGCGCTCGACGACTGACACGAAAGACGACCAGTGACGAGCAGCACGGGGATGCGTACCCATCTGTGTGGTGAGCTTCGACCCGAGCACGTCGGTGCGCGCGTCATGCTGTGCGGCTGGGTGGCGCGGCGCCGTGAGCACGGGGAGCACCTCTCGTTCCTCGACCTGCGCGACTACTCCGGCGTCGGTCCAGTGCGTGGTCGACGGGACGGTGGACGTGCGCAGCGAGTGGGTGCTGCGCGTCGAAGGCACCGTGGCGCTGCGGCCCGAGGGCACCGTCAACCCCGACCTGCCCACGGGGGAGATCGAGCTGACCGACTGCGCCGTCGAGGTCCTGGCCCAGGCGGACCCGCCGCCCTTCCCCGTCGACGACCGGGCCGAGGTGGACGAGTCGGTGCGCCTGCGGTACCGCTTCGTGGACCTGCGTCGCCCTCGGATGCAGCACAACCTGCGGCTGCGGGCGCGGGTGCTCGCGGCCATGCGCGCCGCCATGGTCCGCCAGGGCTTCTGCGAGGTCGAGACGCCGCTGCTGTGGACGCCCACGCCCGAAGGGGCCCGCGAGTTCGCGGTCCCGTCCCGGTTGAACCACGGCAAGTTCTACGTGCTGCCGCAGAGCCCGCAGATCGCCAAGCAGCTCCTCATGGTGGCCGGCATGGACCGCTACTTCCAGGTGGCGCGGTGCCTTCGCGACGAGGACCTGCGGGCCGATCGCCAATTCGAGTTCACCCAGCTCGACATCGAGGCGTCGTTCGTGACCGAGCGCGACGTCGTGGATGCGGTGACCGTGGCCGTGGTCGATGCCACCGTGGCGGCGGTGGGCGAGCCGCCGTCTCCCATCGAGTCCATGACGTGGCACGAGGCCATGGACCGCTTCGGGGTCGACAAGCCCGACCTCCGCTTCGCCATGGAGCTCGTCGACCTCGGTGCGATCTTCACCGGCACCGAGGTACGCGCCTTCGCCGCACCGTGCGTGAAGGCGGTGCGGGTGCCCGACGGCGCCGCGCTCGGCCGCAACCGTCTCGACGGGCTGGTGGAGCGGGCCAAGGAGCTCGGGGCCAAGGGTCTGGCGTGGTTCAAGGTGGCCTCGCTCGCACCGGTGTCGCTCACGTCACCGCTCGACAAGGTGCTCACCGACGCCGAGCGGGCCGGCATCGTGTCGGCCACCGGTGCGCAGACCGGTGACCTCGTCCTGGTCGTCGCCGACGAGTGGCGCACGGCGTGCGACGTGCTCGGCCAGATCCGGATCGACCTCGGTCGGCCGCCGGTGGGCGAAGGCGAGCGGCGGTTCTTGTGGGTGACCGAGTTCCCGCTCTTCGACGGCACCGACGAGGAGGGCAACCCCCAGGCGGCCCATCACCCCTTCACGATGCCCCATCCCGACGACCTCGACCTGCTGCTCACCGACCCGGCCCGGGTGCGCTCGCAGGCGTACGACCTCGTCCTCAACGGGTCGGAGCTCGGCTCGGGCTCGATCCGTATCCATCGCGAGGACATTCAGCGCCGCGTGTTCAGCGCGTTGGGCATCACGCCCGAAGAAGCCGAGGCCCGGTTCGGCTTCCTGCTGAGCGCGTTCCGCTACGGCGCCCCCCCGCACGGCGGGTTCGCCGTGGGCGTCGACCGGTTCGTGGCCGTCCTGGCGGGCGAGGACAACCTCCGCGAGGTCATCGCCTATCCGAAGACCCAGTCCGGGACCGACCCCATGACCGGTGCGCCCAAGAGCCTGTCGGAACGGGCCCTGCGGGACCTCGGCTTGCGCATCACGCCCGCGGGCGACTGAGCCCGGCGGCGCGGCGACCGGGGGGCCGAGCACACGTGGTGAGCCGCCCGCCCCGCCGAGGTGGTCCCGGGGGACCCGACCTCTTCGCCCAGGCCGCCACCGACCGGTTGCGCCAACGCGCTCCGCTGGCGGCGCGTCTGCGCCCCCGCACGCTCGACGACATCGTGGGACAGCGCCATCTCGTGGCGCCCGACGCACCGCTGCGGGTCCTCATCGAACAGGACCGGCTCACCTCCGCCATTTTGTGGGGGCCGGCGGGAACGGGGAAGACGACCCTGGCGCAGGTGGTGGCGGCCACCACGGCCAAGACCTTCGTGCCGCTCTCGGCCGTGAACGCCGGTGTGGCCGACGTGCGCAGCGCCATCGAAGAGGCGCGGCGCCTGCTCGGTGAGCACGGCCGCGGCACCATCCTGTTCGTCGACGAGGTCCACCGGTTCAACAAGTCCCAGCAGGACGCCCTCCTGCCCGCGGTGGAGGAAGGGCTCGTGGTGCTCATCGGTGCCACGACCGAGAACCCGTTCTTCTCGGTCAACTCGCCCCTGCTCAGCCGGGCGACGCTGTGGCGTCTCGAGCCCCTGAGCGATGACGACCTGGCCGAGGTCGTCCGGCGCGGCCTCGAGGCCGAGGGGTCGGTGGCCGACCCCGACGCAGTCGCCGCGATGGTGTCGGTGGCCGACGGGGACGCGCGTGCCGCCTTGGGCACCCTGGAGGTGGCCGTCGCCCTGGCCCGAGGCGATCCCATCACGAGCGCGGTGGTCGACCGGGCCCGCGCCGGCCGCTTGCTGCACCAGGGGCCCGACGCCCACTACGACCAGGTCAGTGCGCTCATCAAGTCGATCCGGGGCTCGGACCCCGACGCGGCGCTCTACTGGTTCGCCCGGATGCTCGAAGGGGGTGAGGACGCCCGGTTCATCGCCCGGCGCCTCGTCATCCTGGCCAGTGAGGACGTCGGGTTGGCGGACCCGTCGGCCCTCGGGGTGGCGGACGCCGCGGCCCGGGCGGTGGAGTTCGTGGGGCTCCCCGAAGCCCAGCTCAACCTGGCCCAGGCCGTCGTCTACCTGGCGTGCGCACCCAAGTCGAACCGGGTCACGACCGCGTTGGGGCGGGCCCGGGCCGACGCCCGGGAGGGACCCCGCGCCGACGTCCCCACGCATCTCCGCGACGCCCATTACCACGGCGCGACTGAGCTCGGCCACGGTGAGGGGTACCGGTATCCCCATGACGACCCCCGCGGCTGGGTCGAACAGGACTACCGTCCTCCGGAGGTGGCCGGGCGCGTCTACTACGAGCCGAGCGACCACGGCGCCGAAGCGGCGCTCGGAGAACGCCTGCGGCGGCGTCGCCGCGGCCTCGACGCCCAGGACGGAGAAGACTGAGCCCTTGATCCTCACGCATGCCGGACATCGGCGGAGGATCGCCGCGGTGATCGTTTGCGTGGCGGTGTCGGGGTCGCTCGTCGCAGCGAGCGCGGTGCGGGCGCGTGTCGCGGGCGCGACACCGGCGGCGCGCAGCTGGGTGCGCAGCTCGCGCAGCGTGCCCACCCTCCCGCACGGGAGCAGGGCCCTGCACCCCGTGCCGCCGACCACGACGGTGCACGCCGACGTCGTGCTCAAGCCACGCGACGCGGTCGCACTGGGTGCGTTCGACACAGCGGTGTCGACGCCGGGGTCACCGTCGTTCCGCCACTACCTCGACCCCGGCCAGTTCGCGGCCGAGTTCGGTCCCAGCGCGCCGACGATCGCGTCGGCCCGGGCGTGGCTGGCGGGCCGCGGCCTGCGGGTGGGGCCGACGTCGGGTGACGGCCTCATCGTCCCGGTCTCGGGCTCCGCCGCGCAGATCGAGACCGCCTTCGCCCTGGGCCTCGAGCAGTACCGCGTGCCTACGGGCCAGGTGGTGCAGGCACCCGACGCGGCGCCGTTGGTGCCGAGCGCCCTGGCCGGTGACCTCGACGGCATCACGGGCCTCGACGATCTGAGCCGACCGGTGCCCGAGCTGGTGCGGCCGGGCGACCGGCCCCAGCTCGCCGCGACCACGCCCGACGCGCAGTCGGGGCCGGCCCCGCGTGCCGGTGGCCCGACCCCCACCACGAGCTGCGCCAACACGATCCATGCCACCGGCGGGCTCAGCGCCGACCAGCTGGCCTCGGCGTACTCCTTCTCGGGCCTCTACCCCGGCACCGAAGGCTCGGGGGTGACGGTGGGGATCTACGAGCTCGAGCCGTTCTGGGAGAGCGACATCGCGAACTTCGAGGATTGCTACACCCCGACCATCACCGCGTCGGTCAACGGGATCAGCGTGGACGGGGCGAACCCCAATGCCGGCCCCGGGGCGGGCGAGGCGGCCCTCGACATCGAGATGGTGGTGGGGATGGCGCCCAAGGTGACCGTGAAGGTCTACGTCGGTCCCAACGGCGGGAGCGGGCCGCTCGACACCTACGCGCGCATGGTCGACGACGACTCCTCGGAGGTGATCACGACCAGTTGGGGCCAGTGCGAGGCGCAGCTGGCGCCGGCCTACATCCAGGCCGAGTCGTCGCTGTTCCAGCAGGCGGTGGCCCAGGGACAGACCCTCGTCGCCGCCGCGGGCGACGAGGGCTCCGAAGACTGCTACCTCTTCCCCAGCTCCACCGACACGCGACTGCAGGTCGACGATCCCGGCAGCCAGCCCTGGGTGACGAGCGTGGGGGGGACCACGCTCAACGCCCTGGGGCCCCCGCCGAGCGAGACCGTGTGGAACTCGGGTCTCTACAGCGGCACCGGCGGAGGAGGGATCTCCTCGCTGTGGACCATGCCGGCATGGCAGCGCGGCGTGCAGAGCGTCTACACCCGGTCGGGCGACAACTTCACCGGCGCCCAGCCCTGCCCGACGAGCTCGGGCGCGGGAACGCTGTCGTGCCGGGAGGTGCCCGACGTGGCCTCGGACGGGGACCCTCGTACGGGGCTCGTCATCGCCTGTTCGTGTGCTAGCGGCGGGTGGGCCCGGATCGGTGGCACGAGCATGGCCGCACCGCTGTGGGGTGCGCTCGCCGCGCTGGCCGACCAGGGGCAGGGCTCGTCCGTCGGGTTCCTGAACCCCGCGCTCTATCAGGCGCAGTGCGCGGGGAGCCCCGTCTTCAACGACATCACGACGGGGAACAACCAACCGGCCGGCTCGGCTCCGAGCAATCCTCCCCGATCCCCCTCGGGCCCCTATTACCCCGCCACGCCCGGCTACGACCTCGCCTCGGGCCTCGGCACGCCTGTGGCGGGCGCCCTCGTCAGCCGGCTGCGGGCCCCGCCGCCGAGCAGCTGCCCCGTGGTGAACGCGATCTCGACCTCGTCGGGCCCCGCCGCGGGGGGAGCACGGTGACGCTGTCGGGCGCCAACCTGGCAGGGGTGAGCGAGGTGGACTTCGGCAACGGCAACGCCGGCGCCATCGAGGCCGTCACGTCCTCGTCGGTGACGGTCAGCACGCCACCGTCGCCCACGGGGGGTTGGGCCAACGCGGAGGTGATCGTCAAGACGGCCACGAGCGCGCTGGGGTTCGACGGGAGCATGCCGTACACCTACCTCGGGCCGCGTGGCTACTGGACCGTCGCCTCCGACGGCGGCATCTTCTCGTTCGGGCAGGTGGGTTTCCACGGATCGATGGGCGGGCGGCCCCTGGCCCGGCCCATCGTGGGCATGGCGCCCACCCCGTCGGCCAAGGGCTACTGGCTGGTCGCCTCCGACGGCGGCATCTTCACCTTCGGCGACGCCGCCTTCCACGGGTCGACGGGCAACATCCGGCTCACGAAGCCGGTGGTGGGCATGGCGGCCACGCCCGACGGCGGTGGGTACTGGTTGGTGGCGAGCGACGGCGGGGTCTTCTCCTTCGGCGACGCCGCGTTCTACGGCTCCACCGGGAACATCCGTCTGGCCCAGCCCATCGTGGGCATGGCGGCCACGCCCGACGGCGGTGGGTACTGGTTGGTGGCGAGCGACGGTGGGGTCTTCGCCTTCGGCGACGCCGCCTTCCACGGGTCGACGGGCAACATCCGGCTCACGAAGCCGGTGGTGGGCATGGCGGCCACGCCCGACGGCGGTGGGTACTGGTTGGTGGCGAGCGACGGTGGGGTCTTCGCCTTCGGCGACGCCGCCTTCCACGGGTCGACGGGCAACATCCGGCTCACGAAGCCGGTGGTGGGCATGGCGGCCACGCCCGACGGCGGCGGGTACTGGTTGGTGGCGAGCGACGGTGGGATCTTCGCCTTCGGCGGCACCTACGGGGGGTTCTACGGCTCCACCGGCAACATCGCCCTGACCAAGCCCATGGTGGGCATCGGCGCACCGTAGGCCGGCCGCGCCGTAGGATGACGCGGCCATGTCCGCCGACAACGTCGCCGCGCTGGTCGCCGCTATCGCGGCGGCCGTGGCCTCGTTCGTGCTCGTCGGGGTCGTCGTCGTGCTGGGTCGGCGGGTGCGCGAGCTCGGCCGGACCGTCGAGGAGCTCCGCCACGAGACGGTGCCCCTGGTGCACGACGCCCGCGTCGTGGTCGACCAGGCCGCTACCGAGATGGTGCGCGTCGGCGACGTGCTCGACTCGGCCGAAGCGGTGTCGTCGACGGTGGACTCCGCCTCGCGCCTGGCCTATCGCGCCTTCTCCAACCCGGTGGTGAAGGTCCTCGCCTACGGCACGGGTCTCGGGAGTGCGTTGCGACGCTTCTTCGGGCGCGCCGGCGCAGACGACCGCGGCGCGCGCAGCAACGGCCACGCTGGACGTGTCGGGGTGCGGGCCACCGACGCCACACGACCGGGCGGGGCGCGCGCGGTGGGTTCAGGCGACGACGGCCACGCCCCCTCCTCGGGAGGGCGTCGTCGGCGTCGTCACGAAAAGGCGAAGCGGTGATGCGGCGGCCGTTGTGGCTGGCGGCGGGCGCCGCGCTCGGTGTCGGGGGCACGGTGTGGACGCGTCGACGCCTCGACCGGCTCTCCCAGCGCGTGCGGCCGACGGCGATGGCGACCGAATTGGCCGCCGTCGCGCAGCGCACCCGGCGTGGCACCCTCGACCGGGTGCGCGACGCCGTGGACACCGGCCGGAGCGCGGCGCAGCGGCGCCAGGACGACCTGTGGCAGGACCTCGCGGCGCGTGACCGCCCCTCGGGGTGAACGGCCCTGAATTGGCAGGCCACAGGCCCGATCCCCGCTCCATGACGTCCCGGGCGAGGGGGGAGGGCCGGTAGGATCGTCCGATGATGGACGCCAACCAGCTCCGCTCGACGTTCACCGGCTTCTACGCGGAGCGGGGGCACATGGTCGTCCCTTCGGCCAGCCTGATACCGCACGATCCCACCGTGCTCTTCACCATCGCCGGGATGGTCCCGTTCAAGCCCTACTTCACCGGCGAGGAGCTCCCGCCCTGGGCTCGGGCCACGTCGGTGCAGAAATGCTTCCGCACCGTCGACATCGAGATCATCGGCACGACCGAGCGCCACTGCACGTTCTTCGAGATGCTCGGGAACTTCAGCTTCGGCGACTACTTCAAAGCCGACGCCATCCCCCTCGCGTGGGAGCTCATGACCGAGGTCCTCGGGCTCGACCCCGAGCGGCTGTGGGTCACGGTGCACGAGTCCGACGACGAGGCCAGGCAGATCTGGCTGGACGCGGCGCGCGTGCCCGAGCAGCGCATCCAGGCCCTGGGCGAGGACAACTTCTGGCAGATGGGCGAAGGCGGGACGGGACCGTGTGGTCCGTCCTCGGAGCTGTTCTACGACCGGGGCCCGAGCTACGGGGCCGACGGCGGTCCTGCACTGGGCGGGGCCGAGCGCTTCGTCGAGATCTACAACCTCGTGTTCATGCAGTACAACAAGACCGCCGACGGCACGCTCGAGGACCTGCCCGGCAAGAGCATCGACACCGGGGCCGGCCTCGAGCGCAACCTCCCCATGCTCCAAGGTGTGGCGTCACTGTTCGAGACCGACGTCTTCCGGCCCATCCTGGCGGTGGCCGAGGACCTGACCGAGGTCCGCTACGGCGCCGATGCCCACAGTGACGTGTCGTTGCGCATCCTGGCCGACCACGCCCGGGCCATGGCCATGGTGGTGGCCGACGGCGTCATGCCGTCGAACGAGGGACGGGGCTACGTCCTGCGTCGCATCATCCGCCGGGCCGTGCGTCGGGCCTTCCAGCTGGGGGTCATGGAGCACCTGACCGCCCCGCTCGTCGCCGCGGTGGCGGACGTGCTCGGAGGTGCCTATCCCGTCCTCGTCGACGAGCTCGACCGCATCCAGGAGACGGTGGAGCGCGAGGAGGGCGCCTTCCGGCGCACGCTCGACGCCGGCTCGGTGATCCTGGAGGAGGCGCTGCACGACGGGACCGGTCGAGTGTCGGGGGAGACGGCGTTCCGGCTGCACGACACGCACGGCTTTCCCATCGAGCTCACCATGGAGATGGCGGCTGAAGCGGGCGTCGAAGTCGACACCGAGGGCTTCGAGCGCGAGATGACGGCCCAGCGCGAGCTGGCCCGGGCCGACGCCCGCCGTCGACGCGATGCGCTCGGTGACGAGCGGATCTACCGTGACCTGTTGACGCAGTCGGGGCCGACGCGTTTCACCGGCTACGAGCACTACGAGGAGCCGGCGCTGGTGGTGGCGGTGCTGCCGGGCGCGAAGCCCGGGACGGCCGAGATCATCCTCGACCGCACTCCTTTCTACGCCGAGTCCGGCGGCCAGGTGGGCGACACCGGGGTGATCGCCACCCAGACCGGCCGGGCCCGGGTCGACGACACCCAGAACGTGCTCCCCGGGCTCGTCGTGCACCGGGCGACGGTGCTCGAGGGCGAGCTCCATCCTGGGCAGGACGCGCTGGCGGCCATCGACGGGGTGCGGCGCGACGCCACGCGCCGGCACCACACCGGCACGCACCTCTTGCACAGCGCGTTGCGCGAGGTCCTGGGGGACCACGTGCGCCAGCAGGGCTCGCTCGTGGCCCCGGACCGGCTCCACTTCGACTTCTCGCACCCCAAGGCGCTTCGCCCCGAGGAGCTGACCGAGGTGACCGAGGCGGCCAATGCCGAGGTCCTCTCCGACGCCACCGTCGAGGTGATCGAGACCTCGAAGGCCGAGGCCGAAGCGCTCGGTGCCCTGGCGTTCTTCGACGACAAGTACGGCGAGCGCGTGCGGGTGGTGCGCGCCGGGGTGCACTCGTTGGAGTTCTGCGGCGGCACCCACGTCGACGCGCTCGGCATGATCGGCCCCATCACCGTGGTCTCGGAAGGTTCGATCGGGTCCAACACGAGGCGGATCGAGGCCGTGACGGGGTCTTCGGCCCTGGGTCTGCTCAACGAGCGTCGGCGCACCGTCGACCAGGCGGCGCAGATGCTGAAGGTGGAGCCGGCGGGAGTGCTGGACGCGCTGCAGAAACTGCTCGATCGTCAGCGCCAAGGCGACAAGGAGTTGGCTCGTCTGCGCGGCGAGCGCCTGCAGCAGGACGCGGCGCGCCTGGCACAGGAGTCCGTCGATGGTGTGGTCGTGCACCGTGAAGACGGCGTGGGTGCGGACCAGCTGCGCGGCCTGGCCCAGGCCATCGGCCGTCACGGCCCTCGCGTGGTCGTGGTGGTGGGCTCGCCCGACGGGTCGAAGGTGTCCCTGGCGGTGGCCTCGGAGGACCCGGCCGTCGACGCTGCGGTCACGGCCAAGGAGCTGGCCCAGCTCGTGGGCGGGGGAGGCGGCGGCTCGGCCGAGGTGGCGACAGCGGGTGGGTCGGGCCCCGAGAAGATCGACACCCTGGTGGCCGAGGCTCGGCGCCGGCTCGGTGCGTGAGCGCCCCCCGGGTGGCTTGAGCGCAGTGCGGGTGGCTTGAGCGCAGTGCGGGTGGTGGGGTTCGACCTTGGCGCGCGCCGTATCGGGGTGGCGGTGTCCGACGGCACCGGCACCTTGGCGTCGCCGCGGGGCACGATCGAGCGCAGCGGTGACGCCGGCGCCGATCGCGGTGCACTGGCGTCGATGGTCCAGGAGTTGGGCGCCACGCGTGTGGTGGTGGGGCTGCCCTTGAGCATGAACGGTCGACGCGGGTCCGCCGCACGTGCGGCGCAGGCCGAGGCGGACGAGCTCGCTGCGGTGCTGGCACCACAGGGGATCGCGGTGGAGACCTTCGACGAGCGCCTCACGACGGTGAGCGCGGCGCGGTCCCTGCGCGAGGCGGGCCGGGACGGCCGGGCACAACGGACGCGGATCGACCAAAGCGCGGCTGCGGTGCTACTGCAGGCCTGGCTCGACGCCGGGCGTGGGGGTGACGGTGTCTGACGTCGAGGGTCGGCCGGTCACGGCACCGGCATCACCCGGGGACGCGGCATCACCCGGGACGCGGCATCACCCGGGGACGCGGCATCACCCGGGGACGCGGCGCGACCGTCCGGCGACGTCGGGCCCCGAGGCGGGCCCCGCGGGACGCGGCGCGCCGCGCGTGAGGTGTACCGGCGCCGCCGTCGACGCGTCGCGGTCGTGGCGATCGTGGTGCTCGCCCTCGTCGTGGCCGCGGTGGCGTGGTACCAGAGCGAGATGGGCGGCCCCGGAGGCCCCGCCACAGTGGTGACCGTGGCGGCGGGATCGTCGGTGGCGGCGATCACCGCCACGTTGGTACGCGACAACGTCATCGACAACTCGTTCGCGTTCCGCGTGTACCTCACCCTGCACGGCGCGCCGTCGGTGCAGCCCGGCCACTACCTGCTCCACCGCGACGAGTCGTTCGGCGACGTGCGGGCCGCGCTGGCGGCGGGACCCGACGTCGCCGCGGTGACGATCCTGCCGGGGTACACCATCGGTGAGGTCGCCACCCAGGTGGGCGAGCTCGCCGGCCACGACGCCGGGCACTTCCTCTCGCTCGCCGGTTCGGGCGCGCTGCGCTCCCCCTACGAGCCCGCCGGCACGACCAACCTCGACGGCCTGCTCGGGACGGGGACCTACCTCGTCGTCCCGGGGGAGTCGGACCAGACCCTCCTGGGCGCCATGATCGACCGCTTCACCGCGCTGGCCGCGTCGGTCGGGCTCACCGACGGTGCGAGCGCCCTGGGCATCACGCCGTACCAGGCCATCACGGTGGCGTCGATCATCGAGAAGGAAGGCGTGTACCAGAAGAACCTGGGCAAGGTCTCCCGTGTCATCTACAACCGGCTGGCGCGTGGCACGCCGCTGCAGATGGACTCCACCGTGTTGTACTCCGAGCACCGCGACGGTGGTCAGGTGACGTCGGCCGACCTCGCGCTCAACACGCCGTACAACACGTACCTCCACGCCGGGCTCACCCCGACGCCGATCTGCTTCCCGTCGTCGGCCTCGTTGCAGGCCGCCCTGCACCCGACGCCGGGGGACTGGCTGTACTTCGTGGTGGTGTCCAAGGACGGCACCGAGGCCTTCTCCTCCACCTACGCCGGCCAGCAGGCCAACGAGCGCCTGGCCCAGAGCCGGGGTCTGGGGTAGGACGTGACCGTGGATCGCCGCGGGCAGCCCACCCGGCGCTCGCCGACGTGGCCCAGTGCCGCCTCCAAGGTGGTGGGGGTGATCGGCGACCCCATCACCCACTCGCTCTCGCCGCTGTTGCACAACGCGGCCTTCGACGCGCTCGGGCTCGACTGGGTGTCGGTGGGCCTCCCCGTCGTCGCCGGGGCGACCGAGGCGGCGCTGTCGGGAATGCGGGCCCTGCAGATCGCCGGGCTGTCGGTCACCATGCCGCACAAGGAGGCGGCTTTCGCCGCGGTCGACGAGACGACGCCTGTGGCCCGGCGGCTGGGCGTGGTCAATTGCGTGAGCCGCCGCAACGGGGTGTTGGTCGGTGACTCGACCGACGGAGAGGGATTCCTGGCGGCGCTGCGCCATGCCCTGGGGTTCGAGCCCGGGGCGCGGCGCTGCCTCGTCATCGGAGCCGGGGGCGCGGCGAGGGCGGTGACCCTGGCCCTGGCCGAAGCGGGCGCGGCCGAGGTTGTCGTGCTGAACCGGACCACGGCGCGCGCCGAGTCCACCGCCTCGCTGGCGGGGAAGGCGGGACGGGTGGGGTCGGACGCGGACCTGGCCCGGGCCGACCTGGTCGTCCAGGCGACGCCGATCGGCATGACCCAGGGCGACGGGGTCGAGTCCGACGAGCTGCCGGTGGACCCCGGTGCGCTGCACGAAGGACAGGTTGTGGCCGACCTCGTGTACTCCCCGCTCGAGACCCCGTTCCTGCTCGCGGCCAAGACCCGGGGGGCGACCGTCGTGGGAGGGCTCGGCATGCTCGTGCACGTGGCCGCGCTGGCGTTGGAGCGTTGGACCGGGCGAGCCGTCCCCGTCGACGCCATGTGGGCGGCGGTGCAGGCCCATACCCAGCCGTGACCGCGTCGCCGACTGCGTCCCCGACCGCGGGCGTGACTGTTCAGATGTCCCAGTACCTCGTGTGCAGCAGGTCGAAGAGGTCCTCGTTGTAGGGGGCGAAGTGGGCACGGAGGTCGTCGACCACGGCGTCCTCCTCGGGTCGGGCGCGCGGAGCGTCGTTGGTCGAGGGGAACGGCGCCTCGAGGGGCGCCAGGCCCAGCCACTGCAGCACGCGGGCCGGCCCGAGCGGGTCGTCGAAGAGGTCCTCGCTCGGGATGACGAGGAACCGGTCGCGGTCGATGACGGCGAACCAGCGCCGGAGCTGCTCGGCGTAGTGGCCCCGCGCCTTGTAGGAGAAGTTGCGCCGGGCGAAGCTCTCACCCCCGGCCGCCACGATCTCGTCCTGCCCGGCCAGTCGCTCGTCCTCGAGGGCCAGGGCACGCGCCAAGGGCTCGTCCTCGGCGTGGATGCGCACGGAGTGCCAGTACTGGGAGATGGCGCGTTGCACGGGCTCGCGCAACACGACGATGAAGCGAGTCCTGGGGGGGAGGTCCGCCGCGACGCGCCCGGGTGCCAAGGGGTGGAACAGGAGGTACGGGGTGGCCTCCACTGACAGGCGGGGGACGACCCGCAAGGGGAAGTGGGCGCGGTACCACCGCTCGCCCCGGGCGTAGTGGCGGTCGAAGTAGTGCACCTCCTTGGTGGTCGAGGGAGCCACCTTGGGATGCAGCGCCAACCAATTGAACAGCGACGTCGTCCCCCCTCGCTGGGCCCCCAGGATGACGACGTCGGGCAGGGTGCGCAGTCCCGCCGTGGCGCCACGCCAGCGCCGCGCCGCGCCGGCTCGGGCCCGCTGGAGGCCGGGGCTCACGAAGTCGGGGGCGACGCGGTCGCGAAGATGTTCGCGGCTTGGAGACGCACCGAGATCTCCTCGCGCAGGATCCGTGCCACGTGTTCGCGTTCGGTCGTCGGCGTCCGCACCGACACCCGACACGTGAAGGTGTCCGCTGCGCTGGCCACGACACCCCACACGCGCGGCGGCTCGAGGCACAACGACGAGTACCGGGCGTCACCGGCCACGGACTGCGCCGCGGCCCGGATGGCGTCGAGGACGGTCTCGACCGCCGCCGCCGCCGGGACCGGGACGTCCACCGTCGCCTGGGCCCACCCCCGCGACGAGTTCGCCAATTTTCTGATCTCCCCGTTGGGCACGTACCAGACGGTGCCGTCGTCCGAACGCAGGCGGGTGACACGCAAGGTCAGGTCCTCGACGGTGCCCGTCGTGTCGCCGACGCCGATCGTGTCCCCGATGTCGAACTGTCCCTCCACGGTCATGAGCAGGCCGGCCAGGAGGTCGCGCACCATGCTCTGGGCGCCGAAGCCGAGCGTGGCGCCGATGACCGTCGCCCCCGCCAACAGGGGCGTGAGGTTGACGCCGATCGTGCCCAGGATGATGAAGAAGGCGACGGTGCCCACGACCCCGCGCCACAGGTTGGCGAGCAGGCCCGTGAGGGTCAGGGCCCGCGCCGCGGCGCGGGGCGACTCGGCCCGGGCCACCGCCTTGGCCGCCGCGGCCCCGACCCAACGCCGGATGACCCGGGTGCCGAACATCCCGAGCAGCAGCGCCCCCAGCAGCACCAGGACGACCGTGAGCGGTTTGATGAGGACCTGCTGCCAGTGCGCCGCGGTCACGGCGCTCACGCCCGCCCAGCGCAGTACGTCGTAGAGCCAGCCCTGATCGACCGCGGTGGGTGAAGTGGCGCCGAGGAGCACGACCGGTATTCTGGTCCGCCGGAGCGCACCGGTTGAGCACCTCTCTCGCACACCGCCCGGCAGCGGGCCGGCCCCTGGCACTACGGGTGGACTTCGCTCTCGTGTTGTCCACAGTCCTGGCCGCCGCTTTCGGCGTCGTGCTCGTGTACTCCGCCACCCGCTCCAAGCTCGCCGCGGCGGGCATCAACTCCCATTACTTCCTCACCCGGCAGGCGGCGTATGTCGTGGTGGGGGGCATTTTCATGATCGTGCTGGCGACGCTCGACTATCGCTGGCTCGAGCACGCCAGCGCCGTGCTCTACGTGGCCATGATCCTGGCCCTCCTGGCGATGTTCACGGGGATCGGGTCGAGCGCGCTCGGCGCCACGCGCTGGGTGCAGATCGGGCCGGTCCAGATCCAGCCCTCGGCCTTCGCCACCCTCGTGCTCATCGTGACCGTGGCGACCTTCTGTGCCCGACGACCCGACGGCCTCGGCCGCAATGACGTCCTCAAGGTCCTGGCCCTGGCGGCGGTGCCGATCCTGCTGGTGGTGAAGCAACCCGACCTCGGCAGCGGGATCGTCATGGCCGTGGTGCTCCTCGTCATGCTCGTGATCGCGGGGATCCCCAACCGCTACCTCCTGCTCCTCGTCCTGCTGACCGTCACGGGGGCATTCGCGGTGGTGCACCTCAAGCTCTTGAAGGACTACCAACTGAACCGCATCACGGCGGTGTTCCACGTCGGGAAGAACCTGCAGAGCACGGGGTACAACGTCGGCCAGTCGGTGGCCGCCATCGGCTCGGGCGGATCGTGGGGGACGGGGCTGTTCCACGGGTCGCAGACCAACCTCGCCTATGTGCCCGAGCAGCAGACCGACTTCATCTTCTCGGCCCTCGGGGAGCAGCTCGGGTTCGTCGGTGCGGCCGGGGTCCTGGCGCTGTTGGGCATCCTGTCGTGGCGGCTGCTGCGCAGCGCCCAGTTGGCGCGCGACGCCTTCGGCCGGCTCCTGGCGGCGGGCTGTTTCACTCTCGTGGCCTTCAGCGTGTTCGAGAACGCCGGGATGGCGATGGGGATCATGCCGGTGGCGGGCATCCCACTGCCGTTCCTCTCCTACGGGGGGTCGGCCACCGTCGCCTTCTTCTCGGCCATCGGCATCGCCCTGTCGGTGCAGTTGCACGCCCAGCGATGACCGACGTCGATCCCCACCCCGACGCGGAGGTGAGCGACGTCGGCGATCCCACGCCCCTCGAGGTGCTGGACCTCTCGCCCGAGCAGTGGAGGATCGTGGCCGTCGCCGGCGTCGAGATGGAGCTCCCGAGCGCGAACCCCGAGGTCGTGCTGCACGAGGCACAGGACCCGTGGCGCGAGCTGCGGATCCCGGTCGGCCTGGCCGAGGGCACGGCGATCGCCTATGCCTTCCGGGGCATCGACACCCCCAGGCCCCTGACCCACACGATCATGACCGAGATCCTCGATCGACACGACGTGAGCATCGAAGCGGTGCGGATCACGGTCCGACGTGGTCAGGTCTTCTTCGCCGAGATCGACACGATGGGCCCGCGCGGCCGGCGCGTCCTGCCGTGCCGACCCTCCGACGCCATCGCGCTGGCCCTGCGTCAACGCATGGCGACCCCGATCCTCGTCGGCGACTGGGTCTTCACCGGGGCCGACGCCCCCGAGGTCAGCGTGCACCCCCCCGAGACCCCTCCACCCACCGCCACCGCGCCGGGCTGAGCCCGCATCGGGTCGGGCCGAGCCCGACCGGCGTCGGTCAGGCGCCGGCGACGGGCACCGGCGCGCCGCCCGGGGCGACCACCCGCTGGGCGGTGGCCTGGTCGGCCACGATGCTGCGCTCACCTTCGTCCGAGAGCCGCATCAAGAGCGCGATGAGCACGTAGTTCGCCACCAACGACGACCCTCCGTAGGCCATGAACGGCAAGGTGATGCCGGTCAGGGGGAGCAGGCGCACGATGCCGGCCATGATGAACATGGCCTGGAAGCCGATGATCACGGTCAGCCCCGCCGCCACCATCTGGCCGAACTCCGAACGTGCCGTCTGGGCGGTGCGGAGGCCCGCCCCCACGAGCAGGACGAAGGCGAAGAGGATGGCGGTGGTTCCGAGCAGGCCCATCTCGGTGCCGAAGGCGGCGAAGATGTAGTCGCTCTGGACCTCGGGGATCGGGTTCACGCACCCCGAGCAGGCCGCCGCCACGTGGCCGAAGCCGAGACCCGTCCCGAGGAGGCCGCCGGTCCCCATCCCGTACAGGCCCGCCATGATCTGTCCCGTGGCCTGGGGGTGGAGCCATTCCGACACGCGCACGTTCACCTGCGAGAACAGCCGATCCGCCACGAAGGCGCCGGAGACGAAGAGCACCAGGCCGAGTGCGAGGTAGTTCCACCGCCCCGAGGTGAGCCACAGCATGGCCATGAACAGCACGAAGATGAGCAGCGCGAACCCGATGTCGTCTTCGGCCCCGAGGACGAGCATGGTGAAGGCCCAGGCCATGAGGATGGGGACCAGGGGCCGGGGGTCGAGCATGAGACGATTGCCGACGCGCAGCGTCGGGACCGACAGCACCTCGCGCTTGTCGACGAAGTACGAGGCGAAGAAGATGCACAGCGCCAACTTGGCCAGCTCGATGGGCTGGCCGTTGATCGGCCCGATCCCGACCCACAGGCGCGCCCCGTGGTGGTTCTGGCCGAAGTGCGGGATGAGCGGCGACAGCAGGAGCACGACCGCGGCCAGCAACAAGAGGTAGCGGTAGCGGTCGAGGTCGCGCGACCGGCGTACCACGGCCAGGGTCACGATGTAGGCGCCCACGCCCACCGCCGTCCAGCCCGCCTGTGCCTGGGCCCAGTGCTGGGCGATCCTGGCCAACATCACGTAGCCGAGCCCGTTCAGCAGGGTGGCGATGGGGAGGATGACGGGGTTGGCGTCGGGGGCGTAGATCCGGTTGGCGATGTGCGCGGCCAGGCCGAGGCCGAGGACCACACCGAGGAACGGCACCAGGTTGGCCGGGATCTTGGACGTGGTGCCGACCGAGGCCAGGACGTAGGTGGCCAGCACGATCAGGGAGCCGAACACGAGCAGGCCCAGCTCGGTCCGCCGCTTGGGCTTGGGACGACGGACCCGCATTCCCTCGGTGGGCGCGAGGCGACTGAGGAGTCGGGGCACCGGGTCGAGCCTACTGCCGGGCCTGGGCCGGACCCCGGCACCGGGGACGTCCAGGTGGGGCGACGGCAGTACCCTGGACCTCTGATGCAGGCCTCCGAACCGGCGCGCGGCGCCAGCACGGCCGCTCCCCCCGGACCTCCCGTGGGTGAGGCGGGCTCGAAGATCCGTCCCGCTCAGCGTGGAGGACGCCGTCACCGCCCGCGGCCCAGAGCGCTTCCCAACCGGGAGCTGTCGTGGCTGGAATTCGGGGCGAGGCTCCTCGAGCTCGCCGGTGACGAGCGCGTGCCCCTGCTCGAGCGGGTCAAATTCCTCGCCATCTTCTCCGAGGGCCTCGACGAGTTCTTCCAGGTGCGCGTGGCGGGGCTCAAGGACCAGGTGGACGCGGGGTTGCGTACCCGCTCCGCCGACGGGTTGCGTCCCAGCGAGGCGTTGCGTGCCATCGGCGCCCGGGTGGCCGAGCTCGTGGACCGGCAGTCGCACATCTTCCTCGACGGCGTGGTGCCGGCCCTGGCCCAGGCCGGGGTGCGGGTGGCGGACTGGTCGTCGCTCGACGACGCCGACCGGGACCACCTGACCGAGTCGTTCAACCGGCAGATCTTTCCGGTGTTGACGCCGCTGTCGGTCGATCCCGGGCACCCGTTCCCCTACATCTCGAACCTCTCGCTCAACCTGATCGTGCGGGTGGGTGATCCCATCACCGGGGTCGAGCGCGTCGCCCGCGTGAAGGTCCCGCCACTCCTACCCCGGTTCGTCGTCATGCCCGACGGCGAACGGTTCGTGGCGTTGGAGCAGATCATCGCGGCGCAGCTGGCGACGTTGTTCCCCGACATGGTCATCGGCGAGCACTACGCGTTCCGGGTGACGCGCAACGCCGACCTCGTGCTCGAGGAGGACGAGGCGGACGACCTCCTGGCCGCGGTCGAGATGGAGTTGCGGCGACGCCGGTTCGGACGGGCCGTGCGCCTCGAGGTGGCGGCGGAGATCTCCGACGACATGCGCGACATGCTGGTCCACGAGCTCGACCTGGGTGCCGACGATCGGTACCAGATCGCCGCTCCGCTCGACCTCGGGGGTCTGTGGGGGGTATACGAGCTCGACCGTCCCGACCTCCACGAGCAGGCATGGGCGCCGATGACCCCGCCTCGGCTCGCCAACGCCGGGAACGAGCCGGCCGACCTCTTCGCCGTGCTCCGTGAGCGCGACGTCCTGGTGCACCACCCGTACGACTCCTTCACAACCTCGGTCGAGCTCTTCATCGCCCAGGCGGCGGCCGATCCCGACGTGCTCGCCATCAAGCAGACCCTCTACCGGACCTCGGGCGACAGTCCGGTGGCGGCGTCGCTCATCCAGGCGGCCGAGGCGGGCAAGCAGGTCGCGGCGGTGGTGGAGCTCAAGGCGCGTTTCGACGAACAAGCCAACATCTCGTGGGCCCGCGCCCTCGAGGAAGCCGGTGTGCATGTCGTGTACGGGCTCGTCGGGTTGAAGACGCACTCCAAGGCCGCGCTGGTGGTGCGGCGCGAGGAGGACGGGATCCGGCGCTACTGCCACATCGGCACCGGCAACTACAACCCCCGCACCGCCCGGCAGTACGAGGACCTCGGGCTGTTGTCGGCCGAACCCCGATCTCGCCGCCGACGTCGGGGACCTGTTCAACTTCCTCACGGGCTACAGCCGCTACGCCCGGTACCGCAAACTGGTGGTGGCGCCGATGGCGCTGCGGCAGCGGATCACCGAGCTCATCGAGGCCGAGGCGCAGGCCGGGCCCGATGGCCGCATCGCCATCAAGGTGAACGGCCTCACCGACCCCGACATCATCGACTCGCTGTACCACGCCTCGGTGGCTGGTGTCCCCATCGACCTGGTGGTGCGGGGCGTGTGCAACCTGCGGCCCGGGGTGCCGGGTCTGTCCGACACCATCCGGGTCCGGTCCATCGTGGGCCGCTTCCTCGAGCACTCGCGTCTCTACCGCTTCGGCGGCAGTGGCTCTCGTCCCTTGACGCTCCTCATGGGGTCGGCCGACCTCATGGAACGCAACCTCGACCGCCGCATCGAGGTGCTCACGCCGGTGCTCGACCCCGAGCTCCAGGCCCGGCTGCTCGAGGTGCTCGACCTGAACCTCACCGATGACACCAATTCGTGGTCCCTCGGTCCCAATGGGGTCTGGGAGCGGGTCCGAACCATCGAGGGGATCAGCGCGCAGCGCCGGCTCCAGGAGCTGGCCCGCGACCGCGCCCGACGCCGGCGCGAAGCCGACACCCTCGGGGCCGCCGGCTAACGGTGCCTCGGGCCCGCACCGGGTCGGCCGAAGACACTTCGTCGGCCGGTCAGCCTTCGGTCGAGAGGGCCTCGGCCGGGCGGCGCACGGTGGTGTCGTCGAGGGAGACGACCTCGTCGCGGGCATGGCGGAGGCGCTGGCTCCATCCCTCACCCGAGAATCGCAACGACAGATAGGCCACGCCGCCGACCGGGATCGGCAGCCAGAAGTTCACGAGGCGGTAGCCGAGGACGCCGAGGATGGCCGTCTCCTGTGGAACCCCGAAGCCGACCAAGGTGGGGATGAGGACGCCTTCGACCACGCCGAGCCCCGACGGCGTGATCGGGATCACGGCGAGGACCTGGGCCAGGCCGTAGGCCACGAGGAGCTCGACGGGCGACATGATCGTGCCCAGCGCCGCGATGAACACGTACAGCGAGGCCGCGTCGAGGAGCCAGAACGCCGCCGCCCAGCCGATGGCGCGCCGCAGCAGTTGGGGCTCGGCCAGGAATTGGCCGAGGCGCTCGGCCACGCGGTGCGCCTGGACGGCGAGCTTGTCGCCGTCGAGGAAAGGGACGTGGTCGGCCCACCGACGGACGATCTCGATCGATCGGTTGCGGCCGCGCGTGAGCGCCAGCACCAGCGCCGCGAACAGGCCCATCAGCACGACCCCGGCCCCCGCCGCCACGGCGTACAACGGGTGGTACCCGCCCACGAACACCGATACGAGCAGCGCCAGCCACAGGATCGAGTTGAGCACGAGGGCCGAGCCCACTCCCTGCATGCCCAGGGCGAAGCCGGCGTCAGCGCCCGAGACGTCGGACTGGGTGAGGAGGCGGAACGCCACCGCGGTGCCCGGCGCGGTCCCGCCCGGCATGATGTGGCTCACCGACAGGCTCGAGAGGTTGATCTGCAGCAGCCGCAGCCGGTGCGGGCCCTCGTGGTGGAGGACCGTGTGGGTCAGCTGGCTGTAGCACACGAGTGACGCGGCCTCGAGGAGGACGCCGACGACGACGTAGGCGACGTTGATGCGCCCCAACAGGTTCACGGACTTCCGGGCGCCGGCCAACTGAGGCAGCACGAGGTATTCAAGGATGAGGAAGAGAGCGACCGCGTAGAGCCCCCACTTGACCTGCCTGCGTACGCGCCTCCGCCGCGGGCGCGACCTGGGTTCCCGCCTGCATCCGGGCAATGCTTGCACGTGAGAGGGCGCGAGACGGGTCAATTCGACGCCGCCCAGGGTGGCGACGGTGCCGCGGTCGGCGGAAGCGGGGCTGCCATGCTGGAGGCGATGACGGAGATCCCCTCGCCGCCCGTGACGCGGCGCGCCCGGCTGTGGGAGTGGGCCGACGAGCGCCACGTCCCGCTCCAGGCGATCTTGATCACCGTCGCCGTCGTGGTGTTCACGCTCATGGCGGGCAAGATCGCCTACAAGCTGCGCGACATCCTCCTACTCATCGCGGTGGCCGGCTTCGTGGCGCTCCTGCTCAACCCGTTGGTGGTGCTGCTGCAGCGGCGGGGGATCACGCGACGGGGCTACGCCGTCGCCATCGTCACGGTGTTCGCGGTCTTGGTCTTCGCCGGTCTCGCCTATGGGTTCGGCTACCCGCTCGCCAACGGGTTGTCCCACCTCATCTCGAAGCTTCCGAACTACGTCCAGAGTGCCGAGCACGGCAAGGGGTGGATCGGGCATCTCGTGCGGCGCTACCACGTGCAGCACTGGGTGCAGCAGAACCTGCCGAAGCTCCAGAACTACGCCAAGAACCTCTCGAAGCCCGCCCTCAAGGTCGGGGCCGGGGCCCTGACCGTGGGGTTCAACGTGTTCGTCGTGTTCATGCTGGTGCTGCTGCTGTTGCTCGAGGGGCCGAAATTGCGCACCGGCGTCCTGCGCCTCTTCGCCCCCGAGCGTGGCGCCCGGGTCACCCGCATCGCGGGCGAGGTCACCCGGTCGGTCACCGGGTTCATGCTCGGCAACTTCATCACGTCGTTCATCGCCGGCGTGGTGGTGGTCGTGACGCTCGAGATCCTGGGCGTGCCGTATGCCTTGTTGTGGGGTCTGTGGGTGGCGTTGTTCGACTTCATCCCCATGATCGGTGGGGCGCTGGCGGGCATCCCCACCGCCTTGTTCTGCCTGACTCACTCCCTCGGCGCCTTCATCGTGTTCAGCATCGTGTTCCTCGCCTACACCCAGATCGAGAACCACGTCCTCAACCCCATCGTCATGAGCAAGACCGTGCGCATCAACCCGCTCCTGGTGCTCCTGGCGATCTTGGTGGGGGCCAACATCGGCGACTTGGTGGGCGGGTTCTTCGGAGGGTTCGTGGGCACGCTGTTGGCGATTCCCATCGCCGGGTCGATCCAGGTGGTGGTGCGGGAGATGTGGCGGTCGACCGCGCCCGAGGCACAGTTGGAGGTCGTGGGCAGCACGGGAAGCCCCACGGCGGTCCCCTAGGCTTCGATCGTGCGTGTCCTGGTCGTCCTTCCCACCTACAACGAGGCGGAGAACATCGATCACGTCCTGCGGCGCGTCCGGGCGGCGCTGCCCGACGCCGGGGTGCTCGTCGTCGACGACGGGAGCCCCGACGGCACGGCGACGATGGCGGAGAAGCTGGGCGCCGAGCTGGGCAACATCGAGGTCCTCCGGCGCACAGCCAAGTCGGGCTTGGGCAGCGCATATCGCGCCGGTTTCGCCTGGGGTCTGGAGCGGGGGTGGGAGGCGTTCGTCGAGATGGACGCCGATCTCTCCCACGAGCCCGAGGCGCTCCCGAGTCTGATCGCGCCGCTGAGCGAGGGCGTCGACCTCGTGGTGGGTTCGCGTTACGTCCCGGGGGGCTCGATCCCCAACTGGCGCTGGCACCGGCGGGTCCTGTCCCAGGGCGGGAATGTGTACGCCGCGCTGCTGCTCCGACTGCACGTGGCCGACTCGACGTCGGGGTTCCGGGCCTACCGGGCCGAGGCGTTGCGGCGCATCGACCTCGGTGCGGTGCGGGCCGAGGGGTACGGGTTCCAGATCGAGATGGTCCACCAGGTCCTCCAGCACGGAGGGCAGGTGACCGAAGTGCCCATCCGGTTCGTGGACCGGGTCGAGGGCAAGTCCAAGATGTCGATGCACATCGTGGTGGAGGCTCTCCTGCTGGTGACGTGGTGGGCCGTCAAAGAGGCGGCCCAGGTGCTGGTGCGGGGGGGCACCGGCAAGACCCGAAACGGGGCCGCCTTCTGATTGTCGGCCCCCTGGCCGCCGGGCCGGGCCCGTCGCATGAGAGCATGGAAGGGTGAGCACCCAGACCCGGATCCTGGTGGTCGACGACGAGCCCTACATCACCGACCTGCTCGGTGCGGCCCTGCGCTTCGAGGGTTTCGCCGTGGAGACCGCCGCCACCGGGGGTGACGCCATGACCATGGCCGAGCAGGGCAACCACGACCTCGTCCTCTTGGACGTCATGCTCCCCGACGTCGAGGGGACCGAGGTGTGCCGGCGGATGCGGGCCCGAGGGCAACCGGACACCCGTGCTGTTCCTGACGGCGCGTGACGGCACCGAGGACAAGGTCGTGGGGCTGACCGCCGGCGGCGACGACTACGTGACGAAGCCCTTCAGCCTCGACGAGCTCGTGGCCCGGATCCATGCCGTGCTACGACGGACGTCGGCGTCGCCGACGAGTGGACGGCTCGCGTTCGCCGACCTGGAGATGGACGACCAGACCCACGAGGTGTGGCGCCAGGGGGTGCTGGTCGAGCTCACGGCGACAGAGTTCAACCTGCTGCGGTACATGCTCGAGAACGCCCGTCGGGTCTTGTCCAAGAGCGAGATCCTCGACCATGTGTGGCACATGGACTTCGAAGGCGACCCCAACATCGTCGAGACCTACATCAGCTATCTGCGCAAGAAGGTCGACCGTGTCGAGCCGCCGTTGATCCACACCATCCGCGGCGTCGGCTACAGCCTCCGTCTCCCGCGCGACCGGGAGTAACGCTCTGTGTCGCTGCGGGGCCGGCTCGTGGTGGGCATGCTGCTGCTGCTGGTGGTCGGGCTCATCACGACCGACGTCGTCACGTCGTCGTCGCTGCGGTCGTTCCTGGTCGGACGTCTCGACGAGCAGATCGACGCATCGCAGGACCAGGCCACCAGATACATCGGCCAGGTGTACCAGCGGGACCTGAAGGCCGGGGACCGGACACCGGCCACCCACCCCGCCCAGTGGCTGGCCGAGCTGCGCAGTTCGGCCCCGGCCCGCTTCACCGGGACGCCGCCCGTCGCCCCCCGGCTCAACGGTGCCGTGCTGGCGGCCCGACTGAGCTCCGACGCCTACGTCGAGGTGCTCCTGACCGACGGCGAGGTCGTCATCCGGGTGCCGTCGGGCCTGGCCGGGAACCGTGATCCCGCGCCCGAGCTCCCGAAGGTGCTCCCGGTCCGGCCCTTCACGACCCCGTACGTGTTCGGCACCGATCACGGGCCCTATGCGGCCGAGAGCCCGGCCATCGACGTGGGGGCGGTGGGGACGACCGGGCTCCACTACCGGGTCCACGCCTTGGCGGTCCCGGGCGGGACGCTCGTCACCGCCATCGCGCTCGACCCGACCGACAAGACCTTGGCGTCACTGACCCACGTCGAGCTGCTGGTCTCGATCATCGTGATGGTGGCGCTCTTGGCCTTGGCGCTGTGGGTCGTGCGCGTCGGCATGCGCCCGCTCGAGGACATGACCGAGACGGCGGGCGCCATCGCCGGCGGGGATCTCACACGCCGGATTCGACGGCACGACGACCACAGTGAGGTGGGTCGTCTCGGCGCCGCGCTCAACGGCATGCTGAGCCAGATCGAGGCCGCATTCGGGGAGCGGACATCATCGGAGTCACGGTTGCGGCGCTTCGTGGCCGACGCCTCGCACGAGTTGCGGACCCCGCTCACCTCGATCCGCGGCTATGCCGAGTTGTTGCGCAAGGGGGCCTTCGAGACCGAGGCCGACCGGCGGCGGGCGGCCGAGCGCATCGAGGGTGAGGCGGCGCGCATGAGCTTGCTCGTGGACGACCTCCTGCTGCTGGCCCGAGTGGACCAGGGCCGCCCCTTGGCGCGCGACCGGGTCGACCTCGTGGCCGTGGTGGCCGACGCCGTGGATGCCACTCGGATCACCGAGCCGGGGCAACCGCTCACGCTCGAGAGCGAGGGCCCCGCCATGGTCCTGGGCGACCCTGCTCGGCTCCGGCAGATCGTGGACAACCTCCTGCACAATGCCGCGGTGCACACGCCGGAGGCAACGCCGGTCCACGTGTCGGTGCGGCGGGTGGGCTCCCTCGTGGTGGTGCGCGTGGCCGACGAGGGCCCCGGGCTCGACGCAGAGCAGGCCAGCCACGTCTTCGACCGTTTCTACCGTGGCAACGAAGCCCGCACGGGTGAGGGCACCGGTTTGGGCCTGTCGATCGTCGCCGCCCTGGCCGAGGCGCACGGGGGGAGGGCTTGGGTGGAGGCGACGCCAGGAGAGGGCTCGGTGTTCGGCGTCGAGATCCCCGCCGCGGACGCCGCCACCGCGGCTCGGGCACCGGAACACGACGCGACTGACGGCCCCGGCCAGGATGCCGGCCACGACGAGGACAAGCACCTTGCGCCCGTTGTTCGTCGCTGACCGCGGCCGGGGCGCCCCGGTCCTCTTCGTCCACGGACAGCCCGGCCTCGGAAGCGATTGGGACGAGGTGGCCGCTCGGCTCCCGGACCATCGGGTGCTCGTGGTGGACCGTCCCGGGTACGGGCGCAGCGGCCCGGACGTGCTCAGCATCGAGGGCAACGCACAACTCCTGGCGGAGCTCGTGACCGAGCGGCAGGCCGCGCCGGTGACCGTGGTCGGGCACAGCTACGGCGGCGGTGTCGCCATCGAGCTGGCCGCGAGCCGGCCCGAGCTCGTGGCGGGCCTCGTGTTGGTGGGCTCGATCGGGCGGGCCGACAGCCTCAACGTGCTCGACCACCTGCTCGCCGCGCCGGTGATGGGAGAAGCCCTGAGTGCGGCGGGGCTCTTCACGTTGGGTCACGTGCTGCCCCGCGTGCGCCAATTGGTCGGGGCCCAGCACCACGGCGCGTTGCAATGGCTGCGCGCCACGCTGCCCGACGAGCGCTACGACAGGGTCTCGGCGCAGCGCGGTCGGCAGGTGTGGAGGAGCTTCGTGGCCGAGCAGCGCTCGCTCGTGCGCGAGATCGGTGTCGTCGAGGGCGCGCTGGGGTCGGTGCGGGCGCCCACGACCGTCATCTCGGGCACCTGGGACGTGGTCGTACCTCCTTCGGTGTCGGCCTGCATCGCGGCGTCGATCCCCGGCAGCGAGCTCGTGGGTGTGGCCCGCACCGGGCACTTCGTCCCCCGGGATGCCCCCGAGGTGGTGGCCGCCGCGGTCCGCACCGTCGAAGCCCGGGCGCAAGCAGAGCGGGCGCGCCAGACCGGATGTGACACGACGTCCTGAGGACGCCGGGGTGCGAGACTGCCGGTCATGGCCATCGACTTCACCTTCGAGCCCGATGTCGAGGAGGCCCGCATGCGCATGCGGGCGTTCGTGGACGACGACGTGCGTCCCACCGAACAGCGCCTCGGCGCGCAGGGTTCGGCCCGCGCCGACTGGCGGGCCGAGCTCGACCGGTTACGGGGCCGGGCCCGCGACCTCGACCTGTGGATGCCGCACATGCCCAGGGCGTGGGGTGGCGTCGGGCTCGGGCCCACGGCGTTGGCGGCGGTCTCGGCCGAGTCCGCCAAGGCACGCTGGGCGTCGTACGTCGTGAATTGCTACGCGCCGGACGAGGGCAACATGCACACGCTGTTGCACTGGGGAACCGACGACCAGAAAGAGCGCTACCTCAGGCCCATGTGCGACGGCACCGTTCGTTCGTGCTTCGCCATGACCGAGCCCGAGGTGGCGGGCTCGGACCCGACACTCATGCGGACCCGAGCCGTGCCCGACGCGGACGAGTGGGTCATCAACGGGCACAAATGGTTCATCAGTGGGGCCAGGGGGGCGAGGTTCGCCATCTTGCTGGCCCGGACCGAGGACGACCCCGAGGTGCCGCAGGCGGCGACCACGGCGTTCATCGTCGACATGCCGTCGCCGGGGTGGGAGATCGTGCGTGACGTCGAGACCATGGCCGGGAGTCACAACCACTGCGAGATCCGCATCGACGATCTGCGCGTGCCCGACGCCAACCGCCTGGGGGAGCGGGGCCAAGGGCATCGACTGGGGCAGTCCCGACTGGGCCCGGCCCGCCTGGCACACTGCATGCGCTGGATCGGGCAGATCGAGACGGCGTTGGACCTGATGGTGGCGAGGGCGACCGAGCGGTACTCGCACGGATCGCTGCTGTCGGAGAAGCAGGGAATCCAGTGGCTCGTGAGCGATTCGGCCATCGAGCTCTACCAAGCCAAGTTGATGGTCCTGCACGCCGCCTACCGGATCGAGCACGGACTCCCGTTCACCACGGAGGTCTCGATGGCCAAGCACCATGTCGCCAACACGTTGTGGCGCGTGGTGGACCGGGCCGTGCAGGTCCACGGCGCGCTCGGCTACTCCAAGGACTCACCGCTGTCGGACATGTTGCTCCAGGCGCGTTGGAGCCGGTTCGCCGACGGTGCGGACGAGATCCACAAATGGCGGGTGGCCGAGGCCGTCATCGCGGCCTACACCGAGCACGGCACGACGCGCACCGCCACGGGAGACCTTCCTCTGTGAACCCGAGTGCCCTGTGACCTCGGGTGCCTGTGAGCCGGGGAAGCGGTTACCAGGAGTAGCGGTAGACGACCTGGGCCACACACGAAGGCTTGTCCGAGCCCTCGCTTTCGATGGTGATGTCGAGGACGACCTGTGCCACGTCGTTGCCCATGCTCTCCACCGACGCCACCGCCGCGCCCAGCCGGATCCTCGAGCCGACCTTGACCGGGGCCGGGAAACGGACCTTGTTGCAGCCGTAGTTCACGCCGAACGTGAAGCCCTCGACCTGGATCACCTCGTGGAGGATCCCCGGGATCAGCGACAGCGTGAGGTAGCCGTGGGCGATCGTGCCACCGAAGGGCCCGGCCGCGGCGCGCTCGGGGTCGACGTGGATCCACTGGTGGTCGTCGGTGGCGTCGGCGAACAGGTCGACCCGGGCCTGGTCGACCAGGTGCCAATCGGAGAAGCCGAGGTGCTCACCACTGAGCTTGGTCAGCTCCTCGATGCTCGAAACGGTCGTCGTCATGCCACGACCTTATTCCCCGGATTCCCCGGCCATGGCGTGGCTCGCGTGCACCGCGTCACTTGAACCAGATGCGCTGATAGGCGCGGCTCTGGGGATGGAGATAGAGAGCGACGAGGACGGCCATGAAGAGGAGGTTGATGATGAAGGAATGGGCGCCCGCGAGCACGGCGAGGAGGAGTCCGAGTGCACTGAGCCCGGCCAGCACCACGCCGAGCCAGTACCCCCAGCGCCGGTCGTTGGCCACGCCGTACGCGGCGGCCCCGAGGCCGAGCGAGAAGACCAACGGGTAGGCCCCGAACAAGATCCAGAGGAGGCTGAGCGCCGCGGTCACGTAGCTGAGCATCACCGCACCCTGCAGCGTCTGGGGCTGCGACGGGTCGAACCAGCGTCGGGGCTCGGCCATCTGGCCATTCTTGCAGGTCCCGGTGGCCGCTTGACTGCGGGCCGGTCGGTAGTCTCGGGACAGTGAAGGCGCCCCGTGAGCTCGAAGACCGGGCCCGGTCATCACGGCTGTTCGGCCGGCGGGCATCGGATGCCCATCCGAGCAGGCCGGGCGGCGGCGAGATCCACATGTGGGACCACCACCACCGCAACATCCAGGGGGGTGGGGCCCGCGCCGCGGTGTTCGGGGTGAGCGACGGTCTGCTCACGAACCTGTCGTTCATCCTCGGATTTGCCGGAGCGAGCGCCGGCGCCAGCGTGGTCCGGCTGGCCGGGATCGCCGGGCTCATCGCCGGGGCGTTCTCCATGGGGTCGGGTGAGTGGATCTCGATGCGGGCCCAGCGCGAGCTGTTGGAGCGCGAGCTGGCCATGGAGAGCCACGAGATCCAGCACCGCCCCGAGGGGGAACGGCGCGAGCTCGTGGGCATCTACGAGAAGCGCGGCGTCGACCCCTCGGTGGCCCGGACGCTCGCCGACGAGATGATGCGGACCCCCGAGTTGGCGCTCGAGACCCACGCCCGGGAGGAGCTCGGCATCAACCCTGGTGCGCTCGGCCGTCCCATTCAGGCGGCCGTGTCGTCGTTCGCCGCCTTCGCCCTGGGCGCGGTGCTCCCGCTCCTGCCGTGGTTCTTCGTGCGCGGCACCCCCGCAGTGGTGGCCTCGGTCGTCGTCGGCTGCATCGCCGCACTGGCGGTCGGTGCCACCCTGGCCGCCTTCACCCAGCAGAGCTGGTGGCGCTCGGCGATCCGCCAGCTCCTGGTCTTGGCCGGGGTAGCCGGGATCGTCTACGGCGTCGGCGCGCTGATCGGCGTGAGCGGCGTCCACTAAGGGCTCGCGGGCCGTTCGGGCCCGCCGGGCCGGGGGTCAGGACGAAGCAGGGACGTCGGCGACGTAGGCGCGGTCGGTGTGGTCGACCTCGAAGCCCAACTGTTGATACAGGTGCAGGGCCGGGACGTTGTCGGCGTCGACGTAGAGCATGCCCACGGTGATACCGCGCGACGACAGGTGGTCGAGACCGGCCAAGACGAGGTCTCGGCCCAGTCCCAGGCCCTGGAAGTCGGGGTCCACCGAGATCACGTAGATCTCTCCCAGCGGTGGTTCGGTGTCGTGGTGCACCTTCGTCCAACACGACGCGGCCAGGCGTCCGTCGCGCTCGTGCAGGAGGAAGCCGTCGGGGTCGAACCACGCCTCGGCCTCGCGTTCGCGGATGGTGTCGAGGCTCCACCCTCCCTGTTCGGGGTGGGAGGAGAAGGCCCGGTTGTTGACCTCGAGCCACGCTTGTTCGTCCACACCCGGCCGGAAGGGCCGGGTGTCGATGTGGGTGTGGTCGCCCTCGACGGGCAACGGCCGGCGCATCTGGTAGAGGTCCCGTCCCCGGTGCAGGCCGCACGTCTCGGCCATGGCGTCAGTCTGAGGTGTCGGCTTGGGGACCCACAGGTGGACGTGCCCGCCCCCTTCGCGCGCCACTTCCCGCAGCGCGGCGGCGAGCAGGCTGACACCGACCTCGGCGTCGGGCTTGCGGTGGTCGGGGCGGATCACGACCTCCACTCCCCAGGTGTCGTGCCCGCGGCTCAGCTGGGCGTAGCCGACCAGGGGGCCGTTGGAGGACTCACGTGCGACGAACCCGGCGAAGCCCGTGCGGCCCCCGTGCACCAGGTCGAGCCACTTGTGCTCTCCCAGTGGGTAATGGCCGTCGGCCACCAGGGCCTGGTGAAGGAGTTGCGAGACCTCGGCGATGTCGGACTCGCCCATCCGGCGCTTGACCTCGACGGGGTGCACGGCCGCAGGCTACCGCCACCGATGGGCCCGAACGTGCTGGTGCGGGAGGTCGGCTCGGTACTGTGAGGCCGTGGCCCACCCCCGCTCTCCGCGCTCCCGGGCGCGCGAGGTGGTGGCCCGCCTGGCGCGCCAGTATCCGGGGAGCGCGGAGGAGCTGTGCGCACTTGCCCACGACGGGCCGTTCCAACTCCTGGTGGCGACGATCCTCTCGGCTCAGTGCACCGATGAGCGGGTGAACATGGTGACGCCCGCCGTGTTCGCGGCCTACCCGACGCCCGGGGCGCTGGCCGATGCATCCATCGAGAAGCTCGAGGAGCTGATCCGCTCGACCGGCTTCTTCCGCTCCAAGGCCAAGAACCTGGTGGGGATGGCGAGCGGCCTCACCGAGCGCTTCGGCGGGATGGTCCCGTCGTCGATCGAGGACCTCACGAGCCTTCCCGGCGTGGGCCGCAAGACGGCGAACGTGGTGCGGAGCGTGGCGCTGGGCTTGCCCGGGTTGCCCGTCGACACCCACGTCGGACGTCTCACCCGCCGGCTGGGCCTGACCGAGCAGACCGACCCGGTCAAGGTCGAGAGCGAGGTCGGGGCCTTGGTGCCCGAAGACGAGTGGGGCACCCTGAGCCTGCGGCTCATCCTGCACGGTCGGGCCACGTGCAAGGCTCGGTCACCGCGCTGCGGCGAGTGCATCCTGGCCGACATCTGTCCGTCCGCCTTCTTGCCGTTGCTCTGAGGGGCGGCGTGCCCGGTCGGGCGCCGTGAGCGAATTGGGCTGATGTTTTGCCGGCGTGCATGGAAGGCGCGGGCGTGTCGTGGTGTTGTTAGAAGCACGGATCCGGTTCCCGCCACCGGGTTCCGAGGAGTGCGGCCGGGATCCGCCGCCCGGCCCGCTCGCGCGACGGCGCCCGTATGGGCGCCGTCGGCGCATCAGGGGCTGTTTGAACGTTTCAGCGACGTCGGCTTCGAAGGTCTCAGCGCCGCTTCCGGGGGGCGGAGGTGATCCGACCGAGACGTCGCCCTGCTCCTGTGAGCGCTCGTTCCACCGCAAAGAGCTCCGACGCAGTGTCGTCGTCCTGTTCCGAGGCGGCCTGGTCGGCGATGGCGGCCACGCGCTGACGTAGCTCCTCGAGCGCGGTGGCCACCGAGGACAGCTCGGCCAGGGGGGCGGACACGCCCCGATGATGACCCATTCGCTCCGGTCATGCGAAGCGACGACCCGCCCCACGGGGTGGCACCCTCGGCGGCGTCACCGGCCCGGAGTGCGTTGCGGGCCTCTCACCAGGGGCGGAGGGCTCAGGTGCCCCGAGTACCATCGGGTCCCCGTGTTGCTTTCGCGCCTCGACCTGCGTGGTGTGCCCGCCGACGAGCTGGCCGCGGCCGTGCCGCGCCCGCCGGCCGAGGTGGCGTTCCCGACCGAGGCCGTCCGGGCCATCATCGACGAGGTGCGCGTGGGCGGCGACGAGGCCGTCCGGGCGCTCACGCATCGGTTCGACGGCGTCGACATCACGACGCTGGCGGTCCCCAAGGCGGACATCGACGCCGCGCTGGCGGGACTCGACCCCGCGTTGCGGGCCGCGCTCGAGCTGGCCTACGCCCGGATCCTCGCCTACCACGCCCACGAGCCCGGACCGGTGCCGGATTTCGAGAACGGCGGTGTGGTCGTACGCCACCTCGTGCGACCGGTGGAGCGGGCCGGGTTGTACGCCCCCGGGGGCCGGGCGCGCTACCCCTCCACCGTGCTCATGTGCGCGGCGCCCGCCCGGGTTGCGGGGGTGCCCGAGCTCGCCCTGTGCGTGCCACCGGGGCCCGGCGGCGCCATCGCAGCCGAGACGTTGGCGGCGGCGGCCATCGCCGGCGTGGACGAGGTCTACCGCGTGGGCGGGGCCCAGGCGGTGGCGGCCATGGCGTTCGGCACCGAGTCCATCCGGCGCGTCGACGTCATCGCGGGGCCCGGGAACCGGTACGTGGCCGAGGCCAAACGCCAGGTGTCGGGCATCGTCGGCGTCCCGTCCGCCTTCGCCGGGCCCTCGGAAGTGGTGGTCGTGGCCGACCGCGACACCCCGGTGGCGTGGGCAGCCATCGACGTGGTCGTGCAGGCCGAGCACGGGCCAGACGGCGTCGCCTGGCTCGTCACGTGGTCACCCGAGGCAGCCGACGCCATCGAGGCCGAGGTGGACGCGCTGGTGGCGTCCTCGCCGCGGCGCGCGCCGATCTCGAGGCCACGTTCGCCACCGGTGGGTACGTGGCGCTCGTGGACGGCCCGGCCGAGGCACTGGCGGTCGCCAACGTCGTGGCGCCCGAGCACCTGGAGCTGCTGGTGCACGACGCGGTGGACCTGCTCCCGTTGGTACGCCGAGCCGGCGCGGTCTTCCTGGGCCCGTACGCGCCTGCCAGTGTGGGGGACTACCTGGCGGGGCCCAACCACGTCCTGCCCACGGCGCGCACGGCGCGCTTCGCGTCGGCCTTGCGAGTAGACGACTTTCGTACCCACGTCCATGCCGTGTCGATGGACGCCGGCACCCTGGCGGGGCTCGCGCCCCACGTGGTGGCCATCGCCGAGGCCGAGGGGCTCCCGGCACACGCCCGGTCCGTCCTCGTGCGGGGCGAGCGGTGACCGCCGGCCCCGTTCCGATGCGGCCGGACCTGACGGCGCTGTCGGGATACCACTCCCCCCAGGTGGAGGTCGAGGTGCGGTTGAACACCAACGAGTCCCCGCTGCCACCGCCGGCGCAGTGGCTGGACGAGCTGCGCGACGAGCTCGGCCGCATCGACTTCAACCGCTACCCCGACCGCACCGTGGCGGAACTGCGCGGCGCGCTGGCGCAGTTCCACGGCACCGACACGTCCCGGGTGTTCTGCGCCAACGGTTCCAACGAGGTGCTCCAGTGCCTGTTGCTCGCCTATGGGGGGGCGGGACGGAGCGCCGCGGTGTTCGAGCCGACCTATGCCCTGCACAGCCACATCGCCTCGCTCACCGCCACCGACGTCGTGCGCGGCTGGCGCGGGCCGGACCACCGCGTCGACCTCGACGTGGTCGACGCGGTCCTCGACGAGTGCCAGCCGGTGATCACGTTCCTGTGCTCTCCCAACAATCCGACCGGCGGGGCCGAGTCGCCCGAGACCGTGGCCCATGTCCTGGCGCGGGCGCCGGGGCTCGTCGTGGTGGACGAGGCCTACGGGCAGTTCGCGCCGCGCAGCGCGCTCGATCTGCTCGACCGTGGTGCCGCCGGGGCCGATCGACTGGTGGTGCTGCGCACGTTCTCCAAGACGTGGTCGATGGCCGCCTGCCGTCTGGGCTATCTCATCGGCGCCCCGGACGTGGTCGCCGCGTGCGAAGCCGTGGTCCTGCCCTACCACCTCGACGCTGTGACCCAGGCGGCCGGGCGCCTGGCGTTGCGCCACGTCGACGCCATGGAGGCGCGCGTCGCCCTCATCACCGAGGAACGGGGTCGCGTCGCTTCGGCCCTGAGCGACATGGCGGTGGAGTCGTGGCCCTCGGACGCCAACTTCATCCTGTTCCGTCCCACCGCCCGGGCCGCCACCGAGGTCTGGCAGGACCTCGTCGACGCGTCGGTGCTCGTACGCGACTGCTCGAGGTGGCCGGGGCTCGACAACTGCCTCCGCGTCACGGTGGGGACACCCGCGGAGAACGACCGGTTCCTGGCCGCCCTGGGCTCGAGCGTCCGGCCGGCGCGGCGCTAGCCCCTAACCTGGACGACCTCATGGCCCCTGTCACCGCACCCCGCTCCGCCACGCGCCAGCGCCGGACCAAGGAGACCGCCATCGACGTGGCCATGGCGCTCGACGGCTCGGGGTCGGTCGAGGTGGAGACCGGCATCCCCTTCTTCGACCACATGCTCTCGCAGCTCGGTCGGCACGGCGGGTTGGACCTGACGGTCAAGGCGTCGGGCGACCTTCACGTCGACGCGCACCACACCGTGGAGGACGTCGGCATCGTGCTGGGCGAGGCCCTGGCGGACGCGCTCGGGGACAAGGCGGGCATCCGGCGCTTCGCGTCCATCGCACTGCCCCTCGACGAAGCGTTGGTCGAGGTGGCGCTCGACATCTCGGGTCGGCCCTACTTCGCCTACGACGTGACCTTCGGGCCCGACGTGGCGCCGTTGGGCTCACCGCCGTTCGACCCGCAACTGGCCGAGGAGTTCTGGCGCGCCTTCGTCACCGCCTCGGGCATCACGCTGCACGTCCGACTGGTGACCGGGAAGAACACGCACCACATCGTCGAGGCGTCGTTCAAGGCGACGGCGCGCTGTCTGCGTGACGCCATGCGGGTGGAAGGCGGCGGGGTGCCCTCGACCAAAGGCACGCTGGGCGCCACCGACGGGGTGTGACGTGGACCGGGGAATCGCCGTCCTCGACTACGGCATCGGCAACCTGGGCTCTGCCCACAAGGCACTCGTGCACCTGGGGGCCGACGCCCGGCTCGTGACCGACCCCGACGACGCTGCGGGTGCCGCGGGCGTGGTGCTGCCCGGGGTGGGGGCCTTCGGCCGCTGCGCCCAGGCGCTGCGCACCACGGGCCTCGACCGTGCCGTCGACGACGCCCTGGCGTGGGGGGTGCCCTTCCTCGGGATCTGTGTGGGTTTCCAGTTGCTCTACGAAGACTCCGAGGAGTCCCCCGGCGTCCGGGGCCTCGGCGTGCTCGGTGGCACGGTGCGGTCGCTGTCCCGGAGCGTGAAGCGACCGCAGATGCAGTGGAACCAGCTTCTGACCCGCCCCGGCACCGACAGTGGGCTGTTGGCGGGCATCGCCTCGAAGCCGTGGGTCTATTTCGTCCACTCTTACGCGCCCGAGGTGTCCGCCGACGTGGTGGCGACGTGCGACTACGGGGGCGAGGTCGTTGCCGCGGCCGAGCGCGGGCCGGTGTGGGGCGCGCAGTTCCACCCCGAGAAATCCGGTGCGGTGGGCCTGGCCATTCTGGGGAACTTCGTGGCCGCGTGCGGGGACGGGCCGAGCCCGTCGTGACGTCCGGCATGGAGCTGTTCCCCGCCATCGACCTGCACGACGGCGCCGCGGTGCGTTTGGTCCAAGGTGACTTCGGGCGCGTGCGTGCCTGACGGCGACCCGGTGGAGTTGGCCCATACCTATGCGGCCGGAGGGGCGTCGTGGATCCACGTGGTGGACCTCGACGCCGCCCGCACGGGCGAGCCGGTGAACCGCGCCGTCGTGCTGCGGATCGCGGCGGCCGTCGACGTGCGGGTGCAGGCCGGCGGGGGAGTGCGCGGCGCGGCCGACGCCGCGGCGCTCCTCGACCACGGTGTGAACCGCGTGGTCCTCGGCACCGCTGCCCTCGAGACGCCTGCGTTGGTCGAGTCGTTGGCGCAGGGCTATCCGGGTCGCGTCGCGGTGGGTCTCGACCACCGGGGCGCCGGGGCCGAGCTCGCCACGCGCGGGCTGGGAACGTCCCAGCGGAACGACACTCGCGGCTGCGCTCGAACGCCTGGCGGGGGTGGACCTCGGTGCGGTGGTGGTCACCGCCATCGACCGGGACGGGATGCTCGGGGGGCCCGACCTCGTCGGCCTCGCCCACGCGCTCGAGTTGACGGCGCATCCCGTGGTGGCGTCGGGTGGCGTTCGGTCGCCCGCGGATCTCTCGGCCCTCGCCGCGCTCGAGGTCACGGTCCCCGCGCAACGCACACTGGCCGGAGCCATCGTGGGCACGGCACTGGTCGAGGGTGCCATGACCGTCGAGGAGGCGATCGCCGCGTGCGCGCTGTCCGTGTGATCCCATGTCTCGACGTCGACGCGGGCCGGGTGGTGAAGGGTGTGCGCTTCGTGGACCTGGTGGACGCCGGCGACCCGGTCGAGCTGGCGGCGCGCTATGACGCCGAAGGGGCCGACGAGCTCGTCTTCCTCGACATCACCGCATCCGCGCACGAGCGCGACACGATGGTCGACGTCGTGTCGCGCACCGCGGCGCAGGTCTTCATCCCCTTCACCGTCGGCGGTGGGGTACGGGCCCCCGACGACGCCCGTCGCTTGTTGCGGGCCGGAGCCGACAAGGTGGCGTTGAACACCGCGGCGCTCCTCGACCCCGGCCTGGTGCACCTGCTCGCTGACGAGTTCGGCTCGCAATGCATCGTCGTCGCCATCGACGCGCGCCAACGGACGTCGGGACCGGGGTGGGACGTGTTCACCCACGGCGGGCGGCGCGAGACGGGCAAGGACGCGCTGGCGTGGGCGGCCGAGTGTGCCGAACTCGGCGCAGGCGAGATCCTGGTCACCTCCATGGACCGCGACGGCACACGCCACGGGTTCGACGTTGCGCTCACACGCGCCATCGTGGACGCCGTCGAGGTTCCCGTGGTGGCGTCGGGCGGCGTGGGGAGCCTCGAGCATCTCGTGGAGGGGGCGACCGACGGAGGTGCCGACGCGGTGCTCGCCGCGTCGATCTTCCACCGACAGGAGTTCACCGTGGCGCAAGCGAAGTCCTACCTCGCCGCGCACGGTGTGGTCGTGCGCCCTCCGGCGCCGGAGTAGGTCGACGATGTCGTCGTGGTCGGCTCGGGCCATCGACTACGGTGCAAATCGTGGCTCCTGAGGGCAAGACAGCAAGGTCCACGTCGCCAACGGTGTCGTCGACGGGGTCGGCCACCGGGTCGCCCAAGCAGCCCATCATCATGTTGGCCGACCGGGTGCTAGCCCAACAGCCCATCGCCGAAGGCGAGCGGCGGTCGCGCTCGGGCATCCTCATCCCCGCCACGGCGCAGGTGTCGCGTCGGCTCGTGTGGGCCGAGGTCGTTGCCGTCGGGCCGCATGTCCGTTCCATCAAGGTGGGCGACAAGGTGCTGTTCAACCCCGAAGACCACTTCGAAGTCGAGGTGCAAGGAGACGAATACGTCATCCTGCGTGAGCGCGACATCCACGCCGTGGCCTCGGAGCGCATCGACAGCGGCACGGGTCTCTACCTCTAGACCCGTCGTGGACCGCGAGACCCTCGCGGCACAGCGCGAGAACCCTCGCGTCAGGTCGAGCCGGACTCGCCGAATTGCGGCAACCACAGCGCGCCCGAGGCTGGCGTCGGCGGGACGTGGACCCCGGGCGACACCGGCTGGGCCGTAGGCGTCGGATGGCCGTTGTCGACGTTCCCGTTGGCGCCGACCGCGACACCGGCCTCGACGTTCCCGTTGGCGCCGACCGCGACACCGGCCTCGACGCCGCCGTCGTCACCGGTGGCGACGGGTGGGAAGCGCTCGTCGATCGTCTCGTAGGGGCGGGGCGGCGTCTTGATGAGCCCGCGCGACACCCAGTTGCGCTGGTCGGCCCAGACCAGGATGGGTGGCAGCACCACCAGGGCGCTCAGCAGTGCCACGGTGATGTTGATGGCGACGATGATGCCGAAGTCGCTCAGCAGCGGCATCGACGACAAGCCCAGGACCGCCACGCCGGCGATGGCGGTCATGCCCGAGACCATGAAGGCCCTCCCGGTGCGCCTGGACGTGGCGTCCATCGCCTCGCGCGGGGCCAGGCCTCGACCGCGTTCCTCGACGAACCGCAACAGCATCAGTGACGTGAATTCCGTACAGACCGCCACCACGAGCGGCCCCGCCACCGCCGTCACGGGACTCAGCTTGAGGTGGAAGATCACACCGATGAGCGAGACGGCACCCACCGCCACGAGCACCGGCACGAGCGACAACAGTGCCCGGATGAGGCTCCGTAGCCGAATCGTGAGGAACAAGCCGACGAAGAGGATGGCCAGGTACGTGAGCTTGACCCGGGACGCCTCGAGGTTCTGGATGAGGCCCACGCCCACCGTGGCGATGCCCCCCGGTGCCACCGTGATCCCGGGCGGGGCGTTGATCCCACCCTCGAGGTCCTTCACCACGGGGGCGAGCTGGTCGAGGGTGTCGGTTCGTCCCAGGAAGATGACGTTGAGCGCCCCCCCGTGGTCGGCCACCGTGGTCTTCACGATGCCGGGTGGTGCGATGAGGTAGATGCCCTGCATGTCGGCGCCCGTGGGCGGGACTTCCTTCATGCCCTTGATGGTGATGAATTGGTCGACGGTGTTGATGAGCCCTGCCCCGGGGAACAGCGTGGTGGGGTACTTCTTCTCGAGCTGGTGCGAGAAGTTGATGACGTAGTCGACCGTCTGGTTGCTCCACGGGTGAGCGGTCGAGATCCGCATGGCGATCTCGTTGTCGGACCCTGTGGCCGCCTTCAGTTGGTTGATGTCCTTGATGGCCTGCGAGTGGGGGTTCACCCAGGAGATGGGGTCGGTCTGCAGCGCCAGCTTTCCCTCCACCGCGATCCCCGACAGGAGGATCACGACGCTGACGATGGCCAAGGGGACGGCGGTGCGTTGCGGGAGGCTCCCGAGGAACACGGCGGTTCGGCTGAGACGGCCTTGGCTGAAGTCCTCGCCTTTGGTGGGCGACTTGTACTCGCGGATGCCGAGGACCGACAGGGTGGCGATGATGCTGCAGAAGCACACGGCGATGATGCCGATCACGAGGAGTGAGCCGAACTCCCGGATGGCGGGGGTCTTGGCGAACCACAGGGCCATGAAGGCGAAGACGGCGTCGAAGGTGACCACGAGCAGCGCCGGGCCGAGCCCGCGCGCCGCGGCCTGGATGGGGTGCGCGGCGCGGTCGAGGATCACCTCTTCCTCGATGCGCGAGTGCATCTGGATCGAATAGTCCATGCCCACGCCGAGGAGGACCGGGAGCGCGGCGATGGTGGCCAGGGTCAGCGGGACGTGGAAGTAGCCGACGAGGCCGAAGCCCCACACCAGGCCGAGCGCCACGATGGCGAAGGCCAGCAGTCGCCACCGGACCGTGAACGACAGCAGGAGGATGATCGTCATGATCGCCCCGGCCAACAGCGCCAGGACGATGATGCCGTGCTTGAGGTAGTCGTTGATGACCTTCAGCAGCGCCGGGACGCCGGTGGTGATGGTCGTGACGTTCTGGAAGTGGACCGAGTCGATGATCTTCGTGACCGACGAAGCCGCCGTGGTCTCCTGGTTGATATTGAGGTCGCCCTTCAGGTACACCGCCAGGAGGGCGTGGTGGTCGTCGTGGACGAAGGTCAGCAGCGACTGCCGCACACTCCCGTCCTGCTCGTGGATGACGAATTGCATCCATTTGGGATTGGAGAGGACCTGGTCGGCGGGAGGCGTCTTGGCGAGTTGGATGCCCTCTTGGGTCAGGTAGTGGGCACGGATCTGCTTGTCGGCGGGGTCGGTGTCACGGGAGATGGCCCCCTGGAGCAGATGGTAGGCGGGGCTGTCGAGCGGGCTCCCGGTGGGACTGCTCAACAGCTGTTGCGCGAACTGCAGGGCGTCCATGGGGGTGACGGCGCTGAACACCCAGGGGTCCTGGTGCAGCTTGGCGGAGATCGTCTTGAACGCGGCGATGTTCTTCTTGGTGAGGAGGTTGTCGACCGTCGTCCCCGGCTTCATGGTGAAAAGGACGGCCATGGGGTCGCCGCCGAAGACCTTCTCGTAGTTGACGTTGTTGATCCAGGCGGGGTCGTTCGTGTTCAGATAGTCGGAATTGCTCGTGGTGAAGCGGAGCTTGGTGATGCCGAACCCGAGGAGAATCGTGACGAGCAACCCGCAAATGGCCACCGTCCCGGCGCGTTTGCCCAGGTTGAGGCCAAGCCACTCCCACGTCCGTCTCATTCCGCCCCCCGGCGATCCCCGCACTCGACGACCGCGGAGTTACTGAATAGTAGGCGGCGTCGGCTCCGATGTCCCGATCGGGCCCCGTCTCGATGCCGTCGATGCCCGTCGGCGCCGTCCCGCCGGGGCCGGCCGGGGTGACCGGTATCGTGAGGGGACCATGGAACGGGTTGCATCCCCTGTCGATTTCACCGAGGACGAGCTCTCGGCGGTGCGTTTCGGCGCCGACGGGCTGGTACCCGCCATCGTCCAGGATGCCGGCGACGGAGCAGTGCTCATGCTCGGCTACATGGACGACGAGGCCCTCCGGCGCACGCTCTCGACCGGGCGGTCCTGGTTCTGGAGCCGCAGCCGGAGCGAGTACTGGTGCAAGGGCGAGACCTCGGGGGACCGGCAATGGGTGCGGGCGGTCCGCTACGACTGCGACGGCGACGCCGTGCTCGTGCTGGTCGACCAGGACGGAAACGGGGCGTGTCACACCGGGGCCCGGTCGTGCTTCTACCGGTCGTTCGGCGGTGACGACCCGGGTGCGGTGCCCGGACGACCTCCGGCCCGGGGGTGAGCGTCACCGCGTCGCCACCAGACCGCCCCGGGCGCGACGCCTTTCGCCAGTTGTGCGGGGCGCACCGCATCGTCCCGGTGTGGCGCGAGCTCGTCGCCGACACGCTCACGCCCGTGAGCGCCTTCATGCTCGTCGTGGGGGAGGGGACGGGTTTCCTCCTCGAGTCGGTCGAGGGGGGTGAGCGCTGGGGACGCTATTCCTTCGTGGGCCGGCGGCCGCTGGCCACGCTGGTGGGCCGTGGGCGCACCGTGGACAGCGCGGGCCCGCTGGAGCTCCCCGCCGAGGTCCGAGCCTGTGCCGGCGACGGGATCCTCGCCACCGTCGACGCCATGCTGAGCGCCTACCGATCTCCTGTGCTCGCCGACCTGCCGCCGTTGCACGGCGGCCTCGTGGGCTATCTGGGGTACGACGTCGTGCGCGAGGTCGAGCACCTGCCCGACGTCCCCGTCGACGACGCCGGGCTTCCCGACGCCATCCTCCACGTCATCGGCCAACTGTGTGCCTTCGACCATTGGCGCCAACGTGTCGTGCTCGTCGACAACGTCGTGGTGGGCGAAGCCTGGAGTGACGCCGACGCCGACGCCGCCTTCGAGGCCGCGGGGGAGCGTCTTGACGACCTCGCCGAGGCTCTTTCCCGCCCCCTCGGCGGCGCCGCGCTGCAGGCACCGCGCGACGACGACGTGCCCCCCGCCGTCCACGCCAACATGTCGTCGGAGACATTCCGGGGCGCGGTGGTGAGTGCCAAGGAGCACATCCGAGCCGGCGACATCTTCCAGGTCGTGCTGTCCCAGCGCTTCGACTTCGACCTCGACGCCGATCCCTTCGACCTCTACCGAGTGCTGCGACTGGTCAACCCGAGCCCGTACCTCTACTTCCTGCGCACCGACCAGTGCACCGTGGTCGGTGCGACGCCCGAACCACTGGTGCGCCTGCGCGACGGTGTGGTGGTGTCCCGTCCCATCGCCGGGACACGGCGCCGGGGGAGGAGCGACGCCGAGGACGACCGCCTGGCGGGTGAGCTCTCGGAGCACCCCAAGGAGGTGGCCGAGCACATCATGTTGGTGGACCTCGCCCGCAACGACGTGGGCCGGGTCGTGCGCTTCGGGACCGAGCACGTCGACGAGTTCAAGACGGTCGAGCGTTACAGCCACGTCATGCACCTCACCTCACAGGTGTCGGGTCGACTGGCGCCGGGAAAGGGGCCCATCGACGTCCTGCGCGCCACGATCCCGGCGGGCACGCTCTCGGGCGCGCCCAAGGTCCGCGCCATGGAGATCATCGACGACCTCGAGCCCACCAAGCGCGGCGTCTACGGCGGTGTGGTGGGCTACGTGGACTTCTCGGGCAACCTGGACACCGCCATCGCCATCCGGACGATGGTCGTGACCCCCGACGGTCACGCCACGGTGCAGGCGGGTGCGGGGATCGTGGCCGACAGCGACCCGGCCGAAGAGGATCTCGAGTGTCACAACAAGGCGGCCGCCCTGCTGGCCGCGGTGCCCGCGGCGCGACGAGCCACCGCGGCGAGGGCCAGTGCGGCCGTGGCGTCGGGTCGATGAGCGGCGCCCGGGACGCCCCGTCGCAGGCCCCGGTCGACGACAGCGGGGTCGACGACGCCGTGGCCCAGGACTACGAGGCGTTGCGGCGCGGGGTGGGAGCACTCACCCTCGGACGCGACGTGCTGCGCGTCTCGGGCGACGACGCCCGGCACTTCCTCCAGGGCCAGCTGTCCCAGGACATCGACGCCCTCGGCGTGGGGGAGTCGGCCGACTCGTTGCTCCTGACCCCCCAGGGGAAGCTCGACGCGCTGGTGCGCGTGTCGCGCACCGGGGAGGACGAGCTGGTCCTCGACGTCGACGCGGGGTGGGGCGAGGCGGTGGCGGCGCGCCTCGCCCGCTTCAAGCTCCGTGTCAAGGTGGTCATCGAGCCCCTGGCGTGGCGCTGTGTCGCACTCCGGGGTCCCGGTGCGGCGGCACTCGTGGTCGAGGGCCGCCCCGACGTGTCGCTCTCGCCCGCCTTCTCCTGGAACGGTGTCGCGGGGTTCGATCTCCTGGGCGAGGCGCCCGAGATCCCCGACGGGGTGCGGGTGTGTTCGGGCGCGGCGTGGGAGTCGGTGCGCGTCGAGGCGGGGATCCCCCGCATGGGAGCGGAGCTCGACGAGCGCACGATCGCGGCGGAGGCCGACCTCCTGGATCGTGCGGTCAGCTTCACCAAGGGTTGCTACACCGGCCAGGAGCTCGTGGCCCGGCTCGACGCCCGGGGGAACCGGGTGGCCCGCCATCTGCGCGGGCTGGTCGTGTCGGGCTCGACCGTCGTCGTGGCCCCGGGCACCGAGATCGTCGACCAGGGCAAGGTCGTCGGTACCGTCACGTCGTCGGCGTGGTCCCCGGCACTGCGGTGTCCCGTGGCCCTGGGCTACGTGCACCGCGCCGTGGAGCCCTCGAGCGGGGTCGAGTTGCGGGCCGACGCCGGGAGCGCCGGGACGGCTGCGCCCGAGCGCGCCGAGGTGCGTGTCCTCCCACTCGCCTGAGGGCTCAGGGGACCAACGCGTCGAGGATGGCGGCGGAGAGCTCGGGTCGGCACACGACGAGGTCCGGGAGCCACGGATCGGGCTGGTTGTAGACGAGCGTCGACCCGTCGAGGCGGGTCGCGTAGGCGCCGTAGGCGTGGGCCACCGCCACCGGTGCGGCCGAATCCCATTCGTACTGCCCTCCGGAGTGGACATAGGCGTCGACGGATCCGCTGAGCACCGCAGCCGTCTTGGCGCCGGCCGAGCCCATCGGTATGAGCTCGGCGTCGAGCCGGGCCGCCACGCGCCGCGCCTCGGCGGGCGGCCTGGTGCGGCTCACGACCACCCGCAGTGGCCCCTCGACCCGTGGTGCGAGCGTGCGGTGGCGCGAGCGGCGGGCGCCGGTGACGAGCACGTGACCCTGTCCCGGCAGCGCCACCGCACCCACCATGGGGAGGCCGTCGACGACGAGGCCGACGTGGACGGCGAAGTCGTCGCGGCCCTCGGAGTACTCGCGCGTGCCGTCGAGAGGGTCGATGACCCATACCCGGGCCGAGGCGGCTCGGTCCGGCCGGTCGGCGGTGGAGCCGCCTTCCTCGGACAGGACCGCATCCTCGGGACGGGCCTCGTCGAGGGCCGCCATGATGAGCTCGTTGGACCGGCGGTCGCCTTCGGCTCCGAGCGCTCGGGCGTCGTCGAGGCCCATGGTCCGACGGATCTCCAGCAGGGCCCGGCCCGACTCCTCGGCGATGCGGGCGGCCAGCTCGTCGTCGTCGAAAGTCGCCAATTTCGTACCTGACGTCGAAGGTTGCCCGGGAAGGTTGAGGTCGGGGACCGTATCGGAAAGACAGAAGGCCGAGCTATTCTCGTTGTTCTATGGGGGGACGTGCGGGCGCCGGGCATTACCAGCTGTCTCATCTCGAGGCCCTCGAGGCGCAGTCGGTCCACATCATGCGTGAGGTGGTGGCCGAGTTCGAACGCCCCGTGTTGCTGTTCTCGGGAGGCAAGGACTCGGTCGTCATGCTGCGGCTGGCTGAGAAGGCCTTCTGGCCGGCCCGCCTGCCCTTCCCGGTCATGCACGTGGACACGGGACACAACTTCCCCGAGGTGCTCGAGTTCCGTGACCGCCGCGTGGCCGAGCTCGACGCCCAGCTCAAGGTGGCGTCGGTGCAGGAGTCGATCGACAGCGGACGTGTCGTCGAGGACCCGGGCCCGAACCCCTCGCGCAATCGCCTCCAGACCAGGACCCTGCTCGACGCCATCACCGAGCACCGCTTCGACGCCGTGTTCGGGGGAGCCCGGCGGGACGAGGAGAAGGCCAGGGCCAAGGAACGGGTGTACTCCTTCCGGGACGAATTCGGGCAGTGGGACCCGAAGAACCAACGCCCCGAGCTGTGGGGGCTCTACAACGGGCGCCACCGCACCGGCGAGCACATCCGGGTCTTTCCCCTGTCGGACTGGACCGAGTTCGACATCTGGCAGTACATCGCCCAGGAGCACCTCGACGTCCCGTCCATCTACTTCTCCCACCGGCGCCGGGTGTTCCGGCGCGACGGGATGCTGTTGGCCGAGAACCGGTTCGTCACGGTGCTCGACGACGAGGAGCCCTTCGAGACCAACGTCCGTTACCGCACCGTGGGCGACATGACGTGCACCGGAGCCGTCGAGTCGACTGCCTCGACGGTGGAAGAGATCATCGCCGAGACGGCGGTGTCACGGCTCACCGAGCGCGGCGCCACCCGGGCCGACGACCGCTTCAGCGAGGCCTCGATGGAGGATCGCAAGCGCGAGGGCTACTTCTAGAGATGGAACTCCTCCGCTTCGCCACCGCCGGTTCGGTCGACGACGGCAAGAGCACGCTCATCGGTCGGCTGCTGTATGACTCGAAGTCCATCTTCGAGGACCAGCTCGAAGCGGTGGAGCGAGTCAGTCGCCAGCGCGGCGACGAGCACACCGACCTCGCCCTGCTCACCGACGGGTTGCGGGCCGAACGCGAGCAGGGCATCACGATCGACGTCGCCTATCGCTACTTCGCCACGCCCCTGCGCAAATTCATCATCGCCGACACGCCCGGACACACCCAGTACACCCGCAACATGGTGACGGGGAACTCGACGGCGGACCTCACGCTGGTGCTCGTCGACGCCCGCAAGGGGATCGTCGAGCAGACTCGACGCCACGCCTTTCTGGCGTCGCTCCTGCGGGTCCCGCACCTCGTGGTGTGCATCAACAAGATGGACCTCGTGGACTACGACGAGTCGGTCTTCGCGCGGATCCGCGAGGAGTTCAAGGCATTCGCCACCCGGCTCGAGGTCACGGATCTCGCCTTCATCCCCATCTCGGCGCTCCATGGCGACAACGTCGTCCAGCGTTCGCTCAACATGGGCTGGTACGAGGGGCCGTCCCTCCTGCACCACCTCGAACAGGTGTACATCGCCTCGGACCGCAATCTCATCGACCCCCGGCTGCCCGTGCAATGGGTGGTCCGCCCCACGGCTTCCACCGTGCCCGACTTCCGTGGCTACGCCGGCCGTGTCACGGGCGGGGTGTTCCGGCCCGGGGACGAGGTCATGGTGCTGCCGTCGGGGCTGACGTCGACGATCGCCGCCATCGACACCTTCGACGGCCCCGTGGAGGAGGCGTTCGCGCCCATGTCGGTGATGGTCCGGTTGGCCGAGGACCTCGACGTGTCGCGTGGTGACCTCATCTGCCGCCCCCACAACCAGCCCACCGTGGGCCAGGACATCGACGCCATGATGTGCTGGATGGCCGACCGTCCCCTGGCCGAGGGAGATGTCGTGGCGCTCAAGCACACGACGCGCTGGGTTCGGGCGCAGGTCCGGCACGTCCACTACACACTGAACGTCAACACCTTGCACCGCGACGACTCGGCCGACACGTTGCGGCTGAACGACGTGGGCCGCGTGAGCGTGCGGGTCACGCAGCCGCTGTTCTACGACAGCTACCGCCGCAACCGCTTCACCGGCTCCTTCGTCGTGGCCGCCGAGGACACCAACGCGACGGTCGGTGCCGGGATGATCCTGGGAGCTGACTGAGCCATGACGCCGGTGTCGGATCTGGTGTGGTCGGCCGGCCGCCTGACGCGGACGGACCGGTGGGACACGCTCGGGACCCGCGGGGCGACGGTCTGGTTCACAGGCCTGTCGGGGTCGGGGAAGTCCACACTCGCCGGCGCCGTCGAGGAGCGCCTGGTGGCGAACGGTCGGCCCGCCTACCGCCTCGACGGGGACAACATCCGCAGCGGGCTCAACATCGACCTCGACTTCACCCCCGAGGGCCGGGACGAGAACGTCCGTCGGGTCGCCGAAGTGGCGCTGCTGTTCGCCGACGCCGGGCTCATCGCCCTGGCGGCGCTGATCAGCCCCTACACCCACGGCCGTCGACGCGCCCGGGCGCTGCACGAGGACGCCGGCATCCGCTTCGTCGAGGTCTACGTGGCGACGCCCATCTCGGTGTGCGCCGAGCGCGACCCCAAAGGCCTCTACGCCCGCGCCTCGGGGGGGGAGATCTCGTCGTTCACCGGCCTCGACCACCCCTACGAGCCCCCCACCGAGCCCGATCTCGTGGTGGGGCACCATCTTCCCCTGGCCGAGGCGGTCGAACGGGTCCTCGAGGCCCTGGGGATCGCCGAGGCGAATCAATCGCACCAGTCGTGAGCTAATTACCACTGAGCGTGGCGCCAAGGCTAGGTACGACGAACCATTCCTGGCACAACCGACGTGCCGACGTTGACTTCGCGCGAGGAGTGGTGAGATGCTGGGTTGTCGCCGGACACCGGGTAGCGGCCGACCTGGCAGACGGCGGAGGTCGCCGCTGCGGTCGACCTGGAGCTTGTAGGGGGGCTTTGCGTTGTCTGCGTTCCAACCAAGCGTGTTAGAGGACTCGGTCCTGGTCGTCGACGACGACCAGGCCACCAGGGAAAGCCTCGCGTCGGTGCTCAAGGGGGCGGGCATCGAGGTGTTCGTGGCATCGGACCCGACCGAGGCGTTGACACTGCACGGCCTGCAACGTCCCGCTGCGGTCGTGGTCGACCACCAGCTGGCCGATCACACCGGGGTGGAGCTGGCCCAGCGGCTGAAGGAAGAGGACCCCGACACCCCCGTGCTTCTCCTCACGGGCCTGGCCTCGCTCGACAGCGCACTGGCGGCGTCGGCCCACCTCGACGGGCTGCTGGTCAAGCCGCTCGTCCCCCAAGCCTTCGTCCAGACGGTCCGCAACGCGCTCACCCAGCGGGCGCTGGCCGTGGAGAACCACCGGCTGGGCCGGGTCATCGACGAAATGAACGCCCAGGCCCAAGCGGCCCAAGCCGCCGCCCAGGCCGCCCAGGCGGCCGCGCCGGCTCCCGCCCCGGTCGCCGTGGCACCGGTTGTCGCTCCCGTCGTGGTCCCGGCGCCCGCCGACGAGATCTTCGCCGAGCCGCCGAACCGGGCCCTGCTCGAGGAGCAACTGGTGCGTGCGCTCGACGGCGCCCAGCGGGCCGGAAGCTCGATCGCCGTGCTGTTCGTCGAGCTCGACGGCTGGCAGGAAGTGAACCAGCAGTTCGGAGCGGGTGCGGCGGAGCAGGTGGCGCGCGAGGTCGCCAGCCGGCTGTCTGTCGCCCGGCGCAAGACCGACATCGTGTCGCGCGTCGCCGGTGACAAGTTCGTGGTGGTGTGCGCGGACGTCCACTCCGACACCGACGCGCTGCGGATCTCGAGCATCATCCTGGACGGCGCCGCCCGACCGGTGGTCGTGCACGGGGTCGAGCACCGGGTCCGGCCCACCGTCGGTATCGTCCTCACCGACCCGGCCGCGAGTGAGAGCGCCGACAACGTCCTCGAGAACGCCGAGCTGGCCATGTACTGGGCCCGCGACGAGGGGCGGGCCTCGCGCCTGTTCGACCCGTCGATGCGCGACCGCGTGGTGTCGCGCTACGAGATCGAGCACGGGCTGCAGAAGGCCATGGACAACGGCGAGCTGGCGCTCTTCTACCAGCCCGTGGTGGACCTCCACAGCGGCCAGGTGATCGGCGCCGAGGCGCTGCTGCGGTGGCAGCGACCCGAGCAAGGCCTGCTCCTGCCGGGCGAGTTCCTCGACGTGGCGGAAGAGGTCGGGATGGCCGAGGCACTGGGCCGTTGGACCGTGGACCGGGCCCTGACCGAGCTCGTGTTGTGGCGCGAGGCCGAGAACCTGCCCGATCACTTCCGACTGACGCTGAACGTGTCGGCACGCGAGCTCAAGGACCCGCACTTCGCCCAGACCTTCGAGGAGCTCACCCGCAAGCACGGCGTGGCGCCCACCATGCTCGCCATCGACCTGTCCGACGACGCTGCCCGGGCGGCGGCGGCGTCGCCCGCAGCGGTGACGCAGCTGAGCCAGATGGGTGTGCGGTTCAACCTCGACGACTTCGGGGCGAGGGAGTGCAACCTCTCGTGGCTGCAGGACCTTCCGATCTCGTCGTTGAAGATCGCACCGGAGTTCGTGGCCGCGCTCGACTCCACGAGCAATCCCAACGGCGCGGTCATGGTACGGGCGCTGATCGCGCTCGGGCACGAGTTGCGGCTGTCGCTGGTGGCCGAAGGGGTCGAGACACCGGCCCAGGCCGCCGCCTTGCGGGTGATCGGCTGCGAGTTCGCCCAGGGATACCACCTGGGCCACCCCGGGCCACGCGAGCAGGTCTGGGCGGTCCCCGAGGCATAGCCGTCCCGGGTCGCGAGACTCGGTTCGAGCTCACCCCGGCGTGAGCCTTGTTTCGGCAGCGTCCGCGGACGTTCTCCCAGGTCAGAACGGACAAAATGCCAGGCAGGAAATCGTCAATCGTGATGATGCCGAGTCGGTCCGTTCTCCGTAACGTTCCTAGAGAAGGTGTTGTGGGCGAACGCCCTCGCGCGTCACGGTGGCCGCAGTCGGGTGCTCGTGAGCGGGGGTACCGCGACCGGCTCGGGTGACCGAGGCAAGACGTGAGATGTAGGGATGTGATGGTGCCGCCGAATAGGGGGGGAATGATGGCAAGGTCGAGCCGCAGAGGACGCGCAGTCGCGGCCGTGATGATCGGGTTGGTCGGGACCGGCGGGATGTTCGCGCTGTTGACCGCCGAAGCGACACCGGCGTTCGCCGACTCGTCTCCGTACATGCTGTACTGCCCCGGCACGCCGGTCGGCAACATCGCACTGAACAACGTGGTGACGACGGGCACGATCACCCCCGCGAACCCGGCGTCGGGCTCGACGTTCAACCTGACCAACAACCAGACCACCACGGCGTTGCCCAGCTCGATCGTCTCGGCCGCTGCGGCACTCGGCAACTCGGCCATCGCCGGCAACGCCACCCTCAAGGTGGACGCCACCGGGGCGACGCCCGCCAGCGTCTCGGCCCCCCCGATCACCATCAACGCTCCGATCCCGAGCCCGGTGCCGGCGACGGGCCTGTCGCTCATGCTTCCCAGCACGCCGGCGACGGTCGGGCCCTTCACCGCGACCGGGGGTGCCATCAGCCTCACGGTGGACCCAGCCGTCTCGCTCTCGCTCAACGTGTCGGGCAGCACGCTCACCCTGACGTGCACGCCTTACCCCAACAACAGCTCTCCCACCGGCATCGTCCCGTCGGCCCCGACCGCGGCCAAGGCCTCGCCGGTGATCGCCTCCACCACGGCTGGCACCACCGCCGCGCCGACCACGGCCGCCACCACGGCGCCGACCACGGCCGCCACCACGGCGCCGACCACGGCCGCCACCACGCCGGCGCCGGCTCCGACCACGTCGTCGCTGGCGTCGACCGGTCCGGGACCGCACCTGTGGTTGGTGGCGGTGATCGGGTTCATCGTGCTGTACCTCGGATCGGTGGTCCTGGCCTTGGTCGAGCGGCCCCGGAGCCTGCTGCGTCGGGTCTTGCGCCTGGCGCCACCGGCCCTGCCCGCCCCGGCCGCAGCCACTGCCGTGGACGTGAGCGAAGCTGCACCGATCGCCGATCGAAACGTGTGGTCCGTGCCCCCGAGCGCGAAGCCGGCCTATCCCAAGGCGGGCGGATCTCCGGGGCTGTGGTTCGACGGTTGGGAGCCGCAAGGTCGCAACCGGGGCTGACGCCGCGAGCGCGTTCCCCCTACGCAGGGGGGTGTAGGGGGAGCGCGGGCGTCGGCACACCCGACGGAGTGCCGACGGCATGGTCCTCGTGTCCGTCGGGCGTAGGGCGGCGCGGGATCCACAGCACCATGCGGGCCCCGCGGTCGCCTTCGACCGGCGACTGGGCGTCCACCACGGCGTCCATGGCTGAGGCCAACTCGGCCACGATGGCGAGGCCCAGCCCGACTCCGAGCTTGCGCCCCGGGACGATGTCGGAGCTGTAGTGCCGTTCGAAGATGTGGGGGAGATCAGCGGGGCTGATGCCCGGTCCGTCGTCGGCGACCCACACGGCGATCCAGCCACCCACCGACTCGGCGCCGACCTCGACCCGGCTCGTCGCGAATTTGAGTGCATTCTCGATGAGGTTGGCGACGACCTGCCCGACGCGGTCGGGATCGGCGTCGGCCCACACCGCTCCCTCGACCGGCGTCACGACCAGAGCGATGCCCGCACCGACGGCTTCGGGTTGGAACCCTTCGGCCACCGTCGTGGCGACCGAGGCGCAATCGACGCGCTGGGTGTGGAACGAGAATTTGGCGTGCCTGGAGCCGGGCCAGGTCGAGCAGGTCCTGGACCAGACGCTCGAGTCGGCGAGCCTCGCTCCCGATGATGCCGACGGCGCCGGCGATGTCATCGGTGGCGCCGTCGGAGATGGCATCGGCGTAGCCACGGATCGACGTCAACGGCGTGCGCAGCTCGTGGGAGACCGACAGGAGGAATTCGCGTTCCAGGCCCCGGGCCCGACTCAGGTTCTCGCCCAACGTGTTGACCGCCTCGGCCAGGTCGGCCAGTTCGGGGTACTCACCCCGGTTGACCGGGACGGTGGCCTCCAGGTTTCCCGCTGCCATCTGGCGCGTCGCGTCGACGGCCCGCACGATGGGCGAACTGATGCGGCGGGCCAGCGCGGCGGCTACGACCACGCCGGCCATGAGTACCACGCCCGCCACGAGGATGAAGTAGTCGACACCGTTGACCGGGTCGGCCACGTGGCGCGTGACCACGAGGACGCGCACGTCCGACGCCGGTAGTCCGTCGTCGAGCGCGAGGCGTTGCGACGAGCTCAGGTCGAGCGGTTGGGCCACGAAGACGAGGTGACCCACGTTGCCGGCCACGGTTGCCCCGGACCGCAACGCGCCCGCGTCGAGGAGGCGCGCCGCCAAGGGGGTGGGGACCGCCTGGAGCGAGCCGGTGGGGCTCAGGCCTACGAGGGCGAGACGGTCGAAGGCGCCGACGCGGCGCAGCACGTCTACCACCTGGTGTTGCGTGAACAGCGGGTAGGCCGACATGAGCCCGCCGATGGCTTGTGCCTCGCTCGTGAGCTCGTTCTGTGCGGTCGACAGGGCGGCGCGCCGGACGAGCAGAAGACTGCCCACGACGGTCAGGACGAGGGTGCCGATGACGACGCCCAGAATGGCGACGGTGATGCGACGACGCACGGGCCGGGCTCAGCCCAGCCGGTAGCCGACTCCCCACACGGTGGTGAGGGGCAGGCCGGCGCCGAGCTTCTTGCGCAGCTGTCTGACGTGGACGTCGACGGTGCGTTCGTCGCCGTACCAGCCTTCCCCCCACACGCCGTCGAGCAGTTGGCGTCGTGACAACGCCAGGCCCGCGTTGACCGCCAGGTAGGCCAGAAGGTCGAATTCGCGGCCGGTGAGTGCCACCACCGCCTCGCCCCGGCACACCTCGCGGCGCCCCGTGTCGACCACGACGTCGCCGACCTCGAGCACCGACGGCACCGTCCGGGTGGGCGAGCCGGCCCGGCGCAGGATGGCCCGCACCCGCGCCACCAGCTCGCGCGGTGAGAACGGCTTCGTCACGTAGTCGTCGGCGCCGAACTCGAGCCCGACCACCCGGTCGACCTCGTCGTCGCGGGCGGTGAGCATCACGATGGGGACGTCCCCCGCGGCGCGCAGTCGACGGCACACGTCGAAGCCGTCGAGCTCACCGGGCAGGCCCACGTCGACCACGACGAGCGTGGGGCTGTCCCGGTCGACGTAGGCGAGGCCCTGCTGACCGTCGGGCGCCTGCAGCACCCGGAAGCCCTCCCGGCGGAGGTACAAGGCCACGAGGTCAGAGATGTTCTGGTCATCCTCGATGACCACGATTGTCTCCCCGTCGGCCGCCACCACCACCAGCCTGCCACCGGGCGACCGGAGCGCACGGGGACCCCCGGGGCGGATCGGCATGTCGACATCACACCGCGTCGGGGTCAACGGTCCGTGAGGAAGCGATGAGGAAAGTGTGAGGCCCAGTAGGCTGGCGGCGGTGCCGCCCGACACCTACCTCACGGGGATCCTCGCCTCGCATCGCGCCCGGGCCGCGGCCGACACCCGCAGCCTCGACGACCTCGTCGACCGGGCCCACGGCGCCGGCACCACGCGCCCCTTCGGCCTGCGCCTGGCCGTCCCCGCCGGCGGTGAGCTCGCCGTGATCGCCGAGGTGAAGCGGCGTTCGCCCTCCAAGGGCCCCCTCGACGCCTCGCTCGACCCCGCCCAGGTGGCGGCCGACTACGAAGCCGGCGGCGCGGCGTGCGTCTCGGTCCTCACCGATGAGGAGTACTTCTCGGGGTCGGTGGCGGATCTGACGCTCGCCCGGGCCGCGTGCGGTCTCCCTGTCCTACGCAAGGACTTCACGGTCTCGATGGCCGACGTGTGCGATGCCCGGCTCATGGGTGCCGACGCCGTGCTCCTCATCGTGGCGGCGCTGTCGGACGAGGAGCTCTCGAGCTTCCTCAGCCTGGCCCAGGAGCTGACGCTCGACGCCTTGGTCGAGGTGCACGACGAAGCCGAGCTCGCCCGGGCCCTCGACGCGGGAGCCACGCTCGTCGGGGTGAACCAGCGTGACCTCACGACGTTCGCCGTCGACGCCGACCGTGCGGCGCGCCTGGCGGCACGCATCCCGCCCGAGGTCGTGGCCGTGGCCGAGTCCGGCATCAGGGGCGAGGACGACGTCCGTCGATTGGCCGACGTCGGGTACCAGGGCGTGTTGGTGGGGGAGTCGCTCATCCGGGCACCCGACCGGCGCGCGGCGGTGCGCGACCTCACCGGGCGCCGCGTCGGTGCCCGTCATCGCGCCCGCGAGGCCGAGGTGACGGGGAGGTGAGGCCGTGTTCGTGAAGATCTGTGGCATCACCTCGGAGGCCGACGCGCTGCTGGCCGTCGGCCTGGGCGCCGACGCGGTGGGGTTCGTCTTCGCCCCTTCGCCGCGCCAGGTGGCGCCTCAGGCCGTGCGGCGGATCATCGAGCGCGTCCCGCCCGAGATCCTGACGGTGGGGGTGTTCCGCAACGAGTCCCGCACGCGGGTGGTGGACATCGTCAACGGCATCGGCCTCCGGGGGGCGCAGCTCCACGGGGACGAGTCCACCGAAGACACCCGTTGGGTGGCCGAGCGCATCCCCTTCACCATCAAGGCGTTTCCCGCCGGGCACCGCAACATCGCCCGGCTCGACGACTACGGGGTCGAGACCGTCCTCGTCGACGCCCAGTCGCCGGGATCCGGTGAGGTGTTCGACTGGCGCTTGGCCGAGGGCGTCGCCGACCCGGCCCGGCTCATCGTGTCGGGCGGGCTCCACGCCGACAACGTGGCCGACGCCATCGCCCATCTCCACCCCTTCGGGGTGGACGTGTCCTCGGGCGTCGAGTCCGAGCCCGGTCGCAAGGATCCCCACAAGGTGCGCGCCTTCATCATGGCGGCGCGTACCGCGGCGGGAGAGACCGTCGAGGACGGGGCCAGCGTCGGGGTCGGCGACGACGGCGACGAGCTGGGCGCACCGTTCGACTGGCAGGAGGACGGGTGAGCGAGCCCGCCAGCGGCGAGGGCATCATGGGCGAACCGTCGAGCAGTGGGCGGTTCGGCGAGTTCGGGGGGCGCTTCGTCCCCGAGTCGCTCATGCCAGCGTGCCTGGAGCTCGAAGAAGCCTTCCGGGCGGCCTGGACGGACCCGCTCTTCCACGCCGAATTCGAGGCGATCCTGCGGGACTACGGCGGACGACCGACACCGGTCACCGAGTGCCACCGCCTCTCGGCGCGCCTCGGGGTGCGCGTGCTCCTCAAGCGCGAGGACCTGGCCCACACCGGCTCGCACAAGCTCAACAACGTGATCGGGCAGTCGCTCTTGGCCCGGCGGATGGGCAAGCGTCGGCTCATCGCCGAGACCGGTGCCGGCCAACACGGCGTGGCCACGGCCACCGCCGCGGCGCTGTTCGGGATGGACTGTGTGGTCTACATGGGCGAGGTCGACACCCAACGACAGGAATTGAACGTCTTTCGGATGGAGCTGCTCGGGGCCGAGGTCCGTCCCGTGCGGGGCGGGGAGTCGGACGCTCAAGGACGCCGTGAACGAAGCCTTGCGGGACTGGGTGGCCAACGTGGCCGACACCCACTACTGCCTCGGGTCGGTGATGGGACCGCACCCGTACCCGTGGATGGTGCGGGAGCTGCAACGGGTGGTGGGCGACGAGGCCCGGGAGCAGTGCCGGGCGTTGCTGGCCGGGCGCGACCCGGACTGGGTGGTGGCGTGCATCGGCGGCGGGTCGAACGCGGCCGGGACCTTCGCCGGGTTCGTCGACACCGGTGCCGCGCTCGTCGGTGTCGAGGCCGCCGGTGGGGCGGCGCTGGGCCGGGGCGTGCCCGGCGTCGTGCACGGGATGAAGTCCTACATACTCCAGGACGAGGTGGGCCAGATCGCCGAGGCGTCCTCGATCTCGGCCGGGCTCGACTACCCCGGCATCGGGCCCGAGCACGCCTACCTGTCGTCGATCGGGCGGACCCGGTACGAGCAGGCCGGCGACGACGAGGTCGTGGCCGCCTTCCGGTTGCTGTCGGAGACCGAGGGCATCATCCCTGCGTTGGAGGCCGCCCACGCGCTGGCGTGGCTGGTGCGCGAGGCGGGGCGGACGGTGCCCGAGGGCGACACCGTGCTCGTGACGTTGTCGGGGCGGGGCGACAAGGACGTGGCCCAGGTCCGGGAGCTGCTGCGGTGACGGTGACCCCGTCGGGCCCGGCCGCGGCGCGACGGGCGGAGACGGGACCGCTCGAGGCCCATCTGCGCAGTCGGCGCGACGCGGGGCGCAAACTCCTCGTGCCCTATGTGACGGGGGGCATGGGGCCCGACTGGATCGAGTCGGTCCACGCCGTGGCGGACGCCGGCGCCGACGCGGTCGAGATCGGGATCCCCTTCTCCGACCCGATGATCGACGGGCCCACCATCCAGGAGGCCTCCTTGCGGGCGCTGCAACGGGGCACGACGCCGACGTCGGTGCTCGACTCGCTGGCGCGTGCCGACCTCGCCGTGCCCCTGTGTGTCATGACGTACTACAACGTCGTGTTCCGGGCCGGGCTGCGCCGCTTCGCACGTTCCTTGGCCGATGCCGGCGTGTCGGGCGCGATCGTTCCCGACCTCCCGCTCGAGGAGTCCGAGCAATGGTGTGCCGAAGCCGATGACGCCGGCGTGGCCACGGTGCTCTTGGTGGCACCGTCCACGCCGCCGGCGCGGGCCCGGGCCATCTGCGACCGCGCCCGGGGGTTCGTCTACGGCGTGGGCGTCATGGGGGTGACGGGCGAGCGCAGTGCCCTGGCCGCGACGGCCAACGACGTGGCCAAAATGGTCCGAAGTGTCACGGACCGTCCGGTGTGCATCGGCATCGGCGTGTCGACGCCGGTGCAGGCCGCGCAGGCGTGCGTCGACGCCGACGGCGTGGTCGTCGGCTCGGCCATCGTGCGCCGACTACTGGACGGGGCGGGACCCGACGGGGCCGGCGCGTTCGTGGCCTCGCTGCGCGCCGGGATCGACGACGCCGCACCGTGACGTAGTCACGGCCGACCCGAGTTCACCCGACCGAGCATCCACTCCCCGGCCCGTCTCGTCCGCGCCAGGACTCTCCGGCCCCGACGCTCGGTGTCCCCCACGACCACGAGCAGGAGCACGCTCACGACCAGGAGCCCCGCGCCCACGACCGTCATCCAGAGCAACGCCGGACCGGGGCCGGTGACGGCCAGGGTCGTGGCGGCACTCGAGACGGCGGGGCTCGACGACGATGCTTGCGCCGGGGCGCCCGTTGCGGCTGCCGTCGCGGGCTGGGCCGGAGGGTTCGAGGACGCCGCGGCGGGTGCTTGGGTCGTGGGTGCGCTCGACGCACCGGGCGCGGGCGTCGAAGGCGACGGGGACGCCGTCGCGGCGGCGGGTGCGGTGGTGGGAGGAGCGGTCGTCGTGGGGGGAGCGGCTGCCACCTGGGCGACCTTGAAGCCACCGACGTTGTTCCCGGTGACCTGGCCCGCTGCGGTGTCGCCGACGAAGGTGTAGAGCGGAGAACCGTTGTAGGTCACCTGGGACGTCCCGTTGCTCTGCACCACGGCCGCCACGGTCCCGTTCACACCCGGTCCTGCCGTCGGCGTCGTGCCGGACGCGACGGTCAAGGCGGGCCAGACCGCGACGCACGCCCCGGTGCACGAGCTCATCCCGTCCTGGTCGGTGGGAAGGGTATAGAGGGCGAAGCCTTGGGCATCGGTGAGCACCGTGCCGAAGGAGGCGGTGGAGAGGGCGTCGACCGTCGAGCCCGCCGCGGATGCCGTCATCGAGGCAGCGCCGACCACGCCCAGCACCGCGAGGCCGCCGAACACGAGCCGACGAAGACCTCGACGGCCCCGGGGGCGACAGGTCGCCGCCGGAGGTGGTGCGGCGGGGCTCGATGGGGTGCCGGGGTCGTGGCGCATCGGGGTCGTCCTCTCCTCGGTCGGCGCGACGCCGACGTTCGGGTCTACGGGCGGCGACGGCCCTTCCTTCACGAGGGAGGCGTCGCCCGCTCGCCGGCGGGCGCCCGCAATCCGACAGTGACTTCGCATTGGCCTGGAATCCACAGTTTGGCCACAGGAACGAGGCGTACCGTCACGCAGAGAGCGAATTGCGCCCACGCGAGACGGAGGTCAGCGATGAGCGACATGCCGGCGACACCACCGACGGGTCAGGTCCCCCCGGGGGCCAGCGCCCCCGAGACACCCCGGGGCCGGGGACGGTGGTTCAAGCTGGCCGTGGGCGTCGGCGCCGCGGCCGTCGTGGCGGTGGGTGCCACCGCACTGGCCCAGTCCACCACGTCCACGACCACAACCCACGACAGCGACGCCTCGATCACGGCGTCCGCCGCAACCTCCTCCACCACCACGACAGTCCCTGGGGGGCGCCACGGGTTCGGGTTCGGCGGTCGGTTCCGGGGCGGCATCGGTCCCGCCGCCGGCTTCGGCGGGTTGGGGTTGGGCGGGGGCCCGGTGCTCTACGGCCAGTACACCATCAAGGGCCCCAACGGCTACGAGACCCTGTCGGAGCGCACCGGCACGGTGTCGGACGTCACCGATACAGCGGGCAGCACGTGGTCGCTCACCGTGAAGAGTGCGGACGGGACCTCGGGCACGTTCACGGTCGACTCGGGCACGAGCGTCAACGGCGGGGAGATGGGGATCGGGAGCGTCAAGACCGGTAACACGGTGCAGGTCACGGCCGTCGTGTCGGGCGCCACGTCGACCGCCAAGCAGGTGATCGACCAGACGACGCTCAAGGCCAACGCCGGGAGCTGGCGACCCATGCCGGCGCCGCCGAGCCCCACCAGCGGCTCGGGCACCTCGACGGGGCAGTCCGGGGGAGCGCCGGCCTAAGGGCGATTGCGCTTGCGGCCCCTTGCCGCGTTGGTGGTGTTCGAGCCGGCGCCGGATGAGCTCGCGCCGTTCCTGGAGCTCTCGGTAGGTCAAGGTGTCGACGGTGTCGGCGACGCCGAGCGAGGCCCGGATGCCCGCCACGTCCGGAGCGGGAATGGACCCGGGTTCCACACCCATCTCCAGGGCGATGCGATCGCCGTGACGTTCGTGGAAGTAGACCACGACGTTGACGATCTCGGCGATCACGTCGACGTTGGGCGCCATGACCGCCAGGGCGCCGTCGAGGAAGAGCATGTCCTTCACGTAGAGCATGAGCTCCTTGGGCATGCGCGCCCCGTACCCGAGGAGCCCCTTGGTGAGGTTCCGGATCTCGGCGGTGAGCTCCTCCGCCGTGAGACTGATGGGGTCGATCGGGGGCCGGTCGAGACCGAGGTCGCGGATCACGGCGTCGATGTCGACGTCGCGCGGCAGCGCGCCCAGGTCGCGCATCGCCGCGATCTGTCCGGGGACGTCGTTGGCGGACGCCGTGACCACCAGACGGAGAAAGGCCAGACGCCTGGCTTCGTCGAAACGACCGGTGATGCCGAAGTCGAGCAGCGCCACGCGGCCGTCGGGCTGCACGAGCAGGTTGCCGCCGTGGAGGTCCCCGTGGAACACCCCGTAGAGCAGCGCACCTTCCAAGAACGCGATCAACGCGGCGTGCAGCACCGCCTCGGTGTCGATCCCCGCCGCGCGCATCGCATCGGCGTCCCCCCACGCGAACCCGTCGAGACGCTCCATCACGAGCACCCGCCTCGTGACGAGTGACGGGTGGGGGCGGGGGACCACGATGGCGGACTGCCCGGTCTCGGCCAGCACCCGGGCCACGTCCAGCATGTTCTGCGCCTCGAGCCGGAAGTCGAGCTCCTCCACGATCGTCTCGCCGAACAGCTCCACCAGCGCGGGCGGGTTGGCGAGGGCGGCCACCGGGATGCGGCCCACCAGGAGTGGCGCGATCCAACTCATGGCCGCCAGGTCGCGCCGCACCAACGTGGCCACGTCGGGCCGTTGCACCTTGACCACGACGGGCTCGCCCGTCCGCAGTCGCGCCGCGTGGACCTGCGCCACCGACGCGGCGGCGATCGGCGTGCGGTCGAACTCGCTGAACTGTTGTTCGAGGGTCAGGCCGAGATCGGCCTCGACGATGTGGCGCACGACGGCGAAGGGCTCGGCGGGCACCTGGTCGCGACACAGCCGGAACTCGGCCACGAGCTCTTCGGGGAACAGCCCTTCCCCCGAGGACAGGATCTGGCCCAGCTTGATGTAGGTGGGCCCGAGGCGCTCGAACGCCCGGCGCAGGCGACGCGACAGCCCGGCCCGGGAACGGTGCTGACCCCGGCGTCGGTCACCGACGTACCAACCCGCCAGTGCGACGCCGAGGACCGCACCGACACGCACCACGCGAGCTCCGGGCGGCACGCGCCGAGCGCGCGTGAGACGAGGAGCCTCGGCCCGGGTCCGGGCGCGGAGCCCGTCGATGCCCGCGGTCCACGAGAGCCGATCGAGGTCGAGGACCCAGGGAGGATGCGACGAGAAGGCCCCGAAGGCGAGGTCCGCAGGAGAAGACGCCGAGCTCGACCCGCCGTGCTCGGCCTGCTCAGGCAGGGGGAGGGCCGATGACGAGGCACCCGTTGTGGCCGCCGAAGCCGAACGAGTTCGACAGCGACGGGGCCGGGTCCCAGGGGCGGGCCTCGCCGTGGACGACGTCGAGATGGATCTCGGGGTCGGGTTGCTCGTAGCCGGCCGTGGGCGGGATGAGGCGGCGGTCGATGGTGAGGGTCGTGGCGACGGCCTCGATCGCCCCCGCCCCGCCCAGTGCGTGACCCGTGACCCCCTTGATGGACGTGACCGGGGGCGACGGAGCCCCGAAGACCTTTTCGATCGCCTGGGACTCGGCCAGGTCGTTGAGGGGCGTGGAGGTCCCGTGGGCGTTGATGTGGCCGACCTCGGACGGGGCCACCCCGGCGTCGGCCAGGGCGAGCTCCATGCACGCCGCGGCGCCGTTGCCGCCCGGCGCCGGCGCGGTGATGTGATGGGCGTCGGCGGTCGAGGCCGAGCCGAGCAGCTCGCCGTAGATGCGGGCACCACGCCGGCGGGCATGGTCGAGGTCCTCGAGGACGAGCGCGGCAGCGCCTTCGGCACACACGAAGCCGTCGCGTCGGGCGTCGAAGGGTCGCGACTTTCCCTCGCTCGACAGCGCGGTCATGTTGCCGAAGGCCGCCATGCCGATCCCCACCATGGCGGCCTCCGCCCCTCCGCCGATGGCGACGTCGCAGCGACCGGTGGCCACCAACCGGGCCGCGGCCGCAACGGCGTGGGTCCCGGCCGCACAGGCCGTGGCGATGGTCTCGCACGGGCCGTGCCACCCGGCGTGCATCGACACATGGGCCGCCCCGGCGTTCACCATCATCATGGGGATGAGGAAGGGCGACACACGCCGTGGGCCCTTCTCGTGGAACACCCCGAGCTGGTCCTGGAGCGTCTCGAGGCCACCCACGCCGGTGGCGAAGACGACCCCGGCACGATCAGGGTCCGCCCCGATGTCTCCCGCGTCGACCAGGGCCATGTCGGCGGCGGCCACCGAGAACTGGGCGAATCGGTCCACCCGTCGTACTTCTTTGGGCCCGAACCAGGCGCTCGGGTCGAAGCCGACCACCCGTCGCTCGCCCTCGGGCGCAGGGCGCAGCAACCCGTCCCAGAAGGCGTCGAGGCCGATCCCGCAACACGACACGACGCCCATGCCGGTGATCGCTACCCGCCGACCCTCCACCGGCCCGTCGGGCCCGACGCCCAGGAGCATCAGAGTTTGGCGGAGATCAACTCGTACGCTTGGCCGACCGTCTCGATGCCTTCGAGCTCGGACTCGTCGACGGTGACGTCGAACGCCTCCTCGAGGGCCATCACGAGCTCGACGAGGTCGAGGCTGTCGGCGTCGAGGTCGTCGCCGAAGCGCGCCTCGGGCACGACTTTGTCCGCCGGCACCTGCAACACGTCGATCGCGCACGCCTTGAACTTGTCGAAGCTGGCGTCGGGCACTGCTTCCTCCTTGTTCGGGTCAGTCCCGGTCGCCCGGGCACGGTCGGTCGGGCACGTCACATTCCCATGGCCAGGCCGCCGTCGACCGGGAGTACCGCCCCGGTGATGTAGGCCGCGTCGTCAGAGGCAAGAAAGGCCACCGCCCCCGCAACATCGGCGGGGCTGGCTCTGCGGCCCAACGGCACCAACGCCAGGAGTTGGTCCACGCGCTGTTCTCCCAGGCTGGCGATCATATCCGTGTCGACCACGCCTGGCGCGACAACGTTCACGGTGATGCCCCGGCTGCCGACCTCCCGCGCCAACGACCGGGCCAGGCCGACCAGCCCGGCCTTGGCCGCGCCGTAGTTGACCTGGCCGGGGGACCCGAAGTAGCCGACCACCGACGACATGAGCACGATGCGACCCCGACGGGCCCGCACCATGGGCCCGAGGCCGCGTCGCACCACCCGGTAGACCCCCGAGAGGTTCGTGTCGAGCACCTCGTTCCACGCCTCCTCGCCCATCCGCAGCAACAAGGTGTCCTTGGTCACACCGGCGTTGGCGACGAGGACCTCGACCGGGCCGAGGGCCTCTTCGACCGTCTTGAAGGCCGACTCGACCTGGGCCGGGTCGCGGACGTCACAGGGCACGGGCAGGAGGTCGACGGCGTCCGAAGCGTCGCCGGCCACCTCCGCCGGCGGTGCGGTCCGGTAGGTCACCGCCACGCTGTCGCCCAGGGCCTGAAAGCGGCGCGCACACCCGAGGCCGATCCCACGCGAGCCGCCGGTCACGAGGACCACCCGGCCGCGGCCTGCCGGCGCGGTGACGTCGCCGGTCGTGCTCACCGTACGGTTCCCGCCGTCCAGCGCACGATCGAGCTGGCCCATGTCATCCCCGCCCCGAACCCCGACATGAGGAGATGGTCCCCGGGTCGCAGTCGACCGGCGTCGGCCGCGTCGGCGAGGGCGAGCGGGATCGAGGCGCTCGAGGTGTTCCCCGTGCGATCGACGACCACCGCGACGCGGTCCATAGGGATCCCCAGGCGCGTCGCCACGGCTTCGATGATGCGGAGGTTGGCCTGATGCGGGACGAACAGGGCGATGTCGTCGGGAGTGAGCTTGGCCCGTTCGAGGGCGTTGGTGGCCGAGTCGACCGTGATGCGCACGGCCCGGCGAAAGACCTCTTTCCCCTCCATCTCCATGTAGCCGCCGTGCGCACACGTGAGGAGGTCGTGCGCGCTGCCGTCGACACCGAAGTCGAACGCGAGCACCGAGTCGTCGTCGCTCGCCTCGAGCACCACGGCGCCCGCGCCGTCGGCGAAGAGCACCGCGGTGGCCCGGTCGTCGGGGTCGGTGAGCAGCGAGACGCAGTCGGCCCCGATGAGCAGGACCCGGTGCGCGGCCCCGGCGCGGAGCGCGCCGTGCGCGGCGACGAGCCCGTAGACGAAACCGGCGCACGCCGCGTTGACGTCGAACGCTCCACCCGACAAGCCCAAGGCGTGGTGGACCGCGGCGGACGTGGCCGGGACCGCCAGGTCCGGTGTGCAGGTGGCGAGGACGAGGAGGTCGACCTGTCCGGGTGCCAGCGCGGCGCGGTCGAGGGCCCGGCGCCCGGCCTCGATGGCGAGCGACGACACCGTGCCCCCGATGCGTCGCTCGCGGATGCCCGAGCGCGTGACGATCCATTCGTCACTCGTGTCGAGGCGCGCCTCGAGCTGTGCGTTGGTGACGACGTTGTCGGGCAGGGCCGTGCCCCAGCCCGTGATGGCAGCGCCGGCGGGGCTCACGCGCCGTCGGCCTGCACGCGCAGCCACGCGACGGGCTCGCCCGCCGCGACGCGTTCACCGGGGTGGGCCAGGAAGCCCACGACCGTGCCGGCGAAGGGGGTGCGGACCTCGACCGTTCCCACCAAGCCGAGGAGGTCGCCGACCGACACCGGTGCGCCCTCTCCGGTGGGGACGTCGGCGCCGTCGGGTGTGAGCGCTCCCGGCCCCGGCGCGGCCAGGCCCGCGACGGGCTCGAAGACGCCGGCCGAGGGCGAGATGACGACCCGTTCCGAGGTGTAGAGGTGCTCGCCCTGATGGGCCGCGGCGAAGACCTGTCCGGTCTCGCTCCCGGCGATGGCGTTCACGAGCGTGTCGAGATCGTCGGGCGTGGCCACCGCGCTGGCCAGCGCGTCGGGCAGGGTCCGACGGGCGAGGCCGGTGAGCACACCCCCCGGGCCGACCTCCACGAAACGCGTGGCGCCGAGGCCCGCCAACGTCTCGAGGCTCTGGCGCCAGCGCACCGGACTGCAGAGCTGGGCGGAGAGCAACCCGGGCCACTCTTCGGCCACGGTGTGGGCGCGGGCGTCCACGTTGGCGACCACGGGGATCTCCGGGACACTGAAGGCGGTGCTCGCCAACGACTTGCGCAGCCAGGACCGCGCCGGCGCCATCAGCATGGTGTGGAATGCGCCGGCCACGGGGATCGCCATGACCTTGCGGGCGCCGAGCTCCTTGGCGATGGTGCCGGCGCGGGCCACGGCCTCGGCGGTGCCGGCGATGACGACCTGGCCGGGGGCGTTGTAATTCGCGACCCAGACCTCGCCCTCGGCGCGTTGGCACGCCGCGTCGACGGCGTCGTCGTCGGCTCCCAGCACCGCCGCCATCGTCCCGGGGTGCTCTTCCGCCGCGTTGTGCATGGCCTCGCCCCGTTCGACCACCAGCCGGACACCCTCTTCGAAGCCGAGTGCACCACTGGCGGCCAGCGCGGTGTACTCGCCCAGGCTGTGGCCCGCACACAACGTCGGCTCGATGCCGACCCGCTCGATGGCGTCGAGGACGACGAGGCTGAACACGAACGTGGCCAGCTGGGCGTTGGCGCTCAGGGTGAGCTCGTCCTGCTCGACCTCGACGAGCAGACGGGCCACGTCGCGGCCTGCCACCGCCGATGCCTCTTCGACGACCTCCCACGACGGGTGTTCCAGCCAGGCGCGGCCCATGCCGGGTCGTTGAGATCCCTGACCCGGGAAGGTGAACGCCAGCACTCGGACTCCTCTTCTGTCACACGGACCGATCGGGGTGACCCCAGGGTGACACGATCAGCCGGCCCCGGTCACGTTACCGGCAGGTCATGAGGAGATCGCGGCGCCGCGAGAGGCGTTCGCGGTTCGTTGTTAGTGCCCGGAGCGGGATTCGAACCCGCACGCCCCGAAGGACAAAGGCTTTTGAGGCCTTCGCGTATACCGTTCCGCCATCCGGGCCGATACCGTGGGCAGCCTAGCCAGGGCGGATCCGGATCCCGGGAAGTGTGCGTAGAATTCCCTGCATGCGCCGGTCCTTGGTCGAGCGGTCCTTGCGGGATGTCCACGGACGTCTGGTGCGGGTGCGCGAGGAGCTGGCGGTGCTCGACGAACAGCTGGCCGTCCTCAACGACGCGGCCGACGATGCCCGGATCCGCTCGCTCGTGTCCGAGACACCGCTGGCCGGCCACGAGTACGCGGACGCGCAGCGCTCGGCCGACGCCGCCAACCGCGGCCGGGCCGCGTTGTTGGCCATGATCGACGAGTTGGAGCGTCGCCAGGACGAGCTTCTCGGCAAGCTGGTCGTCGAGCCCAGGTAGCCGGGCACTCGGACCGCGAAGAGGGAGAGACCTGCCGCATGGCCAAACGCGTCGTCATCGCCGAAGACGAAGCCATCATCCGCCTCGACTTAAAGGAGATCCTCGAGGCCGAGGGCTACTCCGTCGTCGGGGAGACCGGTCGCGGCGACGAGGCCGTCGAGCTGGTCGCGCTGCACGAGCCCGACATCGTCATCCTCGACATCAAGATGCCCGGCATCGACGGCATCGAGGCGGCCCGCCGGATCTCGGCCGACCACCGCGTGGCGGTCCTGATCCTCACCGCCTTCAGCCAACGCAACCTCATCGAGGAGGCCCGCGACGCCGGTGTGGCCGCCTACCTGGTGAAGCCCTTCCAACGCGGCGAGCTCGTGCCGGCCATCGCCGTGGCCACGGCCCGGTTCGCGGAGTACCGGGCCATCGAGGACGAGCACACGCGCCTGTCCGAGGACGTCCCCAGCCACGAGGACAAGCTCAAGACCCGGCAGATGGTGGACCGGGCCAAGGCCGTCCTCATGGACGGCTTCGGCCTGGGCGAGGACGTCGCCTTCTCCTTCATCCAGCGCACGGCGATGGACCGCCGGGCCCGCATGCAGACCGTCGCCCAGGAGATCATCGACGGGACGCTCACGCCCTGATCGGCCCTGTCCGGGACGGGTGGCACCGGGCCTGCTCCGCGTAGGATCCCGAGGCAGTGCCACCCTCAGAGACCGACGCCGGCGACCTCTACCTGCTCGACGGCAACTCGCTCGTCTTCCGGGCGTTCTTCGCCCTGCCCATCGACCTGGCCACCAAGGCCGGCCAGGTCACCAACGCCGTGCACGGCTTCACGTCGATGCTGGTCATGCTGCTGCGCGACAACCATCCCGGCGGCATGGCCGTCGCGTTCGACCGTCCCGAGCCGACCTTCCGCGACGACATCGTCGAGGAGTACAAGGGCAACCGGCCCGACACCCCCGACCTCCTCATCCCGCAGTTCGCCCTCGTGCGCGAGATCCTCGGCGCCCTGGGCATCGTGATGGTCGAGAAGGTCGGCTTCGAGGCCGACGACATCCTCGCCACCCTCGCCACCCAGGGCCGCGACGCCGGGCGCGACCGTCGTGGTCGTGAGCGGCGACCGCGACACGTTCCAGCTCGTGGAGGACCCGCTGGTCAAGGTCATGTACACCCGCCGCGGGTTGTCCGACACGGTCGTCTACGACGAGGCCGGCATCGTCGAACGCCACGGCGTTCCGCCGCGTCTCTACCCGACGTTGGCCGCGCTGCGCGGCGACACCTCCGACAACCTGCCCGGCGTCCCCGGCGTGGGGGAGAAGACGGCGGCCAAATTGGTGAGCACCTACGGCGACCTCGACGCCATCTTCAGCCACGTGGCCGAGCAGACACCGAAGCTCCGCCAGAACCTGGCCGACCACGAGGACCAGGTGCGCCGCAACGCCGAGGTCATCCCGCTCGTACGCGACGTCCCGCTCGACATCTCGCTCGACGACCTCGCCCTCGGCTCGTGGGACGCGGCCGAGGTCAAGCGCGTGTTCGGCGAGCTCGAGCTGCGCTCGGCCTGGACAGCGCCTCGCCCCGATCCTGGGCGGTGACGCCGACGAGGCGCTGCCGCGCGCCGCGGGACGCGCGCACCACCCATCGTCGACCTGGCCGCCGTCGCCGCGTCGTCGCCCTCGGGCGCCAAGGACGCCGCGGCGCACCTGCGCGCCGCGGCGAAGGCGGGTACCCCGGTCGCGCTCGCGCCCGTCTGGGCCGGCGACGCGGGCCGGAGCCCCCTGGTGGGCCTGGCCGTGGCGGCCGCCCCCGAGGCTCCCGACGACCTCGACGAGACCGCGGTGCCGCCGTCGGCGCCGGCCGAGCCGATGTGGCTGGACGAGGCCCTCCTGGCCGACCGCAGCGTGCTCGCTGCCCTCGGCACCCTGGTGGGGCCCGGCGGTGCCCCCCTGGTGGCCCATGGGTCCAAGGAGCTCATGCGGAGCCTGCTGCCGCTCGGCGTCGACATCACGTCCCTGGCGCTCGACACCGCCGTCGTCGCATACCTGCTCGACCCGTCGTCGGGCCGCTACCGCCTCGAGGACGTGGTGGAGGTCCAGCTGGGACTGGCGCTCGACGCGGAGGTCGAAGCCGAGGCCGCGGGCCAGCTCGCCCTCGAGGGCCCGGCCGACCTCGACGTGTCGACCCTGGCGGCGCGCAACGCCGTGGCCCTCGGGCTCCTGGCCGCTCCGCTGCGCGACGCGCTCGCCCGTGCCGGCCTCGAACGGCTCTACGACGAGGTCGAGCGCCCGCTCGTGCGGGTGCTGGCGCGCATGGAGGTCGCGGGGGTGCGCGTCGACACCACGGAGCTGCGCCGCATCGCCGACGGTCTCGTGGCCGAGTGCGACCGCCTCGAGGTGCTCATCCACGAGCTCGCGGGCGAGACGTTCAACGTCAACTCCACGCCGCAGCTGCGCGCCGTGCTCTACGACCGCCTCGGGCTCACCCCCGGTCGCAAGACCAAGACCGGGTTCTCCACCGACGCCTCGACGTTGGAGAAGCTGCGCGGCCAGCACCCCATCATCGAAGCCTTGCTCAGCTACCGAGAAGTCGAGAAGCTGCGCTCGACCTACGGCGAGTCCCTGCTGGCCGAGGTGGCCGCCGACGGCCGCATCCACGCCACCTTCGGCCAGACCGTGGCCCGCACCGGCCGCTTGTCGTCGGACCGGCCCAACCTCCACAACATCCCCGTGCGCTCCGAGGAAGGCCGTCGTCTGCGCCGCGCCTTCATCCCCGCCGACGGCTGTCGCCTCCTCGTGGCGGACTACGACCAGATCGAGCTGCGCGTGATCGCGCACCTCTCCGCACGACCCCGGGCTCGTCGCGGCCTTCGCCGAGGGCCGCGACATCCACCGCACCACCGCCGCCGGCGTCTTCGGCGTCGCCCCCGAGGACGTGACCACCGCCCAGCGCAGCCGGGCCAAGATGGTCTCGTACGGCCTCGCCTACGGGATGGAGTCCTACGGCCTGGCCCAGCGCCTGTCGATCGAGCCCTCCGAGGCGCAACAGATCCTCGACGCCTACTTCGTGGCCTTCCCCGCGGTGCGCGCCTTCATGGACCGGACCGTGGTCGAAGCCCGCTCGCGCGGCTACACCGAGACGCTCTTCGGTCGGCGCCGCCCACTGCCCGACCTGCACTCACCCAACCGCAACCTGCGCATGGCGGCCGAACGCCAGGCCATGAACGCCGGCATCCAGGGCCTCGCCGCGGATCTCTTCAAGGTGGCCCTCGTCCGCCTCGACGCCGCCCTCGAGGAGAAGCAGTTGGCGTCCCGCGTCGTCCTGCAGGTCCACGACGAGGTCCTCGTCGAGGTCCCGCACGACGAGGAGGCGGTGACCGGGGACCTGGTCCCCACCGTCATGCGCAGCGTGGCCGACGCCGTGGCGCTGGCGGTGCCGTTGGAGGTATCCGCCGCCTGGGGCGACACGTGGGCCGACGCCAAGGGCTAGGCCGCTCTCGACGCCGATCCGGGCGCCGCACCCTCGCCAGGCCTGGTCACAGCGCCCCTTTGCTACCATTGTCAACTGGCCGTCACCGGCGGCCGACTCCGCGTGCTCTCGACGCGTGGGGTGTCCCGATCCCGAAAGCGAGTTCCGAAGTTCATGCCAGACGAAGCTGCCGGTGTATCCGGCGTAGCTGACGCGGCGGGCACCCCCGCCGCAGCGGCCGGTGAGGTTCCCGGCGCCATCGCCCTGCTGTCCGGTGCCCCGATGGGCTCCTTCGACGAGTCCGGGACCTACGTGCCCCGCGCCATCGTCGAGGACGACCTCGGCGGCGCCTCGCTCGAAGAGGCCATCGACGCCACCATCGTGGAGTTCGACGACGGTGACATCGTCGAGGGCACGGTGGTCAAGATCGACAAGGACGAGGTCCTTCTCGACATCGGTTTCAAGTCCGAAGGCGTCATCCCGTCGCGCGAGCTCTCCATCCGCAACGACATCGACCCGTCGGAGATCGTCAGCCTCGGGGACCAGATCGAGGCGCTCGTCCTCCAGAAAGAGGACAAAGAGGGCCGGCTCGTCCTTTCGAAGAAGCGCGCCCAGTACGAGCGGGCCTGGGGCACCATCGAGAAGATCAAGGACTCCGACGGCATCGTCAAGGGGCCGGTCATCGAAGTCGTCAAGGGTGGCCTCATCGTCGACATCGGGCTGCGCGGCTTCCTCCCGGCATCGCTGGTCGAGCTGCGTCGAGTCCGCGAGCTGCAGCCCTATGTCGGGCGCAGCATCGAAGCCAAGATCATCGAGCTCGACCGCAACCGCAACAACGTCGTCCTGTCGCGCCGGGCCTGGCTCGAAGAGACCCAGAAGGAACAGCGCGGCGAGTTCCTCGTCAACCTCAAGCCGGGCGAGCGCCGTCGCGGCGTCGTGTCGTCGGTGGTCAACTTCGGCGCCTTCGTCGACCTCGGTGGCATGGACGGGCTCATCCACGTGTCGGAGCTGTCGTGGAAGCACGTCGACCATCCCTCGTCGGTGGTCTCGGTGGGCGACGAGGTCGAGGTCGAGGTGCTCGACGTCGACCTCGACAAGGAGCGCATCAGCCTGTCGCTCAAGGCCACGCAGACCGACCCCTGGCAGGAGTTCGCCAACACCCACCAGGTGGGCGAGCTCGTCTACGGCCGCATCACCAAGCTCGTGCCCTTCGGCTCCTTCGTCCAGGTGGGCGACGGGATCGAGGGCCTGGTCCACATCTCGGAGATGGCCGGCCACCACGTCGACCTGCCCGAGCAGGTCGTCACCCCGGGCGAGGAGCTGTGGGTGAAGATCATCGACATCGACCTCCAGCGCCGCCGCATCAGCCTGTCGATCAAGCAGGCGGCCGAAGGCGGTGAGGTCTCCGAGGAGTACCGCGAGGCCTTCGGCGAGCACGCCTACGACGAGCAGGGCAACTACATCGGCTACGACTACGGCGGCACCGAGTTCACGCCCGAGACCGAGGCCCAGGCGGCCTGGGCCGAGTACGTGGCCGAGCACGGCACCCCCCCCGAAGGCGCCGAAGGTGGCCCTCCCTCCGCCCCGCCCGCCGGCGACGGCAACGGCAGCGCGCCGGTGGCCTCGGCCGAGCCGGCTGCACCCGAAGCCGCCCCCGTCGCCCCGGCCGCACCCGACGTCTCACCCGCCACCCCCGAGGTCCCCGAGGGCTGACTCGGTCCTCAGGGCCGCGTCTTGGTTCAGGGCTGAGGTTCGATCCACAGCGGCGACCGTTCGTCCGACGGCGCCGGTGGTACCGGTGCCGGAGCGGGCGCCGGTGGTGGTGGAGGTGGTGGCGGTGGCGGCGGTGCCGACGGGAACGGGGGCGCGGCCTGCCCCGGGGCAGGGTCGGGAGCCTGCACGCTCCACGGCGCGGCCTCTTCCACATCGGGTGCCGGTGCCGGGGGTGGGGCGGGTACCGCGACCGGGGCGTGGACCGGCACCGAGGCGGCGAAGGCGGGGTGGGTGCCGAGCGGGAAGTGGCACGCCACGAAATGGTCGGGCGCGATGGCGCGCATCTGGGGCTCCTCGTCCGCGCACTTCTGCTGCGCGAACGGGCAGCGCGTGCGGAAGCGGCAGCCCGACGGCGGGTCGATGGGGGACGGGAGGTCCCCGGCCAGTATGGCCTTGCCGTTGTGCGCCGCGTGGGGGTCGGGCTCGGGGATGGAGGAGAGCAGGGCCTCGGTGTAGGGATGCTCGGGCCGGTGGTAGAGGTCGTCGGGCCGGGCCACCTCGCACAGCTTCCCGAGGTACATGACCGCCACGCGGTCGCTCACGTTCTTCACCACGGCGAGGTCGTGCGCGATGAAGATCATGGTGAGCCCACGGTCGTGCTTCAGGTCGTCGAGGAGGTTCAGGATCTGGGCCTGGACCGACACGTCGAGGGCGGACACCGGCTCGTCACAGACGAGCACGGTGGGCTCGAGCATGAGCGCCCGGGCGATGCTCACCCGTTGGCACTGACCTCCCGACATCTCGACCGGCCGCCGTCCACCGGCGTCGTCGGGGTCGATCCCGACCGACTCGAGGGTGGCGCGCGCCTTGGCCGTGCGCTCCTGTTTGGAGCCGATGCCCCACACCGACAGCGGCTCGATCACGGCGTCGAGGACGCGGCGGCGCGGGTTGAGCGACGAAATGGGGTCCTGGAACACCATCTGGATCTTCGTGCGGGCCTGGCGCAATTCGTTACGCGACAGCGACGTGAGCTCGGTCCCGTCGAACTGCACCGATCCCGAGTCGGGATTGTGGACGAGTGCCACGGCGCGGCCCGTCGTCGACTTCCCACAACCCGACTCACCCACGAGACCGAGCGTCTCGCCCGCGGCGACGTCGAAGCTCACGTCCGACACGGCACGCACCCGGTGGTGGCCCGTGCCGAACTCGACCACGAGGTGCTCCACCCGCAAGAGCACGTCGCCACTGCGCATGTGGGCGGTGCCGCTCCCGGCCATCAGGAGGTGCTCGTTCCGTTGGGTGCCACCAGGGCCGCGTCCCGTACCGGTGTGCCGGTGAACGCCAGGGCAGCGGGGACCCGCGTCGCCACGTTGTGGGCCAACGCCGCGTCGCCCTCGGCCGAGCCCACCGGGTACCAGCACCGGAAGAGGTGGCCCTGGCCCGCGGCCCGCAGGGGCGGCTCCTCCTGGCGGCACTGGTCCTGCGCGTAGGGACAGCGTGGCGCGAAGCGACAGCCCTCGAGCTGCGCCGCGAGGTCGGGCGGGCGACCCGGAATGGCGCGCAACCGGGTGTGGGACGACTCGGCCAGGCGCGGGATCGATCGCAGCAGCGCTTCGGTGTAGGGCATGCGGGTGTGGGCGAAGAGCTCGGCCGTGGGCGCCTGCTCCACCACACGCCCGGCGTACATGACCACGATGTCGTCGGCGCGGTTGGCCACCACGCCGAGGTCGTGGGTGACGAGGATCATGCCCATGTGGCGCTCGCGTTGCTGGGCGGCGAGGAGGTCGAGGATCTGGGCCTGCACCGTGACGTCGAGGCCCGTGGTGGGCTCGTCCGCCAGGAGGAGCTTGGGCCCGCACGCCAGGGCGATGGCGATCATGACGCGCTGGCGCATGCCGCCCGAGAGCTCGTGGGGGTAGTTCCGCAGCCGCTGCTCGGGGGCGGGGATCCCCACCGAGGTGAGCAGGGCCACCGCGGTCTCCTCGGCCGCCTTGCGGTCGAGCCCGGCCCGGAGGCGCAGTGACTCGGTGATCTGGCGCCCCACCCGCACGACCGGGTTGAGGGCGGTCATGGGGTCCTGGAAGACCAGCGCGATCTGCATCCCCCACACCTCGCGCAGCTGGTCGAGCGACATGGCCGTGAGGTCGTGGCCCGAGAAGCGCACCGTGCCCGAGCGTTCCACGTTGGACCCCGGGATGAGCCCCATGATCGAACGGCTCAGGACGGTCTTGCCCGAGCCCGACTCACCCACCACACCCAGGGTGCGTCCCCGGGCCAGTGTGAGCGACACGCCGTCCACGGCGCGCACGAGACCGCGCCCGGTGCGGAACGACGTGTGCAGGTCGACCACCTCGAGCAGTGGCCCCTCGATGTCCCCGACGTCGGGGAAGCTGAGCGCCTGGCGCCGTCGCCACGGGCTCACAGCTTCACCTCCCGCAGGTCGAAGTACGAGCGCAGGCGGTCGGCCATCAGGTTGAGTGCGGTGAGGAGCAGGAAGATGTAGAGCGACGGCCACAGTGCGATGTAGGGGTTGATGCTCAGGTTGTTGCTGTTCACGCCGTCGTTGATGATGTTCCCGAGCGACGACGTGGGCAGGTTGATCGACAGGCCCAAGAAGGCGAGTGAACCCTCGAGCACGATGGCGATGGCCACCCCGATGAGGGCGAAGGACACCGCGGCGGGCATCACGTTGGGCAGCAGCTCTTTGCAGCAGGATGCGCGACGTCTTGGCGCCCGTGGCCCGGGCCGCCACCACGAACTCGCGGCTGGCGAACGACAACGTCGTCGCCCGCATGACGCGGAAGAGCAAGGGGATGGCCACGGAACAGAAGATCACCGTCAACTTGAACAGCGACACCGGCTTCCAGAACGTCTCGATCACCATGATGGCGAGCAGGGCGGGGAACGCCAGCAGCACGAAGGACACGGCGTTGAGCACGGTGTCGGTGCCACGGCCGCGGTAGCCGGCCAGGAGCCCGGCCAGCCCGCCGACCACGAGCGCGATCACGATGGGGGCGAAGCCGATCACGAGCGACACGCGCGACCCGTAGATCACCCGCGACAGCAGGTCGCGGCCGAGGTCGTCGGTGCCGAGGAGGTGGTTGGCGCTGGGCCCGACGTTGACGGCCGAGTAGTCCTGGAAGTTGGGGGGCTTCAAGGGGAGCACCGACGCCAACACGGCCAGGAGGATCATGAGCGCCACCCAGGCCGACGCACACCCAGAACGTGATGCCCACGCCCTTGCGCCCGGCGGGCACCATGCCGGTGCCGGGAACCGCGGCGAGGACGGTCTCGGCGCCGCCCATCATCCCGGTCGTAACCGTGTGGTGCGACGCGAACGCCTCGGAGGCCTCGGTGGCGGTCGAGGTGTCGTCAGGCACGACGTACCCGCGGGTCGAGCACGGTGAGGAGGAAGTCGACCACGAAGTTCACGAACACGAACGCTACGGCGACCACCAGGGCCATGCCCTGGACCACCAGGTAGTCGCGCGAATAGATGGCCTGGACCAGCTGGTACGCCGATCCCGGGCAGCTGGAACAGGACCTCCACCACGAACGTCCCGGTGAACAGCGCGCCGATGCTGATGCCCGCGCCGGCCAGGAGGGAGAACGACGACGGCCGCATGACGTGGCGCAACAGGATGTAGCGCGTCGACAGCCCCTTGGACCGGGCCATGGTCACGTAGTCCTCTTGCAGGGTGGCGATGAGATCGGCGCGCAGGAGCCGGTAGTAGACGGTGATGGAGCCGATGGCGAGTGCCACCGAGGGCAGGATGACCGACTTGAGGTTGGGCCCGAGACCGCCGGACAACGATTGCCACCCCGTGGCCGGCAGCCATTTGAGCGTCACCGCGAACACGAGCACCAAGAGCGGGCCGGCCACGAAGGTCGGCAGCGACAGCATGGCGAAGGTCGACACCGTGGCGCTGCGGTCGAAGGCCCGGTTGGGGCGCAGGGCGGCCACGAGCGCCATGGGGATGGCCACGATGAGGGCGAGTATCTGCGAGACCACGACGAGCTCCAGCGTGATCGGCACGGCCACGCTCAAGATGTTGTCGACGGTCTGTTTGGTCAGGAACGACGCGCCCAGGTTGCCGTGGAAGATGTTGGTGACCCAGGTGACGTACTGCTGGAAGAGACCCTTGTTCAGGCCCAACTGGTGCAGCAGCACGGCCCGGGCCGAGGGCGTGTCGTTGGGCCCGAGGATCGCCAGGGTGGGGTCCCCGGGCAGGAGGTGCACGAGCAGGAAGGTGAAGACCGAGATCAGGAAGCAGATGACGACGAGCTGCAGGAGCCGCGTGACGACGAACCGGAGCATGGGGGGCGTGGTGCTCAGTCCTTACGCCACGTGGGCGTGGGGTCGAAGACCCCGTTGGCGAACCCCAGGGCGCGTGACCCGTCGGGGAGGGTGAGGTTGTTGAAGTTGACCACCGCGTCACTTCCTAGGAGCGACCATGTCGCCAACGACGTCCACAGGTAGGGCAGGTCCGCGGACAGGCGCTGGTCGACCTCCTGATAGGCCTGGACCCGATCCGACATGGCGGACATGGTGCGGCCCCGTTGCAGGGCCGCCTCCAGCGCATCGTCCTTGTTCCGGGCGAAGTTGAGCGCGATCGGCCCGTTGGCGGTGGTGGGGCTGAGCCAGACGTAGTTGAGGTCGGGGTCCGAGGCGCCGAACATCTCGTCGGTGTAGGCCTGGAATTGCCCCGTGACCAGGTTGTCGATGAACGTGACCTGCTCCACCTCACTCACCGTGGTCTGGATCCCGGCCAGGCCCCACATGTTGGCGACGGCCTGGATCTCGTTGAGCAGGCGCGGGTCGGTGATGGTCGCCAGCGTGATCTTGATGGTCCCGCCGTGGTTCGGGGCGGCCTGGGCCACGAGCTGCTTGGCCTTGGCCAGGTCGTAGGTGGGGTAGCCGTTGTCGGCGGCCCGGTAGGGAGACCCCGGCGGGAAGAGGCTGAGGTTGGGCGTGGCGATGCCGGCGCCGAACAGCTTCGACAGCTCCTCGACGTTCGTGGCGCGCACCAGGGCCTCGCGCACGAGCGGGTCGTTGGTGGGGGCCGCGGCGGTGTTGAAGATGATCAGGTCCATGTCGCCCTGCCCCACCGACGGGTTCAGCACCACCTGGTAGTCGGTGTTGCCGCGCAGGTCGCGGATGGCGTTCGGGTCGCGCGTGACCATCAGGTCGATGGTCCCCGACTTGAGCGAGTTCTCCCGGGACTGGTCCTCGGAGATGGGCCGGTAGGTCACGCCGTCGAGGTAGGGCAACCCGGCCCGCCAGTAGTGCGGGTTGCGCGTCACCGTCAGATGGTCGTTGGGGACCCACTCGACCAACGAGAACGGTCCCGTGCCGACGGGCTTGGTCGAGCTCTGGCTCTCGAGCTGCGCCATCCCGATCACGTACCCGACCTGGGTGGCGAGGTAGTGGGGGAAGGCCACGATGGGCTCGGCGCACGTGACCTGCACCACCAGGTCGCCGGTCTTGGCCACCGAGTCCACGACACCCCGCAGGGCCTGGCCGGTGAGGGCGGAGGTCTGCAGCGCCTGGATGTTGGCCACCAGCACGTCCGCGTTCAACGCCGAGCCGTCGTGGAACACGACCCCGGGGCGCAGCGTGATGGTCCACACCGTCATGTCGGTGTTGGGCGTCACCGACTGGGCCAGATAGGGCTTGGCCGACCCGTCCGCCCCCACCACGGTCAGGGAGTCGAAGATCGTGTTGGCGTAGGTCAGGCCGGAGTTGTCGAAGTGGCTCGCCGAGGGCAAGAAGCCGTCGATCTCGGAGTTCACCCCGACGGTCATCGTCCCGCCGCGCTTGGGCGTCGCGGTGCTGACCCCCGGCGTGGACGTCTTGGTCGTCGAGGACGAGGTACTGCTGCTGCACCCGGCCAGCAAGGTCGGGAGGCCGACTCCCGCCAGGCCCAGCGCCGCGGCGGCGGTGCCACCCCGGGCCAGGAACGCCCGCCGGTCGTATCGGTCCGCGGTGTCACCCATCGGTCCCCCTCGCCCCTGGTTGGACGCGCAGCCCCCTGGCGCCGTTGGCGCGCCATGGTAGACCGCATGCCGCCGCGCGACCCGGCACCGCGCGCGACGCGCCGCCAGGAACGCTGCCGGACAGAGACGGGAGCGGCCCGGGAACGGTGCAGGAACAGGGCCGGGAACGGGGCCCGGATGGGACCGGGGGCCCGGGCAGTCCCGTCGTTAGCATGCTGGCATGCCGAGCCCGACCGCCCCGTCGGCTGCGTTGCCCCGGGAACGTTCGTTCGCGCTCGGCGGGGCGACCACGCGCGCCCTGCGCGCCGCGTCGGGTCAGGGCGGTCTGTCGTGGGGGCTGCGCACGGCGTTGGTCCCGTGGGTGGTCGCCCGCCTCGTGGTGGCCGGCGCACTGGCGGGCGCGCACGAGATAGCGGCGCAAGCCAGGCCCGCGCCCGCCGTCGTGACGCGCGTCCACCAGGGCCTGTTGGGATGGGACGCGGGATGGTACGAGTCCATCGCCCGCCACGGCTACGCCGGCGCGGGGCATCTGTCGCTGCGGTTCTTCCCTCTCGTGCCCCTGTTGACGCGGGCCCTGTCGGTGGTGCCGGGCATCGGGTTCGGCGCCGCGCTGGTGGTGGTGTCCAACGCGTCGGCCTTCGTGGGCGTCGCCCTCCTCGCCGTCCTGGCCCGACGCGAGACCGGCGACGAAGCCCTGGGCCGTCGAGCCGCGTGGTTCATGTGCCTGGCGCCCGCCGCGTTCACACAGGTGATGGGGTACGCCGAAGGGACGCTGCTGGCCCTCACCGTCGGGACCATGCTGGCCCTGCGGTCCCGGTCCTGGTGGTGGGCGGCGGTGCTCGGCCTGGCGGCGGGCGCGACGAGACCCCTGGGCGTGCTCCTCGTGCTCCCCGCCGCCATCGAGGCGATGCGAGGGTGGCGCGGCGCCCCGCCGTCGCGGCGCGTGGCCCGCGTCGCCGCGGTGGTGGGCCCCGCCGTGGGCTTCGGCGCGTTCCTCGCCTGGGTCGGCTGGCGCTACGGAGACGCCCTGGCGCCGCTGCGGGTCCAGCAGCAGGGGAAGCTGCGCGGCGGGTTCGCCGACCCGCTGCGCACCTTCGCCCACGACGCCTCGTTGTTGGCGCACGGGCGGCACCTGGGGTCGGCGCTCCATCTCCCGTGGGCGCTGTTGGCCATCGGGCTGCTGATCGTCGCCCTGCGCCAGTGGCCGATCGCCTACGGCGCCTTCGCCGCCGCGGTCCTCGTGGTCGCGCTCACGGCGTCGAACCTCGACGGCTTCGAGCGCTACGCCTTGTCGGCGTTCCCCTTGGTGCTGGCCGGTGCCGGCGTGGCGTCGGGGCCCCGGGTGGAGCGGGTGGTGCTCACCCTGGCGGCGGCGGGACTGGCCACCTACGCCCTGCTCGCCTTCACCAACCTCTACGTCCCGTGAACCGGCCTCTACCTCCCGTGACCTGGGGCCGAGGGGACCCCGGCCGGACCGATTGGCTGGGGCTGGCGCCGTGGGAGCCGGTAGCCTGACCTACGGGCTGGAGGCCCGATGGGGGGATGCGAGGCGAGGTGGCGCAGACGGCGACGGCGTGGCGAGACGATCGCCCTGTGGTGGTGATCGGGGCCGGGCCGGCGGGGCTCACAGCCGCCTATCAACTCTCGAAGACGAGCCGCGACGCCCTGGTCCTCGAGGCCGACGACACGGTGGGTGGCATCAGTCGGACCGTGGCGCGCGACGGGTGGCGCTTCGACATCGGCGGCCACCGCTTCTTCACCAAGGTGCAACCCGTCGAGGACCTGTGGCACGAGATCCTCACCCCGGGGGACTTCCTCCTGCGGCCCCGGATGAGCAGGATCTACTACGAGGGCAAGTTCTACGACTATCCCATCAACGTGCTCAACGCCCTGCGCAACCTCGGCGTCGTCGAGGCGGCGCGCTGCGGGCTGTCGTACGTCAAGGCCCGGCTGTTCCCTCCCAAGGACCAGAGCTCGCTCGAGGGGTACGTCGTCGCCAACTACGGCTGGCGGCTCTACCGGCACTTCTTCCGGACCTACAGCGAGAAGGTGTGGGGTGTCCCACCGAGCGACGTCTCGGCCGACTGGGGTGCGCAGCGCATCAAGGGCATGTCGCTGTTCAAGGCCGTGTGGGAGCCGTTGCGGGCCCGCTGGGCCGGGGTGCGCCGCAACCACGCCGAGCAGGTCACGAGCCTGATCGAGGAGTTCCAGTACCCCAAGCTCGGTCCCGGGATGATGTGGGAGACGTGCCGCGACCTGGTCGAGAAGGCGGGCGTCGAGGTCCTGTTGGAGAGCCCGGTGGTCGGCGTCGAACGGGGCCCGGGGGGCGCCACGGCCGTGCTGTTCGAGCGCGACGGTCGTCGGTACCGGGTCGAGACCGACCACGTGATCAGCTCGATGCCGTTCTCGGCCCTGGTGCGGGCCATGGACCCGCCGGCGCCGCCCGACGTGCTGGCCGCCGCGGCGACCTTGCAGTACCGCGACTTCCTGACCGTGGCGCTGGTCGTCCCCGCCACCGCCGGGTTCCCCGACAACTGGATCTACATCCACTCGCCCAAGGTCAAGGTGGGACGCATCCAGAATTTCGGCGCGTGGTCGCCCTTCATGGTGCGGGAGGGCACGACGTGCCTGGGCATGGAGTACTTCGTGTTCGAGGGCGACGAGCTGTGGGACAAGGGCGACGACGAGCTCGTCACCATGGCCACCCGCGAGCTGGCCGCCATCGGGCTGATCGAGCCGACCCACGTGCAGCAGGGGTACGTGGTGCGCATGCCCAAGGCGTATCCGGTCTACGACGACACCTACCGCGACGCGGTCGACACCATGCGCCGATGGCTCGCCACCGAGGTGGCCAACGTGCACCCCGTGGGGCGCAACGGGATGCACAAGTACAACAACCAGGACCACTCGATGTACACCGCCATGTTGACGGTCGAGAACATCGTGGCCGACGCCCGCCACGACATCTGGTCGGTGAACGTGGACGAGCAGTACCACGAGGAGAAGTCGCGCGACGGCGCGGGGACCGGGACCGGCCGTGACGCGCCGATCGTCCCCCGGCGAGGTGCCGCCGTCGCCGGGAGCGGCGCGCCGTAGTGGACGCCCTCGCCGAGGACGGTCCGGCCCGGGGCGAGGGAGGCCCCCCGCCGTCGGAGCCCGTCGTGAAAGAGACGTCGGAGATCCGTCACGCCATCCCGTTGGCCATCGCCGCCGCGCTCGTCGGGGTGGTCAGCCTCCTCACCACGGTGGTCGTGGCGCACGTGCTCACCTCCGAGCAGTACGGCACCCTCATCGCCCTCCTCGCCCTCTTCCTCGTGGTGTCGATGCCGGGGACGGCGTTGCTGGTGGGCGTGGTGCGCCGTGTGAGCGCCTGGCAGACCAGCGGGCTCGGGGACCGCGTCCGGCCCTGGGTGAAACGCATCCACCGCATCGGCGAGGCCTCGATCGTGCTCGTCGCCGTCGTCATGTTCCTCATCCGGGAGCCGGTGTCGCACGCCCTGGGGTTGCCGTCGCCCTCGGGGGTGGCGGAGATCCTGACGGCGGGTGGGGTCTTCATCCTGGTGTCCATCGACCGCGGCCTGTTGCAGGTGGGCCGCGACTACCGCGACCTCTCGGTCAACCTCGTCATCGAGGCCGTCACGCGCTGCGTGCTCACGGTCGGCATGGCGGCTGCGTTCCGGGTCGAGGGAGCCGCCCTCGGGCTCCTCTTCGCCGAGCTGATCACCGCCGGCCACGCCCGGTTCACCTCCACCAGGGCCGTGATCCGGGGGAACGCACTGGCCCAGCTCGTCGACGCGCCCACCGAACCGGAGGTCGCGATCGAGGAAACGGGTGGCGCTGTCGCCATGACCGTGCACGGCGGCAAGGTGCTGCTCGCCGACGTGCTGGCCGCCCTGGGCAGCCTCCTGCTCCTGGCCATCCTGCAGAACACCGACGTCATCGTGCTCGGCAGCCTGATGCACAGGAACTCGGGTGACTACGCGGCGATCTCGGTCCCGGCCAAGGCCCTCGTGTTCGTCGCCCTCGTGCTCGTGAACTATCTCCTCCCCGAGGCCGCCATCCGCCACCAGCGCGGCTCGCACGCGCTGCGCCAACTGGCGCACACCTTGGGTGTGCTCGCCATCCCGTGCGCGGTGTTGCTGGCCCTGGCCACCTTCGCCCCGTACCGCGTGCTGAAGCTCGTCTTCGGCCCCAAGCTGACCGCCGGCGCGCCCTCCTTCTCGACCCTCGTGCTCGCCATGGTCTTCATGTCGGTCACCGTCGCGCTGTCGATCTACCTCCTGGGGATCGGGTGGCGATGGGTGCTCGTGGTGCTGGCGGTCGGTGCGGGCGCCCTGGCCGCCGCCACGTACGCGGCGGGGGGTCACATCGCCGCCACCGCCCGCGCCGATCTCGCCGTGCAGGTGGGGCTGTGTGTGGTCACGACCGTGTGCTTCGTCGTCGTGCACCGAAGGAGCGCCCGGCGCCGGGCCGGGGTCGACGGTGCGTCGACGGAGGCCTCGGAGTCTGTAGCGTGACGACGCTGCCCGTCCCACGCGGGCGGCGTGGCCGGCGCGGCCTGGCCTCAGCCGCCGGTACGGTGCGGAGGAACAGGGGAGAAACGAGTCGTGAGCGAGGCGTACGAACGCCGGGCAGCCGCCCTGACCACCGCAGACCGCACCTCGCACCCGCAGCGTCGAGACCTCGCCCTGGTGGCCAAGGCCAGCGACTCGACCCTCGACGACGTCGTGGCCCGTGCCCTGCACGTCGGGCTGCACCGCATCCAGATGCTGGCCTGGAGGGACCTCGACGACCCTGAGGCGGGCGGTTCCGAGCGCCACGCCCACCAGGTCGCCTCGCTGTGGGCCGGAGCCGGACTCGACGTCACGTTGCGCACCTCGGCGGCACGGGGTCAACCTTCGCAGGTCGAGCGCGACGGCTACCACGTTCTGCGCAAGGGTCGGCGCTACTCCGTGTTCCCCCGCAGTGCTGCGAGCGGTCTCGTCGGAACGGGGGGCAGGCCTGACGGGCTGGTCGAGATCTGGAACGGCATGCCGTTCTTCTCGCCGGTGTGGGCCCGGTGTCCCCGAGTCGTGTTCCTGCATCACGTGCACGCCGAAATGTGGCAGATGGTCCTACGCCCCTGGCGCGCCCGCGCCGGCGAGTTGCTCGAGCGCCGCGTGGCGCCCGTGTTCTACCGGGGCACGCGGCTCGTGACCTTGTCGGAGTCCTCTCGCCGCGAGATCGTGGCCATGCTCGCGCTCCGGCCGTCGCGCGTGAGTGTGGTCAGGCCCGGGGTCGACCACCGGCTGTCGTCGGGCGGGGTCCGGTCGCCGCAACCGCTGGTGGTGGCGGTCGGGCGCCTGGTCCCGGTCAAACGCTTCGACCTGCTCATGGACGTCCTGGCCGAGGTGCGCCGGTCGGTTCCCAACCTGCGGGCGGTGATCGTCGGCGAGGGCTACGAACGAGCTCGCCTCGAAGCGCACCGACGTGCCCTCGGGGCGCAGGAGTGGATCGAGCTTCCCGGGCACCTCGACGAAGCGGCCCTGCTCGAGCTGTACCGACGGGCCTGGGTGCTGGCCAGCACGTCGCAACGCGAGGGGTGGGGGATGACGGTGAGCGAGGCGGCCGCCTGCGCCACTCCGGCGGTCGTGTCACGGATCGCCGGCCACGTCGACGCGGTGGAAGACGGCGTGAGCGGGATCGTGGTGCCTCTTCCCGCCGCCGTCCCCGGGGGCCCGGCCGACCGTGGCACCGCAGGCACCGCGGCACCGCGGCACCGCGATGTTCGCCGACGCGTTGCGCATCGTGCTCGCCGACCACGCGCTGCGGGCGCGTCTGGGGGAGGCGGCGCACCGGCGGGCCGGCGAGCTCACGTGGGAGGCCACCGCGGCAGGGACCCTCGACGCCCTCGTCGACGAGGCCGTCGCCGGGAAGGGCCTGCGCAGGTGACGCGGTGCTCGCCGTCGGGCTGACCGGAGGGATCGGGTCGGGGAAGACGACCGTGGGAGAGCTCCTCGTGCACCGGGGGGCGGTGCTCATCGACGCCGACCGCGTCGCCCGCGAGGTGGTGGTGCCGGGGGGCCCGGCGTACCAGCCGCTGGTGGACAGGTTCGGCCCCGGGATCCTGGCGCCGGACCACACCATCGACCGCGCCGCGCTGGCGGCGGTGGCCTTCGCCGACGCCGAATCGCTCGCCGCCCTCAACGCCATCACCCACCCCGCCATCGGCACCGTGATGGCGCAGCGCCGTGCGGCCGAGGAAGGGGGTGACCACGTCGTGGTGCTCGACGTCCCCCTGCTCCAGCCGGCGCATCGCGACATCCTGTCGTTGCAGGTCGTCGTGGTGGTCGACTGCCCGCTCGAGATCGCCGTGGAGCGGCTGGTGGGCCAGCGGGGCTTCACCCGCGCCGACGCCGAGGCCCGGATCGCGGCGCAGGTCACCCGGGAGGAGCGGCGCCGGGGGGCCGACTTCGTCATCGACAACTCGACGGACCGGGCCCACCTCGAGACCGAGGTGGGCCGCGTGTGGGCGGCGCTGGCAGCGTGGCCGCAGCCCGAGCCCGGAACGCCGGGTCCCGGCCGGGGCTGACACACCCCCCCGATACCATCGGAAGGTGCCCCGTTTCGAGGTCGTGACGCCCTTACGCCCCGCGGGCGATCAGCCGCGCGCCATCGAGCTGCTGACCGAGGGCATCGAGCGGAAGGATCGGTACCAGACGCTGCTCGGCATCACCGGGAGCGGGAAGACCGCCACCATGGCCTGGACCATCGAGCAGGCGCAGCGGCCCACCCTCATCATCGAGCCCAACAAGTCCCTCGCCGCGCAGTTGGCGGCGGAGCTCCACGAGCTGTTCCCCCACAACCGCGTCGAGTACTTCGTGTCGTACTACGACTACTACCAGCCCGAGGCGTACCTGCCGACCTCGGACACCTACATCGAGAAGGACTCGTCCATCAACGACGAGATCGACCGGTTGCGCCATGCCACCACGTCCAGCCTGCTGTTGCGACGCGACGTCATCGTGGTGGCCTCGGTGTCGTGCATCTACGGCCTGGGCTCGCCCGAGGAGTACCGCGCCCGCATCATGGCGCTGCGTCCCGGCGACACCGTCAACCAGCGCGACCTGCTGCGCAAGCTGGTGGACCTGCACTACGACCGCAACGACGCCGTGCTCACCCGTGGGCACTTCCGGGTCCGGGGCGACACCGTCGAGCTCCACCCCGTCTACGAGCAGCAGGCGGTGCGCATCGAGCTCTTCGGCGACCAGGTCGAGCGGATCCGGCGCTTCGACGCCCTGACGGGCGACACCGGGGACGAGATCGACGAGCTCGTGGTGTTCTCCGCCACCCACTACGGGGCCGGTGACGAGACGATGCGACGGGCCATCGCGTCGATCCAGGCCGAGTTGGGCCAGCGGCTCACCGAGCTGCAGGGGGCGGGCAAGCTGCTCGAGGCCCAGCGGCTGCGCCTGCGCACCGAACACGACCTCGAGATGCTGGCCGAGGTGGGCGTGTGCAACGGGATCGAGAACTACAGCCGGCACCTCGACGGACGCAGCGCGGGCGAGCCGTCGCACACCCTCCTCGACTTCTTCCCGGCCGACTTCCTCACCGTCATCGACGAGAGCCACGTGGCGGTGCCCCAGATCCACGGCCAGTACGAGGGCGACCGTTCGCGCAAGGAGACCTTGGTGGAACACGGGTTCCGGCTCCCGTCGGCTCTCGACAACCGCCCTCTCACCTTCGACGAGTTCACCGAGCGGGTGGGCCAGGTGGTGTTCCTGTCGGCGACACCGGGGAGCTACGAGCTGGAGGTCTCCAGCCAGGTGGTGGACCAGGTCATCCGGCCCACCGGCCTCGTCGACCCCGAGGTCGTGATCCAGCCCACCACGGGGCAGATCGACGACCTCATGGAGCGCATCCACAAGGCTTCGGAGGCCGGTGGGCGGTCCCTGGTGACGACCCTGACCAAGAAGATGGCCGAGGACCTGACCGACTACCTGGTGGAGCTGGGGGTGCGGGTGCGCTACCTGCACTCCGACATCGACACCATCACCCGCATCGAGCTCCTGCGCGACCTGCGGCTGGGCGAGTACGACGTGCTCGTGGGCATCAACCTGCTGCGCGAGGGCCTCGACCTCCCCGAGGTCCAGCTCGTGGCCATTCTCGACGCCGACAAGACCGGGTTCCTCCGCTCCGCCTCGTCGTTGATCCAGACGATGGGGCGCGCCGCGCGCAACGTGGACGGCCTCGTGGTCCTCTACGCCGACACCATCACCGACGCCATGCGCGCCGCCATCGCCGAGACCCAGCGCCGGCGTGCCCTGCAACAGGCCTACAACACCGAGCACGGCATCGACCCCACCACCATCCGCAAGGCCGTGACCGACATCCTCGCCAGCATCCGACCCGCCGGCGGCGACACCTCGGGGTCGCGGCCGGGACGGGGGAGCCGCGGTGGGAGGGTCCGGCCCGGAGCCCCGGTCGCGCGCCGGCGCGCGTGCCCCGACACGACGGGGTCGGCGGGCGCCGCCTGGCCGGGGCGGGCGCGACGGCCGACGACACCACGGCGGTCGACGAGATGGCCGAGCTCAGCGCTCTTCCCGTCGACGAGCTGCAACGTCTGGTGGTGCGGCTCGAACAGGAGATGCGGCTCGCCGCCTCGGAGCTGCGCTACGAGGAAGCGGCGTTGTTGCGCGACGACATCGCCGAGCTGCGTCTCGCCCTGGCCGAAGCCGGTGACGGGCCCCGCACGCCGGGTGGGCCGGGGGCGACGGACGGGTCGGGTCTCGCGCTTCCCGTGCCGACGGCGTGACCCGTCGCGCCGCGGCGACCCCGACACCGGCCCGGACGCCGGCCCCTCGTCGCGCCGGTAGCCTCGCTCCGATGGCCGACCGGCTGGTGATCCGCGGAGCTCGGGAGCACAACCTGCGAGACATCTCGCTCGAGCTGCCGCGCGACAAGCTCATCGTCTTCACCGGGCTGTCGGGGTCGGGCAAGTCGTCGCTCGCCTTCGACACCATCTACGCCGAGGGCCAGCGCCGCTACGTCGAGTCGCTGTCGTCCTACGCGCCGGCAATTCCTGGGACAGATGGACAAGCCCGACGTGGACTTCATCGAAGGCCTGTCGCCCGCCATCTCCATCGACCAGAAGTCCGCCAGCCGCAACCCCCGGTCGACGGTGGGCACGGTCACCGAGATCTACGACTACCTCCGGTTGCTCTACGCCCGGGTGGGCCACCCCCACTGCCCCAACTGCGGGCGGCCCGTGGCGCGCCAGACGCCGCAGCAGATCGTCGACCGGATCCTCGACCTGCCCGAGGGGACGCGCTTCCAGGTCCTCGCCCCCGTGGTGCGGGGGCGCAAGGGCGAGTACGAGGCGCTTGCTCGACGACCTGGCCAAGCAGGGGTTCGCGCGGGCCCGGGTCGACGGCGAGGTGGTGGAGCTGTCCGACCGCGCCGCGGTGAACCTGGCCCGCTACGAGCAGCACACCATCGAGGTGGTGGTGGACCGGTTGGTGCGGCGCACCGACATCCGCCAGCGTCTGACCGAGTCCATGGAGACCGCACTGCGGCTCACCGACGGCATCGCCGAGATCGGCATCCTGGCCGAGGACGGGTCCGAGGAGCTGATCACGTTCTCCGAGCACCTGGCCTGCACCCACTGCGGGCTCTCCTTCGAGGAGCCCGCGCCGCGCAACTTCTCGTTCAACTCGCCCTACGGCGCCTGCCCGGCGTGCGACGGGCTCGGGACCCAATTCGAGGTCGATCCCGACCTGGTCGTCCCCGACCCGACCCGGTCACTGGCGGACGGGGCCGTCGCCCCGTGGACCGGCGGCCACAGCCGCTGGTTCGACCGCATCGTCGAGGCGGTGGCCGAGGAGTTCGGGTTCGACACCGACACCCGGTGGGCGAAGATGCGGGCCAAGGACCGCAAGGTGATCCTCTACGGCTCGGGCACGCGCCAGGTCCACGTGCGCTACCGCAACCGCTACGGACGGCAACGCTCGTTCACGTCGCAGTTCGAAGGCGTGGTGCCGTGGCTCAAGCGCCGGCACCGCGACTCGGACTCCGACTCGGTGCGGCAGTGGACCGAGACGTTCATGCGCGAGGTGCCCTGCCCGACGTGCAAGGGAGCGCGGCTCAAGCCCGAGTCCTTGGCCGTCACCGTGGGCGGCCGCAACATCTTCGAGCTCTGCAGCCTGTCCATCACGCCGGGCCTCGGCCGAGGTCGACGCGCTCGAGCTGACCGAGCGCGAGCACCTCATCGCCGACCGGGTGCTGCGCGAGGTGCGGGCCCGGCTCCGGTTCCTCCTCGACGTGGGCCTCGACTACCTGTCCCTGGCCCGGGGCACCTCCACGTTGTCGGGCGGCGAGGCGCAGCGCATCCGCCTGGCGAGCCAGATCGGCTCGGGCCTGGTCGGCGTGCTGTACGTGCTGGACGAGCCGTCGATCGGGCTCCACCAACGCGACAACCGCCGGCTGCTCGACACCCTGGTGCGCCTGCGCGACCTGGGCAACACCGTGATCGTGGTCGAGCACGACGAGGAGACCATCCGAGCGGCCGACCACGTGGTGGACATCGGGCCCGGCGCCGGTGAGCACGGCGGCGAGGTCGTCTACAGCGGAGCCGTGCCAGGCCTGCTCAAGAGCAAGTCGTCGGTGACCGGCAGCTACCTCACCGGGGCCCGGTCCATCCCCGTCCCGCACAAGCGACGTCCGGGGTCGGGCGAGCAGCTGGTGGTGCGCGGGGCGCGTGAGCACAACCTCCAGGGCATCGACGTGGCGTTCCCCCTCGGGTGCCTGGTGGCGGTGACGGGCGTGTCGGGATCGGGCAAGTCCACCCTCGTCAACGACATCCTGTTGCAGTCGATGCTGGCGCAGGTGCACCGGGCCCGGACCACACCGGGCCAGCACACCGCCATCGACGGGGTCAAGCACGTGGACAAGGTGGTCGCCATCGACCAGTCGCCCATCGGTCGCACGCCGCGCTCGAACCCGGCCACCTACACCGGGCTCTTCGACCACGTGCGCAAGCTCTTCAGCCAGACCAACGAAGCCAAGGTGCGCGGCTATCTGCCGGGCCGGTTCTCGTTCAACGTCCGGGGTGGGCGGTGCGAGGCGTGCGCGGGCGACGGCACGATCAAGATCGAGATGCACTTCCTGCCCGACGTCTACGTGCCCTGTGAGGTCTGCGGCGGGGCCCGCTACAACCGCGAGACGCTCGAGGTGACGTTCAAGGGAAAGAACATCGGCGACGTCCTCGACATGTCGTGCGAGGAGGCGCTGTCGTTCTTCGCCAACCAGCCCACCATCGCCCGGCACCTCCAGACCCTGGTCGACGTGGGGCTCGGCTACATCCGCCTGGGACAACCCGCACCCACGCTGTCGGGGGGCGAGGCACAGCGCGTGAAGCTCTCGTCGGAATTGTCGAGGCGCTCGACCGGCCACACGCTCTACGTCCTGGACGAGCCCACCACGGGGTTGCACTTCGACGACGTGCGCAAGCTGCTCGAGGTGTTGTCCCGTCTGGTGGACCAGGGCAACACCGTCATCGTCATCGAGCACAACCTCGACGTGATCAAGACGTCGGACTGGATCGTCGACCTCGGGCCCGAGGGGGGCGAGCGGGGCGGCACGGTGGTGGCCGAGGGCACGCCCGAGGACGTGGCGGCCACGCCGTTGAGCTATACCGGGCAGGTGCTCGCACCCGTCCTGGCCCGGGCCGGCCACGACCGACCCGAGCGTCTCGGTCCCGCCACCACGAGGCGTCCGCCGGTCAAGCGCGCCAAGCCGGCCAAGCCCGCCGCCCGCGCCACCGCCGCCAAGCGCCGCAAAGCGGGCTGATGGCCGTCGTCCGGCGCGATCACGTCGCCCGCTGGCTCGAGGGTTACGAGGAGGCTTGGCGCACCCCGGGCACGGAGCGGTTGGCGGAGCTGTTCACCCCCGACGTGCGCTACTCGTCGTCGCCGTGGGCGGAGCCTGTCGTAGGCCTCGACGACCTGGCGCAGTTCTGGGAGGCCGAGCGCGACGGCCCCGACGAGGCCTTCGCCATGTCGAGCGAGGTGATCGCCATCGAGGCCGAGACGGCCGTGGTGCGGGTGTGGGTCGAGTACGACAACGACCCCGACACCCCGTGGCGCGATCTCTGGGTCCTGCGCTTCGCCCCGGGGGGACGGTGTGCCTCGTTCGAGGAGTGGCCCTTCGCACCCGACGAGGACGAGGTGCCCCGGGTCAGGTGATCTCGAGCATCCGCTGCAGGGCCCGGCGCGCCCACAGTGCGGTGTCGGGCTCGACGGTGATGCGGTTCACGACCTCGCCCGCCACGAGGCGCTCGAGCACCCAGCACAGGTGGGCGGCGTCGATCCGGAACATGGTCGAGCACGGGCACACCAGCGGGTCGAGCGACACGACCGTCTTGTCGGGGTGCTCGTCGTCGAGCCGCTTGACGAGGTGGATCTCGGTGCCGACCCCGATGACCGAGCCCGCCGGGGCGTCGTCCACGGCCCGGATGATGAAGTCGGTCGAGCCCACCTCGTCCGCCATCTCCACGACCTCGTGGGCACACTCGGGGTGGATGAACACGAGGCCGGTGGGGTGCTCGGCCCGGAAGGCGTCGACGTGCTCGGGCCGGAAGCGTTGGTGGACCGAGCAGTGGCCCTTCCACAACAGCAACGTGGCGTCTTTGACGTCGGCGTCGTCGAGGCCGCCCATGTCGAGGCGCGGGTTCCACACCCGCATGTCCGAGGCGCCCCAACCCAACTCGTAGCCCGTGTTGCGGCCCAGGTGCTGATCCGGGAAGAAGAGCACCTTGTCCCCCTGGGCGGTGCCGGTGCCGTCGGGGTCCAGGGCCCAGCGCAGCACGGCCCGGGCGTTCGACGACGTGCACACGGCTCCGTTGTGGCGGCCGACGAAGGCCTTGAGCGCGGCCGACGAGTTCATGTAGGTCACCGGGACGATGCGCTCCACGTCGGTCACCGTCGCCAGGGACTCCCACGCCTCTTCCACCGCGTCGATGTCGGCCATGTCGGCCATGGAGCAGCCGGCGTTGAGGTCGGGGAGGATCACCTGTTGGCCCTCGGCGGTGAGGATGTCGGCGGACTCGGCCATGAAGTGCACGCCGCAGAACACGATGTACTCGCGCGTCGCGCCGGTCCGCGGCGGTGCGCGACAGGCCGAAGGAGTCGCCCCGGGCGTCGGCCCAGCACATCACCTCGTCGCGTTGGTAGTGGTGGCCCAGGATCAGGAGCCGGGGACCGAGCTCGGCCTTGGCCCGCCCGATCCACGTGGACAGCTCGTCTGGTGTCGCGTGGCTGTAGCGCTCGGGGAGCGCCCGCTGCAACCGGAACATGGTCAACCCCCTTCGGGGAGCACTCCGATCACGGCCGGCGGGGACAGCCTGGTCGCCCATCCGCGGGGTTGTCGGCCTCGGAGCGGTATGTACGCCGGGGTACCAGGCCGGCGCTTACCCCTCATCCTACGTCGTCGGCGCCGCGGGCGCACCGGACGGCACCGGGCGACACGGTGCACGGGTCGTCGCGCCCGTACGGCACAGTGGGGGAGTGACGCACGCGGCCCTCCCCGGGGACCATCCCCGACGCCCCCGGCTCGTACCAATTCGTCGACGCCGCCGGACGGGTCCTGTACGTGGGCAAGGCCAAGTCGCTGCGCAGCCGGATCGCCAATTACTTCGCCGACCCGGCCACGCTGCAGGCCCGGACCGCCCAGATGGTGGCCTCGGCCGACCACGTGGAGTGGATCCAGGTCGCCAACGAGGTCGAGGCCATCCTCCTCGAGTACGCGCTGATCAAGCGCCACCGGCCCCGCTTCAACATCCGGCTGGTCGACGACAAGTCCTACCCGTCCATGGCGGTGACCGTGGCCGACGAGTGGCCTCGTGCGGCAGTGGTCAGAGGGCGGCGCCGGCCCGAGGTGCGCTACTTCGGCCCCTATGCCCACGTGGGCGCCATCCGCGACACCCTGGACCTCCTGCTGCGCACGTTCCAGGTGCGCACGTGCTCGGACCGCAAGCTCGACCGGCACACCAAGCTGGGCAAGCCCTGCCTGCTCTTCCACATCGAACGGTGCTCGGGACCGTGCATCGGGGCCGTGGACCACGAGCGCTACGACGCCATGGTCGACGACCTCATGGCGTTCCTGGCCGGCGACACCGACGACGTCGAGCGCCGCCTCCAGGGCGAGATGGAGCGGGCGGCCGAGGAGCTCGACTTCGAGCGCGCCGCCCGGTTGCGCGACCGGCTCGGCACGTTGCGGATGGCGTGCGAGCGCCAGCAGGTCGTGACCGGCCAGCCCGAGGACCTCGACGTCGTGGGCATCGACGAGGACGCCCTCGAGGCGGCGGTGTGCGTGTTCCACGTGCGGCGGGGGCGGATCGTGGGGCGACGCGCCTTCGTGGTGGACAAGGTCGAGGACCTCACGCGGCCCCAGCTCGTGGGGCGCGTGCTCGAGGAGCTCTACGGTGACGCGTCGCCCGTGGCCCCCTCCCCGCGACGCGTGGCGCGCGTGCGGGGTGGCGACAGCTCGGGCTGGACGTCGGGCGCCGGCGACCCGACGTCGTGGGGGACCGACGGCTCGGCCGCACCCGGGGTCCCGCGCCAGGTGCTCGTGCCCGACCTGCCCGAGACGCCCGACGTGTACGAGCAGTTCCTGGCCGACCGGCGCGGGGCGCCGGTGGCGCTGCGGGTCCCCCAGCGCGGCGGCAAGCGCGCCCTGCTGCACACCGTGACCACGAACGCGGGCGAGGAGCTGGCCCGGCACCGCCTGCGTCGGGCGTCGGACCACGACAGCCGGGCCCGCGCCCTCGAGTCGCTGCGCGAGGTCCTGGGGCTGTCCCAGGCCCCGTTGCGGATCGAGTGCTACGACATGAGCCACCTCCAGGGCACCGACTACGTGGGGTCGATGGTGGTGCTCGAGGACGGCCTGCCGCGCAAGTCCGAGTACCGCCGCTTCAAGATCCGCGACGTCCCGGGCAACGACGACTACGCCGCGATGGAGGAGGTCCTGACCCGCCGCCTGACCGCCCTCCTCGAGGCGCGGGCCCAGACCCGGGGCGACGATGCCACCGCCGGCAGCGCCCGGGCCCGGCGCTTCGCCTACCCGCCCCAGCTGCTGCTCCTGGACGGGGGCAAGGGACAGCTGGGGGTGGGCGTGCGGGTGCTCGAGCGCCTCGGGCTGTCCGACGAGATCCCGGTGGCCGCCCTGGCCAAGAGCTTCGAGGAGGTGTTCGTGCCGGGGCGGTCCGACCCCGTGCCCATCCCCCGCGGGTCCGACGCGCTGTTCCTCTTGCAGCGCATCCGCGACGAGGCGCACCGCTTCGCCATCTCGTACCACCGCAACCTGCGCGGCGCCCGCATGACCCGCAGCACCCTGGAGGGTGTCCCGGGCCTCGGCCCCGCCCGCCGGGCCCGCCTCGTGCGGCACTTCGGCAGCCTCCGGGCCCTGCGCGGCGCCTCGCTCGAGCGAGCTCCAGAGCCTGGCGTGGCTGCCCGACGCGGTGGCGGTGGCGGTGCACGCCCACCTGCACGCCCCCCCCGGCCGGGCCGGAAAACCCCGTCCGGTCACGCCGTTGGCCCCGGTGCTGGGCCAGGATGGGAGTGCGTGAGCGACTACCTCGTGATCACCGGCATGTCGGGGGCGGGACGCTCCACGGCCGCGGCCGCCTTGGAGGACTCGGGCTGGTACGTGATCGACAACATGCCGCCGTCGCTGCTGAGCGAGGTGGCCGAGGTGGTGGGGCGGCCCGGGTCCACCCAGGACCGGGTGGCGCTGGTGCTCGGCCGGGGCGGCGGGGCGCGCGTGGAAGAGGCCCTCCCCGCCATCGACGCCCTGCGGGCGCAGGGCCATCGGGTCCAGCTCGTCTACCTCGACGCCCCCCAGGACGTGCTCGTGCGGCGCTTCGAGGGGACACGGCGGCGCCACCCCATCCTCGAGCGCCAGGTGGCCGAGGCCATCACCGACGAGCGCCGGCTGCTCGAGCCGGTCCGGGCCCGGGCCGACGTGGTGCTCGACACGGCCGAGCTCAACGTCAACCAACTGCGCCAGCGCGTGACCGACCTCTTCGGCGACGAGTCGGACTCGGGCATGCGGATGTCGGTGGTGTCCTTCGGCTACAAGCACGGGCTCCCGCTCGACGCCGACCTGGTCTTCGACTGCCGCTTCCTGCCCAATCCCCACTGGGTGGAGGAGTTGCGCCCGCTGTCGGGGCTCGACGCCCCGGTGCGGGTCTTCGTGCTGGGCCAGGACGCGACCGACCCCTTCCTCAGTCGGGTGGACGAGCTCGTCGGCGCCCTGCTCCCTGCCTTCGTCGACGAGGGCAAGGCGTACCTGACCATCGCCCTGGGGTGCACCGGCGGCCGCCACCGGTCGGTGGCACTGGCCGAGGAGCTCGGCGCCCGGCTGCGGGCGCGCGGCGCGACGCCGATCGTGATCCACCGGGACATCGACCGATGAGGCGGGGTCACCGATGAGGAAGGGGCCCGGCCCCCGGGTGGTGGCGGTCGGTGGCGGCCACGGGTTGGCCGCCACGCTGCGGGCGGTGCGGATCTACGCGGGCGAGATCACCGCCGTGGTGTCGGTCGCCGACGACGGCGGGTCGTCGGGGCGGCTGCGTCGCCAGCTCGACATCATGCCGCCGGGGGACCTGCGCAAGTGCCTGGTGGCGCTGGCCGAGGAGGGCTCGGTCCTGGCGACCGCCTTCGAGCAGCGCTTCGAGGCCCAGGAGCTCGTGGGCCACGCCCTGGGGAACCTGGTCATCGCCGGGTTGATGGAGGCGTGTGGCGACCCCCAGCGGGGCCTGGACGAGGCGGCCCGGCTCCTCGGGGCGGTGGGCCGGGTCGCCCCGGCCGCGTCGGAGCCGGTCGTGCTCAAGGCCGAGGCCGAGGCGGGGGAGATCGAAGGGCAGACCGAGGTCATGGCGACCTCGCACATCCGCCGCGTGTCGCTCGTGCCGACCGACCCGCCGGCGTCGCCCGTGGCCCTGCACGCCCTGGCGAACGCGGCCCAGGTCGTGATCGGCCCCGGCTCGCTCTTCACGAGCGTGCTGGCGGCGGTGGCGGTGCCGGAGCTGGCCCGGGGCATCCGCCGCTCCCCCGGGCGCCGGGTCTACGTCGCCAACCTCCAGCCCGAGGGGAGAGAGACCGCCGGGTTCGACGTGGCCGACCACGTCGCCGCGCTGGCCGCCCACGGGGTCGAGGTCGACGTGGTGCTCGCCGATCCGGCCTCGATCGTGGTGGGAGAGCTCGACGTGCCCGTGGTGCAGGCGCCTCTGGCCAAGGCGAACGGCCGGGCCCACGACCCGACGAGACTGGCGGTCGCCCTGGGCCGTCTGGTCGGATAGGACCTGATGACGATACGGGTGGGGGTCAACGGCTTCGGGCGGATCGGGAGGAACTTCCTGCGCGCCGCGAGGGCGCAGGGGGCGGATGTCGAGGTGGTGGCGGTCAACGACCTCACCGACGCCGCCACCAACGCGCACCTCCTGCGCTACGACACGACCCACGGCCGGTTCGGGGCCGAGGTGCGGGCCGAGGGTGACACCATCGTGGTGGCGGGACAGTCGATCCGGGTCCTGGCCGAGCGCGAGCCCAAGGCGCTGCCGTGGGGGGAGCTGGGCGTCGAGGTCGTGGTCGAGTCGACGGGGCGCTTCACCTCGCGCGGCGCCGCCGCCGCCCATCTCGAGGGCGGGGCCCAGCGCGTCGTCATCTCCGGGCCCTCGAAGGACGCGGACGCCACGTTCGTCATGGGCGTGAACGACGACGCGTTCGACCCGGCGCGCCACGTGGTGGTGTCCAACGCGTCGTGCACGACGAACTGCTTCGTGCCCATGGTCAAGGTGCTCGACGACGCCTTCGGGGTCCGCAACGGCCTCATGACGACGGTCCACGCCTACACCAACGACCAGAACCTCCTCGACCTGCCCCACGCGGACCTCCGTCGGGCCCGGGCCGCGGCCCTGAACATCGTGCCGGCGTCGTCCGGCGCGGCCCTGGCCACGGGGCTCGTGCTCCCCGCCATGCAGGGCCGCCTCGACGGAGGGTCGCTGCGGGTGCCGGTCGGGGACGGGTCCATCACCGACTTCACCGCGCTGGTGGGGCAGGCGGTGAGCGTCGACGACGTCAACGGGGCCTTCCGGCGCGCCGCGTCGAGCGGGCCGTTGGCGGCGGTGCTCGAGTACACCGAGGACCCCATCGTGTCGTCCGACATCGTGGGCAGTCCCGCCTCGTGCACCTTCGACGCCGGCCTCACCATGGTGATGCCCGTCGACGACGACACCACGCTCGTCAAGACCCAGGGGTGGTACGACAACGAGTGGGGCTACGCCAACCGGCTCGTCGACCTGGTCGTGCTGCTCGGCGCGGCCGGCGCGCCGCCGTCCTGAGCGCGGGCCCGGGGCGACGGGGTGAAGACCGTGGCTGACCTGGCGCGGCCCGATCGCGGCCCGGCCGCGGGCCTGCCACTGCTCGAGGACCTCCCCGACGTCGCGGGGCGGCGCGTCCTCGTGCGCGTCGACTTCAACGTGCCGTTGGGGCACGACCCGAAAGGCGCCGTGGTCGTGGACGACGACTTCCGCATCCGCGCCGCGCTGCCCACGCTGTCGTGGCTGACCGACCGGGGGGCGCAGGTCACGGCCTGCACCCATCTGGGCAGGCCCAAGGGGGCGATCGACGAGCGCTACGACGTCGCTCCGGTGCGGGCCCGGCTGGCCGAGCTCGCCCCGGGCGTGGGGCTGCTCGAGAACCTGCGGTTCGACCCGGGGGAGGAGGGCAACGACCCGGCGTTCGTCGACCGGCTCGTGGCCGGGTTCGACGCCTATGTGAACGACGCCTTCGGCGCCTCGCACCGTTCCCATGCCTCGATCGTGGGGCCGCCCACCCGCCTCCCCTCGGCCGCCGGCCGACTCCTGGCCCGCGAGGTGGGCACCCTCGGGGGGCTGATGGTGGCGCCGGACCGCCCCTTCGTCGCGGTCGTGGGCGGGGCCAAGGTGGGCGAGAAGCTCGGCGTGTTGCGGGCGCTGCTGGAGCGGGTCGACTGGCTCGTGGTCGGGGGTGGGATGGCGTTCACGTTCCTCGCCGCGCAGGGCCACTACGTGGGGGCGTCGCTGCTCGACGCCGGGCGGATCGACAGCTGCGCCGCGCTCCTGCAGGACGCGGGCGACCGCATCGTGCTGCCCAGTGACATCGTGGCGCTCGAGCCGGGCGGGACGATCGGAGAGGGCGCCGGAGGTCGCGGCCAGGTGCGGATGGTCGGGGTCGACGTCCCCCGCGGCTGGCGGGGCCTCGACATCGGGCCCGAGAGTGCTGGCACGTTCGCCGACGTCGTCGCCTCGGCCGGGCATGGTGTTCTGGAACGGGCCCATGGGAGCCTTCGAGGACGACCGGTTCTCGGCCGGGACGCGCACCATGGCGAAGGCGGTGGCCGACACCAAAGGCTTCAGCATCGTGGGCGGGGGGGACTCGGTCTCGGCCCTCGAGCACCTCGGGCTGGCGGCACGCGTGGGCTTCGTGTCGACCGGCGGGGGAGCGTCGCTCGAGCTGATCGAGCACGGGGACCTGCCCGGGCTCGAGGCGCTGCGCCACGCCTCGAACGCCCCGGCGACGGGAGGCTGACATGACCAGGGCGGGCGTGACCAGAGCGGCTGCCGGGGCGCGTCGCCCCTTGGTCAGTGGCAATTGGAAGATGCACCACGACCATCTCCAGTCGATCCGGACGGTCCAGGACCTCGGGTTGCGGCTCCCGGCGTCGGACGTGGCCTCGCTCGACGTGTCGGTGCATCCTCCGTTCACGAGCCTGCGGTCGGTGCAGACCGTCATCGAGGACCGCGCCATCCCGGTGCTGCTCGGGGCCCAGCACTGCTACTTCGAGGACCAGGGGGCGTTCACGGGCGAGGTGTCGCCGCCCATGCTGGCGCGCCTGGGGGTGGCCCTGGTCATCGTGGGCCACTCCGAGCGCCGGCAGTTCTTCGCCCAGACCGACGAGGTGGTGGCGGCCACGTTGCGGGCCGTGATCCGCCACGCCATGACCCCGATCGTCTGCGTGGGAGAGACCGAGGAGGAGCGCGAGGACGGGGAGACCGAGGCGCGCCTCGCGGCGCAGACGACCGCCGCGCTCAAGGGACTGCCCGCCGACCAGGTGGCGGGGCTCGTCGTCGCGTACGAGCCCATCTGGGCCATCGGGACCGGCCGCACGGCCACGGCCGAGGACGCCCAGTCCGCCTGCGCCCACATCCGGGCCGTGGTGGACGAGCTCGCCGGGTCCGAGGCGGCGGCCGCGATCCGGATCCAGTACGGCGGGTCGGTGCGCCCGGAGAACGCGGCGGAGCTGCTCCGTCAACCCGACGTGGACGGAGCCCTGGTGGGAGGGGCCAGCCTCGACGCCGCCACCTTCGCCGCCATCGTGGCCGCCGCGGCCTCGGTGGCGACCGGGGGACGCTGAGGGGCGCCATGAGGCGGGCGGGAGCCCTTTGGTAGCGTTACCTGGTCCGAAACCCCCGAGGAGGACTGCGTGCTGCTGACGGTGGTCATCTTGGTGCTCGACATCATGGCGGCGCTGGCGCTGATCTTCCTGATCCTCATGCACTCGGGCAAGGGGGGCGGGCTGTCGGACATGTTCGGTGGCTCGGTCGGCCAAGCGGCGGCCGGCTCGACGGTCGTCGAGAAGAACCTCGACCGCATCACGATCACCGTGGCGGTCGTCTTCACCTTCACCACCGTGATCTTGTCCTTGCGCGTGCAGTGACACGCGGCCGCGGCCGGGGGGCGGCCGTGACCGTCTCGGTGCTCTGCGTCCTCGCCGCGGCGTGCGGGAGCGGTGCCGCCTCCGCCGGGCAGCTCGGGCTCGGCCACGAGGGCCGGCTCCCATGGCGCCCCGCTCCTGGTCCCCACCGACGGCGGGACGGCGACGGTGGCGCTGGACCAGCTGCCGACGACACTGAACGACCACACCGTGGCCGGCGACACCGTGGCGGGTCGCATGCTGGCGAGCGCGGTGTGGGCGCAGGTCTTCCGGGTGGGCCCCGGCCTGTCGCCGCAGCTCGACACGAACGTGGTCGACAGCGCCGAGGTCGTCAGCCTGTCGCCCCAGACCGTCGTGTACCGGATCGACCCGAGGGCGGTGTGGTCCGACGGGGTGCCGATCAGCGCGGACGACTTCACGTACGCGTGGCAGTCCCAGAAAGGTGGCGCCGTCGACGTCGACGGGACGCCGGACTCCGTCGAGTCGACGCTCGGCTACCGCGACATCGCGTCTCTCACGGGCTCCGACGGCGGGAGGACGGTGACGGTGGTCTTCCGGACCCCGTTCGCCGACTGGCCGTCGCTGTTCGATGATCTGCTCCCGGCCCACGTGGCGCGGCTGGTGGGCTGGAACCACGGCTTCGACACCTTCGCCTCCAACGTCTTGGTCTCGGGTGGGCCGTGGGAGGTGGTGTCGTGGCAGCCGGGCTCCGAGATCGTCCTGGGCCGCAATCCGCGGTGGTGGGGGAGCCCCCCGAGCCTCGATCGCATCGTGGTCCGCTCCGTCGGGGGCGGCGCCGCGCTGGCGTCCGCGCTCGGCCGGGGCCAGGTCCAGGTCGCCTACCCGAGCGGGTTCGACCCGTCGTTCTTGGCCCAGGTCTCGTCGTCCTCGGTGCTCCAGAGCCAGACGACGTTGGGCACGCGCATGCTCCAGCTCGAGTTCAACGTCCGTCACGCACCGTTGAACGCGGCGACGGTGCGACAGGGCATCGCCCATGTCGTCGACCGGGCCGGGATCGTCCAGAGCGTCGGTCAGCCCGAGATCCCGTCGGTGTGGGAGGACAACGACCATCTGTTCTCCAACGGCGCGCCCGGCTACGTCGACGACGCCATGGGGTACGAGAAGGTCGATCCCGTGACGGCCGCGCATCTCCTCGAACAGAGCGGCTTCGCGCTCGACCCGCACGGCATGTGGACGTCGCACGGCAAACCGGTGAGCCTCACCATCACGTGGGCATCGGACGACCCGTGGTCGGCGGCGGTGGGGCCCGTCGTGGCCGCGCAACTCGTCGCCGCGGGCTTCGACGTCGACGCCGTGCCCATGCCCGGTGCCCAGCTCTACGGCACGACACTGCCGTCGGGGGCCTTCGACCTCGCGCTCGTGGCCATGGACACCGGCGCCTATTCGAGTGCCATGGCCGACGCCTTTTCGACGTCGCCCACTCTCACCGGTGGCGCACCGACCGAGGATTGGTCCGGGTTCGACGACCCCAAGGTGGACGCGCTCTTCGCCCAGGCCGCGCAGGAGTTGGCGCCACCGCAAGCCCATGCCACGTACCAGCAGATCGACCAGGCCCTGTGGAGCGCCATGCCCACGTTGCCGCTGTTCGCCGAGCCCACGTTGCTCGCGTGGTCGTCACGGCTGTCGGGTGTCATCGACGACCCGGGGGGCACCGGACCGTTCTGGAACGTGCGGCTCTGGGCGCTTCGATCCGCCGCAACCGCCCACACCGCCGACGCCGCGGCGTCGGCCGTCGGGACGCTGCGGGCCCCGCGCTGAGACGGTAGAGTGCCCGGTGCGCTCAGAGCGGGCGCACGCACGTCGGAGTGGCGGAATAGGCAGACGCGCTAGCTTGAGGGGCTAGTGCCCGAAAGGGCGTAGGGGTTCAAGTCCCCTCTCCGACACGCAGATTTCGTGCCACCGTCTTGCAACCGACTTCCCGACGTGTGACGTCGAGTGACGGTGCTCCGATCACTGGGACCGCTAGGTGGTGCTGAAACACAACGACCGCCTGCGACCTCCCTTCCACCCGGCACGCGTGAAGGGCGGGGAATCGCTTGGATAGGGTTGTTCCCGTGTACACCGTTCGCAGGAGCGCTGCGGTCGTGATGGTGGTCGCGACCTGCATGCTCACCCTGACTGGGGCGCCGGCGCATGCCACCGAGCGTGTTAGCGGGAGTGGCCGGCCGAGGCCAGCTGCCCAGCTCGTGTCCACTTTCGGTGCGACAAGCGCCGAATATCGACGCCTACGAATGGAACACGACCGTGTGGATGCCCTAATCCAGCTACCTATCTGCCAACGCTGGTTCGGCTGCGGGCGCTCGGGGTGAATACTCTCTTCGTGGACATCACAGAGGCCGTGTCGTTGACGCAACACCGGTCCGAGCAACTGCCAGGGTTCCTTTCTGGCTGCGCGGAGCTTGTCTCCGAGGCGGATGCAGAGGGACTCGGAGTCGACGCCGTTGGCGGGGACCCGAGTTGGGCGACGAGAAGTCCCCAAGGGGCGCAAGACCTGCTGGCGGCTGTAGCCCGAGTCACAGCGCAGCTTCCGGCGGGAGCTATCGACGGCGTCCAATTCGACGTAGAGCCGTGGGGCCTCGCCGGCTGGCGCCATCACGCCACGGCTCGCGCCGTCGACTGGCTGCGATTCGTGCAGACAATGGTCACTGACTGGCAGCACGACGGGTTGTCGGGGAGTCGGGTCGTCACGGTGCCCTACTGGTTCAACGGCGACAACGGGGGGGTACCCCAGGTGAACTTCGCCGGTGCCCGGGGCTACCCCTTCCAGCTATCGCTCGCCCTTCTGACCCCCCTTGCCAATACGGTCCTCAGCGTGATGGCGTACCGCAACACCGCAAATTGGGCTCCCAGGGGTCCGAGGCGTTGTTTAGCGCCAACTTGCAATTCGCTGTCGCCGCAGGGTCTCACACTTCTTTGCTTTTGGGCCAGGAGACCGGACACGTGCACCCTTCCTCCACCACCTTCTACGGGATGGGCTGTGCCGCGTTTCCAAACCGCTGTCAACCAGATCGGGACGGCGTTCGGAGGGGACTCCGATTACTCGGGGATCCCAGTCGACGACGTTGAGTGGTTGCTCGCCCTGTGCCCGCAGTGAGAACAACACGGGGGAACGGGACGCCTACCCTCCCCTCCACGAACCCCGACTCGAGATGCTCCACCGGGGTTAGCCACCCTTGCATGCTCCCGGGGCGGCAAGGTGGAGGGCCAACCCCACCTTGAGTTTCAGGGGGGGCTGGGGGGGGCTGAGGGCCCTTGAGAAGCGGTGCGCGGGGTCCCGAAAGGCATACCTCGTCAAGCGACCCATTGGGTTCGCCACGTGGCGGGTGTGCTCATGGATGCAAACCCCTCTCCGACACCAGACGCGAGCAGGGGATTCCCCGCTCGCTGCATGGCTCACGATTCGTTGACAGTCGCCGCTGTCAAGCGTTTGTCAACGGAGCCGACGGCGGGGTCAACCCGACTCGGTGTCCTCAGGACCTTCGGCCTCGAAGAGCCACAGATTCTTGAACTTCGTGGGTCCGCAAAGACGATGTGTTGTTTGGGGCCATCGTCGACGTAGATGTTCTTCGGGTAAAGGTGACCGACGTACGGAGTCTGATCGTCGAGTGAGCCGGCGTCGGAGACTAGACGTCGACCGATTGCTCCTTCGTCGCACGTTGGAGTCGTCGCAAACGGACAGGGTGTTGGAAGGCGTGCAAGGAAGCTCAGCGCGGTGCATCCACGCGTGTAGGCAAGGAAGTCTGCTGCGGTTGCGTGGTACGCGACGAGTGCCTCGAGGTCCGCGCTCAGCCAGTCGGGACAAGGCCTTCTGCGGCAGTGAGACCGCATCGCAAGGCGGGTGCGGCGTCACGGCCCGGGACAGACTGTCGATTATCTATGCTGAACGGCTAGGTCGTCGTAGGTGTACGCCCTCAGGTGGACCGAGCCGTCGGTGTAACCGATCGCTCATCCACGAAGCGAGGAGAGCGCACACAAGCCCGACGATGCTGCAGGCACCGAGCACGATGCCGACGGTGAAGGCGGTTGGCCAGTAGTGCAGTTCCACCGTGTGTCGCCCCGCAGGGATGCGAGCCTGCAGCATCACCCCTGAGAACGCTCGGAGGTCCAGTGGCCGACCGTCGATGGACCCGTACCAGCCCGGAACGTCGGTCAGTCGCAACCGCAGCACCTGTGGGCTCTTCGAGTCGGTCGCGACCCTCCAGGTCGTGGGACCGGGATACGCCACGGGGACCGGTACTCCCAGCGCGCTGGGCCCCGGGAACACGCCGGCCGGCGTCAAGGGCGTGACGGTGGCCCGCGCCGCATCGGGAATGCGGTAGAGATCCTCGCCTCCCACGTGCTTGTCGAAGACAGCCCCGCGTGGACGGGCATCCCGTGCGCCTCAAGCACGTAACCAATGCCGTAGCGACGCGCGGCAGCAACCGAGGTCACGGCCGGACAGAAACCAAGGAGATGACGGACTGGTTGGCCCGTCGCAGCGTCCCACGACTGAGCGTATGCGCGGGGAGTGGTCGGATCGTATGCAGCGAACTCCCTTACACCATAGACGATGTTGACATCGGGAACGATTCCCAGAGCGTCGAGCGTGTAGCACGCTCGAGATCCGAAACCGACCAACGAGGAACCGACCGCGTGGATGTAGGCGACTTCGGCTGCCGACGGAGCGAGAAACGTGGGGCTGGATGTCCACAATGGTGCCCCCGCAGCGATGAGAAAGGCTGACTGACACGCCAAGAGCGTCAATCCGGCCCACGGGTGCCTCATGACAGAGTCGTGGTCCTCCTCACCGTGACTCGGGCGCGTACGTCGGCTGCGTGCCAACGCAAGACCCCCGACGACAACAAGGCCAACCCCCGTCTCGATGGTCGGCCAGAGAAAGTTCCGCGCTCGGACAGCGGTCTGGGGCGTGGGCAGGTGGCCCCGGCCGAAGAGCCACAGCACCACCAGCACCAAGCCGGCAACAGCGAAGCCAACGCCGGTCGCCGTCCACACCGCGCGCTCCCGCCGAGAGCCGACCAGGGCATCCATGCCGACGCCGGCTAAGACCGCAATGGCCAAGGTCATCGGCACGAGAGCCCGGTGCCACTCCACCCCCTGCGTCGGCAACACCACTTTGAACAGCGACTCGAGCGGGCGGAGGAAGATCACCCCCCCGTCACAGCAGTAACCACGGCGAACGCGGGCACCTCCGGCCGCCTCCAACGTGCCACCGGCGCGACAACGACGAGTACCACGGCGATCACGCCCACGTACGCCGCGGTCTCCGAGTACAAAGTCTTGCTCGCAACGAGGGCGCTTCCCGCAATGGGGAGCCCGTCGAATCCTTGAAATACGAAATGGGTCAGGTCGCGCACCCCGAGCGGCGGACCACCGGGTTCCCCTTGTCGAATCGAACGAGCCAACACCTGAACACCAGGAGCGATCAATGGGGCGGCGAGTCCAAGCCCCGCGACCACCCCAATCGTTGTGTCGATGAGGGGGCGCAAAATCGGGCCTGTGCCACCGAACAACTTCGTGCGTTGACAGAGCATGACGCCGATCCACACCAAGAGCGCCAGACCGAGCAAGCCCAGGGTCTCAGGTTGCCCGGCATACACCGAGCACGCCAAGACCACCGCAAGGACGGTGACCGCCCTCACCCGATGCTCGCCTCGAAGAACGAGAAGCGCAGCAGCGAAGAGCCAACCCGCCCACGACATGACGCCTGCAACCGACCAACCGAGCCATCCGATGAACGAACCACTCAGTTCGAACGTTGTCGCCGCCATTACGCATCCGAGAACACTGAGGCGCAGCATGCGACCCAACACATAAACACCTGTCCCGGCGATGACCAGTGTGACGATCACTTGCACGGTGTAGGCCAGCCGCAGGGGAACGACGTACCCGATCAGAGCTGGGACGCTGAAGGTTGCCGATTGCCAATTGAATGCCAAGGGCATGCCCAGGCCGCTGTAGGGATTCCACAGCGGTAGGTGGCCATGGTGGACCTGTTGCCAGGCCAAGGAGGTCCATGGGATGAACGCCTGGATCTGGTCCAGCAGCTCATTGTTGTTGGCGCCGGACCCGGGGCGATACGACAAGCCGGACTGTCGCAGCAGGTTGTATGGCCCCAGCGACGCGCCGTGGGCCAAGGCTGGGACGAGCACGGCAAACGCACAGCCCACGACCCACACGAGGCCCAGCGCATCGAGCCGGCGGGAAGAGCCGCCGCCCCCAACATGAAGCGGGCGCTCTGGGCTGTGGACGGCACTCAGGTCGGTTGAAGGCATCGCGGTCTCGAAACCCTAGCCTCAGCAGTCTGAAACAGCCCTCGGCAAAGCATTGGATTCCCGCGGATGTCCGGGTGGCACAGGGGCAGCCTGGCCCCTTGGTCGCCGTCTTCGACGAGGCCGTGGGAAACAAGGACCTGTATCGGATCCTGGGTACAACCCTCTCGGAAAAGAATGGGATTGGGCATTTTGGCCAGGCGGTCGTCGGGTTTCAGCCCCAAGCCCCTCCCAACCTCTTCCCGGGGGAAGCCATGCACGTCTCGGACCTGCTCCTTCTCGACATGACCCAACGGGACCCAACCGTCATCCCGGATTGAGGGGCTGGTGCCCGCAAGGGCGTAGGGGTTCAAGTCCCTTATCCGACACCACTGTCACGAGAACCAAGCCCGTCAGGGCTATGTAATCGTGACTGTGAACACTTTCGTGTTGGTCGTGTGCCCATGAGGTGTCATCGTCGCCTTCGTGTCGATGACCTCCACGGTGAACGTCGATGTCCCCGCGGCGCGAGGCCTCCCTGCGATGACCCCCGTAGACGACTTGAGCGTGAGTCCTCGAGGAAGTGTTGACCCCTTCGCTATGCGCCACGTGTACGGCGAATTTCCTCCGGTGGCCGAGAGGGTTGCCGTATACGTGTTGCCTACGGTGCCGCCAGGGAGCGAAGGAGTTGTGATGGCCAGCCCGCCATAGGTGACCGCATGCCCCGTGGAATCGACAGCGGCGCAAAAGTTCACTGCCGGGCAGGACACAGAAGCGACGTTGCCGGCCCGATCGACGTCCGTCGGAGCGGACCATGTGCTCCCGTTATAGGTCTGGACGTACCCCTGGCCGTTGGGTGAGAGAGCGTCCCCGACGACGCAAACGCTCGACGACGCGCAGGAAACCTGATCCAAGCCGCCGGAGTGGTAGCCGAAGGGGTTGATGGAATCCGCCATGGACCAGCTGCTGCCGTTGTAGATCGTCACGAGCCCGTAATTGTTCGTCGCAGCGCAGAAACTCGACGAGGAGCATGACACCGAGATCAGATCGCCGTAGGGGTAGGGGACGATGTTGGTGGGACCAGTCCAACTGGTGCCGTTATAGCTCAGCGCGTTCCCACTCGAATCGACGGCGACGCAGAAGCTCGCCGACGGACACGACACCGAAGTAGCAGCAGATTCATCGATCTTTGTCGGACTGCTCCAACTGGTGCCGTTATAGCTCAGCGCGTTCCCACTCGAATCGACGGCGACGCAGAAGCTCGCCGACGAGCACGACACCGAAGTAGCAGCAGATTCATCGATCTTGGTCGGACTGCTCCAACTGGTGCCGTTGTAGCTCAGCGCGTTCCCACTCGAATCGACGGCGACGCAGAAGCTCGCCGACGAGCACGACAGGGACGCTATGGAGGAGACGGGCGTGGAGGGGTCGACACTGGCGGGCCGCGACCACTCGGCGCCGTTGTATTTCACCGCGTTGCCGAGACTGTCCACGGCGATGCAGAAGCTCGCCGACGAGCACGACACCACAGTCAGCCTGTTGTGATGATCGATCCTCTTCGGGGCGTACCAGCCAGCTGCCCCCCAGCAGCGGTGGCAACGGACACGTTTGCGAGCGTTACCCCGGCAACGACGGCCACCGCGAACAAGGCCCTGCGCCTTGGTCTGCTCCGAGCGACGCGTAACGGGTGACACAGTCCACCGTCTCATCCGAACCCCCTCGCCGAGTCTCAGAAGAGGCGTCGGGCCTGCACGGGCGCAACCAACGAACGGTGGTCCTGCCCAAGCGAGCCGTCGCTCCCAAGAGGACGTTCTCGATGGTACCTCTTTGGCGTTCGTGCCGCCTAGGTCCTGAACCACGAGGCGCAATGAAGTCGATCGCCTCTTGCAGCGGACGGAGAGGGGGGGCCCAGGCCCGGCGGAGTCGTACGCCTCTCCGACACGTCCTGTTGTACGCGCGTCGATGGCAAAAGCGCGACGCTCGTGGTTGCCGACGACGCCAACACCCAATTCGGGAAGTCCGCCTTGAGTCTTAACTCGAGCTCTAAGGGTCGGTTCGACAAGCCTGCACGTTTATGAAACGGACTATCCATTGACGAAGCACAGATCGCCTCGATAGCCTCTTTGGCCAGCGCGATTCGATCGGTTCGGTCGAGCTAGGCGGGGGCCAAGAATTGGATGACCGAATCACCGCGAGCCGTTTCGGGGCGACATCTTCCTGCCCTGGATGGCGTGAGAGCTTTCGCGATCCTTGGTGTAATGGGGTATCACCTTGGTCTTGGGTGGGCCTCGGGCGGTTACCTGGGCGTGGATCTCTTCTTTGTTCTGTCCGGCTTCTTGATCACAAGCCTCCTGCTTGAGGAGTGGTCCACATCGGATCGGATACGGCTCGGTGCCTTTTGGGGACGAAGAGCGCGACGACTCCTGCCCGCACTTGTTCTCGTCCTCGTCGCAGTGGCACTTTATGCGGTCGTCAATGGTCGGTTCAGCTCCCCGGCAAGCGGTGGGGCCGCCATCAATCTGAGTGGCCTTCGGGGCGATGCATTGGCGACGTTGTTCTACGTTGCCAACTGGCACGCGATCCTGTCGCACCAGTCCTACTTCACGCAGTACTCCACACCTTCCCCGCTGCAGCACACTTGGTCCTTGGCGATTGAGGAACAGTTTTACCTCATTTGGCCTTTAGTGATCTTGGTGCTCCTCAAATGGAGTCGGAGCCGCTGGCGAGGCTTCGGTCTGGCGCTATGCATCGTCGGAGCCCTCGCGTCGGCGATGGCTATGGCAGCGCTGTACCACCCCGGGACCGATCCCTCACGGGTCTACTTTGGAACAGACACGCGTGCCTTCGACCTGCTTGTCGGCGCCGCTGTTGCCATGCTGTCGGCTAGTCGACCACAACCAGGACCACGAGCCCGTTCGCTCTTACACTTGACTGCCCTACCAGCGATCGCAATCCTCGCCGTGTTTTGGGTCACGGCAGGTACCAGTGCCGGTCTGCCCACCACGGTGATGTTCCGGGGAGGGTTTCTGGTCTGTGCGCTCCTTGCTGCACTTGTTATCGCTGATGTTCGACAGTTCGACATGGGTACCCTCGCGCGAGTGCTCTCAGTTCGCCCACTCCGCTGGATCGGCATCATCTCGTATGGTCTTTACCTGTGGCATTGGCCGATCTTCGTGTACATGAACGAATCGAGGACGGGGCTCTCGGGTCTTGAGCTAGATGTTGCTCGTCTAGGACTCACGTTCGCCGTGGCCACGGGGAGCTATTACGCAGTGGAGCGGCCGATCCGGCGACACCACTTTTCGGGGATCACCCGGATTATCTTGGCACCCGTTGCCGCGATCCTCACCGTGCTCATTATTCTTGTGGGTACAACGCCGGCGATAGCTGAACCAGTGCGTCCATGGTCCGGAGGTGGTCTCGATCCTGGATCAGGTGTGAGTGTTCTGGCGCTGGCGGCTTCGGTGCAGAAGTGCCGATCGCCCTTCCAACCGGCGCCTCGATCTCTCAGTCAAACCCACTGCGAGTTCTCACGATCGGCGACTCCGTGATGTACTACGCACAATTCGGAATCGCCACATCACTTGAAGCACAGGGGAGGTCAAGGTAGTAAAGGTGGCTCTACCGGGCTGGCATTTGACGTTACCCGGCATCGATAGGTACTTGAGCGCAAATGTGCATGATTTCCACCCGCAACTTATCCTAGGCACCTGGTCGTGGGACGCTGCGCTGGCACATTCTGACCCGAATCGCTATCAACGGATTTTGGATAGAGCCATTCGCACCCTGCTTAGGCGCGGCGACGGGGTCCTCGGCGTGATCTTTCTGCAGATGCCGCCGTTTGGACCTGCGCAGATCTCTAATCCCCGTACGGCGGGCATAGAAGCGTGGAACAAGTCCGTTCAAGAAGCTGCCTCCATGTTTCCAGGCCGCGTGATGTACCTACCCGTCGCAAGTTCGCTTGAGATTGATGGTCGATACACCAGTTGGCTACCCGCTAACCGAAATCTCTCCAGTCCGCCAAAGGCATGGGTGCGAATCCGGACTTCGGATGAACTGCACCTTTGTCCACCGGGGATCACTCGTTATGCGGGCGCGGTGCTCTCAGATATGACCGAGCTTTTCCACCTCCCACCCGCTCGGTTCGGCTGGTGGGACACGTATCCGATTTCCGTACAGGCACTGATCAACCAGAGCAGCAGTCTTTCCGTGACATGTCCCAATGACCACCCATCGGCCTAAGGACGGTGCCATCGGGTACGGGCCCGGGATCAGCTTGCGAATGTGGCTCCTCGTCGGGCCGTCGGCGGTGCCTCCTCAGGCGGCCTCGGCGCGCACACAGTGAAGCTTTCATCCTGGCCGGGCTGGCCGGCGCTCGAACGCTCAACAAACCCATTTGGTTCACCACGATCCGTGCACTAACGCTCGATCACGCCTCTCCAACAGGTTGTGTCGTAAATGCCTCCCGTAGTACACGCGACAGGCGGTGGCTCGCAGGCATTCTTCTGAACTTCGAGCACAGGTGATTCGCGCGACGTTCGCTCCACCTCGGTTGGCTGGCTTCAAGCGTCGGGCTTTCAGCCGATCACGGACTCGACGGAGCAATGGGCATCACGGCGGGGCCTGATGGCGCCGTTCCGTTCACCGACCATCTCAATGGAGTGATCGGTCGTCGTCGACGTGTCGTAGGCTGCGCGTCATTCACTCGCAATGGACCTGTTTTCACCGGGTTCTTTGCCCTGCGCTATAAGCTCACGCAGCAATTCGTTCGTGTCGAGGAGAATCAGAGCCAAGGCGCGCACTCCTAAAGCCGTTGCCCGCGCACCATGAGCCGTTGTGAGGTCCGTCTTTCCCGCCGTGGTCGCATTGCTGATCTCCGTATCGAGGAGTCCGAGGTTGGCGTTCGCGAGTTCGGCACGAGTTGGCATCTGGCATCTCCTTGTGTGGGTTGGCTGAATGCTATTTGGGGTCCCGCAAACTGAGTGATTCCCGCACCAGCACCGCCCTCCCCCCATGGGCACTCGGATGCACTCGCACTCCCGCCCGTCGCCATATTGAGACTCGAAAGTAGCGACGCCACGGCGACATTCGCGAGCCCACAGCCTCGGTGTCGCGCAGACCATGTTGCAAGACCAACTCGGAATGATATGCCGCTCCTGCTTGGTAACCGCCTCTGGTGTCGCGGCCGAGGGTGGAGCCCACCGAACATGAATGGAGAGGACCTGGGATTTTGCGTCGCCACGGGCGACGAGCCGACCACCTGCACGGTGAAGGTGGAGGTCCGTCGGTCGTCATTACTCCGTACCCCAAAGATCACCCCGGTTGAAGGGTCGAGATGCAGGCCTCCGGGCAACGTGCCCGACGTCACTGACCAGGTGTACCGGGGGATGCCGTTGACAGCCTTCACGGTGCCCATATACGGGTGGCCGTAAGTCGCAGGGGGCAGTGTCAACGTGATGACCGAAAGAAACCTCCCGGCAACAACGATGTCCACGTCGAAAATGCGCCCGACGAATCCAGCGGTACGCTGGATCCTCGGCTGACTCTTGAACATGGCGATCGTCAGAGGTTCGGAGTGATTGGTGACGAATGTGGTTCCGACGCTGTGGAGCCCTGGGAGCCCACTCGGGAACGAAACCCGCGGGCATCGAGTTCGTCAATGAGGCCGAACAGCATGTCGTACTGATTGCTGGGCCCCAGGTAGCGAGGTAGATGGCCTCCTTCTTCTTCGGCAGATGCGGCGCCACGAGGTTCCAGGCTCCGGCCACGTCGGAGTCCGACACTGCGTCACCTCGAAAACTTGGCGCCCCGCCACTCTTGGATGTGGTCTTCAAGGCCAGATCGACGAAGGAGTCGACGGCGCTGAGCGACAACGTCTTGGCCCGGAGTCCCGACAGGACACACACCAGCACGTCACGACCGCGGTGGTCGCACCAACCTTGTCGGCGTCTTGTGGGGGAGTTGTCTGTCGTTGCCCGGACGAAGGGGCGATCCGCTTTGCGTCACGGGTTGGGTTGTCGTCACGCCTTCCATGCATGCCCGTTCGTGCCGAAGGGGCCCACCACCGGGCTCGGCGACTTGGTGCTCTCAACCACCCTTAGCGGTCAGTCGATTACGGGCTCGGGTCGAGGAGTTGCCGTGCCGAGTACGACCTTGTGTGGAGCCGTTTCGGGAATCAGGTGGGGAGGGCGGAGGGTTCCCGAGCCCCGGCGCCGCGAAGTGGAGGGCCCGGCCTCACCTGGGGTTCCGGGCGAGAGCGCCACAGGATCAGGGCGAGCGGCGCGTACGGCTGACGATCGGGATCTGAGTAATGGCTGATCAGATCGAGTGGCAGATGGAGTCGGATAAAGGATTTCGTCAATATTGACGGGGTATCGACGCCAGGGACGGGGTATGAACGAGTGACACTCTGGGGGAGATGCAATGACAAGTCGTTTTGCTCGGGTCGCGTGCGCGGCCATGATCCTTGCCAGCTCGGCCGCTCTGGTCCTGGTGATCGTGCCTGCCACGCAGGCCAGCGCCAAGCCCAAAGCGACCACCGCCGCGGGGAAGTTCTACATCTCCATCGGTGACTCGTATTCCGTTGGCTACCAGCCGGCACCTGGCGGGGGCACAGGCACCGCGACCACCGGGTACACGGGATACGTCGCAGGGAAGCTCAAGCTGCAACTCGTCAACTACGGCTGCGGAGGCGCCACGACGGCATCCCTCCTCTCCTTCACCGGCGTGTGCGGAAGCCCCGACTCCTACGGGCCGCCCGCCGCCACTGACGCCGGGGTCATTCCGAGTGGCGATTCCCAGATCACCGCAGCCGTCGCCTTCATCGAGGCCAACCCCGGCCAGGTCGGGCTGGTCACAGTCTCGATCGGCGGGAACGACGTGACGCCCTGCGCCGCGGCTTCGCCCACGAACCCGGTCAACGGACAGACCACTGCCATCGGCTGCGTCGGGGCCGGCCTCACTGCGATCGAAGCGAATATCGGCACCGAGGTCGGCGACATCCACTCGGCTCTCATCGCGAACGGCGACAGCAGCGCACAGCTCATCGGTCTCACCTACCCCGACGTGCTGCTGGGACTCTGGGTGTACCCGGCTTTGAGCCCGGGCAACTCGCTTGCGGAACAGTCGATCATCGCGTTCGAGGGGCTTGGCGCTTCTTTTGAGGGGATCAACCCCGCCCTGAAGTCCGCCTACACGGCGGTCTCCGGTGGCAAGTTCGTCGATGTCACGAAGGCAACCGACGCATACACGCCGCTCAAGAAGACAGTGAAGCTGAAGCCGGCTGTCGAGGCCACAATGCCGTGGCTCTCGGGGAAGGTCACCGTACCCAAGGCCGTGGCCGAAGTGTGCACGCTCACCTACTACTGCCAGTACGGCAACATCCACGCCAACACGCTCGGCTACACCGACATCGGAAAGCTGATCGTCAAGGCCTACAAGAAGTAAGGGCGGGCCGGCGCCGCCGAGCCGACGCGTACAGCGCGTCGGCTCGGCCATGCTCCGCATGACGGGACGTCGTGTCGGCTGCGGGTGCCTGCGACTCCCGATGATCCGGGAGACCTGAGCCGAGCGTTCGCCCGGCAGTGGTCCGACCGCCGAGGGGCCCCCGACGGGCCCTATTTCACCAGTAGGGCGCGAAATTCACCGGCCAGCACGGCCGCGCTGTCCCGCAGGCGAGCCGGGTCCGGGCCGTCGGCCAGCAGGGACCGAGATGCGCTCGGCATCACACGGTCCGGGCACGCCGCGAAGACCTCGGCCACGTCCTGGGGCGTCGCTTCCTGGAAGCCCACGCCCGGCGCCAGGAACAGTCCCTGCGTGCCAGGGAGGTTGAGTGCGGGTTCGAGCCGGGTGGGTCCGACGACCGCGCCGACAGGCCCGATCTGCCCGGGTGCCAAGGTGGCGTTCCATTCGCCGATCTCCTCGAGCAAGACGTCCTCGACGCTCCGACCCGATGCGTCGCGCGCCGCCTGCACGACGCGACCCTCGGGATTCGACGAGCGGGTGACGACGAGGAGGCAGCTGCCCGAATCGTGGGCCCGATGCACGAAGGACTCCATGGCGCCCAGACCGAGATACGGGTGCACGGTCAAGGCGTCGGCTTCGAGCGGAGCGCCCGGGCCGAGGAACGTCTCGGCATACGCTTCGTTCGTCGATCCCACATCGCCGCGCTTGGCATCCACGATCACCAGGAGCCCGGCTCGACGCGCCTCGTCGATCAATCGACCGAGCGTGCGGATCCCTCGCCATCCGTGCCGCTCGTAGAACGCCGACTGTGGCTTGACCAAGCCCACGGTGCCCACGGCCGCCTCGACGACGATGTCGACGAAGCGGTCCAGCCCGTCGGCGCTGTCTCCGAGCCCCCAGGCCTCGAGGAGCGACGACGAAGGGTCGAGCCCCCAGACCAGTGGACCGACGTCGCTGCGCACGACGGCGAACCGGGAGGCAAAGGGGTCTGCCATAGCTGGAGTATCGCGTACCAGGTCGGGCCAGGCCGGCACCGGATGCGCCCGAGGGCGCCGCCGGCCACCCTGAGCTCGACCGGCGGGGGAGTCGTCAGTCCTGGTGCGGGGCCGAGAGCTCGAGCAGCTGGAACTCGACCTTGCTCCCCGGGTACTTGAACTCTCGACGCAGAACGGTCGGTTCCAGGCCGGCCTCGGCGCAGGCCCGACCGAGCTCGTCCCAGTTTCCGAGGTTGCTGAAGCCGAGCAACAGGCGCCCGCCCCTCGTGAGGTGTGAGGCGGCGCCGAGGAGGTACCGACGGTGCACCCGGTAGCCGGGGTCGAAGTACGCGTAGTCGAGCTCCGATTGGAAGACGTGGTCGTCCGGCGCGTCGATGAAGCTCGAGCTCCAGTAGATCAGGTCGAATCGCTCGTCGGGCCCGAGCGCCTCGTAGAGATCGCCATGCCTGACGCTGATCCGATCCGAGACCCCGTGACGTTGTGCGTTCAGCCGCGTGTTCTCGACGGCTTTGTCGTTGATGTCAACGGCGACAACGTGATCACACCCCACGAGCACGGCGTGGACCGAGGTCACACCGGTGCCGCATCCGATCTCCAGGAGCGAGCCGCCTACGGGGTACGGGAGCCAGCTGGTGAACATCCCCGTCACCGGTGTCTCGATGGGCGAGAAGACGCCTTCGAGCAGGACCCAGCGACGTCCGACCAACTCGAACTGCTTCGACCACGCCTGGGTCCCGAGACGGGTGCGGACGAGTCTGCGGGCGCGCTCGAGGCGCCTCCTCCGTCGCGGACGCGTCGGCATGGGCGTGGCGGCTCACCGAGCGGAACCCCGGCGCGGGAGCGGCAGCGAGGCGGCATCACCCATCTCCCCATTGAAGACGGCCCGTCTGAAACAAACATGTCACTCAGCTGAGAGCCACCTGAGGAAACCCGCCCCAGTCACGATCGCTGCGGGCAGAGCCCCGAAGCTCCCCACGTCCTCTGACCTAGGAGAACGTCGAGTTTTACCGGAATTCGGTCATGACTTGGTGTCTCGGATGGCCCCAGTCGCCGATGTACCGAAATTTCCATCCTGTCGTGCTCGCAAACGCTTCCATCTCGTCCTTGGTGTAGTGAAAACCAATGGCGTCGCACGGGGTGCTGGGGTTCGCGACCGATGCATCCGACTCCGAGAACGTGGCAAAGAGCCGACAGTTCGGAGCGAAGGCCCGGAGCTTTGTCAGGCAGTCCACGATCATCGCTGGCGGAAGGTGCGTGAAGAGCGATTGCGCAATGGCGAAGTCGGCGGGCTTGGAAAACCGTCCGAACTCGAAGGAGTCCGATACCACGAGCTCGGGGTGCTTGGTCGAGACCGTCTCGGCGGACAGCTCTTTTCGGAGGCCCGATCGCACCAGCCTCCGCTCCTTCTCGATCCCGAGGTAGTGACCAGGATCGAGATAGGGGATGAAGTGGACGCCCCCGCGCAGCGAGCCACATGCGATGTCGAGGAGCACGTGCTGGGGAAGAAGGCCCTGATCCACCATGAATCGGAACTGCAGGGTTCCGACTTCGTCCCACAACGCGCCGACGTAGTCCCGGTGACCGAAGACGAGGATCCCCAGATAGGGGTGATTCCGTTTGCCCATGGCACGCCGTACGCGGTTCTTGAGAGACGTGTTGATGTCCACAGGCCCGAGGGTACCTGACGCGCTTGCTAGGACACCGACGGCGCGGGCTGGAACTTCGCGTTCGCCGGCACCGAGACGTCGGCACCGCTGACGCTCGTCGTGTACGTCGTGAGTTGGAAGGTGCCGGTCGGGATCTTGATGTACGTCACGATCCCTTGATCGTTGAGGCAGTACTTCACTCGCTCGGTGCCCTGGGTATACGAGATACAGGACGACGGTTGTCCGCTGTGTCGCTCGGTCGAGTGGTTGAGCGATGTCGACGCGATGGCGGCGGCATCGATGGCGCTTGACACATCCGTCGGGCTGATCAAGCTCAGGAGGCCCGCCAGTGGTTTCGCACCGGTGTAACACGACGGGGCGCCGCTGCTGCTGTCACAGACCGTGTTGGCGGACCCGCTGCTGTAGTAGGCGGTGGTTCCAGATGTGAAGGAGGTCTGGGCTCCGTCTTGCGCGAAGACGATGGTGGCGGTCGAGCCCTTTGCCTGGTACGTCGCCTTGTAGACGGTATGCGTCGCCACCGTCGCCTTCTGTTCCAGCTGTTGCAGGAACTTCGCATTCGAGCCGCCACCACCGCCCGAGCCGGAGCTGCCACCCCCGGCCCGCCGCCCGAGCCCCTGGCAGCGTTCGATTGCGATCCTGAGGAGGTGTGCGACCCTCCAGTCGAATGAGAGCCCGAGCCCCGAGCTCGAGCTCCCCGACGAGCTCGAGCCGGAGCTGGCGTCAGACCCCGAGTTCCCTGTCGGGCTCGACCCGGCGGCTGAGTTGGCGTCGGCAGTCACGTGCGAGCTGTCGTGGCTTTGGGCCTTGGGTGTCGGCCGGGTCAGCAAGAAGGCGACCACCAGGCCCGCCGCCGCGATGGTGATCACGGCCTCGATTCTCCGAATCCACGGCGAGCGCCCACCGCTCATGGCGCATGCCCCTCAGGCCGACCACCTGGCTCGTTTCGACCGTTGTGGAGTCGTCGGGATGCGTGAAGTCCACTCCCCCGGACGTGTGTTCACGCGAGGGGACTGGACTGACAGGCTGCCATGGCCCGCCGCTCGCCGGGGGCTCTGGACCGCCTATCTACACTCGAAGGAGACGTCGATCGTCTTTCCGTTGATCGCCGCGGGCCCGTTCAGCGTCACTGTCGCTGTGACCTCGACCGGGAGCGTGTTGAGCGAGGCCGTCAACGTGCACGTCTTGTTGATCGTCTCGCCCGCGAAGGTGCAGGCCGTTCCCAGGATGTCGGTCGTACAGCTCCGAACGGTGAAGCTCGGTGCGTTGGCGGTGAGCGGAGTGCCCGTCTTGTAGCCCGGGGTCGGGACCTGGGGCACCCGCGCCGCCTTGCAGTGCACCGTGAGCGTGGTCGCGGGTATGGCCACTCGGGGCGAGTCGGCCACGTAGGTAACCGTCTCGGTCACCCCCGCCAGTGCCGACGGAGCCAGGCACCAGACCCGCACGGAGTCCTTCGGAGGGAGGTTGTTCCAGATCTGGCAGGGGGCGACGGCGGCGTCAGAAGAGGTGCAACTGCCTTCCGCGAACGTCGCTCCGGCACCCAGGCCGCGGATGACCGTATGTCCCACGACCGAGTTGATGGTCGTACTCGGTCCCTTTGCATAGGCCATAGGACCGGTGGCAACCAAGGAAAGGCCGGTGATCGCCACGGCCGCAAGCATGCCCAATGAGTACCGTTTCACAGTTTTCTCCCCCACACGGCTCTCCGAACGAAGAGCACGAGCCTCCCGCCTCGAACGATCGTAAAATCGGGGGATTCCCCACCGCACCACCAATATTGATGATGTTTGAGAACATGGAGAAACGGCACGGGACCGTAGTTGTTCGAGCCGGGGCGACACCGACACAGCGGCGAACGGTCTCGACCCGACGCCCTCGTCTCAGCCTGTCCCGGGAGTCTTTCCCGGTCACGGGACTGCCCCAGGGCCGGGCGCACCACATCGTCGATACCGGACCTGTGGCAGGAGTGGCACCTGAGGGGTCTATGGCTGAAGCGCGTCGTCCGTCGGCCGTGGCTGTAGTGGTGGGCCGGCGTCTTTCACGCCCTTCCGCTCCAGGGACGATCCGTGGAGCTGCGTCAGGTCGGTGGCACGAGCTCCGCATCGTCGGCCTCGATGGCGAGGCGAAGGGCGTCCAACGTCGCCGACCTCGCCCGCAACTTGCTTCCCCCGTGGGCGCCCATGTCCAAGGTGGCGAGCTGGGCGGCGATGCCCCGACTGGCCTCCCCCAGGGCGGCGGGTTCGACGATCTGGTCGAGGAAGCCGGCCACGACGGCGTCGGGGGGGAGAAGGGCTCGGCCAGGATCACGGCCCGGTTGAAGGCGGCGGGCACGAGCCGCTGTCGGCAGATCTCGACGGCTGCCCGGGGCATGGTCAGGCCGATTGCGACCTCGTTGGCCGTGAGCTTGTACGGGCCGGAAACGCCTACCCGGTAGTCACCCGAGAGCACCAGGAACACCCCCATGGCGATGGCGTGACCGGAACAGGCGATTACCACAGGCGTGGGGAAGGACAGGATCCTCTCGGCCAGTCGAAAACCGGCCTGCAACATGGGGATTGCGTCGGGGCCACCACTTCGAAGGACCGACAAGTCGAATCCCGCCGAGAACACCCCCTGCCGCCCCGTCAACACGACGACGGCGTGGTCCGCGGCCGCCTGGTCGAAGGCGGCGTTCAGGTCTTTGAGCATCTGCAACGACAGGGCGTTGACCTTGCCGTCATCCATGGCGACCGTTGCGATCGAGTCGTCGAGTTGGTACGAGACCAGTCGTGCCATCTCATGACCTGCTTTCGGTCGGCGAGGAGCCGACAATCGGAGCGAACAACGGCGTAGTCCCGTTGCGGGTCGGTATTAGCCTCGACTCCGTGACCGGTGCCAATCGTGGCGCGCGCTGCGTTGACCTCACTCTGAGACTGCCGGACGGGTCGTACCGCGGGTCTGGCTGAACCGCTACGAAGAGCCCGGTGGAGGGTTCTCGTGAACCGCCTACGCGTGGAAGTGGCGAGTTGTGCGGGGGATTATCCGCAGATGTGCGGGGGAACGAGCACAACCGCGGGAACGCTCAAGACTGCGTTCTCCCACACCCACGCCTGATGCGCCGTCATGCAGGCATCCATCGGGGCCAGGCCCTTGCTGGTGACCGGGGTGCCCGAGGCCGGCGAGGCCGGCGAGACCGTCAGTCCGAATGCTGCGGTGGCCAGTACCGCGAGAGACGCCACCGCGACCTGCTTGACCAGGCTTCGAGATCCTGGTCGGCCTCGGAAGATCTCCCTCGCTCTGCGTGTCATCAACGCCACTCTGAGCCATCCAGGTCCATCAGGCCCCAATGGGACACCAACAGAGACCCAAATTGACGAACGGGTTTCCTCAGGGCGCCTACTCCGGGAGGCCCGGTATCAGCGGTCCGACCGTCAGCGCACCGAGAGCGTGAAGGTCTGGATAGCGGGTGAGCCGAGCCCGGTCGATGCCTGCAGCGAGACCCGGTAGCTACCGGGCGCTGCGCTGCTGCGCACCTTGCCGTGTAGGACGGCACCCTTGGCCGTCCGGGCGAACGACACACCGCTCGGCAGAAGGCCACGCTCGGTGATGACCGGCGTGGGCCAGCCCGTGACCCGTATTGGCACATTGCACGGGGCGGCGAGATAACAGGTCCTGGTGTCGGGAGTGACGAAGATCGGTGCCTGTTGGTCCTTCACGATGAGGAACAGAGGTTGGTCGATCTGACCACCCCGATTGCCGGCGTGCACCACGAGCTGGATCGTCCCGTCCGGCGGGTTGACGGCGACCAGCGTGGCTGTTCCGTCGTGGTGGTCGGTGAGACTGAGCCAGGGCGGCAGGTCCCGGCCACTGATCCTCGGGGCCGGAGAACCGGTCACGCGCAGCACGTCTCGCATGTCTCGTCCCTTGGCTCCTTCGACCGAGGTCGTACCGCTCTGGACGAATACAAGTGATTCGGGCGGGACCAGTAGACCGTCCTTGCGATAGAGGGCAGCCGTGCCGGTGGCGAAAACCGAGAGCCCGTGCGTCCGGGCGACAGCGACCCCGACGGAGGGCAACGTCCCTCCCGGACACCACGGCGACCACGGCCGGCAATCCCGGCTGGAACCCGATCCGACGACAGTCGAAGGCCGATCTCACCTCTTCGTTCGTCGCCGCGTCGATGTTGACCAGCACATCCGCCGCCAGCGAAGCCGCACGCTGCGTGCTTCTCCCCCCCGAGATGCCGTTGACCGTGCCCAATACCGCCTGCAGACACAGGACCACGGCGATGGCGACGGCGACGATGCCGGCGACGAGGCCTGCCGGCCGGAGCGTGGCGGAAGGCGCGGTTCGGGACAGGGTTACCGAGGACGACCAAGTAGATCCCGATGGGGATCATGAGCACGTTGATGACGTACAGCGAGTTCGTTCCCACCCACGCGCCGAAGACATATGCCGTGCCGATGTCGGCAGACGCCACGAAGAGGAGCCCGAAGCAGATCAGGGCGACCCCGACGGGCCGTCCGGTCGTCGGATCGGGTCGCAATCCGTATCGAGCCACGACCCAGGCCGCCACCAGGGTCATGAGTACGCCGAACACGAGGATGACGTTGTCCCCCGAGAACGGTGTCGGCTGAGCGAAGATGTCCCCGACGGTGAGAAAGAAGAGCTTGATCGCGGTGCCCGGATGGTGGAGCACGTAGAAGCGGTCGGGCGGAGACGCCAGATGGACGAAGTACAGCGCCGCCGTCACAAGAGCGATCACCGCCCATGCGATCCGCTGCGACCGCGCGCGGCGGCGTTGGCTCATGAGGAGCAGGCCGACGGGCCAGATAAGCAGGCCCTGGAAGAGCGAGTAGCTGCCCACGACCGCCACGGCGATCGCGCCTGCCAGGGCGGGCCAATGCAGCGTTGGCCGGTCCAGGAGGAACAGCGTGGCGGCGAGGCAGACGACGACGATGTACCACGCGATCTGAAACCCCCACAGCGTGTCCTGGTACTGCGCGAGGGAGAGCAGGACGATGGCAACCGGGCAATAGGCAATCAAAGGCGTCGACGGCGCCCGGCGTCTGTGCGTGGCTGCGATGAGGCCGATGGCGACGAACAACAAGAACGCGCTCAGGTACATCTCCACGAAGAGGTTGAGATGGGTCGTCCTCCCCAGCGCCACCGCCAGAAGGTTGGGAAACAGAATCCGGTGGTCGTTGTGGCCGGCCCACAGATCGCCGAAACCCAGTGTTCCCGAGTAGGACCGTCCGATGAGAGCGATGTCGCTCCACTGGTCTTGGCGCGGGACGTTGACCCCGAAATACTGGATGAACCACAGGTACGCCGCCGCCGGCAACACGAAGCCCACCGCCGTGAGCCCCAGAAGGAGGACGCGTCGTGTCGTTCTGCCACGCTCCGGCGGCGGCGTCACTGGGTCGGTTGGTCGTCGAGGCACGTCATGCGAGGCTGCTCGTGTACACCGCCATCGCCTGATAGGTGATCAGGTGCTCGTTCCACGCGTCTCCGGGGGGCCACATGACCTTGCTAGAGAAGGGCCACTCCACCGGGTACCGGGCACGGCACAAGATTACCAAGACACCGATGAGATCAATCGGGAGCGGTGGCGATCTTCACCGTTGAAGCGACCGGTCTTCTCAGTTCAGCGGTCGTTTCAAGATGAACTGCCAACCGGCCACGAATGCATTGCCACCAGTGCTCGTGGCGACCCTGTCGATCAACTCCCACCCGTCGCGCCCGAGCTCGTTCAAGATCTCCGTGATCCATTCGATGCCACGGGCGGTCCGCTTGTGGATGGGGCGACCCGGTACGCGCAGCGTCAGTGTCCACTCCTGGGTGGATCCGTCAAACCCGGCTGCAAGATGAGCGTATTCCCATCGAGTCACGAGTTTCGCTCCCAACCGTGCCCCACCGTCGTTGTCGCGCGGTCACAATAGAAGCAAGAGTGCTGCCGAAACGTCCGGTGCTGCAGGCTCGTCCACGATCTCGGCACGACCGAAAGCGGCTGGAGGAGGGTCCGGGCGGAGCCTGCGAAGACCAAGGAACCCGCTTGGGTTCTGTCCGCCCCCGCTACCCCCCGCCGCAGAAGCGCTGACCTTCGAATCGACTCCGATGCTTCCGTGCAACAACGAGATCAGTCAGACCACCCCCCCGAACGCCGACTGGGCGCTCGACCTTGCTGAACCTTCTGCATGGTCACTGCTTCGCCGCCGGACCATCTAAACGGATCGCTCGTGGGATCCGCAAGAGGCTCAGACCGCATCATCTTGGGCCGACGACCGGGGTCTCGAGGCTCAGGTGACGAACAGGCTCTTCCGCAGCCGCCGGACGCCACGCAATTGCCGGGCCAGCTCCTCTTCGCTCACGCCTTCGCGGCGGCGCAGCCGCAGACACAGCGCATCGAGCCTGGCCATCTCACGGCTGCGCAGCGCCGCCTGTTCCGAGACGGTGCGACGTCGGAGGGCGCGATTGAAAGCGGCATTGGCTTCGAGGGCACCGGCAAGGTCCAATTCCGTGGCGATGCGTGCAAACGAGAGCCCTCCGTCCCGCAGGAGAAGGGCCCGCTCGTCGAGATCGCGCTCACCAGGCATACAGGTCGTGCCGTGTGCCCGGTGAGCGCGATGTCGCCGCCTTTACAGCGGTCGGACGCGCTTGGCCTGGAGGCCCTTGGGGCCCTGCTCGGACTCGAAGTCGACCTTCTGGCCCTCGATGAGCTCGCGGTAGCCCGAGCCCTCGATCGACGAGAAGTGGGCGAAGACGTCGGGTGTGCCGTCGTCAGGGGTGATGAACCCGAAGCCCTTGGTGGCGTTGAACCACTTCACTGTGCCTGCTGCCATGATGTTTCCTCATTTCTCCACGCTCGGGACACTTGCGGGAGACCTTGTGGCAACCGGCAACGGCGCACAGCTCGCGTGAAATCCGGCTGTCCGCGCTGATCAGCCTAGTCGCTGGCTTCGGGTACCGCGCCCCGGAGGGAACACCCGACCGATAGGGTGGCCTATCACCCATCCCGACAGTCGCCGATCGGCGCTGCGGGCGCTCGACTTCCAAGACGACCCCGAAGGACGCGCCGGCTCCGTCTTGCACATGCCGTCGCCTCGGCTCGTGCTGTGGCATGCCGTGCCGGTGGTGCTCGAAAGCGTCGTCGCCCCGTTGGCCGCCTACTACTTCGTTCTCTTGATCGCTGGATTTCGTGGGGCGTTGCTCGGGGCGTTGATCTGGTCCTATCTCATCGTCGCCCGACGGTTGGTGCGGCGCGAGCGCGTCTCGACCCTCTTGCTCCTCGGCACGATCCTGCTCACGATGCGGACGGTCATCTCGTTCGTCACAGGGAGCCTCTTCCTCTACTTCATTCAACCCACGGCGAGCACCTTCCTGGCGTCGCTGGCGCTCGTGGCCTCGGCGCTGCTGGGTCGACCTTTCACCCAGCGCTTCACGCACGACTTCTGTCCCCTGACCCCGGAGCTGTTGGCGCGGCCGACGGTGCACAGGTTCTTCGTCAGGGTGTCGTTCTTGTGGGCGGTGGCGATGTTCGTGAACGGGGGAGTCGTCTTGTGGCTGCTGCTCACCGCGTCGGCCGGGGCGTTCCCGCTCGAACGCGTCGCCATCACGCTGGCGTTGACCGCGGGGGCCATCTTCTTCTCCATCACCTGGTTCACCCGCAGCATGCGGAGGGACGGCGTCACGGTCAGATTCGGTGGACCCGCCTCGCTGGCCGCTCCTTCAGCAACGTCGCCGTAGCCCCATCGACGGACCTCCGGCACATTCTTGGAGGATGCTGAGAGTTCGCCGCGGCGCTCCGGTTCACAGGCACTTGCCAGGTTTGCTTCGTACCATGCCTGCGGTCGTCGAGGCACCGGAGGTGTCGATGTTCGCGGTTGGGTACGCCTGGAACGAGTTGCGCCGGCGATGGAGCAGGACGGTCGTGACCGCCATCGGCCTGGCTGCCGGGGTCGGATTGGTGATGGGGATCGTCGGGGTCTCCAACGGGCTCACCGACGCTCAGAACAAGGTGCTCTCGCCCCTGTCGTCGGTCGGCACCGACATCATCGTGACCCGCACGGTCGGGGCGACGTCGACGTCGAGCACCGGCTCGACCACGACGACCACGACCACACCGACCGGTGGTGGATTCGGTGGTGGGGGAGGCTTCGCCGGCGGTGGTGGTGGCGGAGGCGGAGGCGGCGGGTTCTTCGCTGCCGGCGCGGGAGCGCGGTCGCGGGGGCGCCTCGGCCATCTCCGCCTTGAACTCGTCGGACCAGGCAGCGCTGCTCAATGCCAACTCGTCGGTGCTGACCGACCTCTCCAAACTGGGGCCGGCCGGGACCCAGTTCACCTACGACTTCTTCGTCCCCGGCACCCTGATCACGTTCCCGCAAGCCGCCGTGTCCGACGTCGCAGGCCTCAAGGGCGTGGAGTCGGCCGTGCCCGGGCTCTCGCTCCAGGCACTGCACGAGACCGGCACCGTGCCCAGCGAGACCGACACCGTGACCACCGGCGGGCAGACGATCACGAGTGTGCAGAAGCCACCACCGTTGACCGCCGCCCAGGAGGCTTCGGTGCGCGCCTGCCTCGAGGCGTCCGGGGCATTCGGCTCGACCACGACTCCGACCACGACCCCCGCCACAACCCCGACCCCGGGGGGGACGACGGGGACCACCCCGGCGGCACCCGGTGCGACGGGGGGCACCGGCGGGAGCGGCGGGCGAGGGTTCGGAGGGGGCGGCGGCTTCGGTGGCGCCGCCTTCGGGGCGGTGTTCTCCAAGTGCCTGCCGGCGTCGTATCAACAGTACGAGGCGCAGGTGGTCGTGCCCGAGCAGACCATCACCCGGGTCCTCAACCCGCCGTCGACCAATACCGAGACCAAGAGCTACACCGTGGCAGGCGTCGACCCGTCCGACACCACCACGGGCCTCATCACCACCGCCCAGGTCGTGTCGGGGAAGTGGTTCGGCGCCCAGCCCGCCAATGAGATCCTGGTCAACACCGCATACGCCAGCACCAACGGGATCAAGGTCGGGCAGCAGATCACGATCGACAAGACCGTGTTCACCGTCGTCGGTCTCGTGAGCCCGACGCTCACCGGTGACACCTCGGACATCTATTTCGACCTCTCGACCTTGCAGACCCTGGGCTCGAACACCAGCCGGGTCAACGAGGTCCTCGTCAAGGTGTCCAAGTCCTCGGATGTCAAGAGCGTGGCCGCCGCCATCCACAAGGAGCTGCCCGGCGCTCAGGTGCTCACCAACGAGCAACTCTCGGGCCAGGTCACGGGCAGCCTCTCCAACGCCCACACCCTCGCGACCCACCTCGGCGGCGCCCTGGCGGTGATCGTGCTGCTGGCCGCGTTCCTGATCGCAGCGCTGCTCACGTTGTCGAGCATCGCCAAGCGTGTGCGGGAGATCGGCACGCTCCGGGCCATCGGCTGGTCGAGAGGCCGTGTGATCCGCCAGATCGTGGCCGAGACACTCGGCATCGGCATCCTCGGCGGCATCCTCGGCGTCGGCCTCGGGATCGCGATATGCGCCGTCATCGGCGCGGCGGGCCCCTCGCTGACCTCGACGAGCTCGGTGACCGCGGTCGGGGCGTCGACGGTGGGGGGCATCTTCCACCAGGCGACCGCCGCCGCGCAGACGTCGGCGAAGATCCACCTCCGGGCCCCCATCGACATCGGCATCGTCCTGCTCGGCTTCGGTGCGGGTCTGGCCGGGGGCCTGATCGCCGGTGCGGTCGGCGGCTGGAGGGCGTCGCGCCTCGCACCCGCCACGGCGCTGCGGGACCTCGGATGACCACAACACTGCACGGACGCCACAACGTGGAAAAGGAGTCGCACCGATGAACGAGGACTCGAGCCGCACGGCGACGCTCTACGAACTACGGGGAGTGGAGCGGCGCTACATCCGGGGGAGCACACCGGTACTCGCCCTCCACGACGTCGATCTCGACATCGAGGCAGGGGAGTTCGTGTCGATGGAGGGGCCGAGCGGATCGGGCAAGAGCACGCTGCTGCAACTCCTCGGTGCGCTCGACACTCCCACGTGCGGCACGATCCGCTTCGAAGGCAACGAGATGAGCACGGCTTCTGACAGCAGCCTCACCCGCATCCGGGGCCAGGAGATCGGTTTCGTCTTCCAGCAGTTCAACCTCATCCCCACCTTGACGGCGGAGGAGAACGTGGAAATCGCCATGATCCCCCAGGGCGACCCCAAGGCCAAACGGCGGGAACGCGCGGCGGAGCTGTTGGAACGCGTGGGGCTCGGTGGGCGCCTGGACCATCTCCCGTCGCGCCTGTCCGGGGGCGAACAGCAGCGCGTCGCCGTCGCTCGCGCCTTGGCCAACCGACCGCGGGTGATCATCGCCGACGAGCCCACGGGGAACCTCGACTCCGCCAGCGCTCAGGACGTCATGTCACTGCTCAACGAGTTGCAGTCGGGGGAGGACGCCGTGACGATCGTGGTGGCCACCCACGACGCCGACGTGGCCGGCCGCGCCGGCCGGCGTATCCGCCTACGTGACGGAGCTGTGGTGTCGTAACTCGGTCCCCCACCAAGGACAGTGCTCACCCAGGAGCGGTGACGGCGTCCAGGGTGGTGCCATTGCTGTGCCGTTGCCCCCGGCGCGTCCACCACGCATCGAGGGCCACGGCCGAGAGCACGACGAGCCCGACCTCGAGGGGGGATCGATATCGGGTGGCGCCGAAGGTGACCACCGCAGCGACCACCACCTCGACCAGGAGTCCGACGAACGGGGCAATCGTGACGTGGCGACGCCAGAGCACGACTCCACCTGACACGGCTCCGACGAGGAGTCCGTAGTACATGATCAGGCCGATCCACGCCGGCACGAGGGGTCGACTGCTCAGCTGGACATCGAGCCGTATCTGCTCCAAGGGCAAGAAGAACCCGAACTCCCGCCCGAACCGGGCGGCCACCACCACCGGGAGTCGGGAACTGTGGGCATTGATGTAGTGCAATGCGACGTGCCGCAGATGAGCGTCGCCCTGCGATTCGTCACCTGACGATCCAACGTGGGCGGCGTAGAGGCACTTGAAGTCCCCGAAGCCCACGGAATGGCCGTAGAAAGCGGGACGACAATTGGCAAAGGCGAGAGTCCCCCCGAGATCGTCGGACATGAACACCGGGTCTTTGAACCGAGCCAGATTGAATCCCACCCAGGGAGCGATCAGCACGAGCGCGGTCACCACGCCGATACCGGCAAAGGTGGTCCGCCGCCGCAGCGACTCACCTCGCACGAGAAGCGCCGTGGGAATCAGGACGGCCACGATCAGGAGCGTCTGTTCCGACCGGGTGAGCGCCGCCAACGCACAGACGGCCCCCAAGACAGCGGCTCTGCCGAGGCCAGGTCGGTGCCAGAATTGATACGCGACGAGAACCACAGCCGCCACGAGCAGCGTCAGGAGTGTTTCCGACAGTCCCGTCGTGTTGTTCACCCAATAGTTGGGGTACACCGCCGCAATGACAGCGGCGATGAGCCCCGCGCGCTTCCCTGCCACCTCGCGTCCCGCCAGCCCGGTGACGAACACGGCAGCAGCACCGACGAGGCAACTCAGCAATCGCTGCGACAAGAAGCTCTTGATGCCGATGACATCTGCCAGCGCCAACACCAAAACCCACAGGGGCGGATGTTCCGCACTCTGGAGCGCTGTGTGGTGCACGAGAAAGGCAGAAGGGGAGATGAACCACCCGGATCCATTGGCGATCAACGCCGCTTGCCAATGGAAGTAGAAGGCATCGCCGGTCGGCGGGGCGTGAGGCCTGTCGGCGAGGATCCACGCCACGGGCGGGATGAGCGAAAGGACGGAGATGAGCGTGAGCCATCGGTACCAACGCCCCCCCACAGTCCGCGGCATGGCCGGAGTGTAGCGGTGCCGCGGTTGTCCGATCGGACGCGGCGGTGTCGCCGAAAGGCAACCCCGTTAGAGGTGTGTCGCCGTCGTCGTCGTGCACCCCGTCGAGTCGAACACCGCCGTTCCGGAGCAGCATTCGACCGCTCGGACCTCCATCACTTCGCAGCGGCCCGTCGGTAGGCTCTGCCGGTGTCTCAGAGGGTGAATCGACGATGGTTCTGGTGGCTCACAGTCATCTCGATCGTGTCGCTCGTCCCCCCGCTCGTCTGGATCCTGACATGGGAACGACACGCGGTCCCGACGGGAGACAGCTGGTACTTCCATTGGCAAGCGGCCTTGATCGCCGACGGGGCTGGATGGTTCATCTCGCCCGGTCCCTACCTGACGCATCACGTGGTTGTGCAGAGCGCCCTGCATCCGCCCCTATGGGTTCTGGTCCTGTCCTTCGCCGACACCCTCGGCCTTCAGAGCTACCTGTCGCAGCTCCTCGTGGCGAGCGTGATCGGCGCGGGGGCCGTCTTCGTCACCGGGCTGGCGGCCCGGGAGGTGGCTGGACCGAGAGCGGGGTTGATCGCCGCCGGCATCGCGGCGCTCTACCCCAATTACTGGATCAACGACGGGCTCGGCCTCTCCGAGACCCTCATCCTTCTGCTCACCGCCATGCTCATCCTGGTCTCGTTCAAGCTGTGGCGCGAGCCGAGTGTCCGGAAGGCCATCGCTCTGGGCCTGCTGTGCGGTTTGATGGCTCTGACGCGCGCAGAGCAGGTGTTGCTGATCGTCGTGGTCTTGGTCCCCTTGACGCTCCTGCTGCGAGGCGTAGCGTTGCGCCGGCGCCTCTGGTACGGCGCGGCCGGCACTCTCGCCGCCATCGCGATCATGGCGCCTTGGCTGGGCTTCAATCTTTCGCGCTTCACGAATCCGACCCTGTTCTCGAACGACTCGGGCACCACCCTCGCCATGGCCAACTGTCGGCCGGCCTATCGAGACGGCTATCTCGGATCTGGCGATTTCAACTGCCTGAAGCTCATCGCTCCCGTCGCCGGTGACGAGTCGGTTCAGGACGCCCACGAGCGAAAGGCCGGGCTGCACTACCTCAACGCCCATCTCGGTCGTCTGCCTGTCGTCGTCGCGGCGCGCCCGGCACGCGAGTTCGGCCTGTTCGCGCCCCTGGCACAACTCAGACTCGAGAGCACGGTGAACATGCGTCCTTTACTCCCCGCCGGAGTCGGCTTGGGGATGTACTACCTGTTGGTTGTCGCCGCCGGATACGGCGCCTTCACTCTGAGACGCCGACGGCTCACCTTGGTGCCCTTCGTGGGCATCCTGGTGGAATTGGTGGTGACGGCGATGGCGACCTTCGGCCAGACCCGGTATCGCGCGCCGTTCGAAGTGGTCGTCGTCGTACTGGGGGCGGTCGGTGTCGACGCCGCACTCAGCCGTTGGAAGCTCCGCACCGCCGCGCACCTCGAGCGGGACGGGTCTGAGCCAGTGGCCACCGGCTCGGGCGTCATGGGGCGTACGCACGCCTGATCACGGCGCTGTGGAACGGAACGTGGAGAGAATGTCAGTGTCTCAGCTTCCTCTCAGCGTTTCTCTACTCGCAGACCGACGACCGATGCGGCCTCGAGGGGCCGGGCGCTCGTGTGACGGTCAAGTAGGATCGAGCGCGTGGGACGGCGTGAACCGCCTCTGAGCGGCACCGCTCCCGGCTGACCAAATGAACCGTCAGCATTGACCTCGGTCGGGAGTGACGTCGTCTCAGCCGACGGTGAAGCATGCGAGGGGGCATGGCCCAAGGGACCGTCGGGGACATACGCACAGGGCCCGGTGGCGCTGCAGGCGAGCATCCCCCCAGCGTCACGGTGAACGCCCACCCTCGACTTCGACGAGCCGTCCCGGATGCCGCCGGGGTGCTGTTCGTGATCGGTGCGGCGGTGGCGGTGTTGTTGCCTGCCCTCCTGCACGGTGGCGCCCTCGGGCCATACGACCTCCTGTCACGCTATGGGCTCACGGCGCGCTCGGGCGTGACCGTCCACAACTCGCAGACGACCGATCTCATCGCGCAGATGATCCCCTGGACGTCGTTGGCGTGGACCCAGGTCCATCACGGCCATCTACCGCTGTGGAACCCCTACAGCGGGCTCGGATTGCCCTTGGCCTTCAACTGGCAGTCGGCGACCTTCGGCCTACCGACACTCGTGGGCTACCTCGCCCCGCTCCGCCTCGCGTACACGGTGCAGGTCGTGGTGACATTGGTGCTCGCCGGCACCGGGACCTACGTGCTGTGTCGGGTGCTGCGCCTCGGGGTGATGGCATCGGCCATGGCCGGCGTGGTCTACGAGCTGAGCGGGACCTTCATGGGCTTTCTCGGTTGGCCCATCGCCGGCGTGATGGCCTGGGCCGGCTGGCTGTTCGCGGCGGCCCTGTTGGTCGTCCGCGGTGAACGCCGGGTCCGGTCCGTGGTCTTCCTCGCAGTCGCCATCGCCGGGGCGGTCTATGCCGGACAGCCCGACGCGCTGGTGCTGCTCGTGCCCGGGCTGCTCGTCTTCGTCGTCGTCCTGCTCGTGGCTCGGGTGCGCTCCGGCGGGAGCATCGGCATCGCCGTACGACCCGCCGTCGACGTGGCAGTGGCGTCGATCGCCGGCGGGGCGCTGGCCGCCCCGCTCGTCCTTCCGGGGCTTCAGCTCACGACCGGCTCGGTCTTCTTTCACGCGGCGCGATCCAACGGCGCTCTGTCGCCCTCCGATGTCGTCAACCTCATCTTCCAGGGCTACAACGCACTGCCCGTCGCCCAAGGTCATTGGTTCGGCGTGGGTACCTCCGCCTACGTCGGAGTCATCGCGTTGGTCTTGGCTCTGACCGGGGCCGTGCTCTCCCGCCGTCGCCCCGAAGTCATCGCCTTCGTGATCGTGGGCGCAGTCATGGCGGCCCTCGTGTTCGTGCCGGAGTTGGCCTCGCTCATGAACCAACTGCCGTTCCGAGCCCGCTGGCACCTGGGCCTCGTGGTAGTGAGCTTCGTGTTGGCCGTGCTGGCGGGGTTCGGGGTCGACGTGGTGATCCGCTGCCCTCGGGATTGGATGACGAGGGCGGTGTGCGCGTCGGGCTTCGGCGTGGCGGGCCTGATCGTCGTGGCCCTGTGGCTGGTGGGCCAAGGCCATCTCGGCCCTCACGCCGCCGAGCTGCGGAAGCAGAGCTTCATCTGGCCCGTGATCCTCATCGCCGTGGGGTTGATCGTCGTGGGACTGCTGAGCAGAGGAGCGGGAGACCCCGCACCGGTGCACCCCGACCGTGATGCGGCTCCGGTCGCCGCGGGGCGGTGGGCGGCCGCGGTGTTCCTCGTCGCCGAGACCGCCTTCCTGATCGGCGTCGGCGCTCCCTTGTGGTCTTCGAGCCCGACCTTCCTGTCACCCACGCCCGGTGTGACGGCCCTCGCCACTGCAGTGGGGACGTCCACGGTGGGATTCGGAGCCCATTCGTGTGAGCTTCCGCCCACTTTGGGCATCCTGCCCGAGACCAACGCTGCATTCGCGGTCCACGAGCTTGCGGCCTACGACCCGATCACACCGCGCGCCTACTTCAATGCCCTGAAGCTGACACCGGGGATCCTGGTGAGCGCGTTCTGTCCCGTCATGAAGACCGCCGCCGAAGCACGCCTCTACGGCGTGACGTTCGTCCTCGAGGCAAAGGGTGCTCCCGGGCCGAGCGGCGCGGTCTTCGTCAAGGCGATCGACGACGAGGATCTGTACCGCATCCCGGACGCGGCCGCCGCCACGCTGACGGTGATCCCCACGGGTGGCATCCCGAACGCCGCCGAGCCGGGTGTTCCGGCACCTGTCTCGTATCCAGCCCCGGGGTCGTGGAAGGTCGTGACAAACACGACGCGACCGGAATTGCTCCGGCTCCGGCTCACCGACGTGCCCGGTTGGCATGCCTCGATCGACGGACGTCCTCTGTCGCTGGAGCGCTTCTCCGGGATCATGCTGCAGGCACGCCTCCCGGCCGGCTCGCACGTGGTGGAACTGCACTACTGGCCCGACACGTTCACGATCGGGCTCTGCTTGGCAGGCGGAGCCATGGTCGGGCTTACGGGAGCGGCCCTGGTGGGGTGGAGACGACGCCGTCATGGGGTGTCCCCATGATCGGGCGAGAAATCAATGCGTCGAACGCGTATGCTGCCCCCCAGCCATCTGGTTGACCCTAAGGGGGAAGTGATGCGTTCCTTCCGTGCTGCTCGACTGCTCGTGCTCCCGACCCTGGTCCTTCCGCTCATGCTTTCGGCGATCCTGCTCCCCGGCACGGCCTGGGCGAAGAGTGGGGTGAAGCCCGTGAAGTGCCGGTCGGTGACCGGGACATACAGCGGCACGTGGTATCTGATGGGCTGCTACCAGACGGGGAAGCAGGGGGGTTACGAGGTGATCGGCACGGGAAACGACGCGATCTCCATGCCCTTTTCGCCATCGTCGGCACCGGTGACGGCCACCGTCACGTGGGGACCATTGCCGGACCCGGCCCTGCCGCATTTGATTTCGACCATCCGCTTCACCACGACGCAGCTGGCGCAGAAGAAGGACAAATGCGGATCGGGCATGACCGAGTTCGAAGTGAGCGGAAGCGTGGTGAGCAGTAACAAGACACCGGGCATCAAGTTGGGCAGGCTAAAGATATTCGTCTGTAATACGGGCGGGGCCCTCTCGGCGCACAAGAAGTTCAACCTCTGAGCCGGCTGAACGACCCGAAACGGCCGCGGACTCCGTCAACGGAGATCCCTGGCCACCCAGATCGCTGACACCGGTCTTCCCCGAGGGCGTGCACGCGCCCCGCAGCGTCGTCGCCGCCCTTGGTCCACCGACCCCCGCGGCGGGTGTCACAGGGGGGTGTCGCGGTGGCAACCAGGTCGGTCTCCAGGTCGGGGGGAACATTCGTCAGTTTTGACGACGACACGTCCTGGGTCGAAACGTACGCTCCAAGCGCCCTCACGGGCAGATTCTGACGTCAGAGCTGTGGGTGTGCCATGGGACAGGCCCGCCTACCTGGGGAGCTAACCACGAGAGGAGCGCGCGATGCGGGCAGCGCGCACTATTGGAGTCCGGGCCATCGGCCGTCGGACGACGACGAAGCGGATCAGCGGCGGAATGCGGCGGAGGACACTGCCTGTCGCGGCAGCGCTGTCGATCTTGGCGACGTCCACGTTGGTGAACGTTCTCGTGACCTCGCATGCCAACGCCGCTTCGACGGAGCTCTACTCGTGGGGCTACAACGACGAGGGCCAGCTCGGCAACGGGACGACCACGAACTCGGGGACACCGGTCAAGGTCTCCCTCCCGGCGGGGGTCACTGCCACCGCGGCGGCTTCCGGCGCGGACTTCAGCCTCGCCATCGGCTCCGACGGCAATCTCTATGCGTGGGGCAACAACTCCAACGGCCAGCTCGGAAACGGCACCGTCGTGAGTTCTTCGACGCCGATCGTGGTGTCGATGCCGGCCGGCGTCACCGCGACCGCGGTATCCGCGGGCGAGTCCCACAGTGTGGCTCTGGGATCCAACGGCTCGGTCTACGACTGGGGCTACAACGGGTTCGGCCAGCTCGCCACGGGCGGCACGGGGGATGAGCACACCCCCTTCAAGGTCACGCTGCCGGCCGGGGTGACCCCGATCGAGGTCGCTGCCGGGCAGTACATGTCCGAGGCCCTCGCGTCCAACGGGAACGTCTACGCCTGGGGTGACGGGGCCATGGGCGAGCTCGGAGACGGTGCGGTCGCCAACAAGCTGACTCCGACGCAGGTGACAGTGACCGGCGTCACGGCCCTGGCCGCCGGTGGGTACCACAGCCTCGTCATCTCGGCCGGGTCGGTCTTCGCCTACGGGTATGGCGGACTGGGCCAGCTCGGCAACGGCGCGCTCACCAACGCGTCCACGCGCGTCAAGACGGACCTGCCCAGTGGGGTGACGCCTACGGCCATTGCGGCGGGGCTCTACCACAGCATGGCGATCGGCTCCAACGGCAAGCTCTACTCGTGGGGCAACAACGCCAACGGTGAGCTCGGCAACGGCACACTCACCAACGAGAAGGACCCCGTCATCGTGTCGATGCCGGCCGGGGTGAACGCCACCTCGATCGCGGCGGGCGCCGACCACAGCCTGGCCATCGGCTCGGACGGCAATCTCTACGCCTGGGGCTACAACGGCCTGAACGAGCTCGGCAACGGTTCGACCAGCGACTCGAGCACCCCGATCCAGGTGTCGCTCAGCCCGGTGGCCAAGCCTCCGACTGCCGTCTCGTCGGGTTCGTCGGCTGACCACAGCTTCGCCATCGCCCCACCGACGCCCGCTCCGACCACGACCACGGTCACGACCTCCCCGTCTTCTGTCACCTACGGCCAGAGCGTCACCATCACCGCGACGTTGAGCCGGTCTGACGGCGGTGGCACCGTGGGCTTCTCCAATGGTGCGCTCACCATCTCCGGGTGTGGATCCGTTTCCCCGTCACTGGTGGGGAGCACGTGGCAGGCGGTGTGCACGACCTCGTTCCCGGCCAACACCTACTCGCTCACCGCCACCTACACGGGCGACACGCTCTACGCCGCCAGCACCTCCACGGCCGTGGGCCTGACCGTGAACCAGGCGCCGCTCGTCATCACGGCGTCGTCGGGCTCTTCCACCTACGGGAGCTCGCCGGCGACCGTCACGGCGTCGTACTCGGGCTTCGTCAACGGCGACAACGCCGGCTCGCTCTCCACCGCGCCCACGTGCTCGACCACGGCGACGTCGTCGAGCCCGGTGGGGAGCTACCCGAGCTCGTGCTCGGGGGCATCCGCCCAGAACTACTCGATCACGTACCAGACCGGGACCGTGACGGTGGGCACCGCACCTCTGACCGTGACGGCCTCGTCGGGCTCCACGACCTACGGGAGCGGTCCCCCCAGCATCACGCCGTCGTATTCGGGCTTCGTCAACGGCAACAACGCCGGCTCGCTCACCACCGCGCCCACGTGCTCGACCTCGGCGACGTCGTCGAGCCCGGTGGGGAGCTACCCGAGCTCGTGCTCGGGTGCGGTGGACTCGAACTACCAGATCAACTACGCACCGGGCACGGTGGCGATCGGCGCGGCCGCGCTGGTCATCACGGCCTCGTCGGGCTCCACGACCTACGGGAGCGGTCCCCCCAGCATCACGCCGTCGTACTCGGGCTTCGTCAACGGCGACAACGCCGGCTCGCTCACCACGGCGCCCACGTGCTCGACCACGGCGACGTCGTCGAGCCCGGCGGGGAGCTACCCGAGCTCGTGCTCGGGTGCGGTGGACTCGAACTACGCCATCACGTACCAGAACGGTTCGGTCACGGTCACACCGGCACCGCTGACGATCACCGCCTCGTCGGGGATCGTGGCGTACGGGAGCAACCCGCCATCGGTGACACCCATCGTGTCCGGGCTCCAGAACGGTGAGACGGTGTCGGTGCTCGGAAGCGGGCTGACCTGCTCCACTGCGGCAACGTCGTCCAGTCCCGTCGGCACCTACGCCTCGACGTGCTCGGGCGCTGTCGACGGCAACTACGCCATCACCTACGTGAACGGCACCACCACCGTCACGCCGGCTCCGCTGACGGTCACGGCCACGTCGGGCACGATGACCTACGGCGGGGCCGTGCCGGTCATCAGCCCCAACGTCTCGGGCCTGGAGAACGGCGAGAACGTCTCGGTCCTCGGTGCCGGGCTGAGCTGTTCGACGACGGCGAGCCCGACGAGCTCGGTCGGCTCGTACCCGACCTCGTGCTCGGGGGCCTCTGACCCGAACTACACCGTGAGCTATGTCGGTGGGACCGTCACGGTCACGCCTGCGGCACTGTCGATCACGGCGTCCTCGAACAGCATGACCTACGGCGACCCCGCCCCGGTGATCACACCGATCATCTCGGGCCTGCAGAACGGCGAGACCGCCTCGGTCCTCGGCGCCAACCTGGTGTGCACCACGGGGGCCGGCTCCACCAGCCCGGTGGGGGATTACGCCAGCGCCTGTGGGGGTGCGGTCGACGCCGACTACACCATCACCTACGCCCCCGGTGACGTGACGGTGAACCCGGCCACGTTGATGATCACCGCCTCCTCGGGGAGCACCGCCTATGGAACGGCGCCGCCGGCCATCACGGCCTCGTACTCGGGCCTCGAGGCCGGGGACACGCCTGCTTCGCTGAACACGCCACCCACGTGCTCGACCACGGCGACGTCGTCGAGCCCGGTGGGGAGCTACCCCAGCTCGTGCTCGGGCGCCTCGGACCCGAACTACATCATCAGCTACCTCGGAGGCACGATCCAGGTGGCGTCGGTCGTCGTCACGGTGACGGCGTCGTCGGACTCGATGACCTACGGGGGGTCCACGCCGACCATCACGCCGTCGTACTCGGGCTTCGTGAACGGTGACACGTCCGCCTCGCTCACGACCGCCCCCACGTGCTCGACCGGCGCGACCAGTTCGAGCTCGGTGGGCTCGTACCCGAGCTCGTGCTCGGGCGCGGTCGACCCCAACTACACCTTCAACTACGTCGCCGGTTCGGTGCAGGTCAACCGGGCGCCGCTCACCATCGCAGCCCAGTCGGCGTCGATGACCTATGGGGGTGCCACGCCCGCCATCCTCCCGTTGTACTCCGGCTTCGTGAACGGGGACACCGCCGCGGCGTTGTCCACCGCGCCGACCTGCTCGACCACCGCGACGTCGTCGAGCCCGGCCGGCACGTACCCGAGCACCTGCACCGGGGCCGTCGGGTCGAACTACACGATCACCTATGTGCCCGGCGCAGTCGTGGTCGGCAGCGCGGCCCTGGTCATCTCCGCCTCGTCGGGCTCGATGACCTACGGCGGCACAGCGCCGACCATCACGCCGTCGTACTCCGGCTTCGTGAACGGTGACACCGTCGGGTCCCTCACCACCGCGCCCACGTGCTCGACCACCGCCACACCGGCCAGCCCGGTGGGGAGCTACCCGAGCTCGTGCGCCGGTGCCGCCGACCCCAACTACACGATCACCTATGTCGCCGGATCGGTGACCTCTGGTCCTGCGCCTCTTTCGATCTCCGCCTCGTCGGGCTCGATGACCTACGGCGGCACGGTGCCGACCATCACCCCGTCGTACTCGGGCTTCGTGAACAGTGACGGCCCCGGGTCGCTCACCACCGCACCCACCTGCTCGACCACCGCCACGTCGGCGACCCCGGTGGGGACGTACCTCACGACGTGCTCGGGCGCGGCCGACGCCAACTACGTCATCACCTACGTCGGTGGGTCGGTTCAGGTCACCCCGGCCACGCTGTCGGTGTCCGCGTCGTCGGCGCTGGACAACTACGGGGACCCGGTGCCCGCCATCACGCCGACGTACTCGGGCTTCGTGAGCGGCGACACCGTCGCTTCGCTCACGACCGCGCCCACGTGCTCGACCACCGCCACGTCGGCCAGTCCGGTGGGGAGCTACCCGACCTCGTGCTCGGGAGCGGTCGACCCCAACTACGCCATCAGCTACATCAATGGCCAGCTGCAGGTGGGCCCCGCTCCCCTCGTGGTCACGGCCTCGTCGGCTTCGATCAGTTACGGAGAGGCGGCGCCGGTCATCCAACCGACCTACTCGGGCTTCGTCAACGGTGACACGGCTGCCTCCCTCACGACCGCTCCGACATGCTCGACCGCAGTTACCTCGGTCAGTGCCGTGGGGAATTACGGCAGCACCTGCTCGGGGGCGGTCGACCCGAACTACAGCTTCAGCTACGTCGACGGGTCCGTCCAGGTTGGTCCGGCCTCGATCACCGTCACAGCGTCATCGGGCTCGATGACCTACGGCGGGACCGTGCCGGCCGTCTCGGCCGGCGTTGCCGGACTCCAGAACGGCGAGCTGCCGTCGGTCCTCGGCGCCGGGTTGACCTGCACCACGACGGCCACGTCGGCCAGTGCGGTGGGGAGCTACCCGACCTCGTGCTCGGGTGCCGTCGACCCCAACTACGCCATCACCTACGTGAACGGCTCGATCGTCGTGGGCCCGGCGGCGCTGTCCATCTCCGCCTCCTCGACGTCGGCCACCTACGGGGGCACCGTGCCGACCATCACACCGTCGTACTCGGGCTTCGTGAACAGTGACGGCCCATCGTCGCTCACCAGTGCGCCCACGTGTTCCACCACGGCGACCTCGTCGAGTGCCGTCGGGACCTACCCGAGCTCGTGCTCGGGCGCGGCCGACGCCAACTACACGATCAGCTACGTGAACGGCACGGTGCAGATCATGACCGCGCCGCTCGTGATCGCGGCTTCTTCGCCCTCGATGACCTACGGGGGCACGGTGCCGACCATCACGCCGTCGTACTCGGGCTTCGTCAACGGTGACAACGCAGGTTCGCTGACCGCGGCACCCACGTGCTCGACCGCGGCGACGTCGTCGAGCCCGGTGGGCAGTTACCCGGACTCCTGCGCCCAGGCCTCGGACCCGAACTACACCATCACCTACGTCCCGGGGACGACCGTGGTGGGCAGTGCTGCGCTCGTCATCCGGGCATCGTCTGGCACGATGACCTATGGGGGCACGGTGCCGACCATCACGCCGTCGTACTCGGGCTTCGTCAACGGTGACAACGCAGGTTCGCTCTCGAGCCATCCGGTGTGCAGCACCACGGCCACCGCGGCGATGCCCGTGGGGAACTACGGCAGTTCGTGCACCGGCGCGGCCGACTCCAACTACACGATCACCTACGTGAGCGGGTTGGTCTCGGTGAGCCCGGCGCCGCTGACGGTGACGGCATCGTCGGGGACCATGACCTACGGCGGTGCCGCTCCCGCCATCACGGCCACGTATGCCGGCTTCGTCAACGGGCAAGGTCCGTCGGTGCTCGGCGGGGGCCTCACGTGCTCGACCGTCGCCACCGCCACGAGCCCGGTCGGGTCCTACGCATCGAACTGCAGCGGCGCGACCGACGCGAACTACAACATCAGTTACGTTCCCGGCTCCGTCAGCGTCGTCGCGGCAACGCTGACGGTCACCGCCAACAACGTGAGCAAGGCCTTCGGCGTCGCGGTGCCCACGCTCACGGCCACCATCTCGGGCTTCGTCAACGGCCAGACCCTCGCCACCTCGGGGGTGACCGGGCAGGCGCTGTGCACCACGACGGCAACGACGACCAGTCCGGGGGGTGCCTACCCCATCACGTGCTCGCTCGGCACGTTGGCGGCACACAACTACACCTTTAGATTCGTCGCCGGCACCTTGACCGTGACGTTCAGCCAGACCGTCGTGTGCAACTTCTTCGGGGAGCTCAACGTGACCAGCGGAGAGTCCGTGCTGATCCCACCGGGGTGCACGGTCATCGGGGACGTCGACATCTACCCCGGCGGCTCGCTCGATGCTGAGGGCGCCATCGTCGCAGGCTTCGTCAACGCCAACAATGGCGCCACACTCCGGTTCTGCAGCACGACCGTGGTCAGCCTGCTGTATGCCTCGGGGGAGACCCACCAGGTGGTCATGGGGGACGGGACGTCCTCCTGCCTGGGCGACACCATCGTCGGCCTGGTGACCCTGACCGGCAACACCGCAGGTGTCTCGCTCCAGAAGGCGGACATGCTGGCCGGGGTGTCGATCACCTCCAACAGTGGAGGGGTGCAGGTCGAGAACAACCAGGCGATCGCGCTGATATCGGTGAAGTCCAACACCGGTGGCACGACGGTCACGTCGAACTGCCTGATCGGATCCCTCACGGTCACAGGGAACGCGGCTCCCGTCGTGGACCGGCCGAACACGGTCGTCGGAACCCAGCAGCTCCAATAGGCGACGACCCCGGTCCTGGTCGAGGCGGCCAGGACCTGGGTCGGCCCCGTGCGCCGGTCGGGCCCGGTGACGCGAAATGCGCCATAATCGGCGACAGCCGAGACACGGGCACGTCGAGTCGAAGGAGCTCACGCGGTGGAGGTTCGAGGCGGAGCTGTCGCACTGGTGGCGGTACTGGTGGTGGGCGGAGCCGTGTGGGTGTTCACCACCAGCCCGGGGTACGCGCTGGCGGCGCTCCTGGCGGGCCTCGTGCTGTGGGAGTACGGGCGGCGCTCGCGCTATCGCCGGCGCCTGCGGTTCGTTCCCACCCCGACCCGAACACGAGCCCGTGCCCGGCCCGTCGCGACGACCACTCGGCCCGCGCGCCCGGTGCAGGCAGCTCGACCGGCCCCGACCACCGCCCTCGGCCGTCGTCCGCTGTGGAACCGGACCCCGGCGTGGAAGAACCCGCATCGCACCTTCGAGTCCTCTCAGCACCGGCCACCGGCCCGCCCGAGACCGGTGCCTCGCCCGGCCCCGCCGCGGCGCCCCTGACACACGGGTCAGCGGCGGGGGAGTCCGCTGTCGGGGCCTGGCTCTCAGCTCACGCGGGGGGAAGCTGGCCCGCCTGGGGCGCCGGGCTCCGTTCGATCTTGCCGCCGGAAGCCTCCTGCTCATGACCGAGCTGCTCCCACAACGGGAGAATGCGGGGGGCGAGGAGAGCCGCACCGGTCCCGGGAGTGACGTTGAAGTGGATTCCGTCAGGATCGCGGAGGAGCGCACCGTGCAGGGTCGCCAGGTACTTCCCGCCGGGGCAGGTCATCGAGTAGAGGTCCTGCACGGTCACCTTCGTCGGGAACTCCGCCCCGACCTCCTTGACCAGACTGTTGTACTTCTGGACCCGACGGATGTTGTCCTGGGGCCACGGAGAGCCGTCGACCTGTTCCCCTTGGGAGAAGCACGGGGATGTCATGAGCACCATGCGCGCGCCCGTCGACGTGCCGATCCGTACGGCCAGCTCGAGCTGACTCTTGGTATAGGCCGCAAAGGCCGGTTGGAGGATGTTGCTCCGCCGGCCCAGGTACGTGCGATCCACTACCTCCCACCGCCCGGCCAGCAACACGACCACGTTCGGTTGCACGGCCCGAACCCACTCCGCCCACGCGGTGGTCATCGGCACAGAACCTCGGCGCGGGATCCCGCGGCAGGAGTAGGTGACGGCGAGTTTTTGCAAACGGCCTTGATAGTTGTCCCAGACGTAGGCTCCCTGGTCGACCCCGCACCCCAGGATGGCGAGGTTCGACTCTTGGATGTGCAACTGGCTCGCTTGACTCGCCAAGCCCACACCGAGGGTGAGGGCGACGGAGTCGCCGAGGATCATGACCCGCACGGGCGCGTGGGCCAGCGCAAGGGGGATTGCGGTCGACGGGGTCTGCGTCACCGTGGGGCCCGTCCCCGACAACGGAAGCGCCCCCGAGGCGGCGGGGGCCACGGTGGTGAGCACCACGACCAGAGCCACCCCGAGGACGGCGGCGGGCGTGGCCACCCGGGCCCGTGGGGCGGAAAGGACCCGGCCCGAGCGGATCGGTCGCTCCAATCCGTAGAACGACAGGGTGCTGATGGCGACGGTGACCGCGCTGCGGAAGAGGAAGAGCGGTATGCCCTCCAAGCCGGTCCGGGCCCCCGTCAACGCGATGTCGAGTGGGAAATGCCACAGGTACATGCCGTAGGAGATCATCCCGATGAACCGCAGGGGCGCCCACGACAGCGCTCGGGACACAATGCCCGCCGGATGGAGCACGACACTCAGGATGACTGCCGCCACACTGACCGCCACGATGAGGAAACCGCCGCGGAACACCAAGGTCTGGCCGTACTCCAGCTGTGACCACGCCCATCCACACACCCCGGCGCCCACGAGGCCGGCCCCGGTCAACGCGATCTTCGCCGTGGACGAGACCGGGGACTGGCGTCGACGCCACAGGGCGATGCCCGCCGCGAGCGCCGCCCCCACGAGCATGCACTGGGCGTGGGTGTCGGTGCCGAAGTACACGCGGGTGGGGTCTGTCGAAGGATGGAACAGGAACGCCATCTCGATCGCCGAGGCCAAGGCCCCGACCACCGACACCGCCAGCAGGCTCTTGAGGGCCCGGGCCGACCCTCGGCGGCGGAACCGCATGATGGTCAGGACCACCAACGGCCACACGATGTAGAACTGCTCCTCGATGGCGAGCGACCACGTGTGCAGCAGGGGGCTCACCGGGCCCGTCTGCACGAAGTAGTTCTGGCCACTCGCGATGAAGCGCCAGTTGGCGCTGTAGAACATGGCGGCGATGCTGTCCCAGCGCAGGTTCGGGTAGGTACCCGGCGCGGCTACGAACCGTGCATAGAGGGCGACGAAGACAAGCATGAGGAGGAGGGCCGGCAGGAGCCGCCGGGCTCGTCGTGCCCAGAACGAACGCAGGGCGATGCCGTGTGTCCGCTCCCATTCGGTGACGAGGAGGGTGGTGATGAGAAAGCCCGACAGGACGAAGAACGCGTCCACCCCGAAGAAGCCTGCGGGCAGAAACGACAGGCCACCGTGGTAGGCCATGACCGCCAGGACGGCAAAGGCCCGGATCCCGTCGAGGCCGGGCATGTAGGTGAGGTGACGGGGCGACGTCGGCGCTACGGGGTCCACGGCACCATCTCGCTGCTTTCGAGCCAGCACCCGCACCCAGGGGCCCCCTCTTCCCGGCCGGCGGCGCCCGAGGGCACCAGCCGACCATCTTCGCAGATGGCGGCGCCAAAACCGGGCCGGGGTGTCGGGTCTCTCGAGGTCAGGAGGAAGGCGGCGCGACGGCGGTGGCCCGGAGACGGCGACCGTCTCGTCTGCTCGCCACCGCGGAATGCGACGGGCCGATCGTCACCTATGGCTTGATGCGGCAGGCGGACCTTGCGGCCCGCGGGACTAGCTCGCCGCCTGGTCGCTCGTAGGCGTGGCGGCGGCGGGCTCGCTGGCCGTCGGTCCTTTGGCGGCGCGGCGGTCGATGTAGAAGACGATGCCGGCCACGACCCAGAGCACCACGGCCAGTGCGATGGCCCCCTCACCCCTGCGCTTGCGGTGGGCGTTCACCCGCTCGATCGGCCCGAGAAACGAAGGCAGCGAGTGCGCGGGGATGGTGAAGTACATGATCGCGGCCACGAGGGCGAGCAGGCCCAGGAAGGCGAGCACGGCGGATAGCCATTTCAGCGGAGTCATCGTGTTGACTCTAGCCAACGACGAGTCGACGCGTCTCGAATCCGGGTCGCCATCACTCGGCCAATGCCTGGTCGGGAAGGGTGCCGAAGGCCAACGCGACCGCGGCGAGCTGTGAATTGACGTTCAACTTGCGCAGGATCGATCGAATGTGCGAGCGCACCGTGGTGAGCGAGACGACGAGCGTCGTGGCGATGTCGGCCGCCGACCGGCCCTCCATCATGTGGAAGAGCACCCGCCGCTCGCTCGGCGTGAGATGCACGAGGGAGTTGTACGGAGCCGGAAGCTGGCCCGGTCCCCGGACGTCCTCGTAGCCGTTCTGCGACCCGCCGCCATTGGTGTTGAGCCGTCGAGCCGCCTGGCGAGCGAGCTCCTGGGGGAGCAGGTCCGTGTGGAGCAGGCCGACCGCACCTTGTTCCACGCAGACGGCCAGTGCCGCTGCGCTGGCGCCCACGCTGAGAGCGATGACCGGCGTTCCGGTGTCCCGCAGGGCCCGGGTGATGCGGGCCGGTCGGTCCCAGCCGTAGTGCGATTCGTGACCGGCGCCGTATCGAGGCACCTCGCCCTGGACCACCACGAGGACGACGTCGGGTTTGGCCAGATAGAAATCGAGGAGTACCGCATCGATGTCCGCGGCCGGCGACACGACAGGCTCGGCCCCACACCGTCGGACCGCGGCGACCACCGCCTCGACCATGGGCCGGGGACTGAGGTCGGGATCAGCCTCGGGGTCGACCAACAACGTGCGAAGACCCGGGCCCGACGTGACCGAGCCGGCGTCGCCCTCGGCGAAGCCGGTCCATCCGATGGTCGTGACCGTGCCCGGGACGGCAAGCTCGCCGTCCTCGGAGCACGGCACCACGACACGACAGTCGAGGCGTCTCGCCCGACGCGCCGCGGGCCTCTCGCACTCCTCCGCCGGCTTGAGGCGCGTGGCCGGGACCCGGCTCGGGAACGCCTGAGCCTGGTGATCGTGCACATGGGTCACCGCGACGTACGGCGACGAGGGCCCGTGACCGTTGGGGCTCGGCCCGCGGCGCGTGATGCGGAGGGGGGCCATGGCAGCAGCGGCGAGCGATGCGGGGTCCACGTCGCCGGTCCCGGCGCCGACTCCGATGGCGACGAGGAGGTCGAGCCCGGTGGCGCCCACCGCCAGGTGGTCACCGAGCGCACGTGCCAGTCGCTTCCCGAGGGCGCTCGGCGCGACACGGTTGGACCCGTTGCCGAGGACCACCGCGACGCGGGGCCCCGCCAACATGCACACCTGGTCCCCGGGGCGGATGCAGCGTTCCATCCGTCGCAAGGCGAGGCGCCACAAGAGGTCGTTGCGTTCGGGAGGTCCGTCGGCAGGGACCGCCGGCTGCACGTCGACGCAGGCGATCACATTGGTCCCCGAACCCGCGACCCAGGTACGACGCTCGGCCACACCGGTCGTCGCCGACGCCCGATGCCTCCCGTGGTCCTTGTCGCCCGCCCGGCGATCGTGATGCGGCCAAGGCGGTACGTCGGGATGGGCCGGCGTGGCGTCTGGACGCCGCCGCGGCTCCCCCTCTTCTAAGCGCTCAACGAACGCCGTCACCCTGCCATTGCGGCAACCCCCGCACCCCCCTGAGCCACACCACTGAGCGTGACCCTCTGCGCTCAAGTTACCCCGTTGTGACGTCGTTGGCCAAGTGTTTTGGCCTATGCAAGCAAAATCTGACGAAATTTCTGCCTACTTCGGAGGCGATTGGGGTCCGAATCAGAAGGATTGGGGCAACGCCAGGCTGATGTGCTGGTAACAGAGCAGAAGACCCGCCACGGTGAGTGGGGCACCCATGGCCAGGACCACCCACGACCACGGGCGCGCGCCACGACGCCAGCCGACGAGGGCGAGGACGGCGGCCACGACGGTCAGCGCGCCCCAGAGGAGGGCCAGCCCCACCTGGCCCCCGGTGCTCACGCCACTCAGACCTCCGCCCTCGGTGCTGGAGCTGCCTCCCTCACCCACGCCGCCGGCCAGGCTCTTGGGCAGCGACGTCGGGGGGGTGCTCGTGCTCGACGGAGATCCTGTGCCCTGGGTCGTCGGCGGGGAGGTGAGCGTCGACGTGGTGAGCGTCGCCACCACGACCAGACGTGTTGCCGCGCTGTAGCGGGGATTGCACGTCGTCAAGGTGAGCTCGGGGCCGGGGCTCGAGTCGAGCACGGCGGTATTGGAGGGGAGCACGACGTGCGACGTGACCACGTTGTAGGTGAAGCTTCCCTGCGACGTTTGGATCATGATGGGGTCGCCGGCCTGCAACTCGTTGAGGTTGTAGAACGGGGCCCCGTACGTCGTCCGGTGCCCGGCGATGGCGACGTTGCCGGCCTCGCCCGGCAGGGGGGTCCCGACGTAGTGCCCGGGCCCCTGTTGCAGTTGGTTCTCGTCGGTGCCCTCGACGATGGCCGCGCCGCTCATCCCGATCCGGGGGATGCTCAGCAGGCCGATCGGTGTCCCCACCTTCGGGTCCGGGATGTTGGGCGCGACCTGGTTGGCCGGTGCGGGCGCGGTGGTCGTCGTGGTGCCGGGCGACGACGGCTTCGTGGTGGTGGTCGTGCCGAGTCGTTGTTGGAGCTCCTGGCGAAGCTGGTCCTGGGCGTGGTGCTCGTACAGCGCGGTGCCCCACAGCTGGTACGCCACGAAGGACAGGAGCAGGACGCCAAGCGTCACCAACGTCAGCGCGACGCGCTTCAGCACCAGGTGCCCCCTCACGACTGGCCAGTGTACGACGGCGCTTCGTTCTGCGGCCGTCGTCGCCGCGTGGCGGAGGCTGCTGGAGCCTGGTCAGAGGGCATTCCGCCACGGCCAGTCACCGTCTCACTACTGAGTCATGTCTCGACCCGAGAAAAGACCGTGGCGGGCCGAGGTATTTACTCAATCGTGACGATGTGACCTGCTCCTGCACTCCGTATCGTGGCTTCCAGCAACGGTTGCGGGGGAGTCCAGGCAGCCGTGCCGCGCGTCGCGGTATGGGCGCGGGATGCCTGGGGACCCGCTCGGAGACGGAAGGGGGTGGGGGGTCTTCGACTCGGAGTGGTCGCTGCACGTGCCCACGGGCACAGCCGAAATGCCGGGATGCACCCCCCCGGTAACGACGGCGAGCGCACTTCGAGGTTGATGGGGGGGATGCGTGTCAGGAACTGATTCAAGCGTGATCAAACCAATACTGATCCAACCAAAGGAGCACCAACACATGCGTCGCAAAATCCTGATGGGCGTTCTCGCACTCGCCCTTCCCATGGGAACGGTGGCCGCGTTCAGTCCGGTTGCAACGGCAGGAGCGCCACAGAACCCGATTTCCTGTACCGGTTTCACGGGTACCGTTGAGTTCGGCACCGCACTCACGACCGCCGGTGTTCCTACCGCCAGCAAGGATGGCAACGCCACAGATGTGGTCGGAACGTCGGGCAGCTGCAGCGGTCACTCTCTGACCGCAAGTGGGCTGGACATCGCCGGTGGCAAGAACGCGAAGCTGGCCAAGACAGACCCCCGCTACAACAAGGCTGAGGGCATCAAGTACGTCGAGGGTACGTGGGGCGAGTTCGCCTCGTCCGGCGGAAGCCTCAAGAAGACCCTCAAGACCATCAGCTTCAGCATCGGTGGAGCAGCGGTGTCCTTCAAGACCAAGTCGGCGAACATCGTCGTCGGGGGCGCTTGCGGATCAGCCGTAGGGTTCCAGATCAACGGCCAGGTGAAGTCCGGCACCTACGCGGACAAGACGGCCTCGGTTCTGGCCTGTCTGACCGGTGACGCTGGCGGCACGGCAACCGGCAACTTCGGCGCCGACTACAGCGTCGCTCAAGGCGTCACCAGCGCCACGATCGGCGGGGCGAGCAGCGCCACGCTGTAGGCAACACACGCAACACCAGCTGTTCGGTAACGCAGAAAGCAGTTGAAAGCAGTTTTGGGAACCGCGAGGGGGCGGGGCCATCGGGCTCCGCCCCCAGCGGTCCATCTGTAGGGGGGGATCGTGGATCGTTTCAGGCGAATGTCGAGACTGGTGGCGGCGGCCGGGATCATGGCCGTCGTGAGTGGGGGTGCCCTGCTTGTCACCAACATCACCAGCGCGTCCGCTGCGACCACCACCCTGAGCCTGAGCACAACGGCTGCCGGCGCAACGTGTGACAACACGAATCCGAGTGCGCCTGTGTGCCAGAACCTTGCCGCCGGTGATGTCATCAATGTCGCGGGTACGGGCTTCTCGCCCGGCGCGTTGGCATCCGTTGTCCAATGCAACTCGGATCCGACCCAACCCGTGATCCAGTATCTCGGTAACGCCATCCCGGTCAGTTGTTCCCCCCTCGCTCTGGTCACCATCCCGAGCACTGGGGCGAGCAAGGGCAAGCTCTCTGGAACGCACACGCTCACAACCGGAACCGTGGGGCCGCCCGTGACGGGCGTGAACCCCACGTGTAATCCGACGCTCCCCACCCCTTCGGTGATCACCGGGTGCACGACGTCGGGAAATGCGGCCACCGACGCCGCCCTTGACCCGTGCCCGCCCACCCCGACGCAGCAGGCCGCGGGGATCACCTGCGTCCTGGCCATCGGGGACCAGGCCGGTGACCGTGCGATCGGCACGATCCTCTTCGGTAGCGAGACCCTGCCGAGCTCGACCACGACGACGACCGGGGGCGTCACGACCACCTCGGGTGCCACCACATCGACCTCGGGTGCCACCACATCGACCACCGGTGCCACGACGACGACCACCGGGTGGGACCGACGACCACGAGCGAAGCGCCCACGTCCACCACGACGAGCGAGGCACCCACTTCTACGACCACTCCGAGGCACCGACCTCGACGACCACGAGCGAAGCGCCCACGTCCACGACGACGAGCGAAGCACCCACTTCTACGACCACGAGTGAGGCACCGACCTCGACCACCACGAGCAGCACCTTCGCCCCCGACCCAACTGACCGGCGCCTACGAGCTGTTCTGCCCGGGCACCCCGGTCGGGACCGTGGTGCTCAACGACGCCATGACCTCGGCGACGTTGTCGCCCGCCGCACCCACCGCGGGCCAGTCGTTCAGCGTCACCGGCTACCAGACCGTGGTGAACCTTCCCGCCGCGCTGGCCGGCGCGGCCGCGGCGCTGTCGCCCACCTTGATGGGCTCGGCCACGACCCAGATCGACGCCAGTGGCGCCACCCCGGCCACCACCCCGCAAGGTCCGTTCAATTTCAACGTGACGATCCCGAGCCCCGTGCCCGACGACGGGGTGCCGTTGTCGCTTCCCGACACGCCTTCGACGGTGTCGGGGTTCACCGCCACCAGCCCGGACATCACCATCCAGCAGGACTCCAACGCGGGGCTCTCGCTGACCGTGGCGGGCAGCGCCTTGACCTTGACGTGCCAGTCGTACCCCAACAACTCGGTGGTGCCCTCGGGCGTCACCACCTCGACGCCCACCGTTCCCGCCATCGCCCCGGTCATCGCCGTGGCGGGGAGCGGCTCGCAGTCGACCACCACCGTGCCGCCCACCACCCCCCCACCACCAAGCCCGGCACCACGCCCACCACGTCGGGAGGCGGGGGTAGCGGCGGAGGCGGGAGCAACGTCGTCACCGCATCCTCGAAGTCCTTGGCCTTCACCGGTGCCGGTCCGGGCATCGGGATCCTGGGTGTGATCGGTGGGGCCCTGATCCTGCTGGGCTTCGCCCTCCTCGTGCTGGTGGACGCCCCTCGGCGGGCGCTCTCGCAGCTCGCCTTCCTCGGCACCGCGGCCCCATGGCGCCGGGTGCGGACGGGCGACCTGACCGAGCGATTGGCTAATCTCAACCCGATGGGTTGGAGGAAGACGCGCAACGAGGGCGTACCGGACACGTCGTTGACGGAGTCGCCGCAACCACAGCCGGCGCCGCCCGAGGCGGTCGAACCGGTGCAAGCGGCGTCGACCGAGACGCAGAAGAGCCCGTGGGCGAGCTACACCGCCACCGAGCCCAATGGCAAGGGTGACCGGTTCGCGCGGGTGCCGGTCGTGAGCCGGGAGTTGGCGCACACCACTGCTCGCCATGCGGTCCGCACCGCGCAGTGGCTCCTGGGCAGGTAGCACCGCCCACCGGAGACACACCGTCGTCGACGGTGTCGTCGTCATGACGATGTCGTCGCAGTACTGAAGACATTGGGGGCCGCCGAGCGGCCCCCAATGTCGCGTCTGGACGACTTCTCAGAAACGCGCTGCTTCTCAGAAATGGACTGCACGAGCGCTCAGGAAGAGGCAGTTGTTGACCCGTTGTCTCGGGGGGCCGGCTCCGCGCACCGATACCCAGTGAAGCAAGGCACCGGCCTGGCACGAGGCCGGGGCGATACCGGGGGTGGGCGCATGGAACGGATGGTCACGTGGGTCGACGCCGACCAGGACCGAAGCGCTGGGAGCGCCTCCGGCGCCGCGGCACGCGGGGTGACCCTTCGTCCGACCGGCATGGTCGTGTTCGCCACACTGGACCGTGGCGGACGCGGGCCCGATGGTGGGGGCCGAGGGGCCCGATGGATGGGCACCGACCCACACGTGTCGGGCCATGGGGTGTGCCTCACCCCTCCGAGACCACACGTCGGGGGGATCGGGCACGCTGCGGCGCGTGGCGTCGCGCACGGCGAGCTGGCTCCTCGGGCGCTGATCGCCCGGCGCCGGGCAGCTAGCGCCGGCGCCGCCGTCTCCGGGCGCCCACCACGAGCCCGGCCCCGAGACCGACGACGCTCGTGAGGCCCAAGGCGATGCCGGCGGTGAACGTCGAGGGCCAATACCGCAACTCCACGGTGTGGCTACCTGCAGGGACCCGTGCCTGGAGCATGGCGCCCGCATACGACTCCAGCGTGAGGGGTCGCCCGTCGAGGGTGGCATGCCAGCCCGGCACGTCGGTGAGGTGGAGCCGCAGCACCGCCGGTCGGGAGGAGCGGATCGTCATCTTCCACGAGGCGGCGTCGGGGTGGGTGACCGCCACGGGAGACCCCGGGGCGTCGGGTGGTGGCAGCGCTCCGTCGGCGCCGAGCGGCGTGAGGGTGGCGGCTGCGCCGCCGGGGACGCGGTAGAGCTTTTCGCCCCCCACGGTCGAGACGAAGACGGTGCCCGACGGACGGGGGCCGGTGCGGTGCCCGAGGATGAAGCCGACGCCGTAGTGCCGGGCCACCGAGGCATTGTCGATGCTCGGGCACAGGATGAGCGGGGCACCCACCGAGCCCGCCGGTTTTCCCGTGCTGGACTTGAGCGACTTGAACACGGCTTCGGGGGTCATGGGGTCCCAGTCGGCGAGCTGGCGCACCCCGTACACGACGTTGACGTTCTGATGGATGCCGAGGGTGGGCGGCGTGTGGCAGTCACTGGAGGCGAAGGCCACCAAGCTCGTCCCCACGGCCTGGCGCAGTGCGGTCTCGGCCGGCGTGGGCACGAGGAAGGTCGAGCTCGACGACACCAGGGGAGCGCCCGACGCCACCAGGAAGGCGGTCTCACACAGCAGCAGCGCCGCACCGGCCAGACGCCCGGCTCCGACACCGAAGGCGGGGGACCGGGTGCCATGGCGCGCCGTGCGTCGGCGAGCGGTGACCGACAGTGCGCCCACGACGACCAGGCCGACGACGGTCTGGATGGCGGGCCAGATGAAGCTCCGGGCCCGGACCCCTGCTTCGAACGATGGAAGATGACCTCGTCCGAAGAGCCACAGGACCAGCACCACGACGCCGCAGCCCGCCAGGGACCCGGCTGCCCACCGGCGGACGCCTCGCTGCTCGTGGGCCTGCACCAACGCGTCCATGCCCACCCCCGCCAGCACCGCCAGGGCCAGGACCATGGGTTGGACAGCCCGGTGCCACGCCACGCTGTGCAGCCCCGTGACCTGGTTGATGGCGGACACGATGGGCGACACGTAGGAGACGAGGGCCATGGCCAACGCGGTGACGGCGAGGGCGGGGACCTCCGGCCGGCGGCGTCGGGTACCCAGCGCCACGATGGCCAGGGCGAGCCCGATCACCCCGACATAGACGGCGGTCTCGGGGTAGATCGAGTTGCCGAACCACTGGTTGCCGGCCACCGGGAGACCGTCGAAGCCCTGGAAGAGAAGGTTGCGGAGGTCCCGGGGGGGCAGGGCGCCATAGCGGCTGACCACGCGTACGACAGACGTCGACGCCACCTGCAACCCGGGCAGTGCCAACGGGGCCGACAGCGCGGCCCCGGCCACGGTGGCGAGGGCGAGGTCCACGACGGGGCGCAGCACGGGTGCCCCGTGCGGTGACCGACGTCCGCGCGCCACCAGGAACACGACCATGAACACGACCAGGGCCAGGCCGAAGAGGACCACGGTCTCGGGCTGTCCGGCGTAGACCGCGGCGGCGAGAAAAAGGGCGAACAGGGTCACGTCCCGGGCCCGGTGCCGACCACGCACGATGAGGATCGCCGCCGCGAACAGCCAACCCCCCCACGACATCGCCGCCGCGTTGGGCCACCCCAACCACCCCATGAACGGACCACTCAGCTCGTACACGGTGGCGGCGGTGGCCGCCCCGAGCACCCCGAGGCGCAGCACCCGGGCCAGGACGTAGGCGCCGGTGCCGGCGATGAGCAAGGTGGCGATCTGAGCCACGGTGTAGGCGAGGCGGACGGGGAAGAGGTACCCCAACAGGGCCGGCACGCTGAACGAGGCGGACTGCCAGTTGAACACCAGCGGCATCCCGAGACCGCTGTAGGGATTCCACAGGGGTAGGTGACCGTGGTGGACCTGGGTCCACGCCAAGGTCGTCCAGGGGATCAGCATCTCGATCTGGTCGCCCGGGCCGCTGTAGTGGACCACGACGCCCGGTCGCGCGCTCAGGCCGTACAGAGAGAGCTGGTCGAAGGGGCCCAGGGACGCGCCGTGGGCCAGGGCGGGGACCAGGACCGCGATCGCCGACACGACGACCCACGCCACACCGAGCCCGTCCCGGAGCAGGCCAGAGCGACCGAGACGGTGCAGGGTCACGGGATGCGGTGGTGCACGCGTGGGTCCCGGGGCTCTGGCATGGCAGATCGTACGTCCGCAGCGCTCCGAGCGGCCTGCGGGCGGTGACGGCTCGGCTAGGGCGAGGGGGAGGAAGGTGCGGGCCGCACGGTGCGGAACCAGTCCACGGTGGCCCGTAGGCCGTCGACGAGGTCCACCGGCTCGACCTCGGGGAACAGCGCCCGGAGCCGACGTTGGTCGGCTTGCGAGTCCCGCACGTCTCCGGCCCGCGCCGGCCCGTGGTCCATGGCCAACCGGCGCCCGAGGACCGAGCCCAGGCTGTCGGCCAGCTCGAGGAGCGAGGCGCGCCCACCGAAGGCCAGGTTGACCGGCCCCGGAGCGGTCACGCGGCCGTCCACGGCGTCGAACAGGACCCGGACGACGCTCCCGACGAAGGTGAAGTCGCGCGTCTGGTTCCCGTCGCCGTGGACGGGGAGCGCCTTTCCCGCCAGCGCGGCGTCCACGAAGGCGGGCACCACCGCGGCGTAGGCGTGACCGGCCCGTTGCAGGGGGCCGAAGACATTGAAGAAACGGAAGACGAGGACCGGGAGCCCGAACGACCGGGCGTACGACAGCGAGTACCCCTCGGCGGCCAGCTTGCTCGCGGCGTAGGGGCTCAACGGGAGCGGAGCAAGGTCCTCACTGGCCGGGAGCGTCCGATTGGCCCCGTACACCGATGAGGACGAGGCCACGACGACCTGGGCCCCGCCGGCGTGGCGGGCCGCCTCGAGCACCCGCAGCGTCCCGGTGGCGTTCACCTCGTGGGTGGCGACGGGATCCTCGAGCGAGCGGGGCACCGAGGCACGGGCCGCCAGGTGCACGACGGCGTCGGCCCCTCCTACGGCTCGACCCAGGGCGTGGTCGTCGAGGATCGAGCCTTCGATGAGCTCGACCCCGTCCACACCCTCGATGTTGTCGGCGCGGCCGGTGGAGAGGTCGTCGAGGACCACGACCCGGTCGACGGTGGGGGAGGCCGACAGGGCCCGGCACAGATTGGCCCCGATGAAGCCAGCGCCGCCGGTGACCACGATCCGCCGGGGGCCCGACGATCGGGGTCCGGACGACCCGGCGCCCGGTACGGCGCCTCGTTGTGCCATTTTGTCAGAGAAGCTCGACGTTGGGACCGGCGATGCGGTTGCGGGTGTCGAGAACGAAGGGCGCGTGCTCGCGCACGAGGTCGTAGTCGAAGCCGTCGTGATCGGTCACGATGACAACGGCATCGGCCGCCGCCAGGGTCTCCGCCGTGAGGTCCACCAGCACGAAGGGGACGTTCTCCGCCCGCAGGTGGGGGTCGGCCACGGTGACGTCGGCGCCCAGCTCCGCCAGGCTCTCCGCCACCGTCAATCCCGGGGAGGTGCGCGCGTCGGCAGTGTTGCGCTTGTAGGCGAGACCCATGAGCAGGACGCGCGAGCCCCGCACCGGCTTGCCCATCCGGTTGAGCGCGTGCACCAGACGACGCACCACGTAGTCGGGCATGTTGGCGTTCACGTCGTTGGCGAGCTCGACGAACCGGAACGACCGGCCCAGACGGCGGCGTACCGTCCAGGACAGGTAGCTGGGGTCGATGGGCAGGCAGTGGCCGCCGACACCGGGCCCCGGCGTGAACCGCATGTAGCCGAACGGCTTGGTGGAGGCCGCGTCGATCGACTCCCATACGTCGATCCCGAGATCTCCGGCGAACATGGCGATTTCGTTCACGAGCGCGATGTTGACATGCCGGAAGGTGTTCTCGAGGAGTTTGGTCAGCTCGGCCACCCTCGTGCCGGTGACCGGCACGGTCTGCTCGACGATGCGGTCGAAGAAAGTCTTCACCGCATGGAGCGACGCGTCGTCGATGCCCGACACGACCTTGGGGATCGTGACGAGGCTCCACCTCGGGTTGCCGGGGTCGATCCGCTCCGGGCTGTAGCCGAGGTGGAAGTCCTGGCCCGCCACCAGGCCCGATCCCTCCTCGAGGATCGGCGCCACGAGCTCCTCGGTGGTCCCCGGATACGTGGTCGACTCGAGCACGACCGTCGCCCCCGGTCGGAGGTGCCGGGCCAAGATCCGGGCCGCCTCCTCGACGTGGGCGAGGTTGGGGTTGCCGTCGGCCAGGGGAGTGGGCACGTCGACCACGGCCACGTCGAATCCCACGCACCGTTCGGCGTCGTCGGTGGGCTCGTACCGGCCCGTGGCCAGCGCCGCGCTCAGGACGGCGTCACTCACGTCCTCGACGTAGGAGTCGCCGGCCGAGAGCCGTTTGACCCGGCCCTCGTCCTGGTCGAAGCCCACGACGTCGAACCCGACTTCGACCGCTCGCATTGCCAGGGCCAGGCCGACATACCCCTGGCCCACCACGACGACTCGTTCGGCACCGGCTTCAGACGTCATCGACGTGCCTCTCTCGTGCGCCCCCGCCGGCGTGGGGCCGGCTCCGGGGCCTCACGCCGAGACGGGATCAGGATCGGCGTCCACAGAGTCATGGGCCCCGAGGGGCGACACCAGCTGGCCCGGCGTGGCCAGGGAGAACAGGAGGTCCCGCACCACCGGCGCGTCGCGACGCGCCGTGGCGTTGCGCAGCGCCGCCAGGCCCTCGGCCGTCTCGTCGGCGGGCGCGCTCACGGGCACCAGTCGGCGGATGAAGGGGTGCGGCGTCGGGAAGACCTCTTCGTCAGGGCTGTGCAGCTCCTCGTGGAGCTTCTCTCCGGGCCGGCGTCCGATCATCCGCACGGGGATCTCGGTGCCCTCTTCCTGGCCCGAGAGCCGGATCATGCGCTGCGCCAGGTCGAGGATCCGCACCGGCTCGCCCATCTCCAGCATGAAGATCTCGCCGCCCCTCGAGAGCACCGAGGCCTGCAGCACGAGCTGCACCGCCTCTTCGACGCTCATGAAGAACCGGGTCATGCGAGGGTCGGTGACCGTGATGGGGCCACCCGCGGCGATCTGCCGGGCGAAGGTCGGGATCACACTTCCCCTACTACCGAGCACGTTGCCGAACCGGACCACCGAATAGGCCGCCCCGGGCGGGGCGTGGGCGAGGACGACCTCTTCGGCCACGCGCTTGGAGGCGCCCATCACGCTGATGGGACGGACGGCCTTGTCGCTCGAGATCATGACGAAACGCTGTGCGCCGGCCGTAGCCGCCGCTTCGACCACGTTCTCGGTCCCGCACACGTTCACGCTGGCCGCGGCGACGGGGTGGGACTCGAGGACCGGCACGTGCTTGTGGGCCGCGGCGTGGAACACGACGTCGGGGCGGTGCAACAGCATGGCCTCGAACACCGCGGCCCGATCGGAGACGTCCACGAGGAGCTGCTCGGAGGGCCCGGGCAAGATGACGGCGACGTCGTGGAGGTGGGTCTCGTCGTGGTCGAGGAGGAGGAGCTGGGCCGGGTTGAATTCGGCCACCTGCCGAGCGATCTCCGACCCGATCGAGCCGCCCGCCCCGGTGATGAGGACGCGCTGCCCCGTCAATGACCGCCTGACGGTGTTGAGGTCGGTGCTGACCGTCGTGCGCCCGAGGAGGTCCTCGATGCGGGGCTCGCGCGCCTGGCGAATGGGGGCGGTGTGCTCCTTGCCTGCCGCCATGTCACGCGCCGAAGGGAGGATCTTCATCGAGACCCCCGCCGCATCAGAAGCGCGAAGTGCTCGTTCGACCAGTTCGGGCGCCGGGTTCGGAATGGCCAGCAGGACCTGTTGGATGGTGTAGCGGTGCGCGGCGGCGGGGATGTCCTCGATTCCCCCGACCACCGGCACGCCGATGAGCGACAGGCCGTGGCTGTGGCCGTCGTCGTCGAAGACCGCCACGGGGACGAACCCTGCGACCGGGGTCCGCAACATCTCCCGGATGGCTTCGGCCCCGGCATCACGGCTCCCGATCACCGCCACCCGGAGTCCCACGCGGTTGGTCCCGCGCTGCCACGCGAACAGCCTCGAGCTGAAGCGCAGGGCCCCCATGGCCATGATGGCGAACGCACACCCGACGAAGACCACGCGCAGGGGCACGCGCTCGAGGCCCACGACGTCGCGCCACAAGGGTCGCAGGGCCGTCAGGATCACCAGCGCTGTCACACCCGAGAGCAGGACCTGGCGGGCCTCCTCGATGCCGGCGTAGCGCCAGATCCGTCCGTAGAGGCCGAACACCCAGTTGGCAACGAGGTGCACGGTCAGGGCGAGCAGGAGGAACAGGCTGAAGTGCTGCCAGTAGATGGCAGGGGCGGCATCCCGGAAGTAGGCCACTTCCGAGGCGCCGTACGCGGCTGCGACGACGATGACGTCGAGCAGCATGAACACCAGTCGGGCCCGGACGTGCGAGGCCCGGGAAGCCAATCGGTCGCCCCGGAGGGCCGGGCGCTGCAGGCCTTTGTTCTTGTCCGAGCCGTGCCGATCCCGCCGAACCACCATCGCCATACGATCTGCCCCCCTGGCTCACACCGTAGCGCCAGGCGCGAGCGCGCTTCGGTGGCCCCTTCCGAGCACGTTATGAGACCGCTGTGACGCTCGGCATCGTCAGGATTGACGATTCCCCCTGGGTGATTTTTCCTTTTGTCTACCCGAGGGTGCGAATACGCTGACAAGGGGTAATGTGGGCTAGCCGGCCCAGAGGCCTTAGACGAGGTCGGCCGGGGAAAGATGGCAGCGATGGACTTCAGGGGGGCAGTGCTTCGCGGCTGGCGCCTGCTCGTCTTGCTGGGGCTCGTCGGGGCACTCGCTGGTTTCTTCTCGGTGCCCACACAGCCTGCTGCGCAGAGTGGGGCCGTGACACCGACCGCCTACCGGGCGGCGACGATCGTCGCGCCCGGGCTCGGGAAGAACACCATCAGCCTGGCGCGCCTGTTCCTCGACCTCAAGCTTCCGGCCGTGTTGTCGAACGCGTCGCAGATCGCGAACGTCGGCGTCCCCGCGTCGAAGTTGGCCGGCATCGTCGGCGTAGAGAACGGACGCGCCGCACTGGGCCTCACCAAGAAGCAGTTCCGCGGCCTGCACATCAAGGCGCTGGGCGTCGTCGTCGTCTGGTACAACCCGCAGCAGGCCGAGATCCTCGCCAACTCGGTGGCCAACGCGGTCGCCCAGTACATCAACACCCAAGCGCAAGCCGGCTACGCGTCGAATGTCAAAAAAACCGCCGACGCTGTCGCGACGCTGCAGACCAAGCTCGCCACGATCGACGAGGAGATCGCGGGCGCCGGTAGCGGCACATCCGACGCCGCGTTGCTCGCCACCCAGCACCGGGTGCTCGAAGGACAGCTGCAGAGCGAGGTACGTCAGCAGGTCGAGCTTCAGGTCAGCGGGGCCAAGGTTCCCGGCTACGCCATTCTGCGCTCGGCCCAGGTGACCCCCGTGTACGTCGGCCACCTCACCGTGGCGTCGGTGGTGAGCCACCGCTCCACGCGGATCCTCGGTGGATTGGCGGTCGGACTGCTGGTGGCGCTCGGGATCATCCTCCTCGTCGAAGTGCTGGACCAGAGTCTGCGCACCGTGCGCGCCACCGAGGAGGCGTTCGACCTGCCGGTGGTGGGCGAGATCCCGGCGCGCGGTGCGGTGCGGGCCTCACTGCAGCGCGCTGCGGTAGACACCCGGCTGGCCGTGGTGGTGGACCCCGACTCCGCCGCGGCAGAGTCGTACCGACGGCTGCACACCGCGGTATTACTCGAGCCCCTGGCGGCAGATCTGGCGCTGTACGGAAACGGGAACGGCTACGCCAACGGGAACGGCAACGGCTTCGCGTATGCCAACGGCAACGGGAACGGGCATGCCGAACGGCAACGGGAACGGCCATGGCAACGGCAACGGGAACGGCCATGGCAACGGGAATGGCCATGGCAACGGCCACGGGAACGGACACGGGAACGGGTCGGCCGATCTCGCCTCGGGCTACCCGGTCGACCCCGCCAACGGAGGCGACCTGATCCACGAGGGCAATGGCCGGAAGTCGGGTCGGCAGGTCGTCCTCGTCGTGTCCCCGGCCGCCGAGGTCACCCGTTCGGCGGTGGTGGCCAACCTCGCCGCGGTGTACGCCGAAGCGGGGGCGAGGGCCCTCGTCGTCAGCATGGGGGACCTCCGGGTGGGGCGGTCGCACAGCCCGATGCCGGACTTCGAGGCGGACGGGGAGCTCGACCCCCACGAGCTCGTCCCGCTCGCCACGCCCTCTCCGGTCGACGGTGTGTCGCGTCTGCGATTCGACCAACTCCTGGCCAACCGCGGCCAGGTCGTGACCCACGGGCCCGCCATCATCAGCGCAGCGCGCGACATGGCCGACGCCGTGCTCATCGACGCGCCGTCACTGCTCCGGACCCACGACGCCATCGCGCTCTTGCCCGCCGTCGACGTCGTGCTCGTGGTGGCGCAGTACGCGGTGACGAGGTCCGACGAGGGACGCGAGGCGGGGGACATGCTGCGTCGGTTCCGAGCACCGGTCCTCGGCGTCGTCTTCACGAACGTTCCCGGCCGGGTGAAGCAGCACCGGGGCGACGACCCCGAGCCCGACGCCGGCCCCGACGCCGTGACGCTCGAAGGGTTCGACGCTCCGCAGCCCACGCCGGCAGCCACGGCGAGGCTCTGGCTCTAACCGCGCCCGCGGCCACACGGGAGCTGACGCCATGAAGGCGGTCCATTCGGATCCGATCGTGGCGCTGTTGGTGGCCGGCATCCTCGTCCTTGCCACCGTCCCCATCGCCCGCAACATCGCGGCCCGGGAGCGAGACCCGCGCCTGTACCAGTTGCTCATGGCCGCGGTCATCACCCACTTGCTGTTCAGCTCCGTGCAGCTCTGGGTGGTCGACCACATCTACCACGGGGTAACCGACTACACCCGGTACATCAACCAGGGCGCCGTCCTGGCCCGGCGGTACCGGACCTTCAACTTCTCCAACGCGGGGCTCAACCCTCCGGTGAACGTCCTCGGCCAGGGCTCGGTGTCCATCGCCGCAGGCGTGGTCATGGCGATCGTCGGCATCAACAAGCTGGCCCTGTTCTACGTCTTCAGTTGGTTCGCCTTCCTGGCGACGCTCGGCTTCTACCGGGCCTTCGCCGTGACCTTCCCCGAAGGTGACCACCGGCGCTACGCCTACGCCGTCTTCTTCTTGCCCTCGCTGTTGTTCTGGACCGCGGGCATCAGCAAAGAGACGATGATGTACCTGTCGCTCGGCCTCATGGCGTACGGCGCCGCCCGGGTCCTGGTCCATCAACGAGGCGGGGCCGTGCTGCTCGTGGTCGGCGCCATCATCGGCGTCTACGTCCGGCCCCAGGAGCTCCTGCTCTTCATGGGCGCCTTCGCTCTGGCCGGCGTGTTCCGACCGCGGAACAGGAAACAGTCGTTCCGGTTGGTACGTCGGCTCTCGGTCATGGCCCTCCAGGCCGTCCTCCTCCTGGCCGCGATCTCATTGTCGCAGCAGCTGGCGAAACACGCCCCGGTGTTCAACCTCAACCAGCTGGCCCAGAACAACCGGGGTCAGGCGAGCAGCCTGCACTACCACCCGGGCCCGTCGGGCTACCCCAGGGACGTCTTCACGGTGCTGTTCGACCCGCTGCCGTTCAACGCGCACGGTTCGGCCCAACGTCTGGCCGCTTTCGAGAACACCGTCATCATCTTCTTGTTCCTCACGTCGTTCCGCCGGTTCTGGCATCTCGGACGGGCCTGCTTCACCCGGCCCTACCTGCTGCTGTGCGTGATGTACTCCATCGCGTTCCCGTACGCCTTCGCCGCGCTCAACAACCTGGGGTTGATCGACCGCGAGCGCGTGCTCATGCTGCCCTTCCTCCTGGTCCCGCTGTGCCTGCCCCTCACCCCCCGCGGCCAGCCGCCTGTCTATCCATGGGAGTACAGCCAGGGGAAGCAGAAGCGCAAAGCTCGTCAGGCGCGTTGGGGGTCGGCGCCCGTACCGGCGCGGCGCTGACGACCGCTACGGGCGTGGCACCGGCCCCTGGGCCCGGAGCCACGACTGGAGCATGAGCACATCCCACAGGTCGAACTGCCGGTCGCGGCGTCCGGACAGGTGCTCGGCCCACATGGCACGCACCACCGGGACCGAGACGAGCCCGTCGTCCTCGAGTTGCCGGACGTCGAGGAGGTCTTCGGCCCACGGGCGCAGCGGGCCCCGGAGCCAGTCGCCGATGGGGACGCCGAAGCCCGCCTTGGGACGTTCGACCAGCGAGGCCGGGACGTACCGGTGCAACAGGCGACGCAACAGCCATTTTCCCGTGCCCGCTCGCATCTTGCGGTCGGGAGGCAGGCGCCACGCCAGCGCAGCCACGTCGGGGTCGAGAAACGGCATCCGACCCTCGAGGCTCGATGCCATGGTGGCGCGGTCCACCTTGGTGAGGATGTCGTCGGGCAGATAGGTCATGGTGTCGAGGTACATCATCGCTTCGACGGGGTCGCTCAGCACCGGCCATCCACCGGAGCTGCTGAGCACGGTCGGCGGCTCGACCGCTCCCGGCACGATCCGGGCCGGGTCGGTGGTGTGGGAGGCGAGGATCACGTAGGTCTCGTGCAGGTCGGCGGCGGGAAGCACGGCCGCGACCTTCTGCACCTTGGTGCCCGGCATGCGCAGGCCGCGCGCGGCGGGGAGAACGCGCCCCGCCCCGGCGAAGGCCCCGTCCCACCACCGCGGCGGGACCGCTCCCAGCATGGTCGCGGCCGCTCGGCGCAACCCCAGCGGCACGGGCTCGACGCGCCGCCAGAATCGCTCGGCCCAGGCGTAGCGGTTGTATCCGCCGAAGAGCTCGTCGCCGCCGTCGCCCGAGAGCGCCACGGTCACATGGGCGCGCGTCAGCCGAGCCAGCACGGCTGTCGGGATCTGCGACGAGTCGGCGAACGGCTCGTCGTAGATGTCAGGGAGCTTGGGGATGACATCGAGGGCGTCGCGCGCCGTCATCAGCAACTCGTGGTGCTCGGTGCCGAGATGCTCCGCCACGGCGCGCGCCTGGGGAGCCTCGTCATAGCCGGCGTCCTCGAAGGCGATGGTGAAGGTCTTCACCGTCGCCGTGTGCTGGGCCTGCATGAGCGCCACCACCAGGGACGAGTCGATCCCACCCGACAAGAACGCCCCCAGGGCGACGTCCGCGTGCATGCGCGTCGCCACTGCCCTACCCAGCGTGGCGTCGAGCTCGTCGGTGGCGTCGTCGATCGACGTGTCGGATCGGGACCCGGCCCCGGCCTCGGCCGTGGCCCGCAACGACCAAAAGGCCTGGGGGACGGGCATCGTTCCCGGCGTCGTGGTGGCGTCCACGGTGACGAAGGACGCGGCCGGGAGCTTGGCGATCGACCCGTAGATCGAATACGGCGCCGGAATGCAGTTGTGGCGGAAATACAGCGCCAGCACGTCACGGTCGACCTCCCCGCGGAAGGCGGGGTGGGCGCGCAACGCCTTGAGCTCGGAGCCGAAGAGAAACGCCGTGCCGGTCCAGCCGTAGTACAACGGCTTCTCTCCGAACCGGTCACGCGCCAGGTGCAGTTGGCGTCGGCGTCGGTCCCACAACGCCAGCCCGAACATGCCGTTGCAGCGCTCCAGGGTCTCGGGCAGGCCCCAGTGCTGTACGGCGGCCACGACCACCTCGGTGTCGCCCGAACCGCTGAACCGCAGCCCGGCGGACTCGAGGTCCCGGCGCAACGACCGGAAGTTGTAGATCTCGCCGTTGAAGGCCAAGACGTAGCGCCCGTCGGGGGACAGCATGGGTTGGTGCCCATGGGCGGACAGGTCGACGACAGCGAGGCGCCGGGCGCCCAAGGCCACAGCGGTGCCCTCTTCGAGGAACTCCCCGCTGTCGTCGGGGCCCCGATGGCGCAAGGCGTCGGTCATGGACAGCAACCGTGACCGCGACTGCTCGATCCGGGCCGGCGTGCGGTCCCAGAAGCCCGTGATGCCGCACATCAGGCCGAGGAGCCCGGGGTGCCCGTCATCGCTCGTGCACCCCCACACTTTGTAGGATAGGCGTCGGACTCGAGCACAGGTCGGGCTCGGGCGGACCGGGAAGGGCCCGACGTCCGACCCGCCCGGTGGGGGGATGGGTGGAGCAGTGCACCGGTGTTTCGGTCGTCCGGCGGGGGTGCCGCGTCGTCACGACCTCCATGACCGCCCGGCTCCTCCTCGGCCACCAGCTGCAGGCGCTGCAGGAGGTGTCGTGGAGCGTGGTGTCGGGAGACCCGTTCGACGATGCTCCCGGGGACCTCTCGGTCACGGTCGTGCCCATCCGCCGGGAATTCGCCACGTCGGACGTGGCGTCGTTCATCTCGCTGTGGCGGTACTTCCGCCGCCAGCGGTTCGACTTCGTCCAGACCCACACACCCAAGGCCTCGTTCCTGGGGCTGCCCGCCGCTCGCCTGAGCGGGACCACCGCCATCTACACCATCCACGGCGCGCTCTACTTCCGCGACAACAGCCGGGTCGCGAACATCATGGGCTGGCTCTTCGAACGGTGGTGCTGTGCGTGGGCCGATCTCGTGCTGGTGCAGAGTCGCGAGGACAACGACGTCCTGCCGCGGGCCCACGTGTGCGCGGCGAGAAAGCTCCGGTACGTCGGCAACGGGGTCATGCTCGACCGGTTCACCGCACCACCACCGTCGGGACCACGACCGTCGCGACCCGTCGTGTTGATGGTGAGCCGCCTCGTACGCGAGAAGGGCTGTGTCGACTTCCTCGGACTGGCGCGGTCCCTGCACGGCCGGGCCGACTTCGTCCACGTCGGGCCGATGGAGCGTGATCAGAGCGACGCCCTGTCGAGTGCGGACATCGCGCGAAGCCTCCGACGACGTGACCTTCGTCGGAGCGGTCGACGACATCCGTCCCTATCTGGCCGCAGCCGACATCGTCGTCCTGCCGTCATACCGCGAAGGTGTGCCGCGCGTGGCCATGGAAGCCGCGGCCGCCGGTCGGCCCGTCGTCGCCTACGACGTGCGCGGCGTGCGGGAGGTTCTCGACCCCGCATCAGGGCTCCTCGTGCCCCGCGGGGACACCGTCGCACTGGCCCGCGTCGTCGAAGACCTCCTGGCGGACCCGGCCCGACGCGTGGCGCTGGGCGCGGCGTGCCAGGCGCGGGTCCTCGAACGGTTCTCCGAGGACGACGTCATCGACCGACTGCGCGGGGTGTACGCCGAGTTGGCGGGGGCGGCATGACGACGCCGGTGTGCCTGACCGTCGACGTCGAGGACTTCTATGACGGCATGGCCGTCCTCGGCCACAACGTCGCCCGCCCCACGGGGCCGCCGGCGGGGTTGCGGTCGCTGCTCGACCGGCTCGAATCACAAGCCACCAAGCCGAAGGTGACGCTCTTCGTGGTGGGCAACTACGCCCGGGCGGTGCGCGACGACCTGGCCGCGTTCGCGGCGGCCGGCCACGAGATCGCCAGTCACGGTCCCGACCACGGCCGACTGCCGTCGCGGAGCCTGGTGGAGTGGCTGCGCACCGGGCGCACGGTCCTCGAGGACCTCCTGGGTGTCGCCGTGCGGGGGTTCCGCTCGCCTCGCTTCGACGTCCCGCAGGAGGGTGGACTCGTCCGCTACCGCGACGACCTGGCCGAAGCGGGCTACCAGTACGTCTCGGATGCGTCGCTGCTCGGAGACCGCTCACCGGTGCGCGAGGCGCCGGTCCTCTCGTGGCGGGGACTCCGGGTCGGCGGGGGCAGCTACCAGCGCCTGCTGCCGTTCTCGGCCGTCGCGGCGGCGACCCGGGGTTCCCTCCAGCCGGCGGTGCTCTACTACCACTCCTACGACTTCGACGACACGCTGCCCGGCTTGGAGGCGGTCCGTTCACCCATGCTCGCCCGCCAATTGCTCGGCCGGGGCCGCATCGCTCCGATCGTGTGGCGGCTGACCGAACGCTTCGGAAGTGAGACCTGCGCCGATGCCACCCGCTGACTTCGAGGGGTACTTCCACGACCGGGCCTCGCGCTTCGCCGCGTTCTACCGCAGCGAAGGGCTGTCACGGTTGATCGGTCGGGGCCCACTGTTCGACCGGCTCCGGGGAGCCGTCGACATCGTGACGGCGGTGGGCGCCACCCACGTCCTCGACGTGGGCTGTGGCAGCGGGCCCCTGTTCGATCCGCTGGCCACGCGTGGCGTGCGCGTGACGGGGATCGACCCCGCGCCGGCCATGGTGGCGTTGGCCCGGGTCGAGGCGGCCCGGCATCCCGAGATCGTGACGGTGCAGGAACGCGGGTGGGAGACCATCACCGAGGAGGACGCCTACGACGCGGCCGTGGCCCTCGGCGTCTTCGACTACGTCGACGAGCCCGCCGTGCTCCTACGGGCCATGGGTCGCGCCGCCCCGCACGTCGTGGCGTCGTTCCCCGCTCCCGGCCTGCGGCTGGAGCTGCGGCGCGTGCGCTACGGGGCCCGCGGTGTGCACGTGCACGGCTACCGCTCCGGCGACCTCACCCGGCTGGCCGACAGCACCGATCTCTCGGTGGCGGAGCTCAGACCGCTCGGCCGCGCCGGGTACCTCGCCCACTTCGCCCGCTCCGGGCGCTGACGCCGCGCGCCACGAGGGGCTCGAGGAACGAGAGCCAGCACGCCGCGACGGCCTCGAGGCTGAACCGGTCCACACAGCGTGCCCGTCCGGCCTCGCCCATGGCCCGGCGCAGTGCGGGCTCCGCCACGAGCGTCGCGACCGCCTCGACCATGGCGTCGACGTCGTCGACGTCCACGACGAAGCCGCCCGTCCCGTCCTCCACGATGGTCCGCACCCCCGGGACCGCGGTGGCCACGACGGGCAGGCCGCTCATGCCCGCCTCGATGAGCACCCCCGGCATACCCTCGCCCGTGGGCAGGCTGGGGAACACGAACGCGTCGGCCCTGCGCAGCAGGTCGGCCACGTCGGCTCGTGACCCCAGCATCTCCACCCCGGCGTCGGCGGCCGGGCCCGAGAGCGACACGGCGAGGGGCCCGTCGCCGCACACGAACGCTCGCACGACGTGGCCGCGACGGCGCAGTTCCGACACGACGTCAATGAAGCGACCGGGCTGCTTCCCCGACGTGAGCGCACCCACGAAGGCGAGCACCGGCGGCTGCGGGGTCGCGTCGTCTGCATCGGTGTCGTGCCGGGCCGGGGGATGGAATTCGTCGGGGTCACGCCCGTTGGGGGCGAGCACCGATGTCGCCACGGGCACTCGCAGCAGGCTCCGGCACTGGTCGAGGACTTCGTCGCCCTCGGCCGCCACGACGTCGGCGCGCCCCACGAGCGTCCGCCACAACGCCACGCGTGGGCCGCTGGCGGCGTGCTCGAAGGTGCCGGTGGCGTAGTAGGCCAGTGGGGTCGAGGTGCCCAGCAACGCCGGCACGAGGTACTTGAGCGGATCGCCGCCGTGCGCCACGACCACCGTCGGCCTCGACCGAGCCAGGGCGCGCCGCAGGCGCAGCACCAGGCGGGGATCGAATCCCTCGGCCGGTCGAGGGCCGCCGTCATGGCCGAGCGCGATATCGACCGGGACCTGCTCCTCCCCGGCGAACAGGCTCATGAGGCGGTGGTGGCGCTGCCCGGGCACGTCGAGACGGGTGGCGAGGGCACGGGCCTCGCGCTGGGCCCCCCTCGCCGTGGCGGTGGGGATGACGTGCAGGACGAGCGGCGGGTCCTCCGAGACCCCGGAGCGCTGGGGACGGGCCGGTGGGCGACGGGCCGGTCACCGGGGTCGCCGCGCCTCGAGCAGCTCGTCGTAGACCGCCTCGATGGTGCGGGCCGCGACGCGGACGTCGAAGCCGTCGCTACGCGCCAGCGAGGCGTCGGCCAGGCGCGACCGCAAGGCCTCGTCTCTGGCCACCCGTGCCACCGCTTCGGCCAAGAGGTCGGGGCGGTGGGGGGGACGAGCAGTCCCTCCACGTCGTCGGTCACCACGTCGGGGACGCCACCCACGATCGTCGCCACCACCGGCAGTCCCGCGCTCATCGCCTCCATGAGCGCCACCGGCAGCCCCTCTTGGTGCGAGGGGAGAACGAAGATGTCCGCGCCGGTCATGAGCCGGGCGGTGTCGGTGCGGGTGCCGAGCAGCGTGACACGGCCCTCGAGCCCCATGTCCTGCACCATCGCCGCCAGCTCGGCCTCGAGCGGTCCGCGACCCACCGACACGAAGCGCACGGGCGTGCCGGCCGCGGCCGAGAGCCGGGCCGCTTCGAGCAACACGTCGTACCCCTTCTCACTGCGCAGGTTGGCGACGGTGAGGGCGAGCACCTCGTCGTCGGGCACGCCCAACTCCTCCCGGACCTCACGTCGCAGCTCGGCGCGCCGGGCGCGCAGCGCCACGAAGCGCGTCCGGTCCACTCCGTGGACCACCACGCGCGCCCGTGCGCGCAACGCCCGGGGCAAGGCGTCGCGCGCCGCCACCGACACCACGATGAGGGCCCGGTCGACCCCGACGGTGGACCGGTTGAGCGCCTTGGTCAGCACCGCCGCCTTGTTCCACAGGCTGTGCTCGGTGTAGACGACCACGGGTCGGAGCGCCCGGGGGACGGTGAGGTCGACGAGGCGACCGAACGCCGCGGTGTAGGGCAGGTGGGCGTGGAGCACGTCGAAGCGTCCCGCCACCAGGAGGCGGCGCAGCGCCGCGGTCCAGCGCAGGTCGGCGCTGGCGGTGGCTCCGAGGCCGTGGACGGGCACGCCGGTGCGTTCCATGGAGCTCACCAGAGCGTCCTGTTGGGCCAGCACGTAGGCCACCTCGTAGTCGAATCGGTCTCGGTCCCGGGCGCCCACGACGTCCACGAGCAGCCGCTCGGCTCCCCCCAGGCCCAGGCCTTTGATGAGCAGGAGGACCCGGGGGCGGGGGACGCGCGCGCCGGTACCGGGCATTTCCCCTGGTGGCACGGGCCGATGGTAGTGGTGAGCAGGGACGATCTGTGGCTATTGCGCCGCGTCGGGCAGTAAGCTGAGCCGACGGGTTGGCGGAGCGTTGGTGGAGTAGTGGAGCGGAACCGGGGGGAATCGCGTTGTCAACCACAGTAGAAGCCCCTTCTGACGAGGAAGGTGCGCTCAAGGTCTTCGACGTGTCGCTCGTTCCCGACGACCCGCCCGGAGAGTCGCTGTACCAGCACAAACCCGACCTCCTGCGCTCGGCGCGCGAGCTCTTCCGACGCGGTGAGGTCATCTTCACCCTGGCCGAGCGGGACATCCGGGCCCAGTACAAACAAGCCGTCCTCGGCATCGCCTGGGCCCTGCTGACGCCGCTGGTCAGCCTGGTCCTGCTGTTCGTCCTGGCCAAGAACGTGAAGGCGTTCTCCATCGGAGGGCAGGTCCCGACCCTGCTCACGATGTACGTGGGGCTGATCACCTGGGGCCTGTTCGGCGGCGCCGTGGGCGGGGGCTCGAACTCGCTCGTGTCCAACAAAGCCCTCATGGCCAAGAGCCACTTCCCCCGGGAGTGCTTCCCGTTGTCGCAGATCCTGGGATCGGCCTTCACGTCGCTCATGGCCACGGTGCCGCTGGCCATCCTGTTCGTCATCTTCAAATTCATGCCGAAGCCGACGTCGCTGTGGGCACCGATGTACGTGGCCGTCGAGATCCCGTTCATGATCGGGCTCGTGCTGCTCGTGGCCTCGGTCATCGTGCAGATGCGCGACCTCCAGCAGATCATCCCCATCGTCATGCCCCTGCTGATGTTGATCACCGTCTTGAAGCCGTTGAGCCAGGAGATCCATCATCACCTGGTCCCGACCCCGCATTTCGCCTTGGCGAACGGATGGCTCCGGGACGTCTACTGCTTCGTGAACCCCATGGCCCCGATCATCGACAACGTGCGGGCCTCGGTCCTGCTCGGCTTCGGACCCCAATGGCAAGACATGTTCCTGGCGTTGTTGGGATCGATCTTCTACCTCGTCGTGGGGTTCGTCATCTTCAAACGGCTCGAGGTGAACTTTGCCGACCTTACCTAAGGGGACGGTGGTCGCCGATCACGTCTGGAAGCGCTACCGCGCCGACCGCTCGTTGCCGCTGTTCCAGGAGCAGATCAAGCTCTTCGGGAAATGGCTCAAGGGTCAGCGGCGCGACTTTCGCTGGGTGCTGCGCGACGTCAACCTCCACGTCGAGCCGGGCAAGACCTACGGGATCATCGGCGTCAACGGCTCGGGCAAGTCCACGTTGCTCAAGATGATCTGCCAGACGACGTTCCCCTCGGCCGGCACGGTGACCTCGGTGGGTCGGATCGGGGCGCTCCTCGAGGTCCGCAGCGGGATCCACCCCGACCTCTCGGGCAAGCAGAACGTCTATCTCTACGGCAACATCCTGGGCCTCACGCGTTCGGAGATCTCCGCCCGCTTCGACGACATCGTGGACTTCGCCGAGATCGGCGACGCCATCGACCGCCAGGTGAAGTTCTATTCGACCGGCATGGCCATCCGCCTGGGGTTCGCCATCGCGGCGTTCTTGGAGCCCGACATCCTGCTCGTGGACGAGGTCTTGGCCGTCGGCGACGCGCGCTTCCAGCAGAAATGCCTCGAGCGCATCAGCCAGGTCGTCGCCAACGGCACCTCGCTCTTCTACGTCTCGCACGACCTCCCCACGGTCGAAGCGGTGTGCGACCGGGCCATGTGGCTCGCCGACAGCTACGTCCGGGCCGACGGCCCGGCGCGCGACGTGGTGAACCTGTACCGGGCCTCGGTCGAGGAACAGGCGTCGCTGACCGTGGCCAACGACACCGGGGTGCGCATCCTCAAGGTGGAGATCAACGGGCCCGACGGCGGGCAGGTCCGCTCGGGTGAAGAGGTGAACCTGCGGATCGTGGCCGAGTCCGAGGAGGCCATGTTCGGGGCCTTTCACATCGGGGTCTCCCAGGGCACGGCCATGCCGGTGTTCGTGCTGCGCTATGCCAGCTCCTTCCCCGAGGGCCAGTTCGAGCTGCGGTGCAAGATGCACGGCCTGCCCCTGCCCAAGGGCCGGTACTCGTTGTGGGGCGCCATGCGGGCGCCGCGCGGGAGCGGCCCGTCGGCCATGCTCCCGTGGCAGCCGCTGACCTCGTTCGAGGCCTTCGGCCCGATCCCCATCAAGGCGCCCGCGGGAGTCATGGTGTTGTCCCCGGTGTACGTGCCCGCCGACTGGGAGCTGTCCTGACCGCCGTTCCGCCCGGCCTCGACGGGGTGACCGCCGTCGTGGTCACCCACCTTCGACCCCGTCTGGCCGGCGCCACCGTTCGCAGCCTTCTCGACGTCGAGGGCTTCAGCCCCGACCGGGTGGTCGTGGTCGTCAACGGCGAAGGCGGCCTCGACGACCCCGAGCTCGAGAAGGTCGTCCGCATGGTGCGGCTCCCCTCGAACATCGGGCCGGCGGGGGGCTTCCACCACGGTCTGCTCGAGGCCTTCGCCGATCCCACGACGCGCTGGGCCTATCTGTGCGAGGACGACATGGTGTTGCTGCACCTGCCCACGCCGCGCGTGGCGGGATTGGTGCAGCGGGTCGAGACGAGCGGGCTCGACGCGGTCGGGGCGGTCGTGGCTTTCGGGCGCGTCTTCGTCCCGCGTTCGGGCCACACCGTGAACGTCGTCCCCCGCCGGGGCCAGCCCGGAGAGCTCGCCCCCGTGGACGTCTCGACCTGGGGGGCGACGCTGGTCTCGCGCGCCGTCGTCGACGCGGGCGTGCTTCCCGACGCCGAGCTCTTCTTCGGTTTCGAGGACTTCGACTTCTACTGCCGGGTGCGCGACGCCGGGTTCTCGGTGCTGGTCGACGTGGACTGCGCTCGCCGGGTCGCCCATCGCCAGACCTCGGCCGGTCGCGACGCAGCGCTGCGCGACCATCGGCCCATCGACGTCGACGAGCCATGGCGCGCGTACTACCTGGCGCGGAACTATTTCGCCCTGTCCCGCCGGCACGGGCGACGGAGCTGGTTCGCGTGGCACTTCGTGTACTCGGCCCGCCGGCTCCAGCTGGCCGGCACATCGGCCGAGCGACGAGCGATCGTGCGCGGCGTGGTCGACGGTGCCCGGGGCCGCCTGGGCATCGACCCGCGCTACCTGCGCGAGGTGGGCGAGCGCGCCGCACCCGCCGGTGTCGACGTCGCGACCGGGGCCACGTCGCTCGAGGCCGACAGCGCCCAGAACGACAGAGTCCAGAGCGACAGCCCCCAGAACGACACGGATCTCGGCGTCGTCCCGGCCACGCCGGCCGAGCTCGGGCCGTCGGTGCTGGCCATGGTGCTGTCGCACAATGCGCCCGCCGCGCTCGGGCGCTGTCTCGACGCCATCGCACAGCAGAGCGTCAGGCCCGGCGCCGTCCTCGTGGTGGACAACGCCAGCGAGCCGCCGGTCCGACGTGCGGACCTGGGGACGGCGGTGCCGGTCTCGGTGTTGCGCTCGGACACCAACCTCGGCCCCGCCGGCGGTTGGGCGCTCGCCTTCGAGGAGCTCCAGGCGGGCTCGTACGACTTCGCCTGGGTCATGGACGACGACATCGTGGCCGACCCCGATTGTCTCGAGACCCTCTTGGGCCAGGCCCGCCACGATCCCAAAGCGGCGTTCTGCTTTCCCCGCGCCGTGCAGCCCGACGGCACCGTGGGGGAGTGGGGCTCGTGGTGCGGCTTCGTGGTGTCGAAGCACATCGTCGAACACGTGGGCGTGCCCCGGGCCGAGCTGTTCTGGTGGGCCGAGGACAACGAGTACTGCCACTGGCGCATCCCGCAAGCCGGGTATCCCCGCCGGTTGGTGGACGGGGCCGTGGTCCAACACGACGCCGTGCGCCAGGGCGAGCGCGTGCCGCTGTGGAAGTACTACTACGAGGCCCGCAACATGCTCTATCTCCACCTCCACGTCATGCACCGGGTCGGGTGGTACCCGCGCAACGTGACCAAGCTCGTGGCCCGGGCTCTGCTCCGGGAGCGGGGTCGTCGCCTGGCGTGCCTGCGCACCATCCTCCTCGGCCTCTCCGACGGCGCCATGGGCCGCCTCGGCATGCGCTTCCCGGTGGAGCCCATGCAGGAGCAGCCCCGTCCCGGGCCCGCCGCCCGCTGACCGATGCCCGACGACGACCGCAGCACGCCCGGGACACGGCGCGCCGGCGACGACGAGCGGCCCACCCCGAACCTGTTCATCGTGGGGGCGCCCAAGTCCGGTACCACGGCCCTGGCCACGTACCTCGGCGCCCATCCCGATGTGTTCGTGGCCGGCAAGGAGCTGAGCTACTTCGGCAGCGACCTGGAGTTCCGGACGACCAAGGGTGGTCGGTGGCGGATCGGGTACGACACGTACCTCGAGTGGTTCGCCCACCACGGCGACGTGCGGTACCGGGCGGACCGGTCGGTCTTCTACCTGTACTCATCGCGCGCCGCGACGGAGATCCACTCGTACGACCCCGGCAGCCGGGTCATCGCACTGCTGCGCAACCCCGTCGACCAGATGCACTCGGAGCACAGCGAGATGCTGTTCCAGGGCGACGAGGACATCGCCTCGTTCGCCGACGCCGTCGCGGCCGAGGACGATCGCCGGCGTGGGGAGCGCGTCCCGCCCGGATGCCAGAAGGTGTTCGGCCTCCTCTACCGCGACATCGCCCGCTACTGCGTCCAGATCGAGCGCTACTTCGCACTGTTCGGTCGGGACCAGGTGTGCGTGCTGCTCTACGACGACCTCGTGGCCGACCCCGGCGGAACCTACCGCCGCGTCCTCGAGTTCCTCGACGTCGACCCCGGTCACCAACCGGAATTCGCGGTGGTCAACGCCAACAAGGTCGTGCGCAGCACGCGCCTACGCGAGCTGCTGCGCGCCGCGCCGCCGGGCCTGCGCCGCCTGGGCCGGAGCGTCGTCCGAGACCAGTACGCCCGAGCCGCGCTGCGCCGCCGTCTGCACGGGCTCAACACAGCGGGGAGAGCCCGCCCCCCCATGCCGAGCGTCCTCCGGGCCCGACTGGCCGAGGAGTTCGCACCCGAGGTGCTGCGCCTCGAGACGCTGCTCGACCGGGACCTGGCGTCATGGCGACCCTCGGGCGCCGGCGACGGCGGCCCTCGCCTCCCTCGGTCGGGCGCGGCTGCGGACCGACGGGGGAGCTAGGGCATGGCGGGCGTCGTCGTCCTGGGCATGCACCGTAGCGGGACCTCCGCCGTGAGCCGGATCCTGAACCTGCTCGGCGCCGACGTCGGCCCCGAGAGCGATCTCCTGACCGAGTTCGACAATCCCGCCGGTCACTGGGAGAGCAGGGCCCTCGTGGCCTGCAACGACCGGATCCTGGCGGCCTTCGGGCGTTCGTGGGACTTCCCGCCGCGCCTGGCCCCGGGGTGGGAGTACTCCGAGCGGGCCACAGCACTGCTGCCTGATCTCCGCGAGACGTTCACCTCGGTCTACCCCTCGAGCCCGTGGGTGTGGAAGGACCCTCGCACGTGCCTCACGTTCCCGTTGTGGCGCCGGGTGATCGGGGACCGGTCCATCGTGGTGCTGGTGTGGCGCGATCCCGCTGCGGTGGTGGCGTCGGTCAAGCGGCGTGACGGGATCCCCACCGTCTACACGGTGGGGTTGTGGCACCACTACGTACGCGCCGCGGTGGCGTCCGCGTCGGGCCTGCCCGTCGTGTGCCTCCACTTCGAGGACCTGGTGGCGGCCCCGACTGCTGCGGTCACAGCCCTGGCGGAGGACCTGGCGGCCTTGGGCCTCGAGCTCGGTGGCGACCCGGCGGCCGCGGCGGCCTCCATGCAGGGGCAGCTCGTGCACACCGGGCCCACCTCGCCTCTGGTCCGACACCTCACCTCGTCCATCGTCGAGGTGGTGCGCTCCCTGCCGCGACGCAGCGACGTCTTCGCCCCGCCCCGCTGGCGCGAACCGTTCTGGGTCCGTCCCCTGCTGGTGGCCTATCGGGGCCCCTGGGCCCTGCGGGCCCGGGCCGGGTACCCGCTGCGGGTGGGCTCGGCATGAAGGGCTCGCCGCCGCGCGGCGTCGTGGTCCTCGGGATGCACCGCAGCGGCACCTCGGCCGCCACGCGCCTGGTCAACGTGTTGGGCCCCGCCACGTGCGCGCCGGGCGACATGGTGCGTGGCCCGTGGAACCCGAGCGGGCACTTCGAGAGCCGCACGCTCATGCACCTGAACAACTCCCTGCTGAACCAGATGGGCCGGACATGGTGGTACCCGCCCCCGGCGGGGAGCGACTACGACCGCGTGGCGGACGCGATCACCACGTCGCCGAGGCGCGCCCGCCGCGTCTTCCGACGCGTCCACCCCCGCGCCCCGTGGGTGTGGAAGGACCCCCGCACCTCGGTGCTGCTGCCGTTCTGGCGTCGGGCCCTGGGGCCGAAGCTGGCGGCGGTGGTCGTCGTGCGCAACCCGCTCGACGTGGCGTTGTCGATGCAGCGTCGCCACAGCGTCACGATCGCTTTCGCCGTGGCGTTGTGGGAGCGCTACAACCGGCTCATCCTCCTCCACAGTGCGGGCATGCCGGTGCTCGTGACCCGGTACGACGACCTGGTGGCCGACCCCGGCGCCTGGACCGAGCGCACCCGGGCCTTTCTCACCGGCCTCGGGATGCACCTCGCGGGGGCCGGTGACAGCGCGGCGACGGCACAGGACTTCGTCGACCCCGAGCTCCGCCACAGCGCCCACTCCCGAGCAGCGTTGACCGACGGCGCGCCCCAGTCACTGGCGGTCTACGACGCGCTCGAGGCCGTCGTCGGCGTGAGTGCGTCGTTCGTCGCGCCCGAGCTGCCCCCCGAGCCGGACGCGGTCGCCGCCGAGCTCGACGCGGTGGGACCGAGCACCGAGCTCGCCTGGCACCCACCGTCGGGCGCACCCGCCCCGGGCGCCGGCTCCGCGGGCGAGTCGGGGTAGGGGCGCTGCCATGGACCTGATCGAACGGCCCGGTGGCGTCGTCCGCCGCCATCCGTGGGAGCTGTCCCGGGCCCGGTTCTTCCTCGCGCTGCTGGAGCGGCTCGAGCTCCTCGGGACGACCGACCGATGGCTCGACGTCGGTGCCGGTGACGCCTGGTTCGCGCAGCAGCTGCGGAGTGTGTTGCCGTCCGGGGCCCGGCTCACCTGCTGGGACGCGTTCTACCCCACCCCACAGCCGCCGGAGTGGGCCGAGGTCTTTCCCGGCATCGAGTTCAGCGCGCAACGGCCCGAGGGGCTCTTCGGCGGCGTCCTCATGCTCGACGTGATCGAGCACGTCGAGGACGACGTCGGCTTCGTGCGCGAGGTGGTAGAGCAATCGCTCGCGCCGCGAGGCTGGGTGCTCGTGAGCGTGCCCGCCTACCAGTCGTTGTTCAGCGCGCACGACACGGCGCTCAAGCACTTCCGTCGCTACGCCCCCCGGGCCATCTGCTCGGTGCTCGAGTCGGCCGGCCTCGAGGTCCGTGCCCGTGGCGGTCTGTTCCACGGCCTGCTCCCCGTGCGCGGCGCCCAGGTCGTGGTGGAGCGGTACCGACCGCCGGCGACCACACCCACCGGGATCGGCGCCTGGCACGGAGGCCCGCGACTCACCCGGGCCCTGACGGTGGCCCTCGACACCGAGGCCCGAGCGTCGCTGGCCCTGGCCGCCCGACGCCTTCCCACGCCGCCGGGCTTGACCACCTGGGCGTTGTGCCGTCGCGCCTCGGAGCGCGGCTCGTGACACCGCCGTCGCAGCCCGCGGTGATCGTCGTCCCCTGCTTCAACGAGGAGGACCGGATCGACGAGGACGCCTTCTTCGGCCTGGCCGCGACGGGCGAGGTGCGCCTGCTGTTCGTCGACGACGGCTCGACCGACGGCACCGGGAGGGTCCTGGCCCGCATGGCCGAGTCCTCCGACGGCATCGAGGTCTTCACCATGCCCGCCAATGCCGGAAAGGCCGAAGCGGTCCGCGGCGGGCTGCTCGTCGCGGTGCGCGGGGGTGCTGCGGTGGTCGGGTACTACGACGCAGATCTGGCCACACCGCCCGACGAGTTGTTGCGCCTCACCCGGGAGCTCGTGGCGCGCCCGGAGCTCTCCGGCGTCCTCGCCAGCCGCGTGGCGCGGCTCGGGAGCTCGATCGAACGGAGCGCGTGGCGCCACTACATCGGTCGCGCCTACGCCACCATCGCGTCGATGGCCCTCGGGATCACCGTCTACGACACCCAGTGCGGGGCCAAGGTCTTCCGCGTCGATGACACCTTCGTCGCGGCGTTGGCCGAGCCCTTCCGTTCGTCGTGGGCGTTCGACGCAGAGTTGCTGCACCGCCTCCTGCGCGGCAATTCCCAGGTCCCGGGTATGCCGGTCACGAGTTTCGTCGAGCTCCCCCTGACGGCGTGGCGAGACGTGGCGGGCTCCAAGATGCGGTTCGGGCCGGCCGTCGCCGCGCTGGTTGACCTGGTCCGCATGGCTCGGGCCCGGACCCGTCGGGGGACGTCGACAGACGGCGCCGAGCCGGCCGGCGCCGCGGTCATGGCACCCCAGCTCCCTCGAACGCGCCGGCCGGGCGCGGGGCCGGGTCCCGAGGACCGCGCCGGGGGGACCGGGAGGACGCAGGCCTGAACGGGCCCCGCCCGGCCGCCAGTGACACTGAGAATCCCCGGAGAGAACGCCCAGGTCGGTCCTCAATTGTGATGATGACCCGTACCCCCATCGGTCCTATGGTTACCTCGGGGGTGAGGATGAACGACCTCGGGCGCCGCCACCTGAGCGGCAACGGGCTCTTGGCCCCGTGAAGCGAACGCGCGCGCGCCGGCGTGTTTGGTCCACGCGTCCTGCTCGTCGTCCTCGTCGTCACCGTCGGGTCGGGTCTCAGTTCCACCGCGGCCTTCGCCAACGCGGCGGCCCCCACCGAGTCGCCCATGACGGCGGGATCCGTCGTGTTGAACGCGAACGGCACGGTGACCGTCACCGCGTCGGGGACGTGGATCTGGCAATTCGGCCGGGAGAGCGCCACCACGCCGGGCCTCGACGCCACGGTCAACCATCCCTGTGACAGCCGAACCGGCGTGGGCTGGGGAGTCGCCTGGGCCGACCCCAGCGACCCGGGGATCACCGAGACGTACACCACGAGGCACGGGTCGCCGATCACGGCCACGGTGCAGGTCGGGTCCAAAGGCGTGGACCCCATCAACGGTGACCGCAGCGTGACCTACGACCCCCACGACCCCTGCGGCCACTTCGTCCAGACCAACAGCCCGCGTCCGGGGGACGGCTACGACACCGGGACATGGCAGAGCCAGCACACCTACGCCAGCGAGGCGACGCTTCCCCGCGACGTCTGTGTCATCACCTACGACCTCGGTTTCGGGCGGCCGCCGACACCGCACCGGCTCGACTTCGACAACAACGACAACTCCGTGCAGTGGGCGCTGTTCACGCAGGGGTCGTGGGATATGAGCACCACCGACGACAACTGCGCCACGCTCCCCCCGGCTGTGGCCGCCCCGCCTGCGCCCCCACCCGTCGTGCCACCGCCGGTCAAGACCGTCAGCCACACCGTCCCGGCCAAGGCCCCGGTGCCGGTGGCGACCAAGCCGGCGGGCGTCCTCGCCTTCACGGGCTTCGGGCGGATCGGGCAACTCGTGGCGTTGCTGGGCGTCATCCTGGTGGCGCTGGGCTGCGCCTTGTACTTCCTCGACGTCCGAAAATCCGACATCCGCAAGGCGATGTCGTGGCTGCTCGGGTTATGACCTGCGCCGCACCAGCCCGAGGACGCCGGCGGCCACGAACCCGAGCAGGACCACACCGGCGATCGCCAGCCCGGCACTGAAGAGCCCGGGCCAGTACCGCAGCTCGATGACGTGGCGGCCGGCCGGGACCCGGGCCTGCAGCATCGCCCCCGAGGCCCAGTGCTCGAGCGGGAGCGGGCGGCCGTCGATGGTGGCGTGCCACCCGGGGAGGGCGGTGACACGGAGCCGCAGCAGGCGCGGCCCGTCGGCGTCGGTGACGAGCCGGACCGAGGCCGCGCTCGGATGCGTCACGGGCACGGGCCGTCCCGGGGCGTCGACGGGGACGGGCCCACCTCCTGAGGGAAGCGTGCTCAAGGTGGCCTGGGCCGACCCCGTCACGTGGAAGAGCTGCTCGCCGCCCACCGTGGCGACCCGGTGTGCGCCGGTCACGCCCGCGCCGCCGGCGGGGGCGAGCACGTAGCTGACGCCGTACACGCGGGCCTCTCGGGCCGTGGTGATCTGGGGGCAGAACAGCCCCACCCTCCGCAGGCTGGGGGCGAGCCGCTGCCCGCTCACGGCCTCCCACGACGAGAAGTACGCGGTGGGGAGCACCGGCTCGTACACCGCGAACTCGTGGATCTGGTACCCGATGTTGGCATTGGGTCGGATCCCGAGCTCCTGCGCGTAGGGGTAGGTGAAGGGCCGGGGCCGGCACGGCCCCGTACCCACGAGCGACGTCCCGACCGCACGTTGAAGGGCGACGACGGCGGGGGTGGGGGAGAAGTAGCTGTCGCTGATCGACCAGAACGAGACTCCCGCCACCACCAGGAAGGCGCTCTGCGCCACCAGGAAGCCCACGGCGACCCCCCGCCGCCGGCGCGAGGAGGTGGCCTGGGCGTGTCCGGGTGTGGGTGTGCCGACGCCCGACGCGAGCACGAGGGCGAGCCCGACGACGACCTCGCCCGCAGCCCAGGCCAGGCGCGAGGCGGTGCCGCCGCCGGTGGTGTGCTGGACCCCGCCCGCCACCGCCAGCGACACCAACGCCACCACCAACGCGGCGGCACCGAGTCCGCCCAGGGCCCAGCGCCGCAGCCGAACGGGCAGCTCGTCGCGTACGAGCGCGTCGAGGCCGGCCGCGCCCAGGACCGCCAGGGCCAGCGCCAGGAGCATGACGTCGCGGTTCCACGTGACCCGCCCGACCACCGGGACGGCCTGGACCAGGACGTGGAGGGGGTTCTGGAAGGTGAGCAGGAGGGCGGCCACGGCCACCGCCGCCAGGCCGAGGATCTCGGGCCGGCGCCATCGCAGCGCCACGGCCACCACGGCCAGGACGATGGCGATGACACCGACGTAGGGCGGGGGCACCCGGAAGTCGGTGCCCTGGAGCCCCACCACCAGGTCCGACAGGTGCGATACGGCGAAGGGCGCGCCGCCGGTGGCCCCGGCCCGCCCCGACGCCTGGATGACCTGGAGCCCCGGCAGCAGGAGGGGGGTCCCGAGGCCGAGGCCACACGCCCCGGCGACGACGAGGTCCACGGCCGGGCGCAGGAGGGCGGTGCCGTCGCGCCGGGCCCCCACGACCAGGACCACGACCAGGAAGATCACGAGGGAGACGATCAGGACGGCCAGGCTCTCGGGATGGCCGCCGTAGACGGCCGCCGCGACCGCCAGCGCCAGGAGGATCGCGTACCGCAGCCGGTGCCGCCCCCGCACGAGCAGCAGCGCGGCGGCGAAGATCCATCCCGCCCAGCACGTCACGCCGGTCATGGCCCAGCCCGAGTAGTGCACCATCGGCCCCGACAGCTCGAACACCGTCCCCCCGAACGCCGCACTCAGGGGGCCCATCCCGAGCACCCGGCACAACGCATAGGCGCCGGTGCCGGCGATGACCAGCTTGGCCAACACGATCACGGTGTAGGCCAAGTGCACGGGGACCAGATAGCTGAGCAGCACGGGGACGCTGAAGACGGCGGACTGCCAACTGAAGGCAAGGGGCATCCCGCCCACGTTGTAGGGGTTCCACAACGGCAGTTGCCCCGCGTGAACCTGGTGCCAGGCGAGGTTGGTCAGGGGGGCGAAGTACAGGATCTGGTCTGCGGGGAACTCGCTGTGCACAGCGACCCCGGCGTGGTGGGTCAAGCCGATGCGAGACAGCAGGTCGAAGGATCCGAGCGAGACACCGGGGCGCAGCACCGGCGCCATGACCGCCACCGCCGCCAGGATCGTCCACGCCACCCCGAGGGCGTCGGGAGCCCAACGTCGACGTGCCCCCCCGTCCCCCATGCCGGGCAGTGTAGGTCCGTCCAGTGGGCCGCGAATGGGCATTAGACCAGGAGTTTCGCCTATTATGGGCCCGGGTCGATTCTGGGGGTTCATGTGAGGAAGCTTCTGGCTGCGGCAGGGTCGTTGGCGCTCGTCGGTCTGGCGGCGGGGTGCTCGAGCTCTGCCACGGTGGTCAACACACCAGTGGGCGCGAGCAGTGGATCGGTGGCCCACGTGGGTGACACGTTGGCCCTCAAGTCCCAAGGTGGCCACACGTTCCACATCACGTTGACGCAGGTCGTCGACCCCGCCCAGGCCACCAACGGGAAGTCACCGCCCAAGGACAAGCGGTTCGTCGCCACGATCTTCAACGTGACGAACACGTCGAGCGAGACGCTCTCGACCGACGGCGACCTCGACGCCAACCTCATCGGCTCCGACGGCAACGTCTACCTGCCCTCGCACCACGCACTGAGCGAATGTGCCAACCACACGGCCAAGGTGCAGTTGGCCAGTGGGAAATCGGGCACGAGCTGTGAGTCGTACCAGGTGCCCACGTCGGTGAGCGTCACCAAGGTGCAGTTCTACCCCGCTGCCGGGTCGGCCTCCGACTACGGCGAGTGGCTCGTGCACTGATCTGATCAATCGCTACTTCAACCTCTTCGACCTCGTCACCCTCACGTCCTCACTCCTGTCGTTCGCGCCCGGGGTGCGCCTCGTCGGCTGAGCCGCGCAGGTGTCGCTCGAGGTCGGCCAAGCCCGTCGGCGTGCCGATCTCGAAGAACCGCTCCGTCGCCTCGAAGCCCGCCAGACGCCCCGCCTTGCTGAGCATGCTCAGGGCGTCAGCCATGTCGCTCGGTGGTGCGGCGACGGTCTCGAGGACGACCGCGTCCCGGAGCACCGAGAGCCCGTAGTCCACGAACTGCATCTCGCTCGGCGGGTGGGCGAGCCCCTTCTGGTAGCGCGTCACCATCCCCGCCGCGAACACAGCGTTGCTGGGCTCCCACCGTCCCTCGTTTCGATAGACGGTCATGAGGGCGTCGGCGCCGCGGGCCCGGAACGCGCCGTACACGGCGGCCAGGTCGACCGAGAGGTACGAGTCCCCGTACAAGACGAAGAAGTCGTGGCCCACCGCACCACGCTCGACCGCGAGACGCAGCGCGCCGCCCGTGCCGAGCAGCTCGTCGCCTTCGTCCACGTAGGCCACCTCGAGGCCGAAGCGGCTCCCGTCACCGATCTCGTCCCGGATCATGTCCCCGAGGTGCCCGATGCTATAGACCACGCGCCCGACGCCTTGGGCCGACAACCAGTCGAGCTGCCAATGGGCGAAGGGGCGGCCGGCCACGTCGATCAGGCACTTGGGGACGTCCCGGGTGGCGGGGTACATGCGGGTACCCAAGCCTCCCGCCAGGATGAGGCACTCCAATCCGACCGGGGCCCCTCAGTCCCGGACGAGCAGCGACGACCCGTCGAAGTCGAACAGGAACCGGACCTCGCTGAGCCCTTCGGCGGCCATGGTCGAGCGCAGGGAGTCGAGGTCCTTGGCGTAGAAGAGCAGGAATCCGCCCGACCCCGCCCCCACGAGCTTGCCCCCCAGGGCGCCGCTGTCCATGGCGAGGGCGTAGGCGCGGTCGATCTGGTCGTTGGACATCAGGTTCGAGCGCTCGCGCTTGCGGCGCCAGTGCTCGTCCATGAGCGCCGCGAACCGAGCCGTGTCACCCTGCTCGAGGGCGGCCTTGGTGGCGAGGCCGTTCTCCTTCACGAAGTGCAGGCTGTCGACCATGTCCCGGTCGCCCCGCTCCGACTTGCTGCGCTGTTCGTTGAGCACGACGTCGGCCGGGCGTGAGTAGTGGGTGAAGAACATGCACAGGTGCTCTTCGAGGTCGCGCAGCGTCTCGTTCGAGACGAGCAGTGGCGACACGTTGACCTGCCCGCTGGGCTCGATCTCGAGGCAGGTCAGGCCCCCGAACGACGAGATGTACTGGTCCTGCTTGCCCACGGGCCGGTCGAGGATGTCGATCTCGATCCGGCACGCCTCCTCGGCCAGATTGGCGGCGGTGACGTGTTCGCGCTTGAAGGCGTACAGCGCGCGCAGCAGGCCCACGGTGAAGGCACCCGACGAGCCGAGCCCCGTGCCGGCGGGGATGTCGGCCACGCTCACGAGCTCGATCGAAGGCCCGATGGGGTGCATGCGCAGTGCTTCTCTGATGATGGGGTGCTCGATCTCCTCGACGTGACGTACGCGCTCGAGCTCGGAGTACTTGAGGAAGTAGTCGTCGCCGAAGGTCCGGTTGATGGCGATGAAGATGTAGCGGTTGACCGCGGCGGAGATGACGAAGCCTCCGTGCTCCCGGTAGTACGACGGCAGGTCGGTGCCACCCCCGCCCAGCGTGACGCGCAACGGGGTGCGGGAGATGATCATGCGCTCGACCCCGCTCCCGTGAACCGCGCCACCGCCACCATCTGCCATCCGAAGGGAGACGAGGCGAGGTTGAAGCGAAAGGCGCGGTCGAACAGGGCGAGAACCGTGCCTTGCGTGCCCTGGGTGGCCTCGGCGGGGGAGCGCTCGAGGTCGGCGATGAGGCGCCGACCTCGAGCGATGACGGCCAGCCGGTACAGGTTGAAGAACGGGAACCCGGCCCGGGCCACCGCGTCGACCTCGAAGCCTGCCCGCTCGAGCAGGACACGCAGGCCGGCCGGGGCGAAATGCTGGCGGTGGCCGATGTGCCGGTCGAAGGCCGACCGCGGGCCCCCCGGCACGGTCACGACGAGACGGCATCCCGGAGCGAGGTACCGGGATGCGTTGTGAAGCAGGAGCCCAGGGTCGTCGACGTGCTCGAGCACTTCCGAGCACACGGCGAAGGTGGCGCGTCCCGCCAGGGCGTCGTCGACGACGGCGGGCTGCAACAGGTCGCGCTGGGTGAATTCCACGGGCAACCCCGCCGCCTGGGCCGCAGCCTGGGCCCGCCGCACTCCTTCGGCGCTGTACTCGATCCCCCTCACCGCGGCGCCGGGAAAGGTCCGGGCGAGGAGCAGGGCGAGCTCCCCCTGACCCGCTCCGATATCAAGGATGGTATCGCCGGGGCCGGGGTGGCCGAGGCGCTGCAGAACGAGCCGGTGACGGTAGGTGTTGGCCGGGTTGCCCTGGGCGGGTTCGCCGTACAGGGCCCAGTGCTGATCCCACTCGTCACGACCGGCGGGTGCGTCGGCGGGCGGCACCATCTGCGACGGGGTCACAGGAAGAACCCGGCACGCCGGCGCGTCGTCGTGGAACATCCGCACCGTGTCGAGCGACACGTCCTCGAGGCTCCGCCCGAAACCCTCCAGCTTGGCCAGGAGATCGTTGGTGACGGTGATGATGTGGCATCCCACCGCGGCGGCCTGGGACACGTTGAGGACTTCGCGGGGGCTCGCCCACAGCAACTCCAGTCGCGGGTTGGATGCGAGCAGCCCCACGGCTTGCGTCATGATCGGGATGGGGTCGCGCCCGGTGTCGGCGATGCGTCCCGCGAACACCGATACGACCGCGCCCGGCGACTCGACCAGCGCGTCGACGACCGAAGCGACCTGTTCGAGCGAGAGGATGGCGGTCACGTTGAGGTGCAGCCCCTCGGCCGAGAGCTCGGCGATGAGCGGGGCCGCGCTCTCGCCGCGCGTGTTGGTCACCGGGATCTTCACGAACACGTTGGAGCCCCACGACGCGATGGTGCGCGCCTGGGCGCGCATCTCGTCGAACTCGTCGCACAGCACCTCGAAGGAGATGGGGCGGTCCGTGACGTTGTCGAGCACCTTGCGGGCGAACCCGGGGTAGTCCTCGACCCCCGACTTCCGCATCAACGTGGGGTTGGTCGTGAACCCCGACACCACCGGATTGCGGCTCAGCTGGAGGATTGCGTCCAGATCAGCCCCGTCAGCAAAGATCTTTATGCCGTAGGGAAGTTGATCGCGCATTGCCTCCCTCCTCCGATTGCACGGTCATCAGGACCCACTCGAGTGCCTCGACCGGGTTGCTCACCACATGGTCGGGCTCGAGCGCCCCCTGCTCCTGATACCGGTAGTCAATATACACGGTGCGGCAACCAGCCCCCTGACCAGCGGCGATATCCGACCATCGGTCCCCGACCATAAAGCTCTGGTTGAGGTCGAGGTCGAGGTCGAGGGCTGCGGTCGTCAACATGCCGGTGCGAGGCTTTCGACACCGACAGTCGTCGACGTTGTCGTGGTGACAGACGTAGAGCGCGTCGACGGTGACGTGTCGGCGCAGCAGGGAGTTGATGGCCGCCACGCCACTGGCGCTCTGGGCCCCCCGGGCCACGTCGGGTTGGTTGGTCACCACCACCAGCACGAGGCCGACGTCGCGCAGCGCACGACACGCCTGCGCCACACCGGGGACCACGACCACCTCGTCGGGAGAGCGGGGCGGGAACGGCTTGCCCTCCCGCACGACCGCCTCGTTGAGCACGCCGTCGCGGTCGAGGAAGACGGCGCGCCGCCGCACCGGCTGTGTGCCGCTCACGTGAGCCGGCCCGACCTGGCGTCGTCCACCATCGACCGCATCGACGCCTCGAGTGCCTGGCGCGACGACATGGCGTTGGACCATCCCAAGGCGCGGATGCGATCGGTGTTGATACGCACCACCGGCACGTCGCCCTTCCAACCGCGATCGCCTCCGGTGAAACGGAGCACCGTGTCGTCGAGGCCCAGGATCTCGAGGGCGAGCTCTGCGATCTCGGTGACGGTGATGTAGTCGCCCGTGGCCACGTTGAACGCCCTGAACGGACGCGGCGCGCGGCGTGCCGGCGAGGAGAACCGCGTCGACGATGTCGGACACGTGGACGTAGGACTTGCTCTGTGTGCCGTCGCCCAGGATGGTGAGCTCGGCCGGGTCCTCGAGCAGCCGCCTGATGAAGTCGTAGCCCACGCCATGGGTCTGGTGGGGCCCGACGACGTTCCCGAAGCGGAACACACACGCGCTGAGGTCGAACATGAAGCAGTACGACGCGATGAGCGCCTCGCCCGCCAGCTTGCTGGCCCCGTAGGTCGAGACGGGGATGAGCGGCCCGTGGTCCTCGCCCGCCTCGATCTCGCCCAGGTCCCCGTACACGCCACTGCCCGAGGCGTACAGCATCCGGGGCACGCTCGAGCGCCTCGCCGCCTCGACCACGTGATGCGTGAGCAGCGTGCCCTGATCGAAGTCGACCGCAGGATCGGTCGCGGCGCGGGCGATGTCGGGGTTCGACGCCAGGTGGATCACGGTGTCCGCCCCGGCCATGGCCTTCACCAGGTCGTCGAGATCGCGCACGTCGGCTTCCACCACGCGCAGCCGTCGGTCGTCGGCATGGGCCTCGAGATGCCAACGGCGGCCCGACGAGAAGTTGTCGAACACGGTGACGCCGTCGACCCTCTCGGCCAGTAGTCGGTCCACGAAGTGACTGCCGATGAAACCGGCTCCGCCCACGATGCACCAACGGCCGCGCAGGACGCCGGGCCCGGTCGGGTCGCTCACCCCAACGCCTCCCACTTGGTGGGGTTCGCCGCCAGTGCGGGATGGCTGACCAGGAGGTGCCACAACACCGCACAGAGCCCCTCGGTGTGCGGTGTGACCCTGTCGGGATACGACGGGGGGACGACGATGCACGCCGCGGCGACGGTGGCGGTGAAGCCGCCGTCTCGTCCCACGATCCCGAAGATCGAAGCCCGTCGTTGGGTGGCGAGCTCCAGCGCCCGGACCAGATTGACCGACACCTGGCGCTCGCGGCTGCCGCCGCCGACCGAGAACACGAGGACGCCGTCGCGATCGCCGAGACGCGAACCCCGGAGCCACTCCACGAACGTGGTGTCCCAACCCTCGTCGTTGGTCCGAGCCGTCAACTCGCTCACGTTGTCGGTCGGGGCGTAGGCCTCGAAATTGCACAGCTTCCGGAAGTCGTTGACAGCGTGCGAGGCGTGACCGGCCGAACCGCCGACGCCCAGGATGAAGAGCCGTCCACCCCGGTCACGGACCTGGGCGAGCCCCGTCGCGCACGCCTCGACGGCCGACGTGTCCACGGCGCCCAGGATGGCGATCGACTCCTCGAGAAAGTCCTGGCTGAAGCTCATCGGCCACCCGCGCCGGGGGACTCGCACACGGTGGGGTCCATCGCCTTCGCAATGCTACAAACCCACCGCGCCACGCCCCTCATCAATTTTGGGGATCACCGGGTCGGCGTCGGGCCGGTCGACGACCGGCCCTCACGGCTCGATGGCGTGAGGCGCGATCCACGACCGCCCGTCGAAGGTGGCCGCCTGCCCCAGGTCGGTCAGCGTGACACACGAGTCGGTCGCACCGCACGAGATGCTCATGAGACCGAGCGTGGCATCCACCGACGCGGCCTGGCTCCACACCCCGTTGTCGTCGGTCAGGGCGTCGCCGCGGCCGTCGACCGCCACACAGTGCTCCACCGCCGCACACGACACGGCGCTGAGCCCGTCGCCGTCGCCGGTCCCGGCGCTCTGCGGGTCGATCGGACTCGGGGCGGACCACGACCCGCCGCGCAGCGTCACCACGTTCCCGCTGGGGTCGACGGCCACACAGAACCCCGGGCCCGGGCACGACACGCCCGCCAGCGCGTTGTGGCTGAGGTACCGGTCGGAGCTCACGCTCTTGGCCGGCTCCAGCGTGCTCGGTGTCGACCAGCTCTTCCCGTCGAAGATGAGCGCCCGGCCTCCCACCGTCACGGCGACGCAGAAGGTCGGGGTCGCACACGACAGGCCCGAGATCCCCGCCGTGCCGGCCTGACGGTCGGTGAGGTAGTCACCTCGTGGCTCGATGCGCCGAGGCCTCGTCCAACGCCGGCCGTCGAAGGTCCACACCCGACCGACGACGTCGCCGGCCATACAGAAGGTGGTGCCGACGCACGACACCGCGCTGAGACCGCTCGTGCCGGAGCTGTCGGCTCCTCCCGCACTCTTGTGGCCGACCGCCGTGGCCGGTGACCAGCCCGCTCCTCGCAGCACGTAGGCGTCGCCGTCGGCGCCCACCGCCACACAGAAGTCGGGGGCGGTACACGAGACGCCGGTGAGCGCCGACGCCTGCAGCGACCACGGCTTCGACCACACACCGTTGACGAAGCGCAGCGCGTTGCCCTGGTCGTCGACCGCCACACAGAACTGCGCGGTCGGGCACGAGACGCTGAGCGGCACGCTCCGGCCGGCCCGAGCCCCCACCGCGTGCGCGGGCCGCACGGCGAGGTACGTGGCACCCAGCGCGGCGAGTACGACTCCGACCACCGCCAGGAACGCCATCCGTTTCCACACGAGGCCGGTCGGGTCAGGCGGGGTCGGGTCAGGCGGGGTCGGGTCAGGCGGGGTCGGGGCAGACGGCGTCGGGTCGGGCGACGCGTCGGAGCTCACCTCAGATCAGCTCCCGGTAGAACTCGGGGTCCCGTTGGATGCGCTGGTAGACCTCGTCGCTCAGACGTTCGGCGTCGGCCGCGGTCCGGGCGTGGAAGCGCTGGGCCCGGGCCCGGTTGCGCCGCCGCAGGAGACGACCGAGACCCGGCACGTGCTTGGCCCGGGTGGTGAGCCGGGGCGGGTTGACGAGGTCGACTCGTCCGACGGCCCAGCGAAAGCCGGCGCCGTGGTGGTACACGATGCCCCCGTAGACACCAAACCACAGCGGGTGCAGATCGACCCGATTGCTCCGCAGCAGCGGTGTCCACTCGTCGCCGGCGCGCTCGAGCGCCCGGAGAAGGTTCCCGCCCACGTCGGTGGTGCGCGTGCCGCCGGCGGTCTCCCACGAGTATCCCGGGGACCAGTCCCCGTGGAGACGATCCCAGTCGCGGACTCTGATGGCGCAGAACGAGGGGTGGGGTTGGCGGTCGGTGACGTTCTCGTCCCTGCGCACCGCCACGAGAGCCGAGCGCTCGAGCCCGTGGCGCACCGTCGGGAGCGGGTCGGAGATCGGGAAAGCATCGCCGTCGAGGAAGATCATGATGTCGTCGGGCCCCGCGTCGGTGGCGATCTCCCCGGCCAGAAGGTTGAGCTTCCCGGGGTGGTCCCCGAGGATAGTGAAGACCTTGTCGAATTTATGGGCGTGCCCGTCCGGGACGTCCTGAAGATTGGCGTAGACCTTGAAGGGCTCGCCCATGTTCCGACGGAGAAAGGCCAATTGCAGATCGATCCAGCGGGGCGACGCGACGTGCACGGTGGCGACGTAGATCATGACCCACCATAGGCAACGCCCGATGGTTGTCGGACACCGACGTCCTGTGGCAGCCTGACCCCGTGGCCCTCCGGACAGCGCTGGGAAAGGCGCTGTACCGGGCGCCCGACGGACTGCGCAAGGCGTTGCCCCGCTCGGTGCGCGAGGGCATGCGACGTCGCGTCGGGCCCTTCGCCCCGTGGGAGGCAGGTTTTTCGCACTCGACGCCCCCGGCCGTGCCCGGTGAGGAGCCCGGCGCGCCCGACTTCGTCGGCATCGGCGTGCAGAAGGCGGGGACGACATGGTGGTTCGAGATGATCGTGGCCCATCCCGACGTGGCCCATCACGGGGCCATCCACAAGGAGCGCCACTATTTCGCCCCCTATGCCACCCGGACCTTCGGCCCCGAGCAGGTGCGCGGCTATCACGAGTGGTTCCCTCGCCCCAACGGCAAGAAGACGGGGGAGTGGACGCCGGACTACGTCTACCAGCCCTGGGTGCCGCCCCTGCTCGAACAAGCCGCCCCCGACGCACGGATCCTCGTCATCGTGCGCGACCCCGTCGAGCGGTTCGTGTCGGGTCTCACCCACAGCGGGTTGGTGCCCGGCTCGCATCTCGGGACCGTCGTGGCCGAGTCGGTGGACCGGGGGTTCTACGCGGCCGCACTGCAGCGCTGGGCCGCGGCCTTCGAGTCGCATCGGATCCTCGTCCTGCAGTACGAGCGGTGTGTCTCGGACCCGGGGCAGGCCCTGGCCCGCACCTACCGGTTCCTGGAGCTCGATGACGGGTTCCGACCGACGGCCATCAACGAGGCGGCGAGCCCCACCCGCGAGCCGAAGGTCGCGCTCGAGCCCGAGGCCCGGCGGCGCCTGGTCGAGCTCTATCGCGACGACGTGGCCGCGCTGGTCGAGCTCGTCCCCGACCTCGACCTGAGCCTGTGGGCGAATTTCCGGACGGGCCCGGGCTAGCGAGATTCAGCGGGCCGAGGGCACCGGGACCGCCCCGGCGCGTTGCGCGGCACGGTCGGGCCCGGTCAGGTAGAGACGGGCCAGCTCGGCCGTCGAGCGACGCCGATCGCCCCGGTACGCCACGAGGCGAAGCGCCAGCCCCACGAGCGTGCCGGCGCGGTACAGGGCCCAGCCGACAGATCCGTACCACTTGCGGACGTACCGCTCGATCGCCGCGTGCAGACGGAGTCGGTGCCGGGCCTGATCGGTCTCGGTTCCCCCCGCGGCGTGCTGAGCCGACACCGCCGGACAGAGACGAACCTGCCAGCCGCGCTCGAGGGCACGACGCTGCCAGTCCTCGTCCTCGCTGTACAAGAAGAACCGTTCGTCGAACCCGCCGACCTGCGCGAGGCTCGCCTTGCGGATGAGCAGGATGGCGCCGCCCAGGAAATATCGCTGCGACCGCAGTCGTCGACGGGTCAACCCGACGGCTTCGGCCCATGCCCCCGCCGGCGTGTGCCAGGGCCAGCGCGCCCGGCTGGCCGTGTCGGAGCCCGGGACGTGCTGGGCCGGTGCCACACAGGCGAGGTCGGGGTGGGCGAGGAGCTCCTGGTGCAGCCGGTCCAGCGCGTCGGGACCGATCCGGGCGTCGGGGTTGAGCAGGAGCACGTCGCGGGTGGGGTCGGTGAGGCGCCGCAGTGCAAGATTGACCGCGGCCGCGAACCCGAGGTTGGCGCCCGCGTCCACGTATTGGGCGCCCGCGGCGCGCACCACGGCCGCGGTGGCCTCCGAGGACGAGTTGTCCACCACGAGCGTCGCGAACCGGTCCTCCAGCGCGGCGAGCGCGCCGTCGAGCACGTCGGGAGGGCCGTAGGCGACGACGACGACATCGAGCCCCGTCGTGGCCGCGCTCATGGTGCGGGTGCCACCCGACGCCGGCGCCGGCCGACGACGAAGCCGGTCGTCATGACCGCCACCCCCCCCACGGCCACCGCACCGGCCACGGCGAGGCCGGCGGTGAAGGCAGCAGGCCAGTAGTGGAGCTCCACCACGTGAGAGCCGGCGGGGACACGCGCCTGCAACATGAGTCCGTCAGCCCAGGACGTGAGGGCCAGGGGGTGGCCGTCGATGGTGGCGCTCCAGCCCGGCACCGCGGTCAGGCGCAGCCGCACGATGCTCGCGGTGGGTTCGTCCACGACGACCCGCCACGACGCCGCGTCGGGGTACGTCACCGCCAGGGGCTGGCCCTGCGCGTCGGCCGGTAGCGGCGCACCGCCCGCCGACACCGGGTTGGCCGTCGCCGGCCCCGACGCCGGGACGTAGTACAGCCGCTCGCCCGCGAAGATCCCCACCAGCGTGACACCCACCCCGAAGAGCGGGTGCCGGCCCGGCGGCTCGAGCACGTATTGGACACCGAACTCCCGGGCTTGGGGGGCTTTGGTGAACTGGGCACAGAAGATGCCCAGGTGCTGCAGCGACGGGGGGCTCGGCTGCCCACCCGCGGCCCGCCAGACGCGGAAGTAGTCGGCGGGGAGGATGGGGTCGTACACGGCCATCTCGTGGAGGCCGTACGCGATGTTGGCGTTGGGCCTGATGCCCACCTCGTGTTTCGAGGCGGTGTTGTAGCGCAGGGAACGACACGACCCGAACCCCACCAGGGACGGTCCCACGGTCCGCGTCAACGCCGTGATGGCGGGGTTGGTGGGGAAGTAGGACGAGCTCACCGACCAGTAGGGGATCCCCGCACTGAGCAGGAAGGCCGTCTCCAGGGCGAGGAGCACCGCGCCACCGACCTGCGCGTTGCGTACACCCCTCGTCGACGTGTGGGCGCCAGAGCGCGGTGACCACAACCAGAACCCTGTGACGGCCAAACCGACGACGGACTCGACCGCGGGCCAGATGAGCCTCGACTGGTGTTGTTGGATCGAGCCCGCCAGGTCGAGCTGCGCCGCCAACGCCAGGCCGGCCACGATGACCAACAGGACCGTGAAGGACCCGGCCGCCCACTGCACCGCCAACCGCTCGCGCGCCGGGCGCACGAGCGCGTCGAGGCCGATGGCACCGAGCACCGCCAGTGCCAACGCCAGGAGCATCACCGCTCGGCTCCACGTGATCGTCTGGCCACCGGGCACGCGGTGCAACACCGAGTTGGCAGGGGAGAAGAAGGTGAGCAGCGTGCTCACCACCGTGACCGCCACCAGCGCGGGCACCTCGGGCCGCTTCCACGACATCCTCGTCCCCACCACCGCCATGGCCAGGACGACCACGCCGACGTAGGCGGTCGTCGTGAAGTCCTTGCCCTGGAGGCCCACCAACAAGACGTTGGGCAGATGCGTGAGCGGGAAGGCGGGCGTGCCGGTGCCGTTGCGGCGGACCGAGTTCACACCCAGCTGGGCACCGGGGAACAACAGCGGTGCCCCCAGCCCGAACCCGCACACAACGCCCACCGCGAGGTCACACAGCGGGCGCACGACGCGGCCGTGGTCCGCCCGGGGCCGGGCCACCAAGTACGCGACGACGAACACCGCCACCGCCACGCCCGTGGCGACGAGGCTCTCGGGATGCCCTCCGTACACCGCGAAGCCGACGGCGAGGGCGAGCATCACGACGTTGCGCATGCGACGCGAGCCGCGCAGGATGCCCACCACCGCGGCGAGGATCCAGCCGGCCCAGCACGTGACCGAGGTGTGGGGCCATCCGGCGTGGACGATCATCGGCCCCGACAACTCGAACGCCATCCCGCCGAACGCGGCGGCCAGCGGGCCCAACCGCAGCACCCGGCACAACACGTACGCACCGGTCCCGGCGATGATGAGCTTGGTCAGCACCGCCGCGGTGTACGCGAAGCTGACCGGGACCAGATACCCCACGAGCGCGGGGACGCTGAAGACCGCCGACTGCCAGTTGAAGGCCAGTGGCATGCCCAGGACGTTGTAGGGGTTCCACAGCGGAAGGTGTCCACTGCGGACCTGGTGCCAGGCGAGGTCGGTCCACGGGATGAACTGCTCGATCTGGTCCGACTGGACGGAGTTGTGGACGGTGACGCCCGGTTGTCGTGTCAACCCGAACCGGGTCAACAGGTCGAACGGGCCGAGTGACACCCCGGGCCGCAGAGCCGGCAGGAGCACGATCACCGCCGCCGCAACCACCCAGGCCACGCCCATGACGTCGGCCCACCGCCCCCGAGACGACACCGGTCGATCGACGCTCTGCGCCACGACGCCGGCCCCGGGAGCCGGGTCGTCGCGGCCTACCCCCCGCTGATGCACGCCGGGAGCCTAGGCGCCGACCGCAAGCTGCTCGATGACCTCCACCACACGCCCGAGATCGGTGTCGGTCAGTGTGGATCCGCTGGGCAGGCACAAACCCTGAGAGAAGATCCCCGCAGCGACGTCGCCGCCGAGGCTCCTTGTGTCGGCGAACAGCGGCATGAGATGCAGCGGTTTCCACGTCGGTCGCGCCTCGATGTCATGGGCTTCGAGCGCGAGACGGATGTCCTCGGGCGTGGCGCCGAACACCTCGGGGTCGACGAGGATGCACGTGAGCCAATTGTTGGGCTCGCCGTAGTCGGCCCGGGGCATGAAGCGGATCCCCGGGATGACGCCCAGCGCGGCGCGGTACGCCTCGTTGACGACCCGGCGTCGCTCGATGCGGCGGTCGAGCCCTCGCAGTTGTGCCACGCCCAGCGCGGCCAGCAGATTGCTCATCCGGTAGTTGAAACCCAGGTCGATGTGCTCATAGTGCGCCTCGGGCTCCCGGGCCTGGGTGGCCAGGTGCCGGGCGCGCCCGGCCAGCGCAGCGTCGCGCGACACGAGCATGCCCCCGCCGCTGGTGGTGATGATCTTGTTCCCGTTGAACGAGAACACCGCCGCGGCGCCGAACGATCCCGCCGCCGCTCCGCGGTACGACGCCCCGAGGGCTTCGGCCGCGTCCTCCACCAGCGGCACGCCGTACTGCTCACACAGCGGGACGAGGCGCCCGTAGTCGGCGCACTGCCCGTAGAGGTCCACGGTCACCACGGCCCGCGGCAACGCGCCGCGCTGGGCCCGTTCCTGTAACTCCTGGGCCACGAGGTCCGGCGCGAGCTGCCAGGTCTCTTTGTCGCAGTCGACCAGCACGGGTCGGGCCCCGATGTACGTCGCCGCGTTGGCCGTCGCCACGAAGGTGAAGGTGGGCACGAGCACGTCGTCGCCGGGCCCGACACCCACCAGCAGCAGGGCCAGATGCAACGCCGCGGTGCCACTCGACAGCGCCACTGCGTGGGGCACACCCACCCGCCGGGCCAGCTCGTCCTCGAACATGTCGACGTGGGGGCCGAGCGGCGCGATCCAACCCGAGTCGAGCGCCTCGAGGAGCAACCGACGTTCCTCGGTCCCGACGTCGGGGGGCGAGAGGTACACGCGGCTCATGCCGAGGGCCTCGGCCCCGGTGAGAGCGCCCCGCACACGCCGGCCGCCGCCACCATGACGACGGCGCTGCCCACGGCGACCGCCACGGCCCCGGCCCGGCTGTCGGCGCGGCGACGCGACCACGGCCAGCGTTGCCAACACCGCCTCGACCCCGATGTAGGCCGACGCGACAGCGATGGGGGACCAGCCGCGAGCCACGAGAAGATCGTAGGGGTGGCGGCGATCCCCGCCCGTGATCGACTGGCGCGCCCGCAGCCGGCGCACCACCGCGAACCCGACCTCGGATGCGGGGATGGCGACGAGAGCCAGGCAGGCCACACCGAGCGCCGGGCGCGTCCGGGGCGCCCAGGCCGTGGCCAGCAGGACGGCGAGCACCGCCCCGAGCAGATACGCGCCGGCGTCACCCAGGTACACGCGTGCCGGAGGGCGGTTGTAGAGGAGGAACCCGAGCAACGACGCCGCCACCGCCACCGCCTGGTCCCTCCCCCCGCCGTGCAGGACCACCGCGAAGCCGGCACAGGCGACGGCGACCGTGCCTGCCGCCAATGCGTCGAGCCCGTCGAGGAAGTTCACGCCGTTCATGAGGATCACGGCCACCACGACGACGAGCACCCCGCCCCCGACGCCACCGACCCTGGTCGGCACCACCACGGCGATCCCCGCCCCGATGGCGACCTGCCCCGCCAGGCGGAGGCGGGCCGGCACGTCGAGGTAGTCGTCGAGCAACCCGAGGACCACCGCGCCGGCGAGGGGCGCGATCACGACCGGGTGCCCGAGTGCCATCCCCACCACCGCAGCGAGGAACACCGCCACCCCGCCCAGGTACGGGACCGGCGCCGACTGGGGCTTGAGCGGCCCGGGACGGTCGACGACGCCGGTGCGCCGTGCCACGGCCATGGCCACGGGCGTGAGGATGACCGCGGCGACGAACGCGGCCGCGCCCACCCCCACCAGGCGCGTCACGAACCGGGCCGGGCGTGCTTCACGGCGCGGTGCGGGACGGCGGTCTGCATCAGCACCGACACCGTGCCCCGATGGAGCTCGAAGGTGCGCGCCGGCGTGAATCCCGCCCGTCGGTACATCGCCACGGCCGGGGCGTTGTCGGCACCCACCACGACGTGCGCGGCATCGAGCCCGCGGCGTTCGAGCTCGGTCAGGAACCCCTCGACCAGGGTCCGCCCGACGTGGCGGCCGCGAGAGCGGGGATCTACCGCCACCGACAGGAGTTCGCCCCCGTCGGCGTCGTCGTCACCGCGTCCGTGACGCAGGGTCTCGAGCACCCGGGGCAACGCGGTGAGGAGGCGCACGGGAGCGCTCAGCGAGGCCGCCACTCCGTCGCGCAGGAGAAAGCTGCGGTACAGCGCCCCGACCGCCCCCGAGCCGGCGATGAACCCGACGATCGAGCCCTCGGACTCGGCGACGAGGACGAAGGAATCCTCCGAGAGTGCGATGCGGCGGTAGAGGCGCCCGAGGAAGCGTGGGCCGAGGCTCGACAGAAACCCTTCGGTGATGAGCCGCGCGTGCATGCCCGCGACGGTCGACGCGTCACGGGAGGTCGCCGTGCGCAACGCCACCGGGTGCTCGTCGGGCGGGTCGGCTGCCGGACCACCCCCACCGCCACGCATCCTCGCCACTCTACGTCCAGCCCCGCGCCAACTGGGCGGCCATGAGGCGCGACTGGAGGCCGGGATCGCGTCGCCGCTGTCCGAACTTCACCGCGGCGAGACTCGATCCGAGAAGGGCGCCGACGACGGCGACGTCGCGCGCTCGTCGACCACGTCCGGGGACGAGAACGCGGGCCATGCCCGGTCGCCCGTGCTCGTAGCCGGCCAGGACCGTCTCGTGAAAGAGCCGGCACGCGCCCGACATCGCCTCGCCGTGCTTGGCCACGAAGTTGCGCCGACCGGTGATCTGCGCGGCGGCGGCCCTCGTGACCCTGGCACCCCGGTGTTGGGTGTAGAGGTACCCGACGTGGGGCACGGTGCGCACGAGCCCGTCCTCCGAGCAACGCAACCACAGGTCCCAGTCCTCACCCGTGGGCAGGTCCGGGTCGAAATCCACGTCGAAGCTGAGCGCCGGGCGACGCAGCACGGCGAAGGGGAGCGCCACGAAGTTCTGCCACAGGAGTTGGTCGCGGTCGTACTCCAGCGGCCCCCGGAACACCGCCGCGCCGCCGCTGTCCGCGTGCAGCACCACGTGCCACGACGACGCCGCCACCACGTCGGGGTGGTCGGCGAGGTAGTCGACGACGACGCCACCGATTCCGGGGAACCAGGCGTCGTCGTCGTCGCAGAACGCCACGAGCTCACCCGAGGCGACCTCCAGCCCTCGATTGCGCGCGACACAGGGACCCACCGTGTGGTCGGTGCGCACGACGCGCACCCGGGCATCGCCCGACACGAGGCGGTCCAGGACCTCGGGAGTCTCGTCGGTCGAACTGTCGTCGACGATCACGAGCTCGAGGTTCTCGACGTCCTGCGCCAGGACCGACGCGGCCGCCCGCCCGACCTCGCGGGCACGGTCGTGCGTCGGCATGACCACGCTCAGCAGGACCGACATCAGCGTCGCGGCGACAGGCGGTCCCGTACCGCCACGTAGGCCTGCCGGGCCCGCCAGAACGGGCTCGCCTGCATCGACGCCACTTGGAGGCGCGCCTGCTCGAGCTCCACATTGAGCGCGGTCTGCTCACGCCGCAGCCGGGTGACCAGATCGGCGACGGCGGCCTGGTCCGTTCCGTCGGCGCGGGGCGTCGCCGACACCGCCGCGTCGGTCCCGGCGGGCTCGCCTGCGGCATCGGGGCCGTCGATCAACCACGACCCGATGGACGACAGGTTGGTGTGGATCGGCAGCAGCGTCTCCCATTTGCGCGCCAGGACCCGCTCGCTGTCGCGGTACTTCGACGGGACTCGGCCGGTGAGGGAGTTGTGGTGGCACGGGGCGTCGACGACGACCACCCTGAGCCCGCGCTCTTGGGCCTGGAGCGAGAGGTCGGTGCCGTACAGATGCCAGCCCAGCGCGCCGTCGGCCCGCAGCGACGTGGAGCGCGGCACCACCATGAGGAGCTCGTCGAGGCCGTCCACGTCCGCGGGCAGGGACCGGTGGGCGAGGAGCCGGTCACGGTGCACGACCCGCCCGATGGCGTCGAAGGGGACCCGCCGGTCGAGCACGCCGAAGACCCCACCGATGCCGATGGGACCGCCCTCTCGCTCGGCCGCGCGCCACTGCTGCACCATGCGGGTGGGCCATCCGCGGGGGAGGTACACGTCTTGGTGCACGAGCACGACGAAGTCGTGTGCGGCCTGCTCGATCCCGGCGTTGAGGCCCTCGGCCGCGGTGAGGCACCCGCGGAAGACCAGCAGTTCGTGGGGGCCGTCCCCGCGCAGGCAGGGCGAGCGGGCCAGGTTGGCCGCCAGTTGCGCGTCGTCGTTGACACAGGCCACGAACGTGATCGGGACCTCGGGGGCCGCGCCGATGTCAGGGAGGCGTGCGCCGCGCACGATCAACGCCGCGGTCCGCAGATCGCGTTCGGCGTCGATCGCACCCACTCCCAGGAGCTCGAACAGCGGCGCCCCGGCGGTCGACATCGCCTCGGCTCCGTCGTCCTCGACCCTCCCGACCGTGTCGGGCGCGTAGCCGGCGTCGAGGAGCAACTGCATGAGGCTGGCGGAGGTGAACAGCCGAAGGGTGGAGGGACCGATGCGGGTGCCGGGGATATAGGGGAAGTCCCCCCGGATGATCCCGGCCACGACCTCGTGATGCTGGAGGTTCGGGACCGAGCACACCACGGTCCCCCCGTCCGACAGCAGACCGCGGTGTCGCTCCAACGTGGCGGCCGGATCGACCATGCGCGGGAGCGCATCGGCGTACACGATGCAGTCGACCGACCCCGGGGCGAGGGGAGGCACATCGCGGTCGAGGTCGATCTCGTAGTACCGGTCGAGGCCGGCATCGTCTGTCGGGGCAGCATCGTCGGTCGAGGCAGCGCGGTCCGCCCCGTAGACCACGGCCGATGGCCGGCGCCGCTTCAGCAGCCCACCCAGCCAGCCGCCGCCGCGCCCGATCTGCAGGACCGTCGCCGCCGTGGTGGGCACCGAGCCGGCCAGGCGCTCGTTCTCCTCCTCGGCGTCCGCGCCTGTCCGACCGTCGTCCCGCATCCGGTCGAGGCTACCGCCCGTACCTCTGGCCTGGTCCTATAGGTTGCAACCGGTGACGGCCAAGAGCGCGCGACAGCGGATGCCGCAGGGGCCGTGGGTGCTCGTGGTGGGCATGCACCGCAGCGGCACGTCGGCCCTGACCGGTGCGCTCGGTCGTCTCGGCCTGGCGCTGCCCGCCGCCGACGACCTGGTGGCCGGGCGCTACGACAATCCGGTCCATTACGAGAGCCAGGCCCTCATCGACCTCGACGACGCACTGTTGGCCGCGCTCGGAGGGAGCTGGAGCGCGCCACCCGACCTCGCCCCGGGATGGGAGTCCGATCCCGCCGCGCTCGCCGTCACCGCCGGCGCGGCCGAGGCGGCGCGACGCGCCTTTCCTCACGACGGCCCGGTCGTGTGGAAGGACCCGCGCCTGTGTCTCGTGCTCCCGGCGTGGAGGGCGCTCCTCCCGCCACCCCTCGCCACCGTCTTCCTGTGGCGCACCCCTCTCGCCGTGGCCCGGTCGCTCGGATCGAGACAGGGCTTTGCTCGGAGCCTGGGTCTGGCCCTGTGGGAGCGGTACACCGGTGCCGCGTTGACGGGCCTGGCCGGTCACGCCGCGTACGTCTTGGGCTATGAGGAGTTGCTCGCGGAGCCTCGGGCCGCACTGGGCCCGCTGGCCCACTGGTTGGCGACGGACCGGGGCATACCGCTGCGCCAGGACGCGGCGGGCGTATCCGACGCTGCTGCCACCGTGTCAGGCGGGTCGGCCCGCCACGACGGTGACGGGGTGGTCCCCGAGGAGTTGGACCACGCGGTGCACGTGCTGCAGGAGCTCGCCGGCGCCACCGACAGCCTGTCGGCGCCCTCCCTGGCGGAGGCTCCTCCGTGGATGGCCGACGTCATCGCCCAACGACGCGACTACGAAGCGCTCTACGCCCGGTACATGCGCTACGTCCGGTGGCGCCGGAGGATCCCCTTCGTCGGCGGCCCGGCCCGCCGGTCCTAGTGGGGCGATCCCGCCGGGCGCAGGTCGAGGCCGAGTAGCTCCGCCCACAGTGCCTCGAAGCGCTGCACCATCTCGTCCACACCGTGTCGCTCGGCCGCGACCGCCGCATTCGCGCCGATCACCGCCCGTCGCCCCTCGTCGTCGAGGAGCAGCGCAAGCGCCTCGGTGAGGGCGTCCACGTTGGCCGGCTCGACCAGGACACCGGTCACCCCGTCCTCGATGAGCAGGCGCGGCCCGTCGGTCGCGGCGGCCACGACGGGCTTGCCCGCGGCCATCGCTTCGAGCACCGCCAACCCGAACGACTCCGCGTGCGAGGGGTGGACGACGACATCGGACCCCGCGACGAGGTCGTCCTTCAACGGGGGTCGGACGTCGCCCGGGATGAGGAGCCGCTCGGACAGGTCGTAGCGGGCCACGAGGTCCTGGAGCTTGTGCCAGTAGGCCGAGGTCTTGTCGGCCGGCCCGCACATGACGCCGTAGAGACGGGGGTACCGACCCTGCAGGCGACCTACGGCCTCCACGAAGTCGGCCTGGCCCTTCATCTGCCCCACCCGGGCGAACATCGACAGGACGAGAGCATCGTCGGGGATCCCGAACGCTCCACGTCCCCGGACCGGGTCGCCACCCCGGCACCGCGCCACGTCGACCCCCGGCGTCACGACCGACCATGGGACACCGGGCCACGGCACGGTCCGGCGTCGGGCGCCCTCCGAGGTGAAGACGATGTGCGCCGGCGGGATGTGGCGGAGCACCGCGCGCCACGGCCCGCTCGGTGCGCGACCGGGGCTGCAAGGGTGAGTGGATGTGCCAGATCACCGGCGTCCTCGTCAGACGACCCGCCAGGCTGGCGTACAGCAGGGCGGAGTTCTCACTGGCGTGGACGAGCACGATCCCGTGGCGACGGATCACCCCGCGCAGGCCGGACACGAGCGTCATGAGGTTGCGCGGGGACCGCAACCGCGACCTCGGGAAGCTGTACGCGGCGGTGCCACGCGCCCGCACGAGCTCGGGCCAGCGCCCCGGTGACAAGCACGCCAGGGCGGGGACGAACTGCGCCCGGTCGACGCGTTCGATGATGGCGTCGAGCACGGTCGACGCCCCGCCGAGGTCCTCGTAGCCGGAGCTGTCCACCAGCAGCACGGGGGCGCGAGCGCTCGTCATTCGAACACCGGGACGTGATGCGGGCGGGTGGGAACCATCCCGCGCCGACGCGCCTGGCGGGTGGGCCCCGAGGCGTAGAGACGGGCCAGATGCAGCGAGGAGCGCCGACGCGTCGCGCCCGACACCACGGCACGCCGCAACGCCGTGAGCACGGTGGCGGCCTGGTACGAACGCCAGCCCACCGGCCCGTGCCACTTCCGGACGTAGGTCTCGACCCCGGCGTGGAACCTGACCTCGCGGCGACCGGGGTCGTCGTCGGTGGCCGCCCCGACGTGTGTCGCCTCGGCCTCTGGGCAGTACGACACGGTCCAACCCCGACGCGTGGCCCGGCGTTCCCAGTCGGCTTCCTCGGCATAGAGGAAGAACCCCTCGTCGAGCCCTCCCACGTCGAGGAACGCCTCACCCCGGACGAGGAGCACCGATGCGATGACGTACCCCCACCCGTGGCCGAACCGACCCAGCCCGACCGCCTCGTGCCAGGCCCGGGCCGGGGTGGGGAAGGGCCAGCACACCGCGGCGGCCACTGCCGATCCCGGCCGGTGCTGGGCGGGAGCGATGCACGCGAGAGCGGGATCGGCCTGCAGCCCCCGATGCAACAGCTCGAGCGCGTCGGGGGCGACGCGCGCGTCGGGGTTGAGGAGCAGGACGTCGGTGCCGTGCAGGTCGATGGCCTCGAGCCCGCGATTCACCGCCGCCGCGAACCCCAGATTGGCGCCCGGGTCGAGGTACGTGGCCCCGGCACCCGCCACCACGTCCCGGGTGGCGGTTGACGACGAGTTGTCGACCACTACGACCGGGTAGGTGCCACCCAGGGCTTCGAGGCACTCGCCCAGCGGCCGGGGATCTCCGTAGGCGACGACGACGACGTGCACCGGTCTCATCGGAACCGTCTCATCGGTACCGTCTCATCGGTACCGTCTCATCGGTACCGGCGCATCGTCGAGGCCAACTGGCGGGCGATCACCGGCACCGAGAAGGAGCGCTCGGCCAGCTCCCTGCCGTTGCGGCCCAGCGACCGCGCCCCGTCGCGATCGTGGTACAGGCTGAGTAACGCCTCGAGCCATTCCTCCACAGAGGCCGCCGCCAACCCGACGTCGGCCATGGCGAGGACCTCGCTGTTCATCCCGACCGGCGAGACGACGGCGGGGACGGCGCACGCCATGTACTGCAGCATCTTGAACGCGCACTTCCCCTTGGCCCAGTCGCCCCCGGTGAGCGGCATCAAGCCGACGTCGAAACCCTGGATGGTCGTTGCTTCGGTCGCCGGGCTCCAGGGCACGAGGTCCACCCGGTCGACGGGGACGCCGGGCAGGTCGATCACGGCGTCGGCCACCACGACCAGACGGGCCTCGGGCACGAGCTCGAGGAACTGCCCGACCGCCGGCGCGAACGCCCGCAGGTAGCGGAAGCTCGATCCCGAGCCGGTCCAGCCCACCACGAACGGTGCGTCACGGGCGGGCCCCGGGACGAACCGCTCGGTGTCGATGGCGGTCCATACCCGCTCCACGGCCGGTGCCACCGGGGCGAACCAGTCCGCCAGGAAGTCATTGCCGGCGACGACGCACGCGGCCCGGCGCGCCACGGCTCGTGTGGCCCGTTCGTGCCCGGGGGACAACAGCCAGATCGCGTCGTCCACGTCGAAGAGCACGGGCCGGTGCAGGACGCGCTCCAACGTCTCGTGTCCGGGCAGGAGCTCGCGCTCGAGCCAGGTGACGTCGGCCCGCCACGAACGGGCCACCGCGGGAAGGCGCGTCGCCAGCTTCGCCCCCTGTAGCGCCAGGCGCCCGCCGCTGCGCAGGGCCCGCCGCCGGCTCCACGACGGAGGGAGCGACGCGTACTTCGAGATGCGCGGGGGACGGGCCGAAACGTCGATGCCCTCGCGACGCAACTGCTCGACGTGTTGGAGGACGCGGAACCGGCTCGAGGCCGCCAGCCGGCCCGACACCAACGCCTCCACCTGCAGCGCCCGCTGCACCGGTGCGTCGGCATCGACCGTCGCGTCGGTCGTCATGGACGGCGCTCCCGGCCGAGGCCGCGGCGGAAGGTCGACTCCACCCGCTGACCGGGCTCGGAGAACCGGAGCGACGACAGCGCGTGCAGGCGCGTGAGGGCGTCCTCCTCCCCTTGAGCGGTGGAGTGGCCGAGGCCGATGCGCAGGAGGCGGCTCAACAACGTCCGTCCCGCCAGCAGCTCGGACCGGCTCCGGTCTCGCAGGATCGGGCCCATGACCACGTTCCACAACACGACCGTGATCGGCTCCTCGGGCAGGAGCCGGCGCGGAGACTCGAGTCGCGAGAAGAAGCGGCGCCACTCGAACCACGGCACCGGCGCCACGCGCGCCATGGGGAGCGCCTTCCAGGGCAGACGGCGGGCGAGCTCCCAGGTCACGTCCTGGGCGAGTGCCGCGTAGGGGAGCTCGCCCCAGTCGGCGCGGCGCGACAGCGCCGCGTCTTGTCCGTCGACCCAGGCGTCGACGAACTCGGTGGCGGGGGCGGCCGCGCACAGGCCGCCGAAGAAACGCCCGAGCTCCTTGCCGAAGCACACCATGCCTGTGTCGTCGAGCTCGGCGAGCAGTTGCGACAGCGGGGCCAGCGCCACGGTGTCGACATCGATCCAGATACCCCCGTAGCGCTGCAACAGGCGCGAGCGCACGTAGTCGGAGCGGAAATTCGGTGCGGGCAACGATTCCCACCGATCGACGTCGAGGTCGGGCAACCAGCGCACGGCGTCGTCGCGCGCCAAGACGCGTAGCTCCAACGGCGCCACGTGGTGCTCGATCGTCTCGACACACAGGTCGAGGTACTCCGAGCGTCTCGCCCGCCGACCGTTCTCCCAATAGGCCCACACCACCGGCGCGGGCGCCTCGGTCACCGCGAGGCCCCCGCGAGGTCGGTCGGTATGCTCGCCCGGTGCAACTCGGCATCCTGTTCTGGTTCTATCGGGACGTCGTGGTGTGCGAGAACCGCGTCCGCCTGCTGCGCCACCGCAACCCGGGCGTCCCCGTCTACGGGCTCTACGGCGGCCCCCGCCGCGACGAGCAGCGTTTCCGGGCCGAGCTCGCGCCGCTGCTCGACGACTTCTGGTCGTACCCCGACGACCGGGACGAGGTCTACAAGTGGCGGCACGGCGACATCATGCTCAGCCGGTGGTTCACCGAGCGCGGCGCGACCCTCGAATGGGACTCGGTCTTCCTGGCGCAGTGGGACCTCGTCGTCGTCTCCTCGCTGGCGACGCTGCTGCCCCCCATCGCGCGTGGGCGACATGCTGATCTCGGGCGTCCGCCCCGTGCGCGAGGTCGAGGCGTGGTGGCAATGGACGCGTGGCGAGGCCCGCGCCGAGTACGACGCCTTCCTGGCTCTGGTGGCGGCCCGCTACGGGCCGGTCGAGGACCCGATGTGCTGTCAATTCATCGGGATGGTGGCGCCCCGCACCTTCCTCGACCGCTACGGCGGCATCGAGGAGCCCGAGCTCGGGTTCCTCGAGTACAAGGTCCCCGTGTACGCCCAGGCCTTCGGCGTCCCGCTCGTCGCCGACACGTGTTTCCGGCCGTGGTGGCCCGAAGAGCCCGCCACGTCCGGCGCCACGCGCACCGAGACGCTCGTCCATGCCTGGCGCACGCCGGTGCGGCTCCCCGTGATGCTGTACGAGTCCAAGGTCCCACACGGCCGCCGCATCTTCCACCCCTACCACGGCATCTATCCCCATGACGCCGCGTCGCTGGCCGAGTTCGTGCGCCGACGGCGCGAGCGTCGCTGACCGGTCGTCACCGTGGCGGCCTCGAAGGCGGCTTCGATCAGGTCCACCTCGGCGTCGAGTGACAGCCGGGCCTCGGCATGGGCTCGACAGCGCGTCCCGAGATCGCCGTCGACGTCACGCCACCCGAACAGCGACTCGATCCGCTCGGCCAACGCCGTGGCGTCATGGGGCTCCACCAGGAACCCAGAAAGCCAATCGGTGAGGATCTCGGGATTGCCCCCCACGCGTGTGGCCACCACCGGTACGCCACAGGCCAGAGGCTCCATGACCGAGCGGGAGAGCGGCTCGGGCCACAGGCTCGGGGCGACCGCCACGTCGGCCGCCTGGATGAGCTCGAGCACGTCGGGCTGCGCCGCCAACCACGTCACGGCCAGGCCGTCAGCCAGTTCCCGCAACTCGGCTTCGTAGCGCGCCGAGTCGGCCGGGTCGGCCCCCAGCGACGGCGACCCGACCACCACGAGGCGGCTGCCGGGCCTGCGCGCCGTCACGAGGGCGAAGGCCCGCACCAGGACGTCCACCCCCTTCTCGCGTCCGATCCGGCCCGCGTAGAGGACGACGAAGGCATCCTCGGCGATTCCGAGGCGCCGGCGTGTCGACGCCCGTTCATCCGCCGGCGCAGGCACGTACCGGTCGAGGTCGATCCCGGTGAGCGCCACGCTGACCCGGTCGGACCGCAGCCCTGTCCCCTCCCACCGCGAGGCGGTGTCGCGCGACACCGACAACGTGCGGTCCACCCGACCGAGGAAGGGCGCGAGCCACCTCGGCACCACCTCGGGCGGAGGAAGGCAGAGATGGAAGACGACGGGGGCGGCGACGAGAAGGCCGACCGTCACGGCGTAGGGGATGTCCCAGTAGCGGTACACATAGATGACGTCGGGTCGCGCCCGGCGACCGGACCGCACGGCACCGAGCACCCCGGCGGCCGAGGCGATCGGGTGCCGACGACGGGGGAGTGTCCCCTGGGTCTGCGCCATCGTGGCGGTGAACCGTGCCCACTCCGGGGCGAAGTCACCCGCCGTCACGTAGACCAGGTCCACACGGTGCCCGCGAGCGGCCAGCGCCCGGCAATTCGTCAGTTGGGTCCGCTCCAGGCCGCCGCGTGCGCCGAGATGGTTGGCGACGGTCAGGATGCGCACGCGCGGTGACAATACAAGGGTGGTTCCCGCATCCGACCACTTCCGGTGACTCCTGCCAGCCTGCCCGGGGGGTCGCCGGCACCCGGCTAACCTGACCGCCGCGGTGACCGGGGGCGCCGCGCTCGGAGGGATCTGGTGGTTCAACGTCGACTGCTCGAGCTCCTCGTCTGCCCCCGCTGCGGCTGTGGGCTGGCCACCGACGACGCTTCCGGAGGCGACGCCGTGACCTGTTCCCAGGGCCACCGGTTCCCCGTGGACGGTGGCGTCTTGGAACTGGACGAGGCCCACACCACCGACGCCACGACGTCACGCACCTTCGAGAGCTTCGGCTACGAGTGGAACACCTTCGACGACGTGCGCGACGAGGACAGCCAGTTCGCAGAGGTCTACTTCCGCGACCTCGACATGTCGTCGCTGGCGGGCAAGGTCGGGCTCGACGCCGGTTGTGGCAAGGGCCGGTACACGCGCTTCCTGGCGCCGCATCTCGACGCCCTGGTCGCCCTGGACGGCTCGAGCGCGGTGGAGGCCGCGGCGCGCAACCTCTCGGCCTTCGACAACGTCCTCGTGGTGCGGGCCGACCTCCGGCGCGCGCCGGTGGTGGCGGGCCGGTTCGACCTCATCGCGTGCCTGGGGGTGCTCCATCACCTCGAGGACCCCCGCGCCGGGTTCGCGTCGCTCGTCCGGCTCTTGTCGCCCACCGGGCGAATCCTCGTGTACCTCTACAGCCGGCCCTCCGAGTTCGGTGCCCGCCGAGTGGCGCTGGCGGCTTCGGCCATGCTCCGGACCCTGACGGTACGGATCCCGCACCGCGTGCTCCGGCTCCTCAGCGCCCCGGTGGCGGCCCTTTTGTACCTGGGTGTCGTCCAACTCGGCGCCTGGGGCCAGCGCGCCGGGATCGGGCCGGTCGCCCGACTGCCGATGGCCAGCTACCGGGGCAAGCCCTTCCGGAGTCTCCTCCTCGACACCTTCGACCGATTGAGCGCGCCCGTCGAGCACCGCTACGTGTGGTCGGACCTGGCTCCGTGGTTCGCCCAGGAGGGTCTGACCGTGGACCACGCCCGGGAAGAGGCAGGATGGTTCGTGCTCGCCCACCGAGCGTCGCCCGTCCCTGAGTAGTCACGCACCGCGCGTCCCCTGGTCGACGCACTACCCAATTCTGACGATGTGCGCGGGAGCAGACGCACTCCATACTGGGTCCTCGGGGGTTCGGTGACATCCGGCAAATGCTGTGCGATGGTGCGCGGCGCGTCGGAGCCGGGCCAATGGCTTGGGGGGGCCCGGAACACCCGGCACCCTCGCGTTGAAGGGGGTGGGGGGTTGCGAATCCTCGTGCTGGGGGGCGACGGGTACCTGGGGTGGCCGACGGCGTTGCACCTGTCTCGGCGTGGCCACGACGTGGGTGTGGTCGACAACTTCTGCCGGCGGCAGTACGACTTCGAGATGGGGGTGGACAGCCTCGTCCCCATCGCCCATCTCCAGCACCGGGTGCGGCGCTGGTCCGAGGTGTCGGGCCTGACCGTCGACGCCTTTGTCGGGGACCTCACCGACCACCGGTTCGTCGAGACGCTGCTCGACCGCTTCGAGCCCGACGCCGTGGTGCACTTCGCCGAGCAGCGCAGCGCCCCCTATTCCATGATCGACCGGGCCCATGCGGTGTACACCCAGGTGAACAACGTGGTGGGCAACCTCAACCTGATGTACGCCATCGCCGAGCGCAACCCCGCCATCCACCTGGTCAAGCTCGGGACCATGGGGGAGTACGGCACCCCCAACATCGACATCGAAGAGGGCTACATCGAGATCACCCACAAGGGCCGCACCGACGTGCTGCCCTACCCCAAGCAGCCCGGGTCCTTCTACCACCTGTCCAAGGTGCACGACAGCCACAACCTGCACTTCGCCTGTCGCATCTGGGGGCTGCGGGTCACCGACCTCAACCAGGGCGTGGTCTACGGCCAGGAGACCGACGAGACCACCATGCACCCCGACCTCGCCACGCGCTTCGACTACGACGCCGTGTTCGGGACCGTGCTCAACCGCTTCTGCGTCCAGGCCGTGGTGGGCCACCCGCTCACCGTCTACGGCAGCGGCAACCAGACGCGGGGGATGCTCGACATCCGAGACACCTTGGCCTGTGTGGAGCTCGCGCTCCTGCACCCGGCCGAGGCGGGTGAGTTCCGGGTCTTCAACCAGTTCACCGAGTCCTTCTCCGTGCAGCAGATGGCCCAGATGGTGGCCGACGCCTACCCCGGGGCCACCCGCATCGACCACGTCGAAGACCCCCGGGTGGAGAAGCAGGAGCACTACTACAACGCCGCGCACACCAAGCTCCTCGACCTGGGCCTGGTGCCGCACCTGCTGGAAGAGCCCACCATCAAGGGCCTGCTCGAGGTCGTCGACCGGCACCGTGACCGTGTCGACGTCCAGGCCATCGCCCCCACCGTCCAGTGGCGCAAGACGGCCAGCACGCTTAGCACCGGGGGGAGCTCGCCCGCGTAACAGGGCTGGCATCGGTGACGGTGTGCCTCGCCGTCACCGGTCCGGCGGTCGTCACCGGTCCGGCGGTCTTCACCGGTCCGGTGGTCTTCACTGATCCCGAATTGCCGGGCCCACCAGCAATACTTTTCACCACATGACCGGGACCTCACTCTCCACGGGCGCCCGGCCTCGTCGATCGCTGCTTCCCGACGTGCTCGGTGTCCTGTGGGTGCTGGCCGCGGCGGGAGCTGTGCTCGCCCCCTCGCTCGCCCATGGTGCGCACCTGGGGGCCTACGACTGGACCTCGCGCTTCGGCCTGTCGAAGGACCCGACCGTCAACGTCCACAACCGCCAGGCCTACGACCAGATCACGGAGTTCATCCCGTGGACCGCCGTGGCGTGGACCCAGGTGCACAACGGCCACCTGCCGCTGTGGAACTCCTACAGCGCACTCGGCATGCCGCTCGCGTTCGGCTGGCAGGCCGCCACCTTCAGCCTGCCGGTCCTCGTGGGATACCTCTTTCCCCTCGGCCTCGCCTACACCGTGCAGATCGTGGTCACCCTGGTCGTAGCCGGTACAGGCGCGTATTTCCTGTGCCGCCAACTCCGGGTCGGCGTCCTCGGCGCAGTGATGGCTGGCACGATGTTCGAGCTGAGCGGGTCGTTCATCGGGTGGCTGGGCTGGCCCATGGCAACGGTGCTCTCGTGGTCGGGATGGCTCTTTGCCGCGACTGTGCTCGTGGTGCGGGGCCAGCATCGGGCTCGCGCCGTTGCCTTGTTCGCCGTAGTCACAGCGCTGGCGATCTTCTCGGGCCAGCCCGACGCTCTGGTCCTCCTCGGCACCGCACTCGGGGTGTTCGTGGTGGCGCTACTGGCGCTACGCACCCCGGGGTTGGGCGGCTCGGGGCCTATTCGCCGTCCCATCGTCGACCTCGTGGTGGGGTCGGTGGCCGGCGCCGCGCTGGGTGCACCTCTGTTGCTGCCAGGCGCGCAGCTGCTGCAGGAGTCGCTGCGGGGCCTCAAAGGGGGCAGCCAGGCCCTCCCGCCACGCGACCTCATGTATCTCGTGTTCCAAGGCTTCGACGGCTCCCCCGCGGGCAAATGGTTCGGCCCGTCGTTCTACGTCCGCACCGCTGCCTACGTAGGGGTGATCGGCGTGGTCCTCGCGGTGCTGGCTCTCGCCACCTCGGTACGCCGGTACCAACGTCGCCCCGAGGTCGTCGCCGTGGGTGTGGTCGCGGTCGTGACCGCGGCGCTCGTCATCGTGCCGCCCCTGCTCCTTGGATCGGTGCAGTGGCACCGCGCCCTCCTACCGCTGGACTTCGCACTGGCCGTGCTTGCCGGTGTCGGCACCGACGTCCTCGTCCGCACCCACGCCGAGCGCAGCACGTGGCGGTGCCTCACGGTGACGTCGGGCGCCGTCGCCCTGATCCTCGTTGCGATCTTCGCCTTCGGTCGCGGCGCGCTCCCCGCCGATGAAGCCGCCACGCGGGCCAGGAGCTTCATCTGGCCCGGGGTGCAATGTGCGGTGGTGTTGGCGGTCGTCGGCGCGCTCGTGGTCGCCAGCAGGCGGGCGTCGGCCGCGCACCGTCGGCGGGCCGGACCCGGCGCCGGCTGGTGGGCCGGTGCCGCGCTCGTGGTGTGCGAGACGGTCTTCCTCGTGATCGCGGGGGGACCGTTGTTGTCCTCGAGCTCGCAGTACCTGCCGTTGACCCGGGCCGAGGTGGCGCTCCAGCACTCGGTCGGCACCTCGTTGGTGGGGCTGGGCACGAGCACATGCTTCACCGCCGACCAGCTGGGTGTGGCCCCGGAGGTGAACGACGCCCTGGGCTTCAGGGAGTTCGCGCTCTACGACCCACTCCTGCCGCGCACCTACGACACGAGTTGGCTGGAGCAAACGGGCCAACAACCGCTCAATCGTCCGGGTAGTGCCATCGTCCCGTTCTCGACGTTCTGTCCCGCCGTCACGAGCGCTTCGATCGCCCGGCGATTCGGCATCGGCTTCGTGCTCGAGCCCTCTGGTGCGAAGATCCCCCAGGGCTTCGTCTTCGTGCGCACGATTGCCGACGAAGACCTGTACCGGGTGCCCGGTGCCGCCGCGGCCACGCTCGTCCCCGCCCCGGGCTCGACACTTCCAGGCCTCGACGCCCAGGGCGCGCCGGTGACCGTCCGCCATCCGGGCCCCGCCACATGGCGCATGGTCACCCGGTCGACCGGTCCGTCGGTTCTGAGGCTACGGCTCACCGACGTACCGGGCTGGCACGCCACCGTCGACGGCAAGCCCGTGGCGCTGGAGCGCTACGCGGGAGTGATGCTCCAGGCAAGGGTGCCCGCAGGCCGTCACGTCGTGGTGGTGCACTACCGCCCCACCACGTTCGTCGTGGGCCTCGTCCTGGCGGTACTGGGCGTCATCGGGCTGGTGGTCGTGCCGCTCTTGGCCCGGACCCGGCGCCGACGTGGCCGGGGCCGTGCCCCTGTCGTCGATGCACCGTCAGTCGAGGCACAGTCAGTCGATGCCTCATCATGAGCACCCTCATCGACCCGAGGCGGGCCCCCCGAGGTTGACCGGGTCGTCGACGAGCCCGTGACGGGGCACCCACCATTCCGCCGGAAGGTTGTGGGAGTCCAGAAGCGAGCGCCACGCGGCGTGCAGCTCCTCGTCGTCACCGGCGCCGAGGCCGCGCCAGTGCTTGCCTACCTCGTCGGTGAGATTGGTGGCAGCCAGCGCGGCACTTCCCTGGCGGATCTTGCGCACGAACTGGTCCTCGGAGCGGTAGGGAAAGTGTCGGATCTCGAGGCCGCGTCGGCGCGTCCCCCGGCGGTCGACTCCGTGGTTCCCCTGATGCAGGCGGGCGCGGGGGCTGGACCGGAAAGCGACCTTGTGCAGGCGGTTTGGCTCGGCCTTGCGCCACCGCAGGCGGCGCACCGGATCGGGCTCGTCGACGTCGTCGCGCTCGGTGGGCACGTGGTTGAACACCGGCACCTGCACGACGTCCGCGTCGGACGCCGCCAACCACTGTGCCACGGTGCTCGCCTCGCCCCGCGTGTCGCCGGGAACGGTCCAAACCTCATCGGCGTCGAAGGGGAGCACCCAGCCCGCCCCCGCCGCTGTCGCAGCGCGGGCCAGGAGGGTCGTCTTCTCCGCCTGGTAGTGCGCGTCGAGACGGTCGGACAACACCGTCACCGGCGCCGACCGGGCCAGCGACATCAGAATTTCGGTCGTGCCGTCGACAGAGAGGTTGTCGGCGATCACCACCCGCTCGACACCTTGGTCCAAGAGGTTCGTCACGACGGTCCCGACGATGTCGGCCTCGTCGCGCACGACCGCGATCGCCCACACCCCACCCGCGCCCCGCAGCCCGTCGGGAAGGGGGTCGAGATGGCGCCGGGCATCGGCGCTGTGTCGCGTCCACCCCGGCTCGCGCATGAGCCTTCTGGGCACGGTCCGCAGGCTAACCCGACGGTCCGCCGCTACGATGCTCTTGTGACGCCGAGGGGGGATCGACGCACAGCCCCTTCCTCGGTGGCCCGCTTCGAGATCCTCCCTGGGCCTCTGTAGAGGTCCCACCATGGCGCTTCCCAACCTCTTCGTCATCGGCGCGCCCAAGTGCGGGACGACGTCGTTGCACCGCTACCTCGACCAGCACCCCCAGGTCTCGATGTCGGCGGTCAAGGAACCGAAGTTCTTCCTCGTCGAGGGTGTGCGCCCGAGCTTCTCCGGCCCCGGTGACGACCGCGCCTCTCGGGCCTACGTGGTGGATCGGCAGAAGTACGAGGCACTCTTCCACTATCCACAGGGACCGCACACCTACGCAGGGGAGGCGTCGCCCTACTACCTGTGGGACCCCGGTGCCGCGGCCCGGATCTTCGACCTCGTCCCCGACGCGCGACTCGGTGGCGGTGCTGCGCGAGCCGACGTTACGCGCCTACTCCAACTGGGCCGACCTCCGAGAGCAGGGCCGCGAGAAGCTCGACTTCGCTTCGGCCATGGCGGCGGAGGACGAGCGGCGCCAACTCGGTTGGGAGCCCTTCTGGCTCTACCGCGAGCTCGGGCTCTACGGCCGGCAACTCACCGAGCTCTTCTCGATCTTTCCCCGTGACCAGGTCAAGGTCCTCCTGGCCGAAGACCTCGCGGCGGCACCCGATGGCCCGGTGGCCGAGGTCTTCGCCTTCCTCGGCCTCGCGCCCCTGGGCCGACCGCTCGAGGACGAACGCCTGAACCAGACGATGTACAAGCCCGTCGACCGCAGATCCAGGTTGCTCGAGACACTGTTCGAGCAGGGCCAGCGGGCTCGGCCCCTGGTCCCTCGTCCCGTGCGCCGGGTGGCCCGCGAGCTCGTCCGGCGGGGATTGCGCTCCCAGGCCACGTCGGGAGCCCACGGGACCCGCCTGCGCCACGACTTCGTCGAGGTGTTCACAGAGGACCGGCACGTCCTCGAGGGCCTCGGCGTCGATGTCACCGCGTGGGACGCGTCCGGGGCCGACGAAACCGGAAAATAGGCCTGTATCCTGCGAAAACAGAAAACGCCCCGAAGCTATACTCCAACCCACGGGGACGGGGGGCAGGTGACGGACACGGCGGTGGCGACGGGGGGCCGACAGCAGCGGGCCGGTGGCGCGCCACGATGACCACGCACTCGCTGCAGCAGCTCTACGAGGATCCCGCCACGCCGCTCATCTCCGGGTCCCCCCGCGCCAAGCTCCAGACCCAGATGCTGGTCGACCTCACCACGCACGCGCACCGTCCCCTCCGGGCCGTGGACGTGGGTTGCGGCGAGGGGACGTGGACCGCCGCCGCCGCGGCCGGCGCCCGGCGGGCGGGCATCGACATCACGATCATCGGTCTCGACTGGTCGGTGGCGGCTCTCGACCAGGCCCGGGGGCACGGCCTCGAGGTGGTGCGGAGCTCGGTCGAGCACCCTGGGCTCCCCCTCGGCACTGCGAGCGTCGACGTCGTCATCGTGAGCGAGCTCATCGAGCATCTCGTCGACACCGACACCGTCCTGACCGAGGCCCGGCGCGTCCTCGTGCCCGGCGGTGCCTTGCTGCTGTCCACCCCCAATCTGGCGGCCTGGTACAACAGGGCCCTCCTCATGGTCGGCGTCCAGCCCATGTTCACCGAGGTGAGTCTGCAGGGGATCTACGGGCGCCCCGGCCACGAGGTCGTCGGCCACCTCCGGGTCTTCACCCGCCGGGCGCTCGCAGCCCTGCTCGAGGCTCACGGCTTCGTCGACATCACCATCACCGGGGCCCCGTACCACGACGTTCCCCGACCCCTGCGGCCCCTCGACCGCCTCCTGTGCCGGACCCCCAGCCTGTCGTCGATCCTCCTGGCCTCGGGGCACGCTCCCTGAGCGGACCCGCCGTCCGGGTGAGGGTTTCGATCGGGAGTCGAGGCGTGCCTAGGACGGGGCGAATTCGTCAGATGTGACGATGAGAAGCGCCCCGAGCCCTCCGTAGAGTCGGCGGAGGGGCATTGCACGTTCCGACGCCGCGCTCGAGGGCGCCCGTCACGTGGCCGCGCTGTCGTCCGCCGGGGGGGGATGAGGTGACCGAGGTCGAGCGTCTGGGGGGTGTCTTGGCTGTTGGTGCCGAGCAGGGCGTGGCCGTCGGGGACCTGAGCAGTCTGTCTTCCACCTCCGAACCGGCGCGCCCGCTGCCAGGCGAGCCCGAGGCCGAGCTGAGCGCCGGCCGCATCGCCGCCGCCCGCCTCGACAAGGTGGCAGCCCGTGCGCTCGAGATCGGCCTGCGGCGGGTCCAGGTGCTGGCCTGGCGGGACTTCGAGGACCCCGAAGCCGGCGGCTCGGAGCTGCACGCCCACCGGATGGCCACAGCGTGGGCCCGAGCGGGCATCGACATTTCGATGCGCACGTCGGCGGCCCCGGGCCAGGCGTCGATCTCGATGCGCGACGGGTACCAGGTGATCCGCAAGTCGGGACGCTACGGGGTGTTCCCCCGCAGCGCCCTGAGCGGGCTCGTCGGCCGCCGGGGTCGACCCGACGGGTTGATCGAGATCTGGAACGGCATGCCGTTCTTCACTCCCCTGTGGGCCCGGTGCCCGCGCATCGTGTTCCTGCACCACGTGCACGCGGCGATGTGGCGGATGGTGTTGACTCCGCGCCTGGCCCGCGTCGGGGAGACGGTCGAACTTCGACTGGCACCACCGCTGTACCGCCACAGCCGAGTGCTCACTCCGTCCACCTCCTCGCGCGACGAGATCCTGTCGATGCTCGGGCTCGACGAGTCGCGGGTGACGGTGGTCCCGCCCGGCGTGGACGCCCGGTTCTTCCCCGGCGCGAGCAAGTCCCCGACCCCGCTCGTGTTGGCCGTCGGGAGGTTGGTGCCGGTGAAGCGGCTCGAGCTCCTCGTCGACGCCGTGGCTCAGGCCCGGACGAGGGTGCCCGAGTTGCGCCTCCTCGTCGTGGGCGAAGGGTACGAGCGTCCTCTGATCGAGGCGAAGATCGACGAGGTCGGGGGGCGGTCGTGGGTCGAGCTCGCCGGTCATGTGTCTGACGACCAGCTCGCCGACGCCTATCGCCGCGCCTGGGTCCTCGCCAGCACGTCACTGCGCGAGGGGTGGAACATGACGATCACCGAGGCCGGCGCGTGCGGTACGCCGGCCGTCGTCTCCGACATTGCGGGACATCGCGATGCGCTGACGTCGGGCCGAAGCGGCCTGCTGGTCGACCCCGGCGACGCCTTCGTCGACGCCCTGGTACAGGTGCTCACGGACACCGAGCTGCGCCAGCGCCTCGCCGACGGTGCGGTGGCCCGCTCCGCTGATCTCACCTGGGACGCAACTGCCGCCACGGTGCTGGGCGCACTGGTCGAGGAGGCCGAAGCCCGGCTCTAGCCGGTCAGCGTTGGCGCCGCCGAACGAGTTCGACCACCGCGTCGGCCCCGAGCAGGACGATGGCGGTCCACACCAGCTCGTCGGCCAGCTCGAAATGGATCGGCCACGCGCCCGAGGCGAAATGCTGCGTCGCCTGGAGCACGATGATGTAGACGACGGCTCCCAGCGCGAACCCGATCACGGCGATGCCCAGCAGCCCCCGGGTCCGGGGAACGATCAAGACCACGCCCACGGCGAGAGCCACGCCGACGAAGACGTTGAAGAAGACCGCCTGGGGCACGAGCACACCCGCGACGAGCCCGCACACCGACGCCACCACGACAGCCAACCCCGGTGACAGGCGCCGGGCCGGCCCGAAGGGGTTCGACAGGACGGGCTCGTCGGGCTCGTCGGGCTCGTCGGCCTCGTCAGAGGCCCTCGCGTCGCTCGAGGACAATGCGGCGGTGCTCGGTGCCGGCGCAGGGGTGACGCCGCCGTGCACCGACCTTCGACGGCGTCGCGGACGCAACACGAGCACGAGACAGGCGATGACCGCGGCGGCGGAGATCACGAGAGCGATGTTCTGACTCGTCTGCGGCTTCCACCGCAGGTTCACGGTCACGGTGTGGGCTCCGGTGGGTCGGACGAGCCAGCCGTTGGCAAACCCGTCGATCAGCATGGGGGCTCCCAGGGACTTCGTGCTGCCGACCACGGAGGCCACCCATCCCTTGTTGATGCTCTGGCCCAGCACGAGCCAATAGGGCTGGGTCGCGCCCGTGATCTTCAGCTGCATCTTCGTGGCCGTGGCCGATGTCACCCGGACCGTGGGGGCCGGCCCCGGCGTGGGTGCCGCCAGCGCGGCGCCGCCCGGGCCGGTGGTCGCATCGGGGCCGCCACCGGGTGCGGAGTCCAGCGCCAATTGGTCGATGTCGATGCCGGTCGACTCACCCGACATGCCGAGGACCACATGGGTGCCCGCCGCCAAGGTGATTCCCGCCGCGTCGGCCCCGCACAGCTTCACAGTGAGGGCGTCGCCCGCCAACGCGTCGCGCGTGGAGCCCGACAGCGTGACCGACACGGGCTTGCCGTCGACGGTGAGGAGGTTCGAGCGACACGTGGTGGGGAACGCGGCGGGCGCGGCCCCGATCTGGGTGCCAGGGATACCGAGCTCGGCGATGCCGAAGGGGAGGGCGATCGGCGCCTGCGAGGAGTAGTCCTTGATCATCACTTGCCTGACGCCAGTGACCGTGATGGTGAGGTCCCGGCCCGTCACGGCGGAGAAGTGCACCGGGACGCTGACCGTCGCCCCCAGGTGCTTGGCGGTGGCCACCGCCGGCAACGTCACCGTGGTCGACTGCGAGGCGGCCGGACAGCGCTCGTCGGCGCCCACATGGTCACACGCCTGAATGCGAAGCGCGGTGGGCACCGAGTGGTGCGCGTCGGCCGCGAGCACCAGGTCGAGATGGTCCACCGTCGAGCTCTGCGGCCGGTTCACCTGGATCCAGGCGCCTTGCTGATTGCCGGTGCCGAGTCCCGGAGACCACTGCGTCGCCGGGTTCCCGTCGAGCGCGGCGGAGGCCGTGGCGTTCAGGTCACCGGGAAGGCGTTGCGACGAGTACGCCACGACCCCGCCCTGGGCGGCACCGGGTCGTCCGATCAGCGCGTCCACGGTGTCGTCGCTGGCCATCGAGCTGATCCGGGCCTTGCCCGTGAGCCCGAAGGTGCGCGTCGTGGGCAGAGTGAAACTGCGAGCCAGCACCGGCTCGGGATCCGCAGCGGGGGCCACCGGCGCCACCCGCTCTCGCGTCATGACCAGGACGAGGCGATGTGTCTGCGACGCCGACCCCACCGACGACAGGAGGTCGGCCGGCATCGAGATGACCTGTTGGGCCTGCACGCCCGGGATTCCCACCTCGGCCAACCCCACGGGAGAGGCCTCCTCCTGGATCTTCTTCGAAGCCCCGGTCAAGTTGGTGGCGGCGATGGTGATGCGGAGCGTGGTGAAGGTCTGACGAGGGAACGAGATCAGCTGTCCGCGCCCCGAGCGCGACGCGGGGCCGACCTTGACGGTGACGGGGGAGCCGCCGTCGAAGCTGAGCGTCGCCCGCGTGATCCACTGGTTGACTTCGTAGTCGTTGGGAGGCGGCTGCAGGATCGTGATGCCACCCGTGGTCACCTGCTTGGCCAGGGTCACCTGCCAGAACTTGCCTTCGGGCGAGGGTCCCGGGGTGACGGGAGGGACGCCGAGTTGTGTCTCCCACGCCGAGTCGGGAATCCCGTCGATGGCCTGCGCCGCCGAGTGGTCAGGGGTATCGGGGGAGCCGGTAACCGACGCCACGCCCACCATCTGGGCCGTGGACTGGGCATCGCCCGGCGCGTCGGGGAAGATGTCGAGGGCCACGCTGGGCTCGGGGTCAGACGCCGCCAGGGTGATACCGGCGTTGTCGGACACGGTGTTCCACAAGAACGTCTGCTTGCGGTTGCTGTCGGTGACGAGCAACGTGGCCCCTCCCGCCAGCGCGCTCGACAGGGCTTTGGGGTGTGTGTCGAGGGTGCCGGAGTAGAGGACGGGCGATGTGGTGCTCAGGAGCCCGAGGCCCGAGGCGTCGGCGAGGCCCACGGCGTCGCCGGCGACGACGAGCGCCCCCTCGGTGGACTCGGCGCGGCACGATCGGTCGAGGGTTCTGCACCCCCAGGACCTCGAGCGGCGACGGCCACGAGGCGTCGGGCGCGGCGGCCAACGTGGACTCGTCGATCATGGGAATGGGCGACACGTTGGGCTTGGGAGTGCCGTAGCCGACGGGGGAGTCGAGCCCGGCCTGGGGCAGGTCCAACGACTGCCAGAACAGCTGCGGCGGGGGGCGGTCATAGAGCTCGTACGCGATGTCGTTCTGCACCAGGACGTCCCCCACGCTCATGAGCCGGGCCATCGGCGCCAGGGCGGCGGGGTCCGCCGTGCGATCCTGCATGGGGACGTCCAGCGCATAGGTCATGTCGTAGCTGGGGAGCGAGCCCAGAGGAAGTTGCTGGCGGGTGACGAAGGGGCGGGTGAGCAGGCCGGGCCAGATCGGGTCGACGGTGTTGCCGTAGCGGTAGGCACCGAAATTGTCGCCCGGGATGGCGAGCACACGGGTCTGGGTCTTCTCGGCGTTGAGGGCATTGGCCGCCTGGGTGACGTAGCTCGGCACCGGTGTCGGGAACGTGTAGCGGTCGAGCACGGAGCTGCCGTTCCACGCCGGCGGGTTGGCGGCGACGACCGCCGCCAGGGCCAAACCTGTCGCGACGACCCCCATCAACGTCTCGCGTCGCGACAGTGCGGTGATGCCGGCACCGAGCAGGACAGCGAGGCCGATCAGCACCATGGGGGTGGCCCGGTCCGTCGAGCGCAGCGCCAGTCCCGCCGTGGTCTCGGTCATGAAGGACTTGATGTAGCCACCCACCGTCGAGGGAGCGACGTAGGGGTTCGACCCCACCGCCAGGACCATTCCCACCACGATGAGCCCGATGAAGAAGACCCGGTGGCGCCACCGGACGACCACCGCCGCCACCAACGCCAGCAGCGGCACGGCGAAGGTCATCCCGATGAGCCACAGCTGTTGGGTGAACCCGGCCGACGTGGCGGCCCACGGGCCGGCGATGTCGGACCCGTAGAAGAACCAGTAGCCGAGACCGCGTAGCACTTCGGACGACAGGGAGGTCTTCGCCACGGCGGAGACCTTCTCGGTCACTCCGAGCACGTTGAGGCCGTAGCCCGACTCGATGGCGAGTGACCACGCCCACCACAGCGACACCCCGGCGGTGAGCACGACGACCCGCCACACCGTCGACCACGCCTGCGCCAGCGTGTGCTCTCTGGCGATGAACACGGCGTAGAGCAACCACAGCGTCGGCGCCACGGCCGCGTAGATCGGACCACTGGCGTTGGTGCCGCTGATGGTGAACCACACCAGGGCGAACAACGCCGGGTACCGCCAGCCGCCGCTGCGCACCCCCCGGATGACGAAGGCGATCATCCACCCCAGGCCCGCCCAGGGCAGCACCAAGGACCCGATGCGGCCCACGTCCTGGAGCCAATACGGCGACAGCATGTACGCGACCGCAGCCACGAACCGCCCCGGCCCCCGGAGTCCGAGGGTGCGACACAGGTACACGACACCTGCCCCGGCCCCGAAGAGCATGGCCCCCACCCACAGCCGCTGGCCCACCCACAGGGGCACGCCCAACACGTGCACGGCCCAGAAGAAAGGCCCGAGGGGGAAGAGGAAGCCGATCTGTTCATGGGTCACGGTGCCCAGACCCACCGTCGGGTCCCACATCGACGCCGACTGACGCAGGAACCGTCCCGCGTCGAGGTACAGATAGCTCTTGGTGTCGGAGTCGGCGACCCCCGGCTGTGCCCACAGCTGCGGCACGAAGGCGAGGACGGCGACCAGCAGGTACTCGAGCCGGCCCCCTGCCCACCGCCTCGCTCCCTGCCGGTCGGACCCGCGCGCCGTCGCGCTCCGTGTCGTCAGGCTCAACGCGCCGTCCCCCCTCTCGGCGTGGGTACTACCAGGAACGTGGCACCACCAGGAATTCGCCAGTATGGCATGGGGCCGTCTCGAATCGGGGCCACCCGCAGGGCCCCGCCTGAGCCTTGGAGACTCCTGCAGGTAACCTGGAGCAGGGGTTGAGGGCTGGGCGATTGGTCACGACCCGCACCATTGGGGCCGGTATCGCTGGCGATCTGAGGAGGGGGGCAGACCCGATGTCGACAGGCCCGTGCGTGTCGACATCGCCATGGCGCCATTGGGTCGGCCGTGTTGTGAGGCAAAGACATGCGCACACGCCATGATCACCTGCTCGTCCTGCTCCTCGTCGTCTGCCTGAGCATCGCGGGGTGTGGAGGAACGTCGGCCGCCACGCGGGCGCCGTTGCCGACCGTGGGCAAACTCGGGAGCACGCTCCAGGCCTCGAGCGCCCAGTTCACGCTCAACCAGGTCTTCTCGGACCCGACCTACAAGGTGGTCGTCGTCATGCTGACGGCGCTCAACACGTCGAACGTGAGCGCCGACTACAGCAACCTGTCGGTCATCACGCTGATGAGCGACACCACCGGGCACAGCTACAGCCCCGATCCGAACAGCCCCGCGGTGGAGCAGCAATGTGACCAGGGCGGCTTCTTCACTCCGGTGGCGCCGGGCCAGTCCCAGCGGGGTTGTGAGTTCTTCCCAGTGCCGACGGGGACCGTCCCCGCGCAACTCGAGGTCCTGGTGCACCCCACCTTGCGATGGGTCCTGGCCAACGGCCCACCGCCCACCACCCCGAGCCCGGCAGGCGGCACGGGGACGGGAACCGGAACGGGAACGGGCACGGGCACGGGGACCGGCACGGGCACGGGAACCGGCACGGGCACGGGGACCGGCACGGGCACAGGGACCGGGACGGGCACAGGAACAGGAACCGGAGCCGGCCCCGCCGCCAAGGGGGGGGCCGGGAAGGCCAAGAAGCACCACCATGCCCGACACCCCAAGAAGAAGCCGACCGTCAAGAAATTGAAGAAGACGAAGGTGAAGGTAAAGGTAAAGGCGAAGAGGTAGCCCATGCGCGGCACCGACGATTCGGCGAGCGACGACGCCTCGTCACGCATCGGCGCTGCGGTGGCGCTCGCTCTCGTCGTCGCATGGGGATGTGTCCGTTGGCGAGCCGAGCTCACACCGGTCGCCTACGCCGACGACAGCTCCGTGCACCAACAGATGGTGCGGTTCGCACTCGGTCGCTTCGAGGCCGGGCACCTCCCCATGACGAGCTGGTTCCCCTATCTCGGCCTCGGTTCGCCCCAGTTCCTCCACTACCAGGGCCTACCGGCCATGCTCGCCGGGGCCCTGGGCCTGGCCACCGGCGGCAACAGCGCGTTCCGCCTGACGCTGTACCTATTGCTGGCGCTGTGGCCGCTCTCGGTGTACTGGTCGGCCCGGCTCTTCGACCTCGGGCGAGCCACCTCGGTCCTGTCGGCGGCGGCCGCTCCCCTGCTCATGAGCGCGGTGGGTGTCGGCTACGAGCCCAAGGCGTATGTGTGGATCGGCTACGGCGTGTGGGCGCAGCTGTGGGCATCGTGGACGCTTCCCCTGGCGTGGGCCTTCACGTGGCGCGCCATGGCGTCACGGCGCGCCGTGCTGCCTGCGGTCGTCTTCGTGGCCCTCACGATGGCCCTGCACTTCGAGACGGGCTACCTCGCGCTGATCCCGGTCGTGATCTTCCCGTTCTTGACACCGAGCGAGCTCCGGCCCCGGGTGCGGCGCGCTGCGGTCGTCGGGGTCGGCGCGCTCCTGGCCTCGGCGTGGGTGACCGTGCCGTTGTTGGTGGAGAGTCGGTGGGCCGCCACCAACGAGATCCTGGCCCGTACGCCCCTCGTCAACGGGTACGGCGCCAAGCAGGTCATGGCGTGGCTGGTGACGGGCCAGCTCTTCGACGCCCATCGCTTTCCCGTCGTCACCCTTCTGGCCGGGGTCGGCCTGGCGGTGTGTGTGGTGCGCTGGCGCGCCCAGCCGACGGGACGGGCACTGGTGGCGTTGCTCGTGATGAGCCTCCTCCTGTCGTTCGGCCGCACGACCTTCGGGGGCCTCACGGTGCTCTTGCCCGGGAGCAAGGACATCTTCATGCGCCGCTTCATGATGGGCATCCAGCTGTCGGGCCTCTACTTGGCGGGCATCGGCGGCATGGCCCTGCTCCGTGCGGTCGCAGCGGGCGTGACACGGTGGCGGCCCGCGCTCGGCGCATGGACAGCCGCACCCCGCCGACGGACTGCCGTCGTGGCGCTGGCGGGTGTCGTGGGCTTGGCCGTCCTGGCGCCGGCGTGGACCCAGATCGACGCCTTCGGGGCCACCAACGCCCAGTGGATCGCGTCGCAGCACGCGGCGGAGAGCACCCAGGGGCGTGAGGTCGACCGCCTCATCGCCTATGTGCAGCACCACGGGGGCGGGCGCGTCTATGCCGGGATGCCGTCGAATTGGGGTTCCGATTTCTCCGTCGGCGCGGTCCCGGTGTTCAAGTTCCTCGAGAGCCGCGACGTCGACGAGGTGGGGTACACGTTGCGCACCGCGTCACTCATGACCGACCCCGAGTACTTCTTCGACGAGCAGAACCCCGGCGACTACCCGCTCTTCGGCATCCGCTATGTGCTCGTGCCCGCCGGTCACCCGTCACCGGTACCGACGCGGCTGGTCATGAGTGCGGGCCCCTACCAGCTCCGCGTCGTCCCCAGTGCCGGGTACGTCCGTGTCGTCGACACCGTCGGCGTGCTCAGCGTCGACAAGACCGACGTCGGCACGATGAGCGTGCCCTATCTCCGTTCCCCGCTGCCCGGTGCGGGTCGCTACCTGACCGTCGCCTACGGCGGTGCCGCCCCCGCGCCGCTCACCGCCCCCGCCGTGGCGAAGATCACCGGAGGGCCCGGCACGGTGCGATCCGAGCACGACGACCTCGTGGACGGCCGCGTGCGTGCCACCGTCGTGGCGCGCCGCGCCGCGGCCGTGGTCCTGAGCGCGTCGTTCGACCCGGGATGGACCGTCGAGGTGGACGGCCGGCCCGCTCCGGTCGAGATGCTCGCCCCTGCGCTCCCGGCGGTGCGGGTCGGGCCCGGCGTCCACACGGTCACCTTCTCGTACCGGGGCTTCGGGGCGTACCCCGTGCTCTTCGTCGTGCTCGCCGTGACGCTTCTCGCCCTGGCGCTCGTCACCTTGTGCGGCCTGGAGCCGATCGACCGGTGGCGGCGCCTCCGTGGGCGCCGGGGCTACCGGGCCGCCTGACGGCGCCGGCGTTGTTTGGCGCTGTACATGGCGTGGTCGGCCTCGGCCAACAGGTCGGCGGGGATCACGTCGGGATCACTGGTCAGCGCCAGGCCGACGCTGATGCCCACGCTCAATTCGACGCCGTCCACGGTCATGGGGACGTCGAAGGCACTCTCGACCCGACCTGCCACCGCGGTGGCGCCATCGTCGTCGATGCTCTCGCACAGGACCACGAACTCGTCCCCACCCAAGTGCGCGGCGGTGTCGGCGGGCCGGATCACCGCCTCGATACGGCGGGCGGTCTCCATGAGAACCTGGTCCCCGACGGCGTGGCCCAACCGGTCGTTGATGCCTTTGAGGCCGTCCACGTCGCAGAACAGCACGCCCAGGGTCTTGGGCTCCCGCCGGTCGCGCGCCAACGCCTGTCGCAAGCGGTCGTCCAACAGATAGCGGTTGGGGAGACCCGTGACCGGGTCGTGCGTGGCCCGGTACGCCATCTCGGAGTCCGCCATGGACCGTTCGGTGATGTCGCGCATGAGTGCGAGCACGGCCGGCTCGTCGTCCCAGTCCGTGGACAGCATGCGCATGTCGGCCAGGATGACCTCGTTGTCGGGACGGCGCGACGTGGTCGACACGACCGGAAAGCTGGCAGCCTTCCCGACCAACTGAGCCCGGGTGGTGCCGAGCATCACCGCGGCGGACGTGTTGGCGAAGACCACGATGCCGTCACGGTTGACCACGATCACGCCGTCGGTACTGTTGTCGACCACGCCTCGAAAGTGGCCTTCGACACTGGTCAGGCGGTCGCGTAGCTCCCTGACCTCCTGTCGGAGGTCGTTGCGGTCGTCGTCGCCCCGTGGCTCGCCTTCGTCGGTTGCCAATAGCTTCTCTCAGGTCGTGCTCAGACCAAGTGACGCAAGCGTGCTCGGCTCCGGACGACCGTGGTCTGCCGGACCCCGGGCTGGCATGCCACTCGTAGTCCCCCGCGTGACACTGATTGTGGGCCATTTGGCCCACTAGTGGCCCAATTTAGTCACAACGTTGATCCAATTCCGGCTCGTTCGGCCACGGAGCGTCGGGGGAGAAGGAGGCGAGCGAAAGGGCACCCCGGCGGCGCAGACGCCATCCTGGGGGCATGGTCCAGCCGCCCCACCCGATGTTCCCTCTGTCGACCGTCCTGTTCCCCCACGAACGGTTGCACCTCCAGGTGTTCGAGCCCCGCTACCGCGCCATGGTCTCGGACTGCCTCGCCGGCGACCGCCGTTTCGGCGTGGTCCTCATCGCACGCGGCTCGGAGGTCGGGGGCGGTGACGAGCGCGTCACGCTGGGCACGGTCGCCTCGATCGAGAGGGCCGCGCCCCGCAACGACGGCCGGTGGCATCTCGTCGTCGCCGGGACCGGCCTCCTGCGCGTCACGCGCTGGCTGGCCGACGACCCCTATCCCCGAGCCCTCGTCGAACCGTGCGACGGGGTCCCGGCCACCGACGGCGACGCGATCGGTGACGCGCAGGTCGAGCTCGGGCGCGTCCGGGCACTGGTGTCGGAGCTGAGCCAGGCGCCGGCCCCGCCCGACGTCGCCGCGTTGGACGACGACGCCGACGTCGCCCTGTGGCAACTGTGCGCACTGGCGCCGGTCACGGTCCTGGATCGCCAGCACCTCCTCGAAGCACCCGGGCCCGACGAGCGCGTGGCGCTGCTGCGCGAGCTCGTCGCGGCCGTCGGCGACGACGTCCGTCGGATCTTGGCCGGGGGTTGAGCGCGCCTGTGCGCGGCGCGCCGCGTCAGTCGAGCGCGTTGAGCGCTTGCTGCGCGGCCTGCAGCCGCAACGCCTTGGCTTGCTCTTCCTCGTCGCGGCGTCGGCGCTCCTCGTCTCGTCGCACCAAGAGCTGACGGTAGCCGTCATTGGCGGTCTCGACACAAGCCCGCACGTACTGCACCGCACCTCGGAGGTCCGCCGCCGGCACGGTCCAGTGGATCGTGCCACCGCTGCGGATGTCGGGTGACGGCATCGACACGAAGTCGGCCGAGCCGTCTCTGTGCACCGTGGCGCTTCGAAACTCACGGGCCCAGTCACTGGGTGGGCGCCGGTTGAGCGACCACACCACCCGCACCTCGTCGCCTTCCACGTCTACGGCGTCCTTGCTCGTGATCGCGATCGGCTCCCACGGCAACGCGCTCATCCCTCCTCGTATCGGGCTCCTACGAGGTTAACCGAGCACGATGCCACGGGTGGACCCAGGCCAGGCGTCGACGAGCTCGTCGGGCCCGGAACCCCCCGGGCTCGTCTCCCCCGAACGCTGGCGCCGCTCACCGGGCATCATGGGAGCACTGTGCGAATGGTGCTCGTGCGTCACGGTCACGCCGGGACGAAAGAGGGGTGGGCCGGGGACGACCGGCTTCGACCTCTCGACGCCCGGGGACGACGCCAGGCCAAACACCTCGTGGACGTGGTCGTCCCCATGCAACCGACCCGGTTGCTCTCGAGCCCGTACCTCCGCTGCCTCGAGACCATGGAACCGATCGCGGCGAAGACGGGTCTGGTCGTCGAGGAGGACACCTCGCTCACGCCCGAGAGCGGTGCGCACGCGCTCGAGCGCATCCGGGCGCTGTCGGCATCGGAGTTGTCGAGTCGTATCGTCCTGTGCACGCACGGGGAGGTGATCGGGGACGTGTTGGCTGTGCTCGCCCGGGAGGACGGCGTCCGGCTCCGTCGGCGACCGCCGGGCCTCAAGGGGTGCGCGTGGGTGCTCGATTTCCACCGGGACAAGGTGGCGACGGCTCGCTACGTCTCACCGGGCCGATGACGTCCTCAGGGCCCACAGCGTCGGTCCGCACCGCGTCGTGGTGATGCAGCCCTAGCCGCCGATGGCTCGGGTGCCCGTGGTAGACAGGGCCGCCGTGACCACGCTTCAGAGCCGGCCGGTGGCACGCGTCCCGGCCCGGGCGGCCCACGCCCGGAGCACGCCGCAGGGCTACCACGTCGAGATACTCCTCGTGAGCTTCGCCGTGCTCCTGATCGAGGTCTGTTACACGCGGGTCATCTCGTTCAAGCTGTACTACTACTACACCTACCTCGTGATCGGCCTCGCTCTCCTCGGCCTCGGATCGGGCGGGGTGTTGGTGGCGGTGTCGCAACGCGTGCGCCAGGCACGGACCAACACCGTGCTCCTGTGGAGCTTCGTCCTCGGTGGCGTGGGGGTGGTCGCGAGCTACGTCGTCGTCGCATACGCGTCGCTCGACTCGCTGTCCATCTGGGACTACGGATGGGGATCGGTCAAGAGCATGGGGGAGCTCTTCGCCATCTGTGTGTTCATCTTCGTGCCCTTCGTGGCGCCGGGCGTGATCATCGCCACGCTGTTCGGGCGTCGGCCCGAAGGCGTGTCGAGTCTCTACTTCGCCGACCTCGTCGGCGCGGGACTGGCCTGCGCGCTGGTCATCTACCTCACCGGCTCGATCGGTCCTCCCGCCGCGATCATGCTCGCCGCTGCGGTCATGTTCTTCGCCGGGACGATCGTCTTGAGCCGCTCGCGGCCCGCGGCGGTGCCGTTGTTGCTGGTCCTGCTCGCCGCCGCCGTCGTGCTGACCGTCGACCCCAACCTGTTACCCGCACAACGCCTCGACACCACCAAGGTCAGCTTCAAGGTGGACAAGCCCATCTACTCGGCGTGGAGCTCGATCTTCCGCGTCGACGCCGTGCAGGCGGGTCCCGACGTGCGGGCGCTCTACCACGACGGGATCATCGGGTCGGCGATCTATCGATGGAACGGTCACGTGGCCTCGCTCGCCCACTACGACTTCGCTGCTGATCCCCGCGCCTTCCCGTTCGACCTCACCACGACCCCACCGCGCCGGGAGGCGATCATCGGGGCCGCCGGGGGTCACGAGGTCCTGGCGTCGTTGTGGTTCGGGGCCAAGCACATCGACGCCGTCGAGCTCAATCCCGTCACCTATTCGCTCGTGAAGACCACGTTCGCCAACTTCGACGGCCACCTGGCACAGGACCCCGCCGTCAACTACGTGAACGCCGACGGACGGTCCTACATGGCTCGGAGCCACACGTCGTACAACCTGATCTGGTATCCCGCCCCCGACAGCTACTCGGCCACCAACGCCGCCACCGCCAGCGCTTTCGTCCTGTCCGAGAGCTACCTGTACACCACCAACGCCGTGGTGGGGAGCCTGCAGCACCTGACCTCCGACGGCATCTTCGCGGCCCAGTTCGGCGAGATCGACTACAAGACCAGTCCCTACCGGACGACCCGGTTCGTGGCGACGGCCCGGCAGGCCCTGGCCGACCTGGGGATCTCCGACCCGAAGGATCACATCCTGGTGGCGAGCTCTCCCGCTCGCTTCTTCGGGTCCTTCACCTTGTCCACCATCCTCGTCAAGCGTGCACCGTTCACTCCCGCCGAGGTGAACCGCTTCGTCGCCTCGCTCTCGTCGGTTCCGGGGACGACGCTGCAATACGCGCCGTGGCACCCCGTGGCACCGAGCCCCGTCGACACGGTGGTGACGAGCAGTCCGTCACAGTTGCGTTCGTTCTACTCGTCCTACCGCTACAACGTGGTCCCCACCACGGACAACGATCCCTACTTCTGGCATTTCGCTCGGTTCGGCACCGTCCTGCGCGACTTCTTCCACCCCATCACGAGCACCGACCGCGAGTACCAGGTGGGCGAGCGCGTCCTCGTGCTCCTGTTGGTGGTGGCCGTGGTGATCTCGGCGCTGTTCCTGCTCCTTCCCTTCGTCGCCATCCGGTCGACGTGGCGGCGGCTCCCGGGGAAATGGATCTCGGCGCTGTTCTTCGCCTCTATCGGGTTCGGCTTCATGTTCTTCGAGGTGACCCTGATGCAGCTGCTCAACCTGTTCCTCGGGTACCCGACCTACGCCTTGACCGTCACGTTGATGTCGCTCCTGGTGTTCACCGGGCTCGGGGCGCTGCTGAGCCCGAGGCTGGGGAACCGGCGACGGACCGTCCCGACCCTCTTGCTGGCGATCATCGGGCTCACCGTCTTCTACGCGCTCGGCCTGACACCGCTGACCGACGGGCTCCTCGGGCTTCCCATGGCCGCCCGCGTGCCCATCGCCTTCGCCCTGCTGGCGCCGTTGGGCCTGTGTCTCGGGATGTTCATGCCGCTCGGGGTCCGGGCCGTGTCCACCATGAGCGACGCGCGCCGCGAGTACGTGGCGTGGGGCTGGGCGGTGAACGGGTTCTCGTCGGTGGTGGGGGCGGTCCTGGCGACGCTGCTGTCCATGACCTTCGGGTTCCACGACGTGCTGTGGCTCGGTCTCGCCGCCTACCTGGTCGCCCTCCTGGCCTGGCTGCGCCTGGTCCGTCGGGCCGGGTCCACGGTGCCAGCCACCTGAGGGCCAGCCACCCCGGGGCCGGCCACCCGAGAGACGGGGCACGCCGTCGGGTGCTCGGCGTGACCGTTACCATGTGCCGGCATGACGACGTCGCCCGACAGTCATTCAGCACGCGCATGACCTGGCAGATCCCAGCAAGGGGCCGGGGCGGGGCACCACAGCGGACCGCACGACAGAAGGCGGGAGCCGAAGCTCCCGCCTTCTGCCCATCATCCCCAGTGCAGGACGCCGGGGGACGATACCGCTACCTGATCGCTGGTGGCACCCCATACGTTACAGAGCGCGCCCGACTACACCTGCTCCGATCCCCGTTCGATCCGGCGATGGTCGCCATCCGATGACCGGGCGGGTTCCAGGCCGGCGTCCCGGGTCGACGTCGCTGCCATGACGACGTCGCCCGACAGGGCGGGGCCGTCTCTCGCCCGGTCGGACAGCGAGGGACTGCGCCGTTCGGTCGAGCTGTTCCGCGCCTTTCGCGTCGAACAGACCGACCCCGACCACTTCTACCGGATCCAGGCGGCCGACTCCGTGGACCAATTGCGGCGGTGGGCGGAGGTGGACGGGCAGCTCGTCGTGGACGTGGGCGGCGGGGCGGGATACTTCACCGAAGCCTTCGCCGCGGCAGGGGCGCGCTGCATCCTGGTCGAGCCCGGAGCGGCGCGGCCCGAGGAGCCCGGCCACCACGACGCGGTGCTCCCCGGTGACGCCGCCCTCTCGCCCCAGGACGCGGCGGAACAGGCTCGGCGCGAGCGGCACCGCCGCGCCGTGATGCCCGGGCGACTGGCCCCGGGGCGGACGGTCGCCGGCGACGGGAACCAGCTCCCGCTCCGCGACGGCCTCGTCGACGTGGCGTTCTCGTCGAACGTGCTCGAGCACGTCCCCGATCCGCCCCGCTTCCTCGACGAGGCGATCCGCGTCACACGGCCGGGAGGCATCATCTACCTCTCCTTCACCGCCTGGTACTCGCCCTGGGGCGGGCACGAGACGGCTCCGTGGCACTACCTCGGGGGGTACCGCGCCGCGCAGCGCTACGAGCGACGGCACGGCCGACCCCCGGGGAACCGGTTCGGGTCCTCGCTCTTCGCCTGCCACGTGGGCCCCACCTTGCGCCTGGCCCGCTCGCATCCCGGCGTCGATGTGGTGGCGGCCTTGCCTCGGTACTACCCCGACTGGATGCGCTGGCTCATCGAGGTCCCCGCGCTGCGAGAGCTGGCGACGTGGAACCTTCTGCTCGTGCTGCGGCGCCGGCAGCCCATCACGTGAGCTCGGGGGGCGCGTCGACGAGCGCTCCGAGCCCGGTCGAGTGCCGGTGGCCACGAGCGACCGCGGCGCCGACGACCTCGAGCAACGATTCTCGCCACCGACCTCCACCCGCCGCGACAATCGGCGCTTTTGGACCTGGCTCGGCGCCATCACGCTCATCGGTTTCGGGATCAGGCTGGCCACGGTCCTCGGACGTCCCGATCGCAAGCCCGGTGGGGACGCGTACTACTTCCACGCCGCGGCCAACTTGCTGGTCGAGGGGCACGGGTTCATCGACCCGTGGGACTACGGGCGCCACCCCGCGCAGATCGTCCAGATCGCCGACTGGCCCCCGTTGTTCGTCTTCGTGCTGGCTGCCGCGTCGGTGGTCGGGTTGAAGTCGTTCTTCGCGCACCGAGTCTGGTGCTGCGTCATCGGTGCCGCCGCGGTGACCGTGTGCGGGCTCACCGGTCGCGAGGTGGCGGGGCGTCGAGCCGGCCTACTCGCCGCATTCCTCGTGGCGGTCTACCCGAACATCTGGATGAGCGACGAGCTGGCGTTGTCGGAGACGCTCACCCCGCTCCTGGTCGCGGTCGTCTTGCTGTGCGCCTATCGCTTCTGGAAGAAGCCCGACATGCGCCGCATGGTGCTTCTCGGGGCCGTGGCGGGCCTCGCCATGCTGGGCCGCGACGAGCTCGCCTTGCTGGTCCCGTTGATCCTGATCCCTCTGGCGCTCGGCGCCCCCCTGCGGTGGCGCGCCCGCCTGACCCTCGCGGCCACGGGCACCGTGGTGGCGCTGGCGGTCATCGCTCCGTGGGTGGGCTACAACATGAGCCGCTTCGAGAAGCCCACCTACATCAGCTCGGGCCTCGGGATCACCATGGCGTCTGCCAACTGCAATGCCACGTGGTCAGGCACGTTCGAGGGCTATTGGTCGTTGCGCTGCGGCCTCGATGCGCCGATCGACCCCCACGCCGACCGTTCGGTCCAGTCTGCCCAGGCCCAGGCGTACGCGTTGCACTACATCCGCGCCCACAGCGGCCGGTTTTGGCGCGTCGAGTTGGCGCGCCTCGGGCGCGCCTTCGGTGCGTTCCACCCGCTGTACCAGATCGACCTCGACTACTACGTCGAGACGCGCCCGTACCACTGGGCGCTCGTGGGCCTCGGTATGTACTACGCGCTCTTCGCACTGGCGCTCGGGGGCACCGTGGTACTGCGCCGGCGGCGTGTCCCGGTCTTCCCGCTGTGGGCGCTCGGCCTCGACGTCGTGGCCACGGTCCTCCTCAGCTTCGGCAACACCCGGTACCGGACCTCGTTCGAGGTGGCACTCGCCCTGCTCGCCGCGGTGCAGCTCGATGTGTTCTGGGCCATGGCACGACGCGCGGGCCCACCCGCCGACGTGGTCGAGGGGCGCCCGCGCCGAACCTGACGGCGCTCAGTCGGCGACGGGCGCGCCAACGACGGGCGCGGTGACCGGCGCGGCGGGTGCGGTGGGTCTCCGACGGGAACGCGGGGAGCCCCGCCACCACCCCAAGCGGTCCTTGAGCCCGAGGATGGGCCGCTCCACCACGACGTAGCTGATGGTGGCCGTGACCACCGACAAGCCCATCACGACACCGAAGAGCGTGGGCAGCGGGATCCGGAAGAGCTCCCCGGTCCAACGGATGTACATGTCGACCCAGGCCTGGTGCCACAGGTAGATGCCGTAGGAGATGAGGCCGAGGGCCGCCACGGGCTTGAAGCGGAGCAGCCACCGGATGGTCCCTTTGTGTTGCGGGCCGAAGACCGCGGGCAACAGGACGAAGAACGCGAACAGGCCATACAGCACCTGCAGCTCCACGCCCCGACCGGGCGTGTTGTGCTCGAGCGGGTCGCGCGAGATCCCCACATGGGCCGTCGCCCACAACGCCCCGAGCGCCACCGCCCAGCTGAGCCAGGGGACGACCGGGTGCCACAACCACCGGGGCGTGACGCGGCGATGGGCGAGCCAACTGCTCAGAACCGCCAGGAGCATCCCCAACGCGAACAGGTCCAAGCACGACGGCAGCCATTGGAGCATCACGTACGACAGGTGGGTGTGCAGGTGCAGCAGCCAGAAGCGCAGGCTCAGCCCCGTCACGTAGAGCCCCGCCAGGGCGATCAGCTCGCGGGCCAGCTGATGGCGGTCCGAACGGCGACCGCGCACCACGACAAAGGCGAACAGGGGGAGGAACAGATAGAAGGCCAGCTCGGTGCACAACGACCACGCCTGGGTGATCCCGGTCAGCGCGTGGGAGGGGAAGTACAGCTGCAGGAGGCCGAGGTAGATCAGCAACGAGCGCCAACCCGGGTGCACGTGCGTGTCGATGTGCATCACGTAGTTCGTGACGAGGAACGCCAGCCAGTAGGCGGGCATGATGCGCAGGAGCCGTCGCACCCAGAACCTGCCGACGGCGGGGGCGGCTCCGCCCGCGATGTGCGACGCCGCGAACGGCCGGTACAGGAGAAAGCCCGAGATCAAGAAGAACACCGCCACACCGACTTCCATCCGCGCCGTATAGATGCCCGCCGAGGACCGTCCGGTGAAGCCCGACGCAAACGACGTGTGCACCAGGACCACCAGGACGGCGGCCAGGGCCCGGAGCCCGTCGAAGCAGGGGAAGTGCCGAGGTCGAGTCGACGCCGCTTCCTGCACCGCCGTTGGAGAACGCCGCCCTCGGCGCACGGCCCGCCCGTGCAATGCCCCCCGGCGCGATGTCCCGGTCGCGCGATGCCCCGGTGCGAGGAGCCCCCGTCTGCGATGTCCTGGTATCGGATGTGTCGAGGACTGACTCGTCGAGGGCTGACTCGTCGAGGGCCTCGGGCGCGGGAGCAGGCGCGACGTCGACCATCAACCGATCGAACGTAGCACGGTGGTCGCGTCGTGGGTCAGACGCTGCGCACGTGCTTGCCCCGTCGTCGCGTCCGGGGCCCGGAGGGGTCACCCGCGTCGACGGGCTCCTCGCGTTGTCGGTCGTCGTGGGACGCGACGCGCCGGGCGCGTCGGTCCCGCACCTCCTGGACGAGCGCGTCGGCACCGAGCGCCGCCACCGCGGTCCACGCCAACAGGTTCGACACCCCGAAGTGCGTGGGCCACCCGAACTCGGCGACGTAGTGCGACGAGCCCTGGCTCCTGGTCACGATCCAGTCCATCGCGACGAGCAGCCCCACCGACCCCAGCGCCAAGACGCCTCTCCCGTAGGCGACCGCCAGGGCGACGAAGGTCGCCAGCGCCACGGGGACGCCGGCTCCGGGGGCCACGATGGCCGCCGCCACCGCGCCGACGCCGATCGACGTCACCACGACGACCGCCCACCGCGGGCGCGTCCCCGACGATCGCCACGGGGCGCCCAGCGACACGCCGCTCTCGGCGCGCGCCGCGTCGTCGCGGTCCGAGACGGTCTCGGGACCGGCGCGGCGGCGACGTCGACGTGGCCACAGGCCCACCACGAGGCACACGACGATGCTCGCGGCCGAGGCCGCCAGCGCCACCCACACCAGGCGTTGCGGCGTCCAGGTCAAGGTGATGACCATGGAGCGGCCCGGCGTCGCGGGCGTGACGAGCCACCCGTTGGCGTACCCGTCGATGAGCTGGGGCGCCCCGAGGTCGCGGCCGTTGGAGGTGGTGGCATGCCAGCCGGCGTTGGTGCTCTGGCCCAGGACCATCCAGAAGGGCTCGGTGGGATCGTGGACGACGACGGTGGCCGACGTCGTGGACGAGCGGACGACGGTCATCGTGGGCGCCGCGCCCGACTCGGTTGGCTGGGCGCGCCCCGACGCCGCGACCGGGAGCGCGCCCCCACCGGGAGCGGAGTCGAGGACGACGCTGTCGACGTCGAGGTCGACGCCCGGGGGGAACCCGGGCTGGGTCTGCACTTCGTGGGGGCCCGCGCCGAGCGTGATGCCGTTGGCCGCGGTGCCGCAACCCCGGAGCTCGAGGCTGCCGAGCGTGCTCGCCGACGCGGTGGTGCCGCTGACCGAGACCGGGACCGGCCGGCCGTCCACGCTCAGCAGGTCACTGCGACAGGGCGCGGGGAGCTGTGTCGGCGCGGGCACGGCGCGGGGCATCCCGGGGATGTCCATCTCGGCGATGCCGATGGGCAGCGCCACCTGGGTGTCGGAGTAGTAGTCCCGGTCGGTGACCGTCCGCACCGTGTTGAAGGTCACCCGCACGTCGGCGCCGGTCAGGGCGGGGAAGTCGACCGTCACGTTCTGCGTCGCCCACGGCTGGGCCTCGTCGGCCAGCGGGGGGAGCGCCACGGTGCGGCTCACGCCGCCGGCGCGCACGGTCACCGAGGTGGGCACCGAGTGCCGACCGTCGGTCACGACCGCCATCGACAGGTGGTCGAACGTGATGGGGTGGTCGAGGTTGTAGTCGAGCCAGTTGCCGGCTTGCGGCCCGAGACCGGGGCTCCACACCGTGGCCAGGTTGCCGTCGAGCGTCGCGGAGGTCCTGTCCTGCACGTCACCGGGAAGGCGCCCCGAGGAGTACGCGGCTCTGATCCCCGGGACCGTCGTGCCGAGCAACGTGTCGAGCACGTCGTCGGGGACCAACGACGAGAGCTCGGCCGTCCCGCTCACCGAGAAGGTTCGGGCCGTGGGGAGCGTGAAGGTGCGGTCGATGGCGATCTCGGGATCGGTGGCGGGGGGCACCGGCGAGGCGGTCTCTCTCGTCATGATGATCGTGAGCCGGTGCGACGCCGAAGAGGCTCCCGCCGCAGTGAGAAGGTCCTCGGGCATGCGAAGCACCTCCTGGGCCTGTTGCCCGGGAATGCGCACCTCGGCGAAGCCGACACCGGACTTCCCGTCGTAGGACTTCTCGACGCCGGTGTTGGTGGCGTCGATCGTGATCGTGAGCGTGGTGAAGCGCCGCGTGGGGAAGGCCACGGTCTGGCCCGTCGCCGTCCGCGACGACGGGCCGAGCTTCGCCGTGACGGGACGACCGCCGTCGAAGCGCAGCGTGACGCGCGTGATCCAGCGGTTGCGCGGCCCGTACAGCGGCTGGACGAGGTTGACGTGGTCGGTGGTGAGCGGACGGTCCAACACCACCTGGAGGTACTGACCCAGGGGGTTGTCGAACGCGGCCACGGTCCACGTGGTACGGAGGTTGCCGTCGAGCGCTTGGTCGGGTCGGTCTTCGGGGACGTAGGTGATGGGATTGCCGTAGTTGCTCGCCTGCACGCTCTTCACCCCCACGAGCTGGGCGACCGTCTCGTTGGTGTCGCCGGGCGACGCCTCGAACAACGGGAGCCGCGCATCGCGGGCGTCGGGCACGAGCGGCTTCTCGTCGGCGGTCTCGGTGTACCCCACGTTGTCGCCCACCGTGCCGAACTGCTCGGCCTGTTTGCGGTTGGTGTCGGTCACCACCAGATCGGCGCCGGCGGCGAGCTCTCGCTTGAGCGCGGCGGGCTGGCTCTCGTACGAGGGTGAGTAGAACACCGTGGCCTGCCCGTCGAGCAGTCCCGCGCCCGCCGCCGCAATCAAACCCGCGCCGTCCCCGTCGAGCAGGAGCGGTCGGGTGGCGCCCTCGGTCCGCAGGATCGGGCGAGCCCCCGAGACCGGGAACACGGCGACGGGTTGGGGGTACGGGGCGTCGTGGGGGAGGCCGAGCTCGGTCTCGTCGATCAGGGGGTACTTGACCGGGGGCTCGGCGGTGACGGCTCTGCTCCCGAAGCCGACCGGGGTGCCGAGACCCGGGGGCGGGGGGTCGAGCTTCTGCCACAGGGCGCGGGGACGGGGGGTGTTGTAGTGCTCGTAGGCGAGGTCCGACTGCACCACGAGGTCACCCGCGCTCATGAGGCGCAGCAACGGCGCCACCGCAGCAGGGTTGAACGTGTCGTCCTGGACCGAGTCGTCGAAGGTGTCGAGCAGGTTGGCCGACCCCGGTGAGCCGTAGGGGACGAGCCCCCGGTCGACCTCGGGGCGCGTCATGAGACCGGGGAGCACCGGTTCGAGCGTGGTGCCCCAGCGGTAGGTGGAGAAGTCGATCCCGGGCTCGAGCAGGACCCGCGTCTGGCTCGCGCCGGACTGGTGGTCGAGATAGCTCGCCGCTTGGCTCCAGTACGTCGGGATGTGCTCGGGCCGTGACAGGTTGGCGGCCACGAATTGGCCGGTCCACAGCGACGGCAGGTCGGCCACGACGAGACCGGTGGCTGCCACCGCCACGATCGTCCCCGCCGTCTTCCACCGGCGCAGGAGCGCGGCGATGGCGGCACCGAGCAGGACTGCGGTCCCCAACACGACGAGGGGTGTGGCGCGGTTGGTACTGCGCAGCGCCAGGCCGACGGTCGACCGCGTGGCGGCTGTCTTCACGAGTCTCCCCAACGGCGACGGGTTCGACAGGGGGGCGGCGCCGACAGAGAGCACCGTGCCCACCACGATCAAGAGCACGAAGTAGGCCCGCTCGCGCCAGCGCAGCACGAAGGCGGCCAGGAAGGCTGTCGCCGGGAGGGCGAAGCTCACCGCCACGAGCCACAGCGACGTCATGTACGGCGCCGCCATGGGCAGGTACAGACCCAGTTTGTCGACACCGTAGAAGAACCAGTACCCCAGTCCCCGCAACGTCTCCGACGCCAGACTGGTCCGCGCCACGGTCTGGACCGACTCGGTGTAGCGCAAGATGTCCATGCCATAGGCGCCCTCGACGACGAGCCCGGCGGCCCACCACAGCGACACCGCCGCGCTCAACGCGGCGATCTTCAGCGCCGTCGCCACGGCGCGGCGCCATCGCACCCGACCTGCGACGAGCTCCCACACCACCCACAACGCCGGGCCCACGCCCACGAGGATCAGCGCCACGGCGTTGGTGCTGCCCACCAGCGCCACCACCAGCGCGAACAGCGCCGCGTGGCGCCATCCGCCCCGGCGCAACGCCCGGGCCGTGAGCCCGACCATCCACGGCAACCCGACCCACGGCAACAAGAGCGCGGACTGGCGCGCCTCGTTCTGCAGTACGTAGGGCGAGAGCATGTAGGCGAGAGCCGCCACCATCGCCCCCACGCCGCCGATCGTCCGGGTGTCGAGTGAACCGGTGTCGGGTGAACCGGTGTCGGGTGAACCGGTGTCGGGTGAACCGGTGTCGGGTGCGCCCGTGTCCGACACACCGGCGTCGGTCGATCCCGGGCCGGGCGAGAGCGTGCGCAACAAGAAGAGCACGCCGGCGCCGGCGAGGAAGAGGAGGCTGCCCGTCCACAGTCGCTGCGCCACCCAGGTGGGCACGCCCAGGACGTTCATGAGCGCGTAGTACGGCCCCATCGGGAGCAGGTACCCGATGTACTGGTGGGTCACGGTCCCCATCGAGACGTCGGGGTTCCACATCGAGACGACCTGTGCCATGAACCGGGCCGGGTCGATGTAGAGGTACTGCTTCGAATCGTCCTCGACCATCCCCGGGGCGGTGCGCAACAGGGGGATGTAGGCCACCGCGGCCAGGACGAGGTGTGCGGACCAGGCCGCCACGACATTGCGCCGGGAGCGGGACGGGCGGTCGTGTGTGGGCGGACGGGGTGGGGTCACAGGCGATGACGGCTTTCGCACCCGCAGCACGAGCTCTCCGGGCCTCGGGGTGGCGGGCGCAGCCTACGAGGCGCGCCGACAGCGGTGCCGGACGGGTGCGGGCGAGGAGCGGCGTGTAGAACGGACGCGTCAGCGCGATCGGTGGGAGAGGCGGGCGGATGGGCGACGGGCTCCCGGCGGGCGGTCTCGGGCTGCGCTCGTGGAAGGACCGCGCCATCGTGGCCCTGGCCCTCATGGCCTTCGCCTCGGGCTTCGGGCAGGGAGTGGCGGTGGCGGCACTGGGCGACGTCGCCAAGCATTTCGGCCACGTCTCGCACGGGGCGACCATCGCCGATCAGGCCGGGCTGTCGGGCACGGTGCTCGGGGTCGGCCTCGCGGTCTTGCGCCTCGCCTCGCTCGGAGCCCTGCCCCTGGCCGGGCTGGCCGACCGGGTGGGGCGGCGGCCGATGCTCGTCGCGACGTGCTCGGTGGGCCTCGTCTTCACCGTCCTCGGCGCGGCGAGCCCCGGGTACTGGTGGTTCATCGTCATCTTCGCCCTGGGGCGCCCCCTGCTCAGCACCACCAACGCGGTGGCCCAGGTGAGCGCGGCAGAGGAGACCGACAGCTTGGACCGCACCCGGGCGGTGGCGCTCATCGCGGCGGGGTACGGCGTGGGGACGGGGTTGACGGCGGTGATCCACGGGCTGGCCAAGTCGACCCTCGGGTTCAGGGGCCTCTTTCTCCTCGCCGTCGTGCCCCTGGGAGCGATCGTGTTCATCCGACGGTCGCTCGTGGAGTCGGGGCGCTTCGAAGTGGCGGCCGCGGCGCCGGAGCACCCCATGCCCGTCTTCGGGGCGGTGGGCCGCCCCTACCGGTGGCGACTGCTCACGGTGGCCTCGATCGCGTTCGCCGTCGCCGTGGTCACCGGCCCGGCCAACAGCTTCGTCATCGTCTACGCGCAGAACGTGCTCACCATGTCCGGCGATGCCATCGCGGCCATGGTCGCCGTGGCGTCGGTGTTCGGACTGGGGGGCCTGCTGCTCGGCCGCGTCCTGGCCGATCGCCTCGGACGTCGGCCCACCGGCGCCATGGCCATGGCGGGCATGGCGCTCACCGGTGCCCTCGCCTATTCGGGGTCGCGCGACGCCCTGCTCGTCGGGTACGAGCTGGGCGTCCTGTGCGCCGCCACGTTGGCTCCCGCGGCGGGAGCGCTCGCCAACGAGCTGTTCCCCACGTCGGTGCGCGCCTCGGTGGCGGGATGGATCGTGGCGGCCAGCGTGGTGGGCGCGACGGTGGGGTTGATCGCCTTCGGTGCCATCGCCGATGTCGGCAACCGCTTCGCCGTCGGGGGCGCGGTGACCTTCCTCCCCGTCGTCCTGGCCTGCGGACTGTTCGCCCTCCTGCCCGAGACCAAAGGGCGCGAGCCCGAGGACCTGTGGCCCGAGGTCGCCTAGGCGCGAGTACCGTCGGCGAGATGGAGCTCGATCACGCCCTGCGCACGACGGGGGCGGTGCGCGACTTTCTGCCCGAGCCCGTGGACGACGAGGTCCTGTACCGCGTCCTCGACGCCGCCCGGTTCGCCCCGAGCGGCGGGAACCGCCAGGCGTGGCACGTCGTCGTCGTCCGAGACCAGCGCCTCAAGGAGACGGTGCGGGACCTGTACGCCCCGGGCTGGCACGAGTACCTGGCCCAGAGCGCGGCGGGCCTCGTGCCGTGGGCACCGATCACCGACGTCGACGCCGAGAGACAGGCGCTGGAGGGAGTCGACGGTGTGGCCGCCGCAGCCGCGGCGGGGCCGGGCGGGTTCGCCGAGCACCTCGACCAGGTCCCTGTCCTCGTGTTGGTCCTCGCCGACCTACGTCGGCTGGCCACGGTGGACCGGGGGTTCGACCGCTACACGTTCGTGGGCGGGGCGTCGGTCTACCCCTTCGTGTGGAGCATGCTGCTGGCGGCACGCGACGAGGGGCTGGCCGGGGTCATGACCACGATGGTGGTCCGACGCGAGACCGAGGTCCGGGCCGCGTTCGGCGTGCCCGACCACATGGCGGTGGCAGCGCTGGTGGCGCTGGGCCGACCCGTGCGCCAGCCCACGAGGCTCACACGCCAGCGCGTCGAGGAGTTCACGACCGTCGACCGCCTGGACGGGCCCGCGTTGCGCGGCCCGGGCTGAGCGCCGCGCATTCCCCGACATGGCGACGCGACGCCCGATGCGCGTGGTGGAGTTCCGCATCGAGGACGTCTCCCCTGTGGTGGCCGCCATGGACCAGATCAGCGCCGCCCACGACGGCTGGATCAACCTGCATCCCCTGGTGCGCCCCGAGGACGAGCCGCCCCCTCGGACAGGGTTGACGACGATGCTGCTGGCGGGCCCGGTCCATGACGTCCCGGTGTGCACCTGGGTGGCGGGAAAGGTCACCAACCACGGGGCCCAGCCCGATTCCATCGGCGTGCAGCACGCCGCGGGGTCCAAGGTGCAGGGCCGGCTGGCGACGGCGGGGTTGGCCCTGCCCCCGGGCTGGGTTCTCGTCCAGGACCACGTTCGTCGGGGGCTCGTCGTCAAGCCCGCGCCGGGCACCGACAACGCGGCGGTCCTCTCGTGGCTCCTCGAGGCCGGCACGATCCTGAGCGCGGTGCGGCTGACCGGCGAATGGCGGGCCGAGGTCCATCTGCCGGCGTGACCGCCACGTCTTTCCCGACGCACCGCCTGTAGCCTGCAACGATGTCGCCCATCCGCATCGGTGTGCTCGGGGCGGCGCGGATCGCGCCCGCCGCGGTGATCCGTCCCGCCCGCCACGTGGGTGACGCCGAGGTGGTGGCGGTGGCGGCCCGGGACCGGGGTCGGGCGAGCGCCTTCGCCGCCAAGCACGGCATCCCTCGCGTCATCGGTTCGTACGAGGAGCTCGTCGAGGATCCCGACATCGACGCCGTCTACAACCCCCTGCCCAACGGCCTCCACGGCCGGTGGACCGTGGCCGCGCTGGCAGCGGGCAAGCACGTGCTGTGCGAGAAGCCCTTCACCGCCAACGCCGACGAGGCGCGCGCCGTGGCCGGCGCGGTGCCGCCCGGAAGGGTCGTGATGGAGGCGTTCCACTACCGGTACCACCCGGTCTTCATGCGGGCGCGCCAACTCATCGACGAGGGAGCACTCGGCCCGGTGCGGCGGATCGAGACGTGGCTGTGTTTCCCGCTGCCGAAGTTCAGCGACATCCGCTACCAGCTCGACTTGGCCGGCGGGGCCACCATGGACGCCGGGTGCTACGCCATCCACATGGCCCGCCACCTGGCCGGCTCGGAGCCCGAGGTGGTCTCGGCCCGGCCGCGGCTCAGGTCACCGGGGGTGGACCGCGCCATGCAGGCGGAGTTGCGGTTCGGCGCGACGACGTCGGGCCGGGTCACGTGCTCGATGTGGTCGCGCCGGCTCCTGCACGTCGGGTTTCGCGTGAGCGGGGACGCGGGCGAGCTGCGGGTCTTCAACCCCGTCGGGCCCAACATCTACCACCGGCTGTCGCTGCGCAACGCGGCGGGGCACACGGTGGAGCACCTGAGCCGACGACCGACCTACGAGTTCCAGCTCGAGGCCTTCTGCCGCGCCGTGGACGGGGGAGCGCCGCCCATCACCGACCCGGCCGACGCCATCGCCAACATGGACGTGATCGACGCCGTCTACCGGCACGCGGGGCTCGAGCCCCGGAGCCCGACTCCCTGAACACCGAGTGAGCGAATCGCTGGGTTTCGTCGCCCTCGTGGCGGGGCTGTTCCTCGGCGCCTGGGGATGGGGCACCGCCGTGGTGGCCGGGCTGGGACGGGCGGGATGGTCCGGGGCGCGGCGCGAGCTCGGGCCGGCGCTGCAGATCGTGCTCGGGGTCTGTCTGTTCCTCGCCGTGGGGGGTGTGCTCGTGGCGTGCGACCTGGCGCGCTTCGGCCTCCTGGTGGGGTGGCACGTCATCGGCATCGCCCTGCTCGTGGCACGCACCGCCCGCGTGGCGCGGCGACGCGGAGTGGACCTACGCGCCTGGGTGTTCGGGCTCAGCGCCGCCGTCGTGGGCGTAGTCCTGGTCCTGATCTCTCTCGGCGTCGCCATCGGCTCGCCCTTCTACAACATCTTCGACGACGACGGCGCCTACGTCTACCTGGCTCAGCGGTTGGTGAGCACCGGGGGCCTCGTCGACCCGTTCAACGCCCGCCGGATGACCAGCTACGGCGGCGCGACCCTGTACCAATCGATGTTCCTCCACCTCTTCGGGAACTCGTCGTTGCGGGGATTCGAGTTCACGTTCGCGGCGCTGTTGCTGGTGATCGTCACCGTGCAGACGTTCAAGCGGCGGTGGTTCGCGGTGGGGACCCTCGTCGTCGGCCTCGGGGTGCTGCTCGGCCACGGGATCGGGCCCGTCCAGAACCTGAGCCCCACGCTGTCGGCCGCGGCGCTGTCGGTCGGCGCCTACCTGCTCTTGAGCAAGGTCCGCACCGCGTCGGAGCCCGACCAGCCGTGGCTCTACGCCGTCATCGGGCTCGTGCTCGGCGGGATCCTGGCCCTTCGGTTCTACTACCTCATCTCGGTCGCGATCGCCACGGTGATCGTCATGGTGCTGGCCCGCGGGCGTCGGTCGTGGCGACCCCTGCTGCTGTGCGCGGCCGTCGGGATCGTGTCGGTCAGTGGGTGGGCCGTGGCGTTGGACCGATCGTCGCGGTCGCTGTTGTTCCCGTTGTTCGAGGGCAACTACAACCCCTCGTACCCCGTCGGCCCGAACCCGTTGGCGTCGGGAGTCGGCTCCTACGCGCACCAGCTGTGGAGCGTGGTCAACGGCTACGACGTGGGGTGGGTGGCGCTGGCGTGCATCGTCGTGGGGCTCGGTGGGATCGGGCTCGGGTGGGGGGACCGTCGGGCCATGCTCGTGTTGGTCGGGGCCGGGGTCGGGTGCCTGGCGCAGTTGGTCATCTTCACGATCACGTTCTCGGGCTTCGCCGCCATCGAGATCGACCGCTTCGAGGGTCCGAGCACGTTGGCCTGTGGGTTGTTCGCCCTCTCGGCGCTGTGGCCCCTGCGGGGACCCTCGGCCACGACCGCCCCGGCCCGGCATCTCGCCCCGGGCCGGGGCCTCACGGTGCGCGGCGTCGAGTGGCGGGCGCTGCTCCCCGGCGCGGGAACGCTCGTCCTGTTGATCGGCCTGGCGACGCTCACCTTCGGCGGGACGCTCGGCGTCGTGTGGCGCACGTCGACGAACCAAGTCAAAGCGGGCGTCGACGTGCTGCGGGGCACGATCGGCTTCCCCGACCGCTACAGCGCCTACCGGGACCAGTACGCCCGCCTCGACGCGGCCGTCCCGCGCGGGGCCAAGGTGCTCGCCGCGGTCGACTATCCCAGCCTGTTGGGCTTCTCCCGGTACCAATTCGCCACGCTCGACCTGGCCGGGAGCGCGTCGCCGCCGCCGCACATGCCCTACTTCACCGGGGCGGCCGCCAAGGTGCGCTACCTGCGGCGTCTCGGCTACGACTACATCGTCGCCGACGCCGAGACCGAGCCGGGCCTGTACCAATTCAAGGCGTGGCAGAACGACCTCCACTCGCCTCGCTACAACTACCGGGCATGGGCCCCGTACTTCCTCGACTGGATGAGCTCGGTCACCGCCCTCGAACACTCCCCGGGCTACCCCGTGCAGCACTTCGGCTCGCTCGCGCTCATCAAGATCGGCACGACCTGATCCGGCTCGACATCTCCGGAGCGCTCAGAACATTCCTGCCGCCATGCCCGCCGCCAGTGCGGCCCCGAGCTCGGTGGCGCGTTCGATGTCGCCGGGCCCGATGGCGCCCACCACGGTCACGGGGGGCAGGACCCGGCGCCAGCGGAGCCCGGTGGTGATGCGCTCGACACTGGCCACAGCACCGTCGACGTCGCTGTCGCCCTTGACGAGCAGGCCATAGGGGAGTCCCACCGTCGTGTCCAGGCACGGGTGGTAGATCCGCTCGAAGAAGTCCTTGAGCGCACCGGACATGTACCCGAAATTGGCCGGCGTCACGAGCAGGATGGCGTCGGACCACACCACGTCGTCGGGGCCCGCCTGCAACGCCCCGAGGACCCGGATGTCCACCTCGTCCCCCGCCGCGTCGCCCGCGGCGCCGACCACCGTCTCGCACAGGGCCCGGGTGGAACCCGTCCGGGAATGGAAGACGACGAGCAGGTGGCGTGGCGACGCGCCATCACCGCCGGCGCCGGCATCCGCGGTCATGAAGCTCGACGCTCCCCGACGAATCGGGACAGACTGTCCCACGCAATGACCGAGCCACTGGGAACCCGATACACCACGACGTCCGAGGGCACCTACCTGGCCTACCAGATTTCCGGCGACGGGCCGATGGACCTGGTGGTCCCGATCACGGGAAGCGCGGCCATCGAACTCATCTGGGACGAGCCGGCGTTCAGTCGATTCGTTTCACGGTTGGCGTCGTTCTCGCGGCTGATCACGTTCGACCCACGGGGATTCGGGAGCTCGGGTCGGTTGGACCCCGACGCCATACCGGCCGTGCAGACGTGGAAGGACGACATCGTCGCCATCATGGACGCGGCCGGATCCCGACGGGCAGCCCTCCTCGCGTGGGGCGAATCCGCCGGGGCGACGATGTTCTTTGCGGCTACCTACCCGGAGCGAACGACGAGCCTCGTCCTCGTCAACGCCTATGCACGGTATGCCCGCGGCCAGGACACACCGTGGGGTCTGCCCGAGAGCCTCATCCCCGACTACGTCAGGATCATCAAGGACCTGTGGGGCTTCGGAGGGTGTTTCGAGATCCTGGCGCCCTCGCTGGTCCCAACCGACGACGCGCGCAAGCATTGGGGGCGCATCGAGCGTCTGACCGCTACGCCCGATGTACTCGAAGCCGCAACGCGAGCCGTGTTCGACAGCGATGTCTCCCAGGCGCTACGCGCTGTCCAGGCGCCCACACTCGCCATCAGCCGACGAGGAGACCGCCACGTTCCGTATGAGCACGGTCGCCACGTCGCGAGCCTCATCCCCGGTGCCAAGTTCATCGAATTGCCCGGCGACGACCACATCCCCTACGCGGGAAACGACGTGGAGCTCCTCGACGAGGTCGAAGCGTTCCTGACAGGGGTTCGTCCCAAGCCCCTTTTGGATCGAGTCCTGGCCACGGTCCTGTTCACCGACATCGTCGGGTCTACCGAGCGACTGGCGCAACTCGGTGACCGGCGGTGGCGGGTCGTGCTCGACGAGCACCACAACGTGGTCCGCCGGAATTTGGAGCGTTTCAACGGGGACGAGGTCAACACCACCGGCGACGGCGTTCTCGCTTCCTTCGACGGGCCGGCACGGGCGCTTCATTGCGCGTGTGCCATCCGCGACGAGGTCCAGACCCTCGGCATCGACATCCGCGCCGGCCTGCACACGGGAGAGGTCGAACGTCACGGAGAAGACCTGGCCGGGATAGCGGTGCACATCGGTTCCCGGGTGGCGGCCGCCGCATCGGCCCGAGAGGTGCTCGTGTCACGCACCGTCAAGGACCTTGTCGCGGGGTCGGGAATCATGTTCGAGGACCGCGGCGAGCGCGAGCTCAAAGGCGTGCCGGGGACCTGGCAACTCTACGCCGTGCACCGCTGACCTCCCCTCGCTCGGCCGATCACGGCTGGCTGTTCGATGCCGTCCCTTGAGCTCCGTCATCGCGCGAGCCGTGAGATACCCTCCACGACGTGAAGCTCGTGATCATGATCCCGTGTCTCAACGAGGAGCACACGCTCCCGCTGGTCCTCCAGACGATCCCGAAGACGATCGACGGCATCGACGACATAGACGTGCTCATCATCGACGACGGGTCGACGGACGAGACGGTCGCAGTCGCCAAGGGACTTGGCGTGACCGAGTTCGTGCACCATCCTCAAAACCGTGGACTCGCACACTCGCTGCGTGACGGGATTCAACGAGCGCTCGAGCTGGGCGCGGACATTTTGGTCCTGACCGACGGCGACAATCAATATCCTCAGGAGCGAATCCCGGACCTGATCCGTCCGATCATGGATGGCGAAGTGGACACGGTGATCGCCGATAGACAGGTGCAGACCATCGAGCACTTCTCCCCGATGAAGAAATTTCTGCAGAGGTTCGGCACCGGAGTGATGAATGTGGCGGCGGGAACGGACCTGCCTGATGGAACCAGTGGCTTTCGTGCGTATTCCAAGGAAGCGGCCATCAAGCTCAACCTCATCGGGCGGTTCAATTTCGCGGCAGAGACGACGATCCAGGCTGCGAACAAGCGACTGGCGTTTGCGACCATCACGATCGAGACCAATCCGAAGACTCGTGAGTCACGGCTCTTCAAGTCTTCTTGGGAACACGTCAGAAAGAGCATGGTCGCCATGCTCAACGCCTTCACCATGTACAGGCCGTACACGGTGTTCCTCGGCATCGGGGCAGTGTTCTTCGTCCTCGGCGCGATACCGTTCGCCCACTATTTCTACCTGGTCCTCACGGTGAAGAACCCGAACGGGGCCCATCACATACAGTCGCTGGTCATCGGGGCCGTGCTGCTGAATGTGTCGTTTGTCTCTGTGACGCTGGGCATCATCGCAAACCTCATTCGCGTCAATCGTTCGCTGCTCGAAGATACCTTGGAGGTCATCAAGCGCGACCTGTACAAGTGATCGCTGGCAGGGCCTGACGCGGGCAACCATGCTCCGCCCGTTCGCGGGCGGGGCATCAGCTGTCATGATTGGTCCATGGCACCGGAAGCCACTCCCGGCCAGGTCGGAGTGCCGCGTCGCGACGGGAGTCGGTTCACTTCGTCGGGCATGGTCCTGGCCCTGGTGTGCGTGGGCCAGTTCATGGTCGTCCTCGACCTCTCGATCGTCAACGTGGCGCTGCCGTCGATGCAGCGCGATCTCGGGTTCACCACCTCGGGCCTGCAATGGGTGGTGAACGCCTATGCCCTGGCCTTCGGCGGCTTCCTGCTCCTGGGCGGGCGCGCCGCGGATGTCTTCGGCCGCCGTCGGGTCTTCATGCTCGGCCTCATGCTCTTCGGTGGGGCCAGCGTGGTGTGCGCCGTCGCCCAGAACCAGTTCATGCTGGTCGGCGCGCGGGCGCTGCAGGGCCTGGGCGCGGCGGTGTTGTCCCCGGCCACGTTGACCATCCTCACCATGACCTTCCGGGCGCCCGCCGAGCGGTCGCGCGCGCTCGGGATCTGGAGTGCCATGGCTGCGGTCGGGGGCGCCTCGGGGGCGCTGCTCGGAGGCATCCTCACCGACCTGTTGTCGTGGCGGTGGATCTTCTACGTCAACATCCCCATCGCGGCGGCCACCCTGATCGCGGCGCGCATCGTGCTGAGCGAGACCCGCGCCGAGGGCCCGCGCCCCTCGCTCGACGTCCCCGGGGCGGTCCTGGTCACGGTGGGGCTCTCCTCGCTCGTGTACGCGGTGGCCGGGACGAGCACGCACGCGTGGAGCTCGACCGCGACGATCGTGCCCCTGGTCATCGCGGGCGTGTGCCTGGCGACGTTCGTCTTCATCGAGACCAAGGTGGTGCGCGCCCCGCTCGTGCCGTTCGCCCTGTTCCGGTCGCGAGCGCTCACCGCCTCCAACCTGTCCATGTTGTTCGCCGGGGGTGCCATGTTCTCGATGTGGTTCTTCGTCTCGCTCTACCTCCAGGACGTCCTGCACTTCTCTCCCCTGGTCACCGGCCTGGGCTTCCTCCCCCAGACCGCGGCCATCGCCATCGCGGCGCAGATCAGCTCCCGCCTCGTGCCGCGCTACGGGCCGCGCCCTCTGCTGCTCGTGGGGGTGGCCATGAGCGCGACCGGATTGGAGTGGCTGTCGCGGGCCGGGCCCACCGGGTCCTACTGGGGATCGGTCTTCGGAGGTGCCACCCTCGCCACCTTCGGCATGGGGCTCGCCATCACGCCCCTCGCCTTCGCCGCCACGGCCGGCGTGGCCCCCACCCAGGCGGGGCTGGCATCGGGCGTGCTCAACACCAGCCGGCAGATCGGGGCGTCGGTGGCCCTCGCCGCCCTCGCCACCATCGCCGCGGACCGGACCCAGGAGGTCCTGGCCGCCGCCCCGCACCCGGGCGTCCATCCCGAGGTCCACCAGGCCGTGGCGTTGACCGCCGGGTTCTCGCGCGGGTTCTCCGTGGCGGCGCTCATCGCGTCGGTCGGGTTCGTGGCCGGGCTGTTCATCCCCCGCCAGGCCCGGCTGGCACCCCGCAGCGTCGAACCGGACCGCGCCGCGGTCACGAGTGTCGCCGTCGCGGCCGAACGAGAACGCTGACGTCCGATCTGACGCAACACTGTGGTCGGGAAACTGGTTGGGTGGTTGACCCGACTCTGATTGTGGTTTGACGTTGCGCGCTGCACATCCTCAAAAGGGGTGACCATGCGTTCAGCCCCGTCACCCATAGAGTCGGACATGTCAGTTCCGTCATAGTGGGGGGGTTAGCGTGCATCGATTCAAATCGCGTCATCTTGTTGCATTTCTTGCGGCATCCGTTATCGCCGTGGCTGTACCGATTTCCATCGCTTCCATCGGCGTGACGTCGGCCACAGCATCAGGGACGACGACCTGCGCGAAGCTGAGCGGAAGCATTACGGGCAGTCTCACGTTCAAGAAGTGCGTCTTCGCATCTGGAAAGGACAAGACGAACAAGTCCCTGTCCGGCAACGCCACGCTGTTGCTGAACGGCGGCACGCTGACGTGGGCGAGTAGCGGGCAGACCACCGTGGTGGCAGCGCCTTCGGTATCGAATCCGGGTCAGGGAAGCTGCAAGCCGAAGAACCAGGAGTACATCGCCACGGGATCCGTGACCGGAGGCACCTCCACTCACACCCAAGCGGGTGACACGTTCTCCGCGTCGGTGTGTGTCAAGGGCAGCAAGATCGCATTGCTCAAGGGCACGGTGGCGCACCTCTAGCCCACCGTGGCCGGCGCGTCGTGCCGTCACGGACCTGTTGATCAGGGCGAGAAACCCCGCTTCGGCGGGGTTTCTCGCTTTTCTCGGGACTACTCGGGTCGACCTATTGCCAATTGGCGACGGAGGGCTCGGTCGACGACGCCGGACCCGAGCCGAAGAGCGCGAAGACGTTCTCCATCATCCGCCACAACACGGGCGTGACCCCGGGGATGACCGGGAACACGATGTTGGGATCGATGCGCGGCACGTCGGAGAGCCGGCACACGAACATGGCCGAACCGGTGGCGAGCACGCCCCCACCCCCGGAGACCGTGTAGTACGTCATGTCCGAGACGCGCCCCGGACCACGGTTGGCCACCGGTGAACGGGCCAGGACCGCGACGTTGCTCGGCCCGCTGAGTGTCGGCTCGTAGGTGTCGTACTCACCTTGGACCACGCGGGCGAGGTGCTGCCCCCGGGCGAGGCCGGTCCCGGCGAAGAGCCACGACTCGGGGTCGGCCACGACCATGTCCGCCTTGGCATCCACGTCCGCGTACTGCGATCCCACCAACTCCTGTTCGGGCCGCGGGACCGGGTCGTCGGGCCAGTTGGACGTCACCTCGGCCGGGTCGACGCCCCACAGCGGGTCCTCCTTCGCCAGGTCGGTCTTGTAACACACCTGGCGCCGGTCGGCGCCGAGGGGCGAGGGTTCGAGCCGGATGTGGCGGTACACGGCGTTCGCTCCCAGGAACGCCAGGTTGACCCCGCCCGCCAACGCCTCGGAGGCGCCGTCGCGCATGGTGCTCGACCAGTATTCGTCGTGTCCCAGGCTGAACAGGCAGCGATGACGTTCGAGCCGTCGGGGGACCTCGTGCAGGTCGATGTCGGTGAAATAGGTGACGTCGAGCCCCAGGCTCTCGGCCAGGAAGACCAAGGGGAACTCGTTGCCCATGAAGTCCGGGGCACCCCACCCTCGTTGGTCGTAAGGCCGGTCGAACGACACCACGCGGGAACGGTTGGCGGCGCCGGTCTCGCCCACACGAACCGTCCCGGGGCCCACGTACAGGCTTCGTCCCCCGTAGGCGTTGTAGGCCTGCCACGTGGTGACCGAGTGCATGACGGCGAACGCCGCGGTGCTGGCGTCGTCACGGACACAGAGCGGGATGTAGCCCGCCGTCATGCCGTTGTCGGCTCCGGTCAACTTGAACAGATAGGCCCCCGGTGGCCAGCTGTCGTCGATCCCGACCCGCAGCGTCGGGCGCCACTGGCACTCCACCATGTTCGTGCCCGGCGTGACCGCGGCCGGCGGTTGGGCCGCGCCGCCCGTGATGGTCGTCGACGTCCACACCAGCCGCCCGCCGAGACCGCCGTAGTACCCCATGCGGTACAGCTCCACCTGGTAGGGGACCGGGGGCGGGTCGACGAACAACGTCACCACGTCGCCCCGGACCGCGCTCACGTGGTCGCAGTACCCGTAGATGCGGTTGGTGGCGCTCATCACCCAGTCGAGCGTGCCCGGCTGCTGGTTCTCGGCCACCACCCAGTCCGCCGACGGCACGACCACGCCGCTGTCGAGCGTCACCATCCGGACCGCGTCACCGTCGGGGACGAGGTCTCGGGCGCGTACCGCCGCGGCCGCCGGTCGTCGGCTCGCCCCGGTCGATCACGCGCCGCGGCGAGCCGCGGAAGTCCGACCGGCCTCCTCGCCCCCCTCCCACGCCGCGACACCCAGGGCGGCCAACCCCAGCCCCGCCCCGGTGGCGCGCAGGAACCTGCGCCGGGTCAGAGCCGTCTCGCGGTGGGTGCCTGAACCCTCGACATCACCTGAGCGGTCAGGAGGAGATGTCTCCGGGGGACCGATGGCGCAAGACTAAACGCCAGGCGCACCAGGGCGTCTTCGGCCCCGGGTCGCCCCTCCCGACACGGCGCCGCCCTCGCCCGACCCCTGGCGACACGAACGTATGTTCGATACCATGGCGGTGTGGCCGACCCCGTGGCGTTCCGGTGGAAGAAAGCCGACGACGACGGCGGCCAGCCCATGCTCTTCGCCGAGGAAGAGCTCGTGGAGCGCCATGTCGGGATCGGCGCATACCGGGGACTCGAGTTCCTCCACGTCAACGCCCGGCGGGTCATCAACGAGGTGCCCGCCGCCTCGCACATGCCCTTCCGGTTCACCATCAACGCGTACCGGGGCTGCAGCCACGCCTGCGCCTACTGCTTCGCCGCGCCCCACCCACGAGTACCTCGGGCTCGGCCTGGGCGAGGACTTCGAACGCAAGCTCGTGGTGAAGGTCAACGCGGTCGAACGGGTCCGGGCCGAGCTGCGCTCGGCGCGCTGGCACGGCGCGCCCATCGCCATGGGCACCAACACCGACCCCTACCAGCGAGCCGAGGGCCGCTACCACCTCACGCGCGGCATCGTGCGAGCCCTGGGCGAAGCCCGCAATCCCTTCTCGATCTTGACCAAGTCGACGCTCATCCTCCGCGACCTCGACCTCCTCGTGGCGGCCGCGGCGCGCACCGACGTGCACTGCAACCTGTCCATCGCCACGCTGGACGAGGACGTGTGGAAAGCCACCGAGCCCGGGACGCCCCATCCCCGGCGCCGGGTCGAGGCCGTGCGCCGGCTCAACGACGCCGGCATCCCCACCGGCGTCCTGGTGGCACCGATCATCCCCGGTTGGTCCGACGCGCCCGAACAACTCGAGGAAGTGGCCAGCGCCTGCGTAGAGGCCGGGGCCGTCTTCGTCACGCCCATCGCGCTGCACCTGCGGCGCGGCGTGAAAGAGCACTTCCTGGCATTCATGAAGACGCAGCATCCCGATCGCCACGCCGACTTGGCCCGCCGCTACGCCCGCGCCGCGTACCTCCCTGTCGCCGAACAAGAGGCGATCGCGCAGCGCGTTCACGCCGTGGTGACACCCGAGCGACGCCGTCGCACCCGCGCCGACACCTTCGGGCACCCCGACCCCCCGGCACCGGGCTCTGCGACCCAGCCGGCCGTTCCCGGCACAGCCGTCGAACAGTTGCCGCTGCTCCCGGCCCCGGTCACACCTCGATGAGCCGCCCGTGGAGGTAGTCGTCGTAGGCGCCGAGGTCGAGCAGCCCGTGGCCGGAGTAGGAGAAGAGGATCACCTTCTCCGTGCCCGCCTCGCGCGCCGCGAGGGCTTCGTCGATCACGGCCCGGATGGCGTGGGCCGTCTCCGGCGCCGGGATGGTGCCCTGGGTCCGGGCGAACTGGACGGCTGCGTCGAAGACCTTGCCCTGGGGGTAGGCGGCGGCCCGCATGCGACCGTTCTGGACGAGGTTGCAGATGATCGGCGCGTCGCCGTGGTAGCGCAGGCCCCCCGCATGGATGGAAGGAGGCACGAAGTCGTGGCCCAGGGTGTACATCGCCAGCAACGGCGTCATGCCCGCGGTGTCGCCGAAGTCGTACTCGAACCGACCCTCGGTCAAGGTGGGGCACGACGACGGCTCCACCGCCAAGAGCTCGACGCCCGCGTCGGGCACGAACGGCAGCGCGATCCCGCCCAGGTTCGACCCGCCACCACACGACCCGATGATGATGTCGGGCCGCTCTTCGCCCGCCAGCGCCAATTGGTCCTTGGCCTCCAGCCCGATCACCGTCTGGTGCAGGAGCACGTGATTGAGGACCGATCCCAACGAGTAGTGCGTGTCGTCGCGACCGACCGCGTCGCGCACCGCGTCACTGATGGCCGAGCCCAGTGACCCGGGGTGGTCGGGATCGTCGACGGGGGAGGGCTCGACGTCGGCCCCCCACACTTCCATCATCACGCGGCGATAGGGCTTCTGCTCGAACGAGGCGCGCACCATGTAGACCTTGCACTCGAGATCGAACAGCGCGGTGGCGTACGCCAGGGCGCTGCCCCACTGACCGGCGCCGGTCTCCGTGGTGAGGCGGGTGACGCCTGCGACCTTGTTGTAGAAGGCCTGGGGCACGGCGGTGTTGGGCTTGTGGGAACCCGCCGGGGACACGGACTCGTCCTTGTAATAGATACGGGCCGGCGTCTGGAGCGCCTCCTCGAGGCGCGTGGCGCGCACCAGGGGGGTGGGCCGCCACGACCGCAGGACGTCGAGCACCTCGCCCGGGATGTCGATCCACGGCTCGGCGCTGACCTCCTGGCCGATGAGCGCCATGGGGAACAGTGGTGCCAGGTCGTCGGGACCCACCGGCTCACGCGTCCCGGGGTGCAACGGCGGTTGCAACGGCGTGGGCAGGTGGGGGACGACGTTGAACCATGCCTGGGGGACTCGGTCGTCGGGAAGGATCGTTCGCATGGAAGCCTCCGCGTGGTCTGGGCGACGACTGTATCTGCGAACATGACCCGATGAGCGGGGTTCGCACCACCTCCGGGACATGGGTCATCGACCTCGACGGCGTCGTCTGGCTCGCCGAGCAACCCATCCCGGGGTCGGCCGACGCGGTGGCCCGCCTGCGCCGAGAGGGAGTGGCCGTGGTGTTCGCGACCAACAACAGCTCGCCCACCATCGCCGAGCTCCAAGAGCGTCTCGCCACAGCGGGGATCGAGGCCACCGCGGACGAGATCGTGACGTCGGCCCAGGCCGCGGCATCGATGCTCGAGCCCGGCTCGACCGCTGTGGTGTGCGCCGATGGCGGCGTACTCGAAGCGCTCGCCGCCCGGGGCGTCTCGGTCGTCGGGAAAGGCCCGGCCGATGCGGTCGTGGTGGGGTGGACGCGGCGTTTCGACTTCGACCTCCTCGCCACTGCGGCCACCGCCGTGCGCCACGGGGCACGGCTCATCGGCACCAACGAGGACCCCACCCATCCCACACCCCGCGGGCTCCTGCCGGGCTCGGGGGCGCTCCTCGCCGCCGTGGCCGCCGCGGCACAAGCGACCCCCGAGGTGGCGGGCAAGCCGCATGACCCCCTGGTGGCACTGCTGCGCACGCGTGCCTCCGATGCGGTGCTCGTGGTGGGTGACCGGCCCTCCACCGACGGCGCCTTGGCACGTCGGCTCGGGGTTCCCTTCGCGCTGGTGCGGACGGGTGTCACCTCTGACGGCCGCGAGCCCATGGTCGTCGATCCCGACGATGAGGCGCCCGACCTCGAGACCCTCGTGAGGCGCCACCTCGAGGGCGAACGGTGACCCTGCAGAACGACCATCTCCCCTTGCCGCAGCGCGAGGGGGCTCCTAGCGTGGCGCCATGACAGAGAACGACGGACTGCGCCGCTACGTCGAAGCCGCCACCACCCTCACCCAGATCACCAAGTCGAGGGCCGAGGAATTGGTGCGGGAACTGATCAAGACGGGCGAGATCGAACGCCACCGGGCGCAGGAGTGGGTCGAGGACCTGGTGAAGGCCAGCCGCGACCGGTCCGAGGCACTCATCGACACGGTGCGGGGCGAGGTGCGCAACCAGCTCAAGGAGCTCGGCTTCACCAACGTCGACGACTTGGCCAAGAAGGTCGCCGACATCCTGGCGCGGTCCTCCGAGGCGGGGCGCAAGGCGACGCACCGCTCGGCCGGCAAGACCAAGAAGACCGCCCCGAAGAAGACCGGCCCCTCCAAGACCGGAGCGACCAAGAAGACGTCGCACAAGGCCGCGGGGACGAAGAAGGCAGGATCCAAGAAGGCGGGCGCCTGACACCGACACGGGTGCGCCGCCGCCTCGACAGCGAGCTCGTACGTCGGGGGCTGGCGGGCTCACGCGAGGGCGCGCGTCTCCTGGTGGAACAAGGAGCGGTGCTGGTCGGGCGGATCACGTGCGGACAAGCCGGCCCGTCTCGTGGCCGAGTCCGATGCGGTCGTCGTCATCGACGTCGACTCCCGCCGCTTCGTGTCGCGTGGCGGACACAAGCTCGAAGCCGCGTTGGACCGCTTCGGCGTGGAGGTGGCCGGTCGTCGATGCCTCGACGCCGGCGCGTCCACGGGGGGCTTCACCGACTGTCTGCTGCGCCGGGGTGCCGCCGTGGTGGTCGCGGTGGACGTCGGGCACGGTCAACTCGATTCGTCGCTGCGCCAGGACCGCCGGGTCGAGGTGCTGGAACGCACCAACATCCGGACACTCGAGCTCGCCGCGGTGGGGGGGACCCCGTTCGACGTGGTCACGGCCGACCTCTCGTTCATCTCGTTGCGCACCGTGGCCCCGGTGCTCGCCGGCCCCCTGGCCCGGCTCGGCGCCGAGATCGTGGTGCTGGTAAAGCCCCAGTTCGAGGCCGGCCGGGTCGAGGTGAGCCGGGGCAAGGGCGTGGTCCGTGACCCGCTCGTGCGGCGCGCCGCGCTGGAGCGGCGTGGCCTCCGCCTTCGCGTCGCAGGGAGCCAGCATCATGGGGGCCATGGCCTCACCCCTCCTCGGACCCGCCGGCAACGCCGAGTTCCTCCTCCACGCCCGGGCCCATGCCTCACCCCCGGACCGGGCGGGGCCGGCGTCGCTGGCCCGGAGCTGGGCCGAGATGCTCGATGCGGCGGTCGTCGGCGCCCCCGATACCCCTCATGCCCCCGATGCGCCCACCACCCCCGGCAGTGCCGACGCGACCGAGGACCGGTAGCGGTCCGTGGCAACCATCGCCTTCGTGGTGCACCCCGAACGCCCGGAGGCCGCGGCCGTCGCCGGACAGGTCACCCGGTGGCTCGAAGAGCGTGGGCACCGGGGGGTGCAGGTCTGGGACGAGTCGCCGCCCGGGGACACCGTGCTCGTCGGCGCGATCCACGCTCCGGCGTCGCCCGATCCCGAGGGGGGTCCCGGTGGCGGTCCCCGCGGGGTGCTCGACGCCTCCGTCGACCTGGCGGTGAGCCTCGGTGGGGACGGCACCATGCTCCGCACGGTGGCGCTCGCCTCGGCCCAGGGCACCCCGGTCCTCGGGGTGAACTTCGGTCGCCTCGGGTACCTCACCGAGGTCGAGCCCGACGGCCTCGAGGGTGCGCTGGAGCGTTTCCTCTCCGACGACTACGGGGTGGAGGAACGCATCACCCTCGAGGTGACGCTGCACCGCGGCGCGCACGACACCGCCGACGCAGACCGGCGCGTGGTCGTGCTCAACGAAGCCGTGGTGGAGAAGACCGTCCCGGGCCACACCATCCGAGTGGCGGCCTCGATCGCGGGGCGCCCCTTCGTCACCTACGCCGCCGACGGGCTCCTGGTCGCCACGCCGACGGGCTCGACGGCCTACAACCTCTCCGCCCGGGGGCCCATCCTCAGCCCCGGCCTCCGGGCCGTGGTGCTCACGCCGGTGTCCCCGCACATGCTCTTCGACCGCCCCTTGGTGCTCGAGCCCGAGCAGTGGGTCCGTCTGGAGCTGTTGGCGCCGCGTCGGGCCGTGCTCGTGCTCGACGGGCAGAGCGCCGAGCTGCTCGAGCCCGGCGACAGCGTGGTGTGCCGGGTGGGCCCGTCGCCGGCGCCGCCTCGTCACCTTCGGCCCGAGGGACTTCTTCTCGATCCTCCGGGCCCGGTTCCACCTGGCCGACCGCTGATGCTGGTCGAGCTGCGCGTGCGAGACCTCGGTGTCATCGAGTCGGTGGCGATCGACCTCGGCCCCGGGATGACCGCGCTGACGGGGGAGACCGGCGCAGGCAAGACCTTGCTCGTCGACGCCCTCGAGCTGCTCGTGGGAGGGCGGGCCGACCCGAGTCTGGTGCGTCCCGGGGCGAGCGAGGCGTTGGTCGAAGGCCGGTTCACGCTCGACGACGAGGAGGTCATCCTGGCCCGTGCCGTCCCGGCCCAGGGCCGCTCCCGAGCGTGGATCGACGGGCGCATGGCACCGGTGGCGGCCTTGGCGGAGGCGGGAGCGCGCCTGCTCGAGCTGCACGGGCAGCACTCCCAACAGTCCCTCCTCGATGCTCCGGCGCAACGGCGCGCCCTGGACGCGTTCGCCCGGATCGACCTGGGCCCGCTCGGTGCGGCACGGGCCCGGCGGCGCGGGCTTGGAGGCGGAGCTCGAATCACTGGGCGGCGACGAGCGGGCCCGGGCCCGTCAGGCCGACCTCCTGCGCTATCAACTGGCCGAGATCGACGCGCGCCGCGTTGCAGGACCCCGAAGAGGACGACGCGCTGGCCGCCGAAGAGGAGCGTCTCGCCGCCGCCACGGCGCACAGAGAGGCGGCCGCCGCCGCACTCGGCGCCCTCGACAGCGGCGACGGGCGGGGGCAGGACCGTCGTCGACCTGCTCGGCACGGCCCAGGGGGCACTCGTTGGGCGGTCCCCGTTGGCGGCGCTCGCCACACGGCTGGCGTCGGTGCAGGCCGACGCCTCGGACGTCGCGTCGGAGCTCCGTCACGTGGTCGAGACCTGGGACGACGACCCCGAGCGGCTCGAACAGGTGCGGACGCGTCGTCAGCTCCTGCGGGAGCTGTCCCGCAAGTACGGCGAGGGGCCCGGCGGGGTCCTCGCCTTCGCCCACGAGGCGCGGCGGGTGCTGGGGGAGCTCGAGGCGGCCGAGGTGCGCGCCGGTGCGCTCGCCGTGGAGCTCGAGGCGGCGGAGGCCGAGGTGGGCGCGGCGGAGGCCGAGGTGGGCGCGGCGCGGCGCCGAGCGGCACCCACGCTCGCTGCCGCCGTCCAGGATCGCCTGCGGACGCTGGCCATGCCTCACGCCCGCGTCGAGGTGACGGTGGCGGAGCCCGATCCCGGCGACGACGTCACGTTCCTCCTGGGGGCCAACCCCGGTGAAGCGGTGCTTCCACTGGCCAAGGTGGCCTCGGGGGGCGAGCTCGCCCGGGCGATGCTGGCCCTGCGACTGGTCCTCACCGACGCTCCGCCCACGATGGTCTTCGACGAGGTCGACGCCGGGGTGGGGGGCGAGGCGGCCCAGGCGGTGGGGAGCGCACTGGCGGAGGTGGCCGCCGGGCATCAGGTCCTCGTCGTGACGCACCTGGCCCAGGTGGCCGCGTGCGCCCAGCAACAGCTGGGGGTGCGCAAGGACGTCACCGAGGGCCGGACCGTGGCGCAAGCCTCCGCGCTCGAGGGCGACGACCGGGTGGTCGAGTTGGCCCGCATGCTGTCGGGGCGCCCAGGCTCGGCCACGGCCCGCCGCCACGCCGAGGAGCTCCTCGGGTCCACGAAGCGGGCCCGGTAGCGCCCCGACGCTCCACCGGTAGATTGGCACCGTGGTCTACCGTGAAGCGATGCCCGGGGCGCGTCGAGCTTGACCAAGTACGTCTTCGTCACCGGCGGCGTCTCCTCCTCGCTCGGCAAGGGACTCACCGCCTCGTCGCTCGGCCGGTTGCTCAAGTGCCGGGGCCTGCGGGTCACGATGATCAAGCTCGACCCGTACATCAACGTCGACCCGGGCACGATGAACCCGTTCGAGCACGGCGAGGTGTTCGTCACCCATGACGGCGGTGAGACCGACCTCGACCTCGGGCACTACGAGCGCTTCATCGACGTCGAGCTCAAGACGACGTCGAACGCCACCACCGGGTCGATCTACTCGGAGGTGATCCGCAAGGAACGCCACGGTGAGTACCTGGGCAAGACCGTGCAGGTCATCCCGCACATCACCGACGAGATCAAAGCGCGCATCCGTCACCTCGCATCGGAGGAGATCGACGTCGTGATCGTCGAGGTGGGCGGCACCGTGGGCGACATCGAGATCGTGCCCTTCCTCGAGGCGATCCGGCAGTTCCGCCACGACGTGGGACGCGACAACGTCTGCTACGTGCACCTGACCCTAGTGCCGTACCTGGCGCCGTCGGGAGAGCAGAAGACCAAGCCGACCCAGCACTCGGTGACAGAGCTGCGCAGCCGGGGCATCCAGCCCGACGTCATCGTGTGCCGATCGGACCAACCCATCTCCGACGGGCTCAAGCGCAAGATCTCGCTGCTGTGCGACGTCCCGGTCGAGGGAGTCATCTCTGCGGTGGACGCACCGAGCATCTACGAGATCCCTCTCGTGCTCCACGACGAGGGGCTCGACCGCGTCGTGTGCCAGATGCTCGCCATCGACGGCGACGAGCACCCGGTCGACTTGTCGGGGTGGGAGAAGGTCGTGTCCCAGGTCTCCGCGTCGGAGCGTCCGGTGCGCATCGGCGTGGTGGGCAAGTACGTGAACCTGCCCGACGCGTACCTGTCGGTGGGCGAAGCCCTACGGCACGCCGGGTTCCACCACGGGGCCAAGGTCGAGGTGGACTGGATCCAGGCCGAGAAGGTCCCGGACCTCCTGGGGACCGACCGCATGTTGCAACTCGACGGCATGGTCATCCCCGGGGGCTTCGGCGAGCGCGGCATCGAAGGCAAGATCGACGCCGTCGAGTTCGCCCGCCGGCGAGAGATCCCGTGCCTGGGCCTGTGCCTGGGCCTCCAGGTGATGGTGATCGAGGTGGCTCGGCACCTGGCCGGTCTCGAGGGCGCCAACTCGCGAGAGTTCGACACCATCAGCCCCCACCTGGTGATCGATCTCATGGACGACCAGCACAAGGTCGTCGACATGGGTGGCACGATGCGGTTGGGCTCCTACGTGGCGCAGCTCGAGCCCGGGTCCGTCGTGGCCGAGGCCTACGGGACCACGGTCGTGTCGGAGCGTCACCGGCACCGCTACGAGGTCAACCCCCGTTACCGGGCCAAGCTCGAAGAGGTGGGCTTGCGGTGCTCGGGGTCGTCCGCCGACGGCGTGCTCGTGGAATTCGTGGAGCTCCCCGGGCACCCGTTCTGGGTCGGGACCCAGGCCCACCCGGAGTTCAAGAGCCGGCCCGACCGCCCCCACCCGCTGTTCCGGGAGTTGCTGGGTGCGGCCTTGCTCCGGGCAGAAGGACGCCTGCCCCGGCTCATCACCATCGACTCCGACGTCGGTGCCGCCCCCTGAGCACGGGTTCCGGCATCTCGAAGACGAGGTCCGGCTCGAGGCGTGGGCGATCTCGCTCGTCCTGGCTCGATTCGTCGCCCCCGACGGGGCGCCGTTCACCCGTGACGTCGTACGCCATCCCGGTGCCGTCGCCGTGGTGGCGGTGACCGAGCACGACAGCGTCCTCCTCGTGCGCCAGTACCGGGGAGCGGTGGACACGACGTTGCTCGAGATCCCCGCCGGGACGCGCGACGTCGCCGGCGAAGCACCCGAGACCACGGCGCGCCGCGAGCTCGAAGAGGAGGTCGGTGTGCGCGCCGGCACCATGCGCCTCCTCGGTTCGATGCTCAACAGTCCCGGCTTCTGCGACCAGCAGACGCTCCTGTACCTGGCGCAACAGCTCGAGCCCACCGAGCCCTCCCGTCACGGCGAGGAGGAGCGGTACATCGAGGTCGTGGAGACGGCGCTGAGCGACGTGGACACGATGATCGCGTCGGGCGAACTGGTCGACGCGCAGACGCTGCTCGGACTGTTCCTCGCCCGCGACGCGCTGCGTCGCGATCGTGAGGAGGGCCTTACCGGCCCATCGGCGCACTCCACCACCTGAGGCGGCACCGGGCCGTGGCACCGATCGTGATCGACGTGGCCGAGGACGGGCCACCGCTGAGTCGCCCCGCCGAGGAGTACCTGACATGGCTCGCCATCGAGCAGGGACGGGCCCGGAACACCATCGTCTCGTACCGACGCGACCTCGTGCGCTACGAGGCGTTCCTGGCCGGGCGCGGTCACACGGTGGACGACGCCGGACGTGGCGAGCGTCGAAGAGCATCTGGCCGAGCGACGCGCCGCGGGGCTCGGTCCCGCCTCGGTGGCGAGAGCGCTCGCGGCGCTGCGCGGCTTGCATCGCTTCCTCCTCGAAGAGGGCGGCGCCCGGGCCGACCCCACCGCGGATGTCCGCCCCGTCCGCGCGCCGGCGCGCCTTCCCAAGGCGATCGACGAGGAGGAGGTCGGCCGGCTCCTCGCCACGACCACCAAGAAGGACCCGGCGTCGCTGCGCGACCGGGCCATCCTCGAAGTGCTCTACGGGACGGGGATGCGGGTGTCGGAGCTGGCCGGTCTCAGCCTGTCGGACCTGGCTTCGGACACCGGGCTCGTGCGGGTCCTGGGCAAAGGCGACAAGGAACGCCTGGTGCCCGTGGGCCGCTACGCCCGCCGGGCGCTCGACGCCTGGCTCGGGCCCCGGGGGCGGCCCGAGTTCGAGCCCCGGCGCTGGGCCCGGCGCGGCGACGCCGAAGCGGTGTTCCTCAACGCCCGGGGCGGCCGGCTCACCCGGCAGGGGGTGTGGGGGGTGCTCAAGAAGCGGGCGCGGGCCGCGGGCATCGAGGACAAGGTGCACCCCCACGTGCTTCGCCATTCCTGCGCCACGCACATGCTCGCCCACGGCGCCGACATCCGCGTGGTGCAGGAGCTGCTCGGGCACTCCTCCATCGCCACCACCCAGCTCTACACCAAGGTGTCACTCGAGCACCTCAGAGAGGCCTATGAGCAGGCGCATCCGCGCGCCGAGCTGGGGCGGCGGGCAGTAATCTTGGAGGCGTGTCTCCACGACGCCTCGACCGTCGATCACCGCGCCCTGCTGGAGGCCGAGCGCACCGATCTCATCGCCAAGCTCGACGAGCTGGGCCTGGGGGGCTCGGGCCTGACCTACGACTCCAACTTCGCGGACTCCAGCCAGGTGACCGCAGAGCGTGGCGAGGTCGAGGCCCTCGGAGCCACGCTGCGGGAGACCCTCGCAGACGTCGAGCTCGCCCTGGCCAAGCTCTCGCACAACGGGTACGGCGTGTGCGAGGACTGTGGTCAACCGATCGACCCGTTGCGCCTCGAGGCCAAGCCGGCGGCGCGCTACTGCATCAACTGCGCCGCGAAGCACTGACCGGGCCGACGCAGTGAGCAGCGGCTGGGGCCCCCCGGCCACGCCCGGCCCGCCGCGGCGACGACCGGGACTCGAGCCCGCAGGCCGCCATCTGGATCATCGCCGGGGTCGCCCTGGTGGTGGTGCTGGTGCGCAGCCACACAGGTGAGCACCCAGGAGATCCTCTTGATCCTGGCGCTCATCCCCTCGGTCATCCTGCACGAGGTCTCCCACGGTGCGGTCGCGCTCGCCTTCGGCGACGACACGGCCAAGCGAGCCGGCCGGCTGACGCTCAACCCCGTCCCCCACATCGACCCCTTCGGCACGATCATCCTGCCGGTCCTGATGGCCCTGAGCGGATTCGGCGCGTTCGATGTACGCCAAGCCGGTCCCGGTCAACGTGTCACGGCTCCGCCACCCCCGCAACGAGAGCGTGGTCGTCTCGCTCGTCGGCCCGGCCGTGAACATCGTGTTGGCCGTGATCCTCGGCTTGGCCTTCAAGACGCTCATCTCGGATCCCAACGTTCGGGTCGACGCCATAAACGGGTCCGGGCCCATCTGGATGCGGCTGCTGTTCGTGGCCGGCTACGCCAACGTCCTGCTTGCGGCGTTCAACCTCATCCCGCTCCCGCCGCTCGACGGCTCGGCCGTGGTGGAGCGCCTGTTGCCGCACGAGCATGCTCCCGGGCTACTACCGCATCCGGCCCTTCACCATGTTCATCCCGCTGGCGCTGATCGTGCTCGACCGCGGCGCGCTCTACAGCTTCTTCAACTGGATCTTCACCCACTACGCCACCGCGGTGTTGTAGCGGTGTCGTCGTAGCACTGCGTCAGGCGCTGAAGCCCTTCGGGGGAGCGAGCAACCCCGGCGGCGCGCATGGCCCGGTCGAGCGTGGGCCCCGCCACGGCGCGTGCCTTCGCCGCGCCGTCGGCCAGCACCGACTCCACGTAGCCCCGCTCCCCGTGCAACTCGGTCGAGACGCTCCCGGACGGGGCGTAACAACTCGGCCAGCGACTCGGCCACGTCGGCTTTCAACTGGCCGTAGTTGACGTAGCGCGGCGGCGAGCTCGGCCGGGTCTCCACCGGTCGACGCGGAGAGCAGCTCCAAGAGGTTCGACACGCCCGGTTTGCGCGCCGGGTCGTAGCGGACCTCGGTCTCGGTGTCGGTGACGGCCTTGCGCACCTTGCGGTCGATCTCCTCGGGAGGGTCGAGGACGAGCACCGTGCCGAGGGGCGAGCTCACCGACTTCGACATCTTGCGCGTCGGCTCTTGGAGGTCCATGACCCGCGCCGCGACCGTGGGCACCGCCGCCTCGGGCACCACGAAGGTCTCGCCGTAGCGGTTGTTGAAACGGGCCGCCACGTCCCGGGTGAGCTCGAGGTGCTGGCGCTGGTCGTCGCCCACCGGGACGCGATCGGCCTCGTACAGGAGGATGTCGGCCGCCATGAGCACGGGGTAGGTGAGCAACCCCGCCCGCACCGTCTCCTGCTCGCCCCCCTTGTCCTTGAACTGCGTCATCCGACGCAGCTCCCCGTAGGTGGCAGTGCACTCGAGCAGCCACTCGAGCCGGGGGTGCTCGGGGACGTGGCTCTGGACGAACACGGTGCACACCGCGGGGTCGAGCCCGACCGCCAGGAGGTTCTCGGCCGTCTCGAGCGTCTTGGCGGCCAAGAGGGCGGGGTCGTAGTCCAGGGTCAACGCATGGAGGTCCACGACGCAGAAGAAGGCGTCGAAGTCGTGCTGGTCGGCGACCCAGTTGCGGAAAGCGCCCAGGTAGTTGCCCAGGTGGAGGTCACCGCTGGGTTGCACCCCCGACAAGACCCTGGCCATGGCGTGCCATGGTACGGGACCCGCGCCCGACGGCGGTGCTGGCGCGGTGCCTGCGCCGTGGCGTGGGGCGGGCCCCCCCGAACAGCGTCGTTCCTGCTCAAGCGCCATGCACAGGTACCGACGGGGGAGCCGGTAGGGTCGGCAGCGTGGTGGCGCACGTCTCGACGCCCGTCTTCGAAGGGCCCTTCGACGTGCTGTTGCAGCTCGTGTCGGACCACAAGGTCGACATCTACGAGATCCGGGTCTCGGACCTCGTCGACGCCTTCGTGGCCGAGATGACCGCCCGCCAGACCCTTCGACGTCCAGACCGCCAGCGAGTTCCTCGTGATCGCCGCGATCCTGGTCGAGCTCAAGTCCCGCAAGCTCCTCCCCGGGCCCGACGAGGTCGAGGACGACGAGGAGCTCGCCGGCTTCGAGGAACGCGATCGCCTGCTCGCCCGCCTACTCGAGCTCCAGGCCTATGCCGCCGCCGCGGACGCCTTCGCCGTGCTCATCGACCAGGCCCGCCGGACACGGCCCCGGGTCGCCGGGCTCGAGGAGCGGTTCCGCGACCTCGCCCCCGACCTGCTGGCGGGGGTCACCCCCGAACAGTTGGCGGCCGCCTTCATGGTGGGCACGGTGCCGCGTCCCGAGTTCCTGCTCGACCTGTCCCACGTCACGGTCGAAGCCGTGACGGTGTCCGAAGCGGTGAGCGAGCTCGAAGAGCGCCTCCCGAGCTCGGGCCGTCTGTCGTTTCGCGAGCTGACCGAGCACTGCACCACGCGCATGCAGATCATCGTGCGCTTCCTCGCCCTGCTCGAATTGTGCAAGCGGGGCTGGGTCACCCTCGACCAGGGCGAGACCTTCGGCGACCTGGTCGTGTACTGGTCCCGGGACTCGTCGGTACTCTCGGCCGTGGGCGGTGGCGATGCGGTCGAGGAATACGACGGCTGAAGGACCGGTCCGTGGGACTTCCTGAGGAGTACAGGGCCATCGAGGCCATCTTGCTCTCGGCCCTCGAGCCGGTGCCGCCCAACATGCTGGCGGAGCTGCTCGAGATGCCCATCGAACGCGTCGAGGCGGCGTGCGCCGAGTTGGCCGCGGGCTACGAGGCCGAGGAGCGGGGCTTCGTGCTCGCCCGCGTGGCGGGTGGATACCGCTACCAGACGCATCCCGACCTGGCGCCGTTCGTCGAGCGGTTCGCCATGGAAGGCGTGTCGTCGCGGCTGTCGTCGGCCGCGCTCGAGACGTTGGCCATCGTCGCCTACCGCCAACCGGTGTCACGCGCCCAGATCGCGGCACTGCGAGGCGTGAACGTGGACGGGGTCGTGCGGCTCCTCGAACAACGGGGCTACATCAACGCCGTCGGCCACGCGCCGGGCCCGGGACAGCCCGTGCTCTACGGCACCACGCCGACCTTCTTGGAGCGGTTGGGCCTCTTCCACCTCGACCAGCTGCCGCCCGTCGAGGACCTCCTGCCCGGCCCCGAGGTCGTCGAGCAACTCGAGGAGCGCCTGCGCCCCGGCGCCGATGCCTGAGGCGTCGCGCCCGCCCCTCGCGACCGAGCCCGACACCGTCCCGGCCCCACCGCCGACGCACCGGAGGGCGAGCGGCTCCAGAAGGTCCTGGCCCGCCTGGGCCTGGGCAGTCGGCGTGCGTGTGAGGAGCTGATCGCCGCCGGTCGGGTGACGGTGAACGGTGAGACCGCCGAGCTCGGTCGCCGCGTCGACGTGGACCACGACACGGTGTCGCTCGACGACGTCCCACTCCCCGTCCTCCCGGGCCTCGTGCACTACCTGCTGCACAAGCCGACCGGTACCGTGACCACCGCCCACGACCCCTTCGGCCGACCCACGGTGCTCGAGCTCGTGCCCGACGACCCGCGGGTGTTCCCCGTGGGACGGCTCGACGCCGACAGCGAGGGACTGCTCGTGCTCACCAACGACGGCGCCCTGGCCCAGCGCCTCACGCATCCCTCGTTCGGGGTCGAGAAGGAGTACCTGGTCGAAGTGGACGGGGTGCCTTCGGCCGGGGATCTGCGCCGCCTGCGCCAGGGCGTCGACCTCGACGACGGCAAGACCGCCCCTGCCACGGTGGGGGTCGTCGCCCCCGGAGTCATCCGCATCGTCATCCACGAAGGGCGCAACCGCCAGATCCGCCGCATGTGCGACGCCGTCGGCCATCCCGTGCGCCGCCTCGTGCGCACGCGGATCGGCCCCCTGTCCGATCCCCGGCTCAAGCCGGGCAGGTGGCGGGCGCTCGACGCAGCCGAGGTACGGGCCCTGGCGGGCGCGGCCAAGGCCGCGTCCGCGACCCGCCGGGTAGGCGCACCGGGCCTGGGTAGCATCCCCCCATGTCACCTGTCCGCGCCGTGCGCGGTGCCACCACCGTGGACGCCGACACCCCCGACCAGGTGTCGGGGCGCATGCAGGAGCTCCTGGGCGACCTCCTCGAGCGCAACGGCCTGGCCCACGACGACGTGATCAGCATCGTGTTCACCGCCACCGGGGACGTCGTGTCGATGTTCCCGGCCGCGGCGGCGCGGACCATGGGGTTGGGTGACGTCCCCTTGCTGTGCGCACGCGAGCTCGACGTCGTGGGGTCCACGCCGCGGTGTCTGCGCGTGCTGCTGCACGTGGCCACGGACCGGACCCGGCCCGAGCTCCACCACGTCTACCTCCACGGCGCCCGAGGGCTGCGCGATGACCTCCCCGAGTGAGGCCCGGCGCGCCGCGGTGGTCGGGACCGGCCTGATCGGCGGGTCCATCGGGCTGGCACTGCGGGCGCGGGGATGGTGGGTGACGGGCTACGACGCCGACCCGGCCGCGGCGGACCGGGCCAAGGCGCTGGGCGCAGTCGACGCCGTGGGGGAGGACGCGTCGGCCGAGATCACGTTCATCGCCACGCCCTTGGGCGCGGTGGTGGCCGAGGCCACACGGGCCTTGCAGCGCACCCGCCGTCCCGGCGCGGTCGTGACCGACGTGTCGGGTGTGAAGGCGCCGCTGGCGGCACAGCTGTCGGACCCCCGCTTCGTGGGTGGCCATCCCATGGCCGGATCCGAGCAGGTCGGCATCGACGGCGCCGATCCCGACCTCTTCGTCGGGGCCACGTGGGTGCTCACCCCCACCACCAGCACCGATCCGGACGCGTATGCCCGTCTCCAGGCCGTGGTGACGAGCCTCGGGGCCGAGATCCTGGCTCTGTCGCCGCAGCAGCACGACACGCTGGTGGCGATGGTGTCCCACGTGCCCCACTTGACCGCGGCCACGCTCATGAACCTCGCCGACCGGGCCGCGGAGGAGCACGGCGCGCTGCTGCGGCTCGCCGCAGGCGGCTTTCGCGACATGACGCGCATCGCCGCGGGCCAGCCCGGGATCTGGCCCGACGTCTGCGCCGAGAACGCGCCCGCCATCGTCGCCGCCCTCGACACGTTGCTGGCCGACCTGTCGGGCATGCGCGACCGGGTCGCCGCGGCCGACAAGGCGGGACTGCTGGCCGAGCTCGAGCATGCCGCCACCGCCCGGCGTTCACTGCCCCGACGCGCCGTGCGCCCCGAGCGCCTGGCCGAGCTGCGGGTGCCTGTCCCCGACCGCCCCGGCGTGCTGGCCGAGATCACCACCCTGGCGGGCGACCTCGGGGTCAACATCCACGACATCGAGCTCGCGCACAGTGTCGAGGGCGATCGGGGCGTGCTCGTCCTGGTGGTGGATGGCGAGCAGGCCGAGCGCCTCCACGACGCCCTCACCGGTCGCGGCTACCGGTCGACCGCCAGGCAGCTCGAATGAGCGCGGGCACGGCGCGCCCGACCGAGAGCGGTCCGGTGTTCACCGTCGTGGGGGGCCGGCCCCTCGTGGGCACCGTGCGCGTGCCGGGCGACAAGTCGGTGTCGCACCGTGGACTGCTGCTGGGTGCGCTGGCACCGGGTGCGTCGGTGCTGCGCGGGCTCTCCGACGGCGACGACGTGGCTCGCACCGCGGCCGCGGTCCGGTCCCTCGGCGCCCGTCTCGCGGTCGACGACGACACCGGAGACGTCACGGTCTCGGGGGGCGCGGCAGAGCTGCGCGCCCCGTCGGGACCGCTCGACATGGGGAACTCGGGCACCTCCATGCGGCTGCTGGCCGGGGTCGTGGCCGGTCGCGCCTTCTCGACGGAGTTGATCGGCGACGCGTCGCTGTCGAGCCGGCCCATGGACCGCGTGGCGATCCCCCTACGGCAGATGGGAGCGGCGGTCGAGGGCCGGACCGAACGTTGCCTGCCACCCCTGACCATCGGCGGTGGCGCGCTGCACGGCATCGACTACACCACTCCGATGGCGAGCGCCCAGGTGAAGTCGTGCGTGCTCCTGGCCGCCTTGGACGCCGAGGGCGACACCGTGGTGCGCGAGCCGGTGCTCACCCGACGCCACACCGAGGAACTGCTCACACGGTGCGGTGCCCGGCTGACCGAGGAGGAGGACGACGACGGCGCCCATGTGGTGACGCTGCGCCCGTCGACTTTGGCGCCCTTCGAGCTCGACGTGCCGGGAGATCCGTCGCAAGCCGCGTTCTGGGTCGTGGCCGCCTGCGTGGTCCCCGACAGCGTGGTCACCGTCGAACGGGTCTATGTCGGACGGGGCCGGCGCGGCTACCTGGACGTGCTGCTCCGCATGGGCGCGAGGATCGAGGAGCGTCCCGCCACCGGTCCCGGTGACCTGGCGGCCACCGCGCACGTCGTCACCCGCTTCGGGCCGTTGCACGGGACCGAGGTCCAGGCCTCGGAGATCACCGGCCTCGACGAGGTCCCGGCGCTGGCCGTCGCGGCGGCATGCGCGGCGGGTCGCACGGTGTTCCGGGACGTGGGGGAGCTGCGGGTGAAGGAGTCGGACCGCCTGGCCGGCGTGGCCGAGCTGGTGTCGATCTTCGGGGCCGAGGTGACCGTGGACGGCGACGACCTCACCGTCGAGGGCGCCGGTCGGCTCGTGCCCGGCGTGATCGACGCGCACGGGGACCACCGCATGGCCATGGCCGCCGCGGTGGCGGGCCTGGCGGCGGGAGAGCATCCCACCCGCATCGCAGGATGGGCTGCGGTCGCCACGAGTTACCCCGGCTTCGCCGCCGACCTGGCCGCGCTGACCGGGGCCGACACGTGAGCGCGGGGCAGCCCGTGCGCGGGCCGGTGGTGGCGATCGACGGTCCGGCCGGGGCCGGCAAGTCCACCTTGGCCCAGTCCGTGGCGCAGCACCTCGGGGTGGAGCGGCTCGACACGGGGGCCATGTACCGGGCCGTGGCGTGGTCGGCGCTGCGCCACGGCGTCGACGTCACCGACGCCGAGGCCGTCGCCCAGCTGGCCCGCGACCTGCGCATCGAGGTGGGCGAGCGCGTCGTCGTGGACGGTGAGGACGCCACCGCGGCGATCCGGTCGGCCGAGGTGGACGCGGCCGTCTCCGCCGTGGCGGCCAACCCGGCGGTGCGCTCGGAGCTGGTGGGGCGCCAACGAGCGTGGGTGGCCGAGCGCGGGCGCGGCGTGGTCGAAGGCCGGGACATCGGCACCGTCGTGCTCCCCGACGCGCAGCTCAAGATCTATCTGACCGCGGCGACCGAGACCCGGGCCCGACGCCGGGCCGACCAGCGGGCCGACGGTCGCAGCGTGGAGGCCGTCCACGACGACCTCGTGCGCCGGGACCGGCTCGACTCCACCCGCCTGGCCTCGCCGCTGCCATCGCCGCAGGACGTCGCCGCGGATGCCAAAGTGATCGACTCCACCGGCAAGTCGAGCCGGGCCGTACTCGAGGAGGTGCTCGCGTGCCTGTGAAGCCTCACCTGGACAGAGACGACGGTGCCGCCACGACGAGACGGAGCGTGGGCGTGCGCGTCCCGACGGGCGTCTACCGGGTGCTCCGCCTCCTCGTCCACCTCGTCAACCGCGTCTACTGGCGGGTCGAGGTCGACGGGGCCGAGGCCGTCCCGACCACGGGCCCGGTGATCCTGGCACCGGTCCACCGGAGCTTCATGGACTTCCTCGTGGTGTCCGAGGTGACGAGGCGCAAGATCTTCTACATGACCAAGGAAGAGATGTGGAAGTCGCCGCTGCTGGGCTCGGTCCTCGACTCGGTGGGTGCCTTCCCCGTCCATCGCGACGGGGCCGACCGGCTGGCGCTGGAACGGGCCCAGGACGTGCTCGAGCGCGGGGACGTCTTGATCTTGTTCCCCGAAGGCACCCGGCGGGAGGGTCCCGTGGTCGACGACCTCCACGAGGGCGCCGCCTTCCTCGCGGCGCGCACCGGGGCGGTGATCGTCCCCATCGGGATCGGCGGCACGGCCGAGGCCATGCCCAAGGGATCGAAGTTCGTGCGCCCCGTCAAGGTCCACGTCGTGGTCGGGCCGGCCATCGCGCCCCCCGAGCGCTCGGCCCGGGGCCGGGTGCCGCGCTCGCAGGTCCACGTCCTCACCGAGCAGTTGGGGGCCGAGCTCCAAAGCCTCTACGACGACGCCGAACAACGGGCCACGCCACGAGCCCGACCAACACGATGAAGCCTGCGGCCGAGGCTACGAACCCTTCGAGGACGCGGTGCGGCCGATAGGTGAAATGCACCAGTGACGTCCCGGCCGGGACGGCCACCGCCTGGATGAGGCCGTGCTGGTGCACGGGGGTGGCTCGCCGCACTCCGCGCCCAACGCTCGGCACGGTCGTGACGGTGGCCTGCCACCCGGTGGCGAACTGCTCGGACCGCACCAGGGTGGCGGGGCGGTTCGTGGTGACCCGGAACGTCTCGTCGCCCCAGGGGGTGGTCGACACCACGTGCGCCGTGGCGTGGGGCACCCCCTGCACCCAGGCCCGACCTGCGGCCGAGGCTTGGGTGAAGATGCTGAACACCCCGATCATGCCGCGAAAGCGCCACCGGGGTGAGCTCACCGCGTCGCGCAGCGCCCCGTCGACGCGGTAGGTGCCCTGGCCGGCGGTGCGCAGCACCACCGCGCCGATCTCGACCGGCGCGGCGGGCGTGCTGCCCTCGGCCTCGAGGACGACCCCGCTGGCCGCGGTCGGTGCCGGCGCGGCGACCTCGACGGTGCCCGACCTCGCCGGCGTCGCTCCGATCCACGTCGTGCGCTGTCCGTCGGCCGACAGCAGGCCCACCCGGACCGACCCCGAGCCCGAGGCCACCGGGACCGAGACCGACGTGACCGAGAGCACCGTGCCGAAGTACTGGGTGCGGTCGCGTCCCGACACCAGTTCCACCGTTTGCGCCGGCGCCGCCGCGTATTGATAGTCACCGGCGGGCGTGGGCGGTGGCGGCGTCGTCTCGGGAGGGGCGTCGGCCCTGGGCCCCACGGGGGGCAGGAGGGTGGCCCCGGCGATGACGCTCTGGGGCGCGCCGGGCGCGGCGACGACGAGGTGCACGAAGTACTCGGGCACCGTGGCGAGGACCCCGAGGTCGAGTTGGGCGAATGTCTGGTCGCCCAACGCGGCGGGCTTCATGTCGAGCTGCGTGTGGGTCTGGGTGGCCCGGTTGTACTTGGCGTCGACGACCGCCCCGTAGCCCTGGACACTGGAAAGGCCGCGCAGGATCGTGAGGTCGGGTTGGCCCAGACGATCGGTGGCGACCGAGTAGTACCGGTCCGGGTCGAACATCGCCATGCGGTGGTCCTCGCCGGCCGGGCCCGGGCCCTGGGCGGCGACGAAAGCCGCCAGGGCGTTGGCGGTGGGGCTGTCGTCGGTGGCCCCGTGCGGATCAGGAGAGCCCTGGATGAAGCTGTTGAACAGCACCAGGTCCGCGATCACGAGCGCGCTCACCAAGCCGGGCAGGAACCGGCGTCAGGTGCTGGCGGCGCACCACGAGCCACATGGCCCAGACGGCGATGACGCTCGGTACGGTGAGGAAGGCGGCCAGGGGCCACAGCGACGACCGGGTCACCGCGCCGGGGACGTGGAGGAAGTGGGGGAACCAGCTGCCGCCCGCCAAGAGGACGACCTGCAACACGATGACGGCCAGCGGGGGGATGAGCGGGAGGACGATGTCGGACCGCCACCCCCTCGGACCCGGCAGCCGCCGCCACCATCCGGCCGTACCCGCTTCCGCATCCACAGCCACACTCGCACCCACACTCGCACCGGCGACCCCGGGGTCGGGGTCCGGAGACCGCGGCGAAGAACATCTGGTCGAGCCAGATGGCGAAGATCACCGCCACGGCCAGGTCCACCTCCAGCAGGTTGCGCGCCAGGAGCCGTTGTCGGTTGAACAGCGGGAGGTGGAAGAACAGATGGCCCAGGGGGGTGAAGTTTCCCCACGTGACGAGCAATCCGAGCGCGGCGATCGCGTACCAGATCCACCACTGCCGCGCCTCGGGCCGACGACGGAAGCGCCGGGCCAAGAGCCCCAGCACACCCATGAGCGGCATGATGCCGATGTAGCTCGACACCTCGGGCAGGCTGTAGGTGGCGAAGAAGTGCAGGGGGAACCCGCCGCTCGTGCCGAGGTACAACGGGTCGAGCCCGAGCAGCGTGAGGGACTTGTTCATCGAGCCCGACGTGAAGTACGTGTAGCTGTGGATGGCCCGCTGCGACTGTGCCTGGATGAGCGCGCCCGGGACGAGCTGTGCGCCCGCCAGCGCCAACCCGAGCACGACGCCGAACCCCACGCCGATCAACAACGACCAGCGCCGGGCCGGGGTGCTCCATAACAGCCACAGGGCGTAGACGCCCAGCGCCAACCCGCCGTCGAGGATCGGCTCGGCCGCTCCCGACAGGCCCATCAGACCGATCGAGGCGCCGAGCATCCCCACCCACGGCGCGGCGGAGCGTCCCTTCGGACGGTGGGCCAGGCGGTCGAGCGCGGCGAACGCCCACGGGAGCCACGCGCCGGCTTCGACCACGTCGATGTGCACGCTCTGGGCCGCCATGAAGCCGCCGTAGGAGAAGGCGATGGCCCCGAGTCCCGACGCCGTCCAGGAGCGGCCGAGCACCCGCAACAGCACGACCATCCCCACCGCCGCCACCGCCGGCACGAGCGCCTGGTTGACGACCCACGCCAAGGTGCCGGGCAGGACACCGAAGAGCCAGGTGACGGGGTAGGCGGCGCCGGCATTGAACCCCGAGAGCAGGGGCGAGCCGCTCCACAGGTAGGGATCCCACACCGGGGCGTGCCCATGACGGAGGTCGGTCCCCACCAGGACGCGCAGCGGGAAGTTCTGGATGAGGTTGTCGCTCACGAGCCACGGCACACCCGCCGCGGCCGGCAGGCCGAAGATGGCGAAGGGAACGGCCACGAAGGCCGCCACCATCGCAGCGCCGGGGCGGCGCACGAGACGCGCCGCGGTGGGAAGGCACCGGGACCGCTCGCCGGGCGGGTCAGGTCAGTGGCGATCGCGCAGCCAGGTGCGCACGATCACCCGGGCGTACTGCAGGCCGAAGAAGGCGTTGTGGCCCTTCTTGGACTCACCCGATGCCCGCAGGTGCCAGACCACGGGGCAGTCGGTGATCCGCCAGCCGCGCGTGGCCGCGCTGATGATCAGCTCGGCCGTCTGGTACTGGTCCTGCTCGAGGACGACGTCGTTGAGCACCTCGATCTTGAGTGCCCGGAAACCGTTCGAGGTGTCGGTGATGTGCTGTCCGGTCAGGGCGTTGATGATCGTGGCGAAGAACACGACGCCGGCCATGCGGACCTTGTCGGTGGTCTGGTCGGTGCCCAGGCGCCGGCTGCCGATGACGAAATCCGCAGTGTCGTCGAGCAACGGGGTGAGGAAGTCGGGGATCTCGGCCGGATCGTTCTGGCCGTCGGCGTCGAGCGTCACCACGTATCGCGCGCCGTGGGCCGCGGCGAGCTCGTAGCCCAGCCGCAGGGCGACGCCCTGGCCCATGTTGACCGGCAGGACCGCACAGTACGCACCCTGGGCGCTCACGATGTCCTCGGTACCGTCGTCCCCGCCGTCGACGACGACGAGGGTCGACACCGCCAAGCCGTCCACCTCGGTCGGCACGGCCTTGAGCACGTCACCGATGTTGTCGGCCTCGAGGTACGAGGCGATGAGCACCAGCACCGGGGCGAAGGTGGCGGTGCCGTGGCGCCGACGGAAGTCCTGTTGGCCGAGCTCCATGATGAGCCGGCGCACCGCGTCGTGCCGGCGCATGCGACGCGCCTGGGAGCGCGTCCTGGGTGTGATCAGTCTCGACCCCATCAGAAGAGCTGGGGCCGGGCGAAGACCTCGCGCACGAGCGGCTCGAAGTGCGAGAGCGACTCGGTCGGGTAGTCGGGGTCGAAGCTCGTCTGGTCCCACTCGTCGGCGAAGCGCTCACCCAGCGCGAACCACGACTCGCCCCGGTACTGCTCGCGCGCCTCGGGGTCACCGCCGAAGTGGTGGTAGTAGTGCCGCCCCTGGAAGTCCTGATGGGCCAGGATGACCTGGAAGACCTCGTCGCGCACGTACGGCCGCAGGATCTCCGCCGCGATGCGGGGGTGGTTGGGCACCGACACGTACTTACCGATGTCGTGGCACAACGCGGCGACGACCATCTCCGGGTCCGCCCCCGCTTGCTCGGCCCGGGTGGCGGTCTGGAGCGAGTGCCGGAGCTGGTCGACGGCGAAGCCGTCGGTGATGTCGCCCAGCCCCTCCAGCATGGAGAGCACCCGGGTCGCCACCTGCGCCTGGCGCTGCGTCGTGAGGGCACCGATCTCGGCCCATTGCTCGGCGCTGGACTCGTCCATCCGGCGGAAGCTCGAGACGTCGGGGCTGGTCATCGTGGTCTTGGTGGTGGTGCTCATGGCGCCATTCTCGCACTCCGGACGAGAAAGCGCCGTGAACAGGTCCGTCGCGGCGCGAAGTCTCAGTGACCTCACAGGTTGGAGCCAACCGGGTCGGGCACGGGGTGCCCCAGGGGCGGGGCTTCGAGTGGGCAGCACACGGGGATCCCGCCGTCACGCCCGGCCCGGGCCCGGGCCTTGCTCCGGCGCTCGGCACCGGGGTTGCGGATGAAGACCGCGGCCAAGAGGCCGCCGAGGGCCGCCGCCGCACCGGCCATGACCACGGCCTCGCGGAACCCGGCCGCGAACTCGTCGGGGTGGACGTAGCTCTGGCCACCGAGACCGGCCAACGCCGGCAGGATCGCCACCGCGATGAGACCCCCGACCCGAGCGACGTCGTTGTTCACGGCCGAGGCCGTCCCGGCGTGCTCGACCGGGGCCGAGGACAGCGCGGTCGACGTGAGCGGGGCCACGGTGAGGGCGAGGCCGATGGCGAGGACGAGCACACCGGGCAGGACCTCGGTCACGTAGTTCCCCGACGGGCCGATCAACCGCAACAGCACCATCCCCACGCCCACCACCACAGGACCCACCGACATCTGCAGTCGGGGCCCGATCCGCACCGCCAGCGCCCCGGACCGAGCCGAGAAGGCCAACATGACGAGGGTGAGAGGCAGCAGGGACGCCCCCGCTTCGAGCGGGCTGTAGTGCGACACCTGCTGGAGCTGCACGGGAAGGAGGAAGAGCGCGCCCCCCGAGCGCGCCGTACACGACGAAGGTCACGGCGTTGGTGGCGCTGAACTGCCGGCTGCGGAAGACCGCCAGAGGGAGCATGGGGTACCGCTCACGCGCCTGGGAGATCACGAATGCCACGAAGAACAACACGGCCGAAGCCAGCATGCCCAGGACGAAGGGCGAGGACCAGCCGTAGGTGGGGGCCTCGATGAGCCCGCCGGCCAACCCCACCAGCGCCAGCGTGACGAGCGTCGCGCCGAGCACGTCGACGGGACCCGCTGCCGTCGGGTCGCGCGTCTCGGGGACATGGCGGCGCGCGATGACCACCACCAGCACCGCCAGCGGAAGGTTGATGAGGAAGATGAGCCGCCACGACACCGCGCTGATGAGGAACCCTCCGGCAAAGGGGCCGATGGCCGTGGCGACGCCCCCGAGGCCCGACCAGGCGCCGATGGCGCGAGCACGATCGTCCTTCGCGAACGAGGCCTGCAGGATGGCGAGGGATCCCGGGATCAGGAGGGCTCCGCCCACGCCCTGCAGGGCGCGCCCCGCGATCAGGAGGGTGGCGTCGGGGGCGGCGGCGCACGCCAGTGACGCCGTGGCGAACCACACGACGCCGACGACGAAGACCCGTTGTCGCCCGAAGCGGTCACCCAATGCGCCGCCCACGAGCAACAGGCCCGACAGTGAGACGAGGTAGGCGGTCACCACCCACTGCAGGCTGGAGACCGGCAGCGAGAAGTCGCGCCCGATGGCGGGCAGCGCGATGCCCACCACGGTGGCGTCGATGGCGGTGATGGCCGACCCGAGGACCGTGGCGGCCAGGACCCAGCGGCCCGGGGCGGTCGAGAACCGGAGCTCGACCGGGCCCGGGGTCGAGCTCACCCCGCCAGCCGGGCCAGGACGTCGGCGGCGGAGACCTGGCGGTCCCCGACCACGACCTCGCGCGGGGGTGTGCCGGCGTCGGTGGCGGCGGTCGGGGCGGGCGCGGCCAGGCCCACGGCCATCGCCGCGGCCAGGCCCCGGAGCAGGTCGCGCAATTCCGGGGGCGGCGGGAAGTACTCGTCCTCGTCGGTGACGTGGACCTCTTCGACGCCGTGGACCGGCGCCAGGCGAGCCACCACCGCCTCGACGAGCTCGTCGGGCGCCGATGCCCCGGCCGTGACACCCACCGTCCCCGAGAGGTCGTCGGGGAGCTCGGCCGCTTCGTTCACCCGGAGCACGAGCGGGCACCCCGAGGCGCGCGCCACCTTTTCGAGGGCGCGGGTGTTGGAGGAGTTCACCGAGCCGATCACGACGACCGCGTCGGCGCGCGTCGCGATCACCTTCAGCGCGGCCTGACGGTTCGTGGTGGCGAAGCACAGGTCCGATCGGTTCGGCATCCACAGGTCCGGGAACCGCGCCCGCGCCCGGTTCATGATGTCGGACCACTCGTCGTGGCTCAGCGTGGTCTGTGCCAACAGCGCCACCGGCGTACCCGAAGCCATCTCCGCCGCGGCGAGGTCGACGTCGTCCTCTGAGCGGACCAGGCGGACCGAGCCCGGGGCGACGGCCATGGTGCCCACCGCCTCTTCGTGGCCTTCGTGCCCGACGTACAAGACGGTGTACCCCTTGCCGGCCCGCACCTTCAGCTCGTGGTGGACCTTCGTCACGAGTGGGCACACGGCATCGACGACGACGCGGCCGCCCCGCCGGGCGGCGGTCACCACCTCGGGTGCCGACCCGTGGGCCGAGAGCATGAGGGGGGCACCGTCGGGGACGTGGTCCACATCGTCGACGAAGACGACACCTTGGGCACGGAATTGATCGACGACGTGCCGGTTGTGGACGATCTCGTGATAGCAGTACACCGGCGGCTCGAAGACCCGCACCATCCACGCCAGGGCCTTGATCGCCTTCTCCACCCCGGCGCAGAACCCTCGGGGAGAGGCCAGTAGGACACGCTCGACCGGCACCGACCCAGGCTACCGGCCCCGTGGCCGGTTTCCGCCGAGGCCGGCGGGGTCCTGCGACCAAGTAGCCTCGGTGCCATGTCGGCGCCTCGGGTGGTCTCCGTGGCGGATGCCTCCCCGGCACAGCGGGCCGGTCTCCGGGTCAACGACGAGTTGCTCGCCGTCGACGGTCGTGTGCCGCGCGACGTGATCGAGTACCGCCTTCTGGTGGACGAGGCCGACCCCGAGCTCGAGATCCGCCGGGGCCACGAATCCTTCGCCGTGCAGCTGCACAAGGAGGCGGGGGAGGTGCCCGGCATCGAGGTGTCCTCGGCGTTGTTCGACCGGGTCCGCACCTGCGACAACCACTGCGAGTTCTGTTTCATCTACCAGCTCCCGAAGGGGATGCGGCGCAGCCTCTACCTCAAGGACGACGACTACCGACTGTCGTTCCTCTACGGGAACTTCACCACCTTGACCCGCTTCACCGAGCTCGACCTGGAACGGGTCCTGACCGAGCGATTGTCGCCGCTGTTCGTCTCGATCCACAGCACCGACCCCGAGTTGCGGGCACGCATGCTCCGCAATCCCCGCGGCGCCACCAGCCTCCGATGGTTGCGGGCGCTGCTGGACGGGGGGATCGACGTCCACGGCCAAGTCGTGGTCTGTCCCGGGGTCAACGACGGTGGCGCCCTGGAGACGACATTGGCGGGCCTCGTGGACGAGTACCCCGACTTGCGCACGGTGGCGTGCGTGCCCCTCGGGGTCAGCGACTACACGACCGAGACGTCCATGCGGCCCCACACCGTGGCGGAAGCCGGCGCGGTCATCGACACGGTGGAGGAGTGGCAGGCACTGTGCTCGAGATCGCTCGGTCGGCGCCTGGTGTACGCGGCGGACGAGTACTACCTGCTGGCGCAGCGGCCGTTCCCGATGGTCGAGGCCTATGACGGCTTCCCCCAACACGAGAACGGCATCGGCATGGCCCGCGCCTTCGAAGCCGCCTTCCACGGCGACGTGTCGGCCGCACATGGTGTGGAGCCCGGGTTCTTCTCGTGGGTCGACGGCGCACCGGCCGCGGGGTACCGGGCGCCGCGATCCGACCGGACCCGACCGCCCTGGCGTGCCCAAGCGATGTCGACGGGGCGCGCCCCGGTCGGCGTCCTCACCGGTGAGTACGGTGCCGCGGTGCTTGCGCCACTGGTCGGTGCGCTGCCCCACGTGCGCCTGGTGCCGGTCCACAACGCCTTCTTCGGTGGCAACATCGCCGTCACCGGGCTGATGACCGGGGTCGACATCGCCGAGGTCCTGCGCAAGGAACCTGAAGGGCAGCGGTACCTGCTCCCCGACGTCTGCCTGTCCGAGGGACGGTTTCTCGACGGCACCACCGTGGCCGACCTGCCGCGCGCCGTGGAGGTCATCCCCAGCGACGGGTACTCGCTCCGTCTCGCGCTGGAAGGCGTCGACTGGGAGAGCACCGCACCAGCGCCGGCTCCGCCTCCTCCGAGCCCCGTCGCCGTCAGTTTCGGGGCGGCACGGTGAACGCCGCCACGCCGACCCGCACGCCGGGGCGGACGGCCACCCCCGACACCACGGGCACAGCCCAGCGCCCGCTGGTGGTGATCGCCGGTCGTCCCAACGTCGGGAAGTCGACACTCGTGAACCGGTTCGTGGGACGCCGGGCCGCGGTGGTCCAGGAGAAGCCGGGCGTCACGCGCGACCGGCTCGAGCTCGACTGCGAGTGGAACGGCCGCGCCTTCGTGGTGGTCGACACCGGCGGATGGCTCGGTCGCGGTGACGCCCTCGACGCCAAGGTGACCGAGCAGGCCGAGCGGGCCGTGGCCGCCGCGGACCTCGTCCTGTTGGTCGTGGACGCGGCCGTCGGGATCACGACCGAGGACGACGACGTCGCCGCGGTGCTGTCGCGCTCGGGGCGGCCCGTACTCCTCGTCGCCAACAAAGTGGACAACGACCGGCGCGAAGCAGACGCCTGGGAGCTCGTGTCGCTGGGGTTGGGCGATCCCTGGATGGTCAGCGCCCTGCACGGCCGGGGGACCGGGGACCTCCTCGACGAGGTGGTGCGGCGGCTGCCCGAAGAATCATCTGCGACCGGCGATGCCACCGCCGGGGCCGGCGACGGTGACCGTGACGGAGCCGAGGTTGCCGGGCGCGACGACGGGCCGGTCGCCGTCCGCGTCGCCATCGTGGGCAGGCCCAACGTCGGGAAGTCGACGCTGTTCAACCGCATGCTCGGTGAGGAGCGCTCCGTCGTCCACGACCTGCCCGGGACGACGCGCGACGCCATCGACACCCAGGTCGAGACGGCCGAAGGCCCGATCCGCTTCATCGACACGGCGGGGATGCGACGCCGGTCCCGGACCGAAGAGGGGACGGAGTACTACGCCATGGTGCGGGCGCTGCAGGCGCTCGACCATGCCGACGTGGTGCTCCTCGTGATCGACGCCACCGACGGCGTGACCCATCAGGATCAGCGTCTGGCCGAGCGCATCGGGGCCTCGGGGAGCCCCGTGGTCGTGATCCTCAACAAATGGGAGCTGCTCGACACCGAGGGACGGCGCGACGTGGTCGACGCCGTCGATGACCGTCTCGCTTTTCTGGGGGAGTCGCCGACGGTGAAGGTGAGCGCCCGCAGCGGCATGGGCGTTCACAAGATCCTCCCCGCCCTGGGACGCGCCGTCGAGGCCTACCACCACCGCATCCCCACGGGGGAGCTCAATCGCGCCATCCGGTCCATCCAGAGCGCGCATGCTGCTCCCGGGTCGCGGCATCCGGTACGCGGTGCAAGGGGCCATCGACCCTCCCACGTTCACGCTCTTCGCCACCCGGCGGCTGCCGGCGCCGTACCTGCGCTACGTGGAACGCAAGTTGCGCGAGCAATTCGGGATCGGGCCCACCCCTGTCAAATTCCGGGTCCGCATCGGGTCGTGAGCGCCTGAGCATGCCGTGGTGCGACACGTGCGATCAGATGGTCGAGGACGACCAGCTCACCGACGACGGCGACTGCCCCGAATGCGGCGAGCAATTGGCCCGGCGCAAGATCCCGTGGCACTTCAAGCTCATGATCGCGGCCACGGGCGTCTACCTGGCCTGGCGGGCCTATCAGGGCATCGGCTGGCTCGTTCATCACGCTTGAGCCAGAACGCCTAGAGTGCGTTGTTGCAACAGCGGGCTGTGGCGCAGCTTGGTTAGCGCGCTTGACTGGGGGTCAAGAGGTCGCGAGTTCAAATCTCGCCAGCCCGACCACGATGGCCCGGGGGGGGCACGACATCGTTGTCATGACACCGCAGGGCCTTGACCGCGACGTCGAGGTGTTTCGTTCGCCGTGCGGTACTTCGCAGTTCAAGGCGGACACCGCGACGGGCTCTTGCTCGCCCCATGCCAGTACGGTCTCCCACGGTGATCCAGAAAAGGGGCGTTGGTTTTGATCTCCAAGAACCGGTCGCTGGTCACTGATCGCTTTCTGGCATCGGGGGACGAATCAGGTACGGCGCCCGGGGACCGCCCGTTCCGTCCCGATGTCGAAGGACTGAGAGCCGTCGCCATCCTCCTGGTCGTGCTCTTTCATGCCGGCGTGTCCGGAGTGTCCGGCGGATACATCGGAGTCGACGTCTTCTTCGTCATCTCCGGGTTCGTCATCACGGGAGTACTGCTGCGCGAACGCGCGTCCGCCGGTTCCACCTCTCTCCTCGTCTTTTACGGGCGTCGGTGTCGTCGGATCATCCCGGCCGCGACGTTGGTCATCGTCGCCACCGTGATCTTGACGTATGTCTTTCTGGGTGGAGTCGAGGGTCGCCGCACGGCGATCGATGGGCAATGGGCAACCGTCTTCCTGGCCAATTTCCATTTCATCGCCACCGGAACGAACTATCTGAGCTCACAGCTGCCTCCCTCCCCACTGCAGAATTTCTGGTCTCTCGCCGTCGAAGAGCAGTTCTACGTGATCTACCCGACCCTCTTTCTCGTGCTGGGCAGCCTCCGTTCTCGCTTCGCCCTCCGCACCCGCCTGGCCACATTCCTTCTCATCGTCATCGCAACATCGTTCACGTTCTCGGTCATCGAGACGGCGTCGAATCCGACAAGGGCCTACTTCTCTCCGCTGACCAGGGCGTGGGAGCTGGCTCTCGGCGCGCTCGTGGCGGTCGCCACACCTTGGCTTCTCAAGGTGCCGACTCGTCTCGCAGCGGCAACCACCTGGGTGGGGCTCGTTGCGGTGCTCGTCTCGGCCCTCGCCTTCACCTCCCACACCGCCTATCCCGGCTCGTTGGTGGCGATCCCGGTGGTGGGCGCCTCGTTGATCATCGCCGGGGGCATCCGGCACTCTCGCCTTGGCGTCGAGGCACTCCTGCACCTCAGTCCCTTTCGGCTCCTGGGAAGGCTCTCGTACTCGCTCTATCTCTGGCATTGGCCCATCTTGATCTTGGCCGCGGAACATGCGGGAACCTCGAGCCCGTCGTTGCCATCGAGTCTGGGATGGGTTGCGGTGGCGCTGGTCGCCTCGATACTGACCTACGTATTGGTGGAGAACCCGATTCGCCACGCCAAGGCACTGCAACGGATCCCCTGGGCAAGTGTGGGACTCGGGGTTGCGCTCACGGCAATCGCCCTCGGACTGATCACATTGCAATCCTCGGCGGCGCTCGGCTCGGGGATCGGTCGGACGGTGCCCTCGGTGCAGAGCTCAACATCTGATGCCAATGTGCCGATCCAAACAGTCCTACGTACTGTGGCGGCCTCGAACCATATCAGCGTGCTTCCCACGCACCTCGTCCCATCTCTCTCCGACGCGGTGTTGCAGCCGTCGAGCAACTGGGGGGGGCCCGGTCCGTGTGTCGCGCTGACGCAAAACCGTCCACGCGGATGTACATTCGGTGATCCTGTCGGACGCTTCACGTTGGTCTTGTACGGAGACTCGCACGCCGACCAGTGGTTCACGGTCATCAACGACATAGCCACTCGACAGCATTGGAAACTGGACGTCTTCGCCCTCGGGGGCTGCCCGCCTAGTGCATTCTCCAATGGAGACAGCCTTGACTGCCATCTCTTCAACCAGTTTGCGATCAACAGCATCAACCGCATGCATCCCAATCTGGTGCTCGTAACGCAATCCCTGAATCCCGACATCACTCCACACCACTGGCAAGTCGGTCTGGAGGATGTCTTGCACCGGATTACCTCGCCGCGCACGAAGAAGCTGATCCTCGGTGACCCACCCATTCTCGGACGTCCCACGTGCTTGCCCCAACATGTCGACGATATTCAGCAATGTTCCACCAAGCGTTCTCCCTTCGAAGCGCGTTACAACAATGCCGACAGGCGTGCGGCCACCCTCGTGGGGGGCCGGTACGTCAGTGTCACATCATGGTTCTGCGCCAGCCGCTGCAGCGCCGTCATCGGCAGGTACGACGTCTACTTCAACTTCGGTCACGTTGCGGTGGGCTACACACGCTTTCTCGAGGGTGTGCTGGCCAAGGCGATTGACCTCCCGAGCTACGAGTGACCGCGACCCCAACCCCAGCCTCAACCCCGACAGCGCATCTCTGCGTCGGACCATGACCTCCAGCTGTGCGGGGTGACGAGGGGCGCTCTCGCCAGCCCGACCACCGAAAGCCGGTGAGGGCGGTCATTGTTCCGACATCGCTTGAGCCAGAACGCCAAGAGGGCGTTGTTGCAACAGCGGGCTGGTGGCGCAGCTTGGTTAGCGCGCTTGACTGGGGGTCAAGAGGTCGGGAGTTCAAATCTCCCCAGCCCGACTCGGAGAGCTCAGGCGACTTCCGTCACGTCACATAGTTGAACGATGTGCCGTTGCCGAGCTCGCCTACGGAATTACCCCCCCAGCAATCGACTGTCCCGTCGGTGACGACCGCACAGTAGCCCGGGTCTTGCCCACTGCCTCCAGCGAGGCTCGTGCCGCTGATACCCGTCGCCACGGGCGTCGTGCTGCATGCGTAGCCGAAGGCACAGATCTGCGGTCCGCCATTAGTGCCATTGCCCAGCTGGCCGACCTGGTTGTTGCCCCAGCAGTCGACCGACCCCGAGGTGAGCACTGCGCAGTAGCCGTAGCCGCCCGTGACGATGCTGGTGGCGCTGATCCCCGTCGAATCCGGTGTGGCGCTGCACGGGATGCCGTTGCACGAGTCCGGGCCGGTCGCTGTACCGTCGCCCACCTGGCCGTCGTTGTTGAGCCCCCAGCAATCGACCGAGCCCGAGGTGAGGATGGCGCAGTAGCCGGAGCCGTCGCTTGCGATGCTGGTGGCGCTGATCCCCGTCGCGACCGGCGTCGTGCTGCACGACAGGGGAATCGCTGTTGAGCTGGTCCCGGTGAAGCAGGTGTCGGGTCCACTCGATGTGCCATCGCCCAGCTCACCCGTGTCGTTGAGCCCCCAGCAGTCGACCGAGCCCGAGGTGAGGACGGCGCAGTAGCCGGAGCCGTCGCTTGCGATGCTGGTGGCGCTGATCCCCGTCGCGACCGGCGTGGTGCTGCAATACGTGAGCATTGGTGGGTCGGAGTAATACTGGGTTGTCACAGCCGGGTAATAGCAGTCGTCGGGGCCGCTCGATGTGCCGTCGCCCAACTGGCCGTATTGGTTCTGTCCCCAGCAGTCCACGGCGCTCGAGGGGAGGATGGCACAGTAGCCAATGCCGCCGCCGACGATGCTCGTGGCGTCGATCCCAGTCGAGCCCGGTGAGGTACCGCAGGGAAGGCCTCCGGCACAGGTGGAGGGGCCGCTCGATACGCCGTCGCCCAACTGACCAAAGGCGTTGTACCCCCAGCAGTCGACGGCGCTCGAGGTGAGGATCGCACAGGTGTTGGAATCGGAATGAGCGAGGCTGGTGACGCTGATCCCAGTCGACACGGGCGTCATGCTGCACGCGACTGGGACCGGAGTCGCGCCGAACGTGTAGCACGTGTCGGGTCCGGTCGATGTGCCGTCCCCGACCTGGCCGTACCCGTTGGCCCCCCAGCAGTCGAGTTGACTCGAGGTGAGAATGGCGCAGTAGCCGGAACCGCTCGTTGCGATACCGGAGGCGGTTATCCCCAGGGGCACAGGCTGTGTGCTGCAAGGTTCGGGGAGGTTGCGCGGCGCGACGCCGTACCCGACACACGTATCAGGACCGCTCGAGGTGCCGTCACCCAACGCGCCCGATGCGCTCGCCCCCCAGCAGTAGACCGTGCCCGAGGTCAGGAGCGAGCAGTACCCCTGACCATCGCTCACGAGGCTCTCGACGGCTCCAGGCAGCGGGCCCTCGACCGGTGCCGGCGTGGAAGTGGCTATCGGATTGGGATTCGGAGTCGGCGTAGGAGTCGGCGTAGGTGTCGGTGAGGGTGTAGGCGTCGGAGTCGGTGCCAGCGGGTCGACGAGGGTGATGTCTCCAGCCATCGTCAACCTCTTGAGCCGCCTGTGCGAACACGCGCTCGTCGGAACCGAGAGCTGGAGCTGGGCCTCCCCCTCGAAGGAACCGGTCGACGTGCCCGCGCTGATCGCGCTGGGCGACAGAGCGGCCCTTCGGGCGGACCCCTTCACACTGCCCTTCCACGAGATCGTGAGCTTCGCTACAGCACCGGTCGTCGCCCTCGTGACGCAGGAGATGGGGCTTCTCGAGAATGTCCCCGCGCCCTTCGCTCGGGTGACTTTGACCGTCGTGACGCTTGTCGCGCAACCCGACAGTTGCGCCGATACCGCCGACGCGTGCGTGCCACCGCCGACGCTCGTGAGAGGCGGCGAGAACGAGACCTTGGCCGATACCGAACACTTGACCGATCCGGGCGCAGCCACGGACTGCGCCGAGGAGCTCTTTGCCGCCGCCGGGTTCGCTGCAACCAACAGTCCTGTAGCCGCGAGCAGTCCCACCGCCAATGAAGACCACGCACGCCTCGTCAACACGCTTGTCGCTCTCGCGAAGCACGATCCGTTCACAGAAGCCCCCATCTCACGAATACGGAGATCCGGTCGCGAACGAAAAAAACTCCCCGGACTCCCCTTGAGGGGCCGTCCTGGAACCCTTCTGCCATAGCTCTCGCATGGCCACTCCCCACACGCTGGTGCCCCCACGCTGGCGCTGGGCATGAATAGTAGCCACGTGAGCTCCCTGATGTTTCGGGCCCGAATTGCTGCTTCGAGCCGCAATGGCTGCGGATTGCAGACGAGGTGGCGTGCCTGGTCGACCTCACACCGAAGTGACAGACCGCTAACACGCGGTCGGGTACCGTTTCTGCTCGTCATCGCACGGCGACGACAACGAGGGGCGTCCGGGGCCAGGGTGGACCTTGCTCCACGGCGAAGGAGGGTCGATGGATCTGGGCCTGACAGGCGCCCACGCGGTTGTCACCGGCGGCAGCAAGGGCATGGGGCGGGCGGTGGCGCACACCTTCGCCGACGAGGGAGCACGCGTCGCCATTCTGGCCAGGGGCCAGGCGGCCATCGACGAGACTCTCGAGGAGCTGCGCCGCCGGGGGAGTCCCGACCCTTTGGGCGTGTCGGTCAACCTCAAGGACCCAGACGCCATCAACGAGGCCATCGCCTTGATCGGTGAGACCTGGGGCTCGATCAACAGCCTGATCAACACGATCGGGCCGGCCGACGGCTACTTCGAGGACATGAGTGACGAGGACTGGGCGACCGCTCTCGACCTCGGGCTGATGGCCGCCGTGCGGTGCACCCGGGCCGCCCTTCCTTATCTCCGAGTCGCACCATGGGCCCGAGTGGTCAACTTCTCCGCTCACTCCATCCAACGGCAGAATCCCCGGCTGGTCGCATACACCGCAGCCAAGGCCGCCGTCGCCAGCTTCTCCAAGAACCTCTCCAAGAGCCTGGCCCCGGACGGCATCCTGGTGAACACCATCAGTCCCGGCACGATCGTCACCGCCAGTTTCACCGAAGCCCTCGACCCGTTCCTGCGGGCCGAGGGCTTGGACTCGAGCGACCCGGTCGACGTCATGACGTTCATCGAGAGGACATTCCACCAGCCGGCGGACATCCGCCGAGCCGGAATGCCCGATGAGGTGGCGAGCATCACGGTCTATCTGGCCTCGCCGCGCAATGGCTATGTGACCGGCGCCAATGTGAACGTCGACGGGGGTTCCGACTTTGTGTGACCGGTGATGACCGCACGGGACATGCACGCGGGTCCTCTCATCGAGGCGGCCTGCCACCGCGTCGGGGCCGACGACTTCGGGGCGGACACCTGGCAGGAGGGGCTCGACGTCCTGCTCGGCGCCCTGAACTCCGAGGCACAGCTCAACGACCTGGGCCGAGACGTCTTCACCGACCAGATCGTCGGGTATCTGGCCAACCGGCTCGAGGTCGAGCAGTGCTATCGGCAGCACCCCGAGATCGGCGAGCAACAGATCACCGCGCCCCTCTTCGGCCTGGGCCTCCCTCGAACCGGCTCGACTGCGCTCAGCTTCCTCCTTGCGTGCGACACCAGCCGTCGCTCGCTTCGCACCTGGGAGGCCGGACACCCGTGCCCGCCGCCTGAATCCAGCACACAGGACACCGACCCGCGCATCGCCGAGGCGCAGGCCGGGATCGACCTGACCAACGACATGTTTCCCGACTTCGTGGGCATGCTCCCGACGAGCGCCGTCGGACCCCAGGAGTGCCTGCTCGTCATGGCCATGGACTTCCGGTCGCAGGTCTTCGAGGGCATGGCCCTGATCCCGAGCTACACCAGTTGGCTCCTGGGCTGCGACATGGAGCCCGCCTACCGTTTTCACCACCGCGTCCTGCAGTTGCTGCAGTGGCATTGTCCGCCCACCCGCTGGTGGCTCAAGACGCCGGCCCACATGCACTCGATCCGCGCCCTCGACGCGGTCTACCCGACGGCCAGATTCGTCATGACCCACCGCGACGTGGCCACCGTTCTACCCTCGGTCTGCGCGCTGACCGACGCCCTGTCCGATGTGTTGACGGAGCGATCCGACCCATCGCTCCTCGGCCCGCATCATTCGACCTTGTGGGCCGAGGCACTGCGACGCTTCACGGAGTTCCGCGACGAACACGACAGCAATCGGTTCTTCGACGTGTCCTTCACCGATCTGCAGACGGACCCCATCGGTGCCGTGGAGCGGCTGTACCGTGCCATGGGCGATGACCTCTCGCCTGACACCCGCCGGCGGATGCAGGCCTGGTGGGAAGGCAGCAGGGCTGATCGACACGCGGCTCCGCAGGTCCCGGAGCGGTACGGGCTCGACCCCGTCGTGGTGCGCCGGCAGTTCGCCTTCTACCACGACCGCTTCGTCACGACCGTGAGCCGGGACACCGGTGCCACTGACGCGGGGCAACCGACCACATGACGAGGAGGGGCTGACGTGGACCTGGACTGGTGGACCGGCACGATCGACGTGGCGCGCCTGACCGACGTCTTCGACAATGACCCACTCACCAGCGGATCGGTCTGGGTCGACTTCTGCGAGCAGCTGAAAGCGGCCGGTGCACAGGTCCAGCGTGAGGACGCCCCCGGCTCGCCGCTCGATCGCGCCACCGGGTTCCGCCACCTCATGGCGTTGTTGTGGACCGGCATCAACCAAGCCATGACCTACTCGAGCCCACTCCATCCGCGCATGAGCCAGGTGGCCCGCACCGATGTGTACAAGTGGGGCCTGGACTGCCCCGACGCGGCCTATCGCAGCGCGTCGATCGACGGGAGGCAGAACTACCGGATCACCGGTCGCCTCGGCACGGTCCACTATCTCAGCTTCCAGGTCAACGAGGGAATGGCCAACCACGGCAACATGCGCGGCGACCAACTCGAGCTCGAACCCGACGGGAGCTTCGTCCTGTGGGTCGGGCCCGACGCGCGAACCGGCAATTGGATGCCCACCCCGCCCGGCGCCGACTTTCTGATCGTGCGCCAGTTCTTCTACGACTGGGCCACCGAAGAGCCCGCCGAGCTCGAGATCGAGCGCGTGGTCGGCCCCGGCGATTCGCTCGGGGAGCTCGAGAACCCCAATGCAGCTTCCCCCGACCGCGTGGCGCGGCAGTTGTCCTCCATCGCCACCTGGCTCAACGCCAGCGCCAAGTTCTGGATCGATGTCGAGGTCATGGGCCAGATGACCGATCGCAACCGGTTCCAGCGGGCCACCGCGAAACCCGAGTCGGGCGGAGCGATCGAGAACCTCAACGGATGGGGGCACTTCGACCTCGCCCCCGATGATGCGCTCATCATCGACGTGCAGCCCGCCGACGCGCTGTACTGGAGCGTCCATCTCGGCAACTTCTGGTGGGAGTCCCTGGACTACTGCTATCGCCACACCAGCCTCAACGGCTTCCAAGCCGACCTCGATCCCGATGGGCGGTTCCGGGCCGTGATCGCCCACGACGACCCGGGGGTGGCGAATTGGCTCGACACGTGCGGTCACGGGCGCGGCCCCATGCTCTTCCGTTGGATCGTGGCCGACCATGCGCCTGACCCGACCTGCACCGTGGTCCCGTTCAGCCAGATCCGGGAGCACCTCCCCGACACCACCCGGCTGGTCTCGCCCGCCCAACGCCACGACATCATCGCCGGACGACGCGAAGGAGTGCTGCGCCGCTTCTCCCCGTAAGGGCGGGGGGCCGGGCGGCGTCGTCTACGTTGTCGACAATGGCACGGCGCAAGTCCCTTCGTTCTCAGCTCTACCGGGCGGCCCGGGACCTGGGGAACGTCGAGGCGGCCGAGAAAGGTCCTAGCGCCTACGGCAAGCGGATCGTACGCCGTAAGGCCTACCGGTCGACGAACCGGATACTGGGGAGGTTCCTGCGCGGCCTCGGGATGTGACCGGGCAGTTCGTGACGATTGCATGACGCGTTCTCGAGGTAGTCGGAGGCGAAAGTTCGGCCTGGCACCAATGACGACGCTCGAGCGCGCGCTTCCGCTACGTTCCGCTCAGTGCCGGGACGTGGAGGGCGGGACGACGCCAGGGGAGCATCACCCCTGGCGCGTCAGCTCTCGAGATCCCGACCTCGGCACGCGTCGCCTCGTGTCCGGCGGACACGCATCCTCCTGGGCCTCGTCGTCGTCCTCATCGTCGGCATCGTCGTGGCAGTCGCCCTGTCCGGGCCTTCGAGCAAACAGCCGCCGGCAAAGGCGCTGCACCGACCAGTCCACCACGTGACCGTGCGTCCGAAGACCACCGCGATCCCTGCGGTGGAATCGGGCCTGCTCCCCTGGAAGCTCCAGGCACCGCTCAGTCGCTCCGTGGTCCTCCCGGGCGCCGGCAACCAATTGGTCGTCCTCGGCGGGTTGACCACGGGCGATACCTCGTCGAGCGGTATCTACACGCTCGACACCTCGAACGGCGTCCTCACGCTCGTCGGCAATCTGAGTCAACCGCTTCACGACGCGTCAGGGGCGGTCATCGACGGGAAGGACGTGGTCTTCGGCGGCGGGGGCGCGACCGAGGTGGGCATCGTGCAGGCCTTCCCGGCGCCGACGGGATCCGCGGCCGTCGTGACCACGCCGACCCCGACTGCCACAGTGGTGGGCTCACTGCCGCAGACGCGATCGGACTCCTCCTCCGCCACCATCGGCGCCACGAGCTATGTCGTGGGTGGCTTCGACGGGACCAGCGCCGATGCGGTCGTGCTCGGCACCACCGACGGGCACTCCTTCTCCTCGGTGGCGACACTGCCGGTGCCCGTCCGTTATGCCGCTGTCACCGCCGTCGACGGCAAGGTCTACGTGTTCGGCGGGCAGGCGGTCACCGGCGCCGACGCCGGCCAACCGATCGACACCGTGCAGGTGGTCGACCCCGCCCGCCACAGCGCGGTGGTCGACGGGCAGCTGCCCGATCCCGTGGCTGGTGCCGTCGCGGTCACCCTGGCCGGGCACGTCTACGTGGTCGGGGGCACGAGCACCGTGCCGCAGTCGTCCACGCCCGGGATCGGGACCACCCAGACCGGCGCCTCGTCCTCCACGAGCCCCGGTGCGGGCAAGAGCGGCGCCATCCCCGACGCCCAGCGGACAGGCACCGCATCCGACATCCTCACGGCCGCGGCGGCCAGCGCGAGCACGGTCTCCACCATCTGGTCCTTCGACCCGACCTCGGAGCACGTGGCGGTCGCGGGCCGCCTGCAGGTCCCGGTGTCCAATGCCGGGGTCGCCGTGATCGGTTCGACGGCGTGGTTGGTGGGCGGGGAATCCGATGGAACGCCGGTCACCGCAGTGCAGATGCTGACGCCCAACGCCGCCTTCGGCACCGCCGGTGCCGCTGGTGCGGGGTCTCCGTACTTCGGGGCCAAGCTGTTGATCGCGGACAGAGGCAACGATCGCCTCCTGGTCATGGACGCCGCCATGCACGTCCTGTGGACCTACCCCTCGGCCTCTTCGGGGCCGGACCCGTTGGGCTTCTATTTTCCCGATGACGCCTTCTTCGTCCGCAAGGGTTCGGCCATCATCTCCAATCAGGAACAGAACGAAACCATCGTGGAGATCGGCTACCCGTCGGGAAAGATCCTGTGGTCCTACGGACACCCCAAGCAGTCCGGGACCGCGCCGGGATTCCTCCACGAGCCCGATGACGCCTACCTGCTCAAAAACGGCCAGATCACGGTCGCCGATGCCCAGAACTGCCGGGTGCTCGTGGTGGACCCCGACGGCACCGTCGCGGACCAGATCGGCACCACCGGCGTGTGCGTGCACAATCCTCCGACGTCGATGGGGTCGCCCAACGGTGACACCCCACTCGCCGACGGCAACCTCTTGGTCTCGGAGATCAACGGCTCGTGGGTGACGGAATACACGCCGCACGGCAACCTGGTGTGGACCGTGCACCTCCCGATCGCCTACCCGTCGGATCCCCAACAGATCGGACCCGACCTCTACCTCATCGCCGACTACTCGACCCCGGGGCAGGTACTCGAGTTCACCCGTGGCGGACAGATCCTCTACCGCTACGACGTCACCACCGGCCCAGGCATGTTGGATCATCCGTCGTTGGCCGAGCTCTTGCCGAGCGGGGTCGTCATGGCCAACGACGACTACCGCAACCGGATGGTGGCATTCGACCCCAAGACGGGGGCGCTCGTGTGGCAGTACGGGGTCAACGACCAGGCGGGCACGGCGCCGGGCATGTTGAACACGCCCGACGGATTCGACCTCCTGCTTCCCGACGGCTCGACGCCTACCCACCGGAGCACGGGTTGACCCCAGGGACCGAGAGCCCATGATCCGCACGACCGCGACGACGGGTACGAGCTCTGATGACCGCGTGCCACATGCAGTGCAGGACCACCACGGCCACGACGATGCCGAGGGCCGTCGTGGTGTCGATGGTCACCGGCACGCCGGCCCGGGGCCCGGCGTCTGACGACGGTCCGACATCGGTGACGTCGCGGTCGGGCGCAGCCGAAGGGGGTGCGCCTGGAATGCGACGAACCTCGGTCGTCCACTGCACGCCGTCGTAGAAGCGCTCGGTGTCGGGATCACCCTCGACGCGGTACCACCCTGGCGCTATGGCCCGAGCCCGGGCCGCGACGGCCGGCGCAGCGTCCTCGGGGACGGGTGTCGTGGGCTCGACGCGCGTGTACTCGAACGACCACTGCTCGCCCGTCCACCACCGTTCCTGCCCCGAGACGATCGGGTCCGGGTACCACCCTTCGGGGGCGTTGGCCATCGACCCCGAGGCTAGGCCAACGGACTCGGGACCGAGCCGGCCCCCGCCGTGCCAAGATCACGTCGTGGCCAACGAGGAGCCGCGCCTGCCCACGAGCGACCCACACCGCGACGACACCGACGTCGGTCGTCGCCTGGCCTCGGAGCGGCGCAGGACCCTGGCCCGGATCGAAGCGATGACTCGCGACTTCGACGCCATCGTGGCCGGCTCGTCGGATTCGAACATCGATGACGAGCACGACCCCGAAGGCTCGACCGTGGCGTTCGAGCGAGCCCAGACTGCAGCACTGCTCGCGCAAGCCAGGTCGTATCTCGACCAGCTGGACCTGGCACGGAGCAGGCTCGACGCCGGGACCTACACGGTGTGCGAGCACTGCGGCGGGTCGATCGCGGTGCAGCGCCTCGCAGCGCGACCGGCCGCTCGAACCTGTGTCGGATGCGCCGGTTCTCCGCCCTCCGCCCGGAAACCGGGGGAGGGCGGAGCGGACGGACGGATCAGGCCGGTGGTCCGGTGGTGAGCTGGACCGAAGCGCTGTGGCTCGCCCCCTGCGGGTCCACCCATCCGACGGTCACCGAGTCACCGGGCTTGTGGCCGAGTAGAGCGTTGGTGAGGCTTTCGGCCGAGGAGATGGTCGTGCCGTTGACCGACACGATCGTGTCGCCCGTCCCGATGCCGGCGTTGTCGGCCGCGCTCCCGGACTGCACACCCTCGACATAGGCGCCGGCCACGTTCGAGCCGTTCCCCGTGCCTCCGGAGAACCCGTTCCCACCCGATTGCGACGGGTCACTCACCTCTACCCCCAGGAGTGCCCGGGGCCCGATCTGGACGGTCGCGCTGGCCCGGCCGCTCTTGATCTGGTTGGCGAGGGAGAGCGCCTGGTTGATGCCGATGGCGTAGCCCTGGTTGGTGCTGGTGCCGTTGGTCTGCGCCGCCGCGGTGTTCATGCCGACGACCTTGCCCGACGTGTTCACGAGTGCTCCGCCCGAGTCACCGGGCTGGATGTCGGCGTTGGTCTCGATCAACCCGTTGAGGGTCTCCGACAACGTGCCCGCATCACCTGCGGTGATCGTCTGGTTGAGCGCGGTGATCGTGCCGCCGACCGCGGTAGGAGTGCCACCCGTCCCACCGGCGTTGCCGATGGCCACGACGGGCTGTCCCACGGAGAGGTTCGACGAGTTCCCGGTGGTGACGGTCTTGAGGCCCGAGGCGTTCTGCAGCTGCAGCAGCGCCACGTCGTCGGTCACCGAGTACCCCAACACGGTGGCGGAGTACGTGCGCTGGCTCCCGATGACCTGCACGTTGATGGTGCTGGCGTTCTCGATGACGTGGTTGTTGGTGAGCACGAGGCCCGACGAGGTGAGGACCATCCCCGTCCCGGCCGCGGCCCCACCTTGGGCCAGCGTGGTGTCGATGTCCACGAGCGCAGGGTCGACCTGCGACGCGATGGCCGAGGTGTTCACGCCGGCGGGGGAGTTGTTCGACCCTGACCCCGACCCAGTGCCCGGCCCGGTCCCGGTGCCGGACCCAAGGCCCGATTCCGGTCCGAAGCCCGACGACCCTTGGGAGGGACCGGTTCCGAACGCCGAAGATCCCGAGGACGTGGGCTCGACGGCGTGCTCCACGGCTGCGCCCACGACGCCTGAGCCGGCGATGACCACCAGGGCCGCCACGGCGGCGATCCCCCAGCTGCCGAGGGGCTTACGCCTCGGGCTCGTGCCGTAGGGAGGTGTGGGGCCGTAGGGGTAGTGACCGGCGTAGGGGTATTGCGGCGGCACGTTGGGAGGCGGCGGCACGTTGGGAGGAACCGACCCCGGTACCCAGTACCCGCCCGGGACATGCGCTCCCGCAGGTGCCGGGCTCCACAACGGCGGGGGCGGCGGAACAGGAGGTGACTGGGGAGGCACGGCCGGGCCGGCGGTGGGCATGGCCGGGCCGGCGGTGGGCATGGCGGGGTCCGCCACGGGGATCTCGGCCGTGGGCGCCCCGAACACCGGCACCTCACCCGTGGGCACCTCGCTGTACGGGGCCGCCCCGGTCGTCGGTTGGGTTTCGGGGGTCACCGAGGTGGGCTCGTGCTCAGGCGCCCGATCCCCATCGTCACCCGGCTGCCCCTGCTGACCAGCGTCGTTGTGCACTGTGCTCCTGTCTACGGATCGAGCGACCATTTCCGTCGATCACCGAAGTGAACGACTGGGCGCATCTTCGCCCCCGAACCTGTACGGCAGCTTGGAGATTCCTTTCAGTCCGCCGTGAGGTGCCCGACCAGGTCGAAATGAGCCGAAGTGCAGTGCCCGCACGCTGGGCACTCACGAGCACAGAGCCGTCGAGGGGATCCGCGCTACCTGTACCGCACGTTAATCGCCGACGAAGCCGACGCGGCGCGGGCCGCGGGCGTACGCGACGTCGTCACACGACCGGGCGACGCGTCGTGCTCTACCCCGGCGTCGCCCGCCAGTCGATCCAATTGCCGTGCTGATGGACGAAACCGAGCAGGTCCTGGCGCGCTTCGCCCGCCTCGAACGTGACCGCTCCCAGGACGTTGGCCATCGCCTCGTCATGGCGCAGGACGTCTTCGGGCGCGAAGGCGTCGACGACCCCGGGGCTCTCCGCGCTCAGCCACGCGATGGGACGAGCCCGGGACTCGGCCCGGAGTATGTCGGTGAACCGCTGCCTGGCGTCGATCGAGAAATAGGCGAAGGCCCAGGAGGTGAGCACCGTGGCCATCGCGCCGGTCGGGAGTCCGGCCAGGACATCGGGGAGCACCTCGTTGGCGTCGCCGGCGACGACCGACGGGAGGTCGTCCTGGGCGAGCGCGATGGCCGCCGCGGTGCGCTCCAGGCGGCCCGTGTCGGGCCACACGCAGGCCAAGAGCCAACGGGCGTCGTCACCGTCGGCGAGGTCGACCGGGTCACGGTCCACCCCCACCCGGGCGACCAACGGCGGCAGTGCCGCAGCGACAGGAGGGTCACCACCGAGCACTCGGCATCCGATCACGACCGGTGAGTCCGCCGGGCCCGTCGCGCCGTGCTCTGCGTAGTCGAACCGGTAGCGGTCACACAGCAACGTGAGCCCGGCACTGGCTCCCACGTCCACCAACGCCAACGGCGCGTCGACGCGCGCGGCGAGCCACGTGAACGCCGGACCGATCACCGCGCTGCGGCCGCAGTCGTTGGTCTGGGTGTGCCGGGTGGCGAGGAGGTCCTCCAATCGGTCCCGGTGCGTCGCGCACACGTCGAGGAAGAGCGGGGCCGGATCGGCGTCGGAGCGCCCTGCATAGACCTCTGCCAACGGGTGCTCGAGACCCGCCAGCAGCAGGTAGTGGACCGCCCCCAACAGCACGGTCGGCATATGCGCCGGCGGCGGGGCGGCCCGCACCAGCTCGAGGACCTCCCCGTCGCGTGCCACGGAGCGGCAGATGCGGTCGTACAGAGGGGAGTAGCCACGACACTGCTCGTCCGCGAACCACTCCCACAGCTCCGCCAGCCGCGCCGTCAGCTCGCTCGTCACACCGCCACCCGGCTCCGTGAGGGCCGACGTCGTCGGTCAGGTGGGCGTGGGCCGCAGCGTGCCCAGCGCCTGGGTCGGCAACGCCCCCTCGCAGAAGGCGAACACCTGCCTGCCGGTATACACAGAACCAGTCATGTGCGCATCGTGTCACGATCGGGCCTCGCGCACCACGGATTTTCGTGACCGCCTGCGCCGCCCACCGTGCGCATCACATCAACGGACCCGGTGTCATACTCTGGAACGTGTCCAGGTAGTCCCAGAGGCACTCCGGTGGGGGATACGAGGAGAACGATGGAACGGGAGCCTGGCGCGTCGGCGACGACTGCTGAGCGGCCCCTCGATCCTCGGCCCCGAGCGCCGAAACACGGGCGTCGCAAGGGCACCGGGCGCGACGACGCTTCGACGACCGACGCCGCGTCGCGTCGCGGCGTGCGCGGATGGCTGCCCGACGCGCTGGCCCTGCTCTGGGTACTGCTGGTCGCCTGGGCGGGACTGACGCCCGCGCTGGTCCACGGCTGGTCACTGGGGAACTACGCGGTCCAGACCATCTACGGCGGCCTCGCCTCGACCGGCGCCAAGGTCCACTACACCCAGGCGAGCGACCAGCTCACGTTGTTCATGCCGCTGACGAACCTGGCGTGGACCCAGGTGCACCAGGGCCACCTTCCGTTGTGGAATCCCTACAACGCGCTGGGCCTGCCGCTGGCGTTCAACTGGGAGTCGGCGACCTTCAGCGTCCCCAACCTGATCGGCTACGTGGTGCCGCTCCACCTCGCCTACACCGTGCAGGTGCTGGTCACGTATGCCATCGCCGGGAGTGGCGTCTACGTGTTGGGCCGGGTGCTGCGGCTCGGCGTGCTCGGCAGCGTCATGGCCGCCACCGTGTACGAATTGAGCGGTCCCATCTTCGGCCTGGTGGGATGGTCGTTCGGCGGGGTGATGGCATGGGCGGGATGGCTGCTCGTAGCCGCCGTCCTCATTCTCCGAGGGCGACACCGCTGGCGCTCCGTGGCGTTCTTCGCCGTCGTGGTGGCGTGCGCCATCTACGCGGGCGAGCCCGAGGCGCTCGTCTTCCTCGCGATCGCGGTGGCGTTGCTCGTCGTGATGGTCCTCGGAGGGCGGATCCTCGGGCGCCCGGAATCCGGCCCCGTTGTGCGACCCCTGCTCGATCTGGTCGTTGCCGGCGTGGCCGGTGCCGCTCTGGGCGCGCCACTTCTGCTGCCGGGCACGCAGATCGGAGGGGTGTCGCTGCGCAATTTCCGCGGCGGCCAGGTCACGCTGGGCGGGCCCAGCACCGCGGCGCGGGCGATCCCGCTGCACAACCTCGTCCACGTCCTGTTCCAGGGGTTCGACGGGCTCCCCGTACAGGGCACGCCGTGGTTCGCCGATCGCTACATCTACATCGACACCGTCGCCTACGTCGGCGTGATCGCCGTCGTGCTCGCCCTGCTCGGCCTGGCCAAGCGCCGACGCGAGCCCGAGGTGCTCACCTTCGCCGCCATCACGGTGGTCATGGCGGCGTTGGTGTTCGCATCGCCGCTGGTCAGTTTTCTCGACGATCTCCCGTTTCATCTGGGGGGCGTGTTGTGGTATCGGGCCGTGGCGCCGATGGCACTCGGCCTCGCCGTGCTCGCCGGAGTGGGGACCGATGTCCTTGTCCGCTCGGGCACCAGAAGGGACGTGCGGACCTGGCTCGGTGCCGGATTCGGCGGCGCCGGACTCGTCCTGGCCGTCTTGTGGTTGTTCGGTCGCGGCCATCTTCCTCGCGTCGAAGCCACCTTCCGCGCCAAGAGCTTCATCTGGCCGGTCGTGGCCACCGCGTTGGGCCTCGGCGTCGTGGCGTTCTTGTGGTGGGAGCATCGACGCACGCAGCGAGTCGAGTCGGGCCGCCGCCGAGCTCGCCGGGCAGGCACCGTGGCGGCGGTGGCCCTGCTCGCGTGTGAGACGACGTTCCTGGTCGTCTCGGGGGTGCCGGTGTGGTGGTCGAGCCCCCGGGGATTCGTCCCGACACCCGCGGTGCTGTCGCTCAAACATGCGGTCGGCTCAGCAGTAGTGGGCGAGGGGACCACAGGCTGCGATGGCCAGGCCATCACGTCGGAGGTCAACGCGGCGTTCGGCGTCCATCAGCTGACGGCCTACGACCCGGTGATCCCACGCGCCTACTTCCTCGATTGGAGGGTCATCAGCGGCGAGGCGGCGGGCCCGGCCGGGAGCTTCATCTACTGCCCCGCGGTCACCACCGCCTCGCTGGCCCGCCGCTACGGCGTGAGCTACGTCCTCGAGCCCCACGGCGCCCAGGGGCCCCAGGGCGGGGTCTTCGACCGCACGATCGGGAACGAAGACCTGTACCGCATCCCCGGTGCCGGCGCTGCCACGCTGACCGCGATCGCTCCGGGCCACGGACTCCCGTCGCCCGACGCGCGAGGGAAGACCGTCGCGGTCACCTACCCCGGGCCGGCCAGTTGGAAGCTCGTCACCCATTCGACGCGACCAGCGGTCCTTCGCCTCCGGCTCACCGACCTGCCAGGGTGGCACGCCACGATCGACGGTCGGCCCCTCGGGCTCCTGCCCTTCACCGGAGTCATGCTCCAAGCTCGCATCCCGCCCGGAACCCACACCATCGAGCTCCACTACTGGCCCGGGTCCTTCACCGCCGGCATCGTCCTGGCGGCGCTGAGTGTGTTGGCCCTGGGTGTCGTGCCTCTCGTCGCCAGGATGCGGCGCCGAACCTGACTCCTCCAGGCCAGATTGCCCCCGCACGTGGACGCAACGGGGGTCTTGGGGTATTTTCAATGAGGGGATTCTGGCTCGTGGGGGGGCTCGCAATGAGACGGATCGGCATCCTGATCGTTGCCTACAACGCAGCGTCGACTCTGGCATCGGTCCTCGACCGCATCAAGCCGGAGTTCATGGAGCGCGTGTCGGAGATCCTCGTCTGTGACGACCACAGCAAGGACTCCACCTATCTCGTCGGGCTCGGCTACAAGCAGCTCATGCCGGAGCTGCCGCTCACGATCATCCGCCAGCCCCGCAACTTCGGCTACGGCGGCAATCAGAAGTCGGGGTACCAGTGGGCCATCGACCACGATCTCGACATCGTCGTGCTCCTCCACGGCGACGGCCAGTACGCGCCCGAGGTGCTCGACCAGATCGTGGCCCCGCTCGAGAACAACGAGTGCGACGCCGTGTTCGGCTCGAGGATGCTCGACCCAGGCTCGGCCCGACGCGGGGGGATGCCGCTGTACAAGTACGTGGGCAACCGGATCCTCACCAGGGCACAGAACGCACTGGCGGGCACCTCGCTGTCGGAGTGGCACAGCGGCTACCGCGCCTATTCGGTCCAGGCGCTGCGCGAGATCCCTTTCCAGTCGAACTCCGACGGATTCGTGTTCGACACCGAGATCATCACGCAACTGGTGGAGTCGGGGCAGCGCATCGTCGAGGTGCCGATCCCCACGTACTACGGCGACGAGATCTGTTACGTCAACGGCATGGGCTATGCCCGCGACGTCATCAGCCACGTGGCGCGCTATCGGATGCACAAGATGGGGTTCGGGTCCGGCGACGCCGCCTTTGTCACCGAGCACTACGAGCTCAAGCACGACGAGGAGACGTCGCACGGGGTGATCCGGGAGTGGCTCGGGAACCAGCACGACCTCGACGTGCTCGACCTGGGCTGTGCCGAGGGGGCCGTGAGCCTGGACCTGGTCGAGCAGGGCAACCGGGTCACGGGCGTCGACCGCGAGGAATGGCCCAGCGTGGCGGGGAAGCTCGACCGGTTCATCGCGGCGGACCTGGACAAGGGCCTGCCCGAGCAGATCCGGGGACGCTACGACGTCGTGCTCGCCGCCGATGTGCTCGAGCACCTGCGCGAGCCCGGTGACCTGCTGGCGGAGATCAAGGAGCACCTGGCGCCCAACGGGTGGATCCTGGCGAGCATCCCCAACGCCGTGCACTGGTATCCCCGCCTGAGGATGCTGTCGGGGCGCTTCGACTACGACCGCCGCGGGATCTTGGACCGCGGGCACCTCCGCTTCTTCACCCGCCGGAGCTTCGAGCGTCTCGCCAAGGCATCGGGGCTCAGGATGACACGGTGCCAAGCGGTGGGCCTCCCCGTCGAGATCCTCAACCGCGGTGGGGGGGACACGACGGTCTCGCACAGCGCACCCCTGCGGATCCTGGCCTTCCTCGACCGGGCCACCACCCGGCTGTGGCCCAATCTGTTCGCCTACCAGTACGTCATCCGTCTCGAGAAGGCGTAGCCGCCGGCCCGCGGGCCAGGGGGGAGAGCGATGCAAAGCGACTCGTTCGTCGACGCCGCCGCAACGGTGGCCGTCGTGGCCACGGTTGCAGGCCTGTTCTACGCGCGGGCCTCGGCCCACGCCGCGCGCGATGCGGCCGACGCGGCCCAACGGTCGATGGAGCTGGCCGAGCGCTCCCGCCAGTCCGCGGCGCGCGCCCGGCTGCGTGGGCGCGTCGAACGCGTGGGCGAGCTGGTGCAGGACATCGCCACCTCGTGCCAGGCCGATGCCGGCGCCGGGGACCTCAGCCAGGACACCAAAGCCCAGTGCCGCGTGCTGCACCGTGCGGTGCACGGGCTCACCGATGTCCTGCCCCGGACGGCGGAGCTACCCCGGGCGGCCTCCACCACCGAGATGGGTGACCGTGCCGCCGCGGCCAGCCTCGAGATCGACGGCGTCCTCAAGAAGCTCTCGGCCCACCGACCGCTGAGCGCCTACCGCCCCCGCCACCAGGTGCCGTGGAACCGCCCCGCCGGTGCCCGGTCCGGGGCGAGGACGGCGGCCGCGAGCCGAAATCGGCTCACACGTCCGCCGTCGCCGTGACGATCCGGGTCACGTCCACCGCCACGTCGAGGTGGTGTGACCCTCCGCCGCCCTCCACCGATCCCCGCAAGGGCGACACGTCCCAGTAGTCGCGTCCCCAGGCGGTCGTAATGTAGGACTCCGCCACGAATTGGTCGTTGGTCGGGTCGACGTCGACCCAGCCCCAACCCGGGAGGTACACCGAGGCCCAGGCGTGCGAGGCATCCGCGCCCACCAATCGCTCTTGGCCCGGCGGCGGCAGCGTCTCGATGTACCCGCTCACGTACCGCGCCGCCAGCCCGAGCGATCGGACGCACCCCACCATGAGGTGAGCGAAATCCTGGCACACCCCGCGTCGTTGCTCGAGCACCTCGAGCAGGGGCGTCGAGATCGACGTGAACCCGGGCTCGTACACGAACTCGCTGTAGATCCGGCGCGTGAGGTCCATGACCGCTTCGACCAAAGGCCGCCCCGGGAGGAACGACCCTTGCGCGTAGTCGGCCAACGAGGTCGACGTCGGGATGAGACGCGACGGCGCTCGGCACCGCCGGGCGTCACGCGCCGCGGGTTGCCGGTCGATCTCCAGCAACGTCCGCACCGACTCCCACGGGGGACCGGGCGGCGGGGTCGGCGTCCCCGCCACGCGCACCTCGCTCGTGGCGGTCACCGACATCGCGTCGAACCCGCCCTGGACGACGAACGTCACCACGTTGTTGCCGAAGGGGTCGACGGACTCGAAGCGCGTGCTCGGCGTCGGGTCGATGTCCAAGTCGTGCGCGATGCACACCTGGTGATCGGTGTGACGCGGCCGGAGGTGCGCCTCGTTGTAGGATTGCTCGACCGGCGCCGCGTACTGGTAGCTCGTGGTGTGCGTGACGCGATAGACCCTCTCCTCGGCCATGGCCGGGATTCTGCCCGGGGTCGCTCGGTCATCGGGGGACCCGCTCCCCACCCGGCGCGACGTCGGGTGTCGGGCTCCGGGCCCGCTCCCGCCCACCGTCACCGACGGGCTCATCGGCGGCGAGAAGAACGAGGCCTCGATGTGGTCGTGCAGGTGCCCGATGGCCGGGCCCAGCTCGGCCAGAAATGCCCGCAGGCCGGCCGGTGTGGGACGAGCCACCGGTGCATCCGCGACGAGCACGGCGGTGTCGGTGCACGCGGCGAGGATGGGCTCGTTGTGAGGGAGGGCTTTCACCAGGTCCCGCAGTTCGCCTAGACACGCGCTCACCGCCCGCGGGAACGCCTCGTCCTGGAGGAGGAACCGCAGCGTCGACGCCGCCTCGGGCCGGGCCGGCATGGCCCGACGGAACGGCTGGTACGACGCCAACGACCGGAGCAGCGCCATCTGGTGGACCTCGCTGTAGACCTCGCGGCCCGGGTCGGGAACGGCGCTGTCGGCCCGGACCGCCAGCACGCGGCACGTGATCTCGGCCCGCTCGAGGTGCTGGCCCATGCGGAAGAACGCGAGCGCCTCGTCGCGCCGCATCGTCCCCTGCATGACCCCGTTGATCCGTTGGATCTCGTCGATGACCCGCTGCAGCCACCGCACCCGCTTGTCGCGGGCGCCCACGCCGTTGGTCGCCGGGCTCAGGGCGATCCACAGCTCGTTGCACAGCTCCCACACTTCGCGCGGGACCACCGGGCGCGCCCGCCGGAGGTTGTCCCGGGCACCTTCGATCGACGCCAGGATGGACGACGGATTGTCGCGATCGGTCAGCACGTATGCCACGACGCGCGCCTCCACCGAGCGCCGCAGCTCGTAGCCCGCCGGGCTCGACCCCACCAGGCGGCTGGTGCGCTCCCGATACGCCGCCGCGGTCCCGGCGATCTCGATCAACGGCGCCCATCCGACGTCCTCACCCACGGGGAGGTCGATGTGGGTCTCACCGTGGACCTGGACGATTCGAGCGGTGTCTTCGGCCCGCTCGAGATATCGGCCGGCCCAGTACACGGCTTCGGCCATCCGTGCCAACAACATGACGCGCTCCTCTCCCTGGGTTGCCGGGACTCCGTGGTGCACGGGTCTTATTGGGCCAACTCCCATCCGTCGATCCGCAGGGACCGCCCGGACCGGTACGCCTCGTCGTCGGATTCGTCGGATTCGTCGGGTTCGTCGGATTCGTCGGGCGCGGCGCCGGGGATCGTGACCGGCTGCGCTCCCGACTCGCCTGCCGGTTCGTCGAGGTCCACCAGCGTGGCGTCGACGATCCAGGTGTCCTTGGAGCCGCCACCTTGCGACGAGTTCACGATGAGCGAGCCCGCCGTGCGGGCCACCCGGGTGAGCCCACCGGACGTGACATACGCCTCGGTCGGCCCGAGCAGGGCGAAGGGCCGGAGGTCCACGTGGCGTGGGGCCACGGTCCCGTCGCACAGCGTCGGCATGGTCGAGAGCGACAACACCGGTTGTGCCACCCAGTTGGGCGGGAACTGCTCGATGCGCTGGGCCACGAGGGCGAGTGCGTCGGCGCCTGCGGTCGGCCCGATCACCACGCCGTAGCCCCCCGACTCGTTGGCGGGCTTCACGACGAGCGCGTCGAGATGTCCGAGCACGAATTGACAGTCGTCGGGGTCCCCACACCGCCACGTCGGCACGTTGGGGAGGATGGGCTCCTCGCCCAGGAAGTAGCGGATGATCTCGGGCACGAAGGCGTACACCGCCTTGTCGTCGGCGATCCCCGCCCCCGGCGCGCTGACGATGGCGACGTTGCCCCGCCGCCAGGCGCGGCATGAGCCCGGGCACGCCGACGTACGAGTCGCGCCGGAACACCTCGGGATCGAGGAACAGCTCGTCGACGCGCCGGTAGACGACGTCGACTCGCTCGAGACCTCCCACCGTGCGCATGTACAGCGTGTCGTCGTCGAGGACGACCAGGTCGCTCCCTTCCACCAGCTCGATCCCGAGCTGCTGGGCCAGGAACGCGTGCTCGAAGTAGGCAGAGTTGTGCACACCCGGGGTCAGCACGACCATGGTCGGCGTCTCGGCCGCGGGCGACACCGAGGAGAGCAGGGTGCTGAGGCGGCCGATGTAGGAGTCGACCGGCTCGATGCTGTAGGAGCGGAACAGCTCGGGGAACACCCGCTTGGCCACCATGCGGTTCTCGAGCAGGTACGACACGCCCGACGGGACCCGGAGGTTGTCCTCGAGGACATAGAACGTGCCGTCCTCACCCCGCACGAGGTCGCTGCCACAGATGTGGGCCCAGATCCCACCGGGGGGCTCACGCCCATGCACTCGGGCCGGAAGTTGGGCGATCCCGTGACGAGGTCGAACGGGACGACGCCGGCCTGGACCGACCGCTGGTCGTGGTAGACGTCGTCGATGAAGAGGTTGAGAGCCCGCAGCCGTTGGATGAGCCCCTCGCGGACCCGCGCCCACTCCGAGGAGGCCAGTACCCGGGGGATGACGTCGAAGGGCCACGGCCGGTCGAGCACCGCGTCGCCGTCGTAGGTCTGGAACGTCACCCCCAGGCTGCGGATCTCACGATCGGCCGCATGCTGGCGCTCGACCAGCGCCTCGAGGCCCAGGTCGGTGAGGTGGCGCCAGAGCCCCCGGGCCGTGGCCCGCGGCGGCCCCCCAGGCTCGACCAACTCGTCGAAGCCCGGCCCCGGTTGATATGAGGACAGCATCTGGACTTTCCGTCCTCTTTCTCCCGTGGGGTCTCGTGGACGGTACGAAGGGAGCGTACGAGGCCGGAGTGAACGGTCGGGGTCCTCTGGATGACGGCTCTGTTAACCGTGTGCACGCCTGTGACGACTGTGCAGGCTCAGCACGAACGCTGCAGGACCAGCGCCTTGAACAGCGCACCCCACTCGTAGACGACGTCGTAGACCAGGTGGAACCCGGGGTCGGCCACCGGGACCAGGTGCAGGTGGGCGTCGGTGCACCGCTCGAACAAGAGCCGGGCCCGGGTGGCCTGGCTGCGTTCGGACACCACGATGAGCTGGTTCCAGTGCTCCTTGCGGGCCAACCGGGCGACGTACTCCGCCTCACCCCGGGTGTCGAGCGGGTCGGCCCGGAAGCAGATGACCCGCACCGCCGGCGGGTGCGACGGGCACGGCACGGCACGGGTGCCTCCCAGCGAGATCACCGCCACCGGCGCCATGCCCGACGCCACCAACGCGATGGCCTGCTGGGCTCGCCGTTGTCCCGGGTCACCGCCGAGGGCGACCACCGCGTCGACCCGGGTGGGTGGGTCGGTGGGGGGCCAGACGAACAGGCGGGCCGTGGCGGCCACGAACAGGACGATGAGGACGACCCCGACCACGAGCAGCCGGCCACGCGCGGTCGAGGGCACAGGACCCTACGGTCGGACGATGACCTTGCCGGCGTCGGGGTCCCGCTCGAGCCGGGCGAAGCGCTCGGGCAACTGCGCGAGGCCGATGGTCTCGGTCACCATCGGGACGACGTCGAGTCGACGACGATCGAGCGCCTCGAGGGTGTCGGTGTAGTCGGCCCGTCCGTAGTAGATCGAGAACCGGACGTCGAGCTCCTTCGACAGTCCCCAGAAAGGGAAGATGGCGTCGTTCTGGAGGCAGATGCCGACCACCACGACCCGTGCCTCCACCGCGGCGCTCTCCATGGCCACTTCGATCAGCCCGGGTCGACCACTGCACTCGATGACCACGGTCGGCCCGCCTTTCGTCGCCTCGAAGAGCTCCGCCCCGAGCGAGCCCGCGCCGGGGTCGAACGTGGCGGTGGCCCCGAGGCGGGTGGCGAGGTCCCGACGCAGCGCCGACGGCTCGCTCACGGCCACCACCTCGACGCCCATGGACCGGGCCCACGCCACCGCGGCCAGACCGATGGGGCCGGCGCCGAGCACCACCACACGGTCCGCCGCGGTCACCGCGCCGCGCCGAAAGGCGTGGCGCATGATCGCCAACGGTTCCACCAGGGGCTGTTCGTCGGCGAGCACCGCGGCCGGGAGCTCGAACAGCTCCTCGGCGCGCACGGTCACGAACTCGGCGAACCCCCCGGGTCGCTCGAGCCCGATGAGCTCGAACTGCGCGCAGTGATCAGGTCGCCCCCCGACACAGAACGTGCACCGACCGCAACCCGCCACCGGACGTGCCACCACAGCCGTGCCGCGGCGCCAACGATCAGGGTCGACCCCGTCGCCCACGCTCTGCACGGTGCCGGCGATCTCGTGGCCGAGCACCGCGCCGGTCTGCGCCAGCTGACTGGCGAGATGGAGATCGCTGCCGCAGATGCCGCAGCCCGTCACGGCCAGCAACGCCTCTCCGGGTGCCGGTGTCGGAGTCGGCACGTCCGCCAGCTCGAGCCGGGGCCGGTCCTCGCACAGGACGGCGGCACGCACCCCTTCAGCCGCCGATGACGACGACGGGAGGATCGCTCATGCCGTGCTGCTCCGCGCACGCGGCCCGGTAGAACGGCAAGATGGCGTGGGCGTCGATCACGAGCTCCACGTTGCCGTCGGCCCCCAAGTTGAGGTTGGCGCCGTGGATGGCGAACCACACGTCGGTGACCCCGTCGTTGGTGGCAGGGACGTGCAGCGTGTGGACCGATCCCGCCGGCTCGTACAGATACGACCCGGCTGTGTTCACCACCTCGGGGTACTCCTGGTAGAACCACGAGCCCGTCTGCGTGAAGGCCAGCACGTGGCCCGTGTGCTTGTGGGTCTGGATCGTCGTGTCGGGCGGGAAGTGGTTCCGCACGATCCAGACCCCGTTGGCCAGGTCGACCTGCAGGAGCTGCAGGGTCCCCCCGTCCCCGATGTCGACGAACGGGAGCTCCTTCTCCCCCCGGTGAATCGCGGTCGGTGGAAGATCGGTCATCGTCATGAGACACCCCTCACTGGTCGCATCTGTCGCATCGGTCGAACGCTCACTGGGCCCACGGCCATTGAACCGCGCCAGCTCCGGGGCGTCCACCTCCCTCGGCCGCGCCTCCGACTCGGGCCCATCCGCGATCGCACGAGCACGTCGGGCGGCGCGCGCGATCCCGACAAGCCCGTGACCAGGGACGGAACCCAGCGTTCGTCAGTTTTGACGATGCAGAGAGCGACGGCACGTGCGTAATGTCGCTCGGAGGGGGAGCGGAGTTGGACGGCGGCCTCGCCACGGCGCGAGGGCGGCACGCTCCGAGTGCACGGACAACGGGGGGGTCACGTGGTCGCACCGGTGCAGCGGGTCAGCTCGCGATTGTCGATGGTGGGCGACGAGAGCCCCTCGACCGAGTACGAGCGTCTCGCCACCCGGTTCGAGTCGGCCGACGCCGAAGAGGTCGTGGCCTGGGCGGTGCAGCGCTTCGGCCGGCAGCTCTCGCTCGTGTGCTCGTTCCAGAACTGCGTCCTGATCGACCTGGTCACGCGCGTCGACCCGAAGGTTGAGGTCATCTTCCTCGACACCGGCGCCCACTTCCCCGAGACCCTGGCGTACGTGGAGCGGGTCGAGACCCAGTACCAGCTCAAGCTTCGGATCGTCACGCCCGACTCCGACGCCGATGCGTGGCCCTGCGGTTCGGAGCGCTGTTGTGAGCTGCGCAAGACCGTGCCCCTGACGCGCGCCCTCGAAGGGCAAGCCGCGTGGATGAGTGGCCTCAAGCGGACCGACAGACGCGCTGCGGGCCGCCACTCCCGTGGTGGACTGGGACGAGGCGAGGGGCCTGGTGAAGATCAACCCCATCGCCAACTGGACCCATGACGACGTGTCGCACTACGAAGCCGACCGCAAGCTCCCGATCCACCCGCTGTTCCGCAAGGGCTACCTCTCCATCGGCTGCAGCCCGACGACCCGACCCGTGTCCATGCTCGAGGACCGGCGCGCCGGGCGGTGGCCCGGCACCGAGAAGTCCGAGTGCGGCCTGCACCTCTGACCACGTCGTCGCGGCGGGCGTGGGGGAGTGGGTCGGCGGGGGTCTGAGGTCCCGATCCTCAGAGAACACACAGCGCCACGACACCGTGCGTCAAGGTTCGAGGCCCAGGATGCAGAAGTACAGCCCCCCCTCGTGAGCGACCGTGGCCGCAGGCCCCCGCCCCTCGGCCACGGTCGCATCACTGGGCTGCATCGTCATCGAGTCACGCGGCACCGTCACCCGGCTCCACCGTCACCCAGTCACACCGTGGCGCTGCGCTGCTCCTCGTCGAGGATCTCGAAGCGGGCCCGACCGGCCTCCTTGGCGCGGTACATGCCGGCGTCCGCGTCGCGCAGCACCGCATCGGCCCGGGAACCGGGGCCCGGGAGCACGATGCCGATGCTCCCGGTCACGACGACCTCGCGGCCCCCGATCACGATGGGCTCGGACAGGGTGTCGAGAATTCGCTTGCCCACCGCGGCTGCTCGGTCCGCCCCGCGGACGTCGTGGAAGATGAACGTGAACTCGTCGCCGCCGAGTCGGGCGACGGTCTCCCCGGCCCGGACGACGTCGAGGAAGCGCGCCGCGACTGCTTGGAGGAGCTCGTCGCCGGCCTGATGTCCCATGCCGTCGTTCACGACCTTGAACCCGTCGAGGTCGAGGAACATCACCGCCAGGTCACTGCCCGAGCGCGCCGCATGGGCGAGCTCGACGCTCAGACGGTCCAGGAACAGCGCCCGGTTGGGGAGGCCGGTGAGAGAGTCGTGCATGGCCTGGAAGGCGAGCGCCTCGGTGGCGGCCACCTCCTCGGTCACGTCCTGCACGGTGACCACGAAGCTCGACGGCTCATCGGTCCCGACGATCACCGGTGCCGCCAGGACCCGCACGTTGCGCACCTCGCCCGAGGGCCGCAGGAGGCGGATGCTCACCCCCACGTCCTCCTTGGCGTTCCACGCCGACCGAGACAGGGCGAGGACCGCGGCCCGATCGTCGGGGTGGACGGAGTCGAGCCAGTTGCCTTCGCGCAGGTTCTCATCGCCCACACCCGCGATCTCCTGCAACCTGCGGTTGAAGTACTGGGCCGTCCCCCCCTGGCTCAGCTCGAGGATGCCGACCGGGGACGACGACGCCATCGACTGGAACCGCTGCTCGCTCTGCATGAACGACCTCCGGGCCCGCAGTCGACCCCGCCCCAGTTCCCACACCAAGCCGGCCAGGGCCAGGTTGAGCAGCATCGACGTCACGAACACCACAGCGGGGCCCACGAGCGGGTTCGCCCCGCTCGGACCGTCCGCCTGCGGACGGACGAGCAGCGTCCAGGTGCCTCCGTCCACGAGATGCTCGGTCACGGCGCCCTCGGCGCCGGATGTGAGCCCGGCCGGCGACGAGGCGATCAGATGCTTCGGGGACGCCTCGGGGCCGGAGAAGAGCTGGACGCCCTGGCGCGATCGATCGGGGCCGAGTGCCACCCGCAGCATCTGGCTGCCGTTCACCAGGGTCGCCACCCACCCCACCCGTTGCGCCTGGCGTTGGGCGACCGTCGTCGGATCGCCGCTGAACACCGCCTCGACCAAGAGGAAGTTCCCGACGTAAGCCGGGCCGGGGACGAGGTCGGACTCGGGCACGGCCTGCTCGGTGCCGGTGTCGGTCGCGGCCTGCAACACCGGCAGCAACGTCTTGAACGAACACATGTCCGGACCGACGAGTGGGACCGACGAGACCAGGTTGCTCTCGTCGAACTGGTTCACCAGGCAATAGTCGGCACGACGCCCCGGAGGCGACACGGCGTAGAGCGGGTAGCCGTCGGCACGCCACGACGCCACGAACGCCGGGAGCTCCGCGGCCGGGACCCACGAGATCAATCCGAGGCCGTAGATCCCCTTGTACCGGTTGTACAGGTCGAGGGACTTGACGTACTCGTGGAATTCGGCCCGGTCGATCAGTCCGTTCTGGGTGAACAGGGCGGCGGCGCTGGCGATCTGGTCGTTGTACCCGTCCAGGGTCTGGCGGGTGGAGACGGCGATCTGCTCGGCACTCGCCTGGAGCTCGACCTGGTTGTGGTTCTTGTTGGAGCCGTACCAACTCCAGGTCCCGAACGCCACGCCGACGGACCCCACCGTCACGATTCCAACGGCGGCCACCTGCCACATCTTGACCCGACTCCGCCGTTTCGTCATGGGCATCACTGTGCGCCCTCACTACGCCGCGGCGACCCGCGACCGTCCGAGCCGCGTCGCGCACGGCGGCTCCTCCCTACCGATATCGACCTGCCGACGGCACCCGCGGCAGGGACTTAGGTCCCAAAGAATTCGAAACCAGCAACGGCGCTGTAGCGTCCCCCGCCATGGCCATCTACGCACTGGGCGACGCCGTACCGAGGGTCGACCCACACGCCTACGTCCATCCCCACGCGTCGGTCATCGGTGACGTCACCCTGGGCCCCGACGCGACGGTGTGGCCCGGCGCAGTGCTGCGGGGCGACTACGGCGCCATCGTCGTGGGGGAGCGGTCTTCGATCCAGGACGGCACCGTGATCCACGCCGGCCCAGGGTTCCCCACCACGGTGGGCAACGGCTGTGTCGTCGGGCACCTCGTGCACCTCGAAGGGTGCATCCTCGAAGACGACTGCCTGGTGGGCTCGGGGTCTGTCGTGCTCCACTACGCCCGCATCAGCTCCGGGGCCATCGTGGGAGCCGGGGCGGTCGTCCCCGGGCGGATGCACGTCCCCTCCGGAGCCCTCGCCCTCGGCGTGCCGGCCGTCGTCACCCTTGGTGCCGCCCGACCCGACGCCATCTCGATCGCAGCCGCCGAATACGTGAAGAACGGTCGCCGCTACCGGGCTGAGCTGCGACAAATCGATTGAAACCCTCACCCTCAAGCTCTAGTTGAGAGTGGGATACGGCCCGATACGACCCGAGAGAAGGGGCACGCACGACAGGCACTTCCGTACCGCAGGGACCAAGGCACCGCCGAGGTCGGTCGGTCGGTCGAGCCACCCGTCCGCGGTGCCACAGGATGCCGAAAAGGTCGATTTCTCCTGTGATTTTCGGTGTGGCACGCGGGGCTGGTCCACCATCGGTGACAGTTCCGTAACTACCCTGTTGTGACACGACGGGGTAGGATGAAGCTGCACCTGAGGTGGAGGAGGAACCCCGATGGTCCGAAGTCTGTCGAATGCCGCGCAACTGCCGGGCATGTCGGAACCCGAACCTGTTGTCAGAAACAGAAGGATTCCGTGGTCCGCAGGTTTGCACGCTCATCGGCATCACGTATCGCCAGCTCGACTACTGGGCCCGCACCGGACTGTTGCGACCGTCGATCGCCGACGCGCGGGGCAGCGGAACGCAACGGCTGTACTCCTACATCGACGTGGTCGAGCTCAAGGTCATCAAGCAGCTCCTCGACGCGGGCATCTCGCTCCAACGCGCACGGCGTGCCGTCGAGTGTCTGCGCGACGGACTCGGCGGAGACCTGGCGTCGTCCAATCTCGTCCTGGTGGGTACCGACTCGGTCCTGGCCCACACCGACGGTGAAGTCGTCGACCTTCTCAAAGGCGGCCAGGGTGTGTTGAACATCGTCCCGCTCTCGGGTGTGCTCCAGGAGCTCGACGCGGCGATCCTGCAGATCGAACCGAGCGCACACCGGGCGCGAGCATCCGCAGCGCCACCGCCGACGCGCTTTCCGTCGGTCGGGGAGGCTCGGGGCTGATCGTGGAAGCTCCCGATGCGGCCCGGACGTCGGCGAAGGTTGTCTTCGCCCACGATTCGGAGCGGCATTTCGCGGAGCTCCTCGACTTCTACGGCGTGCGGTGGGAGTACGAGCCGGTCGAGTTCGTCCTCGAATGGCACGCGGACGGGACACCGCGCGTGGCGTTCCGGCCCGACTTCTATCTGCCCGACCATCACAGCTTCATCGAGCTGACCACCCTGAGCCAGAAGCTCGTGACCCGCAAGAACGCGAAGGTCCGACGGCTGCGCGCGCTCCATCCCGGTGTCGAGGTGAAGCTTTTCTACCAGCGCGACTACCAGGCCCTGTTGGCCAAGTACGGCTTCACTCGACCGTCTTCGCCTGCCGCCTAACCTGGCGGCGTGGCGCCCCCTGACTCGGCTCCGACCCCGCTCCGAGCTGCGCCATTCGCCCCTGGAGGACGCCCACCGGGACCTCGGGGCCAAGCTCGTGCCCTTCGGTGGTTGGCTCATGCCCCTGGCGTACCCGAGTGGCACCCTGGCCGAGCACATGGCGTGCCGCACCGACGCGGTCGCGTTCGACGTGAGCCACCTCGGCACCGTGCGGGTCGAGGGTCGCGGGAGCACGGCGCTGTTGCAACGCGAGCTCAGCAACGACCTGCGCAAGGTGGCCCCGGGGCGGGCCCAGTACACCCACCTCCTCGACGAGGGTGACGGTTCGGTGGTGGACGACATCATCGTGTGGTGGCTCGACGACGAGACCTTCGACGTCATGCCCAATGCATCGAACACCCGGCGGGTGCGCGACGCCATCGGAGGAGACGACACCACCCCGACGCGCGCCGTCGTCGCGGTGCAGGGACCCGGCGCGCGCCGCCGGCTGGCGTCGGTGGCCCCCGAGGCCGCCGCGGTGGCGCGCTTCGCGGTCACGCACTTTTCGTGGCGTGGCGCCGACGCGACCGCAGCCGGAACCGGCTACACGGGGGAGGACGGCGTCGAGTGCGCGCTCCCGGTCGAGGTGGCCCCGGCCTTCTGGCAGGCCGTGCTCGATGCCGGTGTGGCGCCCGCGGGGCTCGGCGCGCGCGACACCTTGCGCCTCGAAGCCGGGCTGCCGTTGCACGGGCACGAGCTCGGCCCGGGCATCACGCCCCTACAAGCCGGCCTGGGGTGGGTGGTGGGCTGGGACAAGGGCGAGTTCCGGGGACGCACCGCCCTGGAGCGTGAACGGGACGTGGGGCCGCGGCGAAGGCTCCGGGGCCTCGTGACCGAGAGCCGGCAACCACCGCGCGACGGGGCGTCGGTCCTGGGGGGCGACTCCTCCATCGGCACGGTGACGAGTGGCAACTTCTCACCTGTGCTGGGCCGGGGGATCGCCATGGCGTTCCTCGATACCCTCCACCCCGTGACCGAGGGTGATGCGCTGGTGATCGACGTCCGGGGTCGGCACCTGCCCGCCCACGTCGTGGCCCTGCCGTTCGTGCGGGCGGGCCAGGGGGGCGTCGCCCCGGGGGGACGGTCGTGAGCGGGTACACGCCCCACACCGAGGCGGACGTGGCGTCGATGCTCGGGTTCCTCGGGCTCTCGTCGCTCGACGAGCTCTTCGCCGTCGTGCCCGCCGCGTTGCGCCTCGCCGGCGGTCTCGACCTTCCGCCCGGCGCGCCCGAGCCTGACGTGTTCGCCCACATGGAGGACCTGGCGGCGGCCAACCGACCATGTGGGCGCGACCTGGTGTGCTTCGCCGGCGCCGGCGCCTACGACCACGAGGTGCCCCCCGTCACCCGGGCGCTGGCATCTCGTTCGGAATTCGTGACGTCCTACACGCCCTACCAACCCGAGGTCGCCCAAGGGGTGCTCCAGGCGGTGTTCGAGTTCCAGACCCTCGTCGCCCGTCTCTCGGGCCTGCCGGTCTCCAACGCCTCGCTCTACGACGGAGCCGCATCACTGGTCGAGGCTGTCAACCTGGCCGTGGGCGCGACGGGTCGCCAGGACGTGTGGGTCTCGCACGGTGTCAACCCGACGTGGCGCGCCGTCCTCGCCACGTTCGCGGCGGGCACGGGGCACCGCGTCCACGACGTCGCCCTGAGCGGCGGGTCGACGGACTGGGCGGCCACGGCCTTCGACGACCTCGAGGCACCCGCCGCCATCGTGGTCGCCTATCCCAACTACCTGGGGTGCCTCGAGGACCTGGCCGAGGCCAGGGCCCGGTGCGACCGCAACGGCGCGCTGCTCATCGTGGCGTTCGACCCCGTCTGCGCCGGGATCCTGCGCGCACCGGGCGACTGGGGCGCGGATGTGGTGGTGGGTGAGGGCCAGGCGCTGGGCATGCCCTTGAGCTTCGGCGGGCCGTACCTGGGGCTCTTCGCCTGCACGCTGGACCACGTCCGCCGGCTGCCCGGGCGCCTGGTGGGGGAGACCGTCGACGCCGAGGGACGGCGCGCCTACGTGACGACGCTGCGCGCCCGGGAACAGGACATCCGACGCGAGAAGGCCACGTCCAACGTCTGCACCAACCAGACGCTGATGGCGGTGACCGCGGCAATCCAGTTGGGGTGGTTGGGGACGTCGGGGATGGCCGAGGTGGCGCGGCGCAGCGCGCGCGCGGCGCGCTACTGCCGCGACAGCCTGCTCGCGGTCCCGGGCGTCGAGTCACTCACGACCGCGCCGGTGGTGCGCGAATTCGCGCTGCGGTTGCCGGTGGCGTCGGACATGGCGATCGAGAGACTGGCGGACGAAGGGTTCCTGGCCGGCGTCGCCCTCGATCCCAGCTACACCGGCGGCACCGCCGACGGGCTCCTGGTGGCGCTGACCGAGCGTCGGACCCGGACCGAGATCGACGCCTTCGTCTCGGCCTTCGACAAGGCGGTGCGGTGATGGTGGACGACCTCGTCCCCGCTCCCGCGGCGGGAGGCCGCGCCGCCAGCGCGCCGCTGCTCGGTCGCGACACCGAGCCCACGCTGTTCGAGCTGTCCGAGCCGGGCCGCCGCGCCTGGCAGCTGCGCACGACAGGGATTCCCGAGCTCCCCGTGGAGGATCTCGTACCCGAGCTCCATCGACGCACCACGGCGGTGGCGCTGGCCGAGGTGTCCGAGCGTGACCTCGTCGGGCACTTCACTCGACTCAGTCACCGGCAATTCTCGGTCGACCTGGGGGCGTACCCGCTGGGCTCGTGCACGATGAAGTACAACCCCAAGATCTGCGACGCCGTGGCGGTGCTCCCCGGCCTGGCCAACGTGCACCCGGCTGCGCCCGCCCACTGCATCCAGGGATGGCTCGAGCTCCTGGTCGAGCTCGAGGAGGCGCTGTGCGAGATCACCGGGATGGCCGCCGCGACCTTGCAACCGGCCGCCGGGGCGGCGGGCGAGCTCACCGGGTTGCTGCTCATGCGGGCCTGGTTCGCGGCGCGGGGCGAGAGCCGGCACAAGGTGATCATCCCCGACTCCGCCCACGGCACCAACCCCGCTTCGGTGAGCCTCGGCGGCTTCGAGGTGGTGACGGTCCCCAGCGACGCCCGCGGCTGCGTCGACGTCGAGGCGCTACGCGCCGTGCTCGACGACGACGTCGCCGGGATCATGTTGACCAACCCCAACACCCTGGGTCTGTTCGAAGAGGACATCCGGGCCATCGCCGATGCCGTGCACGAGGTGGGCGGCCTCCTCTACTACGACGGTGCCAACCTCAACGCCATCCTGGGCGTGGTGCGGCCGGGCGACATGGGCTTCGACATCGTCCACCTCAACCTGCACAAGACGTTCGCCACCCCGCACGGCGGTGGGGGACCCGGGGCGGGGCCCGTGGCGGTGTCCGAGCGCCTGACGCCGTTCCTCCCCGGGCCCCGGCCCACCCGCCTCGGCGACGCGTCGTCCCCCCGCTTCGGCTGGAGCATCCCGGCGACGTCCATCGGTCGCGTGCACTCGTGGCACGGCAACGCGCTGGTCCTGGCCCGCGCCCTCACCTATGTGCTCGTCCACGGCCGTGACGGACTGCGTGACGTGGCGCAGCTGGCGGTGCTCAACGCCAACTGGCTCCGCCAGCGCCTGTCGGGCACGTTCGACGCCCCCTATGACCGCCCCTGCATGCACGAGTGCGTCGTGTCGGCCTCGTCGCTGAAGCGAACCACCGGCGTCAGGGCCCTCGACGTCGCCAAGCGACTGCTCGAGGAGGGTTTCCACGCACCGACGGTCTACTTCCCGTTGATCGTGGACGAGGCCCTCATGATCGAGCCCACCGAGACCGAGAGCCTCCAGACCCTCGAGGCGCTCGCCGGCGCGTTCGAGCGCATCGTGGCCGAGGCCGCCACTCCTGAAGGGGCCCGAGCCGCCCTCGAAGCCCCGCACCTGACTCCGGTACGTCGGGTCGACGAAGCGCGCGCGGCGCGCCACCTCGTGCCCACCTTCGACGCGCGACCCGCCGAGGACCGACCGGGCCATTAGGAATCGAACCGCGACACCCGAGGTGCCCGCCCGTCACGACTCGGTCGTCGCCGCCCCGCGCTTGGCCTCACGCTCGGCGTGATGGTCCGAGATGGCCTGCATGATGGCGCCCCCCGCGGCACCGATGAACTCGGGTCGGTTCTCCGCCGCCCAGTCCCGGGAGCCCTCGAGGGACGTCAGGGTCCCCTTGAAGTGCGGCACGACCTCGCGGGCGAAGAGCTCGTACGACCGCAAGGTGGCGTGGCGGTCGGCCCACTCGTGGGCCATGAGGAGGTAGGTGCCGAAGCCGCCGGACTGTGCCACCAGCCGTTCGATCTGGGCGATGGCCATCGCGGGTGTTCCCACCACGGCGAACCCCGTCTCCATGAGCGCGTCGACCATCTTGTCGGGGTCGAGCGTGCCGGGCGCGAGTGGCAGTGCCGCGACGCGCTCGAAGTAGTCGACCCACTGGGCCAAGCCGTACTTCACGTCCTCGCGCGCCTGCGCCTCGGTCTCGGCGATGTGCATCGGGCCCACGAGGCGCCAGGCGCGGCGATCGACCTCGGTCGCGAACTCCGTGGCCCGCTCCTCCATGACCTGCCAGTGCGAGCCGAGGACGTCGAATCCTCCGGCCGAGGTGGCCCCGATGGACAGCAGCGACAAGCCGAAGCGTCCCGCCGCTCGGGGCCCGGCGGGGGAGATCTGCGCCGCCACGGCGACCTCGAACCGGGGGTGGGTATATGGGCGCAGCTGCAGGCGGGCGTCGCGCAACGTGAACCACGACGCCTCGCGTGTCACCGGCTCGGCGCCGTCGAGAAGGGCGAGGATGGCTTCGAGCGACTCCTCCATCATGTCGCGCTGGCGCATGGGGTCGATGCCCATCATGTACGCGTCAGACGGCAACGCCCCCGGGCCGACACCGAACATGACCCGGCCCCGCGTGAGGTGGTCCAGGAGGACCATCCGGTCGGCGAGCATGAAGGGGTGGTGGTAGGGGAGTGAGCTCACGCCCGTCCCCAACCGTATGTGCGTGGTCCGCTGCGACAGCACGCCGATGAACACCTCGGGCGACGCGATGATCTCGTACCCGGCCGAGTGGTGCTCTCCGAACCACGCCTCGTCGAACCCCAACTCGTCGAGCCGTACGACGAGCTCGAGATCGCGCTCCAGCGCCAACGTCGGGTTCTGGCCCACGGGGTGGAACGGGGCGAGGAAGATGCCGAAGCGCAAGGGCCAGTCCATGGGCGCCGATTGTACGGGGGTGCATCCAGAACCGCCGGGCTACGCCCCGGGCCTTTGTCAGTGGTATGTCAGTCCCCACCGCCATCGCGGCCGATTGGGCCTCGTGTTTCGTATGCTCGGCAGGTCGCCCGTCTCGCTACGGGTGGCACACCAGGGAACGTCAGGCACTGCCTGTGAAGGATCGGCCCGGACCCCGCCGACGTTTCCTCCCTGTCCGCACCGTATCCCGGGCGTGGGGCAAGGGAACGGGCCGAAAGGCCCTACATCAGGTCCGCTCGTACCGGAGTAGCCCTTCGGTAAACATATCCCATTTCCGGTATAGTTCATCTTTGATATGGCCGTGACGACCACAACCCGATCGACCAAGGCGCGCCCCGGGCGATCCGCAGGCGTCGCACGGCGCCCCGCCCCGGGGCGGGGCGCCCAGGCCCTCGCCCGGTACGAGCGGACGCGCACCTCGATCATGGTGGGCAGCGCCGTGCGCGCCGCGCGTCGGCGCGCCGGGGTCAGCCAGGCCGAGCTGGCCGAACGGGCGGGCACGAGCCAGCCGTCGATCGCCCGCCTGGAGAAGGGCCAGGTGTCTCCGACGGTCATCACCCTCGACCGCATCGCCCGGGCGCTCGGCACCGAGCTCGTCATCGACTTCGAGCCGAGCGACGACGACAATCGCGCCATACCGTCGGCGTCGACGCGCGTCTGACCCGACGCCGGCGATGATCCGACGTCGGGCGCGCCGGCACGCTCAGCGCTGTCACAGCCAACCTTCGGGTCATTCTCAGCCGATGACCCGGAGCCGGGGTGCGGCGGGGGAGGAGTGTCGGGTGCACTACCGTGGCTCGGATGCGCAAAATCGTGGTCGTGGTGCTCGGTGGCGTCATGGCCCTGGCTGCGGCCTCGTGTAGCTCGTCTTCCTCCACGCCTACGAGCTCCAAGACCCCCACCACCGCCGGCGTCGGCGCCCTGCAGGGAAAGACCGGGGAACAGATCCTCACCGCCGCCACGGATGCGGCCAAGAAGGCGGGCACCGCCCGCTACGTGCTCAGCGCGACCGAAGGCACATCGTCCCAAACCATCAGTGGCGACGCTTCGGAGACCGAGGGCCAACAGTCGGTGACCCAAGGGGCGCAACACATCCAGGTCGTGTACGTCGGCGGCGTGGCCTACGTGCAGGGCAACGCGGCGGGACTGACCTCCGCGCTGGGCTTCTCGGCCACGGTGGCAGCCAACTACGCCAACAAGTGGATCGCGGTGCACAGCACCGACAGTCTCTTCAAGTCGATCGTGGCGGCCGTCACCCTGACCGGCACCCTGGCCCAGCTCAAGCCCACCGGCACCCTGAGCGTGACGTCGCCCACAACCGTGGCCGGTCGTCAGGTCGTGGGCGTCAAAGGTGGCCTCCCCGGCGCTCCGCAGCAAGGTGTGACGGGCAGCACCACGCTCTACGTCGCCACCAACAACCCCACCGTCCCGCTCGAGTTCTCGGGCACCGCGACGCAAGGCACGCAGCACGTGACGGACAAAGGCACATTCGGGAATTGGGGCAAGCCGCTCGACCTCACCGCGCCCACCCCGTCGGTGCCCTTCTCGTCGATTCCGGCGAAATAGCGACGCCCGGTCGGCGCGCAATCGGCCGGCGCAGCGAGGCGGCGCAGCTAGCCGGCGACCGCAACCGGGGGAGGGAACGCGAGGCCGCGTCGAGGGACGATGATGTCGTCGATGAGGCCGTAGTCCATGGCCTCCTGCGCGGTCATGAAGTAGTCACGGTCGAGGTCCCTCTCGACCTGCTCCACGGGGCGGCCGGTGTGATGCGCGATGACCTCGGCCAGACGGCGGGTGATGGCGAGCACCTCACGCAGCTGGATCTCCATGTCGCGCGGCGCTCCCCGGGTGCCGGCCGACCCCTGGTGGATCATGATCTTCGCACTGGGAAGGGCGAGCCGCTTCCCCTGCGCTCCGCCGCACAGCACCATCGCCGCGGCCGACATGCCCATGCCCACGCACACCGTCGAGACGTCAGGTCGGATGTGCTGGATGACGTCGTAGATCGCCATGCCGGCGTACGCCAGGCCGCCGGGGGAGTTGATGTAGAGCGAGATGTCGCGCTCGGGGTCCTCCGCCTCGAGGTAGAGCAACTCGGCGATGATGAGGTTGGCGATCTGGTCGTCGACCTCCTGACCCAAGAACACGATCCGCTCGCGTAGCAGCAACGAGTAGATGTCGAAGGCTCGTTCGCCTCGAGCTGACTGCTCGAGCACCGTGGGGATCACCGACTGGCGCAGCGGCACCGACGTTCCTCCTCGTGTCGACCACCCTCTCGGCCCGTTCGCCGGAGGCGTGATATCTCATTTGTGAGATATCATATTCGAGGTACGATGCGGTGTCGACAACGTGGGTTCACCATGCGGGGCCGACACGCGGGGTCGACATGGGCCCGGGACCGCACGGCGTGGAACGAGGAGGCGCCTGTGACAGCGCGGCGACACGAGACGGTCTTTCCCGGCTTCTCCGAGATGGCGCGGCGACGCAAGGACCTGAGCGCCGAGCTCGTCAGCCGGCGCTTGTCCGTCGGGTTGTCACAGACCGAGGTGGCGGCGCGCATGGGGACGTCACAGTCCGCCGTGGCCCGCCTCGAAGCGGGGGAGGCCGACGTCCGCCTGTCCACCCTCGAGCGCTACGCCGAGGCGATCGGAGCGGAGCTCGACTGGCGACTGGGGGAGAAGGGCCGATGAGCGCCCCACCCGGGCCACCACCGCGCCAAGCCCCCGAGGCGACCGAGGGCCCGCTGCGCCCCTCGGTCCGGGACCGGCTCTTCGACCAACGAGTGGTCTTCCTATGGGGGCCCCTCGACGACGGCCTCGCCAGCCACCTGGCGGCCGAGCTCATGACGCTCGACGCCACCGGCGACGACCCCGTGCACCTCCACATCGACAGCCCCGGAGGCACCCTCGAGGCCGCCCTGTGCCTCATCGACGTGATCGACCTTCTGGGGGTCGAGCTGACCGCCACCTGCGTGGGCCAGGCCGCCGGGCCTGCCCTCGGGCCCCTGGCGGTGGCACACCACCGGCGGGCGACCCCTCATGCCCGTTTCCGGCTGTCCGAGCCGGTGTTCGAGCTCTCGGGCCGGGCCCGGGATCTCGACGTCTGGGCGGCCAACCACCGGGCCCAATTGCGCCGATTCTGCGAGCGCCTGGCGACGGCGCTCGGCACGGCGCCCGACGACCTCGAACGGGACCTCGCCACGGGGCGTTTCCTCGACGCCGACGAGGCGCTCGAGTACGGGCTCATCGACGAAGTCTGCGGCCCCGGCGCCCGCGTCTACCCGCTGCCGGCACCACGGCTCGGCTTCAACCCCAGGTCATGACCCCTTTTCGACCCGGGGGGAGCGATACCCGGGACCGGCCCCCAGGCACACCGGAGGCACGCCCTTCTCGTCGGCACTAACTTTACATAAGATACATTATCGGCGGCTTTTTCAACTTCACGGAAGGGGCGTCCGCCACGGCACGACCCGAGGTGGTCCCACCCGGGACCGGGGCCCTCCGGGCCCACCTCGTCGGGTGCGGTGGAGCCCCCGGCACGGCTCGGCGCCCGGTGGGTCACCGGTGACGCCGTCTGTGCGGGCTCGTCGGGCCCGTGTTCAGCCAGCCCCGGACGTCATTCGCGGCGCGCCGTAGACACCCTCGAGCCCGAGGCGTACGGTGTTCGTTCGGCACCACCCTCGACCTCGCTGGCGACCGTTCCGAAGGCGCATCGGCGAGGCGCAGGCTCTGGTCCTCACAGCGGGGTCCGCGCCTCGCCGAGCACCCCTAACGATTTCTCGGGTGAGACGAACGCGCCCGCTCCCTGCTCGTAACCGGCCGGGGTGCCCCTGGCCCCCGTGGGTCAGCGGCCGGCGGGCAGGGGCCGTGGACCTGGGGTCAGTGGGTCGGGAGGTACTTCCCGAACCAGGCGAGCGCCCGTTTCCACGCGTCGGCGGCGGACGCTTGGTGGAAGTCGGGGCGCTGATCGCAGTGGAAGCCGTGCCCGGCACCGGCGTAGCGCACGATCTCGGTGTCGACCGGGGCGCCGTCCACGGCCGATCGCAGCGCCTCGACCTGGTCGACGGGGATCGAGGCGTCCTCGTCGCCGAAGAGACCCAGCCACGGCGCTTTGAGCTGCGGCGCCAGCTCCACCATGGGGCGACTCCCGAATCGGCCTTCGGTCACGCCGCCCCCGTAGAAGGTCACCGCGGCGCCGAGGGGGCGGTGGGCGGAAGCCTGGAAGGCGACCGTGCCGCCCATGCAGAACCCGACGATCCCGATGCGGGCGGGAGCGAAGCCTGCCTCCCCCAGGTAGCCGATCGACGCGTCGAGGTCGTTGAGCAATCCCGCCTCGGAGATCCCTGCGAATTGGGCCACGACCTTGTCGAAGTCGCCGTACTCGATGACGGGGTCGCCCGTCCGGTGGAACAGGTGGGGGGCGACGGCGCGGTAGCCCGCCGCGGCCACCCGGCGAGTGACGTCCTCGATGTGCGGGTTCACGCCGAAGGCCTCCTGCACCACGATCACCGCGGCCCGGGCCTCCCCTTCCGGTTCGACGTCGTACAGGCCCATGTCGCCGTCCGCCGTCGTCAGTGTCACGGTCGTTGCCATCGTTCTCCCGAGGTGGTTGTGCGTGGTCGTCGTGCGCCGCCGGGTGGGCGCGGCGACACACGATGCCATCCCCGGCGCCCCGGGGGCCATCGGCCGGGCCGAGACCCTCGAAGCCCGATACCGTCGATGGTATATACCATGAGTGATATTGCACCGTGCCGCTGCGCGCCGATGCGTCGGGCACCCGGGCGAGTGCGAACGGGGTGGACCCGAGGCGGCGGCCCGCACCAGCCTGACCAGGGCGAGTGGCGCGGCATTCGAGCCCACGCAGGGCATGATGGGCAGAGTATGCGGAGGCGCTTGGGGGCCACGGCGGCCGCGGCGGTCCTGGTGGCGGCGGCTTCGTGCGGCTCGTCGCCGTCGTCGAACCTCACCGGATTCGGGGCCACCACCGGGGCCTGGAACGCAGCCCACAAGAGTGCCCGCTCCTATGCCGGGTATCCCGCTTACGGCCCGCTCGTCGAGACACCGCAGGGCCGGATCCCGCAGTTCAGCGAGGTCCAGACGACCGACGGCCGCATCTCGCAGTACATCGAGGTGTTGCCCGACAACACGTCCCTGACCGCGGCCATGAAGGCGGCACGGGCCAACCTGCCCTCCAGCGCCGTCGCCAAGAGCTTCGTGGTGACCACGTCGTGCGCCTTTTGGAACCTCACCGACGACGCGCTGCGCCCCGCGCTCGGATCGAACCAGGTGGCGGTGGAGATGGCCTACGACGACACCTCGGGATCGCCCTACTGGATACCGGGCAACGTCAACACCCTCACGTTCCAGACCGGACGGGGCGACTCGACCGACGTGTGCTGACCCGGGCGCGTCGACCGGCCCGCCCTCCCCTCCCCCGTCGGGGCGCTCCGTCGCGCCGGTGCCGATAGCCTGCGCAGGCGATGGCCACCGCCGTGTTCTTCCACGCCCACCCCGACGACGAGGTGATCCAGACCGGAGGGACGATGGCCAAGATGGCCGCCGAGGGACATCGCGTCGTGCTCGTGACCGCCACACGCGGCGAATTGGGTGAAGTCCCCGACGGCCTGCTCGCACCGGGCGAGACGCTGACCGAGCGACGGGAGGTGGAGCTGGCCGCGGCGTGTGCCATCCTCGGGGTGGCGCGCCACGAGTACCTGGGCTACCGGGACTCGGGCATGGCGGGCGAAGCCACCAACGACGACCCCACCTGTTTCTGGCAAGCCGACGTGGACGAGGCGGCGACACGGCTCGCCGCGGTGCTCGACGACGAGCACGCGGAGGTGTTCGCCACCTACGACGAGAACGGCGGCTACGGCCATCCCGACCACATCCAGGTGCACCGCGTCGGGCTGCGCGCCGCGCAGCACGCCTCCACGGCGCGGGTGTTCATGGCCTCCATGAACCGTGACCACATCGTGGCGCTCGCGGCGCGCTCGGAGGAATTCGGCCTGGAGATGCCCGAGGAGCAGCGGGCCATGATCAACACCCTCGGGGTCCCCGCCGATCGCATCACCACCGCGGTAGACGTGAGCGACTACCTCGACCCCAAGCGCCGGGCCATGCAGGCCCACGCCAGTCAGATCAGCGACGCGTCGTTCTTCCTCTCCATGCCCCCCGAGGGCTTCGCCGCGGTGTGGGGCACCGAGTGGTACATCCGCGTCGGCGCCGAGGGCGGCCCCGCCGTCGAGGACTCGCTGCTCGGCACCCCGTGACCGACGCCGGCGCGCAGGACCGCAACTCCCCCAAGCTCGCGTCGAGCGAGAAGGCGACCTACCTGGCGTTCCTCGGGTACCTGCGCGGGAGCGTCGACCGCAAGCTCCTCGACCTGTCCGAGGCCGATGCCCGCCGGGCCCTGGTCCCGTCGGGCACCACGATCCTCGGACTCGTGAAGCACCTGACCCTGGTCGAGGTGTATTGGGCCCAACGGCGTTTCGCCGGGGCCGAGACGACGCTGGTCGGCGACGGGTTCGAGCTCGACCCCCACGACACGGTGGAGTCGGTGCGCCGCCGCTACGCCGAGGCGGCAGTGCGGACCGACCAGATCGTGACGGCCTGCCCCGATCTCGAGCGACCCCTGGCCCGGGGGCGCCACGGCCTCACCCTGCGCTGGATGCTGGCCCACCTGCTCGAGGAGACGGCGCGCCACGCCGGGCACCTCGACATCCTGCGCGAGCTCGTGGACGGCCGGACCGGGCGCTGATCGGAGCGAAGGGGTCAGCTCGCCGGCGCCGTGGCCAGTGTGGCGGAGAGGGTGAGCTTCTGCTGGCCCCGGTACAGCGTGAGGTGGACGGGCGTGCCCGACGACAGTGCCTGGACGTCGTTGGTGAGACCCTGCGCCGAGGTGACCGTCTTGCCGTTGAAGACGACGATGACGTCGCCGGTCCGGATGCCGGCGGTGTCGGCCGGTGATCCTGGGACGACCGACACCACCAACGCACCCGAGGCGGGCACGAGACCGTAGGCCTGCTGCTCCTGGGAGGTCTCGTCGGTGACCTCGACGCCGAGGTAGGTCTTGGACTGGCCCGCGGTCCCCCCGGCCCGCAACGTCGCCACCAACCCCTGGATGGTCGACGACGGGATGGCGAAACCGATGTTCTGGGCCGGGGCGTTCCCACTGCTCGACGAGGCCACCGCCGTGTCCATCCCCACCACCTGCCCGGCCGAGTCGACCAGAGGGCCGCCCGAGTTGCCCGAGTTGATCGCGGCGTCGGTCTGGATCATGTTCTGCAAGGTCTCGCCCACGCCACCGGTCGCGTCGCCGGCCTGCACGGTGCGTCCCGTGGCCGAGACGATGCCCGACGTCACCGTGGGCGTGCCGGCCGAGAGGCCCAGCGCGTTGCCGATGGCGATGACCGCATCACCCACTTGGAGCTTGGTCGAGTCCCCGAAGGTCACGGCCTGGAGATCGGCCGGCGGCGTGTTGATCCTGAGCAGCGCCGCGTCACTCGAGGGGTCGGCCCCCACGAGCGTGGCGGGCAAGGCCGCGGTCTGTCCGTAGAGGGTCACCGTGATGGCGGTGGCGCCGGAGATGACGTGGTTGTTGGTGATCACCTCGCCCGTGTCTGAGATGATCATCCCCGTGCCCTGGTCCTCCGAGGGCTGGCCGAAGACGCTCCCCTGGCTCGAGCCCGGCCCCTTGGCGTCGATCGACACCACCTCGGGCAACACGCTCTTGACGATGGTCGGGATCTGCGCGCCACCGGCCAGGGCCGGGCCCGGCGTCTCCTCCCCCACCCGCACGGGCGGGGCGGAGTCGGCGCTGGTGCCGGTCCCGATAGCTTCGGCGATCGCCGCACCCGCGGCACCGCCGACCAACGCCGCGACCACCGCCACGGCGATCCAACCCCGGGCACGACGGGGACCCGCTCCGGCAGCGGGCGCGGCGGGTTCGGCCGGCCCGGGCGCCACGGCTGCGGTGTAGGGAGGGCGGCCACCGGGCGGTGGCCAACCGGGCACGCGAGGAGGGTCGGCGGCTCGCCACACCGGGACCGCCTCCGCCGGAGGAGCCACGAGCGGGCCCGCACCAGAGGGGGGAGGCGCCGGGGCGCCCGTCGCGGCGGGGCTGGAAGCTTCGCTCGGGCCGGCCGTGGGTTCGCCGTCACGGGGAGCGTCCGAGGCGTCGGAGCGTGGAGTCGTCGCTCCGAGCGCCGGTGGGGGTGCAGGCGTGGAGCCGGCGTCGTCGGCCGTGAGGCCCTGGTCCTTCTCGTCCACCGCTCGTACTCCTGTCCCATCGGAAGAACACGACCCACGGGTGATCCCGACGCCTGTCAGATTACGGAACGCCCATGGCCCCGGGGCACGTTTCGCCCGTATTCTCAGAACCTCCACAGAAACGCAACGCGACGGCACGAGGGTGGGATCACCGACGTGTTCTCGTCGAGGCGGCGCCGACGGTAGCGTGGGCGGACCCGATGACGCGACGAATCGATATCGAGCTGACGAGCAGCCGCGACGACGGCACCTGGACGTGGCGCGCCCCCGGTGCTCGCCAGCCGCGCGGCTCGGTCGAGGCCACGCTCCTGCCCGATGGTGTGAAGGTCGGCGACGTCCTGCGCGCCGACGCCGAATTCGACCTCGACGGGATCGTCGTGACGTCGGTGCTCGCTCCCAAAGGCGACGTCCGGGTGGAGAAGGTGGCCCGGATCGAGATCATCGGGTCGGGTCGTGACAGCGCCCCGGGCGGCGTGTCGGTCGTCTTGGCACCCGGTGGGCGTCGTCGTGACGAGGACGGCCGGGGCGACCGGCCCCGGCGCGACAGCCCGGGACGGGGGTCCCCCGCACGACGTAACGGCGCGCCGGGCGCGTCCCGAGGCGACGAGCGCGGCGCACCGCGCGGCGCCCGACCGGCAACCGCCGGTCGACCCACACGAGACGGTCGACCCACACGAGACGGTCGACCCACGCGAGACGGTCGACCCACGCGCGACGGACACCCCGAACGCACCACACCCGGAGATCGACCCGATCGCGGCGGACGGGAGCCGTCGGGAACGCGCGCTGCTCGACCCGAGCGATCCGATCGACCTCGCCGGCTCCAGACCGTGTCCACGTACCGCAACGCCGCACTGGCCGAGTTGCGCCCCGAGCAGCTCCCGGTGGCCGAGCAGCTGTTGCGCGGTGGCATCCCCGCCGTACGCAGCGCCATCGAGGAGCAGAACGCGCGGGCCCGGGCCGAAGGACGCGCCGAGGTCTCTCCCGACGCGCTGCTGGCCATGGCCGAGGAGCTCCTGCCCCGCATGACCCTGGCGGGGTGGAAGGACCGCGCCGTGGCGGCGCGCAACGCCGGGAAGGACGCCCCGTTGCGAGAGGTCCGTTCGGTGGTGGCGTCGGCCTCGACCGTGAACCTCGACGACGAGGGCCGCGAGATGATGACCACGCTGCGGGACTCGCTCCAGACCCGCGTGACAGCGCTGCGCGACGGATGGTTGGCCCGCATCGCCGCCGCGCTCGACGCCGGCCGGGTGGCCGACGCCCTGCGGGTCTCGGCCCGACCGCCCGAGCCCGCGGCGCGTGTTCCCGCCGACGTGGCGGTCCGCCTGGCCGAGGCCGCGGGCACCGCCATGTCCTCGGAGGTGGACGAGACCGAGTGGAAAGCGCTCCTCGACGCGGTGGTCGACTCCCCCGTGCGTCGGACCGTCAAGCCGACAGGTCTCCCCCGCGACGCCAGTGACGAGCTGCGAGCGTCGGCTCGTCGGGCGGCGGGACAGGTCCCCGAGCTGGCCCGGCTCCTCGGACTGCCCATCCCCCCACCACCGGGACCACGCCGACCGACCGCCAGTGGGGCCCGGGGGGCCTGACCCGGGTCAGTCGATCACGTCGTGGGAGCGGAGGAACACTTCGACCCCCTCGACCAGCGGGAGGCCCGAGACCGCCTCCAGCGGCACCCATGCCACCGCCGCGGCATCACTGCCCGCCGTCGGATCAGGACTGTCGTCGGCGACCGCCGCGGTGAAGTCGAGGATGACGAAGTGATAGCCCGGTCCCATGCGCTCCGCGTACCCGAGCAGACCTTCGCATCGCACGGCTAACCCCGTCTCTTCGCGCAGCTCTCGCTCGACGGCGTCGGCCAATGTCTCGCCCGGCTCGACGTGCCCTCCGGGGATCGACCACCTCCCGGCGTGGGGCTCCGTGCCACGCTGCACCAGCAGGAGGGCGCCGTCACGCACGACGACGCCACCCACCGCCACCACGGGCGCGGCGGCGCGTCCCGCTACGTGGGTGTCGGTCACGGGAGGGTGCGGTGCATGGTGATGAGCCGGGCCTTGAACCCCGACGCCTCGAGGAGGTTCTTGGTGGCCCGGTCACCGGGCAGCGCGTTGATGTCGACCCCGCGACACCCCGCCGCCTCGAACCACGTCACGAGTCCCTGGAGCAGTCCCCCACCCACCCCCACCCCGCGGGCGCGGCTCTCCACGTAGCAGGCGTCGATGATCCCGAGGCGAGTCTCCCCCACCTCGTCGATCCGCCCCAACGCCAGGCCCACCACCACACCGTCGACGGTGCCGAGGAGCGTGGTCCGACGCGGGTCGGCCAAGAGCCGGTCGAGTCCGCCCGGTCGCATGAGGGCCTTGGCGATCAACCCCGTCTCGCGGCGGACGAAGAGCAGCCCACCGCCGCGCGTGCTGCAGCTCCTCGAGCGCCTCACGGCACAACTCGCCACACCGATCGGCGTCCTCCCGGGTGGCCGGCCGCGTGTCCTCCACCGCCCGCCTCGATCCTGTGTCGTACCCGGTCAGAACGCCGGGCCGGCGTCACCGGCGAGCAGCTGCTCGACGCGGTGCAAGATGGTGCGCCGCTGCCGGTGAGCCGCCTCGTGGGCGCGGACCTCCTCGAGCTCCGACGACGACAACCCCTCGAGCCGTTGGACCACCTGGGATGCCGACAGACTGTCGTAGCCGGGGATGGCGAGCGATGAGGCGGACGAGCTCCCGTTGGGTCCACCGCCGCTCAGCCACACCGACGGCGCGGTGGGCATCGACGGGGATGCGGCGCCCCCGCTGTCGCCGGCGCGCCGGCTCGGGAACACACCGCCAGGGGCGACGTCGGGCCCCCGGTCCGCGACATCGTGGTGCTCGGTGTCGTGGTGCGCAGTGTCGTGGTGCTCGGGGTCGTGGTGCGCGACATCGTCGGGGTACTCGGTAGTCGGGCGTACTCGGTGTCGTGGCGCGGTACTCCCACGTCGGGTGCACCGCCGAAATGGGCGAGCGACTGCTCGAGCTGGCGACGGCCCATCTGGACGGCGAACTGGCCCAGGAGCCGCGCCGTGTGGACCTGACCCTCGACGCGGTGACGACCCTTCTCGACGAACTTGGGGAACTCCTCGACGAGTGTGACCGCCAGTCCGGTCGGCCCGAACACCATCAGCTCGAGCAACCGGTCCCCGGGAGACTTGTTGTCGGTCACGCGCCCTCCTCTGGGTGATGTCCCTCGACGGCGACGCTCACACGCAGTCCCGGCACAGCCCCTTTTCGGGATCGGCGAGCTGACTGGAATGCTTGACCAAGAAGCACGAGCTGCAGACGAATTCGTCGGGCTGTTTGGGAAGGACCCGCTCCGACCCCTCCGAGCGGTCGTCGGGCTCGACGACCTCTTCGTCCTCGGTCTCTTCCTCCTCGACGACGAGCCGTTCTTTCAGGATCTCGTCCAGGCTGGCCTCGACGTCCTCGTCGTCGACCTCTTCCTCCTCCTCGTCGCCCTCTTCCGCGGTCGTGACCGCGGCCACCGGGACGACGACCACGTCGGCCTCGTCCTCGTCGGCGGTGTCGATGTCGGCGACGACGTCATCGTCATCGCCATCGACCAGGGCGACGTCGAGGTCCTCCTCGTCGAGGACCTCTTCGAGCATTTCCTCGTCCGCGAGGTCCTCGAGCTCGGTGTCGAGCTCCTCGGGTTCTGCCACATCATCCAGGTCGTCGGCCACTTCTGCCCTTTAGGTCGTCGGACGCCGCGGGAGCATATCGGCTCCGATCCGCCAGGCAGATCACCCGCGACGGGGTTGCGAGCAGATCTCGGTGTCACACGTGCGTCGGGGGCGGCTGGGCCCGGGGACCTTTGGTGCCATCTCCACCAGACCGGCGACACCCGCCGGGGTCATGGTGGGGACGTTCTCTACTCGGTCCCCCGGGCCACCCTCCGCCTCTCACAGTAATCCCCCCCTCGCCACCCGCTCAGCCGGAAGGACCGGAGGAGCAGCTGTAGGGGCGTCTGGGACTGCGGCGCACAATAGGCTCGTCCGTGACGCCGACTCAAGCGACTCTTGTGCGAGCCGACCAGGAACTTCGCGCATCACCCCTGGTCAAGACGACGGGGTCTTTTTCTCCGCCGCGCGCTTATCCACACATCGGAAAGCCTTATCCACAAACGCCGTCTGCAACTGTCAGGTCGGGACCGCGGCCGAACGACGCGCCTCGGCGCGTTTTTCGGAATCCAGGCGCTCGAGGTCGTACGATTCATGGTCCACAAATTGCATGGCCTCGGCGATGAGGCGGTGCCCGGCGTGCTCAGCGATGAGTCGGTGCATGTCCTGCGCGACGACACGGTAGGCCGGGTGGCCCTGTTCGCCCGAGCGCAACTCCAACACGTGCATGGCCTCGCGGGCGTTCATCTGCATGGCGTAACGAACGCGGAAGGCGAGCGCCACCGCGTAGGGCGCCTGTGCCGGGCACACGCGGGTCATCACCTCGTACAGATCGGCCGATCGGGCCATCGACCGCACGTAGCGATCGGCGAGGCCCGCCTCGGCGACGGTGTCGGGCATCTCGTAGCCGAGCTCGGGGCCCAGGTCCTGCCATTCGATCGTAAGCATGCGGTGCCGTTGCAGGTCACGAAACGCCCCGTAGTCCGAGACGACGTCGAACCGGTAGCCGGTGCGCTCGAAGGCCCGACCGGGCCGGTGCCGGCGGTTGGAGCGGTCCCCGACGTAGGCCCGCATGATCGAGCGCCGGTCCTCGGGCCCGAGCGCCCGGACCCGGCGGAGGACTTCCTGGTCGGAAAGGGTCGTGCGGGGGTAGCACATGGCCGCGATGACCTTGTCCTCGCCTTCGGGGTCCCAGTCGACGAGCACGACCGAAGACTGCTCGGGCGCAGGGCCCGGGGCGTCGGGCCACAAGCGGGCGACGACTTCCTCGGTTCGAGCCGCCGTGTCGGCCAGGTACTCGGTCCACACGCCGCCGCGCTCGGGGATGTCGACGCGCTGCAAGAACGACGGGATCACCTTGCGCAGCTCCTCGAGCATGAGCTCGCGCGTAGCGCCGCGCCTCGGGAAGCGGGTGGGCGCGCATGCGCAAGAGGAGCATCTCGTAGGACTGGCCCGTGCCGTACACGCCGACGTTGGACAACGAGGCGGCCGGGAGCAGACCGCGCAGCGCGTCGAGGGCCTTGGCCCGGATCGATTGCCGGTACACGAAGTCCGAGTCACCGGCGCGCTGGGGGAAGCGCTTGGTGAGCCACGCCTGGAGCTCGGGGAGCGACGAGCCGTAGGCGTCGAACATGCGGTCCATGTCGCCGACATACCGAGCCCCCACCGACGACTCGAGCACCTCGGGGTCGCGGTGGTAGCGGTAGTGGCCGGTGCTGAGTCGACTGTCGTAGGGCACATAGCGCGTGGACTGCTCCAGGTACGCCATGAGCCGGCCCCACTCGAGCACCTTGGTGAGCATGTTCGACGCCTGTTCACACGCCAGGTGCACGCCGCCGAGCTGCGCCACCGAGTCGTCGCCGTACTCGAGGAAGACACGGTCGTAGAGCTCTTCGGCGCGCCGCAGCCCCATGGTGGCGTCGACGCCGGCGTCCCCGCTCACGTCGAGCTCGCCCACGAACTCGTCGAGAAACAGCCGGCGCAGGCTCTTGGCCGAGCGTGAGTACCGGGCGAACAGCGCCCCTTTCACCACTTCGGGCAGGTTCACCAGGGCGAACACCGGCCCTTCGACGTTGGTCACGTACCGGCGCAGCACTTCGACCTCGTCGGCGGTGAACGTCTCCTCGGCGTAGGGGAACATGGCCCGAGCAACACTACGACCGGCCCGGCGCCGGGGTGGCGGACCCCCGGTTACCTGCCCCGAGACCCTCGTCGTCCACCGTCCGACGCGCCCGGGAGCCCCCGGACCAGGCCCGTCACGGGGCCGGCTCGGCGCCCGGCGGAGGTGGACCGGTGCCCGGCACCAGCAGGTCGGATCCGAGGTCGTCGTGGAGGGCGAGCGCGGGTCCGCCCGACGCCGCCACCACGCCACGCTGCAAGAGCGTCGCCGCATGCCGGGCCGAAGCCGCCGTCTCGGGCCCGCCCACCACCGCCAGCTGTCGCAACAGGTCGATCAGCTGTTTCACGTTGCGGACGAAGTCACCGGGGGCGAGCTCGGCCCGCTCGAGGACGACGTCGAGCCGTTGGCCCCGGGCCCAGCGCCACGCCACATCCGCGAACCCGTCGTCGGGCGCCCGCGTGCGCGGCAGGTTGGCCTCGTGCTCCTCGAGGCGGAGCCGCTCGCCCACCGACGCCAAGGCGGCCAACTGCGGGCGGACGCGCTTGGGTGGCGACGAGAGCACCGGCGTACGGCCCGGGCGCGTCTCGAAGGTGCACGAGGAGACCACCGCCGCGAGCTCGGGGGGGTCGAGTCCGTCGAAGATCCCCTCGGCGAGCCCTTCGGCGATGAGGAGGTCCGACTCGTGATAGATCCCGGCCAGGATGGCGCCGCGCGCCGTGAGCCGCCACGCGTCGATGTCGACGTAGCCGAATCGCTCGAGCAGCGCGAGCGCCCGGTCGAGGCGCCTCGACAGCGCGTGGTGATGCCGGGTGTCGAGGAACTGTGCGAACGAACGGTCCAGGATGTAGTGGGCCTGGTCGAAGCGGTAGCGCCGCACCAGGTTGACGGCGAGGTTGTAGGAGGCCCGGAACGACGACCGCAGGTCGGGCGGCGGCGAGGTGGCCAGCGCGGCGAGACCGGACATCGACACCTGCGGGGACCACACCACCACGGCGTGGCCGACCGAGTCGATGCCCCGCCGCCCGGCCCGACCCGTCATCTGGGCGTACTCCCCCGACGACAGGCCGCTGCGCCCGTGCTCCCTGATCTTGGTGAGCCGCTCGATCACCACGGTGCGAGCCGGCATGTTGATCCCCAGCGACAACGTCTCGGTCGCGAACACGACGCGCAACAGGTTCGACGAGAAGCAGTCCTCCACCGCCTCGCGAAAGGCAGGGATGAGCCCGGCGTGATGCGAGCCCAGCCCGGCCTCGAGGCCCGCCGCCCACGGCCCGTACCCGAGCACGCGCAGCTCTTCGTCGGGGAGCCCGTCGGTGTGCTCTTCGCACCGCCGCCGGATCTCGTGCCTCTCCTCGGGGCTCGTGAGGCGCAGGCCGTCGGACAGGCACTGGGCCACCGCATCGTCACACGCCGCTCGGGAGAAGATGAAGACGATGGCCGGCAACATGGCGCGGTCGTCGAGTGCCTCGATGAGCTCGCTGCGCCGGGGGCCGGCCAGGCGCGAGTGGCGCAACCCGCCGGGTCGCCGGGCCAGGCGGGCCACCCGTTGGTCGAGCGCGAGAGCCTGGGGGTGCAGCGCCCGCTTGTGCAGGAGCGGGACGAGCTCGACCCGACGGCTCCCCTTCTCGGCCACGGCCACGTGGTTGCGCAGCTCGACGGGCCGGTGGCGCTCGACGACGACCTCGGTCGGGCCTCGCACGGTGCTCAGCCAGGCCCCGAACTCGTCGGCATTGGACACCGTGGCCGACAAGCACACGAACACGACCTCGGGAGGGGCGAGGATGAGCACCTCCTCCCACACCGACCCCCGGTACGGGTCCTGGAGGTAGTGCACCTCGTCCAGCACGACGAGCCCGAGCCCGGCCAGCTGGGGCGAACGGGCGAAGAGCATGTTGCGCAGGACCTCGGTCGTCATGACGACAACCGGGGCGTCGGCCCGGTACGAGACGTCGCCGGTGAGCAACCCCACGGCGTCGTCCCCGTACACCTCGGCCAACTCCGCGAACTTCTGGTTGGACAACGCCTTGAGCGGGGTCGTGTAGAAGGCCCGTTGGCCCCGGGCGCAGGGCGCGGGCCACGCCGTAGTCGGCGATGACCGTCTTGCCCGAGCCCGTCGGGGCCGACACGAGCACCGAGCGGCCGTCGTCGAGGGCGTCGAAGGCGGCGACCTGGAAGCGGTCGAGGGGGAACCCCAGGCGCGCCAGCACGTCGGCGCGCAGCGCGTCACCGACGCCCGGGTCCCTCGTCACCGGGGGCGACGGCTCAACGGCGCAGGAACCTGCCGATCACGATCGACACTTCGTAGAAGACGTACAACGGCACCGCCAGCGCCATCATGGAGAACGGGTCGCCGCTGGGCGTGATCACCGCCGCGAACACCACGATGAGCACGATGGCCCAGCGTCGCCAGGACGACAGCTGCCGGGGCGACAGCACGCCGACGAGCTCGAGCGACACCAGGATCACGGGGAACTCGAAGGTGAGCCCGAACACCACCATGAGGGCGACGATCAGGCCCAGGTACTTGTTGGGGTCGTAGATCTGCTCGAGCGTGGGACCGCCGATGTTCTGGAGGAACTGCAGCGCATGGGGGAACGTCACGAACGCCAGGAACGCCCCGAACGCGAACAACACGATGGACGAGACGATGAAGGGGACGGCGTAGCGCTTCTCGTTGCGGTGCAGCCCTGGTGTGATGAAGCGCCACAGCTCCCACAGGATCACCGGCGACGCCAGGAACGCTCCCCCGTAGGTGGCCAGTTTGATGCGCAGGGAGAGCCCGTCGAGGGGGCTCGTGACGTAGAGCTGACAATGTTTCGGGCCGGCCACCCGACAGTACGGGGCCTGCAGGAAATGCAGGATGTGCGGGTACACGATGAAGGCCACCGTGGCGCCGACCGCGAACGCCACCACGCTGACGACAACCCGGCGGCGCAGCTCCGCCAGGTGCTCCCCCAGCGTCATGGCTTGCGCCGAGGGTCGCGTCGAGCTGGCTCGGAACGGGAGTCGCAACCGGGAGACCATGGCGGGAACCGGGCGCGCCGGTCAGTTCATGCTGGGGTCGTCGGGCACGGCGGGAAAGGCACCGGGCCCCCCGGTGCCGACACCCTGTGCCGCGCTCTCGCCCGGCTCCCCCTGGCTGTGCGACCCGTTGTGGCCCAGGGACCCGTTGTGTCGCACCGATCCGTTGGTGGCGGGCCCGGTGGCCGCGGCCCCGTTCGCCGGGGTCCCGTTGGCCGGCGGTCCCGCCGCGGTCGGGTCGGGGGCAGGTGGCGGGCCGGCCGGGTCGGACTCGGCTGGGTCGGCGCTGTCGTGCGCCTGCTCCTGGCGCCAGGTCCGCTCGTGCTCGTCGGCGAGGCGGTCGAGGAAGGCCAACGGCGAGCGCACCGCCTCGGCGACCTCGTGGGTGGGCGGCAGGTCGGGGAAGGTGGAACGCACCTCGCTCTCGATCCGGCTACGCCACTTGCGGAGGTCGTGCCATGCCGCGCCGATCTGGCGCGCCACCTGGGGGAGCTTCTCGGGCCCCAACACGATCAGCGCGATCACGAGGATGACCAGCAGCTTCGCCGGGCTGAGCGACATCATGCCGGGCAGAGTCTACGACGCCGGGCCTTCGGGCAACGGCGCCGGTACCCCGGGGCGACTCGCCGTCACCGCGCCGGGGACCCGGGGGTCGATCAATAGAAATGGAACGACGTCAGGGGCCATATCTTCACCACGACGCGGCCGACGATGAGCGAGCCGTGGATGGGGCCGAAGAAGCGGCTGTCCTGGGAGTCGGAGCGGTTGTCGCCCATGACGAAGTACTCGCCCGCGGGGATCTTCTGCGTCGTGATCCCCGTCGTGACGGTCCCGGGGACGAGCCAGGGCTCCTTGAGCGGCGTGCCGTTGATCACCACCATGCCCCCGGCCGACGAGATCGTCTCACCGGGAAGGCCGATGACCCGCTTGACCAGGTCCTTCACATTGGGCCCGGCGTCCTCGCCCGGCGGCGTGGCGAACACCACGATGTCGCCCCGGTGCACGGCGTGGAGGTGATAGCTGATCTTGTCGACCAGGATCCGGTCCCCGATCATGAGGGTGGGCTCCATCGAGGCCGACGGGATGAAGAAGGTCTGGACCGCGAACGTCCGGATCCCGAAGGCGACGACGACCGCAACCACCAACACGACCGCCCACTCGACGACCCAGCGGCCCCCGCGCCGGGGGATCCGGGTGTCGGGTGGCCGGCTCGGAGCCTGGTCGGGGCCGGTCTCGAGGGCCGAGGCCGACCACAGTCCCGGCGCCTCGGGCGCGGCCACCATGGGCGCGGGGGGCGGGGGCAGCGGTGCCGGAGCCGGAGGAGCCAGCACCGGGGCCGAGGGGGCGGCGACGGCCCACGAGCTCACCGTCGCGACCGGCGCCGGCACGTGCAGCCACAGTTCGTCGAGCGAGCTCGACGGCGGCGACGGGTCCGGGCGGTCAGGTGTCACGAAATTACGAGGCTAGTGGACGACACCTCGCTAAATGCCCTCAGCGCTGGTCAAAGACTGGCGATCAGCTTCTCCACTCGCTCGTCGTGGGACCGGAAAGGGTCCTTCAACAGCACCGTCCGCTGGGCCTGGTCGTTGAGCTTGAGATGGACCCAGTCCACGGTGAAGTCCCGGCGGCGTTCCTTGGCCCGTCGGATGAACTCCCCCCGTAGCCGGGCCCGGGTGGTCTGCGGGGGCCGGTTCATGGCCTCGGTGATGGCGCTGTCCTCCACCAGCCGGTCCACGCGGTCACGTGCCTCCAGCCGGTAGTAGAGACCGCGGGCCCGATTGACGTCGTGGTACTGCAGGTCCAGCAACGCCACCTTGGGATGGCCCAGCGGCAGCCCGTGCCGTTCCCGGTAGGCCTCGATCAGCTGGTGCTTGGCCACCCAGTCGCACTCCCGGCCGAGGGTCAGCGGGTCGGACTCGAGAGCCTTGAGGCAGTGCTCCCACATGTCGAGGGCGCGGTCCTCCTGGGGCGAGAGCCCGTGGGTGTCGCGATAGCGCAACGCCCGGTTGAGGTACTCGGACTGGATGTCGAGCGCACTCACCTCGCGCCCGTTGGCGAGGCGTACCTTGCGACGACACGTGAGGTCGTGGCTGATCTCGCGGATGGCCCGGATCGGGTTCTCGAGCGTGAGGTCGCGCAGCACGGTGCCGGGATCCTCGAGCATCCGCAGCAGGATGCTCGTCGAGCCCACCTTCAAGAACGTGGCGTACTCGCTCATGTTGGAGTCACCGACGATGACGTGCAACCGGCGGAACCGCTCGGCATCGGCGTGGGGCTCGTCGCGCGTGTTGATGATGGGACGGCTCCGTGTCGTCGCCGACGATACGCCCTCCCAGATGTGCTCGGCCCGCTGCGACAGGCAGAACACCGCCCCGCGGGCCGTCTGGAGCACCTTGCCCGCCCCCGCGAAGATCTGCCGGCTCACGAGGAACGGAATGAGGACCTCGGTGTAATGGGCGAAGTCGTCGCGCCGGCTCGTCAGATAATTCTCGTGGCACCCGTACGAGTTGCCGGCCGAGTCGGTGTTGTTCTTGAAGAGGTAGATGACGCCCCGGATGCCTTCCTCGCGCAAGCGCGCCTCGGCGCCGGTGACGAGATGGTCGAGGATGCGCTCCCCCGCCTTGTCGTGCGCCACGAGGTCGGTGATCGAGTCGCACTCGGGCGTGGCGTACTCGGGGTGACTGCCGACGTCGAGATAGAGCCGGGCCCCGTTCTCGAGGAACACGTTCGACGACCGGCCCCAACTGACCACGCGCCGGAACAGGTACCGCGCCACCTCGTCGGGCGACAAGCGGCGCTGGCCGCGCAGCGTGCACGTGACGCCGTACTCGTTCTCCAGCCCGAAGATCCGCTTGTCCACGTCACCCACGGTAGTGCCGCGTGCGTGCAAGACGGCGCCTCCTCCCCAGGCACGCCCGGGCGAGGCTCGATACCCTTGGCGCGTGGCGACGCCGCTCATGGTCCATCTGACGACGGTGGGGTCGATGTTCGAAGCCCGGGTCGTCATGGCCCGCCTGGGGGCCGAGGGCATCCTGACCCAGCTCCGCGGGGGCGGCGAAGGGCCCTATCCCCTGCCCGGACCGGTCGAGGTCCTCGTCGTCGTCGACCAGGCGGGCGAGGCCCGGGAGCTCATGCTGGCCGATCAGGTCGAAGCGCTCTTCGACGACATCGACGACGACTTCACCGACGATCGCTGACCGCGACAGCCGCTCAGGCTCTGTCCTCCGACCGCAGCGACCTACTCCGACCGCAGCGGTCCGCCGTCACTGGGCGGGCTCGACTCCGGTGCTGCCGCTCCGGCGCGCGCGCGTCCCGAGGCTTTGCGGCCCGGGGTGAGCAGCTCCGCCAGCTCGTCGTGGCCCAAGCGCCGGAAGGCGCGTCGGCCGTTGGCCCGGGCCAGCACCGCCACCTCGAGGTCACCGGGCTCGAGGGTCCGCTCCGGGCCCGCCAGGGCGGCCACGGTCGCCCGCAAGGCGGCGTCGAGTGCCCAGTCGGCCTGGTACGACTCGGCCACCCGGTCCGAGATGGTCTCGGTCTCGCCGCCCAGGACGGCGAACCGGTCCTCGTCGGTGATCGTTCCCTCGTAGGCGATGTGGTACAGCTGGTCGGACTTGCCGTCCACCCCGAGCTCGGCCACGAGGATCTCGACCTCGAGCGGCTTCATCTCGTGGGTGAAGACCTGGCCCAGGTACTGGGCGTAGAGGTTGGCCAGCGACCGGGCGTCGACGTCTTCGCGGCTGAAGGCGAACCCCTTGGTGTCGGCGTGGCGCACCCCCGACACCCGCAGCTGGTCGAACTCGTTGTACTTGCCCACCCCGGCGAAGGCGATCCGGTCGTAGATCTCGCTCACCTTGTGCAGCGACCGCGACGGGTTCTCCGCCACGATGAGGATCCCGTCCGCGTAGACACAGGCCACGAGCGACCGTCCCCGGGCGATGCCCTTCTGGGCGTACTCGGCCCGGTCCTTCATGACCTGCTCGGGCGCCACGTAGAAGGGCATGGTCACGAGCCGCCACCTCCCGCGCCGTTCCCGAGACTGCGCCGTTGCACGAGGGCGGTGAAGCTCTCAGCCACCTCGGTGTCGACGAGCCGCTCATAGCCCTGCACCGTGACCGTCGCCACCACGGGGAAGATCCCCCGGACGAGGTCGGGGCCGCCGGTGGCCGAATCCTCGTCGGCCGCCTCGTACAGGGCCCGCACCGCCAACTCGACGGCGTCGTCGCGCCCGAGCCCCGGGCGCCACCCCAGCTTGATCGTCGTCCGGGCGTCGCGTCCCCCGACCCCGTCGAGGCGTGGTCGGCCTCCTCGAAGTGCCCGCCGGTCACGTCGTAGGTGAAGATGCGCCCCTCGCCCAGCCGCAGGTCGAACCCGCAGAACAGTGGCACCACCACGAGCCCCTGCATGGCCATGGGAAGGTGCTCGCGCACCATCTGCCCGAGCTGATTGGCCTTGCCCTCGAGGCTCAGCGCCACGCCCTCGACCTTCTCGTAGTGCTCGAGCTGCGTCTGGAAGAGCTTGACCATCTCGACCGCGGGCCCCGCCGCGCCGGCGATGGCCACCGCCGAATGTCGATCGGCGGGGAAGACCTTCTCCATGGCCCGGTGGGCGATGATGTTGCCCTCGGTGGCGCGCCGGTCTCCTGCCATCACCACACCGTCGGCGAACCGCAGTGCCACCACCGTGGTGCCATGTGCCACCGCCGGGACCGCGCCCGGTGCGCTGTCCATCGACATCAGCAGCGGGCGATCCCGGTCGCTGCGTCGAATGAGGGCGGCAAAGCTGGGCCCCGGGTCCTCCCCGGGCGGAAAGAGCGGCAGACCCACCCGGCTACTCCCCGCCCTTCTGCACGTAGTTGCGGACGAACTCCTCCGCGTTCTCCTCGAGGACCTCGTCGATCTCGTCGAGCAGATCATCGAGCTCGGCCTTGAGCTTCTCGCCCTGGGGGGACGGCGCCGGGGCCTCGGCCTCCTCGGTCGTCGTCTCCTCGCGCGTCGTCGCCGCCGGCCGGCGCTTCTTCTCTTGCTCTGCCATCAACCCACTCCTAGGCGCTCAACCGTGCCAACAGCTCCGCCGGAGAGGAACTTCCGTCCAGAAGCTCCTCGACGAATTCAGCTGTTCCACGTAGCGGGTCCATCATAGGGACGCGTCGGAGGGGATCGGTACCCAGGTCGAACACCAACGAGTCCCAGTTGGCGCTGGCCACCGAGGACGCCCACCGCTTGAGGCACTGGCCGCGGAAATACGCCCGGGTGCGCCGGGGTGGCTCGGTCACCGCGTCGAGGACGTCCTGCTGCTGTACCAGCCGCTCGGTGTCGAGCCGGGCGAACAGCGACCGCTCGGGCCGCAGGTCGTGGTACTGCAGGTCCACCGCGGCGAGCCGATGGTCGTCCCAGTCGAGCCCGTGGCGGTCGCGATAGGCCTCGAGCAGTCCGAGCTTGGCCGCCCAGTCGACCTGGTCGGCGACGACGCTCGGGTCGTTCTCGAGGCCGTGCAGCACGTCCTCCCACCGCGTCAGCACCTGCTGGCCCACCGCCTCGTCGCCGAGGCACTCGAGGCCCCGGTCCTCGGCGTACTTCCGGGCCAACCCGAACAGCTCCCACTGCAACGCCAGGGCCGTCGTCGTCCGACCGTCCGCCAGGTCGATGGGCGCCGAGAGGGTGAGGTCGAGCGAGACCTGGCGGATGGCCTTCACCGGATTCGCCAGGGTGAGCTCCCGCCCGTCGAAGGCGTCGTCCTCGATCAGCGCGAGCACGAGGGCGGTCGTCCCCACCTTCAAGAACGTGGCGACCTCGCACAGGTTCGCGTCGCCCACGATGACGTGCAGCCGCCGGTACCGCTGCGGATCGGCGTGTGGCTCGTCGCGGCGTGTTCACGATGGGCCGCTTCAGCGTCGTCTCGAGACCGATCTCCTCCTCGAAGAACTCGGCCCGCTGCGAGATCTGGAACGTGATGTCGCGCCCGGCGTTCCCCGCCGTCTCGCTGCCGACCTTCCCCGCCCCGCAGAAGATCTGGCGCGTCACGAAGTGCGGCGTGATGAGATGCGCGATGCGGGCGAATGGGATGGCCCGGTCCATGAGGTAGTTCTCGTGCGTCCCGTACGAGTTGCCCTTGCTGTCGGAGTTGTTCTTGTAGACGACGATGGACTGGCCCTCGGGCAGGGTACGGCGCACCGCCGCCATCGACCGCCGCAACACCTCTTCGCCCGCCTTGTCGTACAGGACGCACTCGAGCGGATCGGCGCACTCGGGCGTCGAGAACTCCGGGTGGGCGTGGTCGACGTAGTACCGGGCCCCGTTGGTGAGCACGGCGTTGACGAGGTGGGTCTCGATCTCCGGGGGGAGCGACCCCTCGCGGGCGAAACCGCGGGCGTCGTTGCCCGGTGACTCGTCCTCGAAGTCCCACCCGGCGCGGGCCAGGTCGGACACGTACGCATTCACGAGCAGCGACGACGACGCGACCGGGTTGCCGTCGCCCCCGACGTGGTGGATCCCGTACTCCGTCTCGATCCCGCACACCTTCGCGACGACCACGAAACCGACCCTAGTGCGTGGCGGCTGGGGCGGCGCGACCCCGGGCCGGAGCGATCGGGGACATCGGGCCCCTGCTCACAGATACTGGCCGGTACCCACCCGTTCGATGGAACGGCCACCCCGGGTCTCCTCGGTGTCGGCCAGGAGGGTGCGCACGTACACGATGCGTTCACCCTTCTTCCCCGAGATCCGGGCCCAGTCGTCGGGGTTCGTGGTGTTGGGCAGGTCCTCGTTCTCTTTGTACTCCCGCCGGATCGACTCCAAGAGGTCCGAGGTCCGGACCCCTTTCCCCTCCCCCGCGATGGCTCGCTTGATGGCGAGCTTCTTGGCTCGCCGGACGATGTTCTCGATCATCGCCCCCGACGCGAAGTCCCGGTAGTACAGCACTTCCTTGTCACCGTTCTGGTACGTCACCTCGAGGAACTTGTTCTCGTCGTCGGCCCGGTACATCTCCGACACCGTGTCCTCGATCATGGCCTGCACGGACTTCGACGCATCGCCGCCCCCGAGGCGCTCCACCTCTTTGGCGTCGATGGGAAGGTCGGCGGTGAGGTACCGCGAGAAGATCTGCGCCGCGGCCTCCTCGTCGGGCCGCTCGATCTTGATCTTCACGTCGAGCCGGCCGGGGCGGAGGATGGCGGGGTCGATGAGGTCCTCGCGGTTCGACGCACCGATCACGATGACGTCGCGCAGTGCCTCGACCCCGTCGATCTCGGCCAGCAGCTGGGGCACGATCGTCGACTCCATGTCGGAGCTGATCCCAGTCCCCCGGGTGCGGAAGAGCGAGTCCATCTCGTCGAAGAACACGATGACCGGCACGCCTTCTTCGGCCTTCTCCCGGGCCCGCTGGAACACGAGCCGGATCTGGCGCTCGGTCTCGCCCACGTACTTGTTCAGCAGCTCCGGGCCCTTGATGTTCAGGAAGTAGCTCCGGATGTTGGCGTTGCCGGTGACCTGCGCCACCTTCTTGGCCAGCGAGTTGGCGACCGCCTTGGCGATGAGCGTCTTGCCGCATCCCGGTGGCCCGTACAGCAAGATCCCCTTGGGCGCGGGCAGCTTGTACTCCTTGAACAGGGCCCGATGCAGGTACGGGAGCTCGACGGCGTCGGTGATGTCCTCGATCTGGCTGTCGAGCCCGCCCACGTCCGCGTACGTGACGTCGGGTACCTCTTCGAGCACGAGCTCTTCGACCTCGGGCCGAGGCAACTTCTCGACGAGCAACTGCGAGCGCGTCTCCATGAGCACGGCATCGCCGGTGCGCAGGTGCACGCCGAGGAGGTCATGGGACAGCTCGACCACCCGCTCCTCATCGGCGCGGGCGTACACGATGGCGCGCCGGCCGTCCTCGAGGAGCTCCTTCAGTGTCACGACCTCACCGGAGTCCTCGCCCTCGCGCGCCAAGATCACGTTGAGCGACTCGTTGAGCACGACCTCCTGGCCGCGCCGGAGCTCGACCCCGTCGATCTCGGGATGCACGGCCACGCGCATCTTGCGGCCCCCCGAGAACACGTCGACGGTCCCGTCGTCATTGGCGTGCAGGAACGTCCCGTAGGCACTCGGGGGCTGGGTGAGCTTGTCGACCTCCTCGCGCAGCGCCGCGATGTGCTCCTTGGCCTGCTGCAGGGTGTACGTCAGCTTCTCGTTCTGCGAGACCGCCTGGGCCAGCTGGCCCTTGGTCTCGAGGAGCCGTTCCTCGAGCGACTGGACGCGCCCGGGCCCCTCCGACAGACGACGGCGCAACACCGCCACTTCCTCGTCGGCCTGCAGACACCGGTCGCGCAGACGGTCGAGCTCCTCGCGCAGCGCCAGCTGTCGTTCCTCTTCCGGATCGGCCGTCGGAACCACCTCCAGAGGCTTGTCTCCGGGCACCTCTTGCGACCATACACCGACCCTGGGGCCAAATTGACGCTCAAGGTCGGCGGAATACGGGCCGACGTCCCGGTAGACTCTTGGTCCGAGTGACAAGGGGTTTGGACCGGCACGTCCGGTGGCGTCCCAGGTCGCGACGGTGACCGGGCCAATTGCGCTTGCAATTGACACCGCGAACCGGGCGTCGTTACCTTCCGAATGCGCCGGACGATTCGAGAACGAGCACCGGAGAGGCGAGAGCGAGCACATGAAGGTCTGGATCGACCAGGATCTGTGTACGGGCGACGGCCTGTGCGAGGAGATCGCGCCGGCCGTCTTCACGCTGCTCGACGACGGGCTCGCCTACGTCAAAGAAGGCGACCAGGTGAAGAACGAGCCGGGCGGCTCAGCCGGGCTCGCGCTCGTACCCGACGACCTCGAGGACGCCGTCACCGAGGCGGCCGAGGAATGCCCCGGAGAGTGCATCTTCATCGAGCAGGGCTGAGCTTCCTCACAGCTCGGCGCTTCCTCACAGCTCGGACTCAGCCGGACTCGGACTCCGCGGGGATCTCTGACTGCAACGGTGTCTCGGGCAACGGTGTCTCGGGCAACGGTGTCTCGGGCGGCGCCACGAGCAACCGGGCCGTCGTGATGAATCCCGTGTGGGCCACCATGCGGTGGTCGGGGCGCACCGATCGCTCCTCCACGTGCCAGGTGCGGCGCAGCACCTCGGACGTCTCGGCCATCCCGAACGACTTCGACGCCAGCGCGGCGCGCAGCGTGGCCACCTGTGTGATCGACGGCAGGTACGACAGCACGATGCCGCCGGGGCGCAACGCCTGTGCCGCGGGGCCCAGGGCGCGCCACGGCTCGGGCAGGTCGAGCACGACCCGATCGAGGTCGCGCTCGGCGATCCCCTGGTACACGTCGCGTTCCTCCACCCGGTACGACGCGTCGGGCCCCGCCCATGCCGACACGTTGGCGCGCGCGCCGGCCGCGAAGTCGGCGCGCACCTCGTAGCCCACGACGTCGGCCCCGGCCCGCACCAGGGCCATCGAGAGCGCTCCGGACCCGACGCCGGCCTCGAGTACCCGCATGCCGGGCCCGATGTCGGCTGCGATGAGGATGGCGGCGAGGTCCTTGGGGTAGATGACCTGTGCACCGCGCGGCATCTTGAGCACGACCTCGGCCAGCGTGGGTCGCACCACCACGAACCGACGTCCCGTCGACGCCGGGATCGTCGAGCCCTCGTCCCGTCCGATGACGTCGTCGTGGGCGACGATGCCCGAGTGCGTGTGGAACGAAGCGCCGGGGTGCAGCGTCACCAGGTAGCGCCGCTCCTTGGGGTCGACCAGCAGCACACGCTCACCGGCCGACAACCGGCCCGGGGACACGCCGGAGCGGGCCGTCACTCCCCGCCGGTCGACGGCGCCATGGTGGAACGGTCTCCGACCGCGATCACGAGACCTTCGCCCGGCTCCAGGCGGCCGACCCAGGCCGGCCGGTAGCTCTTCCTGATGCTGCGTTGCACCAGCCACGCCAGGGCCGCCACCGCCAGCCAGATGGGGTCCCCGGAACGTCCCCGCTGCACGGCGCGCGACACGAGCGTGCGCAGCACACGGTCCACGACGCCGGCCTCAGAACTTCCGGATCTCGATCATGGCCGACCGCGACCTTCCCCGGCGCCGGCCGAGCAGGTAGGCGATCAACGCCACCAGGATGATGCCCGCCGCGGCCGAGCTGATCAGCGTGGGTCGTGCCGCCTCGACGGTCTCTTCCACCCCGCCGGTGATCTCGCGGAGCTTCGCCTCCAGGTCATCGCGGCTGATCTTCGCCGTCATCGCCATCGTCAGCTCCCCTTCTCGACCGTCGCGGCCGGGCCCGTCGGGTTGGGGTGGTGCAGCTGGGTCCCCGGGCCCTTGGTAATCCGCCATGCTGCCAGGCCCATCACGCCTATGGCCGCCACGGCGACGATCAGGTACGGCAGCCAGCTCAGATTCCCCGTGAACGCGGACGTCTCGGTCTGCAACGCCCGCAGCAGGGCCAGCAGCAGCAGGAACACCCCGGCGGTGATGGCCATCGACGCGATGAGCCCGAAGAGCAGGAACCGGCCCAGGCTCTGGAGCGGCTCGAGGGTCTCCTGCTTGACGTAGTCGATGACGAGCCGAATGAAGTCGCGTCCGGCCTCGGTCAGCCCGGCGCCCAGTCCCAACCGCTCATCCCGTGCCAACCGACCCTCCTCTGAGGCGAGCAATCCTCCCCCGCCCAGGTCCGGGCTGCAAGCACCGGGCCACCGACCCGCCCGCCACCCGCCTCGATCTTCCCCGCCGCGACGCCCGGCTACCCCCGCGGGCTGAGGAGATAGGTGGAGCTGGCCTTGGCCACGAGACGCCCGTCGCCGTCGGTCAGCTCCGCCTCGACGAACGCCACCCGGTTGCCGCCCGAGATCACCCTGGACGTGCACGTGAGGGTGCCGCCCGGACGAACCGGCGCGAGGAAGCTCACCTTCATCTCGGCGTTGGCGGAGAAGACCTTGCGCCCCCGAGCCCACGTCACGGTGGCCGCCCCCATGGCCGAGTCGCAAAAGGCCGCCAGGAACCCGCCTTGGAGCACGCCCACGGGGTTGGCGAAACGCTCGTCGGCGGGCATCTGCCACACCGTCGTCCCCGGCTCGCTCTTGTCGACACAGACCATGCCCAGCGTGAGGTCGCAGTTGGGCGGGACCTGCACCAGGGGATCGGCCACGGCGATACCGTACGACCCTCGTGCCCAGGTCACGAACCGACACCACCAGCCGCGGCGCGAGCGCCGGCCCCCGGGCCACGACGGTCGTCGGGGCTTCCACGGTGATGACACCCGACGGACCGCGGCGTGACGCCGAAGTCGTCCTCGACGGCGCCACCATCGTCGAGGTCAGGCCGGCCGGCGCGACGGTGCCGGACGTGATCCTGGTCCCGGGGTTCATCGACCTCCAGGTCAACGGGATCGGCCCCGTCGACGTGGCCGGCGCCACCGGCGCCGACTGGGACGCACTCGACCGGGCGCTGCTGGCCCAGGGCGTCACCACCTGGTGCCCGACGATCGTGACCGCGCCCTTGCCCGACCTCGAGGCCTCCCTGGCCCGGATCGCCACCGCGGCGGACCGTCCCCCCGCGGCGCGGCCCGAGATCGCCGGGGCCCACCTCGAAGGCCCCTTTCTCTCGGTCCCCGGGGCCCATCGCCCCGAGTTCGTCCGGGCCGACGTCGACACCGGCTGGCTCGAATCGCTCGGAGACTCGGTGCGCGTCCTCACCCTGGCCCCGGATCTGCCCGGGGCGCTCGACGCCGTCGAGGCCCTGAGCGCCCGAGGGGTGCTCGTCTCGCTCGGCCATTCGGCGTGCACGGCCGAGACCGCGCTCGCCGCGGCGGAGGCCGGGGCGCGACTCGTGACCCACGTCGGCAACGCCATGGGCACGATGCACCAGCGTGCCCCGGGGCTCCTCGGAGCCGCCCTCGCCGACGACCGCTTGTCGGTGTCGGTCATCGCCGATCTCGTCCACACCCACCCGTTGTTCGTACGTCTGGCGTTCACCGCCAAGGCCGCCCGGGGCGTCGCGCTCGTGACCGACGCGGTGGCCGCCCCGCCCGCGCCACCGGGCGCCGACGGGCCACCGGGGCCTCCACGACTCCCCGACGGGACCCTGGCCGGTTCGACGCTGACGATGGAGCGCGCCGTCTCCAACGTCGTGCACCACTGCGCCACGTCCTTCGCCGACGCGCTGGCAGCCGCAACCACCACACCGGCCCGGCTGCTCGGGCTCGACGACCGCGGCGCCGTCGCGCCGGGACGACGCGCCGACCTGGTCGCGCTGGAGCCCACCGACGACGACTCGTGGCGCGTGGCGGCGGTGTGGGTGGCCGGAGTCGAAGCCTGGCGGGCCCCGCCCGGGCCGGGCTCCGAGCAACAGAGCCCGGTGGCGCGACCGCGGCAGTAGGGTCGCCTCGATGCCCTTCGCGGCGGCCATGAGCGAACATCCCATCACCGCACACGCGGTGGGCGAGGTCATCGGCGCCGTGCTCGAGTCCCTGGGCGAACGGCCCGACTTCGCCACCGTCTTCGTGACACCCCCCCACGCCGGTGCGCTGGAAGACGTCATGCGCGCCGTCGAAGAGGTCCTCCATCCCCTGGTGTCGCTCGGCTGTGCGGCCGAATCGGTCCTCGGACCGCATCGCGAGGTCGAGCACAGCGCGGCGGTCACGCTGTTCGCCGGCCACGTCGGCCCCCTCGTGCCCCTGGTGCTCGACGCCGCCGCCTCCGACGACGGGGCCGGCCTCGTGCTACGGGGATGGCCGGCCGTGCTCCCCTTCACACCCGAGGCGCTCGTGCTCGTGGGCGATCCCTTCAGCTTCCCCGCCGAGTCCTTCCTCCAATGGGTCGACGCGCATCATCCCCGTCTGCGGGTGGTCGGTGGCATGGCATCGGGCGCGCGCGGCCCGGGTGGGAACCGGCTGGCCCTGGGCACCCACGTCCGGACCGGCGGCGCGGTGGGGGCGTTCCTCGGGCCCGGCGTCGAGGTCGCCACCCTGGTCTCCCAGGGATGCCGCCCCTTCGGCGACCCCCTCGTGGTGACCAGGGCCGAGCACAACCTCGTCTACGAGCTGGCTGGGCGCCCCGCCCTCGAGCAGGTCCTGTCCCAGGCGCGCGCCTCGCTCACCGAGCAGGAGGTGGTGCTGCTCGAGACCGGCGGCCTGCACGTCGGCCGGGTCATCGACGAGCACAAGGACCACTTCGACCGGGGCGACTTCCTGGTGCGCAACGTCGTGGGCGCCGACCGGTCCACCGGCGCCATCGCCGTCGGTGACCCGCTCGACGTGGGCACCACCGTGCAATTCCATCTGCGCGACGCCGCCACCGCGGACGAGGACCTCCACGCCCTCGTCGCCGCCCGTCGTGCCGACGCCGCGCTCGTCTTCAGCTGCAACGGGCGCGGCACGCGGCTCTTCGGCCAGCCCCACCACGACGTGCGGGTGCTGTCGGAGCACCTGGGGGCGGTGCCCATGGCGGGGTTCTTCGCCGCCGGCGAGCTGGGCCCGGTGGGAGGGCACAACTTCGTCCACGGGTTCACGGCCTCGGTGGCGCTGCTGACCGAACGCTCCACCCGCGCCGGCGGCGGGCCCGAGGCCCGGTGAGCTCCGGGCGTGTCGGCCCGACGGCATCGCTGTCGGTGCGCGTCGAACGGGTACGGTTTGCGTCGTGACCGAAGCGGAGCTCGAACAGCTCGGGATCAACGTCGTCCGTGGCCTGGCCATGGACGCCCCGCAGAAGGCCGACGCGGGCCACCCGGGTACCGCCATGGCCCTGGCCCCGCTGGGGCACGTGCTCTTCACCCGGATCATGCGCCACGACCCGGTCGACCCGCACTGGCCCGACCGTGACCGCTTCGTCCTCTCCAACGGACACGCCTGCATCTTGCTGTACTCGTATCTATTCCTCACCGGCTACGGGCTCACCCTCGACGACATCAAGCAGTTCCGGCAGTGGGACAGCAAGACGCCGGGCCATCCGGAGGTCCACCTGACCGAGGGCGTCGAGGTCACGACGGGACCGCTGGGCCAGGGATTCGGCAATGGCGTGGGCATGGGCATCGCCGAACGTCGGCTTCGGGCCCGCTTCGGTCCCGAGCTCGTCGACCACTACACCTTCGTCATCTGCGGCGACGGCTGCCTCATGGAGGGCATCAGCCACGAGGCGGCCTCGTTGGCCGGCCACCTCGGTCTGGGGCGACTCGTCTACATCTACGACGACAACCACATCACCATCGACGGTCCGACCGAGCTCGCCTACAACGACAACGTGGCAGAGCGCTTCGACGCCTACGGCTGGCACACCGACAACATCGGCGAGGTGGCCAACGACACCGACGTCATCGAAGCCGCACTGCGCCGGGCCATGGCCGTCGAGGACAAGCCGTCGTTGATCCTGTTGCGCAGCCACATCGGTTGGCCCTCGCCCCACAAGACCGACACCGCAGCGGCCCACGGGAGCCCCCTGGGCGAAGAGGAGGTCCGCGAGACCAAGGCCATCTTGGGCCTGCCTCCCGACGAGCAGTTCTGGGTCCCCGACGAAGTCGTCGAGTACTACCGCGGCTGCATCGGACGGGGCGGGGAGCATCGCACCGCGTGGCAGGCGCGCTTCGACGCCTGGGACGGTGACAAGGCGGTGTGGGACGCGGGCCAGCGCGGCGGCGGCCTCGAGGGATGGTCGAAGCGCCTACCTGTCTTCGACGCCGGGAAGAGCATGGCGACGCGCGTGGCCATCAACGATTGCATCAACGCCACGGCCGAGGTGATCCCGGGGTTGATGGCGGGATCGGCCGACCTCACCGGCAACACCGGCGTGAAATTGAAGGACGCCGTGAACCAGTCGGCGCAGGACCCCGAGGGCACGCAGATCCACTACGGGATCCGCGAGCACGCCATGGGGGCGGTCATGACCGGGATGGCGCGCCACGGTGGCGTGCTGCCGGTGGGGGGCACGTTCTTCGTCTTCAGTGACTACATGCGCCCGGCGGTGCGCCTCGCCGCGCTCTCCGAAGCCCACGTCATCTACTCGTGGACCCACGACTCGGTGGGCCTCGGTGAGGACGGCCCGACCCACCAGCCCGTCGAGCACCTGGCGTCACTGCGAGCCATGCCCGGCCTGCGCCTGATCCGACCCGCCGACGCCAACGAGACAGCGCACGCCTGGCGCATCGCGGTGGACTCCGACGGGCCCACCGCCCTCGTCTTGTCGCGCCAGTCCGTCCCGGTCCTCGAGGGCACCGCCGAGGCGGCGCAGGGCGTGGCCCAGGGCGGGTACGTCCTCGTCGAACCTCCCGGCGGGAATCCTGACATCGTCCTCGTCGGCACCGGCTCCGAGGTGGCGGTGTGCGTGGCCGCGGCCGGCATGCTGGCCGGGGCGGGGGGCGGCGGCGACGCGGCCGAGGTCGAGCCGGTCCGGGCCCGGGTGGTGTCGCTGCCGTCGTGGGACCTCTTCGCCCTGCAGCCATCCTCCTACCGAGAGGCGGTGCTCCCCCCCGGGGTGGCGCGCCTCGCCGTCGAGGCGGCGGCCTCGTTCGGGTGGGAACGGTACGCGGACGACGTCGTCGCCATCGACCACTTCGGGGCTTCGGCTCCGGGAGCCATCGTGCTCGAGCACTTCGGGTACACACCCACCAACGTGGCGGCTCGGGCCCGGGCGCTGCTCGCCCGGACCGGTCCGGAGTCGACGCGCTGACACCGGTCGGCGCGCCGACACCCGTCGACGGGCCGACACCAAGGCACAGCCGGCCGCGCCCCTCGGGAGCGCACAAGCCGGCGGGAAGGGAGCACCATGACCAAGCTGCACGACCTGTACGAGCAGCAGGGCCAGAGCCCGTGGCTCGACAACCTCCGGCGCGACTACCTCGCGCGGGGGCCGGTTGGCCGAGTTGGTGGACGAGGGCATCCGGGGTGTGACCTCCAACCCCACGATCTTCGCCAAGGCCATCGAGAGCGGGAGCGACTACGACGAGCAATTCGGCCAGCTCTTGTCGTCGCACACGGTGGAGGAGGCGTACTGGGAGCTCGTCGTGAGCGACATCCGCGACGCCCTGGCGGTCCTGCGCCCGGTCCACGACAGCTCCGGGGGCATCGACGGCTACGTGTCGTTGGAGGTCGCACCGGCACTGGCCCATGACACCGCCGGGACCATCAAGGCGGCCCGGCACTTCCACGAGCTCGTGGACGAGCCCAACCTCTACGTGAAGATCCCCGCCACGGCCGAGGGCGTCCCGGCCATCCGGGCCATGTTCGCGGAAGGCCGCAGCATCAACATCACCCTGCTCTTCAGCCTGGAGCGCTACGGCGAGGTGATCGAGGCCTACCTCGGCGGGCTCGAGGACTACGTGGCCACCGGGGTCACCGACCTCTCGGCCGTGCGCAGCGTGGCGTCGTTCTTCGTGAGCCGCGTCGACACCGAGGTGGACCGGCGCCTCGACACCCTCGCCTCACAGTCACCCGCACGGGCAGAGGAGATCCGCGCCCTGCGGGGCACCGCGGCCGTGGCTCAGGCCCGGGAGGCCTACGCGCTGTTCGCGCAGCGTTTCTCCGGACCGCGGTGGGAGGCGCTCGCCGCCCGGGGAGCCACGGTGCAGCGGCCCCTGTGGGCCTCGACGTCGACCAAGAACCCCGCCTACCCCGACCTCGTCTACGTCGACACCCTCATCGGTCCCGACACGGTGAACACGATGCCCGACGACACCGTCGCCGCCTTCCTCGACCACGGCACCGTGGCCCGCACCGTGGACACCGACCCCGGGGCCGCGACCGACGCCCTGCAGCGCATCGGCGCCGCCGGGGTCGACATGGCCGACGTGGCCCGCACCTTGGAGGACGAGGGAGTGGCGAGCTTCACGAAGTCGTTCGACGAGCTCATCCAGTCGCTGTCCGACAAGGCCAACGCCTTGTCGGCTGGAAGCTGAGCACGGCGTCGTGACCCCCGACGCCACCCCCGCCGTCGAGGGCATCGACATCGACGACCACGAACCGGTCGAGGAGGTCGCCCACGCGCTCGACTTGGTCAAGCCCCCCCCACCGTTGGCCATGGTGGTGTTCGGCGCATCGGGTGACCTGGCGTCTCGCAAGCTCCTGCCCGCCATCGCGGCGCTGGCCGAGCATCAGGCCCTGCCCGACGGCTTCACCGTCGTCGGGGTGGCGCGCACCCAGTGGAGCGACGACCAGTTCCGTCAGGTCGCTCTCGACGCCGCGCCCTATGCCGGGCCCGAATGGAAGAAGGTCGTGAGCCGTTTCCGCTACGTGGCGGGCGAGTACGCCGAGAAGCCCACCTTCGACAAGCTCAGGGACGTGCTCACCGACGCCGACGCCACGCTCGGCACCGCGGGCAACCGCGTCTACTACCTCGCCACGATCCCGTCGATGTTCGGCGAGGTGGCGACGGCGCTGGCCCAGCACGGCTGCAACGCTCCGGGGACGGGCGGGACCTTCGCCCGGATCGTGGTGGAGAAGCCCTTCGGCCGAGACCTCGCCAGTGCCCGGGAGCTCGACGCCACGCTCCACGCCGCATTCCAAGAGGACGAGATCTTCCGCATCGACCACTACCTGGGTAAAGAGACGGTGCAGAACGTCTTGGCCCTGCGCTTCGGCAACGCCATCTTCGAGCCCATCTGGAACCGCCGGTACGTGGACCACATTCAGATCACCGTGGCCGAAGAGCTCGGCGTCGAGCACCGGGGTGGTTTCTACGAGACCGCCGGAGCGCTGCGCGACATCGTGCAGAACCACGTCATGCAGGTGCTGTCGCTCACCCTCATGGAGCCGCCCGCCACCGTGGACGCCCAGGGGATCCGGGACGAGAAGGTGAAGTTGCTGCGGGCCGTCGTGGTCCCCGACGTGGACGAAGCAGTGATCAACTCGGTGCGGGGCCAGTACGCGCCCGGCGTCATCGACGGTGACCCGGTGGTCGGCTACCGCGAGGAGCCCGGCGTCGACCCCAGGAGCCGCACCGAGACCTTCGTGGCGCTGCGGTTGAACGTCGACAACTGGCGCTGGGCCGGCGTCCCGGTCTACATCCGCACCGGCAAGCGCCTCCCCAAGCGCGCCACCGAGGTCGTGTTGCAATTCCAGCGCGTCCCGCACCTCGCCTTCGGCAGCAAGCTCACCCGGGACCTGCGCCCCAACATGCTGTTGCTGCGCATCCAGCCCGACGAGGGGATCTGCCTCTACTTCGGGGCCAAGGTCCCAGGGGAGGCGTTCCGCCTCCGGTCGGTGGACATGGACTTCAGCTACGCCGACGCGTTCCCGGGCGCCACGGCCGGTGGCTACGAACGCCTCCTCCACGACGTGATGGTCGGCGACGCCACCCTGTTCATCCGGACCGACGAGGTCGAACGCTCCTGGCAGATCGTCGACCCCCTGCTCGAGGCCTGGAGCGAGGACGGCGTGCCCCTGTCGCAGTACCCGGCGGGGACCTGGGGGCCCAAGGAGTCCGACGCCCTGTTGGCGCGTGAGCTGCGCCAGTGGCACGAGCCCTGAGCGGCGCCTCGGAGGGTGACGGGTAAGGTGACCGTCGTGGCCCCCGACGACCTTCTCGCGGCCACCACCTCCGAACTCCGAGCCGAGGCGCGCGCCGTGCGCGCCGCGACCTACGGGAACCGGGTGACCTTTTCGCCCAAGGTCTTCATCCCCCTCACCATGCTGTGTCGCGACCGGTGCGGCTACTGCACCTTCGCCAAGCCGCCCGCACGCGTCCGTTCCCCGTACATGACTCCCGACGAGGTGCGGGCCGTGGCCGCCGCCGGGGCCGCCGCGGGCTGTCACGAGGCCCTGTTCACCCTGGGCGAGGCTCCCGAGGAGCGCTACCCCGCGGCGCGGGCCTGGCTCGACGAGCACGGCTACGCCTCGACCGTCGACTACCTCGTGGCCATGTGCGCGCTCGTGCGCGACGAGACGGGCCTCCTCCCCCACGCCAACGCCGGCGCGCTCGGCCCGGACGAGCTCGCCCGCCTCCGACCCGTGGCCGCCAGCCAGGGCATGATGCTCGAGTCGCTCGATCCCGACCTGGCCTGTCATCGCGGGGCTCCGGACAAGACCCCCGAACGGCGACTCGCCACGTTGGACGCCGCCGGCGCGCTCGCCATCCCCTTCACCACCGGCGTGCTCGTGGGCATCGGCGAGTCGCGCGCCGAGCGGGTCCGAGCCCTCTTGGCCATCGCAGAGGCCCGGCGCGCACACGGCCATGTGCAGGAGGTGATCGTCCAGAACTTCCTCCCCAAGCCGGGGACGGCCATGCACAACCATCCCCCGTGCCCTCCCGAGGAGCTGCTGTGGACCATCGCCGTGGCCCGGCTGCTCCTCCCGGCCGAGGTCCACGTGCAGGCCCCGCCGAATCTCTCCGACGACCTGCGCCCGCTGCTCGACTCGGGCCTCGACGACTGGGGTGGCGTGTCGCCGGTGACCGTCGACCACGTCAACCCCGAGCGCGCCTGGCCCGCCTTGGACCTCTTGCGCGCTGCGACCGAGGCCGCGGGCCTGACCTTGGCGCCGCGCCTCACGGCATATCCGGAATACGTCACCGACCCCGAGCGCTGGCTCGACCCGGCCATGCGGTTCGCAGTCCTCGACCGCGCCGATGCCGAGGGCCTCGGACGCGAGGACCGCTGGTGTTCGGGCGGTGTCGAACCGCCCCCGCTGCTCCTGGGCCCGGGCGTCCCGGGGAATGCGAGCTCCGCCGCGACCGGGGCCGTGGCCGAAGTCCTGGCCGGGGTGGGACTGGGCCAGGAGGTCGGCGAGGACGAGATCGTCACCTTGTTCACGGCGCGCGGCCCCGAGGTCAAGGCGGTGGCCGAGGTGGCCGACGAGTTGCGACGCGACGAGGTGGGCGACGTCGTCACCTGGGTGGCCAACCGCAACATCAACTACACCAACGTCTGCACGTTCAAGTGCAAGTTCTGCGCGTTCTCCAAAGGTCCCCTCTCGCTCAACCTGCGCGGGTCCCCCTATCTCCTGGAGCTCGGCGACATCACCGAGCGCGTGGTGGAAGCCGAGGAGGCGGGAGCCACCGAGGTCTGTCTGCAGGGCGGCATCCACCCGAGCTTCGACGGCGACTACTACCTCGACGTGATCCGGGCGGTGCGTGCCGCATCGGACCGGATCCACATCCACGGCTTCACCGCGTTGGAGGTGACCGAGGGGGCGCGACGACTGGGCGAGCCCCTCGTCGACTACCTGGGTCGGCTCAAAGAGGCGGGGCTCGCCACCCTCCCCGGCACCGCGGCAGAGATCCTCGACGACGAGGTGCGCGCCGTGCTGTGCCCGGACAAGATCAACACCGAGCAATGGCTCGAGGCCCACCGGGCCGCGCACAGCATCGGGTTGCGCTCCAACGTCACCATCATGTTCGGGTCGATCGAGCACCCGCGGTCGTGGGCCCGTCACCTGGTGCGGACCCGCGCCCTGCAACGCGAGACCGGAGGCTTCACCGAATTCGTCCCGCTGCCCTTCGTGCACATGGCATCGCCCATCTACCTCCAGCACAAGGCCCGTCGTGGCCCGACGTTCCGCGAGACCCTGCTCATGCATGCCGTGGGGCGCATCGCCTACCAGGGGTGGATCCCCAACATCCAGGCGAGTTGGGTGAAGATGGGCGCGGCGGGCGCCTTGCAGGCCTTGCGGGCCGGCGTCAACGACCTCGGCGGCACGCTCATGGACGAGAACATCTCGCGCGCGGCCGGCGCGAGCCACGGCCAGCTCATGGACGAAGAGGGATTCCACGCCCTGGTCGAGCCCTTGGGCCGCCGACTCGAGCAGCGCACCACCTTGTACGGTCGCGTGCCCGCACCCTGCTGAGGTGGCCGAGATGGACGGGGCGGCCCCCGACGAGCGCAGCGACGACGGCATCGGCGTGGGTGGCACCGATCTCGTGCCGCCGCTGGCGGCGGACACCGCCGGGCTCGAAGACGTCACCCCGGCCGAGCGCCTCGACCCGGGCGAGAAGAACCTCGTCGACGCGTTGTTGGACTCGGTGGGCGTCACCGGGCGACGCGACCTCTACCGCTCCATCATGGGCACGGTCATGCACATGGCCGAGGAGCGCACCGACGCTGTCGACCTCAAGTTGGCGCGCGCGGCGATGGCCGAGATGGCCGAGGCCTTCCGCGTGTTCCGGCCCTACCGCGACGAACAGAAGGTCACCTTCTTCGGGTCGGCCCGGACCCTGCCCGACGACCCCCTGTACCTCCAGACGCGACGGCTGGCCGAGCGCATGGCCGGCCACGGGTGGATGGTGGTCACCGGTGCCGGCCCGGGCATCATGGCCGCCGCGATGCAGGGCGCGGGGCGGGAGCGCTCGCTCGGGGTCAACATCCGTCTCCCGCACGAGCAGGGAGCCAACGAGTTCATCGCCCAGGACCCCAAGCTGGTCGAGATGCGGTACTTCTTCACCCGCAAGCTCATGTTGATCAAGGAGTCCGACGGCTATGCCGTGCTCCCCGGCGGCTTCGGCACACTCGACGAGGCCTTCGAGCTCCTCACCCTGTTGCAGACGGGCAAGGCCCAGCCCGCCCCCCTCGTCCTGCTCGACGTCCCCGGCGGCACCTACTGGGACCGGTGGCAGGAATTCCTCGACGCCGAGGTCGCCGCGGGCGGGTTGATCTCACCCGAGGACCGCTCGCTCTACGTCATCACGTCCGACGTCGACGCGGCTGCAGCCGAGCTCCTCGGCTTCTACCGCAACTACCACTCGTGCCGGTGGGTCGGCGACCTCCTCGTGATCCGGCTGCGGGTGGCCCCCACCCGGGACCAGCTGGCGCGGCTCAACCACGGGTTCGCCGACATCGTGGCGAGCGGGTCGATCCGGCCCACCAAGCCTCTCGGTCCCGAACGGTCGAGCCACGACCACCTGCAGCTCCCGCGGGTGGCGCTGCGCTTCGACCGCATCCACTACGGGCGCCTCCGGCAGCTGATCGACAGCCTCAACGACCTCGTCAGCTGAACGCGTCGGGGTCGACCGCTGACGCGGGGGCCCGGCGCAGGACCATCACCGCTTTCTCCACCGCCCGGCGGGCCCGCGTGAGGCGCTTCTCCTCCGCCACGAGGTCCGGGTCGGGCGAGCCGGTCCGACGAGCTCCGCTCGTCGCCTCGCGCAGCCGGTCGAACGCGAGGTCGCCGAGCTCCTCGGCGATGCCCTGGAGCCGATCGGCGAGCTCGTCGAGGTCCGCCATCAGCGTTCGTGGGCGGGCAGGTCGACCTCGTTGACCTCGAGGACACCCTCGGCCGCCTGGACACGCAGGACCTTCTTGTCGAACTTGCCCACCGAGGTCTTGGGGATCTCGGGCGCGAACGCCCAACGCTCGGGCAACCACCACCGGGCCACGCGACCCGAGAGGAAGCTGAGGATCTCGGCGGGCTGCGGATCGGCGCCCTCGGCCGCCACGACCACCACGAGCGGGCGTTCGTCCCACCTTTCGTCGGGCACCCCGATGACCGCAGCCTCGTACACGCCGGGGTGGGCCATTACCGCGTTCTCGAGCTCGACCGACGAGATCCACTCCCCTCCGGACTTGATCACGTCCTTGGTGCGGTCCGAGATCTGCATGAACCCCCGGTCGTCGAGGCTCCCCACGTCCCCCGTCCGCAGCCACCCGTCGTGGAACCGCTCGGGGCTCGGGTCCCCGTAGTACGACGCCGTGACCCACGGGCCGCGCACTTCGAACTCACCGACCGACGTGCCGTCGGGGGGGAGCACACCACCCTCCTCGTCGACCACGCGCAGCTCGACACCGGCGATGATGCGGCCCGTCTTGGCCCGCCAGTCCATCTCCTCTTCCGGCGCGACCCCCTTGGGCGCTCGACCGAAGGCGCACACCGGGCTCGTCTCGGTCATCCCCCACCCCTGGATCATGGCGATGTCGAACCGTTCCTGATACGCCTCCATGAGCGAGCGCGGCACCGCCGCGCCACCGGCGGTGAGCAGGCGCAGCGACGACATGTCGACGTCGTGGCTCTGCGCGTAGTGCAGCAGGTCGTTCCAGATGGTGGGGACGCCGAGCGACAGCGTGGGTCGCTGCTCTGCGATGATCCGCGTGAGCGGCTCGGCCTGGAGGTAGCGCTCGGGGAAGATCAGGTCGGTGCCGGCGAAGAACGCGGTGTAGGGCATCCCCCACGCGTTGGCGTGGAACATCGGCACGATGACGAGGACGCGGTCCTGCTCGCTGGCGCCGACGCAGTTGGTGTTCATGCCGGCGAAGGCGTGCAGCCACGTGGAGCGGTGGCTGTAGACCACCCCTTTGGGGTTGCCGGTGGTGCCGCTCGTGTAACACATCGACGCCGCCTGGCGTTCGTCGAGTTGAGGCCAGTCGTAGCCCGGCTCCTCGGCACCGATGAGGTCGTCGTAGGACACGGTGTCGCCGAGCCCCGTGGTGTCACCTTCGCCCACGACGATGATGTGCTCGACCGTCTTGCACTCGTCGCGGACCCGGGCGAACAGCGGGGCGATCGATCCGTCGACGATCACGACCTTGTCCTCGCCGTGGTTGACGACGTAGGCCAGCTGCTCGGGGAACAGGCGGATGTTGAGGGTGTGGAGGACCGACCCCATGGACGGAACGGCCAGGTACGCCTCGAGATGTTCCTGGTCGTTCCAGGCGAACGTGGCGACCCGGTCGTCGGCACCGACACCGAGGCGGCGCAAGGCGTTGGCCAACTGCTCGGCCCGCGCCCCGACCTGGGTGAAGGTCGACTCTCGGTAGCCGTCGGCCTGGACGGTGACCACCCGGCTGGTGCCGTAGACCTCCTGGCCGCGCCGGAGGATGCCACTGACCAGCAGCGGCCCGTCTTGCATCGTGCTCAGCATTCCCCGAGCTTATCGGTGCGTTTCGGCACGGGCCGGGCCCGGTGCAATAGCCTGCCGCGCCATGGACACGACCGCAGCGCTGGACTTCATCACCGACAACCACCGCGCCGTGCTGGCCACCTCCCGGGCCGACGGCAACCCGCAATTGTCTCTCGTCGTCGCCGCGGTGGAGGGCCCGGCGCCGGACCGAAAGGTCGTGATCTCCACCCGAGAGACCGCGATCAAGACGAAGAACCTGCGGCAGCGACCCCGTGCCTCGCTCATCGTCTTCACTGACAACTTCTACGGAGGCTCGGTGCAGATCGAAGGTCCCGTCGAGGTGGTGTCGCTTCCCGCGGCCATGGACGGCCTCGTGGCCTACTACCGCCAGATCTCGGGCGAACACCCCGACTGGGACGAGTACCGCGCGGCGATGGAGCACGACCGACGGGTGCTGCTGCGCATCACGGTGGAGCGCGCCGGGCCCGACCACGCCGGCTGAGCAACACCGTGCCTGCTGAGGGGCACCGTGCCGGCTGAGGGGCACCGTGCCGGCTGAGGGGCACCGATAGGGTACGGCCGTCCCAGGGGCGGTTCCAGGACCTGGAGGAGGGCACATGGGGCAGGTCAACACGGTACGCGGACCCGTCGACGCCGCCGATCTCGGCGTCACGCTCATGCACGAGCACGTCTTCGTGCGCTCGCCCGAGGTGGCGGCCAATTGGCCCACCGGGTGGGACCGCGACGCGCAGGTGGAACGGGCCGTCGAACGCCTGTCGGAGCTCAAGGCCGCCGGCATCGACACCATCGTCGACCTGACCGTGGTCGGCCTCGGGCGCGACATCGCAACGGTCCAGGAGGTCGCGGCGCAGGTCGACCTCAACATCGTGGTCGCCACCGGCCTGTACACCTACAACGAGCTCCCCCACTACTTCGACTACCGCAGCGCGCCGTTCCGCTCCAGCGGTGTGGACCTGTTGGACGAGTACTTCCTCCACGACATCGACAACGGCATCGCCGGGTCGGGGGTCCGCCCCGGGATCTTGAAGTGCGCCACCGACAAGCCCGGCCTCACGCCCGGGGTCGAGCGCATCCTGCGGGCCGTGGCCCGAGTCCATCGTCGCACCGGGCTCCCCATCTCGACCCACACCCATACCCCCACACGACGCGGGCTGGACCAGCAACGGGTCTTCACCGAAGAGGGTGTCGACCTGTCGCGGGTGGTCATCGGCCACAGCGGTGACACCACCGATCTCGACTACCTGGGAGAGCTCCTCGCCGCGGGCTCGATCCTGGGCATGGACCGGTTCGGCGTCGACGCCTACTGCTCCACGGAGAAGCGCGTCGAGACCGTCGCCCGGCTGTGCGAGGACGGCTGGGCCTCGGCCATGGTCCTCTCCCACGACGCGGGCTGTCACCTGGACTGGTTCGACGACGACTTCCTGCACCAGGCCCAGCCGAACTGGAACTTCCTCCATATCAGCACCAACGTCCTGCCCGCGCTGCGCGCGAGCGGCGTGACCGAGGAACAGATCCACACGATGCTCGTCGACACGCCGCGTCGCATCCTCGACTACGGGCCGGGCTATTGAGCGTCGACCCCACTGGCGGCACCGGTAGGACCAGCGACACCCGCGCCTGACCACTCGTCCGACACTGGGCGCGCCCGCGACCCGAGTCGGCTCGACGCCGGCATGGGACTGCCGGCGCCGAGCACTGACATCGGGTCGTGTCGCCGCTGAACCGCTCGTTCCGACGACGACGTGAGTGTGAAGAACCGGGATCAACCTCGCCCCATGGGAGCCCCAACATCTCGGCAACGACACTCGTCGCGGCAGGGAAAAGAGCCAAGAAACCCCCTTTCCTGACCGGCGTCGGAGGCATGGGCTTCGGTACGCTCGATTGCACCGCAACCCCGATACGAGGAGACCGTCGTGGTCGAGTGCAAGACGTACCTCCCGGGGACAACCTCGTGGGTGCACCTGTCGTGGCACGACCTCGGCGCGACGGCGGGCGCGGTGGTCACGCTCACGATGAACGCCGCCGGGTAGCCACCGCGTGCAGGCGAGGCGACGTTCGACCACTCCGGAGCCGACGCGGGCGCGGCCCGTCGTTGCAATCGTCCTCGGACTGCTCATCGCGGCGGCAGCGGGCTGCACGAATGTGGCCGCGGGATCGGCCACCATCCCTACCGTCAATGCGGGCAAGGTCCCCCTGGGGGTCTACGCCGGCCCCTCCGACCCCGGCGCGGTGGCGCGCTTCGGCATCCGGACCGGGACCAAGCCCAGCCTGGCCTCGGACTACCTCCCCCGCGACGAAGGGTGGCCGGGGATGGTGGGCGTCAAGCACCTCCAACGCTTCTTGGGACCGTGGCAGGGAACCCGATACCAACTCGTGCTGGGCGTGCCGATGATCCCCACCCAGAACGGGGAGCCCATGGGGACCCTGGCCAAAGGGGCGGCCGGAGACTACGACGGTGACTTCGCCACGCTGGCGAACACACTCGTGCACTACGGCGAGAGCAACGCCATCTTGCGCATCGGCTGGGAATTCAACGGGACCTGGTACCCGTGGGCGGTCACGGACGAGACCGCGGCGGTCGAATTCGCCGCGTACTTTCGCCAGATCGTGACCACCATGCGCAGTGTGCCGGGGACCGCATTCCAATTCGTGTGGAACCCGACGTCGGGGCCCGAGCCCGAGGCGGCGCAGAACGCGTATCCCGGCGACGCGTATGTCAACGACATCGGCCTCGACCTCTACGACCAGGTGTGGGGCGTCCCCATGGACCCGCCCCTGGCATGGGCGCGCTATGTCACCGAGGTCGACGGGCTGCAGTGGCTGAGCTCGTTCGCCGCCGCCCACCACAAACCCGTCGTCATCCCCGAGTGGGCCGTGACCATCCGCCCCGACGGGCACGGGCTGGGCGACGACCCCCTGTACGTGGCGAAGATGGCGCAGTGGATCAACCAGCACGACGTGGCCTTCTCGAGCTACTTCGACGCGGATGCCCCCGACGGCCAACACGACCTGTTCGATCGTGCCTTCTCCCAGTCCCTGACCGTCTTCACACGGTCGTTCGCGGCGGCACAGCCCGTCGCCGTTCCTGCTGTCACCACCGGGACCGGCTCCTGACCGACCGCACCGGCCCGATCCGCCCGGGGGTGGCGCCCGAGTGCCGTCCGAGTGCCGTCCGGGCGCCCTCCGGGAAGCGTGGGGGCCGTGAGCGACGTGTGCGTGTTGGGTCGATGTTGACGACCCGTTGGCCGCGTCATGAGGTTGGACCCTCACCATGCGTCGTAACAAACGGCGAGGCACAGGCGAGAACAGGAGAGCTCCTATGCGGAGCCACGACGGCGAGGGCTCGAAGCAGTTCAAGATCGGATTCCGGGGGTACCAACGCGAGCCCGTAGACGAGTACGTCGAGCGGCTCCACCAGTGGCTCCTCGACTCCGAAGCTCGGGCCGAGAATGCGGTCGAGGCCGCCACGATTGCCGTGGGCCAGCGGGCGTCGGACATCCTGCGGGCCGCACTGCTCGCCGGTGAGAAGGCCGACGAGGAGGCCGAGGCGGTCAAGGCCGCTGCGGTCAAGAACGCCCAGGCCGAAGCCGACCGGATGATGGAAGACGCGCACCGCCAGATCGAGGAGCTGCAGCAGAGCATCGACACGCTGGCGGTGCGCCGCGCCAACGTGGTGAGCGAGCTCGGACGCCTCCAGAAGTACCTGGCCGCGGCCGCCCCCGACGGGCCGGCCCGGGAGGTCGACGTCGACGAGGGCGACGACGACGACGGGGACGTGCGCGAGCCGATGAGCGCGGCACCCGACACCCGGGCGGCGTCGAAGAACGGCGAGAGGCCGGTCAGCCGCTCCGCTTGACGGTGCTGCTCCACGGCTCCACGTGACGGCGCCGCGTCCGGCGACGCTTCAGCGCAAGGCGAGTTGCCCGGGCACCAACGGCGCCGGCAGCGCGGTGTCGCCCATGATGAAACGGTCGACGCTGGCCGCGCACGAACGTCCCTCGGCGATGGCCCACACGATGAGGCTCTGCCCCCGGGTCATGTCGCCGCACACGAAGACGCCCTCCCGGCTCGTCTGCCAATTGCTGTCGCAGGCCACGCTGCCTCGCCCGTCGAGCTCGAGACCGAGCTCCCCCACCACACCGCTTCGTTCGGCACCGAGGAACCCGAGGGCCAGCAACACGAGCTCGCACGGCAGCTCGAACTCACTCCCGGGCACGGGCGCGAACGCAGGGCGTCCGCCGTCGTCGCGCAGCTCGACGCGATGGCCCGCCAGCGCGCGCACCGCGCCGTGGCCGTCATCGACGAATCCCGTCGTGGTCACGCTGTAGATGCGGTCGCCACCCTCTTCGTGGGCGGCCGAGGTCCTCAGGATCAGTGGCCACGTGGGCCAGGGGTTGTCGTCCAGACGCCCGTCGGGGGGCCGGGGCAGGATCTCGAGCTGGTGCACGAGCGACGCTCCCTGCCGGTGGGCGGTGCCCAGACAGTCGGCGCCGGTGTCGCCGCCTCCGATGATCACCACGCGCTTGCCCTGGGCGGTGATGGGCGACGCCGCCAACACGCCCTCGCGCACCAGATTGGACGGCTTGAGGTAGTCCATCGCCAGGTGCACGCCGTCGAGCTCGCGGCCTTCCACCGACAGGTCGCGCGGCAAGGTGGCCCCGCCGGCCAGCACGACGGCGTCGAACTCGGCCTGCAGCGACGACGCGGAGACGACCCGCACGTCCGGGGCCGACGCGCCCCGAGGTCGCGCCGTTGGCCCGGCTCCCACGGCGCGGGGAGCGGCGACGTCGGCGAGGCGGCGTCGGGTGACCCGACGGCGATCCCGCAGCGGAACTCGACCCCCTCGGCCCGGAGCTGCGCCAGGCGACGGTCGAGCACGGCCTTCTCCATCTTGAACTCCGGAATGCCGTAGCGCAGCAGTCCGCCGGGGCGTTCCGCCCGCTCGTACACCACGACGTTGTGCCCCGCCCGAACCAATTGCTGGGCACAGGCCAGACCGGCGGGGCCCGATCCCACCACGGCCACGGACCGCCCCGTGCGCACCGACGCCACCTGGGGGGTCACCCACCCTTCGTCCCACCCCCGCTCGGCGATCTCGTACTCGATCCGCTCGATCGTGACGGGAGCGGCGTTGATGCCGAGCACACAGGCGCCTTCACACGGTGCAGGGCACAGGCGCCCCGTGAACTCGGGGAAGTTGTTGGTGGCGTGCAACCGTTCGAGCGCCTCGGGCCAGTCGCCCCGGTACACCAGGTCGTTCCACTCGGGAATGAGGTTCCCCAGTGGGCACCCTTCGTGACAGAAGGGGATGCCACAGTCCATACAGCGCGCCCCTTGGCGCACGGCCTCGTCTTCGGGGAACGGCTCGTAGACCTCGCGCCAGTCCCGGAGCCGGACCGGCACCGGCCGGCGCGCCGGCAACTTCCTGTCGTATTCGAAGAACCCCGTGGGCTTTCCCATGACCGACCCGTCCTCGCTCGGCTCGCCGGGCTAGGCGCGCGGAGCGGCCATGACCGCCTCGTCGACCGACGCTCCCTCGTCGACGGCGCGTCGCGTCGCCTCGAGCACCCGCCGGTAGTCGCGCGGCATCACCTTCACGAAGTCCTCGAGCGCGGCGCCCCAGTCGTCGAGGAGCCGTCCCGCCACGGCCGACTCGGTCTCGCGGTGGTGCCGGGTCACGATGTCGAGGAGCCAGTGGCGGTCCTCTTCGTCGAGCGGCTCGAGGTCGACCATCTCGAAGTTGACGCGCTCGGTGAAATCCCGCGTCGGATCATGGACGAAGGCGATCCCGCCCGACATGCCCGCACCGAAGTTCCTCCCCGTGGGCCCGAGGACCACGACGCGACCACCTGTCATGTACTCACAGCCGTGGTCCCCCACACCTTCGACCACGGCGGTGGCGCCCGAGTTGCGGACGCAGAAGCGCTCGCCCACCTGACCCCGCACGAAACACTCCCCCGCCGTCGCCCCGTACAGGATGACGTTGCCGGCGATGATCTGCTCCTCCGCCGCGAAGGGGGCCGCTTCGTCGGGACGCACCACGACGCGTCCTCCGGACAAGCCCTTGGCCATGTAGTCGTTGCTGTCCCCGATGAGCCGGAGCGTCACCCCGCGGGGCACGAAGGCGCCGAAGCTCTGTCCCGCCGATCCCCGGAAGGTGATCGTGATCGACCCTTCGGGAAGTCCCGCGGCCCCGTGGCGCGACGTGATCTCGTAGCCGAGCAGGGTCCCGACGGTACGGTCGACGTTGGTGATGGGCAGCTCCAAGGCCACGGGGGCCCCGCCGTCGATGACAGGTCGGCAGGCCTCGAGGAAGCGGTGGTCGAGGGCGCGATCAAGCCCGTGGTCCTGCTCCCGGCGCCACAGGCGGTCGGTCGGTGGCCCGGCGACGGGTTGGGCCAGGATCGGTGCCAGGTCGAGGCCCTTCGCCTTGAAGTGATCGGTCGCCGCCACGGCGTCGAGGAGGTCGACCCGCCCCACGGCCTCCTCGATCGACCTGAGCCCGAGGGCGGCCAGGTACTCCCGCACCTCCTCCGCGACGAACTCGAAGAAGTTCTCGACGAACTCGGGCTGCCCGGTGAAGCGCTTGCGCAGCTCGGGGTTCTGCGTCGCGATCCCGACGGGGCAGGTGTCGAGATGGCACACGCGCATCATCACGCACCCCGACACGACGAGCGGCGCCGTGGCGAACCCGAACTCCTCCGCCCCGAGCAGCGCCGCGACGATGACGTCGCGGCCGGTCTTGAGCTGGCCGTCCACCTGTACCACGATGCGGTCGCGCAGCCCGTTGAGGATGAGGGTCTGCTGGGTCTCGGCCAACCCGAGCTCCCAGGGGATCCCGGCGTGCTTGATCGACGTGAGCGGACTGGCGCCGGTCCCTCCGTCGTGGCCCGAGATGAGCACGACGTCGGACTTGGCCTTGGCCACGCCGGCGGCGACGGTCCCCACCCCGACCTCGGCCACGAGCTTCACGTGCACGCGGGCCCGTGGGTTCGCCGACTTGAGGTCGTGGATGAGCTGGGCGATGTCCTCGATCGAGTAGATGTCGTGGTGCGGGGGCGGCGAGATCAGCCCGACACCCGGTGTCGAGAAGCGGGTCTTGGCGATCCAGGGGTACACCTTGTGCCCCGGCAGCTGCCCGCCTTCGCCCGGCTTGGCACCCTGCGCGATCTTGATCTGCAGGTCGTCCGCGTTCACGAGGTACTCGCTCGTGACGCCGAAGCGCGCCGACGCCACCTGCTTGATGGCACTGCGGCGGAGGTCGCCGTTCTCGTCGGGGACGAAGCGCTCCGCGTCCTCTCCCCCCTCACCCGTGTTGGACTTCCCACCCAGTCGGTTCATGGCGATGGCGAGCGTCTCGTGCGCCTCGGCCGAGATCGACCCGTAGGACATCGCCCCGGTGGCGAAGCGCTTGACGATCTCGGACACGGGCTCGACCTCGTCGACCGTCAGGGCGTCGTGCACGCCCTCGCGCAAGCGGAGCAGGCCGCGCAGCGTCGCCAGCTGGGTCGACTGGTCGTCGACGAGCGTGGTGTACTCCTTGAAGATGTCGTAGCGCTTGGCCCGCGTAGCGTGCTGGAGCTTGAACACGGTGCGGGGGTTGAAGAGGTGCACCTCACCTTCTCGCCGCCACTGGTACTCACCGCCCACCTCGAGCTCGCGATGGGCCCGTTCGCTGGCCCGCTCGAGGTGCGCCAACCGGTGGCGCGCCGCGACCTCCTGGGCCAGGACCTCGAGACCCACACCGCCGATACGGCTCACGGTGCCGGTGAAGTACTCGTCGACCACCTCGGGGGCGAGCCCAACGGCTTCGAAGATCTGCGCCCCGGTGTACGACGCCACCGTCGACACGCCCATCTTGGACATGATCTTGATGACGCCCTTGCACGCCGCCTTGATGTAGTTGGTTCGGGCCTGGCGGGGCGACACCCCCTCGAGCAGGTTCTTGTGGGCGATGGCGTCATCGATGGTCTCGAAGGCGAGGTACGGGTTCACCGCCGACGCGCCGTACCCGATGAGCAGGGCGATGTGGTGCACCTCGCGGGCATCGCCGGACTCCACCACGAGGCCGACGCGCGCGAACGCGACTTCTCGCGCACGAGGTGTTCGTGCACCGCCGCGGTGAGCAGCAGCGACGGGATCGGCGCCAGGCGCGCGTTGGAGTTCCGGTCCGAGAGGATGATGACGTTCGAGCCCAGGGCGATGGCGATGCTCACCCGTCGGCGCACGTCCTCGATGGCCGAGCGCAGCGCGTCGCCGCCCCCGGTGGGGTCGAACAGCCCGTCGATGGCGAAGGCCTGGTACCCCGGCGTCTCGCCGTGCTCGTTGACGTAGGCCAACTTGGCCAGCTCGTCGTTGTCGATGACGGGGTAGGGCAGGATGATCTGCCGGCACGAGGCCGCGGTCGGCTCGAGCAGGTTGCCCTCGGGCCCGAGCTTGGACCGACTCGAGGTGACGAGCTCCTCGCGGATGGCGTCGAGCGGCGGATTGGTCACCTGGGCGAAGAGCTGGGTGAAATAGTCGAAGATGAGGCGAGGACGTTCCGACAACGCCGCGATGGCGGCGTCGTGGCCCATCGAGCCCAGCGCCTCACCGCCGCTGAGTGCCATGGGGGCGAGGATGAGCCGGAGCTCCTCGTTGGTGTAGCCGAACTGCTCCTGATGGGTGACGACCGAGGCGTGCTGGGGCGTGAGCATCATGCGCGGCGGCAGCTCGCCCAGGGTGACCTGTCCCTCTTCCAACCACTGGCCGTACGGGTGCACCGCGGCCAGCTGCGCCTTGATCTCGTCGTCGTCGACGATCCGGCCCTGGGCGGTGTCCACCAGGAACATGCGCCCGGGTTGGAGACGGCCCTTGCGCACCACCTTGGCCGGGTCGATGTCGAGCACGCCGACCTCCGAGGCGAGCACGACGAGGCCGTCGTCGGTGACCCAGTACCGGGCCGGACGCAGGCCGTTGCGATCGAGCACCCCGCCCACCACCGTGCCGTCGGTGAACACCACACCCGCCGGGCCGTCCCAGGGCTCCATGAGCGACGCGTGGTAGCGGTAGAAGGCCCGGCGCGCCGGGTCCATCGACGTGTGGTTCTCCCACGCCTCGGGGATCATCATGAGCACGGCGTGGGCCAAACTCCGCCCCCCGAGGTGCAGGAGCTCGAGCACTTCGTCGAATGTGGCCGAGTCGCTGCCGTCGGGGTCGCAGATCGGGAACAGCCGCTCGAGGTCCCCGGGGATGAGGGCACTGGCCAACAACGCCTCGCGGGCCCGCATCCAATTCCGGTTGCCGCGCAGTGTGTTGATCTCGCCGTTGTGGGCCAGGTACCGGTAGGGATGGGCCAGGGGCCACGACGGGAACGTGTTGGTCGAGAAGCGTGAGTGCACGAGGGCCAACCCGCTCTCGAAGGTCGGGTCCGAGAGGTCGGGGAAGAATTCGCCCAGCTGGTTCCCGGTGAGCATGCCCTTGTAGACAAGGGTGCGGGCCGACAACGAGCACACGTACACGCCGTGCACCTCATGCTCGACGCGCTTGCGCAGACAGAAGGCGAGCCGGTCGAGCGCCAGGACGTCCCCGGGGCTCGGTGCGCCGTCGCGCTCCCCCGCGCCACTCGGCACCACCACCACCTGCGCCATGCGCGGCATGGCCCGATGAGCCGAGGCGCCCAGACCCTCGGCGTGCACGGGCACGTCGCGCCAGCCGACCACGGCCAGGCCCTCTTCGGCCGCAAGCTCGCCCACGTGGCGTCGCGCCTTGGCGGCGTCGTCGGCGTCCACGGGGAGGAACACGAGCCCCACCGCGTAGCGGCCCGGCCCCGGGAGGTCGAAGTCGCCCCGACCGGCGAGGAAACGGTGCGGGACCTGGACGAGGATGCCGGCGCCGTCACCCGTGGCGACCTCGGCGCCCGTGGCGCCCCGGTGGGCCAGGTGCTCCAGGGCGGTGAGCGCCTGGCGGACGAGCTCGTGGCTGGCTCGACCCTGCAGGTCGGCGACCATGGCGATCCCGCAGGCGTCATGCTCGAAGGCGGGGTCGTAGAGGGGCGCGCCGGGATGCGCCGGGGTACGCCCTGAAGATGCAGGGTGCTTCGCTGTCGTCACTCGAGTCTCTCCGTGATCGGTCACTCGGAGGCGGGCCTGCTGACGCTCGGGACGACACTGGCCCTGCTGCAGCCCCCGTAGGATACCCCGCGTGTACCGGCCACCTGCGCACAGACGCCGGTGACACACCGGGACGTGCCCTCCGACGGGCGCTACGACGTCGTCGTGGTGGGCGGGGGTGTCATCGGCCTGGCCGCCGCCTGGCAGGTGGCGGTCCGGGGCATGACCGTCGCCGTGGTCGACCCCGACCCGGGCCGCGGGGCGTCGTGGGCCGCGGCGGGGATGCTGGCCCCGGTGAGCGAGGTCCACCACGGCGAGGAGTCCCTGCTCGTCCTGGCACTCGAGTCGGCGCGCCGGTGGCCGGACTTCGCCGCCGAGCTGACACGGGCCGTGGGCCACCCCGTCGGGTACCGGAGCACGGGAACGCTGGTCGTGGCGGCCGACGACGGCGACCGGGCTTGGGCGCAGGAGCTCTACGAGTTCCAACGCGACCTCGGCCTCGAGGCGCAGTGGCTGACCGGCCGCCGGGCCCGGCACCACGAGCCGTCCATCGCGCCCGGTGTGCGGGGTGCGATCTGGGTCCCCGGCGATCACCAGGTGGACAACCGACTGTTGGTCGAGGCGCTCCTGAGCGCGGCGACGGGCGCGGGCGCGGTGCTCCACCGACAGCGGGCCGCGGCCCTCGAGTGCTCGGCGGGAACCGTCGCCGGCGTGCGCCTCGCGGCGGGGACGACCCTCCACGCCCCCGCCGTCGTGCTGGCCGCGGGGACGTGGTCGGCCGAGCTCGACGGACTGCCCCGCGGTGCGGTGCCGCCAGTACGACCGGTCAAGGGCCAGATCCTGCGTCTGGCGCCGAGCCGGCGCGCCCCGGTGTTGTCCACCACGGTGCGCGGGCTGGTGCAGGGCTCCTCGGTCTACGTGGTGCCTCGCCGGGACGGCACCGTCGTCGTCGGCGCCACGGTCGAGGAGCGGGGCTTCGACACCGACGTGACCGCGGGTGCGGTGTACGAGTTGCTGCGCGACGCGCATCGCGTCGTGCCGGGGCTCACCGAGATGGTCGTGGGCGAGGTCGGGGCGGGACTGCGTCCGGGCTCACCCGACAACGCGCCCATCGTGGGACGACCGACGGTGGCGGGCGTCGACGGGCTCGTCGTGGCCACGGGTCACTACCGGCAGGGGATCCTCCTGGCCCCGCTGACCGCGGCGGCCGTGGCCGCCATGGTCGGTGGCGACGAGCCGCCCGATGTCATGGCGCCCTTCGGGCCCGGTCGGTTCGTGGCGGAGCCGGCGCGCGCCGGCTCCTGAGCGAGGTGCCATGCTGGCGCCATGGGCGCGAGCGACGCGGATGAGACCCTCACGCCGGGGACCGGCCACGGGGCCGAGGTCGTCGTGAACGGCAGGCCCCATCCGGTGGCGGCGGGCACCACGGTGGCCGATCTCGTGTCTTCGTGGTGCCGGTCTCCCGAGGGCATCGCCGTGGCCCGCAACCGCGAGGTCGTGCCGCGCAGCGAGTGGGCCACCACGGCGCTCTCCGGTGCCGATGTGATCGAGATCGTGACCGCGGCGGCGGGAGGCTGAATCGACATGGACACGGACAGGGACACGGACCCGGCCCCGTTGACCATCGCAGGCACGTCCCTGTCGTCGCGCCTGGTGCTGGGCACCGGCGGGGTCTCGAGCCCCGACGTCCTCGACGCCATCGTGGGGGCCTCGGGGTCCGCCCTGGCCACCGTGGCGCTGCGACGGGTCGATCCTGCCGCGGGCGGGGGCGTTCTCGACGTGCTGCGTGCGCACGGCGTCGGTGTGCTCCCCAACACGGCGGGCTGTTTCACCGCGGCCGAGGCCGTCCTGACCGCCAAGCTCGCCCGGGAGGCCTTCGAGACCGACTGGGTCAAGCTCGAGGTCATCGGCGACGAAGACACCCTGCTGCCCGACGCGGTGGAGTTGCTCGACGCAGCGGAGCAGCTGTGCGACCAGGGGTTCGTGGTCCTCCCCTACACCAACGACGACCCGGTGCTCGCCCGACGGCTCGAGCAGGCCGGGTGCGCGGCGGTGATGCCGTTGGGGGCGCCCATCGGCAGCGGGCTCGGGATCCGGAACCCGCACAACATCGCCCTCATCGCGCAGCGGTGCAGCGTGCCGGTGATCCTCGACGCGGGGATCGGCACGGCATCGGACGCGACGCTCGCCATGGAGCTCGGGTGCGCGGGCGTCATGGTCGCCACCGCCATCACCCGGGCGCGCCAACCGGCGCGCATGGCCGGCGCCTTTCGGGCCGCGGTCGAAGCCGGATACCAGGCGCGGCTGGCGGGCCGCATCCCTCGGCGCTACCTGGCCCAGGCGTCGAGCCCCGTGGAGGGGACCGCGGACCTCTGACGTAGCGTGGCGCCGTGGATCCCCCGGTGGCCATGACGATCGCCGGCTCGGACTCCGGCGGCGGCGCCGGGCTCCAAGCCGACACGAAGACCTTCGCCGCCCTCGGGGTGTTCGCCACGACCGTCGTCACCGCCGTCACCGCGCAGAACTCCGCGGAGGTGCGGGGCGTCGAGGTGGTGGACCCGGGCTTCGTCGAGCTCCAGATCGAGACCGTGCTGTGCGACCTTCCGGTGGCCTCGGTCAAGACGGGGATGCTGGCGTCGTCGGACACGGTCGCCGCCGTCGCCCGATGGGCGGCGCGGGGGGAGCTTCCCAACCTCGTCGTCGACCCCGTGCTCGTCGCGTCGACGGGACGCCCCCTGCTCGACGAAGGAGGCGTCGACGCGTATCTCGAGCTCCTCCTCCCCCACGCCCTGGTCACGACGCCCAACACCGCCGAGGCGGCGCTGCTCACGCGCCGCCCCGTCGAGGACGTCGAGGGCATGGTGCGGGCCGCCCACCACCTGGCCGAGACCGGCGCCAGGGCCGTCGTGGTGAAGGGTGGACACCTCGTCGGTGGACGCGCCCCCGACGTCGTGGTCTTCGAGGGTGCCCTGCACGTCCTCGACGGGCCCCGCATCACGTCGGCCAACGACCACGGCACGGGCTGCACCCTGTCCGCCGCCACCGCCGCCCTCCTCGCCCGCGGGGTCGGCGTGCTCGATGCCGTGGCACAGGCCAAGGAGTTCGTCCGCCACGCCCTGGCGGGAGCGTCCACCTGGCGCCTCGGTGCCGGGCACGGTCCGCTTGACCATTTCGGGTGGGGTGCCGGGCCGGGGACACAGGCGGGGCACATGAGAGACGCGGGGCACGAGCCGGGGACACGAGCCACATGAGAGACGCGGGGCGACGAGCCGATGCTCGTCGCCCCCGCCCCCCGAAGACGCCCACGTGGTGGGCGAGTCACCCCCCGAACACAGCACCAACCGGCGCACTCGTCGGTGGCACTGCCCCCCCGGGGCCCTTGCGGACCTCGGTGTGGGCACACCATAGGTCCCGGTCAAATCTGCCGTCAACGCGTTTCGTAGATGTAGTTTCACTCTGAGGGGTCGCCGCGGCCCCGGCCCGATCCCACGCAGGGTCCGCTTGTACACTGACCGCGCCGTCACGGGCAGGACGTCCCCGACGTCCCGGACCCGCCCGTGCGGTGGTCTCTTCCATGCCGAGCCCCGACGATCCCCCTGAGTTCCCCGGTGCCCCCGACCCGGGCACGAACCGTGGGGCCGCCACGGCCGTGGGAGCCCGCAGCAACGGACACGGCGCCGGGCACCCCCCGCCCGCCGGGCCGGACCTGGCCGGGACGGATCTGGCCGGGGCGGGGCGCCGTCCGCCGGGCCCGAGCACCAAGCCGGCGCTCATCGTGGTCGGGATCATCTTCGTGCTCTTCCTCGCCGGCATCGGCCTCGAGCTCCTGAGCGGGAGCCAGAGCCGGCCCACGGCCACGCCCACGAAGATCGCCACCGCGCGCGGCGCGGTGTTGCACGCCGTCCCCGCCCGCCGGCTCCTGGCCGCCATCACCGCGGCGGGGCAACCCCCCGACGACCTGCTCGACGCGTTGGCGGTGCCCAAGGGGGCGACGCCGATTCCCACCTCCGCCACGGACCGGGGCGTCGAGCTCTATGACCGGTCACTGCAATTCACGGTGGCGGCCACCCAGCAGGACGTCATCACGTTCTTCGGGGCCCAGCTCCCCTCGCAGCACTGGAAGCGCCTCAGCCAGGGGTCGACGGGCGCGGCGGGGACCAGCTACCTGATCCTGGAGCAACACCCCGCCAGTGACGGCCACGAATGGGACGTCGGCGTCACGGTCGCCCCCACGGCCTTCGGTGTGTCGAGCTCAGCTTCGAGCGCAGCCTCGGGCACCACGTCGTTCACCCTCCGGCTGTACTCGGTGTCGGATCAGGACTGATCCCAGTCGCGTGACGCGGCGCTGAGGACGCGACTCCGATCGCTCCCGGCGCCGCCTGCACCGGTCGTGGCGTCGTCGGACGAGGACCAGTCGGTATCGCCGTGCCCGGGGCGCTCCCCGTCCCCGTCGACCCGACCCGTCTCGCGGCCGTCGGACGCCGCCGCACCGACGAGGACGCGGCGCCGTGCTGCGCCGGGGACCCCCGGTGGTGGGTCGACGCTGTCCTCGCTGCGCAGCAGCCACGCCCACACGAACAGATTCACGGGGTACAGGAGGTACCCCACCCGGGTGGCGGGCGCCAACAGGATGGCGATGGTCATCACCCACGCGACGAGGCTCGACAGGGCCGCCGGGGTGGTCGGTCTGCGCTTGACCAGGACGTACCCGAGCACGAGGAGGCCGACGGCGGCCACGCACACGGTGAAGACCCGGTGGATCCCCGGGAACAACGACACCACCAGGTGGCCGATCAGCGGGCTGGCGGCCGGCGACTGCACGCCGGCCAGGCCGAGGGGAAAGCGGACGACGTTCTCGATGAAGGCGGAGATGTTCTCGGTGGCGGTGGGGAGCACGGCGGGGATCATCACGCCCACGATCCCGGCCACGACGGCGAGCGAGGGCCGGCGGCCCCGGTTCCCGTTCTTGTCCCGCGCCACCAAGAAGGCCAGCGCGGCGAGGGGCCATGCCGTGATCTTCATCGACGCCGCCACCCCGAGGGCGATGCCCGCCCACAGCGGTCGTCGTCGCTGCAGCAATACGAGGCCGAGCAACATGAGCGCAGCGACCGGGAGGTCGTCACCACCGGTGGCGAGAGGGAGCGCGGCGGTGGGCAACACCGTCATGCTCTGCAGGGCCAGCACGCGCGGGCCCGTGGGCCCCCGGCACAGCGCCATCGCCACCACCACGATCAGAATCGTGAACACCGAGAACGCCACGCGGGCGTCGGTCAGCCGGAGCGGTGCGTCGGTGCTGCGCGGGCCGCCGAAGAGCGACATGAGCGGGAGGTACGGGTCGTAGACGTCGTAGGCGGGCTGCCCGGGCGGGGCCTGGATGTGCTGGTGCGGCTTGATGAGCGGGTAGGGGTCCTTCCCCTTCACGAAGGCCGCCCCGTCGCGCTCGACCTGGGCCACCTCGGGTTGGACGTGCGCGGTCCCCACCGTCTCGGTGCGCCACAGCACCTCGAGCGAGAGCGGAAGGAGCGTGGCGCCCACGAGCACCACGAGGAAGATGACGGCGCGCGGGGTCGTCCAGTGCCACGTCGAGCCGTCAGGCCGCGCCTCGCCGTCACCGCCGACGCGGCTCGATCCGGACCTCCCCGTGACGCCGCCGTCGCCTCGCGCCATGCGTCGCCGGGCGAGCCGGGCTGCCACGGCCGACGCCACCGCGCCCGCGGCGTAGGGCCCCACCGCCAAGCGCCCCCACTGCTGATAGAGGGTGATGGAGGCGAGCTGCGCCGTTCCGATGGCGAACAGCGCGGATGCGGCGTAGAGGACGGCATCCCGCTCCACGGGGCTCCACGACGCCATCGCCCGGGCACCCCGCCCGAGGAGGCCGGTGGACATGACCCCATCGTACGCCGACGCCACCCGCGAAACCGGCACAGAGGAGCGACGACGCGCCCCGTAGGCTGGCGCTGTGCCCGACGTCGCATTCCCGGCCTTCGTGGTGCGACGCCAGGACGACGACGTCTCGACCGCGGTCGAGGAGCTCGGGCTCGAGGACCTCCCGCCGGGCGACGTGCTGGTCGAGGTCTCGTGGTCGTCGGTCAATTACAAAGACGCCATGGTCACGGTCCCGGGCAACCGTGTGGCCCGCTCTTCGCCGCTCGTCCCCGGTGTCGACCTGGCCGGGGTGGTGACGGAGAGCGACGATCCGTCGGTCCCGGTCGGGACCGAGGTCCTGGCGCACGGCGGGGACCTCGGTGTGGCTCGGCACGGCGGGTACGCCCGCTGGGCTCGGCTGCCGGCGGGATCGGCCATCGCGCTCCCCGACGGGCTCTCGGCCCGCCAGGCCATGGCCATCGGCACCGCCGGGTTCACCGCCGCGATGTCACTCGACCAGCTCGAGCAGCGGGGGCTGCGGCCCGGGGACGGGCCCGTCCTCGTGACCGGCGCCTCGGGCGGCGTCGGCTCCTTCGCCGTGGACCTGTTGGCAGGGCGCGGCTACGAGGTCGTGGCGAGCACCGGCAAGGCCGACGAGCACGCGTGGCTCGAGCACCTCGGGGCGGCCGCGGTGATCGGACGCGACGACCTCGACGAGGCCGGGGGTCGCGTGCTCGGCCCCGAGCACTGGGCCGGGGCTGTCGACTGCGTCGGCGGTGAGACCCTGGCCCGCATCCTCCAGACGTTGCGCTACGGCGCCGCCGTGGCCGCCAGCGGCCTCACCGGCGGCACCGCGTTGCAGACCACCGTGTTCTCCTTCATCACCCGCGGCGTGGCGCTGCTCGGGGTGGACTCGGTGCAGACCCCCACCGAGCGCCGGCGAGAGGTCTGGGCCCGCCTCGCCACCGATCTCCGCCCCGCGCACCTCGACGACCTGATCGCCGGGGAGGTGCCGCTCACCGGTGTGGCCGACGCGCTGGCCGAGATCCTGGCGGGAAGGGTGCGCGGCCGCTTGCTCGTCCGTCCCGACGCTCCGGCCTGACGGGGGCGCCCGGAGGCGCCGGCGCCGGCGCCGGCGCCAGCGCCAGCGACCGGTCTTAGGTCTGTGGCTGCGGGGGTGCGGTGGTCTGGGTCTGGGGCGAGCTCTGGCTGAAGACGGGCGAGACGGTGAGGGTCCCCGCCGCGCACACGACGATGTGCGCCGTCACCACGTCGTGGTCCACGGCGTGGGGCGGAGTGATCTCGATCTGCGCCGCGGTCGGGCACGTGGTCTCGGCCCCGGTGGGGACGTCGGAGTAGGCCAGGTTGAAGTACGCCGTGTCGCCGGGGGCGAGCACCACCGGTGCGGGGGCGAAATTCGTGAATTGGAGGCTCCCGCCGCTCACGACGTGGGTGGGGAGCTCGGTCCCCGTCGCGTCGAGGAGCTGTGCCCCCGGATACCCCTCCATGGTGCACGGCGAGGCGGAGGTGTTGTGCAGCGCGAAGGTCAGCTCGAAGGTGCCGGCCGCGCCCTGGGACCCCACCACCGTGGTGACGAGGTCGCGGGCCGCGCAGACCGACCCGGCGGGAACCGACGACGAGGTCGTGGAGGCCGACGTCGAGGAGCTCCCGGTCGAGGCCGTTGCGCCCGAGGTGGGCGTGGTGGTGTGCGGCGACGAGCAGGCGGCGAGCCCGAGCGCCGCGGCTGCGACGACGGTGACGGCTGCTCTGCACCGGACCGGCCGGCGCGGCGGCGAGGGCCTCAGGAGCTGAAGTCCTCGGGCCGGACGGTGTCGAGGAACTGGCGGAACTCCCCCACCAGTTCGTCGGGGTTCGACCCGTCGCCGTCCTCGTCCTCGTCGTCGGACGGCAGGAGGATCCCCTCCGCGTCCATGAGGTCGTCCGCCACGAACAAGGGACTACCGGTGCGCACCGCCAGCGCGACGGCGTCGGAGGGCCGGCTCGACACGTTCAACGTCCCGGTGCCGCGCTTGAGTTGCAGCTCGGCGAAATAGGTGGCGGAACGCAACTCGGTGATGACGACCCGCTCCAGGCTGGCGCCGAGCGCTTCCACGATGTCACGCATGAGGTCATGGGTCATGGGTCTGGGCGTCGCCACCCCCTGGATGGCGAAAGCGATGGCGGTGGCCTCGGGCGCGCCGATGAAGATCGGGAGTGTGCGCCCGAGACCTTCGGCCTCGGTGAGGAGCAATACAGGCGTGTTGGACTGCAGGTCCACCCTCACCGCGCTCAGCCGCACTTCGACCATGGCTGAAACTTACCGCCCGTAGAGGGCCGCGACATACGCGTCGGGGTCGGATTCCAATGTCCGGGGGTCGCCCGCGGCGACAAACGGGAGGTTGCGGTATCGACCGGCCACGTCCAGCCCGTATCCCAGGAGCAGGTCATCGGTGGCCTCGAAGCCCGAGAATCGCACCGGCACGGGGACGATCCGCCGGACCCGACGGTCGAAGAGCGTGCAGACCTCGAGCGAGAGGGGGCCGCGCCGGCCCAGCTCGCCCAGGATGTACGTGCAGGTGAGGCCGGTGTCGACGATGTCCTCGACCAGGACCAGGTGGCGGCCGTGCACGTCGTGGTCGAGGTCCTTCACGATCCGCACCCGGCCCGTGCCCTCGGTGTAGGTGGAGATGCCCAGGAAGTCGATCTCACAGGGCACGGTCACCTGGCGCGCCAGGTCGGCCACGAACGGGAGGCTGCCTTTGAGGACCGCGACCAGGAGCACGCCCTCGGGATAGGCGTCGGAGAGCTCTGTGCCCAACCGGGCCACGGTCCGGGCCAGCGCGTCGCGGTCGTGCAGGATGCGTGCGCGGCCGCGTTCGGTCACCTGCCGCGCTCGATCACCTGCCGAGCTGGTCGCGCAACGTGGTGCGCAGGAGCACCTCCCGCAGGGCCTGTCCCAACAAGCTCAATTCGGTGACGATCTCGTTCGCCCGCTGACGCGCTTCGGGATTGCGTTGTTTGAGCAGCGGCACGACGATCTGCTCGATGAACCCGGCTTCTCGCTCCGCCGCGTGCTTGTGGAACCGGAGGTGCCGCGCTTCCACGCCGTAGCGAGCGAGCCCCGCCGCCACGCGCGCCACGGTCAGTGCGTCCTCGTCGTAGTACGACACGCCACCGACCACGCGTCCGCACATGAGGCCGTACGACTCGAGCTCCCCCACCGCCACGATGTCGAGCCCGCTGCCGTCGGCCAGCTCCTGCAGCGTCATGCTGGCGCCCGAGAGCGCACCCACGACGAGCTCGTCGGCGGCTTCGTCTGCGCTGTCGTCCACCTCGGCACCTCGGTGCCCGGCCCCGGCGGTGGCACCCGGCTCGGCCGACCGCATGGCCGCCCCACCCGACACCTTGGTGGGGCCGGTCACCACGGCGCCACCGCCCGCATGGGCGGCGCTTCCCGCCGGGCGGGGCTCGGCCGGGCCCCGGGGTGGGCTCGTCGGAGGGCGAGCGCGGTTCGCCGCCGTGCCGGGAGCCGAGGTCCGGGCGGAGGCGGTGACCGCAGGCGGCCGGAGCCGGGACCGAGGCGGCCGGAGCCGGGCTGGCCGTGGCCGGGCCGGTGCGGGACGGGGCAGCGCCGACCGGAGCCGTGGCACCGACCGTGGCGGTGGCACCCGACGACCCGGCGCGTCCTGCGACGGGCGAGCGGCGCGGTGTCTCGGCGCTCTGGGACTCGAACCCCGGGAGCTCACGGCCTGCGGCCCGGGGGCCCGCCGGCCCCGGCGCCCGACCCGCCAGCACGGGCTCGGTGGTCTCGTCGACCCCGGCGCTCGCTGCGCCGTCGTGACCGTTGTCGTCGCCGTAGTCGGCGACCTCTTGCTCGAGACGGCCCTTGATCACCTTGAGCGGAAGGAAGTGCTCGCGCTGTTGGCGCAGCACCCAGCGCAACCGCTCCACGTCATGCTCATAGAACTTGCGGTACCCCGACGGCGTGCGTTCGGGGTTGACGAGACCCTGGCTCTCGAGGAAGCGGATCTTGGAGATCGTGACGTCGGGGAACTCCTGGCGCAGCAGCGCGAGGACGTCACCGATCGACAGGTACGTCCGGCCGCTCACGAGATCCCACCGTGGTGACTCACTCGTCCGCCGCCGCCAGGTAGACGAGCTTGAACTTCCCGATCTGCACCTCGTCGCCCGAGACGAGGACCGCCTCTTCGATGCGTTCCCGGTTGACGTACGTGCCGTTGAGCGAGCCCACGTCGCGCACGGTATACCCCCCGTGGCTCTTGGCGAACTCCGCATGGCGCCGCGACACGGTGATGTCGTCGAGGAAGATGTCACTCTCGGGATGCCGCCCCGCCGCGTGACGTCGGTCACGAGGTCGAAGCGGGTGCCCGCGTTCGGGCCCCGCTTGACCACGAGCAGCCCGGTCCCACTGGGGCGGTCGGGAAGCGTCACGCTGAGCTCCTCGTCGCCGGCCTCGCCCTGGGCGTCGACGGGGTGCAGCGTCACGGTGGTGTCGGCCGAACCGGCGCTGAGCACCGCTCCGCACGACGAACAGAAATTGGCGTCGACCGGGTTTCGATGCCCACAGTTGTGGCAGAACACGCCGTCCACGCTACCCCGTCACCCCACGCCCGCCCGACGTCGAACTACTCGGAGATCAGCGCCGTGTACCGCGCTGCGTCGAGGAGTGCGTCCAGTGCGCCCGCGTCCTGCGGAGCGATCTCGCTGATCCATCCGGCCCCGTACGGATCGCTGTTGAGGAGCTCGGGGGCGTCGGCCAGCGCACTGTTCACCGCCACCACCTCGCCCGCGATCGGCGCGTAGATCTCCGACACCGACTTGGTCGACTCGACCTCTCCGAGCACGCCCCCCGCGTCGAGATGGGTCCCCAGGGCAGGCAGGTCCACGTACACGACGTCACCGAGCGCGTCCTGGGCGAAATCGGTGATCCCGACGCGCACCGTGCCCTCGGCCAGGAGCGCCCACTCGTGGTCGGTGCTGTAGCGCCGATCGTCGGGAACCTGCATGGCCGGGACGATACCGGAAAGGCCTTGTGGGTGCCCGGGACGCGACCGCGCACCCGTGGGTCACTGCATCATCTGGCGGATGCGGATGGCTTGTTCCTGGGCTCGTGCGCGCGCCTCGGCTTCACTGGGCGCCTCGGCCCACACGTGGGTGACGGGCTCTTCGGGGTCGGGCACCACGAGCGTCCACCCGTCGACCTCGGGCAGCTTGACGCCGTCGACGAGGATGACGTCTCGTCCCTGGGCCCGTTCCACCGTGGTGCGCATGACCGTGCCCTTCTGCTCCCACGGCGTGACGATCTCCTCGTGGACGATGTGGATGGGCGGGAGCCGGCTGGCGAGCTTCGAGAGTCGCTCGTCGGTGCGCGCCAACATGCCCAACAAGTGCACGAGCGTCGCCACGCCGTCGAAGGCGGGGAGAAAGCGCGGGAAGATGTAGCCCCCCATCTGGCTGGCGGCGAAGGTGACCCCGCCGGTGCTCGCCACCTCCATGAGATGGGTGGCCGAGAGCTTGGTCCACATGATCTCGGCCCCGGCCTCGGCGCAGATGTGCTCGGCCGCCATCGGCGTCGCCACCGGGAGCGCCACCTTGGCGTGCCGGACCCGGGACACCACCAGGTCCAGGAGCAACAGGAGGGTCTGGTTGTCGGAGAACACCTTGCCCTCGTCGTCGACGAGGGTGATGTTCTCGCCGCCGGGGTCGATGACCGCGCCCAGGTGCGCCCCCGAGGCCCGCACGAGGTCGGCCACCCGGCCCGCCGCGGCCCGGGGGTCGCTGGCCATGACGGCCGCGGTGGCGGCATAGGGGTTCACCACCAGCACCTCGGCCCCCAGCTTGGCCAGCACGTTGGGCATCACGAAGCTGGCGGTGCCGAAGGAATAGTCGAGGACCATCTTGAAACCGGCCCGGGCGATGGCGTCGACGTCGACGGTGTCGCTCAGCGCGGCGGTGTAGAGCTCCAGGGCGCGCGGCGCGTAGCCGATGTCGCCGATCTCCGACGCCAGCGCCCGTCGGAACTCCTCTCGGTGGTAGAGCCGTTCGATCTTGCGTTGCCCGGGCTCGGCGATGTCGATGCCGTCCTGGTCGAAGAAGCGGATCATGACCGACTGCGTGTCCTGCTCGAAGAGCCGGACGGTGATCCCGCCGAGGCTTCGGCCCGAGCGCACCTGGAAGCGGGTGACCGGGACCGTGGCGACCTCGAGGTCCTCCACGTTGACGCCTGCGGCGTTGCAGCCGACGATCATGGCCCGCTTGAGCACGCGCGCGGCGCGCGACGTGTCGCGCGAGGCGGTGATGGTGCTGCCCTTCTCCAGTGTGCTCGCCCACGCCATCGACAGCCGCATGACCAGCTCGGGGCTGATGTCGACGTTGGCGAGGCCGGTGATGCCGAGACGGCCGAACAGGTTGCGCGCCCCGCGCGACTCCCACACGATCGAGGTGTTCACCGTGGCGCCGGCCTCGACGGTCTTGAAGGGGTAGACCTTGACGCCGGACTTGATCACGGCGTGGGCGCCCACGAAGGACTCGTCGCCGAGGACGACGCCCTCCTCGCACCGGACCCCCTGGCGCAGGTCGCACGACCGGCCCAGCACGCAACCGTCGAGTCGGACCCCGGCGCCGAGGAAGGCGTTGTCGTGGATGACGGTCCGTTCGAGCGTGGCGTTGTCGCCGATGCGGGCGTTGGCCCCGATGACGCAGTACTGGCCCAGGGTGCCGCCCGCCCCGATGTGGCAGTTGTCGCCGATGATGGCCGGTCCCCGCACCTCGGCCGTGGGGTCGAGCTCCGCGCCCTTGCCGAGCCAGACGCCCGGGCGCAGGGCGAAGCCGCTCACCTGGACGGCGACGTTCTCGTCGAGGATGTCCTGGTGGGCCCGCAGGTAGGCGTCCAGGGTGCCGACGTCTTCCCAGTAGCCCCCCGCCACGTAGCCGAACAGGGGTTTTTCGTCCTCGAGGACGTGGGGGAACACCTCCTCGGAGAAGTCCACGGCCCGGCCCTCGGGAATGAAGTCGAAGATCTCGGGCTCGAGGACGTAGATGCCGGTGTTGATGGTGTCGCTGAAGACCTGTCCCCAGGTGGGCTTCTCCAGGAACCGCTCGATCGAGCCGTCGTCGCGGGTGATCACGATCCCGAACTCGAGGGGGTTGTCGACCGCCTTCAGCGCGATCGTGGCGAGCGCGCCCTTCGACTCGTGGTGGGCGACGAGCGAGGTGAGGTCGAGGTCGGTGAGCACGTCACCGGAGATCACCACGAAGCGCTCGTCGAGCTCGTCGCGCGCGTTGCGGACGGAGCCGGCCGTGCCCAGCGGGGTCTCCTCGGTGGCGTAGACCATGCGCACGCCGAACTCCGAGCCGTCGCCGAAGTAGCTCCGGATGGCGTTGGCCATGAACGCCACGGTGACGACGATGTCCTCGAAGCCGTGCTGGCGCAGGAGGTTGACGACGTGCTCCATCATGGGCCGGTTGCCCATGGGCAACATGGGCTTGGGCTGGTTCGACGTGAGGGGCCGGAGCCGAGTGCCCTCGCCGCCCGCCATGATCACCGCTTTCATGCGAGCACCGGGGCGACCCTACCCCGCCGCCATGCGGTTCGCGCGGCCTCGGGACAGCGCGCGACGAGACAGCGGGATGTACGCGGCGGCCGCGATCCATGACAACGTCAGAGCCGGAACGGCGGCCAACCATGCGATGACCTCGATGGGTTGCTGCCAGCCGGCATTGCCGTTGGCCAGGAGGAACGTGGGATAGGCGAACATGAGGCCGAACGTCCCGGCCTTGCCCACCCACAAGACGTCGATCCGCTCCGCTCCCAGAAAGGCGAGCAGCAGCACCGCGGCGGAGACCAGCACCTCCCGGATGATGGTGAGCAAGCCGAACCACAGCGGCACGGCGCCCGCCACGATGACCGAGATCACCGCCGTCGCCACCAGGACGCGATCCGCGGTGGGGTCGAGCACCTTCCCGACGGTGGAGACCTGATGCCAGCGCCGGGCGACGTAGCCGTCCACCCAGTCCGTGGCGCCGAGGACGGCCAGCAACGCGGCCGCCGCTATTTGGCGGTGGGCGCCGAACAGCAGCCACACGAACACGGGGATGAGGGCCAGACGGACCAGCGTGATGGCGTTGGGGACGGTGAGGATGCGGTCGACCCCGGCCTCGGTGTCCTCCGGGGGTGTGGTCACGGCGCCCAGTCTACGAGCCGCGTCGGTCGTCCCCGGGCCGCACTCCGGTGTGCTACGCAAGGCCGATGCCCCGATTCCGGCCGTTCGCGGGCCTGCGCTACGACAGGTCCGTCCCCCTCGACAAGGTCATCGCCCCTCCCTACGACGTGGTCGGGCCCGAGGAGAGGGCCGTGCTCGCGGCGCGCCACCGCGCCAACGCCATCCACGTCGAGCTGCCGGTGCAGGACACCCGCACGGGGCTGGACAAGTACCGGGCCGCGGCCGAGATCTTCGCCACGTGGCGCCACGACGGGGTCCTCGGGGCCGACGACCGGCCGGTGTTCTACGCGTACCGCATGACCGTGCCTGGTGGCTCCACCACCACCGGGGTGATCGGCGCGCTGGGGTGCGAGGCGCCCGGTGGCGACGTCCTGCCACACGAGCAGACCATCCCCAAGGACAAGAGTGACCGCCTCGACCTGCTGCGGGCCTGCCGGGCCAACCTGTCGCCCATCTGGGGGCTCTCGCTGGCGCGGGGTCTGGCCACGGCGTACGAGCCCGAGGGCCCACCCCACGCCGAGGCCGTCGACGACGACGGCGTGACCCACGCCCTGTGGGTGCTCGACCACCCCGGGACCATCGAGGAGATCATGCGGGCCGTCGAGTCCGCGCCGGTGGTGATCGCGGACGGCCATCACCGGTACGAGACGGCGCTGACCTACCAAGCCGAACGCCGCGCCGCGCGGGACGGGGCGGCGGGCGACTACGACCTCGTGATGGCGCTGGTGGTCGAGCTGTCGGAGGGCCAGTTGTCGGTCGGGCCCATCCACCGGACCGTGGCCGGCGTCCCCGCCGGGGTCGACCTGCCCGAGCTGTTCGGTCGGTGGTTCGACACCGTGCACGCCGGGCCCGCCGACGACCAGGTCGTCGAGGCGGTGGCGGGCTCGGGCGCCCTGGCCCTGGTCACCGCCCAGGGCGTCTGGCTGCTGACACCGAGGGAGCAGACCTACACCGAGGCGGGCTCGGACCTCGACTCGAGCCTGGTGGCCCTGGCCACCGACGCCGTGCCCGACGCGACGGTGACCTACGTCCACGACTGGCGGGCCGCGGTGTCGGCCGTCACGTCGGGGAGCGCCGACGCCGCGCTGTTGCTTCGTCCCGTCACCGTGGACCAGATCTCGGACTGGGCCCACGCCCGCCAGCGCATGCCTCCGAAGAGCACGTACTTCTACCCGAAGCCCCGCACCGGGATGGTGTTCCGGACCGTCGAGGACTGAGCTCCCGGGACCGCCTGGGTGTCGGGACCGCCTGGAACACGGGCGCCGTGCGGCGCGCGCCCCCTTCGTCGCAGCGGCGAGGCTGCGAACTGCGCCGCGGGCGCCCTGTTCCTGTACCCCCCCTGAAGGGCCCTTCGAGCCACATCCCGCCACAGGGTGACGTCGAGTGCCCACGGAGGTATCGGCGCAGCGCCGCGGCTGGTTGAGAACGCCGGGATAGGACCTGGGACCTGTCTTGCCGACCGGACACCGTTCCGTGACACGGGCCCGAGGGCCGTGGTTCAGCCCTCGACGGTCCAGGTCCCGCCCGAGGCGAGGAGGCCGGCGAGGTCGCCGGGCCCACGGCGCTCGTTGGCCTCGAGCAGCTGCCTCGTCATCGCCTCGCCGTACTCGGGACGCTCCACGGCGCGGAAGACGCCGATGGGCGTGGGCTCGTAGGGCCCCCGGGCCAGACGGCTCAGCTGGAAGGCGAGGCCCGGTTCGTCGCGGCGCTCGTCGTGGACGAGCACGGCGTCCTCGCCCACCTCGGCCACCTCGGCGATGCGCAGGCGGCCGTCGGGCTCCATGACGACACCATGCTGCTGCTCGGCGCCGAAGCGGATCGGCTCACCGTGCACGAGGGGGATGAGGTTGTCGGCGCGGACGTCACGGCCGGTGATCTTCTCGAAGGCGCCGTCGTTGAAGACGTTGCAGTTCTGGTAGATCTCCACGAAGGCGGCGCCGTTGTGGTCATGGGCGCGGCGGAACATCTCCTGCATGTGCTTGCGGTCCATGTCGTGGGTGCGGGCCACGAAGCTGGCCTCGGCCCCCAGGGCGAGGCTGACGGGGTTGAAGGGGGTGTCGAGCGAGCCGAAGGGCGTCGACTTGGTGACCTTGCCCTGTTCCGAGGTGGGCGAGTACTGGCCCTTGGTGAGCCCGTAGATCTGGTTGTTGAAGAGCAGGATCGTGATCTTCACGTTGCGCCGCAGGGCGTGGATCAGGTGGTTGCCGCCGATCGACAGGGAGTCGCCGTCACCGGTGATGACCCACACGTCGAGGTCGGGCCGCGTCACGGCCAGCCCGGTGGCGATGGCGGGGGCACGCCCGTGGATCGAGTGCATCCCGTAGGTGTTCATGTAGTACGGCAGGCGTGCCGCGCAGCCGATGCCCGAGACGAAGACCGTGTTCTCGCGCCGCACGCCGAGGTCGGGCATGAGCATCTGCAGCGCGGCCAGGATGGAGTAGTCGCCGCAGCCGGGGCACCACCGGACCTCCTGGTCCGAGGTCCAGTCCTTGCGCGTCGTGATGGGGACCTGGGTGTCGGTCATCAGCTGGCCACGTCCTGTTCGTCGGCGGTCGTCGTGGCGTTGGCCCCGAGCATCTCGAGCACCACCTCTTCGATCTCGGCCGCCCGGAAGGGCACGCCCTGGACCTTCGACAACGACCGGGCGTCCACGAGGAAGTCGGCCCGCACCAGCTTGGCCAGCTGGCCCAGGTTGGCCTCGGGCACGAGGACCTTGTCGTAGGCGTGGAGGACGTCGCCCAGGTTGGGCGGGAACGGGTTGAGATGGACCACCTGCGCGTGCGCCACCGGGAGCCCGCGGGCCCGCACGCGGCGCACCGCGGCGGCGATGGCGCCGAAGGTCGACCCCCAGCCCAGGACCAGCACGGGCGCTCCGCCCACGCCATCGGGGTCGTCGACCTCGAGGAGCGGGATGTCCTTGGCGATGCCGGCCACCTTGGCGGCGCGCAGGTGGACCATGCGCTCGTGGTTGACGGGGTCGTACGAGACGTTGCCCGAGCCGTCCTGCTTCTCGAGGGCGCCGATCCGGTGCTCGAGCCCGGGAGTGCCGGGCACGGCCCAGGGGCGCGCCAGGGTCTCCTCGTCGCGGACATAGGGCCAGAAGGCGGCGGTGCCGTCGTCGTCGGTGTGGTTGGTCGTCGGTGGCGAAGTCGACGTGGAGGTCGGGCAGCGTGGTGGGGTCCGGGAGCCGCCACGGTTCGGCCCCGTTGGCGAGGTAGCCGTCGGAGAGCACGATCACCGGGGTCCGGTACTTGACCGCGATGCGGGCCGCCTCGATGGCGACGTCGAAGCAGTGCGACGGCGTCATGGGCGCCACGATGGGGACGGGCGCCTCGCCGTGGCGGCTGTACATGGCGTGGAGCAGGTCGGACTGCTCGGTCTTGGTGGGCAGGCCGGTCGAGGGGCCGCCCCGTTGGATGTTGATGACGAGGAGCGGGAGCTCGAGGCTCACCGCCATGCCCACGGACTCCGACTTGAGGTCGGCGCCGGGCCCGCTCGTGGTGGTGACGCCGAGGGAACCGCCGAAGGCGGCGCCGATGGCCGCGCCCACGCCGGCGATCTCGTCCTCGGCCTGCACCGTGCGAACACCGAACTCCTTGTGCTTGGAGAGCTCGTGGAGGATGTCGGAGGCCGGCGTGATGGGGTACGAGCCGAGGAAGAGCGGGAGGTGGGCCTGGTGCGCGGCGGCGATGAGGCCCCAGGCCAGCGCGGTGTTGCCGGTGATGTTGGTGTAGACGCCGGGCTCGAGCGCGGCGGGACGGACCTGGTAGTTGACCTCGAAGAGCTCGGCCGTCTCGCCGAAGTTGTAGCCCGCCTTGAAGGCCCGGGTGTTGGCGTCGAGCACCATCGGGCTCGTGGCGAAGCGCTTCTCGATCCACGCCAGGGTGCCCTCCACCGGCCGGCTGTAGAGCCAGCTCACGAGGCCGAGGGCGAAGAAGTTCTTGGAGCGCTCGGCGTCGCGGGGCTTGACGCCGGCCGCCTTGGCGACCTCCATGGTGAGCGAGGTCATGGGGACCTCGTACACCTTGTACGCGACGAGGCTGCCGTCGGTGAGGGGGTTGGAGGAGTAGTTCGCCTTCTCGAAGGCCCGTTCGTCGAAGGCGTCGACGTTCACGATGACGGTGCCGCCGGGCGGGACGGCGCCCACGTTGGCCTTGAGGGCGGCGGGGTTCATGGCCACGAGCACGCTGGGCTGGTCCCCGGGCGTGAGGATGTCGTGGTCCGAGATGTGGACCTGGAAGGCCGACACGCCGGCCAGGGTGCCCGCCGGGGCACGGATCTCGGCCGGGAAGTCGGGAAGGGTGGCGGTGTCGTTCCCGAACGCCGAGCTGACCGACGTGAATTGGGTGCCGGTGAGCTGCATCCCGTCGCCCGAGTCACCGGCGAAGCGGATGACCACCCGGTCGAGCTCGGTGGTCTGATGGCGTGTCGCGGTGGACACCGTGAGCCCCCTGTCTAGGGATCGGTCGACGCCCCCGACCGTCCACCTGGTGCGGGGCGCGCGAGCACCGACCCTGGGGTAGAGCATACCGCCGTCACCGACCCGCCTCGGGAACCGGCCCCCGACGGGTGCGGTGCCCGCGATTTTCAGGCGATCGTGACCGAGTGGTCGAGGAAGACGTCCTGGACGCTGTGGAGCAACGCCACGCCGTCCGCCATGGGCCGCTGGAAGGCCTTGCGGCCGACGATGAGCCCGGTGCCGCCGGCGCGCTTGTTGATCACGGCGGTGCGGACGGCTTGGGCCAGGTCGTCGGCGCCTTTGGACTCGCCCCCGGAGTTGATGAGGCCGATGCGGCCCGCATAGCAGTTGATGACCTGCCAGCGCGTGAGGTCGACGGGGTGATCGGTGGTGAGCTGCTCGTAGACGAGCGGGTCGGTCTTGCCGAACTTCAAGGCGTTGTAGCCGCCGTTGTTCTCGGGCTGCTTCTGCTTGATGATGTCGGCCTCGATCGTGACGCCGATGTGGTTGGCCTGACCGGTGAGATCCGCGGCAACGTGATAATCGGCCTCTTTGGTCTTGAATGCGGGGTTGCGGAGGTAGCACCACAAGACGGTGAACATCCCGAGCTCGTGCGCCTCGGCGAAGGCGGTGCGCACCTCTTGGATCTGGCGGTCGCTCTGCTCGGAGCCGAAGTAGATGGTGGCGCCCACACCGACCGCACCGAGGTCCGCAGCCTGACGGGCCGTGCCGAACATGACCTGGTCGTACTGGCTCGGGTAGTGGAGGAACTCGTTGTGGTTGAGCTTGACGATGAACGGGATCCGATGCGCGTAGCGGCGGGCCACCGCACCGAGGCCGCCCAGGGTCGTGGCGATGCCCGAAGAACCGGCTTCGAGGGCGAGTTCCACCAGGTTGGCGGGATCGAAATAGGCGGGGTTCTTGGCGAAGCTGGCCGCGGCGGAGTGCTCGATCCCCTGGTCGACGGGGAGGATCGACAAGTAGCCGGTCCCACCCAGCCGACCGTGCTGATACAGCGTGGCCAGGCTGCGGACCACGGGGATCGGCCGGTCGGTGCCGAGGAAGACACGGTCGATGTAATCGGGGCCCGGGAGGTTCAGCTCGTCGGCGGTGACCCCCTTGCATGAGTGGGTGAGCAGGCTCTCGGCTTCGGTGCCGAGCAGCGCCTCGATGTCGGTGGCCACGGGTGGCGCCTCCTGTCGGAGAATCGTCGGGATCGGGGTCGAGCCTACCGCTCCTGTTTCGCCTGCTCCGGAGCGGCGCCGGGGTCGGACCGGAGCCCGGTGTGGCTCAGGGGGCGGTCGCCAGCGCCTTGACGGCGCGTTCCAGGCCGGCGTCGTCCACGTCGTGATGGGTCACGAGGCGCAGGACGCCCGGAGCGATGGTGCCCGAGAGGATGCCTTCGGCATAGAGGTGGTCGACGACGCGCTCGGGGGTGGGGTGGGTGAAGATCACCATGTTGGTGGGGACGTCGTCGGGGTCGCATCCCGCGTCGGGCCAGCGGTCGGCGACGGCGTGGGCCAGCCGACGCGCCCGGACGTGGTCGTCGACCAGACGGTCGACCATGGTCGAGAGGGCGACGAGGCCGGCCGCGGCGATGACGCCGACCTGGCGCATGCTCCCGCCCAGGCGCAGGCGCTCCACGCGGGCCCGCTCCATGACGTCGACGGGACCGGCGAGGACCGAGCCGACCGGCGCGCACAGGCCCTTGGACAGACACGACATCACCGTCGTCACCGGCGCCGCGAAGCGCGCCGCGGCGACACCGGTGGCCACCTCGGCGTTGAAGAGACGGGCGCCGTCCATGTGGACGGGGATGCCTCGGGCCGCGGCGACGACGGCGTCGAGCGCGTCGAGGCTCCAGGCCACGCCGCCCGACGGCATGTGGGTCTGCTCCAGACAGACGAGGCCCGGTGCGGGGTGGTGGTGCGACGCCGCCTCGATCGCCCACGCCACGTCCGCGGGCGAGATGGTGCCGTCGGTGTCGTCGACGGGATGGATCTGGACGCCGGCGTTGGCGGCGACCGCGGCGGCTTCGTAGATGACGACGTGCTGCCGGCGTCCGGCGATGGCGAGCATGCCGGGCGGGCACAACGCGCGCACCGCTGCCTGGTTCGCCATGGTGCCCGACGGGACGAACATCGCCGCGGGCTTGCCCACGCGCGCCGCGTAGACCTCCTCGAGCTCGTTGACGGTGGGGTCGTCGCCGTAGCCGTCGTCGCCCACGTCCGCGTCGGCCATGGCCTTGCGCATCGCCGCGGTGGGGCGGGTGACGGTGTCGGAGCGCAGGTCGACGAAGCCCGAGGCTCCGGCCCGAGCGTTCGCCGGGGACATGGCGTCGATGCTAGCGACGCCCGCCGGCCGCTCCCCGTCGTTGCCGTCGGCGCGGCGTGCCCAACGCGGCGAGGCGCTCGGGCGCGTCGGCCAGGTCGGGGTCGACCGACGCCACGCGGGCGAAGAGCTCGCGGGCCCGGGGGACGTCGCCGGCCCTCTCGTACAGATCCGCGAGGACGTACCACTGGCGCAGGTGGCGGTCGCCGGGGTTGCGGAGGTTGCGGGCGCCGCCGGCGGTGGCGAGGAGCAAGATGGCCTCGTCGAGCTTCCCCACGTCGGCCAGGTCCTCGGCCAGGACGACGCGGCCTTCCACCAGGACGTCGGCCGACGGTGAGGCGCCGCGCAATTCCTTCCACAGGGCCTCGACGCGACGGTGGTGGCCCATGGCGCGGTGGCAGTCCATGAGCACGGGCACCTGGCTGGGGTCACCGCCCGAGAGCTTGCGGGCCGCGTCGAGGTGCCGGACCGCCTCGCGCCACCGGCCCAGGCGGTAGCACACGAGGCCGTGCAGCTCGCGCGCCGCAGCGGACTCGGGCACCCGGTCGACGAGCTCGCGGGTGATACGCAACGCCTCGGGGTACCGATCGCGCTCGTAGGCGCGCGCCGCGGCGGCCAGGCGGTCGGCCACCCTTCCGGCCTTGGCGCGACCGAGCGCGCCGGCGAGTTCCTCGACCACGTCGGTGGGGAGGGCCTCGTCCGATGCGTGGGACGTCGGTGTGGGGCGTCGGTCGGTGGTGGTGTCGTTCGAGCTGCGCGTCCGGCGAGACGATCGACCCGAACGCGCCCCGGAGGCGGGGTCGGAGGCCACGCCGTCGAAGACCCAGACCTCCTCGGTCCACTGCGGACGCGGGTGGCCGCGGTCGGATCGTGCCTTCTCGCGCTCGTCGTCGGGCCCGTGGTCGCCGTCCTCGCCGAGCAACCGCGCGCCCTTGCGGGCGACACTCCCCCATCCGCGTCCCTCGCCCGGCAGGCGTGGGGCCGGCGGCTTGTGATCCGCGGGCTGGCGAGGGCCCCGGGGTCGTTCCGCCGGTGGGCGCGAGCCGGTCTGGCGCGCCGGTGGGCGCGAGCCGGTCTGGCGCGCCGGTGGGCGCGAGCCGGTCTGGCGCGCCGGTGGGCGCGAGCCGGTCTGGCGCGCCGGTGGGCGCGAGCCGGTCTGGCGCGCCGGTGGGCGCGAGCCGGTCTGGCGCGCCGGTGGGCGCGAGCCGGTCTGGCGCGCCGGTGGGCGCGAGCCGGTCTGGCGCGCCGGTGGGCGCGAGCCGGTCTGGCGCGCCGGTGGGCGCGACGATCGGCCGGCGCCATCGTCGGTGCGACGCGTACTCGGACGGGCACCGGTGCGGGCGTCGGACCTCGCGCCTCGGCTCCCTGGTTCCGGTCGGGGACGAGGTGGGCGTCGAGCGTCACCTTGGGTTCGGCGCAGGCGCGGAGGGCGTCTGTCGTCGTCCTCGGCCCGGGGGCGAGGGGGACGGCGACGCGTACCCGAAGGATCGGACCGATCCGTGGCTCTACCAGGGCGTTCGTCGCGCGATCGGCTCGGTGGGCGGGGTCGGGTGGCGCCGGAGCGGCCCGTGCCCCGACTCGGAGCTGCACTGCTCGGGGGCGCGCTCCTCCGGCTTCGATCACCGGTGGGGCGGCCGTTCCGGGGACCGTCGGGTCTCCGGGGACGCCCCGATGCTGCGTCCCTGGGCACGCGACGAGTGTACCGACCCCAGTCGGGGAACCTCTGAGCCCTCGTCGAACCGTGCGCGGCGCAAGGGTGCGCACAGGGAAAAACCAACGTGCTCACAGAAACCGGATGATCAGCGCGAGGAAGGTCGCGAAACGTTAACGTTTCCGTCATATCCCGGAACGTGGGTGCCGGGATGGACGAAGGCGAGGGAATATGCGACGGGTACGCGGATTGGTGATGGTCACGGTGTCCGTGATCGTGGCGGCATTGGTGCTCGCCGCTTGTAGTTCCTCACCGTCCTCGTCATCGAGCTCAGGGAGCTCGAGCGGCACAAAGCAGCAGGGAGGCACGGCAACCTACGCGGAGACGTCCAACTCGCCGCCCAACTACATCTTCCCCTTCATGAGCCTGGCGTTCTTCAGCGTCTACAACATCAGTCAGTTCCAAGTCCTCATGTACCGGCCGCTGTACTGGTTCGGCACCGGCGCACAGCCCACGCTCAACTCGTCGTTGTCATTGGGCCAGGCGCCGGTGTACTCGAACAACAACACGACCGTCGTCGTCAACCTGAAGTCGTACAAGTGGTCCAACGGTGAGACGGTGACCGCGCAGGACGTCATGTTCTGGATGAACATGATGCACTCGGACAAGGCCAACTGGGCCGCCTACGCACCTGGCTTCATCCCCGACAACGTCAAGAGCATCACGATCAACAGTCCCACGCAGCTCACCTTCGCCCTGACCGGACCGGTCAACCCCTACTGGTTCACCTACAACCAGTTGTCACAGATCACGCCATTCCCGGTGGCCTGGGACATCACAGCAACGGGTGCCGCTGCGGGTTCGGGAGGATGTTCGGCCGCGGCGTTCGGCACGGAGGATGCCAAGTGTGATGCGGTGTACACGTTCCTCTCGAAGCAGGCCGGCTTCGACCCCGCCAACCCCAACGCCACCAACAACTCGTTGGCGACCTACGCCACGAACCCGATCTGGCAGGTCGTGGACGGTCCGTGGAAGCTCTCGTCGTTCGACGCCTCGGGCAATGTCAGCTTCGTCCCCAACAAGAGCTACTCGGGATCGCCCAAGCCGACCTTGTCGAAGTTCGTGGAGCTCCCCTTCACCACTGAGGACGCCGAATTCAACGCCCTCGTCGGGGGTCAGGTCGACTTCGGCTACCTCCCGCTCACGGATGTGACCCAGCCGACGACCAACCCGCTCGTGCCGGCCGGGAACAACTCGCGGCTCTCGGACTTCACGCTGGCGCCGTTGTACTCCTGGTCGGTGAACTTCTTCCCCGAGAACTACAACTCCACGGGGAACAACGGCTCTGCCGGAGCGATCTGGAAGCAGCTCTACATCCGGCAGGCCTTCCAGGACCTCGTCGACCAGCCGCTCTACATCACCAAGATCGACAAGGGCTACGGGGTGCCCACCTATGGACCGGTTCCCGTCCTGCCGGCCAACCCCTTCGCCTCGTCCAAGGAGAAGAGCAACCCGTATCCCTATAGCGTGACGGCAGCCAAGAGCCTGCTCGAGAGCCACGGGTGGAAGGTCGTGCCGGGCGGAACCACCACCTGCACCGACCCGTCCAAATGCGGGGCGAACATCCCCGATGGGGCGAAGTTGGCCTTCAACCTGCAATACGCCAGCGGCAACGCGTCGCAAGAGCAGATCATGAACACCGAGAAGTCGTCGTGGTCCCAAGCCGGGTTCAACATCACGCTCAGCTCGGCCTCGTTCAACACGGTGATCGGCAACGCAACGGCGTGCACGCCCTCGCCGAGCTGCACGTGGGAGCTCGAGAACTGGGGTGCGGGATGGATCTACTCCCCGGACATCTACCCCACCGGCGAGGAGATCTTCTCGACCGGTGCGGGTTCCAACTCCGGGAGCTACAGCGACGCCACCAACGACAAGTTGACGGTGGAGACAAACACCACCAACACATCCCTGACGACGTGGGAGAACTACCTCTCCCAGCAGCTCCCGGTGGTGTGGCAACCCAACAGCGTCACGGCGATGTCGGAGATCCGAAACACGCTCCACGGCGCGCTCCCCCAGAACCCGCTCCAGAGCCCTCAACCCCGAAGACTGGTACTTCGTGAAGTCGTAACCTCCGATTCAGTGAAGGTCGAGGTGTCGTCACGGTCCGCCCCGACCTCGAGCCTACAGGCTCGAGGTCGGGGCGGACCTGCTTCGACTGGACGGACCGATGATCGGGTTCATATTCCGACGGTTCCTCCAGGCGATCGTCGTCGTCCTGGGTGTGATGCTGATCGTGTTCCTCCTGGCGCACATCATCCCCGGGGGGGCCGCTCGGGCCGCGCTCGGACCCCGGGCCACGAGGGCCCAGATCGCGCAGTTCAACCGGCTGAACCACTACAACCAGCCCCTGCTCAAGCAGTTCTGGCTCTACATCGAAGGCCTGGTCACGCGTTTCAACCTCGGGTACTCGTACCACTGGAACCAAGGTGTTACCCAGGTCATCCTCGAGCGCCTTCCCAAGACACTCCTCCTGGTGGGGATGGCAACCTTTTTGGCAGTGATCATCGCCATCCCCTTGGGCATCTTGCAGGTGGTCCGGCGCAACAAGCCGATCGACTACGTGCTCACGAGCGTGTCGTTCATCTTGTACGCCACGCCCGTCTTCCTGCTCGGGGCGCTGCTGATCCTCTACTTCTCCTTCGACCTCCACTGGTTCCCACCCGAGGCGCCCCAGGGGTCGACGGTGGGCGAGATCCTCTCGGATCCGCGCGCCCTGGTCCTGCCCGTCTTCACCCTGGCCGCGCTCACCATCGCCTCGTTCAGCCGGTACATGCGGTCGTCGATGATGGAGACGCTCACCGAGGACTACGTCCGCACGGCGCGAGCCAAAGGGGCGGGCCCGCGCCGGGTGCTGTACATCCACGCGCTGCGCAATGCGGTGATCCCCATCATCACACTGCTGGGCCTGTCGATCCCGGCCATCGTGGGAGGGGCACTGGTCACCGAGGCGCTGTTCAACTACCCGGGCATGGGCCTGCTCGCCTATCAGGCGATCACCAACACCGACATCCCCCTGCTGTTGGGGACCACGTTCTTCGCCACCCTGGCTACCATTTTCGGCTCGCTCCTGGCCGACATCCTCTACGCTGCGGTCGACCCGAGGATCCGCTATGCCAAGTGACCGATACGAAGACCCGTCGGGATCGCAGTGGTCGGGCCGAGCCGCCCTCGAGGATGCCATCACCGGGGTGGCGATCCCGCCCAGCGGCTCGCTCATCGCCGACTCCGCCGTGCCCAACGGAGCCGGGCCGACGGGGGGCGAAGCGGCGTCCCACGGCGGCATGTTCCGTCAGATCGTGTCGGTGTTCGCCGAGAACAAGCTGGCTGTGGCCGGCCTCGTGGTCATCGTGGGGATGGTCCTGTTCTGCTTCGTGGGGCCGTTCTTTTACCACACCAACCAGACCAACGCCCAGGAAGCGCTACTCAACTCGACCCAGAACAGTCCCCCGGGGGCGGGTCACCCCTTGGGGACCGACGCCTCGGGGTTCGACATCCTGGGCCGCATCATGTTCGCGGGAAAGAACTCGCTCATCGTCGGGTTCGCCGCGGCGATCGCCGCCACGGTGATCGGCGTGGTCTTCGGGGCGGTCTCGGGATTCTTCGGCGGTTGGGTCGACGCCGCGATGATGCGGTTCGTCGACGTGTTGCTGTCGATCCCGCAGCTCTTCCTCCTCATCGTGCTGGCCGTGATCTTCCACACGTCACTCATCTTGTTGATCACCGTGATCGCATTCGTCGCCTGGCTCGTGCCCGCCCGACTCATCCGGGGTGAGACCCTGACACTGCGGGTGCGCGAGTACGTCCAGGCCGTCAAGGTGATGGGCGGCAGTCGGAGGCGGATCGTGACGCGCCACGTCATCCCCAACACCGTCGGCACCATTGTCGTGAATGCCACGTTCCAGGTGGCCGACGCCATCCTCCTCATCTCGTACCTGGGGTTCCTCGGCCTCGGGCTCCCCGCCCCCCAGACCGACTGGGGGTCGATGATGAACACCGTGGTGAGCGACGCCGCCAACGGGTACTGGTGGAAGTTCTATCCGGTCGGTGCGTGCATCGTGTTGGTGGTGGTGGCGTTCAACTTCGTGGGCGACGCGCTGCGCGACTCCCTCGAGGTCCGGCTCCAGCGTCGCTGACGCGGCGCGCCGTGCTCGAGGGGTTCAGCCCACCGCCGTCGGGACGCGTTCGTCGGGGGCGCTGCCCGACGGTGTCTGGAGGGGGAAGTGACACGCCGCCATGTGCCCGGTGCCGAAGGGCCGGAGCGGAGGCTCCTCCTGGGCGCAGATCTCCTGGGCGAAGGGGCAGCGGGTACGGAAGCGACAGCCCGAGGGCGGGTTGAGCGCGGAGGGCAGCTCGCCTCGGATGTGGCCCTTGGGCTTGGCGCGGGCGCGGGTCACGTCGGGCTCGGGAATGGCGTCGATGAGCGCCCGTGTGTAGGGATGGACCGTGTGCTCGTACACGCGTTGGGCCGGGCCGACCTCGACGAGTTTGCCCAGGTACATGACGCCCATCGAGTCGGCGACGTACCTCACGACCGCCAAGTCGTGGGAGATCACGATGTAGCTGAGCTTGTGTCGGGCCTGGAGCTCCTTCAACAGGTTGAGGATCTGCGCCTGGATCGAGACGTCGAGGGCCGAGACCGGCTCGTCGGCGACGATGAGGCGGGGTTCGAGCGCGAGGGCCCGTGCCAACCCGATCCGTTGGCGCTGGCCGCCGGAGAACTCGTGGGGATAGAGCTCGCCCGCGTTGGGATTGAGGCCGACTTCGCTCAGAAGCGCCTTCACCTTCTCGTCGCGCTCGGCCGAGCTCCCGATGCCCTGGACGACGAACGGCTCGCGCAGGATCGAGCCCACCCGCATGCGGGGGTCGAGCGAGGCGTAGGGGTCCTGGAACATGAGCTGCATGTCGCGCCGCATGTCGCGCAGGGGCTTACCCCTCAAGAGACGGATGTCGTTGCCCTCGAAGAGGATTCGTCCGGCATCGGCCCGCTCGAGCGCGACGGTCAGGCGTCCGATGGTGGTCTTGCCGCAGCCCGACTCCCCCACCAAGCCGAAGGTCTCTCCCGCGCGGATGGCGAAGGAGACGTCGGAGACGGCCTTGACGCTGCCGATCTTGCGTTGCAGCAACGCCCCCGAGGTGACCGGGAACTCCTTCACCAGGTGCTCGACCTGGAGCAGGACCGGTTGGGCCTCGAGCCGCTGGGCCCGGGTCCGGAGGTCGGAGACGATGGATCCGTCCGGGCCGATCTCGGCACCGAGGACGACGTCTCCGGCCGCGACCGCCGCCTGAGAGGCGGCCGAGGCGTGCTCCTCGCCCGTGCCTACCGGGTAGAAGCAGGCCGCCAGGTGGGTGGGGTCGGCCCCGCCGGTTCGCGCGAGCTCGGGTTCTTCGTTCCAACATTTGTCCCGGGCGAAGCGGCACCGTTGGGCGAACCGACAGTGCCCGATGGGATGGGAGAGATCGGGGGGCAGGCCCGCGATGCTCCGGAGTGGGACCGACGCGTCCTGGTCCAACTTGGGGACCGAGGCGAGGAGGGCCTCGGAGTAGCGGTGGCGCATGGCCGTGAACATCTCGAGGGTGGGGGCCTCTTCGACGATCTTGCCGGCGTACATCACGAGCACGCGGTCGGTGCGGCCCGCGATGACGCCCATGTCGTGGGTGATGAGCACGACGGCCATCTTCAGCTTCTGGCGCAGGTCGTCGATGAGGTCGAGGATCTGCGCCTGGATGGTGACGTCGAGTGCGGTGGTGGGCTCGTCCGCGATCAGGAGCTTGGGCTCACACGCCAGTGCCATGGCGATCATGACCCGCTGGCGCAGTCCACCCGAGAGCTGGTGAGGGTAGGTGTCGAGGCGCTCACGGGGTCGGGGCATGTCCACGAGCGAGAGGACCTCGAGGGCGCGCTCGCGGGCCTGGGCCTTCGAAGCGCCGCGATGGAGGCGGACGCTCTCGGCGATCTGTCGGCCGATGGTCATCGTGGGGTTGAGCGAGGTGAGGGGGTCCTGGAAGATCATGCCGACGTCGTTGCCCCGGACCTTGCACATGTCCTTCTCGGACAGGGGGGCGACGTCGCGGCCCAGGAGGCGGACCGAGCCGGCGGTGATGTGGCCGACGTCGGGCAGGAGGCGCATGATGGACAGGCCCGTGGTGGTCTTGCCGCAGCCGGACTCCCCCACGACGCCGACGCATTCGCCCTCGTCGACGTGGAACGAGACGCCGTCGACGGCGACGACGTTCGAACGGCGGAGATGGAACTCGGTCGTGAGGTTCTCGACCTCGAGAACGGTGCTCACCGGCCTCCTCGGTGACCAGTCGAGACCCACCGCTTGGGTCCGTCGCACGCCACGCTACCTGCGATTTGACCGGGCCGAGGGGAGGCGGCCGTCGAAAATGGAGATGGGCCCCCGCTCTCGCAGGGGCCCATCTCTGTCGAAATATTCCGGCGACGTCCTACTCTCCCAGGGAGTCTCCCCCCAAGTACCATCGGCGCTGGCGGGCTTAACTGCCGTGTTCGGAATGGGAACGGGTGTTGCCCCACCGCCATGGTCACCGGAAATCGTGCTCCTCCCGAGAGCCCGATGGCCCTGAGGGTCGAGCGGCCGTCCGGCCACCCCGTGAGCGTTCCATAGCGAGCACGAGCATAAATGTCTCCAAGCCCTCGGCCGATTAGTACCGGTCGGCTGAACACGTTGCCGTGCTTACACCTCCGGCCTATCAACGTGGTGATCTAGCCACGGGCCTTACCAGGTTGTCCTGTGGGAGACCTCATCTTGGAACGAGCTTCGCGCTTAGATGCTTTCAGCGCTTATCCCATCCGTAGGTCGCTAACCAGCCGTGCCCTTGGCAGGACAACTGGCACACGAGAGCTACGTCCGTCCCGGTCCTCTCGTACTAGGGACAGCCTTCCTCAGGTCTCCTGCGGCTGCATCGGATAGGGACCGACACTCTTGTTACCACCGGCGCAGAGCACCGGGGGCCAGGGCATTTCTGCCTGGCTCTGCATGTCGCCATGCAGGTCGGACCATATCTTCACCACTCTCAATCAGAGGTGGTGCCTGGCGTATGGTCTCTGAGGATTCCGGATTCGTTGCTGCGAGAATCCGGCCTTTCCTGCTGATTGACCGCACCTGTCACATTGTCACTGCCCTCTCTCGAGGACGAGTAGTGCAGGATTCAACGGCGTTTCCAGCAAATAGCCAAGTTTATAGACAGCGCGGTTTCATCCACTGTCTCACGACGTTCTAAACCCAGCTCGCGTACCGCTTTAATGGGCGAACAGCCCAACCCTTGGGACCGGCTTCAGCCCCAGGATGCGACGAGCCGACATCGAGGTGCCAAACCTTCCCGTCGATATGGACTCTTGGGGAAGATGAGCCTGTTATCCCCGGGGTACCTTTTATCCGTTGAGCAACGGCGCTTCCACAAGCCACCGCTGGATCACTATGCCCTGCTTTCGCACCTGCTTGACTTGTAGGTCTCGCAGTCAAGCTCCCTTGTGCCATTGCACTCGACGGCTGATTGCCAACCAGCCTGAGGGAACCTTTGGGCGCCTCCGTTACATTTTAGGAGGCGACCGCCCCAGTCAAACTACCCACCTGACGCTGTTCCCGATCCGGATCACGGACCTGGGTTAGGGCCCCGGCACGAAAAGGGTGGTATTTCAAGGTTGTCTCCACCTCGGCTGGCGCCGAAGCTTCAAAGACTCCCACCTATCCTACACAATCCGTACCAAAGCTCAACATCAAGCTGTAGTAAAGGTCCACGGGGTCTTTCCGTCCTGATGCAGCTAACGAGCATCTTTACTCGTAGTTCAATTTCGCCGGGTCTGTGGTTGAGACAGTAGGAAAGTCGTTACGCCATTCGTGCAGGTCGGAACTTCGTCGTAATCCACTCTTTCGAGCGGGACAGACTATGCCTTCATCTCTACAAAGGTCTCAGGTCCGAGTAGATCCGTGACCGTACGTGCCGCACGGTTCGTCCGTTCTACTAACGGAACATCAGTCTTTGACTACTAGAGAGCCCGCGTGTTGCCCCAGCCATAGATTTGTCAGGTCTCGGCGTTACACCGAGTCCTGACAGGACTGGAGCCTCTCCCCGAAGGGATCAGTCGTTACGGGGCCATACCGCCAAAGCGGCAGAGGGCTTCCCACGGCATTACCCGCCATCTATAGCCTCGTCCTTATCGAGGCAGCTGGGTAGGGCTTCGCCGTTATAGCGGGGTTTTACACATGAGATCACTCTCATGCGGGGCAACTTCTTACCCGACAAGGAATTTCGCTCGAGTTGTCCCCATATCGCTATGAGGCTCGGACCATATCTTTATCTCGATCGTCGAACCGAGATAGCTGGCGTATGGCCTCTGAGGATTCCGCTGAACAAGATACTCAGCGATCACATCTGACGGATCGCTGCATTTTCAGCGGCCTTTCCTGCTGATTGTCCGCACCGGACGGTTTGTCACACGTCAGCCGGCACCCAACGATGGTGCAAGATGACGAGTACCGCCGGATACTCGGAGTTCCCAGCATATAGCCAGCTGCACTTACCGGAATCACTTCCGGAAGGGGCAGTCCCCGGGCACGAATCCCGGGGGGTCTACCTTAGGACCGTTATAGTTCACGCACTTCCCCCATATCGCTATGGGGCGTGGACCATATCTTCATCCACCTGGCTTCACAGATGGAGCCTTGCGTATGGCCTCTGAGGATTCCCAGTCCCTCAATACGTCGAGAATGTACTTCTCGTCATAACGGCGCTTGCCGCCTCGGTTCATCGGGCTCCTCAGGTTGAGGATGTCACCGATTCCCTCAGTCGACAGGTGCCGACCTGACAGGACGAGCTCAGTGATCTCACGAAAGATCGCGAGGTCACCTTGTTTCGGGCTGCGTAGCTGGAACTGCTCGAAGAACGGGAAGACCCGTTCGAACAGTTCCCGGGGTCGCGTCACCTCAAAATAGTGAACGCCGTCCCCTCGGTCTCTGACCGTTCCCACACCGAAGACCGATCTCAGAAGCTCTGGGAGCTCCCGACCGATCTGCGACACGTTGAACGACAGTGACACTCGCCACGGCAGGCCACGATCGCGCTCTCGACGGATCGGGACGTTGAAGCTTCCCTCTCCATCGACGAATCCGGCGACCCAGTTACCCAGGTCACACGAAATCTGATCCAGCCAGCTCGAGGAACTAGGCCTTTCCTGCTGATTGTCCGCACTGGACGGATTGTCACTACTCACGCTCGCACCCTAAAAGCAGGGTGTGTCACGCAAATGAGTACCGCCAGATACACGGGGTTTCCAGCATATAGCAAGGTTTGTTCCAGTCGGTTACCCAACTGGAGCCGCAACTGGTGTTTACGGCCGCCGTTTACCGGGGCTTAGGTTCAGGGCTTCGCCCGAAGGCTAACCCTTCCCCGTAACCTTCCGGCACCGGGCAGGCGTCAGAGCGTATACATCGTCTTAGGACTTCGCACGCTCCTGTGTTTTTAGTAAACAGTCGCTTTCCCCTGGTTTCTGCGGCCCCCTCAGGCTCAGGACGCGAAGTCCTTCACCCTAGCGGGGCCCTCCTTCTCCCGAAGTTACGGAGGTAATTTGCCGAGTTCCTTAACCACAGTTCTCCCGATCGCCTTGGTATTCTCTACCCGCCCACCTGTGTCGGTTTGGGGTACGGGCACCGTGCCAGCTCGCTAGAGGCTTTTCTCGGCAGCATGGGATCAGTGACTTCGCCTGAACGGCTCGGCATCGCGTCTCGGGATTAACGGGGCCCGGATTTGCCTAGACCCCTCCCTACTCGCTTACCCCAGGACAACCAACGCCTGGGCTCACCTACCCTCCTGCGTCCCCTCTTCGCTACCCGCGTCCGGTTCGGTCGGTTCGGCCCGAAGGCCAGCCCCTTAGGAATTCAGATTTGGGTTGGGCGCGGACACGGTGGTGCTGGAATATCAACCAGCTGTGCATCGACTACGCCTCTCGGCCTCGCCTTAGCTCCCGACTCACCCTGGGGGGATTAGCCTTCCCCAGGAACCCTTGGGCTTACGGCGGAGGGGTTTCTCACCCCTCTCTCGCTACTCATACCAGGATTCTCACTCGAACCCGCTCCACGACGGTTCCCACCGGCGCTTCACTGCTGAGTTCGACGCTCCCCTACCACTCCCATCCGGAATCCCCGGAAGGCACCGCAAGCGGCGCGTTCCGGGCGGAATGGAAATCCGCAGCTTCGGCTCTTGACTTGAGCCCCGTTACATTGTCCGCGCAGGACCACTCGACCAGTGAGCTATTACGCACTCTTTCAAGGATGGCTGCTTCTGAGCCAACCTCCTGGCTGTCTTTGCGTTCCCACATCGTTTTCCACTTAGTCAAGAATTTGGGGCCTTAGCCGGCGATCTGGGCTGTTTCCCTTTCGACCAACGAAGCTCATCCCCCGTGGTCTCACTGCCGGGCTCTTGAGCATCGGCATTCGGAGTTTGATTGGGGTCGGTAAGCTTGTAGGCCCCCTAACCCATTCAGTGCTCTACCTCCGATGCTGAACGCCCGACGCTGCACCTAAATGCATTTCGGGGAGAACCAGCTATCACCGAGTTTGCTTGGCCTTTCACCCCTATCCACAGGTCATCCCCCCTGTTTTCAACCAGGGTGGGTTCGGCCCTCCACGGGGTCTTACCCCCGCTTCAGCCTGCCCATGGATAGATCACTCGGCTTCGGGTCTACCACATGCGACTCTACGCCCTATTCAGACTCGCTTTCGCTCCGGCTCCCCCTCTCGGGTTAACCTCGCCACACACGGTAACTCCCTGGCTCATTCTTCAAAAGGCACGCCATCACGGCCGGCCATTGATCCATACCGAAGTATGGGACCGACGACGCTCTGACTGTTTGTAAGCCAACGGTTTCAGGTACTATTTCACTCCCCTCCCGGGGTACTTTTCACCTTTCCCTCACGGTACTTGTCCGCTATCGGTCGCCTGTGAGTACTTAGCCTTACGAGGTGGTCCTCGCAGATTCACACCGGCTTTCCCGGATCCGGCGCTACTTGGGAAATCCAATCGGAGGTCTCTAACCTTTCGCGTACGGGGCTCTTACCCTCTGTGGCGTGGTGTTCCAAACCACTTCTGCTAGATCGAGACTTTGTAACTCCGTGAAGGGTCTGGCGCCCCTTCTATTGGCTCCCACAACCCCCAACCGGCAACGCCACCAGGCTTGACACCGGCTCGGTTTAGGCTATTCCCGTTTCGCTCGCCGCTACTAAGGGAGTCGCTGTTGCTTTCCTCTCCTCGGGGTACTGAGATGTTTCAATTCCCCCGGTTCCCTCTCTCGGTCCTATGCGTTCAGACAGGAGTGACACCCCATGACGGGTGCCGGGTTTCCCCATTCGGACATCCACGGATCGAAGCTTGGTCGGCAGCTCCCCGTGGCTTTTCGCAGCCTCCCACGTCCTTCTTAGGCTTCAGGCGCCAAGGCATCCACCGTTGGCTCTTTGTAGCTTGGAGAACAAAGATGCTCGTGCTCGCTATGGAATTCTCAAGGGGCGCGCGCTGCCGCCCCAAGGTGCAGGCGGCCGGACGAAGTGCGCGAGCGGTCGACATGCGCGGACGCCGTCGACTTCGCGGAAGCAGCGACACGTACAGAGTCGCTCCCTCAAAACGGAACAGTGAGGTCCGACGACCACACCCACCCGGTATACGGGGCCGGCCCGGGCCGCTCCCTCGAGGGGAACGGGTCGGACGCGACGGCCGCCGAGATGTGCATGAACGCCGAATAACCAGTGATCGACTGGGAGTCCTCGACCGGAATGGTCGAGAAAATGACTCCTTAGAAAGGAGGTGATCCAGCCGCACCTTCCGGTACGGCTACCTTGTTACGACTTCACCCCAATCGCCGACCCCACCTTCGACGGCTCCCTCCCAAAAGGGTTGGGCCACCGGCTTCGGGTGTTGCCGACTTTCGTGGTGTGACGGGCGGTGTGTACAAGGCCCGGGAACGTATTCACCCCGGCGTTGCTGATCCGGGATTACTAGCGACTCCGACTTCATGCAGTCGAGTTGCAGACTGCAATCCGAACTGAGACCGGCTTTTGGGATTGGCTCCCCCTCGCGGGATAGCAGCCCGTTGTACCGGCCATTGTAGCATGTGTGCAGCCCTGGACGTAAGGGGCATGATGACTTGACGTCATCCCCACCTTCCTCCGAGTTGACCCCGGCAGTCTCCGACGAGTCCCCGGCATAACCCGCTGGTAACATCGGACAAGGGTTGCGCTCGTTGCGGGACTTAACCCAACATCTCACGACACGAGCTGACGACAGCCATGCACCACCTGTTTAGGACCCCGAAGGACACCGTATCTCTACGGCTTTTCCCTAAATGTCAAGCCCAGGTAAGGTTCTTCGCGTTGCCTCGAATTAAGCCACATGCTCCGCCGCTTGTGCGGGCCCCCGTCAATTCCTTTGAGTTTTAGCCTTGCGGCCGTACTCCCCAGGCGGGGCACTTAATGCGTTAGCTGCGGCACGGAACCCGTCGATAGGGTCCCACACCTAGTGCCCAACGTTTACGGCGTGGACTACCAGGGTATCTAATCCTGTTCGCTCCCCACGCTTTCGCTCCTCAGCGTCAGTACCGGCCCAGACCACCGCCTTCGCCACTGGTGTTCCTCCTGATATCTGCGCATTTCACCGCTACACCAGGAATTCCATGGTCCCCTACCGGACTCAAGCCATGGCAGTATCACGTGGCATCACCAGGTTGAGCCTGGAGATTTCACACGTGACTTGCCAAGCCGCCTACGAGCTCTTTACGCCCAATAATTCCGGACAACGCTCGCCCCCTACGTATTACCGCGGCTGCTGGCACGTAGTTGGCCGGGGCTTCTTCTGCAGGTACCGTCACAATCGTCCCTGCTGAAAGTGGTTTACAACCCAGAAGGCCTTCGTCCCACACGCGGCGTTGCTGCGTCAGGCTTTCGCCCATTGCGCAAGATTCCCCACTGCTGCCTCCCGTAGGAGTCTGGGCCGTGTCTCAGTCCCAGTGTGGCTGATCGTCCTCTCAGACCAGCTACCCGTCGGTGCCATGGTAGGCCATTACCCCACCATCAAGCTGATAGGCCGCGAGCCCCTCTCAAAGCGGAATCCATTTCCTCACCAGGCCATGCGACCCGGTGGGGGTATCCGGTATTAGCTCCGGTTTCCCGGGGTTATCCCAGTCTTCGAGGCAGGTTGCTCACGTGTTACTCACCCGTTCGCCACTAGGTCTTCACCAGTGTTGCCACCGGTTGGACCTCGTTCGACTTGCATGTGTTAGGCACGCCGCCAGCGTTCGTCCTGAGCCAGGATCAAACTCTCCATCGAGACCTACGACTCCGCCCGAAGGCGTCGCCGCAAATCGGAGAGCCGAATCGGGGCTGACTGCCCCCTCATCGACCCGGCACAGCACGGTGTGTTGCTGTCCGTGAAGTGCTTGGTTCTGTTACTTAATTCTGTGTCGTTCAACCACGCGCCGCGCGAAACGCGCCGCGCAGTTGCCCGCACTGGCTTTTGGCTCTCACTGTTCCGTTTTCAAGGAGCGACGCGGCACACACCCGAAGGCGTTGGTGCCAGTTCCCCGCGACCGGACTCCCGACCGGGGGTTCATCAGGATACCGGCGCCGACCCGAAGTGTCAAAGGGGTCAGACACCACTTCCATCACACAAACCACACAACACAACGCGCCCACCGGTGTGATCCCGGCGGACAGCTGCAGCGTGACTCTAGCGGGGCGGGACCGGTCCCGGAGCGCGGGCCTTCGACACGTTGGGGTCGCCCGGCACCCAGAACCGCCACGGCAACTCGGTGGCGAGGCGGATGCCGACCCTCGTCGACCGGGCGGGGACCGTCGGTGGGGGCACGCCGTCGTCCACGATCCGGAGCCCCCCGGTACCGGTGACCAGGTCGTCCCCGTCGTCGGTACCGGTGATGCCCATGGCCTGGCACAACTTCGCCGGGCCGTTGGTCAACGCCACGTCCGACGTGACCCCGCCGCGCCCGGCCCGCATGGCCTCGAGCCCGGTCACCGGCGCCAGGGCCCGCAGCAGCACCGCTTCGGCGGTCCCTACCGGCATGCACACGACGTTGGCGCAGAAATGCATCCCGTAGGTGAAGTACACGTACAACCCCCCCGGGCGCCCGAACATCGTGGCGTTGCGCCGCGTCGGGCCCCGGTACGCGTGCGACGCCGCGTCGTCGCTCCCCCGGTACGCCTCGACCTCGACGATCCGTCCCGCCCGCCCCGCGCGCACCAGCACTTTGTTGAGCAATTGGGGTGCCACCTCGAGCGCGCCGCGGTCGTAGAACCGCCGCGGCACCACCGTGCGACGGCGACGCCGGACCGTCGGGTCGCTCACACGTCGTGCCGCGTGGCCTCGTCGGCACCGCCCGCGACGTGCGCCGCCGCCGCCGCATGGCTCACGCGCTGGCGGTCGAGGTCGAGGCGGTGGCGGAACCGCTCCACCTGGACGGCGACCGGCTTGGGCCCCGCGCCCCCCGGCGACGTCCGACGCGTCACCGCCACGCCCGGCTCGAGCAGTCCGAGGGCGTCGGTCCCGAGATGCGGGCTGGCCTGGACGAGCTCGGCCAGTGGGACGCCGCGCTGCACCGAGTCGCGGACGAGCGACCCGACCACCGCGTGCGCCTGACGGAACGGCATCCCCTGCACCACGAGCCACTCGGCCAGGTCCACCGCGGCGGCGGCGGGGCCGTCCGCGGCGGTGCGCATCTTCTCGGTGTCGAAGTCCGCGGTCCCGACCATCCCCATCACCGCGGGCAGCGCCCGCCGGATCTGGTCGAAGGCGTCGAACAACGGCTCCTTGTCCTCCTGGAGGTCACGGTTGTACGCCAACGGCAGACCCTTGAGCGTGGCCAGCATCCCCGCCACGTGCCCGATGAGCCGACCCGCCTTGGCCCGCGCCAGCTCGGCCACGTCGGGGTTCTTCTTCTGGGGCAGCATCGAGCTCCCCGTGGCGTAGGCGTCGTCGAGGACGAGGAACCCGAACTCCTCGCTCGACCACAGCACGAACTCCTCACCGAGGCGCGACAGGTGCACGCCCAACAGGGCCAGGTCGAACAGCGCCTCGGCCACGAAGTCGCGGTCCGACACGGCGTCGAGCGAGTTCTCGAACCTGCTCCCGAACCCGAGGTCGTCGGCGACCCCGTCGGGGTCGATCGGCAGTGACGACCCCGCCAACGCCCCGGCCCCGAGCGGGCTCACGTCCATGCGCACCACGCTGAGCAGCACCCGGTCGAGGTCGCGCGCCAGGGCCCACCCGTGGGCCAAGAGGTGGTGCGTGAGCAACACCGGTTGCGCCCGCTGGAGATGGGTGTAGCCCGGCAGGTACGCGTCACCGGCCTCGACGGCACGGTGCAGCAGCGTGTCCTGGAGCTCGATCACCGCCGCTCCGACGCTGAGCAGCTCCCGCCGCGCGTACAGCCGCAGGTCGGTGGCGACCTGGTCGTTGCGACTCCGCCCGGTGTGGATCTTGGCCCCGACGTCGCCGGCGAGCTCGGTCACCCGGCGCTCCACCGCGGTGTGGATGTCCTCGTCGCCGGCCTGGAACACGAAGATCCCCGAGCTCAGCTCGTCCTCCACCCGGTTGAGCGCGGTGAGGAGCACGGCCGACTCGCCCTTCTCGAGCACCCCGGCCCGGGCCAACCCCCGCACATGGGCGCGCGAGCCCTCGAGGTCGTCGGCGGCCAGGCGCCGGTCGTAGGGCAGGCTGGCGGTGAACGCCATGACCTCCTGCGCGGTGCCGCCCAGACGCCCCTCCCACAACGTCACGGTCGGCCGGCCGGACGTCTCGTTCCCGACTGCTCGGGGCCGCCCTGGCGCGCCGCCCACGTGGCCAGCCCCAGGCCCCACAACCGCACGAACCCCTGGGCGTCACCGTGGTCGAACGTGTCGGTGGCGTCGTAGGTGGCGAGCCCGTGGTCGTAGAGCGACTCGGGGCTGCGCCGCCCCGTCACCATGCAGCTCCCGGGCGCCAACGCCAACCGCACCTCGCCCGTCACGTGGCGCTGGGTGCTCGTGAAGAAGGCGTCGATCGCCTCCTTGAGCGGCGAGAACCACATCCCGTCGTACACGAGCTCGGCCCAGCGCGGCTCGAGCCGCGCCTTCTCGCGCGCCACGTCGCGCTCGAGCGTGAGGTCCTCGAGGTCCGAGTGCGCCAGCAACAGCGCCAGCGCGGCGGGACACTCGTAGGTCTCGCGGCTCTTGATCCCCACCCGGCGGTTCTCGACCATGTCGATCCGGCCCCACCCGTAGGACCCCACGATCGACGCCACCTCGGCCACGAGCTCGGCCAGGCCCAACGCGGCGCCGTCGACGGTGACCGGGACACCGCGCTCGAACCCGAGCACCAGATCACGGGGCTCGGTGGCGGTGGGACGGGTCAGCGAGAAGACGTCGGGCGGCGGTGCCGCCCAGGGGTCCTCGAGCGCGCCGCACTCGATGGCCCGGCCCCAGAGGTTCTCGTCGATCGAGTACAGCTTCTCCTTGGTCGCCTCGATGGGGATGTCGAAGCGCGCCGCGTACTCGACACAGTCCTCTCTCGTCATGCCCCAGGTCCGCGCCGGCGCCAGGATCTCGAGGTCGGGCGCCAACGTCCGCGTCCCCACTTCGAACCGGACCTGGTCGTTGCCCTTGCCCGTGCACCCGTGCGCCACCGCGTCGGCCCCGTGCCGGCGGGCCTCGGCCACCAGGTGGCGCACGATCACCGGGCGCGACAAGGCCGAGACGAGCGGGTATTTGCCCTCGTACAGGGCGTTGGCGGCGATGGCGGGCACGACGAAGTCGTCGGCCATCTCGGCCCGGGCGTCGACCACCACGGCCTCGACGGCCCCGGCCGCCAGGGCGCGACTGCGCACCACGTCGAAGTCCCCGCCCTGGCCGACGTTCAACGCCACGGCGATGACCTCAACCCCGAGCTCCTCCTGCAGCCACCGCACCGCCACGGAGGTGTCGAGGCCCCCGCTGTGCGCCAACACGACTCTCTTCGCCATCACTGCGCTCCGTTCATTTCCTGCGCCATCCCGATTCCTTGTTCTTCGTCGACGACGGGGCCCACCGTCCCGGCCAGATCGCCCAGCCGCCGGGCGATCGCCTCGCCCCCGGCGTCCTGCGCCGCGACCACGAGGACCGTATCGTCCCCCGCCACCGTGCCGATCACGCCCTCGACGCCGCTGCGGTCGAGCGCCGATCCCACCACGTGTGCACACCCGGGCGGGGTCCGCAGCACCACGAGGTTGGCCGAGTGCGCCACCTCCACCACCCACTCCCCCAGCACCCGCCGCAGGTGGTCCTCGGGCGCGACCTGCCGGACCGGCAGCTCGGGCAGGGCGTAGACGGTCTCACCGCCGGGCACCCGCACCTTGATGGCACCGATCTCCTCGAGGTCACGCGACACCGTCGTCTGGGTCGCCTCGACTCCTTCCTCGGCCAGGAGCCCCACCAGTTGCGCCTGGTTGGACACGGCATGGGTCTCGAGCAACCGGGCCACGCGGTGTTGGCGCTGCGGCTTCCCCAACTTCACCGGGGACCACCACCACCGGGGCCGAGCAACCACCCGAGCAGCCCCCGCACCGCGAGCATGCGGTTGGCCGCCTGTCGCCACACCACGCTGCGCGGCCCGTCGAGGACCGCGCCGGTGATCTCCTCGCCGCGGTGCGCGGGCAGGCAGTGCAGGACCACCGCGTCGGGGGCGGCGCGCCCCACCATGTCGTCGTCGATCGTGAACCCCTCGAACGCCTTGCGCCGCAGCTCCTGCTCGTCCTCCTGGCCCATCGACGTCCACACGTCGGTGTAGAGCGCGTCGGCGCCGGTGGCCGCCTCCCTGGGGTCCGACGTCACCTCCACGTCGCCGCCGAGCCGCGCCACGCGCGCCAGGTCGTCGGCGTCGGGCTCGTACCCCTCGGGCGACGCCGTGCGGAGGCGGATGCCGCTCATGGCGGCGGCGAGCGCCAACGAGCGCCACACGTTGTTGGCGTCGCCGATGTACGCCACGGTGCGGCCTTCCACCGTCCCGAACACCTGGCGCAGCGTGAGCAGGTCCGCCAGCGCCTGACACGGGTGGGCCCGGTCCGAGAGCAGGTTGACCACGGGCACCGGCACCGGGAACGAGCCGTCGTCGCCGGCGTCGGTCGGCGCCTCGTCGAGAGCGCCCGCCATCCGCACCAGCGTGGTGTGGTCGAGCACCCGCGCGCACACCACGGCGTGGTAGCACGCCAGGGTCCGCGCCACGTCCTCGGCCGTCTCGCGCTCGTCCACGCCGACCTCGGGGCCCTGGATGTACACGGGGTGACCCCCGAGCCCCACCACGGCGAGCTCGGTCGAGCTGCGCGTGCGCGCCGAGGGCTTCTCGAACAGCAGCGCCGCCCCCCGCCCCGCCAGCACCTGCGACACCTCGGCCGCCGGCAGCACCGCAGTGGCGAGCACGTCGTCGAGCTCGTCGCACGACAGGTCGTCGACGTCGAGGAAGTGCCGGGTCACGACGCCGCGCTCCTGACCACGCCGACGTCGGCCAACGCGCCACCGAGCAACGCCACGGCCTCGTCGATCTCGTCGTCGCGCACCAACAGCGACGGCGCCAGCCGGATGGTGTCGGGCCGCGGCGCGTTCACCACGAGCCCCCGGTCGAGGGCCGCGGCCACCACCTCCTTGGCCTGCTGTCCGTCCAGCGCCGCACCCAACAGGAGCCCCATGCCCCGCACCCCGACGATGCCGTCGAGGCGCTCGAGCCCCGCCGCCAACCGCGCCCCGGCCCTCGCGGCACGGGCGGGGACGTCCTCGCTCTCCATGACCGCCAACGTGGCCCGCGCCGCGGCGGCGGCCAACGGCTGGCCGCCGAACGTGCTGCCGTGGTCGCCGGGCGAGAACGCCGCGGCCACCTCGGCCCGGGCCCAGCACGCGCCGATGGGCACGCCGTTGCCGAGCGCCTTGGCCATCGTCACCACGTCGGGCTCGATCCCGGTGTGCTGGAACCCGAACCACCGGCCCGTGCGCCCCAGGCCCGTCTGGATCTCGTCCACCATGAGCAGGATCCCGCGCTCGGTGCACAGCTCGCGCACCGCGCCGAGGTAGTCCGACGATGGCGCGATCACCCCGGCCTCGCCCTGGACGGGCTCGAGCAGCACCGCGGCGACCCGCGTCGGGTCGCACGCCGCGTCCAACGCGCCGAGGTCGTCGTAGGGGACGTGGTCGAAGCCCTCGGGCAACGGCGCGAAGGGGGCGTGCTTCTCGGGCTGCCCCGTGGCGTGCAACGTCGCCAACGTCCGCCCGTGGAACGCGCCCCACGTGCTCACCACCGCGAACCGGCCCGGCCCCGCCCACTTGCGGGCCAGCTTCAGCGCGCACTCGTTGGCCTCGGCCCCGGAGTTGGTGAAGAACACCTGTCCCCCCGCACGCGTCTCGCCTCCGCCCACGAGACGGTCGAGCGTCACGGCCACCTCGGGGCCCACGACGTTGCCGAAGAGGTTCGACACGTGCAGCAGCGTCGCCGCCTGCTCGGCCAGTGCCTCGGCCACCACCGGGTGGGCGTGGCCGAGCCCGGTGACCGCCAGCCCCGACAGGAAGTCGAGATACCGCTTGCCGTCGCTGTCCCACAGCTCGGACCCCGCGCCGCGCACGAACGTCACCGGTGGCTCCGCGTACGTGTGCATGAGCGCGCTGCGATCGGGGACGCCGCTCATGTGACCACCTCGCCCTCTCGGTAGATCATGGTGCCCACGCCCTGGTCGCTGAACACCTCGAGCAGCAAGGCATGGGGAACCCGGCCGTCGAGGATGTGGGCGCGCGGCACCCCGGCCCGCACGGCCCGGGCACACGCCTCGACCTTGGGGATCATCCCCGACGACGCCGCCCCCGACGCCACCATGGCGTCGATCTCCTCGACCGAGACCCGGCTCAACCGCGAGCTCGGATCGTCGGGGTCCGAGCGCAGCCCGGTGACGTCGGTCAGGCACACGAGCTTCTCGGCGTGCAGGGCCGCGGCGATGGCCCCGGCCACGGCGTCGGCGTTGATGTTGTAGGACTGCCCCTTCGTGTCCCCCGCGATCGTCGCCACCACGGGGACGATGCCTTCGGCCAGGAGGCGATGGAGGATCGAGGGGTCGACCACCTCGACGTCACCCACGAAGCCGAGCGACTCGTCGCGGGCGATGGCCGTGATCATGTTGGCATCGTCGCCCGACAGGCCCACCGCCAACGAGCCGTGGACGTTCATGGCCGACACGATCTCACGGTTCACCTTGCCGATGAGGACCATGCTCGCGATCTCGAGCGTCTCGGCGTCGGTCACCCGCATCCCGTTGCGGAACTCGGGCACCTTGCCGAGCCGCTCCATGAGCTCGCCGATCTGCGGGCCGCCGCCGTGCACGACCACCGGGAGCATGCCCACCGATCGCATGAGCACCACGTCCTCGGCGAACGACGCCAGGGCCTCGGCCTCGCCGACCTCGTCGGCGCTCTGCACCGGCTCCCCGTCGACCGGTGCCAGCACGTTGCCGCCGTACTTGATCACCACGACCTTGCCCCAGAAGCGCAGGATGTACGGCAACGCCTCCACGAGCACCGCCGGCGCGTTCGGAGGGGCCGAGCTCGACCGTCACGACGTCGTCCTGTTCTCGTCGATGTACCCGTGGCCCAGGTCGCAGGTGAGCACCGCCCCGCTGCCCCCGCCCATCCCGAGGTCACAGCGCATCTCGATCGACCTGCCCGCCATGTGGGCCTGCACCGCCTTCTCGTCGTGCTCGGCCGCCACGCCGCCCCGACAGACCGTGATCCCGCCGTAGGCGACGTCGACCCTGTCCATCTCGAACGCCACACCGGCGGACCCCAGCTCGCTCACGACGCGACCCCAGTAGGGGTCCGCACCGTTGAGCGAGCACTTCACGAGGGCCGACTCCGCCACCTTGCGCGCGGCACGGTGCGCCTCGTCGTCCGACGCCGCGCCCGTCACGACCACGTGGGCCACCTTGCTCGCCCCCTCGGCGTCGGCGACCATCATCCCGGCCAGCTCGCCGCACGCCCGTCCGAGCGCGTCGACGAGCGCGTCGACGGGCGGGCGCGTCCCGCTGGCCCCGCTCGCCAACACCAGCACGGTGTCGTTGGTCGAGGTGCAGCCGTCCACGCTCATCCGGTTGAAGCGTGGGCCCCACCGCGCCCAGGAGCGCCCGGGACAACGTGGCGTCGTCGCTCACGGCGTCCGTCGTCAGCACGGCGAGCATCGTGGCCATGTTCGGGGCCAGCATGGCCGCACCCTTGGCCATGCCCCCCACCGTGAACCCGGCTCCTTCGACGGTGACCTCCTTGCACACCGTGTCGGTCGTCATGATGGCCGTGGCGGCACGCGCGCGCCGCGTCCCGGTCGCCGAGCCGCGCCGCGACGAGTGCGGGGATCCCGCGTCTCGACCGGCGCCAGCGGCAACGGGATCCCGATCAGCCCGGTCTGGCACACGAGGACCTCGGTGGCGTCCACGCCGAGCCCGTCGCCCACGAGCGCGCACATGCGTCGCGCCGCGTCCACGCCCGGCGCGCCGGTCGCGGCGTTGGCGTTCCCGCTCGAGAGCACCACCGCGGCGGCGCGCCCGGCGGTGGCGGCGAGATGCGCCCGGCTCACCTGCACCGGCGCGGCCGCGGCCAGGTTGGCGGTGAACACCCCGGCGGCGGGCACCGGGCCGCGGGCCGACGGCCACCAGGGCCAGGTCGAGGGCGCCCGACGCCTTGATCCCACACGCCAGGCCCGACGCCACGAACCCTTGCGGCGCGGTGACGCTCACGGGTACACCCCCAGCGCGCTGAGCCCCGTCGCCTCGGGCAGGCCGAGGGCGATGTTGGCACACTGCACCGCCTGGCCCGACGCCCCCTTGACCAGGTTGTCGAGCGCGCACAGCACCACCACCCACCCGGTCCGGTCGTCGACGCGCGCCGTGAGGTGCGCACAGTTCGACCCCAGCGTGGCCTTGGTCGACGGAGACGCCCCGCTCACCACCACGAACGGCTCACCGTCGTACGCGTCGTGCAGCACGGCGAGGACGTCGTCGGTCCCCATCTCCGTCGCGGGCCGCGCGTAACACGTCGCCAGGATCCCTCGGTTCATCGGCGCCAGATGCGGCGTGAACAACACCTGGGCCCCCGACGCCTGTTCGATCTCGGGCGTGTGGCGGTGGTGCAGCAGCCCGTAGGCCGTGAAGTCCTCGTCGACGGTGTTGAAGTGCGAGGTGTGCGCCAGCTTGCGCCCCGCCCCCGACACGCCGCTGGCGGCGTCGACGATGACGCCGCTGGGCTCGACCACCCCGGCGCGCACGAGCGGCGCCAGCGCCAACGCGGCGGCCGTCGGATAGCACCCCGGCGCCGCCACCAACCGGGCCCCGACGAGGTCGGACCGGAAGAGCTCGGGCAGCCCGTACACGAACCGTTCCAACAGGCCCGGCGCGCCGTGGTCGTGCCCGTACCAGCGCGGGTAGGCCCCGGCGTCGCGCAACCGGAAGTCGGCGGACAGGTCCACGAGGAGCCCCACCCGGTCGACGAGCCCGGGGGCCAGCTCCTGGGACTCGCCGTGCGGGAGCGCCAGGAAGACCACGTCGAGCCCGGCCAGCTCGTCGGCCCCCGCCTTCGAGAACTCGAGCCCCCGGTACGCCGCCGCCAACGACGGGTACAGCTCGTCGACGGTCCGGCCCGCCTGGGTGTCGGCACCGGCCACGACCACGTCGAGCTCGCGGTGACCGGCACACAGGCGCAGCAGCTCCGCCCCCGCATACCCCGACGCCCCGGCGATCCCCACCTGCATCCGCAAGAAAATACAAGCTAGTGCATGTATATGCAAACGAGTCAGGCCACTCACCCGGAAACGGCACTTGACGCCTTGTCATTACTTTTCATAGTGTTTCAAGATGATCGACGCCCAGGTCGCCCTCGTGCTGCAGGCGGCGCCCGGGTTCGTGGACCGCTACCTCGACCTGGCCGAGGCCGCCGACGGCGACCCGGGCATGGCGGCGACCTTCACCGAATTGGCCGACTACGTGGCGGGGCTGGTGGCCGAGATCGAACGGTGCACGCCGGTCCTCACCCGCTGCCTGGAAGCGGTCGAAGCGGTGGCGACGAGCTCCGACGACGCGGCCGAGGTGGTGGCGTGGGCGTTCCTCGACAGCCTCTCCCCCGACGACCGGAGACGACTCGAACGGTGGCTGGGGACCCGCACCCGCGCCCTGTTGCACGAGGTCGATCCCGGGCCCGACACCTCCGCCTGACGCCCGCGCCGCGCTTCGACGCTCGACGGTCGTGGCGGCTATAAGTGTCGGCCATGCCCGGACCCGTGCGCGTCGCCACCCAGGCCGACGTGGCACCTCTCGCCGCCAGCCTGGCGCGCGCCTTCTTCGACGACCCCGTGATGTCGTTCCTGGTCCCCGCCGAGTCGTCGCGTCGGCGCCGTGTGGCGGAGTACTTCGAGGTCGCGCTCACCGTCCAGCACGTGCCCCACGGTGCCTGCTTCACCGACACCGATCGGGCCGGGGGCGCGCTGTGGGACCCCCCTGACCAGTGGAAACTCCGCTTGGGCCAGATGGTGCGCGCCTCGCCCAAGATGGTCGCTGCGTTCGGCCTCCACGTGCCGCGAGCGCTGCGCGTGCTGTCGACCATCGAGCGCTACCACCCCCGCACGCCCCACTGGTACCTGGCCGTCCTCGGGACCGACCCCATCCATCAGGGGCGGGGCATCGCTTCGGCACTGCTCGCCCCCATCCTCGACCGGTGCGACCGCGACGGCACGGGGGCCTATCTCGAGTCCTCCAAGCAGAGCAACATCGCCTTCTACCGGCGCCATCGCTTCGAGGTCACCGGGGAGATCATCATTCCCGGTGGGCCCACGGTGTGGCCCATGTGGCGCGACCCCCGACCGCCCGACGACCCCGCCGCTTGAAACGTGGCGCCACTCAGGTGAGCGAGGGGGTGACGGCGTCGAGGAAGGCGCGCGGCGACTCGATCATGGGATAGTGCCCGACGTCGTCGAGCCACGTGAGCCGGGCGTCGCCACGCTGCTCGTGGAGCCGGGTGGCCATGGACCGCACCGCGATGGGGTCGTCGGTGCCCCACACGATCGCGAGGGGCGAGGGGTGGGACTCGATCGCTCCGGTGAAACGGGCCTGGTTCCGTCGCCGCTCCTCGATGTAGCGGATGGTGCGCGGCAACAGGAGGTGGCCGTCGTGGTGCGAGATCAGCTCCCACTGCGCCGCCAGGTCGGCCTCGTCCACCACCGCACCCGGTGAGAACGTCGCGGCCAGGCTGGCCTGCAGGGTGGCCCCGTCGATGCCCGCGCCGTCGGCGAGTCGTCGGTCGGGAAGGCCCAACAGGAGCTGTTGACCCGGGGAGAGATGCGCCATCTCGATGTAGATGCTCCCGTTGGTGAGCACGCGTCGCGTGACGTCGACGGGCCACCGGCCCTCGTCGTGGCGCGCCAGGAGCTCGCCCCCGACGGTGTCGCCGACATCGTGGGTGAGCAGGGCCAGCGTCGACACACCGGCTTCGGCGACGAACGCCTGGGCCACGTCGGCCTGGAGGTCGATGGTGTAGGCCCGGTCGGGTTTGGCCGAGAGCCCGTAACCGATCATGTCGAACAGCAACACGCGACGATGCAGCGCCAGCGTGTCGACCACATGGTGGAAGTCGAAGGAACTGCTGGGGAACCCGTGGATGACCAGGAGCGGCTCCAGGGTCTCGGGCCCGGTCGCCCCCACGTCGATGGTGAAGGTGGCGAGGTCGTGCAGTGTCCGGTACGTCCCTCGGCCTTCCCATGCCGCCACCGCCGGCGACCGCCACGTCATGGTCAGGCTCTGTACCTGGGCCTGGGAGTCATACCTGGGCCTGGGAGTCGAGCAGCCGGTCGGCGCGTACCGCGGCGCGCTCTTCGGCCCGCATCCACTGGTAGACGATGATGGCCATGGCCACGAACGTGGTGATCTCGCCCACCACCCACAGGATCGAGCCCCCGCGCTGGGTGTCGGCCACGGTGTGGAAGTGCGGGGCGATCGAGACACGGGCCCCGGTGAGGCTGACCCCGAGGATGGCGGTGACGGGGATGCCGACGGCCAGGATCCCGAGCTTGGCCGGGTACGACAGCCGCCACCGCGACGGGTCACGCCCGACCACGAGCCACCAGAACAGACACCCGGTCACGAGGAAGTGCAGATGCGTCAGGTCGTGCAGCAGCGGATGCTCGAGCGAGAGGTTGTAGAACGGCGTGAGGAAGTACACGATCATCGTCCCGTAGGCGACGAGGACCACGAGCACCGGATTGGTCACGAGCTCGGCCACGGGGTGGTGCACGATCTTGAGCAGGCGCTGTTGGGTGGGGCGGTCCGAGGACTGCAGGGCCAGGGTCACCGGCGCGCTCAGCGCGTAGAGGATCGGCGCGAAGCTCATGAGGAGCAGATGCTGGACCACGTGCGCGGCGAAGACCTGGTCGTCGTACGCGGCCAATCCCGACTGCACGGCCACGATCACCAAGAGCGTCGCGCCGAGGAACGACGCGGTGCGCCAGGGCGACCACGCCCGGCCCCGCTTGGCCAGGCGCCGCACCGCCACCACGTACCACACCGCCAACCCGAGCTCGATGGCCAGGGCCAGGAGGCTCAGACCGTCGGTCTGCAGTCCCGTGAGCAGAGTGTGGAGCCGGACCGGGGGGGAGATGGCGTCGGCCAGGACGCCAGTGGCCATCATCATCGCAATCGACGGTAGCCCCGGCCCCCCGCCGACGCACATCGCCCGCGCCGGGACCCGTCAGGGGCGGTACGCCTCCACGCACTCGACCCCGTCGTGGCCCACGGTGGCGCCGTGCTCGACGCCGGCGGGGAGCTCCAGGCGATCGCCCGGTTTCAGCGCCACGTCCCCGGCGTCGGTGTGGAAGACGATCGACCCCGACACACATACGAGCACCTTGTGATGCGCGTGCACGTGGCGCCCGTAGGAATCGTCGGCGCCGTTGCCCCAGGCGTGCGGGCTCATCCCCTCGGCGCGCAAGGCGGACTCGACGTCGTGACGCGAGCCCGACGTGTCGAAGAGCGGCACCACGTGGACGCCGTACGCGTCGCCGGGCCCGGGCATCGCCGCCACCCGCCGGCGTCAGCCGCGCAGGCTGGCGCCGTGGGCCTGCTCCACCGCGGTGATGCACCGGCCCCGGACCTCGGCCACTTCCTCGTCGGTCAGGGTCCGGTCCGCGGCGCACAGCCGCAGTCGGTAGGCGAGACTCCTCGCACCCGCGTCCACGCCGACCCCCCGGTACACGTCGAACGGCGTCAACGACTCCAGCAGCGCACCCCCGGCCCGGCGCAGCGTGTGCTCCACCGCGGCGGCGGGCACGGCGTCGTCGACCACGAAGGCGAGGTCCACGTCGCTCGAGGGGAACCTGCTGACCCGGACCATGAGCGAGGCGCGACGCGGCGCGTCGACCAGGAGCCCCTCGAGGTCCACCTCGAGCCACCCCACCCGCCGGCGCTCGGCGTCGATCCCGAACCCCTCGAGCACCTCGGGGTCCACCTCCCCCACGACACCGAAGGCCCGGGGCGTGGCATCCTCCCCGGCCCGCAGGACGAGCCGGGCCGACCGCGTCGGGTGCAGCCCCGGCGGGACCGAGTCGAGCCCGGGGCCTGCGCCGGGTGCGGGGGCGATCAGCTCGACCGCCTCGATCCCGAAGGCATCGGCCAGGAACCGCCACGCGGCCGCGGCACTGCGGGCGTCGTCAGTCTCCCGGGCCAGCACCACGCCCAGGACTTCGCGCTCGTCGATCACCGTGCTCCCCGACCGGGCCAGGGCCCGAGCGACCCGACCGGCGTCGGGTGGGGGAAAGACATGGCCCACCTCGAACAGCCGCACCTCGGCCTGCCGGCGATCGGCGTTGAACGCGACCGCGCCCAACATGCCGGGCAGCAGGCTCTGTCGGAGCACGCTCTCGTCGGGGGTGAGCGGGTTCGCCACGTGCACGCCGCCGTCGATCCCCACCCGTCGATGCGCGTCGGGGCCGAGCAGTGACGGCGTCCACGCCTCGTGCGCCCCGAGGTCGGCCACCACCCGGCGCGCCAGGCGCCGCTCACGTTGGTACCGGGTCAGACCGCCCACCTGCGGCGCGAAGGGTCGTCGCCGGGGAAGCCGGGCGTAGCCGTGATGGCGCGCCACCTCTTCGATCACGTCGATCTCGCGCTCGGTGTCGGGGCGGAACGTCGGCACCGTGACCGACACCACCCCCGCCGACTCGGTCCGGCACCGGAACCCGATGGGCTCGAGGTACCCGACCACGTCGTCGTCGTCGAGCTCGCTGCCGAGCACGGCGTTCACGCGTGCCGTTCGCACGGTGACCCGGACCGGGCCCGGCACCGCTCCCCGGACGTCGAGCGCCCCGTCGGCGCTGCGCAATGCCGGCCCCGCCGTGGCACCGAGGACCTGGCACAGCCGCAGGGCGGCGCGGTCGATCCCCTCGGGGTCACAGCCGCGCTCGAAGCGCGCCGAGGCCTCGGACCGGAGATTGAGGCGTTTGGAGCTTCGGGCGATCGCCATGGGCGTGAAGTACGCCGCTTCGAGGAGCACGCGTCGCGTCGTGGGCGAGATCTCGCTCGTGGCCCCGCCCATGATCCCGCCGATGCCGATGGGCACGTCGTGGGCGTCACAGATGACACAGTCGCGTCGGTCGTCGCCGACCCCGACCGACCGCTCGCCCATACGGCGCTCGACGCCGTCGAGCGTGGTCACCACCTCGCCCGGCCGCGCCGCCCGGACCCGCAGTCCGTGCCCGGCCACGGCATCGAGGTCGTAGGGATGGGTGGGCTGGCCCAGATCGAGCATCACGTAGTTCGACGCGTCGACGACGTTGTTGATGGGGCGCATGCCCGCCAGCGTCAGCCGCCGGGCGATCCACTGTGGCGACGGCCCGACGGTCACGTCGAGCAGGACGCGGGCGGTGAAGCGCGGGCACAGGTCCTCGTCGACGACCTCGACGGTCGTGAGGCTCCCCACCGGTGTCCCGGCGTCGGTCAGAGGCACGGGCGGCTCGGGTAGGGAGAACGGCACGTGCAGGGCCGCGGCGAGGTCGCGGGCGATGCCGGCCACGGACCAGGCGTCGGGACGGTTGGCCTCGACGGCGATGTCGAACACGGTGTCGGGCTCGATGCCGAGCGCGTCGACGAGCAGGGTGCCGGGCTCGACCGCGCCCGGCAGCACCAGGATCCCCTCGTGGTCCTCGGACAACGCGAGCTCGCGTCCCGAGCACAGCATCCCGTTGGACACGACGCCCTTCATCTTGCGTCGACTGATCTCGAACCCTCCCGGCAGCACCGAGCCCACGGGGGCCAAGGGGACGACGTCACCGGCGTGGAAGTTCCACGCCCCGCACACCACCTCGACCGGGTCGCCGCCCGCCTCGACCACCACACGACGGATGCGGTCGGCGCCGGGGATGCCGTCGATCTCGAGGACCCGCGCCGCGACGACGTCACCGAGGCCCTCGCCCACCCGTTCGACCTCTTCGACCACGAGGCCCAGGTCGTCGAGCACCGACGCCAGCTCCGCGGGGTCGCCGGCGAAGGGCGCGAAATCGGCCAGCCATGACAGAGGGACGCGCACGGGACCGGTCAGATCTGGCGCAGGACGCGCACGTCGTTGTCGAAGAAGACACGCATGTCGGGGATCTCGTGGCGCATCTGGGCGCACCGGTCGATCCCGAAGCCGAAGGCGAACCCCGTCCAGTGCTCCGCGTCGATGCCCACCGCGGCGAACACGGCGGGGTCGACCATGCCGCACCCCCCGAGCTCGATCCACCCCGTGTGCGAACAGGTGCGGCAACCCGCGCCCTGGCAGATCGTGCACGTGATCTCGTACTCGGCCGACGGCTCGGTGAAAGGGAAGTACGACGGTCGCAAGCGGCTGTGGATGTCGGGCCCGAAGTAGGCCGTGGTGAAGGTCTCGATGGTCCCGGCCAGCTCGGCGAAGCTGATGCCGTGGTCGACCACCAGCCCCTCGATCTGATGGAAGGTCGGGATGTGGCGGGCGTCGGGCGTGTCGCGGCGGAAGCACTTGCCCGGCATGACGGCGTAGATGGGTGGCCCTTGGCTCTCCATGAGCCGCACCTGGACCGGTGACGTGTGGGTGCGGAGCATGACCGTCTCGGGCTCCCCGAGCTCGAGGTACAGCGTGTCCCACATCCCCCGGGCGGGATGCGCCGGCGGCATGTGCAGGGCTTCGAAGTTGTACCAGTCGGTCTCGACCTCGGGGCCCTCGGCCACGGTGAACCCCATCCCGACGAACACGTCCTCGAGCTCGTCGCGGGCGCGCTGCACGAGATGCAGGCGACCCGGCGGGGTCGGCGCGGTGGCCTCGGTGAGATCCAACCGGTCCTCGTCGAGGCGCGCCGCACGGGCACGGTGCTCGAGCTCACCCCGCCGTTGCGCCAGGCTCGACTCGATCTCGGTGCGCGCCTCGTTGAGCCGTCGCCCCGCTTCGGGCCGCTCGCCGGGCTCGAGCCGGACCAGGCCCTGATGGGCCCGGGCCAGGGCGGAGCGCTTCCCCAGGAGCTCGGTCTGCAACTCGTCCAACGCCGCCAAGGTGTCGACCCGGGCCAGCGCGTCGGCCGCCGCCGCGACCAGCGCGTCGGGATCGACGTCGGGCGACCCCGACCCCTCTCCCCCGACGGCGGGGTCACCGGGCCTCTCCCATGGCGTGCAGGTTAGAGCGCCGGCGCGCCGCCTCGAAGCACAGAACCGCGGCCGCCGTCGACACGTTGAGCGACTCGGCGCCTCCCCCCATGGGGATCGTCACCGTGGCGTCGAGCCGGCTCGCGAGCTCCGGGGGCAACCCGCTCGCCTCGTTGCCGAGGACCAAGGCGAACGGCGACGTCAGGTCGACGTCGGTATACGCGGTGCCGCCGCGCGACACCGCCGCCAGACAGCGCAGGCCGTGCCCGGCCAACGCGTCGAGGACCGCAGCGGCGTCGCCCGCCACGACGACCGGGACGTGCAGGACCGACCCGGCCGAGGCGCGGACCGTCTTGGGGTTGAAGGGGTCGACCGTCCCCTCGCTGCACACGACCGCGGCGGCACCGGCGGCATGGGCCACACGGATCACCGCGCCGGCATTGCCCGGGTCGCGCACGTCCACACACACCACCACGAAGGTCGCGCCGGCCAGCTCCTCGAGCGTGGCGGTGGGCATCGCCACCACGGCCAGGACGGGCTGGGGCGTCACGGTGTCGGCCACCCTTTCGAGGACGCCCGGCGCCAGGTCGAAGATGCGGGCCCCGCGCGCCAACGCCACGTCGAGCACGGCGCCGACATCGGGCTGTGAACGGCCCCGCTCGTCCACGAACACCGCTTCCACCGACGCCCCCGCGTCGAGCGCGCTGTGGAGCAGCTTGACCCCTTCCACCACGAAGGCGCCCTCCGAGCGCCGGGTGCTGCGTCGCGCCAGCAGCCGGCGCAGGCGCTGGACCCGCTGGTGCCGGAAGGCGAGCGCCGTGGTCAGGAGCGGTCCCCGGCCTCCGCCGCCACCGGGGTCGGAGCCCCGTCGGCCAGAGCGGACGTCGCCACACCCACGAGGCGGGAGAACGCCTCGGGGTCGGTGACCGCCAGGTCGGCCAGCACTTTGCGGTCCACCACGACCTCGGCTTCGCGCAGCCCGGCGATGAGCCGGCTGTAGCTCGTGCCGTTGGCCCGGGCCGCCGCGTTGATCCGCTGGATCCACAGCCGACGGAAGTCACCCTTGCGAGCACGGCGGTCGCGGTACGCGTACTGCAGCGAGTGCATGACCGCCTCGTTGGCGGAACGGAAGGTGCGGCTGCGATTGCCGTAGTAGCCCTGGGCCGACTCGAGGACGGCGCGACGGTGCTTCTTGCCGTTGACGGCGCGCTTCACCCTGGCCATGACCAGCTCCTTTCGTGAACGACGTGACATCGCACCCACCCCATCGGGCGGGGGCGACTCGGAGGCGGGCATGTGCCCGCCTGGTGACTACCGACCGAGCAGGCGCCGCACCTCGCGGCGATCCGCGGCGGCGACTTCGACCTCGCGACCGAGGCGACGGGTGCGGACACTCGTCTTCTTCTCGAGCAGGTGAGAGCGATTGGCCTGACGCCGGCGCAGACGACCGGTGCCCGTGACCTTGAAGCGCTTGGCGGCGCCCCGGTCGGTCTTCATCTTCGGCATCTCAGGTTCCTTCCTGTCGGCCCGGGCCGTCCCCGCTGGCCGCCACCGGTGCCTCGGCGGGCGATCCGCCGTTGCTCTCGATCACCGCTGCACTCCCACTCTTGCCCGACACCGCCGGCTCGCCGCCGACCGGGCCGGGGACGTCGTCGTCGTGCTGCGCGGCCCGGGCCGCCGCCGACTGCTTGGCCCGCTTGTCCGGTGCGAGCACCATCACCATGTTGCGACCGTCGAGCCTCGGATCCGATTCCACTCGCGCCGTCCCGTCGACGTGTTCGGCCACCCGGTCGAGGATCTTCTTCCCCAACTCGGGGTGGAACACCTCTCGACCCCGGAACATGATCGTGACCTTGACCTTGTGCCCCTCGTTCAGGAACTTCAGGACCTGCCGGGTCTTGGTGTCGAAGTCACCGGGACCGATCTTCGGCCGGTACTTCATCTCCTTGATCCCGACGCTCGTGGTCTTGCGCCTGGACTCCTTGGCCTTCTGCGCCTCGTCGAACTTGTACTTGCCGTAGTCCATGATGCGGCAGACAGGCGGGTTGGCCAGAGGTGCGACTTCGACGAGATCCAGGTCCAGCTGCCGGGCGATGGCCAGGGCCTCCGGCAACGGGCGTATCCCGAGCTGTTGGCCATCTGGGTCCACCAGGCGCACGTCGCGCGCGCGTATGCGGTCGTTGATCCTGGTCTCGTTGGTCGTCATGGGTGTGGCGATGCGACATCACTCCCGTCGTTGCAGGACTCCGAGTCTCCCCGGAGCCATATCGGAAGCGCGGTCCCTTGCCCTCGGTGTCCCATCACGGACCCGTTGCAAACCCGACGCACCGTTGCCCGGTGGCGGGTGGGGGTGTGCCCGACGGCGTGACCCCGCTTTCCCTGTTGGCTCAACGTTCTACGCTACCAGGCGTGAGCAGCCTCTGGACACCTGACGGCGAGCACCGGGTACGGCCCTCGGGCGATGAAGGACCAGGTCCCGACGCCTCTCGAGCATCGTCGCGACCTGCCGACTCGGACCCGACCCCGGCCCGACCGTACGAGACCGAGGAATTCGACCCGGGGGACCTCGGGCCCGAGGAGCAGGCCGAGATGGCGGCCCGGCTCGACGAGTTGCGCCGGCAATTGCTCGGCACCCCGGCCGAGGTCGTCGTGGCCAACCATGCCTACGGCTTGTTCGAGCTCGCCGCCATTCACCTGTCGCAGCAACCGCCCAACTTCGACCAGGCCCGGTTGGCCGTCGACGCCATGGCCGCGCTGGTGGAGGGCCTGGCCGGGAGGTTGGGGGAGGCCGAGCGGTCGCTGCACGACGCCCTGTCCCAGATCAGGTTGGCCTTCGTCCAGATCAGCGAGAGCCTCCCCCCTGACATGGTGGGCGGGGACACAGTCGGTGGGGACACGGTCGGTGGGGACACGGTCGGTGGGGACGCCGGAGGGGCGACCTGAGGGTCGCACCGGGGTCGGCGCCCCACACACGAGCGCCGTCAGGGGCCGCCCAAGGTCGTCACCGCACGCGCCTCGTAGCGGCCGCGGTGCCCGGGGGCCACGACGAACACCACACGGGCCCCCACCTCGACGTGCCTCGTCCCGTCGGCGAGCGCGGTGCAGTGGAAGGGGTAGGTGCGGCCGTCGTCGTCGAGCACGGCACCGAGACCGCGGGGATCGTCGAACTCGCTCACCACACCGACCCGGGGCGCCCGGGGACCGCCGCGCGCCCGGGTCATCGTCGCCTCCGCACGCTCAGTGCACGATCTTCGACAACGGCAACTCGATGATGTCGGTGGCACCCCGGTCCTTGAGCGCCGGGATCAACACGTTGACCTCCGACTTGGGCACCACCGTCTCCACCGCGAACCCCGCGCCGCCCGAAAGCTCCGACACGGTGGGTGACTTGAGGGCCGGGAGGACCGCCACGACCTCTTCGAGCCCGCCAGCGGCGACGTTGAGCTTGAGCAGCACCTTGCCGCGCGCCTCGAGCGCACCCTGCAGCAACGTCAGCAGATGGCCCATGGCCAGGCGCTTGTCGGGATCCGACGCCGCCACCGGATTGGCGATGAGCTCGGTGCGCGACACGAGGAGCGTCTCCACGATGCGCAACCGGGCGGCGGCCAGGGCCTTGCCCGTCTCGGTGATCTCCACCACCGCGTCGGCGATGTCGGGGATCTTCGCCTCGGTGGCGCCGTAGGACATGCGGATCTCGGCGTGGACGCCGTGCTTCTCGAGCACGCGACGAGTGAGCTCGGGGTACTCGGTCGAGACGCGCGTCCCGACGGGCAGCTGCTCGATCGACACCACGGGCGAGTCCTGCGCCACGGCCAGCACGACCCGGATGGGGTTGGCGCTCGCCTTCGAGTAGGCGAGCTCGCCCAGTGACGTCACGTCCGCGCCGGTCTCCTCGATCCAGTCACGGCCGGTGATCCCGAGGTCGAAGAGGCCCTCGGCCACATAGCCCGGGATCTCCTGGGGTCGCAGGATGCGGACCTCGTCCACGCGAGGGTCGTCGATGTTGGCCCGGTATTCGACGTCGGACCCCCGCACCACGGTGAGGTCGGCCGCGGCGAACAGCTCCAGCGTCGCCTTTTCGAGTGAGCCCTTGGGCAGGACGAGACGCAGCATCGAATACTCCGGGGCGACTCAGCGCGCCGGTGACGGAGCCGACGACGGCAACCTGCGCAGCAGGTCGGCCATCTCGAGCGCGGTCACCGCCGCTTCGAATCCCTTGTCGTCCTGTCCCCCGCTGCACCGGGCCAGCGCCTGGTCGACGGTGTCGGTGGTGAGCACGCCGAACACCACGGGGACCCCGGTGTCCAAGGCGGCGCGCTGGAGCCCGGCGGCGCACTGACCCGCCACGAAGTCGAAGTGCGCGGTCTCGCCCCGGATGACCGCACCCAACGCCACCACGGCGTCGACCCCGCCCGCCTGCGCCAGGCGCAACGCCGCCACGGGCAACTCGAACGCGCCCGGCACCCAGGCCACGGTGACCGTGACCGCCTTGACGCCGTTGGCCTCGAGGCCGGCGAGCGCACCGTCGAGCAGGCGCTCGGTGATCCCGCCGTTGAATTTGGCGCACACCAACGCCACGCGCGTCTCGGCGCCGGGCTCGCCGGCGTGGGAGACACCCACACGACGGGCCACCGCGTCGATGGCGTCGGCCGAGAGGGCGGTGGCGTCAGAGCTCGTCATCGGCGACCTCGTCGTCGAGGCCCTCCATCAGGTGTCCGAGCCTTTCGCGTTTGGTGCGCAGATAGGCGATGTTCTCGGGGTTCGAGTGCAGCGTCAACGGGACGCGTTCGACGATGTCGAGCCCGAACCCTTCGAGGCCGCCGTACTTCATGGGGTTGTTCGTCATGAGGCGCATGGTGGTGACCCCCAGGTCGACCAGGATCTGGGCGCCGATACCGTACTCGCGGTTGTCCACCGGCAAGCCCAGCTCCAGGTTGGCGTCGACGGTGTCGTGGCCCTGTTCCTGGAGGTTGTAGGCCCGGAGCTTGTGAGCCAGCCCGATGCCACGGCCCTCGTGGCCGCGCAGGTACACCACGACGCCGGTGCCCTCCTTGGCGATGAGCCGCAACGCCTCGGACAGTTGCGGGCCACAGTCGCACCGCAGTGACCCGAAGGCGTCCCCGGTCAGGCATTCGGAGTGGACCCGGACGAGCACGTCGCTCTTTCCCCTGACGTCGCCCCGCACCACGGCGAGGTGGTGCTCGCCATCGAGGTCCGACTCGTAGACGTAGCCGGCGAAGTCACCGAACTCCGTGGGGATGCGCGCCGGCCCGGCGATGCACTGCACCAGCTTGTCCTTGTGGCGCCGGTAGCGAATGAGATCGGCAATGGTGACGAGCTGCAACCCGTGGGTGGCGGCGAACTGCTCGAGCTCGGGCAGGCGGGCCATCCGGGTCTTGTCGGCCGAGACGAGCTCGCACAACACACCCGCGGGGTAGAGGCCGGCGGCGGACACGAGGTCGATGGTCGCCTCGGTGTGCCCGGCGCGCTTGAGCACCCCGCCGGGCCGGTAGCGAAGGGGGAAGATGTGGCCCGGACGGTTCAGCTCGATCGGGCGCGTGTGGGGATCGATGAGCGAATGGATGGTGGCGGCGCGGTCCTCGGCGGAGATGCCGGTCGTTGTCCCATGGCCGTAGTCGACGCTGACGGTGAAGGCGGTGCGTTGCGACTCGGTGTTCTCGCTCACCATGAGCGGGAGCTCGAGCGCATCGGCGCGCGCGGGCAGCAGCGGGACGCAGATGACGCCGGAGGTGTGGGCCAGGAAGAAGGCGATCTTCTCCGGGGTCACGGCTTCTGCCGCCATGACGAGGTCGCCCTCGTTCTCGCGGTCCTCGTCGTCCACGACGACCACGATCTCCCCCCGGCCGATGGCGTCGATGGCGTCCTCGATGGCGCCGAAGCTCGTCACGTCGCCTCCGCCACGCGCGACGTCGCGCGCTGTGCGGGCGCGAGCTCGATGCGCACGTCGGAGCCGAGCGCGGCCACCGAGACGAGCCTGCCCCGCCACAGGTCCTGCATCCCGGGGGCACCCGGACCGCGGAACATCGGCACCGCGTCGTCCCCGCCGAACAAGGCGGGTGCGAGGTAGAGGACGTAGCGGTCCACGAGCCCGGCTCGGTGGAAGGCGTGGGCGACGCGCGCCCCGCCCTCGACGAGCACCTGCATCACACCCTTGGCCCCGAGCTCGTCGAGCACCGCACCGGGCTCCCCCGACAGCTCGAGCGCGGGGTGGACACGGGCGTCGTCGGGCGCGTGCCCGAGCACGACGCGCAACGGTTGGTGCTCGGGGACCGGATCGACGCGTACGGTCAGCTCGGGGTCATCGGCGCGCACCGTCGCCGCTCCCACGAGCACGGCGTCGGACTGTGCCCGGAGGTGGTGCGCGTCGGCGCGCGCCGCCTCTCCGGTGAGCCAGCGCGCCGTGCCGTCGGGTGCGGCGATGCGTCCGTCCATGGTGGCCGCCAACTTGAGCACGACCCACGGTCGCCCCGTGCGCCGGTGTTTGAGGTACGGCGCCAGGAGATCGGCGGCCTCGTCCCCTCCGACGCCCACCTCCACGACGACACCGCCCCGACGCAGCGCCTCGACTCCCCTTCCCGAGACCTGGGGGTCGGGGTCGAGCACACCGACGACGGTGCGCGCCACCCCTGCGGCGAGGATGGCCGCGGTGCACGGCGGGGTGCGACCGTGGTGGGCGCAGGGCTCGAGGGTGCTGTAGAGCGTGGCACCCCGGGCGTCGTCGCCGGCGGCCTCGAGCGCGACGACCTCGGCGTGCGGGCCCCCGGGCGGGGCGGTCGCGCCTTCGTAGCGACGGCCCCGGGGCGACACGACCACCGCACCCACCCAGGGGTTGGGGGACGTGCGGGCCCGAACCGACGCCGCCAGCGCCAACGCCTGGCGCATGGCGGCGAGATCTTCGTCCCGGGTGCCCGCCCCGGGCGGCGCCTGGGAGGCCGTCATGGGACCACGAGTCTACTTGGCCCCGTCTGTTCGGCCCCCGGGCAGGGCTTTTTCTCCGGCGACGCGGATCCGGCGCGCCGCCTCCCACGGGTGCTCGTCGGAGAAGATGGCGGAGCCCGCCACGAGCACGCGCGCGCCGGCGCGGACCACCGCACCGGCGGTGTCCTCGTCGATGCCCCCGTCGACCTCGAGCTCGGCTGCGAGCCCACGCCGGTCGAGCTCGGCCCGGGTGCGGGCGATCTTGGGCAGGACCTCCGCCATGAACTGCTGCCCACCGAAGCCGGGGTGCACGGTCATGCACAAGATGAGGTCCGCCTCGGCCAGGAACGGATCGATGGCCTCGTACGGCGTCTCGGGGTTCAGAGCGAGGCCGGCCCGCAACCCCAGTGCACGCGCCTGCGCCAGCAGCGCGGTGGTGTCGCCTACCTCGACGTGGACCGTGCACCCGTCGGCACCGGCCCGTCGGAACGACTCGAGGAAGTCGCCGGGGTTGGTCATCATGAGGTGGCAGTCGAAGAACAACCCCGAATGCTTGCGCAACGACTCGACCACGGGGGGGCCGATGGTCAGGTTGGGGACGAAATGGCCGTCCATGACGTCCACGTGCAGCCAGTCGGCTTCGGGAGCCACTTCGCCCACGGCCTCGGCCAGGCTGCCGAAGTCGGCCGACAGCACCGAGGGGGCGATCCGCAGCATCCGGACCGAGCCTACCGGTGTTCGCCTTCGTCCCCGAGTGTCTCGCCCGGCTCCACCCGCACACCACGCCACCAGTCCGAGGCCGGCATCCGGCGTTTCCCGGCGGGTTGCACCTCGACGAGCTCGAGCACTCCGGCGCCGGTGCCGACCACGCAGTCGTGCAGCTCCCCCGGGCGCCGTGCGTCGCCGCCGGCGTCGGACGCCCCGGGCGCGGCCACGGCGTCGAGCACGAGGAGCCGCTCCCCCCGAAACGTCGTCCACGCCCGGTCGAGGCGCACCACGCGTTCGAGGTCCGCGGCGGGACGGGCCCAGTCGAGCCGGAGCTCGTCGGGTCGAATCTTCTCGGCGTAAGTCACGTCACCGTGCTGGGGCGTGCCGGCGGGGAGGGCGTCGACACCGTGGGCCAGGACGTCGACGAGCAATCGGGCCCCGATCACCGCCAACCGGTCGGTGAGCGAGCCGACGTGCTCGTGGGGCCCGATCGTCACCCGCTCCGAGGCCAGGACCGGTCCCGTGTCGAGGCTCTCCTCCAGACCCATGAGGCACACGCCGGTCTCGTGGTCACCGGCGAGGACGGCGCGCTCCACCGGCGCCGCGCCCCGCCACCGGGGCAGGAGCGAGAAGTGCACGTTCAGCATGGGGAGCGCGTCGAGGACGCGCGCCGGGACGAGACGGCCGTAGGCCACGACGATGCCGAGCTCGGCACCGACCGCGGAGAGGTCGTCGAGGTGGTCGGTCACCTCGAGTCCGAGAGCGAGCGCCCGACGTTTGACCGGGCTGGGCGAGGCCGCTCCCCCGCGCCCCCGCCGCACGTCGGCCCGACTCACCACGAGCGCCACCTCGTGCCCGGCGTCGACGAGCGCGTCGAGCGCGACCGCGGCGGCCGGCGGCGTCCCGAGGAAGACCAGGCGGGCCACCGGCGGCGGCGAGCGCTACAGGCCGGGGTGCGGCGCGCCGGGCTCGTCGGTGGCGAGCGCCCTGAGGCCGTCGGGGTCCGCGTCGGGCAGCCCCAGGGCCCGGGTCCGCAGGATCCGCTTGGCCTCCTTGCGCTGGTCCTCGTCGAGCCGTTCGACGAGCAGCACACCGTCGAGGTGGTCGACCTCGTGCTGGAACACCCGGGCGAGGAACTCGTCCGCGTCGACGGAGATCTCCCTGCCGTCGAGGTCGAACCCGGTCAGGTGGACCTCCTTGGGGCGAACGATGGGCCACGACAACCCCGGGACGGACAGGCACCCCTCGTCGTAGGTCCATTCCCCCCGAGCCTCGGCGAGCACGGGGTTCACCACCGTCACCGGTCCCGTCCCGTCGCCGGTGTCGTAGACGAAGACACGTTTCTGGACGCCCACCTGAGGAGCCGCCAGGCCCACACCGGGCGCCTCGTACATGGTCTGCACCATGTCGTCGGCCAGCTGCTTGAGCGAACCGTCGATGTCCTCGACGTCCGGGGCCCGCTGCCGCAACACCGGGTCGCCGTAGAGCCGGATCGAGTACCTCGACATGCGGGCCATGGTACCGGGGGCGGCACCACCCCCAGCGCTGTGCTCCTGGCCCCCGGCGCTCACGATCGCACCGGGTCGACCTCCACCCGGAGCCGACCCGGTGGACGTGCCACGCTCGACAGCACGTCGCACAGCGTGGCGTGGTCAGGGGCGCGGACCGACCACACGCCGTCGACGGGGCCGCTCACCTCGACGCTCACGGGCGAGGATTCGCGCAGGGCGGCGCCGTACGCGTCCGCCGCGGCCCCAGACACCACGGCCATGGCACTGAAGGGAGGGAGACGCAGGGCTCGGCGCACCTCGGCCTCCGCCTCGGCCAACACCCCCGGGTCGGCCGACACGGCGGAGACGAGGGCGGGGTGGCGGGGCTGACGTGTCTGGACGACCACGCGCCCCGGCGCCCGGGGGCCGGTGACGGTCCCGGTCCCAGTCTCGGTTTCGGCGTGACCGTGGCCGGACCCGGCCACGAGCCGAGCCGCCCGGGCCAGGAGGGCCAAGGCCTGCTCGGCCCCACGGAAGCGCGGGGCTAGCAGCTCCGAGTCGAACTCCAAGAACGCCACCACCTCGGCCTCGGGCACGCGGTGCAACGCCGCCTCGGTGCCCACCACCACCCGGGCCCCCTGCACCCGGCCCTCTTCGCCGTCGTCGGACCGTGCCGGGCCCCACACCTCGGCCACCGGCACACCGACGAGCGCTTCGAGCTCCTCGCGCACACGCGACACCCCCAGCCGCAGCGCCTTCATGCGGGTCCGGCCGCAGCCCGCACACACCACCGGACGACGCTCCCCGCACCGCCGGCACCGCAGGACCGTCGGCGTGTCGTCGGTCAGCTCGAGCGCGGCCCCGCACGTCTCGCACCGCGCCAGCTCACCGCACGCGGCACAGCCCAGCAACCGCACGCGTCCGGTCCGGTTGACGACGCACACCACCCGTCCGCCGCCTCGCTCGGTCACGGCGCGGACCAGGCGGACGAGACGCTCGGAGAACAGCCCCGTACGCGGGTCGTCACTGCGGCGGTCGATGACCTCGACCGCGGGCCACCCCCGTCGCTCGACCGTGCGCGCCGCGGTGACGAGGCGGCCCCGCGCCAGGATCTCGAGGGTCGGACAGGGCGAGACGAGCGTGCACGGGGCGCCGTCCCGCCGGGCGCGCTCGGCCACGACCGCCCACGCCGCCCACGTCGGGGCCCGCTCCTCGTGGTACGCCTCGTCGTGCGCGTCGAGCACGACGGCGGCCGCCAGTCGCGCCAGCGGTGCGAAGGCCGCGGCGCGCGCCCCCACCACGACGCATCCACCGGCGCGTGCTCGGGCCCAATCGTCGGGGAGCAGCGCGGTCGCCACGCCCACCGCGCGCAGTCGGCGCGACAGCTCGGCCGCGGCGCCATGCCCCGGGACGAGGACCAGTGCACCGCTGTCGGGCCCCCCACGCTGCTGGCGCCGGACGGCGGCCAGGACGAGGGGCCAGGGGTCGGTGGCCGGACCTAGGCGCACGACGGTCGTCCCCTCGTCGAGCTCGGTCGCGTCCGGCGCCGGGGTCGGGGACGGGGTCGCGGCGGGGGGAAGGGTGCGGACCGCCAGCGCGGAGGAGGCGGTGCGCATGAACCCCGCCACCGGGCCGGCCCAGCGCCACGAGGCCCAGGTGCAGAGCTCGAGCACCGCAGGCGGCGGTCCCCACCCGCGCACGGCCGCGATGGCACGGAGCGTCACGCCGGGTACCGGCTCGGCCGGGTCCTGCACCACCCACCCGCCCACCCGCCGTGCACCGAGGGCGATGCGGACCTGGGTGCCCACCCGCACCCGCGCCGCCAACGCGGCGGGCACGCTGTAGTCGAAGGTCTTGCGCAACGCGCTCACGTCGGGGAGCACCCGCACGACGCGCTCGTCGGGGCGGCGGTCGAGACGTTCGTTGGGCTCCGCCGCCATGGCGGCAGTCTGACGCGGCGCTGGGTCGGGGAGCTCCCCGCCGCCCGACCCCGTTACAGGCCGAGGCTGCGCTTGAGGTCGTCCACGCGGGGAGTGGCCTCCCAGGTGAACTCCTTGTCCGAGCGGCCGAAGTGGCCGTAGGCGGCGGTGCGTCGGTAGATCGGCCGCTTGAGGTCGAGGTCCCGGACGATCGCCGCGGGCCGGAGGTCGAATACCTCGCGCACGGCCTGCTCGATCTTGACCGGGTCCACCGCCTCGGTGCCGAAGGTCTCGACCATGAGCGAGACCGGGGCGGCCACGCCGATGGCGTAGGCCACCTGCACCTCACAGCGTCGCGCCGCGCCGGCTGCGACGACGTGCTTGGCCACCCAGCGCGCCGCATACGCGGCCGAGCGGTCGACCTTGGACGGGTCCTTGCCCGAGAAGGCCCCCCCACCGTGGCGCGCCATGCCGCCGTAGGTGTCCACGATGATCTTTCTTCCCGTCAGCCCGGTGTCGGCGTGCGGTCCGCCCAACTCGAACCGACCGGTGGGGTTGGCCAGGATGCGCAACCCCGAGGTGTCGAGGTCGGGCGGGAGCAGCGGGTGGATGACGTGCTCGCGCAGGTCGGGGAGCAAGAGCGTCTCGATGTCGACACCCGCGGCGTGCTGGGTCGAGATGAGGACGGTGTCGATGGCCACGGGGCGGCCCGAGTCGTACACGACGCTCACCTGGGTCTTGCCGTCGGGCCGGAGATAGGGAAGGACACCCACGCGCCGGACCTGCGCCAGGCGCTGCGCCAGGCGGTGCGCCATCCAGATCGGGAGCGGCATCAGGTCGGGCGTCTCGTCGCACGCGTACCCGAACATCATCCCCTGGTCACCCGCACCCTGCGCGTTGAGTTGGTCCTCGCCGCCCGAGCCGGTCCGAAGCTCGTGCGCGGCGGTGACGCCCTGGGCGATGTCGGGTGACTGCTCGTCGAGCGCCACGAGCACACCACAGGTGCGGCCGTTGAACCCGTAGGCGTCGCTGTCGTAGCCGATGTCGCACACCACGTCTCGCGCCAGGCTGGCGATGTCGATGTAGCACTGGGTGGAGATCTCACCGGCCACCACCACGAGGCCCGTGGTGAGCAGCGTCTCGCACGCCACCCGACCGTCGGGGTCCGACGCCAGCACGGCATCGAGGACCGAGTCCGAGATCTGGTCGGCCATCTTGTCGGGATGTCCTTCGGTCACCGACTCCGATGTGAAGGTATGGCGCGTGGTCACGAGTCACTCCTCGAGTTGTCGTCCCCCCCAGGGGCCCCGGCTGACCGTCGGCCCCTGCCCGGACGTTGTCCGTCCAGGCGAACGATCACATTATCCAAAATGGCGTGGGCCACCTCGAGCTTCGAGGTCAGAGGGACCTGGCGGGCGGTCCCGTCGGCCCCCAGGAGCGTGACCGCGTTGGTGTCGTGGTCGAACCCCACGTGCTCAGCCGAGACGTCGTTGGCCACCATGAGATCGAGGTGCTTCGCCTGCAACTTGGCCGCGGCGCGCGACGCCATGTCGTGGGTCTCGGCCGCGAACCCGACCAGGACCTGCCCCTCCCGCCGACGCCGTCCGAGCTCGGCCAGGATGTCGGGTGTGGGCTCGAGCACGAGCTCGGGCACCCCGTCGGCCTTCGACAACTTGGCCTCGGCCGGCGACTTCAACCGGAAATCTGCGACAGCGGCCGCCATGACCACGACGTCGGCCTGCGCACCGTGGTCGAGCATGGCCACTTCCATCTCGGCCGCGGTCTCCACCCGGACGACCTCGATGCGCGACGAGACGGGGCGCGCCGCGGTCGTCACGAGCACGACGTGCGCGCCGCGTGCCGACGCCGCTTCGGCGACGGCGTGGCCCTGCTTCCCCGACGACCGGTTGGAGATGAAGCGGACGGGGTCGATCGGCTCCCTCGTGCCACCGGCGCTCACGACCACGCGCCGTCCGGCGAAGTCGCGTCCGCGCGAGGACGAGCCCAGCACCGCCAGTGCCGCCTCGACGATGTCGTGCGGCTCAGCCAGACGCCCGGCCCCCACGTCGCCACCGGCCAGGCGGCCCTCGGCCGGCTCCACCACGTGCACCTGGCGCCGGCGCAGTGTGGCCAGGTTGTCCTGCACGGCGGGGTGTTCCCACATCTCGGTGTGCATGGCCGGACACACCATCACCGGCGCACGCGTGGCCAGGACCGTGGCGGTGAGCAACCCGTCGGAGATCCCGTTGGCGTAACAACCCAGGAAGCGGGCGGTGGCCGGGACCACGAGCACCAGATGCGCACGTTGACCGAGATGGGTGTGGGGAATGGGGTCGCTCTCGTTCCACAGAGACTTCTGCACGGGCTCCGACGCCAACGCCGAGAACGTCACCTCGCCCACGAACCTCGTGGCGTCGTCGGTGAGCACCGGGACCACGTGGACGCCGGCGTCGACCAGTCGACGACACACCTCGACGGCCTTGTAGGCCGCGATGCCTCCGGTGACCCCCAGGACGACGGTCTTGCCCGCGGCGGTGGTCGACGTCACTCGGTGCTCCGGGGTCGCTGCGGGGCGGGCACGGCCGCCTGCTACTCGCCGGCCTCCGGCTGATCCGCCTCGACCTCGGCCACGACGTCGGGCGCCACATCGGCGACGACGTCGGGTGCGACCTCGACGGTGGCCTCAGGGGTCAGGGCGTCGACGACGGCGCTGAGCGCGGGGGTGACGAGGTCGTCGCCGACGGTGGCCTCCGCTGCTTCGGCGTCCTCCTCGGACACCTCACTGGGGTCGATGCGGTGATATGTGGCCTTGCCCGCCGCGACCTCCTCGAAGGCGATGGTGAGCGGCTTGCCCGAGACGGACGTGACCTGGGGGGGCACGACGAAGCCGAGGCCCTCTCCGAGCTGGTTGTAGTACGAGTTGATCTGGCGGGCCCGCTTGGCCGACAGGGCGACCAACGTGAACTTCGAGTCGACCTTGTCGAGGAGGTCCTCGACGGGCGGGTCCATGAGCGTCGAGCGGCGCTGGGGCAATTCAGGCTCCTCCACGGTCGCCGGCCGGTGCGTCCGGCGGGAGAGTGCGGTGTAGGTCCAGTATACCGGCCACCTGGGACACCGCCCGGTCCACCTCGTCATTCACGACCACGAACGGTGTCAGCTCCCGCCCCAGCCGCATCTCCTCGGCGCCCACGGCGATCCGACGGTCCACCTCGGCGGCGTCGTCACCGCGCTGGCGGAGGCGCTGGCGCTGGATCTCGGGTGATGGAGGGACCAACAGGACGACCAGCGCGTCGGGATGTCGGGCCTTGACCTGCTGGGCCCCTTGCAGGTCGATCTCGAGCACGACGTCGCGGCCCGCCAGGGCGTCGGGGAGAGGCGTGCCGTAGAGGTGTCCGAGGAACTCGGCCCACTCCAAGAAGCCCCCCGCCGCGACCGCCTCTTCGAAGCGCCCGCGGTCGACGAAGGTGTAGGCGTCAGCGGCTTCTCCCGGACGTCGCGGTCTCGTGGTCCACGAGCGGCTGAGCCACAGCCCGGGGTCGCGTTCGACCAAGCGGGAGACGACGGTGCCCTTCCCCGCCCCGCCGGGGCCGGAGATGACGAGGATCAGGACTTCGACGTATGTGTCAGCAGAGCGTCGCGTTGGTTGGCACCGAGGCCCTGCAGCCGACGACTCTCACTGATCCCGACCGTCTCCATGAGGCGACGTGCCTTGACCTTGCCGAGACCAGGGAGCGACTCGAGCACCGACAGCACCTTCATCTTGCCGACGGTCTCGTCGTTCTCGGCCCGCGTGAGGAGCTCAGAGAGGGTGATGGAACCCATCTTGAGCTTCTCCTTCACCTCAGCCCGCTCGCGGCGGACCTTGGCGGCCTTGTCCAGCGCCGCCTGGCGCTGCTCCGGGGTAAGTGCAGGAGGTTGCGGCATGCGGGCCACCATAGCGTCCTCGCGAGCGGGGGTCATCCTCGAGGCGCGGCCGTCGACGCGGCCACTTCGGCCACCACCGCAGCCGCCATGGCCTCGGGGTCAGCCGCCGCGGTGACGGCGCGACCGATCACGAGAATGTCGGCCCCCTCGGCCATCGCGGCGGCCGGGGCGGCGGCGCGCGCCTGGTCGTCGGTCGGAGTCCCCGAGGGTCGGATCCCGGGCACCACCGTCAAGAGCCCCGGGGCCGCTCGCCGGGTTACGGCGAGATCGGAGGCCGCACAGACGATCCCCCCGCAGCCGGTCGCCGCGGCCAACGTAGAGCGGGCCACGAGCGTCTCGGGCGTGGCGTCGGTGTCGCTCGTCAGGATCGTGACGCCGAGCACGCAGGGTGTTGGCGCCCCGGCCGCCGACGCCCCTTCGGCCATGCCCGAGACGGCACTCCGGAGCATGTCCTCACCACCCTGCGTGTGCACCGTGGCGAAAGCGACCCCGAGGCCCCCCAGGACCCGGCTCGCTCGGGCCACGGTCGTCGGGATGTCATGGAGCTTGAGGTCGAGGAACACCCGGTAGCCCTCCGCCGAGAGCGCCGAAACGGCCTCGGGGCCGGCCGCCCCGAACAGTTCGAAACCCACCTTCGCCACCCCGAACCAGGGACGGAGTCGGCGCGCCAGGCGCAAGGCCACCACCAGGTCGTCCACGTCGAGGGCCAGGGCCAGCCGGTCCCGGGGCTCCGCCTCACCCATGGCCGCCCCCCGGCTGGTCCGGGCCACGCGCCGGCCGCGGGGGCATGGGGGGGAGCCGGGAGGGCACGTCGGGTCGCGTCACGGGCGCGGGACGCGACCGGGGTGGACCCGTGCCTGGCTGCGGCTCGGGCGCGGCAGTGGCCCACGGCGGAGGGCCCGCCGTTGCCCACGTCCGAGGGCCCGCGGGCCCCGGTGGCACCATGGCCTGCTGAGGTGTCGCCGTCGGCGCGGGCGTCGGCGCGGGCGCGGGTGTCGACGATCCCGGCGCGTCGGGAACGGGGAACGGCGGCACGCCGTGCACGGCGCCCACGAGGCTCCGCACGTCGCCGACGTCGTGCACGCGGCACCAGCGGCGGAGTCCGGCCAGCACACGAGCCGGAGCGCGCGGGTCGCGAAACGTCGCCGTGCCGACTTCCACCGCGTCGGCGCCGGCCAGCATCATCTCGACGACGTCGACGCCGCGCGCCACCCCTCCGACTCCGACGATGCCCACGGTGGGGAACGCGGCGCGACAGTCGTGGACGGCGCGCACCGCCACCGGGCGGATGGCGGGCCCCGACAGGCCACCACCTCCGGGCCCCGAACCGAGTCGGTACCTCCGGCGGCGCACGTCGATGGCCATGCCGAGCACCGTGTTGACGAGCACCAGCGTCTCGGCCCCGGCCTGGAGCGCGGCGGCCGCGATCTCGACGAGGTCGGGGACGTTGGGGCTCAGCTTGACCCACAACGGCAATTCACACGCGGCCGACGCGGTCACGGCCTGGGCGGTGGCGGAAGCCGAGTGGGCGAACATGCGACCGCGGTCCTCGAGGTTGGGACAGCTCACGTTGACCTCGACGGCGACGACGCCGGGCGCGCCGACGAGCATGGCGGCGGCCTGCGCGTATTCCTCGGCGCTGCGCCCCCAGATGCTCGCCACGACGCGAGTGCCCCGTTCGTTGAGGGCAGGGAGCTCCCGCGCCAGCCACGCGCCGACGCCCGGTCCCTGGAGGCCGACGGAGTTCAGCATGCCGGCCGGTGTCTCGTGCACGCGCGGCGGCGGGTTGCCGCGCCACGGGAGCACCGAGAGCGACTTCACCACGACGGCCCCGAGCGAGGCGAGGTCGACGTAGGACGCGAGCTCGGCACCGTGGCCGGCGGTTCCCGACGCGGTGAGGACCGGGTTCGGAAGTGGCACGGACCCCACATGGGTTCGCAGGTCGACCGCTCTCCTCACTCGTGCACCTCTTGGAGGCACACAACCGAGAGCCCGTGACGCTGCCAGTCGACGATCCCCGTGGCCGCCGCGCGCGCCGCGGCCACCGTCGTCAGACACGGCACCTGGTGCGCGAGGGCGGCGGATCGGATGTGGACGCCATCGGCGCGCGGGCCACGGCCCCGCGGCGTGTTCACGACGAGCTGCACGCGACCCGTCGCGATGAGCTCCACCGCGTCGGCCGCGCCAGACTCCCCCACCTTCGCCACCACCGTGAGGACCGGGATGCCGTTGGACTCGAGGAACGCCGCGGTGCCCGAGGTGGCGACCAGGTCGAACCCGATCTCGCTGAAGGTCCGTGCCGCGTCGAGCCCGCCCGCCTTGTCCCGGTCGGCCAGCGACAGGAACACGGCCCCGCTCGAGGGCAATCGGGTGCCCGCCGCGATCTGGCTCTTGGCGAATGCGAGACCGAAGGTGGCGCCGATGCCCATCACCTCGCCGGTGGAACGCATCTCGGGGCCGAGCAACGTGTCGACACCGGGAAAGCGGTCGAAGGGCAGCACGGCTTCCTTGACGCTCACCCACGCCCCTCCGGTCGGATCTCGGAGCAGGCCCTCGGTCCGCAATTCCACCAGCGTGGCTCTCGTCATGACCCGGGCCGCCACCATGGCCCACGGCACGCCCGTGGCCTTGGCCACGAAGGGGAGCGTCCGGCTGGCACGAGGGTTCGCCTCGAGCACGAAGACCGATCCGTCTTTGACCGCGTACTGCACGTTGATCGGGCCGACTACCTCCAGCGCCTCGGCGATGGCACCGGTGTGGGCCCGGAGCGTCTGCATCACGGCATCGGAGAGCGTTTGTGGGGGCAAGGCGCAAGCCGAGTCGCCCGAGTGCACGCCGGCCTCTTCCACGTGCTCCATCACCCCGGCGATCACGACGTCGCCGGTCCTGTCGCGCACCGCGTCCACGTCCACCTCGACCGCGTCCTCGAGGAAGCGGTCGACGAGCACGGGGCGCTCCGCCGTCGCCGCCCCCTCGCGGGCCAAGGCGCCGGCCAACTCCTCGACCACTCGGGCCAGCCGTTCGTCGTCGTACACGATCTCCATGGCGCGCCCCCCAGTACGTAGCTGGGACGGACGAGCACGGGGTATCCGACCTTCTGCGCCACCGTCAGCGCCTCTTGCACCGACAGTGCGATGCCACCCGGGGGCTGAGGGATACGAAGGCGTTCGCACAAGAGGTTCCAGCGTTCTCTGTCCTCGGCCAGGTCGATCGAGGCGGGGCTCGTGCCGAGGACCAATTCCGGCGCCAGGCTGTGGGCGAGCTTGAGCGGCGTCTGGCCGCCGAGGCTCACGATCACGCCCGCCACCGGGGCACCACCGGGGCCCGAGCCCGCGGCCACCTCGGCGTCGATGACGTTGGCGACGTCCTCGGCCGTGATGGGCTCGAAGTAGAGGCGGTCCGAGGTGTCGTAGTCGGTCGAGACCGTCTCAGGGTTGCAGTTGACCATCACGGTCTCGTAGCCCGCCGCCCGCAGGGCCATCGACGCGTGGACGCAGCAGTAGTCGAACTCGATCCCCTGGCCGATGCGATTGGGGCCGGACCCGAGGATCACCACGCGCGGGCGTCGGCTCGGTTGCACCTCGTCCTCGTCCTCGTAGGTCGCGTAGTGATACGGCGTGCGCGCCGCGAACTCCGCACCACAGGTGTCGACGGTCTTGAACGTGGGCCGCACCCCTGCCGCCAGGCGACGCGGCGCGGACCTCGGCCTCGGTCACCGCACCGGTCCCCCCCGGGGGCGGTGCGCGGGCCCGTGCCCCGTGGACAGGAGATAGGCGATCTGTGTGTCGGAGAACCCGAGCCGCTTCACGGCGCGCCACGTGCTTCGGTCGAGCTCTGTCGGCCCGAGGCCCGCCGCACCCATCGACTCGAGCTGTGTGCGCGCCGCGCTGATGATCGCCAGCTGGTCCAAGAACCACGGGTCGACGCCGGTGGCGGTGGCCAACGTGTCCGCCGTCACGCCCCGGCGCAGGGCGGCCTCGAGCTGGAAGACACGCCCCGGCGTGGGAGAACACGCCCGGGTCACGAGCTCGTCCTCGTCCAGCAGGTCGTAGGCCGATTCCGCCGGGTCGGCGTTGAGCCCGGCCCGGCCCTGCTCGAGTGAGCGGATGGCCTTCTGCAGCGACTCGGGGAACGTCCGACCGATGGCCATCACCTCCCCCACCGACTGCATGCGGGTGCCGAGGCGCTCGACGGCACCGGGCAGCTTCTCGAAGGCCCAGCGCGGGATCTTGGTGACGACGTAGTCGATGGTGGGCTCGAAGCTCGCCGGAGTGGCTCCGGTGATGTCGTTGGGGATCTCGTCGAGCGTGTACCCCACGGCCAGGCGCGCCGCGATCTTGGCGATGGGGAACCCCGTCGCCTTCGACGCCAACGCGGAGGAGCGCGAGCACGCGCGGGTTCATCTCGATGACGAGTCGACGACCGTCGCTGGGCCGCACCGCGAACTGGATGTTCGACCCTCCGGTCTCCACACCGACCCGGCGGATGCAGGCAAAGGCATCGTCGCGCATGGCCTGGTACTCGACGTCGGACAACGTCTGCGCCGGAGCGACGGTGATCGAGTCGCCGGTGTGCACACCCATGGGGTCGAAGTTCTCGATGGAGCAGACCACGACGCAGTTGTCCACGCGGTCGCGCATCACCTCGAGCTCGAACTCCTTCCATCCCGCGATGGACCGCTCGATCAGGATCTGGTGCACCGGGCTGGCCGCCAGACCTTCCGCCGCCACCCGGGCCAACTCGGCGCGGGTGTCGGCCGTCCCCGTGCCCGCCCCACCCAGGATGAAACTGGGCCGGATCATGAGGGGGAAGCCGATGCGCTCGCCCAGCGCCATGGCCTCGTCGAGGTGCGTGGCGAACCCCGACGCGGGGACGTCGAGGCCGATCTCCTCCATGGCGGTCTTGAACTGGTCGCGATCCTCGGCGGTGGCGATGGCCACGGCGTTGGCGCCGATCAGCTCGACGCCGAAGTCGTCGAGGACGCCGCGCTCGGAGAGGCCGAAGGCCAGGTTCAGGCCGGTCTGCCCGCCCATGGTCGGCAACAACGCGTCGGGTCGTTCGCGTTCGACCACCGCGCTCAGCACGTCGAGGTCCAACGGCTCCACGTAGGTACGGTCGGCCACCGCAGGGTCGGTCATGATCGTGGCGGGATTGGAGTTGACGAGCACGACGCGGTACCCCTCGGCCCGCAACACCCGGCACGCCTGGGTGCCCGAGTAGTCGAACTCACACGCTTGGCCGATGACGATCGGGCCCGAGCCGATGACGAGGATGGTCTCGATGTCGGTCCGGCGCGGCATCAGGCCCGGACCCCGTCGATCATGGCGACGAACCGCTCGAAGAGGTACCGGGCGTCGTGGGGGCCGGGGCCCGCCTCGGGGTGGTACTGCACACTGAACGCCGGCACCGCGGTGCATCGGAAGCCCTCGACCACGCCGTCGTTGAGGTTGACGTGGGTGATCTCGGCCGCCATCGGTCCCGATCCCGGCAACGTAGCGCCGTCGACGGCGTAGTTGTGGTTCTGGCTCGTGATCTCGACCTGGCCGGTGTCGAGACGGCGCACCGGGTGGTTCCCGCCGTGGTGGCCGAACGGGAGCTTGTAGGTGCGCGCCCCGATGGCTTGGGCGAGCAGCTGGTGGCCCAGGCAGATCCCGAACACCGGCACCCGGCCCAGCAGCTCGGCCACGATCGAAGCCAGCTCGGGCAGCGCGGCGGGGTCGCCGGGCCCGTTGGAGAGAAAGACGCCGTCGGGCTCGAGCGCCAAGGTGTCCGACGCAGCGTGTGCGGCGGGCACGACCGTCACCGTCGCCAGCTCGCTCAGGCTCCGGAGCATGGTCTCTTTCACCCCGAAGTCATAGGCGACGATACGACGAGGGCCCGAGCCCCGCTCGTAGGGGGCCGAGGCCGAGACACCCGTCACGAGGTCACAGCCGGTCGTGCCGCGCTCTGCCGCGGCTGCGGCCCGCAGCACCGGCTCCGGTGCCGTGCCGAAGGCACACCCCATGGCGCCGTCGACCCGCAGGTGCCGCGTGAGCCGACGCGTGTCGATCCCCGAGACGCCCGGCAGGTGGCGCTGCACGAGGAAGTCCTCGAAGGTCCCCGTGGCCCGCCAGGACGACGGGCGCGGTGGCAGGTCGCGCACCACCACGCCCCGGCACCACGGGCGGGGCGCCTCGTCGTCGTGCGCGGTGACGCCGTAGTTGCCGATGTGGGGGTAGGTGAACGCGATGACCTGACCCGCGTAGCTCGGGTCGGTGACGACCTCCTGGTACCCCGAGAGGACCGTGTTGAACACGAGCTCGCCCGTCGCGACCCCGTCGGGGGGGAGCGCGCCGATGGCCTCGCCCTCGAACACCTCGCCGTCGGCCAGCACGAGCAGCGCCGGTTCCCGGTCTCGGGACCACCGCCCGTCGGGCGTCTTCGTCGCGCTGGGGCTCATCGTTGGGCCACCGTATCGAGCACCACCGGCTCGCCCCGAAACACCGTGTGCCGGACCTGCCCGGTCATGACGCGCCCCGCCCAGGGCGTGTTCCGGCTCCGGCTGGCCAGCCGGTGCGGATCCACCTCCCACGTGGCGTCGGGGTCGATCACGCAGAGGTTGGCCGGCGCGCCGGGCTCGATGGGGCCGCCCTGGTCGCCGCCCTGGTCCCGGGCGAGCCCCGCGATTCGGGCCGGGCGCCACGACAACAGGCCCACGATGTCGCGCACCGACATCACCGGGTCGCCCGACCCCCGCGCGTCGTGGCCCGACGGCACCGCCGCGTCCGGGCGCCGGCCCGGGTGGGCGCCCAGGGCGTCGAGCGCGACCGCAAGGGCGGTCTGGAGCCCCAGCATGCCCGGGGGTGCGGCGTCGATGGTGGCGTCCTTGCGCTCGGGCGCGTGCGGGGCGTGGTCGGTGGCGATGGCGTCGACGACGCCGCGTGCACAGGCGGCGCGCAACGCGCACACATCCGCCGCGGCGCGCAACGGCGGGTTCACCTTGTACACCGGGTCGTAGCCGGCCAGCTCGGCGTGGGTCAGCGACAGGTGGTGCGGCGTCACCTCGGCCGTGACGGCCAGGCCCTCGGCCTTGGCCGCCTCTACCAGCTCGGCGGAGCGTGCCGTGGAGATGTGGAGGAAGTGGACCCGCCCCCCGGTGAGCCGCACCAGCGCGATGTCGCGCGCCACCATCATCTCCTCGGCCGCGGCCGGGATGCCCGGCACCCCGAGCCGGCTCGACCACTCCCCCTCGTGCATGTGACCGCCGCGGGCGAGCGCGTCGTCCTCACAGTGCTGGGCCAATGTCACGTCGAAGCCCCGCGCGTACTCGAGGGCGCGGCGCATGACCGACACGTCCTGGACGCCGGCTCCGTCGTCGGTGAACAGGCGCACCCCGAGCGACGCGAGCTCACCGATGGGGGCCAGGCGCTCACCGACCCGCCCCATGGTGATGGCGCCGGCCACCGCCACCTGGCACATCGCCCCCTCGCCCAGCGACAGGACTTCGAGTGCCACCGCCGCACTGTCGACCGGCGGGTCGGTGTTGGGCATGGCCACCACCGCCGTGAAGCCCCCCAGGGCAGCGGCACGGGCTCCGGTCTCGACGGTCTCGGCCTCCTCGGCCCCGGGCTGGCGCAGATGGGTGTGGAGGTCGACGAGGCCCGGGGCCACCAGGCATCCCCCGGCATCGAGCACCAAGGCGCCGCGCGGCACCGCCACGTCGGGCCCCACCTCGAGCACCGCTCCGCCCGCCACCACGACGTCGCTCACCCGCTCGCCCGTGGCGTCGACGACGGTGCCCCCCCGGATCACGATGCTGCGCGCGGCCCCGTGCGAGAGGGGCCCGCCCCGACTCGGCGGCTCAGCCACCGACGACGGTCCCGAGGGTCCCGAGCGTGTGCGGGAGCCCGGGGGCGCCGCCGCCCGTGCCCACCTGACCCTGCCCGAGCAGCATGAAGAGCACCGCCATCCGTACCGCCACGCCGTTGGACACCTGGCGCAGCACGAGCGACTGCGGAAGGGCGGCGACGTCGTCGGCGATCTCGACGCCCCTGTTCATCGGCCCGGGATGCATCACGAGGGCGTCGTCACCCAACAGGGCGGCCCGACGCGCCGTGAGCCCGTACCACGCGCTGTACTCCCGCACCGAGGGCAAGAAGGCGCCCGTGCCGCGCTCGGACTGCAGGCGCAGGAGGTAGCACACGTCGACATGCGGGAGCACGGCGTCGAGGTCGTACGACACCTTCGACACGGGCCACCCCTCGAGTGACGGTGGCAGGAGGCTCCCCGGCGCCACCAGTGTCACCTCGGCCCCGAGCGCACCCAGGGCCAGGACCAGCGACCGCGCCACGCGGCTGTGACGGACGTCACCGACGATGGCGACGCGCAGGCCCACGAAACACGTCACCCCGGCGTGCTCGAGCGGGCTCCCGGCGCGCTCGGACAGGACCTGGCGGATCGTGTAGCAGTCGAGCAACGCCTGGGTGGGGTGCTCGTGCCACCCGTCACCGGCGTTCACCACCGATGCGTCGACCCACCGTGCGACCGCGGCGGGCGCACCGGCCGACGTGTGGCGCACGACGAACGCGTCGACCCCCATCGCGGCGACGGTCTCCACCGTGTCGCGCAGGGACTCCCCTTTCTTGACCGAGGACGTGTCGACCGAGAACGACAGGACGTCCGCCGACAGGCGCTTGGCCGCCGTCTCGAACGACAGTCTGGTCCTGGTGGACTGCTCGGCGAAGAGGGTGACCACGGTCCGGCCCCGCAGCGACGGCACCTTGGGGATCGAGCGCCGGCCGACCTCGACGAAGGCGTCGGACACCTCGAGGATCTCCTCGATCCCCTCGGCGCCCAGCTCGGCGATCGAGAGCAGGTGCCGGCGGCCGCCCTTGGCGCCCTCGGTCATCGGGGCACCACGTCGCCCAGCACCACACCGTCGAGGCTGACGTCGACCTGCTCGTCGATGCGTGTCGGCATGTTCTTGCCCACGAAGTCGGGGCGGATGGGCAGCTCACGGTGGCCCCGGTCGACCATCACGGCCAACTGCACGGCCCGGGCCCGGCCGTAGTCGCTCAGCGCGTTGAGCGCGGCTCGCACGGTCCGGCCGGTGAACAGGACGTCGTCGACGAGGACGACGAGCTGGCCCGCCAGGTCACCGGGGATGTCGGTAGCGGCCTCGGGGAGCACGGGGCGGATCCCGATGTCGTCGCGATAGAACGCCACGTCGAGGAGGCCGACGGGCACCGCGGTGCCCTCCATCTCCTCCAGCACGCTGGCGATGCGGAACGAGAGCGGCACGCCGCCGGTCTGGAGTCCCACCAGGACGACGTCCTCGAGACCGTGGTTCCGCTCGATGATCTCGTGCGCGATCCGTGTCAGCGCCCGCTGGACGTCCTGAGCCGTGAGAACCTGGACCCGAGGAACGAAGACCCCACCGCGCGGTGGGGTCAGTCTGCGTTCTCGCTCCGCCAAGGCTCCTCCACGGTCCGTTCGGGCCTCTCGGGACCCGCTTCACGGTCGTCCCCCGACGTTACCACCGCCGGCACGGCCATGGTGTCAAGCCGCGGTCAGTGCTCGAGCAGTTCGTGGCGCCCGCTCGCGCCGTCAGGCGCGCACCTGACGGGCGATCGTCGACAGCACGCCGTTGACGAAACCACCGGAGAACTCGGTCGAGTACTGCTTGGCCAGCTCCACCGCCTCGTCGATCACCACCGCCACCGGGACGTCGGGCTCGGCGATGAGCTCGTAGGTGGCCAGGCGCAGGATGCTGCGGTCGAGCACGGGCATGCGCTGCACGTCCCAGCCCTGCGCCGCGTCGGCCATGAGGGCGTCGATGCGCTCCTGGTGGGCGGCGGTCCCCTCGACCAGGGCGACGGTGAACGGGTCGGGGGCCACCGCCAGCGCGGCCAGGACCTGCGGCGTCCCCAGGCGCTTCATCTCCCCCTCGTAGAGCAAAGCCAGGGCCCGTTCGCGCGCTTCATGACGAGGCCCTTCTCCCGGCGCGGCCGGGGCACGGTCCTGCGCCACGACCAGGTCCCGGGCTAGGCCCGGGTGATGTACTCGCCGGTGCGCGTATCGACCTTGATGCGCTCTCCGGGGTTCACGAACAACGGGACCTGGACCACGAGCCCGGTCTCGAGCGTGGCCGGTTTGCGGGCCCCCGAGACGCGGTCGCCTTGGACGCCGGGCTCGGTCTCGGCCACGGCCAACTCGACGGCGGCGGGAAGGTCGACCCCGACGATCTCCCCTCCGTACATCTGCAGGACGGCGTTGTCGCCTTCTTTCACGAACTGCGCCGCGTCGCCCAGGGTGGCGGGTGACACGTGCAGTTGGTCGTACGACGTCACGTCCATGAAGACGTAGTCGGTGCCGTCTCGATAGAGCAGCTGCATCTCGCGCTTGTCGACGATGGCCTGCTCGACGCGCTCGTCGGCACGGAACGTCCGCTCCAGGACCGCGCCCGTGCGAACGTTCTTGAGCTTGGTGCGGACGAATGCACCACCCTTGCCCGGCTTGACGTGTTGGAACTCCACGACGGCGAACAACCCGTCGGGCAGGTCGAGGGTCATGCCGTTGCGCAGGTCGTTGGTGGTGACAGCCATCAGGCAGCAATGTCCTTGGGAAATCGGGTGAGGGTGTGACAGCCGTCCGCAGTGACCACGACGGTGTCCTCGACGCGAACACCGCCGACGCCGGCCAGGTAGACACCGGGCTCGACGGTCACCACGACGTCGGCGCCGAGGATAGCAGTCGACCCCGGCCCCACCGCCGGCGCCTCGTGGATGTCGAGCCCGACGCCGTGCCCGGTGCCGTGCTCGAAGGCGTCCTTCCAGCCCGCGTCGGCGATCACGTCGCGACACGCCCTGTCCACGTCGCCCGCCGCCACCCCGGCGCGCACGGCCGCCACGCCGGCCGCTTGGGCCTCGGCCACGACGTCGAACACCCGGGCCAGGGTGGGCGCCGGCTCGCCCCCGACGCAGAACGTGCGCGTCATGTCGGACCGGTAGCCCTCGAAGATGGCGCCGAAGTCCACGACGACAGGGTCGCCCGCGACGATGATGCGCTCGGTCGGACGCGCGTGGGGCTTGGCCGCGTTGGGGCCCGAGGCGACGATGGTCTCGAAGGCGCGGTCCTCGGCGCCGAGGCGGCGCATGGCCGTGTCGAGGGCGAGGGAGACCTCGTCCTCACGGACCGCCCCGCTGAGCAACGGGAGCACCTCGCCCAGCGCGGCGTCGGCGATGGCCGCGGCGCGCGCCATGCGGGCCAGCTCGCCTGCGTCTTTGACCTGCCGCAGCGACTCCACCGCACCGCTCAGCGCCACGGGCTGCGCCGGAGCCAGGTCCTCCGCCCAACGACGCTTGGCCGACCAGGTGACGTGGTCGGACTCGAGACCGAGCCGCTTGACCGCGCCCGCCCTCGCCGCGTCCGCCAGCGCGTCGCGCTGGACCTGGATGCCCCCGACGCGCAAGTCGACCGTTCCGTCGAGACCCAACGCGGTGAGCTGCTCGGCGGCCTGGGTGCGATACCGGCCGTCGGTCACGAGCAACGCGCCACGCCCGGTCACGAGCAACACGCCGGCCGAACCACTGAACCCTGTGAGGTAGCGGACGTTGGCGAGCGCGGTGACGAGCAGGGCGTCGACCTCCGCCGCGTCGATCTCGGCCCGTAGCCGGGCCACGCGACCGGCCACCTGCAGCGGTACGAGGGCGTCGTCGCCTCCCGACGGCCGGGGCCCTGCGGGCGTCGGGCCCATCAGTCCGCGCCCGTCGAGCGCTGTGCCAGCAGCCGGGCCACGGCCTGGACCGCCAACGGGTAGCCGAGACCGCCGAAGCCGGCCACGGCCCCGTGCGCCACGGGGGCGACGACCGAGGTGTGACGCCAGGGCTCGCGTGCCGCGGGATTCGAGAGATGGAGCTCGACCACGATCCCGTCGAAGGCCGCCAGGGCGTCGTGCAGCGACCACGAGTAATGGGTGAGCGCGCCGGCGTTGACGATGATCGCCGCTGCCCTGCCCCGGGCTTCGTGGACGAGCTCGACGAGATCGCCTTCGTGGTTGGTCTGGTGGTGTTCGAGCTCGAGGCCGCAGCGGTCGGCCTCTTCCGTGGCGGCCGCCACGTGATCGGCCAGCGTGGCGCGTCCGTACACCTCGGGCTGCCGCTCACCGAGCAAGTTCAGGTTGGGGCCCGACAAGAGCACGACCACCGAGGCACCCTCGCTCACGGCGCACACCCCATGTCGGCCAAGGTGGCGAGGACCTCGGCCTCGTCGACCTGGCGCACCGGCTCGACGCCGCGGGGCCCGTCCAGGACGAAGGTGAGGTCGTGACGCGCTTTCTTGTCGCGCGCCATGAACTCCACGAGCTCGTGGGCCGACGCACCCACGGGGATGTCGGCGTAGAGGTCGAAACCGCCCACCACCCGACGGTGCAGGGCCACGCGCTCGTCGTCGATGCGTTCGAGGCGCCGCGCCAACATCGCGGCGAAGACGAGGCCGATGGCCACCGCCTCACCGTGGCGCAGGTCCCATTTCGCCTCCGGACCGAACGACGAGGCCTCGAGCGCGTGCGCCAGGGTGTGGCCGTAGTTGAGCACCATGCGACGACCGGACTCGCGCTCGTCCTCGGTCACCACCGCCGCTTTGATCGTCACGCACTGGGCCACCTGCTCGTCGAGCGGGAGCCCCAGGATGCCGGCACCGGGGGGACCGACGTCGACGAGCCCGTCGCCCAGGAATGCGTACTTGGCCATCTCCCCCCGACCCGAGGACCATTCGCGTGCCGGGAGCGATCCGAGGGTCTGGATGTCGCACAGCACCGCGGCGGGCTGCCAGAACGTGCCGACGAGGTTCTTGCCCTCGGGGATGTTCACACCGGTCTTCCCCCCGATGGCGGCGTCGACCTGAGCCAGCAGCGTGGTGGGCACGTTGACGTAGGCGATGCCGCGCAGGAAGACCGATGCGGCGAACCCCGCTACGTCGCTCACCACGCCGCCACCCACCGCCACCACGGCGTCCGAGCGCGCCAACCCGAACCGGGCGAAGCCGCGGCACAACCGCTCCACCGTGGCGAGCGACTTGGCCGACTCCCCGTCCTCCACCACGAACGTCTCGGACGGCACCCCGGGCTCCACCTCGACCTCGACGTTCTCCTGGGTCACGATGGCGACCCGGGCCACCCCGTCGGGCAGCACCTCGGGCAGGAGCCCCCGTACGCCCGATCCCACGACGACGTCGTAGGCGCGCGCACCGAGGCCCACGGGCACGGTGATCACGGGCTGTCCTCGGAGGTGGAGCGCACACCCCGGTCCTGCTGGGCTCGAGCTGCGGCGACGACGCGGTCGGCCACGGCCCGGGCCGTGAGGTCGTCGACGTCGATGACCGTCGAGGCGACCTCCTCGTACAGGGGGCGACGCTCGGCCCCGATGCGGGCCAGGGCCTCGGCGCGCCCTGCCGCCGTGTCGGCGTGAGCCAACAGCGGGCGCTGTGCGTTCGTGCCCACGCGCCGCGCCAAGGTCTCGGGGCGGGCCCGCAGCCACACCACTGTGGCACCGCGACGCAACGCGTCACGCTGGCGCGGGTCGAGGACCGCCCCGCCGCCCACCGAGATCACGGACGGGACGGGGGCGGCGAGCACCGAGGCGAGGACGCGCGACTCCTCGGCCCGGAAGGCCGGCTCGCCCCGGGTCGAGAAGATCTCGCGCACCGACGACCCCGCGGCGCGCTCCACCTCCGTGTCGGTGTCGACATGGGGCCGACCGAGGCTGGCCGCGACCAGCCGCGCCACCGTCGACTTCCCCGAGCCCATCATCCCCACGAGCACGACGTGCTCAGCCACGGCCGGCCGCGGCGGCCGACGACGGCGTCTCGTGCAGTGACGCCAGGTACCCGTCGCGATTGCGCACCACCTCGGCCAGCGAGTCGCCACCGAACTTGCGCAACGCCTCGGACGCCAGCACGAGCGCCGTCATGGTCTCGGCCACCACCCCCATGGCGGGCACGGCGGTCACGTCGGTGCGCTCTTTGAACGACACCGTCGACTCCTTCGTCACGACGTCGACGGTCCCGAGCACGGGCCGGTTCAACGTGGCGAGCGGCTTCATTCCGACGCGCGCCGCGATGAGGCCACCGGTCGACATGCCTCCCTCGATGCCCCCGGCCCGATCCGTCTCGCGCCGGTAGGAGCCGGCCGCCTCGTCCCAGGCGATGGCGTCGTGGGCTTCGGAGCCGCGTCGCGACACGACGTCGGACCCCTCGCCCAGCTCGACGTGCTTGACCGCCTGGATGCTCATGAGCGCTTGAGCCAGGAGGGCGTCGAGACGGCGGTCCCAGTGCACGTGGCTGCCGAGGCCCACCGGCACGCCGAAGGCGAGGACCTCGACCACACCGCCGAGCGAGTCGCCGTCTTTGGCGGCGGCCTTGATGGCCTGCACCATCTGTGCTTCGACGCCGGGGTCGAAGCACCGCACGGCGGACTCGTCGATCCGCTCGAGGTCGTCGGGCCCCGGGCGTGCCACACCCTCGGCCTGCACCGGCCCGAGACCGACGACGTGGCTCAGCACCGACACGCCGATCTGGGCGAGCAGGGCCTTGGCCAGGCTTCCCGCCGCGACGCGTGCGGCGGTCTCGCGCGCCGACGCCCGCTCGAGGACGTCGCGGGCATCATCGAACCCGTACTTCTGCATCCCGGCCAGATCGGCGTGGCCCGGACGCGGCTTGGTCAGGACCTTGGACGGCGACCCGGGGTCCGGGGACATCTCCTCCTGCCACTTGGGCCACTCCGTGTTGGCGATCTCGATGGCCACCGGTGACCCCAGCGTCCGGCCGTGGCGGATCCCCCCCACGAGCGTGATCTCGTCTGCTTCGAACCGCATGCGCGGTCCCCGGCCGTAGCCGAGGCGACGACGGGCGAGCTCGCCCGCGATCTCGGGCGTCGTCACCGGCAACCCTGCCGGCAGACCCTCGACGATCACCACGAGAGCCTTGCCGTGGGACTCTCCCGCCGTGAGAAACCTGAGCACCGGGCCAATCTACTTCGGCGCTCTAGAGGCTCACGCGCTGTGATGGAACAGCGCGTGAGCGACGGGACTGCCCCACACCACCGCCACCACGGCCCCCGCCGCGAGAAACGGGCCGAAGGGGATCCTGGTCTTGCGCCCCGCTCCCGACACCACCATGGCCCCGATCCCCACCAGCGCTCCGAGGATGAAGGCGGTGAAGAACCCCACGAAGGTGTGACCGAGCCCCAGCCATCCTGTGGCGAAGCCCACCACACCGGCGAGGCGCACGTCACCGAACCCCATCCCGCGGGGCACCGCCAGGTGGACGGCGAGGAAGGCGAGGAAGGCGACCGCCCCTCCGATGGCGGCCCGTGCCAGGGATCCCCACCGGTCGTCCACGGCGGAGGCGAGCACGAACAGCGGCACCATCACGACCAGGGTGGAGTAGATCAGACGATTGGGAATGATCTGCCGCTCGAAGTCCACCGCGCTCATGGCCACCAGGGACAGACCGAACACCACGTAGGCGGCGAGGACGACGTCGGCACCGATCCGCGCCGCGAAGGCACCCAGCACGACGGCGGAGACGACACCGAGCACCGCCGGTCGCCACGGGTGCGAGACACGCTCGCGACACGATCGGCAGCCGCGACGAAGGAACAGTGCATTGGCGACCGGGACGAGCCCCCATCCCCGGTACGGCGTGCCGCATGACGGGCAGCGCCACCAGGGTCGGTCGAAGGGTCGACGTTCCCCCAGGCGCTCGACGACGATCTCGAGCTCACCGCCGAGGAGGAGTCCGGCCCCCGCGCTGACCCCCGTGACGAGGGCGTGCATGTCGGCAAGCTAACCGACGAGTGCAAAGCCTCCGCGGATGGGCGCCACAGAAAACCACGACCGCCACGCACCGCACCGCGGGCGGTGCGCTACTTCTTGGCCGGCTCGTAGAAGGGGTTGGCCCCGCTGGCGTGGTCGGTGACGTCGACCACCGATACGACCTCGGGCACCGAGTCGCGCAACGCCACCTCGATGCCCTGCGACAGCGTGACCGACGCGAGCCCGCATCCTTGGCAGCCGCCGCTGAGGCGCACGTAGACCACGCCCTCCTCCACCGCCACCAGGTCGGCGTGACCACCGTGCATGGCGATGGACGGGTTCACCTGCGATTCCAAGACGGCCAGGATCCGCTGCGGCAACTCGCCCGAGAGGTCCACCTCGGGACGGTCGATGATGGGGCTCTGGGGGCGCGGCGGCGTGTTGGGGTTCACGATGACGAGCCCCCCGTCACCGTCCTCGGACCAGTCGAGACGGGCCCCCACCAGCCGGGCCAGGCTCGACTCGGGCACGACGACGGCCAAGCCCTCGTCCTCCGAGACACGGTCGCCGGCCCCGACGTCCGCCGCGGCCTGGAAGTAGATGTCGTAGGTGTAGGCCCCGTCGCGCGCCCCGGTCACCTCGACCCACAGGGCCAGGCGCTCGGGCTCGGCTTCCTGGGCACGGGCGTCGAGCACCACGCCACGGGCCGCCGGTGTGACGGTCAGCACGGCAGAGACCTCGGTTTCGCCCGGCGCGGCGGCATCGCCCATCGGTGGCAACCTCCTGCGTCCATCATAGGTGGGTGGCCCGGCTACTACTCCTCCTCCCCTCCGCCACGTACCGGGCCCGTGACTTCCTCGACGCCGCCCGGTCCCTCGGCGTCGAGGTCGTCGTCGGCACCGAGCAGGCCCACACCATGGCCGGGGTCATGGGGCTGCGCACGCTGGAGGTTCCCCTCGACGACCCCGACCGGGCGGCCGACGTCATCGTCGCCCACGACGACCTCCTCCCCCTCGACGCCGTCGTCGCCGTCGACGACGTGGGCACCCTGGTGGCGGCGGAGGCCTCCGCCCGCCTGGGGTTGCACCACAATCCCCCCGACGCCGTCACCGCGACGCGCGACAAGCTCGCCATGCGCGTGCGGCTGGCTGCCTCGGAGGTGCCCCAGCCCGTCTTCACCTCCCTGGGCGCCGGTGCCGGGCGCCACGAGGTGGCCGCGGCTCTGGCCGCGGTCGGGCTCCCGTGCGTGATCAAACCCACGACGTTGTCGGGCAGCCAGGGGGTGCTGCGGGCCGACACACTCGAGGAGGCCGTCGAGACCGCCGCCCGCGTCCGTCGCATCGCGTCGGCTTCGGGCGTCGACCGCGCCGCGCCCCTGCTCGTCGAGCGCTTCGCGCCGGGACCGGAGGTCGCGGTGGAGGGACTGTTGGTGTCGGGACAGCTCCGCCCCCTCGCCATCTTCGACAAGCCCGACCCGCTCGACGGCCCGGCGTTCGAGGAGACGATCTACGTGACGCCGTCTCGTCTCCCCCCCGCCGACACCGCCGCCGTGCTGTCTGCAACCGCGGCCGCCACCACCGCACTCGGGCTGGTCGACGGCCCGGTGCACGCCGAGCTGCGCGTGCACGAGGGCCGTGCGTCGGTGATCGAAGTGGCGGCGCGCACGATCGGCGGCCTGTGCTCGCGCACCTTGACGTTCTCCACGGGACGATCACTCGAGGAGCTCGTGATCGCCCACGCCCTGGGCCTGCCACTGGGCGCCACGGGCGCCGAAGGGGCGTCGGGCGTGTTGATGGTGCCGATCCCCCGCGCCGGCACACTCGTGGGCGTCGACGGTCAGGACGACGCGCGCCAGGTCCCGGGGGTGACCGAGGTCCAGATCACCATCGCCTCGGGCCGCGCCGTGGCACCGGTGCCCGAAGGCAACCGCTACCTCGGGTTCGTCTTCGCGCGCGACAGCACGCCCGCCCGCGTCGAACGGGCTCTGCGTCGAGCCTGGGCCTGTCTCGAGGTTCGCGTCGACAGCTGACAGTGCCGCCGACAGGCCTCCGACAGTGCCGCTCGACTGACAGTGCCGCTCGACTGACAGTGCCGCTCGACTGACAATGCCGGGCCGACGAGGTCCGACCGTCGGCTCATATCCCGCTACCGTGGGGCGGTGCGCGTCGCGATGGTCTCGACCTACGAGCTCGGCCATCAACCGTTGCACGTGGCGTCACCGGCCGGCGCGTTGGTCCGGGCCGGCCACGACGTGCGCTGCGTCGACCTCTCCGTCGACCCGTTCGATGCCGAGTTGCTGTCGTGGGCCGACGCGGTCGCGTGCTCGGTGCCCATGCACACCGCCATGCGCCTCGCTCGCCCGGTGTGCCGCGAGATCCGGGCGCGCCGGCCCGACGTGGCGCTGTGTGTCTACGGCCTCTACGCCGGGCTCGACGGGGCCGAAGGGTCCGCCCCGGTGGCCGATCTCGCCATCACGGGCGAGTACGAGCCCCGACTCGTGGCCTGGGCCGACGCCCTGGCCTCGGGGTCGCCCGGCCCCGGCCGACCATCCGCCCGGTGCGGTCCACGACCGTGGTCGAGCTCGGTCGGGGACGCTTCGGGCTCCCGGCGCGCCGGCTCCTGCCTCCCCTGGAGCGCTACGCCCACCTCGACCTCGGGGGGGAGCGCCGGCTGGCCGGGTACGTGGAGGCGAGCCACGGGTGCGCCCACCGGTGCCGGCACTGTCCGGTGCCCGTGGTCTACGACGGACGCACCCGCCTCGTGGGCGAGGACGTCGTCGTGGCCGACGTGGCGCAGCTCGTGGCGCTGGGGGCCCGCCACATCACCTTCGGTGACCCCGACTTCCTCAACGGGCCCCACCATGCGATGCGGGCGATCGACGCCGTCCACGGTGCGTTTCCCGAGCTGACCTTCGACGTCACCGTCAAGGTCGAGCACATCTTGCGCCACGTCGAGCTGTGGCCGCGCTTGGGGTCGGCCGGGTGCCTCTTCGCGGTGTCGGCGTTCGAGTCGGCCAGCGACCACATCCTCGAGCAGCTCGACAAGGGCCACACCGCCGACCAGGAGGCCGACGCCGTGGCGGTGTTGCGCCGCGGCGGGAATCGAGCCGCGTCCCTCGCTGCTTCCCTTCACACCGTGGACGCGGCCCGAGGACGTGTTCGCACTCTTGGACCTCGTGGCGCGCTGCGACCTCGTCGGCAACGTGGACCCGGTGCAGTACGCCATCCGCCTGCTCGTCCCCCCCGGTTCGCTGCTCATGGGCTCGGGGCGCCTCGACGGTCGACTCGGGGACTACGACGACGAGCACCTGGGATGGTCGTGGAAAGCGTCCGAGCCGGCCCTCGACGACCTCCAACAGCAGTTCGCCGAGATCGCCCAGCGCGCCGCGGACGAGGAGTGGTCCGCCCGTGCGGGCCTACGACGCCGTGCGCGCCGCCGCTGTTTCTGTACTGGGGGAGAGTGCCGAGCGCAGCACGGACGCTCCCGAGCCCGATCCACGCCTTCGTTCGCCGATCGCCGAGGACGAGCGGCCGAGGCTGACCGAGGCGTGGTTCTGCTGTGCCGAGCCGAGCGGTGCCCAGATGGCGGCCGTGGGGATCCACGAGTGGGACCCTGCACCGGTCGCCGTGGGCGGAAAGTGAGCATGATGGCCACAGGTCGAGCAACCACCCAGGGCAATTCCGCCAAGGCCAAGGACCGCCACGGGCCCTGGCACGGCGCCCCCGAGGGAGCCCACGAATGGGTGAGCTTCCCCGACCCCGAGGAGGAACGGACCTGGCAATTCGACGTCACCTTCCTCGAGAGCCGCTGGACCTGCATCTTCGGCCGGGGCTGCCAGGGCGTGCTCACCGGACCGGCCCCCGAGTTGGTGCAGGGGTGTTGCTCCTACGGGGCCCACTTCACCAGCGCCAAGGACGCCCGCCGGGTCGAAGCGGCCGCGGCGACGCTCACACCCGAGCAGTGGCAGTTCCACGGCAAGGCGCGGCCCAAACGCGGGACCCGTCCCAACGTCGTGCTCAAGTCGAAGTCCGGCGAGATCACCACCCGGCTGGTCAAAGACGCCTGCATCTTCCTCAACCGACCCGACTTCCCCGGTGGCGCGGGGTGCGCCTTGCATCGCGCCGCCATCGAACGGGGCGTCCCGCACCTCGAGCTCAAGCCCGACGTGTGCTGGCAGCTGCCGCTGCGGCGCGACGACGAAGTGGCCGACGACGGCCACGTGACGTCGGTCATCCGGCAGTGGGACCGTCGCGACTGGGGTGAGGGCGGCTTCGAGTTCCACTGGTGGTGCACCGAGTCGCCCGAGGCATTCGTGGGGACCCGCCCGGTCTTCAAGGAGCTCGAGCCCGAGATCGTGGCCATGGTGGGCAAGAAGATCTACAAGCGGTTGGTGCAGTACCTCGAGGCCCGCGCGCAGGCGCTGGGCGAGCCGGCCGTGGGCCCCGCGCCGGTCGGCGCAGCCGCCACCTCGCCCGTCATGGTGGGCACGACGCGCAACGGCGCTCGCAAGGACCACGAGGAGGGGTCGTCACCGGTACCCGTGCGGCTGCCGCACCCCGCCCTGAGGCGTACTCGGTCGAAATGAACGGCGCCGGTCAGTCGGCGACCTGGTCGTCCTCCTCGGAGGCGTCGGAGCTCTGACCCAAGATGTCTTCGAACTCGGTCTCGGCCATACACCACGAGGCGTGCTCGTCGTCGGGCTCAGCACCGCACTCGGGGCACCGTTTGTTGGCGGTCGCGACCGAGCGCTTCAGGCTGCGGGCCTCCTCGAAGCGGCGATGCCGTCCCTTTTTCACGAGCGACTCCTCCGTCGGGCTGGCGCGTAGATCACGGCGAGGACTCCTGAGCAGTCTACCCGCCACTCGGCCCGACCCCGATCGGGGCGGTCTCCCCCCTCGAGGCGCCCCGAGCCGCCCTGCACGGCACCGGTAGAGTCGGGGCCGTGCCCGAGGAGTTCGATCCGGCCGCCATGGTCGAGCGCTTCCGTGCCCGGGCCGCCGCGGTGCGCTCCCGGGGCCTCCCGCCCATCGAGGGCCCGGAGCGAAAGCGCTTCGCGGAACAGGCGCAACTCGACTACATGGACTACGCCATGCTCGGCGACGCCGAGGCCGCGCTCGAGGACGGGATCCTCATCCTCCGCGTCGACCTCCGTCCCGCCTCGCCGCCCTCGGAGGGCTCGGGAGCCTGACCCGTCAGCCGCCGTAATTCATGCGGGTGTCGTGCATGGCGAGGATGTCCGGGGCCGACGATCCGGTGTCGCCTTCGGTGGCCGCGGGCGTCTCCCCGCAGTCGATGACCTCGCCCACGAACCAGTCGTGGCTGCCGAGCGCGAGGACGTGACGGACTTCGCAGTCCAACCACGACACCGCGCCGGCGAGAATGGGCGCCCCGGTGGTCGCGACGTGCACGGGCTCCCCTTGCATCGTCCCTGTGCCGGTGTCGTCGTCGAAGGACAGCTCGGTCACCGGCTTGGCGAAGCGGCGGACGACGGCGCGCTCGGACCGGGGAAGCAGGCTGAGGGCGAACACGCCTCCGGCGCGGAGCAACCCGTGGGTCACCGCGCCGGACTCGACCCCGATGCCCACCAACTTCGGCGTCGTGGCGACCTGGGTCACCCAGCTGATCGTCATGAGGTTGCGCCTGCCCTCGGCATACGTGCCCACCACGTAGAGCCCCGAAGGCATCGACCACAGGACCCGCCGGCGCTGCCGGTCGTAGTCAACCGGGTCTTTGCCCCGAGGCACCGGGCCGACGACGTCGTGCGGTGTGCTCACGACGACGCGCCGGAGCCCGTCGCTCCCAACACGTCCAACCGGGCTTCGGCTTTCACGTACCCGGACTGCGCCGCGGCGAGCTCGGTTCGTGCGCTCCCCAGCAATGCCGCGTCACCGCCGGCGCCGTCCAGGCAGTGGCGACCGGCGACTGCGGCGGAGGCGTAGGCGGCGGACAGGACCGATGTCAGGGTGGCGTCGGGGCTGGGCAGGTTCTGGTTGGCGCTCAGTGCGTCGTTGACGAGGACGTCGCAATCGGTCCGGACACCGGCGGGGTCGTGGCGCGCCTCGACCACGGCGATGCGCTGTGCGTCGGCGCGCAGGGTGCTCAAGCTGGCGGTAAGACCCGTCGTCGTGGCCCACGAATGGACCTGTTGTCCGAGGGTGCGACCCGGGAAGGGGCTCCCGCACGAAGCCAGCACCACCATGGCTCCGAACAGGACCGCCGCCCGCCCGATCACCGGTCGCCGGGACCGAGAAGCTCTGCCGGGGGCCACGCCGGGTCGAGCTGGCGGAGAAAGAGCGCGCACCGCTCTTCTTCGGCCGTCTCGCCGATCGCGGCCGCCGCCCCCCGCAGCCCGTCGACGCACCGGAGGAACCCACGGTTGCTCGGGTGGGCCCAACGGACGAACCCGCTCCCCCGCCATCCGGCCCGGCGCAGGGCGTCGAGACCTCGGTGGTAGCCGACTCGAAAACAGGCGTAGGCCTCGACGTCGTCCCGAGCGACCTCACCCAGCGCCGCCCACGCCTCGGACCATTCGGGGAAGGCGCGCACCACATCGGCCACCGCGTCGCGGCGCGCCGGGGTCGGCAGATCGAGCGCGTCGGCCAGGCGCGCCGCCGCGGCGGGCGGCGCGGGGTCCAGTGCGGTGTCGGGGGGGGCCGAGCCGAGGTCGATGGGCCCGGTCACCGTGGTGCACCCCCGGCCCCGTGCGGCTCGGGGAGGTAGTGGCGTTGGCCCGACTCGTCGGCCCAGACCCGCATGATCCGGTCGGTCACGGGATCCTTGAACACCTCGTCGGTCGCCGTCCATCCGGTCTCGGGTCGGGGCGCCTCCCCGTGACGCCCCACGAACAGGCTCAAACCCGCCGCCACGAGCACCACCACGATGATCACGAACCCGAGCAGTGCGAAGAACATCGCTACCGACGCGGTCCGATGACGACCGCCGTGCCGTAGGCGGCGATCTCGGTCAGCCCCTGGCCGATCTCCGAGGAGTCGAACCGCATCCCGACGATGGCGTTGGCCCCCATGATGCGACCGTTCTCGATGAGGCGGTCGATGGCATGGCGCCGACTGTCCTCGAGCAGCTTGGTGTACTGGCCCACCTCGCCCCCCACCAGAGACTTGAACGAGGCGCCGATGCCACGCACAGCGCCCATGGAGCGGACGACCAGGCCGAAACACGACCCCAGGGTGCGCTCGACCGCGTACTCGGGGAATTCGAAGGCGGTGGTGAGGGGGAACGTGGCGTGCTGGCCGACCACGGCGGGATCCTGTGTTGTCACGAACCGCTCCTCGATCTCATCGGGCTCCGCGGCATCCCGGGTCCCGTCGTCCGGTCTCGCCGCGACGGAGCGCGGACGATGCGGACCGACGCGGTCCGGCGACGGGGCCGCTCGCGGCCCGGGGCGGGCACGACCATCCCGGCCCCCTCATTCGAAGCACACGAGATGGTAGTCGCGGCCCTTGCGCAGGACGAGGTAGCGGTCGAAGAGCAGGTCCTCTCGACCGAACCGGGCCTCGACGTCCTTCTCCCGACGGTCGTTGACCGACACCGCACCCTGGTTGACCAACGTGCGAGCCTGGCTCTTTGACTTCGCCAGCCCCGAGTCCACCAGTGTGTCGACCAACGCCAGCCCCGTTCCGTCGAGCGCGGCCCGCGGGCGGGTCGAGGTGGGCGTCTCGGCGCACACCTCGAGCAGCGACTGCTGGTCGAGGGTGGCGAGCTCGCCCGCGTAGAGCGCCAGTGCGGCAGACTCGGCGCGCCGGGCTTCGTCGGCGCCGTGGACGAGCGTGCACACCTCACGGGCCAGCGCGCGCTGCGCGGCGCGACGCTCGGGGTGCTGCGTGCGTCTCGACGTCGAGGGCGCGGATGGCGTCGTGGTCGAGGAACGTGAAGTAGCGCAGGTAGGTGCCCACGACGCTGTCCTCGCTGCGGTAGAAGAACTGGTACAGCTGGTAGGGACTCGTCCGGGTGGCGTCGAGCCAGACCGTCTCGGTCTCGGTCTTGCCGAACTTCGTCCCGTCCGCTTTCAGCACCAGCGGCGTGGTCAGCCCGTACACCTCCTGCCGGCGCGCTTTGCGGATGAGCTCGATGCCCATGGTGATGTTCCCCCATTGGTCGCTCGCCCCGAGCTGCAGGCGGCAACCCTCGGTGTCGAACAGATGGAGGTAGTCGTAGGCCTGGAGCAACATGTAGCTGAACTCGGTGAAGGAGATCCCCTGGTCGGGGCGTTCGAGCCGGGTCTTCACGGCCTCGCGACCCATCATCTGGTTGACGCTGAAGTGCTTGCCCACATCGCGGAGGAACTCGACGACGGTCAGGGTGTTCAACCACTCGCCGTTGTCGAGCAGTGTGGCGCGGGTGTCGAAGTTCGTCGCACGCGACGCCCCGCCGTCACCGGTGAAGTCGATGAGGCGCTCGAGTTGCGCGTGCATGCCGGCCAGATTCCGGGCAAGCTCGTCGCGGGTAAGCAGGGCCCGCTCCTCGGTCTTGCCGCCGGGGTCACCGATGGCGCCGGTCCCCCCCCGACCAGGGCGATGGGCCGGTGCCCGGCCTCTTGGAGACGGCGCAACATGAGCACCACGAGCAGGCTGCCGACGTGCAGGCTGTCCGCCGTGGGGTCGAAGCCGATGTAGGCGGTGAGGCCTCCGTCATCGAGGCGTCGGAGCACCGACGGGTCGGTGACCTGATGGATGAGCCCTCTGAACTCGAGGTCAGCGGACAGCGAAGGTGAGGCCGACTCAGATGGCACCGTTCCAGCCTCCCACGGCGCTCACACCCCTCCCGACGGCATCGCCAGCGCCCCCCCGTCGACGACGAGCACGTGCCCGGTGATCCACGACGCGGCCTCCGACGCCAGGAACAACGCCGCCCGGGCCACGTCGTCGGGCTCCCCCAACCGCTGCAGCGGCAGGCGCGCGGCCACGGCGTCACCCGACCGCTCCCACAGGGCCCGGGCGAAATCGGTGCGCACCAGGCCCGGCGCCAACGCGTTGACGCGCACGCCGGGGCCGAGCTCGGCCGCCAGCTGGCGCGTGAGGTGCACGAGCGCGGCCTTGGTGACGTTGTACCAACCGATCCCGTGCTCGACCGACAAGCCACCGATCGACGACAGGTTGATGACCGAGCCACCGGCCCGCGCCATCGACGCCTTCCATGCGCACTGCGTCCACACCAGCGCGGCCTCGAGGTTGACCTGGACCGTCTTCTCGGCGCGCGGCTGGTCGATCTCCATGAGCGGGCCGTAGTACGGATTGGTGGCGGCATTGTTGACGAGCACGTCGAGGGACCCGAACCGCTCGAGCGTGGCCGCCACGCAACTCGAGGCGGCATCGGGGTCGCCGACGTTGGCGGCGTGCCACGCCACGTCTCCGGCCAGACCCTCCATCGACGCCGCCGCCTCGGCCAACGCATCGGGCTTGCGTGACGACAACATGACGGCGGCGCCCGCCTCGGCGAACCGGGTGGCGATGGCCCGACCGATGCCCCGCGACCCTCCGGTCACCAGCGCCACCTTGCCGTCGAGCCGGAGTTCCATGGCGCCACACCCTAGGACCACCCCGCCACGAACCCCGGCCACCGACGATCCGGCCCGCCGCACTTGCGGCGCGCCGCGACGACCTGGGCGGGCGCGTCGGATGGGCCGCCGCCATGCGCCGGGGCCGTAGGCTCCGGGCCATGAATCGCCTCGCCTCGGAGACGAGCCCCTATCTCCGCCAGCACGCCGACAACCCGGTCGACTGGTACCCGTGGGGCGCCGAGGCCTTCGAACGGGCGCGTGCCGAGGACCGGCCCGTGTTCCTGTCGGTGGGGTACTCCGCCTGTCACTGGTGTCACGTCATGGCGCACGAGTCCTTCGAACAGCAGCCCACGGCCGAGCTCCTCAACGAGCGCTTCGTGTCGATCAAGGTGGACCGCGAAGAGCGACCCGACGTGGACGCCGTCTACATGGAGGCCGTCCAGGCCATGACCGGCAGCGGCGGGTGGCCCATGACGGTGTTCCTGGCACCCGACGGTCGTCCCTTCTTCGGTGGCACCTATTTCCCCCCGAGCGACCGTCACGGCATGCCGAGCTTTCGCCGCGTCCTCGAAGCCGTCGACGATGCGTGGCACAACCGGCGCGGCGAGGTCGACCGGCAGGCCGACGCGCTGGCCGACGCCATCGAACGGCGCACCCGACTGCCCGACGACCTCACCGCCGGTGCCCTCGACACGGGACAGCTCGACCCTGGCCTCGAAGCGATCGCGCTGTCCGACGCGGCAACGGCGGAGCTGGAGGCTCGTTTCGACGCGGCCTGGGGCGGGTTCGGAGCCGCCCCGAAGTTCCCCCAGGCCCAACTGGTGGAGCTGTGCCTGCGTCACCACCGCCGGACGGGCGAGCCCTCGTCGCTGGCCATGGCCACGACGACGCTGGGGGCGATGGCCGCAGGCGGGATCTACGACCACGTGGGTGGCGGCTTCGCCCGGTACTCCACCGACGCCACGTGGACGGTGCCGCATTTCGAGAAGATGCTCTACGACCAGGCCGCACTGGTGCGGGTCTTTCTGCACGCCTGGCAGGTCACGGGACGAGGCGCAGTGGTTGCAGGTGGTCGAGGAGACCGTCGCCTACGTGCTCCGTGAGCTCGCCTCGCCCGGCGGCGGGCTGTACTGCGCGCGAGGACGCCGACTCCGAGGGGGAGGAGGGCCGGTTCTACGTGTGGACACCGGACGAGGTGGCCGCAGCCGTGGGTCCCGAGCTCAGCGCCGTCGCCTCGGATTGGTACGGCGTCACCGAGGAGGGCAACTTCGAGGGCCGCACCATCCTCCGACGTCCGCTCGGCGCTCCCCTGGCGCGACCCCCCGACGTCGAGACGGCACGGCAGCGGCTGTTCGAGGCGCGCCGGCGCGCGGGTCCGTCCCGGCCTCGACGACAAGGTGCTCACGGAGTGGAACGCCATGTTCGGTTCGGCCCTGGCCGAGGCGGCCGCGGCGACGGGACGTCGGGACTGGGCCGAGGCCGCGGTGCGGGTCGGGGAATTCCTGCTGGCCGAGCTGCGTCCGGCGGGGTCGGCCCGGTGGCTGCGCTCGTGGCAGGACGGTCGGGCCAGACATCTGGCCTACGCGGGCGACTACGCCTGGCTCGTGGACTTCTTCACCCGGCTGGCCGAGCTCACCGGGCGTGCCGTGTGGCTCGACCATGCCCGTGCGACCGCGCTCGCCATGCTCGAGCTCTTCGGCGGCGACGGGGCGCTCCTCTACACGACGGGACACGACGCCGAGCCACTCGTGGTGCGCCCTATGGAGATCCTCGACGGCGCCATCCCCGCCGCGAGCGGCGTCGCCGCCGCCGCGCTGCTCCGGCTCGGGGCCCTGCGGGCCGACGACGGGCTCACCGGGGCGGGCGAGTCACTGGCGCGTGCGCTCGCGCCAGTGGCGACGCGCCATCCCCTGGCCAGCGCCAACAGCCTGGCCGCGTGCGAGTTGGCCGGCGGGGGCGTCACCGAGGTGGTGGTCACCGGGGACCGGGCCGACCTCCTCGCCACGGTCAGATCGCAGGTTCGAGCCGTCGGTCGTCGTGGCCTGGGGCGAGCCGAGCGCCGTCGCCGCTGTGGACCGGACGGCGACGACGGGCTCGCCTACGTGTGCCGGCGCTCGGTGTGCCGGGCACCGGCGTCCACCGCGCTCGAGCTCGTCCGACGGCTCGAGGACGAGACCGCCCAGAGGCCGACGAGGATGGAGGCGGCGCGCCCATGACGACCCACGCCGAGCTCGGCGCCTCGGGCCGCAGCGAGGACGACGGCCCCACCGGGCGGCAACGACGCCTGGGGCGCCGACGCCGTCACCTCCCGGCCCAGGCGCCGGGCACACACCGGTGCATGGTGCTCGCCTGCACGTCGGAGGACACCACGACCGTCGACCTCCGATCGGGCGCGGTAGTGCGGCTCCGCATCGAATGGAGCGAAGATCGCCAGCCCGACCTCCTGCCGCTCGAGATCGTCGACGTCGTGTGGGCCGACGACCCCGAGCGAGACGACCTGGCCCAGCCCGAGGCCGTCACCGTCACCGGCATCCCCACCGTGCTGGGCGCGGTCCGGGGCCGCCGCGCGCGCCGGGTCCTGCGCGACGTCACCATCCCGCCTCCGCAGAACCTGCTCGGCTTTCCCGGGTCGTCGGCACCGTATTGGGAGTTCCGCGGCATGCGCCCGTCCGTGGCGGTGGTCGTGCCGAGCCGCGGGCCGGTCATCTTCCGCCGCCGCGAGGACGACACCGTGTGGGCTCGATTCGGCTGGCCCCGCAGCGACAACTGGCTCCCGGTGGAAGACCGGCGGGCCATCGCCGCTCTGCACACGACGCGCCGCGACCGGTTGTCGGGCAAGGACCTCGACAACGCGCTCGGCTTCCGGCCCCACTTCCTGGTGGTGGTGCTGAGCCGGCCCCGCGACGGCCACTGCTACAAGACCGTGACGGCGTTGCTCCCTCGTCCCTGAGGCAACGCCTCGGGACGGCGTGTCAGCTGCGGGCGGTCTTCCCCGTCGCGAGACGGCCCGAGGCGAGGTCCTCGGCCATGGCCCACCCGAAGGCGACCAGCCGGTCGTCACGCTTGAGGTTCAACCCCGAGAAGAGCGCGGCGACCTCGTCGGCGGGGACCTTCACCTTGGGGCCGCCCAGGTCGAGCGCACCCGCGGTCGAGCCGTCGCCGGCGAGGATGAAGGTCCGGTCGTCGATCCGACCCTCGGCGCCGAAGCGCTTGGCCAGGCGCCGACCCCATGCCCGCTCTTCACCCGTGGCCTTGTGGCCCGGTCGGGGCACCACGTCGGCCAGCCCGGTGAAGGAGTGGTACGCCTCGCACGAGGCCAGCCGGGTGCCCACGAGGACGTCTTCATCGGGGAAGGCGAGCAGGGCCCGGCGGTACTGGTCCCCCAGCAGGAGGCGCATGGCCTGCTCGGCCTTGACCGTCCTGTCCACGGTGGCCACGCCCACGAGCAGCGACGGCGTGCCCCCGATGCGTTCGAGGGTGGAGAAGGAATAGCCCCGCAGCTTGTTCCCCTCGCGCACCAGGCTCACCAGGACCCACTCCTCGCATTGCTTGGAGAGGAAGCCGATGTCGAATCCCGGCGCCCGGTCGACGCACAGGTCGGCCATCTCGGCCAGCTCGGCATCGCTCAGTGCTGTGCAGTCCTTCGTATCGACCCCTAAACGGCATGGCCTGCTCCGTGCTCGTCCAGCTGCTCCGACATCCCGTCGAGCTACTCGGGCGATGGCATCGGCCAAGGTCGTCATCGGCTCGGGGGTACCCACCAGGATACGGGACGCGGCGACCCCTGGCCCACTCGGCGTCCCGGTGATGGCCCCGAGCGCAGGTGGCGACCCATGTCGGGCCGCCGATCAGGCCACGATGACGGCCGGACCGAGGAGCATCCGAAGCTCACCGAGGAGCCCCCGGCGGCTGTCGACGTTGAATTCGGCGGGCAGCCGGAGGACCGATTGGCCCACGTGGAGGAAGACGGGCTCGTCGCCGGGGTGCTCGGACAGCAGCTGCTTGAGCCGGTCGACGACCGGGTCGGTGAGGACCCCGAGCGGGAGCTCGACCCGGAGCTCGCCCACTCCGTCGGCGGCCAGCTGGGGGCGGTGCGCCTCCATGCACACCAGCTTCACCTGGTCGTCCCTGGTGTCGAGTCGGCCGCGCACCACGAACACCGCGTCATCGGTGAGCAGCGCCCCGATCTCCGCCATCACCTTGGGGAAGACGAAGACCTCGATGGAGGCCCGCAGGTCCTCCAAGACGAAGGTGGCCATGAGCTCCCCCCGCTTGGTGTAGCGCCGGACGAGCCCGGTGACCACACCCCCCACGGTCCGGACCTGGCCGTCGCGCCCCGAGCCGTCGGCGGGGCCGTCGTCGAGGTCCTTCAGGTCCGCGATCGAGCAGTCCGTGAGCCGGGCGACAGCCGCCTCGAACCCCCGCAACGGGTGGTCGCTGACGTACAGGCCGAGCATCTCCTTCTCGAAGGCCAGGCGCTGGGTCTTGGCGAACTCTGTGTCGGGCACCGGCACGCGCGGGTCGCCGTACCCCACGGGCGCGGCTCCCCCGTCGGCTTCGCCGAAGCCCTCCAGTGTGGAGAACAACGTCGAGATCCCCGCCTGTTCCTCCCGTCGTCGTTCGAGGGTCCGGTCGACGATCTCCTCGAACACCAGGCACAGGCCCTGACGAGGATGGAGGAGCGAGTCGAAGGCCCCCGACTTGATGAGCGACTCCATGGTCCGTTTGTTCAGGACCACCGGGTCGACGCGCGTGCAGAAGTCGTAGACGTCGGTGAACGGGCCGTTGGCCTCGCGCTCGGCCACGATCCTGTCGACGAGGCTCTCGCCCACGTTGCGCACCGCGGCGAGGCCGAAGACGATGCGGTGGGAGCCGTCGTCGCCCACGAGGGGGGTGAACTCGCCCGCCGAGCGGTTGACGTCAGGGACGAGCACCTCGATGCCGAGCGTCCGGCACTCGCCCAGATAGATGGCGGTCTTGTCCTTGTCGTCCTTGACCGACGTCAACAAGGCGGCGAAGTACTCGACCGGGTAGTGGGCCTTGAGCCATGCGGTCTGGTACGCCACGAGCCCGTAGCCGTAGGAATGCGACTTGTTGAAGGCGTAGTCGGCGAAGGGCTCGATGATGTCGAACAACTTGGTGCCGAGGAGCTGCTCGTACCCCTGGGTCACGCATCCGGCCACGAACTTCTCGCGCTCGGCCTGGATCATGGCGCGGATCTTCTTGCCACACGCCTTGCGGAGGTTGTCGGCCTCCTCGAGCGTGTAGCCGGCGAAGCGCTGGGCCACCCGCATGACCGACTCCTGGTAGATCATGAGCCCGTAGGTGTCGCTCAGGATCGGCTCCAGGTCGGGGTGGAGGTAGCTGACGGCCTGCCGGGCGTTCTTGCGGTCCGCGTAGTCGCGGTGCATGTTGGCGGCCATGGGCCCGGGCCGGTACAGCGCCACCAACGCGGCCACGTCGTCGAACCCGGTCGGGACGAGCGAGCGCATGAGCGAGCGCATGGGGCCGCCCTCGAGCTGGAACACGCCGATGGAGTCGCCCCGCTGGAGCATGGCGAACGTGGCGGGGTCGTCGAGCGGGATGCCGTCGATGTCGGGGCGCTCACCCTCGGTCTTGGCCACGAGGTCGAGGGCGCGCTCGATGACCGAGAGGTTGCGCAGTCCGAGGAAGTCCATCTTGAGCAGCCCGAGCTCTTCCACCCCGTGCATCTCGTACTGGGTGACGATGGGCGCCTCGGCGGGGTTCTGTCCGCTTTCGGGCTTGCGCTGCACCGGCAGGTACTCGGTGAGCGGTTCTTTCGTGATGACCACCGCGGCGGCGTGGATGCCGTCCTGGCGCCGCAGTCCCTCGAGGCCCTTGGCCACGTCGATGACGCGACGGGCCTCCTCGTCGGTGGCGTACATCTCGCGTAGGCCCTGGGCCGTGGCATACCCGTCGTCGAACCCCTCGATGCGATCGAGGCATGCCCGCAGTGGGGTGTCGCGACCCATGATGAGCGGCGGCATCGCTTTGGCGATCTTGTCGCCGACGAGATAGGGGTACCCGAGCACCCGGGCGGCGTCGCGCACCGCGGCCCGCGCCTTGATGGTCGAGAAGGTCACGATCTGCGCCACCCGGTCCGCTCCGTAGCGCTCGGTTGCGTAGCGGATCATCTCGCCCCGGTACCGCTCGTCGAAGTCCATGTCGATGTCGGGCATCTGCTTGCGCCCCGGGTTCAGGAACCGCTCGAAGAGCAGGTCGTAGCGGATCGGGTCGAGGTCGACGATCCCGAGGCAGTAGGCGACGCAGCACCCCGCGGCGGAGCCGCGTCCGGGCCCCACCCGGATCCCGCTCTCGCGGGCGTGACGGATCAGGTCCCACACGACGAGGAAGTAGGCGGAGAACCCCATGCTGGCGATCACGCCGAGCTCGTAGTCGATGCGTTGGTGCACCGCGGAAGGCAAGGGCGAGCCGTACCGGCTTGCGGCGCGTGTCAGGGTCAGGTCACGCAGATAGGCGTCGGCCCGCTGTTCGTAGGTGGCGCCGGTGAATTCCACCGGCACCGGGAACTCCGGGAGCGCGTTCACGCCGAACTCGATCTCGACCTCGGCCCTCTCCGCGATGAGCAGGGTGTTGTCACACGCTTCGGGGATCTCGGCGAACAGACTGCGCATCTCCTGCGCCGACTTCAGGTAGTGCTCTTCGCCTTCGAACTTGAAACGCTTGGGATCGTCGATGAGCGCCCCCGTCTGCACGCACAGCAGTGCGTCGTGGGCGACCGAGTCGTGACGGTGCGTGTAGTGGCTGTCGTTGGTGGCGAGCACGGGAGCGCCGAGCTGGGCCGCGATGCGGACCAGGGCGGGATTGGTGCGCGTCTGTTGGGGCAAGCCGTGGTCCTGGAGCTCCACGAACAGGTTGTCGCGGCCGAACACGTCCTGGAGACGGCCCGCCAACTTGAGGGCGCGCTCCTCGTCGTCGGCCAACAGTGCCTGGAGCACGACCCCGCCGAGGCACCCGGTGGTGGCGATGATGCCCTCGTGGTGGCGTTCGAGCAGCTCCCAGTCGACGCGGGGCTTGTAGTAGTACCCCTCGAGGTACGCGGCCGACGACAGCTTGATCAGGTTCCGGTACCCCTGGGTGGTCTCGGCCAGCAGCGTCAGGTGGTAGTAGAGCTTCTCCCCCCTTCGACGTCACCGCCCGTGTCGTCGACCTTGCCCCGACGCACCGGACGTTCGTGACGGGACTCCCCCGCCATGTACGCCTCGGTGCCGATGACCGGGGTGATGCCCGCGGCGCGGCACGCCGCGTAGAAGTCGAGGACCCCGTACATGTTGCCGTGGTCGGTGATCCCGAGCGCCGGCTGGCCGTCGGCCACGGCCGCGGCGACGAGATCGTCGAGCCGGGACGCGCCGTCGAGCATCGAGTACTCGGTGTGGGTGTGCAGATGCGTGAACGATCGCGTGGCGGCCATCGGCCCCGTCCTCCTCGGTGGCCTCGAAAACCCTGCGTGGGCGCCCTGGTCCGCACCACTCCGGCTGATCCACAAGGCGCTCCACAGCCCTGTGGAGAAATCACACCGTTGTCATTCGACGATAGCAGCCCTCACAGGTAGGTGCCCGGCCGGGCCGGGAGGCTGTCTTGGCCTCCCATTCCCGGCGGGAGGCCCCGCTGCCGCATCTCCTCGAGCTGCGCCCGGGCCGCCATCTGTTGCGCGAGCAGCGTCGCCTGGATGCCGTGGAAGAGCCCTTCGAGCCATCCCACCAGCTGTGCCTGGGCGATGCGCAGCTCGGCCTCGGACGGGACCGAGTCGTCGAAGGGCAGCGTCATGCGATCGAGCTCGGCTGCGAGGTCGGGACTGAGGGCGCCGGCCAACTCCTGGACGGACAGGTCGTAGATCTCGCGCAACCTGGTCCGGCTCGCCTCGTCCAACCCGGCGGCACGGACCTCGTCGAGCAGTTGCTTGACCATCGACCCGATCCGCATCACCTTGGCCGGCTGCTCGACCGATTCGGTCACGTCGCGGCCCTCGACGGTCTCGGCCGCTGCGCCCTCGGCCCCTGCGGGCCCCCCGGGCGTCAACAGACCCGTCGGACGCTCGCCCGGGTCCAGCAGCACCGCCTCCGCCGCGTCGACGGCCTCAGGATTCTCGCCTTCGTCATCCATGGTCTGATCCTTCCAAACGGGTGGTCGCAGGCCAAGAGGTCGACGCGTCGTACCGGCTCACGGGGCCGAAAACGCCACGAAGGGCACGGCCATCTCCGCCGCGGTGAGCGAGCCGTGGCGGCCCATCAGCCGCGTCTCGCCCGTGTCGGCGGGGTCCAGGAAGGCCACGGGCTCGTGGGCCACGAGCGCCACGTCCCCGAGTCGCCCGGCGACCTGTTCGCTCAAAGGCCCTCCGAACCAACCGTCCTCGACCATCTGGCGGCGGGTCCGGACCCAGGCTTCGGCCCCGTGCGCCTCGGTGGCCACCGCCACCGCGTCGTCGAGCGCCCCCGGGCGCACATGCAGCCACCGGAAGCGACCCTCCCCCGAGAAGAGCTCGACCATGTCGAACAGCTCGGGTGCGGGCAGACGCGTGGCGCCGCCGACTTCGACCTGTCCGTGGTCAGAGGTCACCGCCAGGACGGCGCCCGCGGGGAGCGTCGTCAGTAGGTCTCCCACCAGCCGGTCGACGGCGCCGAGCTCCTGGACGTAGTGCTCGCCCAGCCCGTGCTCGTGGGCGATCTTGTCGAGCCCGTCGTAGTACGCGTAGACGAACGTCTCGCCCGCGGCCAGCAGACGACGCACGCCCACCACCAAGGCGGAGGGGACCGACCATCCCACGAGGCGCGCGCCGGTGAGGTGCGCGGCGGTGAAGCCCGTCGAGGCGAACTCCGAGCGCGTGACGGCCGGCACGCTGCGACCGCCGAAGGGCGCGACCCGTTGGAAGTCCGTCGCCGGGAGCTGGCGCCGCATGTCGCCGCGCCCGGTCCGCCAGCGCAGGACGTTCATGACCTCTCCGGGCCCCTCCGGGGTCAGACCCGGCACCCGGACCCGGAGCCGGTACCCGACGACGCCGTGGACCGAGGGCGCCACGCCCGTGGTGAGCGAAGTGAGGGCGGTTGCTGTCGTGGTGGGGACGACCGACGTGATCGGTCCCCCGGTGGCCGAGGCGAGGGTGGGCGCCGAGGCGGCGAAGGCCTGGAGCTGATGCCACCCGAGACCGTCGAGGACCAGGAGGACCACCTGGCGCGCACCGTGGACCGGGGCCGGCACCCACGCCGGGCGCCTCGGGCGCGCCCGGTCCGCCTTCCAGTGCAGAGAAGAGCGCTGGCGTGACCCCGCTCAGGCAGGCCCCCGCGTAGTCGGGCAGCTCGGGCGAGGGGTCGACCCGGCCGGTGCCGGTCTCGTCACCGGTGGCCGGAGCATCGCTCATCAGCGGCACTGTACCCACGCCGACACCGCCTCCCTCACCTGTCGCGACCCCGCGTCCCGGCCCGATGGTCAGCCGGGCCGGGACGGCCTCGCAGGTAGCATCGGAGCGTGAAGGTCTCGACCCGCGGCGACTACGCCAGCCGCGCCCTGCTTTCGTTGGCTCTGCACGACGATTCAACGAGCCCGACCTCGGTGCGCGACATCGCCGAGCGCACGGGGCTCCCCCAGCCCTACCTCGAACAGATCCTGCTCGCGCTCAAGGGGGCGGGACTCGTCCGGTCCAAGCGCGGCGTGGGCGGGGGGTACGTGCTCGCCCGACCCCCCGAGGACATCACCCTGGGGCAGATCGTCAGTGCCGTCGACGGGCCCATCGTGGCCGGGGACTTCGGGCGGCCCCACGAGAACGGGGCCTGTGAGCACGAGGGCCAGTGCATCTTGCTCACCGTCTGGTCCGATGTCGGCGAGCACATGCGAGGCCACCTGGACTCCTTCACGCTCCACGACATGGTGTCGCGAGCACGCGGCAACCCGGCTCCGGCGCGTCCGCTGCACTGAGGTCCGCCTGCCTGGGTCGCCTCAGGCCAGGACGTCACCCGCGACGTTGTTCCACCGGTGCACGACCGCCCTGTCACGCTCCCAGCCCAGGACACTGATGGTGGCCGGTGCCAGGGTGAACACCGCCCCGTCCGCGGGACCGAGCGCCACCCACCGGGCCGCCAGCACACGGAGGACGTGGCCGTGCGCGAACGCCAAGACGTGACCGGCCCGTTCCCGGACCAACGCGATCACCCGGTCCGCCCTGGCCCCCACCTCGTCGGCCGCCTCCCCCCCGGGCACGCCGTCGCGCCACAGCGACCACCCCGGTCGTTGGGCGCGGATCTCGTCGGTCGTCTTTCCCTCGTAGGCCCCGTAGTCCCATTCGCGCAGGTCGTCGCACACCTGGGCCGCAGCCCCGAAGCCCGCGATCTCGCAGGTCTCGCGGGCCCGACGCAGGGGGCTCGTGAGGACGAGGGTGAAGGAGTACCCGGCCAAGCGTCGGCCCAGCTCCTGGGCCTCGAGTCGACCGTCGGGGAGCAGCCCCAGGTCGGTACGGCCGGTGTGCCGACCGGACCGGCTCCATTCCGTGGCCCCATGGCGCACGACCACCAGCCTGGCCCCGCCCCCCGGCCCGGCCACCTCGGCCGACGCATCACCGGGTGCCATCGCCCCAGCGGACCACGGCGACCGGGGAGGGTGCAACCCGGCCCGCCGCGCCGGGGTGCGGCCCGAGCCCCGCGTTGTCCGCACCGTGGAATGTCGAGCGTCACAGCGGTGTTATTCGATACGGCAGTACCACGACGAAGAGGAACGATGGCGAACTCGACAGGCACCCATGACGGCATCCGGCTCTTTCTCGATGATCTCGACCGGTACCCCCTGCCGGATCACGAGGAGCAGGTCGAACTGGCCAAGCGCGTAGCGGCCGGTGACGACGAGGCGCGGCGCGAGATGATCGCGGCCAACTTGCGCCTCGTGGTCCACTGGGCGCGGCGGTACCAGGACCGGGGCGTGGACTTCGGCGACCTCGTCCAAGAGGGCACGTTCGGCTTGATGCGGGCCGTCGACAAGTTCGACTGGCAGCGCGGCTTCCGGTTCTCGACCTACGCCACGTGGTGGATCCGCCAAGCCCTGCAGCGCGCCGTCCAGCAACACGGCAACACCATTCGCGTCCCCATGGAGGTCGCCGAGCAAGCGCAACGCGCCGATCGCGTCACGTGGGAGCTCGCCGCGGACCTGCAGCGCGATCCGACCCCCGAAGAGGTCGCCGAAGCCAGCGGCGTCGACAGTCGCACACTCGAGACGGTGCAGAGCGTGGCACGAGTCGTCGCCAGCCTCGACCAGCCGGCGGGCACCGACAGCGGTACCGCGCTCGGGGACCTCGTCGGCGCCGACGAGCAGACCTTCGAGGACGACGTCGAACGGCAGATCGTCCTCGGTCGCGTGCGCGCCGCGGTCGACACACTGGGCGAGCTCGAGCGCGACGTCCTGCGCATCCGCTACGGGCTCGACGACGGCACGCCGACGTCGCTGCAGGCCACCGCGTCACGGCTGGGCATCGGCGTGCGCCGGGCCCGCCAAGCCGAGGCGCGCGCGCTCCAACAGCTCGCCACCCTGGCCGAGGTCGAAGCGGCCCACCAGGCCGCCTGACCACCCCGGCTCAGGGCGTGAGGCGGGCGAGCACCTCGGCCAAGTCGTCGGGGACCGGCGCGTCCCACGTCGCCCTGCCGCCGGCGGGGTGGTCGAGCGAGAGCCGTAGGGCATGGAGGAACAGGCGGCCCGACGCCATCTCGGCGACGATCGGGCGCGGCCGGGCGAGCGATCGCCCGTAGCGCTCGTCCCCGATCACGGGGTGACCGATGGCCGCGAGGTGGACCCGGACCTGGTGGGTACGGCCCGTGTCCAGGCGGGCCTCGAGCAAGGTGGTGGGCACGGGTTCGAGGTACCGGGTCACGACGCGGTATTCGGTGCGGGCCTGTCGCCCCCGGGCGGTGACGGCCATGCGGGTGCGTTGCCGGGTGGAACGCCCGATGGGCGCGTCGACGGTCCCCTCGTCGGCCTCAACGGTCCCGGCCGCGAGCACGAGGTACTCCCGGCCCGCGCTGTGGGCCCGGAATTGCTGCGTCAGCGACCGATAGGCGCTCGGCGTGCGTGCCACGACCAGGAGCCCCGAGGTGCCCTTGTCCAGCCGGTGGACGATCCCGGGCCGGTCGGAGTCGCCCCCGCCGGCGTCGGCCAACGCACCGAGGTCGGGGTAGCGCGCCAGGAGGCCGTCCACCAACGTCCCACCACGGTGGCCCGCCCCGTGGTGCACGACCAGCCCGGCCGGCTTGTTCACGACGATCAGCTCGGCGTCTTCGTGCACCACAGAGAAGGCCACCGAGGGATCGGGCACCGGGACATCGGGCTCCTCGGGGTGGGCGTCGACCTCGAGCCGTTGTCCGGTGTGGACCGTGGTGCTGCGCGACGCGACGGTCCGACCGTCGAGGCGCACACTCCCCGCCTCGACCAGGTCCGCCACGACACGGCGCGGCAACCCGCTCAGCAGCGACACCACCCGGTCCACCCGCGCACCACCCAACGCGCCCGGCACGACGAGGTCGACCGTCGGCGACGCTCCAGCGGGGCCCGACGGCTCGGGTGACCGGGGAGGCGTCGTCACCGGGCCTGTTCGGTACGCCACAACAGCACCGCGGCCGCGATGCCCCCTATGACGATGCACGAGTCGGCCACGTTGAACGTCGGCCAGAAATGCAGCGCGATGAAGTCGATCACCGAGCCGTGGTTGGAGCGCAGCACCCGGTCCGCCAGGTTCCCGAGCGCACCCCCCGCCACCAGGCCTAGTGCCACGGCCATGGCGGTGGACTGGACTCGTCGCACCGCTCCCAGCAACACCAGCACGGCGATGACGGCGACCGCACCGAGGACCGGAGCCCAGCCCTGGGCGAAACTGAAGGCGGCGCCGGAGTTGTACGTCAGCTGCAGGTCGAGTTTCCACACCACGTGGATCGGACCGCGCGACAGGCGGTGCACCGCCCACGACTTGGTGGCCTGGTCGACGGCCACCACCACGACGGCAACGGCGGCGGCGATGAGCACGCGGCGAAGGGCGCCGCGCCGCGGCCGCTCCCCGTTGCTCAGCGGCGGTGCAGCCCCCCGCTCTTGCATGACACGCACAGCCGGGCGTAGGGCAGTGCCCTCAGCCTTGCTTTGGGGATCGGCTGCCCGCAGCTCTCGCACGCGCCGTACATCTTGGTCTCGATGGCGGCCAGGGCCATGTCGATCTCGTCGATGGTGGCCATGGCCTGGGCCGACAACGTGAGGTCGCGCTCGCGATCCACCGCCACGGTCCCGCCCTCGCCCGACTCCTCGTCGAACTGCACGTCGCCCGGCTCTCGCTCGAGGGCGAGCGACTCCGCCTCGGCCCGGAGGTCGGCGGCCTGGTTCTTGTAGACCTCACGCTCCTCGAGGAGGAACTTCCGCTGTTCCTCGAGGAACTTGGGCTCCGACGCGAACGGGCCTCGGGTGGGCTTGGGCGGGGGCTTGGGCGCCGCCTTCGGGGCCGGAACGGACTTGGCCGGGGCCGACGAGGAGGCGGCGACCGATGCGACCACCCCCGCCTTCTTGACCGGAGCAGCCTTCTTGGGCGGCGCGACCTTCTTGGCCGGGGCGACCTTCTTCTTGGCCGGCGCAGACTTCTTGGCCGGCGCGACCTTCTTCTTGGACACCACGGCCTTCTTCTTGGCCACCACGGCCTTCTTCTTGGCCGGCGCGGGCTTGCGGGGCGGGGCAGCCTTCTTCTTGGCGGCCACGACCTTCTTCTTCACCGGGGCGACCTTCTTGGCGGAGGTCGACTTCTTCTTCGGCGCTGGCGACTTCTTGACCGCGGCCATCAGCGCAGTGCCTCTGGCCGCCGAGCGGTGATCGCGATGTCGGTCATCTCCCCTGGCTTTCGTCTGCTCGACGAAGGTGGGCGACCCTAGCGTCGCCACGTGCGGGCGGCAACACCACCCGGAGCCGGGGTATTCCGCACCGTCGGCACCGCCGGGGGGCGCGACCCGCTCCAATACGCTGTGGGGATGCCAGAAGCTCCGCGAGGCCCGGCGCCGTACCCCCCCGTGGAACCACAAGCGGACTACCCCCGCCTCGAGGAGCAGATCCTCGAGTACTGGGCCCAGGACGCCACCTTCGCCGCGTCGGTCGAAGCCCGGGCCGGGGGGGCAAACGAATTCGTCTTCTACGACGGCCCCCCCTTCGCCAACGGGCTCCCCCACTACGGCCATCTCCTCACCGGCTTCGTGAAGGACGCCGTCCCCCGCTACCAGACCATGCGGGGGCGCCGGGTCGAGCGCCGTTTCGGCTGGGACTGCCACGGCCTGCCGGCCGAGATGGAGGCCGAGAAGGAGCTCGAATTCTCGGGCCGGGCCGCCATCATCGACTACGGGATCGACCGGTTCAACGACTACTGCCGGACCCTCGTCCAGCGCACCACCGACTCCTGGAAGCACTACGTCACCCGTCAGGCCCGCTGGGTCGACTTCACCGACGACTACAAGACCATGGACCTCTCCTACATGGAGAGCGTGATGTGGGCGTTCAAGGAGCTGTGGGACAAGGGCCTCGTCTACGAGGGCGAGAAGGTCCTCCCCTGGTGCTGGGAGTGCGAGACCTCGCTGTCGAATTTCGAGACCCGGGCCGACGATGCGTACCGACCCCGCCAGGACCCGGCCGTCACGGTGCTCTTCTCCCTCGACGCCGACGCCGACGGGCGATCGCCCGCTGCGATCTCGGGACCGTTGCGCGTCATCGCGTGGACGACCACGCCGTGGACCTTGCCGTCCAACCTCGCCCTCGCGGTGGGGCCCGACGTCGAGTACGCCGTGTACGAGCTCCTGGGCGAACCGACGGTGATCGCGGCGGCGCGCGCCGGGGCCTACCCCGAACTGCTCGGCGACGCCGAGCCGTTGGCCCGGTTCCCGGGGTCCGCACTGGTCGGGCGCACCTACCGGCCCCTCTTCCCGTTCTTCGCCGACCACGCCGGCGCGTTCCGGGTTCTGGCGGGCGACTTCGTGGCCACCGACGAGGGCACCGGCGTGGTCCACATCGCCCCGGGATTCGGCGAGGAGGACTTCGACGTCTGCCACCGCGGCCGGTATCGCGCGTCGTGTGCCCGGTCGACGACCGGGCCCGGTTCACCGCCGAGGTCCCGCCCTATGCCGGCCAGCACGTGTTCGACGCCAACGCGCGCCATCACCGCCGATCTCAAGGCGGCCGGCGCCCTGGTGGAGGCGAAGTCCTACACCCACAGCTATCCGCATTGCTGGCGCACCGACACGCCGCTCATCTACAAGGCGGTGGGCTCGTGGTTCGTGAAGGTCACGGCCGTGAAGGACCGCATGCTCGAGCTCAACCAGGAGATCGACTGGATCCCGACCCACATCCGCGACGGCGCCTTCGGGAAGTGGCTGGAAGGAGCTCGCGACTGGGCCATCAGCCGGAACCGCTTCTGGGGCGCACCCATCCCGGTGTGGCAGAGCGACGACCCCAGCTATCCCCGCGTCGACGTCTACGGCAGCCTCGACGAGCTCGAGCGCGATTTCGGCGTGCGCCCCGACGATCTGCACCGCCCCGCCATCGACGCGCTCGTCCGACCGAATCCCGACGATCCCACGGGCGCCTCGACCATGCGCCGGGTGACCGACGTCCTCGACTGTTGGTTCGAGTCCGGCTCGATGCCCTTCGCCCAGGTGCACTACCCCTTCGAGCGCAGCGAGTGGTTCGAGTCACATTTCCCGGCCGACTTCATCGTGGAGTACGTGGGCCAGACGCGCGGCTGGTTCTACACCTTGCACGTCCTGTCCACGGCGCTGTTCGACCGACCCCCGTTCCGACACTGCGTGGTCCACGGGATCGTCCAGGGCGACGACGGCCGCAAGATGTCCAAGCGCCTGGGCAACTACCCCGAGCCCGACATGGTCTTCGACACCTGGGGTGCCGACGCCATGCGCTGGTTCTTGCTCTCGTCGCCGATCCTGCGGGGCCAGGACCTCGTGGTCCACGCCCGGGGCATCGAAGAGGTGCGGCGCCAGGTGCTGAACCCGATCTGGAACGCGTGGTACTTCCTGTCGCTCTACGCCAACGTGGACGGCATCGCGGGTCGGTCCCGGACCGACGCCACCGGCGTGCTCGACCGCTACATCCTGGCCAAGACGGCCTCTCTGGTCGACGACGTGACCGCCTCGATGGACGTCTACGACCTCTTCGCCGCCTGCGCGTCCATCACCCGGTTCCTCGATGCGTTGAACAACTGGTACATCCGGCGCAGCCGCAACCGATTCTGGCGGGCCCGCGACGGCTCGGCCGAGGTCGAAGCGGACAAGGCCGACGCCTACGACACGTTGTCGACGGTGCTCGTCACGCTGTGCAAGGTGGCGGCGCCGTTGCTGCCGATGTTGACCGAGTCGGTCTACCGGGGCCTGACCGGGCAACGCAGCGTCCACCTCTCGGACTGGCCCGCGCCGGGCGAGCTGCCCCATGACCCTGCGCTCGTCGACGTGATGGACATCGTGCGCGACGTGTGCTCAGCCGGGCACGCCATCCGCAAGGCGAGCGGTCGGCGCGCTCGCCTCCCGTTGCGCCGGCTCACCGTGGCCATGGCGCGTCCCGAGCGGCTCCGGCCCTTCGTCGAGCTCATCGAGGACGAGGTGAACGTCAAAGAGGTCGTGCTCACCGACGAGGTGGGCGACGTGGCCGAACAGATCCTCACCCTCGTCCATGCCGCCCTCGGACCCCGGTTGGGCCCCGACACCCAACGGGTCACCGCCGCGGTGCGCGCCGGGGATTGGCACCACACCGACGACGGGCTCGTCGCCGGCAGCGTGCGGCTCGAGCCCGGTGAGTACGAGCTCGTGCTGCGGCCCCGCAACGTCGACGAAGGCCGGACCCTGCCCGACGACGTGGGCGTGGTGACCCTCGACACCACCGTCGACGACGACCTCGAGTCCGAGGGCCACGCGCGCGACGTCGTCCGTCTCGTCCAGGCCCAGCGGCGCGAGGCCGGGCTGCACGTGTCGGACTGCATCGACTTGGAGATCGTGGCCCCGGCGCCGACCGCGGCGGCAGTGGAAACACACCGGTCGTACGTGGCCGAACAGACCCTGGCCGTCACCGTGCGGGTCACCGAGGGGGCCGAGCTCTCCCTGCGGGTCACCCCGACGGCGTGTCCCGACGGCTGAGCTCGTCTTCAGCCTGACCCGGTTCCGGCCCGACCCGGTACCGCAGGCTGCCCTAGCGAGAGGGCCCGCCGGGAGCAGGTGGGAGGAACCTGATCAGCGGGGCGCGATGGGCTGGGGTTGGCCTGACTCGTCGATGGCCATGACACCTTGGTGCTCGCTGTCGGGCGTCGCGCCCTCGGCGTCGACCGGACGAGCCCCGCCGGTGGCAGCGTTGCCCTGCACCGCCACAGCGGACCTGCCACCGCCTTCGAGCGTCATGGCCGACGGCTCGTGGCCGGGGATGCCGGCGACCGAGTCGGGCGCAGCGACGGTGGGGATGTCCTCGCCCGGACGCGGCGTCGTGACGGTGGGCGTCTCGTCGCTGGGGCGAGCCGTGGGCCGGGGGGCCGAACGCTGCGCCAGGATCGAGCCGGTCGGCTGCACGTGCTCGTCGACCCACGTGAGCATGTCGGCGAGCGCACCGCGCAAACGGTTGCGCTCGTTCTCCATGTGCCGCGAGATGGTCTCGACGTCGCCGGCCAGTTGCGCCCGGACGGACTCGAGCCTCGTGATCTCCTCGCGCAGGTGGCGCTCGGTGTCCTCGGTGACCGACTTGGCCCGCGCCTCGGCCTCGCCCAGCACCCGGCGGGCGCGCTCTTCGGCGTCGGCCACCACGATGCGCGCCTGCGCCTCGGCTTCGGCCTGGGTCTGGTCCACGAACTTCTGGGCGAGCACCAGCGTCCGCTGCAGGGTGTCGTCGCTCACCGCGGGGGCCGCCGCGGCCTGAGGCTGCTGCTGGCTCTCCTGCAGCATGCCTTCGAGTTGGGCGATGCGCTCCGCCGCTTGCCGGAGTCGCTCCCCCGCTTGGCGCACCTGCTCCTGGAGCGCCTCGGCGTCCACCGCCACGCGCTCGAGGTACTCGTCGACGTCGTCGATGTGATAGCCGCGAAGAGTCTGGCGGAATTCGACGGTGCGCAGGCTGTCGAGGCTCGAGCTCTGGCCGTTCGGCTTTCCACTTTCCATGGCGGGAATCCTAGTCACGGGGGCCAGGGGCATGCAGCCGGCGGCACACGGGCCCGCGAGGCCCCTCCTGGGCACGACGGGACCGGGACCGCTGACGCGTGTCCGACGCCGGTGCCGTCAGAGCACGATTATCAGGATCTGGACACCGAAGAACACGACGAGGAACGACAGGTCCAAGCCGAAGCCACCCGCCTGCACCGGCGGGAGGATCCGCCGCACCGGCCTGAGCACGGGCTCGGTCAACCGGTAGAGGACGGCGTTGACGCTGGCCAACGTCGAGCCCGGCGAGGCCGGGAACCAGCTCAGCAGGGCGCGAGGGAAGAGGATGCCCCAGAGATAGATCTCGAGGACCGCAACGATGATGGTGCGCAGCACGAAGAAGAGGTTACGGCGTCAGGTCGGCGTACAAGGGGGCGGGCTCGAGGTCGCGGCGGTCAGGGCCGCAAGAGCCCGTTCTCCTGGAGGCGCTGGCGCTCCTCGGCCGACACCTTGACGTTCGACGGCGTCACCAGGAACACCTTGTCGGCCACGCGCTCCATCTTGCCGCTCAGCGCGTAGGCGACACCACTGCAGAAGTCGATCATCCGTCGCATGAGCTCGCGATCGGCAACCTGCAGGTTCACGATCACCGGTTGATTGGCCATGAGTCGATCCGCGATCTGCCGGGCGTCGCCGAACTGCATGGGCGCCACCACGTGCACACGGGCGCCGGGCTCCGCCACGACAGGGCGCACGACACTGCGGGGGGTGATGGTGGGCGTCACGGTCGGAGAGTCCTCTCGGGGGAGTGGCCGGATGGTGCTGGTGGCGACCGCGGCGGTGGGTTCGTCATCCTCATCGGTTGCGAGCGCGACGCGCTGGCTCTGGCGTTGCCCGACGGCCACGCGCGGTTCGTACTCGTCGTACTCGTCGTACTCGTCGTCGACCAGGCCCAGATACACCATGGCCCTCTTGAAGAATCCAGACGCCATCGCCAGCCTCCCGATCGACAGCGTAGTGCCTCCGACCAGGCACATGGGGATGGCGGACGGCCCCCAGCGACCACTCCCTCAGCCCGGCCGGACCGGGCGTTCCCCGAACAACGCGCGCCCCACGCGCACCATGGTGCTGCCCTCGGACAACGCCACGTCGAGGTCGTCGGTCATGCCCATCGACACCTCGGGAAGCCCGAGGTCGTGGGCCAGTCGTGCCGTGAGGCGGAACCCGGCCCGGGACTCCTCGGCGGCCCCGGGGGGGCCGACGGTCATGAGGCCGCGCACGTCGAGGCGCCGGTCTTGCAAGGACGCCACCAGCGCCGGGACCTCCGACACACGACAGCCGTTTCGGCCCGGGGCCCCGGTCGTCTCGACCTCGACCAACACGATCGCACCGGGCGCGTGCGCGGCGATGGTCTCGCCCTCCACGTCGCGACTGAGCGTCTGCCAGCACGACACCACCGGAGCAAGGGCTCGCACACGGCGACGCTGCACCGCGCCGAGGTAGTGCCACCGCGTCGGCGCGCCGGTGCCGCTCGCGTCCGGCGCGCCCGTCTCGCTCGCGTCCGGCGCGCCCGCATCGGTCGCGATCGCATCGGTCGCGATCGCATCGGTCGTGTCGCGCTGAACGCGACCTTGGACAGCAACTCGTCCGCGTAGTTCTCGCCGATGTCGTCGAGCCCCGCGGCGCGCGCCGCCTCCACCGCGCTCGACGAGAAGCCCTTGGTCACCGCGACGATCCGCACTCCGGCCGGGTCACGCCCCGCGTCCTCGATGCGCTGGCGCAGCGCAGTGACGCGCGCCATGACGACGTCGATCGGCGGCGCGTCGGCCAGGATCCGAGCACGGGTGTTGGGCACGATCGGCGCGCTAGCGCTCAGCCCAGACGAGCAACGCCTGACGAGCGACGTCGCCGCGACGGCGGTGCGAGAAGTATCCGGTCGAGCAGCTCGTGCACGTGTCGGTCGTGGCGACCACCGAGGCTCCGGAGAGTGAGAGCTGACCACGGACTGCGGTGGGAAGGTCCAACGACGGGCTCCCCCACGTCGTGACGGCGCGCACCGACGCGTCGCACGACGCCACCACGGCATCGAGGTCGTCGTCGGAGAACTCGTAGCAACAGGGGCCGATGCACGGCCCCACGCCGGCGACGACGTCGGTGGCGCCCAGCGTCGCCATGGTGTCGAGAGCCCGCGCCACGACACCCGCGGTGAGGCCCCGCCACCCCACGTGCACCGCGCCGAACACACCTTGGGGCGATCCCAGTGCCACCGAGGCGCAGTCCGCGGTCAAGACGGCCAGGACGAACCCGTCGCCCGAGGCCACCACCCCGTCGCCCTCGGGGGGAGCGCCGTCGGCCCCCGACTTCCAGGCCGGCGCGGCGTCGGGCCCGGGGGTGTCCACCACCATGACGTCGGCCCCGTGGACCTGGCGCAGTCGTCGAAGTGCGAGACCGCTCGGCACCGGTGCGGGGAGCGGGCCCTGGCCCAACGACCGGAGGTCTCCGTCGGCCGCCCCGGTCCACAACGCCCGGACCGGGGAACCGGCCAGCCGCGTGGCGACGGCGCTAGCGGAGGAACGACGGGACGTCGAACTCGTCGTCACCGAGGTCGAGGTCATCGTCGTCAGGCGTGGCGAAGATGTCCTCGTGCACGTTGTCGAACCCGAGCACCTGGCTGCGGTCCTCGGGACCCCCCGCACCGCCGCGCGGCTCGCCGCCTCGGCCTTCCTCCCAGCGCTCGAATCCGGCTGCGATCACCGTGACGCGCACGGCGTCGGTCATCGACTCGTCGATCACGTTGCCGAAGATGATGTTGGCGTCGGGGTGGGCGTGGCCGTGGATGATCTCCATGGCCTCGTTCACTTCGAACAGGCCGAGGTCCGGGCCGCCGGCGATGTCGACCAGGATGCCCCGTGCGCCCTCGATCGAAGCCTCGAGCAGCGGGCTCGTGATGGCGCCGCGCGCCGCGTTGACGGCCCGTCCGTCACCCGATCGCCTGGCCGATCCCCATGATGGCGGTACCGGCGTTGGCGAGCACCATGCGCACGTCGGCGAAGTCGGTGTTGATCTGCCCGGGCACGGTGATGAGGTCGGTGATGCCCTGGACCCCTTGGAGCAGGACCTCGTCGGCCATCTTGAACGGCGCTCATCATCGACGTCTTCTCGGTCGACACCGTGAGGAGTCGGTCGTTGGGGATGATGATGATGGCGTCGACCTTGTCCTTCAGGTTCTGGATGCCCGTCTCGGCCTGCACCGAGCGCCGCCGCCCTTCGAAGGAGAAGGGACGGGTGACCACGCCGATCGTGAGCGCTCCCCCGGCACGGGCGATCTCGGCCACCACCGGGGCGGCCCCGGTCCCGGTGCCACCGCCCTTGCCGGCGGTGATGAAGACCATGTCGGCGCCCTTGAGCGCCTCCTCGATCTCGACCCGGTGCTCCTCGGCCGCCTGGCGACCGATCTCGGGGTCACTCCCGGCCCCGAGCCCCCGGGTGAGTTGGCGCCCGATGTCGAGCTTCAAGTCCGCGTCGCTCATGAGCAGTGCCTGGCTGTCGGTGTTCATGGCGATGAACTCGACGCCCTTCAGACCGGCCTCGATCATGCGGTTCACGGCGTTGACGCCACCGCCGCCAACGCCCACCACCTTGATGACAGCGAAGTAACTGCTCTGCGCTGGACCGGTCATCGACCCTCCTCGCCACGACCCGAACCTCGAGCCTCATCGTGGAACCCCGCCGGGCGTTCGGGCTGCACAGGCTCCGAACACCAGGTGACCTCACCCTCGACCACAGCTTCATTGGGATGCGTTCCGGGGCTGCCGAGGTGACCTCACGATACGGCGGCACCGCGAACCGGTCAAGCAGACCAATGGTCACGCGCTGTGCCCAAACCCAGGTCACCGGCATCGTGACGACCGTGGTCACCCTGGTGGGGGTGCCGCCACCGTCGGTTCCTCGGGCACGGTCACGTCGATCACCGCCGGCGGCGAAAGGTGGGCGCCGGCGAGCACACTCGCCAGGGCGACGAGCTTGGCTTGCAGGCCTGTGGTCGAGCCCAACACGGCGGTGATGCCGCCGCCGAGGTCCATCCGCACGACCCCGTGCGCGTCGACGCTGACCTCTCGCACCCGCTCGGCCAAGGGCGCGCGCAGGGCGGCGGCCACGTCCAACACCGGACGCGCGCCCGGGGCGAGGACCGTGCCGGGACGGCCCGGGGTCACCGGCGCCACCAGCACCAGCCCGGGCGGGAGCGTCGTCCGCCACGCCAGCACGCGCCCCGAGGCGTCGACCACCGCAATCCCGCCATTGGGCCTGGCCAGGGACCCGAGAGGAGCCCGTTCGGTCACGATCACCGTCACGCTGTCGGGCCACCGCCGTTCCACCACGGTGCGCTCCACCCACGGCAGCGCGTCCACCCGTGCTGCGGCCGCCTTCGGGTCCACGTCGATGAGCGGTGGGTCGTCGAGGAGCCCCGCCGCTCCCAACACCGCGTGCGAGCCTGTGTGCTGCGCGCCGCGCACCGTGACGTGGCGCAGCGCCAGGAGCGGGGTGTGCAGCGCCAGCAGGGCGATGCACAGCGCCACCAGCACCACCACCCCCCCGACGACCCAGCGGAGCCGGCGATGGCCCTGCTCGCGCAACACCGCCACCCGTCGTTGCCACACCCGGGGATGCATGACGGGCTCCGCGCCCGGCGCCACGTCCGAGGTGCGGTCGGTCGCGTTGCCAGGGGCACCGCCCCGACCGTCGTCAGGTGCGCTGGCAGCTGCTCCTTCAGGCACTTCTTCAGGTGCTTCGTCGGGCAGCGCTTCATCGGGCACGGCGCCGGGGGCCACTGTGAGCGTCGACCCGCCGTCAGCGACCGACGTCCCGGACCCCGGCGACCGAGGTGCGGTCGGGTCGCTCACGACCCTCGACCTCCAGTCGAGGTCGAGGGTTCATCGAGGTCGAACCCGACGGCGCGGACCTCGGGTGTCAGATCGATGCCGGTGCGAGCCAGCACCTCGGCCCGGACGTGGTGCACGAGGCGCCACACGTCGTCGGCCGAGCCGCCCCGGTCGGCTTGGATGAAGTTGGCGTGCTTGGTGGACACCTCCGCCGTCCCCATGCGCAGCCCCTTGAGCCCCGCCGCCTCCACCAGGCGGCCGGCGGAATCGCCCACCGGGTTCTTGAACACCGAGCCGGCGTTCGGACCGCCGGGCTGGTGCTCACGACGCCAGCGGACGATGTCGGCGACCATCTGTTCGGCCTCGGACCGGTCCCCCGGCTCGAGTGAGAACTCGGCCCCGACCACCACGGCGCCGTCGGCCAGGACCGAGGTCCGGTAGCCGAGCGCCAGCTGCGGTGCGTCGACGTCGGCGGCCCCGCCGTGGCCGATGTCGAACACCCGGCACCGGGCCAGCACCGCGGCAATGTCGGAACCGTGGCCTCCGGCGTTCATGCGCAGGGCGCCGCCCACCGATCCCGGGATCCCCACACCCCACTCCAGGCCGTGCAGGCCCGCCGCCGCTGACTTGCGCGCCACAACGGGCAGCTTGGCACCCGCTCCGGCCCGCACGGTGGACGCTTCGATCTCGACCCAGTCGAACCCTGTCGCCAGGCGGATGACGACGCCGGGGAAGCCGGCATCGGACACGAGAAGGTTCGAGCCCTCCCCCAGGACCAGGAGCGGCACCACGTCGGGTGTGGTCAGCAGCGCTCGGTGCACTGCGACGAGGTCGTCCTCGGTGGTGGCCTCGACCAACACCGCGGCCTCGCCCCCGACGCGATAGGTCGTACGCGTCCCGAACGGAGCATGACGCTGGGCCCGCTCCCCGAGCATGGCGGCGATGGCGTCGAGAGCCCGGCGCGGCGCGTCGGTAGGTCGGGGCGGGACGGCGCTCACCACGGCGTCGTCGCCTGGAGCTCGTCGGGGAGCGACGTGAGGTCACCGGCCCCGAGCGTCAGACACAGGTCGCCGGGCACGAGCAGCGATGCCACGTGGTCGCGCAATTCGGCCCGCCCGGCGACGTAGGTGACGTCGAGGCCCGGGTGGGCGCGACGAACGGCGTCGGCCACCACCCGACCGGTGACGCCGGGCCGAGGCGACTCGCCCGCGGCGAACACGTCGGTGACGACCACGACGTCGGCGCCCGTGAAGGCGTCGGCGAACTGGTCGCCCAAGGACGCGATGCGGCTGTAGCGGTGTGGTTGGAACACCACCACCAAGCGCTGCGGCGCCGTGGCGCGCGCCGCGTCGATCACGGCGGCCACCTCCGTGGGCAGGTGGGCGTAGTCGTCGACGAAACGCACCCCCTGCGCCTCGCCCCGGGACTCGAAACGCCGGGCGACGCCGGCGAACCGTGCCAGGGCGCGCTGCGCGGCGTCGAAGGGCGCACCGATGCGCAGCGACGTCGCCACCGCCACCGCGGCGTTGCGGGCGATGTTGGCTCCTGTCACCGGCAGGACGATGCGCCCCAGGACCTCCCCATGGGCCCGAAGGGTGAACGAGACGCCGTCGCCGGTGTCGAGGTCCTCGATGCGGTACGTCGAGCGCGCTGCGCTCCCCACGAGCTCCGCACCGCGCTCGTCGCCCAGGCGCGCCGCCACCTCGTCGTCGGCGCCCACGACGGCTCCCCCCGACCCCGACGCCAGGAAGCGGTCGAAGGCCTCGACGAGCTGGTCGAAGCCTCCATAGAAATCCAGGTGGTCGGGCTCCACGTTGGTGACGACGGCGATCTCGGGGGCGAGCTCGAGGAACGTGCCGTCGCTCTCGTCGGCCTCGAGCACCAGCCACTCGCCGCCGTCCCACACCGCGTTCGTGCCGATCTCGTTGACGTCGCCCCCGATGAGAAAGCTGGGCCGCATCCCCGCCTCGATCAGGATGAGCGCCAGCATCGACGTCGTGGTCGTCTTGCCGTGGGTCCCCGACACCGCCACGCACCGGCGACACGCCGCGATGGCGGCCAACGCCTGGGCTCGGCTCAGCACGACGAGACCCCGGCGCCGTGCCTCGCGCACTTCGGGGTTGGTCTCGGGGATGGCGGTGGACACCGCCACGAGCTCGGCCCCCCCCACGTGCGCCGCGTCGTGGCCCACGAACACCTCGACGCCGCTGGCAGCCAGTCGCTCCAACGCGGGCGAGTTCTTGAGGTCGCTCCCCGTGACGCGATGCCCCATGGCCGCCAGCACCGACGCGATGGCACTCATGCCCGCGCCGCCTGCGCCCACGATGTGCACCCGCGCCGGGCGCGACAGGTCGAGCGCCTCCGACGACGCGTGCCGAGGGTCGGCCGACCCCGGTTCATCGGTCATCGGCGAACCTCGGTCATCGGCGACCCTCGCTTCTCGGCGGCCGCGCGTACGACCGGGCCAGCGCGGCCACCGCCGCCACGGCGTCGGGGCGCCCCACGCCCGCCGCGGCCGCCGCCATGGACTCGAGGCGGCCCGCGCTCGACGCCAGCGCGTCGATCTCGGTGGCGAGCCGGGGCCCGGTGCACTCGGCGTCGGAGAGGACGACGGCCGCGCCGACGCGTTCGAGCACTGCGGCGTTGGCCCGTTGGTGGTCGTCGGGTGCGCCCGGGAGCGGCACGAGGATGGCGGGCACGCCCACGACCGCCAGCTCGGCCACGGTGTTGGCGCCGGCGCGCGCCACCACGACGTCGGCCGCCTGGTAGAAGCGCGTCATGTGCTCCTCGTACGGGACCTGCACGTACCACACTCCCTCGGGGCTCCGCTGCGCCAGCCTCGTCGCCGCCTGTGCGGCCCAGGATGCGTCGCGTCGTCCCACCACGTGGTAGATGGCCACGTCGGTCCGACTCGCCCACAACTCGGCCAGACCGAGAACGGCCTCGTTGAGCCGCCGTGACCCGAGCGACCCTCCCACCGCCGCCACGACCAGGCGCCCGGCGGGGATCCCCAAGGTGTCGAGGGCCCGGGCCCGGGCCGCCGCGTCGGGATGGGCGCCCTCCACGACGACGTCACGCACCGGCGCACCGGTGACGACCGAGCGCGGCAGGGCCGTGCCCTCGAACGCCACCGCGGCAGCCCGGGCGAACCGTCCCACCAGGCGGTTCGCCGCGCCGGGCACGGCATCGACGTTGACGAGCACGACCGGGACCCCGAGGGCCGCGGCCGCCACCGCGGTCGGCACGCACGCGTAGCCGCCCATCGCCACCACCACGGCGGGGCGTCGACGCACGACGACCACGAGCGCCCCCACGACCGCGGCCGCCAAGCCGACCAGCGCGCCCACGTTGGCGAGCACCGAACGACCGTCGACGCGCCGGACGATGCCGCGCCCGGGGAGGAGCGTCACGGGCACGCCCTGGCCGGCCAGCAGCTCGGCGTCGAGGCCTCGCCGGGCTCCCACGAGCTCCACCGCGCCCGTCTCGCGACCTTCGCCCAGGGCCCGGGCGACGGCCAGCGCGGGAACGAGATGCCCACCGGTCCCACCCCCTGCCACCAGCGCGTAGCGCCGGGTACTCACCCGCGGTCGCGGCGGCGCAGCGTGTCCATGACCGTGGGGACGCCCCGGCCCGAGCCCACGGGGACCGCGGGTGGGGACGAGGCGGCAAGACCCGGAGGTCGCTCGTGCGACGCCACGTTGACGAGGATCCCGGCTGCCACCAAGGTGATCACGAGCGAGGACCCTCCGAAGGAGATGAACGGCAACGGGATGCCCGTGACCGGCAGCACCCCGATGACCGCCCCGATGTTGATGACGGCCTGACTGGTGATCCAACTGGTGGCCGCCACCGCCAACAAGGCGCCGAAGCGGTCGGGGGCGCGGACCGCGGCGCGCAATCCGTACCAGGCGAGCGCGCCGAACAGGAACAGGACGACGAGGGTGCCCACGAGCCCGCCCTCCTCGCCGATGACCGAGAAGATGAAGTCGGTGTGGGCGTTGGGGAGCAGCCCCCACTTCTCGCGCCCCCCTCCGAGGCCGAGGCCGTAGAGGTGGCCCGAGCCCAGTCCCACGAGCGACTGCACAACCTGGTAGCCCGACCCCTTGGCATGGGCGAATGGATCGAGGAACGACAGGAGTCGGGCGCGCCGATAGGGCTCGGCCAGTCCCACGATCAGCCCGATCGCAGCGGTCACCCCGAGCGCCTTGAGGACGGGCCGCAGCGGGACTCCCCCGGCATAGAGCAAGGCGAACGTGATGAAGGCCAGCACCAGGGCCGTCCCCATGTCGGGCTGCTTGAGCACGAGCAACCCCGACACCGTCAGCAGGCCGAGGAGCGGGACCACCGCTGCAATCGGCTTCTCCAGCCGGTCGGCCCGGCGGGCCAGGAGGTCCGCGGCGAAGACCGCCATCGCCAACTTCATGAGCTCCGAGGGCTGGATGCGCAGCGGCCCTACCCCGATCCAACGGCTCGAGCCGCCGGCGAAGATGCCGATCCCCGGCACGAGCACGGCCACGAGGAGGCCCAGCGTCAGCAGCGGCAACACGATGCGAAGCCGACGCCACCGGTCGTAGCGGACGCGGATCGTCGCGACGAAGGCGAGCACGCCGAGCCCCATCCACAGCAGCTGACGTTCGAAGATCGTCCACACCGACCCGTAGTACTGCAGCGACGTATAGGCCGAGGCGGACAACACCATGACGAGGCCGATGCCGCACAGCGCGACGACGAGGCCCAAGACGGCGGTGCGCGTCGACATGAGGTCGCGGCGTCGGAGACCGAGCGTCGGGGTGCGGGGCCGTCCCGGGGCCCCCTCCACCAGCCGGAGGTGGGGCGGGGGCTCGCCGTCACGGCGCGGGCGCGGGGACGGCGACGAGGTGGCGCCGGTGCTCACGCGGAGGATCCTCGGCCCGCGTCGAAGCCGGGCAGGGCGCGCACCCAACGGGAGAAGTCGTCGCCGCGCTCGGCGTAGGACCCGTACCAGTCGAACGACGCACAGGCGGGCGACAGCACCACCGAGTCCCCGGCCCGGGCCATGGTGGCGGCGGCCTCCACCGCCGCGGCCATGGTCGGCGCCGCGGACACCGGCACCAGCCCGGCGAAGGCGTCCACGATCTCCCCGCTCGCCTCCCCGATGGCCACCACGCCGCGCAGGCTCGGGGCCGCGTCGGCCAGCACCGACAGGTCGAGGCCTTTGTTGCGACCCCCCGCGATGAGCACCGCGGGCGCACACCCCGCCACCGCAGCGAGCACCGCGCCGGGCGTGGTCGCCTTGGAGTCGTCGTAGAACCGCACCCCGCTAGCCTCGCCGACCAGCTCTACTCGGTGGGGGAGCCCTCGAAATGCGAGCAGGGCCCGACGACAACCCTGGGGGCTGGCGCCCGCCGCGGTCGCCGTGGCCAGGGCGCACAGCGCGTCCACCACGTCGTGCGACATCGTGCGGGCGAGCTCCTCCACCCGGGCCACGCCGACCCCGTCGGGGCCCACGAGGGCGTCGTCCCACAGGCGATAGTCCCCCTGGGCCAGGCCGAAGCTGCACACCGTGGCCCCCCGGACCCGCGGCACCTCCGAAGCAGCCCACACCACGGGGTCCTCGGTGTTGACCACGGCCACGTCCCCGGGGCCGCTGTTGGCCCACACCTTCGCCTTGGCCCCGCGGTAGTCGTCGACCGTGGGGTGCCAGTCCAGGTGGTCGGCCGAGAAGTTCAACCACGCGCCCACCGCGGGCCGGAACGACGTGGTGAGGGCCAACTGGAACGACGAGACCTCGGCCACCACCACCTCGGCGTCACCACCCACCGCGTCGAGGAGCGGCACGCCGATGTTGCCCGCCGCCACCGCTCGTCGGCCCGAGGCCTCCAGCATGGCCTGGACCAGAGTCGTCACCGTGGTCTTGCCGTTGGTGCCGGTGACGGCCACGATCGGACAACGGGCCCGGCGCCACGCCAGTTCGACCTCGCCCACGACGGGAACGGCCCGGTCCAGCGAGAACACGGCATGGCACGCGGGCACGCCCGGACTCACGACGATCTCGTCCACGGTGCGCGCCAGGGCTTCGAGTGTGGCGCGGTCGGGTGCGGGCACGAGCTCGACGTCCAACGCCGCCGCCGCGTGCCGGGGCCCCTCCCCCGCGTCGTCGTCGACGGCGACGACCTGCGCGCCTTCGGCCAGCAGACGCGCCGCGGTGGCGCGGCCGCTGATGCCGAGGCCGTAGACGAGGACGCGGTCGGCCACCACCGACGCTCAGTGCAGGCCCGTGGCCGACAGGAAGTCGGCGTAGAAGATGCCGAGCCCGAGCGCGGCGAAGAGCCCGGCGAGGATCCAGAACCGGACGATGACCGTCGTCTCGGGCCAGCCCACCAGCTCGAAATGGTGATGGACCGGGGCCATGCGGAGCACTCGCCGGCCGAAGACCCGGAAGCTCACGACCTGGATGATCACCGACAGCGTCTCGATGACGAAGAGGCCCCCGATGACGAGCAACAGGAGTTGGAGGTTCATCTGCAGGCACAAGGCGGCCAGGCCCGAGCCGATCGCGAGCGATCCGGTGTCGCCCATGAAAATCCGCGCCGGCGCCGCGTTCCACCACAGGAAACCGAGACAGGCACCGGCCAGCGCCACCGACGCGAGCGCCAGGTCCAGGGCCGCCGGCACGTGGTACAGGGCGTAGTGGCGGAACTGCCAGTATCCGATCACGGCCAAGCAGGCGAAGCAGAAGGTGGCCGAGCCCGAGGCGAGCCCGTCGAGGCCGTCGGTGAGGTTCACGGCGTTGGCCGTCCCCACCAGGATCACCACGGCCCAGACGATCCAGCCGACCTGGCCCAGGTCCACACCCAGGGAATTCCATCGGGTGAACGACAGATGGGTGTTCGCCCCGGCCCAATGCTCCGCCAGCAGGGCGAAGGCGACGGCGATGACGACCTGGGCGGCCAACTTGGCCCGTTTGTTCAGCCCCAGGCTGCGGCGGTGGCGGACCTTGATCCAGTCGTCGAGGAACCCCACCACGCCCGCGCACACGGTGACGCCGATGACGAGCAACCCGGGTCGGCTGAACGCCACGTGGGTGCCGGCGTGGGCCATCAGGTACCCCACGACGGCGGCGGCGATCAAGGCCAGGCCTCCCATGGTGGGGGTGCCCGCCTTGGCCAGGTGCATGAAGGGGCCGTCCTCGCGTATCTGTTGCCCGATCCGCCTGACCGCAAACCAGCGGATGAGCAGTGGCGTCCCCAGCGCGGCGGCCCACAACGCGATGCCGCCCGAGGTCATGAGGCTGATCACGGTTCGCCCTTCGAGCCCGGCCCCGCCCGGTCCGCGCGCCCGGCCGCGGCGGTGGCCGCCACGAGGCGATCGTCGAAGGGCAGCCGGGTCGTCCCCACCTCGATCTCGCGCTCGTGGCCCTTGCCCGCCAGCACCACCACGTCGCCGGGCGCGGCCAGATCGATGACGAGCTCGATGGCGTCGGCCCGGTCGGGCCGGACCATGACGTCGGACCCCGGGGGCACACCCGACACGACCTCGGCGATGATGGCGTCGGGGTCCTCGTTCCTGGGGTTGTCCGAGGTCACCACGGCGACGTCGGCATGGAGCGCGGCGACCGCACCCATGGCGGGACGCTTGTCGCGGTCGCGGTCCCCGCCGCACCCGAACACGCACAGCACCCGGTGTCCACCGGCCAGGGCGCGGGCGCTGTCGAGCACGACGCGGAGCCCTTCGGGGGTGTGGGCGTAGTCGACCACGACGGTGAACGGGGCCCCGGTGGCGACCACCTCGAACCGCCCCGGCACGGGGGAGGCGTGGTCCAGGCCGGCCACGATCACGTCCTCGGGCACCCCGAGCGCCGCCGCGGTCGTAGCCGCGGCCAGGGCGTTGCGCACGTGGAACGACCCCGCCAACGCCAACTCGACGCGTCGCCCCCGCCAGCGGAACGACGTGCGGTCCGCGTCGCCCTCGACGTCGCGCACCTCGCGCATCGAGTACGCCACCGTGGGGACGGCGCCGCGGTCGATGATGCGACGACCCCAGTCGTCGTCCGCATTGACCACGGCCAGTGCCGCTCGAGCCGGGGTGAATAACGACGCCTTGGCGGCGAAGTACGCGTCGACGGTCCCGTGGTAGTCGAGGTGGTCGTGGGACAGATTGGTGAAGACAGCCGCGTCGAAACGGATCCCGTCCACGCGCGCCTGCGCCAGCGCATGGGACGAGACCTCCATCGACACCGCCCGACGGTTGGTGTCGCGCGCCTGGGCCAGCAGGCGTTGCAGCGTCGGGGACTCCGGGGTCGTGCGCGCACCGTCGAGCGTGCCGATGACCGTCGTGGGCCACCCGTGGCTCTCGAGGATCGAGGCCAGCAGGTGCGTCACCGTCGTCTTCCCGTTGGTCCCCGTCACCCCGACGGTGAGCAACGAGCGGGCCGGTTGACCGAAGAACGCACAGGCCAGCTGCGCCATCGCCGGACGGACCGTCCCGGGGGCCACGACGGCCTGGGTCACGTCCAGCGCCAGATGCCGCTCGACCAGCAGGGCCGTGGCGCCGCGAGCGACCGCTTCGACGGCGTGGTCGTGCCCGTCACCGGTGCGGCCGGGAAGGCAGCAGAACAGGGCGCCGGGCTCGACGAGTCGGCTGTCGAGCTCGATGGCGGTGACCTCGGTGCGGGCGGGGTCCCCATATGCCTCGATGACCTCGACCTCCTCGAGCAAGCGGTCCATGCGCACGATGGGGGATCCGCGGCGGCGGTCACGGCCTTTCCGCGAGCTTCCCATGGGAAGCGACGATCGTAGTCGTCGTGGTGGTAGCGCCCGGGGTGGGGGCGGGAGCGGTCTTCGGCTGCTCGACCTGGGGAAATGGCACCGACAAGGGCGTGCCCCCGGTCGATCCCCCTCCGGGCGAGGTGGGGATGCCGTAGCGGTGCAGCGCGTACCGCATGATCTGGGAGAACACCGGAGCCGCCACGATGCCGCCGTAGATCGGGTTCGGCTGCTGGAGGACCACGATGGCCGACAGGGCCGGATCCTCGGCGGGGGCGAACCCGGCGAACGTGGCCTCGTAGGCCCCGGGGATGTACCCGCCGTGGACGGGGTCGGGGATCTGGGCCGTGCCGGTCTTCCCCGCCACGGTGTACCCGGGCACGCCGGCGGTCACCGCCGTGCCGTCCTGGACCACCTGCTCCATCATCGTGGTGAGCTGCGAGGCCACCTCTTCGCTCAGGGCGCGGTGGGTCGCCGCGGTCGGCGTCTTGGTGACCGTCCCGTCGGGCGCGACCGTCGCCTGGACCAGGCGGGGCGGGACGAACATGCCCCCGGTGCCCACGGTGTTGACCATGTCGAGGACCTGCTGTGCCGTGACGGCGTCGTCTTGGCCGATCGGTGTGGAGCCGATGTCCGAGACGCGCCACGTGGCCGGGTCGCTCTTCACCAGCCCCGCCGACTCGGCGGGGAAGCCGAGCCCGGTGGTGCGACCGAACCCCAGCGTGGCGATCTGGGCCGCGAGGCGACCCTCACCGAGTTGCTGCGCGATCTCGATCGTGCCGATGTTGGAGGACTGGGCGAGGATCTGGGTGGCCGTCAGCCGTTCCGTCGGATGGTTCTCGGCGTCGTGGAAGACCCACCCGTCGATGGTCAGCGTGTTGGGGACGGTGAACACCTCGTCGGGCGAGATGATCCCGTCCTGGAGCGCGGCGGAGAACGTCACCACCTTGAAGACCGAGCCCGGTTCGTACACCTGGGTGAGGGCGAGGTTCTGCGGAGCCTGGACGACGGTGGTGATCGGAGGCGGCGGGGGCGGCGCGGTGGTCGTCGTGGTGGGCGCGGCGCCGGGTGCGCTCGGGGCGGCCGGCGCAGGCTTGGGCGTCGGTGGTTGCACCGTCTTGGCCACCAGGTTCGCCATTGACAAGATGTCACCGGTTCGGGTGTTCATGACGATGGCGATGCCGCTCTTGGCGTGCGACGCCAGGATCTCGGCACCGAGGGACTGCTCGGTCACGTACTGCAGAGGCTCGTCCACGGTGAGCTCCACGCCGGTCCCCGGTACCGTGGGCGAGCTCCGCGTCGTCTTGCCCGGGAGCGGCACGCCGTCGGGCGACACCTCCTCGTGGGCGGTGCCGGTCTTGCCCGCCAACAAGGTGTTGTACTTGTACTCGAGGCCGGACTGTCCCGAGCCCGAGGACGCCACGGTGCCGATGAGCGGGGTCGCCAGTGAGCCGGCCGGGTCGACACGTTCGGTCGTGGGGAGCACGCTGATGCCCGGGAGCGTGAGCCCGGTCACCTTGGTGGCGACGGTGTCGCCGACGTCGTTGGCCAGGATCACGTAGCCCGAGTGCTCGGTCAGCTCCGCCATCAGCTTCGCGTCCGACACGCCGAGCAACGACGTGAGCACGCGGGCCACGGGGGCGGGATGAGGGATCAGGAAGTTGTCGGCCACGATGGTCGATCGCGGCACCGACAACGCCATGGCCGCCCCGTTGCGGTCGTAGATCCCGCCCCGCACCGCCGGGACGGTCACGGTCTTGTCGAGCTCGGCCGCCCCGATGGCGGCGTAGCGCCCGCTCGAGAACCCCTGGACGCCGATGAGCCGCAAGGCCAACGCGACGAACACGAGCACGACCACCAACCGCATGACGCGGATGCGGCGCCGGTGGATCCCCCCCGTGACCGAGCTCGAGCGCTTGGCCCGTCGAGGAGGAGCGGCCGAGATGCGACGCTCGTACCCCCGGGGATGCCGCAGGGTCCGCCGGGGGGGTTCGAGGGGCCGGGGGATCTGGCGCGTCGTGGCGGCACGCGCCTCGGCCGGGGGGCGGACCCGCCGCGACAGTGTCGGCGCAGGTGCCGGTGCCGGTGCCGGCACAGAAGCAGCGCGGGCTCGTGGAGCCGTCGCTCCGGGACGCCGGCCCGCCGGGGTCCGGGCCGTTCCCGATCGAGTGCCGGTGGCAGCGCGTCCACCCGCCGAGCGCCCGGTGCCCGACGCGCCACGCGTGGCGGGCGGGGCGCGCCGGGGGCGGGGCGCGCCGGGTCCCTGGCCCTTCGGTCTGCGGATCACGGACCGGTCGCTCCAGGCGGGCCGTGCCCGGCCGGGGGGGCCGTCGACGTCGGCGTCACCTGGGTCAGATCGGTCACATCGCTCGGTGCCACGAGGCCGTGGTTCTCGGACTTCGACACCACGCGAGACGGATCGGTGAGCGATGCCATCTGCCACTCGAGGTCGTGGTGTCGACCCAGCACTGCGGTCAACTCCCCTTGCATCCGGGTGAGCCGGACCTGGCCCTGGGTCAGGTACGCGCTGGCCGCCACCACCGTCAGCAAACTCACGAGGACGATCACGCCGCACAGCGCCGCGGTCCGCGCCAACGACCAACGGGGCCCCCGTACCCGGGGTGCCGGGGCGGCACCGGGCAGCCGCCGATCGACGTCGGGCCCGCGGCCCGGGGCCGAGGTCGGGGCGCTCCGGGCGCGCTCGGGCGCGGTGACCGGGGTCATCAGGCCGGGCCCCGCTCGAAGGCCCGGAGCAACGCGCTCTCCGAGCGCCTGTTCCGCGCCATCTCGGCGGCAGTGGGCCGCCGGGTCCCCCTGAACACGAGCGTTCCCGACGACTGCGCACCACAGACGCAGGGAAGACCGGGAGGGCAGCTGCACCCGCCGGTCTCGGCCAGGCGGAAGGCCGCCTTCACGATGCGGTCCTCACCCGAGTGGTAGGCGATGACGACACACCGCCCGCCGGGAGCCAGGGTCCTGATCGCGCTCGGCACCGCGTCGGCCAGGACCTCGAGCTCCTCGTTGACGGCGACGCGCAGTGCCTGGAAGACGCGCCGGGCGGGGTGGCCCCCTTGGCGTCGTACCGCAGCGGGCAAGGCCGAGCGCACGACGTCGGCCAGAGCGCCGGTGGTGGTGACGGGACGGGCTGCGACGACGGCTCGCGCGATACGACGGGCGAAGCGCCCTTCGCCGTTGGCCGCGAACAGTCGGGCCAGCTCGAGCTCGGGCCACGTGTTCACGACGTCGGAGGCGGTCGGCCCCTCGTCGGGGTCCATGCGCATGTCGAGGGGGGCGTCGGCGCGGTACGAGAAGCCGCGCTCGGGGCGATCGAGTTGCGGCGAGCTCACCCCCAGGTCGAACAGGACGCCACTGGCGGACCCGGGGCCGATGCCCAGACCGAGCGCGACCTCGCCCAGGCGGTCGAAGCGGGCCCGGCGTACCACGGCGCGGTCGCCGTACTCCTCGAGGCGAGCGGTGGTGGCGGCTACGGCGTCAGGATCTCGATCGAGGCACAGCAGGCGCAGGTGCCGATGCGCAGCAAGCAGCGCGGCGGCGTGTCCTCCGCCCCCCGCAGTGGCATCGATGACCACTCCGGGGGGAACAGAGGCGAACAGCGCCACCACTTCCTCGACCATGACCGGCTCATGGCTGAACACCTGGCCCATCCGCAGCCCCTCGACTGGCGGGATGCCGTCGGGAGGGTTGCTCCTGCGACTCGGTTGGAAGCGGGCGGAGGAGGAGTCTTCCACCGAACCAGCCGAGGGGCTGCGCATGTTCCTGGTGCTCGTGTGCCTTTCGTCGTGTACTTCGTCGGTGCTCAGTCGTCGGCACCCTCGGTGAAGCGCAACTCCTCGGGTCCGATGTTGGTCTGCCACCGAGCCGGATCCCACAGCTCCACCCTGTCGATCACCCCGACCACGGTGACGTCGCTCTCCAGCGCCGCGTACTGGCGCATGCGGGCCGGCAGCACGATCCGCCCCTGACGATCCACCTCGAGATCGTGGGTGTGCGATGCCCACATCCGAGCGAGGTTCCGATCGCTCTTGCCACTCGCCGCCCGGGCCTGCATCTCCTCCATCTGTCGCTCGAACTCGTCCGGCGTCCAGAGCGCGAGGCAGCCGTCCCGATACTCCGTGAGGTACCCGCCGTGCTCGAACGACGCACGAAACCTCGACGGCAGGATCACCCGACCCTTGCTGTCGAGCGAATGCTCGTACGTCCCAAAAAACCGTGCCACCGAATCGAGCTCCCACGACGCTCCCCCCGCATGTTCGGCGGGCTCCTCCCCTTCACTCCACTTTGCGCCACTTTAGCCCCCACTCCCCCACAGGTCAATCCCCCGGCACCCCACCTCTCCCCACCGCACCACCTCGCCCCGGGCGCGACGGACGAGCCCGAGCAGCCGGGTCGCGCCGGCGGCGGAGCGGGCGGGACGGGGGGCGGACGCGTGTTCGACGCGCCCCGCGCAACGACGTGTCGTGCACGGGGCACCGACGCCCGTCAGCTCAGGGAAGCGCGGCCACCAGTGCGCGCTCGACCGTGGCGATGATGCGGTCGCCACCCTCGTGGCGCTGATGCAGGGGGAGGAGGTCGCGAAGTCCCGTCGACACGTCCTCGAGCACGGCGTGGTTGTCGGCGCCGAGCGTCCGGACCTCGGCGTGCGACAGCAGCGCCACCAATCTCGCCGGCTCCCACGACAACGACGCCATCGAGTGCAGACGGGCACCGTGGCGCGTCCGACGCTGTGCGACACCCACCACCTTCGCCGTCCCCGTCGTCACCTCGCCCGGGCCCACACCGGCGAAGCACACGAGGTCGGACCAGTCGGACCGTGTGACACGCCCCCGGTGCACAGCGAGCGCGGGGGCACCGAGGCCCTCGAGCGCACGCGCCCAGGTCTCGCCCAACCACCACGCAGACGAGATGACGTCGTCGTCCCACAGCGGGTCAGCGCGAGGGATCCATACGTCGAGCCACACCTGCGTGGCGGGGCTCACCAGCACGGCCCCGCCGCCCGAGCTCCGCCGCACGACATCCACACCGTGGCGCTCGGCGCGACCCACATCGACGACATCGGTCGGCTGCGTGCTCCCGAGGACGACGGCGCTGCGCCCGACGACCGAACACAACCCGACGACGCGGTGATCGTACGAGCCGGCTTGGGGCCACGGCCGGTGCAAGAGCGCGGCGGTGTCGACGCGCCGCTCGACCGCCCAGCCGTCGCGGGACGCGACGGTCACGCCGTCAGGGACTGCTCACCCAGATACGGCGCCCATTCGTCGCGTGCCCCCCCGCTCATGGCGAGCAGCCACACCCGCTGCCGCGGCGCACACGGTTGCGTGCGCAGGACGAGACCGACCTCGTGCGGGAGCCGGTCTTCCTTGCGGGTGTTGCAGCGGCGACAAGCGGCGACGACGTTGTCCCACGCGTGCATGCCACCCCGGCTGCGCGGCATGACGTGGTCGATGCTCTCGGCCGCGAGCCCGCAGTACTGGCAGCGGTGGCCGTCCCGCGCGAACACGGTGCGCCGATTGACCGCCACCGTGCGGTCATGCGGTACGCGGACATAGCGCGACAGTCGCACCACCGAGGGCTCGGGGAAGGCACGACGCTCGGACCGGAAGATCTGGTCGGTGGCGTGGACCAGCTCAGCCTTGGTCGCCAGGACCAGCAGCAGGGCGCGCCGGGTGGAGACGAGCCCGAGCGGCTCGAATGTCGCGTTGAGCACGAGCGCTCGGCTCGCCCCAGTGGCGCCGGCTTCCCTGGCCAACATCACCGACGAGGCTACTCCCGCGGGCGAGCCTCGCTCCGGCACGACGCCTGGTCACGTGCGCCGCCACCGCCCCATGGTGCTGCACCAGCCGATGAACGACGCCACGTCCGCGCTCTCGGGCACGGCCTCGCCCGACCCCCCGTAGGCGGTCTCCATCCGGAACCGCCACAACGCCTCGTCGGGGACCGGGAGCGGCGGCCACCGACGCCACCATCCCGGACGCGCCAGGCGCAAACCCTCGACGGTGGCCGCGGGCCACAACCACGGGCGCCGGACCAGCGCCGCCGCCACGGCGGAGATCGTCGCTCTCGACGTCGGGCCGTGGTGCCCTGCAGGAGCCGGGGTGGCGCTCACGGGGCCTTCACCAAGCCCCGCTCAGCGGCTCGCCACGCGAGCGCCCCGGCACCCACCAGTGGGCCCTCGCGACCCAGTCCGCTCGGCACGATGCGGGCGTCGACGGTGAACGACAGTCGGGCCCGGTCGTGGAGCTCGGCGTTGGCGGCGGTGAAGAACGGTGGGCCGAACCCGAGCGCGACCGACCCACCGACCACCACGAGCTCGATGTCGAGGAGGCTCACCACCGACGCCACTGCCCGCCCGACGAGGAGGCCCGTGCGCGCCACGATCTCGGGCGTGGCCTCGGCGGGCGCTCTTCCCGTCATCGCCGCGATGGCAGTGCCCGATGCTTCTGCTTCGAGACAACCCCGAGCCCCACACGGACACCGTCGGCCGTCGGGCTCGACGATGACATGGCCGATGTGCCCGGCGTTCGCCGATGCGCCGTCGAGCAACCGCCCGTCCACGACGACGCCGCCGCCCACGCCGGTGGAGACGACCATGGCGAGGTAGTCCTGTCGCTCGCGCGCCGCACCTGTCCACCCTTCGGCCAGCGCGAACGCCTTGGCGTCGTTGTCCAGGGCGACCACGAGCCCGGTGGCCTCCTCCAGCCGGGGTCGCAGGGGGAAGCCCCGCCACGCGGGGATGTTGAGGGGCGACACGGTGCCCAGGGTCAAGTCCATGGGCCCGCCACATCCGACACCACACACCACGACTGCGCTGTCCGTGGCGTTGCGATCGCCGACCCCGTCGCGCCGCACCGTGTCCACCACGCCCCTCAGCGCGGCGAACAGCTCGTCGGGGTCATCGGTGCGAGGCGTGGGGACCTGCCGGGCCACGAGGAGCTCTCCCGAGGTCGTGACCAGACCGGCGGCGAGCTTGGTGCCGCCCACGTCGATGGCCAGGCACAGGTCCTCGGTCAATCGGTCACTCCCCCGGCGCGAACGACACCCGACGCGCCGCGGCCCGGGTGCGAGAGATCAGCGGTTGCGACGAAAGCGGTCGCGCAACCAACCCCGTGTGTCGCTCAGGGCGTTGCCGATGCCGTCGGTGCGCAGCGAGTGGCCGATCTCCTCCCAGCCCGCCTTGCCCATCCGGCGCACGTTGGTCCAGAAGGTGACGAGCGAGGCGAACATGATGAGCACGCCGAGGAAACCGAGGAACACGTTGGTGGTGAAGAAGAAGAGCATGACCGCCAAGCCCGCCACGAACCCGACGATGGACCATTTCAGGTATCGGCCCGCATACCGGTAGACGCTCTCCGATCGGACTCGATCGGCGAAGGCCGGGTCCTGCTGGTAGAGCGCTTGCTCCAGTTCGTGCAGCACACGCTGTTCATGCTCCGAAAGCGGCACGCTCACCCCCTTCCCGACCCGATCGTAACGATACGCGCGTCATGCAATCTTAGGCACGGACGAAGGGCAAGACAACGGCGCCTGGGATTCTCAGGCTGCTCCATGGCTTGCCGTCGTCGACGGTTTCCTCCCTGGTCCACGGGGCTGCTCCGGGTCACGCCGGGCTCCTCGAGCGGGTCGCACCCCATCGGTCACTCCCCGTCGGCCGTCGGCGCCGGCGAGGGGGCGGTCGGCCCCCACTGGGTGTCGCCCCGCTCCTTGACGGCCAACCCCTGGCGCCCGACGAGCGCTGCGGGGCCCACCGACGAGTTGCCGTAGCGGGCCCGGATGGCCGAGACCGCCGCCTCCACCTCGTGCCAGGCCAGCGGGCGTGACCCGGGCTCGGCCGTGAGCGACCCGGAGACCACGGCCTCGGCGTCGCCGGTCGGGCCACCCCCGCCCTGCGCCTGCGGCGCGGCCGGGCCCGTGGTCCCGTCGTCGAACGAGAGTTGGCGGACCGAGGTCTCGGTGCCGTCGAGCCCCGAGACCGACACCCCGAGAAGACGGACCCCGGGCGACACGTCCACCGCGTCGAGCAGCGCCCCGGCCACGGCGGCCAATGCCCGGGGTGAGTCGGTCGGCTCCCCGACGGTGTGGGAGCGGGTGATCATGGTGCGGTCTCCGAAGCGGACCTTGACCGTGACCGTCCTTCCCACCAACCGCGCTTCGCGCAACCGTGTGGCGACCGCATCGGCCATACGCACGACATGGCGGTGCAGCCCGGCGTGCACGGCGATGTCGACGGCGAAGGTCTCCTCGTGGCCGACCGATTTGACGGCGCGGGTGGCCTCCACCGGCCGGGGGTCCTCACCTCTCGCCAGCTGCGCCAGTTGGTGCCCGTTGGCGACTCCGACGGATCGGCACAGGGTGTCCTCGGGGATACGGGCCAGCTCCCCGATGGTCGTGACGCCCAGGGCGTCGAGCCGCCGTGCCGTGGCCGGGCCCACCCCCCACAGGGCACGGACCGGCAGCGGGTGGAGGAACGACAGCTCCTCGGCCGGCAGGACCACGACGACACCGGGGCCGGGCCGAGGTCCCTCGGGGGCCAGTACCGGCTTCGCGGCCCGCGAGGCCAGCTTGGCCAGCAGCTTGGTGCGGGCGACGCCCACGCCGCATTCCATCTGCATGTCGTCTCGCACCGCGGCGCGGATCTGGTGTGCCACCGCCGGAGGTGGACCCAGGAGACGGAGCACCCCCGCCACGTCGACGAAGGCCTCGTCGAGCGCGATCCCCTCCACCACGGGCGAGAAGCGCTGGAGCACGGCGTGCAGTCGCTCGCTCATCTCCACGTAGCGGGCGAACCGGCCCGGCAAGAAGACCGCATGTGGGCATCGACGCCGAGCCTCGACCGACGGCATGGCCGAATGGATGCCGAAGGCTCGCGCCTCGTAGGTGCACGACGCCACCACCCCCCGTGCTCCCGCGCCGCCCACGATCACGGGTCGCCCGATCAGCGAGGGGTCGTCGAGGACCTCGACCGACGCGAAGAACGAGTCCATGTCCACGTGCAGCACCGTGCAGGCCTCGGCCCCGACCGCAGGCGCAGGGGCTCGGTCAACCACCGAGTCGCAGACGCCGGAAGCCTTCGGCGTACCCCACCCCGGCTTGGCGCCCGTCCTGGCGCGACCGGTTCTCTCACCGCTCGGCGTGCCCATTCCCCTCCGTCGGGGAATTGGCTGCGATGGCACGAGACCGCCGCCACCTTGTCCTCGATCGTCGCGGTCACGTCCACCCACACGGTGGGCTCGAGGGTGCCCGAGAGCAACGCCGTCTGCACCTGATAGGCGTCGCCCGCGTCGGGGAAGTAGTGGGGCAGCGCCGCCGCCGGCGACAGTGCGTCGAGCAACGCGAATCCCGTGGTCCGGTGGTCCCGGTGATTGAAGTAGTCCTCACCGAAGAACACGGCCGTGGGGTCGGGCCCGAGCACGATGAGCGGGCGCAGCGTCCTCACCCAACCCACCAATGTGGCCCGAAACGCCCTGTCGTCGACGAGCTCACCGTCGCCGAAGCCGAGGAAGTGTTGCCCGGCGACTCCGAGCAGCTTCGCCGCCTCGGCCGCCTCGGTCGCTCGTTGCAGCGCGAGCACGTCGGGGTCCATGTCCGGGTCCGTGGTGCCCTTGTCCCCGTTGGTGCAGATGAGCACGTGCACCTCCGAGCCCGCCGCGGCCCATCTCGCCAGCGTCCCGCCGCACGACACGTCGGGGTCGTCGGGATGGGCGTACACCGCCAGGACCCTGTCCGGGACGGTGTCGAGCAGCTCGGCCACTGTTGTCAGCTCCTGCGTTTCGGCTCGGTCGTCTTCGTGAGGAGTCCCACCTCACGCTGGAAGTCACCGAGGTCCTCGAAACCCTTGTACACCGAGGCGAACCGGAGGTACGCGACGTCGTCGACGTCCCGCAGGCGCTCGAGCACCGCCACGCCCACCTGCTGGCTCGACACCTCGGCACCTTCGCCTCGCAGGGCCTCTTCGACTTGCTGCGCGATCTCCTCGAGTCGCTCTTCGCTCACCGGGCGGTTCTTGGTCGCCGCCCTGACCCCGGCCACGACCTTGGAGCGGTCAAACGGCTCGCGTTGCCCACCCCGCTTGACCACCCACAGCGGTGCCTCTTCGAGCCGCTCGTAGGTGGTGAAACGGCGGTTGCACGACAGGCACTCGCGGCGTCGCCGGATGGCGACGCCGTCCTCGGCCAAGCCGCGAGTCGACGACCTTGTCCTCGAGACTTTGACACCACGGACACCGCACCGCTCCAACCGTAGTGCCACTCCCTGCGCCGTCAGGGAACGACGAGCTGCTCTCCGGGAACGACGTTGTCGCCTCCGACCTGGGCGGCGAGCTGCGCCACCACGGGCCGGGGATCACCGGTGGGGTCGAGCCTCACGGCTATGGACCACAGCGTGTCCCCCGGTTGGACGACGTAGGTCTTGTGGGCCACCACGCTCTCCCCCGCCAGAGCGGAACCGGGGGTGGCGAGGGAGCCCCCGGTACCGCTCCACGGCAGGGCGAGGGCGACGAGCAAGCCCGCCGCCACCGTTCCGAGCAGGGCGCGCCGGCGCCGCACCGCGACGCTCGGCCGTGCCCTCCGGCCGTCGATGGTGCACCCGGCACGCGTGGGACGCACCTGGTGACAACGACGGTCGGGCTCGGAGTGCGGAAAGGGCCGACCGGCCGGGGCGATGCCACCGGCGGGGCGGGCCGGGGCGATGCCACCGGCGGGGCGAGCCGGGGCGATGCCACCGGCGGGGCGAGCCGCGGCTCCGGGCGCCACCACACGCAGCGACGCCCGACGACTGCGGCGTCCCGACGGGATCGGTGAGAGGGCGAGGGCCATCAGCCCCGACCCCCGGTCCGTTGCATCGAACACGTGTTCGCCACACGCCCATCACACCACGAACAGGTGTTCGTGTCAAGGGCGGCCCCGTTCCTCGGGTACCCCGTCGGGCGAAGTGCGGCGTCGGCCATGGGGACAGGGTCGCGCCGGGGTGTAACAGCGGCTCCGTCCCAGCGTGGAGGGCATGGCACGAACAGGTGTTTGATCCGCGGAGGCCCGAAGAGTACCGTGGCACGAACTGGTGTTCGCCTCCTCGGGGGCGGGGCACCGCCACCGACGGCGGATCGGGACGAGGAGAACGACATGGCCGAAGCACTGACCGGCAAGCGACTCGAGATCCTCGAGTTCATCGGCGACAGCCTGCGGGAACAGGGCTACCCGCCGTCGGTCCGTGAGATCGGCGAGGCCGTGGGGCTCACGTCGTCGTCGACGGTCCACGCCCATCTCGCCGTCCTCCAGCGCGAGGGGTACCTGCGGCGCGACCCCACCAAGCCCCGCGCCATGGAGGTCCGCTTCGACCCTTCCTCCCGGGCCGCCATGGCGGCGAGCCCGGTCCGCCACGTCCCGCTGCTCGGGGACGTGGCGGCGGGAACCGGGGTGCTCGCCAGTGAGAACGTCGAGGAGCTCCTCCCGCTCCCCGAGGACTTCACCGGCCCGGGCTCGGTCTTCATGCTCCGGGTGCGGGGGGAGTCCATGATCGACGCAGGCATCTTCGACGGCGACTTCGTGGTGGTGCGCCAGCAGCCCGACGCCGACAACGGCGACATCGTGGTGGCGGGGATCCCCGGCGACGAGGGCACGGTCAAGACCTTCACCAAGCGTCGGGGCAAGGTCGTGCTGTCCCCCGCCAACGCCGCACTGTCCCCCATGGAGTTCGCCCCCGACGAGGTCACGATCTACGGGCGCGTCGTCACCGTCTTGCGTCGGCTCTGACATCGTCTCCCGTCATGCTCGGGTCGGGATCTGCTGCACGGCCCAGCCGTTGCCGTCGGGGTCGCTGAAGAACACGAACGAGCCCCAAGGGAATTCCTGCACCTCGCTCACCTCGACGCCTCGCCCGGCCAACTCGTCGTGCGCGGCGGCGATGTCGGGCACCACCAACTGGAGCCCCTGTACCGATCCCGGCGTGGACGCCACGATCCCCTCGCCCATGGCGATGGAGCACGCCGAGCCGGGCGGCGTCAGCTGCACGAAGCGCATCTCCGCGCTGACCCGATGGTCCTGGTCGGCGACGAAGCCCACCTGATCGGTGTAGAAGGCCTTGGCCCGGTCCACGTCCGAGACGGGGACCGCCACGAGCTCGAGCTTCCATTCCATGAGACCTCTCCTTTTCGGTGCGCTGTCGGTGCGCCGGGGACGGCGATTGTCGACCTCCCCGCACCGTACCGAGGAGAACTGGTCACCTTATGGCCACTTTCCATCCCGATCGCCCCGACGCGGGACCGGGGAGACGGGACACCGACCTCAATCGGTGGTGAGCACCCCGGCCAGCACGTCCCGGGCCGACTCGAGCTCACGGCGCGAGACGTGCTCGTCAGGGGTGTGGGCCAGGAGCGGGTCGCCGGGGCCGAAGTTGGTGGCAGGCACCCCGATCTCGGCGAACGTGGCGACGTCGGTCCACCCCACCTTGGCCCGGGCGGGCGCCCCTGTGGCGGCGACGAGCGACGCCAGGATCGGATGGTGCAATCCCGGCGGCGCGCCGGGAGCGACGTCGACGATCTCGAACGAGTCACCCATCGAGTCGTCGAGTGCCGCCCCCACCACGCCGCGCAATGTCGCCGCCGCTGCCTCCCCGTCGACGTCGGGCGCGAAGCGATAATCGATTGTGACCGCGGCCCGGTCGGGCACGACGTTGGTGGCGACTCCGCCTTCGATCCCCACCGCCTGGACCTGCTCGGCGAACTCGCACCCGTCGAGCACCACGCGGCGTGGCTCGTAGCGTTCGAGCCGGGCGAGCACCGGTGCCAAGCGATGCACGGCATTGACCCCCGTCCACGGCCTCGAGGTGTGGGCGCGTCGGCCCCCCAGGCGCGCGACGGCGCGCAGTGTGCCCTGGCAGCCGGCCTCGACGACGCCGCCGGTGGGCTCACCGAGCACCGCGGCGTCCGCGGCGAGGAGATCGGGGCGGGCCGCGGCGAGACGACCGAGCGCATTGTCGCGTCGGGCCACCTCCTCGCACGCGTACCACACGTAGGTCACGTCCACCGTCGGAGCGGGGACCGTCAGGGCGAGGTCGAGCAGCACCGCCACACCGCCCTTCATGTCCACCGCACCGAGGCCCCACAGCGTGTCGCCGTCGAGACGCGTCCCGGCACCTTCGAAGGGGGGCACGGTGTCGAGGTGCCCGGCCAACAGGACCCTGCGGCGCCGTCCCAGCGCGGTCCGGGCCACCACCGTGTCGTCGAAGCGCTGCACCTCGAGGTGCGCCGCCCCGGCGAGCTCCGCCTCGACCCGGTCCGCGAGCGCCCTCTCCTCGTGGCTGACCGACGGGATAGCGACCAGTTCCGCCGTCAGTGCCAGGAGATCGGTCATGTCGGTGACACGCGACGAAACGCTCAGGTGCCGACCTGATGCTCGCGCAGCGCCGCCTCGAGCTGTGCCTTGTCGTGACGCTCGCCCGGCTCGAGCCGTTTGATGACGAGCACACACGGCAGGAAGAACTCGCCCCCCGGGTACTCCCGTCGACGCGAGGCGCCGATGGCGACACTCCACGGCGGCACCACACCGCGACCGAGCTCCCGGCCCGTCGCCGCGTCGATGACGGGGATGCTCGGGTTGAGGATCACTCCCTCGCCCAGCACGGCCCCCTCCCCCACCCGGGCGCCCTGGGTCACCATGCACCGGCTGCCGATGTTGGCGTCGTCGCCGACCATGACGGGCGCGGCGTTGGGCGGCTCCAGCACGCCACCGATGCCGACGCCGCCGGCCAGATGCACACGCGCCCCGATCTGCGCGCACGAGCCCACCGTGGCCCAGGTGTCGACCATGGTGTCGGCGCCGACGCGCGCCCCGATGTTGACGTAGCTCGGCATGAGGATCACCCCGCGGTCGAGGAACGACCCCCAACGCGCCGATGCCCCGGGGACGACCCGGACACCGGCTGCCTCGAACCCGGTCTTGAGCGGCAACTTGTCGTGGAACTCGAAGGGACCGACCTCGGCGCTGCGCATGGCGCGCAGGCGGAACAGCAGCAGGATGGCGGTCTTGAGCCAGCTGTGGACGACCACGTCGTCGGTGTCGCGGTCGAGCTCGGCCACTCGGGCCTCACCCCGGTCGAGCAGGTCGATGGCCTGGGTCACGATCCCCAGAGCGTCGGTGTCCCCCGGCCCGAGCTCGCCCACGCGGGACCACAACTCTTCGATCTGCGACGCCAGGTCGGCCATGGGCGCAGGTTACCGGGCGCCGCCCGCGCTCCCGGGCCCCGCCTGGGGCGACGAGCCCCCGAGGCGGGGGTGGTCCGACGCCGCCAGGCGCGCCGCGACCAGCTCGATGCGATCGTCGGGCTGCACCGCGGCGACCCGGACGAACCCCGTCGCCAGCCGGCCGTAGAACTCGCCCGGGCTGACGAGCATCCCCGCCGCCTCCGCCAGCATGGTGGTGAGCACCCATGCCCCGGCTCGTCCCTCGTCACGGCCCCGCGCCTCGGCCCACGGTGGCACGGGGACCCAGAGGTAGAAACCGCCCGCCGGGAGCGCTGCCTCGAGACCGGCACTGCGCAGGATCTCGGCCAAGCGCTCCAGGCGCCGACGGTACCGCCGGCGTTGTTCGGCGACGTGGTCGTCGTCGGCCAGGGCCACCGCCGCCGCGGCCTGGACGGGCCCAGGCACCATGAGCCCGGCGTGCTTGCGCACCTCGGCCAGGTACTCGACCAGCGCCGCGTCGCCCGCGTAGAAGCCGACGCGCAGGCCTGCCAGGTTCGAGCGTTTCGACAGCGAGTGCACCGCCAGCACCCCGTCGGTGCCGTCCCGGACGACGGTGGTCGGCGCGCCGTCCCACGTGAACTCGGCGTAGCACTCGTCGGAGACGACCGTCACCGCCCGCTCCCGTCCCCACGCCGCCGCCCCGGCCAGGTCCGTGAGGGCGCCGGTCGGGTTGGACGGGCTGTTCACCCACAGGCACAGCGCGCGCTCGGCGTCGTCGTCCTCGACGGCCGACAGGTCGAGGCTTCCGTCAGCCGAGGCGGGCACCTCGACCAGTCTGCAGCCGGCGAGGCGCGCCCCCATGGCGTACGTCGGGTAGGCGAGGGCCGGTGCGAGCACGGTGTCGCGGCCCGGTGTGCGCAGGCCCAAGAACCACGCCGCGCTGGCCACGAACTCCTTGGTGCCGACGCACAAGGCGACCTGCGACGGATCGACCGCCACCCCGAAGCGGCGATGCATCCAGTCCACGGCCTGCGCCCGCACGGTGGCGCTCCCGATCGACGTGGGGTAGCCGCGTTCGGTCCCCGAGGTGCACAGCGCCTCGACCACGGCCGGGGGCGGTGGGTCACACGGCGTCCCCACCGACAGGTCGACGGCACCGCCGGGATGGGCCGCCGCCACCTGGGCCGCGGCAGCGAGGCGTTCGTAGGGATAGGGCGGCGGTGAGAACCCCACGGCTGGGGCGGATTCGCTCATGACGCCACGAATTCCCTGAACCGGGCGCGCCCGGCGTCGTCGAGCACGACGTGGACGACCGTGGCCCCCTCACTGTGCGACTCGTCGACCACCTCACCTTCGCGGTGCACCGCGGCGAGGACGTCACCTCGTTCGAAGGGGACGACGAGCTCCACCACGCGGTCGGCCACGCGCAACCGGTCGCCCAGCGCCCGGAGGAGGGTGTCGATCCCTTCCCCGGTGAGCGCGGCGACCACCACGGCCCCCTCGTGCGCGTTGGCGAGGCGAGCCGCGGCGCGCGGGGCCCGGTCGGCCTTGTTGATCACGAGCAGCTCCGGCACGTCCACGGCGTCGATCTCGTGCAGCACGGCGTGCACCGCGTCGATCTGCATCTCGGGCTCGGGCGCCGACGCGTCGACGACGTGGACCAGGAGGTCGGCCTCTCTCACCACCTCCAAGGTGGACCGGAACGCCTCGACCAGCTGGTGCGGGAGCTTGCGCACGAACCCGACGGTGTCGGACACGAGCACCGTCTCTCCGCCGGGAAGGGCCAAACGCCGGGTGCGGGAGTCCAGTGTCGAGAACAGGCGGTCCTCGACGAGGACACCCGCATTGGTCAGACGGTTGAGCAGCGTCGACTTCCCCGCGTTGGTGTAGCCCACCAGGCTGACTTCGCGCGCCCGGGACCGCGAGCGCGAGCGCGTCTGGGTGTGGCGGGTGGCCGAGACCTGCTTCAGGTCGGCCTCGAGGCGCGTCATGCGGCGCAACAGGCGGCGCCGGTCCACTTCGAGCTGGGTCTCGCCCGGGCCCCGGGTGCCGATGCCACCGGCCTGCTGCGACAACGTCAACCCCTTGCCCCGCAGTCGGGGCAACCGGTACCGCAGCAGCGCCAGCTCCACCTGGGCCTTGCCCTCCTGGGAACGGGCGTTCTGGGCGAAGATGTCGAGGATCACGGCGGTGCGGTCGATGGCGGTCCGGCCCAGGATCTTCTCGAGGTTGCGTTGCTGGGCGGGTGAGAGCTCGTCGTCGAAGACGACGGTGTCGGAGTCGAGGGTCTCCGACAGCTCGTGCAGCTCCTGGGCCTTGCCCCGCCCCACGAACGTAGCCGGGTCGGGCCGCTCGCGGCGCTGGACCACCCGGCCGACCACGATGGCGCCAGCGGTGTCCACCAGGAGCGCGAGCTCGTCGAGATCGGCATCGACGGCGTCGGGCGAGGTCCACGGGAACACCACACCCACGAGCACGATGCGCTCGCGGAACCTGCGCTCGATGAGCGTCACGGTCGAGTCGCCACCTCGGTCGCGACCGCATCGGGCACGGTGGTCGACGCCAGAACCAATCGCGTCAGTGTCGCCTCGCTCACCGTGACGTCGCCGACCTTCTGCGTCGGCCCGGCCAGGAAGACCCCGGACTCGTCGAGCTCGACGTCGAGCGGCCCACCGGGGTTGTGCACCCGAACCCGCGGCCCCGACTCGCCGTGCGCGTACGCAGCCGCGGCGACGGCGCACGCCCCGGTCCCGCACGCCAACGTCTCGCCCACGCCGCGCTCCCACACCCGCAGCGTGAGCTCGCCCGCGCCGGGCCCCGGCCACACGAACTCGACGTTGGTCCCGCCCGCGACCGATCGCTCCCACCGGGGCCCGACGGTCGCGACGGTGTCGTCGTCGACCCGGGGGCCGAACACCACGACATGGGGGTTGCCCATGTCGACGTGCTGTCCCCAGCGCGCCGCACCCAGCACCCCCGCGTCGAGGGCGTCGCCCAACACGGCCCGACCCATGTCCACCCGGGCGTAGCCGAGCCCCTCGGCGGGGCCCGACCGGTACTGCACCGTCCGTACGCCGCCCAGGGTCTGGACGAGGACGGGCCCGGCGTCCACCAGGCCACCGTCCACCGCCGCCTGCACGAGGCACCGGATCCCGTTCCCACTCATCTCGGCCACGGACCCATCCGCGTTGCGCAGGTCCATGGTCAGAGCAGCGACGGCGCCACCGGCCACGCCCCGCAGCACGCCATCCGCCCCGATCCCTCGATGCCGGTCACACAGGGCGCGCACCTCCGCCCTCGACAGGGGTCGGAGGTCCTCGGGGTCGAGCAGCACCAGGAAGTCGTTCCCCGCACCGTGGTGCTTGGTCAGGCGCAGCACGCCTCGGGCGTCCATCGTCCTCAGTCTCCCACCTGCTCGGGACCCGACGCGTCCCAGACCTCGAGGAGCTGTGCGCCGAGGTCACCGGTGGGGTCGAGCCACCGGATGCGGGGATCGCGCCGGAACCACGCCCACTGCCGCCGGGCGAAGGCCCGCGTCCGGCGGGCCGCCTCGGCCACCGCGTCGTCGAGGGGAACGCCCTGTTCCACGTGCGCCAGCAGCTCCCGGTAGCCGAGCGCCTGCCGGGCGGTGCGCGACAAACCCTGGGGCCGTCGGGCCAGGGCCCGGACCTCGTCGAGGAAACCGGCGTCGAGCAGTGCGCCCAAGCGGCGCTCGATGCGGGCGTCGTGGACCACGGGGTCGAAGCGGATGCCCACCAACGTGAAGGGCGTGGGCGGATAGGCGTCGAGCCCCGGGCCGAACGACGAGAAGGGCCGGCCCGCGCCCAACGTCACCTCGAGGGCACGCACGACCCGGCGGCTGTTGGTCGGCTCCATGCGCCGCGCCGCGGTCGGGTCGAGCACCGACAGCTGGGCGTGCAGACGCTCCGGGCCTCCCGGGGTCTGGGACTGGGCCTCGAGCTGCGCCGCCAAGTCGGGAAACCGCCCGGGCACCGAGAGGTCGTCGACGACCGAGCGCAGGTAGAGCCCCGTCCCACCCACGAGCAGGGCTCGATGGCCTCGCCCTTCGATCCCCGCCACCACCGCCCGCGCCTCGGCCTGGAACCGGCTGAGCGTGAATTCCTCGTCAGGGTCCACCAAGTCGACGAGATGGTACGGAACTTCGGCCCGCTCTGTCGCGCCCGGCTTGGCCGTCCCGATGTCCATCTCCCGGTACACGCACATGGAGTCGACCGACACCAGCTCCGCCGCCGGGCGGCGCCTCGCCAGTGCGAGTGCCAACGCCGACTTTCCCGACGCGGTCGGGCCCACCAGTGCGACGTGCCCGGGCGCGGCCATGCGCCCTAGCGAGCGGAGACCGGGATGGGGGCGCGCCGGCGCGCCGGCGCGGTGACCCGCACCAGCTCGCCGCGGAGGTGGTGCGGGGCGGCCGCGGTCACGAGCACCTCGGCGTAGGCGCCCGCGCTGGGCACGGCGGTGTCGGGCGGAGCGAAATGCACCAGCTTGTTCTGCCTCGTCCGACCGGTGAGCACGGTGCGGTCGCGAGCACTGGGCCCCTCGACGATGACCTCCTCGACCCGCCCGATGCGGGCGCGGTGCCGCGCCAGGGCCGAGCGTTCGACCACCACCCTGAGCTTCTCGAACCGCTGCGCCACCTCGGCGTCGGGCACGAAGGACGCCGTCATGGCGGCCGCCCTGGTCCCGGGTCGGGGCGAGAAGATGAACGTGTACGCGCTGTCGTACTCGGCTTGCGCCGCGACCTCCAGGGTGCGCTCGAAGTCCTCCTCGGTCTCCCCCGGGAAGCCCACGATGATGTCGGTGGTCACCGCCAGGTCGGCGAATAGCGGCGCGCGCCGCGGCGAGGCGCTGCAGGTAGCGCTCGCGCGCTGTAGCCGCGGCGCATGGCACTCGAACACGCGGTCGCTTCCCGACTGCAGCGGAAGATGGAGGTGCTCGCACACCGCCGACGTCTCGGCCATCGCCCCGATCGTCTCGGGCCGGAGGTCCTTGGGGTGCGGGCTCGTGAAGCGCACCCGCCGGACACCCTCGACGGCCCCCACCGCCCGGAGGAGCTCCGCGAACAGCGGGCGGCGCCGGGTCAGGTCCCGCCCGTAGGAGTTCACGTTCTGGCCCAGCAGCGTGACCTCGGTCACTCCCCGGGCCGCGAGCCCCGTCACCTCGGTCACGATGTCAGCCGGCGGCCTGCTCACTTCGGGTCCGCGTACCTGCGGGACGATGCAGAAGGCACACGAGTTGTCGCAGCCCATCTGGATCGTGACCCAGGCGGTGTAGGGGAGCTCGCGCGCCGCGGACAGCGCCAGTGGGAGATCCGACGCGCTCTCGGGCTCCGGCGCGTCGAGGACCTCCACGACCGGGCCCTGCGCCCGGGCCTGGCGCAGCAGCGCCGGGGCGCGCGCCAAGTTGTGGGTCCCGAACACCACGTCCACATGTCCGGCGCGTCGGCGGACGACCTCCCGGTCCATCTGGGCCAGGCAGCCGCCCACGGCGATCTGCATGCCGGGCCGGGCGTCGCGCAGTGACTTGAGCCAGCCGAGGTAGCCGTAGAGCTTGTTGTCGGCGTTCTCACGGATGCAGCAGGTGTTGAGGAGCACGACATCCGCGTTCTCCACGTCGTCGGTCGGCTCGAGCCCGTCGGCGATCAGGAGCCCGGCGAGGCGCTCGGAGTCGTGCTCGTTCATCTGGCACCCGAAGGTGCGGATGTGGAATGTGCGGGTCACAGCGGCGGCCCTTCGACGACGAGCCCTTCCATGTCGGCCCGCAGGAGCAGGGCCCGCCCGGGGACTCCGACGTCTTGCATGGCCTCGTGGGCGACGGCGCGGACCCGCTCGCCGTCCGCGCCGTCGCAGATGGCGAGCAACGTCGGCCCCGCCCCGGACCAGCACGACGCCAGGGCGCCCTCCTTGACGACGCGAGCCAGCAATTGGGGGGCCTCGGGGAACAACGGGCTCCGGTAGTCCTGGTGCAGCCGGTCCTCGGTCGCCTCCCGGATGAGCAAGGACCGATCGGCCAGGCCGGCCAGGAGCAACGACAATCGACCCAGGTTGAACGTGGCGTCGGACCGACTCACGGTCTGGGGCAGGGCCTGGCGGGCCTTGGTGGTGGGTAACGGACGCTCCGGCACCATGGCCACGAAGACCAGACGCCCGTCGAGCGGCATGCGCACGGCGCGTACCGCACCGCGGACCATCGTGGCCGCCATCAGCCCGCCCACCACCGAGGCCGCCGCGTTCTCGGGGTGCCCGTCGATGCGCGCCGCGACCCCCAGCGGGTCCTTGGAGCCCGCCGCCGCGGCCGCTGCCACCGCCAGCGCGGCCGAAGACCCGAGCCCCCGCGCCACGGGGATGGCGGAGCGGACCGTGACCGCCAGGCGGTCATGGCCCACGACGTCGATCGCCACCCGGGCGGCGAGGTGCATGTCGTCCTCTTCGAGGTCGGCCCCCTCGCCTTCGGACCGCACGACCAACTTCGAGGCCGGCTCGACCTCGACCTCGACGTAGACGTCGAGCGCCACCGCCAGGACGTCGAAACCAGGCCCGAGGTTGGCGGCCGAGGCCGGGGCTCGCGCTCGCATGGCAGCCAGGGTAGTGCCGGCTCCCCCGCTCCCCGGCGAGTCAGGCCCCGGCGAGTCAGGTCCCCGGCGAGTCGGCTCCCCGCCGGGTCAGCTCACGAACGTCGCAGTCGCCAACTCAGCGACGGGCCGACCAGGGTGTCGGTCAGATGCACGGGCACCGCCACCCGCTCGGAGCCGATCTGCGCCGACATCGTCCCCACGCGGGCTCCCGCCGGCATCCCGGGGTAGACCGATCGTCCCGAGAACGTCACACGCGGCTCCTGGCCCGGCCATGCCAGCATCGCCATGGCACCCGCCGGCCACCACCGGCACCGGGTGGGTGGCCCAGGGGAGGGTGACCGCACCGACCCGGGCGCCCGAGGAGATGACGGGAACCTCGTGCAGCCCCGAGGCCACCGCGTCGAGCAGGTGCTCGTCCACCGCGTTGGCGACGTCGAGGGGATCGTCGCCGGGTTGTCCGGTCACCGCGGCGAGCACGAGTACCTGATGACCTGCCACGGTGCGCTCCCCCGCCAGGACCAAGCACCCCATCGCCACCTGCGTGAACCCGGACTTGACCCCGACGATGCCGTCGGTCCCGACCGACGACACGTAATTCTTGAGCACGCCCGCCACCGGCAGGGTCACCTGGGGCTGGGCCACGACGGCGGCGAACGTGGGGATCGCCATGGCGGCCTGGGTGACGAGCAGCTCGTCGCCGGCGGTCCCGGCCGTGTGCGGGTCGAGGCCGCTGGCATCGGCGTAGTGGGTGTGGTGCATGCCCAGCGTGCTCGCCGCCGCGTTCATCTTCGCCACGAAGGCCGGGATCGAGCCTGCGTCCCATTTCGCCAGGACGTCGGCGAGATTGTTGGCCGAATGCACGAGCAACCCGTTGAGCACCTGGCGTTCGGTCAACTTCTCGCCCGGATGCACCGCCACGTTGGTGTCGCCGGCGGCCTCGTCGGCCAAGGCGTCGGCTTGGTCGGCGGCGTTCATGGTGAGGACCGGGCCCTGGGCGTTGGGGGACAGCGGATGGTCGTGCAACGTCAGATAGGCGGTCATGATCTTGGTCAGGCTGGCGATCGGCACCGCCGCCTCGGGGCCCGACTGCACGGCGACGCCCAGTTGCGGAACGGCCACCGCGGCCTCCCCCACCGCCGGCCACGGCAGTGCGGGCGTGGCTCCGGCCACCGGCGACACGACCGGGAGTGCCTGCTGTAAGGCCACCGCGGGGACCGGCCGGGTGAGTTGCACGCCGACGATCACGGCCACGGCCACGATCACCACCATTGCCACCCAGGGCCATCGCCGTCTGCGCCGATCGGCTTCGACGACGGTCGGCGGCACGACGTGGGCGGCGACGTGGGCGCCCTCGTGCGGCGGCGCGGGCGACAGCGGGGGGACGAGGGACGGGGCCCGGTACAACGTGACCGGAACCGATCTCGACACCGGGGCCACCGTCGCGCCGGGCCCCGGGACCGACACCTCCATGGGGTCGGGCGCGGCCTCGAGGATCGCCGCCAGGGTGGCGACGGTCATGGTCCCCGGTGCGACGGTGCCGTTGCTGTGGGCGGCCTCGAGCGGAGCCGGCGCCTCGCTCGACATCGCGTCGCCCGACACGACCTCGACCGAGGCCGTCTCGGGCGACGCCGTCTCGAGGGACACGACCTCGACCGACGGGGTCTCTACGGGCGAACTGGCGGGCGCGTCGGCGACAGGGCTCGCCCCACGACTGTGCCGGCCTCGGTGTCGGAGCACCGGACTACCGGTCGGCTAGCTGCTCGAGCTCTTCGGGAGCCATGAGCACAGCGCGGGCCTTCGATCCTTCTGACGGCCCGACCACTCCCCGGCGCTCGAGAAGGTCCATGAGGCGTCCCGCCCGCGAGAAGCCCACCCGGAGCTTGCGCTGCAACATCGACGTGGACCCTAGCTGAGATCGAACGACCAGCTCCATCGCCGCATGCAGCAATTCGTCATCGTCATCGAGGCCCTCACCTCCACGCGTCGAGTTCTCGTCACCCGCGATCCCAACGACATATTCGACACTGTGTTGGCGCTGCCAGTGGGCCACCACGGTCCGCACTTCCGATTCGGCCACCCATGGGCCCTGGATGCGACGCGCCACCGACGACGACGCCGTGAGCAGGAGCATGTCGCCCTTGCCGATCAGCCGCTCGGCGCCGGGCTGGTCGAGGATGACCCTGCTGTCGGCGAGCGAGGACACCGAGAAGGCCAGACGGGACGGGACGTTGGCCTTGATCACGCCGGTGATGACGTCGACCGACGGGCGTTGGGTCGCGAGCACCAGGTGGATGCCCACCGCCCGCGCCATCTGCGCGATCCGGCAGACCGACTCCTCGACGTCGCGGGCGGCCACCATCATGAGGTCGTTGAGCTCGTCCACCACGATGAGGATGAACGGCAGGCGCTCTCGGTGCACCGTGGGGGTCACCGCCTCACGCGACTCGGCCATACGAGCGGCCACCCGGTCGGCCATCTCGTCGTCGAGGCCCACGGCGTCGGTCTCGACGTCGGTTCCGTCGTCGTCGGCCTCGGACCGTCGGCCGCGTCGGTCACCGGTGGGCCCAGGTCGTCGAGCTCGCCCCGTTCGACCGCGGCGTTGTACCCCGTGATGTCGCGCATGCCCGCCTCGGCCAGCACGTCGTAGCGGCGCTCCATCTCCGTGACAGCCCACGACAGGGCGTTGGCGGCCTTCTTGGGGTCGACGACGACCTGCGTGAGCAGGTGCGGGAGCCCGTTGTACTGACCGAGCTCGACCCGCTTGGGGTCGACGAGGATGAGGCGGACCTCCTCGGGTGTGGCCCGCATGATGATCGAGGTGATCAGCGAGTTGATGCACGAGGACTTGCCGGCGCCGGTGGCGCCCGAGATCAGGATGTGGGGCATGTCGGCGAGGTTGGCCGATCACCGGCCGGCCGGCGATGTCGCGGCCCAGCGCCACCTCGAGCGGGTGGGTGGCGGTGCGGGCCTCGTCGGAGGCCAGGACGTCACCCAAGGTCACGAGCTGGCGCATGCGGTTGGGGACCTCGACCCCGATGGCGGACTTGCCCGGGATCGGGGCCAGGATGCGGACGTCCGCCGACGCCATGGCATAGGCGATGTCCTTGGCCAGGCTGGTGACGCGGGCCACCTTGACGCCGGGGCCCAGCTCGAGCTCGAAGCGGGTGACGGTCGGGCCGACGGTGTGGCCCAGCAACCGGGTCTCCACCCCGTGCGCCGCCAGGGCGCTCACCAGGGCGCGGCCCGCCGCGGCTGATCTCGGAGCGATCGAGCTCCTGGGGCTTGGACCGCGACAACAGCTTCATGGGCGGGAGACGCCAGTCCCCGGTCGCCGCGCCCGGGTCGATGGACAATGCCGCCTCGGGAGTCTTGCTCGGGACCGGGGCCGGCGTCGACGCGTCGACACGCGGTCTCGACCGCGATCTCGGGCTCCGGGAGTGCTTCGGGCTCGGGCTCCGGTGGCGCGCTGTCGGTGGTGTCGGGCAGCGGCTCGGGCCCGAGCGCGTGGTCGAAGTCGAACAACGTCGGGCGCCCGGCCGGCCGCTGTCCGGGACGGCGCAGGCGCCGCCGTCGTCGCGTCGGAAGCCGGGTCCACGTCGAACTCGTCGAACTCGTCGTCCTCGCCCTCGGCCGCCGGGCACCGTCTGCCACAGACCGCGGGCGACACGACCTACGCCCGCCAGGGCGGCTCGGATCGTCACGCCGGTGAACAGGACGAACGCCAAGGTCACGAGCGCGAGAAGCACGACCGACGCCCCCCAGTCCCCGAGGCCCGAGCGCAGGGGGTTGCCGAAGGCGACACCGATCACCCCGCCCGCGCCGGCCAACCGGGTCGACGAGGCGGTGAAGTGCGGTGCACCGCCCGCCAGGTCGGCGAGCCCGGCCACCGAGGCCAGGATCAACCCGAGCCCGATGCACGCACGTGCCGGCTCGTGCCGGGGACGCCCGGCGATGAGCATGATGCCGGCCGCCGCGAACGCCAGAGGGACGAGGAAACGGCCGACCCCGAGCACCGTGCCCAGGCCGTGGTGCACCCAATGGCCCACGGGCCCGAGCGCGTTGCCGTACAGGGCGAGTGCCCCGAGGATCCCCACCGTGACGAGCCCGATCCCCCAGACGTCCTCGGCGTGACCTTCGAGCACCGCCATGGCCGAGACGATCCACGTCCGGCGCCGGGCCCGGGTCGTCCTCGGGCGTCGACCGGTGCCGCGCCGCTTGGGCGGGCGCGTGACGTCGGGCGCGGCCTTTCGATTTGCTCCGGCGCTTGCCGGGTGTCGACCGGGCGGAGGACCGGGCCCCCGCCGGACGGCGCTTCGTCGTCACCACAATGGCCCCAACGCTAACAGCCGCCCCACCGTCATCCGAGGATCGGTTGCCGGCCCCCGGACCTGGGAGAACGTGATTTTCCCCGTGTGGTCAGACGGTGACGACCACGGGGACGATCATGGGGCGACGCCGGGTCCGCTCCCCCACCAGCCGGCCCAGGGCCTTGCGGGCGTGGCGGCGCAGGGTCTCTTGGTCGGTGGCCCCTCGGCCATCGCCTTCTCGAGAGCGACCCGCACGACGTCGCTCGCCTCCTCCAGGAGCTCCTCGGCCTCGGGGGCGTGGATCCAGCCCCGCGTGACGATCTCGGGAGCGCTCACGACCTCACCCGCATGGGGGTCGACGGTGGCCACCACCACGACGACCCCTTCCTCGGCCAGCATCCGCCGGTCGCGGAGCACGCCGTGGCCCACGTCCCCCACCGTCCCGTCGACGTAGAGGAACCCGGCCGGGACCGACTCCCCCCGGTGGATCCCGGCGTCGTCGATCACGACCGAGTCGCCGTCCTCGCACAGCAGGGCCTTGTCCTCGGCCACCCCCATGCGGGTGGCCAGCTGCGCGTGGTTGACCAGGTGCCGGTATTCGCCATGGACGGGGATGAACCACTCGGGTCTGGCCACCGACGAGCAGGGTCATGAGCTCACCCTGCCGTGCGTGCCCGCTCACGTGCACGGGCTCGACGCCCGTGTGGATCACCTCGGCGCCGCGTCGGTGCAGGCCGTCGATGACCCGTCCCACGGCCCACTCGTTGCCCGGGGATGGGGTGGGCACTGATGACCACGACGTCGTCGGGGCGCAGGTGCAGCCACTTGCTGTCGCCGGCGGCCATGAGCGACAGCGCCGACATGCGGCTCGCCCTGCGATCCGGTGGAGACGACGCACACCTTCCCGGGATCGAGTCGTCGACGTCCTCGACGTCGACGAAGGTGTCCGTCGGGAACGTCGAGCAGCCCGAGGCGCCGGGCCAGCTCGACGTTCTTGGCCATCGAGCGCCCCAGGGTGGCCACCTTGCTCCCGGTCGCCGAGCGCGGCGTCGACGACCTGCTGGACGCGGTGGATGTGGCTGGCGAAGCACGTCACGATCAACCGCTGCCCGGCGTGGGCGGCGAAGAGCCGCCGCAACGTGGCACCGACCTGGCGTCTCGGACTCGGTGAAGCCGGGCTCCTCGGCGTTGGTCGAGTCCGACAGCAGCAGGCGGATGCCCGGGCCCGTCGGCCAGGGCCCCGATGCGGGCCAGGTCGGTGAGCCGTCCGTCCACCGGGGTGAGGTCGATCTTGAAGTCGCCCGAGTGCAGGATCACGCCCTGGGGCGTGTGGAAGGCGGTGGCGAAGCCGTGGGGCACCGAGTGGGTGACGGGGATGAACTCGACCTCGAAGGGGCCGATCGGGCGGCGCTCGCCGTCGTGTCACCTCGATGAAGCGGGCCCGGTCGGCCAGGCCCGCCTCCTCCACCCGGTTGCGGGCCAGCCCGAGCGTGAGGGCCGAGCCGTAGACGGGGACCGACAGGTCGCGCAGCAAGAAGGCGAGGCCGCCGGTGTGGTCCTCGTGCCCGTGGGTGAGGACGACCGCTTCGACCGTCGTCGGCCGCTGTCGCGCAGGTACGACAGGTCGGGCAGCACGAGGTCGATGCCGGGCATGTCGGGCGTCGGGGAACATGATCCCGCAGTCGAGGACGACGATGCGGCCGTCGAGCTCGATGACAGGCGCAGTTGCGGCCGATCTCGCCCAGACCGCCGAGGAAGATGATGCGAACCGGATCAGGCAAGCGACCCGCCCGCGCGTGCACCGGCAACGGCGCGCACGGGTCGCGCCCGAGGCTGGCGATCACCGCGCGGGCCTGGTCGTCGAGCTCGGCCGGCGGCGGGACCGAGTGGCAGCCGGCACTGGCCGGCGGGGAGACCGAGGGCCCGGCAGGCCGCTTTGGCCGGGAGAGGGTTCGGGATGGTTCTCGCTGGACTCGAAGTCGTAGGACTCCAATGAGCCGGGCGTTCATGGCCTGGGCCCCTTCGAGTGTCGCCCTTGGCCAGGCCGCCACCATCTCCGCGAGTCTCGTCGCCCGGCCCAGTGCGACGGCCACGCTCACCGCACCGACCGCGCCGACCGCCAGGAGCGGCAAGCGTGAGCGCGTCGTCGCCGCAGTAGACCTCGAACCCGTCGGGAGCCTCCGCCACGAGCCGGGCCGTAGCCGGCGAGGATCGCCCGTGGCGTCCTTCACGCCGACGATGTTCGGCACGTCGCGGGCCAGGCGCGAGCATGGTGTCGCGCTCGATCTTGCGTCCGGCCCGCACCGGGATGTCGTAGAGCATGACCGGGAGCCTGGTCGCTGCCGGCCACGGCGCGCGAAGTGCGGCCGAGATGCCCGCCTGCGACGGTCGCGAGTAGTAGGGGGTCACCACGAGGACGGCCGTCCACGCCGGCCGCGTCGGCACAGCTTGGTGCACTCGATGGTGTGCCGGGTGTCGTTGGAGCCGGTGCCGGCGATGACCGGCACGGTCACGGCCTCGGCCACCGCCCGCCACAGCTCGGCCGAGCTCGGCGTCGGTGAGCACCGGGCCTTCTCCCGTGGTGCCCGCCACGACCAAGCCGTCGCTGCCGTGGCTCGTGAGCCAGCGGGCCAGGGTGACGGCTCCGTCGACGTCGAGCGCTCCGTCGCGCGTCGAAGGGCGTGACCATGGCGGTGACACCGCGCCGAACTGCCCGGGTCCGGGGTGACGACATCACGACGTCAGGCTAGTCCCCCTGGGCCCGGCGCGTCCGCGGCCGGGCGCGGGGTCAGGCGACCGCGCCCTGCGCCGGGGTGGCCTGCAGGGTGTCGTACTCCTCGCCCGTGTCGGCCCAGTCCTCGAACGCGATCACGCCGAGCTCGGTGAACTTGACCCGGAGCCAGCCGTCGGCGGCGTCGAGCAGGCCGAGCTTCTTGCAGTTGGGCACGATCTTCGAGAACAGCAGGGACTGGAAGACCTGGCGGTCTTCCACCTGCATGAGCAGGGGCACGATCTCCTTGGGGTTGACGCCCATGCGGGACCCAGACCTCCTGCTGCAGGAACCGGTCCCGCATGCGTACCGCCGCCTCGAAGGCGAACTCCTGGCGCTCGCGGATCTCGGCCGCCGACAGCTGCTGGTAGTACTCCTGGAGGCTGAGCACGCCGAAGGCGACGTGGCGGGCCTCGTCGGACATGACGTAGCGCAGCAGCTGCTTCAACAGCGGCTCGGTCGTCATCTGGTGCATGAAGCCGAACGCGGCCAGGGCCAGGCCCTCGACCATGATCTGCATCCCCAGATAGGTCATGTCCCAGCGCTGGTCGGCGATGATGTCGTCGAGGAGCAGCCGCAGGTGGGCGTTGATCGGGTAGTGGCCCGACAGCTTGTCGTCGAGGTACTTGGAGAAGACCTCGACGTGGCGGGCCTCGTCCATCACCTGGGTGGCGGCGTAGTACTTGGCGTCGATCCACGGGACCGACTCGACGATCTTGGCCGTGCACACGAGCGCGCCCTGCTCGCCGTGCATGAACTGCGACAGCGTCCAGTTCTGGCTCTCCACCCCGAACTGGATCCACTCCTTGTCGCCCCAGCTGCGCGAGCGACGTCCCGACTGACGTCGATGACCCTCGCCCAGGCCGCCGTTGGCAGCGGCGTTGGCCACCACGAGCTTCTCCTGGTCGACCTCGGTCTCCCACGGAAGGTCGGTCTGACCGTTCCACTGGGTCTTCTTGGCCTTCTCGTAGAGCTTGTCGAGCTTGGGCCGCTGCCCTTTTTCGTAGTCCCAGGTGAAGATGGTGTCGTACACCGAATGCACGGCGTGGCGTTCTTCGTCGACGTCGGTGTTGACGACCGAGAGGATCGCCTCGAGATCGTTGATGTCGTCACGGCCGATGATCTCGACCGTCTCGCGCATCTGGTCCGTCATGATGCTTCCCCCTTGGTGGTGGGTATGGGTGAATGGGACTGCAGACGAAGGTGGCGACGCGGCGCCGCGCGGCACGCGCAACGCCCGGATGCCGGGCAGGACGAAGATGCGCACGAGACGTCGCACGTGCCGCGCGTCGGTCAGGTCGACGCCGTCGGCGGGACACACGAGGTACGACAGGACGATGCGCGCCGCCCACTCGGCCACGCGCTTGGACTCGGGTTGATCGAGCCACCGGCCGAGGAACGGAGTGGTGAAGGCGCAGGTCACGGCGAGCACCTCGTCCATGCGGGCGAAGGCGAGTTGCGACAGGACGAGCTCGGGCTCGCGCTCGAGCAACGACCCGAGCACGGGATGCGACGTCACCCGAGTGGCGGCTTCGGTCATCCCCGCCACGAACACCTCCTCGAGATCGGTGGCCGCCCCCATGCACACCGCCAGTGCACTGAAGAACCGGGCGACCTCGGTGTCGACCACGGCACCGAGCACCGCGTCCTTGCCGCCGGGGAAGGCCCGGTAGACCGTGGCCCGGCTGCAGCCGAGCGGCGCGGGCCACGTCGTCGAGGGTCGTCTTGGCCACCCCCTGGCGGGCGATGCACTCCAGCGCCCCGTCGACGACTCGCACCCGGACCGGGGTGGACGGGCCATCGAGCACCGGCGCCGCCGCGTCGCCCGTCGGCTTGCCCCGTACCAGCTCGAGCCGCGCTCCACCCACGATGAGACATTATGGCTCGGGTTGTCTCATTGTCAATGCACCCCGGGCAGGGCCGATCAGGAAAGGGACGGTCAGGAAAGGGACGGGCCGAGCTCCCCCACGACGCCGGCGAGCAGCTCCGTGCGCACCAGGGTGGCGACCTGCTCGGGGTCGCTCAGGTCCCAGTGCCCCGGCGACGAGATGTACGACAGGATCATGCGGGCGAGGAAGTCGGCCGCCTCGTGGATCTCGACGCCGTCGGCCATGCCGTGCTCGTGCAGGTAGGGCACGAGGAATCCTGCAATGAGCCCGACGGTCCGGTTGGACTCGACGGTGAGCTTGGGCATGAGCACGTCGGGCTCGATCTCGAGCATCTTCTGCAGCACCTCGTGCTCGAGGAGCGATCGCCGGGCGAAGACCAGTCCCCGGTCGAGCACCTCCTCGAGCGAAGCCGCCCCATGGACCTCTTCGTACAGGCGGACGAAGAACAAGAGGAACTGCCACGACACCACGGCGTCGATGAGCTCGTCGCGACCGCCGGGGAAGTAGCGGTAGACCGTGGCTCGCGACAAGCCCGCCTCGCGTGCTGCATCTTCCACCGTCGTCTTCGACAGGCCCCAGCGCGCCACACATGCGTAGGTCGCCTCGAGGATGCGTTGGCGCGGCCCCTCCATCGGGCCCAGGTTACCGCCGAGCCTTCAAAATCCCAGGAGCGTGTCGAGCCCCACGGTGAGACCGCGACGCCCGCTCACCGACTTCACGGCCAGGAGCATGCCGGGCATGAACGAAGTCCGGTCGTAGGCGTCATGACGGATGGCGAGGCTCTGGCCCACGGCGCCGAAGAGCACCTCTTGGTGCGCCACCAGGCCGGGGAGTCGCACGGAATGGATGCGGACTCCCCCCGGGCCTTCACCTCCGCGCGCCCCGGTCACCACCTCCGACGCCGTTCGGTCCGCCGGCCACGGGTCGCCGCCGGCGGCATCCCGGGCTCGCACGAGGCGATCGGCGGTGCTCAGGGCCGTGCCCGACGGCGCGTCGAGCTTGCCGTCGTGATGGAGCTCCATGATCTCCACGCCGTCCATGAACGGGGCCGCCAGCTCGGCGAAGCGCATCATGAGCACCGCACCGATGGCGAAGTTCGCCGCGATCACGCAGTTGGCCGACGACCGCTCGAACACCTCCTCGAGCTCGGTCAGGTCCCGGCCGGCGATACCGGTCGTGCCGACCACAGCGTGGACCCCGTGGGCCGCGCACCACCGCATGTGCTCCAGCGCAGCGTCGGCAACCGTGAAATCGACCGCGACCTGCGCGCCCGACCGCTCGAGGTCCTCGACGTCGCCGGCCACCTGCAGCCTCGCTGCGTCGACGCCGGTGACCTGTCGGAGGTCGATGCCCGCCAGTGCGGGGTCGACCGCGGCGACGAGCTCGAGCTCGGGGTCGTCGGCCACCGCCCGGCACACTTCGCGGCCCATCCGGCCGCCCGCCCCGAGCACTCCCACGCGCGTCATGGCCGCACCCTACCGAGCCGTCCCCGTACGCCCGACGCCCGCCCGGGCCGGCCCGCCCCGCGCTCACGGGGCGTCGGGATCGAAGGGGCCGACGACCGACAGCGTCCGCGTCTGGGCGGCCAAGGCGGCTGCCACCGCAGCGACGTCGTCGACCGTGACCGCATCGACCTTCGACAGGACCTCGTCGACGTCGAGGACGTGGCCGTGCAGCAACAGGCTCGACCCGATCCGGCTCATGCGGGCCCCCGAGTCCTCCAGTGACAGCAGCGTCTCGGCCCGCAGGTGGCCCTTGGCCACGGCGAGCTCGCGGGCGGTGACACCGCTCTCCCCCATACGGTCGAGCTCCCCGTGCACGAGCGTCGAGCACCTCGCGGGCGTGCTCGGGCGCGGTGCCGACGCTCACCGACATGGTGCCGACCTCTTCGTAGTGGATGCGTTCGGACCAGATCGAGTAGGCGAGGCCCCTGCGCTCGCGTACCTCTTGGAACAGCCGGCTCGAGATCCCGCCGCCCAGGACGTGGTTGAGCACCGCCAGGGCCCACCGCTCGGGCGAGTGCCGTCCCGAACAGGGCATGCCGAGCACCAGATGGATCTGTTCGGTCGGACGGTCGTGCACCGTCAACGCCTGTCCCGAGCCCACGGGGGCGAGGCGGGGAGGAGACTCCCCGCCGGACCGACCGGCGAAGCGCGCCTCGACCTCGACCGCCAGGCGTTCGTGGTCGACGTCACCGGCCGCGGCAGACCACCAGATTCCCGGCCCGGTAGTGGGTGTCGAAGAAGCTGCGGATCTCGAGCTGCGTCCAGAGCTTGGACGCTCGAGGGTGTGCCCAGCACCTCGCGGCCGAGCGGGTGGCCGGGGAACAGTCGCCGCGGTGCACTGCTCGGCCGCGAAGTCCGCCGGCTCGTCGGCGTGCATCAGGATCTCGTCCAGGATGACCTGGCGTTCGGCGTCGATGTCGTCGACGCGCAGGGCGGGGTCGGTCATGATGGCGCCGAGCACGTCGAGGCCGAGGGGAAGGTCGTCGGCCAGCAGCCGGATGTAGAAGGCCGTGTACTCCTTGGTGGTGAAGGCGTTCATGTCGCCGCCGACCTCGTCGACCGACTCGGCGATGTCGGCCGCGCTCCACGTCTCGGTCCCTTGAACAGCAGGTGCTCCAGGAAGTGCGAGGCACCCGAATGGGCGTCGTCCTCGTCGCGCGACCCGGTCCCCACCCACACGCCGAGGGTCACCGAGCGCGCCTCGGCCATCGACTCGGTGACGAGCCGGGCGCCGCAGCCGAGGACCTCGGTTCGGATCACCGGCCTTCTCGAAACGTCGAGGCCGGCGGCACCGTGGTGCCGCCGGCCGTCGTCGAGTACAGGAACAGGACGCCCCGGTGCAGGGAGCCGATGCGCGGTGCGCTCACCGCCGACGAGGACGCCGGGGACCGCGGTCGCCGCCCCGATCCCCCCGCGGTGACTGCCGCGCTCGCCCCGCTCCCCGCCGCCACCGGCGGCAGGCCCAGGGCCGAGATCGCCGAGCTCGCTGACGAGCTCGGCCTCGAAGGCAGCCTCGAACGACGCAACCGGAGCGGTGGTGCTGGACGCGCTCTCGCGACGCCGCGCTGCGAGTCCCCACCGCGCAGTCCACCGCCGCGAGTCCCCACCGCGAGTCCCCACCGCGCGACGACCCGCCCGAGCTGGCCGCGCCGCTCGAGCCGTTCCCCGTGGGTGCGGGCGGCTCACCGGCCAGGGACAGCGACACCTTGCCCTGGGGGTCGATGTCGTCCACCTTGACCTCGAGGTCCTGGCCCAGAGAGAGCACGTCCTCGACTCGGTCGACACGCTTTCCGCCTCCGACCTTCGAGATGTGCAGGAGCCCGTCGCGTCCCGGGAGGATGTTCACGAACGCCCCGAACTTGGTGATGTTGACCACCTTGCCCGGGTAGATCGCTCCGACCTCCGCCTCGGGAGGGTCGACGATGAGGAAGATCCGGCGCTTGGCTTCGGACACCGCGCCACCGTCTTTGGCCCCGATCGTCACGATGCCGAACAGGCCGTCGTCGTCCACGGCTGATGTCTGCGCCGGTCTCGGCCTGCAGCGCGTTGATGACCTTGCCCTTGGGCCCGATCACCTCGCCGATGCGGTCCACCGGGATCTGGAACGACACGATCTTGGGGGCGTTCTCCGAGACCTCGGCCCGGGGCTCGGCGATGGCGGCGGCCATGACGTCGAGGATGATGAGTCGGGCGTCACGCGCCTGGAGCAGCGCCTGGCCGAGCACGTCGGCGGGCAGCCCGTCGATCTTGGTGTCGAGCTGCAGCGCCGTCACCGCGTCGCTCGTGCCCGCCACCTTGAAGTCCATGTCACCAAAGGCGTCCTCGGCTCCGAGGATGTCGGTCAAGGTGACGTATTTCCCTTCGTCGAACACGAGGCCCATGGCGATCCCGGCCACGGGCGCCTTGATGGGAACCCCCGCGTCCATGAGCGACAGCGAAGACCCGCACACCGACGCCATGGAGGTGGACCCGTTGGAGGACAGCACGTCCGAGACGAGCCGCAACGTGTAGGGGAACTCCTCTTGCGACGGAACCACCGGGAGCAGGGCCCGCTCGGCCAGCAGTCCGTGGCCGATCTCGCGACGCTTGGGGCCGCGCATGAACCCCGTCTCGCCCGTGGAGTAGGGCGGGAAGTTGTAGTGGTGCATGTAGCGCTTGTGCTCGTGGATCCCGATCGTGTCGAGCATCTGGTTCATGCGTGGCATGCCCAGCGTCGTGACGTTGAGCACCTGGGTCTCGCCCCGCTCGAACAAGGCCGAGCCGTGGGTGGTGGGAAGAAGGCCGACCTCGGCCGACAGCGGCCGAATGTCGGAGGTACCGCGCCCGTCGATGCGGACGCCTTCCTCCACGATCCGCTTGCGCACGATCTTCTTGGTGAGCGAGCGCACCGCCGCCTTGATCTCGCGCTCGCGCTCGGGGAACTCGGGGCTCAGTTGCGCGATGACCGACGTCGTCTCCTCGTCGAGTGCGGCGTTGCGCTCGGCCTTGTCGGTGATGGTGTTGGCCTTGGCCACGGCGTCGGTTCCGACCGCGACGACGCGCTGGTAGACGTCGTCCTTGTAGTCGGTGAAGAGCTCGTAGGCGATCGTGGGCTTCTTGCCCACCCGGGCCACGAGCTGACGCTGCAACTCGATCGACTCCCGGATCCAGGTCTTGGCCGCCTCGAGGCCCTCGGCCAGGACCTCCTCGGTGACCTTGGGCGCACCCTCCTCGTAGAACTTCCACGAGTCCTCGGTGCCGCCGGCCTCGACCATCATGATGGCGATCTCGGTGTCGGCCTGCTCGGACAGGGCCCGACCCGCCACGACGAGCTCGAAGCACGACGCGTCGCCCTCTTGGTACGACGGATTGGGGATCCAGGTCCCCTCGGTGGACCAGGCGATGCGGACGGCGCCGACGGGGCCGTCGAAGGGGATGCCCGACAACATCGAGCGCGGCGGACGCCGCGTTGATGGCGAGCACGTCGTGCGGGTTGACCTGGTCGGCGGCGACGATCGTCCCCACCACGTGGACCTCGTTGCGAAATCCGTCGGGGAACGACGGCCGCAGGGGACGGTCGATCAGGCGGCACGGTCAGGATGGCCTGGTCGGTCGCCCGACCTTCACGCCGGAAGAACGAGCCGGGGATCTTGCCCGCGGCGTACATGCGCTCTTCGATGTCGACGGTCAGGGGGAAGAAGTCGGCCCCTTCGCGCACGCCCCGGGAGGCCGTAGCCGCCACGAGCACCATGGTGTCGCCGATGCGTCCGAGAACCGCACCATCGGCTTGTTGGGCGAGCTTTCCCGCCTCGAATGACAGTGTGCGGTCGGTCCCGCTGATCGGGGCCGACACGGTGATGGCTTCCGCCATTTCTCCTCATTTCTCGAGGACACCGCGCCAGGCCAGTTCCCAGTGGTCGACCACCTCGCGTCCGTCGCTGCTCACCGACCGGCCCGATCTCGAGATCGGGTGGTGGCGCAACGCGGCGCAGGTGACCGGCGACTGGCAGCTGACCGCTGGCCAAGTGCCCTTCGGTCTGTCGGGCGGATTGCCCGCCCTCTGCCCGGGCGGGATGTCCAACCCGAGGGTGGCTCCCGTTCCGGCCGTCAGGCCGTCGCGGAGGCCGGCTGTTTAGCGGCGGATGCCGAGCCGGCCGATGATCGACCGGTAACGCTCGACGTCGTTGTCCCGCACATAGTCCAGCAGCCTGCGCCGCCGGCCGATGATCTTCATCAGACCTCGCCGGGTGTGATGGTCGCCTTTGTGGATCTTCAGGTGCTCGGTCAGAAGCGAGATGCGCTCGGTGAGGAGCGCGATCTGCACCTCGGGCGAGCCCGTATCGGTCTCGTGCAGGCGATGTTCGGCGATCGTCGCGGACTTTTCGGCCATATGGGAAGAACGACCTCGGAATTACTCAGGGACGGTCGAGCGAAGCGACGTCCGCCCGGACCCGGATCCGACCGGGACGGCGTCCCGGCTGGGACCGTACTCTAGCAGGGCCGATCCCGAGCCGCCCGCGCCTGCTCCCCCGCTGCCACCTCGACCCGGGCGAGAAGCCCTGGTCGGGCGGGTCAGGACGAAGAGCGGTGGGCGGCGACGCCCAGCGCAGCACGCGCCGCGACCACGTCCGCGGTCATCTGCGCCACCAGGGCGTCGGTGGACTCGAACCGGCGTTCCTCGCGCAGGTGCTCGACGAACGAGACCCGGGCCGCCTCGCCGTAGAGGTCGCCGTCGAAGTCCAACAGGAAAACCTCGAGCACCGGCGCATCGGCCTCGACGTGGAACGTCGGACGCCGGCCCAACGACGCCGCGGCGGCGTGCACCGTGCCGTCGGGTCGCTCGTACCAGCAGGCGTAGATCCCCTCGCCGGGCATGGCGACGCCCTGCGGCACCGCCACGTTGGCCGTGGGGAAGTCGAGCTCCGCGCCTCCCCGACCGTCGCCGTGGACGACCACGCCCCGGACCTGATGCGCACGGCCGAGCATCGCGGCGGCCCCAGCCACGTCGCACGACGCCAGCAGCTCGCGGATCCGTGTCGACGACACCACCTGGTGGGTCGCGTCCTGCTCCAATGCCATGCCGGCCACGTCGAACCCGTGTCGAGCGCCCATCTCGGTGAGCAGCTCCACGTTGCCGGCCCGCCCGTGGCCGAAGTGGAAGTCCTCCCCCACCACCACCAGACGTGCGCCCAGGGCCCGCACGAGCACCTCGAGCACGAACTCCTCGGCCGTCTCGTTGGCCCGGGCCCGGTCGAAGGGCACCACCAACGTGCGGTCGATCCCGGCCGATGCCAGGAGCTCGAGCTTCTGCTCGCGGTCGGTCAGGATCGGGGGGGCCGACTGTGGCCGGACCACAGTGGCCGGGTGACGGTCGAAGGTCACGACGACGGTGGCGAGGTGTCGGGCCAGCGCCTGACGCCTGAGCTCACCCAGGAGGTGACGGTGCCCGAGGTGGACACCGTCGTAGGCACCGATGGTGACCGCCGAGCCGCCTACCGGTGGTGTGCAGTGATCGGGGCCGTCGACAACCTCCACGGCGACGAGGTTACCCGGGCTGCTGTGGCGGCCCCGATGGTCGATCTCCGGATCCGGCCAGCACGCACATCGCCACCAGACGGTCCGTGCCGGTCGATTCGTACACGGCCAACAAGGCTCCGCCCTGGTCCAACAGGGCCCACGGCCCGTCGCCGGTGGCACCGACCGAGACTCGGTCGATTGCAAGACCGTGGCCGACGGACCGTGCCATCTCGGCGTCGAGCTCGACCTGCGGAAGGTCGCGCAACGCCTGGGCGGGTGTGAGCACGTCGGCCGGGGTGAGCGCCCCGAGCGTCTTGGCCTCCTCGACGCCGAACGAGCCGATACGCGTGCGACGGAGGTTGCGCAGGTGCGCACCGCCCCCGAGCGCCTCGCCCAGGTCCGCAGCGAGCACGCGGACGTAGGTGCCGGTCGAGCAGTCCACCTCGATGTGAAAGACACCCGGTTCGCCCTCGGACGAGGGTTGGACGTCGAAGCGTTCGACCGTGACCGGGCGGGCGACGCGTTCGACCTCGATGCCGGCCCGGGCCAGTTCGTGGAGCCGCCGTCCCCCGACCTTGCGGGCCGAGACCATGGGGGGGACTTGATCGATGACGCCGGTCAATGACGCGGCGGCCCGTCGGGCCTCGGCCAGGGTGACGCCCGCCATGTCCCACGTCCCGGTGGTCTCGCCCGACGCGTCCAGGGTGCTCGTGGCCCGCCCGAGCACCACGTCGCCCCGATAGGACTTGGGCATCCCCGTGAGGAAGCGGAGCATGCGCGTGAAGCGACCGAGCCCGATGAGCAACACGCCGGTGGCATCGGGATCGAGCGTCCCGGCGTGGCCGACTCGGCGCTGCGAGAACAGACGCCGACAACGGGCGACGGCGTCGTGCGAGGTCCAACCCGCTTCTTTGTCCACCACCACCATGCCGATGGTCGCTGGGCCGATGACTCCGGGCCGATGATCTCTGGGCCGATGATCTCCGGGCCGATGATCTCGGGCCCCCTGGCCCGCGGGCCCGGCCGCGGCGCCGCGTTCAGGTCGGGGCGGCATCGTCGTCACCGGTTCCGTCGTGCCCGCTCGGCGCACCACGCAGGTTGCGGAGGATCTCCTCGACACGCAGCCCGTGGGCCACCGCCGGGTCCGACTCGAACACGAGCTGGGGTGTGCGCTTCATCCTCACCTGTCGTCCGATGGTTCGTTGCAGGTCGGTGCGCTGCTCGGCCAGGGCCTCGACCGCCGGCGCCGGCAGCGAGCTCAGGTAGACGGTGGCGCGGCGACAGATCGGGCGTGATGTCGACCGACGTCACGGTCAGCAGGCGCAGCCGGTCGTCGGTGTCGGCCAAGCGCTCGAGCGCGTCGGCCACCACCTCGCGCAGCACCTCGTTGACTCGCGCCGTGCGCGGGTAGGCGGCGGGGCCCCTTTCTCGCGCCGGCGTCCGGACACCTTCTCACCTCCTCTGCCAGCGCAGCCTCTGCTCCACCGTTGCCCAGCCACGCCGGCGCGGTGCCGGCCGGACCGGTCAGGTGCGAGGGATCTCGCGCTCCTCGAAGGTCTCGATGATGTCGCCGTCCTTCAGGTCCTGGAAGTCCGACAGGCCGATGCCGCACTCGAAGCCCGCCTGCACCTCACGCACGTCGTCTTTGAACCGGCGCAGCGAGGTGATGGCGCCCTTCCAGATCACGACCCCCTCGCGCAGGAACCGGACCTTCGATCCGCGCGTGATGACGCCGTCGCGGACGTAGCATCCGGCCACGGCACCCACGCGCGGGACACGGAAGACTTCGCGGACCTCGGCCTCGCCCGTGACGACCTCTTCGAACTCGGGGGCGAGCATGCCCACCATGGCCGCTTCGATGTCTTCGAGGAGCTTGTAGATCACCTCGTAGGTCCGGATGCCCACGCCCCGTTCAACCGCCATCTCGCGCGCCCGGCGGTCGGGTCGGACGTTGAACCCGATGATCGTCGCGTTGGACGCCACCGCCAGCTGCACGTCGTACTCGGTGATCCCCCCCACGCCGCGGTGGACGAAGCTCAGCTTGACGTCGGGTCGTTCGAGTTTGCGCAGGCTGTCGGTGATGGCCTCGAGGGTCCCCTGCACGTCGCTCTTGAGGATCAGGTTCAACGTGGCGGCCTCGCCCCGCTGGATCTGCTCGAAAAGGTCCTCGAGCTTGGCCCCCGGCGCCGTGGGCGACGGTGCGTGGCCGGCGACCCGGTAGCGGTGTTCACGTGTCTCGCCGATGGTCCGGGCCGTCGTCTGGTCCGAGGTGACGCGGAACTCGTCACCGGCGGCGGGCGGCTCGGAGAAGCCGAGCACCTGGACCGGCGTCGAGGGTGGTGCCTCTTTGACCTGTTCGCCCCGGTCGTCGATGAGGGCCTTGACCTTGCCCCAGGCGGCACCGGCCACGACCGAGTCACCCACCCGCAGCGTCCCGCTCTGGACGATCACCGTCGCCACCGGCCCGCGGCCCGACTCGAGGTTCGCCTCGAGGACGACGCCGCGCCCGCGCGCCTCGGGACTGGCCTGGAGCTCTTCGAGCTCGGCCACGACCGCCAGTTGCTCCAGGAGGTCGTCGATCCCCAGGCTCTGCAGCGCGGAGACCTGGACCACGATCGTGTCGCCGCCCCAGGCCTCGGGCGTGAGCCCCTGCTCCGACAGCTGCTGGAGGACCCGGTTCACGTCCGCGTCCTCGCGGTCGATCTTGTTCAGCGCCACGACGATGGGCACGTCCGCCGCTTTGGCGTGGTCGATCGCCTCGACGGTCTGGGGCATGACGCCGTCGTCGGCGGCCACCACGAGCACCACGATGTCGGTCACCTCGGCACCGCGGGCCCGCATGGCCGTGAAGGCCTGGTGACCCGGAGTGTCGATGAACGTGATGCGGTGACCCCCCGCCTCGGTCTGGTACGCCCCGATGTGCTGGGTGATCCCTCCCGCTTCCCCCGACACCACGTTGGCGTGGCGGATGCGGTCGAGCAACAGCGTCTTGCCGTGGTCCACGTGGCCCATGACCGTCACGACGGGCGGACGGGGACGCAGGTCTTCCTCGCGCTCTTCCTCTTCCTCTTCGAAGTACTTGGCCTGGAGCTCTGCCTCTTGCTCCTCGCCCCGGTCGACCAGGCGGATCTGGGCGCCGATCTCGGCCGCGAACAACTCGATCATGTCGTCGCTCAGCGACTGCGCCGCGGTGACCACCTCGCCCTGGAGGAACAGGAACCGGATGACGTCACCGGCCGAGCGGTTCAGCTTGGGGCCGAGTTCGCGCGGCGTGGAGCCACGCTCCACGATGACTTCGAAGTCCGGGACCGGGGCGTTCGACGGCGTGTAGGTGGTGAGCTGCGTCGGCTCGAGCTCCTCGAGGTTCCGACGGCGTCGCCGGGGTCGGCGCTGGGGAGGTCGACCTCGTCCACCGGGGCCACCTCGGAGGCCGGGCGGGGGCGGACCGCCGCCGGGGCGACCGCCGAAGCCCCCACCACCGCCGGGGCGACCGCTGAAGCCGCCACCACCGCCGGGGCCGCCCCGACCAGGGGGGCCGCCGCCGGGACGGGCACCCATTCCGGGTCGGGCGCCACCACTGGATCCGCCGCCAGGGCGAGGAGCGCCCGCGGGAGGGCGTCGACCCGGGGGCGGCGGGATGGGTCGTCCGCCGTTGGCACGAGGAGGCCCGGGGGGCGGCGGGATCGGTCGACCCGACGAGCTCATGGGAGGGCGCACGCGGGCGGGAGGGGGCGAACCAGGAGCCGGGCGCGACGGCGGGGCCCCGAGATCGGGCGCAGCCGCGGGCGCCGAGGCGGCCACCGCAGGCGGAGCCGGGCGCGGCGGGGCCGCCGCCGGGCGGGCGGGGGGCGGCGGCGTTCTGGCCGGGGGGGGCGGCGGCACCGAGACTTCGCTGGCGGGACGGCTCGTGACGAGCCGCTGGCGGTCCGGTGTCGGGACGACGGGCGTCGGTGCAGGCGGGGGCGGCGCCGTCGACGGTGACCCCGGCGGCGTCGACGGCGACACGGCCGGTCCCCCTGACGAGGGTCCCGTCGTGTCGGTCGCGCCGGGCGCCGTCGCAGTGTCGGTGGCACGTCCGGCGCGGGGGGTGGAGGCTCGGGCGGGCTTCTGTTCGGCCGGCTCCTCGGGTGAGACGGCGCGACGGAGCCCCTCGCTGTCGGCCTTCCGCCGCACGCGGTCGGCTTGGGCATCCTCGATCGAGGACGAGTGGCTCTTGACCCCGATGCCCAACGCCAAGCAGAGGTCGAGGGCCTCCTTGTTCGTTAGGCCGAGCTCACGTGCCAGCTCGTAGACGCGTATCTTCTTCGGCAAGGGCTCCTACGGTCCTTCTTGTTCGTTTGGGGGCGAGCCAGGAAACCGGCCCGACCCACCATCCTCGCACACATGGGCACCGACCTCGCCGGACGGCGCACCGCTTCCCAGCAGCTTACGGAGCCGTTCGGCCGCTCCGGGCGCGATTTCGGCACGCAGGGACCGCCCCAACGCCCGCCGACGCAGCGCCCGTTCGAGGCAGTCCGAGGAGTCCCGGCACAGCCATGCGCCCCGGCCCGGGCCCGGGCCGACCGCCAGTTCTCCGTCCGCGGCGCCCGAGAGACGGACCAATTCCGCCGGCGCCGTGGTCCGTCGGCAGCCGACGCAGGTTCGGCGGGGCGCTATGCGGTCGTCTCCGGTTCGCCCGGCCCGCCCCGTTCGTCGGCTGCAACCGGCTCGTCAGCGCGGGCGGGCTCGTCGACGGCTGCGGCGACGGTCTCGTCGGGCTTGCGCTCCTCGGGCTCGTCGACCCCGGGCGCGGAAGCCTCGGCGGGCTTCTCCCCGGGCTCCTCGCCCGAGGCGACACGCGACCATTCGGCCGCCGAGACCGCTTCGCCCCCTTCGGCGGGCTGCCACACCATCTCGCCCGCCTCGTTCTCCACCCACTCGCCCTCGGCCCATTCCTCTTGGTAGCCGGCCTCTTCCTCGGCGAGCTGCGTCTCGCTCTTGATGTCGATGCGCCATCCGGTGAGCCGGGCCGCGAGGCGGGCGTTCTGGCCCTCCTTGCCGATCGCCAGCGACAGCTGGTAGTCGCTGACGACGACCGTGGCGATACCCGTGTCGTCGTCGAGACGGACCTCGCGGACGCGCGCCGGCTGCAGCGCAGCCTGGATGAACTCGACCGGGTCGTCGGCAAAGGGGACGACGTCGATCCGCTCGCCGCGCAGCTCGTTGGTCACCATGCGGACGCGCGAGCCCCGGGCGCCGACACACGCCCCCACCGGGTCGACGTTGGGGTCGTTGGACCACACCGCGATCTTGGTGCGGTGGCCGGGCTCGCGGGCTGCGGCCCGGATCTCGACCACCCCCGACGAGATCTCGGGGACCTCCAGCTCGAACAGACGCTTCACCAGGCCCGGGTGGCTGCGGCTCACCACGATCTGGGGGCCCTTGGTCGTCTTGCGCACCTCCACGATGTAGGCCTTGAGCCTCGCGCCGTGCTCGTACCGCTCGTAGGGAACCTGCTCCGCCTGGGGCAGCAGCGCCTCGACCTTGCCCAGGTCGAGCAGCGTGTAGCGATTGTCGGTCTGCTGCACGATGCCGGTGACGATGTCACCCTCGCGCCCGGCGTACTCCTCGTACTTGAGGTCGCGCTCGGCCTCCCGGATGCGCTGGAGGATCACCTGCTTGGCGGTCTGAGCCGCGATGCGCCCGAAGTCGTCAGGGGTGTCGTCCCACTCCCTGATCACGTTGCCGTCCTCGTCGAGCTCCTGGCCGTAGACGCGGATCTCACCCGACTCGGGGTCGACGGTGACCACGGCCTCCTCGGCCGCGCCGGGTCGACGCTTGTAGGCGGCCACGAGCGCGTTGGCCAGCGCGTCGAGGAGCGTCTCGACCGAGATCCCCTTGTCGCGTGCGATCTGGCCCAGCGCGTCGAGGAATTCGAAGTTGGCCTTGCTCATGGCGTCGCCACCTTCTTGCTCCCTGCCGGCTTCCTGGTCGCGGCGCGAGGAGCTCGGGTCGCGGAACGTGCTTTGGCGCCCGGGCGCGCCGAGCTCGGAGGCGTCGATCCCCATTCGAAGACGGTGCGGGCCCGCTCGATCTCGTCGTACGACAGGCGGCGCTGCCCTCCGGGCAGTTCGTCGCCCTCGAGGACGAAGCCCTCCGCGTCGGCCGCCGCGAGCCGGCCCGTCACCCGGCGCTCGCCCTTGCCGCCCGCCACGGTGCGGACGCTCACCTTCTCACCGACGGCGCGCTCGAAATGCAGCGGCGTCCGCAGTCGGCGCTCCACTCCGGGGCTCGAGACCTCCAGGGTGTAGCGCTGGCCCGGGAACGGGTCGTGTGCGTCGAGTGCCGCCGACACGGCGCGCGTGGCAGCCGCGATCGCTTCCAGATCCACTCCCCCGGCCCGGTCCACGACGACCCGGACCGATGTTGAACGTCGCTCGAGGTCCACGAGTTCGAGGCCCAGGGGGGCGACGGTGGACGCGAGCAGGTCAGAGAGCTCGTCGTCCACCTGATCGTCCACCTCCCTCGTCCCTCCGTCGGCTGGGCGCCTCAACTCTGCTCCGGCCGGTGAAAGCAGAAGCGTGGGCTGCAGCCCACGCTTCAACGCACCTTCACCCCCCGGACCAACAGCGCAGTAAGTATATCAGCCGCCCTCCTCGGCACCGATGGCGCGGTGGCCGGCGGCGGAGGTCCGGGGGCCACTTTCGGGACCTTGGCCCCTACAGGCGAAGGGTCCGATCGGCCACGCTGGGTCGGTGGTGCTCCGGGAGATGGACCTCAGCGACGGCGAGGCCGGGACCAGCATGGGCCATGCCGCGTGCATGGCTCTGCTGGGGGCAGGGGGGGTCGGGCGGGTGGCGGTGTCGATCGGTGCCGTCCCGGCGGTGTTCCCGGTGCGCTACGCGATGCTCGAAGGCGAGGTCGTGTTCCGCACCGCCGGGGGGACGAGCCTCGACGGCGCGGTGCGAAACGCTGTGATCGCCTTCGAGGTCGACGACCTCGACCCGTGGCACCAGGGCGGATGGAGCGTCTTGCTCGTCGGGACCGCCGACGAGATCACCGATGACACCATGCGGGCACGGGCCGAAGCGCTGCCGCTGCCCGCCGCGTCGGGCCCGAGGGACCACGTCATGGCGATCCGACCCGAGCTCATCTCGGGCCGACGCAGCATCACCGCACCGCTCTAGACCCCCACGACCGCCGGGCACCGGAGCGCCGCACCCAACCCCTAGCATCCATGGCGCCATGGCCCGCAAGAGCGTCCTCGCCTCACAGGCGACCGACTTCCCCCAGTGGTATCAAGACGTCCTGGCCAAGGCGGAGCTGGCCGACAACGGTCCTGTACGCGGGACCATGGTGATCCGCCCCTACGGCTATTCGATCTGGGAGCGGATGCAGGCCGAGATCGACTCGCGCATCAAGGCAGCCGGCGTCCCCAACGCGTACTTCCCCCTGTTCATCCCCGAGAGCTACCTGCACCGTGAGGCGGCGCACGTCGAAGGCTTCAGTCCCGAGCTCGCGGTCGTCACCATCGGGGGCGGCAAGCAACTCGACGAGCCGGTGATCGTGCGGCCCACCAGTGAGACCATCATCAACGCCTACTTCTCCAAGTGGATCCAGAGCTACCGGGACCTGCCGTTCCTCATCAACCAATGGGCCAACGTGGTCCGCTGGGAACTGCGCCCCCGGCTCTTCCTCCGTACCACCGAGTTCCTGTGGCAAGAGGGCCACACCGCGCATGCCACCGAGGCGCAAGCGCGGGCCTTCGCCCTCGGCATCCTGCACGACGTGTACGAGGACTTCATGATCAACGTCCTCGCCGTCCCTGTGCTGGCCGGTCGCAAGACCGAGCGCGAGCGGTTCTCGGGCGCCACCACCACCTGGACCTGTGAGGCCATGATGCGCGACGGCAAGGCGCTGCAGATGGGGACGAGCCACGAGCTCGGCCAGAACTTCGCCCGGGTGTTCGACACGACCTTCCTCGACGAATCCGGCCACGAGGAACACGTGTGGCAGACCTCGTGGGGGGCGTCGTCACGGCTCATGGGGGCGTTGGTCATGGCCCACGGCGACGACAACGGTCTCCGGATCCCACCCCTACTGGCTCCGGTGCAGGTGGTCGTCCTCGTGGTACGCGACGAGGACGGGGCCGGGGACAAGGCCGGCGCGCTCGCCGCGCAGTTGTCGGCGGCCGGACTGCGGACCCAGCTCGATGCGCGCACCGAGACATCGTTCGGGCGCCGCGTGGTCGAGTGGGAGCTCAAGGGTGTGCCGGTGCGCATCGAAGTCGGACCCCGCGAGCTCGACGCGGGCGAGGCCGTGCTCGTGCGGCGGCACTCGGGGACCAAGACGACGGTGCCCCTCACCGGGATCGACACGGCCGTCCGCGCCGCGCTCGACGAGGCCCAGGAGGCGCTGCTGGCCGACGCGCTCGAGCGGCGTCGGGCCGCGACGGTCGAGGTGGCCAGCATCGACGAGGCGCTCGAGGCGGCCCGCACCGGCTTCGCCGTGCTCCCGCTCACGGTCCTGGGAGCCGAGGGAGAGACCCAGCTCAATCGGGCCGGAGTGACGATACGGCTGCTGACCAGGCCCGACGGCACCCTCCCGGGCATCGACGACCACGGCCCCGACGCGGAGCTCGTCGCCGTAGTCGCCCGCGCCTACTGATGGCGGAGTAGCCCGCGACTATTGCCCGCGCCTATTGATCGTGGCCGTCGTCGACAGCCTTGCGGATGAGCTCGACCTTCTGGGCACTGTGATTGGCGTCGTCGCCCTTGGCCTCGAGCAACATCGCCCGGTCCGCCTCGGCCTCGGCTTCGGCCCCGGCGTCCGCCGCGGCCAGCCGGGCTTCGACTCCTTCGGCGACGAGTTTCTCCGCCTCTTCCACCAGGGCCTCGACCATCTCGTCCTCGGGCACGACACGGACGATCTTGCCCTTGATGAACAGGTGCCCCCGGCGGCGACCAGCCGCGATGCCGAGGTCAGCCTCGCGCGCCTCGCCCGGACCGTTCACCACGCACCCCATCACCGCCACCTGGATGGGCAGCTGACGGGACTCGAGGGCTTCCTGCGCGGCTTTGGCCACACCGATGACGTCGATCTCGGCCCGCCCGCATGACGGACAGGCGATGAGGTCCACGGATTTCCGTTCCCGCAGTCCCATCGCCTCGAGAAGTTGGCGCCCGGCCCGGACCTCCTCCACGGGATCAGCCGTGAGCGAATACCGGATGGTGTCGCCGATGCCTTCGGCCAACAACGTGCCGATGCCGGCGGTGCCCTTCACGAGGCCGGCGGGCGGGGGGCCCGCCTCGGTCACCCCGAGGTGCAGTGGATGGTCGAAGGTCTCCGACGCCAGGCGGTACGCCTCGATCATGAGCGGGACCGACGACGCCTTGACCGAGATCTTCACGTCGTCGAAGTCGACCTCGGCGAAGTAGGCGAGCTCGATCCGAGCCGACTCGATGAGCGCTTCGGGCGTGGCCCCGCCGAAGCGCTTGTACAGCTCGGGGTGCAGCGATCCCGCGTTGACACCGATCCGGATGGGGACGCCACGATCCTTGGCTTCTTGCGCCACCTCTTTGATCTCGACCTCCTTGCGCAGGTTGCCCGGGTTGAGGCGCAAGCCCTGCACGCCGGCCTCGAGGGCGGCCAGCGCCATCTCGTGGTGGAAGTGGATGTCGGCGATGATCGGCACGGGCGACCGGGGCACGATGTGGGCCAACCCCTCAGCGGCCTCTTTCTCGTTGCACGTGCAGCGCACGATGTCAGCGCCCGCGGAGGCCAGGGCGTAGATCTGCGCCAGCGTGCCCTCGACGTCCGCGGTCTTCGTGGTCGTCATCGACTGCACCGAGATCGGGGCTCCGCCGCCGACGGCGACGGCCCCGACGTGGATCTGGCGGGTGACTCGGCGCTGCGCCGCGATCAGCGTGGGACGGGCCATGGGGACGTCTCCCTTTCAGCTGGACCGGGGCGCTGCGGACCGGTTGCGGTGGGAACGGGGGCTACTGGAACGGGTTCTTCACCGGGTGCGTGATGTCGAGGTACAGCGACGTGACGACGACGAAGCCCAACAACAAGACGAAGGCCGCCACCACCGGAGTGAGCTTGTTCACGTCCGCGTGGTAGGGCCGGCCGCGCCGGCTGCGGATGCGTTCGTACACGGCGATGACCACGTGGCCTCCGTCGAGGGGGAGCATGGGAAAGAGGTTGATGATCCCGACGAAGATGATGATCGTGACGAGCACCAGGATCAACTGGGTCGCACCCGCCTGCGCTCCCTGCACGGCGATGCGGGCCGCCCCGTAGATCGACTGCGGGCGGTCACCGGTCTTGGCTGCCTGGGACGCCGCCTGGGCGTTGGTCAGGTCGTGGACGTAGCTCCTGATCCCGCTGGCCGAGAACACCTGGCCGATCCCGGCGAACGAACCGGTCACGACGTGACCGAAGAGCTGCCCCGCCTTGCCCACCGAGTCGATCGGGCCGCTGCGGACGACGGGCGGGCCGATGAGGACGCCGATGTGGCCCTTGGCGCCCGCCGTCGCGGCGCGCGGGGTCACGACGATCGTCTGGTCCCGACCGCCCCGGTCCACCACGAGCGACACGGGCGTGCCGGTGTGGTCTTCGATGACGCTCTGGAGCTCCGTGGCGGAGTGGACCGCGGCGCCGTTGACCCGCACCACCACGTCACCCGGCTTGAGGCCTGCGGCACGGGCCGGGTCGGCGTTGTGCGCCAGCGGCGCGAACCCGCTGATGGCCACGGCGTTGCCCTGCGGGGCGCCGATGAACACGAACAGGCCCCACAAGAGCGCGAACGCCATCACGAAGTGCATGGCCGAGCCCGCCACGGCCACGATGAGCCGGTTGTGGAAGGGCCGCTGCCGGTAGGTCCGAGGCTCGTCGGCGGGGTCGACCTCCTCGGCGCTCGTCATCCCGAGGATCTTCACGTAGCCACCGGCGGGAATGGCCTTGATGCCGTACTCCGTCTCCCCCCGACGGACCGACCACAGGCGTGGCCCGAACCCGAGGAAGTACTCGGTCGCCTTCATGCCGCCCCACTTGGCCGTCACGAGGTGGCCGAGCTCGTGCAACATGATCATGACGACCAGCGCCACGACCACGATGAGCACCGACGTCGTGTGGGTGACCACGGCGGCGAGGACCACGGCGGCCACCACGGCGAGCAGTCGGGCGAGCGAGGCGCGTTGGTCGGATCCGCGGTGTCGCGACGACGAGGAGGGCTGGGCTCCAACGGCGGCTCGGGCGCGGCGCTACTGGGCCCGGTGACGAGTTGGCTCATGCGGCTCGCTCGTGCTGGCGGACCGATCGTTCCGCCCACTCCCGGGCGCGGCGGTCCGCCTCGACCACGTCCTCGGCGTCGACGGCTTCGGCCCCGTCGAACGACGACAGCGTGTCGGCCACCACCTCGGCGATGGCGCTCCACCCGATGCGGCCACCCAGGAACGCCGCTACCCCGACCTCGTTCCCGGCGTTGAGCCACGCGGGGGCGAGCCCACCGGCGCGGCCCGCCTCCTCGGCGAGGTCGAGGCAGACGAAGACCTTGCGGTCCGGCGGCTCGAAGTCGAGCTGTCGCAGCGAGGACCAGTCGATGGCGCCGAATGGGTGCTGGAGGCGGTCGGGGTACCCGAGCGCGTACCCGATGGGCAGTCGCATGTCTGGCTGGGAAAGTTGGGCCACAGTGGATCCGTCAATGAACTCCACCATTGAGTGTACGACCGACTGGGGGTGAATAATCACCGCTATCCGGTCGTAATCAATCCCGAACAGCTCGTGGGCCTCGATCACCTCGAGGCCCTTGTTCATGAGGGTGGAGGAGTCCACCGTGATCTTCGGCCCCATCCGCCATGTCGGATGGGCGAGCGCCTCCTCCACGCCCACCGTGGCCAGCTCGGCGCTCGTCCGCCCCCGGAACGGGCCGCCGCTGGCCGTGAGGACCAGGCGGGCCACCTCGTCGGGGCCGGCGCCGGCGCGCAGACACTGGTGCAGCGCACAGTGCTCGGAGTCCACCGGAACGATCTCGGCGCCCGGCGTCGCCTTGGCCCGCGCCACCACGGGCGCCCCGGCGATCAGGGACTCCTTGTTGGCCAGGGCCAGCCGGCGTCCGGCCTCGAGCGCCGCCAAGGTCACGGGCAACCCGGCGAAGCCGACCACCGCGTTGAGCACGACATCACCCAGGCGAGCCACCGCCGCCAGGCCGTCGAGCCCGGTCCAGACCTCGGTGCCTGGCGGCACCGCGGCACGCAGTGCCGGCGCCAGCGCCGGGTCACCGATGGCCACCACCTCGGGCCGCAAGGCCCGGGCCTGGGCGCCGAGCACGTCCACCGACTTCCACGTGGCCAGCCCGGCGACGCGGAACCGATCCGGGTCGGTCGTCATCACCTCGACGGCTTGGGTGCCGATGGACCCCGTCGACCCGACCAGGCTGACCTTCATCGATCGCCTCCTCGGTCTCGGGCTGCTCGGTGTCGGGCTCCTCGAGGGGCCCACCTTCGTCCTTGCTGACGGCCCGGTCCCCTCACCCGAGGTTGAGCACTCGGACGAGGTAGAACGTCGTCGGGAGGACGAACACGAGGGCGTCGACGCGGTCGAGCACTCCCCCATGGCCGGGCAGGATCGACCCCATGTCCTTCAACCCGAGATCGCGTTTCACGAGCGACTCGCACAGGTCGCCCAGCGGCGCGACGACCGCCACGACGAGCCCGAGCAGCGCCGCCTTGGGCACGGTCCAGGGATGGACCTGCCCCGTGATCGCGGCCGACAGGGCGACGGCCACGACCGCCCCGCCGATCAATCCCTCCCAGGTCTTGTTGGGGCTCACCGTGGGTGCCAGTTGATGGCGACCGAGCCAACTCCCGATGGCGAGCGCCCCGATATCCGCACCGATGGTGGCGATGATGGCCCCAAGGAAGAAGGCGATGCCGTGACGGTCGGGGAACTCACTCGGCGCCAGCAGCAACGCCGCGTACGACCCCAAGAAGCCCGACCCACACGAAGCCGAGCAGGGTGCTGGCCACCCCTTCGACCGTCGATCCCCGATCGACGCCGACCAGGTGCCACACCATGGACGTCATGACCACCAGGACGAGGACCAACGGCAGCGCCGAAGGGCCCTTGGCATAGGCCGCCACCATGATGGCGACGGTGGCGACCAATCCGAGAAGGGTGGCCGGTCGGCGACCGCCGCGACGAAGCGCGGCGTAGCACTCCGCCACCGACAGGGTCGCCACGACGGTAGCGAGCACGAGGGTGGCGACCGTCCCGAGCTTGAAGCACGCCAGCGCCACCACGCCGATGCCCACCCCGGTGGCGATGGCGATCGGAAGGTTGCGGCCCGTACCCGCACCCGAGGCCGCGGCGGCGATCGCGCTCCGGCGCAGCCCCGGGCCCCGGGCCCCGGGCTGCGGTGGGCCCGAGAGGTCGCGCTGGGCCCGCAGCGGCGACGAGCTGATCGACGCCACCCCGCGCTCGGCCCCGTCCGGGGCGACCACGCCCGACGCGGCGGCGCCCGTCGCGAGTTCCTCGGCCCGCCCGTCGGCGCCGTCACCTTCGTCGTCCCACGCACCCGACACCGGGCCCGGGTCGTGCTCGCGCCTCCCACGTGTCCTCTTCGGCCGACGCCGCGGTGAGGTCGTCGAACTCCCATGGCCGGCGTTCCTCGAGTGGGGTCTCCTCGAGCGCGCCGACGCGCGTCTCCTCGTCCGCCAGCAGCGAGGGGTCGAACGTGCTGTCGTCCCACTCGTGGCTGTGCTCGCGCCACGCCGGCCCGGTGTCGCCGCGCGGCGGAGTACTGGGCCTCGGTGGCGTCCTCGTCGGTGCGCCGATCCAGGACGGCGGGGACCTGTCCGGTGGGGGGATCGGTCCAGTGAGGCATGTCGGGAACCACCGTGGTGGGCTCCGCGGTTCGCGTGTCGTGGGGGGCGGGCTCGAGCGGGTCGCCGCCGTTGCGGCCCGACGGCGCGGACCGGCCCGCTTCTTCGGGGTGGGTCACGCTCGCGCCCACCGGGGGAAGCGGCTCGGGCTCGTCGACGAACGCCACCTCGTCCTCGAAGTCGGCGTCCTCGCCGAACAGGTCGAAGGTGGGGGCGCTCGGTCCTTCGTCGCGTCCCCGATGCGACGCCGCTGGCACGTCCGCCGGGACGCGCGCGGAGGAAGGTCCCTCGTCCTCGTGCCCCGCCGACCCGGCGACGGCCCCGGCGGGCTGGGCTCCGATGATCCGGACGCGCTCGGTGACAGGCTCCACGGGAACCTCGGCCTCCGGGTCGTATTCGTCTCGGTCGTCCACGTCGCCTCCCCACCGGCCGGGATCCCCGAGCCGGCACCGCCTAGATCTCGAGGAGCTCCTGCTCTTTGTGGGCCAACAGCTTGTCGATGGCGGCCACCATCTCCTGCGTGAGCTTGTCGAGCTCCTTCTCGACGCGTTCGAGCGCGTCCGACGACATGTCGCCGCCCCGCTCGAGCTCCTCGAGCTCGTGCCGGGCCGCCCGTCGGAGGTTGCGCACGGCCACCCGGCCCTCCTCCGCCTTGTGGCGCACCACTTTGACGAGGTCCTTGCGGCGCTCCTCGGTCAGGGGCGGGAAACCGAGCCTGATCACGTTGCCGTCGTTCGACGGCGTGATGCCGAGGTCCGACGCCTGGATGGCCTTCTCGATGCTGGCCAGAGTCGACTTGTCGTAGGGGGAGATCACGAGCAACCGTGCCTCGGGAATGCTCAGGCCCGCGATGGTCCGGAGCTCCGCTTCGGCGCCGTAGACGTCCACCCGGAGGTGCTCGACCAGACCCGCCGTGGCCCGGCCGGTGCGAACGCCCCCGAAATCGGCCTGGGTGTGGCTGACGGCCTTTTCCATCCGCTCGCGGGTGTCGCTCAACACCACCCCGGAGAGGTCGTCGTCCATCACCGGATCAGCGTACCGATCTCCTCGCCGGCCAGCGCACGATGCAGGTTCCCGGGCCCCATGAGGTCGAAGACCAGCACCGGGAGGCGATTGTCCTTGCAGAACGTGATGGCGGTGAGGTCCATGACCCGCAGGTCCTGGTTGACCACGTCCATGAAGGCGAGCTCGTCGTACCGTCGAGCCGACGGGTCGAGCTTGGGATCCGCGTTGTAGACCCCGTCGACGCCCGAGTGCGTCCCCTTCAGGAGGATCTCGGCCTCGATCTCCGCCGCCCGGAGCGCGGCCGAGGTGTCGGTCGTGAAATACGGGTTGCCCATGCCCGCGGCGAAGATCACGACCCTGCCCTTCTCGAGGTGGCGGATGGCCCGGCGCCGGATGTAGGGCTCGGCCACCTCGGCCATGTGAATGGCAGAGAGCACCCGCGTGGGTTGCCCGTGATGCTCGATGGCGTCTTGGAGGGCGAGGGCGTTGACGACCGTCGCCAGCATCCCCATCGTGTCCGACGTCGTGCGGTCGAGCCCCTGTGCCTCACCGGTGGTCCCACGCCAGATGTTGCCGCCTCCCACCATGATGGCCAGCTCCAGGTCGAGCTCGTCGCGCGCCGACGGTGATCTCCCGGGCGAAGCGCTCGACCACACCGCCGTCGATCGTCTCGTCGGACGCGGACGAGGCCAGGGCCTCGCCCGACATCTTGAGGACGACGCGGCGTCTGCGAGGCACGGGCTCGGCGGTCGGTGACTCAGATGGCATCGACGCCACCGCGTCGCTTCCGGCGACCTCAGCCGCCGACAACGACCTGGGCGAACCGTACGATCTCGGCGCTTCCGACGAGCTCGCGCGATCGTGCGTTTCTCGTCCCTGGCGTAGGGCTGCTCGAGCAGGCACCGCTCCTTGAACCACCCGTTCATGCGGCCCTCGACGATCTTGGGGAGCGCCGCCTCGGGCTTTCCCTCGTTGCGGGAGATGTTCTCCACCGTGACGCGCTCGGCGTCGACCTCGGCCTGGGGCACGTCCTCGCGCCGCAGGTAGGTGGGGCGGGCGAACGCCACGTGCACGGCGACGTCGTGGGCCAGTTCGTCACTGCCGCCACGCAGCTCGACCAGCACGGCGTTCACCCCGCGGCCCGACTGCATGTGGAGGTACGTCCCCACCACCGAGTCCTCGCCCATCTCGAACCTGACGGTCTGGCCCACCGAGATGTTCTCCTTCAAGGTGGTCTTCAGCTCGTCGATGTCGTCGGCGCGATCGGCGACGGCCTGCTCGCCCTTCTCCGCCACGAGCTGAGCGAGCTCGTCGGTGAGGTTGACGAAGGTCTCGGCCTTCGCCACGAAGTCGGTCTCACAGCGCAGCTCGACGATCGCCGCGTTGCGGCCCGACACCGCCAGTGCCACCGCGCCCTGCGTCGCCTCACGGTCCGAGCGCTTGGCCGCACCCGCCAGACCCTGCTCACGCAGCCACTGCTTGGCCTTCTCCATGTCGCCGCTGGTCTCTTCCAGGGCGCGCTTGCTGTCGAGCATGCCCGCGCCCGTGGCTCGGCGCAGCGTCTGGACGTCCTTGGCGGTGAAATCAGCCATCGCTCAGCTCTCGTCGGTGGTCGGCGCCGCGTCGGAGCTCGGCGCTACGTCGGTGGTCGGCCCAGGGTCGGTGGAACCGGGGTCGGTGGGCCCGGAGTCGGTGGGCCCGGGGTCGGTGGAACCAGCGTCGGTGCTCGACGCGGCCTGCGGCGCAGCATCGGGCTCGGCGGTCGGTGGAGCCGTCGCCGTGGCCGTCGCCGTACCCGGACCCTGGGCTGCGGCTGTGGCAACCGCCGCCGTCCCGGCTTCTTCGGCCTCGGGCGGAGCCGGGGGCTCGGGAGTGTCGGAGCCGACCGGCGCCCTCGGTCCCCGAGGGGGACGGCGTGATCCCGACGTCGCGGTGTTGGCGGGGGGCGCGGGCGGCCTCGGCCGGTGCTCGGCCACCCAGCGGCCCTCGATGACGGCCTCGGCCATGACCCGGCACATGAGTGCCCCCGAGCGGATGGCGTCGTCGTTGCCGGGGATGACGTAGGTGATCACGTCGGGGTCGCAGTTGGTGTCCACCACGGCCACGATCGGCATCACCAGCTTGTTGGCCTCGGTGACGGCGATGTGCTCTTTCTTGGTGTCGATCACGAACACGGCGTCGGGAAGGCGGTCGAGCTCCCGGATGCCGCCCAGGTTGCGACGCAGCTTCTCGAGCTCGCGGCGGAACCGAAGGCCTTCTTTCTTGGGCATCCCTTCGAAGTCCCCGGCCCGTTCCATGGCCTCGTACTCACGCATCTTCCCCACGCGCGAAGAGATCGTGGTGAAGTTGGTCAGCATCCCGCCCAACCACCGCTCGTTGACATACGGCATCCCGCACGCGGCGGCATACGTCGCGATCGGGCCCTGGGTCTGCTTCTTGGTCCCCACGAACAGCAAGATGCCGCCGTTCGCCACCAGGTCGCGGACGTACCCGTATGCCTCTTCGAGACCTTCGAGGGTCTTCTTGAGGTCGATGATGTAGATCCCATTGCGCTCGCCCAGGATGAAACGGCGCATCTTCGGGTTCCATCGGCGCGTCTGGTGGCCGAAATGCATGCCGGCCTCCAGCAACTGCCGAGTCGTGACTACTGCCACGGCTGGTCCTCCCATCGGTTGTGCTTCCCCGGCGCTGCGCCCCCGCAGAGGGGCGACCGTTGGACGCGCCCGGGTGCTTCAAAGTGGTTATTGCACGTCCCGCCCGACGGGCAGGAGCGGATTCATGGTACCGGACGCTTCGACGGGCCGTCACATGGGGGCTCGACCGCCCGTCTCACCGAGGCGCGCCGCGGTCGGGGCGCCCGGGGGGTGTGCCTTCAGCCGGTGGCGGCCACGCTCGAGCGCGGGCCGCGGCGCCCACCGGGGGATCGCCCCCGGCGCTGGGTGTCGGTCCCGTCGGGAGAACGATCGTTGAGCCGCCCGCGGAGTTGCAGCACGGCCTTGGTGTGGATCTGGCATACCCGGCTCTCGGTCACTCCGAGGATCTCGCCGATCTCCGCCAGCGTGAGACCTTCGTAGTAGTACAGCGACAGCACCGTTCGCTCTCGCTCGCCGAGCTGCATGATGGCCTGGGCCAGGATCTCCTTGGACTCCTTGTCCTCGAACAACGCCACCGGGCCCGCCGTGGCGTCGGGGATGGTGTCGCCGAGCGTGGTGCGGTCGGTCCGGTCCCCTCCCACCATGAAGACCTCGTCGAGCGCAGCGACGCCGACGAAGGAGATCTGTCGCAAGATGTCTTGGAGGTCGGGCTCCGACATGCCGAGCTCGGTGGCGACCTCGGCATCGGTCGGTGTGCGCAACAGAGTGGCCTCGAGCGACGCGTAGGCCTGCTCCACCGCACGCGCCTTGGCCCTGACCGAGCGGGGCACCCAGTCGATGGCCCTGAGCTCGTCGATGATCGCCCCGCGGATCCGGGGGATGGCGTAGGTCTCGAACTTGACCTGACGGTCCGGGCTGAACCGGTCGATGGCGTCGATCAGGCCGATGATCCCGTAGCTCACCAGGTCGGACCCGTCGACGTGTTGGGGGAGCCCGACGGCCACACGGGCGGCCACGTACTTCACCAGGGGCGAGTACAAGACGATCAACTGGTCGCGCAGACGCCGCTCGCCACTCTTCTTGTACTCGACCCACAGGCGTGCGGTGCCGCCGTCGTCGTCCGTCGTCACGCCTCCCCCTACGCTCGGGGATGAGTTGCCCCGTACACCGAGAGCAACCGGTCCTTGCTGACATGAGTGTAGACCTGCGTGGTCTGCAGACTGGCGTGTCCCAGCAGTTCTTGGACGACTCGCAGGTCAGCCCCCCCGTCCAGGAGGTGGGTGGCGAAGCTGTGGCGCAAGGCGTGCGGGTGGGTCGGAACCGGCGACCGGCGATCGACGACACGTCGGACGTCACGGGTGCCTAGGCGGGCCCCCCGGCGGTTCAAGAAGGCGGCATGGGGCGGCGACACCTCGGTCACGAGTGCCTGACGGCCTCGCGCCAGCCAGCGTTCGACCGCTTCCGCGCACCGGGCGTGGAGGGGGACCCGTCGCTGGCGACGACCCTTTCCCATGACCGTCACCATGGCGCCTCGCAGGTCCACGTCGCCGATGTCGAGGCTGCACAGCTCCGCCACGCGCAACCCGCACCCGTAGAGCAGTTCAAGCAGGGCGTCGTCACGGGCCTCCAGGGCCTCTTCCCGTCCCAGCGGCGCGCCGGCTTCGTCGGCTGTGTCGGGGTCGCCGGGCCCTGCGGCGGGGGCTTCGTCGTCGTCGAGGGCGACGCCGTCCAGCATGGCCTCGAGCTCGCCGTGGTCGAGCACCCGGGGCAGGCGCGACGGTCCTCCGGGCGACGCCAGGCGACGGGCGGGGTCGACGTCGATGGCCCCGCGCCGACGCTGCCAGGCGAAGTAACACCGCAGCGCGGCAGCCTTGCGTGCCACGGTGGCCCGGGCGTACCGACGTGTGGTGAGGTACCCCAGATAGCGGCGAAGCAGGATCCTGTCGACCGCTGCGGGGCCGGCGACCTGGGCACGCTCGGCCCACACCACGAACGCGTCGAGGTCGCCGGCGTAGGCGCGTCGTGTCGCCGGAGACTGCCCGGCCAGGGACCGGGAGAACGCCTCGGGGTCCCAGGCCATGGCGCGACGCTACCCCGCTGGTCGTCAATGCGACGCGATTTCGAGGGCCTGCGACGCTATTGTCCTTGATGGTGCAGGGCGCGACCAGGCGATACATGGCGAACGCGCCCCTAAGGGGGTAGGCCAACGTGCCCGACCAGATCGACCGTCGCTCGTTCCTCGCTCGAGGTGCTCTCGCCGCCGGAGGCGTGGCTGCCGCGGGAGGCGTGGGGGGTCTGCTGAGCGCCTGCGGATCGGGCTCGGGTGGAGGTGGATCGCAAGCCAGCGGCCCTCGCGACGGCGTCTCGACCGCCACGCCGGTGCCGGGTGGTTCGCTCACCTTCGGGGTCGAAGCCGAGGAGCAGGGATTCGACCCGGCCACGGGCCGCTTCGACGAGACCGGGGTGCTCTACGCCCGTACCGTCTTCGACCCGCTCACCATCATCGCCAGCGACGGCAGCGTCCAGCCCTACCTGGCCCAGTCGGTCACCCCCAACGCCGACTACACGGTGTGGACGATCACGGCCCGTCCCAACGTGCGGTTCCACGACGGCACGCCGTGCGACGCCGCGGCCATCGCCGGGAGCCTGAACCACTTCAAGGACAACCTGCTCGGCGTGACCTTCACCGCCGTGAGCAGCATCGCGGCCACGAGCGACGGCACCGTGACGGTGACGATGAAGCAGGCCTGGGTGCCCTTCCCCGCCTATCTGGCCGGCGGGATCGGCGGACAGCCGGGCTACATCGCCGCCCCTTCGATGATCGCCAACCCCAAAGGCTCCGAGAACCCGGTGGGCACCGGGCCCTTCAAGTTCAAGGAATGGGTCCCCAACGACCACTTCACCGGCATCCGCAACACCGACTACTGGCGCAAGGGCCTGCCGTACCTGGACTCGATCACCTACCGGCCCATCGTCGACGCGCAACAACGCGCCAACGCCCTGCAGGCCGGGAACATCGACATCATGCACACCGACCTTCCCGAGAGCATCCTGCAGTTCAAGGACGACCCGAGCTACGGGTTCGTCGACGACTCCGAACAACATCGTGGGCGAGCCCGACATGAACTTCATCATGTGCAACCTCTCGGACCCCGCCATGAAGGACATCACGCGTCCGGCAGGCGATGGCCATGGCCATCAACCCGAAGCAGTACTCCGAGGTCGTCGACAAAGGCGTCAACACCCCCACCAACCAGCCCTTCGTCGCCCGGCACCCCGTACTACGTCGCCGACAGCGGCTACCCGGCGTACAACCCCAGCAAGGCCAAGGCACTGGTCAAGGAGCTCGAGAGCGAGACGGGCAAGCCGGTGGCCTTCACGCTGCAGTCCACGACCTCGGCCTCTCGATCCAGGCGGTGCAGTTCCTCCAGAACCAACTCGAGGCAGTGGGGATGAAGGTCACCTTGACCCAGGTCCAGCAGGCCGACCGAGATCAACAACGCGCTGGCGGGACTGTTCCAGGCCACGTCGTGGCGCCAGTTCGCGGCGGTGGACCCGGACCTCAACTACCTGTGGTGGAGCCCGACCGAGATCTTCGGGAGCGGCCAGGGGTCGATCGCCTCGAACTTCGCCCGCAACACCGACCCCGACATCGAGACCCTGCTCCAGCAGGGGCGGACCTCCACCGACCCTTCGACGCGGGCCGCGGCCTACCAGCGGGTGGCCAAGCGTCTCAACGTCGACCTGCCCTACATCTGGCAGGACCGGGCCACCTGGGCCATCGTCGCCAACTCCAAGGTCCAGAACTGGAACAACCCGACGACGCCAGCGGGTGCCAAGGCGTACGGCATGATCGTGGGGACGATCTGGACACCCCAGATCTGGAAATCGACCTGACGCTCCGGCAGGTCCGACGGGCCTCGGAGTGCGGAGGCTACGGACGTGCCGACATCAGTGACCGATGACCCAGCGCCGATGACCCAGCGCCGATGACCCAGCGCCCGTGAGCAATCGGATCCTCCTGGTGGAGGACGACGAGCGGATCCGCGCGTCGATGCGCCTGGCGCTCGAGGACGAGGGCTACGAGGTCGACGAGGCGGGCTCGGGCGAAATCGGCCTCGAGCGCTTCGCCGAGCACCCTGCCGATGTCGTGCTCATCGACCTCATGCTCCCGGGCATCGACGGCTTCGAGTGCTGCCGACAGCTGCGACGGACGAGTGCGGTCCCGGTCATCATGGTCACGGCCCGCAACGACACCCACGACGTCGTCGCCGGGCTCGAAGCCGGAGCCGACGACTACGTCACCAAGCCCTTCGTGGCCAAGGAGCTCGCCGCCCGGATCCGGGCGCTGCTGCGGCGGTCGCGCTCGGTCGATGCTCCCGAGCGTCGCTCTCCTTCGGCGACGTCGAGGTCCTGCCCGGACGAGGGCACGGTGCGCCGGGCCGGGGCCGAGGTCCACTGCACCCGAACCGAGTTCCGCCTGCTGTGCGAGTTGGCCACCAACCCCGGGAAGGTGCTGAGCCGGGAACAGCTCCTCGACCGGGTCTGGGGCTACGACTACTTCGGCGACGGACGGCTCGTCGACGTCCACATCCGACGACTGCGCACCAAGATCGAGGCAGACCCCGCCAATCCCCGGCACATCCTCACGGTGCGAGGGATGGGCTACAAGCTGGCCATCTGAGGCCTGGCATGCGGGGACTGCGCACGCGTCGCACGAGCCGCTCGGGCGACGCTGCGGCGCAGCACACACGCCGGCGTGCGCGTCCGTGGTCGAACCTCGGCCTGCGCTCGCGCGTGACGGTGACCTTCGGGCTGGGCGCCCTGGCACTCTCGGCGACCATGGCCGGGCTCACCTACTTCACCGCTCGCCAATTCATCCTGAGGGAGCGAGAGACGGCGATCTTGCGCCAGGCGTACGTGAACGCGTCATTGGCGCGGTCGTCGTTGCGGTCGATGGATCCCAACATCACACAGCTGCTGGCCTCTCTCGACACGGTGCCGGGCTCGCGCTCGGTGCTCGAGCTCAAGGGCCAGTGGTACGCGACCTCGATCTCGGTGGGTGAGAACGCCATACCCCTGGCCCTGCGCGACCTGGTGCTGTCGGGCACGCCCGCCACGCAGCACTTCGTGCTCGGCAACACTCCCCAGATGGGGGTGGGACTGCCCATCCCCAGCGTCGAGCGCGTCGTACTTCGAGGTGTTCTCCCTCGACGACCTGAGCCGGACCCTGCGCATCCTGGCCCTGGCGCTGGCCGGCGCGGCTCTGTTGACGACGATCGCGGGGGCGGTGATCGGGCGGTGGGCGAGCGGGCGGGCCCTGCGACCCCTGGCCCAGGTGTCACGCGCGGCCGAAACGGTGGCGGGCGGCAGCCTCGACACGCCGCCTGCTCGCCGAAGGCGACCCCGAGCTCTCGGCCTTGGCGTCGTCGTTCAACCGCATGACCGACGCACTCCAGGAACGCATCGACCACGAGGTCCGGTTCACCGCGGACGTGAGCCACGAGCTCCGTTCGCCCCTCACCACCCTCGCCACATCGCTGGGCGTGCTCGAGTCGCATCGCGACGAATTGCCGCCGCGCAGCCGCCACGCCCTCGATCTCTTGAGCGCCGAGCTCCACCGCTTCCAGCGCATGGTCGACGACCTGCTGGAGATCAGTCGCGTCGACACCGGGTCGGCCGAGCTGTCCCTCGACGAGGTCGAGGTGGGCGAGCTCGCCCGTCGAGGCCGCGGCGGCCGGAGGGGTGGGCGACGTCCCCGTCGACGTGGACCCGTCGCTCGTGGGGGTACGCCTGTGGGTGGACAAGCGGCGCATCGAGCGCGTCGTGACGAACCTGGTGGACAACGCGGAGCAGTACGCCGGAGGTGTGACCCGCCTCGCCGTCGAACCCGGGTCCGGCCGCGACGTCCGCTTCGTGGTGGTCGACCGCGGGCCGGGTGTGGCACCGGGCGAGCGCGACAAGATCTTCGAACGGTTCTACCGGGGCCAGGCCGCGGGCCAACGAGGCGTGGCCACGACGGCACCGGGCTCGGGCTCTCACTCGTGGCGGAGCACGTGCGGCTGCACGGAGGACGCGTGTGGGCGGAGCCCGGCGCCGACGGCGAGAACCGTTTCGTCATCGAGCTCCCCACCATGGACCCCCAGGCCTCAGCCCTCGCCCCCGATCCCCATCTCGGCCGCGCGTCCGGATTGCGCCAGCCGTGACGCGACGTCGGCGTCGCATCGTCATCGCTACCACCACCGGTGCGCTGACGCTCGTCCTCACCGGCTGTGGCGTGCCCGTCGACCGGCAACCGACGGCGTTGTCGCGCAACGGCATCCCCTTCGACCTCCTCGCCCCCACGCAGTCCACGGCGTCGGCCACCACCGCGCCGTCGCCGATCGAGGTCCCCGTGCAGATCTTCTTGATCGGGCCGACCGGCCGACTGGTGGCGGTCACCCGCAACGTGTCGGTCTCCCCTCCCGACCTGGCCACGGTCCTCCGGGCCCTCGTGGCCGGGCCCACGGACGTGGAGTCCGCCGGGGGGCTCCAGAGTGCGGTCACGACCCAGACCACCGTCCTCGGCGCCAACATCGCCGGCGGCATCGCCACGGTGAACCTGGGCGGGACCTTCGGCCAATTGGTCGGACCGCCCGAGATCCAGGCTGTGGCCCAGGTCGTGTTCACTGCTTCTGCGCAACCAGGCGTGACCGGCGTCACGTTCGAGCTCAACGGCCTGCCGGTCGAGGTGCCCGTCGCCAGCGGTGCCCTGGTGCAGGTGGCCACCACGTCGCAGTTCGCGCCGTTGGCCCCCTGAGGTCGGCTCGGCGCGGTCAGTCCTCCACGCCGCTGCGCTCGGGGCGCGCCCCGTCGGCCGAGCGACGGGGCGCGTTGCCCCACAGCCGCTCGAGGTCGTAGTACGCCCGCGCCTCGTCCTGGAACACGTGGACGAGGAAGTCGCCGTAGTCCATGAGCACCCACGTCAGGTCGCGCAGGCCCTCGGTGGCGCGCGGTGACCGTCCCGCGGACTGTTTCACCTGCTCCTCCACCTCTTCGACGATGGTGCGCACCTGTCGACTGTTGGCACCGCTCGTGATGACGAACGCGTCGGTGACCCCGAGGAATTCCCCCATGGCGAGCACCACGGTGTTCTGGCCGAGCTTGGCGTCCGCGGCGCGCGCCGCCACCAGGGCAGCCTCCGGCACGTCGAGACGTCCGTTGTCCGCCGAAGCCCGCTCGGCGGCAGCCGTCATGCGGCGGGAACCGCCACATCCACCTCGGTCGAACCCACCGGGCAGGCCCACGCGCGGCCTGCGGCGGTTCGAACGGCGTCAGGGCTACTCATCTGCTGCCAGCGTACAGATTTAGCTGGCGTATGCAACGTATGGCGGGCTCGGGAATGAGGAAATCCACGGATCGGCCCTGCGCCAGGCGCTGGCGGAGCTGGCTGCTCGAGATGTCGAGGGCCGGGATCCGCAAGCGCTCGACCTGCCAACCGGCGGGATCTTCCCCCGACCCCACCCCGCCGCGGTCGACCACCACGAGCGTCACCGCACGACGAAGGTCGTCGACGCGCTGCCAGGTCCCCAGCTCGCTCGCCACGTCCGCGCCCACGATCACGTAGGGCCGCACGTCCGGCATGGATCGCGCCAGCTCGTCCACCGTGTCGATGGTGTAGCTCGGCCCACCGCGGTCGATCTCGAGGCGACTGGCTTGCACCCCCGCCACCCCCCCGACGGCCGCCTCGACCATCCGCAACCGGTCCTCCGCCGGGGTCACGGCGCGGGTGCCCGTCTTCTGCCACGGCACATTGGCCACGACCAGGAGCACACGATCGAGCTCGAGCGCCTCCCTGGCCCACGTGGCGGCCACCAGGTGTCCGACGTGGACGGGGTCGAACGTGCCCCCGAAGATCCCGATGCGAGCACGGGGTCCCTCGGACCCGTCGCCTTCCCCCCCGACCGATTTGCCCACGTCACGAGCGTAGGCGCCGAGCATTTACGCTGTAGGCCCATGAGCCCAGCCGAGTGGAGCCCGCAACGGTGGCACGACCTCCCCGCCGCCCAACAGCCTGACTGGCCCGACACCGATGAGCTGGACCGGGTCCTCAAGGAGCTCGCCGCTCTGCCCCCGCTGGTCTTTGCCGGCGAGGCGCGCACGCTGATCGCCTCGCTGGCGGAGGTCGCCGCGGGCAAGGCGTTCCTGCTCCAGGCCGGGGATTGTGCCGAGTCGTTCGCCGAGTTCTCGGCCGACGACATCCGGGACAAGCTCAAGGTCATCTTGCAGATGGCCGTGGTCTTCACCTACGGGGCCGGAGTGCCCGCCGTGAAGGTGGGTCGTATCGCCGGGCAGTTCGCCAAGCCCCGTTCCTCGCCCACCGAGTGGGTCGGCGACCTCGAGTTGCCGTCGTTCCGCGGCCACATGGTCAACGACGACGCGCCCGACGCCGCGGCCCGTGTGCCCGACCCGCGCCGCTTGGTGACCGCGTACCACCAGGCGGCTTCGACGCTCAACCTCGTGCGCGCCTTCACCAAGGGCGGCTTTGCCGACCTCTCCCAGGTGCACCAGTGGAACCAGCAGTTCGTCGCCTCGAGCGAGGAGGGCCGCCGGTACGAGGAGCGCGCGGCGGAGATCGATCGCGCCCTGCGGTTCATGGCCGCCTGCGGCATCGACCTCGAGGCCGAGCATTCGCTGCATCAGGTCGACTTCTACACGAGCCACGACGCGCTGATCCTCGGCTACGAGGAGGCGCTGACGCGCATGGACTCGCTCACCGGTGATTGGTACGACTGTTCGGCGCACATGTTGTGGGTGGGCGAGCGCACTCGCCAGCTCGACGGCGCGCACATCGACTTCCTGGCCGGGATCCACAACCCGATCGGGTGCAAGATCAGCGCGTCCACCACCCCCGCCGACGTGGTGGCGTTATGCGACCGGTTGAACCCCGACCGATCGCCGGGCCGTCTCACGCTCATCACCCGGATGGGGGCAGGGGCCATCGCCGACGCGCTGCCACCGATGCTCGAGGCCGTACGCGCCGCGGAGCATCCGGTGGTGTGGGCGTGCGACCCCATGCACGGCAACACCTTCGTGAGCGAAGGGGGACGCAAGACGCGACGCTTCGACGACATCCTGTCCGAGCTCAAGGGATTCTTCGCCGCCCATCACCAGTGCGGCACCTGGCCCGGCGGCGTGCACCTCGAGCTCACCGGGGACGACGTGACCGAATGCCTGGGCGGGTTCGGCGACATCGTCGAAGGACAGCTGCACGAGCGCTACACCACGACCTGCGACCCCCGGCTCAACGCCCGGCAGGCCATCGACCTCGCCTTCCGCGTCTCGGAGCTGCTCCGGGCCTGATTCGGCCGCGTCGGTGCAGGTGGGCGCCCCTTCGCCCAGCGTCGTTGATTCAGGTCGCGATCTCCGTGAGACTGGGAGCTGACCTTCTGTCTCTCAGGCACCCTGTCTCTCACGGAACCACCGGAGCCCGCGGACACGCGCCGACGCGCAGCAAGGATCGCAGCAACCACTCCATGCCCCGTCTCGTACACAACCTGGCGCGTCTCGGACACGTGCTCGGCGCGGTGATCGTCGTCGTCGCCGTGCTGGGCACGGTGCTCACGGCGCCGCGCGTCGTGCCGCGTCCGCTGCACGGTGCCGCCCCGGTCTCGACCCAGGGCGTGCCGGCCTACTGGACCGTGGCCTCGGACGGCGGGGTGTTCGCCTTCGGTGGCCTTCCCTTCGACGGGTCCATGGGTGGGATCCACCTCGCCGCGCCCATGGTCGGCATCGCACCGACGTCCGGTCCGGCCGGGGCCAACGGCCGGGGCTACTGGACCGTCGCGTCGGACGGCGGTGTGTTCACCTTCGGTGACGCCCCCTTCCACGGGTCGATGGGTGGGGTCAAGCTCAACAAGCCCATGGTGGGCATGGCCGCCGACCCCGCCACCGGCGGGTACTGGACCGTCGCGTCGGACGGCGGCGTGTTCGCCTTCGACGCGCCGTTCTTCGGGTCGATGGGCGCGGTGAAGCTCACCAAGCCGGTGGTCGCCATCGTGGCCACGCCCGACGGCGGCGGGTACTGGCTCTTCGCGTCGGACGGCGGAGTCTTCGCCTTCGGCAACGCCGGGTTCGGGGGCTCGCTCGGCAACCTGAAGCTCCAGGCGCCGATCGTGGGGGCGACGTCCCCCGACGCCGGTGGCTACCTCATGGTGGCGTCGGACGGCGGGGTCTTCGCCTTCGGTGACGCCGGGTTCTACGGATCGCTCGGCGGCCACGCCCTGGCGCGCCCGGTGGTGGGGATCGCGTCCGCCGACCCCGGTGGGTACTGGCTCACCGACTCCAACGGCGCGGTGACGTCCTTCGGCGACGCGGGCTACTTCGGGTCGGCTCCCCAGCACATCACGAACCCCGTCGTCGGCATCGCGGACGGCCCCGGGTCCGGCGTGACCGCCAACGGCGCCTACCCCTCGGGCAGCTTCGGCTACGACATCTCGAAGTTCCAGGACAACCCCCCGACGTGCACCACCACGCTCCCTTCCGGCCACACCGTCGGGATCGTCCAGGCCACGGGACAGTCCAACGGATTCCCCAACCCCTGTTTGAACCACGAGGCGCAGTGGGCCGGCGGCGGGCTCAACCTCTACATCTTCATGACCGACGGGGCCGACACGACCGACCAGCCCGGGTGCAACGGCGATCCCGCCTGCAACTGGGGGTACGAAGCGGGCGTGTACGCCTTCCAGTACGCGCAGGCGCAGGGGGTGAACCCCTTCGTGACGTGGTGGCTCGACATCGAAGCCGCCAACTGGTCGTCGAACACGGCCGAGAACGATCAGGTCATCCTGGGTGCGATCAATGCACTGCGCGGGGCGGGCATCAACAACGTCGGCATCTACACGAGCCCCCTTACGTGGAACGGCATCGCAGGTGACTTCCAGCCCGCCGTCCCGTTGTGGGTGGCGTGGTACACCAACGACCCTCAGGGAAACTGTGCCAACGCCGTCTCCTACGCGGCACAGAACGGGAACTTCCTCCCCACCGGTGGCGTGTGGATCACGCAGTACACCGACATGGCCAACGGCGCGAGCCTCGACGGTGACTATGCGTGCTAGCGGTGGCGGTCACGCCCCCAGGGCCCGAAGGTGCGCGGCGTCGTTGTAGCGCACCAAACGCCAGCCGCCGTCGGCCCGCTCCCACTCGGTGAGCGAGGTGTGCTCGGTGGGGAGCCGGAGGCGCCCACTCCCGGGTGCCAGCGGCAAGAAGGCGAGGAGCGTCGACTCGATCACCCCGGCGTGGCACACGAGCACGACGAGCTCACCGCCATGCGCCTCGGCCAGTCGACCCACCGCTCCCGAAGCTCGGGCCACGAACGAGCTCCAGCTCTCGCCCCCCGGCGCCACGACGGAGTCGGGATCGGCGTCGAAGTCGGGCTCGCCGTAGCGGGCCCGGAACTCGTCCCACGTCAGGCCGTCGGCTTCACCGGGGTGCAGTTCGCACAGATCGCAGCGCGTCGTCGCGGCGGTGCCCCCGCCCACACCGGCTCCGACGATGGCGGCGGTCTCGATGGCCCGGGGCAGCACACTGCTGTACAGCGCAACGGCGCCGGCCAGCTCGCCCGTCTCGACCAGCCGCGTCCGCAGGGCCTCGGCTTGGCGTCGCCCGGTGGGTGACAGCCCGGTGCACCCCACGTGACCCCCCACCACCCCGCCCACGTTGCACATGGCCTCGCCGTGGCGGATGAGCACCACGCGGGTGGCGTGCGGGGCGAGCCCGGGCGTGGTGCGGACGCCGCGCGGTGGCCCCTCGTCGTCGCCGGCGCCGGCCGCGTTCACGCCAGCTCGGTCACGAAGTGCTCGAGCTGGCGCAGGTTCCGGCACTCGAACACGTCGTCACAGTGCACGGCGTACTCGCCCAGGATGGAGTCGCCGGTCCCCCAGTAGGCGCGGGGCTCGGGGTTGAGCCAATAGACATGGCGGGCGCGGTGCCGGATCTCCTGGATCACCCAGGCCTGTGACGCGTGGTAGTTGTTGCGGGCGTCGCCGAGCAGGAGCACGCTCGAGCGCGGTGTGATCTCCTCGCCCCATCGCTCCCAGAACACCGACAGCGCGTGGCCGTAGTCGGAATGCCCGTCCACCCACACGACGTCGGCTTCGGTGTTGATCCGGTGCACCGCGTCGGCCACGTCGTCGACGTTCTCGAAGAACCTCGTGACCTCGTCGATCCCGTCGATGAAGACGAAGCTGCGCACCTTCGAGAACTGCGAGCTGATGGCATGCACGAGGTGCAGCGTGAACCGGGCGAACGAGGCCACCGACCCCGAGATGTCGGCGATGACGATGATCTCGGGCTTGGCCGGTCGCGGGTACCGGAACTTGGGGTCCACCGGGACCCCGCCCGTCGACAGCGAGTGGCGCATGGTCGACCTGAAGTCGAGAGGGCCCTTGCGCCCGTGCCGACGCTTGCGCGCCAGGCGCACGGCCAGCTTGCGCGTGAGGGGGTGGATGGCGCGGCGCAGCGACGCCAACTCGTCGCGCGTGGCGTGCATGAAGTCGATCTCCTCGGGCAGCGGCTTGCGCAAGGACCGGGCCAGCGCTTCGGTGCCACGATCGGCGACGAGCCGGCGCCGGATCTCGTCCTCGAGCTCGCGCCGCACCCGGTCCAGCCGGGCCTTGAACTCGTCGCGGGCCAGGCGCTCCTCGAGCGGTGTCAGCTGGCCCCCCGGCGCCTCGGCACGCGCCGTCTCCATCAGGCGTTCCAAGACCCGGTCGAGGTCGAGGTTCCGCAGGGTCCGGTACAGGTAGTACGTGCCGCCCACCGGGCGGCCCGGCTCCATGCCGGCGAACCGGCTCACGGCCTGGCGGGCCAGGTTGGCGACCTGGGCGTCGTTGGCCGACAGCAGAGCCCGGAACAACATCTCGGCCAGCTCCTCGGGCGACAGCCCTTCGCCGCCGCCCCCGCCCTGGCCCCGGCCCTCACCGCGCCCGTGGCCTTCTCCCTCGGCGTCGTCGTCGAGCTCCCCCGCCGAGGCCTCGTCGTCACCGATGTCGTACTGCGGGCCCCGCATGGAGAAGTACACCTCGAAGGCGGTCTCGAACGCCTTCCAGTGGGCCGAGCTCTTCACCAAGGTGGCGGCCAGCGCGTACTTGAGGGCGTCACGGTCCTCGAGGGGGATGTGGTGCACGGCCTCGGCCGCGTCGATGGACTCGGTGAGCGAGACCGGCAGACCCGCGGCACGCAACTCGCCCACGAACCCGGTGAGGACGTCGAGCACGACGCGGCCTAGGCCCGGTCCTCCCCGGCCACGGCCAGCTCCTTGGCCGCGCGCTCGAGGTCGCTCCGGTATTTGAGCAGCACGTGCAAGGTGGCCTTGGCCTGCTCCGCGTCGATCGACTCGACACCGAGGACCACGAGCGTGCGCGCCCAGTCGAGGGTCTCGGACACCGACGGGTACTTCTTGAGCTCGAGGGTCCGCAGGGAACGGACGATCCGGGCGATCTGGTCGGCGAGCTCCTCGGTCACCCCCGGCACCCGGGCGAGCACGATGTCGCGTTCGCGCTCGAGCGAGGGGTAGTCGAGGTGGAGGTAGAGACACCGACGTTTGAGCGCCTCGGACAGCTCACGCGTGTTGTTCGAGGTGAGGAACACGAGCGGGATCTGCTGGGCCCGGATGGTCCCGAGCTCGGGGATCGACACCTGGTACTCCGACAGCACCTCGAGCAACAACGCCTCGGTCTCGAGCTCCACCCGGTCCACCTCGTCGACGAGCAGGACCACCGGGTCCGGCGACCGGATCGCTTCGAGGAGCGGGCGGGTGAGGAGGAACTCCTCGGAGAAGATGTCCTCCTCCAGGTCGCGCCACGACCCCGCCTGATCCGCGCCCGGCCCGTCGCCGCTGACGGCGTGGGGTCCCGCACCGTCGTCGTCGACGACGCGCTGGGCTTGGATCCGCAGCAGCTGCTTCTTGTAATTCCACTCGTACAGCGCCTTGGACTCGTCGAGCCCCTCGTAGCACTGCAGCCGGATCAACCGGCTGCCGGTCACCCGCGCCACGGACTTGGCCAGCTCGGTCTTGCCCGTCCCGGCCGGGCCCTCGACCAGCACGGGCTTGGCCAGGCGGTCGGCCAGGTGGACCACCCCGGCGATGCCGTCGTCGGCGAGGTAGCCGACCGCGGCGAGCCGGTCACGCACTTCGGTCACCGAGGCGAACAGCGGCGGGCCCGGGTCGGGGAAGCCGAGCATCGACCCGCCGGCTCCGTGCCCGTCGGCGCCACCGTCCTGGTCGCTGGCCGCGCTCACTGTCGCACCTGTCCCTCTCCTCGCACGACGTATTTGACGCACGTGAGCTCGCGCAGCCCCATAGGGCCGCGGGCGTGGAGCTTCTGCGTCGAGATCCCGATCTCCGAGCCGAGGCCGAGCTCCCCACCGTCGACGAAGCGCGTCGAGGCGTTCACCACCACCGCGGCGGCGTCGACCTCCCGGCAGAACCGCTCGGCGGCCTCGAGGTCGGAGGTGACGATCGCCTCGGAGTGCCCCGAGCCGTAGCGGGCGATGTGGTCGATGGCCGCGTCGAGGTCCTCGACCACCGCGACGGACATGATGGGGCCCAGGAACTCCCGGGCGAAATCCTCCTCCTCGGCGACGACGATGGAGGGCACGACGGCCCGGCTGGCGGCGTCCCCCCGCAACTCGACACCGGCGAGGGCGCGCTCGGCGCGGGGAAGGAATTCGGCCGCCACCGCCCGGTGCACGACCAGCGACTCCGCCGCATTGCACACGCCGGGGCGTTGCGTCTTGGCGTTGACGACGATCGAGAGCGCCATGTCGAGATCGGCGTCGGCGTCGACGTACACGTGGCAGTTGCCGTCGCCGTCGATCACGTAGGGCACCGTGGCGTTGGCACGCACCGAGTCGATGAGCGAGTGGCCCCCGCGCGGGATCAAACAGTCGATCGTGCCTTGCAGCTGCATGAACTGCACCGCCGCGTCCCGGCTCGTGTCCGCCACGTTGAGCACGGCGTCCTCGGGCAGCCCGACCTTGGTCAGCGCCTGGCGCAGGCACTCTACGATCGCCGCGTTGGAGTCCGCCGCGCTCGACGAGCCCCGCAGCATGGTGGCGTTGCCGGCCTTGAGGCACAACCCGGCCGCGTCGCTCGTGACGTTGGGCCGGTTCTCGTAGATGATGCCGACCACCCCGAGCGGAACCCGCACCCGCTCGACGCGCAACCCGTTGGGCCGCACCGAGCCCTCGACCACCTCGCCCACCGGGTCCGCCAGCGCCGCCACCTGCCGCAGGCCCTCGGCCATGGACGCGATCCGATCCGGGCTGAGGCGCAACCGGTCGATCTGGACGTCGGTGGCCCCCTCGGCGCGCGCCCGCCGCACGTCGGCGTCGTTGTGCTCGAGGAGCTCGGCCCCACGCTGCTCCAGGAGCTCCGCGGCCAGCCCCAGGGCGCTGTTCTTCGCCGCCCCACCCGCCACCGCCATGGTCCGGGACGCCGCCTTGGCGCGCCGGCCGAGATCGACGATGTTCCCCCGGGCCATACCCCAGGCTACCTCTGCCCTGCCGCTCGACCCGTCGCCGGGGCCGGCGTGGCACCCGAGCCGGGCCAGCTCGGCGGGGACCCGGGCCCTCAGCGCAGCACCACGAGATCGTCACGGTGCACGACCTCGGGAGCCGCACCGTCGGGCAGCTCGCTCGTACGGCGCCCGGCCCACGACGTGACGAGCTGTGCGGGATGACGGGCGAGACCCTTGGCGAAGACGACGCCGTCGGGCCCGGCGATCTCCACCGCGTCGTCGGCGTCGAACCGCCCCGACACCGACACCACGCCCGCCGGCAGCAGCGACGCCTCTCGTTCCAGCAGGGCCCGGCGCGCTCCTTCGTCCACCACCAGCGTCCCGGCCGCGGCCACGGCGAACGCGATCCACAGCTTCCGGGCCGGCAGCCGCCGCCCCCGTGGCCGGAAGACCGTGCCCACGCCCGGCTCCCCCTCGACCGCACCCCGCAGCACGCCGTCGCGACCGGCGTCGGCGATGACGGTCTCGACCCCCGACCACGCCGCGATCTTCGCCGCGGCGAGCTTGGACGCCATGCCCCCGCTGCCCACGGCGCTTCCCGCCCCGCCCGCCAGGATCTCGAGCTCGTGGTCGACCTCGACCACCTCTTCGATGAGCGACGCCTCGGTCGTGGTGCGGGGATCCGCGGTCAACAGCCCGGCCGTGTCGGTGAGCAGGACGAGCAGGTCGGCCGCCACGAGGTGGGCGACCAGCGCGGCGAGCCGGTCGTTGTCCCCGAAGCGGATCTCGTCGTCGGAGGTGGCGTCGTTCTCGTTGACCACGGGGACGACGCCGAGCTCGAGCAGTCGGGACAGGGTCTGGCGGGCGTGGAGGTACTGCTGGCGGTGGATGAAGTCGAGCGGGGCCAGCAGGACCTGGCCCACAGCCAGGCCCTGCGCCGCGAACGCCTCGTCGTACACCCGCATCAGCTTCGACTGCCCCACGGCCGACACGGCTTGGAGGGTGGCCGGGTCGGTCGGGCGGGGCCCGCCTCCCATGGCGAACCAGCCCGCCGCGATCGCACCCGAGCTCACGACGACGACGCTGTGGCCCAGGCCGCGCAGCTCGGCCACCTGAGCGCACAAGCGCCGGACCGAGGTGGGGTCGACACCGCCGCCCGCGTTCGTGATCGACGAGGACCCGATCTTGGCGACGACGGTGCGGGCGGTGTCGCGCTCGCTCACCGCGCCGTCCCCCGACCGCGACGGCCGCCGCGCCTGGGCTCGGGCGGGGCCGGCTCCGACACCGCCGCGTCGATCCCCGCCTCGCGCTGGTACGTGAAGCTCAGTGCACCCAGGTGCACGACGTCGCCGTCACGCACCCCGGCGCGCACCAACGCCCGTTCCACCCCCAGTCGGCGCAGGCGACCCTGGACGTAGTCGACGGCGTCGTGGTCGTTGAGGTCCGACAACGCCACGGCCCGGAGGGCCGGGCGCCCGAGGACCACGAAGGACCCGTCGTCGGCCCGCGCCACCTCGATCTCCTCGGACAGGGGCCGGTGGATCACGACGGACCGGTCGGGCACCGCCTGCGCGGCTCGGGCCTCGACCACCAGCGCGGCGAGGCGCCCGAGGAGATCGGGGATCCCCGCACCGGTGACGGCCGAGATGGTGAGGTCGGGGTCGGCATCGCAGGGCCCGGGCCCGATGTCGGACTTCGATCCCACCACCAGCCGGGGTCGGTCGAGCAGCTCGGGGCGGTAGCGGCCCAGCTCGGCCAGGAGGATCCGCTCCTGCTCCGAGGCCGAGAGGCCATCGGCGGGGGCCAGGTCGAGCAGGACCACCAGGGCCCGGGCGCGTTCGACGTGGCGCAGGAAGCGGTGACCGAGGCCGCGTCCCTCCGCCGCCCCCTCCACCAGGCCCGGGACGTCGGCCACCACGAATTCGACCTCGTCACCGGGCCGACCGACTCGCACCACGCCGAGATGGGGCTCGAGCGTGGTGAACGGATAGTCGGCCACCTTGGGACGCGCGGCGGAGATGCGTGAGATCAGCGTGCTCTTGCCGGAGTTCGGCAACCCCACCAACGCCACGTCGGCCAGCAGCTTGAGCTCGAGGTCCAGCCAATGCTCCTCGCCCGTCTCCCCCTGCTCGGCGAAGCCCGGCGCCCGGCGTCGGTTCGTGAGGAAGCGGGCGTTGCCCCGTCCACCCCGACCGCCCGCGGCCGCGAGCCAACGGTCGCCGGATTCGGCCAGGTCGGCGAGGACCGAACCGTCGGGGCCGCGCACCGTCGTCCCGACGGGCACGGGCACCTCGAGGGCCTGGCCGCGCGAGCCGTGGCGCTTCTTGCCCTGCCCGTGCTTGCCGTCGGTCGCTCGACGATGGGGATGGTCACGGAACCCGAGCAGCGACGCCTGGTTGGTCGACGCCACGAGCCACACGTCGCCGCCGTCGCCACCATCGCCGCCGTCGGGCCCACCGCGGGACACATGGGCCTCTCGCCGGAACGAGACCGAGCCCGCACCTCCGTTGCCCGCCTTCACATGAACCTGGGCCTCGTCGGCGAACCCGGACACGGCTCCGATCCTACGAGGCACGGTCGCTCCCTCCGCATCGACGGAGGCGAGCGCCGACCCGGCTCAGGGCTCGGCGCGGACGCTCACCTGACGGCGACCCTTGCGGGTGCCGAAGCTCACCACGCCCTCCGCCGTCGCGAACAACGTGTCGTCGCCACCGCGCCCGACGTTCTCGCCCGGATGGAACTTGGTGCCGCGCTGGCGCAGGATGATCGCCCCGGCGGAGACGACCGTGCCGTCGTACACCTTCACGCCCAGGCGCTTGGACTTCGAATCACGGCCGTTGCGGGTGGAACCCCCGCCTTTGGTCTTCGACACGACAATCTCCTCCTGTGCGTCGGACTCAGCGGCCCGCGGGGACCGTGATCGACACGATCTCGACCGTGGCGTACTGCTGGCGGTGGCCCCAGCGGCGCCGACGGCGCGCCTTGGCCTGGTAGGTGAAGCCCCGGATCTTGGGGCCCAGCTCGTGACCCACGACCCGGGCCGCCACCACGGTGCCGGCGAGCTCGGCCGGGGTGGCCAGGACCCGGTCGTCGTCCACCACGAGTACCGGCGCCAGCTCGACGTCGCTCCCCTCGGGCACCCCGAGGAGCTCGACCCGCAGCTGCTGGCCCTCGGCCACGCGCTCCTGCTTGCCTCCGCTCTGGATCACTGCATACATAGCCCGACGATCCTACAGCAGGGAGTCGTCGAGGACGATCCCGCGCCCCCCGCACACGGTGCAGGTCACCGAGAGCGACTCCACCAGGCCTTCTGAGACCCGCTTCCGGGTCATCTCGACCAGGCCCAGCTCCGAGATGTCGAACACCTGGGTCCGGGTCTTGTCCCGGGCCAGGGCCGACCGCAGCGCGGCGGACACCCGGTCACGGTTGTCACGGATCTCCATGTCGATGAAGTCGATGACGATGATCCCCCCGATGTCGCGCAGCCGGAGCTGTCGGGCGATCTCCTCCGCCGCTTCGAGGTTGTTGCGGTAGACCGTCTCCTCGAGGTTCGACTTGCCCACGTTCTTGCCGGTGTTGACGTCGATGACCGTCAGCGCCTCGGTGCGCTCGATGATGATCGACCCTCCCGACGGCAACCACACCTTGCGGTCGAGCGCCTTGTGCAACTGCTCGTGCACGTGAAAGCGCTCGAAGATGGGCAGGTTCTCGACGACGGGGTCGTAGTACTCGACGCGGTCGACGAGCTCGGGGTTCACCTGACCGATGTAGTCGCGCACCTGGGCATAGAGCTCCTCGTCGTCGATGACGACGTTGCGGTACTCGCGGTTGAACTCCTCGCGGCACGATGCGCACGGCGAGGTCGGGCTCCCGGTACAGCAGCCCGGGCGCGTTGGAACGATCGGCCTCTGCTTCGATCGCCGCCCACAACGCCACGAGCCGCTCGACGTCGTGACGGAGCTCGTCCTGGCTCGCTCCTTCGGCCGCGGTCCGGACGATCAACCCGTGACCGGCAGGCCGGACCTCGTCGACGATCCGACGGAGCCGCTTGCGCTCGTTGTCATCGAGGCGCTTGGAGATGCCGAACGCGGTGGAGTTGGGCACCATGACCACGAACCGCCCCGGCAGCGACACCTCCTGGGTCAGACGGGCCCCTTTGGCGCCGATCGGGTTCTTGGTCACCTGGCACAAGATCACCTGCCCGGGTCGCAGCATCTCCTCGATACGCGCCGAGGCGCTCTTGGCCGTCTCGACGTCCTCGACGTCGTAGCGGACGTCGCCCCGGTACAGCACGGCGTTCTTGGGGGTGCCGATGTCGATGAACGCGGCCTCCATGCCCGGCAGCACGTTCTGGACCCGGCCCCGGTAGATGTTGCCGTCGATCTGGGTGGCGTCATCTGACACCCGGGACACGTAGTGCTCGACCAGTGTCCTCCCCTCGAGCACCGCGATCTGCGTGGCGTGGGGGCGGACGTGGACGCACATGAGGTACCGGCCCACCGGGCGCCCGCGACGCTCCCGGCCGCTGCGCCGGCGCGACCGGCCGCCGGAGGTCTTGGTCTCGGTCGTCTCGGGCCCGGCCCCGTCGTCTTCGTCCGCCCGGGCGGGCGGGGACGTGGCGCCGACCGTCGCGGCGGGCACCGCCTTCACCACCTTGGGGGCGACGGGCGTGACCGGCACGGGTGCGACCGGGGCCACCGGCTGACGCGCCGGCCGGGAGTCGCCGATGCGGGGGCGCTCGGCCACCCGTTTCCGGTCGCCGACCTTGGGCACCGCAGCCGGTTCGGGCGCGCCGTCGCTCGCGCCGGGTTCGTCGCGGCCCGCTTCCAGCTCGGGCTCCGGGCCGGGTTCCGACGGCGTGGTGGGGCGCTTGCGACGGCGGCGGGGGCTCGACGACGGCGCAGACCCGCCCGCCGCTCGCTCACCGTCAGGTTGGCCCTCGGTCTCCTCTCGCAGGGAGGACGTCACGTCCTCGACGGCGGGTGCCGCGACGGAGTCGGTGGGTGCGGGGGCAGACGGCGAGCCCGTGGGCTCGGGCGTCGGCTGCCCGGCGCTCGTATCGGACATGGGAACGATCCCTTCTCGTACTGCTCACGAGGCGCGCTCCCACATGACGGTGGACCCCGCGGGGTCCCCCTTGAGAGGCTCCCAGCGGGAGCCGTCGCGCTCGATCCATTGACAGGTTCTACGGGCAAGCCCGAGCTCGACGCCCAAGGCGTGGGCGAGCTCGGAAGGTCGAACTCCGCGTGGCCGGGTGCCCAACTCGGCCAGGAGCAAGGCGCCGTCCACGTCGGGGCCGGCACACGACAACGCCAGCACCGAAGGACGCAGGTCGTCGACGACGTCACGACCCTTGCGCTCGCGTCGGATGGGCAGGGTGGCGGCGCCGAGCGTCCGATCGATCGCCGTCTCGAGGTCCTCGGGGCTGACACCGGGCACGTGGATCTCCCACAGGCACGACGACACGTCTTCTTGGAGTGAGTTGGTGCCCGGCTCCACGATGCCCGCCGCCACCACGTCGACGCCGTCGGGCAGCATGGGACCGACCTCGGCCGCCAGTGCGTCGGGGCTCACGGGCTCTTGCAGCGCGATGTCGAGATACTCGGCCACCGACTCACATCCGGTCGGGAGGGCGAGCCCGAAGCTCAGCTGGGGCCGTGGCGTGAACCCCGCGGTGTAGGCGACGGGAATGCGCTCGCGTCGCAGCGCCCGCTCCCACATCCGGGCCACGTCGCGGTGACTGGTCCACCGCACCCGGCCGACCTTGGTGAAGCGGGCGCGGATCTTCATCGCGCCGCCTCCACCGCCGGTCGCGGCGCCCCCGGCGCGCCCGCGGTCTCGAGGAAGCGCACCGGCACCGTCCCCCCCGACGCGAGGTCCTGTCCGGTGCCCTGGCTCCCACCCGCCGGCGGGAGGGCCGACGCCACCATGTGCTCGACGCCGAGCCCGGTGCACGCGCCGCAGTCGTAGCACGGGGTCCAGCGGCAGTCCTCGAGGCCGTGTTCGGCCAGGGCTTCTTGGAAGTCCTGCCACAGGAAGTCACGGTGCAGACCGGCCGAGACGTGGTCCCAGGCCAGGACCTCGTGTTCGTCGCGGTGACGGTACACGCCGTCGTCGAAGTCGAGGCCGGCCGCGTCGAGCCCGGCGCGCCACTTGCCCAGGTCGAAGTGCTCGGACCACTCCTGGAAGGTGCCCCCGTGGCGCCACACGTGTTCGATGACCGCCCCCATGCGCCGGTCGCCCCGGCTCACGAGCCCTTCCACCGCGGTGGCCTCGGGATCGTGCCACCGCAGCGTCACGCCGCGCGTGGCGCGGGCCGCGTCCTTCAAGAGCCCGACCTTGCGCCGCAGCTCCTCCATGGTGTTCTGGCCGAACCACTGGAACGGCGTGTGCGCCTTGGGGACGAATCCGCCCACCGAGGTGGTGACCGTGACGTTGGGGTGGTAGCGACGACCGATCTCGGCACAGGCGCCGGCGAGGCGGACGATGCCGAGCACGTCCTCGTCGGTCTCGGTCGGCAGGCCGATGAGGAAGTAGAGCTTCACGCGTCTCCAGCCCTGGGAGAACGCGGCGTCGACCGCGGCGTAGAGATCCTCTTCGCGGATGAGCTTGTTGATCACCTGCCGCATCCGCCACGTCCCGCCCTCGGGCGCGAACGTGAGCCCGGTGCGCCGCACCTTCTGGATCTCTGCCGCCAGGCCCACGGTGAAGGCGTCCACCCGGAGGCTCGGGAGGCTCACCGACACCTGACCCGAGCATTCGGGGTCGTTGATGACCGACGACACCACGTCACCGATGCCCGAGAAGTCGGCACTCGACAGTGACGTGAGTGTGACCTCGTCGTAGCCCGTTCGGTCGAGGCCGTCCCGGACCATCTGCTCCACCTGGGCGGCGGGCCGCTCACGCACGGGGCGGGTGATCATCCCGGCCTGGCAGAAGCGACAGCCTCGCGTGCACCCTCGGAACACCTCGACGTTGAGGCGGTCGTGGACGACCTCGATGAGCGGCACCAACTGCTGCTTGGGGTAGGGCCACTCCCCCAGGTCCGCGATCGTCCGCTTCTCGACCCGGGGGGGCACACCGCTGCGCCGGGGCGTGACGCCGGCGAGGCGTCCCGCCTCGTAGTGGGCCTCGTAGCAGGAGGGGACGTACACCCCGGGCACCGACGCCAGGGCCAGGAGGAGGTCGTCGCGGTCGTCTGCGCCCGAGGCGCGCCACGCCCCGATCACGTCGGTCACGTCCCCGACGGCTTCCTCGCCGTCGCCGAGGACGAACGCGTCGACGAATTCGGCCAGGGGCTCGGGGTTGAAGGCGCAGTGCCCGCCTGCCACGACCAGCGGATGCGAGGCGTCGCGCGCCGCCCCCCGCACCGGCACCCCGGCGAGGTCGACCATGTTCAGCACGTTCGTGTAGGTGAGCTCGGCCGAGAGGTTGAACGCCAGGACGTCGAACTCCCCCGCCGGAAGGCTGCCCTCGAGGGAGAACAGCGGGACCGACGCGGCTCGCATGGCCGCTTCCATGTCCGTCCACGGCGCGTAGGCACGCTCGGCCACGGCGTCGTCGCGCTCGTTCAGTATCTCGTACAGGATCTGCAGCCCCTGGTTGGGCAGCCCGATCTCGTAGGTGTCGGGGTACAACAGCAACCAGGCCACCCGCCCGGGCCCGTGCACGGGGCGGGCTGCCCCGAGCTCACCCCCGATGTACCGGGCCGGCTTCGTCACCTGGGCCAGGAGAGGCTCGATCCGTGGCCACAGAGAAGTCATGTGCCCGTCGAGTCTAGAGCGGTGCCCGCGCGGGGCGGCGCCGAGTGACGGCGAGGGCCCTGGCCGTGGTGGGGGCGGTCGTCGTGGGGCTCGGGACCGTGGTGGTGGTCGGCGGCGGCAGCACGGCCGCCGGGGTCGTCGCCCCGGCCAGGTGGGTCGGGCCTTCGGGATGCGCCACCAGGTAGTCGAATCCCTGCCGGACGACAGGGGCGGCGGCCTGGGAGCCCAACCCTCCGCCTTGGACCACCACGGCGATGAGGTACTGGGGGCTCGGCAACGGGCCCCAGCCCACGAACCACGAGTTGGGTTGCTGCTCGTTGGTGGTGGCCGTCCCGGTCTTGCCCGCCAGCGGGAACGTGGACAGCGGGAAGCCGGCGAAGGCGCCGAAGGCGGTGCCCTTGGGGTTCTGCACCACACCCTCGAAACCCTGGAGCATGGCCTGGTAGTCGGCGGGCGTGAAGCTGACGTGGCCGGCGACCTGGGGGGCGATGGTGCGGACCACCTTGCCCTGCGCGTCCACCATCCCCGCCGCCACTTGCGGGACGTAGCGGGTCCCGCCGTTGGCGAACGTGGCGTACGCCACGGCCTGCTCGAGCGGGGTGATCACCGTGCCGCCCTGGCCGAAGGCGAGCTCGAGGTTGTTGCCGGTGAACCACGAGCTGTTGGGATAGGCCTTGGGATCCTGGGCGTGCTCGCGCTTGACCACGTCGGGTGAGTCCACCCGGGCGAAGTGGGTCTCGTCGGGGAGGTCGATCCCCGTGACGTCCCCGTAGCCGAGCTGATGGGCGGCGTCCTGGATGGGCGTCTCGCCGTAGCGGCCGTTGGCCTTCCAGTCGTTCCAGAACTCGACGCCGAGGTTGTAGAAGAAGATGTCGCTCGACACGGTGAGGGCCTGGGACACGTTGACGCGACCGCCCACCTCACCCTCGTTGTCGTGATACGTCGCACAGCCCACGCCACCCACCGCGCACCCCGGGACCGTGTAGGACCCCGTGTCGTTGTAGGTGGAGCTGGGCGAGATCAGACCGGTCTGGAGCGCGGCGGTCGCCGTGGCCAGCTTGAAGGTCGACCCCGGGGTGTAGAGGCCTTGGATGGCGTTGTTGTTCTGCGCTCCCGTCGCCTGGATCTGTTGGTAGTGCGCACTCGAGATCCCGTTCGTCCACCACGTCGGGTCGTAGGTGGGCGACGACACGAGGGCCAGCACCGCGCCGGTCTGGGGGTCGAGGGCGACGGCCGCACCTTCGGTCGCCTTGCCCTTGAGCGAGGCGATCTGGGCGTCGAGGGCCTGCTGCAACGTCTGTTCGAGCCCGGCGTCGATGTTGGTGACGAGGTCGTCCCCCGCGGTGGGTGGGGTCTCTCCCAGGCTCCCCACCACCTGTCCGTGCGCGTTCACCTCGACCTTGTCGACGCCTGGTTGCCCCCGGAGGTAGGACTCGTACTGGTTCTCGAGCCCGCTCTGCCCGTAGAGGTCGCCGAGTTGGTACCCCGTCGACTTGTGCGCGGCGAGCTCGGTGCTCGAGACCTGGCCCACGTAGCCGAGCATCTGCACGCCGGTCTGTCCGAGCGGATACGTCCGGTTGGTGTCGGCCACGGTGGAGACGCCGGGGAACATCGAGGCGTGCTCGCCGATGTACAGGACGTCGGGCAGCGGCGCGTTCTCGAGGATGGGGACGGGCTTGTACAAGCTGTACTGGACGTTGGCGAGGTCGGCCTCGATCTGGGCGGACGGGATGCCGAGCAGCGCGGCCAACTGGCCGACGACCGCCGGGTGCTCCTGGGCCGCCACCCGCGACAGCGTGATGTCCTGGGTCACCTGGTCGCCCACGACGATGTTGTCGTTGCGGTCGGTGATGAGCCCGCGCGGCGCGGGCACCTCGACGTCGCGCACCTGGTTCGCCGTCACCGTCTTGGAGTACGCCGAGGTGTCGAGGACCTGGAGGTACCACAGGCGGATGAACATGAGCGAGAACAGCGCCGCCACGACGACCCCGAGCACCCGTAGGCGGATGACGGTGCGCGGCGCGGAGGGCTCGCTCGGGGGCATGACGCGGTCGACGACGGAACGACGAGGTCGCATACGGGGGCCGGTGGGCTCTTGGGTGCGCGACGGGCGGGGCGCTTTGGGCTTGGGATAGAAGTGGCTGCCCCGCAAGGGGTGGCGCAGCCGCCCGCCCGACGCACGCGGCGGACGGGGAGGGCGCCGAGGGGTGTCCGCGTTGCGCAGCGCCAGGGCGAACCGTCGGCGTCGGAACTTCACCGCAGACCGCCACCGGCGGCGGCACCGTGGCTCGGGCCCGGCTCGGGCACGGCCCAGGACACGAAGCGCAGCACGGGCACCGCCAGGAGGGCGGCGGCGGGGGCCTCCACCGCGATGGCGGGGGCGAGGTAGGTCTTGAGCATGGCGGGGTCACCGAGCACTGCCCCCAGGATCGCGTACGCCCCCAGGCCGGCGGCGGTCGCGGCGGCGGCCACGACCGGTGGCAACCACCACGAGCTGCGCACGAGCCCCCGCGTGGCCATGCCGGTGCCGTAGCCCAGCAGGCAGCCGACCAGGGCCGAGAGGCCGTAGGGGGTCGGTAGGAACAGGTCGGCCACGAGGCCGGTGATGAACCCGAAGACCGCACCACGCTCGGGCCCCGCCGCGTAGCCGGCGGCCACCGGCAGGAGCAGCAGCACGTCGGGGTGGGCCCCGTCCACCCGCACGGCGTCGAGCAGCGTCTGCTGGACGACCAGCGCCACCACGATCACGATCGTGGCGCGAGCCACGTCCGCGGTGGTGAGCGTGCCTCCCGGGCGGGGGGTGCGGGCGGCGGGCATCACGGCGAGGACTGCCACAGGAGCACGTCCACGTACTGCAACGAGCCCAGGTCGGCCAGCGGTCGGGCCGACACCGATTCCTGGGTGGCCGAGGGAGTCGACGAGAACGACGTGACCGCCGCCACCGGGATGTCGGCCGGGAACTCCGCGTGCTGGAGCCCGCTCGTCGTCAAGATCTCGCCTCGGTGCAGCGCCGCGCCCGGGGCGATCAGGTTGACCGCCAGGCTGTTGCCCGCGCCCGACCCCTGGACCAGCGCGAGGTTCCCGGCCGACCCGAAGCGCACACCGACCGACGAGGCGGCGTCGGTCACGAGGCGGACGGTGCAGCCCGACGACCACACGTCGATGACCTGGCCCACCAGTCCCGCCCCTCCCACCACGGGCATGCCGATGGCGACCCCGCTCTTGCTGCCCTTGTCGAGCTGCACGGTGGCGGCGAAGTTCGAAGGGCTCAGCGCGGAGACCTGTGCGGTGACCGTCGGGATGCCCCCCACCCACGGCAATTGGTCGAGGCGTTGCAAGGCGCGCAACGAGTTGCGCGTCGACTGGGTAACCAGCGTCTCTCGCTGCAGCGCGCCGATCTCGCGTCGCAGCTTGGCGTTCTGGGCCTGCAGGTCCCCCCCGTGGACCGCACCGGCCAGGAAGCTGCCGATGGGGCGGACGAGCGCGTCGACGCCGTGCTGGACCGGCGCCAAGGCGTCATGGGCGCCGCGCTTGGCCCCCGAGATCACACCGTGGGCCTGGCCCCGGTAGTCGAGGGTGATGATGACGATGGAGGCCAGTACGAGCAGCCCGATGGTCATTCCCCGCCGAGCCCGCCGCGCCCGCCGTGTCCTCCTCGGCATACCGGTGCCGTCTCAGGAAGGGGTGCCGGCTCCGCCGGCGCGCCGAGACCGGCACACGAGGGCCGGATCTGCAATGGCGGAGCGGGGGCCGCGCCGGGCGCGGACACCCATCACCCGGTCGAGGACGTGATGAGGACCTGCTTGAGTGCCTCGAATTCCTCGAGGCACTGGCCACTCCCGATCGCCACGCAGTTGAGGGGGTCGCGGGCGACAACGATGGGCATGCCCGTCTCTTCTTGGAGCCGGGCGTCGAGGCCGTGCAGCAGGGCGCCGCCACCGGTGAGCACGATCCCCTGCTCCATGATGTCGGCGGCGAGCTCGGGAGGAGTCTTGTCCAGCGTCACCTTGACGGCATCGATGATGGCCGACACGGGTTCGTCGATGGCCTTGCGGATCTCTTCGGTCGACACCACGACCGTCTTGGGGAGCCCGGTCACGAGGTCACGACCGCGGATCTCGGCATGGAGTTCCTCTTCGAGTGCGAAGGCCGAGCCCAGCGCGATCTTGATCTCCTCTGCCGTGCGCTCACCGAGTGCGAGGCTGTACTCCTTCTTGATGTAGGAGATGATCGCCTCGTCGAGCTCGTCACCACCGATGCGGACCGACTGGCTCGTCACGATCCCACCGAGGGAGATGACGGCCACCTCCGTCGTGCCACCGCCGATGTCGACGACCATGTTGCCCGTGGGCTCGTGCACCGGCAGCCCCGCACCGATGGCGGCGGCCATGGGCTCCTCGATGATGTAGGCCTTGCGGGCACCCGCGTACTCCGCCGCCTCCATCACGGCACGCTGTTCCACGCCGGTGATGCCGGAAGGAACACAGATCACCATGCGCGGCTTGGCGAAGCGACGCTGGTGGACGCGCTGGATGAAGTAGCGGAGCATCTTCTCGCAGATCTCGAAGTCGGCGATGACGCCGTCCTTCAGGGGCCGGATGGCCTGGATGTGACTGGGCGTGCGGCCGATCATGCGCTTGGCCTCGGCACCCACCGCGAGGGGACGGCCGTCTTTGACGTTCACCGCCACCACCGAGGGCTCGTTCAGGATGATGCCGCGACCGCGCACATAGACGAGCGTGTTCGCCGTGCCGAGGTCCACGGCCATGTCGCGGCCTAACAAGAAGAACCGGTTATCCCGCATGGCGTCGATCTACCTCTTGATGGAGCGGGGACCGTCGCCGAATCCGGGCGGCCTCCCGCCTCTGTACTGGGGGTTTCGCCCAGGTTACGGGACTGCACCCAACCACACAAGGCGACACCGAGGTCGTGCGCGGGGCGCGGCGCTCCCGACGGGACCTCGACGGTCAGGCCGGTCGGGGGAAGAAGTCAGGCCAGTCCGGGGAAGAAGATGGCGATCTCGCGCGCCGCGGACTCGGCCGAGTCCGATCCGTGGACGAGGTTCTCGGTGAGCAGCGTCCCCAGATCGCCGCGCATGGTGCCCGGCGGGGCCTCGGCGGGATTGGTCGGCCCCATCAACGTCCGCACGATGCGCCAGGTGTCCTCGGGGCCCTCGACCACCAGGATCATGGCGGGCGACCGCGTGATGAATCCCACCAGGTCGTCGTAGAAGGGCTTGCCCTGGTGCTCCTCGTAGTGCTCCGCCGCCGTCGACGCCGCGATCACCCGCATCTCGGCCGCGACCACCCGGAGCCCTTTGCGCTCGAGACGGCCCACGAGCTCACCCACGAGGCCACGCTCGACCGCGTCGGGCTTGCAGATCACAAGGGTGCGGTTCATGGCTCGGAGAGGCTATCGGGGTCGGCCGGAGCGGTCGATCCGACCAGCACCGCTCTGGCGTCGGCCACCACGTACAGCGAACCCGTCACTATGAGCGTCCCCGTCGTCGTCAACCGAGCTTTGGCCAGCGTGAGGCCGTCGACGACGGTGTCGGCCGCGAGCGCCTGGAAGCCCAGCGCACGGGCGGCCTCTGCGATGGACGCGGCCGGCAGGGCCCGCGGCGACGGCGCCGTACACGCCACGACGGTCCTGATGCCGGCCGGAGCCAACGCCTCGAGCATGGCACTGGGGTCGCGGCCCTGGAGCATCCCGATCAGCACGACCGTGTCGTCGGCCGGCGCGAACTCGGCCACCAACGCCTGCGCCAGGGCCTGGGCGCCGGCCACGTTGTGAGCCCCGTCGAGGACGATGACCGGCGCCCGTCCCACGATCTCCATCCGACCGGGCACCCGCACCGAGCCCAGGGCGGCCTCGACGACCTCGGGAGCGAGCGGGGCACCGAAGAAGGCCTCGGCCGCCGCCACGGCGCACGCGGCGTTGTCGCCTTGATGGGCCCCGTGCAGCGACAAGAACACCTCGGGGTAGCGGGCCCCCGGGGTGCGGAGGTCGAGGAGCCGGCCCCCTACCGCCACCTGGCTGGCGACGCAGTCGAACTCCACGCCGCGCACCCATGTTTCCGCCGCGCCGCGCTCGTCGGCCGCGGCGACGAAGACGTCGAGGAGCTCGGGGTGGGTCTCCCCCACCACCACGCGGCACCCGGGCTTGATGATGCCGGCCTTCTCCGAGGCGATGTCCAGCAACGTCGGACCGAGGATCTCCACGTGGTCGTAGCTCACGTTCGTGATCACCGCCACATCGGGTTCCACCACGTTGGTGGCATCCCAACGCCCACCGAGCCCGACCTCGATCACGGCCACGTCCACGGGGCTGTCGGCGAACCACCGGAAGGCGGCCGCGGTCAAGAGCTCGAAACGGGTCGTCCTGTCGGGCAGCAGCGGCTCGAGGGCGGCCAGGGCGCCGAGGACCTCGGCCAGCTCGTCGTCGTCGATGGGCTCGCCATTGCGGGCCAGGCGTTCGTTGACGCGGGCGAGATTGGGGCTCGTGTAGGTGCCCACGGTGAGCCCGTCTGCCATGAGCAGCTCGGTCAGGATCTTGGCGGTCGAGCCCTTGCCGTTGGTGCCGGTGATGTGGACCACCGGGCACGACCGCTCGGGATCGCCCAGGAGCCGACACCAGGCGCGGATGCGGTCGAGGGTCGGGGCACCCACCCGCGTGGGCATCGACAACTCGTAGTCGGTGTGGCTGTCGAGCCAGGCGACCATGGCGTCGCGCTCGGGGCGCGACGCGTCGTCATCGGTGCGGGCTGTCACCGCCGGATGGGGCTTCCGTCAGGAAGCGGCCCGGCGCGTGCGCACCTTGGTGGCCGGCTCGCTCTGGGGCACGAGCGTCGGGTGGACGCGGTCGAGCACGACGGCCCGGTCGATGACGCATTTGCCGACATCGGTGCGACTCGGGAGGTCGTACATGACTTCGAGGAGCACCTCTTCGAGGATGGCGCGCAGCCCGCGCGCCCCGGTGCCCCGCAGCAGCGCTTGTTCGGCCACTGCCTCGAGGGCGTCGTCGCCGAACTCGAGCTCCACGCCGTCGAGCTCGAAGACCCGCCGGTACTGCTTCACCAGCGCGTTCTTGGGCTCGACCAGGATGCGGATCAGCGCTTCCTTGTCGAGGCTCGACACGGCGCCGACGACCGGGAGCCGTCCGATGAACTCGGGGATCAGGCCGAACTTGATGAGGTCCTCGGGCAGGACGTGACGGAGCACTTCGCTGTCGCGAGCTTCGCTGCTGCGTCGGACTTCGGCTCTGAAGCCGATGCCCTTGCGGCCGATGCGGCTCTCGATGATCTTGTCGAGCCCGGCGAAGGCACCACCACAGATGAACAGGATGTTGGTGGTGTCGATCTGGATGAACTCCTGATGGGGGTGCTTGCGCCCCCCCTGGGGCGGTACCGACGCCGTCGTCCCCTCGAGGATCTTGAGCAGCGCCTGTTGCACGCCCTCCCCCGACACGTCGCGCGTGATCGAAGGGTTCTCGCTCTTGCGGGCGATCTTGTCGATCTCGTCGATGTAGATGATGCCCGTCTCGGCCCGCTTCACGTCGTAGTCGGCGGCCTGGATCAGCTTGAGGAGGATGTTCTCGACATCCTCGCCCACGTACCCGGCCTCGGTGAGCGCCGTGGCGTCGGCGATGGCGAAGGGCACGTTCAGCATGCGGGCCAGGGTCTGGGCCAGCAACGTCTTGCCACACCCGGTCGGGCCCAACAGGAGGATGTTCGACTTCGCCAGCTCGACCTCCGACGCCTGCGCCGTACCGGCCTGGACCCGCTTGTAGTGGTTGTAGACCGCCACCGAGAGGATCTTCTTGGCGTACTCCTGGCCGATCACGTAGTCGTTCAGGAAGTCGAAGATCTCACGCGGCTTGGGCAGCTCTTCGAACGAGAACTCCGGCGTCTCGGCGAGCTCCTCGGCGATGATGTCGTTGCACAGGTCGATGCATTCGTCGCAGATGTAGACGCCGGGCCCGGCGATGAGCTTCTTGACCTGCTTCTGCGACTTGCCGCAGAAGCTGCACTTCACGAGGTCCCCGCCGTCCCCGAACTTCGCCACCCTGTCCCCCTTCGTCCCTGTACGAGCCTACGCTGCGCCGACGGCTTCGGCAGCACCCACGGCGTCACGAGTCGTGATGACCTCGTCGATCAGCCCGTAGGTGACGGCCTCGTCAGCGGTGATGACGAAGTCACGATCGGTGTCACGGGCGATCTTCTCCGGCGCCTGACCCGTGTCGTCGGAGATCATCGAGTTGAGGAGATCCCGCATCCTGATGATCTCCTTGGCCTGGAGCTCGATGTCACTGGCCTGGCCCGCAGCACCGCCCCAGGGCTGGTGCAGGAGGATCCGGGCGTGGGGCAGGGCGAACCGCTTGCCCTTGGCCCCCGCCGCCAGGAGCACGGCCGCAGCCGAGGCCGCCTGGCCGAAACAGAACGTCGACACGTCGGGCTTCACGAACTTCATCGTGTCGTAGATGGCGAACAGTGCGGTGATGTCCCCGCCCGGCGAGTTCACGTAGAGGTGGATGTCCTTGTCGGGCTCTTCGTACTCCAGGAACAGCATCTGGGCGCAGATGAGATTGGCCACCGTGTCGTCGATGGGCGTCCCGAGGATGATGATGCGCTCCTTGAGCAACCGCGAGTAGAGGTCGTAGCCCCGCTCCCCCCGGCTCGTCTGCTCGATGACCGTGGGCACGAGGTACCCGTTCGCGTCGCCGACGGCCCTCACGACTGCGCCTCCCCGGTGGATCGTCCCTCAGCCTGCACGTCCTCACTCCCTTGCTCGCTCGGCTCGGCCTCGTCGGCGCCGCTCCCGGGGTCCGCCTCGTCGGCGTCACCCGCTCCTTGTGCTGCGACGTCGACGCGCAGGTCGTCCCTCGACACGGGTCTGCCGTCCTCGTCGACCAGGTCCACATGGTCGAAGAGCCAGGTCAGCGCCTTCGCTTTCCTCCTATCGGAGCGTACCGCGGGCAGCCTGCCTGCGCGGTCGAGTCGGCGCCTGAGATCGGCCGCGCTCGTGCCTGCCTGCGTGGCCATCTCCCCGATGGACTCGTCGAGCTCCTCCTCGCTGACCTGGATGTCCTCGGCATCGGCCAGTGACCGCAGGGCCAGGTCCAAGCGCACGGCCCGGGCCGCGTCGGCCCGGATCTCCTCGAGCAGCTCGCCCTCTTCACGCCCCGAAGCCCGCAGGAATTGCTCGACGGTCAGCCGCCGTGCCTCGAGGCGGTGGCCGAGATCGTGCAGGCGCTCACGCACCTCCTCCTCGACGAGGGACTCGGGTGGGTCCTCGGCCACCAGGCCGATGAGCGCGTCCACCGTGCGCTCTCGCAGAGCCAGCTGGGCCTGCACCACCTTGAATTGCCGTAGCCGACCCCGGAGGTCCTCGCGCAGGGCCTCGAGCGTGTCGAACTCCGACGCCTCCGACGCCCATTCGTCGGTGGCCTCGGGCAGCACCTTCTCCTTTACATCTTTCACGAGCACTCTGATCTCGGCTTGCTCCTCGACCTCCCCGGTCCGCACGGGAGCGGAGAACTGAAGGATGTCGCCGGTCTTGGCGCCGCGCAGTTGGTCGTCGAGACCTTCGATCTCCGTCCCGCTGCCGACCTCGTACAGGTAGTCCTCGACGTGGAGGTCCTCACCTCGCGCCCGCGTCCCGTGCAGGTCGATCGAGACGTGATCGCCGTCGCGCGCGGCGCGGCCCACCGCGGTCAACTCTCCGGACTGGTCGCGCAAGCGGTCCACCTGCTCGCCGATCTCGTCGTCGGTCACCTCGATGGCGGAAAGTGTCACCTGCAGCCCGCCGTACCCGGCGATCGACACGGTCGGCCGGATCTCGACGACCGCGTCGAAGGTCACCGCGCCCCCGTCCTCACCGGACTTGATGTCGATCTCCGGTGCTGCGATCGGGTCCAACTCGGTGTCCACCACCGCACGCGCATAGAGATCGGGCAGTGCGTCGCTCAAGGCCTGCTGCCGCAGCGCGGTCGCACCGCCCATCCGTGCTTCGAGAACCTGGCGCGGGACCTTGCCCGGACGAAAACCCGGGACGCGCACCTGGGTGGAGAGGCGCCGGACGGTCGCGTCGAGCGCCTCGTCGACCTCTGACTCCTCAACCTCGACGGATAGACGGACCTTGTTGCCGTCGACCGGCTCTGCCGTGGCGCGCATAAGGAAGGCAGAGTCTACAAGTCCACGTGCTCCCCCCGTCGCACGACGGTTCGGCCACGGTCCGTGGTCCGATCAGGGCACGATCGCCGTTCAGATCATGAAGGCCATGGCGTCGAGCACCTGCGATGCGAGCTCGACGTCCCCGCCCACCTCGACCAGTCCGGCGAGGTGGGCGGCCTTGCCCTCCACTCGACCGCACGTGAGGCGCCAGAACACCTCGGTGTCCATGCCGAGTGCGACGGTCACGGGGTCCACGGGCACGTCGACCGCCTTGGCGCGGCCATTGCGCACCACGACGTCGATGCGACGCGGCAGCGACCCACGCAGCTCGAACCGCACACTCGCCCCCTCGGGCGCGCCGGCCTGCTTGCCCACGACGAACGGTATGCCCGCGCACAGCCGGTCCAACGAGAGCTCTGCGGCGGGCCCCGAGTCGTGCCCGGGCCGGCCGGTGGCCACGCGTATGTCCTGCTCGTGTACCCACGAGTCCATCACGCGCACGTGCATGAACTCCCGGTACGGGACTTCTCCGACGGGGCTCGGGCCCACCTGGTCGAAACGGGCCTCGGGCCACGACCGCATCTCCGCCAGCCGGCGTGCCGTGACCTCCCGGAATTCGTCGAGAACTTCGCGCCCCGGACGAGAACGACGGAGCACCACCCATGCCTCGTTGCGGGCGCCCACCTCGTTCTCGACATGCGGTGGCAACTCGGTCAACGGCGGGGGCTGCGGATCGCCGAGCAGCACCCGCTCGATGCCGATCAGGTGCGACAGCACGTCGCGCACCGTCCATCCCGGGCACTCGGACGGAAGCTCCCACTCCCCGTCGCCGAGGTCCTGGGCCAGAGCGGCGAGGGCGTCCCACTCCTCGGCCAGGATCGAGACGACCGGCTCCTGGATTCCCGTCATCGCGACAACTCCCTCCCGGGTGCGGAGATCGACCGCTCCGGCTCCGGGCCTCCAGTGTGACAACCCCTCGCCCCCCCGGCCAGCGGCCCCGACCCGCCAGGCAGGCTTGGTGCCCACCATCCGCGTGTGCCGCGAGACCCGGGGATAGCTTCGACCCGATATCTGGCGGGGCGCACAGTGAGGAGGACGAGCGTGGCTTCGTACGAGGGTTACTGTGTGAAATGTCGTGAAAAGCGGCAGTTCGAGGGTCAGGAAGTCGAGCTCGCCAACGGTCGGCGGGCCGCCCAAGGGACCTGCCCCACCTGCGGCACCAAGATGAACCGGATCCTGGGCAAGAAGGCCACGACGTAGGTCGATCGAGTCGGCAGGCCGGGCCCGTCGGGCCAGGCTGGGCCGGCGGTGTCGGTCATGACGCCTGGTCAGTCCGTCGTCCCCCCCGTTGGCCGGGCCTACTCGTCGGGGTGGTTCACCGACGGTCGAGGGCGTCCAGGATGGCCCCTTCGCGCAGTCCCCACTCGCTCACCACGAACCGCCCCACCCCCAGCTCCGACGCCACAGTGGCGAGCACGGCGGCGCCCACCGGTAGCAGTGGCGCCCGCCGGGCCTGCATCCCAGGAAGGGCGAGGCGGGCCCGAAGATCGAGCTTGGCCAGCTGGTCGGCGAGCTCGATGACCTGGTGCGCGGGCAACTCCACCTGGTTGACCTCGCCCGGCCCCGCCGACGGCCGGCGCCGGGCACGGGCCGTGGCCAAGCGGGCCAGGGCGCGGACGGTGCCCCCGCTCACGATGGTCCGGTCGGTGACGCCGCCGTACTCGGCCACTGCGGCGCCGATGGGCGCCATGGCCTCGGCGGTGCGGGCCCGCAGGGCGAACTGATCGGCCACCGAGAGAGGGTCACCGGTTCCGAGCTCGCCCCGCAGGCGGGCGGGGCCGATCGCCGCGCTCGTGGCCAGCGCGACGTGGCGGGCATCGCCCACCGCCGCTTCGAGACTTCCGCCCCCGAGGTCCATCCCGAGCGTCGGACCGGGCCCGGTCCACACTCCGGCGCGCTGTCCGATGAAACACAGCCGTGCCTCCTCCTCCCCCCCGAGGACGAGCACGGTGGTCCCCACCACCCGTTGCAGGCGCTCGACGACCTCGGCGCTGTTGCTGGCGTCGCGCAACGCCGCGGTAGCCAGGGCCACGACGATCTCGGCTCGTGATTCCGCCAGCCCGGCGCGCAGCCGTTTGGCGGCCGCCACCGACGCCGCCACCCGGTCGCGGGGGATCGCGCCGCGCTCTCCCACGTTGAGGCCCAGGTTCAGGAGGGCTCGACGGTGCAACACCGGCGTGAGCGAACGGCCGGGCCCGGCCTCACAGACGAGGAGGTGGAAGGAGCTGCTCCCGAGGTCCCACACGGCGGCTCGAACCCCCACGGCCGAGAACGTAGCCGCCCCGGGCGCGCGACCATTGGACGTGCTCGCGTGGGAGGTGGTCGCACCCGGACCCTTGGTCGACACGCCGCTCCGGCTGGCCGAGCGCGACCCGCCGCTCCCCGGCGCGGGCCAGGTCCGGGTACGGGTCTCCACCTGTGGCGTGTGCCGCACCGACCTTCACGTCGCCGAAGGCGACCTTCCCGTACACCGTCCCAACGTCGTCCCCGGCCACGAGGTCGTCGGCATCGTCGACGCGCTGGGGCCGCACTGCGCGCGGTTGGCCGTGGGTGACCGGGTCGGGATCGCCTGGCTCGCCACCACGTGCGGACGGTGCCAATTCTGTCGGCGCGGGGACGAGAACTTGTGTGTGGCGGCGACGTTCACGGGTTGGGACCACGACGGCGGGTACGCCGAGGCCGCGGTCGTCGACGAGCGGTACGCCTACAGGATCCCCGACGACCTGTCGGACGACCAGGCCGCGCCCATGCTGTGCGCGGGCATCATCGGCTACCGGTCGTTGCGGCGGACCGGCATGGCACCGGGAGGGCGCCTCGGGATCTACGGCTTCGGCGGGTCGGCCCATCTCACCGCCCAGGTGGCTCTGCACGAGGGTGCCGAAGTTCACGTCATGACCCGCTCCGAGCAGGCGCAGCAGCTGGCACTCGAGCTCGGAGCGGCGTCGGCGGGACCCGGTGACGCGTCCCCGCCCGTGCCATTGGACGCGGCGATCATCTTCGCGCCGGCGGGCGAGGTCGTGCCCGGCGCACTGGCGGCGTTGGACCGGGGCGGCGTCGTCGTGATCGCGGGGATCCACCTGAGTGACATCCCTCCGCTTCGCTACCAGGACCATCTCTTCAACGAGCGCGAGATCCGCAGCGTCACCGCCAACACCCGCCGCGACGGCGAGGAATTCCTCCGGGTCGCAACGCGCATGGGGGTGGTGGCGACGACGACCGCGTATCCCCTCGACCGGGCCGACCAGGCCCTTGCCGACCTGGCGTCCGATCGATTGACCGGTGCCGCGGTACTGCACGTGGGGTGAACGTCAGGGGATGAGCAGGACGCGCCCGAATGCCTGGCGGCTCTCGATGTAGGCGTGGGCCTGTGCCGCTTCGGCCAACCGGTAGCGGCGGTCGATGACCACCTGCAACGAGCCCGCGGCGATCTCGGCGAGGTGCCGGGCGATCAGGGCATGGGGACGGGGTGTCAGGAACAATTCGGCACCCAGGAAGTAGCCGGTCAGGCTCTGGTTGTTGGGGCGCAGCGTCGAGACGTCGAGGTGGTCGCCGCCCCGACGCCCCGCGTCCCCCACGGTCACACACCGGCCGCGGTACGCCAGACACTGCAAGCTTCCCTGGAGGGTCGGTCCCCCCACCGAGTCCACGATCACATCTGCACCGCGGCCTCCGGTCAGCCTGCGCACTTCCTCGACGAAGTCGGACGTGGCGTAGTTGATGCCGTCGTCAAGGCCCAACGCCGAGAGCCGCGCCAGCTTCTCGTCGGAGGACGCGGTGGCGAGCACACGGGCCCCGGCCCGGCTCGCCAGTTGCACCGCGGCGATGCCGACGCCGCTCCCCCCGGCGTGGATCAAGACGGTCTCTCCCGACTGGAGTCGTCCGAACTCGAAGAGACAGTCGTCGGCCGTGCCGAACGGCACCGGGACACAAGCCGCCTCGTCGGTGGAGAGCGCGGGTGGCACCAACCAGCAGAACGGCGTGGGGACGGCCCTCAGCTCGGCGTGGGACCCGTCGAGACCCACCGTCACCACCCGGTCACCCACGCTGAAGCCCTCGACCGCGTCCCCCACCGCCACCACGGTGCCCGCGCACTGGTACCCCACGATGTGGGGCACCGCGCCCAACTCGCCCATGGCGCGCGCCAGTGTGTCGCCCCCTTCGATGCTGATCGCCTCGACGCGCACCAACACGTCCCCGTCGCCCGCCACGGGGTCCGGGACGTCCGCGTAGCGCAACACCTCGGGCCCGCCGGTCTCGTCGTAGACCGCCGCCTTCACGACATCCTCCCCGCCGCCTCGATGCACGACCGCATGAGGCGAAAACTCCTAGTGTCGCCGGTAGTCCCGATCTCCATCCGATTCATCACGTAGCCCATGCCCAGGTGCAGGTCGGGGTCTGCCCAACCGGCCGACCCCCCCATCCCGAAATGCCCGAAGGCCCGCGGTCCTCCGAGCCCGGCGACCCCGATGATGCCGCTGTTGACGTTGAACCCGAGCCCCCACTGGATGTCGAGGCCCATGAGCACCTCGTCGGGACCCTTCGTCTGTTGCTGCACGGCCGCGTCGACCTGCTCGGGGGTCACGATGCGAAACGTCGACCCCGACGCTGTCGTCGCGTCGTCCACGCAGGCCCCGTACAGAAGTGCCAGCGATCGGGCGTCGCAGATGCCGTTGGCGGCGGGGATCTCGGCCTGATGGAGTGCGGGGGTGTGCCAGACGTCCTCGTCGGCGAACGCGCCGCCCGGAGCCGACAGCGCCTTGAGCAGCGAGCCTCCGGGGGCGAGGTACGTCTTGGCCAACTCGCCCAACTCCGCCATGCTCGGGCCCGCCTGCGGCGACTCCTCGCTCGGAGTGCCCAGCACGGTCACACCCGACTTGAGGCCTTCGATGAACGACACCAGGCGAGCCACGCGAGGCTCGTGCGAGGCCGGGAGCCCGATGAAGAACTCCGCCCCCAACGGCTCCGCGATCTCGGTGCGAAGGTACGTCCCGACGGTCATCCCGGTGACGCGACGCACGACCTCCCCCACCAACCAGCCGTAAGTCGTGGCGTGATACCCATGCGCGGTCCCGGGGGGCCACGAGGGCGCCTGACGCTCCAGTGCCTCGACGACGGGGTCCCAACGGAGCACCTCCTCGAACGACATCGTGCCGTCGACCCAGGCCAACCCGGCCCGGTGGGCGAGAAGATCGGCCACGGTCACCGTCTCCTTGCCGGCCGCGGCGAATTCCGGCCAGTAGGTGACCACCGGCGCCTCGACGTCGAGAAGGCCTTGTTGTGCCAGTCGGTTGGCGCACATCGCCACGACGCCCTTGGTGGTCGAGTACACGAGCACGAGGGTGTCCTCGTTCCAGGGCTCCTCCGTCCTGACGTCGGCGATCCCGCCCCAGAGGTCGACCACCTTCGCGCCGCGGTGGTAGGCGCCGAAGGCCGCTCCGACCTCGACGCCAGCGTCGAAATTGGCCTGGAACACGTCGCGGACCTCTTCGAAGCCCGGTGCCACCCACCCGTCGATCGTCGTCACTCGCGCTCTCCCCCGTCGTCCCGGCTCGGGAACTGTCTGTCCAGAGCGAGGTTATGGTCCGCGACTCCACGCCCGCACGCCCGGGGGCACTGGCATCTCGACAATGGACCCTCAACGTCGGACTCGACGCCCTGCAGAAACTCGTGGTCCTTGCCGATGACCTACCAGGGCTGTACGGGATGGTGGGTCGCAGAGTCGGTCCAGACAAGAAGGGGCGAAATATGAGCACCTTCCGTATCGTTTACCGTCAGGATCAGGACGACCAACGCTCACCACACGATGTCGAAGCCGTGGAGTTCGTTCGCCGAGATCCTTGGATCATATTTCTCGATCCGGCCGGAACCTGCTTCACGACGCGTTCGGACGGTGTGCAACGAATCGAGAGACTTGTCCTCGGGTCCCCTCGTCTCGAGCCGACACCAAGCCCTCCTTCGGACCCCCCTCTCCGGGCCATGTCAGCGGTCTGGCGCGAACGATGACAATTCGCTTTCGACGCAGCGGGAACGGTCTGGCTCGCCAGCGCCGTGACGTTCCGTTGTGTTGATGCGTTGGTGTGCGGCTCGAGAAGGTCGAAGCCATGGCCCATGCGTTTCAGATCGTAGGTGTCGACCGGACCGTCACCAACTGGGGCCACCAACATGTCACGTCCGTCGGGACAGCTCCAGAGCCAGGGTCGCCCGACCTTTGGCCCATTACCTGGGTGCTGAGTGCGCTGGCCGCCGGGGATCTCTTCTACACGACGGCCGAAATCGAAGGCACTGTATTTGCACGCCCGTACCGATGCATATGCGGCTTCGCCACCATCCGCACCACCCCGAGCGACGAGTTGCATGACGGCCTGGAGAGCACCTCGATGGAGGCGTGGGAGGAGCTGAGGTCCCCTGCGTCATGTTGACCGGACGACACCGGCGCCGTCAGTGGTCCACCTCGCATTATCCGGAGCTCGCCCCCCCGGTACGCTGCCACGATGAGCGACGAGTTCTTGGTGCTACGCCTTTACCCACTGAGTGACACCGAAGAAGCGCAGATCAAACTGCAGAATGCCGCGGACGATGGATTCGAGTTGGTTGACGTGGTCCCTGCGACTGACTCGGCCATGGTGATCATGAAGCGGCGGAAGCGAACAGCCAAGTCAGCAGAGGCAAACCCATACCGTCCAAGGGGATAGGGAGAACGTGTAACCCATGTTCGAGCGCTTCACCGACCGTGCCCGTAGGGTCCTCGTTCTGGCCCAGGAGGAAGCGCGCCTCCTCAACCACGACTTCATCGGAACGGAGCACATTCTCCTCGGCCTGATCCATGAGACCGATGGCGTGGCGGCGAAAGCTCTCGAACAGATGGGCATCGAGTTGGAGGACGTGCGGGCCAAGGTCGAGGAGACCATTGGGGCATCGGTCCTCGCGGGTGGGATGTCCACAGGGTCGCCACCGTTCACGCCCCGAGCCAAGAAGGTGCTCGAACTCTCGCTGCGGGAGGCCCTTCAACTTGGTCACAATTACATCGGGACCGAGCACCTCCTGCTGGGGATCGTGCGTGAAGGCGAAGGAGTCGGAGCGCAGGTGTTGACGAGCCTGGGAGCCGATCCGGCACGGGTTCGCCAAGAGGTTCTCAACCTCGTAAGAAACCTAGGAACACCGGGCAGCCCGGACTACCCGCCATGGGAACGGGCCCACGGCAGATCCGGTCGAATCGTCGCCTGCTCGTTCTGTGGCCGACAGTCGCCCGAGGCAGGTCGGCTGATCTCCGGTCAAGGCGCGTACATCTGTGAGCACTGTGTTCGGCAGTGGTCGGACCAGCTCGCCCAGGATGAGGATGCTGGCGACGAGTAACGCCGTCGTCTTCAGATTGACCAGTCTCGTGCCCAGTTGTCGCTAAGGCGTGCATCGCCGACGGAGCCACGGTGGATGGACGTCGGACGGTATGGTGCAAGCCGACCCAACTGAAACGGGCACGGGGCACCCGGTAACCGGTGCGCGCTCAACTCGATCGACGCTACGTGCGCGATGACGCCAAGGATCTCGACAGCCGCTCCACGTCGCCTACGCTGTTCACGTTCTGATCCTCCATCTCGTCGGCTCGGATTATTTGTGCACCGAGCGGAGTGCTGAAGGAAACGGTTCGGGTCTGAGCCGGAGAAGTCCAGGTCAGACCCGAAAACTCCGGGGAGTAGCGCAGCCTGGCAGCGCACCTGCTTTGGGAGCAGGAGGTCGGGGGTTCAAATCCCCCCTCCCCGACTCATGTGATGTCGCGAGACATCGTGGACAGACGAACCTATGAAGCTAGATGATCACGGTCTCGCGGTGATCGGCTGGTAGTCCCTGCTCGGGTCGAGCGTGAGGTGGCGGAGCAACTCGCCCTCCTCGCTCAGCACCCGGATGTCGAGGTTGGCGACCAAGACGATGACCCGACGGCCCCGATGGCCCCGCCCGACTCCCACGTGGTGGAGCTTGCTCCCGTGACGCAGGGTGAAGACCCCGCATTTGTCGATCTTGTCGTGGCGCACCCGAGTATTCGGAGCCATCGGGTATTTGTCGGGGTCCGGGGCGGCTTTGTCCAAGGCGTCGAAGGCCTGCTTTGGCGGCACCATGCCCCGGGCCGAGTGGGGTCGGGTCTCGTTGTAGTAGCGGACGAAGTAGTCGACCTGTCCCTGGAGCTCGGCGATGGACCCAGCCCGGTCCTGCTTGCGCAGCCAACGCTTGAGCGTCTTGTGGAATCGCTCGATCTTGCCTTGGGTCTGCGGATGGTAGGGCTTGCCGTGCTTGATGGCGATGCCCAACGTGGCGAGCTCGGTCTCGAACCCGCATCGGCCGTTGCGGAACTGGGCGGTGAAGATGCAGCCGTTGTCGGTCAACATCGAGGCCGGGAATCCGAAACGTCCGGCCCCCTGGTAGAACGCGGCCACCACATCGGCCGCGGTGGTGACCGGCAGCACCACGGCGACGGTGACCATGCGCGAGTAGTCGTCGACGAAGTCGAGGATCTCCACCTCGGTCCCATCAGCCAGGGACCAGTGGGTCATGTCCGCTTGCCAGGTCTCGTTGGGTAACTTCGCCTCGAACCGGACCCACGACGTGCGAGGTCGCTTCTGGGGCTGGGGGGTGACGAACCCACGCCGGACGAGCGCCCGGTGGATGGTGGACCGGCCCGGAGCCGTCCCGTGGCGCTGGCGGAGGTGGTACTGGATCGTGAGAGGCCCGGCGTCGAAGCCTTCCTCGTCCAGGTGCTTGCGGATCGTCACGATCTCGTTCTCGAGCGCCGCGTCGAGCTGCGTCGGGCGTCGGTGAGGCGCCGTGGACTTCGGGGCCAGGGCCTCGTAGCCGCCCCCTCGAAACAGCCCTACCTGCTTGGCCACCCACGACTTCGACATGTCGAGAGACGAGGCCACCGATCGCAGGGACCGGCCCTCCACCACGACGGCATCAACGGCATAGCGAGCACGGTCCATGGACACCACCTGAACAGGTGTCCACGATGTCCTGGGACATAGTGTCCACTAAGTCATGGAACCGGACACCCCCTCCCCGACTCACACCCTCGGACGCCCTCGGCGCCGGTGACGGGAGCTATCCCAGCTTCAGCAGCAGCAGGGCAGCGACGACCATCACCAGGCCGACCTGCATGAGCAGACGGGCCGGGATCCTCGAGGTCCAACCGTGCTCCTGCGCCGGGATCGCGATGCTCCCGGAGGAAACACTCGGCGCGTTCCCCAGCGCGGGCGAGACCGCCCATGCCGGGAGTGGGTTGCCGAACTCGGCGACGACGGGGGGCGGAGGAGGAGGCGTCGTCGCGGAGGAAGGCTGCGTCGGCCATGGAGGATGCGTGTCTGACGGAGGAGGTGGCGCGGACGGGCTCGCGTGCGTCGGTTCGGACGGACGGTGGCCACGGTCGACGACAGTCGTCCGTGGCTTGGGCGACGACCGGGGCGTCGCCTGCACCTGACCGGTGGGCGCGCCATCGCTCGGCGACCCTCCGGGTGGGCCGGGCGGCGGTGGTGGCGGAGGAGGCGGTGATGCAACCGGCGCACTCGGCACGACCGGAGGAGGCGGCAGCGCACCTTCGACGGCGGACGAGCGGCCGTTGGCCCACGCCGGCGGGATTGCGGCGCTGTCCGATGCGGCGAGGCTGAGACGGTCAGCAGCTTCGGGTTCCACGACACGACGCACGTACGCGAGCACGTCGCTCTCGAACGCGTCGTCATAGACGGCCGCGACCCGGTTCGCCTTCAGCCGTCGCTCCGCGGATTCCGCCGAGCCCGCGATTTCTTGCAGTTCGAGCCACATGGTGCGCAGCTCGCCCTCGCTGCGCGCCACGAGAGCCTCGACGACGGCAACGGGGAGAATCTCCGCCAGGTCGGGCCTCACCGGTGAGCCGCCGGGATACAACGCCTCAGCCATGGTCCGACTCCGGATCAGTGGCCCCGGTCGGCGTCCGTGCGTCGCGCTCCGGCCAGGACGAACGGAGGTGCTCGAGGTGCAGTTGGAGCCGTTCCAGGCGATCGATGGCGTGGACCTCCGGCGCACCGTCAGGCACCGCCCCGGCTCCGCGTTCTGCCCCGTCGACGCCATAGGTCGGGGGAACGGCGGGGAGCACCCGGGCCTCAAGTCCTGGTGGCGCGAGGTGGAGTGGCCCCGGGCTCGCATCCGGATCACGCCGCAGCGCCAGGGCCAGGACGATCCACTCCCCCACCTTCTGCTCGAGGGATTCGATGCGCTGCTCCAGCTCCGTGGCCCGTTCGAGACGAGCCCGCGCCCGAGCGATGGCCACCTCGAGCTCGATCCGCTTGTCCGCCACCGCGCCCAGATAGTCCTCGACGGACTGGCGCGTGTAGACCCGGGGCACGGCCATCTCCGCCGGTTCGGTTATCACCGTCCCCGCCCGCGCACATCCGCAACCAACGCCACCGACCCCCCGGGCATTCCAAATCTAGTAAAATGATAGTCTTTGTAGAGAAGTTGGTGCAAGGGTGGTGCAAGAAGGGCCCGCCTCAACCGAATCTGCCCAGGACGTAATCCGAGGTCCGACGGTCCTGAGGCTCGTTGAACATCGCGTCGGTGGGCCCGTGCTCGACGATGTAGCCGGGCATCCCCTGCTCGGCCAGGAAAAACGCGGTGTAGTCCGACACCCGGGTGGCTTGCTGCATGTTGTGGGTCACGATCACCACCGTGACCTCGGCTCGGAGCTCCTCGATCGTCGTCTCGATTCGGCGGGTGGAGGTGGGGTCGAGGGCCGAACAGGGTTCGTCCATGAGCAGGATTCGGGGACGGATCGCGAGCGCACGAGCGATGCACAGCCGTTGCTGTTGACCACCCGACAGCGCTCCGCCCGGCGCCCGCAACCGGTCCGAGACCTCGTTCCAGAGGCCGGCCTTCGAGAGGCACTCGAAGACGAGCGCGTCCTTGGTGTCCTGATCAGCCCGGGTCCCGGTGAGCTTCAGGCCCGACAGCACGTTGTCGTAGATCGACATGGCGGGGAACGGGTTGGGCTTCTGGAAGACCATGCCGATGTTGCGTCGGGCCGCGGTCAGTCGCCAGGTCGCGTCGTAGATGTCGCTGCCGTCGAGCAGGACCTCCCCCGCCAGTGACGCCGAAGGGGTGAGCTCGTGCATGCGGTTGAGGATGCGCAGGAACGTCGACTTCCCACACCCCGAGGGTCCGATGAGGGCGGTCACCTGCCCTGCGGCCATGGTCAACGAGACGCGGTCCAGGACGTGGTGATCACCGAACCACGCGGAGATGTCGCGAGCTTCGAGCGTGGCCGACTGGCTTTTCGCGCCCGTGACCGCAGTCAACGTGAGGGTGGGGGCGAATTGAGTCATGACGAGCCCTCGGAGCGCCCGTTGTTTGATCGGTTGATCATTGGAGACCTCACATCAGGTTGGGAAGAAGCAGAGAGGCATGACTGGCGACGACATAGGCGGCGACGATGACAGGTGCGCTGAAGATGATCCACGTTTGGGCGTGACCTCGTCGATGCCACGTCCAGACCGCCCCTGTCAGGACGAGCGCGAGCACACCGAGCCACAGCGCCAAGACCCACAGACTCCCGGTGTCGATGCCCAGAGGGCTCTCGTTGGCCGGGACCCGGTGCACCGCGGGCGAGGCCGCAGGCAACGGCGTGCCCACGAGATCGGCGTCGACCCAGAGGACCCCGGAGGGAACGAAGCGGGAGCCGGTGGCCGTGGCAAGGGTGAGACGACCGCTCCCGGCGGCCAGGGGCGGGACGACGTCACCGGCCCGCCGCGTGTCGACGACCCGGAAGGTCGACGACCCGACCTGGGTCACCACCTTGATCGACTCCCCTTTGTGGAGCTCGTCCAAACGACCGAATGGCCCACCGTAGGCCGCGGCCCGGCCGAAGATGATGCTGGTACCCGCACCGCCGGGGAAGATCGTGGAGCGAACGTGGCCCGGCCCGGACATGAGGACGGCGCTCGTCGTCCCTTCGCCCACCACTTCCTTCACCCCGATCGACGGGATCTGGAGTAGCGCGATGGGGGTGCCGAGGGACAGCGGGCGACGGTGGGGACCGGTCGGTCCCAGCGGTGCGGTGCCCAAGGCCAGCTGCTGCCGGAAGGAATCGAACAGCCTGGTTTGCGCGGCCTGGTGCTCCACCCCGCTTCCCAATTCGAGATTGAGGGCGAGTCCCAGGACGACGGCTGACAGCGTCAGCAGCGCGACGCGCACGACGTCGGTGAGCGACCCGGTCGGCGTGGGCTCGGGGCCGGGGCCGGGGCCCGGGGCCGGGCCCGCGTAGGGCCAACCGGTGCTGAGCTCACCCACGCGTTGTGGTCCGCCCCCCGGTGACCAGGGTTCGGGGGTCCCCCGCGCATCGGGAGCCCACGCGTAGGGCTCGATCAACGCGTTCTGGCTCATCCGCGAACTGTCCCGACGAGGAGACCCCGGGCTCGGCGCATCCGGACGCTCCAGCCCAGGACGAAGAGGCCCGAGCCGATACACAGCATCCCGACGGCGACCTCCTGCTGGACCGACGCTCCGGTCAGGGGAAGCGACGACGAGTCCGCCGTCGTCGGTGCCACAGCGGAGTCGCCGGTGCCACTCGACGAACCAGACGACGTCGAGATCGGGGTGGTGGTGCTCGACCCACCCGTCGTCGTGGTGGCGCCGGCCACGGTCGACGTCGTGGTACTCGATGTCGTGGCCGCCGTGGTGCTCGTCGTGGCGGTGGTGCCGGCCGCGGTGGTCGTCGAGGTGGTGGTCGACGACGAAGTGGTCGGCGAGCCCCCCGCTCCCGTCGTGGTCGTGGTGCCCGACGTCGAGCTCGGGCCCGGCACCGCGCTCCACACGAACCCGTTGGGATCAGCGGTGCTGGCGGTGAAGGTGACCTCGGTGTTCCAGTAGTCGCTCAGCACCCCGGCGCTCGTCGCACAGGCGATACCCGCCTCCCACACGCCGCTCGTGCCACCGGTGTAGAGCAACGACGCCAGCGTCTCGCCGTCGCTCAGCAGCGGTGCCCATTCGAAGTTGGTCGGGATTCCGATGATCTGCCCGGTGGTGATGGCCGTGTTGACCGGTCCGTAGTAGAGGCCGACATTGTTGACGAAGCCGAGCCCGACGGAGGGGTGGGTCCCGAAGGTCACCGTCGTGACGTCGGTTCCCCGGGTGACCAGGTAGCTGTAGATGTGGTATCCCCCGGTCGAGGTGTCCCCCGAGCATGCCGCGTTGGCCGGCAGCGCGACCGAGAACATCGTGGCGGACCCTCCCGATGCCAGCGGGTTCGAAGACGGGTCCGTGATGGTGGCGGTTCCCCCCAGGGTCGCGGCCGATGCCGGGGTCGAGGCAGTGGCGGCCAGGTAGAGCGACCAACCCCCGGCCAGTACGAGGACCATGGCGCCGGCGTGCATGGCCGCCACGGTCGATCGGAGCAACTCGGCGGCTCGCCGCCTGTTAGTGATGGGCATGGTCCCCCCTGGATCCTCGGTTGTCGCGAGATCGGTGTCGAATGGTCCGGTCGGTGAGGCGCGCCATCACGACTGCACCCCAGGTGTCGGAAGGCTGTCCGGGTGTGTCGCGTTGCGACGGCGCCGGATGGGTATCAACAGTGCGCTGACCAACCCCGCGACCACCCCGACGAGCACGGCAATGGGCAGGGCCCAACGCAGCGCACCGATGCCGAAGTCCCCCGTGCGTGAGGTGCTCAGTATGGCGTGACGCGTCGCCGGCACCGTCGCCGGCACCGTGGCGGGGCCCGACGTCGAGGGGGTGCTGCCCGTTTCCGTCGGAACCGTCATCGGCTCGTTCCCCGAGACGATCGGTGACGGCACCGTCGCCGCTGGCGTCGTCGGGGACGTGATCTGGACGGCCGACACACTGGGGGGGGTCGAGGGGACCGGGGGGTTCAGGATCGTGGCGGTGGCAGCGAGGGTCTGGGCTTGCAACGCGGCCGGAAGGGGTGCATAGCCCGGCGGCAACTGACCGATCCCCACCCCCGGGACCTGCCCCGCGCCCGCGGCGTACTGCAGGAACGTGGCGAAGTTCTGACGATCGGTGGCGGCGAGGCTCACCGGGGTCGTCACCGCATAGGTGAGCAACGTCAAGGGGTAGGCACCTTGGATCGTCGTCGGCCCGGGATTCGGCGCGAGCACCCCGGGAACCGAACTCGGCACCATCGCCTGCTCGCCGGCCAGTAGCCCCTGTTGGTCGGGGGCGATGAAGGTCCGATTGGCAGTGTCGTCGCCGGCCCTGCTGAGGCTGGCCGTCTGCAGTCCGTACTGCGCGGCCGAGGCCGAGTCGGTGATGCTCAAGATGAAGCTGGTCCCACTCTCCTGTGGTCCGTTGGCCACCCAGGCGTCAGCGGGCGGGTTGGCCTGGTCGTCGGTCGTCTTCCCCCCGTCGTTGGAGGCCGCGGTCGCCTGGGCCGCGCCTTGCATCGTCAGCGCGTACGGTGACCAGTCCAGCACGCCGATCGGGCGAGCGGGCTCGGACGACGCACTGCCGTTGGGCTGGACCGTCTCGCCGGTGTCGACCTGGTACGGATCGCTCTTGGGGTAGTTGTTAGGTGTCGGCGGCGCGAACGCCAGTCCTGACGGGTTGACCGACGGGTTCGTGCTGTAGATCGGGTTCACGAGCATGGTGCCTTCATTGGCGGGCTCACCCGTCGACGCTCCACTGAGCCACGCTTCGGCCTCGGGATCGGACAGGACCCAGTTCCACAGCGTGGAGGCGGCGTCGGAGGAGCTCTCCTCGACCACGAGCGCGGCGGCATCGAGCCCTCCGTTGTCCCCGGCCGCGAGCAATGTGAACTCCGGGTTGTACTGGAGGAAATCGGGATCGGACAGCAGGCTGGTGGGGTTGTGCTGGACCCACGCGTACGCACTGGCGGTGTCGGCGCTCACGTCTTCCAACTGGGCCTTGTAGGACTCGGTGAGCAACTTGGCCACGAGGAGCGGCGTCAGGTACAGGTGTTCGACCTGGGTACCGGCCAGCGCCTGTTCGTCCGGTTGGGGCCCGGTGCCCTCGAGCGCCGGTTGTCGCTCGATGTTGAAACCGATGACCACCCCCGACAGCGTGAGCGGAGCGTAGACGACGGGGTCCGACGGGTCGGTCTGACTCGGCTCGATGGGATCGGAGAACACCGCCATCCCGGCGCCGCCGTACGACGCCTGGGTCAGGTCCTGGCGAGCCTGGTCGTCGCTCAGGTACGAATAGCTGTACGGAGGCGTGCCCGGCTGGGCGCACAGCGAAGGCTGCCAGCTCGACACCGCCGACACGGCCAGCTCACTGCCCACGATCCGCTCTTCGTTGGCCCCCAGCGCGCACGCGCTGCCTACAGGCTTGAACAACAAGGGGATGGAGATGCGGTTGGCCCACGCCACAGGGTTGAGCGGCGATGTGACAACGCTGCTGGCGTTGACGTTGCTCGGGTTCTCCTCGATTGCGGTTCCGCGCGGCACGATCACCAGCCAACAGTGCGGAACCGTCTGCGAGCCGTCGGCTGCGGTCTGTACCGCCTGCCCACATCCGAGGCCCGGCGCCTCGAGCCCGGTGTCGACCTGGAACAACTGCTGCCCGTCACCGTCATCGTAGGTGCGGGCGAAGTCGATCTCGTTCGTGTCGTTGAAGCTGAAGTACGGATCGTTCGAGAACGAACAGGCCACCGCGGAGTTGGCGACACAGTTGAGGTTTGCCGACACGTTGACGACGGTCCCGTCGACGGCGTCGAAGGGCTCGAACTTGTCGCCGGTGCCGTTGGTCCCGCTGTCGACGTAGCCCGAGACCTGATCGAAATTGCTCCACGCCGCCGATGCGAGCACCCTCGAGTACTGGAACCCGGTCTGCGCGATCGGGTAGGAGGTCGTCGGTGTGCCGCTTTCGCCCCCGAACTCGCATTGCGTCGGCGACGGACCTGGGTCGATGGCGGTGAGCGGATCCGTCGGCGACGGGTCACCCCAGCACTCGAAGATCTGTAGGTAGTTCTCGTTGAACGTCGTGAACGACGACTCCCCCGGACCGCTGTCGGTCGGCACACCCCCCGTCCACGAGACAGAGATGGCCTGGTTCTCGAGGTTCGTCGTCTGGTTGACCGAGATCTTCAGATTCGAGAACTCGCCCCGCCCGTCGACGGTGACGGCCCCGGACGCGGCGGGGAGCGAGGTGACGGTCCCTTGGGAGTCCGCCAACGGATTAGCCGCCGCGGAGGCGTGGGGCTGGATCCCGGGCACGAACACGAGGACGGCCAACGCCGCCAACGCGGCCCCCAGTGCCGTCAGACGCTCTCGGCGATCGAGCGGCCCGGATCGCCGACCGGAGAAGACGGTCACTGGTCCTTCCGCCTCAGCCGGCGCGACAGCAACCCGGGGATGAAGATGGCGGCCAACAGGATCACCAGGACGAGCACCATGATCGTCTGGGTCGATGACCACCCCCCCGCCGTGGACAGCGTTACCGGCGTGGCGAACAACGACGTCTGGCTCGGATCCGACGTCGACGTCCCTCCGGTCGCGATGGCGGCGCTGTTGCATGCGCTGTCGGCCGGGGCACATGGTGCCGTGGTGGTCGTGGCTGCAGCACCACCCGGATCGCCCTCCGCCGCGGCAGCAGCGCCGACCCCTGGTGCGGCGGTCGCGGTGCGCGCCGCTGCCGCGCTGGCCGCCTTGGTCGTGGTCGTCGCCTTGGCCGCGCCGCTCACCGGAGTCGAGACGCTTTGTGCTCCCCCCGTACCCGTCGTGCACTGGGTCGGCCCTTGTTTGTCGCAGGCCGGGGGGTACGGAGCGGTCTGCGCCAGCAGGTTCGCCCCGCTCGGAGTGAACGTCGGGTTGTTGCAACTCTGGATGTTGATGTTCTGCACCTGGGCGCCGGGGATCTTGGCGATCTGCGCGAAACTCGCCTGGACCAGGTTGATCGGCATGGGGGAATACCCCAACGACGCCGACGACTGCTGGCCCTGGCACATGGCGTAGTACGAGAAGGCCGCCAAGGTCTTGCCCTTTTCCGCGGTGAAGTTGCCCTGGGTGGTGATCGGCAGGATCAGGTAGCTGTAGGACGACAGCGGGTACGTGCGCGGATCGGGGTCGGTCCAGACGTTCTGCAGGTTCTCGGTCAGGTAGACCGACGGGTCGGTATTGGCGGTCTCGATCTGTGCCTGGAGCAGTGACACCGCAACGTTCTGCGGCGTCGGCTCGGTGTAGTACCCGGCGGTATTGAGCATCTGCGCCACGGGGAATTTGGCGTTGAGGGCATAGGAGTAGTTGACATAGCCGATCGACCCCGCCGCGTAGTTCGCCGACACGTAGGCGGAGACTCCCAGGTCGCCGGACTGCGCGATCATGCCGGTCACGGTCGGATAGAACGAGGTCGGCCCGCACGCGGGCGCCCGGCCCGAGGTGTTGCAGAACGCATTCCAGATCGACGGGTACTGGCTGATCATCCACTGCGAGAACTCGAAGCTGTCCCCCGCCCCGTCGGAGCGCACCACCGGGACGATGGGCTCGTTGGGAAGGTGCAGTCCCGGATTGTCCGCCGCGATGGCCGGATTGCTCCAATTCGTAATCGCACCGGTGAAGATCTTGGCGATGTTCTGGCCCGACAGCCGCAGGTTGGTGACGCGCTGGCCGTTGATCATGAGGTTGTACATGAAGACCGTGCCACCTGCGGTGATCGGCATGTAGGCGTAACTCCCGGCCACGGGGTTCTCGGGCGCCGATCCGTCATCGGGCTTGGTCTGGAAGGGGATGTCCGACGCCGCGAAGTCGACGGTGCCGTTGAGAAAAGCCTGGCGGCCTGCCGTCGACCCCGTCCCCGAGTAATTGACCCGCATGCCGTACTGCTGGACATCGGCGATCCACTGGTCGAGTGCATTCTCGGACCAGGTGGAGCCCGCACCCGTCACCGGGACATAACTCGAGGTGTCGGCGGTGGCGCGACCACCGGTGGCGACGATCATCGTGGTCACGACGACCACCGAGACGAGCGCCAAAGCCAGCACCCGCGACCGAACGGTCCGTGTGCGAAGTCGCAGCGTCACTGCCGTCCTCCCGACTGGTCGATCGCCGCGAGCCGACGGACGTCGCGCGCCGAGGCACACGCCACGCGGCGCTTTTGGCGACTCGACATGTGTCCCGGTCCCCACCCACCGATGATCCGGGCCAGGACGAACAGCGCCACGATGACCAGGAGCAGAAAGGCGGCACTGGCAAAGCCACGAGCGATGTCGTTGGGCACACCCGACTGCACCAGCTTGAGCGCCACGAGGGGGAGCGACACCATCGGCCCGTGGATCGGGTTGGCGTTGAGGTAGGTCGTGAAACCCGCCGTGAGCAGCACCGGAGACGCCTCGCCGATGGAGCGCGCGATGGCCAGGATGACGGCCGTCGCCAGTCCTGACCGGGCCGTCGGCAGCACGACGTTCCAGACGGTGCGCCACCGGGGAGCGCCCAGCGCACCCGACGCTTCACGCAGGCTGTTGGGGACGAGGCGCAGGACGAGGTCGGAGGTCCGGATCATGTACGGGAGCATCATGATGCTCAGGGCCAGCGCGGCAGCCAAGCCCGACTCTTCGAATCCGAGCGTCAAGATCCACGACGCGTAGATGAACAGTCCAGCCAGGATCGTGGGCAACGCCGTCATCGCTTCGACGATCGTGCGGACGAAGCGCGCCGGACGGCTGCGGGTCTGGTCGAGGTAGATCGCGCACACCAGTCCCAGGGGCACGCTCAGGACGATGGCGATGCCGATCATCCACACCGTGCCCACCAGCGCGTGAGCCACGCCGCCCACCGTCAGCGGCGCCAGTGGTCCCGCCTTGGACATGTCCTCCTTGTAGAAGTTGGCGTGCATCAACGCGGTCCGGCCCCGCCACAGCGTGAAGCCGACCACGAGGGCCAGCGCCACGAAGGCCAGGCACACGGCCGAGGCGAGCACAACCGTCATCACCGCGTCCCGGACGGCTCGACCGTCGTCGCGCAGCGAGACCAGCACGCCGTAGACGACGAGGAAGACGCCGTACGCGACCAGGAAGAACCCGATCGGTCCCGAGAGCGCCGCCAGTCGTCCGAAGAGGAGGATCGACACGCTGACCCCGGCCACGGCCGCCCCGGCCAGGTCGAACACCATGTCCCGGCTGACACCGTGCACACGCCGACGCGGCGGTCCCGGGCGCGACGGCGTGTCGGGCACGTGTCGCCCCGTGTCGGGGAAGTCGAGCAGCGTCACGTCACAGATCGCTCTCTGCGCCGGACCGTGAGCGAGCCACGATGATCGACGCCCCGAAGTTGATGATGAGGGTCAGGGCGAACAACGTCAGCCCCGCTGCCATCAGGGCGGAGATCCCGAAGCTGTCGGCGTCACCGTTCTGGAGCGCGATGAGGGCGGAGATCGAGTTTCCACCTTCTTTGAGGATGTGCCAGTTGATGGTGTAGATGGGCGAGATGATCAGGTAGACGGCGATGGTCTCGCCCAGGGCGCGACCGAGGCCCAACATGGTCCCCCCGATGATCCCTCCCCGTCCGAAGGGAAGGACGACCGACCTGATCATGTCCCACCGGTTTCCTCCCAGCGCGTAGGCAGCCTCGCGCTCACCCATCGGCGCCTGCGAGAACGCTTCGCGCATGACCGAGCACTGGATCGGGATGACCATGAGCGACACCGCCAACCCGACGACGAAGGTCGACGCAGTGAAGACGCTCGACGACGCCGTTGGGCTCGAGACATCCGCTCCGGGCACCTTGAAGATGGGGATCCACCCGAACCACGTCGAGAGCCACCGAGACACGCCGACGACGTGGCCCTGGAGGAAGAACAGCCCCCACAGCGCGTAGACGACACTGGGCACGGCCGCCATCAGGTCGACCAACGAGATCAGCACCCGCTGGATCCGCGCCGGGGCGATCTCCGAGATGAACAGCGACAGGCCCAGGGAGATCGGGATCGAGACGACGATGGCGACCAACGCGATCAACACCGTGTCGGTCAACACGCCCAAGATCCCGAAATGGTGGATGTCGGGCTCCCACGCCTGGGTCGTGAGGAACGAGAACTTGGCGACGGCGAGGGCCGGGTAGGCCCGGATGGCGAGGAAGAGGCCCACCGCACTGATGACACCCACCACCACGACCGCCGCCAGCCGGGTACCGGCCAGGAAGATCCGGTCACCGCGACCGGGCGCGGCTCGTACCCGACGACGCTCGGGAGCCGGGCTCTCTTGCACCGTCGGGTCGACGGTCGGGGTCGGCATCTCGATCACCGCCATGCCGGCTACCGACCCGTCGTCGTCGTGGACATCGAGTGCCTGAGGGTGTACCCCAGCCAGAAGCGCGCGTCCACACCGGACGTGGTGGTCGAGGGCGCCTGGGCACTCCCCGGCGCGGTACCGGCGTCCTGGGCCGCACGGCTGCTCGATGCGGTCCAGAAGCCGCCCACGCTGCTCGGCGTCTGGAGCGCGTCGATGACGACTCCAGTGTCTTTCTGATGGACCTGACCCGCGATCACCTGGTGAGCGAACGCGACCAGGAAGGCCCGGTTGGTGAGGAGGCGACGTTGCACGGCGTCGGCACCGGTGAGCTCGCTCGTCAGCTGGGTGGCGCCGGTTGTCCCGGCCCCCAACGAGATGCGGTCGGCTGCGGTGTTCTGCAGGTAGAGAATGACCCGCTCGTACCGGGTTCCCGCCGCAGTCTCGACCGGCCAGATCCAGTACACGATGGACCAGTCCTGCGGCGAGGCGGCGGTTCCGCCCGAGTACGACAGCGCCTGTCCGTTGACACCGTCACCGAGACTCACGGCTTCGACGTCTCTCAGGGTGTACCCGTGGAAGGAGTAGCAGGCGGTGACGCCGTAGGCGTCGAACCCGCTCAAGTTGCCGGCGTCGATCACGTCAGCGGTCACGGGGAGCGTGCTGTGCAGCGAGGTCGACCCGGGCGCCGTCATCGAGTACAGGTACCGGAACCAACGCGAATCCTGTCCGAACAGAGGTTTGTTCGCCAGGTATTCGGTCTCGAACGTCGGAGTCCAACCCACCGGATGGGCGGGGTCCGCCAGGAACGATGCCAACTTGGGCTCGCCCGTCGCACCCGCCACGGGGTCGAAGGTGCGCAGGGCGCCGTCGCTCACCGACAGGATCACCGCCGCCACCACCAGGACGGCGCCGACGGCGAAGACCCGTGGGGTGGCCGGGCTCATCGACGAACTGCGTGGCGTCGACCGGACCGCCGGTGTCCACGTCAGCCCGAAGGGTCGCAGCAGCGCGCTCATGAGCCCGACGCCGAGGCAGAACATCACGATGCCTGCCACCGGATGCAGGACGTCGAGGGCGAGATGCTGACCGGCCACCCGCGCCACCCAGAAGATGAGCAGGAGCCGGGCGAGATTGAGTAACCACAACACGACGAGCCCCGTGGCCAACCACAACGCCTTGCGGAGAAGGGACCCGCTGACGATCGCCGCCAACGCGGTCCCGGTCAGGAGGAAGCCGACCGTGCTGTCGACACCCGAGCAGGCCGTCACGACGCTGATCAGGATCCCGTGCCCGTGGTGGACGACGTTGAACAGGCCAGCGTTCCCGGCCACCGGCGTAGCGGCGTGGAACACCCGCAACGCCGCGCTCAGACCGCCGACGGTGAGGGAGGTGAGCCGGCCGAGCGTCCCGACGAGGAGCGACGTGTAGAGCCACGGCCAACCGAGAAGCAAGTACGCCAGGGCCACCTTCTGACGCCACGCCACCCGGACACCGAACAGCAGCACGGTGGCCCCGGCCACGAACACCGGCAGGAACAGCAAGTCCAGCCGGTTGACCCAGAACATGACGCCGATACGGCCGGGCAGGACCACTTCGGCGAGCACCGCGATCCCGACGAGCGGGAGGCCGACGATGTAGTCGAGCTGGCGGTCGAAGATCGGTGGTTCGACCGCCCGAGGGTGGCGGTTCAGCCAGGCCAGACCACCGGCCATGAAGGGGACGAAGCCGAGATAGGCCAGGGGGGTGTCGAGCCCGATCGTCTGCAGGAGCGACGCCAGCGAGTAGTGGTACGCGACGACCGTCACGATCACGAGGGCACCGACCTTCGCCGTCGTCCTCGTGCGCGCGTCGAGCGCATTCCACTCGGCCAGCGAGGACCGGTGCCATCGGACCGCCGGGCCCAAGATCGAGAGCTCAGGGCTGGCCATGGGCACCTTCGGTCGCGCTGCGCCGTTTGAAACCGATCACGAGCCCCGACAGCACCACAGCCACGACGATCAGTGCGGTTCCCACCCAGAGACCGGTGTGACTCGAGGACGACACGTCGATCGTGGCGGGCACGGACCACGTGAACCCGCCCGGGTCGGTCGTACTCGCCGTGAAGACGATCTGGGTGTTCCAGTAGTCGGTGGTGACGCCCTCGGAATCGGCACAGGCGATACCGCCGTTCCAGGTGGCCGTGGTCCCTCCGGAGCTGAACAGGAGATGAGGGGTGAGTCGCGACCACGTGAACTCGGTCGGGAGACCCACGATCTGGCCCGTGTACTCGGCCGTGTTGATGGCGCCCACGTAGACGCCGTTCGCGAAGTAGCCGAGTCCCTGCCGAGGGAGATCGGTGAATGTGACCGTCGCGGGTGACTCCCCTTTGGGGACCAGGTAGCTGAACACGTGGTAGCCCTTGTGGGCCGAGTCACCCGGGCAGCGCGCATCCTGCGGCAACGCCACCCCGTAGGGCGTGGCCGACCCGCCCGAGTGCAACGGTGTCAGCTGGCCCGGCAGCGTGATCTCCGCCGCGCCCGCGGGCACGGACCCGAACGCCGATGGTGACAGCAGGATCGACAGGCAACCCGCGCTACCGAGCAACCACACGGCGGTCACCCATCGCCATGAGGTGCGCCGTCGGGTCACCCCGTCCCGACGCGACGAAGTGGGCGGAGCACCACAGGTGTCCGCCCACAACCGTCGTTCACAACCGGAACGACCCGGATCAAGCCCCGGATGTCTGGAGTGCAAGCGCTGCCTTTCGCGCCGATCGGCGACGTGAGAACCACAACCCGCTTCCGAGGATGACGGCTCCCGACACCGGGAGGACCAGAGCCCACGGCGCCTCCGGCAACGGATTGCCCGGGCCCGTCGTCCAGACGAAGCCGGCCGAGTCCTGGCTGCTGGCGACGAAATTCACCTCGATGTTCCAGTAGTCGGTCAGGGTGCCGGAGCTGTTGGCACAGGCCAGACCGGCATCCCACTCCCCGGGCGTCGACCCGCTGTCCAGCAGCGACGCCAACGTGGCCCCGTCGCCGAGCAACGGGCCCCACTCGAAGTTGGTGGGGATCCCGATGATCTGGCCCGTGGTGTTGGCCGTGTTGACCGGTCCGTAGTAGAGGCCGGTGTTGTTGACCAAGCCCAGGCCCGTGGACGGATGCGTCGTGAACGTGATCGCCGGGATCGTGGTGCCCAACGGCACCAGGTAGCTGTAGACGTGATACCCGCCGGTGGCAGTGTCACCGGTGCAGGCCGCGTTGGCCGGCAACTCGACCGAGAACGGCGTCGCTGACCCCCCTGACGTGATGGTCGCCGACGATGGGTCCGTGATCGTCGCGGTGCCGTCGAGCGTGGACGCCGAGGCGGGCACCGAGCACAGCGGGAATGCCACCCCGACCAGTGCCAACCCCGCCGCGACCCTCCCGAACATCGGTGTCTTCAATCTCGTGCCTTTCGTGGGTCGTATTCCACACATCAGCTGTTGCCCTGTGTGGTGATGGAGCCGCACGTGCCTTCGGAGACGGTCAGGCTGTCGAAGCCGAAGGTGTGGGCGGTGGTCTGCGCTGCGGTGGAGCACAGCGTGGATCCCGATCCGACGAAGAGGCTCTCGAGCGCGGCGTTGGCGAAGAACCCGCTCACGTCGCTGGTGGGCAGGACCGTGTAGAGGGTGTAGCCGTACTTGGAGTCCTGGTAGTAGGTGGTGTTGGGCACCTCGTTGGGGGCGGTCCCGGTATAGGGCTGGCCCAGGTTCGTCGCCCCATTGGTGATCGAGGCCAGGTCGATGCCGGCACTGCGGGCCCCGCTGGAGCGGTCCGCCGCCACCCCGTTGGCCTGGGACTCCCAGCTCCCCGAGGAGATGGGGATCACGGCGTCGACCTGGGGACTGCTGCTGAGCCCGGCGGTGAAGGACTCGAAGGCGTTGCCGCTGTTCTGGGTGATGGCGTTGCAGCCCACTGCGGTCGCCGCGATGGTGGCCGTGGCGTCGGTCACGCCGATGGCGCTCTCGAGGTTGGACCGGGGCGTGGAGCCTGCGATGGGCAGGCAGGCGTCGACGGTGACGCCGTTGATGGTGCTCTGCCCCGTCGGGCTCGAGTACAAGGTGTTGAGCTCGGCCGTGGTGAGGCTGGCCAGGGCCGTGCCGCCGTGGTCGTAGTACAGCACCCCCAACCCGTCACGGGCGTAGGGGATCCACGTGAGGGTGGTGCCACTGCCCTTGGGCCCTCGGGCCGCCCGGGCGAAGTCGATCTGGCCCGTCACGCTCACGAGCGCATTCGTGCACGAGCCCGAGCTGTTCTCCCACCCGGTCGAGTTCACGGCGTCGAGCAGCGCCGCGACGCCGGCCGTGGTGCTGTTGGGCCGGTCGAACGACGGGCCCCCCGCCTTGGTGGTGATGCAGCCCGGGTTGACCGTGGTGCCGCCGAAGGGCTGGGCGTCGAACGACGCGATGGTGTAGTTGTCGGTGGCGGCGCTACTGGCCAGCGGCGTATAGAAGTGCGTGGTGGCCGTGGAGTTGCCCGGGGCGGGCGAGGCGCCGGTGTAGGCGGCGAAGAGGTCCTGGGTCACGTCCGCACCCACACCCACGAAGGCGGTGGTCGAGGCGGGGTCGGCTTGGGCCGAACCTGTCGCCATGACCAGGGTTGCCACGCCGAGCGTTCCAGACGCCACGGCCAATGCAGCTGCCAGGCGGACGCCTTTGCCTGCCGGACCTGCCTTCATGCCCAACTCCCTTCGGTGCACCGGACGGGCCTGCATCCCACGAAGCCCAACTTTAACTACAAATCCGATGGTCTTAGTTGTGTTTGAATTGTGTTGGCACGGTAGAAGGGGTCAGGCCGGGAGATCAACCCCTTATTCCAGGGGGGGAAGTCTGAAACCGCGTCAGGGTCCCGAGCCGGCAACCGGCCAGGTCAGCGGTCCGTGCCGAATCTCTATTAACCCGGTCGGTTTAGTACGCTATAGACGATGACCCTGTCGCGGGCCGGAACCTGAGGTGACGAGTCGACGAGCGGCGGCACCGCTCCGCGTGACCGAACGTATCGACTACGCGTTGAAATCGGTGCTGCTGCTGTCGATCAACGAGGGCAGCTACCTGACCACCAAGGCCGTCGCCGAGCACTACGGCATGAGCCAGAAACTGTTGGGATCGGTCCTGTGGTCCCTGCGGGGTGCCGGCATCGTGACGTCGCGGCCCGGATGGCACGGGGGCTTCCAGTTGGCGCGCTCCCCCGAGACGATCCCCCTTCGGGCGGTCATCGCGGCGGCAAGCGGCGACCAGGGGAACGGGAATCGAGCCGACGGGTTCGGTGCGTCGCACGCGGTTGGCACAGACACGACCCCGCCGCAATCGGAGGACCGCGCCACCAACCTCGTTGCAGGCTTTTGGCAGGCACTGGACGACCAGGTGCAGAACACGCTGACCGCGTTCACCTTGGCCGACCTGACAGCTGCGCGCCGACCCAGCTGAATCGCGCCGACTCCACCGACCCCTGACGGGTCGTCCCCTCCGTCTACCGGAGTTGGGTGTTGAGACAGAAAGTTCTGTCTCTGTAGGGTTCCAGCACCAATGCAACCGAACTAAACCCATCGGTTTTCTATGAAATAGGCGCCGAAGGGACGGATACGAGGGTCATGGGGCCGTCGGATCAATCGAAAGGTAAAGAGGAATGCAGAAGTCTCGAGTTTCCCGGTTTGCCGCCCGCATGGCCTTGGGGACGGGGGCTCTCGTTCTGTGCGCGCTGCCGGCGATCCTGAGCTCGGGCTCGGCTACCGCCTCGATCCTCGACGGTGCCGCCACCATCACCAACCAGGCCTTGAGCCCGTTGTCCTCGGGAGGGTCGACGACGCAATTTTCTCTCGCCTTGCCGGTGAACGCGGCGTGCTCGGGCGATACCGCCAGTCACGGCTATCACGTCTTCAGCTACCTCGTGCAAAAGGGCACCACCATTAGCAGCCTCTCCTTCACCACCCACCCGTCCTCGGGTTACGGCCTCGTCAACAACTCCGGCCTCTACTACGGACCGGTCAACACGGCCAACACAACCGGTCAGATCATCGGGATCCCCACCAACTTCGAATGGGCCCCGCTGCTGGCCGACGGGGCTACCTTGGGGTCGCTGCTCTACACCGGCGGCACCAGCGGGTTGTGGGAGGCGGGCCTGGCGTGTGCCAACAGCTCGGGAACCCTGTCCGATTACTGGAACACCCAGGTGACCTTCACGACCAGTGCGAGTGACCCCAACGGGTTCACGTGGAGTGCGTACCAGGTGGCCCCGATCACCGCCACCACGACGACGACCGCATCGAGCACCTTCACCGGCCAGCTGACCGCGGCCAACGCCAGTGGGGCCGTCACCTACGCCGTGACCTCGCCCGCCACGGGCATCTCGGTCTCCTCGACCGGGGCGATCAGCACGACCACCACGTTGGCCGCGGGTCTCCACACTCTGAGCGGCACCGACACCGACACGGGGGGAGACGCCGGGACCTGGAGCCTCACCCTGACGGTCAGTACGGTCACGTTGGCGCAGGCCGCACCCACGTCGGCCTCGGTGCCGACGACGGCCTCGAGCACCTTCACCGACCAACTGCACGTGACCCACAGCAACGGGGCGCTCACCTACGCCGTGACCACCCCCGCCGCGGGCATCTCGGTTTCCTCGAGCGGGGCCATCAGCACCACCGGCACCCTGGCGGCGGGGACGTACACCGTGGGCGGCACCGACGCCGACGCAGATGGCGACAGCGGGACCTGGTCCTTCACTCTGACCGTGACGAGTGCCACCCCCCCGCCCGACAGCTTCACCAGCGCCACGTCCACCTCCGCCACGGTGGGCTCGCAGCTCTCCTTCTCCGTCACCACGGTCGGGACTCCCGCCCCCAAGCTCAAGGAGAAGGGCAAGCTGCCCAAGGGCGTGAAGTTCAACAAGGCATCCCACGTCCTGGGCGGGACCCCGACCTCGACCAAGCACAAGTCCGCAGCCGGCACCTACCACCTGACCTTCACCGCCACCTTCGGCAAGGGCAAGACCAAGGTGGTGGCGACCCAGGCGTTCACGCTGAGCGTCTCGTCCTAGGCGCATCGAGAGACTCGGGTCACGAAGACGTCGATAGGAGCAACGGGCTGAGATGCACATCTCGGCAAAGGTCGACTACGGCCTACGCGCCCTTCTCGTGCTGGCCGCCAGCGACGAACCGATGACGGCTCGAGCGCTCGCCGGTGACCAGGACCTGCCCACCGGGTTTCTGAGTGCGATCCTGAACGACCTGCGGCGGGCGAGCATCGTCAGCAATCAGCGCGGGCATGACGGCGGCTACCGGCTCGCGCGCGCCGCGCACGACATCAGCGTGGCCGAGGTCATGCGAGCTCTGGACGGCCCCTTGGCGCGCGTCCGGGGGCTTCGTCCCGAGGCGATCGAGTATCGGGGCTCGGCCGAGCACCTGCAGTTGGTGTGGATCGCAGTGCGAGCCAATCTTCGGAAGGTTCTCGAGCATGTCACCCTGCTCGACGTCATCGAGGGCCAGATCCCGACCGTGGCAGCAGATCCGGCCGGGACAGGCACCCTCCGGGCGCTCCCGGCGATCTCGGGGACCTCCTAGAACGGATCTGGAGCCGGCGCAAACCCCGACCGGTCTTGGCGTGTCGGGGACCTCGGGTAATCTGCAAGGGTCCGCGGGCGTAGCTCAATGGCAGAGTCCCAGCCTTCCAAGCTGGTCATGCGGGTTCGATTCCCGTCGCCCGCTCCCTGGTCAGACCGAGTTTTCTGCAGTCGAGTTGGAGTTGTCGCCTCGGGCAGAGGTCTGCGAGAACGGGCCGATCCAACGGTCCGCCCCACCTCCGGCCAACTACGTCACGGTCAGGGTGAAGGATTGCGTAACCACGTCTTTCGGACTGCCCTTGCCAAAGGTGGCGGTGACGTTTAGGTGATAGGTAGCAGGGGCCAGTTTCTTGGAGGGCGTGCCCGAGACAGTGGCGATTCCCGTTCCCCGGTGGAACTTCACTCCCTTGGGCAGGGTACCCGTCGCCTTGAGTTTTGGGGTGGGAGACCCAGTGGTTGTCAAAGTGAATGAGAAAAACAATCCCGCACGGACTTGGTCGGCAGCGTCACTCGTAATACATCGCGTTACTGTCCCACCGCAAACGGTGATCAAGAACGATTGTTGGACCTCGGGTGCCGCAAGATACTCGGTGCTGCCAGACTGGTTCGCGTCGACTGTGCATACTCCCGGAGCTAAAAGCGCGACACGGGTCCCATCGATCGAACATGCGGAAGCGCCGGATCCATCGATCGACAATGTCACCGGATTCCCCGACGGCCCGCCGGTGGCAGAGACCTCGTAGATGCCTCCTGCCTTTGGGAGCGACGGTGGCTTGGATACAAAAGTGATCGCCTGCGATCCTGGCCCTACATCAAAGCGCTGGCTAATCGTCGGTGCAGCGCTGTAGTTCGCGTTTCCGCCTTGATCGGCATTGATTGTGCAGACACCGGGACTGACAAACGAGACGGTCGTATCCGACACGTTGCAGACCGTCGGTGTCCCCGAGGTGAAGATAATGGGATCGCCGGACCCGCCGCCGGTGGCAGCAATCGAATAGACGGAGCCTCCTACTACCGAATGGGAGGGCGCCGGGGAGGTGAAGGTGATCGCCTGGGGTATCGGCGGTAATTGATCGACTACCGTCAATGTGACGACATTGGAAGAAGCCGAGCCTACGAGGTTGGAGAACACTGCTTGGAGCTGATCGCCGTTGTCGCTCGAAGAGGTGGGAGTCGAAAACGTGGTCGCAGAAGCGCCGGCGATCGCCGAGAAGGTCGCACCGCCATCGGTTGAGATCTGCCACTGAACATTGGGAAGCGGCGCGCCCGAAGCTGTCGAGGTGAACGACACCGACTGTCCGGCATCGACCGTCTGACTCATGGGTTGCACGATGACCTGAGGCGCCGCTGTCGTCAGAGTTTGCGTGAGGCTTGCGCTTGACGAGGCAAAGGCCCCCGAGCCGCTTGTCGACGAATCCAGGTAGACAACCTCGATGTCGTGACTGGCAAGCTGGTTACCTGGGTAGGCACGGTAGGGCCGCGGTGTCGTCGAGCAGGTAGCAGTACCTGTGGCGTCCACAGGAACGTCTTCGCAACCTCCGATAAAAGCATCGTTGTCGACAAAGGCCACAAAGCCTCGACCTGGGTCTGGGCTTACGGTCGCCGTGTAGGTAACCGATTGGCCGGCGGGAGAGGGATTCATCGACGAACGGAGTTGGGTGGTAGTGGGCATACCTGTCGAGACGATGGGAGTGAAGAGCACCGTGGCTGATCCCAGGACCGCGCTATCGCTCACATCTGTGATCGTTGCGTGAACCTCCTCTGCCGTCGTATCGGTCAGGGTGAAGGACGCGACACCTGCTGAGTTTGTGGTCGCGCTAGCCGGCGCAATGTTCGCGCCTGTTGCGCTCTGCGTAACGCCTACCACCTCGCCCGGCTCGGCATTCCCATAGCCGTCAACCAGAGTGACGTCGATGGTGAACGGGCTGGATCCGTCGGCGAGTACGAGAGCCGGATAAGCATCGATGGTGGAGAGGGAGAGTGAAACCGGGCCGGGCGTGAGAGCCATCGGAAGACTCGTTGCCGGCACGGGATCAGTGGACGTGGAGACCGTCAGAGTCCAGCCCTCCGCAAACGTGGGGTTGGTGACATCGGCCACCGCTATCGTGACCCCGTCGGTCGCAGCGATCCCGGATTGCGAGAGAGTGAGAGTCACGACGTTTGCTCCGCTTGATCCCACGGAGACAGATCCAACGGCATCAGATGCGCCGGTGCCATCACTGATGGCGTAGTCGCTTGAACTACTGGGGTATTCCGTCCCCGGAGTTGCTTCGAGAGTAATGGTCCCACCTGCAGGGATAGCCCCGATCGCGCTCGTCGTGAACGTCGTTGTAACAGTTGCGACGGACGCCACGACGTAACTCGACAGCGAGGCGCTGACATCACTCACGGGAGAGACGTCCGTCATGAACCCGGTGCCGCCAACGACGTAACACGCCAAGACAGTCGGACACGAAATCTGGCCATCTACATCGTTGGTCGGGAGCTGAACCTGCGTCCAGGTCGCTCCGGCATCTTTAGTCTGAAGAATGATGCCACCCTCTGGCGTCGTGTTCCCCGAATCCGTAATAAAGCAGCTGCTCTCAGTTGGACAACTGATCTCCCCCTGACTGGCGCCAAATCCAACGTTTGTTACCGGAGGAACGGACACTTCGAACCACGAATCCCCTCCATCTGTGGTTCGAAAGACGACGTGTACCTCGTTGCTCAGCGCAAGGCAGGTCAGTGTGGTCGGACATGTGAGGGCGTAGATCGGGTAGGCGGTTGTCGGTGGTGTGAACGACTGCCATTGTGTCCCACCGTCATTGGTACTCATGAAGCTGTTGCCCAATGCGTAGCAGACGGTGGTGGATGGGCAGTCGACGAGCCCGGCCAAGGAAGGCAGCGCCAGTTGCGTCCAAGTTGCACCTCCGTCCTTCGACTCCGCGACACCGCGTTCAACATCGCCAGCAAAACAGATTGATGGGCTCGGGCAACTTAGGTTCCCCACAGTGTTGAGACTAGAAGCAGATCTGTTCCACGTTGCACCACCATCGTTGGTCCAGACGACGAGGCCGTTCGGGTCGGCTGCCACGCAGTTTGCGATGGTCGTACAGTCAAGAGACGAAAAGGAATACCCGGAGGAGGGATCGCTGTACTGCTTCTGCCACGTCGTACCACCATCGGTGCTGAGGTAAATGCCACCTTGAAGGCTTGTCGACCAGCAGTGACTTGTGTCAGGGCAACTAAGCGTCTCGGCTGTGAAGGACAGTGCGCTCACCGTCCACGTTGGGGTGGCGCCCGCAGCAACAACCTGATCGATTCCTGCAAGAGCGATCGCAAGGACGATGGCGACCATGAGGATGCGAACAAATCGAAATCTCATCGCACCTCCAACTCAATCACATGGCCGGCATGAGGTTATCGTGCGAGTTCACTCAAATGCGGGATCGGCGGGTCGCTTCGGAACCGTGGGGCGAAGCTGACAGTACAAATCACCGGGAACAGGCGCCGGCCTCACGGCCTCCAACCTGACGCAGATCCTGTCACCGCTGGCGAGGTAGCCGAGTGGGTCGACGGATTCGTGGCCCCACCTGATGGTTGGACGCTAAGGCTGCCTCAGCCAGACATTGCCCGTTGGCCAGGTGGGCCTAAGAGCAGACACAACGGCACAGAGGCACCGAATGGGATGATGGTGGGTGATGAGCATCCTCGATATGGCCATCGTGGTCATACCGCTCTTCTTGTTCGTTGCCTTTGCTGTTCGTGCGCGTCGTCTGAAACTCGACCAGGTCCCGCTGATCGAGAGCGAGGAGCCCGAGTCGCCGAAGCAGGATTCATCAGTGTCAAAGAGCGACGCACTCTTGAAATATGCGCCTGCTGCGGTGGTGAGACAGACCGCCATCTTCCCCATTCTCATTCTGGTCGCCTTTGCGATTGTGGTAATACCTGGGCTCAGGTCGCACCCGAGCACTTTGCAAGTCGCCTTCACCATCGCCTTCACGAGCTTCGGGCTGTGGGTGCTCTATGCCTTGCTCTTCCGTGTGCCCTATGAGCTTGTAATGCACGACGGCACGATTTCGTGGAGGACGAAGCTCCGGTCGGGCTCCACATCGATTGCGGAGATTCAGTCTGTGCGGCCCTACCAGTTCGCCGGGCGCGGCGTTGGGATCAAGTTCAAGGATGGAAGGACGCTCATCGTCCTCATTCGTCCTGGCTTCAACGCTTTCGCCGACCAACTGGCACTTTGGGTTCGTCCCGGCGTTGTGGTCGACCTTGGAGAGGGACGACGGCTGGGCGAGTAATCACACGCTCGGTGGCCCGCGCACCGCATTGAACGAACCATGGGACGCAAATCACGCCGGTGCCGAGCGCTGTCTGAGAGCGGTGTGGCCTACTGGATCCCGGCTACGGGAGTGTCGACCTGGACCATATCGTCCAGCCCTTCTGCCCGACCTGAACTCAAGAGCCGCCCTGAAGCCGCCGATTAGGACACAGTGACGACTGGATACAGCAGTCATGCACCGCAAACGAGCATTGGCAATCAAGACCACCGCATTCGCTCGTGGTGGCTCCTCTGGGCAGTGCCTGGCGGCTTCACGACATGGCTCATGTTCTTTCACATCGCCCATCGAACTCGGAAGGCGCAGTACCTCATCTGGGCCGGGGTATATCTTGCTGGGCTCATCACTTGGATGGTTCTAGCGGAGCCTCTACAACAGACCACTGCGACCAAGGATGCGACCGATGTACTGATCCTCGCTGTTTGGGTCGGAGGATTTGTCCAGGGAGTTGCCATTCGCCGTCGTGTGAACCAGACGAGTCGAACCGTATTGTCAAGAAGCTTTTCCCCTGTTAGCTGGACGGGTACAGAGGCTGCGTGGCAGGTGGCGGCTTCCCCGTCCTCTTCTCATCTTCCAACGATCGATGTCGAGGAGGCGAAGAAACCGCTGGCCGTCTTCGGGCTCAGGACGGGCATCCCCATGGCACTGGTGTTCCTCGTATTGCTGGGGCTGAACCATCACCGGAGTGGACTGATCGGCTTTGGCATCGCACTCGTCATCATGGCAGTCCTTGTCGGCGTCGAGGGCCCGCTGCTCATGCGAGCAGCGGCCCGTCGACAGAGCGAGTTGCTCGCGAGCGCGCCGAGTGGAACCGCCTTTGTCGGTACTGCCACGTTTCTTGATCGGCCACCGGAGACAAGTCATTCAGGTCAGCAAGGCAGAACGCGTTTGGTCCCCGGATTCCTCGCCATTAGCTCTGGCGGTCTTTCCTTTCGCCCTGGGAAGGTCGAGTCTTCTCAGCCGGTCGATGTTCCGTGGTCAACGATTGCTCGCATAGATGTCCGTCCAGCCCCTAACGCGCCTCTTGCAGCCCGCCTGGATGCGAGCCTGAGATCCGGGTCTCAGGTCTCGTGGACGGTCCGTGGCTACGAAGGATTGGCGAAAGCGTTGAACGGCCTCCGAGTTGACGCAGAGAGCCGATAGGTCATTCGGGGCTCGCCGTCGTCAGACTGAGACGAGCTGCACGCCGACAGGGCCACGACCGCAGTGACAGTGGCCAGGGGCCTGGCCGAGACGGATCTCACCCGCCGAACGCTACCTGGGTGCTCGACTGGTGGCGCCCTACTGCACAACGGCGCAGGTCGCGGTGACCTGCAAGACCGCCGTCGGTGGAACGGGAGCGCCGGTCTGTTGAAAGTAGCCCATCGTTGCAGCCCAACCCGACCCATCTGTTGTTGGGGCGGACTGGTCGAGGAAAGGCACTAGCCACACCGTGGAGGACGTCAAGGGCGGTGTCAACGTGATCGTCGCCCCGCCTCCGAGAACCTTCTTGCCGCCAGGACACGGCACGGACAGCGAATCCGACCCGCCGTTCGGACCAGTGAGGAGGAACGCCTTCGACGCTTGCACGACCTGGTAGCCCACTACTCCGGGCGGCACCGTCGTGGTCGGCGCTGGAAGCGTCGTGGACGTGGTCGTGGTGGACAGCGAGGTGGAACTTCTGGGCAAGGTGACGGGATCGGTGCCCGTGGTCGTCGGCGTCGCGGTCTTGGCCGTCGAGCAGCTGGCCAAGAGCAGACCTCCGATCGAAAAGGCCCATAGCCACATACGAAGATGCACACCCCAACGCTACCGGTCATGGGTCGTCACGTTCGGAGCCTGACCGGGCGTCAGACTGAAGGAGTCGGGTCGAGGACCAGGGTGATCAATAGGCGTCTGGGTGGCCCGCTCTCCGAAGGCCTTCGTAGATCCGTTCGTACAGATCATGCTCGCGCATGTCATCGTTGGGGAAGGTGTTGTCGATAGCGTGAAAGATGCACACGGGCTTGTTCATCCGGACCGTCCATGCCCAGTGAACCTTGCCCACCGCTTCGCACTCCTCGCAAAATGTCTGTTCCCTTGTCGGTCCACTGTCTCCTTCGTTTGCATGACGCTCGCACACGGCGAACCCGAGTCGCGTGGTCGATGCCGACTGGATCGTCCCCTCCAGCAAACACCCAAAGCACAGATGTTCTACGTCATCCGAGGATTTCACGACTCACATCTTGCTCCATGCGAGGACTACGTCGCCGAGGGGCGGAACCGCCCGGGGTTTTGGGTCCTGAAAGACCGAGCCAGTCCAAGCACCCTGATTCCGGTCGGGGCCCCCGAGTCAGAGTCCCAGGGCCGAACACCGTGCGCGAAGCTGCTTGACAAGGTCGGGGTTCCGATTGTCCTGCCAGGAGTGGCCGACCCGGCGGAACGTCGCGTCACCGGAATGGATGAGTTCCTCGACGAAGTCCGCTTGCACGAAGACAACCACACGGGATGCTGCTTGCGAGGTCTTCAGAAGATGTTTGGACTCCGACTCCACATAGCCAGATGGAGCGCGTGATCAGAGCCCGGTCGTCGCCAACTCCGTTTTGACAGTGGTGCAGATCGAGCGGTCATGCGCCGAGGGCGTTGCGGACTCCGCGCATCCGGCCAACACCACACAGAGCGCAACCCCGGCGACCGACCTCCCCCGCACAGCACCAGACCCTAGTTCTCACCGCCCGAGGCGGCGTTCTGGGTCCCGATCTTGGCGCGACCCGCAAAGTTGAGCGGTAAGTACTGCGCGCCATTGCCTACGCGTGGTTTGCACAACCCATTGGTTACGGCTTCGTCGGGACTGCTCCGACGATGTCAGTGATGTGGATACCCAGTCCGGGAAGTGACCCCACGAAGGGTGCGTCGCCGAAGGTGAACACCCCCCCGTCGGAGCCGATCAACCAATAACCTCCGTCGTCGGCGCTGGGCACGAGCCCGATGACCGGACTGGTGGGCCTGACCCCGTCGCCGGGAAGGGACCCGAAGTACCCCGCGTCGCCGAACTGGCGGACGTCCCCGTTCTGGGTGACGATCCAGTAGCCCCCGCCGTCGGGGGTCGACGTGATGCCCGACACCGGTGACGCCGTGCCGATGGCCGATCCGAAGTTGGCGGCGGCTCCGAAGGCGTACACCTGGCCGGTGCCGGCCACGACCCAGTAGCCCCGGTCCGAAGGTGTTGCGGCGATGCCGACCACGTCATCGATGTGGACCCCGTCGCCGGGAAGCGATCCCAGGAACGGCGCGTCGCCGAAGGCGAACACCCCACCGTCCTGGCCTACGAGGAAATAGCCGCGGTTGTCACTGGTCGGCACGATCCCCTTGATGTCGTGAACCGAGACGTGCAGGCCGGGAAGCGATCCCAGGAACGGCGCGTCGCCGAAGGCGAACACCCCACCGTCCTGGCCTACGAGGAAATAGCCCCGGTCGTCGGGAGACGCAACCATGCCGGCGATGTCGTCGACGTGCACCCCGAGACCCGGCAACGACCCGAAGAATCCGCTCGGCTGGCTGGTCGGGAACACGAAGACCCCGCCGTCCTGGCCCACGAGGTCGTATCCCGAGGCGGGAGGGCTCGAGGCGGGAGGGCTCGGGGCCGGCTGGGGAGGCGCCGGCGTCGATGACGGCTGGAAGGTGAAAGACCCTGAGGATGTTCCGCTGCCCATCGCGCTGTTGGCGCTGACTTGAGCGATGCCGCTGCCTCCGGGGACGATGACGGTCGCCGAGGTGGCAGAGGAGCTGACCACGACCGCGGATGCCTCTCCGAAGTCGATCGATGCGTCTTCGAGCCCCAGACCACCGATCGTCACCTCCGCTCCAGGTTGCGCGGTGGCGGGCGAGACCGATGACACCTCGGGACATGACCACCCGGCGGCCAGAGGAGAGCCGAGACCGGTGACCGGGTCATAGCCCGACGCGGCAGGGTAATACGAGCCACTGTAGGAACGGGTGAGATCGTTGTCGCCGGTGGTGACATCCGAGAATGCGGTTCCGTAGGCTCCCTGGCCGGCCAGACGGTAGAGGGCGGGCGCGATGTCTCCCCGCCGTGTCACTGAGCACCCGTTCGCGGAGTCGGCGACGACGGCCCCGATCAGGGGTGCCGCAATGCTCGTTCCCAGGTACGCATTCCATGTCCCTTCGACGAAGAAGACCTCGGGGGCACCCGCATTGGCCGAGACATCGGGCACGTCTCGACAATTCGTTCCGCACACGTTGCCGGCGCTCTGCCATTCCCAGCTCACCGGCTGCCACGTGGGACGTCCCCAAAGGCGCGATATGCCTCCCCCTCCTGCACCGCCACCCTCGTTAGCGCACGTGGCGCCCGTCTGACCCTCGCAGTCGTTCCACGACGATTGGGCCCCGTTGCTCGACAGGGTCGTCCCACCCACCGCCGTCACGTTGGGATCCGATGCCGGGTAGTCGACCTGCATCGTCGTGTCGGTGTTTGTCGACGGTGGATAGCAGTCCTCCGAGCCCGAGTCGCCCGAGGCGGACACGATCGTCTGACCCTGAGTGGCGGCTTGAAGGAACAACGTGTCCTCCGACGACACGATGCCGTCTGCCACACTGTCGGGCTCACAGAGCCCAAAGCTCGTCGAGACCACGCTCGCACTGTCCTGGGTGACGATCGCATTCCAGGTGTCGTAGCTTCCTTGCGCCGAATTCGGGCCCTCGTAGGAGAGGATCGACGCCCCCGGCGCCTGCGTCGCCACCTGCTCGATGTCCGCGTCTGCTTCGGCCGTCCCCTCTGGTCCGGCCGTTCCGCCGCTGTCGACATTCACGGTGGTGACCGAATTGTGCAATCCGAAACACGTCTCGTAGGCGCTGGTGTCCGAGGCGAGATGCTGTGCGAGCTCGTATACGGCCACGTCCTCACCGGCTCCGGTCTGGCCCGCGCCGGTGAGGCTCCCGATTCCATATGCGGCACCGACCTGGTCGGGTGTGTAGCCACCGACTCCTGCCGCCGCAGATTTGGCGGCAGTGCACGGAGAAAGCCCCTCGGCATGGGGAAGGAGTCCTGTGTCGATGGCCGAACGCCCTTGGGCGATGTGAGGCATCAATTCAGGCGCGTTGTCCAGCCCCAGCACCGACACCACGCCGGCCGACAGGGTGGCGGGGACGAGGGGGGCGCGGCTGGGCACCCGGATCTGTTCCCCCCCGCGCGCAAGCCGGTAGTCGCCCAGAGAGATGCCGAGACCCGACTCGATCGCGCCGACCGGTTTCGATACGTGTACTGCAAAGCCCGACACGTCGGTCGGCCGCAACCCCACACTGTCCAGCCACCTCTCCACGCCGGAGACCGTGGCGGCGCTCGGACCGAACCGGCGAACGAACTGCGACGGGGTCAACCATCGGTGATACAGCGGAGAGCCGGGATCATCGAGAGAACGGACGAGAGATTCCAGCTCGGCAGGGTGGGAGGGTGAGAGCACGAGCTCGAGCCCGACCGATTGTTGCGTGGACGCAGGGCCGAGCCTGGTCGCGCCGTGTGGAACGTCGGGCGTCCCACCACGGAGTCGGACCATCGACGGCGTGGCGGCGGCGGCAGTTGCCACCAAGGGCGACAACCCCAGCCCGCTGATCGCCACGACCAGCAGCATCCGTAGATACGGGCGTTGCTGGATTCGGCGTTCCGAGCTACGCGTCAGCACGCGGGCATTCCACTAAACCCCGATGGCACGTGCCATTCCGCACCCCTTGTCGAACACCTTGCGACGGTCACCCGAACGAGCTGGGTCTCTGGACACGGGAACCGTCGAGATACCACGTGTTGACCACTCCGGGACCTGAGACCAAGCCCGGGAGCCTGGGCACGCACTGTGGCCGAGGATTGCTCACGATACGAGGGATCTTCCTGCATTTTAGCCACGTAGCGTGGCCGACCGTCAAGGCGGTCCGAGCGGGCGCCGATGCCTTGACATGGCACACGAGCAGCAAATTGTCGCCGGTTTGCAGAGAATTCGATGATCACGAGACTTGGACGGATTTCGCCGCTGGCATACAGGGTGTCCGCCGTCGTGGCCGTGGTCACGCTCCTGTTGTTCCTCCTGGCCCTGCACTCGACCAACCAGCGCGAGAGCGCATTGCTCCAGACCGAGACGGAGCAGGCCGCGGCGACGACCTCGTCAATGCTCGAGAACGTGACATTTGTGCTCGACTCGCTCGCTGCTTCGACCACAGCTTCCAACGGCTCACCGGCGGCGTTTCTCACACAGGCCAACGCCCTCGTCCACCCCCCGCTTTCGGTTGCTCTGGTCAAGGCGTACCTGAGTCGATATGTGGTGTTCGCAGCGGTGGGACCCGTCTTTCGAATCGACCAGGTCCTCGCCACTCCCGCCCTCACCCAACTGCACCCTGGTGGGGCACTGGTCGACACGGGCACGGTCGTGAACCAGGGAGGTCAGAGCACCGCCACATTCGCGGCAGGACCGCCCCTCGTCCCTGGCGGCAACGCCATCTTCCTCCAGTTCACCGTGGATCCCTTCGACAACTCGCTCGTTGCGGGCCCTGCGTTCTCCGACCTCAACGTGGCGCTGTACGGCTCGAGCCACCCTGCTCCGATCAATCTCCTGGCAGCGACGAGTGCCCGACTCGCTGGGCCCGGTCCGGTGACGAGTGCCCCGGTCAAGGTCGGCAACAGCAATTGGACGCTCGTCGCCAGCGCCCGAAACTCACTCGTCGGATGGCCCGGAACGGCAGCGCCACTCTTGGTCCTGATCCTCGGCCTGCTGCTCGCCTTTGCCGCCGGCGGCGCCGTCGAGGTCATCGCGAGGCGTCGAGCGGTCATCGAGACGGGACCGGCGTCCAGTCCTGCTCCCTCCGACGCCACAGGCCCGTCCCTGCAGGCTCCACCGACGCCGTCCGACATTCGCGGGCCAGCTGCAGCTGGCCCTCCTCCACCGCCCGCGAGGGTGACGGCGCCCGACGCGCCAAGCCCCGGTGCGAGCCCTGGGCCGGCCGCGACGGGCTCGACGACGCCGGGCACAGCACACGTCGTCCCGGTTCCGACCCACGCACAACCCCCGGAGGGCGCAGCAAGTCGCGGCCCGAGTGATCCCGAATCGCCCGACGCGGTGTCGGCCGACGCGGAGCCGACCGGGGAAGCTCGGTCCGAACCTTCCTTCTACGCCGATTGGCGTCCGGACCCGTTCGGGCGATTCGAATTGCGACGCTTCTTCTTGGGCAGTCCCACATCTCTGGTCAGAGACGGGTCGATCGAACATTACGACCCCGTGCTCCCGACTGACACGACCGCAGCACTGGCACCCGATGCTGCTGACTCCCCAGTGGGGGACGAACAGCCGCCCTCCTCTTCGCACGACCACGACGCAGGGCCCGTCGACGAGGAAGGGTCGAACCATGCGCCAGCAGGTGCGAACGGCACAGATCCCGAATTGGCGGCACAATCCGAGACGCAACGAGAGCTCGAAATGGTGGCAGCTCGTGTGGCGCAAGCGATCGCCGAGGAGCTCGACAACCTTCGCACCGTCTCCTCGGCCCTGAACGACTCTCTGCCCGCACCCGACGGTTCGGACGCACCGCCGTCGGCGGTACTGCCGACACCGACACCGCCGACGGCACTCGCTCTGCCTCCTCGTCCGGTTCCGGCACCAGCGCCGGGCCCGCCGCCTCCTGCCGTGCCCATGCCGCCACCACCACCGACGCCATCGTGGCCTCCGACACCCGCTCCCCCGCCATCAGCCCCACGACCGGCGCCGCCACCTGAACACCCCGAGGTGGCACCTCCCGAGGGTCGGCATGGGCCCCATCGCGACCACCAACGGATCGATTCGACCGACGAGCCGACCGGCGTCGTCGAGACCGTTTCGGGAGCATTGCGACGGCTCCGAGAGTCCTATCGCCGCCCCTAAGGTTCGAAGCGGAATCCGACTCCCCGGACCGTGACCAGGTATCTCGGTCTTGCGGGCTCGGGCTCCAACTTGATCCTGAGTCTCCTGATATGCGTGTCGAGCGTACGGGTATCGGAGAGCTCGCGGCCCGACCACAGTGTGTCGATCACCTCTTCCCGGGTTCGCACCTGGCCGGGGGGCGATAGGAGCAACGCCAAGAGGTCGAACTCGCGTCGCGAGAGGTGAATCTGCTCGTCACCCTTCGTCACGACTCGGCGGGCGAAATTGACGTGAAATGGGCCGACAACGATGAAATCCGCTCGCACGACCGCAGTCGGGGCGGCCGCTGGCACGTGGGAAGGTGGCGCCACCCGACGCAGGACCGAGCGGATCCGAGCCACCAACTCCCGCAAGCGGTAAGGCTTGGCGATGTAGTCCTCGGCACCGAGCTCGAGGCCCCGGACGATGTCGGTCTCCGAGTCGAGCGCCGACACGATGATGATGGGAACCGGCGCCATGTCGCGCATCCGGCGACAAACCTCGATGCCCGACATGTTCGGCAAGAGAAGATCGAGAACCACAAGGTCGGGTCGATGGTCGACGAAGGCTTGCAGCGCCTCGACGCCGTCCGACGCCAGCTCGACGTGATATCCCTCCCGAGTGAGCCCTGCCAGCAGCGCCTCTTGGTAGGACTCCTCGTCCTCGACGACCAGAATCGTCGGGCCACCCCCCGATGCGGCGGCAACGGGAGAGAGCTCAGGCCCCTCCTTCGATTCGCCCCATGTCACGCCGGAACCGGCCTGCTCCCGAGCAAGACGGCAACGTGGTCGCCCAGTTCTCCTTGCGACGTATCGGGCTTCTCGGAAGCTGCAATCTCTGCGTTCATGCCGCCACAGACGGTAACTTCACAAGGTGAACGTCCCGCGAACGTCACGTCACAGTTGGAGGAACCGTTGGCGTCGGCGACCATCTGACGGTCCACGACGAGCGCGCACGCCGAACCGAGGCAGCCGACTTTCTTTCAGTGGTCGGGACTTCGGTCCCGACCGAGAAGACCCTATGGGGTCTCGGCACCGCCTTGTCGATCGAAACGACCGTTTTGATCTGCCTGATGCAGCTCAGACCCCAACCAGGCCGCCGCTGGTGGTGGTGTGGTGGTGGTGGTGGCAACGCCTGGGTCGATTCGTGGGATTCGACCTGCGGCGGGGCCGCGGCGTGCAGGAGCGTCGATGACGGGATCTGTGATTCGCGATGCGCCGCCAACGCTTGGGCCAACGTCGCCAACTCCCGCACGAGCACGGTGTTCATGCGGGCGAACTCTCCGATTGTCTCTTGGAGTGCGGCCACGGCTGCCGGCGGGAGCGGAACCGAACGTCGACCCTCTTCGACGAGCCGGCTCGCCTCTTCTCTCGCGGCCGTGACGATCTGCAGAGCCTCGAACTCGGCATCACCAACGATCTTCTGCGCAAGCTCCTGACTCTCGTTGACCGCGCTCTCGACGTACTCCTGCGCCCTCGTGAACAGCTGACCTATCTCGATGTCGTTCCGTCGTTGCTCTGTGGCTTCGGCCACCGAGCTCTGAAGCCGCTCGAGGATGTCCTTCATGCCGTCGATGGCCCCTGCCGCATGCTCAACCGTTTGCCCGATGGTCTCGAATCCTTCGTCGTCGAGGGCAAGAGGGGTGGTCGGACTGGCGAAATTGGACTTGGCTCCGTTGCCGGGGCTTGATCCGAAAGCTGGGATAGGCACCGTGGCCTCCGGGGAAATGGGCACGCGTCGGACGTGAAATGAGTCGCTAGTACTCAAATTTACCACGACAAAGCGTGAGATTGTCCAGGGTCCGAGGCGCCCGACCGTCCAGTCGTGACTGGTGAATGAGCGGACGAGGGAGCGCCAGAGCCCTGTCATCATCCGGACCCGAACGATTCATCGGAAGTTGCCCGAGCGTTTGCTCCCTCGTCACGCAGCGTTCACCAGTGCTCCGTATGCTCCACACTGCTGGATGGAATCTCCATTGTTCGTAACAGTTTTCTGAAGTCGTGGGGCCACCTCCAACCAGGACGGGCCGACCATGTCGTTCTCATTCGAGTGGATCCCGAGCCCCATTTTCATTAAACTGATCGTGTTGATGTGAAATAGGTCTCCAGAGGAGCGAGTAGCGGATGGACACATCGGCGACATGCTCGACGGGGCCGTCTTCGGGCCCTTCTCTCGGCGGGATCGAGGCGCGGTCGGCACCAGGGACGGTGCAACCGAGACGGCCCACGGCCCACGACAGTCAGGATTCGGGGTCGTTCCGCCCTTGGACGAACCAGCTCCGAGGTTCAACGACGTATCTGAGAACGGGCGCCCGCGCTCTCCTACCATGATGGATACTCGGGGAAGACGCTCTCCTGCCGCGATGTGGCGGCGCCGTGCCTGGTTGGGTGCGGCGGTTCTGGTGCTCGGGATGGCCGTGACGGCCACGATCATCGATACGACGACCCCCGAATTCTCCGGGAGCGGAGCCTCATCGGTTCCTGCCGGCTTGTTCGTGAACTCCCAATCGCCTTCTGCTGTCTTGGCGCTCGGAAAGTCCCTGGGTATAACGCCGACGGTCTTGACCGCGTACGCGGACGGGTCGTGCTACTGCAGCTACTCCGACCCGCCTTCGACGTCGATGACGCTCATGCTCGGGGTCGGGGACCTCACCTCATCGCAGGCCATGAGCATCGGCCAGTCGCTCGTGGCCGCCGGACAGAGCGACGCCATCATCCGCATCATGTGGGAGCAGAACCAAGACGTCGACGGCTGGTTCCCTGACTGGAATCAATCGAGCCTCACGGCAGCTCAATACATCGCGGCATTTCAGAACGTCGTCACCAGCATGCGAAACGTGCCAGGCCAGGCTTTCAGGTTCATGTGGAACCCGAACGGTGGGACCGGCAACGAAGCATCCGGTCGCACCTGGACCGACACCTGGCCCGGGTCGGGGTATGTCAACTACGTCGGCATCGACCAATACGACTGGTCCGGTTACGCCTCGAACATCCAAGCCGCGATCGCCTTCGCCCAGACCCAGGGCCTTCCGGTTGCCATCCCGGAGTGGGGCCTCAACGGCTCCGACGACCCGTCCTACATCAACGGTGTGGCGAACCTGGTCAATGACCCTTCGAACAACTTCGCCCTTCAGGCATATTTCAGCTACGACGGCGGGTCCGGTGGCATCGATTCGGACATCACCCAATTCCCGCAGTCCGAGGCGGCGTTCACGGTCGACTTTGGCGGGTCGTCCAGCCCGCCGGCCACGACACCACCCGTCACCACGCCTCCCGTCACCACGCCTCCCGTCACCACGCCTCCCGTCACCACGCCGCCTGTCACCACGCCGCCTGTCACCACGCCGCCTGTCACCACGCCGCCTGTCACCACGCCGCCTGTCACCACGCCTCCCGTCACCACGCCTCCCGTCACCACGCCTCCCGTCACCACGCCTCCCGTCACCACGCCTCCCGTCACCACGCCTCCCGTCACCACGCCGCCGGTGACGACGCCGCCTGTCACCACGTCGCCTGTCACCACGCCGCTTACGCCGACGTCCACAACGGTGGCGGTGACTCCAGAGGCGGGGCTCCCTGACCAGACGCTGACGGCCAACGTCTCCCCCGTCCCTGACGGCGGCACGGTGCAGTTCGTCGTGGATGGTTGGCCGGCCGGCGACCCGGTACCCGTGAATTCGTGGGGCGACGCCGTTATGGCCCTGTATCTCTCGGACGGACAGCACCTCGTGAGCGCCACCTATTCCGGGAGTCCCAGATTCGACTCGAGTTCGACGGCCACTGTGGCGGGCGTCGGTCAGGTCCCGAGTTCGCTCGTGGTTGCCGACCCGTCCCAGGTCGATTCAGGATCGACCTATGCGTTGAGTGCCACCCTGAGCAGTCAAGGAGCCCCCCTCGCCGACGAACCGGTGTGGTTCTCTGCCGCCGGCAGCGGTCTTTGCGTGGCGATGACCGACGCCGATGGCGTGGCGACGTGCATCGTCGACGATGGCACGACCGACATCTTCTCGCTCGCAACGTCCGGAGTGGCGGCCGCCTTCGGGGGAGACGCCACGCACTCGGCGGCATGGGGCCACTCGCCCACAGGGGCAGGCGGTGGTGGCGGTGGCGGTGGCGGTGGCGGTGGCGGTGGCGGTGGTGGCGGTGGCGGTGGCGGTGGCGGTGGCGGTGGCGGTGGCGGTGGCGGTGGCGGTGGCGGTGACACGACGGGTCACGGCCACGGTGGGACGACCACGACTGGCAGACCGTGGCACCATTGGTGGCATCGCTCCTGGTGGTGGATTTCTCTATCCCGGAGCTCCTCCGTTCAGCAGTCCGGTCCAACGACCACAGAGTCGGTCGACAGCAATGCTGCGTCTGACGTCACCGTCTCATCCGCTCCTGCGGCCACACCGGACTCGGCGCTGACGTCGGACGCTCCGGCCGTCCTCGATGCGCCGGCACTCACGAACACAACATCCACGGGCGGAGTCGAACCCTTCGTCCTCGTCGGTCTGGTCGGCCTCGCGCTCATGGGCGCGGTGGGAATCGGTCGCCGACGCATGCTCCGAGCCAGAGTCAGGGCTCCGCGCCGTCGCTCCCCGTCGAACTGACCCGGTCGCTGGAGGGGACAAGATCCAGTCGCTGATCGTGGCGACACCAAGAAGCAGCGGTTGCCCAAACGCACCATGCTTCTATGTTGGGCTGCAGACCTATCACCCTGCGCCGACTTGTGCTGTAAAAGTCATGGGGTCAGAATTGTCAATGCCGGCGGGGGACGCTGCTCGCACCACGCTGCTGTGCCCGTCGACCTGCGGCCTAAAGGGAGACACTGGTGGGTTCGTTCGATGTGCTGCTGGACGACGAACGCATCCAGTTCGACGCGTTCGTCGACGAGTACCGCAGCGCCCTCGAAGTGACCCTCGACTGCCTCACCGAGGAGCAAGCCCGTCGGCATCTCGTCTCCTCCGCGACGACGTTGCTCGGACTGCTCAAGCACGTCACGTGGATGCAACGGGTGTGGTTCGAGGAGTGCGTCGGTGGCAAACCCCGTTGGGAGCTCGGCCTTGTACAGAGCCCGGAGGAGTCCTTCCGGCTCACCGACGACGACACCGTCGCCTCGGTCACAGCAGCCCATCGGGAAGCCTGCGCGACGGCCCGCACCGCGGTTGCAGACCTGCCTCTGGATTCCGTCGTGACCGGCCACCGCGCCGGGCCGCGCACGCTTCGCTGGGTATATCTGCAAGTTCTGCGAGAGCTGGCCCAACACTGCGGGCACGCCGACATCCTGCGCGAGCAGGTACTTGCCGGCTGAGCGTCTGACGAGGTCGTCGGACCAGCGAGGCCTAGGGCCGCGCCGACCGTCGCCGTAAGCGGCGACGACACAGCGTCGAAACGCCAGCCAGTGCAACGCCCAGGACGACCAGCGGAACTGGATCGTCACCGGTGGAAGCGAGCTCCGACGAACCTTGGTCGGCACTCGCATCGGGCGAGTCGGCGGTCAAGGAACCCTGAGGCGTCGTCGTCCCAGTGGTCGAGCCCGGGATGGTCGTTCCGGTCGTCGAGCCGGGAGTTGTCGTCGAGGTGGTCGAGCTCGGGGTGGTCGAGCTCACCGACGCCTCGGCGTCGAGCTCGGATGCAACCGTGAGGCCCGCCGTCACCTCGGCCGGCGTCGCCGGAGCGGCGCCGAGCACCTTGATGTTGGCCTGTCCCGTGGGACCGAGCACGAAGCGGATGAACTGCGCCAGCTTGATCGCTTTGGCCGCGTCCAGGCCGGTGGTCGGAACGACCAGGTAGCTCTCGACCATGAGGTAGTTGTTGTATGCCGCAGCATCGGACGGGTCGGGGTGGAACGTCACCAGGTTCGTGCTCGGGTCGAGGGTGATGCCGGTCCCCCCTTCCGCGGCGGTAGCGGCGGCCAGCGTGGGGCCGACGAACGAGCCTTGAGCATTCTGGACGTTCGACGTGGGCACGTTCCACGGCGTGCCGAGGGGTGATCCGGTCCAGACCGCTGACACGGGGAAGATGTCGTGCCCACCACCGTCGTCGGTTCCCAATGCACCCCAGTTGGCGACCGTGGCGGGAGCGTTGGTGGTCGCGTCCACCGTCAGCTCCTTCTCGAGGAGCCCTTGGTCGCCCCCCACGTAGGCATGCACGCCGTGGAAGGGCCAGATCTCGTTGGGTGTGTCCGACGTGGCGCTGACAGAGTTGGCCGGATTGGCCAACGCGTTGTCCAAGAGCTCCTTCGCCGTGGGATCACTGTCGATCAACGACATCAACGAGGAGTTTTCCGCCGATGGCAACAGATTCGATGCCGCCACGATGCCGGCGGGATCGGGGACGGGCAGTCCACTGGACTGGGTCAACCGGGTGTCGTTCCAGTTGCTCAGCGCCATGGGAAGGTTGGTGTTGGGCTGGACGTTCGGGCTCGTCAGGGCCGAGAGGAAGAGCTCACCCACCAACGTGGGCGTGAGAGGCATGTTTCGGCAGAACGTGGAGGCGCTCAGGGTGTCCTCGGCGATGTCGGTTGGGCTGCACACGGCGAACGTCGCGATCGCGACGGGTGTGGCGGCGAAGGGCACGTACGCGAAGGACCGGCCGTTGGTGGTCGCCGCCTGGGCTTCCGCGCTCGTGAGCGGGCGTTCCGACACGACGAAGTCGGCATTGAATTGGCCCGTCGTCGAACCGTCGAAGTCGGCGATGGCACCGTCGAGGTTCGAGTCCGAGAACTGCGGGTTCAATGGAGCCAAACCGGAGTCGGCGTTGAGAAGCAGGTTGGTCACGGGCGAGAGGAACGATCCCCCCTCGCCCACGAGGGCCGTGGGGTCGGTATCCGCCGAGGCGCGCGGCGCCCCGAATCCACCCGTCACCCCCACTAGGGCCAAGGCAGAAATCGCGCCCATCGCGGCGCCGGTCCGGATGCCCCGTCGGCGGGACCGCCTCACTCGATGCTCCGGGTTCGACGATCCAACAACAGGCGGCGGCGGACCGCCCATCCCACGACGAACAGGACCACGCCCAGCACGACGGCCGGCACCGGGTTGGAGCCGGTCGTGGCCATCGACGGATTCACGCCGGTGATCGCCACCGAGGGGTCAGCGCCCGTGGCGGCTCCGGCCCCGGGGGTGCCGACGCTCGCGCCTACCGCCGCGGTGCCGGTCTTCGCCGTGGCGGCCTTCGTGGTGCCGGTCTTCGCCGTCGTGCCGGTCTTCGCCGTCGTGCCCGTCGTTCCATTCGTGAGGGCTGTCGCAGCCGCACCGGGCGGGGCCGGCGGTGCGACGCCGTTGGTGACCCCGCAGGTCGGTGTGGTCTGGCCCGCCTGGACCTCGGTCGGAGTCAGGTCGCCGCACGCGTACGCCTGGTCCTCGGCCGCCGTAGGGGAGACCGCGCCCGGGACATTGTTGATGACCTGGTCGATCCCATAGCGCTCGAGCGAAAGGCCGAGGCTGGCGAAGTTCATGCTGGGTGCTTTTTCCTGACCCAAGGTCAACACGTAGTTGACAAAAGCGCTCATGACCGCGCCCTTCGACGCCACCCATCCTTTCGTCGGTGTCAGGAGGTAGCTATAGGTCGACGGGTTGTAGACGTTCGGACCGAGCCCGTTGAAGTTCAGCTGGTGCGTGCCGTTGGGGAGCTGGGTCGCGTATGCCAGAGCGGAGGCCACGTCGACGGGACTGGGGAGCGTGAACTTCCCGCTGGCATTCTGCACGGCCGCCACGGCCTGACTGGGGTTCTTTCCCGTGAACCCGGAGTCGATGGCGTAGTTCTCTTGGACAGGACCGATCGAGCCTGCGGTGTTGGCCACGTTCGACGCGACCGCCGCGGTGCTCCCCTCGTCGTAGCCGTTTCCGGGTGCCTCCCAGTTCGAGCCCGGGGTCGTGGCCGAGATGGCGACGCCGCTCGGAGGAGGGGTACCGGCCTCGTTCTTCGCATACTGCGCCCACACCGCCGGCTGCTCGTCGATGCAGTACTCCTCGAGCACGTAGTTCGTCCCGGCCGGGTCGCTCTCGGTCACGGGCTTCACCGCCAGGTTCGGGAGCGTCACCCCGGCGTTGGCACCGTTCAGCTTGAAGGCGGGGTCGTCCCAATTGGTGATCTGGCCAGTGAGCAACAGGCATGCGGTGTAGCTCGTCAGCTGGAGCGTCTGGGTGAGCCCGGGAATGTTGTACATGAACGCCACACCCGCGGCTGTGATGGGGATGAACTCGAACGGGAACGACGGAGGGGTCGTGCCCACGCTGGCATTGACGTACCCGGTGTCACTGACAGCAAAGTCGACGGTCTCGTTGGTGAACTCATAGCGCCCTTGACCCGAGTTGCTCGAGGTGTAGTTCACCTGCAACGAATACGGGGGGTGACCGACATCTGCCTCCCATTGCTGGACCGCGGGCGCGGCGAACGACGAGCCGTTGCCGTTCAGCAGCGTCGATGCGCCGGCCGGCGCGGTGCTCGCCATCAGCGTGGCGGCCAGCACGGCTGCACCCACCACCGAGGCATGGGCCAGTCTCGAGACACGTGATGTCTTCATCCCTCGCCTCCAGGAAGTGTGGGGGGACGTCATCGAGGTTGCTCCTTTGTCGTCATGAGAATTGCGCGGCCTGCGAGGCGGCCACATAGTCCCGCTCCTCGATGTCGGAGACAGAGTCCCGACGCTTACGCCGCGATCGTCGCCGCGTTCCTCGGGACGCGCGCCCCGCTCCGAGTGCCCCCACGACACGGGCGATAGTAAACAGGCTGAGCACGACGAACACCAGCACGAAGGCCACCCCCCACGCTTCGCGGATGGCGTTGACCGAGGGTTGGAAGATCAAGTTGTAGATCCGCAACGGAAGGTCGTCTTGATAGCCCTTTACCGGGTTCCAGTTGTAATGATCGTTCCCCCCGGCGGTGAACAGGACTTCGGCCGTCTCTCCTGCCGTTCGGGCCACGCCCAGGATGGCGGCCGTGATGAGGCCTACTCGCGCTGTCGGAAGGACGACCCGAATCACCACCTTCCACTGCGGCGATCCCAGAGCCAGCGCCGCCTCTCGCAGCGATCCCGGCACGATGCGGATCACCTCGAGCGCGGCCCTCGTGACGAGCGGCAGCATGAGCACACTCAGGGCCAACCCCGCGATCAGGCCGGATTTGGCGTAAGGCGACGTCTTCATCGGGGCGACCCAGATCAGGTATAGGAACAGCCCGGCGATGATCGAAGGGGTACCGGTCATCGCGTCGACGACATTGCGGACGATACGGGCCAGGACGCTGCTCGACTCGACGAGGTACGTGGCGGTCAAGATGCCCAAGGGAACCGTGAGCATTGTGGCGATGGCGACTTGTTCGATCGTTCCCACGATGGCGGCTCCCGCGCCCACCGCCGTTACCGGCGCATTCCCTCCCGCCTGGGAGAAGTCCGCCGTGAGGAAATGGGGAAAGTCGGCGAAGACCACCGGCGCGCCTTTGACCACCACGAACCCGATGACCGCCACCAAGGCCCCGAGTGCCGTGAGGGATCCCGTCCACACGACGAGCGTGGCCAACCTGTCCTTCATGACCAAGAGCCCGTGGCGACGAAAGGAGATCAAGGCGTAGAGCGTGGCGGAGACGATGAACGAGCAGATGAAGAGACCGAGCGGTGCCCACAGCCCGGCCACGGTAAACACCAGCCACACCGCGGCCAGCCCGGCCAGGGCGCAACCGACTGCTTCGATAAGCGCGCTCCGGGGGGCGTTGGGCGCAGGGACCGTGGCACGGCCCGTCGTCGTCGGGATCACCGTTGAGCCCCTCCGCCTCCGCGAGCGACGTAGCGGCCGCCCAGGCTGAACACCAAGGTGGTAGCGAACAGCGTGAGCCCGGCCAGGGTGAGCTCACTCCGGCCTTGCGCGTTCGAAGTGGTGAAGAACAGGGCGATCTGCCGGGCGATGGACCCCGATCCGCCTGGGCCCAGAATCGCCAGACTCGCCCGGTTGCTGGCCGACAGCACGAGGGCCACGACGATCGTCTCGCCCAAAGCACGGCTCAGCCCGAGCAGTGTGCCCCCGACGATCCCGCTGCGCGAGAAGGGCAACACGACATCGGTGATCATTCCCCATCGGGTCCCGCCCAGGGCCAAGGCGGCCTCACAGGCGTCGCGCGGCGTCTGCGACATCACCTCTCGACTCAGCGCCGTGATCACCGGGGTGATCATGATCGCCACGATGAGGCCGCAGATGAAGATCGAGTCCTCATAGTTGCCCGGCTCGTTGGTGCGGAAGATCGGGATGAAATCGAAGTACGTGCCGAGCCACTTTGCCGGTCCCCGGGCGAAAGTCGTGAATGCCTCGAGGCCCCAGAACCCGTACACGATGCTCGGCACAGTTGCCAGGAGGTCGATCAGCCCCGTGAGCCAGTGCCTGAGACGATGCGGAGCGAACTCGTTGATCATGAGGGCTGTCGTGAGGGCAACCGGAAGGGCGACGGCCACCGCCACGAGGGCGATCTCCACCGAGCCGACAAGGAGCCCGAGCACGCCCGGCTCGGCCGGCGCGGACCACACCGTCCCCGTGAAGAAGCTGAGTTTGAAATGCGAAAGGGCCCACCAGCCGTGGAAGAAGAGGAACACCATGATGGACACCAACAGGATGAACACCGTGGCCGCGCTGCACGCCAGCAACCCCCGAAACGCCCGGTCGGCGGACGTACGGCCCGCGATGATCGTGACGCGCTCCTCCTCGACGATGGGGGCGGCCACCCGGTCCTCGAGGAGTGTCACCTGGCCTCCCGGGACCGCAGCGACCGACGTCCCACCTCGCCCCCCGCGCACAGGAGCATCCCCAGGCCGATGATCCAGGGCCACTGACCGGGAATCCCGGTCGAGGCCAGGGTGCCGCTCGACGACGAAGCGCTCCCCGTGTTCCCGGTCGTCCCGGCAGTGCCCGATGTGTCGGTCGAGCCCGTGTCGGTCGAGCCCGTGTCGGCCGCAGCCGGCGTCGGGGTCGTCGTGGCCGAGGATGTGGCCGTGGTCGCGTTCGGGGGCGCCGTGGTCGAGGTCGTCGTCGACGGTGTCGTGGTCGTCGTCGAGGTCGAACCCGAAGTCGTCGACGCGGTGAAGGTGACCGTGACCGTGGGCCCGGTGATGGGCGCGTTGTCGGTGACGTCAGTGGCGGTGTACGTCACCTTTTCGGCCGTCTTGTCCGTGACGGTGAATGTGGCCTCGCCGTTGTCATCGGTCTGGCCGGTGACCGTTGTCACCGTAGAGCCCCCACTGCCGGGGTTGAGGGCGACGGTCTTGCCCGACACGGCGTCGCCATTCGCGTCGGCGAGCACGACCGTCACCGTCGCGGCGGTCGACCCGTCCGCCGGCACCTGCGCAGGCTCGGCCACGATGGTGGAGTCGGCCATCGACGGGAGGACGGGTGGAGGCGTGCCGAAGGTGACCGTGACACCCTGGCCGGCCAGCGGCAAGATGTCAGTCGTGTCGGTCGCCGTGTAGAAGACGACCTCATTCGTGCTGTCGGTCACTTTGAACGTCGCCTGACCTTGCGCATTCGTCGTGGGCGAGATGGGGGTGATCACCGATCCCCCGCTCTCGGCCGTCAACGTGATCGCCTTGCCCGACACCGGATTGCTGTTGTGGTCGGCCAATGTCACTGTCACCGTCGATGCCGTTGTCCCATCGGCGGGTACGGTGCTCGGGCTGGCGGCAAGCGTCGACTCGTTGACCTGGGGCACGCTGGCGACATAGGTCACCGCCACGGTCTTCTGCACGACGACGTTGTCGGTGGTGTCGGTGGCCGTGAACGTGACCGTCTCCGCCGCCGTGTCATAGGCGAGGAAGGCTGCGTGACCGGTCGGATCCGTCGTTCCGGCGGGAAGACCGCTCGACACCGTCACGGGCGCCACCCGTACCGACGTCGCGGGCGAGCCGGCGACGGTGACGACCTTGCCTCCCAGTGCCTGTCCGAATTGGTCCGTGATCGTGACAGAGAGCGTGACGCCGCTCACCCCGTCGGCCGGGGCGGTGGGCGTCGACACGGTGATCGTCGACGCGGACGCCGACGCGATGGGCAGTGCGAACGTGACCGTGGCGGTACTCGTCAGCGGAATTCCGTCGGTGGTATCGGTCGCCGTAAACGTCACCACCTCGGCGGTTCCGTCGGCCACCTCGAACGTGGCCTGGCCCATGGTGTTGGTGCCACCCGACGCGGAGGTGGGGGTGATCACCGCGGTTGTCGAGGAGCTCGACAATGTGACCGTCTTGCCCACCACCGCACTCGATCCGTCGGCTGCCAGGAGGGTGACGGTGATGGTCCCTGTCGGAAGAATGCCACCCGAGGGCACCGATGACACCTCGGCCGACGACGCCGAGACCGTCGACGCCGAAGCCGACACCGTGAGGGTGCCGAAGGTGACGCTGGCACTCTGCCCCGTCAGTGCGATCCCGTCGGTCGTGTCGTCCGCCATGAACGTCGCCACCTCGTTCGTGGTATCGGTGACGGTGAACGTCGCCTGGCCCTGTGCATCGGACGTCGACGACACGGCGGTGATGGTGGCGTGGCCGCTGCCATCGGACAGCGACACGGCCTTGCCCGCCACGGGTTGCGCTGACTGCGCCTGGTCCCCCAACGTGACGGTGATCGTCGACGTCCCGCCGCTGGCAACCGCCGTTGGGGACGCCGTGATGGTGGAGTTCGCCGGCGTGACCACAGGTGCACCGAAGGTGACTGTCTGCGTCGTGCTCAGCGGCACGCCGTCGGTGGTGTCAGTGGCGGAGTAGGTGACCGCCTCGGGCGTCGTGTCGGTGACCGTAAAGCTGGCGATCCCGGTGGTCGCATCGGTTGTCGTGGTCGCGGTCGCCACACCGGCTACCGCAATCGCCGAGTGGCCCGATCCCTGGGACAGCGTGACCTGCTTGCCGCCGGCCACGGGAACGCCGTTCGTGTCCTTCAGCGTGACCGTGACCTTGGAGCTGTCGACGCCATCGGCGGTGGCCGCCGCCGGGCTCGCCACCACTGTCGAGTTCGTGGGGGAGACGGATGTGGCGGCCAACGGCGAGCCGTCCCCAGGGTTCTCACCGGCATCGTCCGAATTGGGGGCGACATAGAACGGCGCCGAGAAGATCACGGGTTTCGAGAAATCCGTGTAGTTGGAGAACAGCCCGATCACACAGGCATCCCCGTTGTCACACGCCGGTGTGCTCGTCGACGACTCGCCGAACGTGTTGGCGTTCGGGAGCGCGTACACCGGGTAGCCGGGGAAGCTCATGCTGCCGTCGGCATTGGCCCCGGGGATCGAGCTGATGGTGTTGGGGTCGCACTCGCTCGGCTTGGTCGGGAGGTTGGCGACGAGGCCGCCGGGATCGGCGCATTCCAGCGCCTTGATGGCGACGGCGCCGCTGGGGAACCCCGCGTTGGCCAGGCTGGTGCTGTCCATCGTGGTGTTGGCCCCCACCGCGATGCTGATGACCTGCCCACTGGAGAACGGTGTCCCCGCCGTGACCGTGCCGATCGTGCTGATCGTGACCGGGCCGCTCACGAGCGACGCCGCCTGCGCTCGACTCGAGAGGAGCACACCCAAACCACCCAGAATGAGCAGACCCACGCCCCCGAGCTGCGCGACGAATATCGCTCGCCTCCTGACGGATGTCCTCGCGGCCTCCGCTCCCCCGCCTGACGGGGAGAGCCTTGCCCTGAGCATCCCGGCCCCCCTCAGTCCCGGTGTCACGATGCTGCTACCGGGCTCCGTCGCTGCGAGCGGGGCCGGCTTCTGCGAGTCTTCGCGACTTCGAGAGCCGTTGGCGGCCGAGGGTTCCGACGACGAGGAGGACCACTCCACCTCCGATCAGCCATGGCAGCCCCGGATTCGTGCCTGTCGACGCCAGCGTGCTCGGAGCCGTGCCGGCACCCGTCGCATTCCCGGCGCCGGCAGTGACAGAGGCTGTGGCGGGAGTCGCGGGTGTCCCGTTGACGATGGCATTCTCCGCTTGGGCGTCGGGCGTCACGTTGAACGCACCCGAGAAGATGTGGGGCTTGGTGAAGTCGTTGAGGTTGGTGAAGATTCCGAGGACACACTGGTTGTCCCCTGATCCGCAGACCGGCGTCTGGTTTGCGGGTTCGCCGAACACGATGGTGTCAGGAAGGTCGTACATGGTGTAGCCGTTCATGACGAAGCTCCCGTCCGAGTTTGCGCCCGGGATCGAGTCCACAGTGTTGTAATCGCACTGGGTGGGCTTCGTCGGCAGGTTCGCCGGGAGTCCACCCCGGTCGGAGCACTCCACCACCTTGATGGCCACGGCGCCGCTCGGGAACCCGGCCTGAGCGCGACTCGACTCGCTCAACGTGCTGTTGGCACTGACGGCGATGTCGACGGTCTGGCCACTGTGATAAGGCGAACCCGGGGTCAAGGTGACGGGCCCGGCGACGAGAGTCGAGGCCTCCGCGCTGCCGGGCAGAAAGGCCAAGACGATGCCCGCGACCAGGAGTGCGCCTCCGACCACCTGTGCCGCCAGGGACAGACGCCGCGGCCGTAGGTCCTTGGCCTCGGTCGGCATGCTCCGCTTGCCCCGTGTCTCGGTCATGGTCATGTGCGGTCGCTTCCTCACGTCGGTGGAGTTTATGACTGGACTCGACATCCGATCTTTGACGCCCCAAGGCCCGGGGGCCGGCGAACTGGTCGCCTGCCCCCGGGCCCGGGTCCTACCTCCCGACGCTCGACACGGTGATCCGCGTCAAGCCGACGGGCTTACGTGTTGGGGTTGGTCACCGCCATCACCGGGGGGTGGCCCGGGAAGTAGATGGTCGTGACCGTCGCCGGCACTGCTGCCGACAGCGTGATGGTGTTCGTGGGAGAACCCACTGTCGACTGGACGGTGGCCGTTCCCGCCGGGGTACCCGTGGTCGAGTTGGCCGGCCAGCTGACGTTCCACCCGTTGGCAATGGATGCCGGGAGTCCCGACGAAGCGTAGGGCGAACCGCTGCTGGTGTTGAGCGTCACGGTTGTTCCCCCGGTCGACACGATCGGCAGGTTGGCGTTGCAGAAGCCGTTCGGTGTCACCAGGTTGTCTGCCGGGGTGATCTTGGCGACGTTCAACTCCGGTGTGGTGTCGTTCAGCCGACTGAAGCCGAACTGCTGGATCGTCTGGGTGATGTCGGTGTCGTAGTTCGGACCGTACAGGTTGTCCGTCCCCTTGAGGTTGGTACCACCGCCGCTCCCCACCGGGTTCGTGTCGCAGATCCAGTTGAGGAACCCGGCCGTGGAGGCCCGGATGGCGTTGTTGTTCCAGATGTTGAACAGAGTCCGAGCCGTCGGGTAGTTGTTGGCCCGCTCGTTGGCGATGCTCACACCTCCCGTGGTGTTGTTCTCGTTCAGCAGCGACACCACGTACGCACCCGGCACGCCGGCAGGGATGGTGCCCGTCCCCGGCTCGACCGTGATCGTTCCGGAGTTGGGAATGGCGTTGTAGTAGCCGTAGCTCTGGAAGTACAGCGCCGTGGCGATGTCGACGGCTTGGTCGGCCGGGTCGTTCGTCCAGTTGGCGGCGGCGAAGTCGCCGATGGCCGACGCGTTGTTCTCCAGCGCGATTTCGTGGTTCGAGGAGCTGTTTCCGTCACCGACCAAGGGGTTGGGTCCGGACGCCGCGTTCTCGTTGTAGTCCGCCTTGGCCGAGCAACCGTTGCCCGGGGGGGAGCTCGCGTTGGAGAACGCGAACGAGTTGAACGTGGCCGTCGTACCGGACCCCGGGTTCACACCGAGGATGCGGATCGGCACGCCGATGGCGGTTCCTTGACCTGGCACCTGGGTCCCGCTCAGGTTGGTGAGCTGGCCCCAGTCGGTGATCCGGGTCGAGTCGGTCGCACACCAGAGGCGGTAGGCGACGCTCGAGTCCCCGTTGGTCGAGGGCGAGATGGGCGTGTTGTCCACGTCGCTGAAAGGCTTACCCGAACAGAACGGGCCCGATCCCCCACTGCCTTGTGCCTTGCAGTTGAACGGGTCGTTGCCCGTGGCCCCGATCGGGGTCCCGGTGTTGGTGGCTCCACCCGTGTGGCCGTATGGAGTGGGCAGCCAACCTGCGGCCACCGGCCCGATCTTGCCACCACCCGAGCTCGAGAGCGGCCCCGAGGACTCGAAGGCCTCGTATCCGGTCGCTGTGCCGAACGCCGACGGGTTGATGTCCTGGACATCGACCGCAGGGACGCTGTCCTTGGCGTAGCCGGCTTCGATCATGGCGCAGCCGGAAATGGCCGAGATCGGCTTCGATGAACGCGCGAAGTCGATTGCCTGCGGCGTGGGAATGGTGCCACACAGCTGGCCCTGCCCGTTGCCCGACCCGATGTCGTTCAGGCCTTGGAGCACCTCGGTGCTGTCGAAGTTGTCCGACGTGTCGGTCGTGGTCGTGTCGCTGTAGTTCGGCGCCCCACCCGTGACCTCGTCACAGGTGTTGTTCTGCTGGGCTCCGGATCCCACCAGTGTGCAGCCGTACAGACCCGACTGGTTGTACTCGTCCGAGAGCTGCTGCATCATCGGGAACGTGGTGTCCGAACCGTCACCGCGTACGATGTTCGACGCCGAGTTGTTGGCGGTGTACCAGGTCGGATAGGCGCCGATGGTCGGATACGGGGGCACCGTCACGCCCGCAAATGCCGTACTGCTCGTGGCGAGCGATACCGTCAGCGCCGCCACGCCCACCGTGGCTGCACCGAGGAGTCGGTTTCGCCAAAGCTTACGATTTCTCATAAGGGGGTCTGCTCCTTTTGCTCTGTCTTCGGATGGTCTTGCACAGGGTTGGGTCGGTATCAGGGGAGTCGGATCACGGTCATGCAGGTCGTTGCTTTCGTCGGCGGAGGAAGAGCGTGACCCCGCCGACGGCGCCAGCCGCCAACGGAAGGAAGATGGCCAGCGGGACTTCGGGCAGCGGGGTACCGGGAGTCCCGGTCCCGTCTCCGGGTGCCTCTCCGCCGTCGTCCGAGTTGGCCGCCATCACGAACGGGGCTGAGAAGATGAGCGGCTTCGAGAAATCGTTCTGGTTGGAGAACAACCCGATGACGCAGTAGTTCGGCGCGAGACCACACACTGGGGTCGCAGTCGAACCCTCACCGAGCAAGATGTTGTCGGGAAGTGCGTATACCGGGTACGAGCTGAAGTTGAAGCTTCCATCGGCGTTTGCTCCCGTGATCGAGGAGATCGTGTTGGGATCGCACTCGATCGGCTTGGTCGGGAGGTTGGCCGTTGTGCCGTCCAGATCGGCACACTCCAACGCCTTGATGGCGACCGCCCCACTCGGGAAGCCGGCCGCGACGAGACTGGCATTGTCCATCGTGGTGTTAGCGGCCACCGTGATGCTGATCACCTGACCGCTGGAATACGGCGTGCCCGAAGTGACGGTGCCGATGGTCGAGAGCGTTACCGGTCCATTGACGAGCGTCGAGGCACTGGCGGGTCCCGCCAGGGCGAACGTCAGCGTCATCGACAGAGCAATCAGAGCCGCTCCGTACGTGGCCGCACGTGTCATCGCCTTGCGCATGCAGACTTCATCCTTTGGTCGGCCATGTGGATCTCTGTGCCTTACGTCGGGTCAGCGTTCCGAGCACCCTCATGTCTCGCTCTCGCCGGTCCATGGGTATATGAGCAGAGACAAAGCCCCACTACAAGGAGCAATTTCGGTTGACGCAAACAGTTCATTTCGCGTTTCCCTTGCTGTCACCCGGCGGTTCCGAAATCGTTCGCTGCGAACTCTCGGGCTCTCGACGACAACAGGGTGGTGTGGCAGTAGAGGCGGTTGTTGGTGTTGCATCGGGGAACGTCGTCAAGGTCCGGATTGAAGAGTTCATGTGAAGTTCGCGATGTGATTACCTTCCGGTCACACACGCGTTTCCCCGAACACGGATACCAGAGCGCGTCATATCTCCTGGAAGACCCCAGAAGGTCGCGGGTCGCCGTGTCCGCCCTGACGTAGCTCGGGTGACCTCGACCGAGACGACGAACGCGACGAGCGGGAAGGTCGATGACTCGACCTTCCCGCTCGTGCGAGGAACGTGGTGTGACGTCGGGACTAGAGGAGCTGCAGCGTGAACGCCTGGGTAATGGTTTGCTTCGCCAGGGTCTTGGTCTTCTTGGACTGGACCTGCACCGAGAAGTGGTACGTACCGGCGTTGACGTGCTTGGTCTTCGGGATCCCCGAGATGGTGCCCGAAGACTTGTTGAGCTTCAGGCCCTTGGGGAGCTTGCCGATCGTCTTGAACTTGATGGGCGACGGAGCGCCATCGACGTGGATGGTCTGGTTGTAGGTCGCCCCTCGTGTGGCGGCAGGGAGCGGGGACGGCGTCGCGATGAAGAACCCGACATTGACCGTCTGGCTGGCGGTGGGAGCGGCGAAGTAGTCCGTGTTACCGGCCTGGTCCGCGTTGATCACACACGGACCGGCCGCGGTGAAGTCGACCGCCGAACCCGAAAGCGAGCAACCCCCAGAGGCGATACTCAGGACCACGGGGTTACCAGAACCACCACTGGCGAGCGTCGGGGTGTAACTGCCTCCGGCTTTCGCACCGCTCGGCGCGGACGAAAGGAAGCTGACGGTCTGGCCGCCTCCGCCACCCGGGCTCTCGCCCCCGTCGTCGCTGTTGCTCGAAACCAGGAACGGCGCCGAGAAGATGTGGGGCTTGGTGAAATCGGTCTCGCTCGAGAAGAGGCCGACGACACATGCGTTGGGGAGAGTTCCGCACACCGGGGTGCCGTTCGCCGGCTCTCCGAGCAGGATGGTGTCGGGCAGCGCGAAGACCCGGAAGGTCGTGATGAACAAGCTACCGTCGGAGTTGGCCCCCGGGATCGAGACAACGGTGTCCGGCTGGCACTCGCTGGGCTTGGTAGGCAGGCTTGCCGGGTCGCCGTTCGGGTCGGCACATTCCAGCGCCTTGATGGCGACAGCCCCGAAGGGATAGCCGGCTGCGACCAGACTGGCGTTGTCCATCGTCGAGTTGGCACCAACCGACACGCTGATGGTCTGACCGCTCGAGTACGGCCCCGGAGCGACGGTTCCACTCGTGCTCAGGCTCACCGTCCCGTTGCTGATCGTGTCCGCACTGGCCGATCCCGCTGAGGCGAGGGTCAAGGGGAGTGCCGTTGCGAGCATTGCCGCTCCGAAAGTGAGGGCACGTCTCATGGGCTTACGCATGAACATCCATCCTTTGGTTGGGTCCCTTGGGATTTGTGTCGGAGTGGAGTTGCCCGTCTGGGAGCCTGGCTCGCGGGGTCCTTCGGTATATGAGCAGAGACAAAGCCGCACTACAAGCAGCGATTCGGGTTGACGCAAACAGTTCATTTCGCGTTTCCCTTGCTGTCACGTGCCCGCCCACCGCCGATGTTCGTACCACGATAGGGAGCCGAAACGTCCGCCCCACGACCAGATTGATCTTGATCAGAACGAGCCGCAGGATTCGCCACAAGAAGGGGGGTCGGTAAACGCGAACAGTTCATGCTGCGTTCGCGACCCGATCACCTCGGTGTCACCTTGCCGTCACACAATCGGTCCATCGCATTGCCCTCGCTACGTAGCGTGACAACGTCTCACGGAAGTCCCGACCGCGGGAGGGAACCGACAGCCGTCTCCTTACAACGTCGAGGGCACGAAGCTCGAGAGCAGGCCGAACAGGACGTACATCGACGCCAGCCAGATCGGTACAAGAATGAGCCACCTACCTCGCCGGCCGAAGTAGAGCGCGGCCCGACGATTGGCCAGGCCCAGGAGCGCTATGAAGGTGAGGACGGCGAGCACAGCCGGGAGATAGGACAGGTTCCAGCCCACGGACCCCCCGGAGGCCAGATGACGCGACGAGCTCGGCGCCGCAACAGCTCGGGCGGGACTCGTCGCCTCCCCCGGCGCGACCGGGCTCTTGAGCAGCGCTACCACCACGAGGCGCTGTGACGCCGAGTACCTCGGATTACACGTCGTCAACGTAAGCCGGTTGTCACCAAAGGAATTGAGGACCTGCACGTCGGTCGGGGCGACGGCGACGGGCGCTTGGGTCACGATGTAGTGGAAAGTCACCCCGGCATCGGTCGTGAGGTCGATGTCGTCCCCGAGCGCGAGGCTGTTGAGATCGTTGAACGGCGCCCCGTAGGTCGTCCGGTGGCCGGCAATGGCGACGTTGCCCGCTTGGCCCGGCATTGCCGTCCCGATGTAGTGCCCGGGTCCTTCTTGCAGGTCGTTCTCGGCTGTTCCTTCGACCACGTACTGGTCGACCCCGATGGTGGGTATCCGGATCCGAGCCACCACCGATCCCTCCCGAGGTTCGGGTAACCGGGTATCGGCAGAGATGAGGACGGGGCCCGACGACGTGGGGGCCGTCTGGTGCACATGTGCCGTGAACTGTTGCTTCAACGCCTCCTGGGACTGGTGTTGGGCGAGGCTGGTTCCCCACAGCTGCCATGCCGCAAAGAGCACGAGGGCCAATCCCACGTTGCGCATCCAGCCGAATGCGGTGGCGAGTCGCTCCCGCCGCCGCGAGACAACGGTCGCGACCGACGGTGTTCCCGAGACGCTCTGCTGTGTTCCCGAGACGCTCTGCTGTCCGATGGCGGGCAGAGTGACCGGCGGAGACGCTGGCGCCTCTGCCGTGCCCGTTTGCTTCGATGCCTCGCGGGTGGCGACCGAGAAGGGCTGCGGTTCGGTCGCCGGGGGATCCGCAAGCGGAGTTGGCATCGGCGCCGCTGGTGTCGCTCTCCCCTCGGCGATGTCTCGGGCGAGGGCCTCGGCCGCGACCACCAGCCGACCGACCCCCTCTTCGACTGACGTCGCCGGATTTCTTTGGGCCCACAACGACTGCCAGTCGACAACAGGGTCGGGAGCGGAAGGATCACGCCGCCTCCGGGTTTCGACCGCGTCGCGAATGAGCTGATCAATGAAAGCAGCGGCCAATCCGAAGTCCTCGGACGGCCGGCCGTTCTCCGGGGCCGGCGGTGAATGATCGCCGTTGCCCACCGGGGATGTCATGGTGCGGAGGCTCTCTGCCGCCTCGGTCAACGGCCGCTCCTCAACCGTAGACATCAGCCGATTCTACCTCCGGCGCAGGTATTGGCCGACGAAACTCGCCGTGACGACGCCGTCTAATTTGATGAGGGTGCGACGGCACGATCAGTGGTGCCGAGGGCCACGTGCGACAGCGGACGCGGCGTCCCCGCGGCTGTCGCCTGGGCTGACCTCGCGTGCGTCGTGTGGCGACTCTCGACCCCGATCAACTGGCGAGCGAAGGCGACGAGAAACGCCCGGTTCTGGATGAGCTCGGCGTCCGACGCATTCAGCGATCCCGCCACGTTCTGGATCCCCGCTTCCTTCGCCGTCGCCGGAACGACGACTCCGTGGCCGTTGTTCTGTACGTAGAGGACGGTCCGTTGGTAGGTGGTTGCCGCGCCCAGCTTCACAGGGATGATCCAGTACACGATCGACCAGCTACCGAACTGCTGAGAGGTATAGGACATGGCCTGACCGGTGATCCCTCCTCCCACGTTGACCTGGGCCACATCCTGCAGGGAGTACCCGTGGAACTGGTAACACGCCTCCACCCCGTAGGCGGAAAACGTCTCCAGATTGGGTGTCGTGATGACATCGGCGACAACGGGGACCGATGTGCGCAGCGCACTAGCGCCGGTTGCACGCAGCATGTACCGGTTCCAGACCGATGTGTCCCCGAAGAGCGGTTTCGCCCAGCTGTACGTCGCCACCTGGCTCGTCTCCCACCCCGACGGTGCCGCAGGAGCCGTGATGTACGCCTCGAGACGGGGCTGACCCGAGGCGTCAGCCACGAGGTTGTACGACTTCAATCCCACGTTGGCGATGCCGAGCACGATTGCGGCCACCGTGACGATGATGACAGCGACGTACACCCTCGGAACGGCGAGACCGGTCTTGACCCGAATCGACCGAGTCGCGGGTTGCCCCGGCTCGGCCGGTTGACGCGGTTCGAGCCCCACGTGCATGCCGAGGGGCTTGATCCACAACATGATGATCGCCACACCGATGCTGAAGGTCACGAGGCCGACAAAGGGGTGGAGAACGCCGATGGCGACGTGCTCGCCCCAGGTCTGTCCCGCCCAGAAAATGAATGTGACCCGCGCCAGGTTGATGGCCCACAGCAGCAGCATCCCGCCCGTGAGCCACAGGACCTTTCGCAACAGTGGACCCCGCACCACCGCTCCGAAGGCGGACCCGATGAGCAAGAAGCCCACCACGCTGTTCACGCCCGAGCACGCCGAGACGATGCTGAGAGGGAACGACTGCCCGTGATGCGTGACGACGAACAACGTGCCGTCGGGCGACGCCACCGACTTTGCCACGGGGACGACCATGATGATCCCTCGAATGGCAGCCAACGTCGCGGCCGTGAAGGCGTCGAGCACCTTCAAGAGGACCGATGAGTACGGGTAGGGCCATCCGAGGAACAGGTAGCCGATCGCCAACTTCTGGCGCCACAGCACTCGGACGCCGAAGATGATGGCGACCGCACCCGCAACGAAGAACGGAAGAGTCAAGAGGTCGATCCGCCACACCCAGAACATCGTCGACAATCTGCTGGGTAGCAGAAGGTTCACCGCCAAGGCACCGATGACCAGAGGCAGGCCGACGATGTAGTCCACCTGGCGGTCGTAGATGGGCGGTTCCGGGCGCAGAGGCCGGGCGCGCAGTGCGGCCAGGGCCAGGGCGATCGCCGGCACGAGGCTCACATACGCCAAGGGTGTCTCGAGCCCGGCGTTTTGGATCAGGGTCGAGAGCGAGTAGTTGTACGCAAGCAGCACGACCCCGAGAAGGACGACCATCTGAACCGTGGTCCGAGTCCGGGGCGATGCTTCGTTCCACCGAGTCTGGGCCGCGAGCCGAGCCCGGCTCGGCCCAGCGCGCCACGCAGGCGCACGGGGCGCCTCGAACCGGACGACCTGGGTCATCGGGTCATCCGAAGCGTCCGTGGACGTAGTCGGCAGTGCGCGGATCGTGAGGATCGTTGAACACCCGCTTGGTGGGACCGGCTTCGACGATGTGACCTGGTTCGCCTTCGCCGTCGAGCAGGAACAGCGCGGCAATTGTGCGAGACCCGTTGGGCCTGCTGCATGTTGTGCGTGACGATGACGATCGTGACTTCCTGGCACAGCTCTCTGATCGTTTCCTCGATGACACTGGTCGAGATCGGGTCGAGCGCCGAGCAAGGCTCGTCCATAAGCAGGACTCTGGGCCTGACTGCCAGTGCCCGCGCGATGCACAGTCGCTGCTGTTGCCCACCAGAAAGCGACATACCCCCGTCGTTGAGCCGATTCCTGGTCTCACGCCAGAGGCCGGCTCGTTCAAGGCACTCCTGCACCAGGGCATCGCGATTGGCGATCTTGAGACCGGACAGCCGGAGGCCGGACAGGACGTTCTGTGCGATGGTCATCGACGGGAACGGATTGGGCCGCTGGAAGACCATCCCGACTTTGAGCCGAGTGTCGGTGATCTTCTGCGAGGGCCCGTAGATGTTGACCTCATCGAGTTCGACCGAACCTGACATCGCTGCGCTCGGTACGAGCTCGTGCATCCGGTTCAGGATGCGAAGGAACGTGGATTTGCCACATCCGGACGGCCCGATGAGCGCCGTCACCTTGCCCGGCTCCATGGTGAGCGACACACGATCGAGGACCTTCTGTTCACCGAACCAGGCCGAGACGTCGGTTGTCTTCATCATCGCCTGCTTGGGCGCGCCCCCGGGGTGCTCGGTGTCGGTGACGCGACAGCCGGTGACGCGTCCGCAAGAGCGGCGGACCGGGGCGCCGGCCGTGCCGGCAACGGGGCGAGCTCGGTCGGCGCCCACTGCACCGTCGGGAGTGGCGCCGGGTTCGGCGCTTCGAGCCCGCCAAGCGGAGCCGACGGCACTGCGTTCGGCGCCTGGGAGGGGACCAGGGTGAACGCGGGGTCGGGCGCCCACCCGTTCGAAGAGGGCGATGGAGAGACCGGCATCGGGACGTGTCCGGGAACGGCTTCATGTGGGATCCGGATGTCGGGGCTCCACCCATTCGACACGGTGGAAGGAGCGCCCGGTGCGGTCGCCGGTGGCGGAGGTGGTCTGAACGCGGGAAGCGTGGGTGGCGACGCGTGGCCCGCGAATCCCGGAGGTGGAGGGGGCGGCGGTGGCGGTGGCGGCGCGAATGGGGGCAGGGTGGGTGGCGACGCCTGGCCCGCGAATCCCGGAGGTGGAGGTGGCGGCGGCGTCTGCCACGGAGGTGCCTGCCACTCGTACACGGGTGGGATTGGTTGCTCAGAGCCGGGAGCCGAAGGGTCACCCGAGGGCGGTGCGGGAACGGCAAGGGGCCGTTTCGGGGTGGGGTCGTCAGTCGAGCTCATCGATTTCGCATCCCCCCGAACAGCGTTCACGCAGCCTGACCGGCATCGGCCCTGATCTCTCGACACTCACGGACCAGCACAACCTCCGGCGCGCGCTGGACGGTCGTCACGAACTGGATCGTCCGGGATCTGCTCCGGTCGTCGAGGCGACTCCTGGCATCATCCGGACGGGCACGGCTTCCTTGTACTCAGGGTCCAAAGTCGCCGGAACGCTCGGTCCGACCGGACCCAATCCTCCAGCACGTGAACATCACAACAAGCATATGAACCCAGCACAAGGGCTCATTCCACGTGTTCCCAAGAGTTCACTTCGAATTCGCGGCCGGATTACCTGTCCTCCTGATCCCCTCGCGGGTATACCACCATGAGGAGGGTCTTGACCGCGTTACGTGGTATTCGGTTCTTTGCGGGCTCCGGACCCGATCCGCTTACGAGACGGGGGTTTCGGCGGTCACGCGGTACAAGCGGAACGCGGGACAGCCCCCCGAGCCGGCGAAGCTGCGGGCCAACGTGGCGAATCGCTGTCCAGCAGTGTCCTGTCCTCTGTCGTAGAGCTCTGGGTACTGCCGGGTGGTAGCGAGAAGCGAGCCTTCGTTCGACGGAGGAACGAGGATGTAGTGCGCGTGAAACGTGATCGGGTCGGCGAGGATCCGTTGAAAGTCTCGGTCGTTGGGCACGACGAAGACTTTCGGGTTGGGCGAGAGCACGATGGCGAGCGGGACACAGGGTGACGAGTTGTCGACGATCACGTCTCCGTCGGGCAATCGGAGACTCGACACCGCCGAAGCGATGTTCTGGGATCTCTGAAAGTCATCGGCGTAGCCACGGTCCACCTTCGATCCGGTGCCGTGCACGACAAAGCCGAGATTTCGTGACTCCTCCACCCCGACCCTCGGGTTGAACATGCCTGCTGTCGCCGTGACGATCGACGCGCCGAACAGCACGATGATGACGACGGTGAGAACCCCGGGCCGTACACGCCGAACATCCCATCCTCGAAGGCCTCGAGGACGCGCACCGGCGTTCGAGAGCTCCCGAGGACGGATCGCACCCTTCAGCGTCCGCGCCGGCGAGGATGCGAGCACGACGCCGACGAGCAGGACCTCCAGCGGTAGCGTGGCGATGAGGTAGCGGTACGACCAAATGATGCCTCCGCTCACGTATGCGACGAGGTCGAATGCCAAAGCGCTGGCGACGACGGTGACCGGCACCAACACCAGCAGGTCCCGCCGACGAACCGCCGCGATCGACGCCAGCACACCGATCACCACCAGCAATGGGGCCAGATAGAGGAGACCCTCCGCTTCGAGCCGGAGAGCGGGACCGACGTGAACCGGCCCTCCCCCGGCCCCGGCGGCAATCTGGGCCGAGTTGCCATACTCCGAGGTGAACTGATCGAACGCTGACCCGGTGATCACGTAACTGACCAGGGCCCAGCCCACGAATCCCATGACGAACGGGAACAGGAACACGGCGAGGTCGGTGAGCCCGCTCATGATCCGGGAGTGCCTCAACCCGGCGCTGCGGTAGAAGCTCACGCCGAAGACCAGTGCGCCGGCGGTGACCGCCGGGGCCACAGCCTCGTTGCGGGTCAGGTAGCACAAGCCCAGGGCAACGGCTGCGTAGGTCAATGAGCGCGAGTCGTCGTTCCTGAGCCATCGAGCCAGGTATCGGCACACCGCCACCATCGTGAACAGGTAGAGGGCCTCGCTCATCCCGTTGGCGCCGTAATAGATCACCATCGGGTTGAGGGCGAAGAGGCCGACGAGGACGAGACGGGGAAGGCGCGCCACGCCCCACTCTCTGAAGGCCGCGAGGAGCTGGAACGCCGCTCCCGCCATGCTCACGCTCGAGACGATCGTTCCCGCCATGTCGCGCGTCGCCAACGGCGGCCACACGTGGTACAGGAGCAGAGGCACCGAGTCGGCCACCGACTGCAGTGGATTCCACACGAAGCCGATGGCGGCGAGATGGGGATCGCGCGAATAGAAGACGTAGAACCCGTTTGCCATGCGAGATACCGCATCCCCGAAGAACGAGTGGTAGTGGAACGCCAGGACCGCTCCGCACACCAGATACAGCATCGCCGCCAACGAGAAGACGAGACCGCTCTCACTGGACGCCCGATGCCAGATCGCAGCCCCGTGCCGACGACGGCGGGGCACGTCGGGAGCAACCTCCACTCGTGGTTCGATCACGAGCTCGCTGAGCACCATGATCGCCTAGTTGGTCTTGAGCGAGTGAACCGTTACGAGACCGTTGGAGCGACCACAACGTGTCCGGGCCCGGGGATGACGTGTGCTGCCCGCCTCGGTCCGTGACACGAGGCAATTGTAGACAGGGTCAGGCCGCAACTCCCTCTCGCCAAGGCATAATCTCTCCGAGGCACGGGGTCCCGGAGACTCAGTTCAAGGCCGGGTGATGGCGGAGCCGCAGCGGCCCAGCCCGGTCGATCGGGAGGGTGGTGATCGCTCTGAGTAGCGGGTCGTGGGGCGCGATGTCATAGGTGCAACCCGGGTCAAGCCCGGGCACCCAGTTCCAGAGGAGGACCCCGCTGCTCCCCTTGGCGATCTGTCCCTTGATGTGGGCGGAGAGCAGCGAAGCGCGTCGGCGATCGGAACGGCATCCTCTACCCGCGTCGATCCCCTCCTCGCCGCCGACCACCGGCTTGCCGATGGCGGCGGCCTGTGCGAACCGGACGGCGAGCCCGTTCCACCGGTCTCCGGGAATGGGCGTCTTGGCAACGCTGTAGTCATGGTAAGAGAGCACGTCGATTCCAGGGCTGGAGCCCACGTACGCGTAGTCCTGACCGGCGGTTCCGCACTGCCCATTGCCGATGAGCCCCGCCTCGACGAGGTGATCGGGGTCCAGGGCATGGATCTCCCCCCCGACGACGTCATAGAAGTGACGCAACGCGTTAGCGGCAATCTGCTCGTTGGGACATGTCTGATGTCCACTGCAGTGCGACGGTTCGAACTGGGGGGGACACGTCGAGGCCTCTGCTTCTGACATCGGCTCCCACATGCCCAGAGCCGGTGAGCTCCGGTACCGGGTGACCACCGCCTGGAGATAGTCCCAGTACGACAAGGGCGTCAATCCCCGCCCGTCGGTGGTAGCGGGATTCCCGTTGAAGACGTCCATAAATCCGCCGTAGTACCAAGAGGGATCGGCCCAATGACCGTTGTCACAACTACCGCTCTGTCCCGCCAGCACCGGGATCAGGCGTTGGTGGTAGGTGGTGGCCGCGGCGAACACCCGGTCGAGAGGGGCCCAATCAATCTGTCTCGTCGACACATCGGTCGCCATCGTCCCTTGAAAGGCCCAGAAGCGCACCATGGAGTTGGACGGAAGGGAAGCGAACAGTTCGTCGAGCTGCCCGTTGGTGAGCTCGGGACCACAGCCACTGTTGGTACCCCATGCCGTGGCGATCTCGTACGCGTTCAGCCCCACGAACCGATACGTCTGCCCGTCCAGCGTCAGATGAGCGCCCGACGCGCCCACGATCCCAGAGGAAGCGGTAGCGGCGGTAGGGCTCACCGTCGTGCCCGAGGCCTCGTCGCCCAGAACGAAGAAAAGAGTGACGCAGAGCACGACGACCCCCAAGAGTTTGCGCTTGGTCCGTCCCGGAGATCCTGGACCCATCCTGACAGGGATCGGCAAACCGTCAGAGCCCCTTGAGCAGCACCGGTCGAGTATCGGCGCGAGCTACCACGTAGGTGAGCAGTCGTCTGTGGGAACCTCGATCGGCTTACCGAATGCATCGGGGCCGTCGTAGTTGATGCCGTCTGTCGTGCTCAGCCGAACGCTACAACGAACCCAAGACAGCAGACAAGGAACGGCTTGTTCACGCGACTGTCACACACCACCGTGTTGCTAGGCAGCGGACCGTTCGGTCTCAGGACGCTGATGGAGTCCGTGCACTGTCTTCTCCCAGAACGTCGGGGTACCGACCAACTGCCACAGTGCCTTGGCGGCGGCCATGGCCATCATCAGCCAATACAACGGTACGGACAACACAGCCCAGAGGAACTCGCCTCGTCGCGTGGCGCGACAGCTCAAAAGCGTGAGATATACGAGGATGAAGTTCCCGAACACCCAACTGGCGAGGCCCAGGTAATAAACGGGTGCGGGGAAGATCCGAAGTATGAACACCGGATGTGCAATGAACCACAGCGCAGTCATGACCCAGAACACGGGATTGAGCATGGCGAGAATGGGGGTCCCGCCGACAAAGATCGTGAAATGGAGCAAGCCCTTCCAACCCATCTCGCGACGAAGCTCAGCAGGGTTGCGGAAATTCACGAAGAAGGTCTGCAGATAGCCCTTGTACCAGCGCGACCGTTGCTTCACCCAGTTCACGAAGTCGCTGTTCGCCTCCTCCAACGTGACGGAGTCCAAGACCCGGACCGTATAGCCCTCGCGGAACATCCGGATGCCGAGATCGGCATCCTCGGTGACATTGAAGGGGTCCCATCCCCCGAGGGAACGCAGGACGTCGCGTCGAAAGTGATTCGACGTCCCGCCGAGCGGAATCGGTGCCCGCATCGAGGCCAGTCCCGGGAGGAAGAACGAGAACCACATGGCGTACTCGACCGTGAACCACCGCGTGATGAGGTTTTGGTCAGGATTGTTGTACGACAACTTGGCCTGGACGCACCCGATGTCAGGTCCCAACCTGCGCAGCGCTACCGCGGCCCGGCGCAGCTGGAGCGGGTCGGGTTCGTCCTCAGCATCAAAGACGGCGACCAACTCGCCCTGCGCCAACGAAAGACCGAAGTTGAGGGCCTTGGGTTTGGTCCGCGGCTCAGCCGGCGGGACGAGCACCAAGTTGAACTGAGGCCCCGGATCCTCGTCGCACACCGCGTCGATGGTCTCGTCGTCATCGGCTTCGACGAGAAGGAGCACCTGGAGGCGGTTCACCGGGTACTCCAAGCGGGCGATGCTGGCCACCAGGTGGTTGATCACCTCGGGCTCTCGGTAGGCCGGGATCATGACGGTGTAGGTGGGGAGCTCCTCGTCAGGGACGGCTCGGGCCTCGTCGTCGGACACGGCCTCGGCGACGTCGGTACCGGTCGACCGGACGAACAGGTACACGCGGTAGGCCACACAAACGGCGTAGGCGACGGTGACGATCGCGACCAGGACGGTCACCGTGTCAACGGCCGAGATCAGCAGGCCCACGACGATGGCCACCAGCAGACCGATGAAGACCCTCCGCTGGCCCACCGTGAACAGTCTCCGGACCGAGACGCTCGGAGCCTTGACGGCCAGCCCGGAAATGCTCGCCTGCAGCCGCAACTGCGCTTCGGCGTCACGCATCACCAGTTGGCGCACCGCGTAAGAATAGCAGCGCACTCAGTGGTTAATCCCAGCAGGAGCAGGGTAGGCTGCTGGTGCGAGCCATGAATGACCCTTCGGCAGGAGCCCTCGTCACCGAGCTTTCCGGCGTTGTGTCCGAGCTGACACATCGCCAACAAGAGCTGGTTGGGCGCCTGCGGGAATTCCGACTCATGTACCTCGGGAGCCCAGCCGTGGCAGGCTCCGAGCGCCGCGGGCCCAGGCTCGTTTTGCCTCCGCCGCCGCCGCACAGCGGCCGTGGCTCCCCCGCCGCCCATCGTGCCGCCACCGCCACCGCCGATCAGGCCGTCGCCGCCGTCCCAATCACCGCCACCCCCGCCGCCACCCGTCGCACCGCTGGCGCCACCGCCACCGCCACCGCCACCGCCACCGCCGGCGAAGGCGGCCACAACGAGCGCACCTCCGAGGATGGCGCCGGTCGGGCCGCCGCCTCCTCTTGCATCGCAAGCGCGCTACCTCGCGCCACCGCCCGCGGAAGTGACGTCGGGGAAACCACGGCTGTCGCCGACATTGCACGCCACGAAGCGCGACTACGACTACTTTGCGGAACTCGATGAGCTGCTGGCTCGGCTGCCCGCCGAGACGGAGACGCACGAACGACCGTCGTCTCCCGACGCGTAGCCGCGGGCCACAACACCGGCTCGTTTATGGCACCCCGGTGACCTTCACGATCCAGATGCAATTCGCCGGCGCGTTCACCTGGAGCACTTGGCTTCCTGCGCTCGCTTGCGTCGTCACCGAATGGCCCGAAACCCCACTCTCGTTCACTGCAGGAGTTGTGCCGACCTTCCCACCGGACGGGTAGACGAAGACTTGGAGCGAAGGCCCCGAAGCCGGCGCCGGCGTGCACTGGAATGCCCATCCGATACTCCACGTGCCGCTCCCGACCGTGAAGGGCGTGCTCGTCCAGTTCCCGTGTGTCTGCGGGGTCGGGCCGAGAAGCACTTGCGCCACCCCCGCCGTCGTGGTCGTCACCGGAGCGGTAGACGTCGGGGATGTCGAGTTCGACGCGGCGGGAGCCAGGGTCGTCGCGCTCGATGCGGGTGTCGTCGTCGGAGAGCCTGACTCGGGCGGAAGCGTGGCGCTGGTCTTCGTCGAGGGCTGCGGTGTGGTCGGGGTACCACCTACCGACCACGTGATGAGCATGCCGAGCAACAGACAGACCAACCCGAAGACGAGCAGCTGCCACGTTTGCCACGAGCGTCGCTCCTTGATGCCCAATTCCCCGGGTGCCGGTCGCGCCGTCTCGCCACCTGGAGGCGGATCCGCCGAGGTCTGCTCGCCGCCCGCAACGCCGAACGGTGAGGCGGAGGGAGCAACCGGCGGGGCATCGACCACCTCCGAAGCGTTAGCCACGTCGCCCTGTCTCGTCAAGCCTGCCGTCGGGCCTCGTCGACAACCGACGTCGGGTCGACCGGGCCGAGCGCATTTCCTGTTGTCGTCACAGAGCCGTCACGAGACGTTCATCGAACGCACCGGGGCAGGAGTGTGTTGATGCGCACCGGATAGAGTGCGCGCGCCATGGCACCGGGAAGTCCGTCAACGTCGAAGGGCCACCGGTTCAGACGTTTCGGGATCATCGGCGGGGTCGTGTTTGTCGTCGTCGCGGTCGTCTTCGGCCTCATGGTGTGGCTCTTGAGCGGTTCCCCTACCGCCTTCGGCGACCAACCCCCGAGCCAGGTGCTGACGCAATCGCTGGCGAACGCCCGCCGGGCCGGGTCAGCCCTCGTGCTCGTGCACGTGACGCACGGCTCTCAGAAGCAGACGTTGGCCGACGAGACGAACCGGACCTCCGGATACCAGGTGATCTCGGCCGGAGACGAGTTTGCGCAGATCGCCCTCGTGGACAACATCGCCTACATACGGGGGAACTCGAGCGCCCTGACCAACTACTTCGATCTCCCCGCGCCCGACGGTCCTCGGCTGGCGGGGCGATGGATTTCGATCCGGCCGTCTGACGTGGGGTACACCGAGGTGACCGGCGGAGTCACACTCGACTCGATGGTCCAGAGCATGGTCCCCACGGGAACGCTCCATATCGGTGCCCGGATTCGGGTTCACGGCGTCAAGGTCATCAGCGTGACGGGCGCCTCGGGCTCCACGAGTGCAACGGTCTTCGTCCAAGCGACAGGCGCCCACCTCCCGGTGGCGGCGGTCCAGGAGTCAGGAACCGGCAACAATCGTACGACCGCGACGATCCAACTCAGCCGATGGGGCAAGCGAGTTGTCGTGAAGGCACCGGGCGGTGCCATCCCGATCTCCTCGTTCACGGCACCGACATCGACGACCACCTCGACGTTGCCGGGAAGCTGAACGCCGCGCGACTCAGACCGGTGCGCCGGCTAGGGCCAGCACCACTCCCAACCCGCCGGCGATGAGTACGGCGCTCACCACCTGTCGGCGGGCTGCAAACAACCACAGCAGGGCTCCGCCCAGGACGGGGATCTGCCACGCGTGCCCGAGCGCCAAGCCCAAGGAGACTGATGATCCGGCGATCGCGCCGATCGCGGCCGGACCTGCCCCCGTGAGGAATGCCTGCACCGAGCTGTTGGTTCGGATCCGATCGAAGTGGGGGCCGCCCAACAGGACAACAAGGAACGAGGGGGTGAAGGCGACCAGCGCTGCAAGCAGACCTCCCACCAAGCCGTGGGCCGCGTACCCCACCACGGCGACCGTCTGGACGACCGGGCCCGGGGTCACCTGGCCCAGAGCAACCGCGCTGAGGAACTGTCCACCCGTCATCCAGTGATACGTCGTGACGGCGTCGTGCTGCATGAGCGGGACGATTACGAAGCCGCCGCCGTAGGAGAGAGCGCCCACCTTGAGCGCCACCCACGCCAGGGCGCCGAGCCCACCCATCACCGCCGCGTGGCCCGCCACGACGGCCGCCGCGGCTGGACGACGGACTGCCGGTCCGCCCGTGGAGCGGATGGCCATCTCGACGACACCGCACGCCACGAGCGCGAGCACGAGGTACACCCCCACGGTCACAACCGTGACGCAGCCGACGATGGCGTAGATCACCCATCGACGCCGACCATGTGTCGTGCCGGCCCGTGACCAGCTGCTCGGGACGAGCCCCGAAGCCGCCTTCAGGGCGACCGCAGGCACCGCCGCACCGGCGCCCGCCGCGGCTCCGAGAATCCAAAGCGGCGGGTGTGCGCCCAACAGCACGGCAGAGAGGGCAAGGATGAGTGCGAGACCGGGGACGATGAAGCACAGACCACCCACAACTGCGCCGGCGGCTCCCCGAAGCCGCCACGCACACAAGATCGCCAGCTGGGTCGACGCCGGTCCCGGCAACAGGTTGGTGACGGCGATGGCGTCCTCGAATTCTGTGGCAGGCAACCACCCCCGATCGTCGACACAGAGGCGGCGCAGCAAGGCGATGTGAGCGGGCGGGCCTCCGAATCCGATGCACCCGATACGGCCCCACTCTCGAACGATGGTGCCGAGCGACACCTCGGGACGTGACCGCATCCCCAGAGTCTGGCATCCGATGCGGCGCGACCATTCGCCTGCACTCTGCACTCTGCACTCTGCACTCTGTACTCGCAACGAACATGGGCGCGCTCTCGTACTGAGACCGGCCGGTATCCTCGCGAGCGTGACCGACGCCATCGCTCAACCCCATCGAAAGTTGACGCTCGCCGGGTGCGTCAACTTTCGTGATCTCGGCGGATACCCGACCATCGACGGCCACAGCATCCGGTGGCGACGGCTCTTTCGCGCCGACGGCCTTACCCGTCTGGACGAGGACGACTGCGCCCAACTGGCCGACATCGGCCTGGCGACGGTCATCGACCTCCGCACCGTGGGAGAGCTCGAACAGCGTGGCCGGTTCCCGGAGGTCGCCTTCGAGGTCGACTACCACCACCTCCCTCTCACCGACGTGTTGCCGCCCACCGAGGACCTCAGCCGCTACGACGAGCCGGCCTTTGTGACCTCGAGGTACCAACAGCTGTTCTCCGAGGGATCGAGCTCGTTGGCGCAAGCGGTCCGGGTGCTGGCTGAGCCCGGGGCACTGCCCGCCGTGTTCCACTGCAGTGCGGGAAAGGACCGCACCGGCATCCTGGCGGCCCTCGTACTCGGGTTCCTGGGTGTGCCCCGTGACGTGATCGTCGAGGACTACGCCCTGAGCGCCGAGGCCATGATCGCACTGCTCGAGCGCCTCAAGCAGGAGTATGCCGACGCGGTCGCCGAGGTCGAGCGCTACGCGCCGGCGGTCATCTCGGTGTCCCCACGGACCATGGCGGCGTTCCTCGACTCGCTCGAGAGCGAACACGGGACATTCGACGATCTCGCCTCGTCGCTGGGAGTCGCCGACGCCGTGAGCCGATTGCGGGAATCACTACTGGAAGATCAGTAGAGGCGCAGTCACCGTTCGTCAACCAGCCGCCGGAACACGAGGAGATCGGACCCGTCTCGCTCGGTGACGGCGTTGACGAGTTCCCACCCGCTCTCAGATCGGGCGCGCAACACCTCGTCGACCTTGCCTTCGTCGCGCTCGTCGTCCGGCCTCGACGCACCCGGCAACAGCGTCACCCCATACCGCCACGGCCCCACGACGCAGACCCTATACAACGCGGCGCCTCGAAGCCCAAGGGAGGAGCCACGCGTCCCGCCGCGTTCCCGTCCGCGGGCGGAGGTGGGCATGCCGGGTAAACGCAGGGCAATCAACAGGTAAACAACACGTGAACGCAGGCAGCAGGCGGTTGCGGAAGCGGGCACGCGCGTGCGCCCCAACCGGGCGGATCCGTCGCGTCATGCCTGGTCAGTCGTCCCCGTGCCGGCTCGCACCCATGTGGCTACCATGCACCGCTGTGCAGCAATGGCGCTACGGGTTGACCCTGCTCCCGCGTGAGAATTCGTCCGACGAGGAGCGGGGCGAGGCAACGATCGAGGCGGTCGTGTGCTCGCGCCAAGAGCTCGGGTGGGAGCTGGTGCGCGTAACCGAACGCGACGATTCCGAGCTGCTCGTGTTCCGCCGACCGGCGTAGGCAGAGGGCGCTGCGGCGCACCGGTAGCGTCGCCCCGTGCCCCATCCTGATGCGCCGGGCCAACAGTTGCACCCGATGGTGCCCACCGGCCGCGTCACGACCCCCGACGGGGTGGGCATCGCCTACTACGACCTCGGAGGAGAGGGGCCACCGCTGCTCCTCGCCCACGCCACGGGTTTCTGCGGTCCGGTCCTCGCCCCCATGGCCTCGCACTGGCGAGGTCGGTTCCGTTGCGTCGCCCTCGACGAACGCGCCCACGGCGCCTCGGACCCGCCACCCGACGAGAACTTCGACTGGCACGGCTTCGCCACCGACGTCCTCGGCGTGGTCGACCTTCTCGGGCTCGACCATCCGTTCGCCTTCGGTCACTCCTGTGGCGGGGCCGCCCTGCTCCTCGCCGAGGAGGCTCGCCCCGGCACCTTCGCCGCGCTGTATTGCTTCGAGCCCGTCGTGTACCCCGGCGACGAGCCCTTGGCGCCGGTGATCGAGGGAAACCCCTTGGCAGCCGGGGCCTTGCGCCGGCGCTCGGAGTTCGAGTCCCGACGTGAGGCCGTCTCCAACTTCGCGGGCAAGGCACCGTTCGACCGGCTCCATCCCGACGCTCTGGCTGCCTATGTCGACAACGGCTTCGCTCCGGTCGAGGGGGGCGGGATCCGGCTCCGGTGCCGGCGGGAGCACGAGGCCTTGGTCTACGCCCACGGGTTCTCCCACGACGCCTATGCCCACCTGGGCGAAGTGCGGTGCCCGGTCACCCTGGCGTGCGGTGCCGCCACGGACGGTTTCGGCCCCGACCACCTCCACGCCTTGGCCCAGCGCCTGACGGCGTCCACCACCGAGGTGCTCCCCGGGATGGGGCACTTCGGCCCGCTCGAAGACCCCGCCGCCGTGGCCGTCTCGGTCCAGGCCGGGTTGGTCCCCCCCGACTGACACACCCCGGGCATAGCCTTCGCCCCGATGGCCCTCACCCTTCCCCGATCCCTCTCTCCTTCCAAGTTGAGCGCCTTCAAGGACTGTCCGCTCGCGTTCCGGTTCGCGGCGATCGACCGACTCCCCGAAGCCCCCGCGCCCCACATGGTGAAGGGCACACTCGTCCACAGCGCGCTCGAGCGTCTGTTCTGGGACCACCCCCGCGGCCAGCGCAGCCCCGAGGCGGCCCACCACGCCCTCGAGCAGGCCTGGCAGTCGCTGCAGGAGGAGCCCGAGTTCGCATCCCTGGACCTGACCGAGCCCCAGCGTGAGGCGTTCGTCACCGACGCCGCCTCGCTCGTCGACGGCTACTTGCGGCTCGAGGACCCCGACACCGTCGACGCCGTCGGTGTCGAGCTCACCCTCGAAGCCGACGTCGCCGGGCTCCGCCTGCGCGGCATCATCGACCGCCTCGACGTCGATCAAGACGGTGAGCTCGAGGTGGTCGACTACAAGACCGGCCGGGTTCCATCGGTGCACCAGGAGCAACAACGGCTCGGTGGGGTGCAGTTCTATGCGCTGCTGTGTGAGCAGGTCCTCGGGCGTCGGCCCAGCCGTGTGCGTCTGATGTACCTGCGCGAGCCCGTCGTCATCGAGGCCGAGCCCTCGGAGCAGGCGGTACGGGGGACCCGTCAACGGACCTCGGCGGTGTGGTCCGCCATCGAGCGGGCGTGCGAGAACGAGGACTTCCGCCCCCGGCCCTCGGCCCTGTGCAACTGGTGCAGCTTCCGTTCCCTGTGCCCGATCTACGGGGGTGACCCCGACCGGGCGGCCGAGTTCACCGCACCCGACCCGGCTCGGCCACCCGTTGCCCAGGCCGGCTGAACCAAGGCCGGAATGTCCCGGGCCCGCGCAGCGTTGAGCCAAACGTGAGCAACCCAACTTTTTCAGTGACCTACGACTACCGCTGCCCCTTCGCCCGCAACGTCCACGAACATCTGGTCGTCGCCTTGCGAGGGGGGGCACCCTGGGATGTGGACTTCACCCCCTTCTCGCTGTCCCAGGCCCATGTGGAGGAAGGGGGAACCCCGGTGTGGGACGACCCGACCAAAGCACCGGACCTGATCGCCATCGAGGCAGGTCTCGTGGTGCGCGACAACTTCCCGGACCAGTTCTTCGACGTCCATCTCGGTCTGTTCACCGCTCGCCATGACCACGGGCTCGACCTGCGCGACGAGTCGGTGATCCGGGACGTCCTGAGCTCGGCCGGAGTGGACGCCGACGAGGTGATGGGCATCGTGGCCGAGGGTGGACCGCGCCACGCGTTCCGAAAGGCCCATGAAGCCGCTGTCACCAACCATCAGGTCTTCGGCGTGCCGACGTTCATCGTCGGCGACAAGGCGGCATTCGTGCGCATCACGACCCGTCCCGGCGATGACGCTCCCGGCGCCCGGTCGACCATCGACGCCGTTCTGGCGCTCTTCGACGAGCACCACGAGCTCAACGAGTTCAAGCACACCAGCATCGGCCGCTGACTGCGGGCGCAGCCGGCCCCGGCGGTGACACGCCGGCCACAGCTGTCAGAGCGACGTGTCCCGGGCCAACGAGCCCAGCAGAGCGTGCGAGCGCGCTACCTCGGCGGGCGTCCCGTAGACAGCGCCGGAGAACTCCGTCGCACCGCCCTGGGCGAAGCGTCGGATCTGTGCCGCCACCACCTCCTCGCTCCCGACGACGGCGACGTCGGCCGGTCCCGCGGCACCCTCGCGGTCCAACATGGCGCGATACGACGGCAGCTGTCCGTACATAGCGAAGATCTTGTCGGCCCGCCCCCGCGCCGCGGCGACGTCGTCGGTCACGCACACCGGAAGCGTGACGACGACCTGCGGCGAAGGGCGGCCCCCTTCGGCCGCCGCGGCGGTGATGGTGGGCACGATGTGCTCGGCCACGGTGACAGGTCCCACCATCCACGTCACCGTGCCGTCGGCCTGCGTGCCGGCTTGGCGCAGCATCGTCGGGCCCAGGGCGGCCACGAGCACCGGTGGCGGTGGCGTCGGCACCACGTCGAGGGGCCCAAAGGTGTTGGTGCTGATCACCTCCCCCGTGAACGAGACCTGCTGGCCTTCGAGCAGGGGGACGAGCACCGACAAGTACTCCCGCATGTAGCGGGCCGGCTGGGCGAAGGAGCAACCCCAGGCGCCCTCCACCACGACCTGGTGCGAGAGCCCGATCCCGAGCACGAGACGCCCGCCGCTGGCGGCCTGCACCGTGAGTGCCTGCTCCGCCAGCATCATGGGGTGTCGGGGGTGCACGGGGATCACCGCCGTCCCCAGCGTGACGTCCGGCACCTCGCGCCCCACCAGGGCCAGGACCGTCAGGGTGTCCCAGCCGAAGATCTGCGACGACCACAACGAGGCGACACCGCTCGACGCCAGCACCCGCGCCCTCGCCACGATCTCGTCCATGGTCCCGTTCATCTCGAGCGCCAGGCCGATGCGCATGCTGCTCCTCTCGCCCTTGGTCAGCTCCCATGGTGCCAGTACGGTTCTCCAAGTGCCCCTTCGCGGTGACGAGTACGACGCCCGGTTCGCCCGGTTCGAGGCGGAAGGCCGATACCTCCACGGGGAAGCCGACCTGGTGACCACGCTGCTCGGCGATCCACCTGCGGTGGTCCTCGACGCCGGCTGCGGCACGGGCCGTGTCGCCATCGAGCTGGCCCGGCGGGGCTACACGACGGTGGGCATCGACTTGGCGGCCTCCATGCTCGACGCGGCGCGGGCCAAGGCGCCGGAGCTGGAGTGGGTCCTCGGCGACCTCTCGAGCGGTGCGCTCCCCGATTCCTCCTTCGACCTCGTGGTCGCGGCGGGCAACGTCATGATCTTTCTCGAGCTCGGCACCGAAGCGGCAGTGGTCTCCAACCTGGCCCGGACCGTCGTCGCCGGCGGCCTCGTCGTGGCGGGCTTCCAGGTCGGACGCCAACTGACCCTCGAGCGCTACGACGCACTCGCCGCCGCGGCGGGGCTCGAGCTCGCCCACCGCTGGGCCACCTGGGAACAGGCGCCCTACGAGGGCGGTGACTACGCGGTGTCGGTGCACCGGAAGGGAGTCGACCCGTGACGAGCCCCGGCGCGTCGGTGGCGGCGCCACTGCACGACGCCGTCGCGCCTCTCGCGTTCCTCCTGGGTCGGTGGGCGGGTGAGGGTGAGGGCTCGTACCCCACCGTCGACCCCTTCGCCTACGGCGAGGAGATCACCGTGTCGCACGTGGGCAAGCCGTACCTCGCCTACGCCCAGCGCACCTGGAGCCTCGACGACGGCCGCCCCCTGCACGCCGAGACGGGCTACTGGCGTTGCCCCTCGCCGGCCCGGGTCGAGTTGGTCGTGGCCCATCCCAACGGCCTGGTGGAGCTGAGCGCCGGCTCCCTCGAGGCCACGTCGGTCGAGCTCTGGTCGAGCACCGTGGCCGGCACGGCGACGGCGAAGGAGGTGACCGCCGTCAGACGCCACGTCACCGTCGAGGGGGATCGCCTCGGGTACGCCCTCGACATGGCCGCGGTCGGTGTGGCCCTGTGCGCCCATCTGCAGGCCGTGCTCCACCGCGTGGCGGGACCGTCGGGCTGACGGGCACAATGGGCGCCGACCACGACGACAGGAGTCCGATGAAAAGGGTTGCGGTGGTGATGGGAAGCGCCTCGGATGCTCCCGTGATGGAAGGGGCCATCGAGGCGCTGCGCGAGTTCGGCGTTCCTGTCGAGGTCAGGGTGCTCTCGGCCCACCGCACCCCCGACGACGCCTTGGCCTTCGCGCGTGACGCCGCTGATCGGGGCTTCGGCGCCCTGATCGCCGGGGCGGGCAAAGCCGCGCACCTCGCCGGTGTGTTGGCCGCCGTCACCCCGCTGCCGGTCATCGGCGTGCCCATCGAGTCGGGCGGGCTCGGCGGCCTCGACGCCCTTCTGGCCATGGTGCAGATGCCCCCCGGGGTCCCCGTGGCGACGGTGGCCGTCGACGGCGCCCGCAACGCCGGCCTCCTGGCGGTGCGCATCCTGGCCCTCTCCGACGACGACCTCGCCGGTGCCTACGAGAAGTTCAGCGACGGCATGGCCGCGAAAGTCCGTACCGCGGACGAAGGCATCCAGGCCCGCTACGCCGAAGGCGGCGGCGGCTCCTGACCCCAGAGGTCCTCGGCCGACGATCCCGGTGGCCCGCCCGGGTCGGCCGGCGCAGCGTCGGGCCCCACTGGTCCTCCGAGGCTGACACGAGCATCGGCGGGGTTCGGCGGCCTCGGTGGTGCCGGGGGGATGACGGCGACCTGCGGCACCGAATCGCCCGCGTCGCGACCGCGGGTGATGAAGCCCGTCAGCAGTTCGATCGGTACCGGGAACACGAGCGTCGAGTTGTGCTCGCTCGCCACCTCCGCCAGGGTCTGCAGGGCTCGCAGTTGCAACGCGCCGGGCGACTGGTAGAGGTTGGCGGCCGCCTCCGACAATTCCTGGCTCGCCTCGAGCTCACCGGTGGCCGCGATGACCTTGGCTCGACGTTCGCGCTCGGCCTCGGCCTGGCGGGCCATGGCCCGCAGGAGCTCGGGCGGGAGCGTGATGTCGCGCAACTCCACCTGGCGGACCTCCACGCCCCAGTGCTGTGTCGACGTCGCGATGACCGTGCGCAATTCGTTGTTCACGTCCTCGCGATGCGCGAGGAGGTTGTCGAGCTCGTGGCGGCCGATGATCGACCGGAGGCTCGTCATGGCGATCCGCTGGCTGGCGAAGCGGAAGTTGTCGACGCCGAGCACCGCCTGCACGGGATCGACGACCTGGAAGTACACCACGGCGTCGACCTGGATGGTGACGTTGTCCTTGGTGATGACGGCCTGTGGAGGGATGTCGACGACCTCGACCCGAAGCGTGACCTTGACGAGCCGGTCGACGATCGGGAAGCGGAAGATGACACCGGGCCCCTTCGCCTCGGGGCGAACGTGGCCGAGACGGAAGAAGACCGACCGTTCGTACTCGGTCACCACCTTGATGGCCGATGAAAGAAAGACGATGACGAAGAACAGCACGACGAGCACTCCGACGATGACGCCCACGAGCGCTCCGGACGCCGCCACCACGGGATCGACCAGTGCCTCCACACCCGCAGTCTCGCGCCCCGCCCTTCCGTGCGCTCGACATGGCGCCGGGCGCCAACCTCTAGCCTGACTCGGGCGGGGCGACGGGACCGGAGCCGGGGCCGAGCGGGCCCGGGGAGGGAAACGGAGGTCGGGCATGCGGGTGGTGATCTCGGGCTCGAGCGGGCTCATCGGTCGGTCGGTGGCCGCCGCCTTGGGCGCCCGGGGAGACGTCGTCACGTCGCTGGTCCGTCGACCCCCGACCACGGGCGAGGCGAGGTGGGACCCCGAGGCGCAGTCGATCGACGCCGGCGCCCTCGAGGGAGCCGACGCGGTGGTCCACCTGGCCGGGGCCGGCATCGGCGACAGGCGCTGGTCCGCCGCTCGCCGACGCGAGATCGTGTCGAGCCGAGTGCAGGCGACGACGCTCCTGGCGCGGGCCGTGGCCGCCCTCGACCCGCGGCCGACCGTGCTCGTGAGCGCCTCCGCCGTCGGCTTCTACGGGGACCGGGGGGACGAGCAATTGACCGAAGACAGCGAAGGCGGCGAGGGGTTCCTGGCCGATCTGTGCCGGGACTGGGAGGCCGCCACCGAGCCTGCTGCGCAGGCCGGCATCCGCGTCGTCCGACTCCGCTCGGGGGTGGTGCTCTCTTCGCACGGCGGCGCGCTGGCCCGTCAACTCCCCCTGTTCCGATACGGGCTCGGCGGCAGGCTGGGGACCGGGCGCCAGTGGTTGAGTTGGATCTCGCTCGACGACGAAGTCGGCGCCATTCTCCATGCCCTGGCCGAGCCCACGCTCGTCGGTCCGCTCAACGCCACGGCACCGGCGCCGGTGACCAATCGTGCCTTCACGCGCGCCTTGGGCCGGGCGCTGCATCGCCCTGCGGTGTTGGCGGTTCCGGGATTCGCGTTGCGGGTCGCGCTCGGATCGGACCTGGCGTCCGAAATGGTGCTCGCCGGCCAGCGCGTCCTTCCGGCCCGACTGACCGCCACCGGGTACACCTTCCACCACACCGAAATCGACACCGCCCTCTCGGCCGTCCTCTCGCCCGACGTCTGAGACACGAACAACCGGCGCCCGCGGCGCGGGCGTGAGTCAGTGCGACGAGGGTGCGAGGTTCTCGACCACCTTGGAGAGGTCGTCTCCGCCGGGGAGGAGCGCCAACACCGGGATGGTGACGCCGTTGTCGACATAGCGCTGCACGTGGGCTCGACATTCGTCAGGCGAGCCGTGGACGACCAGCGCGTCCACCACGTCGTCGGGGATGGCGGCCAGGGCCGCCTTGCGGTCCCCGGATCGCCACGCCGACCACATCGCCTCGAGCAGGGGCCCCCGGCCCAACCACTGGTGGAACGCGGCGTAGACCGCCACGTTGAGATAGGCGGCGATGCCGATGCGCCCGACATAGCGGGCCCGGTCCGCGTCCTCGGTGGGACACACGAAGATGCGGGCCACGATGGCCTTGCCCGGCCCCACCTCGGCCACGGCCTTCGACACGTCCTCGGCCGACAGCCAGTTCAGGATGGCCCCGTCGGCCTCGCGCCCCGCCAGTCGGAGCATGCCCGGACGCAGGGCGGCGACATAGATCGGAGGGGGTTGTTCGAGGGGTCGTCCCAGACGGAAGCCGTGGACCGCGAACGTGTCGAACTCGGCGTCGACCTTCTCTCCGGTGAGAGCCAGTCGCAGGAACCGCACCGTGTCACGCACCCGTTTGTAGGGCTCGGTGAACGGTATGGCGTTCCAACGCTCGACGATGACGTCGGACGACGAGCCCACGCCGAGGGCGAACCGTCCCGGGGCGAGCTCGGCCATGGTCGCGGCCTGCATGGCGAGCAGTCCGGGCCCCCGCGTGTACACCGGCACCACCGCCGTCCCGAGCTGGAGCCGGTCGCTCGCCACGGCCGCCAGCGCCAACGGGGTGAAGCCGTCGGCGCTGTTGGCCTCGCCCGTCCACACGTCGGTGTAGCCGAGCTCGTCCAGGCGTCGGTACCACGCGCCGTGCTCGGACAAAGGTACGTCGTCGAATGGAACGGTGATCCCGTATCGAGGCACAGGGCGAAGCTACAGGATCCCCGCCGGCGCCGACGGGAGCAGCGACAGGCTCGCTGAAGCGCCGACCGAGGGGCGGGCTACCTCGTGGCGGCGGTGCGACGACGCCGGTGCACGAGGAACAGGGCCCCGGCCCCGACCACCACTCCTGCCAGCGGGAGGAGCAGCGTGTTCGGGACCTCGGGCGCGTCGTTGGCCGGGATCAGCGTCTTGAACGACGGCAGGCAGAGTTGGTCGGCGAACCGCACCCGGACCGGAACAGCGGCGGGGATCGCCGACGTGGCGCTGGCCGAGAATTGGTTCCCGACCTCGACGTTGCGCGGGTGCCAGGCAAAGACCGAGTAGCACAGCAGATGCGCGCCGTCGACACCGTCGTCGTTGATCGTCGAGGCGTCACCGACCGGGGCTCCGGTCGCGCTCACCACCTGCTTGATCACCGGCGCGCACAGCTCGCGGGGGGAACCGACGATCGCCGTGGTCGTCCCGAACTGGTCCGTGAGCCGCACGAAGCGCGGCCGCCTCGAGAACCCGCCCGTCGCAGATCGCACGACGCCGTAGCACTGGAAGTGATTGAGATTGAGCGTCGAGGGGTCGGTCCAAGTGCTCGGGTTGGTCGAGCCAGCCGCCAGGGGGTTGGCGGGGTCCTGATTGGGGTCGTACTTCCACGAGGGCAGACACAGGCGGGTGGGGCGACGGACGGTAAAGGAGCCGGTCCCGAATTGGTTCTGCACGCTCACGTTCACCGAGGGCGAAGCGTCGCCGCCGTCGGTGTAGCAGTACAGATGGGCGGCTGGATTGCTCGCGCCGTACACGGGGCCGGTCGAGTTCTCGAACCTGCCTCCGACGACCTCTGTCACCGGATTGCACAATTGGTTGTCCCAAGCATGGGGGCTCGAGGCCGAGAGCGGCTGTACCTGATCGTGCTCACCGAATTGGTCGGTGAGGTCGACGAGCGGAGGCGCGAATTGGTCGCTCGTCACCTGGTAACAGAGGAAGTGGTCGAGACCTCCGGGCTGTGTCGGAGGACTCGGACACACGTTGGTGGAATTCGCGACTGTGGTGCACGTGACGGGAGACGACGCGTTCGGCTGGGCCGCGTCGGCCGGGAGGCTCGAGATGGTCAACGACGCAAGAGCCGTCAACGCCGCGACCACCGAGCATGTGGCGATCGCAGGCAACGTGCGGCGTGATCGACCCGATCTCACCAGGTGTCGCAACCTCGCCGCCTTCCTCGTGTCGAGCCGAAGGAGCACACGTGGCGCGCCGTCCCACAGTCGCCCGCCGACAGTGATAGCGCTCCTGCCGGGGGTTATGCCCCTCCTGGACTGGCCAAAGCATGGAGGCGCGTCGCTCTGAAGTCAATCACGCCTGTGCCCGAGGGCGGTGTCGTCACCAAGTGTTCATCTCCCGGTCGCGTGGGGGTCACTTTGGGCCTCGAAACGGCGATCCCGTCAAGACACCGCGGCATACCGACGGACTCGACCGCGCTCGCGGAGGGGGACCCTCGACATCGGGTGACGCGCAGGTTATCTCTTGGTGTCACGGTCGATATGGCCTTGTAACGCCCCTGGTCGAATGTCAGAGTTCCGATGCACCAACCCCTGGGCCCCCCGAGAAAACCCACTGGGGAAGACCGCCAGTCTGCGGTTGTTCATGCGTCGCGCCGGCAGCCTCACGGAAATCGTGCACGACAACGGTGAAAAGGAGTGCGTTCTGTGTCGATTCGAACTGCCCGCGGGAAGTTGGTTGCCGTTTTCGCCGCGTCGCTGGTGACGGGCACGATCGCTGCATTGGGATTCGGCTCGCCGTCCTTCGCGGCCGGTCCCGTCACGTTGTCCACCATCGGCACGGTGACAGCGGGGACGCCCTATTCGAGCGGCCAGGCCATCAACATCGCCGTGAGTGCCAACACCACGATGGACAACGCCAGCCTCGCCGCAGCCGGCTTTCCGAGCGGAGCGGTGGCCATCAAAGCGCTCGAGTGTGCCGACGCCGGAGGATTGTCGACCAACCTGCCCACCAAGCCCAGTGAATGCGACCCCAACACGATCACCTCCATCCCGGGCGCGAACAGCGACGGCAGCATGAGTTTCAACGGCTACTCGGTGTACGCGCTCCCCAATGCCAATACGTTTGGCGAGGCCCCGGGCACCACACCCAAGTGCGACACGACCGACGAGTGCGTGATCGGGATCTTCTCCAACCAGAACGACTTCTCCAAGCCGTTGCTCTTCTCGTCTCCGTTCTTCGTCGCCCCCAACGGCGACGACGGCGGAGAGAACCCCGGCGACGGGTCCGCTCCGCCCGCACTGAGCCCTCAGACGATCACCTTCACCAGCACGGCGCCGAGTCCCGGGATCGTGGGGGGCACCTACACCCCCATGGCCACCGGGGGCGGCTCGGGCAACCCCGTCGTCTTCAGCATCGACTCCTCGAGCACGGCCGGCGCCTGCTCGTTCTCGGCCCCCGCGGTGCACTTCGCCGCCACCGGGACCTGCAAGATCGACGCCAACCAGGCGGGCAACGCCTCGTTCTCGGCCGCCGCACCGGTCAGCCAGATCGTGACCATCAGCGCCGTCACCCCCCAGACGATCACCTTCACCAGCACGGCGCCGAGTCCCGGGATCGTGGGGGGCACCTACACCCCCATGGCCACCGGGGGCGGCTCGGGCAACCCCGTCGTCTTCAGCATCGACTCCTCGAGCACGGCCGGCGCCTGCTCGTTCTCGGCCCCCGCAGTGCACTTCGCCGCCACCGGGACCTGCAAGATCGACGCCAACCAGGCGGGCAACGCCTCGTTCTCGGCCGCCGCACCGGTCAGCCAGATCGTGACCATCAGCGCGACATCGCCGACCACGACCTTCACCACGTCCCAGGTCAGCGCGACCTCGGTCATGTTGGGCCCGTCCACCACCGTCAGCGACACGGCCACGGTGCGGGGCTCCACCACCGACGGCAGCCCCACCGGGACGGTCAACTTCTACGTGTGCCAGACGGGCACCACCCAGACGCCTGCCCCCGGGCCGTGTGCCGCGGCGTCGGGGAGTCACCTCAGCACCACGCACCTCGTCACCGGCGCCAACGACACCTCCAGCGCGGCATCGGGTGCGTTCACGCCGACATCAGCCGGCACGTGGTGCTTCTCGGCCGTCTACACCAGCAACTCCAGCTACAACGGCTCCTCCGACAACACGAGCGGCTCCAACCTCGACCCGAACGAATGCGTGCTCGTGACGACGGCCGCCTCGGCCTCGTCGAGCTTCATCTCCTCCGCTCAGGTCGCCCTGGGGCCGACCGGAACCGTGACCGATGCGGTGACGGTCAGCGGCAGCTTCGTAGGGGGATCTCCGACCGGCACCGTCGTCTTCTACGCGTGCCGCACGTCGACCACGCAGACCTTGACGACCGGGGCGTGCTCGGCAACCGGCACCCCTGAAGACCCGGGCGAGAGCCTCGTCACCGGCGCGGGCGACAGCTCGAGCGCCGAGTCGAGTTCGTTCACGCCGACGGCGGTGGGCACGTGGTGCTTCTCGGCGGTGTACGGCGGCGACGTCAACTACGCGGGCTCGGCCGACAACACCCTCGGCACCAACCTCGACCCCGACGAGTGCGTGCTCGTCACCGCCGCCTCGTCGACCACGGTCACCCACGTCTCTCCGACCAGCGTCAACCTGGGGTCGGGTGGCACGATGACCGACTCGGTCACGGTGACGGGTAACACCACCGGCGGAGCCCCCACCGGCACCGTGGACTTCTTCGTGTGCGGGCCCGGCACCGCCGACGCGCTGTGCTCGTCGACGGCCACACCCGAGGGTGCCCGGACCCTGGCGGCGAGCGGCTCAGCCGCCTCGGCGGCCACCTCGAACGTCTTCAGCCCCACCGCCACCGGCATCTACTGCTTCGCCGCGGTCTACGTCCCCGACGCCGGAGCGAACTACACGGGGTCGGCGGACAACAACAGTGGGCCCGTCGACCCCGACGAATGCGCCGTCGTGAGCGTGCAGCCGTTCTCGATCACGAGCGCGACCCAGGCCACCGCGGTGGCGGGCTCGACCTTCACCTTCACGGTGACGACGAACGGCCTCCCGCCCTCCTCGGTCAAGAAGAAGGGTGCGGTGCCCAAGGGCTTGCACTTCGTCAACAACCACAACGGCACGGCGACGATCAGTGGCGTTGCGAGCGCCAAGAAGCTCGGTGCCCACCACCTGACGATCACCGCCACCTTCGGCAAGGGAAAGACCAAGCATGTCGCCACCCAGGCCTTCACCCTGACGGTGGTCTCGTGACACCGTGATTCAAGGCCCGGGGCTGGCTCACCTGCCAGACTCGAGCCAGCCCCTGTTACATCCCCGTGCCATCCTGCATCCCGTGGACAAGCAACAGCAGCTTCCCCTGGTGGGCGACCTGGCCGGCAGGCCGGTGCACCCCGCACCCGACAGCGAGTGGCGGATCGACGAGCCCACCCGACGGGTGGGGCGGCGCGGCCTCGCCGCAGCCCGCGCCGCCCTGGCCCGGGCGTCGGCACTCCAGGACACCAAGGCCGACGCCGCCTGAACCAGCGCGGTCCCGGGCCGGTGGGACCGGGTGAGGGGTGCAGGGCGCTACCGTCGAGTGCGTGCCGACCCTCGCCGAACGACTCGGCTACGCCGAGGACGCCAAACTGCTCATTCTCAATTGCGACGACCTGGGTTTCTGCCATGCCGCCAACGTCGGCGTCTACCAGGCGCTGCGCGACGGCTTGGCCACGAGCGCCAGCCTCATGGTCCCGTGTCCGTGGTCGCGGGGCGCGGCGGCTGCGTACCGCGGTGACGACGTCGGCGTGCACCTCACCGTGAACGCCCAATTCGACCTCTACCGCTGGGGCCCCATCACCCACGCGCCGTCGCTGCTCGACGGCGACGGAGGGTTCCCCCGTACCGTGGAGGACGTCTGGGACCACGCCGATCTCGACGAGGTGCGCCGGGAGTGCCGAGCCCAGATCGAGCGGGCCATCTTGTGGGGCTTCGACGTGAGCCACCTCGACGCCCACATGGGCACCATGCAGATCAAGTCGGAGTTCTTCGACGCGTACCTCGATCTCGCGGTGGAGTTCAAGCTGCCGTTGCGGCTCTCGGGAGCCGACACCGAGGGGCTCATCGGGTTCCCCTTCCGATCGCTGGCGGCGGAAGAGGGCGTGGTCTTTCCCGACGAGTTCGTGCAGGTGCCCGGCGTGGGGAGCCGCCAGATCCTCCTCGACGCCATCGCGGGCCTGAAGCCGGGTGTGACCGAGGCCCATCTGCGTCCTGCGGTGGACAGCCCCGAGCTCGAAGCCATGGCGACCGACTGGGAGGCGCGCGTCGACGACCATCGGCTGCTCGTGCACGACCGTGACCTGCGGGTCGCGCTGGAGGACGCCGGGATCACCCTCATCGGCTACCGGCCGTTGCGCGACCTGATGCGATCCGGTTCCTGATCGACACGGGCTCGCCGGGTCCCGGCGAGGTGGATCAGAACTCGGTGATGGCCCCGATCTCGGTCTGGAGCTTCTTGTACTCGGGGGAGTTCGTGATGGGCAGCAGCGACATGACCTTGGCCATGTTGCCGGTCACCTTGACCTTGCCCTGCATGAACGCCGCGTTGGCGTCGAGCTCGCCCTTCTGGATCTTGAGGGCGTCGGCGTAGCCGGTGGTGAGGGTGACCTCGGCGTCATCGAGTCGGCCCAGCTGGCTCTCGGTGATCTTGCCGTTCTCGAGGATCCAGAAGTAGTCGATGTCCCCGTCGGGAGCGCCGGTGACGACGTACTGCATGCGGGCCGAGGCGCCGGGACGCTCAGGCTGGCCCTCGGCCATCTTCCTCGTCTCGTCGAGCCACTCCTGGCTCAGCCACTTCGACATGTCGTCCTCCCTGGATCGTCGACCTCAACCGCCCCAGCCCACTCCCAGGAACAGGGCGTGCGCATCGTCGGGGCATGTTAGCGAGCGGCGAGGTCCCGCACACCGGCGAAGAGGTCGTCTTCGACGACGCCGTCGCCGGTCGGCCCCACCAGGCTTCGAGCCAGGATGTACTCGTCGACGGGGTGGATCGTCCGGGCCACCTCGGGCGGAAGCCCGAACCAGAAGGGTGAGGTCGGGTCGACCTGGGTGGCATGGGCCAACAGGGCCTGGCGGCGGACGTCGGCGTAGTCGGAGATGTCCACGGCGGTGGTGTAGGTGCGGGTCATCTTGCTGGCCCGCTCGCGCCAGGCCTCGTCGAACGGTGACTCCAGCCCGAGCTCGACGAACTTCTCGTGCATCGCCATGACGCGGGCCGCCGACCACCCCACGTAGTAGAGCTTCAGCGGGGCGAAGGCCTCGCCCGCCTCGGGATAGGCCGACGCGTCGCCGGCGGCGTCGAACGCGGCGACCGAGATCTCGTGATCGCGCAGGTGGTCGGGGTGGGGGTAGCCCTGTTGGTCGTCCTCGTAGGTGACGATCACCTGGGGGCGCACCCGCCGGATGACCGCCACGAGGCGGCCCACCGCCTCCTCCAACGGGGCCTGGGCGAAAGAGTCGGGGCGGGCGTTGGCGGGAGTGTCCTTCATCCCCGAGTCGCGATAGCCCAGCATGACCAGCTCGTCATAGCCGATCAGCTCCGCGGCCGTCTCGAGCTCGCGCCGGCGCACCCCGGCCAGATCGGCCCGCACCTCGGGGGTGTCCATGGCCGGGTTCAGAATGTCGCCCTCCTCGCCCCCCGTGCAGCACACGAGCACCGTGCGGATGCCTTCGGCGTGGTAGCGCGCCACGGTGGCGGGGCCCTTCGACGCCTCGTCGTCGGGGTGGGCGTGGACGGTCAGCAGACACAAACGGGTGCTCATGACCTGCACGGTACCCGGCCCATGTGCCCCCACGAACCGTGCCCCGGGGCTGGGCGCCTGGGCTCCCCACCTGGGCGTTGCGGGCCCGGGCCGGCCCGTGGCGCGGCTCTGTGACGATGCCCCTCCCCTATGATCTTTGGTGCGATGGGTGCCTTCCAGCGGTTCCTGAACATCTTCCGGGCCAAGACCAACAAGCTGCTCGACCGGGTCGAGGACCCCCGGGACACCCTCGACCTGTCGTACGAGAAGCAGCTCGAGAACATGCAGAAGATGCGCCGCAGCATCGCCGAGGTGGCCACGGCCAAGAAGCGCATCGAGATCCAGGCCAACCAGCTGCAGCAGCAGGCGGCGAAGCTCCAGGACCAGGCCCGGATGGCACTGGGCCAGGGCCGCGAGGACCTGGCCCGGGAGGCGCTGAGCCGCAGGGCGACCATCGAGGCGGAGCTCACCGAGCTCGAGACCCAGCACGCCCAGATCGCAGCCCAGCAGGACAAGCTGCTCGAGACCTCGGGGCGCCTCCAGGCTCAGGTCGCCGCCTTCCGGACGCGCAAGGAGACCCTGAAGGCGAGCTACACCGCGGCGCAGGCTCAGACGAGCATCGGCGAGGCGGTGGCGGGCATCTCGGGCTCCATGAGTGACGCCGGCGCCACCATGCAGCGCGCCGAGGACAAGATCGCCGAGATGCAGGCACGCGCCGGTGCCATCGACGAGCTCCTGGAGTCGGGTGCGCTCACCGACCTGAGCTCGAGCACCGACGACATCCAGGCCAAGCTGAACAAAGTCAGCGCCACGTCCCAGGTCGAGCTGGAGCTCGCCGCACTGAAGAACGAGTTGGCGGCTCCCACCGCGCCGTCGCCGGCGCCCAGCGCCCTTCCCCCCTCCCCCACCGACCAACCCGCGACACCACCCCCTGTGTCCCAACCCGAGGTGCATCCCTGATGGCGATCAACCGCCGCATCCCCGCCGACCACGGCCTCACCGTCCGAATCTTCGTGACCGGACTGCTCATGGTCCTGCTCTATGCCCTTGTCATCGGCATCCTCTTCGCCGTCGGCCTGAACCTCGGAGTAATCCTGGTGTTCGCGGCCGCGTTCTTGTTCTGCCAGTACTGGTTCTCGGACAAGATCGCCCTGTTCGGCATGCACGGGCGCATCGTCACCCCGGAGCAGGAGCCCGAGCTGCACGGCATCATCGATCGGCTCTGTGCCCTCGCCGACATGCCCAAGCCACGGGTGGCCATCGCGGATGTCGACATGCCCAACGCCTTCGCCACCGGTCGGAACCCCAAGAACGCCGTGGTGTGCGCGACCCGCGGCATCATGCGGCGCCTGGACGAGCCCGAGCTCGAGGCGGTCCTGGCGCACGAGATCTCACACGTGGCGCACCGCGACGTGGCGATCATGACCATCGCCAGCTTCCTCGGGATGGTGGCCGGCCTCATCACGCGGTTCACGCTCTACGCCGGGATCTTCGGCGGCTTCGGCGGAGGGGGCAACGATCGGAACGGGGCCGGACAGGCCGCCATGATCGAGCTCGCCGTGATCGTGGTGTCGGCCCTCATCTACGCCATCAGCTTCCTGCTCACGATGGCGCTGTCGCGCTATCGCGAGCTGGCCGCCGACCGGTCCGGCGCCATCCTCATCGGGCGACCGTCGCTGCTGGCCTCGGCGCTCGTGAAGGTGACCGGGGAGATGTCACGTATCCCCACCCGCGACCTGCGCTCGGCCGAGCACTTCAACGCCTTCTACTTCACCCCCGCGTTGGCCCAGGGGTCGAGCCTGTCGTCGTTGTTCTCCACCCACCCGCCGCTGCAGAAGCGCCTTGACCAACTGGCCAAGCTCGAAGCCGAGATGAACCAGCCCGGATGAGGCAGCTGCCCCGCGCCGACATCCCACCCGCCCTGACGACAGCCTGCTGATGGGCCTCTTCGACACGCTCCTGGGGCGGACCAAACCCGTCCGGGCCAACCTCGACGCGCTCTTCTCGTTGCCGTCCGCCGCGATCACCTTGCAGGTGACGGCGGGACTCGTGCCCACGGGACGGGCCGGGGTGTGCTTCAAGCCACCCGCGGGGCAGCCCTTCGCCGACGTGCAGGCCGAGCTCGAGCAACTCCTCGCCACGCCCGACGACCCCGGTCCCGTTCCCTCCCCCTCCGGCACCGGCGCCACCGGCACCGGCACCGGCGCCACCGTGCCGGCCGCGGCGGGAGCCCCGGCGCAGCCGACGGTGCGCCATGTGGGCGACAAGTTCGGATACCGGTGGATCATCGTCGAGGCCGCCGCCATCGACGACCTCGTCACGCGCGTGCACATGGTGCACGCCTCGCTGCAGGACGCGGGGTGGAGCACGCAGTTGCTGTGCTCGGTCTTCGGCTTCGCGCCCGGGGCGCAGCAGGGGGACGGGTCGACCAGCGACGCGGGAGCACCCGAGGCCAGCGGGTCGAGCGCGGAGTCCATCACCCGGCCGCTGTACCTCGTCTACCTGGCCAAGCAGGGGACGTTCTACCCCTTCGCCCCCACAGGGGGTGAGCAGCGCGACAACGAGCTCGAGCTGCGCCTGAAGGGCATGTTGGCCGAGGACCTCCCCATCGAGCCCGACCTGACGCGGTGGTTCCCGATGTGGGACCTCCCCATCGCCTGAGCGCGCCCTCGAGCGATGGGGCGGCCTCAGCGCCGTCGCGCCGGCACGGCGTAGGGGTCCCACGCCGGAGGTCGGGCGTCGAGATCCTCGAAAACGTCGCACGCACGGTCGACGACGTCGTCGGGGTCGAGGGTGCTCACCGACCCCGGCGCCATGTGGAGGGCGCCGGTGATCGCCCCGGCACCGTCGAACACCCAGCGTCCCCCCGCCGTCTCGGCCCGGGTCAGCTCGCCTGCCAGGGCGTCGAGGTCGACGCGCGGTCGGGGTCGCAGGTGTTCGAGCCGGACCCAGGATTCGTAGCGATAGCGGAGCTCGACGACGCCACCGGCGATGGTGGCCACGCGCAGGCACGGCGTGCTCGAATGCACCGCGGCGCGGTGCAGCGGTGCGCCCTCCCACGTCGCTCCGGGTGCGTCGGGATGCGAGGTGTCGACGCGGACGACGGCGAGGTCGTGCTCGGGACGCTCCTCGATGATCGCCCATCCCTCGGACAACGCGAGGACCGACGCGTCGAAGGCGCCAGCTTCCTCGGCCCAGAGCGTCCGGTACCGCTCGGGGTCGGCGACGAGCCCCGGCAGGGTGGCCAGCGCCTCGGTGGCGTCACCCAAGGCCCCGAGGGCGAAGGCCACCAGCGCGGCGCGGCGGTCGACCACGACGTCAAAGTCGCCCGCCCGAGCCGCCTCGACGAGCGCGGCGCCGTGCTCGGCGGCCAGCCCCTCCACACAGAGCAGGGCCAAGGCGATGACGCCGTCGGCGTCGTAGTGGTCGATAGTGGCGACGTCGACCCCGTCGGGCAGCAGGTCCGGGCGCGCCAAGGCGCGCAGCGCGATCCCGGCCGAGACGTCGTGCCACAGCTCGACGGGGGTCGGGGTGCCCGGCCAATGCGACAATGTGAGCGCCGTGCCGGGGCGGGGGGCACCGTCGACGATGACGTGGGGGCGGCCCTCGAGGCGCCCGACCGGGACATAGCGAAACGGTGACACCCCGAGTCGGTGGTCAGCCACCCGGTTCGGCCAGGGCGTCGATGCGCCGGGCCAGGTCGAGGTCGAGGTGGGTGAGCCCGCCTTCGGAATGCGTGGTCAGGCGCAGCGTGACGACGTTCCAGCGGATGTCGATGTCGGGATGATGCCCCATGTCCTCCGCCAGCGCACCCACGCCGTTGACATAGGCCAACGCGTCGGCGAAGTCCTTGCCCCGACGCGTCTTCACGAGCTCGTCCCCCTGTCGCTCCCAGGCCACCCCGTCCGCCAACGAGGCGTCGACCACCGAGGGGTCGAGGATCTCAGGCATCGCTCACGTGGACTCCGACGGGGCGAAGAGCTCGTCGTAGTCGCGTAGTCGGGCGGCGAGCGCTCCCATGATGCCGAGCGCGAACGTCGGTGTCTCGTGCACCAGGAAGAGGAAGAGCTTTTGATCGATCTCGGCCACGGTCGTCTCCACCGTGGCCACCGCGTTGAGGTTGCGGGGCAGGTGGTCGATGAGGGCGCGTTCGCCGAAGACGTCGTTGGGCCCGAGCCAGGCGACCACGATCGGGCCCTTCCGGAGCTCGACGGCACCGGAGACGACGCCGAACATGTGTGTTCCGACATCACCTTCGGCATAGATGGTCTCGCCCGGCGAGAACGATCGGTGCACCAGGGCGTTGACGAAAAGGCTCTCGGCTGTCACCCGTCGTCCTCGGGTCGTGTGTCGCAGAGCACGGGGGTTCAGTTCACCGGTCCAAACGGGAGGGAGTTGATGGCGGCGTCCGCCACCTTCTGACTGTCGAAGATGCCCTCGGGCGTCGGGTCGTCGGCTCGTCGCAGGTCGTCGCCATCGGTTGCCGCGACCATCTCCGCCTCGACCAATGGACCGGTGAAGGGGGTGGCAGGCGGGGGGTCGTTGCCCTCGTCGAGCCCGTCGCGCACGAGCTCCGTGGGCGCGCCGTCGGAGAACCACCGGTCGGTGTGGATCTTGTAGGGGTCCCGATACCAGCCTTCGGCTCGCACGTCGACAATGGTAACGAAATCGCCTCGGTGTGTCAGGGGTGGGTCATGTCCTGGGGCCGGACGGCCCGGTCGAACTCCTCGCCCGTGAGGTGCCCGAGCGCCACGGCCGACTCCCGCAACGTGGTGCCTTCGGTATGCGCCTTCTTGGCCACCTGGGCGGCCTTGTCATACCCGATGAGCGGGTTGAGCGCGGTGACGAGCATGAGCGAGTTCTCGAGGTGGCGCTGGATCTGGGCCCGGTCGGGCTCGAGACCGACCACGGCGAACTCACGGAAGGCGTGACACGAGTCCGCCAACAACGTGATCGAGTGCAGGATGTTGCGGATGATGACGGGCTTGTTCACGTTGAGCTCGAGATTTCCCCGGCTCCCGGCCACCGCCACCGCGGTGTCGTTCCCCATGACCTGGATGCAGACCATGATCATCGCTTCGCACTGCGTCGGGTTCACCTTGCCCGGCATGATCGACGAGCCCGGCTCGTTGGGCGGCAGGACGAGCTCGCCCAGCCCGCTTCTCGGGCCTGAGCCGAGCCACCGGATGTCGTCGGCGATCTTCGTGAGCGACACCGACAACGTGCGCAGCGTGGCGCTCGCCTGGACGAGCGCGTCGTGGGCGGCCAGGGCTGCGAATTTGTTGGGGGCAGAGACAAAGGGGAGCCCCGTGATGCGCGCGATGTGGGCCGCCACGCGGTCTCCGAATTCCACGTGCGCGTTGAGGCCCGTGCCCACGGCGGTGCCGCCCAACGCCAGCTCGTAGAGGTCGGGGAGACAGCCGTCGAGGCGCTTGAGGTCCGCGTCGAGCTGGGCCACGTAGCCCGAGAACTCCTGGCCCAATGTGAGCGGCACGGCGTCCATGAGGTGGGTACGCCCGATCTTCACGATGTCGGCGAAGGCGTCGACCTTGCGCGCCAGCGCGTCGCGCAGCGCCCGCACCGAGGGGAGCAGGACGTGGGTGAGCTGTTCGACCGCGGCGATGTGCATCGCCGTGGGGAACGTGTCGTTGGACGACTGCGACATGTTGACGTGGTCGTTGGGGTGCACCGGGCTCTTCGATCCCAGCTCGCCGCCGGCGAGTTCGATGGCCCGGTTGGCGATGACCTCGTTGGCGTTCATGTTGGTCTGCGTGCCGCTGCCGGTCTGCCACACGCGTAGGGGGAAGTGATCGTCGAGGTCGCCTGCGGTGACCTCGACCGCGGCGCGGGAGATCAACTCGGCCAGCTTCGGGTCGAGCAGGCCCAGATCGGCGTTGGTGAGAGCCGATGCCTCCTTGAGGATCCCGATGGCGCGGATCATCGACCGGGGCATGACGTCGTCGCCGATGGAGAAATGGACGAGCGATCGCGCCGTCTGGGCACCCCAGTACCGATCGGCGGGGACCTCGATGGGGCCCATCGAGTCGGTCTCGGTCCTGGTGGCGGTCACGGGGTCATCACCACCGCGAAACTACCCCCGCTCCACGTGCGCCCGGATCGACGCGCCGTCGTCACTGATCCAGCCCTTGGACCCGGCGTAGTCGAGCATGGCCCTGAAGTCGCCCTCCCACGAGTCGCTCACCGAGCCCGCCGCCAGGCGGCGCACCGCCTCCACGTCGATCAGGGCCTCTCCGTCCCCGTCGAGGACACCCACGGTCTGCGCCCGCAGGGCGTCGTCGAGGGCGGCCGCGTCACCGGTGCCCCGGACCTCGACGTGGAAGCGCCCGCAGTCGGCCGGTTCCTCGAGCACCACCGTCGGCGGTGCAACCCCTATGTCGACGACGACCCGCACTCGCACTCCTCTCGTCTCAGTCGGTTCACCATTGGCCGGTTCACCATTGGCCGGTTCACCATTGGCCGGTTCACCATTGGCCGGTTCACCATTGGCCGGTTCACCATTGGCCGGTTCACCATTGGCCGGTTCACCATGGCATGGCCACGCCGCCGTTGGGCCGGAGGATCTGGCCCGTGACGAATCGTGCCGCGTCCGATGCGAGGTAGAGCACCGCGTGGGCGATGTCCTCGGGTCGGCCCACGGTGCGCAGCGGCGTGGAGCGGGCGACCGCATCGAGGACGGCTTGGCGATGGGTCTGGTCGACGGTCCCCTCGGCCGAGATGAAGCGCCGGCTCGTCATGGCGGTCTCGACGAACCCCGGCGCCACCGCGTTGACGCGGACCCCGTGCGGGCCCATCTCCGTGGCGAGGACCCGGGTGAGCTGCACCACGGCCGCCTTGGCCATGCCGTAGCCGGCCAGGCCCGGCGACGGGGTGTCGATGGCGGCCGAGGCCATGTTGACGATCGAGCCCGAGCCCGCGGCCACCATGACCCGCGCCGCGGCGCGACAGCCGCGGAAGACGCCGGTCAGGTTGACGGCCAGGATGCGGTCGTAGGCGTCGTCGTCGAAGTCCACGACCGGCGCCTGGAGGATGATGCCGGCGATGTTGGCCATGACGTCGAGCCGTCCCAGCTCCGCCACCGACTCGTCCACCAGCGCGTCCAGGGCGCCGGGAGCGGTGACGTCGAGCGGGCGGGCCCGGGCGACGGTGCCCGCCGCCTCGAGCGCGGCGGCGGTGGCGACGGCCCCGTCGTAGTCGAGGTCCGCGCACACGACGGACGCGCCCGCCGCGCCCAGGAGCTCGGCGCTGGCCCGGCCGATGCCCGACGCCGCGCCGGTGACGACGGCGACGCGGCCCGACAGGTCGAAGGCGCGCAGCGCGTCCGGGCTCACGACGGCGGGCTCCCGTGGATGGAGTGCGTCACGCGCTGTGCCGCGGCGACCAGGGCGTCGCCGAAGCGCGGGATCTCCTCGCCTGTGAGCTTCTCGGGCAGCCCCACGACCGTGAGGGCCAGGGCCACCGCGCCGTCGGAGCCGAAGACGGGCGCCGAGATCTGGCTCAGGCGGTAGGTCGCCCCCTCCTCGAGCTCCTGGAGGAGGTACTCCTCGTGGGCGAAGTCCTCGACCGCCACCGCCAGGGCGCGGCGGCGGCTGTCGCGTCCCGCCAGGGCGCGGCTCAGCTTCAGGTTGGCGACGGCCTCGAGGTTCAGCGCGTAGCCCCGGGCGCGGACGACCGCCAGCGCCGAGCGGAGGCGTTGCTTGTCGTCGAGCGTGGCACCGGGCCCGAGCCGGTCCAGCCACTCCTCCACCGCATTGGGGCCGGCCCACGCCAGGAAGACGGTTCCCAGGGGCGGCGCCAGGGGGACGCGCTGGCCGACGGTGAAGGCGAGCCACATGGGACCGGGGCGGCCCGTCGTGGCGAGGAGGACCATCTCGTCGCCGACGGTGCTCGTGGCGACGACCTGCGCGCCGAGGTGCGCGGCGAGCTCGTCCATCTCGGGTCGGGCGTGGTCGACGAGGTCGAGCTGGCGGGCCCCCGCGGCGTGGCCCGCGGCGATGAGGGCGGGGCCGAGCGTGTAGGTCTTGTCGACGGGGTGTCGCAGCAGCCAGCCCGAGTCGGTCAACGTGACACACAGCCCGTGGGCGGTGGCCTTGGACATGCCCAGCGAGCGCGCCAGCTCCGACAGGCCGAACGACTGGCCCGGACGCGACGCGAGGAAGTCGATGAGGCTGACGACGCGCTCTGCCGAGGGTGAGCCCGCCACCGGTCAGGCCCCCGGGCCCGGTGTGCCGGCGCGGGCCGGGGCGGCCGCGGCCGCCACGGCGGCTCCGAAGACCTCGGCCAGGCGCGCCTGGCCGTCGTCACCGGGGTGGATGCCGTCGGCGAGCTGCTCGGCGGTGATGACGGTCGCGCCGGGGACGAGCACGATGGTGGCGTCGCCCGCGGCGATGCGCTGCACCACGGCCTGCTCCATCGCCGCGCGCAGGTCGCCCAAGGTGGCGCCCAGCCGGTTGGGCGTGGTCTCGGCGTCGGGTCGGAGCACCGGGCTCGCCACCACGATCGGCGTGTCGGGGTGTCCCTGGCGCACGATGTCGAGGAAGGCCCGGGTGATCTCGAGCATCATGCCCGCGCTGTGGGGCGTGCGCGTCCAGCAGTTGGTGCCGTGGGTGATCGAGATCACGTCGGCGGACAGTCCCGCTACCGCCTCTGCGCAGGGGATCTCGCCCCGGGCCGAGCCTGCGTAGCCGAGGTTGACGAGGTCGAGGCCGTGACGGCGCGCCGCGATCGCGCCCCAGGCGCGCGCCGGGGAGCTCGCCACCCAGCCCTCGAGGAGCGAGTCGCCGTAGGCGACCCAGCGCGGTCCGCGCGGTGCGGGCGCGATCGACCCCCCCACGGCGCGCAGCGCCAGGACCTCGGGCCGCATTCCCTCCGGGAGGTACACCACGACCGGGGCGTCGGCCGGGGCGCCGGGGCGGCCCGCCAACGACAGCGTGAGCGTGCCGGCACCGAGCACCGCAGCGTGCTCGTCGAGTTGCTCGTCGCGGCGCCACGACGCGAAGGTCGTGCCCGCCCCCTCACCGCGGTAGCCGAGGTCGCCGGTGGCGGTGACGTAGTCGATCTCGAGCGCGGTGGCGTCGCCCACGAGCTCGAGGCGGACGCCGGCGGGGATCTGCGCGCACTGCCAGGTGTCGGCGGGGATGCGCGGCGCGTCACGGGGATCGAAGCGCGGATAGGGGATGCCCGGTGCTGCCCGCCACGCGCAACCGCGCAGGAACGGCTCCACGTCGGGCGAGCGCCCCGGTGTCGTGCCCGTCACGGCGGGGTGGTCACCACGTTGTCGGGCACGGGGTAGGGGAACTTCACCCCCACACCGCCGTCGACCGAGAGCACCTGGCCGTTGACGTAGGCGGACAGGTCCGAGGCGAGGAAGACAATGGCGGCCGCGATGTCCTGGGGCAGCGCCACGCGGTCGAGGGGGGAGTTGGCCGCGTTGACGGCCTTGCCCTTGTCGCCCAGGTAGCCCGACACGCGCGGTGTCCACACGATGCCCGGCGCCACCGCGTTGACGCGGATGCCGACGGGGCCGAGCTCGACCGCGGCCGAGCGGACCAGGCCGATGAGCCCGGCCTTGGCCGCGCCGTAGGCGGCATGGTGCGGCGCGGCGGTGAGTCCCGAGGCCGAGGCGACGAAGACCATGACGCCGCCACCCGCGTCGCGCAGGGCGCGACCGCCGACCGAGACGGCGAGATAGGCGTGGCGCAGGACGATGTCGTGGTGCCAGTCCCACAATTCGTCGTCCATGTCGAGCAGGCCGCGGTACTGGGCCATGCCGACGATGTCGACGATGCCGCCCAGGCCGGTGGCACCGATCTGCGCCAGGAGCGCGGGGGCTTCGGCGAAGAGGCGCTCGGCGTCGGCGCGGACCGTGGCGTTGCCCACCCACGCCACGCCGCCGACCTCGGCCGCGATGTCCGCGGCGAGGTCGCGGTCGAGATCGACACAGAGCACCTTGGCTCCCGCCTGGACCAGGGCGTGGCACGCCTGGCGCCCGATGCCCTGTCCCGCTCCGATCACGACCACGCCGCGCCCGTCCATGCGGAGCATGGCCGGGTAGTCAGGGACCGCGGTGTCGTCGGTACGCGTCATCGGACCTCCGCCCCACTCGGGGCGCCACGTCGGGCGCCGCTCGTCGTTTCGGGAACGTGCCCCGGTGTGTCAGCCGGTGACGGTGACCGAAGCCTGGATGTCGCGCTTCTCGAGCTCGGGCATGACCTTGGTGCCGAGCAGCTCGATGGTGCGCATGACCGACTCGTGGCTGAGGTAGCCGAACTGCACGTAGCAGATGAGCTGGTCCACGCCGAGCTCGGCGTACTTGACCATCTTCTCGACACAGGTCTCGGGGTCCCCGACGATGATCATGTCGGCCTCGGAGAACCACTTGGGGTCGAACTTGCCCTCGATCTGCCGCTTGAGGAGCGGGAACATCTTCTCCTTCTCCTCGTCCGACAGGTGGGGCACCTCCCACTCCAAGATGAACTCGGCCAGGTTCTTGTACCACCACCACACGGAGTCCCAGATGCCGTTGGCCTCGGCCTGTTCCATCGAGTCGGCGCAGTGGACGAGGGTGTAGGCGGCGACCTTGTTCGTCGTGACCTCGGTCAACGGCGTGGGGTTCTTGGCGCCCTCGCGGTACTGCTTGATGTGCTCGGCCATCTTGGTGATGGGCTGCATGATCGAGAACGAGAGCAGGCCCATGCCGAGCTTGCCGGCGACGGCGGCCGAGCCGTCGGAGGTCGCCGCCATCCACGCCGGCGGGTGGGGTACCTGGACGGGCTTGGGGGTGACCATGCGCCGGGGGAAGTCGAGGTACTTGCCGTGGAACTCGAAGTATTCCTCGCGCCAGGCCTGCACGGTGGCCTCGATGGCCTCTTGCCACTCGGCCCGGCTCTCTTCCACCGGGACGTGGAAGGCGGTCTGCTCCATGGGGGTGGAACGGCCCGTCCCCCACTCGACACGGCCGCCGGAGAGGACATCCGCGGTGGCGACCTTCTCGGCCACGTGGACGGGGTGGCAGAACTGGTGCGGCATGAGGACGACGCCGAACCCGAGGCGCAGGTTCTTGGTGGCCTGGGACAGCGCGCCGATGATGACCTCGGGGGCGGGCGAGTGCGAGCGGCCTTCACGGAAGTGGTGCTCGACGTGCCAGACGGTGTGGAAACCCAGGGTGTCGGCCAGTTTGATCTGCTCGAGCGCCTCGGCGTAGGCCTCCTGCTCGGCCTTGCGCTGGCCCCAGGGGTGCTCCCCCGGCCACGGCTTGGGCACGTCGATCTCATACAGCAGGTCGAGCTTCAACCCCCACCCCCATGTCACACGTGGCGTTCGATATACCGAACGCCAGATCCGGATACTGAACAACTCTTCCACGAAAGATAGGGACGGGGACCTCGCCCGTCAAGGCGCTCGACGGTGAGGGTGCCCTCGAGGTGGGTGTGGTGGGGGTGACGATAGGGTCGAATTCGTGATCGTCGGGGTGCCTACCGAGCGAAAGCCGGGCGAGAACCGCGTCGCCCTCACGCCCGACGGGGCGCGCGAGTTGTGCAGCCACGGGCACCGGGTCCTGGTCGAGTCCGGCGCCGGGTCGGGCTCCGCCATCGCCGACGACGACTTCGCCGCGGCGGGGGCCGAGCTCGTGGGCACGACCGAGGCGTGGGGGGCACAGCTCGTGGTCAAGGTGAAAGAGCCCCAGCGCGACGAGTACGGGTTGCTGCGGTCGGACCTCGTACTGTTCACGTTCCTCCACCTCGCCGCCTACGCCGAGCTGGCGGACGTGCTCCTCGAGGCGGGGACGACGGCGCTCGGGTACGAGACGGTGCGGGCGCCGTCGGGCGCGCTGCCGTTGCTCGCCCCCATGAGCGAGGTGGCCGGGCGGCTCGCCCCGCAGATCGGTGCGCACTACCTCGAGCGGGGCAACGGTGGGCGCGGCGTGCTGCTCGGCGGCGCGCCGGGCGTGCGGCCGGCCCGGGTCGTGGTGATCGGGGCGGGGACGGTGGGGACCAACGCGGCGTGGATCGCGCAGGGGATGGAGGCCGAGGTCATCCTCATCGACCGCGACCTCGACCGGCTGCGGGTCGTCGACCAGATCCACCGGGGCCGGATCATGACGCTGGCCTCGAGCCAGGCAGTGGTGGAACGGTCGATGCGCGACGCGGACCTCGTGATCGGCGCGGTGCTCGTGCCGGGGGGCCGGGCGCCGGTCGTCGCGACCGAGGCGATGGTGGCGGGCATGGTGCCGGGGTCGGTCATCATCGACGTCGCCGTCGACCAGGGTGGGAGCATCGAGACCATCATCGAAACCACCCACGAGCACCCGGTGGTGGTGCGCCACGGGGTGCTCCACTACGGCGTGGGGAACATCCCCGCCGCGGTCCCGCACACGTCGACGTACGCACTGACCAACGCCACGTTCCCGTACGCGCTCTCGATCGCGCAGCACGGCGTGCGCGGCGCGGTGGAGGCCGACGCAGGGCTCGCGCCCGGCGTGCTGTGCGCGTCGGGACGATTGACCAACGAGGCGGTGGCGCACGCCCTGGGACGCAGCGCGGTCGGTCCGCTCGAGGCGTTGGCGCGCTGAGCGGCGCGACGCGGGTCGACGCTCGGCGTCAACGCTCGACGTCGGCTCCGGCTCCGGCTCCCCCACCGGGGAGTCGGTCCCGGAAGGCTCGCACGCCGAGCACCGCCGCCCCGGCTCGGCGGACCGCGTCGGCCAGGGCCGCGTCCGAGGTGACGACGGTGACGTCGCCGGGGTCGCCCAGCGAGGGCAGCAGGGCCACGATGGCGTGGTCGGCCGCGTCGGGCCCACCGGGGGCGAATCGGGCTGTGATGCCCGCGGCGGCCGCGGCGCCGATCTCGCCGTGGGTCGGCCGCCCGTCGAAGACCACGGTGAGCTCGGTGTCGGGCCCCACCAACGGGGCGAGCTCGGCCACGAGCCGGCGTCGGGCGCCGGGGCGGTCGCGCCACCAGCCGTCGGGACGCGAGCCGATGAGGTTCATGCCGTCGACGACCCAGTGCAGCGCGGTCCTCCTCGCCGGTCGGTGAAGCGGTGAGCGCCGACGAGACTACGGGTGCAGCGGCTCCAGGATCGAGGGGGCCAGGGCGCCCGGGGCGATCGCCGCGGCCCGGCTGGTCTCGTCCGCGTCGAGGAGGAAGGCCTCGATCGCCTCGGCCTCGATGGGCCGCGAGAAGAGGAAGCCCTGGCCGCGGTCGCACTGCTCCTGTTGGAGTTTGAGGAGCTGGTCGTTGTCCTCGATCCCCTCGGCCAGGGTCTCGAGGCCGAGGGTGCGGCCCAGCTCCACCAGTGTGTGGATGAGGGCGCCGGACTCGGGCGAGTCGGCCATCGCCGCGATGAACGAGCGATCGATCTTGAGGGCGTCGACCGGGAACTGCCGGAGGTAGGCGAGCGACGAGTACCCGGTGCCGAAGTCGTCGATGGCGACGCGCACGCCGAGGTCCTTGATCTCACGCAGCCGGCGGACCGTGGCGTCGGCGTCGCGCATCAGTGTGCTCTCGGTGATCTCGATGACGAGTGTGGTCGGGTCCAAGGTCGTTTCCGCCAGAGCCGCTTTGATGTGGTCGACGAAGGCATGGATCTCGAGCTGGCGCATCGACACATTGACCGACATCGACAGCCGGTGGCCGCGCCGGTGCCACTGCGCCGCTTGGCGACACGCCTCGAACAAGACCCAGCGCCCGACGTCGACGATCAGGCCCGAGTCCTCGAGCATGGGGATGAACTGGTCGGGATTCACGACGCCGCGCACCGGGTGCCTCCACCGCAGCAGCGCCTCGACACCCGACACGCGCACGTTGTCGAGATCGAAGACAGGTTGGTAGAGGAGGAAGAACTGCTCCTCGGCCAGGGCCGAGCGAAGGTCCGCGTCGAGCTCGATGCGGTCGAGCACCGCCGTCTGCATCTCGGGCTGGAACAGCGCCGAGCGGTTCTTGCCCAGGGCCTTGGCCCGGTACAGGGCGATATCGGCGTCGCGCAGCAGCTCCGAGGCCGAGTTGCGCTGGCCACCGGCGATCCCGATGCTCGCGGTCACCGTCAACGCCACCGAGGCGTAGCCCTCGATGCGGAAGGGCTCGCGCAGGGCGTCGTGGAGCCGCTCGGCCACCATCTCGGGGCCCGCGCCCAACGACGCTCCTTCGGCCAGGACGACGAACTCGTCGCCGCCGAGCCTTCCGACGGTGTCGCTCTCGCGCAGGATCCCGACGAAGCGGTGCGCGACCGCCTGCAGCACCTTGTCGCCGGCGTCGTGACCCAGGGAGTCGTTGATGTCCTTGAAGTTGTCGAGGTCCACGAAGAGCGCGGCCACCGGTCGGTACTCGCGCCGAGAGCGGACGAGCATCTGGTCGGCCCGGTCCAGGATCAGGGTGCGGTTGGGGAGCTCGGTCAGCGGGTCGTGCAGTGCCACGTGGAGGAGCTGGGACTCTGCTTCTTTGCGCTCGGTGATGTCGCGGAGGTTCCCGACGTAGCCCGCCACCGAGGGGTTGTCGCGCAGGTTGGACACGACCGCCTCGGCGTAGCGGTAGGTGCCGTCCGCGTGCTCGACGCGGAACTGGATGGGCTCGGTCACCGTCACGACGTCGACGAGTGCGGCCAACTGGGCCTCGACCCGGGGCCGGTCCTCGGGGTGCACGAGCTCCGACGCCCGCTTCCCGAGGACGTCCTCGGGGCTCCGACCGAAGAGCGACGCGGTGGCGGGGCTGGCATAGAGGATGCGGCCTTCGGGGCCCATGACGAAGGTCGTGTCGGTCGAGTTCTGGACGAGCGAGCGGAATCGTTCCTCGCTCACGCGCATGGAGGTCTCCGCCACCTCTTTCTGCTCGATGGTGGCGCCGGCCATGCGGATGACGAAGAGCAGCACGAAGGCGCCCATGAGGCCCAGGGCCTCGCTCTTGCCGACCGACAGGAACGACGGCGCCCATCCCTGCCAGATGGCGAGCTGCCCGACGGCGATGCCGAGAAGGCTCCACAGCGCGGTGCGCCGCCACGTGCGCGACCCGTCGTGCGACACGTTCTCGAGCGCCACGAAGGCGTAGGCGGCGGTGAGCACCGGCCCCCACCCGGTCAGGTAGATAACGGCGGTGACCGCGGCGACATGGCACGCCACCCGGGCATTGAGCCACACGGTGCTCGGATTGCGGCGACAGAGGATCTCGAGCACGACGCTCGAGGCGGGGATGGCGGCGAACACCGCCAGCCACAGCCACACCGGCTCGTTGGCGATGACCCCGAAGTGCCCCAGGAACAGCAGGGTCACCAGCGCCGCGGGCCCCATGGCGTAGCCCAGGACGTAGGGGCTCATCCGAGCGCGCCGGGACGGCCCGGCCTCCGCCGGGAGGCCGGCCGGCTGACCGGCCCACGCAGAGGCGACGATCGCCTCGGACCCGACCAGTTCGCCAGCTGACATTCCTCACCCCCCCAGTGCCATGAGCAGCCAGTTCGCGCCTATTCGTATCGACGGGCCCGATGTGGTCCTTGAGGATTTCGCCCACGCCCCGTGGCCGGCCGACGGCCACGGGGCTAACGGCGAGACCACCATCCCTGCTCGCCCACGACCAGGCCGGCCTCGGCCAGTTCCTCGAGCGCCAACGAGGCGTCTCCGAGCTGGAGCCCGCTCCGGCGCACCACGACCTCGAGCGTCACGGGGTCGTGGTCGAGCGCCTCGAGGACCCGGCCCGGCCCCGCCGCGAGCGCTCGACGCCGAGGGCCCGAGGGCGAGACGGGCGGTGACCCTCGCGGCCGACTCGGCGGGGTGATGTCGGGGCGTCCGGCCACCGCCAGTTCCACCGCTGTGAGCACGTCGTCGACGTCGCGGATGGGCACGGCCCCCTCGACCAGGAGGCGGTTGGTGCCCGCCGACGCCGGGCTACGGACCGAGCCCGGCACGGCGCCGACCGTCACGCCGCGCGCCAGTGCCGCGGTGACCGTGTGGAGGGAACCCCCGCGGTGGTGACACTCGACCACGACCACGACGTGGGCCAGGGCACCCAACATCCGGTTGCGCACGGCGAACCACCACGGGGCGCTGGACGTGGCGGGGGGGATCTCCGACAGCACGGCGCCGCGCATCGCCATCTCCTGGCGCAGCGCCGCCTGCGACCTGACCGTGGCGGCGTCGAGCGCGGTACCCAGGACCCCGACAGTCGGGGCGCCGTCGACCGCTCGCAGTGCGCCGACGTGCGCGGCGGCGTCGATGCCCGGTGCGACGCCCGAAACCACGACCACCCCGGCCCGGGCCAGGTCGTGGCCCAGCTCCGAGGCCATACCCAACCCGTAGCGGGTGGCCGAGCGTGTCCCCACCACCGCCACCCTCGGCCTGCCGTCGAGCACCGTGGCCTCGCCCGTGCAGAACAGCACGCCCGGAGCGTGCCGATCACCGGCCAGAGCGGCCGGATACCCCGACCGCCCGAGGACCCGCACTGACACACCCGAGCCATCCATCGCCCGCACGACGCGCTGCACCGTGTCGGGGACCGCCTTGTGCCGAAACCGACCGTCGGGGTCGGCGCGGTGCGTGCCGCGGGCGATGGCCTGCCAGGCGCGCGGCGCGTCGTACCCGTCGAGGAATTTCCGCAACGTGCCCGGAGACGCTCCCAGGGCCGCCAACGCCGCACCGAAGCGCTGCTCGTCGGTCAGGCTCGGGGCGTCGGTCACTGCTGGGCCCCCGACACGAGGACCGATCGGGCCGAGCGCAGCGCCAGCGCCTCCGCGACCTGCCGCTCGCCCACGCCTCCGACGCCGTCGAGATCGGCGATGGTCTGTGCGACACGGCGGACACGATGCAGACCGCGAGCCGAGAGCGATCCCGACCGCAGCCTCCGCTCGAGGAGAGCAGCGCCATCGGCGGAAAGCGTGCAGGGGCCGTCGACCGCGTCGAAACGGAGCTCGGCGTTGCACCGCACACCTCGGCCCTGCGCGAGCTCCCGCGCTCGTCGCACGCGAGCGCCCACCGCTGTCGAGGAGTCGCCCGGAGGTCCGCCCAAGAGGTCTTCGACGTCGGGACGCCCGAGCGCGATGGCGAGGTCGAAGCGGTCGAGCAAGGGGGCCGACAGGCGACGGAGGTAGCGCCGGCGCATGGCGTCGCTGCACCGACAGGCGCCGGGCAACCCACCCTCGCCACACGGGCACGGGTTCATGGCGCCGACGAGGAGGAACCGGGCCGGGAAGTCGATGGCCCCGCGGGCCCGCCGGACCCGGATGACGTGCTCCTCGAGGGGCTGGCGCAATGCATCGAGAACGAGGGCGGGAAACTCCCCCAGCTCGTCCAGGAACAAGACCCCCGCGTGGGCCAGCGAGATCTCGCCGGGCCGGAGCCACGACGTCCCACCTCCCACGATCGCCACCTCGGTCGCACTGTGGTGCGGCGCCCGCAGGGGGGGCCGTGACGGGAACGACCCGCCCGGCACCACGACGCCCGCGGCGGAATGGATGCGCAGCACCTCGAGCGACTCGTCCCGCGTGAGGTCGGGCAGGATCCCCGGCAGGCGCGACGCCAACATGGTCTTGCCCGAGCCCGGTGCGCCCACCAAGAGGAGGTGGTGTCCACCGGCGGCTGCGATCTCCAGCGCTCGGCGCGCCACCAGCTGACCCCGGACGTCGAGGAGATCGGGCTCCCACGCGCCCGCCGGGGCCCCGGCGGCGGGAGCCGGCAACGCTTCCCAGGGCGCCGCACCGCGCAGCGACGCGACGACGGCGGCCACGCTGGACGCGGGCCGCACTCGCTCGCCCACCACCAATGCCGCCTCGACCGAGGCACCCACCGGCACGACGACCTGTTCGGCGTCGATGGCGGCGACCAACGACGCGATGCCGGGGATCGGGCGGACAGACCCGTCGAGACCCAATTCCCCGACGAAGCCCGTTCCTTCGACACACCGCGCCGGCAGGACGTCGGACGCGACGAGCAGCCCGATGGCAATGGGGAGGTCGAGTCCGGCGCCCGTCTTGCGCACGCCCGATGGCGCCAGGTTCACCGTCACGCGGCGAGCGGGCCACGGCAGGTGGCACGACAACAGCGCGGCCCGGACACGGTCACGCGACTCACGTACGGCGGCGTCCGGTAGTCCGACGACTGTGAAACCTGGAAGGCCGGACGACACGTGGACTTCGACAGACACCGAACGACCGTCGACACCGTACAGGGTGGCGGATGGAATACGAGCGAGCATGACGAGCTCCGATGGGCGGGGCACGGCAGGTGCCCTTCGACAGGGAGCGGGCCACGACATGCGCACCGGCCACGCGAGGTGCTTCTCCGAGAATAGGGGTTGGTTGTATCAGGCAGTGGTTCCGAGCGCGCAGTGGCTAAGACCTCATCTCACGCGGCGGGCAGCCACCAGCCAATCAGTGCGCAACGATTGGTCGCACATCTCCCAACCTCGATGGAACAGCGTTGACGGTGTCGATCGACTTCTGAATACCTTCTCCGCCACCGACAGTGGCGGTTCCGTTGATAGATGTCCCAGACAATCATCGACCTGCCTGCCACCGTCCATGTCAGCTTGATGGCCGAGATGTCGCCGCAATAGCGGATGGTGGGGCAAAAACACTCAGTCCCCGGACCAGCATCCGAGAATCACATCGGCAACTGTGACAGCAATGTTTCCCGAGGGCGTCGGTGGCTGGCCAAACTGGGCCGGGAGGCCCGAGACGTCCACCAGCAGGACCTTCCAGTCCTTGCGCACCGCCACCGAACCGTTTTGTGTCTGAAAGCCAGCCTGACCAAGGTTGGCGAGTGTGTTGACATCACCGAGGCTGGCGCCAATGCCGCGGAAGTATGAGTACGTCTCTTTCCAGCTGGACAGTTCCTTTACCGACAAAGTGAAAGAGCCGTTCTGGTAGGTATAGCGGCATGCATACTGATGGTCAGACCATGTGGGCGTCTCCACGACCGCAGTGACCCCGAGCGCATCGGCGATCTCGTGTTGTGCCTCGGGTGCGCACACCATCTTCGAGATCCTCGATGGCACCTTCCCACCAGGCAGTGGCGCTCGCGAGCTGGCTAGGGTGGATGAGGAGGTTGACCCACACGCAGCAGCGGCTATCACGATTGCGACTGCCGCGACTGCAAACCGAGGCTCGCATTTCTTTATCGCAAGCCTCCTTGTCGATCGGTGTCGCTCCCGCGACGTCGGACGAGATAGCACTCCCAGTTCGGTCACTTGCTCCGTCAACTCAGAGCATGAGGATGAGCATGTAGCCCATCGTGACGCACATGGCCACGTGACATGCCATTTCCAGGCGAGGGGCCATGAAGGGACGATCGTCGAGGTCTAATCCCTCGGGTGCCTCCGTCACTAACGGCGACGGCGATTCGGCGAGCATCGTCTGTCGCGGAGCGTTCGTTCTGCTTCCTCCGATGACCTCGGATGACCCGGCGGTGCTCACCAGCACCTGCTCGTTCGAGGGAGACACGCTAAGACTGTCGATATGCCATACCGCCGACACACTAAGGATGATCAGAAAGAACAGGGGTAATCCCACGAAGTTCGCCGTGGCCCCGGTGGCACCACCCATCGACATTTCACCCGCGATCGCCGCGCCACCGCTCGGTGCAGCCAAGTACATGTAGAGCATCGCGCACGACATGACGAGGTGCGTCAGGTAATGCGAGACGTGGTGAAGATCGTGTCCACCACCCTGTCCAATATGCCGAGCGATGAATCGCACGCTCTGCCAGGAGAACCACACCGCCAGACCCACGAAGATCGCTTCCCACAGTCCCGTGGGGAGCGTTGTGAGAGCAGGGACGAGCATCCCCGCCATCGCCACTCCCATGGTCACGTGGGCGACGTTGACATCGACATTGATTCGGCGCCGCAACGCCCGAGATGTCAGCAGCCGGATAGCGCAGTAGAGCGAGACTGCGATCATCAGTGCCGCAAAGGATTCGGGAACCCACCCAGGGCTTTGCATTCGCCTACGCCCTCACGGCTCTTGTCCTAACGCGAACCTTGGAGTGTGAACCCGCCCGGTAGGGCCAGTACGCGGCGGCGATCAGCATGAGCAGTGGTCCCGAGTTCGGGTCGGTGCCCGACCCGGTAAAGACCCCTCCGAAGTTCTCGCCCAGCACCCAGATCCCAGCTCCCAGCACCAGGGCCAGGACGACGGTGACGCGGGCGAGTCCGGCAGGAAGGAACACGCCCATGGCGATGATGCCGAGGATCGCGGTTAGGCCCACCGAGAAACCCAGCCCCCTGTGGGCGAGCAGGTTGGCGACGTGGTGGTCCAGTCCTGCCAGCCAGCGGGGCTGTCCGGTCGCCATCTGGCTCACGAGCTGATGCAGGCCCTGCGGTGAGCGATTGGCTCCGAGGAGGGCAACCCAACCGAGCAGTCCCCACAGCACGACCCACACACCCCGAGCGACCGGTTCGCCGACGGCCCGGGCGGCGACAAAGGGCGTCGCGACGGCACGGTCGGCGGGCCACAACAGCACGGCCAGGACGGCGTAGAGCAGGACGGCACCAGGGGCCCCGTTCATGGGATTGGCCGTTCCTGAGAAGAGCCCTCCCAGGCCTTCCCCGAACCACCACACGCCGCACGACCACACGATGGAAAAAGCAAGCGCCGGTTTGATCGTGCCACGCCAGGCGATCCCGAATCCGATCAGCACCTGCACGACGGCAAAGATCGCATCGGCCACGACCGAGTGGTGGCCGATGACGAGATCGGCCCAGGAAATCGAGTGAGCGACCGCCGAGGGGTTTCCTTGGGCCGTGGCGGCGAGCATCTGACTCCCGAATGCCCGCGTGAACATGAAGGGCTGGAACTGCAACAGGCCGTCGACGAGCCATATCGTGGCGAGCACGAGTTGGAGGGCACGGCGGATGTCTCTCGGTTCCCGCTGCTCCCCTACCGCCGGGGACCGGTCGGCGCTGACGGTGACTGCTGCGTCATTCATCGTCGCCAGGTCCTCCCTCCCATGGCTCTCCATGGTCGGTGGGTCCACGTAGGGGTTACGCTCGCCCCGGGAACAATCCCAAGCCAATCGCACCCTTCGGGTGCCTCAGCCCGGTGCTACTACGCTCCGTAGTATGTCTAGACAAGTCGCACGGGCACCGTCAAGCCATTGTTCTCATAGGTGAGTACGCCGATGGACCAGGGGACCGGGATCATGGCCTCCGCCTCGACAGTCGATCGTCCAGCATCAGCGACGACGGTCGTGTCGATCGCCATCGGCGGCATGACCTGCGGGGCCTGCGCGGCTCGGATCGAGCAGCGGCTCAACCATCTCGATGGTGTGGAGGCCACGGTCAACTACGCCTCTGAACGGGCCCGGGTCACGCTCCCGGCCAACCTGCCCGTGCCGAAGCTGGTGGAGGAGATTCAGAACGTCGGGTATGACGCCCGGCTCATCGAGGAATCGACGCAATCCACCGACGACGCGGCCGAGGTCGACCGACGTACACGCTCGCTGGGCCGACGACTCGTCGTGGCAGCCGTTCTGTTCATGCCCTTGTGTGACCTCTCCATCGCATTCTCGCTCGTCCCCCGATTGCGCTTCCCCTACTGGCAATGGGTGCTCATCGCCCTGGCGGCCCCGGTGCTGACGTGGGGGGCGTGGCCGTTCTACAAGGCGGCGATCCGCAACGCACGCCACGGAACCTCCTCCATGGACACCCTGGTCTCATTGGGCATCGTGGCGGCGACAAGTTGGTCCGTGTACGCCATGTTCTGGCGCGACACGAGCAGTGCGCCGCGCACGGTGCTCTTCGTCCTGGCCCACCAATCAGGGGGTGCCATCTACATCGATGTCGCCGTTGGCGTGACCACCTTCCTCCTGGCCGGTCGTTACTTTGAGGCATGGTCCAAGCGCCGGACCGGGAACGCGCTCCGCTCCCTGGCGGCGGTGGGAGCCAAGGACGTGGCAGTGCTCGATGCCGCAGGAGTGGAGCACCGGCTCCCCGTGTCGCAACTGGCGGTCGGTGACCAGTTCGTCGTGCGCCCGGGAGAGACCGTCGCCACCGACGGAGTGATCGTCGTTGGGCACTCGGCCATTGATCGCAGCGCCATGACCGGCGAATCCCTTCCCGTCGACGTGGCTCCGGGTGACGATGTGGTCGGAGGAACGGTGTCGGTGGGAGGCCGCTTGGTGGTCGAGGCCACAAAGGTCGGCCGTGACACCCAGCTCGCGCAGATGATCCAGCTCGTCGAAAACGCCCAGAACCAAAAGGCTGCCGTGCAACGGCTCGCCGATCGTATTGCCGCGGTCTTCGTCCCCGTTGTGCTCGTCATCGCCCTTGTGACTCTGGCCGCCTGGCTGCTGATCGATGGCTCTACGCAGGAAGCCTTCAGCGCCGCGCTCTCTGTGCTGATCATCGCCTGTCCCTGTGCGCTGGGTTTAGCCACTCCCACGGCTCTCCTCGTCGCCTCGGGTCAAGGCGCCCGCCTCGGGATCTTCTTCAAGGGCTACCAGGCACTAGAAGCCTCTCGACAGGTCGACACCGTCGTGCTGGACAAGACCGGGACTGTCACCGAGGGAAGGATGGCGCTCACGGACGTGGAAGGTGGCCCAGGGGTTGAACGCGCCACGCTCCTGCGTTGGGCGGGTGCGGTCGAACAGGCGTCGGAGCACCTTGTAGGCAGAGCCATCGCGGCAGCCGCCGAAGCCGAGTTGGGCACCCTGCCCGCCGTCCACTGGTTTATGTCAGAGCCGGGCATCGGTGCTCGGGGAACCGTCGACGGACATGAGATCGCAGTTGGAAAGTTGGAACTGTTTGCCACCTGTGTCGGGGAGATACCCGACAATCTGGCCGCCCAGTTCGCCGATTGGGAGTCGATGGGTCGCACGGCCGTTCTCGTCGGGCGCGACGACGTCATTGTCGGAGCCATGGCCGTCTCCGACACGGTCCGAGCTTCTGCCGCATCTGCCGTCCAGGGGCTCCAAGCGCTGGGGCTCCACTGCATCCTTCTGTCGGGAGACAACGAACCAACTGTCCGGGCCGTCGGCGCTGAGATCGGCGTGACAGACGTGGTGGCGGGCGCCCTCCCCGCGCACAAGGTCGCTGTGATTCAACGGCTCCAGGATGAAGGCCGGTCAGTGGCCATGGTCGGCGATGGAGTCAACGATGGTCCTTCCCTGGTGTGCGCTGACCTCGGTCTGGCCGTCGGATCCGGTACCGACGTAGCGATCAACGCCGCTGATCTGATCATCGTTCGAGACGACCTGGGAGCCGTGGTCACGGCTATCGACCTGGCTCGGCATACCCTGAAAACGATCCGGGGAAATCTCGTATGGGCGTTCGCCTACAACGTGGCGGCGATTCCCCTTGCGGCGAGCGGGCTTCTCAATCCGCTGATCGCGGGCGCTGCCATGGCACTCTCGTCGAGCTTTGTGGTGTGGAACAGCTCGCGGCTCCGGCACGTGGGTGATGCCGGATCCCAGACCGAATTCCCCCTCGATGACGTGGTCACGACTGGACTCGCTCATCCGTCGGCGACGGAGGAATCAGTCGTGGGAAGCGCCCAGACGGTTTCCGCTCGTGCGTACGAGTCGACTCGCTCAGCAAAGATGGTTCGGCAGTGAGCGCGACTACGACATGCGAGAACCCGAAGTGCTCATGTGATCCGTGCACCTGCGTCCAATGCGGTTGCGGTGTGGCCAGGCTCGGGGATCTCGAACGACGAGTGATGGATCATCTGTGGGAAGCCGGTCGCGAGTTGACCGGACGCGACGTGGCCGAGGCATTTCCGGATTACGCCTATACGACGGTGGCGACTGTTCTCGATCGGCTGGTCCAAAAGGGAATGGTGGGTCGGCGTATGGAGGGACGGACGATTCAGTTTTCGACCACCGGTACTCGAGCCGACCACACCGCGGAAGTGATGCATGAGACTCTGGTGGTTACGGGCGATGCCGATGCTGCTCTGGTCCGTTTCGCAGAGACCCTTTCCCGTTCGGAGGCGGAAGTCCTCCGCCGCGCTCTCGAACAAACCAAACGAAGGCCGCGAACGAAGCCATAGCCGCGTCTCACATACCAGGTAGGCACCAGGTGCGGATGCGTCCGGCCATCCTCTGTGCTGGATGCGCCATGCGGCTGGGTACCGACCGAGTTCGGCACCCATCCCGATATCGCCATCGCGACCTCGTGGTGGAAACCCGTGGCGAGATCGAACCGTCAACAGCGATGCCGACGACCGTGAAGGCGGGCGCAGGCGGGGCCCGGCACGTCCTCGTGATGGGTGCCTCGGTCGGCTGACCAGATCGATTCTCGATGGCACACCGTTGACGGTGTCGACGGCCCTTTCTGTGCCTTCTTCCCACTGTCAATTGGTTGGGTGGGACTGGCGTTGCGCGTTATCGAGCAGCGTGACACCGTCCATGTCCGCGCGGGCCGACCTGTAGCCGGCGACTAGCACGTCGTGCCTGACCTCCTGATGCGCTCCCTCTGTTCAGGCGAAGTCCAAGGGCACCGAGGGGGTTCACGGCGCGATGAGTATGCCGTGGGCGTCGGATGGCACGGGTTGATCCCTCCTTGTGTGGCGCCACGCAACCCAGCCCCGGCCTACGCCGTAGGAGACGGCGCTGAGAGACCCGACGAAGAAGCCGATGGGCCAATTGCTCACGAATGAGATCGCGATCGCCGCCCACACGATGGCGAGCGCGATCCCAACTGACAAAGAAATGGCAATGAGGGGCCGATCGGTGAACGAGCGGGCGGCGGCGGGTGGGCCGATCATCAGGCTGAAGATGAGCAATGCCCCCACGACCGGCACGGTCATGGCGGTGGCTAGGGCGAGAACGACCAGGAACGCCATCTCCATCCGCTGGCTGTGGACACCCTTAGCCTCCCCGATGTCAGGTACGACAGAGGAGAGGAAGAGAGGACGATAAAGGACAATGACCGCAGCAATGCACAGGACACCGAGCACGGCAACGGGCAGGATCTCGTTCGAAGCCACGCCGAGGACCTCGCCGAAGAGAAGCGAGAAGATCTCGGGCTCGTATTGTGAGGTCTGGCTCAAGAACAACGCGCCAAGGGCGAGCATCATCACAAGGGCCAGCGCCGTCACCACGTCGTGACGGCCCCGTCGTCCGAGGGCAGCGATCCCAAGTGCGACCAGCACCGCGAACACCCCCAAACCGACCAAGGTGTTGACGCCGATCAGGCTGGCGCCGGCCGCCCCCGCGAAAGCAGCGTTGGGAATGGCGTGAGCGGGGAAGGCCGAGCCCCGCAACACCACGAAGAAGCCGATCACGCCGGCGATCACGGCAACAATCGTCGCCACCACCCAGGCATTGATCATGAAGCTCGCGAACATGCCCCCGCCTCGTTCACTCCGGTGCACTCCACTGACCCGTAACGCCTCGACGACCGGCCTCGGCGATGGCGGAGGATTCGACGTCGCCCCGACGGGTGGTCGACGCCCGTACGAAGGGCAGCTCCGTCGCCAGATACCCCAAAAAGATGATGGCGACGATGAAGAAGCTCACCGGCCACGATGCATGGCTCGAGCTCCAGTAGTAGCTGTCGTAGGCGAGGAGCACCCCGAGCAAGACGGCGACGACCCCCGTCAGTGCGGCCACGACCATGGCCCAACCAATCCGATTCGTGAGGCGTAGCGCGATGGCAGCAGGACCGATGAGCAACGCAGTGGAGAGGATCGCGCCGATGGCCAGGGACGACAGACCCACGGCGAGGGCCAAAGCCAGCATGTAGAGCAGCCCGACGACCCGGACCGACACACCCCGAGCGGCCGCGATGTCGGTGCTGACCGAGCTCAGCAACAAGGGTCGGTGCACGACGGCCATGATCGCAAGGCATACGACGCTGAAGGCGATGACGATCGGCACCGTGGAGTTGTCGATGCTGAAGATCGATCCGAACAAGACCTGCTGGCTGGCACCCGTCGTGGAAGAGCGGGTGGTGCTGAGGTAGAGGAACAGCGCAGCGAGGCCGATAGACGCTCCGAGAACGATTCCCGTTGCCAGGTCTCTTCCCCGGGCCCGGCGCACACCGATCATCTCCATGGCTCCTGCGCCGACCACCCCCCCGGCGATGAACCCCAACAAGGGACTGATGCCGAGGAGAAATGCACCCGAGCCGCCGGCCGTTGATACGTCCGCGAGCGAGTGACCGGCGAAGGATTGGCCGCGCATGACGGTGAACACGCCGACCACTGCAGAGACGAGCGCCACAATGGTCCCGATCACGGAGGCGACGTGCACTGGCTGGCTGGAGAAGAAGCCGGGCTCGAACACCCAATGCATGGCTCAGATCACCCTCAGGGTCGAATCCGGAGGGAGCGCGGACTCCTCCATGGGCCCGGCCACCACCAGGATGCGGCCATGGAGGGTGTGGACGTGGACCTCGTACCCGTACAACGCGCTCAAGACCTCGTCGCGCACGACCTCGTCCGTCGTTCCACTGGCCGCACGACCCCCGGCGAGGTACACGATGCGGTCCATGACGGGTAGGAGCGGATTCATCTCATGGGCAGAGAGCAGCACCGCGATCTGCTGCTCGTCGGCGATGCGGTCGAGCAAGGTGACGACCTCCTGGCCGCTTTTGAGGTCGAGGTTGGCAAGGGGCTCGTCCAGTAGCAGCACCTGAGGGCGTCCGATCAGCGCGTGGGCGATCAGCACTCGCTGCTGTTCACCCCCCGACAGGGTGCCCACCCGGGCATCGGCGAAGCGCTCGGCATCGACGGCCTGCAGCATCTCGTCCACCGCGTCTCGGCGTTTCTTCGAGGGGAGCGGAATGCCGAAGCGCTGCCCGTCGATCCCGAGCGCCACAAGGTCCCGGGCGCGCAGCGGCATGTCTGGGTCGAGGGCGATTTTCTGGGGAACGTAACCGATAGACCGGTTCCGACTGGCTTGCGGGACACCAAGGACAACGACCTTGCCGGCGCTCGGGCGTTGCAGACCCAGGATCACCCGCAACAACGTCGTCTTCCCGGCACCGTTGGAGCCGATCAGCCCGGTGAACTCGCCAGCTCGGACCCCGAAGGTGACGTCGTCGAGGATCTGCCGTCCCGACAGCGACACACTCACACCTTGCACCGCCAGCAGCTCTGGCGTCCCGGCCTCCGGTTCCATCACAGGTGCTGGGTCGACACGCCGTCTTCCACGGCCTTCTCGATAGCGTTGACCTCGGCGAGCATCCATGCCTGGTAGTCGTAGCCAGGGGTGGGCATCGTTTCATATACGCCGACCACCGGCACTCCGGCTTTCAGCGCTCCCAGGCGGATAGAAGTGGTGAGGGAGTCGACGACCTGCTCGTTGTAGCAGAAGACCTTCACCGCATGTTGGGTGAAGAAGCCGTTCTCGAGCGTGACATCCTGCGGAGACGGGTCCACTCCATTCATGATGTCAGCTTGGAACTGCCACGGTGTGCGGTTATTGATGCCCATCGCCGTCAACAGGTAGTCAGCCACGGGCTCCGTTGTCGCCGCGGTCACGTTCGGATGCTGCGTCTTGAATGCCGCGATGGCGTCCAACCACGGGCTAAGCGACGCATCGAATGTTGTGAGATTGGCTTCGAAATATGCGGCGTGACGGGGTTCCAGCGATTCCAGATCCATGGCCATCGCCTTCGCGGCGGCAGGCATCGTCTTCGGGTCGTACCACAGGTGCGGATTCGGCGTGGAGTCGGGCAGCCCGAGGAGATCCTGAACCACGATCACCTTGCGACTCGTATTGGGCGAAGCGGACTCGATCTTGTTCATGAAGGTGTCATATCCGACGCCGTTCTGGACGATGAGCTCGGCCGCGCTCACCTCCGCGGCCACGCTCGGGCTCGACTCAAACGTGTGGGGATCGGTGTTGGGGTTGTTCAGGATCGACGACACGTGAACGTATCTGCCGCCGATCTGACCGAGAACGTCCGCGTACTGGTTCTCGGCCCCGATGGCGTTGACCACCCCGGGCCTGGCCGACGGTGAGGCGGCACTACTGCTGCAGCCGGCCGCGCTGATCGCCACCACCGCCGCTATCGTCCGAATTCCCGTTCCCGGCCGGCGATTGCGCCGGCGCCTCGGCCCTGATCTTTCGGAGTTGACGACCATGCCTCCGCAACGTACTTTGGGACTGGGTCTCAATACAACTGAGACTCAGTCCTGGTACTGTAAGGCTCCAATGCGGATCGAGATCACCGGGCGCCCGGCACCAGCGGGCCAGAAAGATCCCCGCGCGCCAGAGTGAGGAAGTTCAAAGGGCATGGCCACAGCCAACTTGAAGCTCGACGAGGTCCATGACGAGATCGAAGCCCGACTGAAAGGCCACGAGCTTCGCTATACCCCCGGGCGCCGAGCGATCATCAACCTGCTCATCAGTGCCGGCCATCCCGTCAGCATCGGTGATATCGCCGACGGCCTTCCCGAGGTTCCTCACAGTTCGGCCTACCGCCACTTAGCGGACCTCCAGACCGCTGGAATAGTCCGACGCGTAGCCGCCAACGATGATTTCGCTCGCTTCGAGCTGGCCGAAGACCTCACCGAGCACCACCACCACCTCCACTGTGTGGAGTGCGGAAATGTCATCGATGTGACACCGACAGCTGGCTTCGAGAGGGCACTAACGAAGTCCGTTGCTGAACTCTCCCGAGCCGTAGGTTTTCGCCCTCAGGGTCATCGCCTCGACGCGCTGGGCGTATGCGCGAACTGCGGATAGGCGCTAGAAGCGGTCTCCCGACTGGCCGGGCCTCGCTCCTGCCGGTCGGAGATCAGGGAAGCTTCGACAACTCCGCGATTGCCCGACGCTCCACCATGGCGTAGCCGCGGGCAGCCGCGCTACCCAAAAGAGGGCAACTGGATCATCAATACCCTCTGCGAGAGCCCACCGAGTGCTCGCGCTCCCGGTTGTCACGCTCCACGCCCTGTTGCATGGCCACAGCAGCGGCCGAGGCCGAGCCGAACGCCACCATGAGCCCGTCACCGAGGTTCTTGACCTCGCTGCCGCCGGCCTCGGCGATGGCCTGACGAAGGATCGAGAAGTGTCCCCGGCGGACGTCGTCGGCGACCTCGGCCGACAGGCGCTGCGACAGCTCCGTCGAGCCCACCTGATCGGTGAACAGGATCGTCGCGCTCTCGGTGCTCAAGAATCACCCCTCCCGCCTGGGAACACCAGCGTAGGCGACGGCCGGAACCGCCCACGGAGGTGACCGAATACCACCCTCGCCGCCTTCGGCCCCGGCTCCTCCTCGGACGCAGAGCGCGAGAAGCTAGCGAGCAGCCCGCACCCGATCTTCGGCGAAATCTCAAGCGACGGCCTGGGTCGGTGACACGGCTCTTGCGTGCCACACCGACAGAGGCGAGCCCGCCCGACTGCCGCCGGCCACGCGCCAGCAGGGGCCACGGTACCGCGGAGGTGCATCACCCCGTCGGGGCGAGGTGACCGGATGGATTCAGAGACGAGGCCTCATGTGATCCGCGTGCCCTTGCTCGGCCTGATACGCCGCCGGCGGGGAGCCGCGCACAGATGATGCAGGGCGCAGAACGGGCTGTCGTTGTAGATCGAGAGGCGCGTGCGACATCCGTGTGCCGCACACTCGCGTCCCGGTGCGGACTTCCGCGGCGGCCGGTCGTGGCTGTTGGACGATCCTCCGTCGATGATGCGGTCGGTCTTCGTGTGCGCCTGCACCCCTTCACCCCCCGGTCCAACGAGCGCCGTGCCGTTGTGAGGTCGAACGACGAGGTGGGACACGATCAAGGATGGCAGGACGGTGTCGCTCTGAACAGAGCAGAACGGCACGGATCGACGCCGAGCTCAGTGGACGGGCTGGCCGGCCTCGTTCACGACGTACCACAGGCCCCCCGCGTTGGTGATCCCCTGACCCGTCGCCTCGCCGGCGGAGGTATCCCCGATCCACCGGTACAAGGGCCAGCCGTTGTAGGTGACCTGCACCACGTTGCCCCGCCGGGTGGTCCCGACCAGGGACCGGTCCACGCCCGTCCCGATCACCGGCGTCGTCACGCCCACGGGCAAGGTGGCCGGCGGCCACTCGGTGGCGCAGTACCCCTCGCACGTCGAGCGCCCCGACTGGTGGTCGGGCACGAAGAGGTACAGGGTGAGCCCGTACCCGTCGACGAGCACGGTGCCGAGGCCTTTCACCGTGGCGGACGTCACCATGTAGCCCGGCCCCGCGCTCCCCGTGGTGGGTGCGCTGTTGGCGCCGATGCCGATCACGTGCCCACCGGCCTGCCCACAGGCGCCCACGAGCAGGGGGAGCACCACGAGCAGGACCAGGCGCGCCCTCAACGACCCGAGAACCTCGGCTCCCGCTTCTCGGCGAACGCCCGCATGGCCTCGCCCGTGTCCTCGCTGTAGAAGTTGATGGTCTGACACCGGGCCTCGTCCTCGAGGGCCTGGGCCATGGTGACCGACGCCGAGTTGTCGAGCAGCCTCTTCGTCATCGCCAGGGCCAGTGGAGGGCCCTGGGCCAGTCGCCGTGCCCAGTCGTCGACGAACCCGTCGAGCTCGTCGTCGGCGATGACGCGGTTGAGCAGCCCATAGGCGGCGGCCTCGGGAGCCGAGAGGATCTCGGCGAAGTAGGCCAGCTCCTTCGCCTTGTGCAGACCGACGAGCCTCGGCAACAGCCACGAGGAGCCACCGTCCACCGAGAGGCCTCGCTTGGCGAAGATCTCCGAGAACCTGGCGCTGTCCGACGCGACCGTGAGATCACAGCCGAGGGCGAGGCTCATGCCCGCCCCCGCCGCGATCCCCCGGATCTTGGCGATGGTGGGCTGGGGGAGCCTGTGCAGCGCCAGCATCACCTGGCCGAAGAATTGCATGCGAACGATGTGGGGGTCGGCGGGGTCACCGCTCACACCCCGCGGATCCGCGATGTCGGCGCCCGAACAAAACGCGCCCCCCGCGCCGGTCACGACCACGACACGGTCGTCGCGTCGCCGTGCCACCTCGGAGAACGTGTCGTAGAGCTCCTGCCACATGAGGCCGTTGCCGGCGTTCTTGCGCTCGGGCCGGTTGAGCGTGACGGTCACGATTCCGTCCGTGCGGTCCACGATGATGGTCTCGGTGTTCACGCCGACCACCCTACCCAGAGGTCGGCGCGCGACCCCAAGCGCCCTCCCCGTCAGAAGGCGTCCTCGAGGACCTCGACCTCGAGTGCCCCACCGGGGGCGGGGGTGACGGCCGCGACGTCGAACCGGACCCGTCCGTAGCGCAGCCCGCCAGGGCGCGCGCTCCGCAGCCACAGGGCGGCCAGCTTGCGCACGCGGCGCTGCTTGGCCGGCGTCACGGCTTCGAAGGGAGAGCCGAACCGCTCCGAGCGCCGCGTCTTCACTTCGCAGAACACGAGGACGCTCCTGTCCGCACTCTGTGCCACGACGTCGAGCTCCCCCTCGGCGCAGCGCCAGTTGCGGTCGACGATCTCGTACGAGGCACTGCGATACCACGCCGCCGCGGCGTCCTCGCCGCGCCCACCCAAGTCAGCGCGCCCAGAGTCAGCGCGCCCAGAGTCAGCGCGCCCAGAGTCAGCGCGCCGGGAGTCGGCCATCTCAGCTGTCGCGGTCGGGCAGTCGCTCCACGTTGACGTCGCGGAAGGTGAGCACCCGGACATGCGGCACGAAACGCGCCGGACGGTACATGTCCCACACCCAGGCGTCGTCGAGCTCGAGCTCGATGCAGGTGGGCGACGATGCGTCACGCACCGTCACCTTCACCTCATTGGCAAGATAGAAGCGCCGTTCGCTCTCGACCACGTAGTTGAACAGCGGGAGTACCGTCCGGTACTCCTGGACGAGCGCCAACTCGATCTCGGCCTCGTATCGTTCGAGGTCTTCTTCGCTCATCGTCTGTGGGCTACTTCCGCCTCGACCGATGTGCCATGAAGCGGCGCACTAGGTGCGCGCAGCCCGCTTCTCTTTGATCTTGGCCGCCTTCCCCACCCGGCCACGTAGGTAGTAGAGCTTGGCCCGCCGCACGTCGCCGCGCGTCACGACCTCGATCTTGGCCAGGATGGGCGAATGCACGGGGAAGGTCCGCTCCACGCCCACGCCGAAGCTCAGCTTGCGCACCGTGAATGTCTCCCGGGCGCCGGTGCCCTGGCGCCGGATCACCGCCCCCTGGAACACCTGGGTGCGTTCGCGGCTGCCCTCGACAACGCGAACGTGCACCTTGAGGGTGTCGCCGGGTCGGAAATCGGGGACGTCGTCTCTCAGGTTCTCGCGATCGACGATGTCGGTGGGGTTCATGACGCGCGTCCCTTCACAGGTCCAGCTCCGAGCAGCTCCGACAGCGCCGACGAGGCCACCGCAACGAGGCGCGGACGAGCCGTCCAGAGCTTGCCGAGCAAGCCAGGATAGCCGCGCCCCGGACATCCCCGCACTACCGGGGTGGCCCTCCTGGGGGTGGCGACGACTCGTCGGAGAACTCCTCCAGCAGGCGACGGTCCTCCGCCCCGAGGCCCCCGGCCCCCTCGACCAGGTCCGGACGACGCTCGAGCGTCCGACGCAGGGCCATGGCCCGGCGCCAGCGGGCGATGCGCCCGTGGTCGCCGCTCAGAAGGACGTCGGGGACAGGCCAACCCCGGAACACCGCCGGGCGCGTGTACTGGGGGTACTCGAGCAAGCCGGACGTGAAGCTCTCGTCGAGCGCCGAGGCCTCGTTACCCATGACCCCGGGCACGAGCCGGGCCACGGCCTCGATGACGGCGAGCGCGGGCACCTCACCCCCGCCGAGCACGTAGTCGCCTATGGAGAGCTCGCCGTCGACCAGGTGCTCGGTGACCCGGTGATCGACCCCTTCGTAGCGTCCGCACAGCAGCGAGAACCCGCCCTCGGCCGTGCCGCCGGTGGCGGCGAGCTCCTCGACCAGCCGCTGGTCGAGCCGTCGGCCCCCGGGAGCGAGCAGGTACAGCGGGCGCGGTGGGTGCGCCGCCTCGACCGCGGAGAAGAGCGGGCCCGGAGCGAGAACCATCCCGGCCCCCCCGCCGAAGGGCGAGTCGTCGACCGACCGGCGAGGATCCTCCGCCCCGGCCCGCAGGTCGTGGACGCGCACCTCGAGCAGGCGTTGTTCTCGGGCCCGTCCCAGGAGCGAACCGGCGCAGTAATGCTCGACGAGGTCGGGGAAGATCGTGAACACGTCGATGCGCACCGGCACCGCCTACTGCTGGGGCAGGTCGAACAGGCCCTCGGGCACGTCGACCACCACGCGGCCCGCCGACCGCTCGACCACGAACCGCAGCGGGACGAGGGCTCCCCCGTCGAGCTCGAGGAGGTCACTGGCCGGGTTGGCGAGCACCCCTGACACCGTTCCGAGGAGTGACCCGTCGACACCGAACACCTCGGAGCCGATGAGCTCGTGCACCCACCACGCCCCCTCGTCGTCGAGGGGGTGACCCCGCAGCACGGTCCCACGCAGTGCTTCGGCCTGTTCCCGGGTGTCCACGCCGACGAACCGCATGAGCCAGTTCCCGGAGAAGGGGCGCGACGCCTCGATCCGCAACTCGCCCTTGTCGCTGAGCAAGACCGATCCCACCATGGCGCGCTCGGGGCGATTGCTGGTCAGCGAGACGACCAATTCGCCGGCCAGTCCGTGCGCTTTCCCGACCCGGCCGACCTCGAGCAGCCCTTCGGCGCCCGCGCCGGAGCGGGCGTCGCGTCCTGGATCGTCAGTCGTCGACGAAGTCGACGTTGGTGTCAACCCCTTCGCGTGAGCCCGCCACCCGCACCATCGTGCGGATGGCCTGGGCGACGCGGCCACGGCGCCCGATCATGCGCCCCATGTCACCGGGAGCGACGTGGATGCGAAAGCGCGTGCCGCGGCTCGACTCCTCGGTCTCGACCACCACGGCGTCGGGCTCGCCCGCGAGTGAGCGGGCGATGTAGTCGAGGACGGCGCGGGCGCTGCCACCTTCCACCCGGTTGCCCGCCATGTCGTCAAGACGGTTGCCCGCCATGTCGTCGAGATCCTCGCCCACGGTGTTGCCCACGTCGGCGTCGTCGCCGTCATCGGCGTCGCGGTTGCCCATGTCGTCGAGACCGGTCTCGCTCACTTCGAGCCCGGCTTGAATTCGTCCCACGCTCCCGAGGTGCGCAGAAGCTTCTCGACCCGTTCCGTGGGCTGGGCACCCTGACGCAGCCATTTGAGGGCCTTGTCGTTGTCGATGAGCACGATGGCGTCGGGCTCGGCCGTCGAACGCCCACGCGGTGCGTAGGTCCCCACGATCTCGATGAACCGGCCGTCGCGCGGCGACCGGGCGTCGGCCGCCACGACCCGGTAGGTCGGTTGCTTCTTCTTTCCCATCCGCATGAGGCGGAGCTTCACTGCCACCGTCTGATTCCCTGCCTTCCTCGTCGTGCCGGCCTCGGACTCGAGGGACACGGACCTCCTATTGTGGCCCGCCACGGGCCGAAGGTCGAAACATGCACGTTCGGGCCGGGCGCGACCAGGCCCCATGCCACGATCGAGCCCTCCTAGCGCCCGCCGCCTTTCGGGGTCACCCGACCACCCTTCTTCTTCTTCGAGCCCGGACGGCCCTTGCCCCCGCCCCCGGGCGGGCCCAGCTCGCCCGCGGCTCTCCCGCCCCCGAGGCCCCCCGTGCCCGCGAACCCCCCGCCCAACCCTGCGCCACCCAGGCCCTCGAGCCCCTCGGGCAGCGAGTCACCGGCGTCACCCATCCGCTCGGCCAGGGCCTGGGCCAGCTTGCCCTTGCCGCCCCCGCCCAGCATCCCTCCGAGCATCCCCGGATTTCGCATGAGTTGCTGGGCCTCTTTGAACTGGCGCAGGAGCTGGTTGACCTCCTGGGTCGTCGTACCGCTCCCCCGCGCGATCCGGGACCGCCGCGAGCCGTCGATGAGCCCGGGCTCCCCCCGCTCGCGCCGCGTCATGGAGCGGATGATCGCCTCCACCTGGGCGACCTGGCCGTCGTCGATGTTGGCGTTCTGCTTGAGCTCCTTGGGCACGCCGGGCATGAGCGCCAGGAGGCCACCGAGCGATCCGAGCTTCTTCACCTGTTGCAGCTGCGCCAAGAAGTCCTCGAGCGTGAAGCGACCCTCGAGCATCCGCGTGGCGCCCTCGGTGGCGACGTCGTGGTCGAACTCGCGCTCGGCTTGTTCGATGAGCGTGAGCACGTCACCCATCCCGAGGATGCGGCTCGCCATCCGGTCGGGGTGGAACAGGTCGAAGTCGGCCAGGCGCTCTCCGGTCGAGGCGAAAGCGATGGGACGACCGACCACGTTCTTGACGCTCAGCGCCGCACCGCCGCGCGCGTCGCCGTCGAGCTTGGTCAGGATGACCCCGTCGAGCGCCAACGCGTCGTGGAAGGCGCGCGCCGTGGCCACGGCGTCCTGGCCGGTCATGGCGTCGATCACAAGGAACGTGTAGCGCGGGGACACCGCGTCCGAGACGCGTCGTACCTCGTCCATGAGCGCCTCGTCGATGGCCAGGCGCCCCGCGGTGTCCACGATGAGCACGTCGCGGCCGAGGCGCTGGGCTTCGCGCAGACCCCCGGCGGCGACGGCGACGGGATCGGTGGGCTCGCTGAAGACCGGCACGCCGGCCTGCTGACCCAGGATCCGCAGCTGCTCGACCGCGGCCGGTCGCTGGAGGTCGGCTCCGACCAAGAGTGGGTTGCGCCCCTGCTGCCGGAACCATCGGGCGAGCTTGGCCGACGTCGTGGTCTTGCCCGATCCCTGCAGGCCGGCGAGCAGGACGACCGTGGGTGGTGCCGATGCGTAGGTGAGGCGCAACGTCTCGCCCCCGAGCACCTCGATGAGCTCGTCGTGGACGGCCTTCACCACCTGCTGGCCGGGGCTGAGGCTCTTCGACAGCTCCTCGCCCACCACGCGGTCCCGGATGCCCTGGACCAGCGAGCGCGCCACTCCCACGTCGACGTCGGCCTCGAGGAGCGCGGTGCGGATCTCTCGCAACGCCTCGTCGACGTCGGCGTCGCTCAGCCGGCCGCGGCTGCGGAGGCGGCCGAGGATCCCCTCGAGGCGGTCGGACAGAGCGTCGAACATCGGAGGTTCAGGCTACCGGGCGTCGAGGCCAGGCCCGGTGCTCGAGGGCCCGGTGCTCGAAGACGCAGTGCCTCGGCCGCGTGGATCGATCACATGGGGGTGGTTCAATCGAACAGAGCGGCGACGAACTCGTCTGCATCGAAGGGCACCAGGTCGTCGGGGCCCTCGCCCAGTCCCACCAGCTTCACGGGTAGGCCCAGCTCGCGCTGGATGGCGACGACGATGCCGCCCTTGGCCGAGCCGTCGAGCTTGGTCAGCACCACACCCGTCACGCCGACGGCGTCGAGGAACTGTCGCGCCTGGGTGAGCCCGTTCTGCCCGGTGGTGGCGTCGAGCACGAGGAGCACCTCGGCCACGTGCCCGGGCGGGCGATCCGCCACACGGCGGATCTTCTTCAACTCTTCCACCAGGTTGACCTTGGTGTGGAGCCGCCCCGCGGTGTCGGCGAGGACCAGGTCGTTGCCACGCGCCTGCGCCCGCTGGACGGCGTCGAAGACCACCGCGCTCGGATCGCCTCCCTCGGCCCCGCGCACGATCTCGACGCCGGTGCGCTGCGCCCACTGGTCCAGTTGCTCGGCCGCGGCGGCTCTGAAGGTGTCCCCGGCCGCCAGCAGCACCGAGCGACCGGCGGCCTTCTCCCGGCGTGCCACCTTGCCGATGGTGGTGGTCTTGCCGACGCCGTTCACCCCGACGAAGAGCCACACACACGTGCCGTCGCCGTCGAAGGAGAGACCGGTGCCGTCTGTCGTGTCGAGCGCCCGACGCAGGTCCTCGCGCAGTGCCGCCACCACGGCGTCGGCGCCGCGGAGCTCGCCGTCGCGCACGCGCTGCGCGCAGGTCCTCGAGCAGGGCGGTGGTGGTGGCGACGCCGACGTCGGCACGCAGGAGTGCCTCTTCGAGCTCGTCCCACGCCTGCTCGTCGACCGAAGAACGGCTCCGCAGAGCCCGCACGTATCCCGAGAAGAGCCCACGCGTCTTGCCCAGCCGGTCCCGGAGCTCGGGCACGGGGGCCACCTCGGGCTCCAGGACCACCTCGGTCTCCAGGGATGGTGGAGGCTCCTGCGGTCGGGGCTCGAGTACCTCGGTGGCGGCCTCGACCGGCCGCTCGGGTCCCCGGCGGGGACGAAGGCGACGGTGCCGACGGCGTGGGCGCCCGCCCCCGACGTCGGCGCGGGACGGCCACGACCAGGCCGACGACGAGGGTCGCCACCACGACGGCCAGGACGATCCAGAGCGCAAGCATCGGCGTCGCAGCCTAACGGGGCGGACGTGGGGCACTGAGTCCCTGGGGCTCAGAGTCTCCGGGGCTCAGAGTCCCTGGGGCTCAGAGTCTCCGGGGCGCGGGTGCCCCCCGGGTCACACCGGCGTGGTGGCCGGTTCCGAATCCGAGGGTTGGCGGCGGACCTTCTGGCTGACGACCTTGGACGACCCACCCGGGGTCATCGTGACCCCGTAGAGGGCGTCGGCCGCCTCCATGGTCCGCTTCTGATGGCTCACGATGATGAGCTGGGCCTCACCGCGGAACTCGTGGAGAAGATCGAGGAAGCGGTGCAGGTTCACGTCGTCGAGGGCGGCCTCGACCTCGTCGAGGAGATAGAACGGCGAGGGCCGGCTCCGGAACACGGCGAAGAGGAAGGCGAGCGACACCAAGGAGCGCTCTCCGCCCGACAGCAGCGAGAGCTTGCGCACGTTCTTGCCCGCGGGCCGCGCCTCGACCTCGACGCCGGTGTCGAGGAGGTCGGTCGGGTCGGTGAGGCTCAACCGACCGGTCCCGCCGGGGAAGAGCGTGCCCACCAGCACCTGGAAGTGCTCGTTCACATCGGCAAATGCCTGCCCGAACACGCGCATGATCTCGTCGTCGACGGCCCGGATCACCTGGTGCAGCTCCCGCCGGGCCCGGCGGACGTCCTCGACCTGCTCCTCGAGGAAACGGTGCCGCTCCTCGAGCGCACCGAGCTCCTCCAGGGCCAGGGGGTTGACCGGACCGAGCGAGGCGAGCTCGCGCTCGACGACCTCGGCGCGCCCGGGCCGGGTCTTCGCCCTCGGGCAACTCGGGGCACGGTGCGCCCATGGCCTCTTCGGGCTCGCAACCCAACTCGCGTCGCAACGCCTCGGCCGCGGTGTCGCGCCGGACCTTGGCCTCGGCCATCTGGAGCTCCAATTGCTGCGAGCGCTGACGGATCTCGGCCAGCGCCGCATCGGCCTCGCCGCGCTGCTTGCGCAACGTCTCGAGCCGCACGCCGCCGGCCCGGACGTCGTCGAGTTGGCGGCTGCGCCGGAGTCGCAGCCCGTCGAGAAGCTCCCCCAGGCGCGAGGCGTGGACCTGCACCGTCGCGCCCAGTCGGTCTGTGGCGAGCGCCCCCGCCTCGAGTCGGCGACGACGCTCTCCCGCCTGCTCGCGCGCCGCGACGTTGCCGGCGAGCCGCCGCTCGGTGTCTTCGAGCCGGGCACTCAACACCGCGCGCCGCTCCACGAGGCCCGCCACCTTGACCTCGAGGTCCCTGCGCAGCACCGCCACGTGCGACCGGCGTTCCTCGAGTCGCCGGCGAGCCTCGTCGGCGGTGGCCAGCCGGCCCGCCGCCGCGGCGGCGTTGGCTTCGAGCTCGGGCAGGCTCTCGCTCAGGGACTCGAGCTCCGCCCCGTCACGCTCGAGGCGTTCGGTCAGTGTGGCCCGGTGCCGATCGGCCTCGGCCCGCTCCTGGCCCACCAGCTCGAGCTCGGACTCGACGCGGGCGCGGGTCGTCTCCAGGCTCTGGCGCTGGTCCTCGGCCCGCTCCGCCTGCCGGACGAGGTCGTTGGCCTCGGCCACCGCGGCGACGGCGCGCTCACGGGCCTGGTCGGCGAAGCTCGACGCTCGCCCGGCTGCCTCTGCAGCCATCTCGGCCTCGACGGCCGCCTGGCTGGCGAGGGTGGCCAGCGCGTGCGCTCCGGCCCGCACCACCCACCCGGCCGAGGAGAAGCGGTCGCCCTCGGTGCTCACCACCGTCAGGTCGGGCCGCTCGAGGGCGACCTCGACGGCCCGCGCCCAGTCACCGCGTACCCCCACCACGCCCTGCAGCAGCCGGTCGAGGACGCCGGCGACGGCGGGCAGTCGGGGACGCACGTGGCGCCGCACGGGCTCGGCACCGTCGACGGACCGAGTCTCGAAAGACCCGGAGCCGGCCGAGGTCTCGGCGCCCGACGATGCGGCGAGCACGGTCCCCACCACGTCCTGGTCGTGGAGCAGGGCGAGCGCGGCGCGCGCCGAGGTGGAGCCCTCCACGACAATGGCGCTCAGCGCCGCCCCGACCGCCGCCTCGAAGGCTGCCACCCAGCCGTCGTCGACATCGACGAGGTCCTTCAGGACTCCGAGGACGCCGGCGGCCTGACCGAGGACGTCCGCGCCGGGCCCGGCGCTTTCATCGGCCACCTGTCGGGCCAGCGCCTCGGCGCGCGCTTCGAGTCGGTGACGCTGCCGCTCGGCGCCCCGCAGCACGTCCTCGCCGTCGCGCTGGGCACGCTCGGCATCGTCGGCGACCCGACGGCGATCCTCGACGCGCCGTGCCAGTCCCGGCAGGGAAGCTCGTAGGCGCTGGAGTTGCTGGGCCAGGTCGGTCGCCTCGGCCTGGAGCGCGTCTCGCCGGGCATCGACGGCGTGGAGCCGCTCGTCGGCGCCCGCCAGCGCGCCCTGCTCGCGCTCGAGAGCGCTGCGCAACGGCTCGATGCGACCGCGGGCCATGGCGTAGGCCTCTTCGGCGGCGCGTTGGCCGGCGAGGTCGGCGAACAACGCCTCGTGCGCGGCGACGTCACTGGCCAACGCATGCTCGGCGCGCCGAACCTCCTCGGACTGCGGTTCCAGCGCGGCGTCCTCGGTGGTGGTGGCGGCGAGCTCGGCCGACAGCCGTGCTGCGTCGGCTTCGAGCGTGGACACCACGTCGGTGTCGGCCGACGCCTCCAGCGCCCGCGCGATGGAGCGCCGGCGTTCGGCCACCACGCCGAGCAATCCCCGACACCGCTCCGACAGCCCCTGCACGCGCGTCAACGCCACCACGAGGTCCTCTTCGCGCTGCGTGGCGAGCTCGGCCGCAGTGGTCTCGGCATCGGCGTCGAGCTCGCTGATCGAGGCGACGAGGGTGGCTTCGCCCTCGGTCAGCCGAACCCGTTCCGCCCGGGCCGCCTCCCGGCGGGCGTCGAGGCCGGCGAGCTCACGGCCGATGAGGTGCATCCGCAGCCCCCGGAGCTCCTCGGCCAGCGACGCATGCGACCGGGCCGACGCGGCTTGGCGTTCGAGGGGCCGGATCTGGCGGCGCACTTCCCGCAACAGGTCGCCCAGACGGTCGAGATTCTCCTCCGTGGCGGCCAGGCGGCGTTCGGCCCGCTCGCGCCGACGGCGGTGTTTGAGGACCCCGGCCGCTTCCTCGATCACGGCGCGGCGATCCTCGGGCCGGGAGTCGAGGATGGCTCCGAGCTGGCCCTGGCTCACGATCACGTGCTGCTGACGTCCCACCCCCGAGTCCGACAGCAGCTCCTGGATGTCGAGCAGGCGACAGGGCTGGCCGTTGATGGCGTACTCGCTCTCACCCGATCGGAACAGCGTCCGGGTGATGGTGATCTCCGCCAGACCGCCGGGGAGTCGTCCGGTGCGGTTGTCGATGGTGAGCGACACCTCGGCCCGCCCCAGGGCGGGACGGTCGGCGGAGCCGGCGAAGATGACGTCTTCCATCTTCGACGAGCGCACGGTGCGAGGCCCCTGCGCGCCGAGCACCCACGCCACGGCGTCGACGACATTGGACTTCCCGCTGCCGTTGGGGCCGACCACGACCGTCACGCCGGGCTCCAAGAGCAGCGTGGACGGATCCGCGAACGACTTGAAACCCTTGAGGGTGAGCGACTTCAGGAACACCGGCCGCCACCCTACCCGTCGGTCTCGAACAAACGGTGATACCGGCGCCCACGGCTGCTCTGCGCGGCGCGGGGGGTAAACCTCCACGTCAGGAGCCCCGTCGCGGTGCCGGGTGCCGGGTGCCCGACGATCAGATCTGGCAGTGCTCGCACAAGAACGCGGAGCGACCGTTCACCTTGACCTTCACCACCTCGTTCCGGCACCGACGACAGGCCTGGCCCTCTCGGTCGTAGACCTGGTGTTGTCCTTGGTAGTCGCCGATCTCGCCGTAGAGGTCCCGGTACTGCTCGTCCGCGAGCGACGACCCCCGGTGCTTGACCGCCTCGGTCAGTGTCTCGACCATGGCCCGGTACAGACGTCGGATCTCCTGCGCGCTCGAGGGAGTTCGACTGGCGGTCGTAGCGCAGCCCGGCCGCGAAGAGGATCTCGTCGGAGTAGATGTTGCCGATGCCGGCCACGAACTTCTGGTCCATGAGCAACGTCTTGAGCGCGGTGGGCCGCTCGGCCAGCAGTTGCCCGAAGCGCGACCAGCTCATGACGTCCTCGAGCGGGTCGAACCCGAGGTGGGCGAGCTCGGGCACCTGGGCGGTGAGCTCGTCGGTGCTCGTGACGAACATCTCCCCGAACGTGCGCGGGTCCACGAACCGTAGTTGCCCGCCCTGGGTGAACGTGATGATCACGTGCGTGTGCTTGTCGAGTGGGTCTTTGGGCCCTTTGGCCCGCAACAGCTGCCCGCTCATGCCGAGGTGCACCACGAGCACGTCGTCGCCGTCGAGCCCCACCAGGAGGTATTTGCCGGCGCGCCGGATCGACGCCACGCGCTTTCCCTCGAGCCTGGTCTTGAATTCGGGGCTGCTCTTGTGACGACGGATCGAGCGTTTGCCCTTCACCTCGACCGTCTTGATCCGGCGGGTCACGACCTCTTTGTCGAGGTCCCGGCGGATGGTCTCGACCTCGGGGAGCTCAGGCACTGCCCCGCACCCTTCGGTCCAGGGCCACGACGTCGTCGCCCTCGACCAGCACGGCCCAGGCCTCGCGCGCCGCGGCCTGCTCGGCGTCCTTCTTGGATCGACCGTCGCCTGCGCCCTGCTCGACCCCGGCCACCAACACCCGGGCCCTGTACTGCCGGGCATGGTCGGGTCCGGTGCCTTGCACTTCGTACTGGGGGAGCTCACCGATACGGCGCAGCACGACCTCTTGCAACCGGGTCTTGAAGTCCTCGGCGCCCGGGCCCGCCGCGGCCAGCTCGATCCGGTCGTCGAGGATGTCGAGTACCACGCGGTGACGCGACGTCCCACCCGGCGTCGAGATACACCGCCCCGATGACTGCTTCGACCGCGTTGGCGAGGATCGACGCTTTGCTCCGCCCCCCCGAGACGTCCTCGCCTCGACCGAGCAGCAACGCATCGCCGACGTCGAGCCCGGTCGCCACTTCGGCCAGCACCGCCGTGTTCACCACCGCCGCTCGCACCTTGGCCAGCGCTCCTTCGGGCATCTCGGGGTAGACGCGGTAGCAGTGCTCCGCCACCACCAGTCCGAGCACTGCGTCGCCGAGGAATTCGAGACGCTCGTTCGAGGGGATCCCGCCCTTCTCGGCACACCACGAGCGGTGCGAGACGGCTTGGACGAGCAGACCCGTGTCGACGAATTCCCAACCGAGGCGCATCGCCAGTGCCTTCAGGGCGGGGGTGACCCGTACCGCCGCATGCCGATCACCGACGTCGATGCGCCCCGGTGCCGTGCCCGCAGGCTCAGAACCGTGGGGGGCGCCGCTGGCGCCCGGCGCGCCACCCTCGGCGCCGCCCAGACCGGCGGGGTCGCTTCCCGTCTCAGGCCGTTCCCAGTTTGGCGACCACGTAGTCGACGGCATCACGAACGGTGCGGAGATCCTCGAGGTCCTCGTCCTCGATCCGAAACCCGACCGTGCGCTCGCCCAGCTCTTCCTCGAGCCCCTCGACGAGCTCGATCAGGGCCAGCGAGTCGGCGTCGAGGTCCTCGGCGAACGACGAGGACTCGCTGATCGAACCTGGCTCGATCTCCAAGATGTCAGCGAGTTGGTCCCGGACCAGCTCGAACACCTCGTGGCGTCCGAGTGGACCCTTTTCCACGTGGGTTTCTGCGGGCACGGCGTCTCCCCGGGTCGAATTTCGTGCCCATACTATCCGGTCGGACCCACAGGAACGGTAAAGTTCCTGTTCAGAGGCGGTATTTTCCCATTCAGGCCGGATGAACGGCCCGAGCCAGGCTCCCAACCAACCCGCCCACGGCGACGTCGTGGGCCACACCGATGGCGGAGACGATGGCGGCTGCACCGGACGAGCCGTGGCTGATCACACAGACGCCGTCCACGCCGAGCAACATCGCCCCGCCGATGCCGTCGGGGTCGAATTCCGCCGCCAAAGGAGCCAGCCTGGGCAACATGACCTCGGCTGCGGCCTTGGCCTCGTCGTCGGCGGCGAACACCTCGAGCAGGGTGTCCATGAAGAATCGCAGGCACCCCTCGAGCGTCTTGAGCGCGACGTTGCCAGTGAAACCGTCGGTCACGAACACGTCCGCCGGGGCGTGCAGCAGGTCGCGACCTTCGGCGTTCCCGACGAACGTGATGTCGGGCGCCTGGTCCAACAGCTCGTGGGTCTCTTTCACCAGGGGCGTGCCCTTGGACTTCTCCTCGCCGATGGACAACAGCGCGACGGTGGGTGACGTCACGCCGTAGCGGGCCGAGGCATAGGCCGCACCCATCTGGGCGAACTGCACCAGCATGGCGGGCGTGCACTCGGCGTTGGCACCGGCGTCGAGCAGCACCGCCGGGTGCGATCCCAACTGCGGGATGGGCGTGGCGATGGCAGGGCGCACGACACCTTTCAGTCGTCCCATCCGCAGCAGGGCGCTGGCCATGGCCGCGCCGGTGTTGCCCGCGCTCACCATGGCCGAGGCCTTGCCGTCGCGCACGGCCTCGGCCGCACGGACCAGCGAGGAGTCCTTCTTCCGACGCACCGAGGAGCCCGGATCGTCGTCCATGGCGATGATCTCGGACGCGGGGATGACCTCGAGCCCACCGGTGTCGCCGAGCTGGTCGGGTGGACCGACAAGGACCACAGGGATGCCGAGCTCGTCGGCGGCCTGGCGGGCCCCGGCCACGATCTCTCCCGGCGCACGGTCGCCGCCCATGGCGTCCACCGCGACGGGAAGCCCACCGGTGGACGACGCCTCGGGCGTAGGCCGAGGCGGGGTCACTAGTCGATCTCGATGGCCTGCCGGCCCTTGTACCACCCGCACGTCGGGCACACCCGGTGAGGGACCTTGGCGTGGCGGCACTGGGGACACTCGCTGCGCGCCGGAGGGCCGAGCACCCAGTTCGAGGCGCGCCGGCTACGGCTCTTCGCCTTTGAGGTCTTCTTCTTGGGGACGGCCATCGACGCTCACCTCGGGTCAGGGACGCAACAGATTACCCGCTGGACCCGAGGGAGAGTTATCCCTGCCCGGGCGAGCTCGACGACTCGCTCTGCACCCTGCCCTCGGGCACCCGCAGGACGTCGAGCGCGCTCCAGCGGGGATCGGGGGGTGCCTCGCACCCGCACTTCTCGTCGTTGCGGTTGACGCCGCAGAACGGGCACAGGCCCCCACAGTCGGTCCGGCACAGCGGCGCCTGGGGCAGCTCGAGGAGCACCGCGTCGCGCACGAGCGGCTCGAGGTCCACCTCGTCGCCGACCAGGCGGTACGTCTCCTCCCCGTCGCCGTCTTCGGTGTAGAGCTCTCGCACCGACAGCTCGAGGACCCCCGACGCGGGTGACAGACACCGTCGACACGCCCCGGTCCAGGGCGCCCGCACCGTGCCGGTCACCGACACGCCCCCGAGCACGGACTCGAGCACGACGTCGGCTTCGGGCAGGGCGTCGTCGGGCACCGCGCTGCCCGAGCAGTCCAGGCCCTCGATCGGGCCTTGGCACTGCAGGTGCACGCGCGTGCCGATGGCGGTGCGCAGCTTGGCCACGGACACGACGAAGGGGTGACGCGACGCCACGGCTCAGCCGTTGTCCTGATCGAAGAACCCCGCTTGGGCGATGTCCGACACGCCGTCGGCACCGACGCGCAGTGCCTCACCGTCGTGCAGCGGCGGCGGGACCGCCTGGAGTTTCTCGCGCCCGGCCTGCACGGTCTTCAGCGTGCGCTCGAGCACGATCTCGAACGACGCCAGGCGCTGGTCGCAGTAATCCTCGGCCTCGTGCCGAAGACGCCTCGACTCCTCTCGGGCGTCGTCGAGGATCCGCTGGGCCACCTGGTTGGCTTGGCGGACGATCTCGGTTCGCTGCACCATGCGCTCGGCTTGGGCCCGCACGTCGTCGAGGAGCATGTCAGCCTCCCGTTGCCGTGTGGCCATGAACTCGTCGCGCTCGCGCAACAGCCATCGCGCCCGCCGCAATTCGTCGGGGAGGCGGTCGAGGGCCGCCTGGAGGAGATCGAGGAGGTCCTGGCGGTCGACGAGGACCGAGGCCGACAGTGGCATCGTCCGCGCCGTGGACACCGCATCGATGGCGCGCTGCAGGCAACCCTCCGCGTCGTCTCCCGGCGGCGCGGGCTCGTCCTCGAGAGGATCGTCGTCGAACGAGTCGTCGCTCACGGGCCGAACTTCTTCTCGAGCCGGACCGCCACCGCCTTCGGCACGAAGGCAGAGACGTCGCCGCCGTAGCGGGCGACTTCGCGCAGGAGGCGCGACGCCACGAACGACGTGGTGGAGCTGGTCGGGATGAACAGCGTGTCGATACCCGAGAGCTGACGGTTCATCTGCGCCATCTGGAGCTCGTTCTCGAAGTCCGACACCGCCCGCAGTCCCCGGATGATCGCCGTCGCCCCGATGTCGCGGGCCACGTTCACAACGAGCGTGGCCACCGACACCATGCGCACGTTGCTGAGGTGCTCGAGCGAGTCGCGCAACATGTCCTCACGCTCGTCGAGGCTGAACAACGGCTCGGCCTTCTGGGGGTTGCGCAAGGTGGCCACCACCACCTCGTCGAAGAGCTGCCCGGCCCGTTCCACCACCTCGAGGTGGCCGTTGTGAAACGGGTCGAACGAGCCGGGGAAGAGGGCGACGGTCACCGGGTGCCTTTCTCATGGGCTCCGAGGGATCGGACCACGGTCACGAGCGTACCGCCGTACCGCTTGTGCCTGATGACCTCCCAGCCCGACGGGACCTCCACGGGACGCCGGGACTCGAGGACCCCCAGGGTGGCTCGGAGGTTGGCGAGCAGACCTTCCCACGACGCGAACTCGTAGGGGGGGTCGCACAGCGCGAGGTCGAAGGCGTGGGGCCGGTCGACGAAGCGCATGACGTCCTCCCGCACCACCGTGGCCTGCTCCTCGATCCCCAGCGTGGCCAGATTGGCCCGGATGGCCCCGACCGCGGCCGGGGCCTCGTCCACGAACACCACCGACGCGGCTCCCCTCGAGATCGACTCGATCCCCATGGCCCCGCTGCCGGCGAAGAGGTCGACCACCGTCATCCCGTCGAGGTCGACCTGGCTGCCGAGGACGTCGAAGATCGCTTCGCGCACCCGGTCCGACGTCGGGCGGGTGGCCGTCCCCGCCGGAGCCCGCAGGACCCGGCCCCCGAACGCGCCGGCGATCACACGCACCCGGCGCAGGCTAGTTGGGGGCCCGACGGGCACCGGGCCCGGTCAGCTCTTGTGCAGGAAGGCGGCCTCGGCCTCGCCCACGAAGAGCCGGACCTCCTCGGCCAGGTGCGGAGCGTCGTGCAGCGACGGGTCCTGGGCCAGGACCGACTCCGCCACGCGCCGGGCGGCTTCGACCAGGGGTCGGTCGCCACGGCGCAGCGACGCCAACTTCAGGTCGCTGCGGCCCTTCTGGCGCGTGCCCAGAATCGTCCCTTCGCCCCGGATCTCGAGGTCGACCTCGGCCAGCTCGAACCCGTCGTTGCTGGCCTCGAGGGCCTCGAGTCGCTTCGCCGCCTCAGGGGTCGAGGACCCGGAGAACAGATAGCACCACGAGGGTCGATCAGAACGCCCGACCCTGCCCCGCAGCTGGTGGAGCTGGGCGATCCCGAACCGGTCCGCGTCCTGCACGACCATGACCGTGGCCTCGGGCACGTCGACGCCCACCTCGATCACGGTCGTCGCCACCAGGACTTCGATGTCGCCTCGCCGGAAGCGCTCCATCACCCCCTCCTTGTCGGCCGCCTTGAGCTGGCCGTGGAGGAGCCCGATGCGCAATCCCGCCAGGACCGTCGCCTCGAGGCGCGTGCGCTCTTCGGTGGCGGACTTGGCCTGCACGCGCTCGGACCCATCGACCAGGGGACACACGACGTACACGCGGTGCCCCGCCGCCACCTCGTCGCGCACGCGCGTCCACGCCGCCTTCTCGTCGGTCTCGGTGCGGGCCCACTCCGTGTGCACCGGCGAGCGTCCCGCCGGAAGCTCGTCGAGCTCGGTCACGTCGAGGTCGCCGAAGAAGACCATGGCGGCGGTCCGGGGGATGGGGGTGGCGGTCATCACCAGCAGGTCGGGGTCTGCTCCGTCGCCTTCGGAGGCGTCACGTCCCTTGGCGCGCAGCGTATTGCGCTGCTCGACTCCGAAGCGATGCTGTTCGTCGATCACCACGACCCCGAGGCTGGCGAACCGCACCTCGGCCGTCAGGAGCGCGTGGGTGCCCACCACGAGATCGACCGAGCCCGCCCGCAGGCCCTCGTGCAGCTTGGCCCGCTCCCCCGCCGGCGTCCGGTTCGTCAGCAGGGCCACCGCCAGGGGGCGTGCGCCGCCCAACCGATCGGCGTCGGCCACGACGAGGTCCGCCAGGAGCTCGCGCACGCCCAGGTAGTGCTGCTCGGCCAGCACCTCGGTCGGCGCCATGAGGGCACCCTGGTGGCCGCCTTGGACCGCCACGAGCAGCGCGCTCAGGGCCACGACGGTCTTGCCCGAGCCCACGTCGCCCTGCAACAGGCGATGCATGGGCAGCGCTCCGGCCAGATCCGCGTCGATCTCGCGCGACGGCCCGCCGTTGCGCGCCGGTCAGGGGGAACGGGAGCCCGTCGACGAAGGTGTCGACGAGCCGGGGCGCGTCACCGTCGGGCGCCACGACGTGCCGGATGCCGCGCGCGTCGCGCTCGAGCTCGTGCCGCCGCATGACCACCTCGAGTTGCAGGCGCAGGAGCTCGTCGAAGGCGAGACGGCGGCGGGCCCGCTCCTGCTCGGCGAAGGATTGCGGCGCGTGGATGGACCCGAACGCCTCGGTCCTGCCCATGAGCTCGAGCTCCGACCGCCATGACGGGGGCAACGGGTCGTAGAGTGGCCCCGCCCGTCGCAGTGCCTCCTCCACCCACTCGCCGAACTCCCACCCGGCGATGCCGGTCTTCTCCGATGTGGGGTAGATCGGCACGATCCGACCCGTGCGGTTCCCGACCAGATCCACGACCGGGTTCGTGAGCTGGCGCTTGCCCCGGTACGAGTCGAGCTTGCCGAAGAACAGCGCCTCGGTCCCTACCGGGAGCTGTTTCGCCCGCCAGGCCTGGTTGAAGAACGTGACTCGCAACGTCCCCGTGCCGTCGTCCACGTCGAGCTCGACCAGGGCACGGCCGTGGCGGGTCCGACGGGACCGCACCGCGTCGACACGGGCGAGGACGAGCGACTCCTCGCCCATACGCATCCCCGCCACGTCGGCTTGCCTCGTCCGGTCGATGTAGCGGCGTGGGTAGTGGGTGATGAGGTCCAGCACGGATCCGATGTCGAGGGCCGCCAGCGCCTCGGCGCGCTTGTCCCCGACCTTGTGAACCTCGCGCACGGGGATCTCGGCCAGCCGGGTGAGCATCCGCCCCTCGGGTTGGCCGCCAAGGGCACCGTCGACGTCGTCCCCGCGGGGCGCTCCCGGGGCCGAGGTGGGGGGCTCACTCGATGCTGATGAGGAAGGGGTACAGCGGCTGCCCGCCGTGGTGGACCTCGACGGCGACGTCGGGGCGATGCTCGGCCAGCCACTCCGTGACTCGTCGCGTCTCGCCCGCGCCCGAGCCCTCGCCCTCGATCAAGGTGACGAGCTCGTGGTCGTCGTGCAGGAGCTTCCCGAGCAGGCCACAGGTGGCTTCGGCCACCGACTCCCCCACCACCTCGACGCCGTCGCGCGACAGACCCATCCAGTCACCGCTGTGGATGGGCCCGGCCGGCCCGGTGGCGTCGCGCACCGCCCGGGTCACCTCGCCCGCGACCACACGGCGCGCCGACTCCGCCATCGCCGCCGCGTTCTCCGGCGCGCCCGCCTCCGGGTCGTACTCGAGCAATGCCGCGAACCCCTCGACGATCCCGCTCGTGGGCACGACGCGCACGGTCTTGGTCGAGATCTCGCACACCTGCATGGCGACGGGGCGGATGTTGTCGTTGTTCGGCAACAGCACCACCTCGTCCGAGGGAACCGACTCGACCACGTCGAGGATCTGCGCGGTGGAGGGGTTCATGGACTGGCCTCCGGCCACGAAGTAGTGCACGCCGAGGGACCGGAAGATCCGGCCGATGCCCTCCCCGTTGGCCACCGCCACCACCGCGGTGCGCGGGGGCGGTTCGGCATCGGCGGTGCCGTTGGCGCCCAGCCCCGCGCCCTCCCGGACCCAGCGCTCTTCCTCGACCTGCTCGGCGAGGTCGGTGACGCGAATGTCGCGGGGCCGGCCTGCGTCGAGAGCCGCCTCGATCGACGCCCCGACGTCGTTGGTGTGGATGTGGCAGTTCCACAGGCCTTCGCCGCCCACCACCACGATGGAATCGCCCAGACCCGCCCATACCTCCTTGAACGCCCGCATGGTGTGGTCGGGGGCCTCGAGGAAGTACATGACCTCGTAGCGCAGGTCGCTCCCGCCCCCCTCTTCCCCCGACTCGACGTCGGCCGCAGGCAGCGCATCGGAGACTCCGGCGTGCGACGGAGCGGTGACGGCCGGGACCGGAGGCAGGGGCCGGCCGTCGATGACCGAGAGCAACGAGTCCAGCAGCAGGAGATAGCCCGACCCTCCCGCGTCGACGACGCCGGCCTGGGCGAGGACGGGGAGCTGCTCGGGCGTCCGGGCCAGGGCCTCGGCCGCGGCGCGGTGCGACGCCTCCACCACCTCCAGCAGCGACGCGCTGTTGCGCCCGCGTTCGGCCGCTCCCTCCGCCGCGGCGCGCGCCACGGTCAGGATGGTGCCCTCCACCGGGCGCAGCACGGCCTCGCGCGCCGCGTCGCTGGCTGCGGCCAGCCCGCGGGCCACGACGGCCCCGTCTGCCTCGCCGTCCCCCTCGGCCAATACGCCGGTGAGGCCCCGCAGCAGCTGGCACAGGATCACGCCCGAGTTTCCCCGCGCCCCCATGAGCGACCCGTGGGCGACGGCCTTGCACACCTCGACCATCGCCACGGGCACGGCGTTCGGCGGGGCCGGCGACGTTGCCGATATCGGCGGCTGCGAGGGCGCCAGGTACCCGAGCCCGTCGAGCCGCGCGAGCTCGCTCACGACCGACTCGAGGGTCAAGGCCATGTTGGTACCGGTGTCACCGTCGGGGACCGGGTACACGTTCAGGGCGTTGAGCGCCTCCTGGTGGAGTCGGAGCACATGCCCGTAGGTCGCCATCGTCGCCGCCAGCTGGGTCGCCCCGAGCCTGCTTACTGACTCCATGGCCGTGGATGCTAACCTTTGCGCCCGTCCGAATTACCTCTCGAGGGAGCGTCCGCGTCGTGGCTGCGGTTTGCGAAGTCTGTGGCAAGCATCCCTCGTTCGGGATGAACCTCAGCCACTCCCACCGCCGGACCAAGAGGCGCTGGGACCCGAACATCCAGCGGGTCCGGGCCATCGTGAACGGCACGCCCCGCCGCCTGCACGTGTGCACCTCGTGCATCCGGGCCGGCAAGATCACCAAGCCGCCCCGTCGCCCCAGCACCCGACCTTCCTGAGCGCCCGACCCTCCTGAGGGTGGCGCGACCGCTCCCGGTGGGCGTGGGGTCGCCGGATCCCGAGACACGGCGGGGGCCAGGGTCGTGGCCACTACCAGTGTGATGGCGAATTCGGGGATTTCGCCCCTGGAGCCGACGCCAGCGCTCATCGATGCTGACGACATGCTCGGAGCCCTGGTCAATCTGACCCATACCGGCCACTACCTGCACTGGGGATTCATCCAGATCAGCGTGGCGAACCTCGTGGTGATCGCGCTGATGGTCGTCGTGTTCGCGGCCGCGGTCGTCATTCCCTTCCGACCTCGACGGCGGCAGCGATGAGCGACACGATCATCGAGGGACCCGGCACCCCGCCGACCCCGCCGACCGCCGGGCCCGATGTCACCACTCCGCCCGACTGGGTCGAAGGCGCCGCGCCGGCGCCGGGGGACGAGCGCATGTGGACCGCCCGCCTCCGGGGCACGGCGATGCGAGCCCTCCCGCCGGGGAAGCTGCTCCCCGACCGCCAGCCGAGCTACGTGGCGTCGTGGGTCTACATCTTCGGGATCCTGAGCTTCGCCTCGTTCGTGGTGATCTTGGCCTCCGGAGTCGTCCTCATCCTGCGGGGCCCGTCGTGGTGGCACCAGTCCGAGGTCGGCCTGTTCTTCAACAGCATCCATCTCTGGAGTGTCGAGCTCTTCTTCTTCTTCATGGTCCTGCACCTGTGGGGCAAGTTCTTCATGGCGGCCTGGCGGGGCAAGCGGGCGCTCACGTGGATGACCGGCGTGATCACATTTCTGCTGTCCATCGGTGCGGCCTTCACGGGCTACCTGTCACAGCAGAACTTCGACTCCCAGTGGATCTCGACGCAGGCGAAAGACGGCCTGAACTCCGTGGGGGTCGGTGCCTTGTTCAACGTCTTGAACTTCGGCCAGATGCTCCTGTGGCATGTCCTGCTCCTGCCCATCGCCGTCGGGGTGCTCATCGCCGTGCACCTCCTCATGGTGCGACGCCGGGGCGTCGTCCGCCCTCTGCCGGTCCGCACCGCCCGCCACGCCGGGTCGGGCCGAGGCTCGGCCGCGCCGGAGGCCCCTTCGACCCAGGAGCCCGGCCGATGAGCGACCTCCCCCCGCAGGTGGCCGGGACCATGACGCTGTCCGAGGCGATGCGTGAACCCGACGAGAGCCCCTGGCACGGCCCCAAGATCCGCTACGACCTCGTCAAGGAGTTCGTCATCGCCTTGGTGGTGATGGCCCTCCTGGCGACGGTGCTCGCGTTGGTGTTCTCGTCACCGGACGAGCACCCGGTGACCATCCGGCAGTGGGCCCAGGCCGATCCGGGCGACTTCCTGGCCACGTCGATCACCGAGCTCGACGGGTCGAGCCCGACCGCCACCTATGGGCCGCCCTACAACTCGTGGGCCCCCGGGGAAGGCCAGAAGATCGGGCCGGTCGGCGTCGAGAGATGGGCTGGTGTCCACATCCCGGTGAACACGTCCAACGACTTCGTCCTGGCGCCTCTGCAATTGGCGGCGGCCAGCAATCCGTCCTTGCACGCCGCCCTGACCACCTACGCCAGCGCCTCGGCCGACCAGCAGCAGAAGTGGACGACGGCGTACACCAACGCGGTCGGGCACGCGACGTTCCACGACACCGCGGTGATCCTGCCTCGCGGACGGTACGGGCCGGTCGCACCCATCATGAGCGGACTACTCAACATGGCACGCACCGGAAGTCTCGACGCCGACCTGCTGGCGTCTCCGCAGTTCTACGGCACCGACTACACCAAACCCTTGCTGTTCATCGCCGACGGCTCGTTCTTGTCGGCCGAGGCCACCGCGCAGCACCTCCAGGGCCCCCAGTGGGGGATGATGAACGAGACCGGGAACTACCCGGGTCAGGCATGGCTGTGGCTCTACACCATGTGGTACCAGGTCCCGCCCTTCTCGACGTCCTGGTCCGCCAACGCCGACGCTTTGGTGTGGGCGTTCATGATGTTGCTCACCCTGGTCCTGTTGCTCTTGCCCTTCATCCCGGGCCTGCGCTCCATTCCACGGCTGGTCCCCGTGTACCGCCTCATCTGGCGGGACCACTACCGCCGGCTGGCGGCCGAGGTCTCCTCGTCGGCCCCTGGGCGTGACTCGGGCTGAACCGCGAGGACCTTCTCCGTGGCGACCAGGTGCGATGACCGCCGGCGATGACCCGGTGACGGCTCGACCCGGGGAGACGGCCGACGTGGTTCTCGCCGACGGGACCTCGGTGCACATCCGACCCATCTGCCCGTCCGACGCCGACGGGCTGCGGGCCTTCCACGCCCGGCTCAGCCACCAGAGCATCGTGCTCCGGTTCTTCGGCCCCCACCCCCGCCTGTCCGACGCCGAGGTGGAGCGTTTCACCCACGTCGACGGGACAGACCGCGTCGCGTTCGTCGCCGAGCACGAGGCGCACATCGTGGCGGTGTGCCGCTACGACCGAGCCCCGGGCCACGACGAGGCCGAGATCGCCTTCGTCGTGGACGACGACCATCAGAGCCGAGGTCTCGGGACCATCCTGTTGCAGCACCTGGCCGGAGCGGCCCGGGCCCGGGGCATCCGGCGCCTGCCGCGCCGACACGTTGTCGGAGAACTTCAAGATGCTCCACGTGTTTCGCGACGCCGGCTTCCCCCGAACCTTCACCCGGGCATCGGAGGTCATGGGCGTGGTCATGGACATCTCGGGGCCCACCCCGTCCCACCAGGGACTTTCGGACGCCACGAAAGGACCTTCGGCACTGCCTGGCACCCCCTCTCCCGGGTCATCGTGAGAGAGGGCCGACAAACGTGTCGACTCGGAGCAATCACCCATCATCGAGAAGGAGTCACCCATGCGGCGCAAGACGCTCGACATGATCATGACGGCGGGCGGCGCGGTCCTCATCGTCGTCCTGCTGGCGGCCGGGGTCCTGGGTTTGTGGGGATACAACTTCGCCAACTCCAACGTCCACAGCCAACTGGCCCAGCAGCAGATCACGTTCCCGCCCGCGGCGGCCTTCGCCCATCCCAAGGTCGGCACCGAGATCACGCCCAGCATGATCCCGAGCGTGTCGCAGTACGCGGGCCAGGCCCTCGTCACCGGGCAGCAGGCTGAGGTGTACGCCAACGACTTCATCGCGGTGCACCTCAAGGAGATCGGCGGCGGCAAGACCTACGCGCAGCTGAGCGCCGCGGCCCAGGCTGACCCGACCAACACCGTGCTGGCGGGCCAGGTGGCCACGGTCTTCAAGGGCACGACGCTGCGAGGTCTGCTCCTCGAGGCCTACGCCTTCTCCACCTTCGGGACGATCGCGCTCGTCGCCTCGATCGTGTCGTTCGTGTTGGCCGGGGTCATGCTCGTCCTCACGCTGTTCGGCCTGCTCCACCTGCGCCGGGTGCCCGAGGACGAGGAGTTCCCCAAGGTCCACCAATCCGAGAAGGTGCTCGAACCCGTCTGATCCACCAGGCACGAGCAACGCACATGGCTGTTGCCATCGCACCGGCGGGGCGCCCTCAGGGTGTCCCGCCGGTGGCCGTTGCGGCCCAGTGCGATGTCAGGCCTTGTGCTTGCGCTCGGCCAGGACCGCCGCGTACACCGCCGCCTCGGTGCGACGGGCGAAGCCCATCTTCGACAGCAGGTTGGACACGTAGTTCTTGACCGTCTTCTCGGCCAGGTACAGCTCGTCCGCGATCTGGCGATTGGTCTTGCCGTCGGCGATGAGCTCGAGGATGTTGCGCTCTTGCGTGGTGAGCCGAGCCAGGCGCTCGTCCTCGACGTTCTCGCCCCGGAGTCGCTCCATCACCTGTCGGGTCAGCGCGGGGTCGAGAAGCGACTCCCCCGCCGCCACCCGGCGAACCGCCGAGACGAGGTCGCTGCCTTTGATCTGCTTGAGCACGTACCCGCTGGCGCCCGCCAGGATGGCCGAGAACAACGCCTCGTCATCGGCGTAGGACGTGAGCATGAGGCACTTCAGCTCGGGCATGGCCGAGCGGAGGTCCCGGCACACCTCGACGCCGTCCCCGTCGGGGAGCCGGACGTCGAGCACCGCCACGTCGGGCTGGCTGGTGGGCACCCGGGCCAGGGCCTCCTCGGCCGTGGCACCTTCACCGACCACCGTCAGGTCGTCCTCGGACTCGAAGAGCTCGCGCAGCCCCCGCCGGACCACCTCGTGGTCGTCGAGGAGGAACACCTTCGTCGTCACGCGCCCGACCCGTGCCCGCACTCGGAGGTCATGGTGCGAAGCCTAGGTCGCTCCGACCTCGACGCCGGGACGGTCCGACCCGTGGTCTTCATCCCCAGCGGTGCTGCCATCCGAGCGCTGTCGTCGGCCTTCCTTCCAGGGTGCGCAACGCCGGGTCGGCGGTGCACATCCCCATGAGCACCGGGGGCCGCAGGCCGGCGTGTGCGAATGCGGCGACCAGGCGACCGGGGTCGGGCGTGGCCATGACGAGCTCGTAGTCCTCTCCCCCGCCGAGGGCTTCGTCGATGGTGGCACCCCGGGACACCGGGACCCGGTCGAGACCGAAGCCGACGCCCGAGGCGTCCGCCACGTGCCCGAGGTCGGCGAGGAGCCCGTCGGAGACGTCGATCATGGCCGTCACGCCGGCCCGTCGGGCGGTCTCCCCTTCGGCCAGGCGCGCCCGGGGTCGGCGGTGCGCCGCCTCCAGGTCGAGATCGTCGCCCGACCGGGGCTCGCCGTGGGTACCCGCCGGGCCCCGCGCCCGCAGCAGTCGGAGGCCTGCGGTCCCGGCACCGAGCGGGCCGGTCACGAAGAGCCGGTCACCGGGGCGGGCGCCACTGCGCAGCACGGGCCCGGGGTCTCCCTCCACGTGCCCGGTCACCGTCACCGCCAACACCAGCTGACCGGCGTTGGACAGGTCTCCCCCCACGACCGGACAGGCGTGGGCCTCGGACGCCGCCGCGATGCCCTCGTAGAGGAGGTCGAGGTCGGTCGCGGCGGGGCCGGCCACCGCCACCACCGCCGCGTCGGCCCGGCCGCCCATGGCGGCGACGTCGCTGATCGCGCTGGCCAGCGCACGCCAGCCCAGGTCGTCGAGCCCGACGACGCTCAGATCGGCGTGGACCCCGGCCACCGACAGATCGGTCGTCAGTAAGGTCGGCCCCGGGCGAGACGCCAGCACCGCGGCATCGTCGCCGATCCAGACCTCCCCCGACGGCGCATCTCCGAGGCGCAGACGGATGCGCTCGACGACAGCGAACTCCCCACCATTTCCGCCGCTTGTCTCGGCCCGGCCACGTGGCGTGGCACGGGACTTGGGAGAGCCCATCGCCAATGCCTAGCATTGGAGGTACTCGATCAATGCGGGGCTCCTGCTCACCGCGCTCGGAGGGGCCGACCGGCCCCCGGGCACGGCGTCTCGGGGGAACACCCGCCCGCCCAGGCAGAGAGGACACCGCCCGACCATGCCGCCCACCTCCAACCGCAAGCTCCTGGCCTGGGTCGAGGAAGTGGCCGCCCTCACCGCGGCCGACGAGGTCGAATGGTGCGACGGCAGCGAGGCCGAGTACGACCGGCTGTGCCAGCTGCTGGTCGACAACGGCACCTTCACCCGGCTGTCGCAGGAGAAGCGACCCAACAGCTACTGGGCCCGCTCCGACCCGGGCGACGTGGCGCGGGTCGAGGACCGCACCTTCATCTGCTCCAAGAACCAGGACGACGCCGGCCCCACCAACAACTGGCGCGACCCCGACGAGATGCGGGCGACACTCACCCAACTGTTCAAGGGGGCGATGCGGGGCCGCACCATGTACGTGGTGCCCTACTCGATGGGCCCGCTCGGGTCGCCCATCGCGCACATCGGCGTCGAGATCACCGACTCGCCCTATGTCGTGGTGTCGATGCGCACCATGACGCGCATGGGGACCAGTGCCCTCGACGTGCTCGGCGACAGCGGCGAGTTCGTGCCCTGTCTGCACTCGGTGGGCCTTCCCCTCGAGCCGGGCCAGGCGGACGTGCCCTGGCCGTGCGACGCAGAGAACAAGTACATCGTGCATTTCCCCGAGACCCGCGAGATCTGGTCCTACGGGTCGGGCTACGGGGGCAACGCGCTGCTGGGGAAGAAGTGCTTCGCGCTCCGCATCGCGTCGGTCATGGCGCGCGACGACCACTGGCTGGCCGAGCACATGCTCATCCTCAAGCTCACGGCGCCCGACGGCCACGTCTCCTACGTGACCGGCGCCTTCCCCTCTGCTTGTGGCAAGACCAACCTGGCCATGCTCGTCCCGACCATCCCGGGCTGGAAGGTGGAGACCATCGGTGACGACATCTGCTGGATGAAATTCGGCTCCGACGGCCGGCTCTACGCCATCAACCCCGAGGCCGGGTTCTTCGGCGTGGCTCCGGGGACGGGGATGAAGACCAACCCCAACGCCATGGAGACCATGCGCAGCAACGGGATCTTCACCAACACCGCACTGACCGACGACGGTGACGTGTGGTGGGAGGGTATGACCGACACGCCGCCCGCGCACCTGACCGACTGGCGGGGCGAGGACTGGACCCCGAAGTCCAAGACCCCCGCCGCGCACCCCAACGCCGCGCTTCACCGTGCCGGCCGAGCAGAACCCGGCGTGTGCGCCGGAGTGGGAGGACCCTCGCGGCGTCCCCATCTCCGCCATCCTCTTCGGGGGACGGCGCGCCTCGGCCGTGCCCCTGGTGACCGAGTCCTTCGACTGGCAGCACGGGGTGTTCCTCGGATCGATTCTCTCGTCGGAGACGACCGCCGCCGCGGCGGGCGCGATCGGCAACCTGCGACGCGACCCCTTCGCCATGCTGCCCTTCTGTGGCTACAACATGGCCGACTACTTCGCCCACTGGCTCCGCATCGGCGCGTCGACCGACCCCGGCAAGCTGCCGCGCATCTACTACGTCAACTGGTTCCGCAAGGACGCGGACGGTCGCTTCCTGTGGCCCGGGTTCGGTGAGAACTCGCGCGTGCTCGCGTGGATCTGTGAGCGCACCGCCGGCACGGGTGACGCCACCACGACCGCCATCGGGAACGTCCCCGCCTCGGGCGCGCTCGACACCGACGGGCTCGACGTCGCCGACGACGCCGTCACCGAGCTGCTGCGGGTGGACGCCGATGAGTGGCGCCGTGAAGCGCCGCTCATCCGCGAGTTCTACGCCCGCTTCGGCGACCACCTCCCCGAGGAGCTGGCCGAGCAGCTCGACGCCCTGGAACGCCGACTGGGCTGATCGCCGGCCACCGGTCGCAGCTGACCGGTCGAGGCACCCTCAGGGTGCCACCCACCGGTGCCGCAGGGCACGCCTGCTCGTCAGGTAGGACAGCCCCGCTACCGCCGCCACCGCGCACATCACGACGTCGCCACCGGGAAGCGGGAGCTTGACCACCGTCGGCACCAGCGCGCCGATCACCCACACCAATTGCAGCCTCGTCTCGAAGCGGGCGAAGGCATGGCCCTGAGCCGCGGTCGGCACGTAGCGCTGCACCAACGCGTCGAAGGCGGGCTTGCTGGCCGCGCTCGCCGCGCCGACGAGGAACGCCAGCACGGCCTGGATGGGGATGCCGCCCACGAACGCGGCCAGGGCCGCCGCCAGCGACACCAACCACAGCGACACCGCCAGCATCGGAGGGCTCGGTCAGCACCTTGCGCACGCGGGGGACGATCAGGACTCCGACGAGGGCACCGGCCACCGAAGCCGCGAGCATGAAGCCGTACCATCCGGCGGAATTCCCGTTGCCCTTCAACGAGAACGCCAGCAAGAAGGTCAAGAAGCCCGACGAGCCCGCGCGAGGATCGACATGGCCGAGAGCGCCAGGATGACCTCGGGGTGGGTGTTGGCCGCCGGTCCCAGTGCCGCTTTCGGCGTCTCTTCCTCCCACCCGTCGGGGGCCGGGGCGCTGTCCTCGGGCACGGCGGAAGGTTCATCGCCCCAGGGGGTGGTCGAACGGCTCACCGGCAACCGCAGCGCCACGACGGTGCCGAAGACGAACACGACCATGTCCAAGCGCAACACCCAGGCCCCGCCGAGGAGCTCGAGCGAGGCCAGCGATGGCGGGGATCGACGCCGCCAGGGCTGGCCAGCGACGACAACAGACCCAGCCGGGCGTTGGCCGTCGCCAGCTCGTCGCCGCCGGGGCGTTCGGACGCCGCCACCACCAAGGGCACGAGCGCCCCCTTTGTCACCAGGTAGACCTTCGACAACACGAGCATGATGAACGCCAGGGGGAACAACAGCGGGCTGCCGAGGTTGGCCGCCAACACCAGGCACACCGCGGCCCGCAGCGCGCTCGACACCACCACGGTGGCGCGTCGGGCTCCACGACCGCGGTCGATGATCGGGCCGAGCAGCGGTGCCACCACCGCGAAGGGGGCCACGGTGAGCAGGAGGTAGAGGATGACCTTCCCCGGCGCCTCGCCCGGCGAGACCTTGAAGAACAACGACCCCGCCAGCGACACCGTGAGCAGGGTGTCGCCCGCGGTGAGGATCACCTGGGTCAGGGCCAGCCGGCCGAACGGGGTCTTCTGGTCGAGGAGGACGGTGAACGCATCGCGCACCTGGCGCACGATGCGGGCCGACGCTTCACGCCCTCGACCTGGCACCGCGCCAGACTACGGCCAGGTGGCCACGGTCCGGTCACCACTACCATGACCAAAGACCCGGAGCATCCGTCGGGTCGGCTCGAGGGAGGATACGACGATGGCGGTAACCGCATACGTGTTGATCCAGACCGAGGTCGGCAAAGCCGCACACGTGGCGCAGCAGGTGCGGGGTATCGACGGCGTCGTCTCGGCCGAGGACGTCACCGGTCCCTACGACGTCATCGTGCGGACCCAGGCGGCCTCGGTGGACGACCTCGGTCGCATGGTGGTGAGCCACATCCAGCTCATCGAGGGCATCACCCGCACCGTCACCTGCCCGGTGGTGAACCTCTAAGGGCGACCGGCTCAGTCGACGGCGCCGCTGCGGCGCAGCTCGGCGATCCGACCTTCGTCGATCCCCCACGACGCCAGGGCGTCGTCGGCGTCACTGCCGGCGACCGACGGGGGCCTGTGCACCGCGGCAGGAGTCCGGCTGAACCGGGGCGCGGGACCGGGCTGCACCACGCCGTCGACGTCGACGAATGTGCCCCGATGGGCGTTGTGCGAGTTGGTGTGGGCCTCCCAGGGCGAGAGCACCGGCGCGCCGCACGCGTCCCTCCCGGCGAACGATGTCCGCCCACTCGTCACGTGTCCGGGTGCGGAAGATCGCTGCGAAGCGTTGCTTCATGGCGGGCCACTGCGCTCGGTCGTTCTGGGCGGGGAGCTCCTCGCCCCCGAGTCCGAGGACCTCGAGCAACTCGGCGTAGAACTGCGGCTCGATGGCACCGACCGAGAACCACTTGCCGTCACTGGTGTCGTACACCTCGTAGAAATGTGCGCCGGTGTCGAGGACGTTCACGCCCCGGCCCTCGGTCCACATCCCCAACTGCCGGAAGGCGAAGGTCATGGTCATGAGCGACGCCGCCCCGTCGACCATCGCCGCGTCGACGACCTGGCCCTGGCCCGAGCGCTGCGCCTCGAGCATCGCCGCGCACATGCCGAAGGCGAGCAGCATCCCCCGCCCCCGAAGTCCCCCACGAGGTTGAGTGGGGGCACGGGCCGTTCCCCCTCTCGGCCGACGGGCCACAGGGCGCCGGCCAGGGCGATGTAGTTGATGTCGTGCCCGGCGGCCGAGGCGAGCGGCCCGTCCTGGCCCCACCCCGTCATCCGTCCGTACACGAGCCGCGCATTGCGCTCCAGACACGGGGCGGGGCCGATCCCCAGTCGTTCCGCCACGCCCGGGCGCCATCCCTCCACCAGGCCGTCGGCCTCCGCCACGAGGTCGAGGACGAGCGCGACACCCTCGGCGTGCTTGAGGTCGACCGCGACGGATCGGCGGCTGCGATTGAGCAGGTCCCAGTGCGGGCCGGCTGCCGGCGGAGGCGGGCTTCCCGTGGCCCGGTCCACCCGCAGGACGTCGGCCCCCGCGTCGGCCAGGAGCATGCACGTGTACGGTCCGGGCCCGATCCCGGCCAGCTCCACCACCCGGATGCCTTCGAGCGGGCCGCTCACGTCGGTGCACCTGGCGCAGCGTGCCGGCCGTCGCCCGGGGCCCGCCGGGCATTGGCGGCGATCGCGGCGGCCACCTGTGGCTGGAGTGCGGGGGGGATCTCGTGGCCCATGTCGGCGATGACGAGCAATTCGGCTCCGGGGATCGCCTTGGCCGTCGCCTCGCCTCCATCGGGGGCGATCAGGCTGTCGACGGCCCCGTGGACGACGAGGGCCGGGACCGTGACCCGCCCCAGCGCGTCGGTGCGATCACCCGACGCCACGATGGCCATGATCTGGCGCGCCGTCCCCGCCGGGTCGATGCCGCGGTCGTAGAACCGTTCGAAACGTCCGCGCCGCCATTCCTCGTCGACGAGCGGCCCGTGCGAGCCGATCACGGCAGCGTTGGCGAGCTCGGCTGCGACGTACCCCTCGCGGTCGGCCGGCAGGGGTCTGGTCACCGTCGCCAATGCCTCGGACGTCGGCAGTCCCACCTCGTCGGCTCCCGTGGTCGACATGATCGAACACAGGCTCGCAACGCGCGACGGATGCCTGATGACCAATGTCTGGACGATCATCCCCCCCATCGACGTTCCCACCACGTGCGCGCGCTCGACGCCCAGCGCGTCGAGCAGCCCGGCGGTGTCGTCGGCCATCTCCGCCAGCGTGTACGCCACGCCGTCGCGTCCGCCTTCTCGGGCCCTTCGGGCCGCGGCCAGGTCGAAGGGTGGGCCCCCGCTCAGGTGGGTGGACAGCCCCGCGTCACGATTGTCGAAGCGCACCACCCCGAAGCCCTGGTCCACCAGGAGCTCGCAGAAGCTGTCGTCCCATCCGATCAGCTGGCGCCCCAGCCCCGCGACCAGGACGACCACAGGGTCCGCGGGCGACCCGAGCCGGTCGTAACACAATTCGACCCCCGTCCCGACCTCGGTCCGCTCCATGCCGGGATGCTGGCCCCGCCGAGCGGTGGGGGTCAAACCCGTCGTGTCATGCTGTGGCGACGATGGCCGATGCGAGCCTGCCGCGGCGACTCCCCCCGGTGCGCGCCTACAGCCCGGGACGGGTCAACCTCATCGGCGACCACACCGACTACAACGAGGGCCTCGCCCTTCCCATGGCCGTCGACCTGGGGACGACGGTGACGTTCGTCGCCGACGAAGGACGGCGTGTCGTGTTGCGGTCCACGTCGGACCCCGAGCCGGCCGACATCGCCCTGCACCTCCCCCTCGACCCCGAGATGCTCGCGACGCTGCACCCGCGGTGGGCTCGGTACGTCGCCGCGGTGGCCGCCGCGGTCCGTCCGCCGAGCGGTGGGAGCGGCACCGTCGACACCACGCTCCCGGTCGGGGCGGGCCTCTCGTCGAGTGCCGCCCTGGAGGTGGCCCTCGCCCTCGTGTTCGGATGTGCGCCCGAGCCCCTCACGTTGGCCCGCACGTGCCAACACGCCGAACAGGCCGCCACCGGCGTGCCCACCGGGATCATGGACCAACTGGTGGTGAGCGCGGCACAGGAGGGTTGCGCCCTGCTCATCGACTTCTCCGACCTGTCGATGGAGCCCGTCGCGCTCCCTCCCGGCCTGGACGTCGTCGTCGTGCACTCGGGCGAGACACGTTCGCTCGACCGTTCCGGCTACACGCACCGTCGGGCCGAATGTGACGCGGCCGCCGCTCGTCTCGGCCCGCTCGGGCAGCTCGATCCGCACGTGGCCGGGGCCATCCCCGATCCCGTGCTGCGTCGCCGCGCCCGTCACGTCGCGAGCGAGTGCGAGCGGGTGAGGTCGTTCACCGCCGCGTTGGGTGCCGGTGACCTGGCCGACGCAGGACGCATCATGTCAGCGAGCCACCGCAGCCTGGCGGACGACTTCGAGGTGTCGACGCCCGGCCTCGACTCGCTGGTGGAGTCGCTCGTGCGACGGCCGGGCGTGCTCGGGGCCCGGCTGACGGGAGCCGGGTTCGGAGGGTGTGTCGTGGCACTCACCGAGCCCGGAGCGCTCGACATCGAGGCGTTACCGACGCCGGCGTGGCAGGTGCACGCGGCCGGCCGTGCCCACCTGGTGGACGTCGACGACTGAGTCGTCGAGGTCCGATCACAAACGGGCGAGCAACTCGGCCTTCTTGGAGGCGAACTCCTCGTCGCTGACGATGCCGCGCCGTCGGAGCTCGTCGAGCTGCACCAAGCGGTCGGCGACGGTGTCCTCGCCGATGTGGATCCGAGGCACGGGCTCGGTGCCCGAGGGGGGGGTGTCCTCGGCCCACGACCCGCCCGACCCCGACCCACCGGATCCGCCCGACCCGACCGGGACCACCGACCGGTGCCGCAGGGCGTCGATCTGCTCGGTGACGATGCTCTGCACCGCGGCGGGGCGGGGGACCCGGGCAAAGACCACGACGCCGGCGTCGCCTCCCACCTCGACGTGGAGCTCACCGGTGCGCAGGATCCGATCGAGGATCGACTGGTGATACGAGAGCTGGTTGACGCGTTCGAGCCGCAGCTCGAGGCCGTGGCGGCCGAGCACGCCGGATCGCTGCACGATACGCGTCGTGGTCACGACGAGGCTGGTGGCGAACCAGCGGACGAGCCGCGCCGCCAACCACAGCGTCGAGCACCCCACGAGAACGAGCAACAGGTAGAAGACGTCGGGAGACGCGTTGGAGAATTGCACGACGACGGCGATGGCGAGCGCCACGACCACGACGCAGACCACGAGTGCCCGGCCCAGGAACGCCCAGTGGGGACGGATCTCGACGACGACTTCTTCGTCCTCGGTGAGGAGACGGCGGGGAAAAGGCATGCCGGGCAAGCGTATCGCCGGGCCCTCTCCCCCCAGGGGCATCCGCGGGCCACCACCATCCACCGGGCACCACCACCGGCGCCGGGTCAGGCCAGCTTGCTGGCGATCCCGCCGGCGCTCCGCAACACCGTCCCGTCGGCTCCGGCCGCGCTGTGGTGCACCGAGGGCCGGGCGAGTGCCTCGCCCATGAGCGAGTCGAGGAGGTCGATGAACGGGACCAGCGGGTCCACCCACAGGTACCGGGCGAGTGAGCCCGGGACCGTGTTGACCTCGTTCACGAACACGGCGTCCCCGTCGGAGAGGAAGTCGATGCGCGCCACTCCCCTGACGTCGGCCAGTGCCAGCACGGCCAGCGCCGCGTCGCGCAGGATGGCCAGGACGGGCGGGGCGAGGTCGGCCGGGAGCTGTCGGGGGGCGCTCGCCATCCCCTCTCCCCCGACGTACTTGTCGGCGTAGCCGAGGATCTCCGCCGCGGCGGTCGAGCGCAGCGGCCGCTCGACGGCCGACAGCTCCATGGCCGGCCACGTCCGAGCAGCCACGTTCAAGTCGAAGAGGTCGTCGCGGTAGGGCTCGACCACCGCACCGGCACGCAGGTGGACGTTGTCCTCGAGCCGGGCCAGGGCGGTGTCGAGATCGGCGACGACCTCGACACCGATCGACGAGCCCCCGTACCGGGGCTTGAGGATGTAGGGACCCGGGAAGCCCACGTCGTCGGCGGATTTGCCCCCGTCCTTGCGCAACAACACCCGCGCCAGCACCGGCAGGCCCGCAGCGCGCGCTACGCCGGCGAAGGCGAGCTTGTCCATCCCCAATGCGGCCCCGGCCACACCGGGACCGGTATAGGCGAGGCCGACGAGGTCGAGCGCGGCCTGCAACGTCCCGTCCTCACCCGGGCCACCGTGACAGCAGTTCACGACCACGTCGAGCGGCAGTGGTCGGGTGCGGCCCAGACGCCCGGCACCGGCCACGAACCCGGCCCCTTCGGCCCCGGTGACGAGCTGCAGTGACTGGGCCCCGCGCGGGACCCCGTCGATGAAGTCCGCCGCCTCGAGCGTGGCGTCGGTGCGGAACCACTCCCCGGTCTTGGACCAGTACAGGCCGATGACGTCGCGCTGTGCGCCCGCCAGCTCGTGCGCCGCCTGCAAGCCGGTGAGGATGCTCACGTCGTGCTCGGGGGACGGGCCCCCGAAGACGACGGCGACCTTGGCGGCGTTGACGTTCAACAGTCGACCTCTCCTGTGATCGTGGGATGCAACCCACCGAATGACGCGGTCCGGCGGCGCTCAAGGGTAGTGGTCGGGCAGGTCGTTCTCGTACAGCACGACATCGCCGCTCTCGAGGTGCGCCCGCACCCACTCGGTCGCCTTCGGACGCGTCGACACCACCACCAACCGGGGCGTGCCGGGTTCGGGCGACGCGCGCCGAGCCCCCCGGAGCAGCGCACGGCGGTTGGTGCGACCCACGATCACCAGGTCGGTCACCACGGCCGCCGCTTCGGCCGCGAACCCGGCGTTCTCCTCGCTCTGCACCGAGCCCAGCTCGACCATGCCGGGCGTGACCACCGCCCGCCGCGTGGAGCCGGCGCCGAGACGCTCCAAGGTCGCCAAGGCGGCGCGGGCGCCCGCGGGGTTGGCGTTGTAGGTGTCGTCGAGCACGGTGACACCTCCGCTCCCGGTCGCCTGCTCGAGCCGATGCGGGGCACCCGGCAGCGTGGGCAGGCGCCGGACCACGTCATCGGAGGGAACACCGAGCTCCAGCGCCACGGCGATAGCAGCCGCGACGTTGCCGGGGCGTCCGTCCACGGCCACCGCGTCGGCGATCTCGGCACCGTGCACGGTGACCGAGAGCCCGCCGCCGCGCTCGATGACGCACACGTCCGCGCCCGTGTCGTGGGCCGAGACGCGCCACACCTTTGTGTCTCGGTTCCCGCACTCCACGGCCAGCGCGGCCAGGCGGTCGTCGTCGACCACCAGCACCACGCACGGCGCGTCCCGGAGGATCTCGGCCTTGGCCTCGACGATGCGGTCCTCGGAGCCGAAGCGCTCGAGGTGCACAGGCCCGATGGCGGTGATCACCGCGACGTCGGGATGGATCCACGAGCACAGCTCGGCGATCTCGCCCCGTCCGTAGGTGCCCATCTCGGCCACGAAGACCTCGGTCCCCTCGGCCAGGTGCTCGTTGACGGCACGCGCCAGCCCGGCGCGGTTGTTGAAACTGGCCGGACTGGCCACCACGGACTTGGTGCCACCGACGAGGTGGGCGACGTAGCCCTTGGTGCTCGTCTTGCCGAACGAGCCGGTGATGGCGACGACCGTGGGCGCCACACGCGCCAGACGCGCCGCGGCCCGCGCCACGTGGGAACCGGCGAGTCGGCGCTCGATCGGGCCCGTGATCGCACAGGCCAGGTCGACCAGGGCCGGTACCGCCAGGGCCGCGGCAGCGGCGGCCACCGGCCCCGCCCCCGCGAGGGATCCGCCGACGACGGCTGCGGCTTCGAGTCCGAGCCACACGAGCGCCAACGTTCGCAGCCGTCGCGTCCAGGCCAACGGAGCGGTCCGCCCCCGCCACGACAGCCCGATCGGGCCCAATGCCGTCACCGCCGCGGTTGCGAACGCCGCCGCGGGCCAGCGCGACGAGAGCAGGAGGCCCGCCACGGCGAGGGCGAGCCCGATCACGTTCAGCGGCACAGAGGTCCACCACCGCAAGGCGAATCGCGAGGTGGCGTCGACGAGGTAGTGCTCGCGCTGCGCCACCCGAAGCCAGCGCGGCCCGGCGACGACGACGGAGAGCGAGCACACCGCGACGACGACTCCCCGGAGGATCACGAGCTGCGCGCCAATGCTCGTTGCACTGCGGCGCGCAACTCCTCGGGTGCAGTGAGGGGGAGCAGGTGTCCGGCACCCGGACAGACGGTGAGCTGTGCGTCGGCGATGGTCGACGCCAGCGCGCGCGCGCTCTCGAGCGGGGCTTCTGTGTCGTCGTCGCCCCACACGAGCTCGACCGGGCACGCCAGGGCCGCCAACGCGTCGTCGTAGTGCTCGTTCACGAGGCGCACCAGGACGTCGCGCATCACGCCCTGGGCGGCTCGGTAGTCGGGCGAACCGTGACGCTGTCGTGCCCGTTCCATCCGCGCCTCGCCCAGCAGTCGGGCGCGGTGCAGGGCCCGAGCCATCCGGTAGGCGGTCGGTGGGCGGCGGGGTTTGCCCGAGCGAGGCAGCAGCGGTGCCCCGGTGAGCACGAGGGCGCGCACGAGCTCGGGCCGGGCCGCCGCCAAGCGCACTGCGATCCGGCCGCCGAGGGAGTGGCCCACGACGACGAGCCCCGGCCCGGGGTCCCCCACCTCTTCGAGCAGGGCCGCCACGGCAGCCGCGTACTCGGGCGATCCCCACGGGCCCGTCGGTGGCGGGGTCGCGCCGAAACCCGGGAGGTCGGGGGCCACGGTGGCGAGGGGGCCCGGTGCGGCACCGGGCCCGAGGGAGGGGGCGAAGTCGGCGTGGGTACGACGCCATCCGTGCAATGCGGCCACCACCGGGGGGCCCTCTCCCCAGGTCTCGCCGTACAACGTCCCACCGGCGAGCGACCGCAGCACCCCGGGAGGCTACCTCCGGGACACCGGGGCTCCACCCATCCCCCGCGCCATTACAGCCCGCCGATACCGTCGCCTCGATGCCCAGCGCCACGTCCCGCGTCGGCGGCTCGTCGGAGCTGCTGCACGGTCTCACCCAGGCCCAACAGCGCGCCGTGCTGGCGCCTGACTCCCCCTTGTGCGTGCTCGCCGCGGCCGGGTCGGGCAAGACGACGGTCCTGGCGCGGCGCATGGCCCGTCGGATCCTCGACGGGTCCGCCCGGGCCGAACACGCCCTGGTGGTCACCTTCACCCGCAAGGCCGCCTCCGAGCTGCGACAGCGTCTGGGGCGGCTCGGGGTCCCGAGCTCCCTTGCGGCCGGGACGTTCCACGCCCTGGCCTTTGCCCAACTCCGCCGCCACTGGGCCGACCAGGACGAGCGCCCCCCCGTGGTGGTGGACGATCCCCACCGCCTGGTCCGGGCCGTCCTGGGACCCCGATCCTCCATGAAACCGGCACATGCCGCCGCTGTGCTCGGGGAGCTGCACTGGGCCCAGGTGAGCATGGTCGACCCCGGCCACTACGCCGGCGCCGCCCGAGCCGCGGGGCGCGACCCCCTGCTCGGCATCGCCCCCGAGGACATCGCCGAGATCTACGACGCCTATGTGGGTGAGAAGAAGAGACGCAACGTGCTCGACCTCGACGATCTCGTGACACGCGCGGCGGCGCTGCTCGAAGAGGACGGGGCCGCGGCGGCGGTCCAGCGGTGGCGCATCCGGCACGTGTTCGTCGACGAGTTCCAGGACGTGAACCCGGCCCAGTGGCGCCTGCTCACGGCGTGGCTCGGAGACGGCACCGACCTCTTCGTGGTCGGCGACCCCCGACAGGCCATCTACGCGTGGAACGGGGCCGACCCCACGCTCCTCGACCGCCTCCCCGACCTCCTCCCGGGCACCGTCGTGCTGCGACTCGACGACAACCATCGGTCGACGCCACAGGTGGTCGGCGCCGCCCGGGCCGTCCTCGGTGCCGATCCCGGTCAGGCGGCGCGTCCCGACGGGCCGTTGCCCGTGGTGGGCGGCTTCGACGACGACGACGCCGAGGCCGCCGCGGTGGCACGGTGGCTGCGCCGGGCGCATCGGCCGGGCCGGCCCTGGTCGCATCTGGCCGTTCTCGCTCGTACCAACAACCGGCTCGAGCCCGTGGCCCGGGCGCTGGAGCGAGCCGGCATCCCCCACCGGGTCGGCGGGGGCGCCAAGGAGACGGCACGGGCCCGCAGCGCGTTGGCCGAGCTCCGTCGGGCACCGCGGGCCCGGCACCTTCGCAGCGCGTTGGCCGAGCTCGTCATGACGCGCCAGGCGCAAGAGATCGCCGACGCGCGGGCCTCGGGTACCGACGACACGCCGGGGTCGGACCCGGGGCTTCCCCGTGCGTTGGCCGAGCTCGCCGACGAACACGCGCTCGAATTCCCCGACGGCACGGTGGGCGAGTTCCTCGACTGGGTCGTGGCCGGCGGGGAGGGTGCGCTGGAGCTCGACGCCGTCGACGGTGTCGAGCTGTCCACGTTCCACCGCGCCAAGGGCCTCGAATGGCCTGCCGTGGCGGTCGTCGGCCTCGAGGACGGCATGGTCCCCATCGCCTATGCCGTGACGCCTGCCGCGCTGGCGGAGGAGCGCCGGCTCCTCTACGTCGCGCTCACGCGGGCCGAGGACGAGCTGTGGTGCTCGTGGGCCCGCACGCGGCGGGCAGGTGACCGGACCTGGCGATGCGACCCATCACCGCTTCTGGCCGGCGTGGAGCGCGCCAGTCGTGACAGCGGCACCGTTCCTGACGCCCGCCAACTCTCGTCCCGCATCGCCTCCCTGCGGACGATGCTCCCCGCACCGACCGACCGGGCCAGCTGAGGACCACCGCGGCCCGGCTCACACGTCGACGTCGACGTCGACGAACACCGGCGCGTGGTCCGACGGTTGTTTGCCCTTGCGGGCGTTGCGGTCGACGAGCGCAGAGACGACGTGGGCCGCGAGCGGCCGGCTCACCATGACGAGATCGATCCGCAGGCCCATGTGCTTGTGGAAGTTCCCCGCCCGGTAGTCCCACCAGGTAAAGAGCTGGTCCTGGTCGTAGCAGAGGCGGAACGCGTCGACGAGCCCCCACTCCTCGAGCGCCCGCAGGCTCTCGCGCTCGGGGCCCGTCACATGCGTCGCCCCCACCAAGGCGGCGGGGTCCCACACGTCGCGGTCCTCGGGTGCCACGTTGAAGTCGCCGCACACCGCGACGTTGTCGTCGGGCTTGACCGTGCGCTCCAGATAGCGCAGAAGCTCGCTGTACCAGGCCAATTTGGCCTGGTAGTGCTCGCTCGCGACCTCACGACCGTTGGGGACGTAGACGCTGTGCACGCGCACCCCGCCACACGTGGCGGCCAACAGACGCGGACCCTGGTCGTCGGCCGGGCCGTCGAACCCTCGGACCACGTCCTCGAGGCCGACGCGGCTGACGACGGCCACGCCGTTCCACCGTCCGTCGCCGTGGGAGGCCGACTCGTACCCGAGCGCCGAGAACGCCATGGACGGGAACGCGGCGTCGGCCAACTTGGTCTCCTGCATGCACAGCACGTCAGGTCGCGCGTAGTCGATCCATTCCTCGACGCGGGCCAGGCGGGCGTTGAGCGAGTTCACGTTCCAGGTAGCGATGCGCACGTCGGGGCCCCCGGTTCAGCTGTCCACGATCACGAAGAGTAGGTCGGCCTCGCATGCCAGCTGGCCGTCCACCGAGGCGCGGCCCCGCCCCGAGCCGGCGCGTGCCGAGAGCCGTCCGAGCGTCACCTCCAGGTCCAGCACCTCCCCCGGCACCACCTGGCGCCGGAACCGGGCCTTGTCGATGCCCCCGAACAGGGGGAGCTTGCCCGTATAGCGCTCGTCGCAGAGCACCGCGATGCCGCCGAGCTGGGCGAGCGACTCGACCATCAGCACGCCGGGCAGGGTGGGGCGGCCCGGGAAGTGCCCGGCGAAGAAGTCCTCGTCGCCACGCAGGTGCCACCGACCCCGGGCCCGCTGTCCCGGCTCGAGCTCGGTGACCTCGTCGACCAGCAGGAACGGCGGTCGGTGCGGCAACACGTCTTCGGGTCGCACCACGGCCGCCGAGGTTACCGGCCCCGCGCCGGCGTCGAAGCCGACCGTCGAGAACGAGACCGACTACGGGAACCCGGTGCAGGCGGCGCTGTTGGGCGAGCCCGTCGCCAGCTTGCACGAGCCCGCCGCCACGGTGAACGAGGCGAACCCCCACTGCGACGTGCCGGGGTTGAGGTAGTACGGCGGCGAGAGGTAGACGAGCCGGGGGTCGTAGACGTAGTTCTTGGCGTAGCCGCTCGAGACCGAGCCGCCGCTGAAGGTCCCCACCGGACCACGCCAATCCTCGTCGATGGTCCCGTACACGTTCAGGGTCCCGAGCGAGCTCCCCGAGGTGTAGTTGTTGACCAGGAACGAATCGGTGAGCGACAAGGCCACGGCGTCGATGGTGGGGTTGCTCAGGTCACAGGTGGGCGTGCCCGCCCCCAACGTGGCGGAACACGAGCCCGCGTTGTTGAAGCCGCCGTGGCCGTCGGAGACGACCGGGTGGTTGATCTCGACGAAGTTGTCCGCCACCAGGCCCAGCACGTCGGTGTGCGGCCACGTCGGCGTGGTGGTGCAGGTGCCGCCGGACACGTTGTCGGTGTAACAGATGTTCCCGTCGATGATGATGTTGTTGTCCGAGCCGATCGTCATGGGCATGTTCACACTGCCCTGCACGATGGCGTCACCGACGGTGTCCCCGCTGGTACCGGTCTCGCCCGCGGCCGAGAGCGGGTTGTAGGTCAGGTTGTTGCACTTGGTCGTGCCGCCCGAGGTCGTCACGTAGTCGACGACGGTGCCCGACGGCGATGTGGGGACCGCGGTCTGGCAGCCTTCCACGTACACCACACCGTTGGCGGGCACGGCAACCGTCCCACCGCCGGTCCCCGCCATGCACTGGTTCGCGGTGTTGGCCGCCGCGTTCAACGGGTCGTTGGAGGACGTGGTCCCCGGGGCCCCATAGGGCGTCCCCACCGGCGTCCCCGGGCTGTTGACGGTCATGGTGTTGGCGGCACCGTTGAGCGTGATCGTGGTCGGACCCTGGTACACGCATCCGTTGCTCGACGCATCGTTGTCGAGTGTGCTGTTGTCGCTCGGGACCTGCTCGATGGGGACGCCGCTGGTCCAGGTGCCCGTGGCGTTGTCGTTCAACGGCGTCGTGTTGGCGGGATAGGCCATGGTGGTGGTGAAGCTGTAGACAGAGAGCGACGTGGCGCCCGCGGCGGCAGGCGCGGACAATGTCACCGTCTGGGTGGCGGTCCCCAGTCCCATCGTGAACGTGTCGTTCTTGGCCGCAGCCTGACCCAGGGCCTTGACCGAAAGCGTCGTGTAGGCATGGTTGTTCAAGAGGGCGCTCGTGAGCAGCGTGTCACCCGTGGGAGCGCCCGAGCAGCCACCGCCGTCCTCGTACCAGTCCTGGCCGGGGTCGGCCGTCTCCACGTTCAAGAACGTCGGGCTCCCACACACGAAGACGGTGTCGTTCGAATAGAGGTTGCCCGTCAACGTGTCGGCGGTGATGAAGTCGAGGCTCTGGCAGTTGGGCTGGAGGGCGTCGGGGTTCGGTGACCAGAAGTACTGATAGCTCGGGGGTGGTCCCCCGCCACAGTTTCCGCCCCCGTACTGCGACGTGACGGTGGGGTCGATCTGGTCGTAGTTGAGCCACAGGACGTTGAGCAGGAAGCCGTTGAGAGGCTGCAGGGTGACCACGGCCGACTGGTAGTTGTAATCGTTGGCGAAGCCCGCCGCACCGACGATGTTGACGCTCAGGTTGCCCGTCGAGACGTTGATGACGGGGTTGTCGATCAGGAACCACCCCGGGGGGCCGTTGGCGGCCCCACTGCCGGGCACCGGCACCCAGGACCCGAGGCTCAGCGCGCTGCACACGCTCGACGCCGACGTGAGCGCCGAGGTGCCCACGCTGGTTCCCGCCGCATTCACGAACCGTGCCCCGCACGCCGCGAAGTCGGCGTTGGCGTTCACGGCGTACTGGTACTCGTTGAGCCCCGACTGCATGGCCCGGTAGGCCTCGTGCTGGACGACGTCCTTGGTGACGATCGGGAACTGTTGGAACGTGTTCTGGACGAGCACGACCGTGCCGAGCGACAGGACCAGGATGATCCCGAGCACGAGCGGCATGGTCTGGCCGCCCTCGCCGCGCTGCGACCGCATGCGAAGGCTGCGCTGCGCTCGAGCCGACACGCCGTGCTGCGCCGAGAGAGAGGGCCCGGTCATCCGACTGTGGTGCTGTACTCGGGTGACAAGAAGTACGCCAGGGACTGGTACCCCGTCGGCTGGCCGCCGGGGTTCTTCGTGGCCTGCAGGTTGAGCGCGACCGCTTCGATCTGGCTCACCTGCGTGGGCGAGCAGGTGCTGTCGTAGACCTCGGTGCCGCTCGGAGCCGTGGTGGTGAGCGCGGGGGTCACCGTGATGCTGGTCGCCGTCGTCGCGGTGGCGGTCACGGTCTGGGCCGAGGTGCCGGTCCCCACGACGATCGTGTCGCCGTTCGAGACCCCACTGGCCGACACCACGTTCAGGGTCGTGGTGCCGCTCGAGGCCGAGCCGCTGAGCGTCGTCGGCACGGTGTTGGGCACCGTCGTGACGGCACTGTCGTAGACCGCAGTGTTGTTCGGCACCGTGGCGGACAGGGCACTCACATTGATTTGCGTCGCGCCGTTGGCGGCGGCGGAGGTGGCGGTGACGGTCTGTGCACTGGGCCCGGCGCCGAGGTAGATCGTGTCACCCTGGGTCACCGGGTTCGTCAACGCCACCACATGGATCGTCGTCGCCCCGCTCAAGGCCGAGCCGCCGCTGATCTTCGTCGTGGGCGCGCCCGGCGGGGGCCCGGCGCACACTTCGCCACCTTGGAGGGTGTAGGTGAACACGGGACTCCCCCCTGTGCCATTGGTCAGGTAGTTGATGAGAAGGAACGACTGTGTGGAACCGCCGTAGGTGCAGGCCGTGCCGAGGGCGTTGATCCCGGGACAACTGCCCGTGGTGGGCGTGTACAGATTGACCTGGAACGTGCGCGCCCCCGCAACCGTGGCCACCTGCATGACCACCTGCTGGGGGCCGTTGGCGTTCCCGGTGTTCGAATAGAACGTGAGCGCGTTGGCGTTGGCCGTCTGGACCGGGTTCGTGGTGGGCGAGTTCGCCACGGCCTCGTGCACGTAGCGTGTCGCCACCTCCGAGGCCAGGACCAACTGGTCGACCGACTGGTAGGTGTTCTGCACGATGTTCGACTCGCGGAAGAACACGGGGAGGACGGGAAACGCGGCGATCAGCACGATGGACACCACCAACACGGTGATGAGCGTCTCCACCAGGGTGTACCCGTCCTCGCGCCGGGCGCGGCGCTGGTCGCGGCGCGGCGTCACGGCACCGTCACCGGGATGGGCGTGAGCGTCGGGTAGTTGGTCGCCCCCACCATGACCCCCGTGGTGCTCACGACGGCGGTGATCGGCGCGGACGTGTGTCCGTTATTGGGGTTCGTCACCACGATGGTGTAGGTCTGGGGAAGGATTGCGGTCTGGATCGTGTACGCCGTCCCTGATCCCGCGATGCCCGTGAGCCCGTAACTCTCGTTCTGCGAGCCCGAGCACCCGTCTGACGACGCGTTGGGGTCCGCTACCTTGGCGGTCGCGGTCGGAGCCACCGCACCTCCGCCGGTTTCGGTCACCGCCAGGGTGAGGGTGGCGAGACCGGTGATCGTGGCCGACGCGGTTCCCTGGGGGCTGAGTGAGAACGTCGTGGCTCCTGATGGATACTCCGGAGCGCCCTGCGTGACGCAGTCCCCGTACCACACGGAGTACCCCGTGCTGTAGGGAAAGAGCTTCACCACGGTCGTGCTGCTCCCGGGCGGGACGATGGTGTTGACGCCCGAAGGCTTCAACGAGCTGTTGCCGACCGAGATCGGCATGCCCGACGCCACCGGGGGGCCGGCGGGAGGAGACAGCGTGACCGTCCCCGACTCGTCGTAGTGGAACACGACGGGGACGGCTTCGAGCCCGGCCGTGGCCACCGTGACCGTCTGCGGGTTCTGTCCTGTGACCCCCGGGGTCGGGTACTCCTGGTAGTCGATGAACGAGGGTGCACCGCCGGGGCTGGCGAGGCTCACGCTGTAGGTGCCCAGGGGCTCTTGCAGGTACACACAGCCGTACTGGTCGGGGTTGTAGACCGTCGAGCCCCCCCACGCGGTGTCGGTGACGGGCGTGCCCACACCGAACGTCGTGGTCGGGGTGAAGCTGGACACGCTGATCGTCTGGGTCCCGGTGCCGACCGCCGTCGTGGCGCTCGCGGTCACCACCTTCGCCAGGGGTCCCGACCCGATGGTGAGGGAGTCACCCGATGTCACCTGTTGCGTGAGACCCGACACCGTGAACGACGTGTAGGGCGGATTCGGGGGCCCGCCGGTCGGGTTCAGCTGGGTCTTGAGCGTCGTGACCGGGGTCACCGTCACGGGGACGTTGATCAGGTTGGGGGTATCGGCCGGTGGGACGTTGACACCCGATCCGAGGACTCGGATGGCCACGAAGCCGTCTCCGGGGATGACCGTCCCGTACGGAGGGTCGACGATCGACGTCTCACCCAGCGACTGGTTGTTGCCCCACTTGACGGTCATCGTGGCCCGGATGACCTGCGGCGGATTTCCCGAGATGCACAGGCTGGGGGCATTCCCGGACCCGGCCCATTCGAGGTGTGACCACACGGAGTAGTTGATGCCGCCCTCGGTCACGGGGGTGGCGGTCAGCAGGACGTCTCGGGAGATGTCGGCCTGCAACGACGAGAGTGTGGCGTTCGACGTGATCTCGAGGTACTGCTCGGCGAGCTCGGCCGCCGCCACCCGCTCACGGTTGAACGCCGCCTGTTTGACCACGGAGTCGACGAGGAACGAGCTGGCGACCAAGACGAGGAGCAGCACGACGAGCGAGATCATGACCTCGAGGAGCCCGAACCCCTCTTCGCCATGTCTGGGCTGTCGCCCGACCCTTGCCATCCGTCGTCCTCCCTGCCCCCACGCGTGTGGTGGGGGGTACCACGTCCCTGCGCACGAGCGTCGCGACGACATCGGTCGCGACCAACGATCCCATCGGCCCTCCCGGCCCCAACGGAGATACGGACCGGGCGCGACCGGCGCCTGGCCCTGGACTTCCGGGATCCTTTGTCGTGGCCCTCTCTCGCCACCGCCTCAACATCGACACAATCGGTGTCGACCTTGACGACGCGGTCCGAAAAAGTGGCCCGACCCCCCGGTCGCCCAGGGCCTCGGCGCGGCCCCGCTATGCCCGGCTGGGCCAGGGGTCGTCGTACCCCGAGTTGCTCCATCGAGCCTGGGAGTTCTTCCAGGACTCGCCGTTGCCGGTGCGGGGCGCTTCCATGATGAGAACGCCCTTGGCACTGTGGCGGGGCAGGTGCCGGCTGATGCGGCCAAGCGTGTGCTTCAGTTGCATGGCGGGTTCCTCGTGTCCTCTTTCGAACCCTCCGGATCTGAGAGTGGTCCACTTCGGACCGTCCCGGCTGGAGGCTCCTCGTCCGCTGCTTTTCCCGCCCCAAATGTCGGCACGAAGAGTGACTTCTTGAGATGGAGTGCCACGTATTGTGGCAATGGAGGGCGCCGGCTTCAGCGGGCGAGGCGCTGGGGCGCGACCTCGGGCAACGCGAGCTCGGCGCCACGCCGGGCGGGGTCGAGAGCGACCAGGATGAACTCCCGGTGGTCACCGCGCTCGACGACCTCGCGAGCGCGTCGCGGCGCGGGAGACGCCAACCCGGCGAGCGGTACGTAACACTGCATCCCACCGACGTCGACCATGGCCCCGTGCGACACGAACGACGACACGGTTCCCTCCACCGTCGATCCGATCGGGTGCTCGGAAACGAAGGTCAAGAACGTCAACGGGTCGTTCACCGCCGGAGGTGGCCCGGCGCGCCGCCGAGGGCTCGGTTCGGGGGCCTGCGCGTCGGCGTCGGGTGCGACGGCTTCCACTGTTGCCACGTCGATGGCGGCACGCACATCGGGAGCGGTGGCACGCCGGCCACGGCCTCGTCGACTGCGCGAGCTCGACGCCACCGGGGCCCCGTCGTCATCGGCGACCGAATCCTTGGGCGGCTTCTCCGCCTTGGTCGCTTTGCCCGCCTTGGCTGCCTTGGTCGCTCTGCCCGCCTTGGCTGCAGGCGCAGCCGCAGCCGCGTCCGCGTCCTTCTTTGCCGCCGTACTCGCCTTGGCGGCCTTGGCGGCCTTCCCCGCCTTGTCGGTCTTCTGCGCCTTCGAAGCCTTGGCGACCTTGGCCTGTTTCGTCGCCTTGTCGGCCGTGGGCGCCTTCTGGGCCTTCTTGGTGGTGCGCCCCGACCCTCGAGCCGAGCTGACCTCGGCGCCGGCCGCGCTGACCGCGGCGTCGAGAACCGAGGAGTCTCCCGCACCTGTCGGCGTGTCGCCGGCGCTCTTGGCGGCCCGGCCCGACGTGGTGGCCTTGGCCGCCTTGGAGGCGGTCTTGGACGAGCCGACCGCGAGCGCGGCGCGGCTGCGCACCCCCCGCACCGGGCTGCGGGGGGTGAAGATCCAGCCCACGCCCGGGACGGGCTTCCCCCCGATCAATCGGTCCTCGTCGAAGAGCCAGGGGTGCTCGGCGTGGAACTCCTGGAACGAGTCGTTCGACAGCACCTGGGCACCCACCCGCTCGGCCACCCGCAACAAGAACGCGTCACCGCGGCCCACCGCTCCGGCGGGAGGCGAGACCAGCTCTGCATGGGCCACCGCCTCGTCGAACGCCTTGCGCTCGGAGGGGTCGATCCGGTGCCCGAAGGTGGCGTCGACGACGACGATGACTTCTTTTTCCGGGAATTCGGCCTGGAATTGGCGCACAGCGTCGTCGAGCTGGGCCAGGCTCGGAACAGAGCGACCCTCGGTGGCGATGTTCGATCCGTCCACGACGGCGTAGGAGGGGGCCATGTGCGTCCAGTCAACCATCCCGCCACCGCGATCTGTCCGACCCTCAGGCCAGGGCCATTCCGCCGGGCTCGGGGTTCACCGTAGGATCTCGTCATGGCCGGCGATCGGGGTGGCGAGGTAGCCGAGCTCCTCCAAGCCATGATCCGCAATGCCTGTGTCAACAGCGGAGCGCCCGACTCGGGCCACGAACAGCGCAATGCGGCGGTCCTCCGTGACCTGTTGGAGGGGCGGGGGATCGACATGGAGCTGTTCGAGCCCCTCCCCGGACGCACCTCGCTGGTGGCCAAATTCGAAGGGCGAAACCCCGACGCCCCCTCGCTGGCCCTTCTCGGGCACACCGATGTCGTCCCCGCCAACGGCGAGGACTGGCAGCACGACCCGTTCGGCGGAGAGATCATCGACGGCGAGGTATGGGGACGGGGCGCGGTCGACATGTTGAACCTCACGGCGTCGATGGCCGTCTCGGTGCGCCACCTCGCGGACGAGGGATTCCGTCCCGAAGGCGACCTCCTGTTCATCGGCGTCGCCGACGAGGAGGCCCTCGGGACCCACGGTGCGGGGTGGCTCACCGAGCACCAGGCCGAGGACGTCCGCTGCGACTATCTCATCACCGAGGCGGGCGGCTTCCCCATGGCGAGCCCCGAAGGCGTACGCCTCCCGGTCATCACCGGCGAGAAGGGTGCGTTCTGGTGCACCATGACCGTGCGCGGCACCCCGGGCCACGCATCACAACCGCTGCGCACCGACAACGCGCTCGTGAAGGCCGCCGAGGTCGTCCGCCGACTGGCCGAGCACGAGACACCCGCCGACATCCACGAGGCGTGGCGTCGCTTCGTCGAGGGCATCGGTCTTCCGGCCGAATTCTCCGGCCCCCTCCTCGACCCCGAGCGCATCGGAGAATTCTGCGACACCCTCCCACTGCTCGGGCTGGCGCGCCAGGCTCATGCCTGTACCCACACGACGATGGCACCCACCATCCTGCAGGCGGGGACGAAGGTCAACGTCATCCCCGATCGCGTCCACCTGCAAGTCGACATCCGGACACTGCCCGGTTGGGACCAGGCCGACGTCGAGGCCATGATCGATGACGCCCTCGGCGACCTGGCCGGCGACGTCGAGCTGACGTGGAATTCGGTGGACGTCGCCAGCACGTCCCCCACCGACACGCCGCTGTGGGACGCGCTCGAGAAGGTGGCCCGCGTGTCGTATCCCGACGCCCGGTGCGTGCCCTTCCTCACCGTGGGCGCCACCGACGCCCGGTTCTTCCGGCGCCTGGGCACCGTCGCCTACGGCTTCGGGCTCTTCAGCGAGCGCCTGTCGTTCGAAGAGTACGCGGCGATGTTCCACGGCGTGGACGAGCGGGTCGACGTCGCCTCCCTCGGGCTTTCCGCCGATCTCTGGGACGGGCTGGTCCGGCAGTCGCTGCGGTGAGCGTCCCGGGAGGACCGGGGCCCCGACACATCGAAGCGGTGCTCTTCGACTTCGGAGGCGTCATCACCGACAGCCCCTTCGACGCGTTCGAGCGCTACGAACGGGACCACGGGCTTCCGAGTGGGTTCATCCGTGGGGTGAACGCCACCAACCATCTCGACAACGCTTGGGCCCGCCTCGAGCGCAACGAGCTCGACGTTCGACGCCTTCTGTGACGCCTTCGAAGCCGAGACGACCGACGCCGGAGCGCGGGTCGACGCCCGAGCACTCGTTCGCCACGTTCTCGGGGCAGGTGCGCCCCGACATGGTCGAAGCCGTCCGGCGCTGCGGGCAGCATTTCAAGACGGGGCTGTTGACGAACAACTTCGTCACGCCGATCTCGGCCACGGGCGCTTCGGCCCTGGCCGAGGTCCTGGCCATGTTCGACGCCGTGATCGAGTCGTCGGTCGTGGGCGTGCGCAAGCCCGACGAGCGCTTCTACCGGCTGGCCTGCGATGCGCTGGGGATCGAACCCGGCCAGGCGGTCTTTCTCGACGACCTGGGCGTGAACCTGAAGCCGGCCCGGGCCCTGGGCATGCGCACCATCAAGGTCGCCGACACATCCACGGCACTGACCGAGCTCGAAGCGGCGATCGGGATCACGCTGCGCTGACCCGACAGGTCGCGACACCGTGGGGTCGGGATGCGGACCAGCGTTGCGGACCCGCGCTCAGGAGAAGGCGCGCCGGAGGAGGTCCTCCTGCTCGAGAAGATGGAGGGCGGCGCTGCCGGTGGCGGGACTGGCCGACTCCGCCCGACTCACATGGGTCAGGGTGAACCGGTCCCGGAACAATCGGTGCAGGCGTCCGTGGGCGAACGACCACGCCCCCATGTTCTCGGGCTCCTCCTGGACCCACACGACCTGGTCGGCCGTGGGGGTAGCGGCCGAGGACCGAGGCGAGAGCCTCCTCCGGCCACGGATACAGCTGCTCGACCCGGACGACCGCCACGCCCGAGGGGTCGACACCGGGCTCGGGGAGCCCGGCCGTGGCACCCACGAGCGCGTCACGCCGGGCCATGGCGTCGAAGGCGACCTTGCCCGAGCACAAGATGACCCGGCGCACCGCAGCGGGATCGACCGAGACCGCGGCCCCGGGGCCCGGCGCGGTGGTGGCCGGATCGTCGAGGACCTCGGCGAAGGAGCCCACGGTGAGCTCGTCGAGCCCCGAGCGCGACTGGCGTGCCCGCAACAGCGACTTGGGGGTGAACACCACGAGGGGCTGTCGGCCCATGCCGCGGACCTGGGATCGCAGGACGTGGAAGTACTGCGCTGCGGTGGTCGGTTGGGCCAGGCGCATGTTGTCGCGGGCGCTCAAGGTGAGGAACCGCTCGATGCGGGCCGATGAATGTTCCGGGCCCTGGCCCTCGTAGCCGTGGGGGAGCAACAGGACCAGCCCCGACCGCTGCCCCCACTTGTCGTCGGCGGACACGAAGAAGTTGTCGATGATGATCTGGGCGCCATTGGCGAAGTCACCGAACTGCGCCTCCCAAGCCACGAGGGCGTCGGGCGACTCCACCGAGTAGCCGTACTCGAAGCCCACCGCTGCGTACTCCGAGAGCAGTGAGTCGTGGACACCGAAGCGCCCCACGTCGTCGCCGTGGAGGTGGGCGAGCGGAACCCACTCCTCCCCCGTCCTGTAGTCCACGAGCACGGCGTGGCGCTGGCTGAACGTGCCGCGCCGGGTGTCTTGGCCCGACAGACGCACATCGGTGCCCTCGAGCACGATCGAGCCGAGGGCGAGCGCCTCGCCCAGCGCCCAGTCGACCTCGCCTCCCGCCACCATCTGGGCCCGCTGCTCGAATTGGCGGAGCAGCTTGGGGTGCACGGTGAAGCCGGCGGGCACCGCGGTGGCGGCCACGGCCAGGCGCTCGAGCGTCGTCACGCGCCACCCCGGTGGCCACCGACGGGCGGTCCTCGGGTGCCGTGGACGGCGCCGGCAACGCCGTGGGCCGGGGTGGCGCGCTCTGGCGTGTCTCGTCCAACGCCACCTGGAGGCGCGCCTGGAAGTCCTCGAGGGCGCGCTCGGCGTCCTCCACGGTGATGTCGCCGCGGCGCACGAGCGACTCGGTGTAGAGCTTGCGGACCGAGCGCTTGCCCTCAATGATGGCGTACATCCGGGGTTGGGTGTAGCTGGGGTCGTCGCCTTCGTTGTGCCCGTGGCGGCGATAGCAGACGAGGTCGATCACGACGTCTTTGTGGAACGCCTGGCGGAACCCGAACGCCAGGCGCGCCGCTCGCAGGCACGCCTCGGGGTCGTCACCGTTGACGTGGAAGACCGGGGCCTGGACCATCTTGGCCACGTCGGTCGGGTACAACGACGACCGCGCCGACTCCGGTGCGGTGGTGAACCCGAGCTGGTTGTTCACCACCACATGGATGGTGCCGCCGGTGCGGTACCCGGTGAGCTGGGAGAGCTCCAACGTCTCGGCCACCACGCCCTGGCCGGCGAACGCGGCATCGCCGTGGACGAGGACCGACAGGACGTCGAAGCAGGGGTCGTCGCCCAGCATGTCCTGCTTGGCCCGGACCATCCCCTCCACCACGGGATCGACCGCCTCGAGGTGCGACGGGTTCGACGCCAAGGTGACGGTCAGCTCGGACCCGGCGCGCGCCACGAACTTGCCCGTGGCTCCCTTGTGGTACTTCACGTCTCCGGACCCCTGGACCGAGTCGGGGTCGAGGTCGCCTTCGAACTCGCGGAAGATCTCGCCGTAGGACTTCCCCACGATGTTGGCGAGCACATTGAGCCGGCCCCGGTGCGCCATGCCCAGCACCGCCTCGCCGATGCCCGACGTCGCACCCTCCTCCAGGACGGTGTCGAGCACCACGATGGTGGACTCGGCCCCTTCGAGGCCGAAGCGCTTCTGGCCCACGTAGCGGGTGTGGAGGAATCGTTCGAAGGCCTCGGCCGCGTTCAACCGGTCGAGGACGTGGCGTTGCTCGACGGGATCCAGCGTGGTGGGGACACCTTCGGTGTGTTGCTGGATCCACCGCTTCTGCTCGGGGTCCTGGATGTGCATGTACTCGATCCCGAGCGTTCGGCAGTAAGCGTCGCGCAAGATGTCGAGCGCCTCGCCCAGGGTGAGCGTGGTGCGGCCCGCCAGCCCGTCTACCACGAACTCCCGGTCGAGGTCCCACAAGGTGAGGTCGTAGGTCGTGGGATCGAGCTCTGCGTGCAGCGGGCGCGGCTCGGCCGACAACGGGTCGAGATCGGCGATCAGGTGGCCGCGGACGCGGTACATGTTGATCAGGCTCTGGACGTGGACCTGCTTCAGGAACCGCTGCAGCTCGCTGTCGCCGGCGTTCACGTCGGCCTGCCACCGCACCGGCTGGTACGGCACGTCCATCGCCGCGTACACCGACTCGTAGAAGTCGTGTTGCCCGGTCAGGCACTCGGACAGGTACGTGAGGAACAGCCCTGATTCGGCCCCCTGGATGATGCGGTGGTCGTAGGTCGACGTCAGCGTGACGACGGGGCCCACGCCGATCTCCGCCAGGCTGCGTCGGTCGGCGGCTTGGAACTCGGCGGGGTACCCGAGGGCGCCGACACCGATGATCGCCCCTTGGCCCGGCATGAGCCGGGGCACCGACTGCACGGTGCCGAGCGTGCCCGGGTTGGTGAGCGTGACCGTCGCCCCGGCGAAGTCGTCGGGGGTTGCCTTGCCCGTGTGCACCTTGCGGACGAGGTCCTCGTAGGCGATCACGAACCTCCGGAAGTCGAGGCCCTCGGCCGCGCCGATCACCGGGACCAACAGCGTCCGGGTCCCGTCGGACTTCTCGACGTCGACCGCCAGACCCAGGCCGACGTGGTCGTGGTGCACCACCCCCGGCTTGCCCGTCCCCTCGACGTCGGGCACGAAGCTGGAGTTGAGCGCGGGGACCGCTCGGAGGGCGCGCACGACGGCAAAGCCGATGAGGTGGGTGAAGCTCACCTTGCCACCCGACGTCCGAGCCAGATGCTGGTTCAGGATCGACCGGTTCACCTCGAGGAGCTTGGCCGGCACGGTGCGCACGCTCGTAGCGGTGGGAACGTCCAGCGATGCCGTCATGTTCTGCGCGATCCGCGCCGCCGCGCCGCGCAGCGGTGACGGCACCGGGGCCGCGGGTGCGACGACGTCAGGTCCGACAGGGGCCGGTGCCGCAGCGGCCGAGGCCGAACCAGGCGCAGGCGTGCCGCCGGCGCCGCCGTTGGATGACGGAGCCGAAGGAGCCGTCGGGGCCGCCGCAATCGTCGGCGCGGCGGTGGGCGGGGGCGAATCGGCCACCGAGGGAGGGGTCACGGCCGGGACCGCCACGGTGGCGACACCACCGGGCACGTAGTCGGCGAAGAACTCCCGCCAGCTCTCGCTCACCGACGACGGGTCGTTGCGGTACTCCTCGAACATGTCGTCGACGAGCCAGGCGTTGGGGCCGAAGGCACCACCGGCAGGTGGGCTCGTGACTCTGGCCTGGTCGGGTGACATCACTTCGATCCTACCGGGGCACCTCGCCGCCGAGCCCCATGGGAGCCGCCCGGTAACCTTCCGCGCATGGCCCGCACGGCGTCGCAACCCGAGGGCCTGCACGTGGTCGAGCACCGGGGTGCTACGACCGGTGCCACGCCGACCGTCGTCCTCGTCCACGGTTCACTCGATCGCGGCTCGTCGTTCGCCCGGACCGTGCGCCGACTCGGAGACCTCCACGTCGTCACCTACGACCGGCGCGGCTACCACCACTCGCGTGCCATGCCCCTCGCCCCTTCGCTCGACCGGCACATCGCAGATCTCGTGGCGCTGGTCGGCCCCGGGCCGGCGGTCGTGGTGGGCCACTCCTACGGCGGTGACGTGGCCCTGGGCGCGGCGATGGCCGCACCCGACGCCATCGGTGCGGTGGGCGTCGTACGAGCCGCCCCTGCCGTGGTGCGAATGGTGGCCGCATCGCAGCGCCTCGAGCATCGCCAGTGAGGACCCGGCGCAGTTCGCCGAAGGGTTCTTCCGCCGTGTCGTGGGTGACGGCGGATGGGAGCGGCTGACCGAGCGGGCGCGCGAGGAGCGTCGGGCCGACGGCCCCGCCCTCGTGGCCGAGCTCGCCGACCTGCGCCGAGGCGACGCCCCCTTCGACCTCGCCTCGCTGCAGGTGCCCTTGGTGCTCGGCCGCGGCGGCAAGTCGGTGTGGCACCACCGCAAGGCCATCGACGCGCTGGTCGAGCTCGTCCCCGACGTCGAGGTGGTCGAGATCCCCGGCTCGGCCCATGGAGCACCGCTCAGCCATCCCGACGCGTTCGCCGCGCTCGTCCGGCGGGTGGTCGAGCGCGCCGTCGGCGTGCCGCGCCGAGAGGCGGGGACGCCGGCTCAGGCCTGAAGGGCGTGACGCGACTCGGTCCAGGACCGGCCGGACTCCACCGCAACGTCGTGGGGAAGACCGAGCACGCGCTCGGCGATGATGTTGCGCTGCACCTCGGCCGTGCCCCCGCCGATGGTGAGTGCCCGCGAGAAGAGGTACCCCTTGGCCCACGCCAACCCCGGCCAGGTGACGGCGTTGCCCGCACGGGGCCGGACCGCATCCGCCACACTCCCCTCCGCCACACTCCCCTGGGCCACACTCCCCTGGGTCGCACTCGCCTGGGCCGGGCGTCGGTCGGGCCCGGCGTCGGCCAACATGCCGTAGGTGCCCGCCACAGCCTGGGCCAACTCCATGACCCGTTGCCCGTGATCGTCGGCGAGGGCTTTGCGGACCGAGGCCTCGGGTCCCGGCGCCCGGCCCGCCAGCGCGGCACTGACGGTGCGCAGCCGGATGAGCCGCAACACCTCACCTTCCACCCACAGCTGCGCCAACCGTTGACGCAGGACGGCGTCGTCGACGCCCCCGGTTCGGCGCACGGCGTCGACCAGGTCGCCGACGGTGGGTCCCTGTCCCCACAGCGCGCCTTCTCCCGACAACGACACGCGCTCGTTGCCCAATGTGACCTTGGCCAGCGCCCAACCACCGTTGACCTCTCCCACCAGGTGGTCGGCGGGCAGCCGGACGTCGTCGAGGAAGACCTCGTTGAACGCATGGTCGCCGGTCATGTCGACGATGGGAGTGATGGTGACGCCCGGCGCGTCCATCGGGCACACGAAGTACGAGATCCCCCGGTGTTTCTCGACATCGGGGTCGGTGCGCGCCAGCAAGATGCCGAAGGCGGCGATGTGGGCGAAGCTCGTCCACACCTTCTGTCCCGTCACGACCCATTCGTCGCCGTCGCGCACCGCCCGCGTGGACAGCCCGGCCAGGTCCGAGCCCGCGCCGGGCTCGGAGAACAGCTGGCACCAGACCTCCTCGCCCGCCAACAGGGGCAGCAGGTAGCGCTCCTTCTGTGCCTCGGTCCCGGCGTGGACCAACGTGGGCCCCGCCCATCCGATGCCGATCTGGTTGAAGGGACGGCCTACGCCGGCGCGACGCATCTCGTCGTCGATGACGAGCTGGGTGACAGGATCGGCATCGAGGCCCCAGGGACGGGGCCAGTGCGGGGCCACGTACCCCGCCGCGGCGAGCTGGCGTGCCGTCGGACGGGGATTCTCTTCCAACCACCGCCGGAACTCGACCCGGGCCCCGTGTCGGTCTCCGGGGAGGGCGAGGTCCACGAAGAACCAGCGTAGGCTGCCGCCGTGACCGATTGGAATTTTGCGGACGTGTGGGAGACCGTGGCCGACACCGTGCCCCACGCGCCGTCGGCCCTCCACGGGGATCGTCGCCTCACGTGGTCCGAAACCGAACGGCGGGCCAACGGCATCGCCCGGTTCCTCCTGGACCTCGGGGTGGCCCATCAGGACAAGGTGGCGCACTACCTCTACAACGCCCCGGAGTACATGGAGTCGACCTTCGCCATCTTGAAGGGCGGCCTGGTGCCGGTGAACACCAACTACCGCTACACCGACGACGAGCTCGTCTACCTGTGGGACAACGCGGATGCGGTAGCGGTCATCTTCCACGGGGCGTTCGTCGACGCGCATCGCCGGGCTCCGGCCCCGGGTGCCGAGGGTCCGGGGCTGGCTGTGGGTGGACGACGGCACCGGCGAGTGCCCGACATGGGCGACTCCCTACGAGGCGGCGGCCGAGACCGGCGTCGAACGCGTGGCCCCTCCCTGGGGTCGCAGCGGCGACGATCTCTACTTCCTCTATACAGGCGGCACGACGGGCATGCCCAAGGGCGTGATGTGGCGCCAGGACGACCTGTTCAGCAAGTTGAACGCTGGAAATCTCCTGCGCGTGCCCGAGGGCGGCGGCCTCGACGGCGTCCGGAAGACGATCGTGGGGTCGGGCCCTCTCCACCTCCCCGCCTGCCCGCTCATGCACGGCACCGGCGGGTTCACCGCCATGGCGGCCATGACCGTGGCGGGATGCGTCGTCACGCTCACGAATCGTTCGTTCGACCCCGTCGAGCTCCTCGACACCGTCGATCGCGACAACGTGAACACGATCGCCATCGTGGGTGACGCCTTCGCCAAACCCATCTTGCGTGCCCTGGACGAGCATCCCGGCCGATGGCGGCTGTCGACGCTGCTCGCCGTGGTGTCGTCGGGGGTGATGTGGAGCGAGGAGACCAAACGAGGCTTGTTGGGCCATCACCCCAAGCTCATGCTCATCGACGCCTTCTCGTCGTCCGAGGCGATCGGGATGGGCACGTCGGTCTCGAGCGGGGGCTCGGCGGAGCACACGGCCCGCTTCACATTGAGCCCCGAGGTCCGGGTGTTCGACCCCGAGTCGAACAAGGACGTGACCCCGGGCTCGGGCGAGGTCGGTGTGCTCGCCCTCGGGGGCCGCAACCCGCTCGGGTACTACAAGGACCCCGACAAGACGTCGGCCACGTTCAGAGAGATCGACGGCGTGCGCTACTCGGTGCCGGGCGACTTCGCCACCGTGGACGCCGATGGCGCCATCCATCTCCTGGGCCGCGGATCGGTCGTGATCAACACCGGCGGGGAGAAGGTGTTCCCCGAAGAGGTCGAGGAGGTCCTGAAGCTCCACCCCGCGGTGGCCGACGCCGTGGCCGTGGCCATACCCGACGACCGCTTCGGGCAGGTCGTGGCGGCCGCGGTCGAGCTGCGGTCCGGGTCCTCTGTCACCGAAGCCGAGCTCATCGCGCACGTGCGTGGTCACCTGGCCGCCTTCAAGGCGCCCAAGCGAGTCCACTTCGTCGAGACCATCGGACGGTCGCCGGCCGGCAAGGTGGACTACGCCCGCCTCCGCGCCGAGACCACCGAGTGGGCGTCGACCGTCGGCTGACCGACTCCTCGTCGCAGCCTCGCCCGCTCGACCTGCTGGCGCGGTGGCCGGTCGGCGCGGCAGCCGCCGGCGTCGTGCGCCGGACGACCGCAGGGGTGGAGGTGGTCGAACAGACCGGCGACCCCGACGCGCCGTTCCGGTGGGCGTCGGTGACCAAGCTGCTCGTGGCCCTCGCGGTCCTCGTCGCCACCGAGGAGGGTATCCTCGGCCTCGACGACCCGGCGGGCCCGCCGGGGTCGACGGTGCGTCACCTCCTGGCCCATGCGTCGGGACTGGGACCGGACTCCCCCGAGCCCCTGAGCGCCCCGGGGCGCCGCCGTATCTACTCGAACGTCGGCTACGAGATGCTGGCCGAGGTCGTGACCCGAGCCTCGGGCATGCCCTTCGCCGACTACCTCACCTCCGGCGTGATCGCCCCGCTGCGCATGACCGGGACCGCGCTCGCCCCCGGGTCGTCACCGGCCTCCGGGGCCCATGGCCCGGTGCGCGACCTGCTGGCCCTGGCCGCCGAGCTCCTGGCCCCTCGTCTCGTCGCACCGTCCACGTTGGCCGGTGCCACCGCCGTCGCCTTCCCCGGTCTCGCCGGTGTCCTCCCCGGCTTCGGCCGGTTCGACCCCTGCGACTGGGGCTTGGGCTTCGAGATCCGCGACGACAAGACCCCGCACTGGACCGGACCGCACAACTCGCCCGCCACCTTCGGCCATTTCGGGCAATCGGGCAGCTTCGTGTGGGTCGACCCCGTCGCTCAGGTGGCGTGCGCGGCGCTGTGCGACCGGGACTTCGGCCCGTGGGCGACGGCGGCGTGGCCCGCCCTCGCCGACGCCGTGATCGACGGCTTCGCCTAGGCTGACGCGCCGTGAAAGGCGTGATCCTGGCAGGAGGCAGCGGCACCCGGCTCCACCCGCTGACCCGGATCACCAACAAGCACCTCTTGCCGATCTACGACCGACCCATGATCAGCTACGCCATCGAGGCGCTGGTCCTGGCCGGGATCAACGAGATGATGCTCGTGACCGGGGGGACCCACGCGGGGGAATTCCTCCGTCTGCTCGGCAACGGCCACGAGCACGGCATCGACCGACTCAGCTACGCCTATCAGGACAAGCCGGGCGGCATCGCCGAGGCACTGGGCCTGGCCGAGCGCTTCGTGGCAGGAGACCCGGTGCTCGTGATGCTGGGCGACAACATCGTCGAGCGCACGTTCCGACCCACGGTCGAGCACTTCGCCAAGCAGGGAGGCGGCGCGCGCATCGTCCTGACCGAGGCCGACGACCCGGCGCACCTGCGCCACCTCGGAGTCCCCGAGTTCGACGCCGAGCGCCGCATCACCCACATCGTGGAAAAGCCCGAGAACCCGCCGAGCAACTACGCCGTGACCGGCATCTACTGCTACGACCCGTCGGTGTTCGAGGTCATCGGCACGTTGGAGCCGTCGGGGCGCGGCGAGCTCGAGATCACCGACGTCAACAACTATTTCGTGCAGCAGCGCACCATGGCCTACGACATCCTCGACGGCTTCTGGGGCGACGCCGGGGAGTCCATCGACGCCTACTACGCCGTCAACGACTTCGTGCGGGAGAACGGCGCCAACAAAGGCTGAGCGCTCAGGCGTCGAGGAACCGGCGGATCCCGAGGTAGGACCCGAAGGACCCGATCACCACGCCGATCAGCACCACCACCAGGCTGGTCACGATGACCTCGCCCGTCGGCATGCGCATCTGGTACCAGATGTTGCCCGTCTTGGTGTTGGAGAAGCTGTCGAGCAAGAAGTGCAGCGAGAACACCGTCAACGACGCGAACAACGCGCCGAAGAGTCCCTGGGCCACCCCCTCGAACATGAACGGCACGCGGATAAACCAGTTGGTGGCACCCACGAGCTTCATGACCGACACCTCTCGTCGGCGGGCGAAGATGGCCAGTCGGATGGTGTTGATGATGAGCACCGAGGCCGACAGCAGCAAGATCACGGCCAGCACGAAGAACACGAGCTGCAGGATCCGGCTCACCGTCTGGATGTTGTGGATCGTCTTGGTGGGCACCGCCACGCTCTTGACGCCGGGGTACTTGCCGAACTGTTTGGCGATGGCCAGAGCCTCGTTGGGGTTGTCGAGCTGGATGCGCAACGACGAGGGCATGGTCCCGACCGTGAGGACCTGGTACTCCGGCGGCGTGAGCAGGCGCTTGGCCTCGGCGAGGTCATAGGCCTGGGAGCGGTAGGTCGTGGAGCGGACATAGGGCAGCTGATGGACCTGCTGCTGCACCGACGCCAGTTGAGCCGACGAGATGTTGGGGTCGAGCCAGATGATGGCGTCGACGCCGTGGGCCCACTGCGTCGTGGCGTGGGCCACCCCTTGGCGCAGGAGCAGCGACGCCCCCACGAGTGACAACGACACCCCGACCGTGAGCACCGCGGCGATGGTCATGAGCCGGTTGCGCCACAGGTTCGAGGCCGTCTCGCGCGCCACGTAATCCAGCGAGACCGGCACCTCAGTGCGTCCCGCGCTGCAGCTGGTCTTCGGGCGCCATGCCGGCGGGGGCCATGCCGTAGACACCGCGTGCCTGGTCGCGCACGAGCGTGCCGTGGTCGAGCTCGATGACGCGCCGACGCATCTGGTCGACGATGCCGGCGTCGTGGGTGGCGACGACCACGGTCGTGCCGGTGCGGTTGATGCGGTCGAGCAGGCGCATGATCCCCTGGCTGGTGGCGGGGTCGAGGTTCCCGGTGGGCTCGTCGGCCAGCACCACGAGGGGGCGGTTCACGAAGGCGCGGGCCACCGCCACCCGCTGCTGCTCACCGCCCGACAGCTCTCCGGGCAGGCTGTCGTGCTTCTTCGACAGCCCGACGAGGTCGAGGACCTGCGGCACCTGGAGCGCGATCACGTGCTTGGGCCGACCGATCACCTCGAGCGCGAAGGCCACGTTCTCGAACACCGACTTGTTGGGAAGGAGCCGGAAGTCCTGGAACACACAGCCGATGTTGCGCCGAAGGTAGGGGATCCGCCACTGACTGAGATGACAAATGTCGCGGCCGGCCACCCAGATGCGCCCTCCACCGGGGTCCTCCTCGCGCAGGAGGAGACGGATGAAGGTGGTCTTGCCCGATCCCGACGGGCCCACGAGGAAGACGAACTCGCCCTTGTCGATGTCGATCGACACGTCGCGCAGCGCGATGGAACCGCTCTTGTAGGTTTTTGTGACGTTCTCGAAACGGATCATCGAGCAAGTCCTCGGCGGCATGCCCCAACCGCCATCGGCCGTTGTGGCACATGAGGGCACCGTGACCCTACCAGCCCGGCTTCTCCGCATACAGGACGGGGCACCGGCACGCCTCAGCCCTCCACGGGCCGGCGCCGACGCAGCTCGGCCTCGATGAACGCGTCGATGTCGCCGTCGAGCACGGCGTCGACGTTGCCGGTCTCGTAGCCGGTGCGGAGGTCCTTGACCATCTGGTACGGCGCCTGCACGTAGGAGCGGATCTGGCTCCCCCAGGCGTTGTCGGCCTTGGGGCCCGACAGCTCGTCCAGTTCGGCCCGTCGCTCCGCCCGCTGCAGCTCGACGAGCTTGGCGGCCAGGATCTGCATGGCGCGTGCCTTGTTCTGGTGCTGGCTGCGCTCGTTCTGGCACGACACCACGATGCCGGTGGGCAGGTGGGTGAGGCGCACCGCCGAGTCGGTCTTGTTGACGTGCTGCCCACCGGCTCCCGAGGACCGGTAGGTGTCGATGCGGAGGTCCTTGTCGTCGATGTCGATCTCGGTCGGCGGCGTCCTCGAGGAAGGGGATCACGTCGACCGTGGCGAAACTCGTCTGGCGGCGGTGCTGGGAGTCGAAGGGTGACATCCGCACCAACCGGTGCACGCCGCGCTCGGCCGACAGCAACCCGTACGCGAACCGGCCCTTCACGATGAACGTCGCCGACAACAGTCCGGCTTCTTGGCCCTCGGTGACCTCGTCCACCTCAAAGGCGAAACCCCGCCGTTCGGCCCAGCGCAGGTACATGCGCAGGAGCATCTCGGTCCAGTCCTGGGCATCGGTGCCGCCCGCGCCGGCGTGCACCTCGGCGATGGCGTCGCGTTCGTCGTACTCGCCGGAGAACAACGAGCGCAGCTCGAGGGCCGACAGCTTCTTCGTGAGTTGGTCGACAGCCTCGGTCAGCTCACCGGTGAGCGAATGGTCCGACTCCTCGAGCATGAGGTCGTACAACACCTCGGCGTCGGACAACGTTGCGTTGAGCTCCTCGAGCATGTCGATGTCCGCGTTCACCGAACTGAATTCCGACGTCACGGCGCGAGCCTGGTCCGGGTCGTCCCACAGGTCAGGACGCGACACCTCGGTCTCGAGCTCGGATCGACGCTCGCGCAGGTGCTCCAAGCCGAGGTAGCCCTCGGCCTCCTCCAGACGCTTGCGGAGCGACGCCAGCTCCCCCCGGAGGTCGCGCTGGTCGCCGGCGCCCGCCGGCTCAGGCCGCGCCATGGCACAGCTTGAACTTCTTGCCGCTCCCGCACCAGCACGGCTCGTTGCGCCCCAGCTTCTCGCTCGGAGCCTTCACCAGTGGTGCCTGGGTCTCTTCGTCCTGATGGCGCGGCGACGCCGGGGACCCCGGGGCGAGCAGGCCGCCCGCGTCGAGCCCCGTGGGGACGCCTTCGCCCGCGGCCGCCACGTCGGGCGGGGGAACCGACGCCCGCATGGCCTGGAGCAGGCTCGCCCCCTGGACCGGGTCATCGGCGGCCTGGTAGCTGGCGTGGGACAGGTCGGGCTCGGGAGCGGGCTCGGACACCACCTGGACGTGCATGACGTAGCGCAGGTAGTCGTCGTCGATGGCGTCCATCATCTGCCCGAACATCGAGAAGCCCTCACGCTGCCACGCCACGAGGGGGTCCTGCTGACCCATGGCCCGGAGGTTGATCCCCTCGCGCAGGTAGTCCATCTCGGCCAGATGGTCTCGCCACCGCTGATCGATGATCTGCATCATCACTTCACGTTCGACCGCACGTGCCTCGTCCTCGCCCCCGGGGAACGCCGCGTCGCGGGCGTGGTACGCGTCCAGGGCCTCGGCCAGGAGGCTCTCGGAGATCTGGCTGGCGGTGACCGCCTCGGCCAGGTCCTCCACGGTGAACCCCGTGGCGTAGTACTGCGTCACCTCGGCCAGGAGCCGCTCGAGCTCCCACGCCTCGGGGAACTCCCCCGGGCAGGCCGAGGCCACCAGCTCGTCCAGGGTCTGCTCCAGCAGCTCCTCGGTGTGCTCGCGCAGGTCTTCGCCGTCGATGACCTGCAACCGGCGCGCGTAGATGACCTTGCGCTGTTCGTTCAGCACCTCGTCGTACTTGAGCACGTCCTTGCGGATCTCGGCGTTGCGACCCTCGACGGTGTGTTGCGCGCGCTCGATGGCCTTGGTCACCATCTTGGCCTCGATGGGCACGTCGTCGGGAAGGGTGCGACCCATGACCCACTGCATGGCGCCCGTGGCGAACAGGCGCATGAGCTCGTCCTCGAGCGACAGGAAGAACCGGCTCTCACCCGGGTCGCCCTGGCGCCCCGAGCGGCCCCGGAGCTGGTTGTCGATGCGGCGTGACTCGTGGCGTTCACTGCCGAGCACGTAGACGCCCCCGAGCTCGCGGATCTGGTCGCCCTCCTCCGCGCACTCCTTCTCGAAGCGGGCCACGAGCTTCTCGTATTCGGCCGTCCCCTCGTCGGTGTCGAGGTCCAGGTTCTGGCCGACGGCCTCCTGGCGGGCGAGGCCTTCGGGGTTGCCCCCGAGGAGGATGTCCACGCCACGACCGGCCATGTTGGTGGCCACCGTGACGGCATGGAGCCGGCCCGCCTGGGTCACGATCTCGGCTTCTCGAGTGTGCTGCTTGGCGTTGAGGACCTGGTGAGGGATCCCCCGTCGTTCGAGCAGCTTCGAGAGCTGCTCGGACTTCGCCACCGAGGCCGTGCCCACCAGCACCGGCTGCCCCGTCTCGTAGCGCTCGACGATGTCGTCGACGACCGCCGCGAACTTGGCGTCCTCGGACTTGTAGATGAGGTCGGGCTGGTCCGTGCGGACCATGGGCACGTTGGTGGGGATCGGCACCACCGGGATGTTGTAGGTGGTGGCGAACTCGGCGGCCTCGGTCTCCGCCGTGCCGGTCATACCGCACAACTTCTCGTAGAGCCGGAAGTAGTTCTGCAGCGTCACCGTGGCCCAGGTGTGGTTCTCCTCTTTGATCCGCACCCGCTCTTTGGCCTCGACGGCCTGGTGCAGTCCGTCGGACCACCGCCGCCCCTCGAGGGTGCGCCCCGTGAACTCGTCGACGATCTTCACCTCTCCCCCCGAGACCAGGTAGTCCTTGTCTCGGTGGTAGAGCTCCTTGGCCCGCAACGCCTGGGTGAGGTGGTGCACGTAGTTGACCGACACGAGGTCGTACATGTTGTCCACGCCGACCTGGCTCTCCACCTTGGCCACCCCGGCCTCGGTGGGGTAGGCGATGCGCTTCTCCTCGTCGACCTCGTAGTCCTCGTCGCGCTTGAGCGTCCGGGCCAGGCCTGCGAATTGGTAGTAGAGCTTCGCCGACTCCGAGGCGGGGCCGGAGATGATGAGCGGCGTGCGGGCCTCGTCGATCAGGATCGAGTCGACCTCGTCGACGATGGCGTAGACGTGCCCACGCTGGACCATGTGCTCACGCGACCGGGCCATGTTGTCGCGCAGGTAGTCGAAGCCGAACTCGGTGTTGGTGCCGTACGTGACATCGCAGGCATAGGCATCGCGCTTGTCGTTGAAATCGGGGAGCTCGGGGCTCACCCGCCCCACGGTGAGGCCGAGGAAGCGGTGCACCTGCCCCATCCAGTCGGCGTCACGACCGGCCAGGTAGTCGTTGACCGTGATCACGTGCATGCCCTTGCCCGACAGTGCGTTGAGGTACACCGGGAGCGTCGAGACCAGCGTCTTGCCCTCACCGGTCTTCATCTCGGCGATCCAGCCGAAGTGCAGCGCCATCCCGCCCATGAGCTGGACGTCGAAATGGCGTTGGCCCAGCACCCGCCATGCCGCCTCGCGCACGGTAGCGAAGGCGTCGACGAGGAGGTCGTCGAGCGTCTCGCCGTTGGCGAGGCGTTCCCGGAAATCCACCGTCCGGTGCGCCAGCTCGTCGTCGGACAGGGCTTCCATCTCGGGCTCGAGCTCGTTGATGAGGGGGACGAGCTCTGCCAGCCGGCGGATCTTCTTTCCCTCTCCGGCCCGCAGGACGCGAGTAAACACACTCGGAGACATGACCCGGGCAGTCTACCGCCGGGCCATGGCCGCTCAGCGGCGCACCGCCATCCCGAGGCCGACGTTCCCGGGGCCGACCTTCAGGGGCGGTCCCGACGGGGAGGGGCGGCCCTGGGCCCCGTCGGCGGTGTCAGGCCTTGGAAAGTGAGTGGGAACGGCGGGGGTGCGAGCGACCCACCAACTTTCCCTTCAGCCGCTCGACCTGGTGTTCGAGCTTGTCCACGACCTTGTCCACCGCGACGGGCACGTCGTGTGCGGCCGCCTTGGCCCGCAGGGTGTGCCCGTGGCCGGTGATCGTGACCTCACACACCTTGCGCCGGGGCCCGGGGGCGTCTTTGTCCTCGCTGAGCCGCACCTCGGCTCGCTCGAGCACCGGGGTCAACCGCCCGAGCTTGGCCACCTTCACCCGTGCGAGCGCCCGGACTTCCTCGGGCGTGGTCTGCTTGGGTCCCACAACGGCGACGTCCACCACTGCACCTCCTTCAGGCCCCGGGTGAGTCACTTCCTCCCCGTGTGGCCGAGATGTTCGATGCTTGTGGATCGCGTCCGGCTGACCTGGTCTTTGTCCCCACACTCGCCTGCAGAGGAGGTGGCGGCCCGGCTGCCGGCGACGGCCCGGTGTGTACCGTTCCGTCCGACGACACCCATGACGGCTCGCTTCGCTCCTTCTCCGTCGAACACCGGGAGTCGGCGCCCCGACGGGCAGGGCTTACCTCTAAGTCGCACCATGCTCAGCAACCATGAGTTGCCTTACGTGGGTCGTTTCGCCTGCGACTGGCTTCGACTTGCAACCACAGACCCGGACACGATCCACGGCTCTCAGCGTACGCCTCTCCCCCCACCTTGTCTCGGGCGCGACGATCGTGGCAGTTGAGGAGGGAGATCTTCGGGTTGCGGGCGCGCCGCCGGCGCCGGCGCGATCGCCGCGTCGGAGGCGCCGGTGATCAGGTGCCGGTGCTCAGGCGCCGGTGATCAGGTGCCGGTCTGCCAGGAGCCGAGGTACTCCTCCTGGGCCGGGGTCAACCGGTCGATGGCGACACCCATCGTGTCAAGCTTGAGGCGGGCGATTTCGGCGTCGATGGTGCGGGGCACGTCGTACACGCGGTTCTCCGAACGTTGCCGCATTGTGCATGACCCATTCCGCCGCCAGCGCCTGGTTGGCGAAGCTCATGTCCATGACCGCAGCGGGATGTCCCTCCGCCGCGCCGAGGTTGACGAGTCGTCCCTCGGCGATGACGAGGACGTGCTTGCCGCGGACGGAGAACTCCTCGACCATGGGACGCACGTGGCGCCGCTGGCCCTCGGACATCTCGGCCAGGCTGACGAGGTCGATCTCGATGTCGAAGTGGCCCGAGTTGGCCACGATGGCCCCGTCCTGCATCCGCTCGAAGTGCTCGGCCCGCAGTACGTCACGGTTTCCCGTGACGGTGATGAAGATGTCCCCCTCGCCCGCGGCCACCTCCATGGGCTCGACCCGGAACCCGTCCATGACAGCCTCGAGGGCACGCAGCGGATTGATCTCGGTCACGATCACCTGCGCACCGAGGCCCCGCGCCCGGCTGGCCACACCCTTGCCGCAGTAGCCGTACCCGGCGACCACGATGCGCTTGCCCGCCAACAGCACGTTGGTGGCCCGGATGACTCCGTCGAGCGTGGACTGGCCCGTGCCGTACCGGTTGTCGAACATGTGCTTGGTGTCGGCGTCGTTCACGGCGACGATGGGGTACTTGAGCGCACCCTCGGCCTCCATGGCCCGCAGCCGAATCACGCCGGTGGTGGTCTCTTCGGTCCCGGCCACGATCTCCGACACCTGCTCGGGCCGCGTCTGGTGGATGCGCGACACCGTGTCGCACCCGTCGTCCATGGTCATGGTCGGATGCCGGTCGAGCAGGGCGTCGATGTGCGCGTAGTACAGCTCGGCGTTCTCGCCCCTCACCGCGAAGGTGGGGATGCCTTCGTCGCGCACGAGGGACGCGGCCACGTCGTCCTGCGTCGACAACGGGTTCGACGCGCAGATCAACACTTCGGCGCCGCCGGCCTTGAGGGTGCGCAGGAGATTGGCGGTCTCGGTCGTGACGTGCAGGCACGCCGCGATGACGGCCCCGGCCAGAGGACGCTCCTTGGCGAAGCGCTCCCGGATCGACGTCAGGACCGGCATGTTGGCGTCGGCCCATGCGATGCGCTGGCGACCGAGGTCGGCGAGGCCGAGGTCGGCGACGTCGTGGTCAGTGGCGGACGTGGACATGGTGTGCTCCTCGTGTGGATGGACGGGCTCTGGTCTCTGGCCCTGCTGATGCGGTAACTCTCGGTCCTTCTGGGTCGTTCTTCGTCCTCGGGAGTGCTCTACGCCTCGAGCAGACGGCGCTTCAACTCGTCGAGGACCGGCACGGGCCCAGGGTCGATGCCCTCCCGGGCGGCGAGGTGGAGCGAGACGAAGTCCCCTACGAGCACGAGGTCGAGGAGCTGTGCCAGGTCCCCCTCACCCTGGGCGCGCACCTCGATGATGTCAGCTACGACCTCCCGAAGCACATCCGCGACGAAGGCGTAGCGCCGGGCCAGCTGGGGATGTTCGGCGTCGTGGCGCAGGTTGATGAGGGTGAGCACCTGGCGGGTGACGTCCCCGTGCTGACCCCAGCCTGCGATCTCGTTGTGGCAGAGCTCGGGATAGACCGCCGAGAACGCCGGTGCCTTGGCGTTCTCGTTGACCTGTGCCTTCCATCGAGTCGCCGCCGCGGCCCCCACGGCCTGGGCGCCGTGGATCAAGGGGATGGTGCGGCCGATCCGGCGGGCCACCTCCTCCGCCGAGCTGCCCGGCTGGACCAATCGGTCCCGCCGGTACTTGAGCTGGTCGACTGCCAGAGCCACCCACGTGGCGGCGCCGGGGAACAGCCCGATGTCCTCCAGGACCACCAGGGGCGGGATGGCCATGGCCCCGATCCCGGCGCGAGGTTGGGGGATCGACGTGGGCACCGGGACCACCGGCGCCCCCCATTCCTCGGCCAGCCGACCCAGCTCACCACCGCCGGTCACGGCCACGAGGCTGGCTCCGGCGTTCGCCGCCTCCCCCGCCGCCTCCACCGTCTCCTCGGTGTTCCCCGAGAACGAGATGGCGAAGACGAGCGAACCGCGGCCCACGAAGTCGGGCAGGTCGTAGGACTTCACCACCGTGATGGGCACGGGGACGAACGGCCCCGCCACCGCCACCATGATGTCGCCGGCCAGACCGCTGCCCCCCATGCCGAGGACGACGACGTTCTCGACGTACTCACGCTCGGGCAGGCCGTCGAGACCGTGCGCGGCGCCGACCCCCGCGGCGACCTGCTCGGGGAGGCCGGCGGTCACCTCGAACATGTCGAGCGTGTCGAGCACGCCCTTGGCCACGGGTACCTCGGTCATCGCTCGGTGCCGGCGTCGAGTGTGCTCGGGACGGCGTTGTCCTTGGCCTTGGCGGTGAGTCGCTCGTGCTCGGCGTCGTCGGCCGCGACGGCCTCGTCGACGAGCATGACGGGAATCCCGTCGCGCACCATGTAGCTCCGGTGCAACCGGGGGTTGTAGAGCCGGTCCTCGTCCTCGAAGTACAGGAGCGGGCCCTTGTCCTCAGGACAAGCCAGCACCTCCAGCAGCAAGGGATCCAGTGCCATCGGTCGTCGTGCTCCCAACTTCAGTCGTGGGTGGGTCGTTGCATGGTCAGGTGTGCGCCACTACGGGTATCGAGTTGCTACGGGCTGCCGATCGTGGCGCCGCCGGGGACCTCGGCCACGAGCTCCAGGAGCTCCTTGACATGTCGGTCGCACTCGCCGGGCGACGCTGCTTCGACGTTGAGACGGAGCAGCGGCTCGGTGTTCGAGGGGCGTACGTTGAACCACCAGTCCTCGAAGTCGACGCTCAGCCCGTCGGTGCGGTCACAGAACAGGCCCTCGGCCGCGAAGTGGTCGGCCAACGACTCGACCGCACCGGCGGGGTCCTGCACCTCGGTGTTGATCTCACCCGAGTCGGAGTACTTGCGATAGGGGGCGAGCAGCTCCGACAGCGGGACGTCGGCGACAGACAGCTCCTCCAGGACGACCATCGCCGCGATGAGCCCCGAGTCGGCCCGGTAGTTGTCCATGAAGTAGTAGTGCCCCGAGTGCTCGCCCCCGAAGACCGCGCCGGTGTCCGCCATCACCTGCTTGATGAACGAGTGTCCCACCCGGGTACGCACGGCCGTGCCGCCGTACTTCTCGATCGTCTCGGGGACGATCTTGGAGCAGATCAGGTTGTACAGGATCGTGGCGCCGGGATGTTTCTCGAGCATGGCGCGAGCCACGAGGGCGGTCGTGAGCGAGCCCGACACCGGTCGAGCCTGCTCGTCCACCAGGAACACGCGATCGGCGTCACCGTCGAATGCGAGCCCCACGTCCGCGTGCGAGGCGAGGATCGCCTCTTTGAGGTCCTGGAGATTCTCCTCTTGGATGGGGTCGGCGGGATGGTTGGGGAACGTGCCGTCCAGCTCGCCGAAGAGGATCTCGAGGTCGACCGGGAGGCCTTCGAACGCCTTGGGGACCACCAGGCCGCCCATGCCGTTGGCGGTGTCGGCGACGACGGTAAGGCGGCGCAGGGCCGACGGGTCGATGAAGGACCGGACATGCTCGGCGTACTCCTCGAGGAGCTCGCGCTGCTCGTAGCCGCCCGTCTCGGGCCCGTCGTCGGCGCCCGACGCCAGCGCCTCCTCGGCGTCGTCCCGGATGATCGCGAGACCGGTGTCCTGGCCCACGGGCTTGGCCCCCGCCAGGCACATCTTGATCCCGTTGTAGGCGGCGGGGTTGTGCGACGCCGTGAACATCGCCCCGGGGGCGTCGAGTCGGCCGGACGCGAAATACAGCATGTCGGTGGAGGCGAGCCCGAGGTCCACCACGGCGGCCCCGGCGCTGCGGGCACCCGCCGCGAAGGCCGCGGCGAGCTCCACGCCCGACTCCCGCATGTCGCGCGCCACCAGGATGCGACTCGTTCCTGCGAAGCGCGCGAATGCCCAGCCGATGGCCCGACAGCGACGGCCGTCGAGCTGATCGGGCACCGTCCCGCGCACGTCGTAGGCCTTGAACACGGCGTCGAGTGCGGTCATGGCGGTCGAAGCCTACCCGCTCCCCTCCCTCCAGCCTGGAGTGGGAGTGCGATGCAGGGCCGGCGGCCGACCGGCCTCGCCGGCCCTTATTGCCCCGACCCCTATTGCCCCGACCCCTTTTGGAGGTCGGTCCGGATGTGCTCGGCGTCGCTGTAAGCGGCGTGGAGGTCGGCGTGCGCGTTGGTGGCGTTGGTGCGGGCCGCCAGGAACACGCCCCAGTTGCCGGGGAAGCCTGTCGGTGTCTGCGCCAGGATCGTCGCCGACTGCCCGCTGGTCTCACCCTGGGCGGTGGACACCTGGCTCTTGAGGTCGGTGAAGGCGGCTTCCGCTGCAGTCACGTTCTTGCCCGCCGTCTGTGCGTTCTGGATGGCCGTGGCGATCTGGGGCTCGAGGTTGACCAAGACGCCCTCGATGGCGGCCTCGTCGTCCATCACCACGGTCATGTGCGTCTGCGGCGTCATGACCACGTAGACCCGGTAGTCGTACACCATCGACCGGGCGAGGGCCCGAAGGGCGGGGCACGTCGTCACAGACGGCACCTGGGTCTGCAGTCCCTGGATGCCGGGCAGCTCGACGGTGGTGATGTCGTTCTGCAGTGATTGGCGGTCACCGGTGGTCAGGTGGTTGGCACTGTTGTCGGCCGCGGAGGACAGCGCGTTGAGCTGCGACACGCGGGCCGCCAGGTCGCCCTCGACCAGCTGCTGCGCCGAGCTGAAGGTTGCCGGGGTGCAGCGCGGGTTCGACACCTGCGTGGTGGCCGTCGTCGGGCCGGGCGTGGCGTTCGCCGTCGGTGCGGCGGACGCGGCCGCCGGTGTCATCACGACCAACCCGGTGACCGCGGCTGCTGCCGCGGCGCCGAGCGCAACGCCTCGTACGAGGTTGTGCTTCATCTCAGGAATCTCCTTGCGGGTTGCTCAGGTCCGAGTCGGCGGTGGTGAGGCTGTTGTCGAGTGCCCCCAAGTCGGCGGCGACCTGATCGAGTGTCTGTGGGTTGAGCGCCGACGAGGGAGCGGTCGTCACCGGAGCGGCGGCCGGAGTCGATCCCGGAACCGAGCTCGTCACCGTGCCCGGCGAGAGCGCCGTTGTGGACGACGTGGGTGCCGCCGCGGTCGTGGGCGTCAGTCGCGCCACGACGTGCGACGAGCTTCCCGCCCCGCACGCTGCCAACGTCACGGCAACGCCGGTGAACAACGTCGCCGTGACGAGCTTCGGTGTCTTCATCTCGATCCCTCCTCGGGCATCTCGGTCCTCGAGAGTCATCCAGTTCATCGGTCTCGCCGTGAGACCCCTGAAGCGGCTCCCCTGTCCGGGCCTGGAGGAATGATCGGCCACCCACATGCGGGAGCCGTGTGCAAGACGTTAGGGATTCGTGATCTCGGCCCGGCCCCAGGGCGGGGGGGCGGCGATGCTCAGGGGTAGGCGAAGCGGCGCCAGACGAGCACGCCGAGGGCGACGATCCCGAGAACACTGAGCAGCATCCCGAGCTTGTCAGGACCGCTGGCCCCGTACGTAAGTGTGACGTCGTGCGACGTCGGCACGACCACCATGAGGTTGGGCTCCGAGCGCCACGGGCCCTGCGCCCCGGTGGCGTGCCACGACGGGAAGTACGACACCCGCACCACCACGGGCACCCCCACGCGGTTGACGTGGAAGCTCACCGAGTCATCGGTCGTGTGGATCGACGACACGGTCACCGCGGGGAGCGCACGGTGCTGCGACGGGGCCACGCCACCGGGAGCCTTGGCCCACGACGCCGGCCCGCCCGCCACCAGTTGCTGCGCCCAGCTCGCCGGATTCGCGTACCAACGCTGCGCCACCGGAAGCCAGGTCTTCTGGGCGGCGCCGACCCCGGTGAGCACGTCGGGCGTCTCGGTGAGCGGGGCGACGATCGACGAGTCGTGCACCAGATAGATCTTCCACGACGTGTCGATGATCGAGCCCTGGTAGTCGGAGTGCCACGTCTTGGTGGTGGACACGAGCGTGAGCCCGGGGTCGGCATCGGCCTCGTCCTGCACCGGCGGTGACGACGCCATGAAGTACTTGACGCCGAGCATCTGCAAGTGCTTGACCCCCAGTGGAACGTTGAGGGAGCCGTACACGATGCCCGTGGTTGCGGTCACCATCGCCTCGGAGGGCGACACCGAGAGCTCGGCCTGGTTGATGAAGTGGTACGGCGTCGTGGTCGACGACTCGAAGAGCAGGCCCTCCATCGAGTCGACGCACCCGTCGGTGTAGTTGGGCAGGAGCATCGGCGCCATGGGTGTGCCGAAGCGGTTGAGGTTGGCGTTGTACTCCCACATCGCACGCCCGCACCCGTATTTCGCCGTCACCTGGTCCATGTGGGCGACGATGTCCTGCATCTCGGGCCATGCCGGTTTGCGTTCCACCCCCGAGTAGTTCCATGACGCCCAGGCCGAGACGTTGCTGGCCCTGACGTTGACGGGCCCGAGCTTGTAGGTGGTGCCCGGCGTGACGAGCAGCGGCGGGAGCACCACGAGCGCCGAGATGGCCAGGGCCACGAACGGCACCACCAGGGCGCCCGGCGCCCACGACATGCGCCGAGGAGCAGGGGCACTGGCCGGGGTCTGGGGATGCCACCGCCACTCGCCTCCGGCACCTTGGACTCCGGCACCTTGGACTCCGGCACCCTCGCCCGCGTGCCCCGGAGGAGGGATGGCGCCGGGCCCCGCGACGTCGGTGGTGGTGGCGGCCATGGCGGAGATGCCCGAGGTCGCGGCGCCGGGAACGACGTGAGGGGCGAAGGTCGAGACGGGCCCGCCGGTGGCGAACGCCGGGGTGGGGCCCCCGGGGACGGCCACGCCCTCGGCGTCGGGGGGCACCCACCGCAGGGCGTTGCGAAGGTTGCGCCATCCCTGCGCGGCCATCACCAACACCTCGGCCGCGCCGTAGCCGGCGATCAGGTACACACACAGCCACCAGATCGGAAGCACCCGGGTGTTGTACAGCGCGCTCTGCGGTGCGAACCGCACGAACAACGCGGCGACGACTCCCGCGGCGAGGAGCGCGAGCACGGCCCGGTTGAAGCGCTTGAAGGCGATCACGGTCCCGACGATCCCGACCGCGAGCGCCCACCGGTCGGCCACCGGAGCCAGGAGCGCGCGGTAGGTCGTCACGTTCTGCCAGCCCATCGTGGTGCTGTAGGCCTGTTCCAGGATGAACGGCACGACCCACCAGGCCACGAGCAGGAACGAGGTGCCGATCACCGAGGCCAACCACCACAGGCGCCGGCGGGTCGGGCCGAAGAGCAGGAGCGCCGCCCCCGCGCCCACGAAGCAGAACAGCGTCGGGACGAGGTGGCACAAGACGCACGCCGAGAGCAGGAGCACCGCCGGGATCTTCGAGCGTCCGGTGCGCATGCCCCGCACCACGACGCCGAGGAACACGAGTGCCACCGACAGCCCGAGCGAGAAGGCGTACTCCCCCGCCATGGTCGAGTAGAGGTTCCCCCCGTAGATGGTGAAGGTCTGGTCGAAGAGGAACGGCATCGTGAAGACCGCCAGGACCGCAGGCCGGGGCCGCTCCATCCCCACCAGACGTCCGAACGCCCATGCCGCGATGGGGAGGGTGAGGGAGCCGAGGATCGTGACGAACTTGAAGGCGATGTCGAAGGGGATGACGTAGCCCAAGAGCGCGGCGAGGGTGTCGGGGAGTGGGAAGTAGAACGTGTTCAGGGGCAACCCGTCGTAGGCGCCCGGGAACCACCCGGTCACGTGCCCGTGGGGCAGCAGGTCGGACTTCAAGAACTGCGCCAGGCCGAAGTGCGCCCCGGTGTCGCCGCCCGTCGTCATCGTGTTGGCCAGGAGGAGGCTCGGGTGGCATTGCCACAGGACGACGACGATCACGGCGCCGACGGCCACGAAGGTGGCGATGGCGGGAGGAGACGGTCGTCGCATCACGTCCATCGTGCCCGAAAAGCGTCGCGTTGCGGCAGCACCGAGCCCGATGTCGTGCCCGGACAGACGCCTCGGGGCCCCGTCGACCGGTACAGGACCGGTCAGTGCAAGATGCCGGCCACCGACAGGATCGCCAAGAGGTTGAACATGCCGTGGGCGAAGATGCACGGGCCCAGGCGGCGGAACTTGTAGGCCATGAGCGCCAGGACGGCGCCGAACGCGGCCAGCCCGAGCAGCTCGAGCAGTTCGAAGTGGGCCAGCCCGAAGATGACGCCGTCGGCGATGGCGGCCAGCCCGACGCCGAGCACCGGCCCGGCCCCTCGGCACACCCGGAGCAGACCCCGCAGGACGAGACCCCGGAAGAACGTCTCCTCGATCACCGGCACGACGACCACGGTCAGGAAGGCGATGACGGCGAGGTCCGAGCCCGGAAAGCCCCCGGTGAGATGCTGTGCGGGCTCCTTGAGCCGCTGGTCCAGATGCGGGACCACGTGCTCCAAGGGGAGATAGAGCACCGGCAGCAGCAGGAGCTGTCCGGCCCCACCCACGAGGAGCCCGATGACGGGGTCCCACGGGCGGACCCGCAACCCCATGTCCCGGACCACGCTCCCGGTGCCGCGCACCCGGCTGGCGAGGACCACCGCGCCGACGAAGCCGAACCACAGACCCACGAGCCCGGTCACCTCGACCCAGGCCGGCGGGACCGCTCGAGCCGCGAGCTGCGCGATCTGCGACGCGTGGCCCGTGAGGGTGGCCACCACCAGCAGAAGGATGCTGCTGGCCAATTGACCGGCGACGAACCCGAGAGCGGCGAACATCAGCCACGAGCCCGCGTCGCGCACGGTGCGAGGCGGAAGCTCCCCGGTCTCGCTCCGCTCTGTCTCGCCCCGCTCTGTCTCGCCCCGCTCTATCTCGCCTCGCTCTATCTCGCCCTGCGAGGGGACGGGGACCGGGTGCCCCGGCGTGGTGGGCTGCGGGGGGGCGGGCGAGCCGGGCAGGGACCGATACGGGTCGGGCTCAGCCGTCGGGACCAGCGATGACGAGAGCGCTTCGGGTGTCGCGGCGTGCCCCGACTCGCCGTCGCTCGAGCCGGGAGCGGTGCTCGCCATCAGGCGAAGGTTAGCGACCACCTGCATCGGGGCCTTCTCGCCCCACGCGTGCTCGCCCCATGCGTGCATGGTCGGGGGCCTGGGCGCATACCATGGAGAAATGAGTCCCCCCTCTTTCCCGACCGCCGTTCGGGACGTCCCACCCCTGGTGGGACGGGTGGTCCCGCCTCGGGCGGGCAGGGCGGTCAGGCGTCGTCGGGGGGTGACCAGAGCTGGCGCTGGGTCTTCGCTCTCCTCATCCTGGCGGTCATCGCTGTCGTGATCATCCCGCCGCTGGTCTCACACCCCCAGGTCAAGAAGATCGACTACAAGACGTTCATGCAGGACTACGTCGTGGCGCACCGGGTGCAGTCGGCCACCATCGACAACACGACCGGGATCATCACCGGGAAGCTGAAGCAGGGCGATCAGAGCTACTCGGTCAAGGGCCCCGACCCCTCACTCGAAGGGGACGTGGCGGTGATGAAGAAGGACATCCCCACCGTCAACTTCAACACGCCGACCGAGAGCGCGCTCGGACAGTGGCTGCCGACGATCCTCATCCTGGTTGTATTCGTCGGAATCTTCCTGTGGATCAGTCGTCGAGCCCAGGGCCAGATGTCGGGGATCATGTCGATCGGGCGTTCGCGGGCCCGCCTGTACACCACCGAGCGGCCGCGGACGACCTTCTCCGACGTAGCCGGGTACCAGGGCGTGAAGGTGGAGATCAGTGAGGTCGTCGACTTCTTGAAGTCTCCGCACCGCTTCCGCGACATCGGCGCCAAGATCCCCAAGGGCATCTTGCTGGTAGGCCCGCCCGGTACCGGCAAGACGCTCCTCGCCCGTGCCGTGGCCGGTGAGGCGGGCGTGCCGTTCCTCTCCGTGAGCGGATCGGACTTCATGGAGATGTTCGTCGGCGTCGGCGCCAGCCGCGTGCGTGACCTCTTCCAGACCGCCCGCAAGCAGGCGCCCGCCATCATCTTCGTGGACGAGATCGACTCGATCGGGCGCAAACGAGGTGCGGGGCTCGGCGGTGGCCACGACGAGCGCGAGCAGACCCTCAACCAGATGCTCTCGGAGATGGACGGCTTCGACCCCGCCGAGGGCGTCGTCATCATGGCGGCCACGAACCGCCCCGACATCCTCGACCCCGCCCTCCTGCGGCCGGGCCGCTTCGACCGCCAGATCGTGGTCCCGCTCCCCGACCTGGAAGAACGCCTGCCGATCCTGAAGGTCCACTGCAAGGACAAGCGGATCGGCGACAGACGTCGACCTCGAGCTCGTGGCCCGGGGCACCCCGGGCATGAGCGGGGCCGACCTCGCCAACCTCGTCAACGAGGCGGCACTGCACGCCGTCCGCCGTGGCTCGCACCAGGTCGACCATGCAGCGACTTCGAGGCCGCCCGCGACCGGGTGCTCATGGGCCAGCGGCGCGAGAGCCTCGTGCTGTCGGAGCCCGAGAAGGAACGCGTCGCCTTCCACGAGGGAGGGCACGCCGTACTCGCCTACGTGCTCGAGCACGCCGACCCGGTCCACAAGGTGACCATCCTGCCGACCGGCATGGCCCTCGGTGTGACCCAGCAGCTCCCCATCGAGGAGCGCCACATCTACCCCCGCGACGTGATCGAGGACTCGCTCGCCGTGCGCATGGGCGGGCGCGCCGCCGAGCTCCTCGTCTACGGCGACCTGTCCACCGGCGCCAGCAACGACCTCGTCGGCAACACCGAGCTGGCCCGCAAGATGGTCCGCGAGTGGGGAATGAGCGAAGAGCTCGGGCCGATGGCGTGGGGCTCGCAGGGCATGGTCTTCCTCGGCGAGGACCTCCTCCACTCGCGCGACTACTCCGAGGACACGGCCCGGGTGGTCGACGCCGAGATCGCCCGGATCCTCCGCCAACAAGAGGAGCGCGCCATCGAGCTGCTGAGCCGCCACCGGGGCGGGCTCGACGCGGTGGCGAGAGCCTTGCTCGAGCGCGAGACCCTCGACGGCGAGCGAAGTGGGCACGCTCGTCGACACCGCCTACGGACGACCGGTCCACGAGGCCAGCGTCATGGCGACCCACTTCACGACCGCCAACGGGGCCGCCACCGCCGAAAGGGCCACTTCGGGAAACGGCGCCGAGTCCGACATCCCGGGAGTGACACCCGAGCCGACCGGCTCGACGACCGCCAAGCCTGACTGAGCCCCACGAGGCCACACCGCGGCGGCCCGACGCACCCGTGGCCCGATCGGCACGGAGCCGTGGAACTGGGGAACGCGCTACCGGGGAATGAAGGCGGGCACCACCACGACGCCCGGTGCCCCGGCTGGCAGCGCGTCGAGCTCGACCGCCACGGGTTGGTCGGCGACCACGCCGAAGGGGGCCGTGCCGAACGGCGCCCCGGGATTGGGACCGATCACGAGCGGCGAACCCGGCGTCACTCGATGGACCGGCTGACCGGCGAGAGCACGTCCACTCGGGGTGGTGACCCTGACCGAGGCCGGGGCGCGACCCAGGTCGACCACCGCCAACGCCCACGCGGCGTTGCCCGGCGCCACGGCGGCCGGCACGAGCCAGTGCGTGCTCCCTCCGGGGACGCCCGCAACCGTCCCGACCTCGGGGACCCCGGGTGGCGAGCCCGCCGGCGCGGCCACCTCCCGGCTCACCACGATCCCCGTGGCTCTGCTCGTGAAGGTCAGGGCGTAGGTGACGCCCGTCGGGATCCGGGTCTGGCTCTGCGCTGACAGCGTGACCAGGGACTGCGCCGGGACGCGCATGGCCAACGGCGCCGCGCCGGCGCCTTGCGACAGCCCGATGTCGACCGAGACCTCCGCCGGCGTCGTGGTGGGGTTGAACACGTGGAACGCCACCGTGCCTTGCGGGATGCCGGTGTTCTGAGGAAAGACCCACCGAGAGGCCGTGGCGGGGCTGCCGAGCGTCAACGAGATCCCTCCGTCGCCCGGTGTCCCCACCGACTGCAGCTCCGTGGCGACCACCGCGCCCGACAGGGTCGAGACCTCGGTGGCGACGTCGGGGTCGGCTGCGAGGTGGTCACCGATGTTCTCCGTCACGAGCGAACCCGGCGCGATGTCGATGCCCTGGTACGCGGCGGGGGCCAGGTAGCCCGCCGTGGCGGAGACCAACGAGACGTTGACGACGGCGTCGGTGGCCGTGGGGTTGAACAACGAGAGGACGAGCCCGCCGCCCTGCGATGTGGCGCCGTGGGCGAAGTACCAATCGGTGGCGGCCGACGGGGCACACGGCGCCATGCTCCATCCGAGCGGGCTCTGGACCGACTGCGACACCGCCACACCCCCGCCGTCCAACACGACGGCCACCGCCACCAGGCTCGTGGTGCCGAGCTGGTCCGCCCCCACCGTCAGCTGCCCGTCGGCCGGCACGCGCAGGACCACGGTGCGCGCCCCCGCCCAGGCAGTGGGTTGCGCCGCGCCGGCCGCGAGCGCGGGGACGGCAGTCAGCGTTCCCCGCACCGCCCGGTCGCCGGCGTTGTTCAACACGATGGTGGCCGGCGCACCACCTTGGGCCCCGCTTCCACCGGCACAGAACCACGCGGACGACTCGGTCGTGGCGGAGGGCGCAACCCGCAGCGTCGACAAGGCGGTCACCGGCGGGACGGCGACCGACACCGTCGTCCTCGAGATGACCCGGCCCGAGATCCCGGCCAGGACCACGATGGCGAGCAGGACGCCGATCATCACGGCGCGTCGTAGCGAGCCGGTCACGTCACCACCGGACGCATCGACTCCGACGTCCCGGTCGACTCGGACGTCCCGGTCGACTCGGACGTCTCGGTCGGAGAGGACTCCGACGCCCCGCGGCTCGACGACGTGCCGCCGCGCTCGGCGCCGCCGCGCCCGGCTCGACGTCAGTGGTCCCCACCACCAGTCGAGCCACCACGCCCGCCCGGCCAGGGCGGCGGCGACCACGATCCAGGCGGCGGTCTCGAGGCTGATCTCGAGGCCGTGCACCCACGACCCCGCGAACGAGACCGTGACCTTGCCCGGCCGGGCCACGGTGAAAGTGCCCGCGTAGCCGAACACGTCCTTGGCCTGCACCACACCGCCGCCGGGTCCGGTCAGCTTCCAGGCGCTCGCCGGCGCGAACGCGTTGAGGACGGTTCCGACACCCACCGGGCCGCTGACGCTCGTGGCGCCGGGCGCACCGAGCAGTGCGGCTCGCCATCCCGTGAGCTCGGGGTCGACTCCGGTGACCGCAGAGGCCGGGGGCGGGGGCGCGACGGCACCCCGCGCCGTTCGTGTGGCCCGCAACGGCAGCGCCGAGGGATCCGCGAACACGTCGAATCCGCCTTGGGAGATCACCTGACGGAGGTCGATCTGGCTCGACAACGCGCCGAGGAGGTCGCCCGGGGCCGGATACGACAACGGCGTCTGGAGCCCGGGGATCGACGGGGCGAGGGTGTTCACCACCACGACGTAACGGACCCCGTAGGGGGCCAGCAACCGGCCCAGCCGCACGGTGGCGTGGCTCCGGGCCAGCCGGATGCCGCCGCCGATGGCAGCGGCCTGGCCCGGCGACGCGCCGGGCCACAGCCCCGTCATGTCGGGCAACCCGTTCTCGCTCACGGCGTAGTCGAGGCCCGGGGCGAGTTCCCATCCGACGCCGGGCAGGACGCGCGGGTCACCGAGCCAGAGCACCCGGAAGTCTCCCTGGGCCTTGTTGGCCGACATCCACGTCGTGGCCTCGCCGTAGCCCACCTGCACCAGGCCCCATCGCCCTCCCAGGCTCCCGACCAGGACGGGCAGCATGCCCACGACCGCCGCCGCCGCCGCGGTCACCGCGGCCGCCTGCCGCCACCCGAAGCGGTACCCGGGGAGGTCGAGCTGGAAGGCGGCGACCCCGAGCCCGATGGCGAGCGCGATCCCCACCCCGGCCGGGACCAGGAGCACCTGGGGGGCGATGGCCAGGGGGCCGAGACCGCCCCGCCCCGCCAGCCAGGCGACCGCCCACGCCACCACGGTGATCGACCAGGCCCGACCGGCCCACGCCAGACGCGACCGGGCCCCGATGACCAGCGGGAGCGCCGCAGCGACGAGGAAGGCCCACCCGAGCGCGGCGTCCCCGATGGGACCGACCGCCAACCGCAACAGCGCACCCCACCCCGCGCCCGAGGACGACGCCACCGGGATGCCCGCCAACGTCTGCCATCGAGCCGAGCCGCCCAACACCGAGAAGGACCACGGCGCCAGGAGCAACACCGCCACGACGGTGGCCCCCACCGCCGTGGCCGCCACCCGGCCGGCGGGGCGGAGCCCGGCCGAGCCCTGCGCCACCACGTTGCCCAGCGCCAGGCCCAGCGCCACCACCAGGAGCACGAGGGCCGTCGGCGGCGCCACCGACGTGGCGAAGGCATCCAGCAGGCCCAACGCGAGGCTGAAGCCGACGACCGATTGCCGCCAGGCGCGAGGCGCCCGGACGGCCCGGTGCAGCGCCCGGGTCGGGCCCGGCGACGCGGCCGGGCCGGCCGCCGGGCTGATCCCACCCGACTCGTCCGAGGCCGTGGTCGGACCCGGCTCGGCGGCCGGCGCGGCCTCACCGTAGGGGGCCACCCGCGACGCCTGACCCAGGAGGTGGACGATCCACGGACAGGCCGCGTAGATGACCATGGCGTCCCAGTGCGCGGTGGCCAACGCGTCGTACGGGACGGGGATGGCGAGGTAGATCACCGTCGACGTCACCCGCGCCCACGCCGTGCCGAGCGGCCGCGTCAGCCGGGCCATCCCGAGCGCCCCCACCGGGATGCAGCCCAGCACCACGATCTTGTCGAGCAGCCCCATGCTCCCGAACAGCACCATGCCGGCGACGCCGAGGATCCCCGTCGCGGGTGTGGCCGCGTCGGTCGTGCCCACGCCGGTGGGCTGCCATCCCGACACGAACCGATGCACGAACGTCGTCCACGACGGCATGGGCAGCAGTTGGCCCACGATGGGGAAGCCCGACCCGAACAGCTCGCGGCTCCCGAACACCACCACCAGCGCCGCCGCCAACCACACCATCCACCGAGTGGCCGTCGCCGGGCCCTGCGCGATCCCTGCGTCCACCTCGCCCGCCGTCGCCGGTGTCACATCGGGCTCGGGCTCCTCGGAGGAAGGGCCGACGGGAGAAACCGCGCGCGCCGCTCCGGCCCCACCGACGTTGGCGGCCTCGAGGCCGTGGGTGACCGCTCGTCGCACGTACGCGTTGAGACGAGCGCTCCCGTGCAGTTGCAGCCTCCGCACCGTGGCATCGTCGAGGCGCCGATGGGCCCGCACCGACGCCCGCGCCGCGCGCAGGCTCCGTCGTGTGGCGAAGTTCCATTTCCAGGCGTGTGCCACGGCCGAGGCACGCTCGCGATGGCGCGCCACCACGGCCACGACGTATTCGGCCAGGGCGAGCAAGGCCACCTGGGGGAGCACGCGCGCCAGGTGGAACGGGCCGTACGCCTTGAGCACGGCGTGCAACTCGTGCCGGCGCTGCAACGACTGCAACGTCACCCCGGACCGCCCCGCACCGGCGCCGTCGCCCGGGGCACGCTCGGGAGCCGCTTCTGTGGCAACCGCCGACACGCCGGTCCCGGCATCGACGTCGCGCGCCTCCGCGTCCACGTCGCGCGCGTGTGTCCGCGTCAGCGCCGGCGTCTGTGTCGTCGGGTACGACTGTGTCGTCGGGTACGACTGTGTCGTCGGGTACGACTGTGTCGTCGGGCCCGGACCACGTCTCGAGCATGAACGAGATCGCGTCGGATCCCGACCCGGGGTCGTCGAGATGGTCGGGGAGGCTGCGTCGCCCGCTCGCCAACATCTCGAGATGCCGCACGCGCGCCCGGGCGCCACGAGCACCCGCGCCCCCAGGATCTGGGCGCGCCAACACAGGTCGAGGTCCTCCCCCATGGCGAAGATCTCGGGGTCGAACCCGCCCAGCTCGGCAAACAGGTCGAAGCGGACGAGGGTGCAGCCGCCCGGGGCGAGAAAGACGTCGCGCACGGCGTCGTGCTGGCCGTGGTCGATCTCGCCCGGCTCCATGCGGTCGACGACAGCGCCGCCCTTGTCGACCGCCATGCCGACGTGCAGCAACCTCGTCGGATCGTCCCAACTGACCAGTTTCGGCGCCACCACGCCGGCGTTGGACCGGAACGACTCCTCCACCATGATGTGGATGGCGTCGGGGTCAGGGGCGACGTCGTCGTGGCAGAACAACAGCAGCGACGCGCCGCTCACCATCGTGAGGACTTCGTTGGCCGTGGCGCCGTAGCCCTTGTTCGTCGGCATCACCCGCACAAAGGCCCCAGGAAGCACACGTGCCACGCGGGGCGTGGGATCCACCGTGCTCGCCGCGTCCAGGACGAGAATCGACAGCTCCGGGTAGTCCTGCGCCGCGAAGGCCCGGAGCGTCTCCTCGAACCACTCGCCCGGATCGTGCGTGACGATCACGGCCACGACCGGCGGAGCGATATGGGTCTCCATCAGGGCCAAGAGGCTACCCGTCGCTCCTGTTCCGCCCCAGGCGAAACAGGCGCCCCAGGACCGGGGGCGCCGACCGCAAAGTGCTTGCAACTGTTAGCACATACCGCTACAATAGTTAGCAGAACGAATCCCACCACCCCGATAGGAAGGACACACCGATGCCCGAGTTCAAAGACGTCACAGACGAGATCACCAAGGCCGCCCGGGACGCCGCGTACGTCGTGGTCGGACTCGGCGTGCTCGGGTTCCAACGGGCGCAGGTCCGGCGCCAGGAGCTCCAGAAGCGCTTCGCCGAGCGCAGCGTGGTGCAGGGTCACCTCGACGACGTGCGAGGCGAGGTCACCAAGCGGGTGAAGGACCTCGACGAGGTGCTCGAGCAGGCCATCGTCCGCTTCGAAGCCACGCTGGCCCCGATCGAGGAGCGCCTCCCGGTCCCCGCCCGCGACCTGACCAAGCAGGCACACGCCCAGGCCCGCGAGGTCCGCCAGCAGCTGCGCAAGCTGATCCTCCAGGCGGCCTGACCCACAGGCGCAGCAGCCCCACCGAGCCCGACGCTCAGGCGGCGCGCTCGCTCCACTGCTCGAGCACGTCGAGCAGCGTCCGCTCGAGGCTGAGGCGCGGCTCCCACCCCGTCGCCTCGTGCAGCTTGGCGTAGTCGCCCCGCACGACGGGAACGTCGACGGGCCGCGACAACGCCGGGTCGAGGTCGAACCGGAGCTCCACCCCGGCCAGGCTCTGCAACTGCAGGGCCACGTCGGCGATGGCGATGTCACGGCCGCTGCACACGTTGTAGACCTCTCCCGCCACACCGCGCTCTGCCAGGAGACGGTACGCCCGGACCACGTCGCGCACGTCGGTGAGGTCGCGCCGCGCCGTCAGGTTCCCCACCACGATGCTCTCGGCCCCGGCGCGCCGCGCCTCGACGATCCGCTCGGCCAGCGCCGAGACGACGAAGGCCGAGGACTGGCCCGGGCCCACGTGGTTGAAGGGGCGCATGCGCAGGACCGGCAGACCGTGGGCGAGGTAGGCCTGGACCCCGAGGTACTCCGCCGCGACCTTCGACGCCGCATAGGGCGTGACCGGCGCCAGCGGCGCGTCCTCGGTCACGGGCAACAAGTCGGGCGGCACCGCCCCGTAGACCTCGGCGGAGCTCGTCACGAGCACCCGCGGCGGATGCGCGCACGACCGGGCCGCCTCCAGCAGGTACAGCGTCCCGACCGCGTTCACCCGGAACACCTCGGACGGGTCGGTCCAGGACCGACCCACGCTCGTCGAGCGCGGCGAGGTGGTACACGACGTCGGGCGCGGCGTCGACGACGGCGGCACGGAGGGCCTCCCCATCGGTGATGTCCACCTCGTGATCGATGGCCACCACCTCGTCCCCGCTCTCGACGAGGTGGGCGGTCAACCACGAGCCCACGAACCCCTTCGCCCCGGTCACCAGCGCTCGCACGCGCCGAACCTTACCGGGGACCGACCGCTGCGCCCGGGGGCGAGTCCTGCGAACGCCGAGCCGCCCAGCGGTAGGCGGTCACGTGCTGCGCCGCGCTCGCCTCCCAGGTGTGTCGGGCGGAGACCTCCAGGCCCAGGCGCCGGCGTGCCTCCACCTCGGCCGAGCCCTCGATGGCCTCGCCCAGCGCGTCGGCCAGCTCGCCGACCGACCCCGGTGTCACGAGGGCCGCGGCCCCGGCGGACACCTCGGCCATGGCCGTCCCCACCGTGGTGACGAGCGGAGCACCACAGGCGAGCGCTTCGAGGGCCGGGAGCCCGAATCCTTCCTCCAGCGACGGGTAGGCGACGACCGCCGCCGACCGCAGCAATGCCGGCACCGCCTCGTCCGGGACGTACCCGGTGCGAACGATGCGCCCGCCGAAGCGCGCCCGCTCGACGGCCCGGTCGACGTCGTCGACACCCCACCCGGGCCGCCCCGCCAACACCAGCGACAGCCCGGCGTGGTTCCCCGCCACACGATCGAACGCGGCGACGAGGTCGGGCACGGCCTTGCGCGGCTCGAGCGTACCGACGAACAGCACGTAGGGAGGCTCCACCCCGAGCCGGCGGAGGATCTCGTCCTCGGGCGCCCCGTCAGCCCCGTCGTCGGCTCGGGGCGCGGACGGCTCGGGCCGGAACCGGTCGTGGTCGACGCCGTGGGGCACCACGAACACCCGGCCCGTGGGGGCGCACAGCTCGCCCAGTCGCTCTGCGGTCCGTCGGCTCACGCACACGATGGCGTCGGCGCGGCGAGCCGCGATGCGGATGGCCCTCCCGAAGACCACGACCTTGCTCCGCTCGTGCCACTCGGGATGGTCGAGGAACGTGAGGTCGTGCACCGTGACCACCCGCGGGACATTGGCGCGCTCGGGCATGGTGTAGTGCGGGCCGTGATGCACGTCGATCGGCGCGGCGCCGAGCAGCGCCGGGAGCCGCGCCTGCTCCCACGCCAGCCGGGCCGGTCGACGCTCGGGCGCGACGGCCCGCACCGTCGTGCCCGACACCGACCGAAGGGCGCGCCAGCGCGCGCCGTCGTGGCGTCGGGACCACAGCGTGAGCGCCACGTCGTGGCGCGTCGAGAGCGCCGTGACCACGTCGATGGTGTAGCGACCGGCCCCCACGGGCTGGGCGGGCACCGCGCTCACGTCGACCGAGACCGACACGACCTCGTCGTGCGCCACGGGAGAAGCCCCAGGAGAACCGGAAGCGCTCACAGCAGCGAGCTCCACAACGCCACATGGGCGCGTGCGGCCGACTCCCACGTGAGGCTGTCGGCACGCGCCGTCCCCGCCGCGGCCAGCCGAGCCCGTACCGCGTCGTCGGTGGCCACCTCCACCAGGGCCCGGGCGATGTCGTCGACCCGGTTGGGGTCGACCTCGAGGGCCGCACCCGTGGTCGTCGGGAGCGGGCTCGCCACCACGGGCGTGCCGTAGCGCATGGCCTCGACCGGCGGCAGGCCGAACCCTTCTTCGAACGGGACATAGGCCAGCAGCCGCGCCCGTGCATACAACGACGCCAGCGTGCCATCACCCACCCGGCCGGTGAACACGATGCCCTCCCCGTGTTCGAGCTCCGGACCCCACCCGGGCGGTCCCACCACCACCAGCGGCCACGGCTCGGGCAGCGCCCGGCGCGCCGCGCCGTAGGCCTCGAACAAGCGCGGAAGGTTCTTCCGAGGCTCGAGCGTCCCCACCGACAACAGGAACTCGCCGCGCACCCCGAGCCGTTCGAGCACGGCCGCGGCCGCGGCGTCGTCGCGGCCCTGCAGGACGTCGGACCCGAGCGGGATGACCGAGATCGCCCTCTCGGGTGCGCCCGCCGCGACGAGGTCGCCGGCGACGGCTTCGGAGGGCACCACGAAATGCGACGCCTGACGCAGGGCCCGCCCCAGCGCCGCCTCGTGCCATCGGCGGCCCCGACTCGGATAGTCCTCGGGCCGGTGTCGCCACGCCACGTCATGGATGGCCACGACCTCGCGGCAGCGCCGTCCGGACGGCGACCGCCGCAGCGGCGGGACGGCCACCGACACCGCATGCACGAGGTCGAAACCCTCCGGGGCGTGCACGAGCGCCCGGTCCCACGCCCGCGTGAGCAACGGCCCGGGCAGGCGCGACACCACGACGGGTCGGCCGAACGCCTCGAGCGGGTCGTCACCGGCCGAAGCGCGGCTCGCGTACAGCGTGACCGGCGGCACGTCGACATCGGCCTCGCCCAACGTCGTCAACCCACCCAACAGCCCGCGCACGTACGTGCCGATCCCGCCGGGCACCTGGCGCCGCAACTGTTCGGCCACGAGGAGCACACCGCGTCGCCCGTCCCACACCTCGCCCACAGCAGCTCCTAGCCGGAGCCGGCGACGGCATCGGCGGCCGCATCGGCATAGAGCCCGGCCAGGCCCGCACCGCACGCGTCCCAGGTGAAGTGCCGGGCCCGGCAGGTTCCCTTCTCGACCAGCGCCGCCCGGCGATCGGGGTCGTCGAGCACCGACACGAGGGCGGCCCCCAGCGCGTCGACGTCACGGGGCGGCACCAGGATCGCCCCGTCCCCCACGATCTCGGGCACCGCGCCGGCCGCGCTCGCCACGACGGGCACGCCGGCGGCCATGGCTTCTAGCGGCGGGAACCCGAACCCTTCGTACACCGACGGGAACGCCAGCACGTCGGCCCCCGCCAGCCAGGCGTCCAACGTGGCGTTGTCGACGTACCCGAGCTGTCTGATCCGGTCGCGCCACGGCGACGCATCGAGCGCGTCGTGAAACGCCCGAGCCCCCCACCCGTCGGCCCCCGCGATGACCAACGCCACGTCGGGACGGGCCCCCGCCACGTCTCCGAAGGCGCGCACCAATCCGGGATAGTCCTTGCGGGGCTCGACCGTCCCCACGGCCAGGACGTAGCGCGACGTCCCGGCGGGCAACGGTCGGTCGACCGACGCCGAAGCTGCCCGTGCCTGTGGCGGCGCAGGTGCCTGTGCCGGAGTCATTGCGGTGGGCACGCCGTGGTACACCACCCGCACTCGCCCCGCGTCGATGCCGAACTCCGCCACCACCTCGTCGGCCACGAACTGCGACGGCGTGTGCACCCAGGCCCCGTCGGCGACGGCGCGGCGCACCATGCGCGGGAACCCCAGCGTCGACCGGTCGCACAACTCGCGGTAGCGGACGGTGGTGAGGTCGTGCACGGTCACGACCCGCGCCGCCCGGCGGGTGGGCGGGACCACGAAGTTGGTGCCGTGGACCACGTCGACGGGCCCGACGAACCACTCCACCGCCGGCCCGGGCCCGTGCGCCCAGGCCAGGTGCAACGGACGGGCCGGCATGGCCCGTTGCCCCACGCGGACGCCGCGGGGGACGAGGGGCGGCAACCGCCGACGTCGGCGCCACGTCACGGCGAAGGCGTCCACGTCGAGCCCGGGCACCGTGGCGAGCGCACCCAGGGCGCCTTCACAGAACCGACCGACGCCCGTCCTCGTGCCGAGCAACGGCGTGGCGTCGATGGCCACCCGGAGGCGCTCGTGAGAGGGTCGCGCTCGGGCCGGCACCGGTCGAGCCTTGCACACCGGGGGCCGGGGGTACGCGCCCGGACCGTTAGCCTTGCGCCGTGATCACCGCCCTCGCGGGAGGAGTTGGTGCCGCCCGCCTCCTGCGCGGCCTCGTGCGCGTCGTCGCGCCCGAGCAGGTCACCGCGGTCGTGAACACCGGTGACGACACCGAGCTCCACGGCCTGCACATCAGCCCCGACCTCGACACCGTGACCTACACCCTGGCCGGACTGAACGACGACGAGCGGGGCTGGGGGCTGGCCGGCGAGACCTGGACCGTCATGGACAACCTCGAGCGACTGGGGGGCGAGACCTGGTTCCGCCTCGGCGACCGTGACCTCGCCACCCACCTCTACCGCACCCAACGGCTCTCGGCCGGCGCCACCCTGTCGCAGGTCACAGCCGAGATCACCGGCTCGCTCGGGGTGGCGGTCCGACTCCTGCCCATGTCCGACGACCCGGTCCGCACCCGCCTGACCCTCGTGGGCGGGCCCGAGGTGTCGTTCCAGGAGTACTTCGTGGGCCACCGGCACGCCGTCGCCGTCGACTCGCTGCGCTTCGCGGGCGCCGCGGCAGCGGTGCCGGCCCCCGGCGTGCTGGACGCCATCGCCGGCGCCGAGGTCGTCGTCGTCTGCCCCTCCAACCCGATCGTCTCGATCGGCCCGCTCCTGGCCGTGCCGGGCATCGCCGAGGCGCTCGCGGCCCGGCGTCGCGATGTCGTGGCCGTGTCCCCCATCGTCGCCGGTGCCGCACTGAAGGGCCCCGCCGACCGCCTCATGACGGAGCTGGGCCACGAGCCGAGCGTCGTCGGGGTGGCCCGCATCTATGCCGACTTCGTCGGGACCCTCGTCATCGACGACGCCGACGCCCCTCTGGCCGACGCCATCGAGGCCTGCGGAGTGCGCTGTGTCGTCGGCCCCACGGTCATGCACACCCCCGACCACGCCGCGGCGCTGGCATCGCTGCTCCTCGACGCGGCCCGACCGTCGGGCGCGACCCCGGGACTCGCGCGGTGACCGCCGCCCCGCACGACCGCCCCGCGCCTGCGACACCACCGCCACCGGGGGGCCTCACCGTGCTCCCGGTCACGGGACTGGGCGAGATCGGCCGCGGCGACGACCTCGCCCGCCTCATCGCAGGACGCGTCGACCTCCTCGACGGCGACGTCGTCGTCGTCACCCAGAAGATCGTGTCCAAGTCCGAGGGTGCCATGGTCCCGATCGACCCCGACGACCCCGACGACCGCCTCCGCATCATCGAGTCGGAGTCGGTCCGGGTCCTGCGCCGCCGCGGCGACCTCGTCATCTCCGAGACGCGCCACGGCTTCGTCTGTGCCAACGCCGGTGTCGACCTCTCGAACGTCGAGCGCGGCTGGGCCGCGCTGCTCCCCCAGGACTCCGACCGTTCCGCCCGGCGCATCCGCGACGGCCTGCGCGCCACCACGGGTGCCACGGTGGCCGTCGTGGTGTCCGACACCTTCGGGCGGGCCTGGCGCAAGGGCGTGGTCGACGTCGCCATCGGCTGCGCCGGACTGGCCGCCGTCGTCGACCTCCGGGGTACCGCCGACGCCATGGGCCGGGATCTGGTGGCCACCGAGGTGTGCGTGGCCGACGAGGTCGCTTCGGCCGCCGAGCTCGTGATGGGCAAGGCCGGCGGCGTCCCGGTCGCCGTCGTGCGCGGCATCGACCCGGCCTGGCTCCGACGGGGGTCGGTGGCCGAGGAGATTCTCCGGCCCCCGAGCGAAGACCTCTTTCGCTGAGCTGAGCCGAGCCGAGTCGAGCCGCCCGTTCAGGAGCCGGCCTGGCGCCTCGTGTAGTCGAGCACCCCGTCCACACCGGTCTCGAGCTCGGTCCACGCCCGCCAGCCGAGGTGGATCCCGGCGCGTTCGGGGTCGAGCGCGCTGCGCTGGAGCTCACCGGGTCGGGCCGGTGCGTGGACAGGTGCGCTCGTGGCACCCGCACGCTCACCCATGACCCGGGCGAGCTCGTTCACCGACACCTCGTTCCCCGTCCCGACGTTGAGCACGAGGCCACCGCCACGCGTGCCGGCGCGCACGAAGGCATCCACGACGTCGTCGACGTAGACGAAGTCGCGCGTCTGCTCGCCGTCGCCGAAGATCGTCACCGGCTCGCCCCGCAACAGCTTGTCGGAGAAGATGGCGACGACCCCGGCTTCACCGTGGGGGTCCTGGCGCGGCCCGTACACGTTGGCCAGTGCCAAGGCGCAGAACTCCAGCGCGTGCAACTCGCGGTAGGCCACGAGGTAGTCGATGGCGGACATCTTCGACACGCCGTAGGGCGACAGGGGCCGGCGAGGGTGCGACTCCTTCACGGGGAGCTCCGACGGGTCGCATTCCCCGTAGAGCGTGCCGCCGCTGGCGGCAAAGGCGACCCGGGCCGTGCCCGCGGCGCGCGCTCCCTCGAGCACTCGGAGCGTGCCCAGGATGTTGACATCCGCGTCGAACACCGGGCGCTCGACCGACACCCGCACGTCGGCTTGGGCGGCGAGGTGGAACACCACCTCGGGACGGCGCCTCGCCATCACCTCGACGAGCTCGTCGGACCGGATGTCGAGCTGATGGAACGTGAGCGCACGCGACGCCGAGGACCGGGCCTCGGCCAGGTTGTTGAGCGATCCGGTGGACAGGTCGTCCACCACGTCGACGGCATGGCCCTCGGCCAGCAGACGGTCCACGAGGTTGGACCCGATGAACCCCGCGCCCCCCGTCACCATCATCTGCATGACGGCTCCGATCTGCGTGGCTGGGCCCATCGGCATGACTGGGCCCGCTGCGCCGGCGCCGCCCGGGGCGGGCCGACGGTCATGACGCCATCTCCTCGGGCACCCGGGCGTCGACGAGCCGCTCCCCCGCCGGCACTTCGAACTCGTCACCGACGACCGTGACCGGCGCCAGCTCGCAGCCCTCGGCCACCACGGCGCCGTGGCCCAGGATCGAGCCCGTCACCCGCGCCTCGGCGCCCACCCGCGCCCCGGGCAGCAGGACCGAGTCCTCGACGTGGGCACCGCGTTCCACCACGGCGCGCGCCCCGATGACACTGCCCGTCACCGTGGCACCGTGGCCGATCTGGGCGCCCGAGCCGAGCAGGCTGTAGGGGCGGACCTCACCTCGCACCACGGGGGCGGCGAGGGTCCACACGCCGAGCGCCACCTGTCGGGCCCCGGGAGCGGGCGGCCCCGGCCGCGTGCCGTCGACGAGGTCGGCATTCGCTCGCAGGTAGGCGGTCGGCGTCCCGGTGTCGAGCCAGTACGCGTCACTGGCCATGGCGAACACCGCCCCCTCCGCCGCCAGTGCCGGGAACGTCTCCCGCTCGACCGAGACCCGGCGACCGACGGGGATGCGCTCGAGCACCTCGGGCTCGAGGACGTAGGTCCCGGCGTTGATCAGGTTGGTGGGCACGCGCTCGGGCGGAGGCTTCTCCACGAATTCGATGACGCGACCGTCTCCGTCGGTGGGGACCACGCCGAACCTGCTCGGGTCGTCGACGGCCTTGAGGTGGATCGTCGCCATCGCCCCGTGCGCACGGTGGAACTCGACGAGGGCGGACGTGTCGACGTCGGTGAGCACGTCCCCGTTCACCACGATGAACGTCTCGTCGATGCCGGCGTGCCCCGCCGCGAAGGCGATGGCCCCGGCCGTGTCGAGCGGTTCGGGCTCTACCGCGTAGTCGAGACGGACCCCTGCGGCCCGATGGTCGGGGTAGGCGGCGAAGAAGGCGTCGGGCCGGTACCCGAGCGAGAGGACGACCTCGTCGACGCCGTGGCTCTGCAGATGGGCGAGGACGCGCTCGAGCATGGGCACCTCCGCCACCGGGAGCAACTGCTTGGGCGTGGTGTAGGTGAGCGGACGGAGTCTCGTCCCTTCGCCCCCCAGGAGGACAACGGCCTTCACGTCCCGAGTGTCGTCGCGCCGCTCGACGTCACGGTTTCGCCGTCGTCGCTGTCGTCGCCGTCGACGCCGGCTTGGTCGTGGTCGTCGTCCGTGTCGACGACGGGAGGGTGGTGGCGGTGGTCGCCGTCGAAGGTGCGGTGGTCGGCGTCGACGGGGCGGTGGTCGCCGTCGACGGGGCCGTGGTCGCCGTGGGCGCGCTGGTCGGCGTGGGGGCGGCGGCCGTCGTCGGGGTGCTCGCGGCCGACCCGGCGCGGTCGGTCAGCATGGCGGTGATCGAGCTCGGCTTGGGCACCGACACGCCCGAGGGCACGAACGCCACGGTGATCAACTGGCCGTCGGCGAGCTTGATCGAGGCGGGGTCGTGGAAGACCGTGGGGTTGTTCGAGCCCGGCGGGGTGAAGCTGGGCCACACCTTGATCTGCAGCGTCCCGGTCTTCCCTGTGAAGGGGAACCCCGCCGGACATTTCTCCCCGTTGCTGTACTTGGGCCCACCGGGGAGCTGCAGGGTGTCGGTCGTGATCGTCAACTTGGGATAGGACTCCACGAAGCGGGCGAAGGTGGCGTTGTCCCCCGCGTCCTTGCTGGTCGTGGGGGCGACCTGGATCACGCCGTCACCGTCGGTGCGGATTCCCGGGATGGGTGCCTTCGAGGCGTTCGGGTTCGCGGGCAGGTTGGGCTGGACCGTGCCGCAGATGTCGATGCCCAGCGCCTGGAACCAATGGGCGCCCACGGCCGGGGGTGTGGCGGCGGCAGGGTTCTGGCGCTCGTAGCGGCTGTAGGCGATCAGGGCGACGCCCACGACGCAGATCATCGCCAGGCTGAAGTACCACTTCATGGGCCGCTGCCCGCGGTAGCTCCGCCCTCCTCCGGTGGCACCGGCGCGCGCCACCCATTTTCCGGTATCTCCCCTGGCCATGATCGGGCGCCAACCCTACTCGGCCCGGCCCGAGGCGCCGCGCCGCGCGCCCAGGGCCTGCCTGGCACACATGACCCCGAAACGCACCGTGAGCAGCGCCGCCATCGCCGGCAGCGCCAACCGACGCCACCCCCGCTCCGTCCGGGCGGCGAAATGGAAGACCGAGCGGTGATGGGCCAGCAGCATGAAATAGGGGCGGCGGGCGGTCGAGAGCCCTTGGAGATGGGTCACGACGGCGTCGGGCACGTAGGCGACCCCCCAGCCGCCCCGTCGGGCCCGCCAGCACAGGTCGGTGTCCTCGGCGTACATGAAATACGACTCGTCGAACCCACCCAGCTCCTCGAGCGCACGCCGGCGGGCCAAGAAGCACGCGCCCGACACCCAGTCGACATCGGTCACGTCGACGGCGTCGAGGTACCCCAACCGGTAGCGCCGGGTGAAGGGGTTGGTCGGGACCAGATCGCCGAGCAGGGCGTGGCCGGCCGCGTCGAGCATCGACGGGAACCGGCGCGCCGAGGGATACCGGGTGCCGTCGGGCTCGAGGATCCTCGGCCCGACCACGGCCAGCGTGGGGTCGGCGCCGAGCACCTCGACCAGCACCGCCAACGCACCCGCGTGCACGGCCACGTCGGGATTCGTGACGAGCACGAACTCCGACGTCGCGACCTCGATGCCGCGGTTGGCGCCGGCCCCGTACCCGAGGTTGGCGCCCGTCTGCACCAGCCGGACCGCGCCGTCGGCCGCCACGAGGGCGGAGACCGACCCGTCCGACGAGGCGTTGTCGACGACGATGACGTCGGCCACTCCTTCGGCCCGCAGCGACGCCACGCACTCGAGCAGGACGTCGCCCGCCTCGTGGTTCACCACGACGGCGCCCACAGGACCCGCAGAGCCCGCAGAGTCCGCAGAGCCAGCAGTGCCCGCCACCGCTGCACGGGTCGACACCTCCGATGCGGAGTCGGCCGTTTTCGTGGTCCTCGGTGCGGGCACGAGGGTCAGATGTGGCGGATGAACCGGTACCGCACCAGGGCCGTGAGGGCGCGCACCCCGTCGCGCCAGTCGAACTTGGTCCCTTCCGACGGGTCGCGCCCGGTGTAGGAGATCGGCACTTCGTAGATGCGGTACCCGCGCCGCAGGACCTTGGCGGTGATCTCGGGCTCGAAGTCGAACCCGTCGGACTCGATCGTGATGGCGTCGAGCACGGTGCGGTCGAAGAGCTTGTAACACGTCTCCATGTCCGACAACGTCGACCGGTACAACACGTTGGCGGTGAGCGTGAGGGCCCGGTTGCCCAGCCACTGCGTGGGCCGCATGGCGCGCCGCTCTCCGGTGAACCGGCTGCCGTAGACGACGCGGGCCTTTCCCTTCATCACGGGGTCGAGCAGCTTGGGCCAGTCGTCGGGGTCGTACTCCAGATCAGCGTCCTGGATGAGCACGAGGTCGCCGCGCGCCGTGGTCACCCCCGTCCGCACCGCCGCCCCCTTGCCCTGGTTGCTGCGGTGCGTGACGATGCGCACGGTCGAGTCCTGCAAGGCGGACAGCACCTTGTCGGTGCCATCGGTCGACCCGTCGTCGACGACGACGACCTCGAGCTGCATGGGAAGGTCCACGGCCCGGATCCGCCGGAGGATCTCGGCCACGGTGTTGCGCTCGTTGAACACCGGCACGATGACCGACAACGTCTTGTACCGCTCCTCCGCCGCGGCGGCGAGGTCGCCCACCGCGTGCAGGTCCGCTCGATTGCGATCGGGCTGGTCCAGATCGCGCGCGTCGAGATCGCGCTGGTCGAGATGGGGTTGCTCGAGATCTGGGCGGTTCATGTCGGCCCCGTGCACATCGTCCATCATGGCCGACGCCCGGGGCCTTGCGGTGCGCCGGCGCTGAAGAATTCCGCCGTCCGGCGCAAGCCCTCCTCCAGGGACACCACGGGCTCCCACCCGAGCTCGTGCCGGGCCACCGAGATGTCGGGGCGCCGCCGGGTGGGGTCGTCGGTGGGCAGGGGCTCGTAGGTGATGGTGGACGAGGATCCCGTCAGCGCCACCACCGCGTGGGCGAGCTCGAGCACCGTCAGCTCGTCGGGGTTGCCGATGTTGACGGGGCCGGTGACGGTGGAGTCGAGCAGGGCCAGGATCCCGGCCACCTCGTCTTCCACGAAGCACAGGCTGCGGGTCTGGGACCCGTCGCCGTACACGGTGAGGGGTCGTCCCTCGATCGCCTGGACCAAGAAGTTCGACACCACGCGCCCGTCCCCCGGCCGCAGCCTCGGACCGTAGGTGTTGAAGATCCGGACGATGCCGACGTCGACACCCTTGGCTCGATGGGTGGCCATCGTCAGAGCCTCGGCGAACCGCTTGGCTTCGTCGTAGACGCTGCGCGGCCCCACCGGGTTGACGTTGCCCCAGTACGTCTCGTCCTGGGGATGCACGAGGGGGTCGCCGTAGACCTCACTGGTCGAAGCCAGGATGAACCGCGCCCCGTGCTCGGCCGCGAGCGCCAGGGAGCGCCGCGTCCCTTCGCTCCCCACCGCCAGGCTCTCGAGCGGGCGGGCCAGATAGTCCGGAGGCGACGCGGGGCTGGCGAAGTGCATGACGGCGTCGACGGGGCCGGCCACGGGGACCTCCTCGCTCACGTCCGCCACCACCAGCTCGAAACCGGGGTGCCCGACGAGCGAGGCGACGTTGTCGGCCACGCCCGTCGACAGGTCGTCCACGGCGACGACCCGGTCACCCCGGGCCACGAGGGCCTCGCACAGGTGTGAGCCCAAGAACCCCGCACCGCCGGTCACGACGACGCGTCCCGCGCCCCCCGTCACGGGCGGCCCATGGCCACGTACGAGAACCCGATCCGCCGCATGGCGGCGGGGTCGAGCAGGTTGCGGGCGTCGACCACGTTCGGCTCGGCCAGCAGGTCACGCACCTTGGTGAAGTCGAGCCAGCGCAGCTCCTCCCATTCGGTGAGCACGACGGCACAGGCGGCGCCGTCGCACACCGCGTAGGCGTCGGGGAGGATCTCCACCCCGGTGGGGAACTCCGGCACCGGTCCGTGCACCGTCGGGTCGAAGGCCCGCACCGTGGCGCCCTCGGTCACGAGCCGGCGCACGATCTCCACCGCGGGCGAGTCCCGGCGGTCGTCGGTGAGGGCTTTGAACGTGAGCCCCCATGCCGCGATCGAACGACCCTGCAGCGTCCCTCCCACCGCCTCGCGGATCTTGGTCGTGACCGACGCCAGTTGCGCCTCGTTGGTGTCGATGGCCCCCCGCAGCAGCGAGAAGTCGTAGCCCGACTGTTCACCGATGTAGATCAACGCCCTCGTGTCCTTGGGGAGGCACGACCCGCCCCACCCCGGGCCGGGGCGCAGGTAGTCGAACCCGATCCGGTGGTCGTAGGCCATGCCCAACAACACGTCACGCACATCCGCGCCGACCGCCTCGCACAGGTTCGACACGGCGTTGACGAAGCTCAGCTTGGTGGCGAGGAACGCGTTCGACGCGTACTTGATCGTCTCCGCCGTTGCTGCGTCGGTCACGATCAGCGGCGCCTGGGTCGACGCGAACAGGGCGCCCACGCGGGCCGCCGCGGCGCGGTCGTCGGCGCCCACGACGATCCGGTCGGGGTGCAGGGCGTCGTGGATGGCGGTCCCCTCGCGCAGGAATTCGGGGTTCGACACCACCGCCACGTCGGGGCGGTCGAGGAGCTGCTCGACCAGATGCGTCGAGCCGACGGGGACCGTCGACTTGTTGACGACGATGGCCCCGTGCTCGAGGTGCGGGGCGATCTCGACCGCCACCGCCTCGAGGAAGCTCACGTCGGCGGCCCCGTCCGCGCCCTGGGGGGTGGGCACGCACAAGAAGACGAAGTCCGCCCCCCGTACTGCCTCGGTGGCACCGAGCACGAACGTCAGGCGTCCCGACTGGAGCCCCCCGGCGAGGATCTCGCCCAGCCCCTCCTCCACGATGGTGGGCTCCCCCGCCGAGAGCTGCTGCACCTTGGCGGGGTTCGACTCGCCACAGACAACCTGGTAGCCGAGGTGCGTGAGGACCACGGCCGTGGTGAGCCCGACGTAGCCGGCACCGATCACCGCCGTGGTCACCTCGTGCGGTTCGGTCCTGTGCCCTGTCACGGTGCCTCCTTCGCCGATACCGTCACCGGTTCCACCGAGCCCACCAGCCGCTCCAGCGCGTCGTGCCAGTCGGGGAGCAGCGCCATCCCCGAGAGCCGCAGCGCGGCGTTGTCGAGCGCCGAATTGGCCGGACGCGGGGCGGGGCGGGGCGGGTCGAGCTCGACCGTGGCGATGGGCTCGACGCGACCCGGGTCGTGTCCCGCCACCTCGAGCACGGCTCGGGCGAACCCGTACCACGACGTCACGCCGCTGTTGGTCACATGGAACGTGCCGGGGAGGCGCTCGGTGGCGAGCACGGCGAGCACGCCGGCCAGATCCGCGGTGAACGTGGGGCTCCCGCGCTGGTCGTCCACGAACCGCATGGGCCCGGTCCCGCCGGCCAGGCGCAGCACCGTCCGCACCATGTTGGCGCCGTGGGCGCCGCACACCCACGACGTCCGCACCACCGTCGACCCGGGGTCGAGCTCCCGTTCGCCGCCGAGCTTGCTGCCGCCGTACACCGACGTCGGGTTGGGCTCGTCCCATTCGAGGTACGGGCGCGTCGAGGTACCGTCGAAGACGTAGTCGGTCGACACGTACACGACATGGCTCCCCACCCGTCGGGCCGCCTCGGCCACGTGCCGCGTCCCCAGGGCGTTCACCGCGTAGGCCCGGTCGGGGTCGCCCTCGCAGGCGTCGACCGCCGTCCACGCCCCCGCATGGATCACCACGTGGGGCCGCACGCCCTCGAACACGCTCTGCACGGCGGTCCGGTCGGCCACGTCGAGCCGGGCGTGATCCGCGGCGACGACTTCACACGGAGACCGCAGACCCAGACGGCCGGTGGAGCGGTCGCCGGGAAGGCCCCCGGTCGGCACCCGCCCCTCCAGGGCGTCGACGACGTCGGTGCCGAGCTGACCGCCCGCGCCGGTCACGAGCACCCTCACCATCTCGCGGGCCCCCACGCGCTAGTGCGAGCGCGACGCGCCCGGTGAGCCGTCGCCCGGATGCACCGTCGCCCGGTGAGCCGTCGCCCGGTGCATCGTCGCCCGGTGAGCCGTCGCCCCACGAGGACTCGACCACCGGGGCACGGTCCATGAGCGGCTCCCACCAGGCGCGGTTGTCCGCGTACCACCGCACCGTCTCGGCCAGTCCGTCCTCGAACCCGATGGTGGGGGTCCAGCCCAGCTCCTTGGTGATCTTGGTGCAGTCGAGCAGGTACCGACGGTCGTGGCCGGGGCGGTCGGGGACGATCTTCTTGAGCGACTCGGGCTTTCCCAGCGCATCGAGCACGGCGTCGGCGATCTCCTCGATGCTGGCCTCGACGCCGCTGCCGACGTGGTAGGTCTCACCGATGCGACCGCGTTCGAGCACGGCCTCGATGGCGCGGCAATGGTCGATCACGTGCAGCCACTCGCGCTGGTTCCGGGTGGACTCGTACAGCGGCAGCGGCCGGTCGTCGAGCGCGTGGGCGGCGAACAGCGGGATGACCTTCTCGGGGAATTGGAAGGGGCCGTAGTTGTTCGAGCAGTTCGTGATGGTGGCCGGCAGACCGTAGGTCTCGACGTAGGCCCGCACGGCGTGGTCCGCGCCCGCCTTCGACGCGTTGTAGGGCGTGCGGGGCCGGTACGGGTGCTCCTCGGTGAAGGCGTCGTCGGAGTCCAGCGGGAGGTCGCCGTAGACCTCGCACGTCGAGATGTGGTGGAACCGCCCCACCCCGGCGTGCCGGGCCGCCTCGAGCATGGCCTGGGTGCCGAGCACGTTGGTCCGGAAGAACCGGCCGGGGTCGATGACGGCCAGGCTGTTGTGGGACTCGGCCGCGAAGTGGACGATCGTGTCGATCTCGTGCCGGCGCAGGGTCTCGAGGGCGAGCTCGCCGTCGCACACGTCGCCGTGGACGAAGGTGATCCGGTCCTCCACATCGACCAGGTTGGGCCGGTTCCCCGCGTAGGTGAGGGCGTCGTAGGCCACGACGTCGTCCCCGGGGTGCTGTTCCACCCAGTAGCGGACGAAATTGGATCCGATAAAGCCTGCACCGCCGGTGACGAGCACTTTCATGGTGGGTCAATGGTAGACCGGCCGCCGCGGCCCACCTGGTGAGTCCGCCCGGGAAATTCAGGTCGGATCCCGCACGTGGACGACGTCACCGGCGGCCACGGTCCGGACTTCCCCCCCACCTCGACCACGAGGTGGCCCTGGGGGGTGATGCCGGTGGCCCGGCCCGTGAAGACCTCACCGGGCAGGGTGACCCGGACCGTCGCGCCGACGGTGCCGCAGCGCCGGCGGTAGTCGGCGGCCAGCCGGTCCCGCCCGTGGCGGTCGGCCAGGTCCACGAGCCGACCCTCGAGGTGCTCGAGCACGAGCCTGAGCAGGGCCAAGGGCTCGGTGGCGCGGCCCGCCTCACGCCAGATCGACGTGGCCGCCAGAGCGACCTCGGAGCCTTCGCCGGCGACTGTCCCCTCGGTCCTCTTGTCGGCGCCCGTCCCGTCGGTCCCCTGGGTCCCGTCGCTCGGGGCACCGGCATGTCCGGCAGGAGGAGGCCAGCGCACATTCAGCCCGAGCCCCACCACCACCGCATCGCCGGCGCCGCCCGGACCTCGGGGCACGGCCTCGGCCAGGATCCCGGCCAGCTTGCGCCCCCCGACCACGAGGTCGTTGGGCCATTTGAGCTCCGCCGCGACACCTGCGCCGTGTTCGCAGGCCGCCGCGGCCGCCAACGCCACGGCCACCGTGCAGAGATGGAGCTCGTCGGTCGCCAGGACCGGTCGCAGGAGCACCGATGTCAGGAGGTTCGACCCGGGCGGTGCTTCCCACCGCCGTCCCAGCCGGCCCCGTCCCGCGCTCTGGTAGTCCGCCACGGCCACCGCACCCTCGGCCGCGCCGGCGCGCGCCTCGTCGAGGAGGTACCGGTTGGTCGAGTCGATCTCGGTGAACCGCCGGATCGGCCCGAACCGGGTGCCCGGCGGAGCGGGCACCGTCACGAACGACGGGGTGACCGGGCCTCCGGCGCACATGGCACCCACCCTACGGGCCGTGCCAGTGTGGTGGTCCCGCACGGGCAGCACCCAGCCGGCCAGCACCCCCACATGAAAGGCACTGCGTGTTCCAGAAGGTCCTGATCGCCAACCGCGCCGAGATCGCGGTGCGGGTCATCCGCACCTGCCGCGAGCTGGGCGTCGCCACCGTGGCGGTGTACTCCGAGCTCGACCGCGACGCCCTGCACGTCCGCATGGCCGACGAGGCGTACCCGCTCGGGGGCCAGACTGCGGCCGAGAGCTACCTCAACACCGAGGCCATCCTCGACGCCATCGCCCGCAGCGGTGCCGACGCCGTGCACCCCGGCTACGGCTTCTTCTCGGAGAACACCGACTTCGCCCGGGCCATCACCGCCACCGGCGTGACCTTCATCGGGCCGCCTCCCGAGGCCATCGAGGTGATGGGCGACAAGATCAGCTCGCGCCGCGCTGCCGAGGCGGTCGGCGTGTCGGGCGTCCCGGGTCGTACCGAGCCGATCACCGATCCCGCCCAGGTCGCCGAGTTCGGCGCCGCGGTGGGGTGGCCGCTGGCCATCAAGGCCGCCTACGGCGGCGGGGGCCGGGGCATGAAGGTGGTGTCGTCACCCGACGACGTGGCCGAGGCCGTCGAGTCGGCCCAGCGCGAGGCACAGTCGTACTTCGGGCGGCCCGAGATCTACGTCGAGCGGTACCTCGAATGGCCCCGCCACATCGAGATGCAGGTCATCGCCGACACCCACGGCACCACGTTGTGGTTGGGCGAGCGCGACTGCTCACCCCAGCGCCGGCACCAGAAGCTCATCGAGGAGAGCCCCGCCGCGGCGTTCCCCGAGGACGTGCGCCGTGCCATGGGCGAGGCGGCGGTCACGGTGGCCAAGGCGTGCGGCTACGTCAACGCCGGCACCGTCGAATTCCTGTACGAGAACGGTGAGTTCTTTTTCTTGGAGATGAACACGCGCCTCCAGGTGGAGCACCCCGTCACGGAGTTGGTCACGGGCCTCGACCTGGTCGAGTGGCAGTTACGGGTGGCGTCGGGTGAGCCGCTCGGGTTCAGCCAGGTCGACGTGACCAGCAACGGCCACGCCATCGAGGTCCGGATCAACGCCGAGGACCCCGCCGGCGGCCGCTTCTCCCCATCGCCGGGCACCATCACGACCTTCCACGCGCCGGGCGGCCCCGGCGTGCGCCTCGACGCCGGCTACGAGGCGGGCGACACCGTGAGCCAGTTCTACGACAATCTCGTCGCCAAGCTCATCGTGTGGGGTGCCGACCGGGAGTCGGCCCGGCGCCGCATGCTGCGGGCCCTCGACGAGACCGTCGTCACCGGGGTCGCCACCACCATTCCCGCCGACGTCGCCATCCTGTCGCACCCCGACTTCATCGCGGGCGAGCATTCGACGCGGTGGGTGGAGGACCGCCTCGACCTCGCCTCCCTGGCCCCGACGCCAGTAGTGGGATCGGCACCGGCCGGCGACACCGACACCGGCCCCCGCGTGCTGCGCGAGGTGACCGCCGAAGTCGACGGGCGCCGCTACGAGGTCAAGCTCTGGGTGCCCGAGGTGGCCGGCGTCGCCTCGGCGCGGGGCGGGACACGGCCGCACAAGCCGCGCGCCGCGGTGGCGGGCTCGGGCTCGGGGTCGGTCACCGCCCCCATGCAGGGCACCATCGTCAAGGTCCTGGTGGGAGAAGGCGACAGCATCGAGGTGGGCGAGACCGTCTGCCTGCTCGAGGCGATGAAGATGGAGAACGCCATCACGGCGGAGAAGGCCGGCACCGTGAAGGAGGTCAAGGTCGCCGCGGGCGACTCGGTGGGTCCGGGCGACGTGATCGCGGTGATCGAGTGACCGACGCCGGGCCGGCGAAGGTCGCGGCGCGCCGCGTGGCCGAACAGCTCCAGCCCACCCTGGTCGAGCTCAGCCGGGCCATCCACGCCGACCCCGAACTGTGCTTCGAGGAGGTCCACGCCGCGCAACGCGTCGGCGATCTCCTGACCGAGTCCGGCTTCGACGTCGAGCGCGGCCCCCACGACCTGCCCACCGCGGTGCGCGGGCGCGTGGGCTCGGGGCCCCTGTCCATCGTCATCTGCGCCGAGTACGACGCCTTGCCCGCGGTGGGTCACGCGTGTGGCCACAACCTGATCGCGGCGGCTTCGCTGGGCGCGGGGATGGCCCTGGCCGGCGTGGCCGACGACCTCGGCCTGTCGGTGACGGTGCTCGGCACCCCGGCCGAAGAGGGCGGCGGGGGCAAGGTCCTTCTGCTCGAGCGGGGCGCCTTCGACGGCGCCCACGCCGCGATGATGGTCCATCCCTGGCCCGAGGACCGGCTCGTCGCCACGTGCCTGGCTGTCGACCACGTCGAGGTGCATTTCACCGGCCGCGCCGCGCACGCCTCGGCGTCACCGGAGCAGGGTGTGAACGCGGCCGACGCCATGGTCGTGTCCCAGGTCGCCATCGGCCTCATCCGCCAGCACCTGCACCGCGGCGACCAGGTCCACGGCATCGTCACCAAGGGCGGCGACGCGCCGAACATCGTCCCCGAGGAGACGCGCGGCCGGTTCATGGTGCGGGCTCCCACCCTCGAGGCCCTGGCGCGGTTGCGGCCGCGCATCGAACGCTGCTTCGAGGCCGGCGCGCTGGCCACGGGCAGCACGCTCGAGATCCGCGACCTCGCCCCGACCTACTCGCACTTCGTCCCCGACGACCCGCTTCTCGCCGCCTGGCGTCGCAACGCCGAAGAGCTGGGACGCCGCTACAGCGCGGACGAGCGCCCCGAGGCAAGGCCGACGATCTCGACGGACATGGCCAACGTCTCGCTCGCCGTGCCGTCGATCCACCCCATGATCGGCATCGACTCACGCGGCGCGGTCAACCACCAGGCCGAGTTCGCGGCGGCGTGTCTCGGGCCCTCGGCCGAGCTCGCCGTCTTCGACGGAGCGCTGGGCCTGGCCTGGACCGCGATCGACGCGGCGACCGACGCGTCGCTGCGCGACCGCCTTCTGGCCCGGGTCGGCTAGGCGTCGTCGCTAGCCCGACGCCCGGCTCGTCTCAGTAGGCGCGGATGTCGTCGGCGGCGAAGGCGCGCGGCAGGATGAAGTTGTCGGCCAGTCGTCGCACGAGATAGCCGTCCGCGATGATCGCGGCCACCTGGAATCCCCGGCTCCACTTCTGGAGATGGATGTTGCGGATCTCGATACGGGCGCCGATGGCAACGGAGGCGTCGACGACGGTTTCGACCACGGTTTCGACCATGGTTTCGACGACCGTGTGACCGGTCCCACGACTCTTCACCATGCCCAGTGCTTCGACACCGGAACGCTGCGCCTTGACTGCCAACCACGTTGTCACCGCGGAGAGTGCTCGTCGACGGCGTCCCGGTCACGCAGGCGGGTACACACAGGCGGGTAACGCCGGCAAGTAGAGGTGGTCAGGTCGGCTGGTAGACGCCGAACTCCTCGCGCAGGACGTCGGACACCTCGCCCAACGTCGCCATGCGGTGCAACGCCTCGCGCATGGGCACGAGAAGGTTCTGGCTGCCCCGGGCCGCGGCGGCCACGTCGGCCAGCGCGGCGTCGACCGCGGGTTGGTCGCGCTCGGCCCGCACGCGTCGGGTCCGCTCGATCTGCGCCCGCTGTTGAGCCGGGTCGATCGGGAACACGTCGGTCGACTCGGGCGCCTCGTCGGTGAACCGGTTCACGCCCACCACGATCTTCTCGCCGTCGTCGACCGCCTTGGCGAACTCGTACGCCGCCATCTCGATCTCGCCCTGCATGAACCGGGCCTCGATGGCCTCGACCGCCCCGCCCATGGCGTCGATGCGCTCGAGGTACTCCCACGCCGCTTTCTCGACCTCGTCGGTGAGGTTCTCGACGAAGTACGACCCCGCCAGAGGGTCCACCGTGTCGGGCACACCCGACTCGTACCCGATCACCTGCTGTGTGCGCAGCGCGATCTTCGCCGCGTTGGTGGTGGGGAGCCCGAGTGCCTCGTCGAACCCGTTGGTGTGCAGGCTCTGTGTCCCGCCGAGCACTGCCGCCAGGGCCTGGAGCGTGACGCGCACGATGTTGTTCTCGGGCTGCTGGGCAGTGAGGGTCGACCCGCCGGTCTGGGTGTGGAACCGCAGCAGCGTGGAGCGTTCGTCGGTGGCACCGAAGCGCTCGGTCATGATCTTGGCCCACATCCGTCGGGCGGCGCGGTACTTGGCCACCTCCTCGAACAGGTTGTTGTGCGCGTTCCAGAAGAACGACAACCGGGGCGCGAAGGCGTCCACGTCGAGCCCCGCCGCCAGCGCCGCCTCGACGTACGCGATGCCGTCGGCGAGCGTGAAGGCGATCTCCTGCACCGCGGTCGAGCCCGCCTCGCGGATGTGGTATCCCGAGATCGAGATGCTGTTCCAGTTGGGCAGGCGCTGCGCGCAGTAGGCGAAGGTGTCGGTGATGAGCCGCATCGACGACCGGGGCGGGTAGATGTAGGTCCCCCGGGCCACGTACTCCTTCAAGATGTCGTTCTGGATGGTCCCGCCCAGCGCCTCGGGCGCCACGCCCTGCTCGTCGGCCACCAATTCGTATAGCAGCAGCAGGATCGCGGCGGTGGCGTTGATCGTCATCGACGTTGTCACCTTGTCGAGCGGCAACCCCGCCAGCAGCAACCGCATGTCGGCCAACGAGTCGATGGCCACCCCGACCTTGCCCACCTCGCCCTCGGCCCGGGCGTGGTCGGAGTCGAGCCCCATCTGCGTGGGCAGGTCGAAGGCACACGACAGGCCCGTCTGGCCCGCGCCCAAGAGGAACTTGAACCGCTCGTTGGTGTCCTCGGCCGTCCCGAACCCGGCGTACTGCCGCATGGTCCACAGCCGGCCCCGGTACATGCTGGGGTAGATCCCGCGCGTGTAGGGCGTCTGGCCCGGCTCGCCCAGCTGCTGTGCCGGGTCCCACCCCTCGAGGTCGTCGGGCCCGTACACGGGACGGACCTCGATGCCCGAATCGGTCCGTCGCACCTCGTCGCCCACGTGCCCCAGGTTACGGACTGCGGGGCGCCAACGCCCAGTCTGCGATCCGGTCCGGGGCGCGGTCTCGGGCCCGGTCTCGAGCCGGCGTCAGGCTCCCGAGGGGGCCACGGCGTGGGGCCGGCACAGGTCGTCGTACTCGGCGATCACGATCGGTGCGGCATTCTCCCCGCACGCCGGACACTGCGGGTCGCGCCGCACCTTGAACGTCCGGAAGGACTCCTCCAGGGCGTCGTAGGCGAGGAGCCGCCCCACGAGCGGGTCGCCGATCCCGAGCAGCATCTTGATGGCCTCGACGGCCTGGATCGAGCCGATGATGCCCGGCAGCACGCCGAGCACACCCGCCTCGGCGCACGACGGGGCGAGCTCGGCCGGCGGCGGCTCGGGGATCATGCACCGGTAGCACGGCCCGTTGTACGGGTCGAACACCGTCGCCTGGCCCTCGAACCGGAAGATCGAGCCGTGGACCACGGGGATCCGCTTCAGCAACGACGCGTCGTTGACCAGGTAGCGCGTGGGGAAGTTGTCGGTCCCGTCCACGATGAGGTCGTAGCCGTCGATGATGTCGAGGATGTTGTCCGCGCCCAGCCGCACGTCGTAGGTCACGACGTCCACGTCGGGGTTGAGCGCCGTCAGCGTCTTCTTGGCGGAGTCGACCTTGCGCTCGCCGATCCGGTCCATCGAATGGAGGATCTGGCGCTGCAGGTTCGACGCGTCGACGACGTCCATGTCGATGATCCCGATCGTCCCGACCCCGGCCGCGGCGAGGTAGAGCGCGGCGGGTGAGCCGAGCCCACCCGCACCGAGGAGCAGCACGCGCGAGTCGAGCAGCTTGAGCTGTCCCTCCTCGCCCACCTCGTTCACGAGCAGATGGCGTTGATAGCGGTTGCGCTGTTCGGGCGTCAGCGTGCGCGGCGTCTTCCACGGCCGACCCTCGTCCTTCCAGCGGTTGAACCCGCCCACGAGTGACACCACGTCGGTGTAGCCGAGCTCGGTCAGTGTCTTGGCCGCGAAGGCGGACCGCACTCCGGCCGCGCAGTACACGACGACGGGAACCGACTTGTCGGGGATCCGGCCCTCGACCGAGAATTCGAGCTGCCCGCGCGGAAGGTGCACCGCGCCGGGGATCGCGCCCTGCTCGTACTCGTCGGGCTCGCGCACGTCGAGCCATACGACCCCGTCGTCGTCGAGGCGCGGCTGGACCTCGTCGGCCTGGGCCTCGCGGATGGCCGACTTGGCCTCGCTCAGCAACTCTCGTGCAGTGGCCACGACATCACGACCTTCCGGTTCCTTGGGCTCACCTGACAACGCACCTGTGGTGCCGTCGCCTACTCGTAAACCCTACCAGCGGGGTCAACATTCCCGGTGGGTCGGTGGGTCGGTGGCTAGCTTTCGGGTCCATGGAGCTGTCGGAGGCGATGCGCGGGCGGAGGATGGTCCGCAGCTTCTCGGGCGCACCGGTCGCCGCCCCGGTGCTCGACCGGGTACTCGACCTCGCGTGCCGCGCCCCGTCGGCCGGCAACACCGGGGGGTGGGACGCCGTGGTCCTCGTCGGGCCCGACCAGACCGCCCCGTTCTGGGCGGCCACGACGACAGAGGAGTGGCGCGCCCAGGCCCGACGCTGGCCCGGGCTGTCGCGCGCCCCGGTCGTGATCGCCCTGTTCGTCGACCCCGACGCCTACCGCGCCCGCTACGCCGAGCCCGACAAGATCTCGAGCGGCCTCGGCGGGCGCGAGGACGATGCACCGGGGGCGGCATCGGGGGCGGCATCGGGGGCGGAATCCGGGGCGGACGGGGCGTGGCCCGTGCCGTACTGGTTCGTCGACGGCGGCTTCGCCGTCATGGTCACGTTGCTGGCCGCCTCCGACGCCGGTCTCGGCGCGTGCTTCCTCGGGAACTTTCGGGGCGAGTCGGCCCTCCGGGTCGCGCTCGGCGTCCCTGACCGTCGCCGCTACCTCGGCGCCGTCCTCATGGGCGAGCCCGGTGGGGACGACCCGCCGTCTTCTTCACTCGGGCGCGGACGGCGCCGACCCTCCGAGGTGGTGCACCGGGGACGGTGGTGACCCGCACCACCTCACCCCGCCACCGGGGGCCGAGGCGACCGGCGACGAGCACGCTCTCGATGAAGGCGAGCACCGCGATGTACAACGGGAACGTCACCACGTAGACGGAGAAGTGCTGCACCGTGAGCAGCGTGATCACGGCGTTGATGCACGACGCGACGTACACGCTGGCGCTCTCGGACTCCGGGTGTCGCCACGACTTCACCACCGTGGGCAGGCCCGCCAGGGCGTCGGCCAGGACCGCGGCCCCCAGAGCGACCAGGCCCTGGCGCGTCACGAGCCAACCGATCGTGCCGGCGATCGACAGGGCTCCGCACGTGTAGTCGAGTCGACCGAGCTTCCACACCGAATTCGGGTTGACGAACGACGCCGCGAACACCAACAGAGGCCCGAACCCCACCGTGAACGTCAACAGGGCCTGCAGCCCCACGCCGTTGTCGATCTCGACGGCGAACGCCAGTAGCGGGGCGACGGCCCACAACAACCACGTCACGCGGTTGGGTTGGGTCTTCCCGCGGATCGTGTCCACGGCGTAGGACACCGCCCCGGCGATGCCGATGGCAGCGCCGAGGAACACGAAATGGACGTTGATCACGGCCCATCACTCTGCCCCACCGGGGCCGCGGACCGGGCCGGGTGTCCCGCCTTCAGGTACCCAGGGTCCCCGGCGCCCACAGCGACTCGGCCGGAGCCGGCGCGGGAACCGGTGCCGGATCCGGTTCCGGTGCGGGAGGCGGTTCCACAGCAGCAGGCGGTTCCGGCGGCGGTTGTGACTGGGGGGGACAACGCGCGCGCTGGGCTCGGCCAGATCGTCTGGGACGCCGGTCAACGGTGTCATGACGGCGACGTCGTCCGGTTCGTCGGTGACGGGGTGCACCGGGTCATCTCCGAAGAGGAACGGGCCCTGCGCGTACGTACACCCGAGCGCGCGCAGCGCCATGGCCTGTGCCTCGGACTCCACACCCTGGGCCACCACGACGAGCCCGAGGGCGCGGCCGAGCTCGATGAGGCCGCGCACCAGGGCCGCGGCCTCCCGACTCAACGTGTCGGCTCGTGCGTCGGCGTCCGCATCGGTTGCGGGCGCAGCGTCGACGTCCGCGTCGGTGTCGAGCTCGTCCACCGTGACGGCGTCCTCGTCCAGCGCGGCCACGAGGTCGGGCGCGAGCTTGAGGCTGCTGATGGGCAAACGCTGCAGCAACGCGAGATTGGTCTGACCGGACCCGAAGTCGTCCAATGCGACGACGACACCGCTCATTTGCAGGACCCGAAGGTTGGCCTCGGTGGACGGCGCCGCAGCCGCCGACGGCTCGCGGATGTCGAGGCCGAGAACCGACGGTGCGACGTCGTGCTTCTCGGTGAGCTCGATCACGATGTCGACGAGCGCGGGATCGGCGACGAGCGACGGCGCCACCTTCACCCACACCCGGAAATCCTCGGGCACGGTCGAATCGGTGTGCCGGACCTTCAGGTCCGCCAGCGCCTGGTCGAGCACCCAGCGGCCCACCGGCACCGCCAGCCCGGCCTCGTCGACGAGGTCGAGCGGCGCCTGGGACTGCTCGACGTCGGTCCCGGGCTGGCTCCACCCCAAGATCGCCGATTCGGCGATCGCCTCGCCCGTGGCCAGGTCGACGATGTCCTCGTACTCGAGGACGAGGCCATCGTCCTCGAGTGCGGTGCGCAGGTCTTGGCGGCCCTGCGAGCGGACCACGACGTGCTCGCGCATGGAGTGGTCGAACAGTTTCCACGACCCGCCGCCCTCGTCCTTGGCGCGCCGCATGGCGAGCGACGCGTCGCCCAAGAGCGACTCGAGCGTGGCCGGACCGCTCGAGGTGTCGGCCGGTGACGTCACGACCACGCCGATGCTGGCCGAGAGTTGGAGCTCGACGTTCTCCACTGTGGCGGGTCGGCTCAGGTCTTCGAGGATCCGTGCCGCGAGTTGACAGGCGAGGCCGGCCGACGCCACGTACGGGCACACCATGACGAACTCGTCGCCGGCGAACCGCGCCACGGTGTCGGACCTGCGGCGAGCGTCTGACAGGCGACCGGCCGCCTCGTGCAGGAGCTCGTCGCCGACGTTGTGACCGTACAGCTCGTTGACGTCGCCGAAGCCGTCGAGGCCGACGACCAGCAGCGCCAACGTGGCTCGATCCTCGCGACACCTCGCCATCGCCTCGTCGAATCGCTGATCGAGCGCGGCGCGGTCGGGCAGACCGGTGAGCTGATCCTGCTGGGAGCGTTCGTCCTCGTCCACCGGGGCCCGGAGGATGGCGCCGAGCCCCTTGCCCAGGCCGCGTCGACGAGCGGTCACGGGCCGCTTCGGCTCGTCCTGCCCCCCCGTGACGTCGTCCATCACCTCAGTACTCCGATCCCTGCGAGATCGCGCCGACCCCGCTCCACCCACAGGTCGGTCGCCACCTCGCCGACCCGGGGCGTGGCGCACGTTCGACGTGCTGCCTCTCCCGCAGGTTGACCTTGCAGAAACACTGCGCGTGCCATGCCCATCACTGACGTAGGCACACCTCTGCCGATCCTAGGCGTGGTCCCAGGCTTAGTAGGACGCACCGCGGCGTCATCTCGACGTGCCCGGGCCTCGCTCGGCGTGCCCTCGAACACCCCGATTCGTCGATGACGACAGGCCCGTCTCGCATGGTCTCGCGACCGCCTCGCACGGGCCTCGCGACCGCCTCGCGTGGTTCTCGCCCACCACGTCGCGCCCGTTCCACGACGGTTCCGCACCGGCGTCACGACTGCTTCGTTCCTGGTCACAGGTGCCATGAACGAGCCGACGACCAGGCCTCACGCTCGGTGAGGTCGTAAAGAGCCTCCAGCACCGTGCCGAGAACCCCAGTGTGTCGAGCCTCAAGACGCGGTTACGCGTCCTGCTCCGCCGCATGCCCGTCGCGGGCACGTCCGCCCTGGTCGCAGCCGTCACCTTGACGGCCACGGCCCTGGTGCTCCTGACGGCGCTCGAGCCCGCGCCCGCCCGCGCCTCGGCCCCGTCCACCACAGAGTCGGTCCAGACGGCTCCGGCCGGATTGCTCCATCCCCAGGCGGTGGCCCCGCCCACCACGGTCGCGCCGGTGACCACGACGACGCCACCACCGCCGCCACCACCGCCCACCACGGTGATCGCCCCCCCGACCACCCATCCGCCGATCGCCCACCCTGCCCCACCTCGGCCGCCGGCTCCGGTGGTCCCGGTGGGGACGCATCCCATCCTTCCTCCCGCCGACCCGCCCGCCAACATCATCGAGTCGCCGAGCTTCGACTCGACGTGCCGGCAGGACGGGGCCGAGTCCGGGCCGTGCGTCGCCGCCACGACCCAGGCGACCAACGCAGCACGTGCGCACGAGGGGTTGGGTGCCTTGGTACTGCCCTCGGACTACGCCGCGCTGCCGGCCGCGCAACAGCTCTTCGTCATCACCGACATCGAACGGGTGGACCGCGGCCTGCCCCCGGTGGTCGGCATGGTCGCGCAACTCGACACCGACGCCCAGAACGCGGCAGCGGCGAGCACCGATCCCACACCCTCACCACCACCGCCGGGGACCGCGGTGACGACGTGGGCGTCGAACTGGGCGGAGGCCGCCGGCCCGCTGGGCTCCAACTACGACTGGATGTACGACGACGGACCTGGCTCGGGCGACATCGACTGCACCGCCGCGAACCCGCAAGCGTGCTGGGGGCACCGCAACAACGACCTCGGGTTCGGCGCGTCGCAGATCGCGGCGTCGCACGGCACCCTCGTCATGGGGGCGGCCGAGGCCACGGTGCCGTCCGTCAGCCCCTGGACCAGTGACGCCACGCTGCTCGCGCTCAGTCACCGGCAACCCCACGTACACCTACACGTGGGCCCAGGCCCAAGCGGCGGGAGCGCGATAGCCCGACGGCGCGAGCGCCGATGGTCGGCGGGCAAGGTTGCCGGCCGGCAGCCGGCGAGGTCGGCGGCGAGACGCGGACGCGATGGTGGCGCTGTCCCCGTCGCCGACGCCCACCGGGCGCCCGTCGACTCCACGCACACCCGAGCCGGAGCAGCGATGTCCACCATTCCTGGCCCTGTTGCAGTTCCCGTCCCAGACCCAGTCCACGTCCACGTCCACGTCCCCGTCCCCGCCCCCGTCCCGGTCTTGCGGCCCGTCCTCGAAACCGCCCCGACGCGGGAGGTCGAGAGCATCCGCATCGTCGGGTGGCCCGACCCGGTGATCGACCGGCTCGGGTACGACCCCCGGTCGCTCTACGTCGAGACGTTCTGGTTGGGCATCCTGGGCCCGACCTGCACCTGGTTGCTGCGGCGTTTCGCCGCGGGGTTCGACGACGAGCCCTCGGGCTTCGACCTCGACGTCGCCGACACGGCCCGATCCCTCGGCCTCGGCGACCGCGCCGGTCGCCAGTCGCCCTTCCGCCGGGCCCTGGCCCGCTGCGTGTCGTTCCAGATGGCGCGGCGCGAGGGACCGACCACCCTGGCCGTGCGGCACCGGATCCCGCCCATGCCGCGCCGGCATCTCGATCGTCTCCCTGCCTCGCTCCGGCAACGGCATGCGCAGTGGTCGGCCCCGGTCCGGTCCTCGGCCGTCCTCGAAGAAGCGCGCCGCCACGCCCGACGCCTGGCCCTCGCCCTGCTGGCCTCGGGGAACGAGCGGCCCGACGTGGAGGTCCAACTCGTGCGCTGGCGCGTCCATCCCGCCCTCGCCCACGAAGCGGCCCAGTGGGCCTGGGCCTACCGCGCCCACGAGGCCACGCGGCGCGCCACGCACTCCCCGTAGCATGGCGGCATGCTTCGGTGGTCAGAAGCCGCCAGAGGGGCCGGGGGTCGACCCGGCCGTGGTGCACCACGGCGAATCCGGCTGCGCTTCATCGGCACGACGCAAGCCCGAAACAACCCGTTCATCTGGCACCCATAGTCTGTGACAGTGGCCACCTTCCTGCTCCGCGTGGAGCTCCCCGACAGGCCCGGAGCGCTGGGAGCGGTCGCCAGTCGGATCGGAGCCGTGCGGGGCGACCTGGTGGCGGTCGAGGTGGTCGAGCACCGCGAGGGCAAGGCCGTGGACGAGTTCGTCGTCGAGCTGGCCGACGGCGACCATCTGTCACTCCTGCTCAGTGAGATCGCCGAGGTCGACGGCGTGGCGTTGCAGGACGTCCGACCCGTGTCGGGACGTCGCCACGACCGGCGTCTCGAGGCCTACACCACGGCGCTGATCATCCTGCGCGAGCGCACCCCCCACGGCGTGCTCGGTGCTCTGTCGTCACGCGTGTGCGCCGAGCTCGACGCCACCTGGAGCGCGGTGCTCGACGTCGAAGGGCTCTCGGTCATCGCCTCACACGGTCGCCCACCGGCGACACCGTGGCTGGCGGCATCGCTCGCCGACGCGCGCGCCGCGAGCGTCGACTCGAACGACGTCATCGACGTCGGCCTCCGGCCCAAGGGGGCCGACGGTGGTGACATCGGGTTCGTGGACCTCGCCGCCTGGGATCTCGTGCTGGCGGCGGGACGTCCCGGGTGGCGCTTCGGCACGCGCGAGCGCGCCCACCTGGTGGCCCTGGCGCAGCTGGCCGACGCCCGTTGGCCCGACATGGCCGACCGCGACTCGGGGATCTCGCATCCCAGCCGCGCCGGCTGAGAAACCGGGAGCTCAGCCGCCGGCGCCGTAGTGCTCCAGCAGCTCCAACAGCGTCCGCACGCCGAACCCGGTTCCGCCCTTGGCGAAGATCCCGCTGTCCTCGTCGGACCGGGCCGGGCCGGCGATGTCGAGGTGCACCCACGGCACCTCGTCCACGAATCGGGCCAGCAGGAGGGCGGCCGCGATGGCGCCGGCCTGGCCACCCTTGCCGACGTTCTTCATGTCGGCGACCTCCGAGTCGATGTGCGACCGGTACTCGTCGGGCAGCGGCAACGGCCACGTCCCTTCGCCGGCGCGCTCCGACGCGGCCTGCACGCGCCCGATGAGCCCCTCGTCGGAGCCGAACACGCCCGCGATGGACATTCCCAGCGCCACCACGCAGGCCCCGGTCAGCGTGGCGAGGTCGACGATGGCGTCGGGCTCGAGCTCCGACGCCAACGACAGCCCGTCGGCGAGGACGAGACGTCCCTCGGCGTCGGTGTTGAGCACCTCGATGGTGTGGCCGTCGCGAATCGTGAGCACGTCGCCGGGTTTCGTGGCCCGCCCCCCGGGCATGTTCTCGGTGGTGGGCGCGATGGCAGTGACCCGCACCCGTACACCCAGCTCGCCGCAGGCCGACACGGCCGACAGCACCGCCGCGGCCCCGCTCATGTCGGTCTTCATGGTGATCATCCCGTCCGCCGACTTGAGCGAGAGCCCGCCGGAGTCGAACGTGATGCCCTTGCCCACGAGGACGACATGGGGGACGTGGCCGTCCACGCTCAGCGGGTCGGCCGGCTCATAGGCGACCTTGATCAACCGGGGCGGCTCGGCCGAGCCGCGGGCCACCCCGAGCAGCCCACCCAGCCGTTCGTCGGTGATCCGCTGCTCGTCCCAGACCTCGACGGTGACACCGGGGCGTCCACCGGCGTGGTCGACCGCGACCTCGGCGAAGCGCGTGGGCGTCAACGAACTGGGCGGCTCGTTGATCAGGTCCCGGGCCAGGCACACGGCGTCGGCCACGACCACGCCGCGCCTCGTCCCCTCCGCCAGCTCCGCCGCGTCGAGCCCGACGCCCGCCACCACGAAGCGCTCGACCCCACCGCCTTCGTCGTCGCTCTTGTGCGACACGAACCGGTACGCGGCCAACACGGCCCCCTCGACCACCGCCTGCACACCGACCCGCTGGGGTGCCGATTCGTCGAGCAGCGACGCCGGCACGACGAGCACCGCCGCCCCCGACTTGCCGCCCGCCCGCACGAGCGCCGCCGCCGCCTGTCGCAGTGTGCGCGACGCACCGGCGGTGCGGGCATCGGCGTCTGCGCCGGTCACCGCGTCGACCTTGCCGCATCCCACGAACACCACCGACGGCTCGTCCTGGCCCAACGACCCCTGGGCGCCGCTCTCCTCCACCACGGCCATCGTCTGGCCCGCCTTGCCCTTGAACCCGCGCTGGCGGGCACGGGCCGCGTCGAGCGTGGTCGACACGGCGTGCCCCCCGACACTCACGACGACGGTGGCCGGCACACCCCGGGCCACGCTCGGGCCGTCGGGGCCCTCGAGCACGGGGACGCCCACCACCGCCACGGGCAGCCCCGCCGCGTCGGCCACGGCCGCGGGGTCACCGACGTCGGCCCACCCGACCTCGAGCGCAGTGGAGCGCGTGAACGGCATGTCGGGGCTCACGCTGCGCCCGCGGTGCCAGTCGAGCCAGTCGAGCCGGTCGCGCCGGGCGCGTGTCCGAGCGAGCGCGTCCCCACGTGCTCACCCTCCTGCCAGCGCGCCATGGTCCACACCAGGTCCGACAGCCGGTTGAGATAGGGCCCGACGAGCGAGCCCGCCGGCGGCGATGCCGCGACGTACCCGCGCTCGGCTCGCCGCACCACGGTCCGGGCCACGTCCAGAGCGGCGGACACCCGGTTCTGTCCGGGCACGACGAACTCCTTGGGCATCTCGAACCTCTCGTTGAGCGTGTCGATGTTCGCCTCGAGGGCACCCACCATCTCGTCGGTCACGAGCGACGCCCCCTCGGTCAGCTTGTGGCGGTTCTCCGGAGCGGTCGCCACCTCGGCCATCAGGACCCACAGGTCCCGCTCCAACCCGAGGAGGAGCTCGTCGAGCTCCGATCCGGGCTGGGTCTCGGCCCGGGCCAGGCCCAACCAGGCCTGGGCTTCGTCGACGTCGCCGTTGACGGCGATCGCAGGCCAGTCCTTGGGCACCCGACCGCCGTAGTAGAGCCCGGTGGTGCCGTCGTCGCCCTTGCGTGTGTAGATCTTCACCACGGCGCCGCATGCTACCGGCGCCGGATCGGGCGACGCCTTCCGGCGACGCCTTCCGGCGGGGCCAACTCCGTGCTCAGGAGGGAGAAACACATCCACGGCCGTAGACTGTCGGGATCGTGGCCCCGACCGTGGACCCCCATCAGGCACCGCCCCCCGTACTGGCGCACGGCGCCATGGCCATGGACGAGCGCGGCGCGGCCTACCTCGAGGCCGTGGCGCAGCGGGTCGTCATCTTCGACGGCGCCATGGGGACGAGCCTGCAGCTGGCCGACCTGAGCGCCGAGGACTACGGCGGGCCCGCCCTCGAGGGCTGCAGCGAAGCCGTGGTCCTGCACCGACCCGACGTGGTCAAGGCCATCCACCGGTCGTTCCTCGACGTCGGCTGCGACGTGGTCGAGGCCAACGCCTTCGGGGCCTTCGGCGTGGTCCTGGCCGAGTACGGGCTCCAGGACCGCGTGGAGGAGATCAACGTGACCGCGGCGCGCCTGGCGCGGGAGGCAGCCGAGGAAGCCGCCGCGGCCGCCGGCGACGGCCGACCCCGCTGGGTGGCAGGGAACCTGGGCCCCGGCACCCGCTTCCCCACCCTGGGCCAGATCCCCTACCTCGAGCTGCGCGACGCCTATCAGGAGCAGTCCGCCGCGCTCATCGCGGGGGGCGTCGACCTCATCATCATCGAGACCGTCTACGACCTGCTCCAGGCCAAGGCGGCCATCAACGCGGCGAAGCGCGCCATGGTGGCGGCGGGCCGGCGCGTGCCGCTGCAGGTCCAGGTCACCATCGAGCTCACGGGCCGGATGCTCCCGGGCACCGAGGTCGGCGCGGCGTTGACCGCCCTCGACCCCATGCGGCCCGACGTCATCGGGCTCAACTGCGCCACCGGTCCCGCCGAGATGGGCGAAGCCATCCGCTACCTGTGCCAGCACGCCCGCCTGCCCGTGTCCGCCCAGCCCAACGCCGGGCTGCCGTCGGTGGTGGACGGCAAGATGCACTACGACCTGACCCCGGACCAGCTGGCGGACCATCTCGAGCGGTTCATCACCGAGCTCGGCGTGAGCGTCGTCGGCGGCTGCTGCGGCACCACCCCCGACCATCTCCGGGCCGTGGTGCAGCGCTGTCGTGACCTCGTGCCCGCCCCGCGCCCGGCCGCCTCCATCGAGCACGAGCCCGGCGCCTCGTCGATCTACAGCAACGTCGCCTTCCACCAGGACACCTCGTTCCTGGTCGTGGGCGAGCGCACCAACGCCAACGGCTCGAAGAAATTCCGCGAGGCGATGCTCGAGGCCGACTGGGACACCACCGTGGCCATCGGGCGCGACCAGGTGAAGGAGGGCGCCCACGTCCTCGACGTCTGTGTCGACTACACCGGCGCCGACGGCGTGGCCGACATGACCGAGGTGGCCAGCCGTCTCGCCACCCAGGCGAGCGTGCCGCTCATGGTGGACTCGACCGAGGCGCCCGTGGTCGAAGCCGCCCTCATGTGGATCGGCGGCCGGCCCATCCTCAACTCGGTCAACCTCGAGGAGGGCGACGACCCCGGCACCCGGCTCGACAAGTTCCTGACGCTGGCGCGCGAGTACGGCGCCGCGGTCGTGTGCACGTGCATCGACACCGAGGGCCAGGCCCGCACCGCCGACTGGAAGGTCCGGGCCGCCGCCGCCATCCGCGACATCGCGGTGGACCGCTACGGCCTCGAGCCCTCCGACCTCATCTTCGACCCCCTCGTCCTGCCCCTGTCGACGGGCATGGAGGAGAGCCGGCGCGACGGGATCGAGACGCTCGAGGGCACCCGCCGCATCAAGGCGGAGCTGCCCGGCGTGTTCACCATCGTGGGCCTGTCCAACGTGTCGTTCGGCCTCAACCCCGCGGCGCGCCACGTGCTCAACTCCATGTTCCTCCACGAGCTCGTCGAGGCCGGGCTCGACGCCGCGATCGTCCACGCGGCGCGCATCATCCCGTTGAACAAGATCGACGAGCGCGCCCGCGAGGTCTGCCTCGACCTCATCTACGACCGCCGCGACGAAGCCGCCGGCTACGACCCCCTGCAGGAGCTCCTGGCCATCTTCGAGGGTGTGTCCGCCACGTCCGCGGTCACCGAGGACCGCAGCGGGTGGCCCGTCGAGCGGCGCCTCGAGCAGCGCATCATCGACGGTGACCGCAACGGGCTCGACGACGACCTGGCCGAGGCCCTCGGCAGCGGCCACGGCGCCCTCACCATCGTGAACGACTTCCTCCTGGCCGGGATGAAGACCGTGGGCGAGCTCTTCGCCACGGGCGAGATGCAGCTGCCCTTCGTGCTCCAGAGCGCCGAGACGATGAAAGCGGCCGTGTCGTACCTCGAGCCCTTCATGGAGAAGGCCGACCAGGGTGGCAAGGGCACCGTCGTGCTCGCCACGGTGAAGGGCGACGTCCACGACATCGGCAAGAACCTCGTCGACATCATCCTCACCAACAACGGGTACGAGATCGTGAACCTCGGCATCAAGGTCAACATCGGCGAGATGCTCCAGGCCGCCGAGGACCACAAGGCCGACGCCATCGGCATGAGCGGGCTGCTCGTGAAGTCCACGCTCATCATGCGCGAGAACCTCGAGGAGATGAACACCCGCAACCTGGCCCACATCCCGGTGCTGCTCGGTGGGGCTGCGCTCACGCGCAACTACGTCGAACGCGACCTGCGCTCGGTGTACGAGGGACGCCTCTTCTACGGCAAGGACGCGTTCGAAGGGCTACGCACCATGGACCGGCTCGTCGAGCTGAAGAAGACTGGTGAGGACGATCCCGACTTCGGACGCAAGCTGGGGGGCCGCAACCTGCCGCCGCGCAAGTCGCAGATGGTGGTCGAGGCCGTCGAGATCCCGGCCCGCTCGCCCGAGGTGGCGGCGGACAATCCCGTCTTCACGCCCCCGTTCCTGGGCTCGCGCGTGGCCAAGGGCATCCCCCTCGACGACATCGCGTCGTATCTCAACCAGACCGCGTTGTTCCGCAACCAATGGGGGTATCGCCCCATCAAGGGAAAGGGCGGCGAACCGGACGAGACCGACGCCGACTTCAAAGAGCGCGTCTCGGCGGAGCTGCGCGAGGAGCTCGACAAGGCCAAGGCGAAGGACCTGCTTATCCCTCAAGTCGCCTACGGCTACTACGCGGCGAACGCCGAGGGCGACGATGTCGTGCTGTGGACCGACGAGACGCGCTCGTCGGAGCTGACGCGCTTCTCGTTCCCCCGCCAGAAGAAAGAGCCGTTCCTCTGTATCGCCGACTTCTTCCGGTCGGTGGAGTCAGGCGAGCCCGATTACGCCGCGTTCATGCTCGTGACCATGGGGTCGGCGGTCTCAGAGGAGGCAGAGCGCATCCGCCTCGAGAACCGGTACACCGATTACCTCAAGCTCCACGGCCTCGGGGTCGAGATGGCCGAAGCCCTGGCCGAGTACTGGCACCACCGCGTCCGCGAGGAGTTGGGCTTCGTCGACGAGGACGGCCCCACCTTGACCGGCCTGTTCCGTCAGAAGTACCGGGGCGGGCGCTACTCGTGGGGCTATCCGGCCTGTCCCGACCTCGAGGACAACGCCAAGGTCGTCGAGCTCCTCGGCGGTGACCGCATCGGCGTGACCGTCAGCGACGGGTTCCAGATGCACCCCGAGCAGACCACCGACGCGATCATCTGCCACCACCCCCAGGCCAAGTACTTCGTGGCCTGACGGTCGCGCCGCTCGCTGCGATCTACGAGCTGCAGCGGTCTCCGAGCCAGGGGCGTTCGCCGTCGAGTGCGTACAGCGCCACGGCCACGGTGTCCTGCTCGGGCTTCGACGCCCGGTTGGGTGGCACCCCGACGAGGTAGTCGAGTCCGGCCGCCTGCGCCGCGAAATTCCACGTCGACTGACTGAACTGGAACGCACCCATGTACATCCCGTTGGGCGACACCGCGCTGTAGTGCCCGCCCGACTCGGCCTGGACGACACACTGGAGGAACGGCGGCAGGGCGGGATCGGCCATCGGAGGTCCGGCTCCGACACCGGCGCCTGCTCCTGGACCGCCACCTGCTCCTGGTGACGACCCGGACCCGGGCTTGGCGCCATGCGCGGGACCCTTGGCGCCGGCTTTCTGCGCCGACGACACCGCGGCCGTCGCCGCTCTGTCCTGGGCCGCGGCCTGTGCCGCCACGGCGGCCGACAGCTGTCCCGTGACGAGGCTCTGCTCCGACACCATGGCGCTCTCGGTGCCGTTGGCCTGGGACAGCGCCGCGGCCTCCTGGGTCTGGTCGGACTGGTCCTGGGCCTGTTGCTGGTGCAACGACGCCTGTTGGGCCTCCAACGCGTCCTGCGCGCTCTGCAGCTGGTCCAGCGCGGTCTGGATGTTCCCCGTCGCGATGGCGTCGTATTCGTTGGCCGACTGGACCTCCTCGCTGTTGCCGACGAACAGCGACGCGTCGGAACCGGTCAGCCCGCCCCCGCTCATGTACGACGAGATGGCGAGCGCACGTACCTGGCGCGTGTCGGCTGCGAACTGCACCTGGTCCTGCCCCAGCTGCTCCCCGATGGCGGCGATCGCCTGCGCATCGGCGGCGACCTTGGCCGACGCCACCGAGTACTGCTGCTGGTACCCGTCGATCTCCAACTGTTCCTGCACGAGCTTCTGCGAGATGGCTCTCGCCTGGGCTTTGAGGCTCCCGATCTGATCGGCGCCCGCGGGCCCGGTGTCGACGACCGTGATGGAGCCCGCCACCACCAGGCCGACGAGCGCGCCGATCGACGCCATCGGAAACCTGAACATCGCGCCCGGTCTCCTCGTCGCTGTCATCCAGGCGCGAGACACCCTGCGAAGGTAGCTGTCGACCCTTTCATTGACAAACCGTGTTCATTGACCAACCGTGAGATCACCCTCGTGGACCACGTGTTGACACGGTCAAACACGCCGCAGAGTGACCACGCACGCCGCACCAGCGTCTTTCTGGTGCTTTGTGTTACCGATGTTGACGCTGTGACCGCATTGTTGGGTTTCTGTCGCGTGAAGAGCGCAAGGAGTGACCGTTAATCTCGTGAAACGAGCAACCGTGTGACCCATGCCGCATGCGAACGAGATGCTTGCGCACGTGCGGCACCGATGACCGGGAGGCGTCTCATGACCGTCGATCTGCCCCAGCGTCCCTACGACTGGCGCCAGCAGGCGATCCAGCTCGCGTCGGAGTTAGAGCGGGCGCACGCCACCATGGAAGAGCTCGGCACCGCGCTCGAGCACGGGGACGACGACTCGGTGCGGCACACCGCCAGGACCGCCCACCAGGCCGTGGGCTCGGTGGGGTACGCCGTCAAGGCGTTGCACAGCGAACGACCCCCGCCGCAACAGTTGGACACCCCCGACACCATCGGGTCGACCCTGACCATCGGCGGCTCGGGCGTCGCCACCATCGCGCTCGACGTGATGGTCAGCGCCATGCTCGCGTTGGCCGCCACCGACGACGGGGCCGAGACCGACTTCCTGATCGGCGCCTGCCTCGACGCCGAGAACGCCTACGAGGTGAGCACCGCCGTCGTGCAGGCCGCGCCGAGGCGCGACGTCCCGGCCATGCTCGACCTCCGACGCGCCTACGACACCGAAGGCACGGTCGCGCTCCGGAACCGGGTGATCGAGGCCCGACCGCGCGTGCGCGCCATTGTCACGAGGTCGCGGGGCGAGGCCCGGGCGTCCTGACCACGCGGCTCACAGCGCCAGCGTGGCGCCCCCGTCGACGACGATCGTGGCGCCGTTGACGAAACCGGCGTGAGCCGAGCACACGAAGGCGACGACCCGGCCGAAGTCGGCGGGATCGCCCATGACCCCTGTGCCGTCGCCACCCAGCTCGCGCATGCGCTCGGTGGCGTGCGGGCCGGGACACACGAGGTTGAGCGTGATGCCACTCTCCTCGGCCGCGAGGTCGGCCGCGGCCGTCTTGGCCCACGCCCGCAGCCCACTGCGCGCCGTGTTGGACAGGGCCAGCCCCGGAATGGGCTGCACCACCGAGTACGACGAGATGCAGCACAGCCGCCCCCAGCCGCCGGCCCGCATGTGGGGCAGCGCGGCGCGCACCAGGCGCACCGACGACAGCAGGTTGGCCTCCACCGCGGACCGAATGGCGTCGTCGTCGACGTCGAGCGCTTTCCCCGGAGGCGGGCCACCCGCGTTCGCCACGACGATGTCGACCCGTCCGAACCGCTGCACCGCGGCGGCGACGAGGCGGTCGGGTGTGGCGGGGTCGGTGACGTCCGCCACCACGGCGAGCACCTCCGTGCCCTGCGCCGCGATCGCCTCCTCCGCCTCGCGCAGGGACTGCTCGTTCCGTGCGCACACGACCAGCCGGGCGCCCTCCGCCGCCAGCGCCTCGGCGCTGGCCCGACCGAGCCCGCGCGACGCCGCGGTCACCAGTGCCACCTTGCCGTCGATGCCGAGGTCCATGGGCCGGGTCGGTCCCTGTGCCGGTTACTCGACGACCGCGAGGGCGTGGTCCACGGTGTTGAGGGGGACGACGCCGTCCTCCCCCACCACCACGATGTCCTCGAGACGCATCCCGAAGCGCCCCGGGAAGTAGATCCCGGGCTCGACCGAGAAAGCGTGGCCCACCGCCAGAGGCGTGTCGTTCCCGGCCACGACGTAGGGGTCCTCGTGCTCCTCGATCCCGATGCCGTGCCCGGTGCGGTGGATGAAGTACTCACCCAAGCCCGCCTCGGTGATGATGGCGCGCGCCACGGCGTCGATGTGCTCGGCGGTGACCCCGGGCCGCACCGCGGCGACAGCGGCCTGCTGCGCGGCGAGGAGCACCGCATAGGTGTCGCGCACCTCGGCGCTCGGCTCCCCCACCGCAATGGTGCGCGTGATGTCGGAGCAGTAGCCCACGTCGTCGTCCAGCGCGTACTCCCCGCCGAAGTCGCACACCACGGTGTCGCCGGGCTCGATCACGCGTTCGCCCGGCTCGTGGTGCGGGCTCGCACCGTTGGGCCCGCTCCCCACGATGGCGAAGTTGACGCGACGATGCCCCGCGGCGAGCAGCCCCATGCTCAAGGCGTCCGACACCTGGATCTCCCGCCGGCCGACCATGGGGATCTCGCCCCCTTGGAGCACCGCCGCCACGCTGTCGGCCGCGTGCGCCGCGGCGCGCAGCGCCGCGATCTCATGCTCGTCCTTCACGGCGCGTAGCGGGGACGTGACGCTCGAGGCCGCCCGCCAGTGCGCCTCGGGCAGTCTCGCCTGCAGCGCCAGCAGCGACTGGGCCCAGGCCCGATCCGAGATCCCGTAGGTGGTGCCACGCTCGGCCGACAACAGCGCCGCGACGAGCGCCACGGGGTCCTCGGTCTCGGCCCACGGGCGCAGCGTGATCATCCCGCTCGTGTCGGGCACCCGCGGGGCCTCGAGGGCCGGGACGACGAGCACGGCGTCGCCCTCACGCGGCAGCACGAGCAACGTCAGCCGCTCGAGCGGCATGGCCCGGTACCCCGTCAGCCAGGGCAGATCCGCGCCGTGGCTCAAGAGCAGCGCATCCACCCCGAGCTCGCCCATGCGGGCCCGCACCCGCTCGATCCGTGCCGCGGCGCGCCGCGTGTTGGTCGGTCATGCCCGCACCTCGGCCGTCCCGGTCGCCGCGGCCGCGGCCCCTCGGGCGTGATAGCTCGACCGCGTCAACGGCGACGACTCGACGTGCGCGAACCCCATCTCCTCGCCGATGACGCGCAACGACTCGAACTCCTCGGGCGTCCACCACCGCGCCACCGGCAGGTGCGCGGCCGTGGGACGCAGGTACTGCCCCACCGTCACGATGTCGACGCCGACGGACCGGAGGTCGGCCAGCGCCCCCACCACCTCGTCCCACTGCTCCCCCATCCCGAGGATCATGCCCGACTTGGTCACGAGCCCGGCGTCCTTGGCCCGGGCGAGAACCCCCAGGCTGCGCGCGTACCCGGCCGAGGGCCGCACGGCGCGCTGGAGCCGGGCCACGGTCTCGAGGTTGTGGTTGAGCACGTCGGGCCGTGCGCCGAAGACGACGTCGAGGGCCTCGGCGTCGCCCTTGCAGTCCGGGATGAGGACCTCGACCGCCGTGGTCGGGCAACGGCGTCGGATGGCCCGGATGGTGGACGCGTAGCCGCCCGCGCCACCGTCGGGGAGGTCGTCGCGTGCCACCGCCGTGACCACGGCGTAGGCCAGCTGGAGCTGCTGCACTGCCGCGGCCACCCGCTCGGGCTCGTCGGCATCGGGGGGCTCGGGGTGGCGGGTGTCGACCAGACAGAACCCGCACGAGCGCGTGCACCGCTCTCCGTTGATCATGAACGTCGCCGTCCCGTCCGCCCAACACTCGAAGATGTTGGGACACCCCGCCTCCTCGCACACCGTCACGAGCCCGAGGTCGCGCACGGTCCGCTTCAACCCGAGGAACTCATCGCCCATGCGGACCGGGACGCGCAACCACGGCGGTTTGCGCGTGGTGCCGGGCAGCCCCGCTCCGGGCTCGATCCCCGCCTGTTGCAGTCGGATGCGGAGCCGTTGCCCCGGGACACGCTCGGCCAGGGGTCCGGCGTCGGGTGACGACGTCGTGGCGCGCACGGGCCACGCCACGTCTTGGCGTTCGAAGCGCCCGTCGGGGGCCCAGCGCTGCACCGCATGGCGCACGAGGCTGTCGGCCACCTCGTGCATCGATGCCTCGACGCCTTCGGCCGCGAGCGACGTGACCGCCTTGCCCTCGATCCCGCACGGCACGATGCGCTCGAACCACGACCATGTCGGGGTCGACGTTGAGCGCGAGCCCGTGCATCGACCGACCGCGTGTGACCCGCACGCCGATCGCACAGATCTTGCGCGGCGCCGGGCCGTCCGCGTCGACCCAGACACCGGGATACCCGGCCAGACGTCCGGCGTCGACACCGAACTCGGCCACCGTGTCGATCACGACCTGCTCGATCCCGTGCACGTGGCACGGCACCGACCGCGGCGCGGTGGGCACGTTGACCACGGGGTAGGCGACGAGCTGGCCCGGCCCGTGGTACGTGACGTCGCCGCCCCGATCGGTCGTGACGAGATCGGCTCCCACCTGGCTCGGCTCGACCAGGACATGGGCGGGATCTCCGTGCACGCCGAGCGTGAACACGTGGGGGTGCTCGAGGAGCAGGAGGTGGTCGTCGCGGCCCCGGTCGTGCAGGGCGCGTCTGCAACGCGTGCGCCTCTCCATAGGGCACCCGGCCCAACCACCGAACCCGGAACATGGGCGGCTCGTGCCGACTAGAGCTCGGCGGCCCAGTCGTGGCTGGCGAGCAACTCCGTCACCCGCGCCACGAAGGCCGCGGCGTAGGCCCCGTCCACGGCACGGTGGTCCCACGCCAGGCACAACAGCCCGATCGAATGGATGGCGATGGCTTCGGACCCGTCGGGTTGGACCACGACCGTGGGCCGACGTTTCACCCCGTCGGTCGACAGGATCGCCACCTGGGGCTGGTTGATGATCGGCGACGTGAGGAACGTGCCGAACGGGCCGGCGTTGGTGATCGAGAACGTTCCGCCCGAGATGTCGTCCGCGCTGAGCTTCTTCGTCCGCGCCCGATCGGCCAGCTCTCGGATCCGCCGCGCCATGCCCCGCAGCGTGAGCTCCTCGGCCCGCTTCACCACGGGCACGATGAGCCCGTTGTGGTCGAGGTCCACGGCGAATCCCATGTTGACCTGATGGTGCACGATGAGCGAGTCGTCGCCCACCGAGGCGTTGAGGTGCGGCCACTCGTGCAGCGCCTCGACCGTGGCCCGTGCCACGAACGGCAGGTAGGTGAGCGCGAAGCCCTCTTCCGCCTTGAACTGTGCCCCGTGCGAGCGTCGGACCCGTTCGACCTGCTCGTAGTCGGCCTCGAGCACCACCAACGTGTGCGGGCTCGTCGCCTTCGACCGCACCATGTGCTCCGCCGTCCGCCGCCGGATGTTGGTGAACGGGATGATCTCGTCGGTCCCCGCCGTGGGCGCCGATGTGGCCGGCGTCGACTGCGGGGCGGGTGCCACCGCGGCCGCTACCGCCGCGGGTGCAGCTGTAGGTGCGGGTGCGGGTGCGGGTGCGCGGGTGCGGGTGCGGCGGCCACGCCCGGAGCGGGTGCCCCCCCGGTCCGCCGGCTGTCGATGAAGTCGAGCACGTCGGATCGCGTGACCCGCCCACCGAGGCCGGTCCCGGTCACCTCGGCCGGGTCGATGCCGTTGTCGTCGAGCAACCGCCGCACCACCGGCGACAGGATCCGGTCCCCCCACTTGCCGGCGCCGTCGCTCTCGGGGCCGGTGGCCGTCACGGGAGCCGGAGCTTCTCGGGCCGGCGCCACCGGCGGCGCGGGAGCGGGAGGGGGAGGGGGCGCCGGTGCAGCCGCGGGAGCCGGCGCCGGTGCGACCGGCGGCGCGGGGGCGGGAGCCGGGGCAGCGGCGGGAGGGGCGGACGGGGCGGCGGCGGGAGCAGCCGCCACGGCGCCGTCGGCGCTCAGGACGGCGAGCACCGTCCCGACGTCGACGGTCTCACCTTCCTGCACACGGATCTCGGCCAGCGTCCCCGCCGCCGGCGACGGCACCTCGGAGTCGACCTTGTCGGTCGAGACCTCGAACAGCGGCTCGTCGCGCGCCACGGCGTCACCGACCGACTTGAACCATTTCGTGATCGTGCCCTCGGTGACGGTCTCCCCGAGCTGGGGCATCGTGACGTCAGCCAACGTGCAACCCCCTTCCGGTGAGCGCCAACACTGTCTCACCGAATGCCTCGGACAACGTGGGATGCGGCTGGATGAACTGCCCCACCTCTTCGGGCGTGGCCTCCCAGTTGACCGCCATGTACCCCTGGCCCAACTGCTCGGTCACCCACGGCCCGACCATGTGCACCCCGAGGATCCGCCCGGCGCGTCCATCGGGAAGGCGCTGCGCCACGACCTTGACCAACCCGTCGGTCTCCCCCACGATGCGGGCTCGGCTGTTGCCGCCGTAGGGGTCCTTCTTCACCACAACGTCGATCCCGGCCTCTTTGGCCTGCGCCTCGGTCAGCCCCGCGTAGGCGACCTCCGGATGGCAGTAGATCGCCCACGGCACCCGCGCGTACTCGACCGGGAAGGCGGGCTCGCCCAGCATCGCCTTGATGGCCAGGATCCCCTCGGCGAAGCCCACGTGCGCGAGTTGCGGCGTGTTCACCACATCGCCGACCGCCCACACGCCTTGCGCCGCGGTCCGCTGATACTCGTCGACGACGACGAACCCCCGCTCGTCGATGGTCACTCCCGTGCCCTCCGCCAGCAACCCCTCGGTCAACGGCCGCCGACCGACCGACAACACCACGGCGTCCACCGTGACGTACTCGCCCTCCCCGAAGCTCACCGTCGTCCCCGCCCCGTTGGGCGCGTGCCCGCTCACCGTCACACCGGTGTGGACGTTGATCCCCCGCTTGCGGAACGACCGCGCCACGACACCGACCACGTCGCTGTCGCATCCCGTCAACAACGACGGCAGCGCCTCGAGCACAGTGACCTGGCTCCCGAGGTCGGAGAACATCGACGCGAACTCGCACCCGATGGCGCCGCCGCCGATCACGGCCACCGACGCCGGCAACGCGTCGAGCATCAGCACGTCGTCGGAGGTGAGCACGACCCGCCCGTCGACGTCGAACCCGGGGATCGTCCGCGGCACCGACCCCGTGGCCAGCACGACGTTGCGACCCGTGATCTCGATCGGCCCGGACGCCTCGCCCGCCCCGGCGACCGGGTCGATCCGCACCCGACGGCCGGGCAGCAGCGTGCCGGTGCCGTCGAACGTCACGATCCCGCGACCCTTCATCAACCCCGCGAGTCCCTTGAAGAGCTGGTCCACCACCTTCTGCTTGCGGCCCTGGCTGACGGCGAAGTCCACCACGGGCTGGCCCGCCTGGACACCGAACTCCTTGGCCCCCGCCACGGTGCGCATCACGCTGGCGGTCTCGAGGAACTCCTTGGCCGGGACACACCCTCGGTGCAGGCACGTCCCGCCGACCTTCTCGCGCTCGACGACGGCGATGCGCAGCCCGGCCGACGCCCCGTAGAGCGCGGTGGCGTACCCCCCGGGCCGCCGCCGATCACGACGACGTCGAACTCGTCTGCACCGGTTTCAGCCGTCGCGATCACCTCCGTCTGTGCCGCACCCGCGCCGGACGACACCGGGCGAATGGTCTGTGTTGCAGCCTAACGGCACGCACCCGTCCCCTCTCACCCCGGGACGCGATCAGAGGTCGGGGGGAAGCGGCAGCGGACGACGACCGGCGAAGCCGTCCTCGGGGAGGTGCCACCAACCCAGCTCGTCCTCGCCCAGCTGCCAACACAGCAGCACCTCGCGCCCGTTGTGCAGCGCGGTGAAGTCGATCAACCCCCGGTCGGGGTCGCGCAGGACGATCCCCTCCTCCTCGAGCTCGGCCAGCGCCTCTTTCGCGTCGAACGCCACGGCCGGCTCGGCCGCGCCCGGCTCGGCCGCGCCCGGCTCGCCCGACGGTGGATCGGGTGCCGACGGCCCGGTGCTCGGCGGGCCCGCCGGCGACGGCGCCCCGGGCAACACGGCGTGCCCGTTGGCCCGCGCCGAGACGGCCAGATTGCTGGCTCGTCGGATCACGCCCAGCAGGAGCCGCAGCCGCGGGAGATACGCCTGGGCCTCGTCGACGGTCCAGTACCGCACGCGATCGACCGCGCCGGCTACGACGACGCCGGGCCGGTGCCGCCCGGCCCGTCCGGCCCACCCGACAGGCGGTCGAACAGGATCGACAGCCGCTCCTTGATGAGGTCGGGCAGCACCGCGGTCGCTCCCACCGGCGTGAACGCGTCGGACGCGGCGACCAACGCCGCATCCTCGTCGTCGGCCAGCTCGATGTCGGCCGCCGCCGCGTTCACCTCGACCTGGGCCGCCGAGCTCGCCCCCGGGATCACGACCACATTCGGCCTCCGGATCAACCACGCCAGCGCGATCTGCGACGGCGTGGCGTGGTGCGCCCCGGCCACCTCCCGCAGCACGTCGAGCATGGGAGCGGCCCGGCGCAGGTTCTCGGGGTGGAACGCCGGCGACGCGGCGCGCACCATCCCACCGGGCCGGTGGTGCTCGTCGTACCGGGCCGACAACAGACCCTGGGCCAGCGGGCTGTACGCGATGACCAGCCGGTCGTGGCTCTGCGCGTAGGGCACCAGGTCCTTCTCGGGTCGCCGGTCGACGAGGTTGTACCGCACCTGGTTCGACAGCACCGGCCGGCCCAGCGCCTCCTCGGCCGCCTCCCACCGCGCCAGCGAGTAGTTCGACACGCCCACGTGCCGCACGACCCCCTCGTCGAGCAGCTGCCCGAAGGCGGGCATCGTCGACGACAGCGGCACCACCGGGTTGGGCTGGTGGAGCTGGTAGAGGTCGAGGGCGTCGATCCCCAACCGCCGCACACTGGCCCGGGCACGCTGGAGCACCACGGGCCCGATGGGCAGCACGGGGAAGATCTTCGACGCGACGAACGCCTCGTCGCGCCGGGGCCCGAGCGCCTGGCCCAGGATCCGCTCGGACCGGCCGAAGCCGTAGATCTCGGCGGTGTCGAAGAGCGTGATCCCGACGTCGAGCGCCCGTTGCACGATGGCGGCCGCCTCGCGCTCGGCGTAGTCGGACCCGTACCCCCACTCCGTCGACCCGAACTGCCACGTCCCGAGCCCGACGGCCGACACCCTGGCCCCGGCGACCTCGACGTACTTCATGGCGTCATCGGGGCATCACTTCGGGGGCATCCGGATGCCGCCGTCGAGGCGGATCACCTCTGCGTTGAGGTAGCTGTTCTGCGCGATGTGGGCCACGAGCTGTCCGTACTGGATCGGCTGGCCCAGCTTCTTGGGGAACAGCACCGACTGGCCCAACGCGTTGCGCTGCTCCTCGGGAAGCATCCCGAGCAACGGCGTGTCGAACAACCCCGGCGCGATCGTCACCACCCGCACGCCGATCGACGCGAGGTCGCGCGCGGCGGGAAGCGTCATCCCCACCACCGCACCCTTCGACGCCGAGTACGCCAGCTGCCCGATCTGGCCGTCGAACGCGGCGACCGACGCCGTGTTCACGATCACACCGCGCTCGCCCTCGGCCAGCGGCTCGGTCGCCGCCATGGCCGACGCGGCCCGCGTCATCACGTTGAACGTGCCCACCACGTTGAGGTCCTGGATGAACTTGAACGCACCCAGGTCGTGCGGCGAGTTGTCCCGGTTGATGACCCGGCCCACCCACCCCGTCCCCGCACAGTTCACGGCGATCCGCAGACTGCCGCCCTCGGCGGCCTGGTCGACGGCTCGCTGGCAGTCGTCGGGGTCGGTCACGTCGCCGGCGACGTAGTTGGCGCCGAGCTCACCGGCCACCGTCTTGGCGCCGTCCTCGTTGCGGTCGAAGATCGTGCACCGCACGCCGAGCGACGACAGCGTGCGCACCGTGCCCTCGCCGAGCCCCGATGCGCCGCCGGTGATCACTGCCGAGATGCCTTTGAGGTCCATGCTGCGCATGCTACGGGGACCCTCACAGCGACCGCCAAGGCGACCCGGCGGGGCGAACCGCCGAGCCTCAGGGCACGAACCGGTCGCCCGACACGCCGTGCTGGACCGTGGCGGCCTCGACGGCGAGGACGTCGACCCGGTCGTTCATCTCGTCACCGGAGTGCCCCTTCACCCACGAGAACCGCACCTCCCGGTCGGGGCCCAACGCCAGCTCCAGCAACGGCTCCCACAGATCCCGGTTGGCGACCGGCTTGCCCTGCGAGTTGCGCCACCCCCGCCGCTTCCATCCCTCCCACCACCGGTCGCGGAAGCAGTTCACGACGTACGTCGAGTCGCTCCTGACGTGGACCGGGCCCTCGAGGGCCTCGAGCGCCCTGATCACGGCCGTGATCTCCATCCGCTGGTTCGTCGACCGCGCCTCGGCCCCGCTCGCAAACGGCCCGTCGGGCACCGCCCACGCCCAGCCGCCCGGCCCCGGGTTCCCCAGACACGAGCCGTCTGTGTACACGAGGGTCTCGCTGCCGTCTGCGCCCATAGCGCCCCAGCATGCACGGGCCCGTCCGTCGCGGCAGGTTATCTAAACGTGAACGAAAGGTGAATTTAAGGTAAACTCCACGCATGGCACTCGCAGCCACTCTCACTTTCGGATGGTTCGTCGACCCCTACCACCTGCACGAATACCGTTACTTCTCCGCCGGCACCCCGACCAAGCTCGTCCGCGACTCAGGCCGCGAGTCCTTCGACCCACCTCCCGACACCCCCCTGACCGGAGCCCCCGTCCCGGCCGCACCCTCAGCCGGCCCATCACCCAACGGCGGCGACATGCGCCGGGCCGACGACGCGGGGCGCGCCGCGCCCTACGACCGGCGCGCCGCGTGCCAGGCGGCGACCACGGCCATCATTCGTTTCGGGTCATCGGACTGACGTCGACGAGCGGCGCCCCGGTCTCGAAGCTCGCCCCACCCGGCGGTGCCCGCCACTGCCAACCCCCCGGCCCCCGGCGGAGCTCCCACTTCTCGTAACTGATCAGATCGTGGTGCCACCGGCACACCCGGGCCAGCCCCGCCAGTGACGTCGTCTTGCACTGCACGTAGTCCACGTCCCAGTGGTGGTTCTGCAGCCCCTGGGCGGTATCGCACCCCGGGACGACGCACACGGGGTCGCGCTCCTCGAGCGCGCTCTGCACCCGGGCGGTGACGGCCCGGCCCGGATGTGCCACCGTGGTCACGTCGGCCCCGTCGACCACGAGGATCTTCACGAACGCGTCGCCGAGCTGACGCCGGACCGCGGCGACCGGGACCGGCCCCACCCCGGCGATGTGACACGTCTCGCCCGCCTCGGCATGGCCCCGCTTGAGCGCTGCTGCGTCGACCCGGATGCTCACCGTCGCCTTGGGGCCCGGCCGCGATCCACCACGCTCGATGCCGCCACGTTCGATGCCACCACGCTCGATGACCGACTCACCCGTCACGAGCGCCACCAGCGCATCGGCGCGGTAGGCGCCGACGCTCTCGTGCTCGTTGCCGGTGCGAGCCGCCTCGAACCGGGCATCGGCTTCGACCTGGAGCGCCGAGATCAGCGTGGCCCCGGCGTCGGGCGTGAGCCGGGCGTCGAGACGGAAGGACCCGTCGGGGTCGGCCCAGTGCCGCACGTACCGACCCCGCTTGACGGCGAGGTCAGCGCGCGTTCTCGGCCTCCGCGGATGTGGCGGCGGCCCGAACCTGCGCGGCGCGTTCCTTGAGCCCCTTGAAGCTCTCGCTCGCTGCGCTCTCCAACAAGACCTTCTCGGTGTCGGGGTGGTCCACCGCCGCGCCGGCGATGACCTTCACCTGCGATGCCGACAGCTCCCCCCGACACAGCGCCTCGGTGGTCTCGGGCAGTCTCCGCAGGGCCTCGGCCGTCTCCAATGTGCCCAGCGCCTCGCCCAGCCCCGTCCCCGTCGTCCGGGCCATCCACGCCGCGGCGGACCGGTGTCCCTCGTCGCGCCACGTCGTGCCCTGCGCGGCCCGGGCACTGAAGACGACCTTGCCCGCCGCGCCCAGCCGTTCGATCTCGGCGAACACCGCCATGACCTCGACGGCCTGGGTGGTGGTGACGCGGTCGGGATCGGCGTCGGCCAGCTGACGGGCGATGTCCCGGTGGGCTTTCCTCAGGTCGGCGAGCACACCCCGGAGTGTGACATGAGGGTGTATCAGTGCCGCTGGAAGGACATGGACCCAGGCACCCCCCTCGTCAGCCGACGTGGGCACCCACACCGACGTCTCGCCTGCCCCCCGAGGCCCCCCTCCGCCTCGGCAGTGTCGGCCTCTCGCGACAAGGCCGCCCGTAGCATGGAGCCGTGCTCTTCGACGGAATGTCGCATCAACTCCCCGACATCGACCCCGGGGAGACCGCGGAGTGGCTCGACTCCTTCGACGCCGTCGTCGACGCCGAGGGACGCACGCGCGCCCGCTTCCTGCTCATGAAGCTCCTCGAGCGCGCCCGGACCAAGCAGGTCGAGTTCCCGGCCACGGTCTCCACCCCCTACGTGAACACCATCCCGCGCGACCAGGAGCCCTGGTTCCCCGGCGACGAGTACGTCGAGCGCCGCATCCGCGCCTACATCCGCTGGAACGCGGCCGCCATGGTCAGCCGCGCCAACCACCGCTCCGAGGGCATCGGCGGCCACCTCGCCACCTACGCCAGCTCGGCCTCGCTCTACGAGGTCGGCTTCAACCACTTCTTCCGCGGCAAGGCCGACGGCGGGTTCGGCGACCTCGTCTACTTCCAGGGCCACGGATCGCCCGGCATCTACGCCCGCGCCTTCGTCGAGGGCCGGCTCACCGAGGACCAGCTCGACCACTACCGCCAGGAGGTCTCGGGCCGCGGGCTCCCGAGCTACCCCCACCCCCGCCTCCTCCCCGACTTCTGGGAGTACCCCACCGTCTCGATGGGCCTGGGCGCGATCTGCGCCATCTACCAGGCCCACGCGGCCCGCTACCTCCTCCAGCGCGAGATCGTCGACACCTCCGCCAGCCGCATCTGGGCCTTCCTCGGTGACGGCGAGCTCGACGAGGTCGAGTCGATCGGCGCCCTCGGCGTGGCGGGCCGCGAGCACCTCGACAACCTCATCTTCGTCGTCAACTGCAACCTCCAGCGCCTCGACGGCCCCGTCCGCGGCAACGGCAAGATCATCCAGGAAGCCGAGGCGATGTTCCGCGGCGCGGGCTGGAACGTCATCAAGGTCATCTGGGGATCGAAGTGGGACGACCTCCTCGCCGCGGACGTCGACGGCGTCCTCCTCGACAAGATGAACACCACGCCCGACGGCGAGTTCCAGAAGTACGCCACCGAGACCGGCGCCTACATCCGCGAGCACTTCTTCGGCCCCGACCCCCGCCTGCGCCGCCTCGTCGAGCACCTCTCCGACGCCGAGCTCCAGGCGCTGCCGCGCGGCGGCCACGACTACCGCAAGCTCTACGCCGCCTACAAGCTCGCCACCGAGCAGGTCGGCCAGCCCACCGTCATCCTGGCCAAGACGGTCAAGGGCTGGACGCTCGGACCCGAGATCGAGGCGCGCAACGCCACGCACCAGATCAAGAAGATGACCAAGCCGCAACTCCTCGCGCTGCGCGACCGCCTCTATCTCGAAGAGGAGATCCCCGACCACGCCCTCGACGCCGAGCAACCCCCCTACTACCGCCCCCCCGAGGGCTCGGCCGCCCACGACTACCTCTCGGGCCGCCGCAAGGTCCTCGCCGGCCCGCTCCCCACGCGCATCGTGCGGCCCGTCACCCCCTACGCCGTGCCCGACGCAGCCGCCTTCGCCGACATGTTCGCCGGCTCCGGCACCCAGGCCGCCTCGACCACCATGGCCTTCGCCCGCCTGCTCCGCAACCTCGTCCGCGACCCCGCGCTGGGCCGCTACGTCGCCCCCATCGTCCCCGACGAGGCCCGCACCTTCGGCCTCGAGTCGCTCATCGCCGAGTCCAAGATCTACGCCCCCGAGGGCCAGCGCTACACCCCCGTCGACTCCGACCTCATCCTCCGCTACGCCGAGGACCGCAAGGGCCAGGTCCTCCAGGAGGGCATCACCGAGGCCGGCGCCATGGCCTCGTTCATCGCCTTCGCCACGGCCTACGCCACGTGGGGCCGGCCCATGCTCCCGATCTACCTCTTCTACTCCATGTTCGGCTTCCAACGCATCGGCGACCTCGCCTGGCTCCTCGGCGACATCCGCGGCCGCGGCATCCTGGCGGGCTGCACCGCGGGCCGCACCACGCTCCAGGGCGAGGGCCTCCAGCACGACGACGGCCACTCCCCCCTCCTCGCGTCGGTCAACCCCGCCGCCCACATCTACGACCCGGCCTTCGCCTACGAGATCGGCGTGATCATGGAGGACGCCGTCACCAAGATCATGGGCCCCGAGCCCGAGGACCGCTTCTGGTACCTCACCCTCTACAACGAGAACTACGTCATGCCCCCGCTCCCCGCGGGCGAGGCGGGCGACGCCGTCCGCGCGGGGGTCCTGCGCGGCATGTACCGCTTCGCCGAGCCGGCCGAGCTCACCGGCACGTCCAACGGCGCACCCCGGCACGCCACGCTCCTCTTCTCGGGCCCGATGTGGCAGGCGGCCATGGAGGCCCGCGCCATGCTCGCGGCGGACTGGGCCGTCTCGGCCGACGCGTGGTCGGTCACCTCCTACACCGAGCTGCGCGAGGACGCCCTGTCGGTCGAGCGCGCCAACCGCCTCCACCCCCACGCCGACCGCGACGTCCCCTACGTCGCCCGCGCCCTCGACGACGGCGCCGGCCCGGTCGTGGCCGTCACGGACTACATCCGCGCCGTCCCGGACCAGGTGGCGCGCTGGGTACACCGCCCCTTCGTCTCACTCGGCACCGACGGCTTCGGTCGCTCCGACACCCGCGCCGCGCTGCGCCGCTTCTTCGAGGTCGACGCGGCGCACCTCGTCGTCGCCGTCCTCAGCGCGCTGGCCGAGACCGGCGACGCCAAGACCGACGAGGTAGCCGACGCCATCGCCCGCTACGGCATCGACGCCGACACCGCCGACCCCTGGTCCGACTGACCGACCCGGAGCCCGGCACCGTGGCGGTCTGGGACACACTCAAAGTCGAGATCCAGCGGGCCCTCGACGAGCACCCCCACTCGCTCGTCGGATACCCCGACCCCAGATCCGACCGTGGCCGGGAGCCTCCCCGAGCATCGCGCTGGCGCCCTGGGCGACCGAGGTGGCCCGGTCCTTCCACGACCGCTTCGGCGCCGATGTGCGCCTCCAGGTCGGCGCGCTGTTTTATCCGGAGGCGACACCGGTGCACGTGCTCGTGCCCGACCTCGGGCCCGAGCTGGACCCGGGCGAAGTGGGGGTGGCCTTGGACGAGCCGTTGGAGGTGCAGTCCGGCTTCACGGCGCGCACCGGGCTGCGGGTGTGGAACCGGACCGACTCCGACGACTCGGTGCTTCAGGTCATCACCAACGGAGCGGTCACCGCCTATGTCGTCGAGCCGGGGACCGCCGCCATCGTGGGCGGGTTCTCGGGGGCCCAGACACTCCCTCGGGTGGCGTTCCGGATCATGCCACTGGCATCGGAGGTCATCCCTCTACTCGTGGGCACGGCCAGCTTCGTCCCCGACCTGGGCTACGCCGTTCCTCCGGGCTCCTGGGAGATCCTCGTGCCGATCAAGCTCGGCGATGGTCGGCACATGACGACGCCCGGTCTTGGGATCACCGTGACGGCGTGACGCAAAGCCGCTCTCAGCGGGACGAGCTCGGCCATCACCCCCCTGTCACCCTTGTGGGACATGGCGGAGAACCGGGACAGGGCCGACAGCACAGATCCCAGTGAAAGAGCCGACCCGATCGAGAACGCCGAGAGGAACGAGCCGATCGAACCGATCGAACAGGCGGAGCCGACCGAGCCGATCGACAGGATCGAGCCCTTGCATCCGATCGACAGGAACGAGTCTTCGGACCACAACGACCACCGGAGTCGTGGTCGATTTCGCTGCATCCATGGGGCCATCATCTCGCACTCGAGGGCGCGCGGGACGGGCTCGAGCCGTGGAGCCCGCCGTGGCTGACCGCCTCGTCCAAGCCATCGTCCTCGTCACCGACCTCGAGTCGGCGCGTCGCCGGACCGAGGCACTCGGCCTCACCGTGCTCGAGGGAGGCAGGCATCCGGGACGGGGCACGGCGAATCTCATCGTCCCCTTCGGGACGCAGTACCTCGAGCTCCTCGCCGTCGTCGACGAGCCCGAGGCTCGCACTCACCCCAGGGGCGCCCCGTGGTCGATGCGCTGTCGATGCGAGGGGCCGGTCTGGCCCGCTGGTCGGTGGAGACCGACGACATCGAGGCGACAGCGCGACGGGTCGGCTACCCGGTCGAGCAACGCCGGCGTCTCCTCGTCGACGGGACACAGGTCCGCTGGCGCAGCGTCGGCGTGGACGAGGCGTGGGACGAGCCCTGGCGGTGTGCCTTCATGGCGTGGGACGATCCCGACCTGCACCCGGCGCGCGCCGACGGCGTCGTCCACGCCAACGGTGCCACCGGGTTCGCCCGACTCGACCTGGACGTGCCTGACGTGGCGTCACTGTCGACGTGGCTGGGTGGCGACGTGCCCGACGGCGTCAACGTCCGCGGCGGTGGTGACACCGGGCCCGTCGCCCTCTTCCTGGCCTCACCGTCGGGCGAGATCCTCGTCGCCTGACGCGTCATGTACCGGTGGCTCGGCAATGTGCTTGTCCTGACCTTGTCCCTACCCTGCCCTCGCCCCGGCGCGTGACTGGCTCCGAGATGGGTTGACCCGGCAGTTGTCAGACCTCGGGATCCAATCCGTCCAACTGCCCGTCCAACTTCCCGTATGGGAGTGCATTCTGCGCGCTAGCAAGGGCGATCATGGCTACGACCGCTGGATTGGCATTGACCGGAATCAACAGTGTTTTGGGGTGGGCGTTGGCCCAGACCCGAAAGAGTTCATCAACAAACCCTTGGCCCACCTGGTCGATTTCAGAAAAATCAACTTCGACAACCTCAAATTCCTCAAGTCGAGATGCGACCCGCTTTGCTTCGGACCGCGAGACAAACGTCCCACCTTCCCTGAACAACGAAATTCGTACAGTGGATTTGGAAAACTCAAAGGTCTCGGGGTCCGAGAAACGATCAAAAACCTCTTTGGTAGTCAAGGTGGTTTCAAGATCAATCTCGCACCGAACAAGAGTCCCAGAGCGTTCTGTCTTTAACCATCCCACCGCTTCGTCTTGAATGCTTGTATCGACCGTCCATGTCAACTGTCCACTTGAGAGGGTGAACTTGTTGACAAGTCGCGAAGTAAAGAAGATGCCCATCCCGCTGTGAGCTTCGGGGGCAGTTGTCTGCTTGCCCTTAGAGATTTCACCTATCGCCTCAAACTCATTCTTCAGATGACGCGATTCACGAACCTTGCGGAACGCTCCGACACCGTCGTCCTCGATTTCAAAGGCGACAATCCCCGGTCCCTCAAACCAGCGAACAGTAGCCGTCTCTCCCTGTGAGTGATCGATCGCATTATTGAGCATCTCTGTGAATGCGTAATTCAGAATCGGCTGTAGGTTTGGGTTAGCGCCAAGCAGGCCCGGGCGCATTTTTTGGATCATTTCAAGATCCGAATTCCAAACAAGGTCCTCTTCGAGGTCTTGAAGTTGGTGACGCTCCGTCGTTAGGGCGACCCTCCTATATCGCGCGCTTCTTCCGGCACCCTCACGAGCGAGGATCCCAAGTCGCACCAACGCCGCAAGGTGATAATGAGCGGCCTGACGAGACACCCCAGCCGCGCCAGCAACCCCTCCCGAGCTGACGGTCTCTTGGGAGGCCAGCAAGCGGTCAATCGTCTCCTGAACCCTTTCGGCCATCTTTACCTTTTCACCCCCAGCGTGAATGAAAATACACTCAACACACTCAATCGGCCATTACGTTTTTACCTTACGAACCACATTGTACCGGAAAAGGTAAAAACGTCAACCTCCGAAAGTAACCCGGGGTGCCGTCACTCGGATCGCAGCAACACCGCCGTGGGCGTGCGGGCCGCACTGCGTCCGGGCAGTGCCGCCACGATGTTGGCGAGCACCAGGGCGCCCAATGCGACGACGACCACCGACACGACGGGCACCGTGGCGTCGGGCACGGCGTAGATCTGACGGGCGAACAGATCCCACAGCCATCGCCCCAGCGCGATCCCGACGGGCACTCCGACCACAACACCGATGACCGCGGCGACCGACGCCTGCCACGCCAACGCGGCTGCCAGCTGCCGCTGGGTGAACCCGAGAGTCTTCAGCAAGGCCAGGTCGTGGCGCCTCCTCCGCACCGACGTCGCCAGGGTGAGGCCGAGCGCGATCACCGCGCCCGCGGCGAGGGCGCCCGCGAGAAGTGCTGGAGTGGCGCCGGTGCTCCGGTAGTTGACGATCTCCGCCGGGCGCTGCACCCCGACCACCGAGACGGTGTTGCCCTGCCCACCACCGTCGGGCACGGCCGCCAGGTCGCGGTCGGCGGAAGCGGCGATCCGTCGCAGACCGGTGAGACCGACCGCACGAGGAACATCGCTGCGGAGCCGGACGAGGATGAGGTCCGGGCCGTTGAGGGTGGGGTCGGGGCTGAGCTGCGCCCTCTGGAAGGCGCCGGGCTCGATCCCGCGGGTGACCAGCGCCCCGGTCCCCATGGAGGTGTGATCGGAGACGACGCTGGAGAACCCGACCGCGGGCATGGTGGCCGTACCCACCACCACGACAGCGGGTGGGGGGCACATAGAACGGTGCATCTTTGGGGAGACCGAAGCTCACCTCTACGGTGCCGCCGAGGTGGGTGTGCAGCTGCTGCATCGTCGCGGCGCCCAAGACGATCTGGTCCTTGTCCTGCACACCGTGCCCGCTCAGGATGGGCGGGGCGATCGGGTCGCTCGTGTCGGACTGCGAGTCCTGAAAGAGGAACGGAACGGTCTGCCCGTTGATGTCGGCGTCGTTGTAGTCATAGCCGGCCCACGCCGCCACGTCGTGATCACGGCCCAGCAACGCCTCGGCTTGGGACGGGACGGTGTTGGTCGGATTGAGCATGTACGTCCAGTTCCATCCGTAGAGCGACGGATGCGACACCAGGGACTGCAGACCACTCCCGAACGTGAGCGTGGCGACCACGAGTGCCACCGCCAGCACCGCGCCCAGCAACGCGGAGCGCACCGGGACAGCGGTGCGGCCGTGACCGGACTCGAGGGCGAAACGCACGCCGACCGCAGCAGAAGGGGGCAGACCCGTCGAGGCCACGGCGTGCACGGCCCGCGACGGCATGCGGGGATTGACCTTCCTGGCGCTGGGCCACGCGGTGGGGGGCGCCCCGGTAGGCGAGCCCGAGCGCGATGGCACCGAGCCCGACGATCAACACTGCCAGTCCGATGCCGAGCACCGTCCAGTCGAAGGCGAGGGCCGAACCCGGGTAGACAGGCCGAACCGGGCCGAGCGGTGACAGCGGTGACAAGGCGACCGCCGACCACCGCGGCCACCAGTGCTCCCACCACGACGGCCCCCATCGTGCCGATCAGGCCGTCGGCCATAGTGGCGGCGGGGGCGGCGCCCAGGGCCCGCAGCACGCTCAGGTCCTCGTCGGCGGCGTGCAGCTGCCGCGAGATGACCTGGACCCCGATGAGCAGCGCCGCGAGGGCTGACACCATGCCCGAACACGCCCAATGCGATGGCGAGCGGCTTGACGGTGCGGTCCACCTTGGCCTCGACCGGAGCGATGGCGTGGAAGGAGGCGGTCGTGCGCGTCGGGACCAGATTGGAGAACTCCCGCTCCACCCGGGCGATGCCGGCGTTCCCGCCGTCGACCTGCAACCCGTAGGTGATGGCGCCGCCCTCGCCCTGGCCCCCGTCGGCCACGATCTCCTGGCCCAAGGCGGGCGTGAAGAAGATGAACGTGGGGAGCCGGTCGATGTCGTCCTGCACCAGGGCGTTGCTCACCTGCACGAGCCCGACCAATGTGGCATCGATCCTTGCGATGGGGCGGCACCTTGGCCGTGCCGAATCCCGGGTAACCCTTCCTGCTGCTGGGTGTAGAACCCGTAGGGGATCACCTCGCCGACGTGGAACCCGAGCAGATGCGCCGCGACCGCCGTCATGACGATCTCGTCGGGCCGATCCGGGTTCGCCATGCGCCCTTGCGTCACGACCACGCGGTCCTGGTCGAAATAGAGACCGTCGACGCTGGCGAGCGCGATCGTGTTCTCGAGCACCGCCGCGTCCATACGGGGAGCGCCGCTGCGGAGCAACGGGGCGGCTGTGAGCACGATCGCCGCTTCCACGTGCTTGACGCCCGGCAGCGCCGCGATCTCCTTCGTGGCGGCGGCGGAGTAGTTGGTACCGCTTCCGTTGTTGAATCCCCCGTAGACCGACACATCGAAATTGGACGGGTTGGTGCTCGCCAGGTACGTGGCGAACGACGACTGGGTGCGTCGGGCCGCGACGAGAGCGCCCATGGCGACGCCACCCACCAAGCCCACCAGCACGACGATGGCCAGGTACCCGCCTCGGCGGTGCCGGAACGTGGCTCGGAACCGGAACCAGGCGACGGACAGGGCCTGACCGGTCACGACCTCAGTGTGGCGCAGGACCAGCCCCGTTCCAAGGTGGTCACCCTGTCGATCGGTCCTGGTGCCAGCACTACATGGGCGTCCCGGACATGGGCGTCCCGGCGATTGGCGTTCGGGCCACGAGGATCAAATGGGCGCTCAGGCCGAGGAGCGTGGGCTCGGCCTCGGTGACCCGGGCGTAGTGCAGGATCACCGCACGGTCGTCGTCCGAGTCGAAGCGGGCCTCGAGCTGCGGGAGCCACCCCGCCATCCCCTCCACGCCCACGACCTCGACGACCTCGAGACCGGCGGAGACGGCTTCCTCCCGCAGCTCGTCGGGTCGGTGGAAGTACGCGGTGGTGAACCATTCGGGCCGGTCGGTGGGATTGCGGTGTTGCCCGTCGAGGACATCCCGGTCGACGATGTCCCTGAACCCCGGCTCGAACAGAAACCCCCGCGCCAACCCGTCGAACAGCGACACGAAGCGAGAGATCGCGGCGACGAAGATCACCCCGCCCCGACGCACCGCCCGGCCCGCCTCGGCCAGTGCCTGCACCCGGTCGGCCCGATCGGTCAGGTGATACAGCGGTCCGAGGACCAGCGCCGCGTCGAACCCCGCGTCGAACCCCGCGTTGAATCCCGCAACGAACCCGGCGTCGGGCACCGGGAGGGCGCGGGCGTCACCGACCTCGGCGGTGATACGTCCCCCCGGTCCCGACACGCGCCGGGCGTGCTCGACGTGGGCGGGGACGAGGTCGACGATGTGCACGGCGTGGCCGTCGGCCGCCAACCATCGGGCGTGGACGCCCGTGGCGCCGCCGACGTCGAGAATCCGTAGCGGTGCGTCGGGAAGATGACGGCGCACGATCTCCTGCGTCCGCAGCAATTCGAGGCGTCCCAACCCCTGGGTGATGCGACTGTCCTCGTCGATCTGTTCGTAGTGCCCGACCACCTCGGCCGGGACCTCGGGCGGGACGCTCGGGCGGGACGTCGGACGGGACCTCGGCCACGGCGTCAGCGCGGATCGCGCCACATGGCCCACACCACGGGCCCGCGGTGCACCTGGATCTCCTCGGTGACCTCGAACCCGTGGCACGCGTAGAACGGGATGTTGCGCTCTTTCGAGGATTCCAGGTACACGCGCTCGCCTTCACGGTCGCAGCGCTCGAGCACGGGCCCGAGGATGGACGAGCCCAGGCCCCGGCTCTGGGACGCGGGGTCCGTGCCGAGCATCTGCAGATACCAGTGACGCTCTTTGGGGTGATGGCTGGCGAAGTACAGCAACCCTCGGGCACACACCATGATCCGCAGGCCGATCAACCGGGTGGTCGTCATTCCCAGGCGGGTGTCGGTGGCCCACCCCATGGGGAACGTCCCCGGCGGGTTCCAGATCGCCGCGCAGCGGGCGTCGCCCGCCGTGTAGACCTCGCCGAAGGGCAGCGATACACGCAGCAGGGCGCGGAAGAAGCCGGGCAGCTTGCGCCGACGAGCCGCGTCGTCGGGAAAGAGCCACACCGTCAAGGGGTCGTCGTCGAAGGCGCGAGCCAACGTCGTCGCCAGCGCATCCACATCACCGGGGCTCGCTTTGCGAACCGTGAGGTCGGGCACGACCGGCAACGATACCGGGCTGTCACCCTCCGGCTCCTCCGACGCCGCGTTCGCTCGTTCAGCTCCACCACGACCCGGTGCTTCGCCGCGTCGCGACTTCGCTCATGATCCGCTCGAAGACGACCGGGTCGCCGGCGTACGGCTCGCCCCGGCGCGGCCAATGGACCACGAGGTCGGTCACACCGGCGTCGGCATAGCGCCCGGCGGTGTCGTCGAAGGCGTCGAGCGACGTCAACCCGGCGTCGAGGCGCGGCCCCGTCAACACGAGGCGGTCGATCGAGGCCGGGTCGCGACCCGCCGCGACGCACACGTCGTCCAGCCGGTCCATCTGCGCACGCACCACGCCCACGCCCTCCTCCCCCCCGAGCAGCGCACCCTCGGGCCCGAGGTCCCCGGTGGTGACCCACATCTGTCCATGGGCCACGGCGAGCTGCATGCCCCGCGGCCCGGTCGCCGCCACCGCGAACGGGACGCGCGGCTCCTGCACGACATCCCGGATAGGTACGGGCGTCGACGGCGGAGTAGAAGCGCCCGTGGTACGACGTCTCGGGATGACGCAGGAGTCGGTCGAGCAGGTCCAGGAACTCGGCGAACCGATCAGCGCGCTCACCCGGTGACCACGGGTCCTGTCCGACCATGACGGCGTCCCACCCCTGTCCCCCCGCCCCGATGCCGAGGGTGAGCCGGCCGGCGGAGAGGTCGTCGAGGGTCACGAGCTCGCGCGCGAACGGCACCGGGTGCCGGAAGTTGGGCGACGCCACGAGCGTGCCGAGCCGGATCCGCTCGGTGACGACGGCCCCGGCGGCCAGGAACGGGACGGCACCGAACCACGTCGAGTCGCGCAGGGACCGCCAGGCCAGGTGGTCATAGGTCCAGGCGTGGTCGAAGCCGAGCTCCTCCACCTGTCGCCACCGCTCCCGGGCGGTCGGCCACGGGAGCTCCGGAAGGAGCAGTACCCCCAGTCGCACGCACCGCACCCTACGCACCGCACCCTACGCAGCGTGGGCTCCCGACGGGCGTTTGAGCGCGTGCCCGTCGGCTGCCAAGCTGCCCGCATGCCTCTCGTCCTCGTCCACGGTGTCCCCGAGACGCCCGCCGTGTGGGAGCACCTGCGGTCGGAGCTGTCGCGCACCGACGTCGTCACGCCCCAATTCCCCGGCTTCGGCTGCCCCCGACCGGCCGGCTTCGGCGCCACCAAGGAGGAGTACGTGGCGTGGCTGATCGCGCAGCTCGAGTCGGCCGCGGCGCAGGGCCCGGTCGACCTCGTCGGCCACGACTGGGGCGGCGGCCTGGTCGTGCGCGTCGTCAGCACGCGTCCCGACCTCGTCCGTTCCTGGGTGACCGACGCCGCCGCGCTCGGCGACGTCAACTTCGAATGGCACGAGTTCGCCAAGATCTGGCAGACGCCGGGTGAGGGCGAGCAGTTCTTCGAACAGCAGCTCGCGACGCCTCCACACGAGCAGGGCGCGGTCTTCGAGATGTTCGGTGTCCCCGCCGACCGGGCCGTGGCGCTGGCGGGCTGGGCCGACCCCGTCATGGCCGGGTGCATCCTCGACCTCTACCGCTCCGCCGTCGACGTGGGTAGCGAGTGGGGCCCGGACTTCAGCGACATCCCCAAGCCCGGGCTGGTGCTGATTCCGAGTGAGGACGCCTTCCTGTCGGCCGAGGGTGCCGCCACCTCGGCCCGTCGGGCCGGTGCGAAGGTGGAGACGCTCGACGGGATCGGCCACTGGTGGATGCTCCAGGACCCCGCCCGAGGGGCCCAGGCCCTGGAATCGTTCTGGTCGTCGCTGTCGTAACGGAGGTCGTGGTGGAGTTCGAAGACTGGACCAAGAGGCTGAAGCTGGCACTCGGCGCCGACGCGACGGTGCGGCTACGTGAGCTGTTCGCCCCGGGCGGGGTCTTCCGCGATCCGGTCACCGCGCCCACGACCGACATCAAGTCGGTCGAGGACATCACCGACGCGTCGTTCCCCGACTGGCAGCAAGAGGTCACTTCTGCCCACGGCGACCCTACCGGGGGTGCCTTCGAGTGGGTGGGACGGGGCACGCTGGGGCCGGGCCTGCGCATCGAGATGCACGGGTGCACGATGGTCGAGCTCGATCCCGACGGTCAGGTGACCAAATTGGCGCGACTACTTCGACCTCAAGGAGATCGAGACCCAGATGGGCGCCACCATCGAGGAGTTCCAAAAGCCGTAAGCGATCGGCGCGGCGGAGCTCAGAGCTGGAACGTGCGTCCCGGCAACAACGTGACGTCGAGTGCGGAGTTGATGCAGAGCTTGGCGTGCACCGCACCCTTGATCCCGACGTTGCCCGGTCCGATCGGCTGGTTGGAGGTGACCGACCCGCGCAGCGTCGTCTCGGTGTCGCCATCGGGGCACTTCTTGCGCTGGGAGGCGGGGTGGGAGACGGCGTAGACGAACGTGGTCGTGCCGGTGCCGCGCCACGTGATCGTGCCCGTCCCGGACCTGCTCAGCAGGGCCCCGGGGAACGTCCCTAATCCGCCTGTGGCCTGGAGCTGCGAACACGAAGCGATCGTGACGGTGGTGGCGGTGTTGCCCCTCGCCGTCGTGCAGATCACCATCACCTTCTGCGGCACCGATGTGGTCGTCGCCCCTCCCGGAGACCCGCCCGCGCCCGAGCTCGTGCCCCCGGCCCCCGAAGGGTCGCCCGGATCCTGGCCGCCGCCGCCCCCGCCCCCGCTCCCGTTTCCAGTGGAGCTGCCGTCATTGCCCGCCGGGGTCGCGCTCGCAGCCGACGACGTCGTGGGACTCTGTGCCTGGTTGCCCGAGGAGAGGTCGAGTCCCAACACGACACCGCCCACGGCGAGGACGAGCACGAGCACGCCCACCACGACCCGAGATTGGGGCTTCTTCAACCACTCCCTGAATGCGACCATACGCAAGAGAGTACCGAGGAAGACACGTCGGCACAGGGGCGACGCTCCTCGTCGTCGAACGCTGAGCGAAGGCGCTTACGGCTGGATCATGTAATTCCCGAGTGACGCGTACGCCAGAAAGACGAGCGGAAGCGTGAAGGCGAAGGTGAGGGCGATCGGTTGCCACGCCCGTCTCCGCGTCACCGCCGCCACGGCGATCAGCGCCGGGAACGCCCACACGAGGAATCGAGGCTTGAAGCCCAGAGAATTGCTGACGAACATCAGCCCGAACGAGGCGATGCAGTAGCCCGTGATGAAGAGCGGAAGCTTGGCTCGGACCATGGCCACGACCGCGGCGACGACCGTGAGGAGCCCCACCCACTCGATCCAGCCCCTCCCCTGGTAGCCACCCGACCAGGGGTGGACCAACAGGACGAGCAGTGATCTCCCGAAGTCGACCTGGGCCCCCCACGCCTGGTGCTGCAGATGCCACCAGTACAAAAGATCGTGATAGCGGAGCCCGAGGAACCCGACGTAGGCGACGAAACCCAGCGGGATGAGGACCACCGCGATGAGCGCACCCGGTACCGTGCGCCGGCGGAGCATCGGGACCGCTGCGATCACCGCTGCCAACGTGAGCGGTAACGCCATCGGGCTCGTCGCGGTGGCGAGCGCCCCGGCCACGCCGGCCCAGAACCAACGCTTGTGCACCATCGCCAGGAGTGACGCCGCCACCAGCGGGAGCCCGACGCATTCGCTGTAGGTCATCCCCCACGCCACGGCCATGCCCGGGAACACCACGAACAGGGTGGCGGCGATGCTCCCGACCTGTTGGTCGAAGAGCACCGTCCCGAGCCGCCACACGAGAACGACCGACACCGCGCCGGCGATGATCGAGACCACGACGGCAGCCTGAACGGCGGTGAGCCCTACGATCTGCGTCGCTCTGATGAGGGCCGGGAACAAGGGCTCGAAGCCCGTCGCCGCGTAGGTGAGATGGCCACCTGCCGTCGGGGCGGTGGCGGGATACCAGTTGGTCGGCCACCGAGAGGTACCAGTGCCCGTCCCATGCGGTCAAGGGGCCGTCGGGGTGCGTCCCGTACGAGAGATGCGCCGACAATGCGTCGGCCACCACCAGGCCGATCCGGACCATGGCATAGATCCCCAGCAGGGGCAGCACGGGACGAAACCGGCGGTACGCAGGCTCCACCCACGGGGCGAGGCCGGACTGCTCCCACGAGACAGGCTGCTCGGGTGAGGGCACGAACAGGTTTTCCGGGCTGCCTGACGTCCCGGGGAGGTGCGCGCCCCTCGTCGGCCGAGTACGGCTCATGCCCGACCGCCGCCGGCCGCGGTACCGATGCGGTAGCGGCGGCTGCGGCGACGGAGGCTCACCTCGGCCACCACGATGATCGCCACGCACACGACGAGGATGAGCACGAGGACGAACGTGATGAGCCGGGCGAGCCCGGAGGGAGGTGACGCGGCGGTCACGGTGACGTCGACGACCGACACGCGGGCGTCGGGGGTGATGAAGTAGAAGGTGGCCCGGCCCGGTCGGGTCGCGTCGTAGTCCACCACCGAGCCGTCACCGGTGTCGTCGCCGTCGTTCATGGCGTCGATACGGCACAGAGGAGCATGCGACGACAGTTCCGGCTGGCCCTCACCATCGGTGTCGGTCACCTCGACGACGCCGTGCCGGTAGACGGTGAAGTCCCTGTCGGCGTCGGAGATGTCCAATCGGAGGGGCGAACCCGTCGACGAGCCTCCGGGACACGCCGGGGCGAGCCCCGCGCCGCCGCGCGTCAAGACGTCGCGCTGCGCCGCTGTCGGCGTGAAGCGATGGGGTGCGGCGGCTTGCGACGGAAGTGCGAGAAGCGCCGCGGCGACCAAGCCCAGGACGAGGAAGATCCAACGCTTGGTGATGAGCGCCGTGAAGCGCGACAGATATCCGTGCTCCTGGAACCGCGACGGGTTGACCCCGAGGTACATGGGGAGGATGAGGCGGCTGACCCAGTTCTCGTCGGGCAAGGGGTCGCGACGTCCGTACCCGGCGCTCCCTCCCCACCGGCTCTCGAAATTCTGACCACGAAAGACCCGCTCGGGGGTCTCGCCGTCGTAGTCGTGAGACTCCGCGGGCCGAAGGTCGGTGACGGGCACCGACTGGGAGGGGGGCGGGTCCTGTGACTCCTCGCCGCGGTCGCGCACAAGTGATGTCGCCTTGCCCCCCGACACATAGCGAGCTTCGTGGCGACCGAAGGGATCGACGTACCAGCCGTTCGGTTCGAGCATCGTCTCGGTCCCCACCTTGCACGGCGATAGGAGGCGTCCCGGCGAAATGCTAGCGACGCCTGCCGGTGGGCGGCGACTTGCCGGGTTCGCGCACGCCACGCGAACACCCGACCGGCCCCACCTCAGGTCGACGAATCGTCCCCGATTCCGCCGCGCCGACCGATGCGGTTCCAATGCGCTCGCTCTCGTGCCCAGTGCGCGGCCATGGCCGTCGTCACGACGAAGAGCACCGCGTCGACGACGATGAGCCACGTCCGCATGAAGCCGGTGCGATAGGGGTCGGGATACCAACCCGCCGGGGTGGGCGGCGCCTCGGGCACACGACCACTGTGGCAGGCAGGACTGACACGAGGCTCGCAGGGGGCCCACACGGGCTCGGCGCGGCACGCGGCGCGCCCGTCCCTAACGCCAGTCGGCGTGCAGACCCTGCTGGCGGGCGAAGCGTTGGGCGGAGATCGTCGTGCCGTTCAGTGCCACCCGCTCCTCGGCGGTGACACCGCCGGTGCCACCCGCCAGCCAGGCGACGACCGCGCCGGGAACCGACGGTGGCGCACCGGGGTACCGGCCGGCCAGCCCGAGTCGCTCCTGGGCGAGCACCATGCGCTCGGTGAGGACGTAACCGGGCTCGACGTTGACGACGAAGATCCCGCTCGGACCGAGCTCGACGGCCAAGATCCCCGCCACCCGATGGAAGGCGCCCTTGGTGACCGCGTACCCGAGGCCCCATCCCCCCTCCCCCGTGGGGGCGGTGGGATCGCTCGTGGCCACGGCCGACGTGATGTCGATGATGGTGCCCTCGCCCCGCGCGAGCATGCTCGGGAGCACCGACTTGATCAGCACCAGCTGCGCCACCACGTTCGCCTCGAGCTTGGCCGCGATCGTGTCGACGTCGAGATCGACGAAGCGTTCCATGCTGCCGGGCCCGGTGTGGACGGCGTTGTTCACGAGCACGTCCACGTGTCCCCATTCGTCGAGGACCCGCTCCGCGGCACCGATGAGCGAGGCGCGGTCGAGGAGGTCGGCCCGGACGGCCAGGGCCCGACCGCCGGCTGCTTCGATCAGCGCGGCGGTGGTCTCGAGGCTCCCCGGGATGGGCTCGCCGAGGGTCGACCCCGACTCGTCGAACGCGTCACCTTCGTGCACGGTCCGGGCCGTGATGGCGACGTCGAGACCTGCGGCGGCCAGAGCGATGGCACAAGCGCGGCCGATGCCGCGGCTCGCGCCGGTCACGAACGCGATGCGTCGGTCGGGCGACATAGGAGAGGGACAGTACCGAGTGCGTCGCCCGGTCACACGGGCGCGGACGCTACGGCGAGGGGTTCAGGCAGACGCCTTCTCGCGGCGACTTGCGGCCCGGAGCTTGCGACGCTCCCGCTCGTTGGTCCCGGCCCAGTACCCCACGAGGTCGGGGACCGCCAGCGCGTACCGCAGGCACTCGGCGCGCACCGTGCACCGTGCACAGAGCTGCTTGGCCCGCGCCGTGGGGCCACCCCGGTCGGGGATGAACATCTCGACACGCTCGCCCCGACATGCTCCCAGGGTCTGCCAGCGCGGCCGCCGCAGCAACTGGACGACGACCGACGAAACGCTGTCGGCCTCCTGCTCGTCTTCGGCTTCACATCCGGACTCCGCGGACATCGCGAGGCTGGTCATGTCCAGACTTTCGACACTCCCGCGCGGAGGCTTTAGCCGCTAGGAACGACCCACCACCCTCTGTGGGCACGGATGGGCCCGAACCTAGGCTCGACCACGTTGTGCGGTTGTAACCAAAATTCCGGCATCTAGCCCTTGACATCGGAGGAAAACCGCGGAATCCCTGCTCGCGGCGGTTAGCCTCGATGGTATGGGTACCGATACCGACGAATGGGTTGCACTCGTTCGCAACGGCATCCTCGCCGCCATCGTGAAGGACGCGACGGTCACCGGCTTCTTCGGGCCCTTCTCACTCGACGAGATCCTGCAGGCCTGGCTCGAGCATGACGCGGACACCGTCGCCGCGCTCCCCGACCCGCCCGGCAGCACCGGGTCCTCTGCCGTCCAGCGGCGCAACTACTGGTTCTACGAGGGTTGTCGGGCCCTGGAAGAGCAGGCCTTCATCGCCGAGGTCGGCGACGGCAAGTTCGCGATCGCGTCACTCAAGGTCCTGATGTCGCAGATGCTCGGGTCCGGGCCCGCCCACTCCGACTGACCGGCTCCGGACTCCTGGGTACGCTCGCGTGCCGTGGATCTCCATCTCAGCCAGGACGCCGAGGCGGATGCGCTGCTCTCGAAGAGTCCCTTCGCCCTTCTCGTCGGCATGGTGCTCGACCAACAGATTCCTTTGGAGTGGGCCTTTGCCGGCCCCGTAGAGCTCCAGCGACGCCTGGGGACAGCGCTCGCTCCCAAGGTCGTCGCCGAGTTGGACCCCGAGGCGCTCGCCACGGCGTTCTCGACACGTCCCGCGCTGCACCGCTATCCGGGCTCGATGGCGGCGCGGGTCCAGGAGCTGGCCAAGCTCGTGGTCGAGCGCTACGGCGGTCGGGCCGATGCGATCTGGACATCGGCGCAGTCCGGTGACGAGCTCCTTCGGCGCGTCAAGGAGCTGCCGGGCTTCGGCGAGCAGAAGGCCAAGATCTTCGTGGCGCTGCTGGGCAAGCAACTCGGCGTCCGACCCCCCGGCTGGGAGGCGGTGAGCGAGCCCTTCAGCGACGCCGGTAGCTACCGGTCGGTGGCCGACATCACCGACATCGAGACACTCAACCGCGTACGCGCCTTCAAGCAGGCGCTCAAGGCCGCCAACAAGGCCGCCGCCGAGACGCCTTCCACCCCGAAAGCGGCCACGAAGCCGGCGAAGAAGACAGCCACGAAGCCGGCGAAGAAGACCGCCAAGAAGCCGACCAAGAAGCCGGCCCGATCGCGTTGAGCGCCGAGGACGCGGGGGCTCGCGTCACGGCGTCTCTACCTCTGCACCACCGACCGCCCCGACCTCGCCGCATTCGTCGAGTCGTGTATCGCAGGCGGCGTCGACGTCGTGCAGTTGCGCGACAAGCACCTCGACGCACGACGCCTGGTCGAGCGGGGCCGGCTGGCGGCGCGCGTGTGCGGAGCCAACGGCGTGCCCTTCATCCTCAACGATCGTCCCGACCTGGCCCTCGAGGTCGGGGCTGACGGAGTCCACGTGGGTCAGGACGACGCCCCGGCGGACCTGGCTCGACGAATCCTGGGCCCCGACGCCATCGTGGGTCTCTCCACCCACGCACCACCCGAGCTCGAGTCGAGCCGCACCGAACCCGTCGACTACATCTCGGCCGGGCCCGTGTCGCCCACGCCGACCAAGCCCGGGAGACCCGGGACCGGCGCGTCCTACGTCACCCTGGCGGTGGCCCGGGCGGGCCGACCGGTGTTCGTCACCGGCGGCGTGACGCCCGACACGGTGCCGGCACTCGTCGCCGCGGGGGCACGCCACTTCGTCGTGGTCCGCTTTCTCACCGAGTCCGACGATCCGAAGGAGGCCGCGACGCGGCTCCGGGCGTCGATCGACCAGCACGTCGGGAGCGCTGCTCAGGGCCCCTGACGTTCGAGCCACCCCGCCAGCAGGGCCACAGCTCGGGGATCGGCGCGCAAGCGATGGCCCGCGCCCGCCAGGACACGGAGTTCGGCCCGCGGTCCCGCCGACTCGGCCAGCCGTCGACCGTCGGCGACGGGCACTTCCTCGTCGTCGGCGCCGTGCACGACGAGGACGGGGCGCGGGGCCAACTTGGTGGCCGAGACATCGGGTTGGAGCGCGGTGAATGCGGCCGCCCACCGGGGTCGGTCGGTGGGGAACCCCGGGGACCGGATGGCACCGACGCGCCGGGCGTACTCGATCATCCCCACCCCATCGTTGGCCCAGTCGGCGAACGTGGCGGGTGAGCCGAAGCACGCGACACCCCGCACGCGGCTGTCCTCTCCGGCCACGCACAGCGCGAGTGCGCCGCCGGTGCCGAACCCGACGATCCACACGCCTCCCCCGTTGCCGATCTCGGCCGCGTGGTCGACGAGCGTGCGCAGGTCGTCGTACCAACCTCCGAGGGAGAAGTCACCGGTCGACGGGCCGATGCCGCGCAGGCAACCGACGACGACGGGCCATCCGTTGTCCGCGGCGATGCGGTCCGCCAGCATGGGCAGGGTGTCGGCGGTGCGTTGGGCAGAGTCGCGCTCGACGGGGAAGCCGTGACAGAGCACCGCAACGTTGACGCGGTCTCCGCGCGTGGCCGATCCCGACGCCACGTGCAGCGCCATCGGGCCCGAGGGTCCCTCGATCTCGTCCCACGTCGTCGGCACCGTCGTCGTCCCCCGCCGCTCGCCCGCGCCGCCCGCTCAGTCGCGCCAGAAGCGCCAGGCGTGACGCTTCGGGCCGCCGGAGCTGCGCGGGACTTCGACGGCGGGGGGATCAGGCAGGTCCGCGCTCAGCGCGTAGAGCTCGACCAACGTCCGCGCCACGAGCACCTTGTCCATCCTGGCCGAGAACTCTTCCTCGCTCAGGCGACCTTCGGCGAAATGGCGCTCGAGCAGGCCGGCGAAGCGGTTGCGATCCGCGTCAGAAGCCCGGGGCCCGCTGGAGCTGTCCGGCTCGTCCTCCACGACCTCAGTATCCCGCGCGATGGCCCGACCGCTCCCCCGGCGTCGACCGACCGACGAGGCGCGAGCCCCGCCGGGTCAGATCCCGATGCGCTGCGCCAGGAGCTCGCGGTGGTAGCTGGGGTCCCCCAGCATCAGCTCCGACGACTTCGCCCGCTTGAAGTAGAGGTGGGCGTCGTGCTCCCAGGTGAAGCCGATTCCCCCGTGGATCTGGATGTTCTCGGCTGCGGCGTGGAAGTAGGCCTCCGAGCAGTACGACTTGGCCAGGCTGGCGACGACCGGGAGCTCCTCGGAATCCTCCGCCGCGGCCCATCCGGCGTAGTAGGCGGCCGACTTGGCCGACTCGACCTCGAGCAGCATGTCGGCGCACTTGTGCTTGATGGCCTGGAAGGACCCGATGGGCCGGCCGAACTGGATGCGCGTCTTGGCGTACTCGACCGCCATGTCCAAACAGCGCTGGGCCCCGCCCACCTGCTCCGCCGCGAGCGCCACCGCGGCGAGGTCGAGCGTGCGCGACAGCACCGGGGCAGCCCCGCCGTCATCGCCCACCAACCGCGCCGGGGTCGAGGCGAACTCGAGCCGCGCCTGCTTGCGGGTCTGGTCCATGGTCGCCAACGGGGTGGCGGTCAACCCGGCCGCCCCCGCGTCGACGGCGAAGAGGCTCACGCCGTGGTCGGTCCGACCGGCCACGAGGACGAGGTCGGCGTTGTGGCCGTCGATGACGAACATCTTGTGGCCGTCGAGCTTCCAGCCGTCGCCCGTCGAGGTGGCCGCCAGCGTGATGGCGTCGATGTCCCAACGCCCGTCGTCCTCGGTGATCGCCACGGTGGCGATCGTCTCCCCCGAGGCGATGCCGGGCAGCAGGTCCTTCTTGGCCGCCTCGTCACCGCTCGACAGCAATGCGTTGGCTCCGAGCGCGACCGTGGCGAAGTACGGCGCGCACAACAGCGCCGCTCCCATCTCCTCGAACACGACGGTCAGCTCGACGTACCCGAACCCGGCCCCTCCGTATTCCTCGGGGATGGCCAGGGCCTGCAAGCCGAGTTGGTTGGCCATCTGGTCCCACACGGCCCGGTCGAACCCCTCGGTCGTCTCCATGAGGCGTCGCACCTCGGTCATGGGCGACTTGTCCTCGAGGAACCGGCGAACGGATCGGCGCAGCTCCTCCTGCTCCTCGCTGAAGGCGAAGTTCATGACTGTGGGTCCCCCTCGTCCGGGTCCTCGGAAGGCACGCGTGGCTCTTCGCCGCGGGCGGTCGCCGCGGCGGTCGTGCCCGCCGGTCTACCAGACGCCGAGCGTTGTTGACCAATATGTCAATAAGACGCACGCCCGCTCGTCGATCCGGTGCCGCGCGACCGAGGCTCGCCTTAGAGTGACGGACATGCCCCACTACGAAGACAGCCTCATCGAGGTCCACAAGGTCGTGGTCGGCCCCATGGACAACAACGTCTACGTCATCCGTAGCAAGGCCACGGGTGACGCCGTGCTCATCGACGCCGCCAACGAACACGAGCTGTTGCTCCAGATGTGTCGTGACCTCGGGGTCCGCAAGGTGCTCGAGACCCATGGCCATTGGGACCACATCCAGGCCGTGCCGGCCGTGCGCGACGCCGGGTACGAGGTCTCGGTGACGGCCGCGGACGCCGAGATGCTCCCTTCGTACGATCTCCTGCTCGAGGACGACTCCGTCATCGAGGTGGGCGACATGCGGCTGCGGACCATCGCCACCCCCGGGCACACCCTGGGGTCCATGTGCTTCGCGGTGGAGGGCACGCCGCTCCTGTTCAGCGGCGACACGCTCTTCCCGGGCGGCCCCGGGGCCACCAAGTTCCCCGGGGGCGACTTTGCCACCATCATCCGGTCCATCGAGGACCGGCTGTTCTCCCCCTTCGGCGCCGACACCGTCGTGCTCCCGGGTCATGGCGACGACACCACCATCGGGGCCGAGCGCCCCCACCTCCAGGAGTGGGTCGACCGGGGCTGGTGACCGGGTCGGCCGGTGACCGGGGTTAGGGAAACAGTCCCCGGGCCTTGATGGCCCCCGAGAGCCGGTCGACGGCGACCACCCCCGCTGCCCGACGCATGGTGACACCCAGGTCCTGGGCCCGCGCCCACACATCGGCGAAGGCGTCGTCGATGGTCTTGGCCAGCCGGGAGGCGACGAGTTCCTCCTCCCACGCATAGCCCTGGCGCGACTGCGCCCACTCGAAGTACGAGGCGGTGACCCCGCCCGCGTTGGCCAGGATGTCGGGGACGACGGCGATACCCCGCTCGGTCAGGACCCGGTCCCCGTCGGGGGTGGTGGGGCCGTTGGCCGCTTCCACCACGACGCGGGCGCACATGGACCGCGCCGCGGCGCTCGTCGATGGCGCCCTCGAGTGCGGCGGGCACCGCCAGCTCGGCGTCGACCGACCACAGCTCCGCGGCGTCGATCTCGTCGCCGCCCTGGAACCCCGCCACCGATCCCGCGCTCGAGACATGGTCCGCCAGCTCGGAGACGTCGAGACCGGCAGGGTTGTGCACGGCACCTCCGACGTCGGCCACCGCGACCACCCGCATGCCGGCCGATGCCAGGAGGAAGGCGAGAGGCCCGCCCACCTTCCCGAACCCCTGGACCACGGCTCTGGCCCCGGCCACAGGCATGTCGAGAGCAGCGAAGACGGCCCGCACGCACCGCACGACTCCTGATGCGGTGGCCCCGGTGTGCAGGCGCATCCCCCCCACGGCCAGGGGCTTGCCCGTCACGACCTCGGGGAGCAGGTTGCCTTGGATCATGCCGAGGGTGTCGAGGAGCCACGCCATGACGCGCTCGTCGGTGTTCACGTCGGGGGCGGGGATGTCGCGGTCGGGCCCGAGCATGGGCGCGATCTGGAACGTGTACCGGCGGGTGAGCCGCTCGAGCTCCCCCACCGACAATTGGCGGGGATCACAGCGCACACCGCCCTTGCCGCCTCCGAACGGGATGTTGACCACCGCCGTCTTGAGCGTCATGTCCGCCGCCAGCGCCGCGACCTCGGCCGCGTTGAGGTCGGGGTGGAACCTGATCCCCCCCTTGGCCGGGCCCCGGGCGGTGTTGTGATGGATCCGCCAACCCAGGAAGACCTCGACGTGACCGTCGTCCATGCGGATGGGCACCGCCACCTCGAGCACCCGGTCCGGCAGTTGCAGCAGCCGGTGGACATCGGGGTCGAGGCCAGCCAGCGTCGCCGCGTCGTCGATGCGCCCCAGGGCCGTCGCCCAGGGGTCGTAGGCGCCGGGGGCCGTGGCCGGCAACGCGGGTGCATGGTGCACGGCCGAGGCCGACGCGCCCGGGGTGCTCTGGGCCGGCCGGGCCCGCCGGGCGCTCACCCCGCCTCCCTCGCCGTGCTCGGCCCGATGGTGCGCCGGCCGCTGAGCAGGTGGGTGTCCGCACCGTCCTCGCTCTTCACGTGCACGACGAGCGGGGAGCGCGTGAGCGAGAACACGCCGGCCAAGAGGACCATCATGGCCAGGATCTCACCGACGAGCCGTCCTCCTCCGGTCTGGAGCTGGTCGCCGAACAACCCGACCCCGATGGCGATGGACACGAGCGGGTCCACGATCACGAGAGCGGACTGCGACGCGGTGACCGGGCCGACGTGGAAGGCGTTCTGGGCCAGGAACACCCCGATCAGGCCCGAGAGGGCCAAGGCGTACGGCGACCAGGTGAGGAACACGTGGCCCCAGCCATCGGTGGTGATCGTGTCGTTCATCGTCTTGATCAGCGCCGCGGTGAAGGCGAAGGCGATGGCCCCGGCGGTGCCGAACCACGCGGCCTTCCACGCCGGAGACCCGAACCGGGTGAGCAGGATGGCGATCGAGCACCCCGCGATGACAGCGAACGTCACGATCCCCCAGTCCTCGAGGTCGGGGGTCTCGTTGCCGCCGCCCGGCGCGGCCAGCACCAAGAAGGAGGCCAACCCACAGGCGGCCGCGCTGGCCCCCGCCCATTCGCGCCACGTCAACGGCAGCCGGAACCACACACCCAGAATGGCGATGAGGAAGGGCAGCTCCAGGGTCAAGATGGGCTGGACGGTGGTCAGGTGCCCGAAGTGCAAGGCGGCGAATTGCAAGACGAACGCGCCGATCAACACCACGAACCCGGCGATCCACACAGTCCGACGCACCGCGTAGGCGATCAGGCTCAGCTTGAGGTTCGTGTCCGCGGGCGCGGTCTCGACGCCCATCCTCTGCAGGACGCTGGTCAAGGCGTTGGCAAATGCCGCCAATGACGGCAAGCACGTAGGCCATCACCGGCAGTTCTACCGCACCGATTGCCTGATCAGGCCGGTTTGGCGGCCTTTCCTGGACGGTCGGTACGCTGGGACGCCCATCCAGGCTGCGGCTCAGCGTCGTGACGGGGCCTCGGAGGGTAGCAACGACGGGAAAGTGAGCCCAATGGTCGACACCATCACCGAACAGGACTTCGAGCGCGACGCGCTGGGGTTCCTCGAGGCCAACACCGAGCCCCGCGTCGAGTCGGAGCAGGGGTGGGGCGAAGGCTCCGACCAGGTGTCGCTCCTACCCGAGCGCACGCTGGAGGAAGAGGAGGCCGAGCTCACCGCGGCGCGGGCCTGGGCGCAGCTGCGGTTCGACGCCGGCTTCAGCTGGATCGCGGGGCCCGTCGCCTACGGCGGTCGGGGGCTGACGCGCGATCACCAGCGGCTCTACGACAGCCTCGAGGCCCGCTTCGACACGCCGCCCATGACCGCCTACGGCATCGGCCTCGGCATGGTGGCGCCCACGATCCTGGCCCACGCCACCGACGAGGTGAAGGACCTCTACCTGCGCGCACTGTGGCGCGGCGACATCGTCGCCTGTCAGCTCTTCTCCGAGCCCGGCGCGGGCAGCGACCTGGCCGGTGTGCAGACCAAGGCGGTCAGAGACGGTGACGAGTGGTTGGTGACGGGGCAGAAGGTGTGGACCTCCGGCGCGCACCTGTCCGACATCGGCGAGATCATCTGTCGGACCGATCCCGACGCGCCCAAACACAAGGGCCTGACCGGGTTCGTCGTGGACATGCGCGCCCCGGGGGTCGAGATCAGGCCGCTGCGCCAGATGACCGGCGGGGCGTCGTTCAACGAGGTGTTCTTCACCGAGGTGCGCGTGCCCGACTCACACCGCCTGGGCGACGTCAACGGCGGCTGGTCGGTGGCGCTCACCACGCTCATGAACGAGCGGGCCGCCATCGGCGGCGGCAGCATGTCGTCGGGGAACGGGAACCTGAGCACACCCCGGCTCATCGAGCTGGTTCGCCACCACGGCAGGTCGGACGACCCGTTGGTCCGCCAGCAGCTCGCCGACATCTTCATCCACGGCCGGGTGGCGAGCTACACCAACCTCCGTGCCATGGCCAAGGTCGCCAGCGGCCAGATGCCCGGCCCCGAGATGTCCATCGCCAAGCTCTCGCTCACCATGAACATGCGCCGCATGACCGATCTCCTGTCGTCGGTGCTCGGCCCCAAGCTCACGGCCGACTCCGGGGAGTGGGGCACCTACGCGTGGTCGCAGTTCCTGCTGGGGCTACCCGGGATGCGCATCGCCGGAGGGACCGACGAGGTCCTGCACAACATCATCGGCGAGCGCGTCCTCGGACTCCCCAAGGAGCCCGCCGTCAAGGCGTGAGCCGCGGGTCCGGTAGTCGCCGGGCCAGGTGGTGAGCTCCCACGGGAGGTAGTCGACGAACGCCCACGACCGCCGGTGCACCGCGCTCAGGCCGTAGCCGCACAGGGCACGTTGGTGCGCCGGCGAGGGATACCCCTTGTTCCGCTCGAAGTCGAAGGCGGGGTAGGAGTCGGCGTGGTCCCGCATGATCCGGTCCCTCGTGACCTTGGCCAGCACCGAGGCGGCGGCCACCGAGGCGCAGCGGGCGTCGCCGCCGATGACCGTCGTCACCGGGGGCGCCCACACCGGACCCGGCCGCGTCCCGGGCGCGTCGCACACCGCGTCGGGCTCGACCGAGCCTTCGGCGTCGAAGAGCTGGGGCGTCTGCGGCGGGCTCACGAAGTCGAAGGTGCCGTCGAGGACCACGGCGTCGGGCACGAGGTCGGGTGCGAGCTGGTCGAGGGCCCGGCGCGTGGCCAACCGCAACGATGCGGTCATGCCCAGCCGATCGCACTCGTCTGGACCGGCGTGGCCGACGGCCCACCCCGAGCACCACGCGGCGACGCGGTCGAACATGGCCTCTCTGTTGTCCTCGGTCAGCTGCTTGGAGTCGCGCAGACCCGTCGGGATCCGCCGTGGTGATTCGGACAGCACCACCACCCCCACGCTCAAGGGCCCGGCCCAGGCGCCGCGACCGACCTCGTCCACGCCCGCGACCATGCGGTGGCCGGCCCCCCACAAACTGCGTTCGTGCACCAGCCCCGGTCGGGCCGGCACGGCCCGACGTCGGCCCCCGACGCGCCGGGACCGTCGAGGAGTCACGCCGTCACCCCTGGTCCAGCCACATTGGCCACTTGTTGTGCAGGGACCCCTTGTGGTGCGGGGTCGCAGCGCCCATCATGGGAGGCGTTCGGGGCATGACAGGAGGTCACCCTATGACCAACGGCCTGATGGACGTCGCCACCGACATGCCCGACACGCAACTGCCCGAGGGCACTCCGGTCGACGTGCGCAATCGTTTCGTCGGCTCCTGGAGCCACGGCTTCGAGGTGGCCGAACGGGTGCAGGGCGGATACCGCGTGCGCCGCCTCTCGGACAACAGCGTCCTGCCCGACATCTTCCCGAGCGAGGACATCCGGTCGGAGCGTCGCAAGCAGGGCCTGTGGTGGTATTGAGGGCAGTAGCGCGCACCGTGTCGGCCGCCCGACCCTGACAACGGGCCGCGTGGCGCCCGGCGCGCCGATCAGGGCGTGCCGACGGTCTCGATGAACTCATCGATGGGCACGGCGATGAGCGTCTTGGTCTTGAGCGTGCCCCGCGCGCCCAGCGCCACGGCCACACGCGTCACGACCTTCTCGTCGGGAGCCTCGAGAATGGTGGCGAAGTCGTACTGACCGAGCAGCGCCCACTGTGCCACCACGTGCGCGCCCATGGCCTCGACCTCGGTGTTGACCTCCTTCAAGCGTTGGGGATTCTGCCGCAGCGTCGCCATCCCCTCGGGTCCGAGCGTCGAGAGCATGAGGAAGGTCGTCATGCGGGCACGCTACCCCACGGTCCCCGCGACCCGCGACCCACTCCCCGCGACCTGCTCCCCGCGACCTGCTCCCCGCGACCCGAGGCCTCGACGACCTCGACGTCCCGCTCGGGCGCCGGGGTCTCGACTCGATGCGGGCCCGCGTCCGTGCCATCGTGGGTCGCATGGCAGCGCACTACCTCGTCACCACCACCACGGCCACCAAGGAGGACGCCACGCGCTTGGCCTCGGTGGCCGTCGACCAACGCCTCGCCGCGTGCGGGCAGGTGTCGGGACCGATCACGTCGGTCTACCGGTGGCAGGACCGCGTGGAGCACGCGGAGGAGTGGGTGTGCACGTTCAAGACCTCGGCCGCCACGCTCGAGGCCTTGCGCGACGCGTTGCGCGGCGCGCACAGCTACACCACCCCCGAGATCGTCGCGCTCGCCATCGAAGACGGGGACCCCGAGTACCTGGCGTGGATCGACGCCGAGACCTCGACGCCGCCGTGACGCTCGGCGGCCGTCACCGCAACTCCGAGCGCCGGACCTTTCCCATCGCGTTGCGGGGCAGCGACTCGACGAACCGCACGTGGCGCGGGCGCTTGTAGGGGGCGAGGTGCTGTGCCGCGTACCCGAGCAGCGTGTCGAGGTCGGGCGACGCCATGCCGTCGGGCACCACCCAGGCACAGACGGTTTCACCCCATTCGTCCGACGGCACGCCGGTGACCGCCACCTCGGCCACCGACGGGTGCCCGAGCAGCACGTCCTCCACCTCGGCGGGGTAGACGTTGTAGCCACCGGAGATGATGAGGTCGGTGGAGCGACCCAGCAGGCGGACGTAGCCGTCCTCGACCACGCCGAGGTCGCCGGTGCGGAACCAACCGTCGTCGAAGCTCTCCGCCGTGGCCGCGGGCCGTTCCCAGTAGCCCGCGAACACGGTGGGCCCTCGCACCAGTAGAGCGCCGTCGTCGTGGACCCTGGCCTCGACGCCGGGGAACGGGAACCCGACCGTGCCGGGCCGACGCTCGCCGTCGTAGGGATTGGAGAGCGTCATGAGGGTCTCGGTCATCCCGTAGCGCTCGAGGACCTCGGTGCGGGCCGAGGCGGCGATGGCGCGGTGCAACTCGGCACTCAGTGGTGCCGATCCCGACACCGCCAACCGCAGGCGCGCCAACTCCCCCACCCGGCTCGAAGCGGCGAGACGGTGGTACATGGTGGGGACACCGAAGAACATCGTGGCCCGGTGTTCGGCGGCGGCGTCGAGCACGGCGTCGACGTCGAAGCGGGGTAGGAGCACCACCGACGACCCGACGAGCAGTGACGTGTACAACGCCACGCACAGCCCGTGCCCGTGGAAGATGGGCAGAGCGTGGACCAGGCGGTCCTCGGCGCTCCATCGCCATGTGCGGGCGATCGACTCGCTGTTGGCGAGCAGATTGGCGTGGGTGAGCACCGCACCTTTGGGGGCGCCGGTGGTCCCCGACGTGTAGGCGATCAGCGCGACGTCATCGGGTGCCGCGTCGTCGAGCACGATCGACCCGGGCCCTGTCGCGCCGCGCTCCGACGACTTGGCGCGGTCCGATGGCACGGCGCCCTCCATCACATCGAGCTCGGGGGTGACGACGACGATGTCCCGTCCCGCCGCGGCGCGCGCCACGACGACGGCGCGGGCGGGGTCGTCCACGATCGCAGCCGCGGGCCGGACGTCGCTGACGACGTGCGCGAGCTCGCGTTCGGTGTAGGCGGCGTTCACCGGGACGACCACCAGGCCGGCGCGCAGGGCGGCGATGTTGCTCACCGCGGCGGGCACCGACGACCCCGTGCTCCACAACACGCGGTCGCCACGGCCGAGGCCCAGGTCCGCCAGCGACCGGGCCCGGGCCCGCGTCGTCTCGTCGAGCTCGGCGGCACCGGTCCACCGGGGAGCGGTGGCACCCGGGGCGCCGGCAGGCGACGTGTCGAGGAGAAGCGGTGCGGCCGGCGCCGCGGCCCACGTCTCGGCCCAGGCGCGCGGCAGGCTCCGACGAACGGTCAGGTCCTCGACCCGGAGGTCGGCACCGGCGCGCAGATGGTCGCGCCAGGGCCGCGGGTCCACGGCGCACCACGGTAGCGCCCGTCGCCGTCCCGGCCCCGAGAACGCTGCGCCGGAACCGGGACCGGGTGCATACGATCGGTACCGCCATACTGATTGGCATCGATGGGGCCGGCGGCGGACGGGACGAGGATCGAGGCAGGGTGATGGGTACTCCTGGTACGGACGTTTCAGCAGTTCACGAGGGCCAACGGCGGGTCGCGATCGTCCCCCACACCCACTGGGACCGCGAGTGGTACGAGCCGTACCAGAGCTTCCGGCTGCGGCTCGTGACGATGTTGGACGGGCTCATCGCGCTGCTCGAGCACGACCCGTCCTACGCCCGGTTCCTCCTCGACGGGCAGATGGCGGTGATCGACGACTACCTCGAGGTGCGGCCCGAGAACGAGGAGCGGATCCGCGCCCTGGCGGCGGCGGGACGGCTGTCGATGGGCCCGTGGTACATCCTGATGGACGAGTTCCTCGTCTCGGGGGAGACCATCATCCGGGACCTCCAGAGCGGGTTGCTGCGGGGGGCGGCGTTCGGTGGGGCCATGGAGGTCGGCTACCTGCCCGACATGTTCGGCCACATCGCGCAGATGCCCCAGATCCTGGCGCTGGCGGGGTTCGAGCACGCGGTGGTGTGGCGCGGCGTGCCCTCGGTCATCGACAAGAGCGGCTTCGTGTGGGAGGCACCCGACGGGTCGTCGGTGCGGGCCGAGTACCTGCCGACCGGCTATGGCAACGGGGCGTCGATCCCCGACGACGCCAAGGCGCTCGTGCGGCGGGTGGCGGACCACGAGAAGGAGATCGGCGACTTCCTGCTGGACGGGATGCTCTTCATGAACGGCACGGACCACCAAGAGCCCCAGCCCTGGCTGGGACGGGTGGTGGCAGAGGCCAACGAGCTCCAAGACGACTACGTCCTCGAGGTCACGACGCTGCGCTGAGTACCTGGCCGGGGCGCCGGTCGGCGGCCTGCGCACGTGGAAGGGCGAGCTGCGGTCCGGGGCGAGGGCGAACGTCCTCATGGGCGTGGCGTCGAACCGGGTGGACGTGAAACACGCCGCGGCGCGCGCCGAGCGGGCCCTGGAGCGCGTGGCCGAGCCGCTGTGCGCGCTGTACCTGGCGCCGGAGCAATTCCCGGCCCGCCTCCTCGACCTGGCGTGGCGCGAGATGGTGCGCAACGCCGCGCACGACTCGTCGTGTGCGTGCTCGGTCGACGAGGTCGTCGACGCCGTGCTGGTGCGCTACGCCGAGGCCTACCGCATCGCGGAGGGCCTGGCGGGCCAGGCGTTGGCGGCGCTGACCCGGTCGCTGGCCGAGGCGGGCCCGAGCGTCGCCAACGTCTCGGCCCGGACGCGCTGCGGCATGGTGGAGGTCGTGGTGGCCGGGGAGGAGGTCCCTGTCGGTGGGCAGGCCCTTCCCGACGAGCCCGGCGCCTTCGGCATCCCCCGGGGGCTGGGCCCGCTCACCCTCGACGCGGCGACGGTGCGGACCATCCTGGGCATGCTGCCCAACGGCAGCCAGGTCGACACCCACACGTGGATCCAGGGCGTGACGGTGGAGGAGGACGCCTCGGGGATCGACATCACCATCGCCTTCGGGAGCGAGGAGCGCTTCGACGTCCCCATCGCCTCGATCAAGCAGGACCTCTACACGCGCCTCGGGGCCAGGCCCGACTCGATCGTGCGCATCAAGATCGACCAACCACCGGTGCGGCGCGTGCTCGGCCGAGTGGTCGACGTGCCAGGGTTCGGGTGGAAGCAGCTGCAGCTGGTGGAGCCGGTGCACCCGGTCGTGGTGGAGGAGCCCGGCGACCCGGCCGGTGCCCTGCGTATGACCAACGGGCTCGTGACGGTGGCCTTCGACGCCAACGACGGGACGTTCGCGGTCGACGGGGTGCGCGGCTTCGGGCGTCTCGTGGACGGCGGGGACCACGGCGACTCCTACAACTACTCCCCGCCCGCCGGCGACCGGATCGTCGACAGCCCCGACACCGTGGCCATCACGGTGGTCGAGCGCGGCCCGGTGCGGGCGGTGATCAGCATGGCGGCGCACTACACCTGGCCCGACTACGTCGACGGGGTGACCCGGTCGCGCACGGGTGAGGTGGGGGTCGAGGTCACCACCGACGTCGAGGTGCGCGCCGACGAGCGCGTCGTCCGGGTGACGACGCGGTTCGTGAACCCGGCGTCGGACCACCGGGTGCGGGTGCACCTGCCGTTGCCCGAGCCGGCCGAGGGCTCCGAAGCCGAGTGTGCGTTCGCCGTGGTGCAGCGCGGGCTCGACGCCGAGGGACGGCCCGACGAGTTCGGGCTCCCCACGTTTCCCTCCCGGCGGTTCGTGTCCGCCGGCGGGCTCACCGTCGCCCACGAGGGGCTCCTCGAGTACGAGCTGGTGGACATCGACACAGAGCAGTCGTCTCGCCGGGCCCGGACCCTGGCGCTCACGCTGCTGCGCTCGACGGGGATGCTGTCGCGCCTCGGCATGGCGTACCGGCCCCTGCCGGCGGGTCCCCTCACCCCCGTCGAGGGCTTGCAGCTGCGGGGGCGGACCATCGAGGCGCGCTACGCGCTGTGCCTCGCCTGCGACGACCCGTACGCCATGGTCGACGACGCCTTCGTCGATCTCGACGTGGTCTACGCGCCGGGGGGCGGATGGCGGCCCGCCTCGGGCAGCGAGCTCGACGTGGAGGGGGCCGAGGTCTCCGCCGTACGCCGCCAGGCCGGGATGCTCGAGGTGCGCGTGTTCAACCCGACCGACCACCCGACCACGGTGTCGTTCGGAGCCCGGTCGGGCTGGCTCGTCGATCTGCGCGGGCGCACGCTCGAGCCCGTCGACGGCTCAGTCGAGCTCCGGCCCTTCGGGATCGCGACCTTCCGCTCCGCCGGCTGAGCGGGCGCCGGCGATCAGGCGCTCGCCCTTCTCCCGCAGCTCGTCGAGATCCTCGAGCACCTCGGCCAGTCGTTCCCATCGGCCACCGAGTCGGCGGTCGAGTGCGACAGGCTCGGTGCCGGGCCGGTGCACCACCCACAGCTGTATTCGGCCGACGTCCTTCACCCGGCGCGGGCGCAGCGGCCCGAACTCGAACTCACCTGCGCTCGCCTCGCCCGGCGCGCCGGCGTGGGACAGGGCGCGGTGGAACTCGTCGGTGGCGATGACCGCCCCCGGCGCGGCCATGTTGACGACGCGACTGGCGAGGTTGACGACCGGGCCGTAGAAGTCACCGTCCTGGACGAGGACCGGGCCCAGCGCCAACGCCACGCGGACGTCGGAAAGGAGCTCGTCACCGGCGTAGGCCTCGGCCAGGGCGAGACCGATGCGGGCCGCGTCGAGGGCGGAGTCGACCACGAACATGGCCTCGTCGCCGATCATCTTCACGACGCGGCCGCCGCCCGCGGTCACCGTGTCGTGGGCGACCTCCTCGAAGCGCGCCACGACCGCGGCGAGCTCCTCCTCGGAGAGCTGCTGACTGAGCGTGGTGAACCCCACCATGTCGGCGAAGCCCACCGCCAGGATCGGCAGGGCGCCGCTGTCGCTCCGGCTGCGGAGCGACATGGCCCGGCGCACCGCCGCCTGCACGTGCCGGCGCCACACGAACTCGAGCAGGCGCGCGATGGCGGGGAGCGAGTGGTCGGCCAGCTGGGCGAATCGGTCCGCCGCCTCGACGGTGTCCCCCGATCCCGGGGCGAGGCCCATCCCCCGCACCGTGGGTGACACCTCCGCCTCGGCGATGCGCGCCATCGAGGACCCGATGACGCGGGCGAACTGGAGGCTCGTGTCGACGTCGGCCACGCCGAGCTCCATCATCGAACGCAGGATCACGAGCGCCTCGATGTCGAGCTCGGTGAACATGCGCTCGTCGAGGGGGACGTCGGGAAATCCCAGGGCGCGCCAGAAGCGGCGGGCCAGGTCGAGGTCCATCCCCGTCATCGAGGCCACCTCGACCTGGGTGTAGCGGCGCTCCGCCGGGAGGAGCAGCCTGTCCGCCACGAGCAGGTCGAGGACGTCGCGCGCCTCGGCTTCGGCGATCTCGTCGTCGGGGGTGTCATGGGCGCGCGAGGAATGCCCGCACCCGCTCCAGGGCTTCGGTGTGCGCCGACGAGGCGAGCTCGGGGCTCACGGTTCGAGCCCGTCGAACTCCGGCTTGGCCGAGCGCGCCATGAGGGTGAGGATGGCGTCGGACGGCGAGGTGGCGCCGTCGAGGACCGCGGCCACCTGCTCGCCGATGGGCATCTCCACACCGTGGGCGGCCGCCAGCTCCAACAGCGGGCGGGCCGACTTCACGCCCTCGGCCACCATGCGCATGTCGGCCATGATCTCGTCGAGCGACCGACCCCGGCCCAACTGCTCGCCCACCATGCGGTTCCGGCTCAGCGCGCTGGTGCAGGTGGCCACGAGGTCACCCACGCCGGCCAAGCCCGCGATCGTCATGCGGTCGCCCCCGAGCGCCACGCCCAACCGTCCCAGCTCGGCCAGGCCGCGTGTGACGAGAGCCGCCAACGAGGAGTCGCCCAGGCCGAGACCCTGCAAGATGCCCGCCGCGATGGCGAGGACGTTCTTGGTGGCCCCCGCCATCTCGCACCCCACGACGTCGGGGTTCGTGTAGACCCGGAACGTCGGGGAGCGCAGCACCTCCTGGACCTGTCGGGCCATGGGCTCGTCGGTCATGGCCACCACCGTCGCGGCGGGCTGGCCCGCCGCGATCTCGCGCGCCAGGTTCGGTCCCGTGAGCACACCCGCGAGGTGACCAGGGGCCTCTTGTGCGATGACCTCGGTCATCCGCAGATGGGTGCCTTGCTCGAGCCCCTTGGCCAGCGACAGCACCGGTGTGCCGGGCACCATGTCGTCCACGAGGTCGCGCAGCACGGTACGGAACCCGTGCGACGGCACGGCCATCACGACGAGGGCGCTCCCGGTGACGGCCTCGGCCAGCGACGCCGTGGCGGACAGGGTGTCGGGGAGGACGACGCCGGGGAGGTAGTCGGGGTTCTCGCGGGACTCGTCGATCTGTCGGGCCAGATCCGGTCGGCGCGCCCACAGCACCGTCGGAGCCGAGGAGGCGGCCAGTGCGGCGACGGTCGTGCCCCATGAACCCGCGCCGATGACGGCCACCTTGTCGAGCATGACCCAAACCCTACGGCGTGGTCCCGTCCCGAACCGGAGCGAACCGGAGCGAACCGGAGCGCACCGACGCCAACCGGCGCGAACCGGCGCGAACCCGCACCCGTACACTGGCCCGGTGACCGCAGCGCCGGTGCGCCTGCCCCCTCTGACCGGCTGCGTGGTGCTCGTCCCCGTAAAGGCGTTCGGCGAGGCCAAGGCGCGCCTCGCCCCCACGCTCGACGCGGCCGGGCGAGAGAACCTGGCCCGGGTCATGGCGACCCGCGTCCTGGCCGCGGCTCGGCCGTTACCGGTGGCGGTGGTGTGCGACGACCCCGATGTGGCGAGCTGGGCGCTGCTGCATGACGCCATGGTGCTCCCCGAGCCCGGACGGGGGCTCAACGGGGCGGTGGAGGCCGGCGTCGAGCGTCTCGGGGCGGCCGGCGCCACCGAGGTGCTCGTCGTGCACGCCGATCTGCCCTTCGCCCAGAAGGTGGCGCAACTGGCGGGGTTCGAGGGCGTGACCCTCGTGCCCGATCGCCGCGACGACGGCACGAACGTGGTGTGCGTGCCCACCGGCGCGGGCTTCCGGTTCCACTACGGCCCCGGGTCCTTCGCCCGGCACCGGGCCGAGGCGCAGCGCCTCGACCTGGCGTGGCGCGTGGTGCGGGATCCCGAGCTCACCTGGGACGTCGACGTGCCCGGTGACATCCCCGCCGGTCTGGGGCCGGCCGGGCCGAGCTGAGGGTCCGCCGGCCCGACACACGCGACAGAGGGACCCCGCAGGGCCCCTCTGTCGCGTCATGCTGTGTCCTGTCTCGTCGTGTCCCGGTCCGGGCCACAAGCCCGAGGGGGACCGACCCGACCGCCGGGGAACCCGGCCGGACGGTTGTCGTGCCTACTTGGCGGTCCGCCGGCGAGCCGGGGCCCGACGCGTCACGCGGCGAGCAGCGGTCCTCTTGGGCGACGCGGCCACCTTCTTGGTGACACGACGCTTGGTCGCCTTGCGAGCCGGAGCCCGCTTCTTGGCGGCCTTGCGTGCCGGAGCGCGCTTCTTGGTCGCCTTGCGAGCCGGTGCGCGCTTCTTGGCGGCCTTCTTGACGACCCGCTTCTTCGTGGTCCGCTTGGCGGCCTTGCGTGCCGGAGCGCGCTTCTTGACGGCCTTGCGAGCCGGAGCCCGCTTCTTCGCAGCCTTGCGTGCCGGCGCCCGCTTCTTGACCGCCTTCCGGGCCGGAGCCCGCTTGGTGGCCTTCTTGGCGGTTGCCCGCTTCTTGGTGGTCCGCTTGGCGGCCTTCCGTGCCGGAGCCCGCTTCACGGTCTTCCGAGCCGTGGTCCGCTTGGCGGCTTTCCGTGCCGGCGCCCGCTTTGCGGTCTTTCTTGCCCGCTTGACTGCCATGCTTTACGCCCTCCTAACGGCCTTCTTGGCCGATCGCTTTATTGCTTTCCTCGCCGGAGCTCGTCCGGCGGCCTTTCTGGCCGATTTCTTTGCTGCTTTCCTCGCCGGGGCGCGCGTCGTCTTTCTGACCGGGGCGCGCCCGACGACCTTTTTCGTTGCCCGTCGGGCGGGGGTTGTGACCGCCTTCCGGGTCGAGTTCTTGGTGGACTTGGTGGCGACTCGCTTCGTTGTCCTGGTTGTGGCCTTCTTCGCCGCGACCCTCGCCGCCGGCCTGGTCGGTGCCGCCTTCTTCGTCGTCGCCTTGGACGACTTCTTCGCCGGGGACGGCGACACCTTCAACACCGGGGGTGACGCCTTGCCGTTGAGGATGTCCTTCAGCATCCCGCTGGCGGCGAAGCGCACACCTCGGGACGCCGAGATGCTCACCGGCTCCCCTGTCCGTGGATTGCGCCCCATGCGAGCACCACGGTGCGTGGGATTGAAGCTGCCAAAACCTGCAACCACCACTCGACGACCCGATCGAACCTCTTTCGAGACCACATGGACGAGCGCGTTCACCGCTTCCTCGGCATCGCGCTTCGCCAACGACGTCGTCTTGCTGACCGCGTCGATCAGTCCCGACTTGTTCACCGCACCTCCTCCGGGAAATGCAATCTCACTAATCAAAGAAGGTTTTCGCGACAAAAGCAAGCATTTGCGTGATCGCGCGCCACGCGGAGCGCGCAGACGCGCGAGGTCGCGCGCGAGGTCGTCGGCAAGGAAACACCGCGCCGCGCGCCGTCACGCATGTGGTCGCGACACCGGTCGACGGTGCGGCCACGAAGGTCGTGCGCGGTTGCCTATGGACGGGAAACGCCGTATTTGCAAGGATTTTTCACCATGACACCACTCCCCGACGATGTCTACGACGTCATCGTGGTCGACGCCGACGTCGGCGACGACGGAGAGTTGCGCATCGAGGTGACGGTCACGTTGGGTCCGCACATCGGGCGGATCGTGGCGCTGAAAAAGTTGCACGTGGAACCCGGTCGGGGTGTCACCGACACCGCCGATCCGTACGCGCTGCTGGGGATCCCCGGGACGCTGCGAGTGCGAAACGGCGTGCCGAGCTTTCGTCCGGAGACGGTGTGAACACGCCGTCGCGTGCCAACGTTTCGCGACGCGAATCGTTTTTGCCCACATCGGAGCGTGACGATGGCACGCCTACGGGCGCTGGGCACGCCAGGCACGAGCGCGGTGACGAAAGCGGTGGCGCAGGGTCGCTGACCGCCATTCGCGCCACTGTCGGTGCTGCACGCGCCGGCGTGTACCTGGGTGCGGGATCCGTGGGTCCGGCGTGGGCGGGAAGCGAGCAGGCGGTGCTCGTGCTGGGGCCGCCGCGGTCGGGCAAGACGTCGTCGATCGTCGTCCCCACGGTGCTCGGTGCGACCGGTGCGGTCGTGTCCACGTCGACCAAGCCCGACGTGCTCGTGTCCACCGCCGCGGCGCGACGAACGGTCGGACCGTGCCTGTTGTACGACCCGAGCGGCACCGTCGACGCGCCCGACGGCGTGCAGCGCGTGCGGTGGTCACCGGTGGAGAGCTGTCGCACATGGGACGACGCGCTGCTCGTGGCCCGGAGCCTCGTCGGCGCGGCGCGACCCGGAGGCACCGGGCGCGACGGCGCGCCCGGCGGCGACCATTGGACCGAGCGGGCCGAAGCGCTCCTCGCCCCGTCGCTGCACGCCGCGGCGCTCGACGGGGCGGACCTCGCCACGGTGCTGTCGTGGGTCGACCGGCGCAACGCCGCCACCGCGCTCGGCGTCCTGGACCGTAACGGCGCCACCCGGGCCGGCGACCTGTTGGCGGGGATCGCGGCGACCGACGAGCGCGAGCAGAGCGGGATCTGGTCGACCGCCTCGGGGGTCCTGAGCGCGTACCGCAGCGAGGCGGCACTGGCCACGACGGTGGCGCCGGACTTCGACGCCGCGGCCTTCTGTGCATCGTCGGCCACGCTCTACATCTGTGCGACGGGCCGGCACCAGGCGGTGACCGCCCCGTTGGTGGTGGGCCTGCTCACCGACGTCCGCACCGCCGCCTACCGGCGGGCCGCCACCGAGTTCGGCGCGGACCGGGCTCCGGCCGACCGTCGTCCGCCGGTCGTGCTGGCCCTGGACGAGGTGGCCAACATCGCCCCCATCCCCGACCTCCCCGCCATGGTCTCCGAGGGCGCTGGCCAGGGACTTCTCACGTTGGCGTGCCTCCAAGACCTGTCCCAGGCCCGGGGTCGGTGGGGCGGCGCGGCGGACGGGTTCCTGTCGCTGTTCGGCACGACGGTGGTGCTGCCGGGCATCGGGGACGTGCGCACGTTGGAGGCGCTCTCGGCCCTCGCCGGTGAACAAGAGGTGCACACGCGCTCGGTGAGCGCTCCGGCGACGGAGCCGGGAGGGGTGGGGGCGGTGCTGGCGCGGTTGGTGCGGGGGCCGAGGTCGGGGCGCAGCGAGCAGGCGCCGACGGTGACGACGTCGGCGGTGATGCGGCGGCGGCTCCCCGTCGACGTCGTGGCGCGGGGGGAGACGGGGGCGGCGCTCGTGGTGGACGAGCGCAACCGGATGGGATGGGTACGGCTCACGCCCTGGTTCGCCACCGAGCCGTGGCGGTCTGCGGCGCTCGCGCCGGGACGCGGGGCCGAGCTCGATCGCGGCGGTGGGACCGGTCCGCGACCCCGGGTCCGGGCGCGCGAGACGGGACGGGACATGGGCCTCGGGGGTCTCTGACCGGGCGCGGACGAGGTGGCGCCGTCCCGGGACGGTCGGAATTTCCGGTGGAGCCCCGGTCGGAATTTCTCTGTGGAAGATCGAACACATGTTCGATAGTGTCCGCTCATGGGCCCCCGCAGCTCCGGCACCCCGGCCCCGGTCATGCCCCCACAACAGGGGAAACGCCCTGTGGGACCGGGGCACATCAGCGCCACGGTGGCTGCCCGGGCCCGACCCACCTCGTCGAGCCGGGACCAGCTCCTGCCGGTGCTCGACGCCCTGGCGCCGCTCTTTCCCCGAGGAGGCCTGCAACGGGGCGCCGTCGTGACCGTCGGCAACGGTGATGGCATCCCCGGCGCCGAGGGCGGCGGCACCTCGCTGGGGGTCGCGCTCCTCGCCGCCGCCTCGGTCGCCTCGTGGTGTGCGGCGGTGGGCACGGCCGACCCGGGCATGGTGGCCTGGGCCGGGCTCGGGGTGGACCTCGGGCACCTCGTGCTCGTCCCTCGTCCCGGTCCGCTGTGGGCCGAGGTGGCGGCCACGTTCTTCGACGGCATGGACGTCGTGCTGGTCCGACCGCCCGGGCCGGTGCGCCCCGGGGTGGCCCGGCGGCTGGCCGCCCGCGCCCGCGAGCGCCGGGGGGTGCTCGTCGTCCTGGGGTCCCGGGGGTGGCCCGAGGGAGCCGACGTCCAGCTCACCGTGGAGACCGGGACGTGGGAGGGGGTCGAAGCCGGTCACGGCCATCTGCGGGCCCGCCACCTGGCCGTCGTGGCCGGCGGCCGGCGGGCCGCCGCCCGGCCCGTTCGGGTGGGCCTGTGGCTCCCGGCCCCCTCCGGACAGGTGGTGGCCGCCCCACGTCCTCACACAAGTAATCCAGACAAGTAACCCAAACAAGTAACCCAGACAAGTAACCCAGAGTAACCAGACAAGTAATAGAGAGGCAGGGGAAAGTTCGGTGCAGCGGCTGCTCGCCATCTGGTGCCCCGGCCTGCTCGAGGAACAGGAGCACGGCCGCGAAGCCCGGGTGTTCGGCGCCGTGGTGGCGGCCCTGGGGGCGTGGGCGACACGCGTCGACCCGGTGCGTCCCGGGGTGTGCGCCGTGCCCACCCGGGGCCCGTCGCGCTATTTCGGGGGAGACGAGGTCCTGGCCGGCATGGCCACCGAGGCGGTGGCCGGGGCAATGGCGGCCGAGGCGGTGGCCGGGGCAATGGCGGCCGAGGCGGTGGCCGGGGCAACAGCCGGCATGGACGGAGGCCGGTCCGTGGGGGTGGGGGTGGCCGACGGCCTGTTCGCAGCCGTACTGGCGGCCCGGGCCGCGACGCGCAACGGCGGGCCGGTGATCGTCCCCGCGGGCGGGACTCCCTCCTTCCTCGGCCCGTGGCCGGTGGCCGTCCTCGACCGGCCCGAGCTCGCCGATCTGCTCGTCCGGCTGGGGGTGCGCACCCTGGGCGGGTTCGCGGCACTGCCCGGCCCCCAGGTCCTCGCCCGTTTCGGTGAGGAGGGTGCCCTCTGCCAGCGGGTGGCCCGGGGGGCGGAGGGGGAGGCGCCGGGCTTCCGCCTCTTCTTCCCCGCCGCCGGCCCCGGACCGGCCGACGCCGATGCCGCCCCGAGGACGACGACGCGCCAGGTGAGCTTCTGGGGTGACTCGGCCGACGCCGATGCCCGGGCGGCCCGGGCGGTGGCCGGCGTCCAGGAGCTGCTCGGGCCCGAGGCCGTGGTCAGGGGTCGACTCCAAGGTGGGCGGGGGCCGGCGCAACGCGCCCGGTTCGTCCCGTGGACCGGGCCCGACAGAGACGGTGGGGACCTCGGCGCGGCGCATGGTGCGGGGGGACGGGGTGGTCGGGACCAGGACGGCCCGTGGCCGGGACAGGTCCCCCCACCGGCACCGGCCGTCGTCCTCACCCGACCTCTGTCTGCGCAGCTCACCGACGTCGGCGGCAGGGCCGTGGGCGTCACCGGGGGCGGAATGGCCACCACCACGCCCGGTCGGCTGTCGGTGGCGGGAGGGCCGTGGGTCGAGGTCACCCGGTGGGCGGGGCCCTGGCCGTCGGACGAGCGGTGGTGGTCGGTCCGGGGCCGGCGCCGCCAAGCCCGCATGCAGGTCGTCACCGCCCACACCGCCCACCTGCTCACGCGGGAGCGGGGGGGCTGGTGGCTGGAAGCCACCTACGACTGACCGCCGCGCACCATGACCGTCCCCTACGCGGAGCTCCACTGCCATTCCAACTTCAGCTTCCTCGACGGCGCGTCGCACCCCGAGGAGCTCGTGTCCGAGGCGGCCCGGCTGGGCCTCGACGCTCTCGCCCTCACCGACCACGACGGCCTGTACGGGGTGGTGCGGTTCGCCGAGACGGCTCGGGCCCTCGGGGTGGCGTCGGTGTTCGGCGTCCGAGCTCACCCTGGTCGAAGACGGGCGGGCCCAGAGCCGCACCGGCGGTCCCGACCCGCTCGGCACGCACCTGGTGGTCCTGGCCCGCGACCCCGAGGGGTATGCCCGCCTGAGCCGGGCCATCACCGAGGCCCACCTCGCCGGCGGGGAGAAGGGCCGGCCGACGTGCACCCTCGAGGACCTGGCCCGCCACCACCGTGGGGACGGCCGCGGCGGGCACTGGGTCGTCCTGACGGGGTGTCGGAAGGGCGCGGTCCCCGCCGCCCTCACCACCGCCGGCCCGGCCGCGGCGGGTCACGAGCTCGATCGGCTCGTGGAGGCCTTCGGCGCCGAGGACGTGGTGGTGGAGCTGTGGGACCACGGCGATCCGCTCGACACCGCCCGCAACGACGCCCTCGCCCATCTCGCCGTCACCCGGAACCTGGACATGGTGGCGACCAACAACGTCCACTACGCCACCGCGGCCCGGCGCCCCCTGGCCACCACCCTGGCCGCCATCCGGGCCCGGCAACCACTGGCCGAGCTCGACGGCTGGCTGCCCGGCGCGGCCACCGCCCACCTGCGCTCGGGGGCCGAGCAGGACCGGCGCTTCGCCCGGTGGCCCGGCGCGGTCGCCCGGGCGGCCGAGATCGGTCGGGCGTGCGCCTTCGACCTCCACCTGGTGGCCCCGGGCCTCCCCGACTGCGACGTGCCCGCCGGCCACAGCGAGCACAGCTGGCTGGTGGAGCTGGTGCGGCGCGGGGCGGAGGCCCGCTACGGGCACGCCGACGAGGGAGCGGGTGACCGGTGCGTGGGCCCAGCTCGACCACGAGCTCGAGGTGATCGGTGCGCTCGGGTACGCCGGGTACTTCCTCATCGTGTGGGACATCGTGGAGTTCTGTCGGCGCCGGGACATCTACTGCCAGGGCCGGGGCTCGGCCGCCAACTCCGCGGTGTGTTTCGCGCTCGGCATCACCCGGGCCGACCCCGTGGCCCTGGGGTTGTTGTTCGAGCGGTTCCTCTCGCCCGAGCGCGACGGGCCGCCCGACATCGATGTCGACATCGAGTCGGGTCGGCGCGAAGAGGTCATCACCTACGTCTACGAGCGGTACGGCCGCCATTGCGCGGCACAGGTCGCCAACGTCATCACCTATCGCGCCCGCTCCGCCATCCGCGACGTGGGCAAGGCCCTGGGCCACAGCCCCGAGGAGGTGGACGCGTGGGCGAAAGCCGTCGACCGCGGTGAGCCGCTCGACCGCGGCGGCCCGCTGCCACCGCTCGTCGGACAGCTCGCCCACGACATCCTCGACTTCCCCCGGCACCTCGGTCTGCATTCGGGCGGGATGGTGCTGTGCGACCGACCCGTCGTCGAGGTGTGCCCGGTGGAATGGGCGCGCCATCCGGGGCGCAGCGCGCTGCAGTGGGACAAGGACGACTGCGCGGCCGCCGGCCTCGTCAAGTTCGACCTGCTCGGGCTGGGCATGCTCGAGGCGGTGCACCTCACCGTCGACCTGATCCGCGCCGCGCACGGCACGGACATCGACCTGGCCATGGTGGAGCAGGAGGACGCCGTCTACGACATGCTGAGCCGGGCCGACACCGTGGGGGTGTTCCAGGTGGAGAGCCGGGCCCAGATGGCCACGCTCCCCCGCATCCGGCCGCGCTGCTTCGCCGATCTCGTGATCGAGGTGGCGATCATCCGGCCCGGTCCCATCCAGGGAGGGTCGGTGCACCCCTACATCCGCCGACGCCAGGGGCTCGAGGCCCCCGACCCGCCCCACCCGCTGCTCGAGGGAGCGCTCAAGAAGACGCTGGGGGTGCCCCTGTTCCAGGAGCAGCTCATGCACATCGCCATCGACGCGGCCGGGTTCACCCCCGCCGAGGCCGACGAACTGCGCCAGGCCATGAGCGCCAAACGCTCCGGGGCGCGCATGGCGCGCCTGTCCGAACGGCTCTTCGCCGGCATGGCCGAGCGGGGGATCACGGGCACCGTGGCACAGGAGATCGTGGACAAGCTGGCCGCCTTCGCCAACTTCGGCTTCCCCGAGAGCCACGCCGTGTCGTTCGCGTACCTCGTGTACTCCAGCGCATGGCTCAAGATGCACTACCCCGCCGCGTTCTGCGCCGGTCTGCTCAACGCGCAGCCCATGGGATTCTGGTCACCGCAGTCGTTGGTGGCCGACGCCCGGCGCCACGGCGTCACGGTGCGACGCCCGCACGTCGACGTGTCGGGTGTGGGAGCCACCTTGGAATGGGGGCTCGACGAGTCCGCGGCATGGGGGCTCGACGAGCCCGCCGCGGCATGGGGGCTCGACGAGTCCGCGGTGGGCGGGGTGCGCACCACGGGAGCCCCCGATCGTCAACCCGCGGTGCGGTTGGGGCTCACCTCGGTGCGCGGGATCGGTGAGGCCGTAGCGCAGCGCATCGGCGAGAGCGGCCCCTACTCGTCGGTGGAGGACCTGGTGCGCCGGACCGGGACGGGTCGGCCCCATCTCGAGGCGCTCGCCACCGCGGGTGCGCTCGAGGGGTTGCCACCACGGGACGGCGCCGCCGAGATACGGGGCAGGCGACCGACGCTGTGGGCGGCGGGGGCGCTGGCGCACGGCACGTCGGACCGACTGCCGGGGCTCGTGTCGGGGGAGGACGCGCCGCCGCTGGCCGACCTCTCACCGCTCGAGGAGGTGGAAGCCGACATGTGGGCCACCGGCCTCACCGTCGGGGCGACGGCGATGGAGCTCGCCCGCGGCCGCCTCGACGCCATGGGGGTGATCCCCGCCGGGCGGTTGGTGGGTGCGGAGACCGACGGCAAGGTGGTGGTGAGCGGCGTCGTCACGCACCGTCAGCGGCCCGAGAGCGCCAAGGGCACGGTGTTCCTCAACCTCGAGGACGAGACGGGCATGGTCAACGTCATCTGCTCACCCGGGGCCTGGGAGCGATGGCGGCCCGTGGCCCGGGGGGCACCGGCCCTCGTGGTCCGGGGTCGGATCGAGCGGGTCGACGGGGTGGTGAGCGTCGTGGCCGAGAAGATCGCCCCTTTGGACCTCGGGCCTGCGCCGGTCGTCCAGGGGTCCCGGGACTTCCGGTAAATCCCGGTGCCCGTCGGTGCCCGCCCCTGCTCGGGGCACGAGTTGGGGAAACGTTGCGAAAACCTCAAGACACCCACGCACGGCGCCGATATCCGAGAGGAGAAGATCCCGCTGAGCGTGGTGCCGGAGTTGGGGGGCGTCGCCAGGGACCGATGCCGTCTCGAGCGACACGAAGGAGATACACGACGATGAAGAGTTGCCCCGGTCAGGTCGTAGTGCACCGCGACGGGACGGTTGCCTACTGCACCGAGGACACCGCCGGGCGCAAGTCCGCGGGTGAAGACCGCCCGCATCGCGGAGGGTTCTTCGCCTGCCGCGTCATCGAGGGCGACGCCTGCACGTACTGCGCCGTGACGCCCGTCGCCCTCGCCCCCCTCACCGTGGCACCGGGCTGAGCGCACCGCTCTCGTCTTCACGGCGACGCACCCAGGTCACCCACCGTCAGGGCGTGACCGCGCGCCGATGGCTTCGACCCAGGAGGCGGGATCGACGTGAACGTCACCTGCGCGCCGTCCGTAGTGCATGACAAGACCACCGGGTGTGCCTGTGTGGGCCGTTGTGCGTCACTTGTTCGACCCGGAGCGCGCCCCGGCCGATTCCATAGGTGACACAGGAGCATCGATGGCAGGCGCTCGCACACAGGCGGACCCGGCGACGGGAATGGGCACTCGCGGAGGGCTCACACGACAGGGAGACGAGGTGGGGGGTGAGGTGTTGATCTGCGACGGTTGCCTCGTCCTGCATCGCGACGGTGAGATCGCCTACTGCTCCGAGGAGCTCGACGGCAAGACCTGTGCCGGCTACGACATGCCACACCTCGCCGGTGTCATGGCTTGTCGCATCACACCGCGTGGCACACGGTGCGCGCACTGCGACGAGGTCATGCGCATCCGGCTGATGGTGGCACCGGACTTCGTCCCCGACGGATTGCGCCGCGTCATCAACTGATTGTGCACGGCGTCAGTGCCTACACGTCAGGTCGCGAACAGCTCGCCGTCGGGGCCCTCCTTCACCGGGATCCTCCCCAGACCTCTGGTGGCGGGGCCGTTCACCACCGCTCCGGTGCGCCCGTTGAACTGCGAGCCGTGGCAGGGGCAGATGAACCGGCTGGCCGGAGGCGAGTAGGCCACGATGCACCCCTCGTGCGGACACACCGCGTCGAAGGCCACGAACGTCCCGGCCTCGGGCTGGACCACCACAGCCGGGTCCCCTGACTTCGGGTCCTGAAAGGTGGCCGAGCCCCCGACCGGCACCGAGCTCGCCGAGGCGATGCGGGTCCCGGCTGGCTCTCTCGCCGCCGTGGTGCTCGGCCCGGCGGTCCCGGTGGTCCCGGTGTTCCCTGCCGTCGTGGTCGGGCTCGACGTGGGCGTCGTCGTCGGGCTGGAGACGGGCGTGACCGTGGGCGACGACTTCCCCCCGAGCCGACCGACGCCTGCGGCCAGTCCCGCACCCAGCAGCGCCACCCCGGCCACGGCGGCGGCGAAGACCCCTTGCAGCGAGAAGGTCCTGCGGTCGATGGCACCGGCCGCCGGCACGGGCGTCGCGCTCGGCGTGGCGCGGAGATAGGGGCAGGGGGCCGGCGCACACGGTGCCCCGGCCATGGCCCGGCACGCACCCGCGTCGAACGCACCGCACACGCGCTGGACGACCTCGAAGGAGATCGGCACCGTCGCGGTGGGCTCGAGGCCGGAGCGCTCGCGCGCCATGTCGCGCGCCATGGCGTCCAACGACAGCACGCCGCCCGACCCGGCGACGAGCAGCGGCGTCCAGGCGAAGAGGAAGACGATGTCGGACCCCGTGTAGTAGGGGCTGGCATGGAAGCTGACCGTGAGGAACAGGCTGAAGGACAGGAGCATCCCGCCCACGGCCGCGGCGCGCGACCACAGGCCGACGAGCGTCGCCGCACCCACGGCCAGCTCGCCCAGCGCGATCACGACACCGAGCGGCACCGCCACGTGCTGGAGATGCGACACGAGGGCGTGGATCGGGCTCACCCGTGCCGCCGAGGCCAGCTGCGACTGGATCGAGGTCGGGTTCGAGGCGTCGAAGAACCCCGGGTTGGCGAGCTTCTGCAGACCGGCGAAGACGAACGTGACGCCGAGAAAGACCCGCAACGGGAGCAGGGCCCAACCTGCCATCGAGGTCGCGCCGGCGGGCGGCCCGCGGCGAGCCCAGGCTCGGGGCAGCGCGCCGCGCTGGGGGCCCGGGGTGGCGGGCGTCGGCTGTCGGTTGGGGTCGGTCGGTGGCAAGGCCCTTCATCCTCTCGCGGCGCGGCACCCCCCGGGGCGTCGCCCCGCCGGGAACCGGCAAGCCTACGGATCCCGGTGGCGCCGGGGAGGGTTGGGTGCCTGCGCCCCGGTGGGGAGCATGGCTGAGACGTTCGACCTGCTCAGCGTTTCATCGGGCGACACCGGCTGGCACGGGCTCCCCGCTCGGTGTTCGGCGATGTGCACCAGGCACACGACCGAGCGGCCCGAACCATGCGCAGGACGAACGCCGCCGTGCCGACGTCGTCGACGTGTCCAGCGCAGCGTTGGATGCATTCTCGATGGCGAGGACGACGGTTCCGGTTGCCACCATCTTCGAGGTCATCGCGCACGGGTCGGGTAGCCGTTGGGGTTGCCGTAGACGATCCGAAAGCAGAACCCGGAACTCGGCCGGTAACCCCGGGGTCGGCCAGGCGACGTTGGCGACGTGCATTACCACATCGTCTCAAATAGCAGTTTCGGAGGGGGGTGACGGGGTGCAGAACGCGCGAGAGCTCGCGTCTGCACCCCGTCACTTGCATCGTCCGAGCGATCTGATGAAATCGCCCACTCACAACGTTATTTCTGCGCCGTACGGTCATCCATAGGTGATTTCTCGGGTGCCATCCAGGTGGATTCTCGCTATTGCCGCGTAAGAGTCTGACGTTACCGTCACCTTTGAGGGTGACTCCTTAGACCATGGCCCTCTCCGGGAAGACTGGAAAATCGAAATCAAAGGGGAATCAGATGCGTCGTCAGATTCTGGTTGGAGAAGGGCGACATGTGCGAAAAGCATTCATGCTCGTGGCAGCACTGGCCGTTCCCATCTCGGTGCTTTCGGTGACGATGAACAGCGGGTCTGCATGGGCAAGCAGTGGCCCGAAAGGAAAGATCACCTGCACCACCGAGAGTGGGTCGGTCGGCAGCGGCACCATCACGATCAGCGGGTGCTCCGGCAGCGCTGTGCCCGGCACCGGGGGGAGCTCGGAGCCGCTCTCGATCGCGGTCTTGGAATCCGGTGGGCCCGTGAATTGGGTCAACGGCCAGGTCACAAACTTCAGTAAGCCGGTACTGGCTTCGGCGAAGGCCACGCATTGCCCGGGGTACGTCAAGTCGACGAAGAAGGCTCCCTATTCCGGGGCCGAGCCGTCGCTCGAGAAGTTCTCCGGCACGGTGACCTCCGACAACACTGGGCTCAAGGTTCCCGGCAAGTACAAGGGTGAGGTGTGCATAAGCCAGTCAGGGAGCTTCAGCGCACCGAAGGCCTTGAAGATCAGCTGATCGTCGTCTTCTCAGGTCCCGTTTGGGGTCTGGAAAAGTAGTCGTCTGGGCAAAACGGGAGGGCTCCGGCCCTCCCGTTTTGCATCACCATCATCCGTGACGGGTAACGCGAAGCGGGACCGGAAACCTCCCTGCCTCGCCGGGCGGTTCACTGCCCCCGCCGCCCCCCATCGGATTCGCAGGAGCGCGCGTACCGATCAAAGCGACCTAGCTCAGATCCCAGAGCTCCCCCTTGTTCGTCATGACCTCTGGAACCCAGTAGGGGGATTGAAGGGGACTCGCGAGGTTGAGCGCGACGACACCCACTGCGTGCACGTTCTCCAGGTCACCCGTGGCCGATTCGTGGAACTGGGCATCCCCGAAGGCGAAGATGCCTCCGTCGGTGCCGGCCAGGTAGTAGCCGTGGTCCGTGGCGCCTATTCCAACAATCGGACCATCCAAGCGAGTACCAGTCATCGACCCGCAGTAGGGATTGTCGCCGAAGGCGAAGACGCCCCCGTCGGCACCGGTCAGCAGATACCCGCGATCGTCCATGGACGACATTCCCACCACAGGGGCATCGAGATGCTTTCCGGCCATGGAGCCATAGAAGACAGCGTCCCCGAAGGCGAACACCCCGCCGTCGGCGGCGACCAACCAGTAGCCCTTTCCATCGCTTGTGGCGATGATGCCAACCACGGGCGCGTCCAGGTGTCGACCCCCCATGGAACCGAGGAACGGGGCACCGTCCAGGGCAAACACGCCCCCGTCGGCCGCTGCGAGCCAGTAGCCGGTAGTCGGAGTAGCGGCGAAGCCAACGACTGGTGCGTCGAGATGAGTCCCGCTGATACCGGGAGTGGGTGGTGGGCTGTGAAGAACGGCCCCGGACGCGGTCACTGAGTAGGGCCCATCTGTTGTAAAGCCGAAGGCGATGACGGTCGGAGAACCGGGCGGACACGAACCTCCGATTGGTGCAGGCGTAGTGAAGCAGGTCTCGGAAGCCAATGCACTGCTTGAGCTGGGTGCAAGTGCCAGGGTCGTGATGAAGACGCTGAGAACGATTCCACCACGGACAACGTTTCGACAAACGAAGCCCAATGTCGAATCCTCCTTGGCGAAATTCCCGACCGAGCATATCCAGCCGAGGTCCTAGTGCCTACAGCGAATAGGACGAGAGACCGATACCTACCGTCGTGGTCGGAGATGCACCAGACGTCCCTGAACCACCTCCTCCGACGGGTCGGGCAAGACGCATCGTCGTCGGGGTGCTGGCAACCGTAGGGACTGTCACCATCCTCGAGTCCGTGATCCATCGCTTCCCGTGGATGTTTGACCCGATCGGGTTCGTCTTTCTTGTCTGGCTGCTCCTGTTCGACGACGGGTTCATCGGTCGGCTCAACCGGCGTCGCAAGCCCGGGCAATCGTCGTGGCAGGTTGCGTTCGAGATGCTCCGGCACTGGCTTATCGAGGAACGCGAGCGCAAGGCGCAGGCGCGAGGCTTGGCGTGAGAACCCTCAGCGCAGACGGAGCTGGGATATCCGGGACGGATAGCCGAAGTAAGCGATTCGAGTGACCGTGTTCATTCGAGACCGATGACACGACGCGGGAGGGCCGAAGCCCTCCCTGCGACGCCGAGCGGTTCACAGCCCCCAAATGGCCCCTGCATGAGGCGCATACAGCGATGCCGGTGTCTCGGATCTCCACTTCTACGATTTGCGGGGTCGCGGAACCACATGGGACGGCTCACGCGGGAGCGACGGTCGCCGAGTTGATGGCCCGTCTGGGCCACACAACGCCGAACAAACGCTGAAGCTGAGGAGCCTGTGGCCGAGGTCGTCGGCATCGACCGTTAGGCGCTATGCAACGCCTATTCAACGGCCCGTCCGTCGAGCACTGTCGGGACGGGTGTCAGCCCTGGTCGTGGGCTTGGCTGGCGGGGGAGGGCTCGAACCTCCAACATCCGGCTCCAAAGGCCGGCGTTCTGCCGATTGAACTACCCGCCAACGGGTGCTGTGGACGTCCCCCGTAGAATGTCACGCCTCGATCAGCTCGATGCGATTCCCGAACGGGTCGACCACGTAGCAACGACGGACCCCGGGCACCTCGTCGTCGAACGCTACGTCGTGACCAGCGAGTTCGAGCGCCCCACACAGGGCGTCGAGCTCCTCGACCACGAGGGCGGGGTGAGCCTTGCGAGCGGGGCGGAAGTCGTCGTCGACCCCCAGGTGCAACGCCACCTCGCCGTTGGAGAACCAGCATCCGCCCCGAGCCGCCAGCACCGGAGGTTTGGGCTGTTCCTCCAGGCCCAGGATCCCTTGGTAGAAGGCACGGGCCTGCGCCTCGTGGCCCGCCGGCATCGCCAACTGGACATGGTCGATGGCGACGACCCGATATCCCACGTGCAACCTCCGACGCCCGGCTCCCTTCCCCGGGTGAGGCTACTTGGCGGACGTCGACGAAAGGCCGCTAACCTGCGGTGAGACATGGGATCGCTGATCAAGAAGCGCCGCAAGCGCATGCGCAAGAAGAAGCACAAGAAGATGCTCAAGGCCACCCGTTGGCAACGACGGGCCGCCGGCAAGTAGATCGGCTGATCCAGACTCCCGCCCTCTGGGCGGGAGTGCCGCGTGAGGGCCTCTTCGCCGGGCGTCTCAGCGACCGGTGTGTGCCGGCACCGTCCGCACCTCGAGCAGCGGCGCGCGCTCGTCGTCGAGGGTGAGGAAGTCGTGTCCGGCCAGACCCAGGCCGACGCGGTCACCTTCGACGAACCACGACGAACCGCTGCCGGCAAGACGGGGGGGCACGCCGGTCATCTCCCCCAACCGGTCCCGCCAGCGCGCCAGCGCGGGGGCCACGTCGATGGCGGCCGACTCCAGGTCGTTGCCCCCCGACTCGTCGTCGGCTCGGACCCCGGCCCGTCGGGTACGACGCTCGTCCCATTGTCGATAGACCGCGCCGGTCTCGACGACCAAGGGTGGGGCCAAGAGCACGAAGCGCCGGTCCTCGAACGGCAACGGCACCACGATCTCCCCCACGCCCGTGACGCGGGCGCGTCCGCCGCGCACGCAGAACGGGACGTCGGCACCGAGGTCGACGGCGAGAGCGACGTCGGCGCACCCCGCCCACCGCAACACCGCGCCCGCATCGGCCGACCCACCTCCGAGCCCGGCTCCCGAGGGGATGCGCTTCACGATCCGGACCGCGGCCCTGCGGCCCACCGCGTGCAGCGCCCTCGTCACGAGGTTCTCGGGGCCGAGCGGCACACTGCGGACACCGAGCCCACCACTCACCTCGTCGTGCACCGAGATCCCCCACCCGGGCTCGAACGTGAGTGTGTCGGCCAGGTCGATCGACACCATCTCGGCGTCGAGAAGATGAAAGCCGTCGCCACGCACGCCCGTGACCCGCAACGACAGCGTCAGCTTGGCCGGCGCCTCGAGCGTCACCCCCATCGGGACCTCCCCGGATCCGCTCACGCCGGTGGTCCGGGGGCAGTGGCTGCCAGCCTCCCCCACTCCTCGATCCCGAGGGTCTCGGCGCGCGCCTCGGGATCGATGCCCGCCATACGAAACGCGTCGGGCGCGACGACACCGGCCAGTGATTGCCGGAGCATCTTGCGCCGGTGTCCGAATCCGGCCCGCACCAACTCGAAGAGCCGGGAGGCAGGGACCGTGGCGGGGTCCACCGCCACGTCGGGGCGGCGGTCGATACGGACCAGTACCGACTCCACCGCGGGACGCGGCACGAACACCGACGCCGGGACGCGTCCGACGACGCGCGCGGTGGCGTGATAGGCGACCTTCACCGACACCGCACCGTATGCCTTGTCGCCCACGCCGGCGGCCAGCCGTTCGCCTACCTCGCGCTGGACCATCACGAGCATCGAGCCCAGACCCGGGGCCTCGTCCAGGGCGCGCACCACCACCGGGACGGCCACGTTGTACGGGAGGTTCGCCACCATGACCCAAGGCGACGCGACCGGTGACGACGCGACCGGTGACGACGCGCCGGGTTCCGAGCTCGCGCCGTCGAGCAACGTATTCCAGTCGAGCGTCAGGGCATCGGCCTCCACGACACGCACACCGAGCGGCTCGACCTCGGCACGGAGAAGGGGAACAAGGCCGCGGTCGACCTCCACCGCGGTGACGTGCGCCCCGGTTTCGGCGAGCGCAACGGTGAGCGCGCCCAGACCTGCGCCGATCTCGACTACCGCCGTCGTGGGCCCGACGCCCGACAGCCGGGCGATGCGTCGGACCGTGTTGGCGTCGACGACGAAGTTCTGACCCAGGGCACGGCTGGGGGCCAAACCGTGCTCCTCGAGGACCTCTCGGACCTGGCGGCGAGAACGCGTCACGCCACGAATGGTGGCGCGCCGGGTCCGGGCCGTGCGCTCACCAGCTGAGGCGCACCTCGATCACGCCCACACCCAGGCTCGCCAGCTGGGAGAACGTGGCCGGAGCGAGGTCGACGACCCGCCCGGGGTTGTGGGCCTCGCGGTCGTCGACCGTGCACCGCACCGACGCCCCGCTCGCCACGTCGGTCACCGTCACTACCGTCCCGAACGCCAGGGTCGGACTGGCACACGTGCCGGCGGGCGACCCGTACCACGACGCCAGTCCGCTCGCGCCGTGCGCCGGAGGTGGTGTCGAGGCCGGGGCTGTCACGGGCTTCGGGGCAGCAGCCGGGGACGCCACCGGCGGTACCGGTGCCACGGTCGTCGTCGGCGCGGGCGGGGTCGGCACCACTCGTCGGTACGACACGTTCACGACGTGGGTCTGCACACCGCCCGCCGCGGGCGGCGTGGCCGGTGGCGCCGCGGTCACCGCCGTCACCGGCACCTCCGCTTGCGGGTGCACATTCGAGTGCACATTCGATTGCGGTGTCGAGGTGACCAGGCGGGCGAACCCGACAGGAGCGGCCCAGGTCTCGGGCAGGCGCGCCAGCGCACCGTCGGCGCGACCGAGATGGGCACCGGCATGGTGCCCTGATCCGTGCAACGTCGCGCGCTGCGGTGTGGCGAGCAGGAGGAGCGGCACCAGCACCAGGGCAAGACAACACCCCAGCTGTGCACCATGCCGCAACCCCCCGGCGCTGCGGGTCCTCAGATCTCCACCCTTCTTCTGCGGACTCCAAATCAACTGCGTCGGGATCAGACGTCACGCTAGGCGAGGGCGCGCGTGTCATCAATTCGTCACGCACGCCGCATCGCGCCCGCTCTCTTGACACTCATCCTCAAATTTCGCAGACGTCATCAGGATGCGACAGAGCGTGGCAACAGAACTACCTCGAACGAGTACCAGCAACGAATTCTGTGGAAAACCTCGGTATTTCCGAACGGATTCGTCACCCAGCGCACCATCGTGGTCACATCTATTTGGGCAATTCCTGGTGTGCTGCACGAAAGTGACGCGTGGTTCAGGAGAGCGCGAATGCGACACGCGTGGCAGTCGTGCACGTCTCGGCGAGCGCGGCGGGTGCAACACCTTTGATCTGCGCCACCGCTTCTCCGACGTCTGCGACCCATGCGGGGCGATTCTGCTTCCCTCGGTGCGGCACCGGTGCCAGGAACGGCGCGTCGGTCTCCACCATGAGTCGATCGAACGGGCACAACGCCGCCGCGTCACGCACGTCTTGCGCACCCTTGAACGTGACGATGCCGCTGAACGACAGGAACGCGCCGATGTCGAGACAGCGTCGCGCTTCGTCGGGGCCACCTGTGAAGCAGTGAAGGACGGTGCGATCCGGTGGGCCCACCGCGCCCAACACGTCGAGCGTGTCGTCCCACGCGTCGCGAGCATGGACAACCAAGGCGAGATCGTGGAGTCGCGCCAATTCGACCTGCGCCGCGAACGCGTCGCGCTGCGCGGACCGAGGAGAGTGCTCGTAGTAGTAGTCGAACCCGCACTCCCCCACGGCCACGACGAGGCCGCGTCCGGTGCCGAGCTCGTCCTCGAGGGCGCGCGTGAGCTCGTCGACCCCCTGCGAGGCATCATGGGGATGCAGGCCCATCGTCGCCCACACCCCGAAATCACCCGGGAGCGCCGGGCCGTCGCCACCACCGGTGCCCGAGGAGATCTCGGCTCGCACACTCCGGGCCAATTCGACCGCCTGCCGGGAGCTGTCCGCGTCGGTGCCGACGCAGACCACACCGGTGACCCCGGCGAGCACCGCGTCGGAGAGCAGCGACGAGAGCTCGTCTCCTTCGGGCCGGTACCGGTCCTGGAGATGACAGTGCGAATCGATCCAGCGGGCGCCCGGCGCCCCGCCGGCCGGTGCGGCGGTCATTCGCGCCGTCGTGGGAACAGCGGCGCCGCCTTCTGTACCTGCAGGCCGCCGGGGTAGCCCCCCCACGTGGCGTCGCCGGGGAGGCGGCGATCCTCGGGACTGCCGTCGAGCCCGAGCCGGCGCCAGATCTCCGCACTCGTGGCCGGCATCGCCGGCGTCACCAACAGGGCCACGATCCGGAGCGCCTCGAGGGCGCTGCCCAGCACCGCGTCCACGACGGGACCGGGCTCGGCCTTCCACGGCTCGGTCGCCTCGAGCTCGGCGTTCGTCTCGCGGATGAGCCGCCACGTGGCCTCGAGCGCGACGTGGGGCTGCCCCTCGCTCCACGCCACGGTGGCTTCCTCGACCACAGCGGCGCTCACGGGCCCGAGCCGGCTGTCGGGATCGGCGGCGGGGCCCACGCCGTCGCACTTGGACCCGACCACCGTCGCCACGCGGGCGAGGAGGTTCCCGAGATTGTTGGCCAGGTCCGCGTTGTACCGGGCCGTGATGCCCTCGTAGGAGAAGTCGCCGTCGGCTCCGAAGGGCGTGTCGCGCAGGAGGAAGTACCGCACGGCGTCGACCCCGAAGTCGTCGGTGAGGTCGCGCGGCGCGATCTGATTGGCCTTGGACTTCGACATCTTCTCGCCCGACACGAGTAGCCAGCCGTGGACGAGCAGCTGCGAGGGCGGGTCGATGCCCGCCGCCATGCACATGGCCGGCCACCAGACACAGTGGAACCGGATGATGTCCTTGCCCAGGATGTGGTGGACCGCAGGCCACCACGCGTCGAAGCGGGCGGGGTCGGCGCCGTACCCGATAGCGGTGAGGTAATTGACCAGCGCGTCGTACCAGACGTAGAAGACGTGCCGGGAGTCCCACGGCACGTCGACCCCCCAGCGGGTGGAGGTCCGCGTGATGGAGATGTCCTCGAGGCCGCCCTTGATGATGCCCAACGCCTCGTTGCGCTTCGACGCCGGTCGCACCGCGTCGGGGTGGTCCTCGTACCACTGGAGGAGGCGGCCCTCGAACGCGCTGAGCTTGAAGAAGTAGTTCTCCTCCTCGAGCAGCTCCACCGGGGTCCCGTGGATGGCACAGTTGCCGTCGATGAGCTCGGACTCCTTCTTGTAGTCCTCGCACGCCACGCAGTAGAGGCCGCGATAGACCCCCAGCTCGGTGAACCCGTTGTCGTGGATCTTCTGGAGGAACTGCTGCACCGCCAGGTGGTGGCGCGGCTCGGTGGTCCGGATGAAGTCGTCGTTGGAGATCTCGAGTGCGTCCCATGCCTCGACGAACCGTCCCGCCATGGAGTCGACCCACTCGAGGGGAGACACCCCGTGCGCCTGCGCCGCCCGGGCGATCTTGTCGCCGTGCTCGTCGGTCCCCGTGAGGAAGAAGACGTCGTCGCCCTGGAGCCGGTGCCACCGCGCCAGGGCGTCGGCGATGACCATCGTGTACGCGTGCCCGATGTGGGGCACGTCGTTCACGTAGTAGATCGGCGTCGTGACGTAGAAGCGGCTCACCGACGTAGCGTACCGACCACGCACCGAACCCCGGTCCGGCCCGGTCCGACCCCGCAGCGCGCGCGGGGCTGCCGCTTACCCCAGACCGGCCGCGGCGGGACCCGTCACCAGTTGGCCACGTGGCAGGCCCCGCGGCCGGTCCGTTCCACGTAGCGCTGGTGGTAGGCCTCGGCCGGCCAGAAGGTCGTCGCAGGGGCGACCTCGGTGACGATCGGCCGGCGGAAGCGGTGCTGGTACTGCTCGAGGGACTCCTGGGCGAGGCGCTCCTGCTCCGCGTCGTGGACGAAGACCGCCGAGCGGTACTGCGTCCCGACATCGGGCCCCTGGCGATCGGGCGTGGTCGGGTCGTGATGACGCCAGAACTCCTCGAGCAGGTGCCCGTAGGACACCTGCGCGGGGTCGAAGGTGACGAGGACGGCTTCGGCGTGCCCCGTTGCGCCCGAGCACACCTGCTCGTACGTCGGCTGCTTCCGGGCGCCACCGGTGTAGCCCGAGACCACGTCCACCACACCGGGGATGGCGAGGAAGAACTCTTCGACGCCCCAGAAGCACCCCGCCGCGAACGTCGCGAGGGCCAGGCCCTCGGGGGCGTCGCCGGGCTCGACCGGCGCCGCCTGGGTCTTGTCGCGTCCGAATCTCACCACTGCACATTCCTCCCACTGTCTGCTTTGTGCCGTTCGCATTTGTGCGGTGCGCCCACGAGGGCGCGTACTGCCGTCAACCGTTCGTCACGGCTCGGCATTCCGCCGCAGGCCCAGGGCCAGGTCGTAGGCGCGCCGGCGGGAGATGCCCAGTTCGACCGCCGCGGTCGCGGCCGCGTCGCGCAACGTGGCCCCAGCCCCGAGGATGCTCTGCAACGCCTCGACGACCTCCTCGTCGAGAGGCACGCGCTCTGCGTCGGAGTCCCCCGCCACCACCACGACGATCTCGCCCCGCACCTCGCGCTCCCCAAAGGCGGCGACGGCGTCGTCGAGCGTCCCCCGCCACACCTCTTCGTGGAGCTTCGTGAGCTCTCGGGCCACCACGACACGCCGATCGGGCCCGCACGCCCCGCGCAGGTCACCCAGCGTGGCCGCCAGCCGTCCCGGGGCCTCGAACAGGACCACGGTGCGGGCCTCGCGGGCCAGTGCCTCGATCCGGCCGCGACGGTGCGCCCCGCGCCGGGGAAGGAAGCCCTCGAAGCAGAACCGGTCGGTGGGGAGCCCGCTCACGACCAATGCCGCCAAGGCTGCGCTGGGGCCCGGGACGACGCTGACCGTCGCACCCGCTGTCACCGCGGCCGACACGAGCCGAGCGCCGGGGTCCGACACCGCCGGGGTGCCGGCGTCGCTGACCACCGCGACCGTCCGCCCCTCGGCCAGATGCGCGAGGACGGCGTCGACGCGCGCCATCTCGTTGCGGTCGTGCAGCGACACGAGCCGGATGCCGTGCAGGCCCGCGTGGGTGAGCAGTCCCCGCGTGCGACGAGTGTCCTCGCAGCACACGATGTCGGCCTGCGCCAGGGTCTCGAGAGCACGGGGCGACAGATCACCGAGGTTCCCGATCGGCGTGGACACGAGGACAAGTGTGCCCGGGGGACGCTCACCCACCGGGATCGTGAAGCTCGAGCTTGTCCCCGACGTGCAGGCCCCAGCGTTCGAAGGCGCCCGCCTCGGCTTCGAGCACCATTCGGGCACGCCAGCGCGGCAGTGTCGTGCGCCACGGGGCGAGCGAGACGGTATCGACCACGCACAACTGACGGTCCAAGAACGCGACGTCGAGGGGGAAACGCATCCCCAGGCTGTGAACCGAGCGGGTTCTCGGCAAGAGGAAGGCGCCGTCATAGCCCGAGAGCCCCAACAACCCGCGCAGACGCTCGTGGTAGGTGGCCGCGATCTCGGCGTTGGCCAGGACCGCTCCGTCACGCAGCAACCACGTCGTCGAGGTCACCGTCGCTCCGGCGCGCTCACACGTTGAAGCGGATCTCGAGCACGTCGCCGTCGGCGACCTCGTAGTCCTTGCCCTCGAGTCGGATCCGGCCCGCCGACTTCGCCGCCGACCACGACCCGAGCTCGATGAGCTCGTCCCAGTGGATGACCTCGGCCCGGATGAACCCCCGTTGCAAGTCCGAATGGATCACCCCGGCGCATTCGGCCGCGTTGGCGCCGGCCCGGAAACTCCAGGCGCGCGATTCCTTGTCCCCGGTGGTGAGGAAGACGCGCCGCCCGAGCAGGTGGTAGGCGCTCTGTGCCACCCGGGCCAGGGCGCCGGCTCCGAGCCCCAGTCCTTCGAGGAGCTCGGCCCGCTCCTCGGGAGCCAGTCGGGCCGCTTCGGCCTCGAGCTGCAGGCACACGCCCAACGCCTCACCGTGCCCCTCGAGGGCGCCGGCAACGGCCCCGGCCAACTCGTCGGACCGCTCGAGCTGGTCCTCACCCAGGTTGACCACGGCCAGCACGGGCTTGTCGGTGAGCAGGAACAAGCTCTTGAGGGCTCCCCGGTCGTCGGGATCGAGCCCGGCCCGGTACAACGGGACCCCCGCCGCCAGCTCTTTGGACGCCTTCTCCATGGCTGCGATCTCGCCCGCCAAGCTCTTGTCCGACTTGGCCGCGCGCCGCCGCTTGTCGAGCTGGGTCTCGACCGTCGCCATGTCGGCCAGCACCAGCTCGAGCTCGAGGGTGGCCAGCGCGTCCACGGGGCTCGTCTCGCCCGGCACCTCGGGGTCCTCGAAGGCCCGCAGCACCACACACAAGGCGTCGACTTCGCGGATGCCCGCCAGGAACCGGTTCCCCAATCCCTCGCCGGTCGACGAGCCCGAGACGAGCCCGGCGATGTCGACCACCTCCATGCCGGCGCGGACGACCTTGCGGCTCGAGCTCATGCGGGCCAAGGCGTCGAGGCGCGCATCGGGCAGCGGGGCCGCCGCCACCGTCGTCTCGGTGGTGGTGAAGGGGTGAGGTGCCACCGGCGCCTCGGCGCCGGTGAGGGCGTTGAACAACGACGTCTTGCCTGCGTTGGGCAACCCGACGAGACCCAGTCGTTCCATTGCTCGAGACGCTATCGGGTGGCTGACGAGGCGTTCGCCGGAGCCCTCGTCCTCGAACCGGTAGCCTGGTCGGCCATGTCCAAACGCACCGTCAAGCGCAAGATCCGGAGCAAGAAGAAGGCCAACCACGGCAAGCGGCCCAACTGCGGCCGGGGCTGAGCCCGGGCTCGAGGCGAGTCCCGGCTCAGGCTCGGTAGGCGAGGCCTCGCGCCGCCACCAGTGCCACGAGCGGCGTGGGCAGGTCCGAGATGATGCCGTCCACTCCCATGTCGAGGAGTCGAGCCATCTCCGGCTCGTCGTTGACGGTCCATACGTGGACAGCCATTCCCCGTTCGTGGGCCGCCGCGATCAAGAGGTCGTCCACGACGACGATGTCGCCTTGGGTGGCGGGAACCTGGAGAGCGACATGGGTGGTGGCCGGAGGCTCCTCGCCTTCGTGCACCGCACGCCAGAACATGGCGGTAGCGAGCGTGCCGGCCGAGGTGGCGATGTCCGGCGCGTACTTGGCGAAAGAGTCGGTGGCGAGGTCGAGGAACGACGCCACGATGACGCGATCGGTGGCGCGCCGACGCGACAGCTCGAGGGCGAGAAGCTCCTCGTAGGGCTCGACGGCAGGGGCCGTCTGCTTGATGTCCAGGTTCAGCGCCACGTGGGGGTGGTCATCGAGGACGTCGAGCACCTCCGACAGCGTGGCCACGGTGAACTGCGTCTGAGCGGGGGCCCGTCCCCGGTACGGGTACGACTCCGGCGCCAGGCCCTGCGTCTCGTCACCCCCCGGCGCGAACCAGTAGGCGTTGTCGAGCGCACGCACGTCCGCGAGTGTCATGGCGTGGATGGGACCATGACCGTTGGTGGTCCGTTCGACCGTGCCGTCGTGACAGACCACGAGATGACGATCAGCGGTGGCATGGACGTCGAGCTCGATGCCGGTGACGCCGAGCTCGAGCGCACGGTGCAGGGCGAACAACGTCGATGACGGCGCTTCCCACGCCCCGCATTGGTGCGCATACGTGAGGACGCGCCGTCCGAGCCAGGGATTGGCCTCGGCAGGGGTCACGCCGCCAACGGTAGCCTCTCGTCCGGCATGCTCGACCACATCCTCGTCGACCTCATCACCGAGACTCGCGCCGCGCTCGAAAACGCGCTCTTGCAGCGACAGGCGGTGGAGGAACGCTTCCAGGTCGACGTCTTCTTGGGCGACGTGTCCTGGGAGACGTCGTACTCGCTCCCGGGCGAGGAGAAACCTCCCCGCGTCCGGGCCGACCTGTCGCTCGACTGGCCCACGTGGAGCCAGAGCGCCTATCGGTCGTGGTCGATCGGCGAGCCCCCCGACGACTTCCCCGAGGTGGTGCTCGAGATCACGTTACGTGTGCAGCGTCTGGCGACGATGCCCGACCTCGACGCCGTCGTCGCGTGTCTCCCCGAAGAGAGCCCCGCCATCGGGGTCGACACGCTCGTGCGCGCCGCCCCCGTCGTCGAACAGGTGCACGAACCCGACGGGCCACCGCGCTTCGCGGTCGAGACGACCTATCAGGGGACGTTGCGTCTGGACGAGGCGGCCATGAACGACGCCTCGACACTGGCCGGACCGGTGGGCGCCCTGGGTCGTTGGGTGGCGTCGGTACTCGTCCGGCTGGGCGATCTCGAGCTCGCCTACCTTCCCCCCGAAGCGCCCATCAGCGACGGGAGCCACTGAGCCGACCGAGGCCACTGAGCTGACAGGGGCCCGCGCTCTCGGGGGCTCACAGCAGACCGGCGCCCGCCGCCAGTTGCCGGAGATCGGCCTGAGGCCGGGCGCCGATGTGGGAGATGACCTCGGCCGCACACATCCCACCGAGACGGGCGCAACGCTCGGGGTCCTTGCCGTGGGTGAGCCCGTAGAGAAACCCCGCGGCGAAGAGATCCCCGGCCCCGGTGGTGTCGACGACCTGCGCCACCGGATCGGCCGGGACCGGGACCGGTCCCGACGCGGCCACGACGACCGACCCCGCCGCCCCCCGGGTCAACGCGGCCAGGATGCCGGTCTCCTCCACGGCCACCACCGCTTCGTCGAAGGTCGACGTCCCGAAGAGCAGCGTCGTCTCGTCTTCGTTGGCCAACAAGACGTCGACGTCACCGTGCAGCAGCTCCAGGAATTCACGTTGGTGGCGTTGCACGCAGAAGGGGTCCGACAGTGTCAGGGCCACGAGCGCGTCGTTGTCGTGGGCCACCTCCATGGCACGGCGCAGGGCGGCCTTGGCGGGCCCCAGGTCCCACAGGTACCCCTCGAGGTAGACGACCTGCGCCCGGGCCACGAACGCCTCGTCGAGATCCTCGGGCCCCAGGGTCGAGGCCACGCCCAGATGTGTGGCCATCGTCCGCTCGCCGTCATCGGTGACGAACACCAGGCACCGCCCCGTGGCCCGGTCGTCGGCGGGGTCGTGCGAGGGCTCGACCCGCGCCGTCTCGCCCAACACCACACCCGAGGCGGCGATGTCGTGGAGGAAGATCTCACCGAGCTCGTCGGCCGCCACCTTGCCCAGGAACCCGACCCGGCCCCCGAGCCGGGCCACACCCACGGCGGTGTTGGCGGCCGAGCCACCCGAGACCTCGACGGCGGGGCCCATGGCGCCGTAGATCGTGGCCGCCCGAGCCAGGTCGACGAGGGTCATGGACCCTTTGGCCATGTCGAACCGGGCCAGGTCCTCGACGCTGGCGTCGGTCAGGACGTCGACCAGGGCGGAGCCGATGGCGACGACGTCGAAGGATGCGGTGCTCGCGTTTGGGTCGGCGGAGGCTTCGGTCACAGCCCGGGAAGCTACTCGCTGGTCCACGGGACCGGAACCAGGGACACCGAGCGGCCCCGGGTAGCCTTCGGCCAATGACCGAGACGACCGCCCCTGGACGTGCCGATCCGTCGGCGCGCTACAGACTGCCCTACGCCGTGGAGCCGCGTCGCTATGCATTGCGGCTAACACCCGACCTCGGGCAGGCGACGTTCACGGGCGAGGTCCACATCGAGGTGCAGGTGCACGAAGCGGTGGGCCAGATCGTGTTGAACGCCGTCGAACTGACGGTGTCGAGTGCGGTGCTCGACCCCGGAGGAGGCGGGCCCCAGGCCTTGGCCGTGGCCATCGACGAGGAGACCGAACGCCTCACGCTCACGCCCGACACGCCGCTCTCCCCCGGCCCGGCGGTGATCTCCCTCCAATTCGCGGGCATCCTGAACGACAAGCTGCACGGCTTCTACCGATCGCAGTTCACCGACGACGACGGCGTCACCCACACCATCGCCACCACCCAGTTCGAGGCGACCGATGCCCGGCGCGCCTTCCCGTGCTTCGACGAGCCCGACCGCAAGGCGGTGTTCTCGGTCACCCTCGACGTCCCCGACGGGCTGGCCGCGTACGCCAACGGCCCCGAGGTCGAGCAACAGCCACTGCCCGACGGGGGCCGCACGATCCGCTTCGGCGACACCATCCCCATGTCCACCTATCTCGTGGCCTTTGTGGTGGGCCCGCTCGTGGCCACCGCGCCGGTGGACGTCCGAGGCACGCCGGTGCGCGTCGTGCACGTCCCGGGCAAGGCCGATCTGACCCGGTTCGCCCTCGAGGCCGCCGCGCACTCGCTCGAGTTCTTCTCGGACTGGTTCGGCATCGACTACCCGGCTGAGAAGCTCGACCTCCTCGCCATCCCCGACTTCGCCTTCGGCGCCATGGAGAACCTGGGGTGCGTGACCTTTCGCGAGGCGCTCCTGCTCGTGGACCCGCTCCGGGCGTCGCGCCTCGAGCTCGAACGGGTCGTCGACGTCATTTCGCACGAGATCGCCCACATGTGGTTCGGTGACCTCGTCACCATGCGATGGTGGAACGGCATCTGGCTCAACGAGGCCTTCGCCACCTTCATGGAGCTGCTCTGTGTCGACCATTTCCGCCCCGAGTGGGAGCGGTGGGTGTCGTTCGGCGTCGAGCGCGACGCGGCGTTCGCCACCGATGGACTGCACAGCACCCGGCCGGTCGAGTACCCCGTTGGGCCGCCCGAGGAGGCGGACGGGATGTTCGACATCCTCACCTACCAGAAGGGCGCCGGCGTGCTGCGCATGCTGGAGCGCTATCTCGGCGCAGAGCGCTTCCGCGCCGGTGTGCGGCACTACCTCGAGACGCACCGGTTCGGCAACACCGAGACCGCGGACCTGTGGGACGCCATCGAACACGCCAGTGGCGAGCCGGTACGCGACGTCATGGACAGCTGGATCCTCCAGGGTGGATTCCCGCTCGTGACGGTCGAGGGCGCGCCGGGCCCGACATCGGCGACCCGCACCACGGTGCTGCGCCAGGAACCGTTCCAGTACTCGAGGGCGGCCGGTGCGAGCTCGATCGGCTCCACCTGGAAGGTCCCCGTCATCGCGCGGGCCATCGGCAACGGCGACGCCCGTGTCCTGCTGGGACCCGAGCCCGAGCCGTTGACACTCGCGAGCGACGACCCCGACAGCGCCGTCGTCGTGAACGCGGGCGGTTCGGGGTTCTACCGCGTCCGCTACGCGCCCGAGCTGCACCTCCGGCTGGCGAGCCGCCTGCCCGAGCTCGACGTGTTGGAACGCTTCAACCTGCTCGGCGACAGCTGGGCGGTCGTCGTCGGCCTGCTGTCAGGACCCGAGGACTTCCTCCTGCTGGCCGAGGCGCTCGGGGAGGAGAACGACCCCAACGTCTGGTCCCAGGTCACCGGCGCGCTGGCGTTGCTCGACCGCGTCGTCGACGACGACACCCGACCTCTGGTCGCCGCCTACACCCGAGCGCTGCTGGGCCCGGTGCTGGCCCGACTGGGGTGGGAGCCCCGACCCGGAGAGGGCCCCCGGACCCCGACCCTGCGGGCCCAGGTCGTCGCCGCCCTGGGCACGGTGGGACGCGACCCCGAGGTGCAGGCGCACGCGCACCGGCTCCACGACGAGGCGCAGCGCGGCGCCTTGACACTCGACCCCGACCTCGCGTCGGCGATCCTCAGCGCCGTCGGGGCCTCCGGGGACGCCACGGACTTCGAGGTTTTCCTCGAGCACTACCGGCGACCGGCGACGCCGCAAGAAGAGATGCGCTACCTCTACGCCCTGGCCGGCTTCGCCGACGCCGGGCTCGCGGCTCGGGCGTTCGAGCTGGCGCTGGGCGAGGTGCGATCGCAGAACGCCCCCTTCGTCATCCAGCTGTTGTTGGCCAGCCGCGCCAACGGGCCTGCGACATGGCAGCGCGTCCAGGAGCACTGGGACGAGCTCGTGGCTCGCATCCCGGCCAACATCCTGCCGCGCATGCTGGGCGGGGTGACCTCGCTGTGCCGTGACCCCGAGCTCGCCCGCGCCGTGGCGTCGTTCGTGCAGGCCAACCCGTTGCCGGTCGGTCAGCGAACCGTGGACCAGGCCCTCGAACGTCTCGAGATCAACGTGGCCTTCGCCACGTCGCTGCGCGAGACGGCGGGACCGGTGTTGCGGGCCGGGCTGCAACGCCAGGAGAAGCGCTGAACCCCGGCCCTGCGCCATTGCGTGCCGCTCTCCCTCGACGTGCGGGCCATCGGGCCACGGGGTCGACCCTTCGATGAGCCTGTCGGTCGTCGCTGTCACCTTCGGGGTCATCTTCGTAGCCGAGCTGCCCGACAAGACGATGATCGCCACCATCGTCCTGGCGAGCCGGTATCGACCGCTGGCGGTGTGGGTGGGCGCGGCGCTGGCCATGGTCGTGAACTCGGCGGTCGCGGTCCTGGCCGGGCGCCTGCTCGAGCTCCTTCCCCACCGATGGGTCGAGGCCGTGGTGGCACTGCTCTTCGCCGTCGGCGCGCTCTACCTCTTCCTCGTCAAGGAGCCCGCCGAGACCCAGAAAGGCGAGGAGGAGGCCGACACGGTCCGCTCGGCTCGTCGGGTCGCGCTCGGGGCCTTCACCGTCATCGTCGTGGCCGAGCTCGGCGACCTCACCCAGATCCTCACCGCCAACCTGGCGGCCCACTACCACGACCCGTGGTCGGTCTTCGTGGGCTCGGCCACGGCCCTGGTCAGCGTGATGGCGCTCGGCGTGATCGGCGGTCGCGTCCTGCTGCGCGTGCTGCCCTTGGCCACCATCCGGAAGGTGGCGGGCACAATTCTGGCGGGGTTCGCTATCTTCACCGCGGTGCAGGCGGCGACCGGGTGACCACCGACCACGAAACCGCGGACGAGGTGGACGAGCGCACGCAGCAGCTCTTCTCCCATGCCCGGGCGGCCAAGGGCTTCATGCCCGAGGACGAGGGAGCGGCGCTGTTCCGCGCCGCGCGCCGAGCGGGACACGAGGGGTCGACCGGCGCCACGTTCGTCGAAGTGGGTGCGTGGTGTGGGAAGTCCACGGTGTACCTCGGTGCAGCGGCCGAAGCCACGGGGGCGCTCGTGTTCAGCATCGACCATCACCACGGCTCGGAGGAGAACCAACCGGGTTGGGAACACCACGACCGCGACGTCGTCGATCCCGCCACCGGGCGCATCGACACGCTCCCCTTCTGGCGCCGGACGATCGACGCGGCGGAGCTCGGGGGCAGTGTCGTGGGTGTCGTGGGCAACTCGAGCGCGATCGCGGCGCACTGGCGGACGCCTCTCGATCTCTGCTTCATCGACGGCGGCCACGGCGAGGAGCCTGCCTGGGCGGACTTCCGGGGATGGGCGCCCCACGTTGCGGTGGGTCGATGGCTCGCCATTCACGACGTGTTCCCCGACCCCGCCGACGGCGGTCGGCCCCCCTATGAGCTGTGGTGCGCGGCGCTGGCGTCGGGCGAGTTCGTCGAGGACGGCGAATGCGGGTCGCTGCGCGTGCTCAGGCGGGTGGCGCCACCCATCGCGGCTCGGTGAGGTTGAGCCAATCGGGCAGCGACTCACCGCGGAACAACCCCGCGGCGGGCGTCGCGTCGGCCAACGCGTCGGCGGCCAGCACGATGGCGCCGGCCGTGTACGTGGTGCGTTCCGCGAAGGGAAACGTCTCGAGCTCGGGATAGACGATGCCCGTCCAGTACGAGCCGTCGTCACGCCGGTGCGCCCGCGTCCAGGTGAGCAGATCCACGGCCTGGCGCCGACGCCCCACCGCATCGAGGGCGAGGGCGCATTCGGCCGTCTCCGCCGCCGTCACCCAGGGGCCGGTCGACACACAGCGCACCCCGCGGCCGTCCATGACGAAGGTGTCCCACCACGCGTCGATGCGCGCCGCGGCGGCCTCGCCCGAGAGCGCGCCCGAGAGGACCGGGTAGTACCAGTCCATGGCGAACTCGTGCTTGGGCTCGAATACCTCGGGCACGTGCGCGATCGTGTGCGCCAGCCGGCCGGCGGCGAGCTCCCACTCCGGCCGCTCGTCCCCCAGCGTCTCCGCGCAGGCCACACCACAGCGCAGCGCGTGGTAGATCGACGAGGACCCTGTGAGCAGCGGGTAGCGCCCCGGATGGCCGTCGGGATCGACGGACCACAAGATGGCCCCGTCCTCACGTTGGAACCGCAACACGAATTCGAGTGCCTTGTCGAGCACGGGCCACATCGCCGCCAACACCGAGACGTCCCCGGTGACGCGGTAATGGTGCCAGGCACCGGTGGCGACATAGGCGCACACGTTGGTGTCGAGGCGAGGATCTTTCACACCCCCGGTCGCCAGGTAGTAGTTGAACCACGACCCGTCGGGAAGCTGCGTGTCCGCCAACCACTGGTAGGCGAGCGCGGCTTCCTTGTGGAGGCCGGCGACGCTGAGCGCCATGGCCGACTCGACGTGGTTCCACGGATCGCAATGGCCACCCTCGAACCACGGGATCATCCCGTCGTGCAACTGCACCTCTGCGATCGACGAGGCGGTCGCCACCAACTCCTGTGCACTGAGCACACCGGGGATGTCGGGGAGGGCGGCCACCACGGGCTGGTCCACGAGCACGGGCTCCACGGCGCGACCGGTCAGCGGGAATGTTCCTTCGGTGCGGGTCATGCGGGCTTCTCCAGATAGACGACCAGGCTCTTGCCCAGGAACGGGTTGAGCACGCGTTCGGTGACTCGGGTGAGGCGCGGGGCCCGCATGATGTCCCACACCAGAAGGCTGTGGTAGGCGCGCACGGCGGGGTGGTCGTCACGGCGGGGTCCCACCCAACACCGCAACCACCAGTAGGGCGAGTGCAGGGCGTGGGCGTGATGGCTGGCCACGGGGCGCAGCCCCGCCCGCCGGAGGCGCTCGACCAGCGTGGACCGGCGGTAGATGCGAACGTGACCGCCTGGGACGTCGTGGTAGTCGTTCGACAGGGCCCAATTGACCAGCTTCGGGCCCGAAGCGCGGCACCGTGACGGCCATCGTGCCTCCCGGTCGAAGGACGCCGCGACAGCTCGGCCATGGCCGAGTCGTCCTCGGGGATGTGCTCGAGCACCTCCGACGCGATGACCCGGTCGAAGCTGCCGTCGCCAAAAGGAAGGCGCAAGGCGTCACCCTGGACGACCCCCGCTTCGTCGTCGGCGCGCACCTCGCCCGCGTCGACCATGGCCCCGATGGTGTCTCGGACCTGCGTGACCTCGGTCTTCTGGGCATCGAGCGCGATCACACGGGCCCCGAGGCGCACCGCCTGGAAGGCGTGGCGGCCACCGCCGCATCCGAGGTCGAGCAGGCGCTCGCCCCGACCCACCCCGAGGCGCCCGTAGTCGACGGTCAGCATGGCCGGTCGGCTCCGACGCGGAGCCGGCTGCGGCGCTTGTCGTCGAGCACCAACGCGTACTGCTCTGCGGTCCCCCGTGCCGTGGCCTCCCACGTGAAGCGCCCGAGGACGCGTTGACGCCCACCCTCGCCCAACCGGGCTGCCAACGCGTCGTCGTCGAGGATGCGACGGATGCCCGTGGCCAAGGCCTCGGGATCGTTCGGCGTGACCAGCAGCGCCGTCTCACCGTCGTCCCCCACCACCTCGGGGAGCGCGCCGCCGGTGGTCGCCACGAGCGGGACACCGCACGCCATGGCTTCGATGGCGGGCAACGAGAACCCCTCGTACAGCGACGGAACCACCGCCACCTGGGCTTCGGCGTACATGCCGGCCAGCTCGTCGTCGGAGATCCCGCTGACGCAGTGCACGGCGTGGGAGATCCCGAGCCGGTCGATCGTGCGTGCCACCCGTCCGCCCTCGGTGGGACGGCCGATGACGACCAACTCGACGTCGCGCTCGGTACGCAGCTTGGCCAGGGCCTCGAGCAGCGGGACGAGGCCCTTCATGGGGACGTCGCTCGACGACGTGACCATGATGCGACCCGGGATGCGAGGGCGGTCGGGGCGGGGCCGGAACACGGTGTGGTCCACACCGACCGGCACGACCGTCATGCGCGCCGGGTCCACGCCCATCTGCGCCGCGATGTCGCTCTTCGACGACTCCGACACCGTCACGATCCGGGGAAGCTGCCTCGCCACCCGCATCTGCATGCCCAAGAACCCGAACCAGCGTCGCTGGGTGAGGCGCCGATACGCATTCTCCGCGTGCGAGAGGGCCAACACGCGGTCAACGGTGATGGGGTGATGGAGAGTGGTCAACAGCGGCCACCCGTCGTCCATCATGCCGAGCAGACCCGATCCCAGGCACTGGTTGTCGTGCACGAGGTCGAAGTCGGCGCGGCGCGCCGCGAGCAGTCGCCGTGCCCTGGTCGAGAAGGTGCGCGGCTCGGGGAACCCGGCCGTGCACATGACCGCGAATTCGACCAGGTCCGTCGAGGAGCGGAACTCGCGCGGATGGGGCACACGGAAGGGGTCGGGATCGCGGTAGAGGTCGAGGCCCGGGACCGGGGTGAAGCCCACCCCGTCGTCGAGCACGGGCCAGGGCTGGCCGGCGAACACCTCGACCGAATGGCCCAGGTTGACCAGCTCGCGCGCCAGATGGCGGGTGTAGACGCCCTGACCGCCGCACCGGGGGTTGCCGCGGTACACGAGATAGGCGATCCGCAGGCCGCCCGGCTGGGGCGGAGCGGCCGGACGGGCCGGTGGGACATCGATGTGGGTACTGCGCTCCCACGAGGCCTGGATCTCCGCCCAGCGCTGCCTGGGACTTTTAGGCACGCGCGAGGCCAGCGTCGGAGATCATGGCCGATCAGCCTCCCAAGGATCCCTCCCCGGGCGCAAACGACGCCGGGCCGCGCCGCGATGCCCCCACGGTCCGCGCCGGGCCCGCGACCCGGGGTCCACACGCATCGACCGGGACCGGATCCACTAGGTTAAAGAGTGGCTTCACGCACCCGAGTCGCTCGAGGAGCGCCAAGGATGGCCATCGAGATCCTGCACCTGTCGAGTGTGGTCAGGGGTGCGCTCGTGGACCGGGACGGTGACCGCCTCGGACGGGTCGAGGACCTCATCGTCCAGCTGGGCTTCTCCCCCCACCCCCCCGTGACCGGCGTCGTGGTTCGCATCGCCCGCCGGCAGCTCTTCGTCCCCATCGCCCGCATCCCCGACCTCCAGCCCGGCCGTGTGCAGTTCGTGGGCGACACCGTGAGCCTCAAGCGTTTCGAGCGGCGACCCGGTGAAGTGCTGTTGTCCAAGGACCTGCGCGCCCGACACCTCATCAACCTCCAAGGCGCCCGCCTCATCCGTGCCAATGAGATCGAGCTGGCCCGGGTGGAAGGTCGCTGGGAGGTCGTCGCCGTCGACCCCAGCCCCCGTGTGGCGTTGCGGCGCTTGCTGCCGCGCGCCCTGGGGAGGCGCATCCCGGCCGGCAAGGTCGTGGACTGGGCCAGCATCGAGCCGTTCGTGGCCCACGTCCCCACGGCCCGCCTGCGCATCCCGTACCGCAAGCTGGCGCGTCTGCACCCGGCCCAGATCGCCGACCTGGTGGAGGCGGCCTCACACGAAGAGGGCGAGGAGATCATCGAAGCGGTGGGCCAGGACCGCGAGCTCGAGGCCGACGTGTTCGAAGAGCTCGATTCCGAGCACCAGATCGAGTTCGTCCGCAGCCGGTCCGACGCCGAGGCTGCCCGCCTGCTCGCCACCATGGCTCCCGATGACGCCGCCGATCTCATCGTCGAGCTCGACCAGGATCACCGCCTACCCGTCCTCCAGCTCCTCCCCCAGGCCCAACAGCGCAAGATCAGGACGCTGTTGAATTACAACCCCGAGACCGCCGGGGGGCTCATGAGCCCCGACTTCCTCTGCCTGTCGGAGTCCACTCCGGTCAGCAACGTGCTCGAGGCGGTCCGCAGCAGCACGGCACCCCCCGAAGCCTTGGCCGTGATCTTCGCCCGGGGCGACGACGGCCGGGTGACGGGCTCGGCGTCGGTGGTTCGGCTCGTCCAGGCCCCCCCGACCGCCACCCTGGGCTCGATCGTGCGCCCCAACCCCGCGCACGTCCACCCCGACTGGGACCTCCACGCCGTGACCCGCAAGATGACGGACTTCAACCTGACCGTGGCGCCGGTCATGGACGATCAGCACCGCATGGTGGGCGTCATCACCGTGGACGACGTGCTCGAAATGCTGCTTCCCACAGGTTGGCGACGAGACTTCGGGATGACGTCGGTCGAGGATTGAGCCGACGCTCCGGCGGGTGTCAACTCCCGAAGTCGAGATGAACACGGTAGGCTCGTCGTTCGAAGAAGCCGCACCTCAGCCGGGTTTCCGGCGGGAGAGGGTGCACCGTGCAGTGTCGCGGCGAGTCCGGCGCCCTACCGGATGTCACCGCTTTCTCGGTGCGGCTCCCAGGGCCGACAAAGGAGCAGCGCTGCACGCTGACCCGTCACCTAGACGATTCATGCGCGCACGCACCAGGCAGGGTTGACGCCACTGGGCTGACCGGAGGCTGACCGACGCCGTGGCGTGCGCGCGATCCCTGCACGCCCACGACGCCGGCACCGTCGGGAGGTCCCTTCATGGCCCAAAAGGCCTTGCGCTCCGAGAATCCCATGCCCTCCGAGCGAGCGGTATCCAGGGCGCGCTCGGGACCATTCGCGACCACGACGAGGGGCCCCGCCGGTCGTGGCGGGGCCGTGCCCTCACGTTGCTGGCCATCATCGGGCCCGGACTGATCGTCATGGTGGGCGACAACGACGCCGGAGGGGTCTCCACCTACTCCCAGGCGGGACAGAACTTCGGTCTCAGCCTGTTGTGGACCCTCCCGTTGTTGATCCCGGTCCTCATCGTCAACCAGGAGATGGTCGTCCGGCTGGGCGCGGTGTGCGGCGTCGGCCACGCCCGGCTCATCAACGAGCGCTTCGGGAAGTTCTGGGGGGCATTCTCGGTCGGCGACCTCTTCGTCTTGAATTTCCTCACCATCGTCACCGAGTTCATCGGGGTGAGCCTGGCGCTGGGCTACTTCGGCGTGAGCCCCTACATCTCGGTCCCACTCGCCGCCTTGGGGCTCGTGGTCATGACCGCCAGTGGCAGCTTCCGACGGTGGGAACGGTTCATGCTCGTGTTCATCGTGGCCAACTTCCTCGTCATCCCGCTCGCCATCTACGCCCATCCCCAAGCCGGGCCCGTGGTCAAGGGCTTCGTCACACCGGGCGTCGCCGGCGGGTTCAACTCCACCTCGGTCCTGCTCATCATCGCCATCGTCGGTACCACCGTGGCTCCCTGGCAGCTGTTCTTCCAGCAGTCCAACATCGTCGACAAGCGCATCACCCCGCGGTGGATCAACTACGAGCGCGTCGACACCGTCCTGGGCTCGTTCATCACGGTGCTGGCGGCCAGCCTGATCATGATCACCGTGGCGTTCGCCTTCGCCGGCACCCCGTTGGCGGGAAAGTTCACCAACGCCGCCGGTGTGGCGCACGGCCTCGACCACTATCTGGGCAACCCCACCGGCACGCTGTTCTCCATCATCCTCCTGAACGCGTCGATCATCGGAGCCGCGGCGGTGACCCTGTCGACGTCCTACGCCTTCGGGGACATCTTCGGCACCCGGCACTCACTCAACCGGCGGGTCCGCGACGCAAAGTTCTTCTACGCCACGTTCACGGGCATCGTGGCGTGCGGCCGGCAGCCATCGTCTTGATCCCCGGGGCGCCCCTCGGGCTCATCACCACCGCCGTCCAGGCCCTGGCCGGGATCCTCCTCCCCAGCGCCACGGTCTTCCTGCTCCTGCTGTGCAACGACAAGGCGGTGCTCGGCCCGTGGGTCAACCGACCCTGGCTCAACTTCGTCGCGACGTTCATCGTCTCGGTGCTGTTCGTGCTGTCACTCATCTTGATGACGACCACGGTGTTCCCGCACATCGACGTGCCCGCCCTGTTCGTCGGCCTGTCGATAGCGCTCTTCGTGGTCCTCGCAGTGGCTGGCGATCTTCTATCTGCGTGCTCTGCGTCGCCGACCCGACCCCGGCCCCGTCGAGCGCGAGAGGCGTATGACCTGGCGTATGCCGCCGCTGGCCCTGATCGAGCGGCCCACGTGGACACGGGGCCGGACCACGACGATGTACCTGATGTACTGCTACCTCTTCGTGGCGGTGGCCCTGCTGCTGGTCAAGGCGATCCAGCTCGGCTGAGCCCGCCTGGCCCGACGTCCATGGCGGCGGTACGTTCAGCGCATGGACCTGACGTACCCACCTGAAGCCGAAGCGCTGCGCACCGAGGTCCGGAGCTGGCTGGAGGAGAACCTCCCGCCGGGCTGGTTCGAGCCCGGCTTCGAGCTCACCGGGCCCGAGCGCGAGGCGTTCAACGCGGACTGGGTCCACAAGCTCCGCCAAGGGGGTTGGATCTGTGCCTCGTGGCCCACGGAGTACGGGGGCAAGGGGTTGTCGCTGATCGAGCAGGTCGTGTTGAACGAGGAATTCGCCCGGGCCGTCGCTCCCATGCGGGCCGACTTCTTCGGCGACACCCTCGTGGGCCCGACGATCCTGCAGTGGGGCACCGAGGAACAGAAACGGGAGTTCATCCCGAGGATCCTCGACGGCACCATCGCCTGGTGCCAGGGGTTCTCCGAGCCCGACGCCGGCAGTGACCTGGCGTCGCTCAAGACGCGCGCCGATCTCGACGGCGACGAGTGGGTGATCCACGGCCAGAAGGTCTGGACGACCCAGGCCCAGTTCGCCGACTACATCTTCCTGTTGGCCCGCACCGACCCCGAAGCGCCCAAGCACGCCGGGATCTCGTACCTCCTCGTCCCCATGAAGCAGTCGGGGATCGAGGTGCGGCCCATCCGACAGATCGACGGCTCGTCGGAGTTCAACGAGGTGTTCTTCACCGGGGCGCGCTGTCCCCGGGCGCAACGTGGTCGGAGGCGAGAACAACGGATGGAAGGTGGCCATGACCACCCTGGGCTTCGAACGCGGCGCGTCGTCGACGACGGGGCACCGGCGCTTCACCCGGGAGCTCGACCACATCATCGACGACGCCCGGCGCACGGGACGCAGCACCGATCCCGACATCCGCCAGGGCCTGGCCCGCGCCTGGTCCAAGGTGAAGATCATGCAGATCAACGGCTACCGCTCGCTCACCGACGCGCTCAACGGCACCCATCACGCCGCGGCGCTGGGGGCAACCCACAAGATGTTCTGGTCCGAGTACCACCGCGACGTCATGAACCTCGCCCTCGACATCCTGGGCCTCGAGGGCCTGGTCCTGACGGGCCCGGGCGACGACGGGGGCGAGCTGGCGCGGCCCCGGCGCGGCGCGACGGACTACCCCGTCAACGACCTTCAGGCGTCGTTCTTCTTCAGCCGCTCCGAGACCATCTGGGGGGGCACCGCCGAGATCCAGCGCAACATCGTGGGTGAGCGCGTCCTCGGGCTCCCCAAGGAACCCCGAGCGGCGGTCACCTGAGCGCCGAGGTCGTCAGGCCACGCCCAGCTCGGTGCCGGGCTCGGTTTCGTCGACCACCGCCGGCACCATCGCCGCGATGCGGCGGTGCTCGTGGCGGTGACGGAGCAACGTCACCGTGGAGGCCACCAGCGTGGCCCCCGCGCCGACCAGCAGCGCGACGCGCGGGCTGGCGGCCTGTGAGATCCAACCCACCAGGGGCGCGCCGATCGGGGTGGTACCCAAGAAGCCCATGGCGTACAACGCCATGACTCGCCCGCGCATGGTCGGCTCGACCTGGAGCTGAATGGTGGAGTTGGCCGTGGCGATGAAGGCGATGGACAACCCACCCATGAATACGAGCGCCACACAGGCGCTCACGAGTGTCGGGGACAGCGCTACGGCCGCGATCATCACGCTGAAGGCGATGCCGACCCCGGTCAACCGGTGGATGTTGGGCCTGCCCCGGTTGGCCACGATCAACCCCCCCACCACGGCGCCGCCGGCCATGAGCGAGGTCAGCAGCGCGAACGTCCCGGCCCCACCGTGGAACGTCTCCTGGGCGAGCAAGGGGAGGATGACGGTGAAGTTGTAAGCGAGGAGCCCCACCACGAAGACCAACAGCAACGGGTCACGCAGGTTCGGCGTGCGCCACGCGTAGCGCAGGCCGGCGCGCAGCTGACCCTTGGCCCGCGCCACGCGCTGGGCCGGGTGCAGGTCGACGCGGTGCATGAGCATGAGTGCCACGACGACGGCGGCGTAGCTGGCCGAGTTGACCAAGAAGCACACACTCAAGCCGACCGTGGCGATCAACACGCCACCGATGGCCGGTCCGATGACCCGGGCGCCGTTCATCACGATGCTGTTCAGGCTCACGGCATTGGACAGGTCGTCCTTCCCCACCATCTCGATCACGAACGTCTGGCGGGCCGGGTTGTCGAACATGTTCACCACCCCGAGCAGCAGTGACAGCAGGTACACCTCCCACAGATGCGCCGAGCCGGCCGGCCCGGGGCCGATGAGCACGAGGAGCCCGAGGACAAGGGCGAGGCACCCGGCCGAGACCTGCGTCGTCACCAGCAGGCGTCGCTTGTCGACGCGGTCGGCCACGAGGCCACCCCAGGCGCCGAAGAGCAGCATGGGAAGGAACTGCAGCGCCAGGGTGATCCCGAGGTCGACCCCGCGTTGGCTCTCGGGCGCGAGGTAGTGGACGACGAGCCAGGCCAGGGCGACGCTCTGCATCCACGTCCCGCTGACCGAGATGATCTGCCCCGTGAAGTACAGGCGGTAGTTCCGCGTGTGCAGTGAGCGGAACGTCGTGTCGGCGATTCGGCGCACGCGGGTCATGGTTGGTCCACCAGGTGCTCGAGCAGGCGCACCGCGGACTCGACCGCGGCCCGGTCGTCGACCGGAAGCCCGCGCAACCGGCGCACGAGGTACGCGTTGCGAAGCGACCGGCTCCGGGCCAGCGTTCGACGGCCCTCGGCGGTGAGCTTCACCCGGGCGATGCGCCTGTCGCGTTCGTCCTCCTGGCGTAGGACCAGACCCGCCGCCTCGAGCCCCACCACGATCTTGGTCATGCTCGGAGGTTGGACCTGCTCCGACGACGCAAGCTCGCCCAGCGTGGGCGTGCCCAGGCGCTCGATGGTGGCGAGGGCGGAGACCTGCGACGACGTCACCCCACCGGCGACCTGCTGACGGAGCCGACGCGACAAGCGCAAGATGGCCAGGCGCAACCGGGCCGCCATCTCGGCGTCTGACCCCTCCGGCGCGGCCGTCGCCGGACCCGGACCCGGACCCGAACCCGGAGCAGGAGGGGCAGGGGCAGGGGCGGGGGCGCCGGTTCGGCGGGCACCGGGGTCTTCGGCGATCGTGGTCATCGTTCACCATTCTAATTAGTTTTCCTAAGTGATCGGTCCGGGCCCTCTGGCGGTCCCCCACGCACCCCTGCGGCCGTAGCATCGGGGCATGCTCCCCGACTACGCCGAATTCGCCCAGGCCGCCGGGCTCGACTGGTACGCCCTCGACCCCAACCTGAGCGCCCTGTTGGACCGGCACCTGCCCGACCCCGACGACCGGGCCCGGGCCGAGGAGCACGTGGCTCGATTCGGCGCCCTGGTGGGCGAGGTCATCGCCCCTCGGGCCGAGGTGACCGACAAGCACGGCCCGGTCCTGCGCCGCTACGACCGCTGGGGCGAAGAGGTGGACGAGGTCGTCCACCATCCGACCTGGACCCAGAACAAGGCCGACCTCGTCCGCAACGGCTTCGTGAGCCTCGAGACCCTGGCCGGGCGCCCCGTGCCCGGTGTGGTGACAGCGTCGGTGTCGTACCTCGTGTCCCAAGCCGAGACGGCGGTCTACTGCGGCCTCGGCATGACCTCGGGCGCGGCCGACATCGTCGAGCGCTACGCCCCCGCCGCGGCGCGCGACGAGCTGCTCGGACGGCTCCGCAGCGTCGACCCCGACGCGGCGTGGGAGGGCGGGATGTTCCTCACCGAACGCCAGGGCGGCAGCGACGTCGGCGCCAACACCACGCGCGCCGTGCAGGACGGCGAGGAGTGGCTGCTCTCGGGCGAGAAGCATTTCTGTTCCAATGTCGATGCCGAGGTGTTCATCGTCCTGGCCCGACCCGAGGGCGCGCCGGCGGGGAGCCGGGGCCTCGCCACCTTCATCGTCCCCCGCATCCTCCCCGACGGCTCCGCCAACGGCTTCACGATCAAGCGCCTCAAGTCCAAGCTCGGGACCGTGGGCGTGCCGACGGGCGAGGTGGCACTGGACGGCGCCCGGGCGTGGCTGGCCGGTGGCCCGGGCGCGGCCGAGGTCGACGCCGGGACGGGATCGACAGCGTCCGACGCGGCGCGCGACGGCCGCGGCATCAACCGCATGATGGAGATGGTCAACGGGAGCCGGTTCGGCGTGGCCCTCATGGGGCTCGGAATCCATCGCCGCTCGTTCCTCGAAGCCGCCATCTACGCCGCCCGGCGCTCGCAGTTCGGCAACCGCATCGACAGCTATCCCTTGGTGCGCGAGACCCTGGTCGACATGCTCGTGGACCTCGAGGCCGGGATGGCCGCCACCTACGAGTGCGCCGCCGCCGCCCGCGGCGCCCAGGACGCCGAATCGGGGCGCCTCGTGCGCCGAATCCTCGTGCCGCTGGCCAAGATGCGCTGCACCCGCATGGCGCTGGGGGCGGCGTCGACGGGCCTGGAGGTCCTGGGCGGCAACGGCTACATGGAGGACTGGCCCATGGCCCGCCAGCTACGCGACGCGCAGTGCCACACGATCTGGGAGGGCACCGAGAACATCTTGTGCATCGACGTCCGACGGGCCATGCGGGGCGAGCGGGCCCACCTGGCCCTGTTGGCGCGGGCGGACCAAGCGCTCGAGGCGGGCTCGGGTCGCAAGGTGCTGGCCGGCGCGCTGGACACCGTCGCGGCATCGCTGCGCGACACCCGCGCCGCGATCTCATACCTCGAGACCGCACCCGACGACATCGCCCTGCTGCACAGCCGGCGCTTCGCCGAGCTCCTGGCCGACACCGTGGAGGGCGCCCTGCTCGTGGAGGAGGCGGCATGGGCGCTCGACCGCGACGGCGACGCGCGCAAGGCGGCGGTGGCCCGACGGTTCGTGAGCCGACACCTCGCGACGCCCCCGTTGCGCGGCATCACCGACCCCGATCGCTCGGTGCTCGACCTGTTCGAGCCGCTCGTGCGGTACGGGTCGATCGACGAGTCCGACCTCGCCGCGTAACCGACCTCGCCGCACGACGCCGACGCCGAGCGCCGGCACACGCTCAAGCTCGGGGGACGTAGCCTCCGCGGCCCAGGGCGGCGCTGTCGAAGGGATCGGCGCTCTCGTCGACGCCGCCCACGACCTCGGTCACCCAGTCGAGCCGTCCCCGCAAGATGCGGTCGACCCCGCCCTGGAGCGTGGCCGAGGAGATGGCGCACGAGCTGCACGCCCCTTGGAGCTGCACCTCGACCAGGCCCGAGTCCACGTCGAAGGCCACGAGCTCGAGGTCACCACCGTCGGCTTGCACCGCCGGTCGCATCAGCTCGATCAGCGACCGCAGCTCTGCCTCGCGCTCGGCGCGGACCTCGGCGCTCACCCCGACCACGCCCGCCGAAGGCGCGGCCTCGTCGGATTCGCCCTGGTCGGGAAGCCGGACCTGCGGGTCGCTGACGTGGGTCACCCCTCCATTGTGCCGTGCCCGGGCCCGCACCGTGCCATGCCCGGGCCCGCACCGTGCCATGGCGGGGCCCCGGCGTTGCCGCTGTGCACCGGCGGGCTCTCGTAATTGCATCTGACGGTCCGTCACAATTGGGGCCAGTTACCATGAGGCGTGCCCTCCGACATGCCGGCCGCCGACAGCGTGGTCCCGTCGGCACACCCCCGGGGGGCCCCGGACCCGGGCCACATCGGCCTCATCCTCCCCACGTTCCCCCAAGAGCGCGCCGCCCTCCCGAGCGCGCCGGCCCTGGCGGAGCTGTGCCGACGGGCCGAAGCCGGCGGGGCGGGGGCGTTGTGGGCGTGCGATCACCTCTTCTGGCACGGGCCCGCGCTCGAGGCCCTGGCCGCCCTGGGCGTCGCCGCCACCGCCACGCGACACGCCGCCATCGGGACCTGCGTCTTGCAACTGCCGTTGCGCCACGCGCCATCCGTGGCGAAGGAGGCAGCATCGCTCGCGCATCTCTCAGGGGACCGCCTCGTGCTCGGGGTGGGGGTCGGCACCCACCGGGGCGAGTACGCCGCGGCCGGCGTGGACTTCGCCGAGCGGGGCCGACGCCTCGACGAGGGAATCGACACCTTGCGCCGCGCCTGGGCGGTCTCCCCCGGGGAGCGCTACGCGCAACTGCCGGCACCAGGACCGGTCCCGGTGTGGGTCGGCGGGTCGAGTGAGTCCGCACTACGCCGCGCGGCGCGACTCGGCGACGGCTGGATCCCGTTGTTCGTGCCGCCCGCTGACTACGCCGCAGCCCTGGGTCGTCTCGACAAGGAGGCGGAGCGGGCGGGCCGCGACCCTGGTTCGGTGGTCCGCGCCACGGTGGCCTTCGTCTCGGTGGGAACCTCGGGGGCGAAGGAGCGGGGCCTGTCGTGGATGGCGTCGCTCTACGGGATCGCGGCCCACTCCTTCGAGCGTCATCTCGTGACGGGCACCGCCCGGAGCTGCGCCGAGGCGCTGGTGCGCTTCACGCAAGCGGGTGCCGCGGCACGTGGCGGTCTTCGTCACTTCCGACGACCCGCTGGTACAGTTCGAGGACCTGGCCGGCGAGTTCGCCGGCCTCCTCGCGTCCCGCCCGGCCCCCCCGGCAACGGCGCGTCCAGCCCTGCGGGTCGGTCCGGAACCCGTCGACAGCGGCACCGGTCGGGAACGTGTTGGCGCGGTGGCGGCCACCGCAGGCGGTACACAGGGCAAAGACCAGGTTTGGAGGTGAGGTCCTCGTGCTACAGGACGTGAGCATCGTCGGGATCGGGATGACGCCGATGGATCGGCGCGACCAAACACCCGAGACCATGGCGGCGCAGGCGGTGCGGGCCGCGCTGGACGACGCCGGGTTGTCGCCGGGCGACGTCGGCCTCGTGATCTCGGCCAACGCCCTGGGCGGGCGGCTGTGCGACCAGGGGTGCATCCGGGGTCAGAGCTGGCTCCGCCAGGTCGACCTCGGCACGACCGGTGTCGTGAACGTGGACAACTCCTGTGCCGGTGGGTCCTCGGCCATGCACCTCGGCGTGTTGGCGGCCCAAGCGGGCCAGTCACCGGTCCTCGTGGTGGGCGTCGAGAAGATGTGGACGGGGAACCGGGGGGAGACCATCGCCGGGATCGAGGACGGGTTGCCGTCGCAGGAGCGCCACCAGCTGCGCGTCCGACTCGAGAACGACGCCGGCAGCGTCCTCATGGCGCTCAACGCCACGTGGGTCCGACACCAGATCGAGGAACGCGGCACGACGCCACAGCAGATCGCGGCGGCGGCGGCCAAGGCCCGCAGGGCCGGTTCGCGCAATCCGCTGGCCCAGTTCCGGACACCGGTGACCGTCGAGGAGGTGCTCGCCTCGCCCGTCGTGGTCGCACCGTTGACACGCCTCATGTGCTCGTCGTTCACCGACGGGGCGGCCGCCGCGGTGTTGTCGGCGGGGAGCGCCCCCGGTGCGCCGAGGGTGCGAGCCAGCGTGCTGCGGTCGGGCAACGGCGAGCTCGACTACCACGACCGGTTGCGAGAGACCGCCGAGGAGGCCTGGAAGGCCGCCGGCGTGGGCCCCGAGGACATCGACGTGGTCGAGCTGCACGACGCCACGAGCGCCGAAGAGCTCTACGCCCTCGAGTCGCTCGGGTTCTTCCCGGCGGGCGAGGCCGGGGTGGCGACCATCGCCGGTGACACCGACGTCGGCGGCTCGGGCGTGTGCGTCAACCCCAGCGGCGGGCTCGTGGCCCGCGGCCATCCCCTGGGCGCCACCGGTATCTGCCAGATCGCCGAGCTCGTCGCCCAGCTCCGCGGGACCGCAGGCGGGCGCCAGGTGCACGAGCCACGTCTGGCCGCGGCGATCAACACCGGCGGGATCATGGCGGGCAAGGACACCGCCCTCGTCGCCGTGCACGTGCTCGAGCGCAGCTGACGCCCGTGGCCGGAGCAGTCGTCACCGGGTGGGGAATCGCCGTCCCCGACAAGATCGTCACCAACGACGATCTCTCCGCCCGACTCGACACGAGCGACCAGTGGATCGTCGAACGCACCGGGATCCGCGAGCGGCGGATCGGGGGGACGACGGCCGAACTCGCCATCGCGGCCGGGGGCGAGGCCCTGGCCCGGGCGCGACGGACGGGTGCCGACATCGACGTGCTCGTCCTGGCCACCTCCACCCCCGACGCCCTGGTGCCCGGGACCTCGGCCACGGTGCAGGAAGGGCTCGGGGTGCGCGGGGGGGCCTTCGACGTCAACGCGGCGTGCTCGGGGTTCGTGTACGCATTGGTCGCCGCGCACGGCCTGGTACTGGCGGGGGCGCAGCGCGTGCTCGTGATCGGCAGCGAGACGCTGTCGCAGATCACCGACTGGGACGACCGCTCCGTCGCCGTCCTGGTCGGCGACGGGGCCGGCGCGGTGGTGCTCGAGGCCACCGAGGGGCCGGGCGAGCTCCTGGCCTGGGACCTCGGAGCCGACGGGTCCCTGCGGCACCTCCTCAAGTGTGATCACGGCGGCTACCTCTACATGAACGGCAAGGAGATCTTCCGTCATGCCGTGCGCGTGATCGTCGAGTCGTCCCACACGGCGCTGGCCAAGGCCGGGCTCGGACCGGGCGACGTCGACCTGTTCGTACCGCACCAGGCCAACGCTCGCATCATCACCGCCGCCAGCCAGCGCCTCGGGATCCCCGACGACCGGTGCGTGGTGACGATCGACCGCTACGGCAACACCTCGTCCGCGTCGATACCGCTGGCCCTCGCCGACGCGCTGGAGACCGACCGCCTCCACCCCGGCGATCTGGTGCTCCTGTCGGGCTTCGGAGGCGGGATGACGTGGGCAAGTGCGGTCCTACGATGGGGAGGATGACGGCAAGCGGCTCAGGCAACCGGCCCGTGCTGGTGGTGCTGGCCGCCGGCATGGCCAAGCGCTACGGCGGGTGCAAGCCGCTGGCCCCACTCGGCCTGCACGGCGAAGCGGTGGTCGACCTCATCGCCGGCGACGCCGTGTCCGCCGGGTTCGGCGACATCGTGCTCGTGCTCGGCCCGCAGACGGGCGCGGCCATCCGGTACCACGTGACGCGATGCTTCCCGCCGAGTGTCGACGTCTCGTTCACCGAGCAGCGGGTGCCGTTGGGCACCGCCCACGCCGTGCTCTGCGCCCGCAAGCAGGTCGGAGACGGCTCGTTCGCCGTCGTCAACGCCGATGACGTGTACGGGGCACCGGCCCTGGGGCTCCTCACCCGCCAGCTGGCCGGGACCGACGAGCACGCCATCGTGGCCTACCGCCTGCGCGACACCATCGTGGCCGACGCTCCGGTGACCCGGGGGACCTGTGACGTCGGGCCCGACGGGCACCTGCAACGGCTCGTGGAACGCCGCGGCGTGGCGCGACGCCCCGACGGAGCCTTCGACACCGGCGACGGCCTCGAACCCGAGGTGTTGCCCGGTGACACCCCGGTCTCGATGAACCTGTGGGGCTTCCAGCCGTCGATCTGGCCCGAACTCGAGCGCGCGGTGCTCAGGGCGCACCCCTCCGTGACACCCGACGGCGCCGTGCCGGACCCCGCGGCCCTCGCCAACCACGACGAGGTGCTCCTGCCCGAGGTGGTGGGCGGGTTGATCGCGCGCCGCACCGGCGACGACGGCACGGGTACGGCGGTGCGCGTCCTCGACGGGCCCGGTCGCTGCATCGGCGTGACCCACGCGGACGACCTCCCCGTCGTGCGCAACGAGCTCGCCCTCATGGTCGCCCAAGGGCTGCGGCCCGAGGGGCCCTGGGACCCGGCGGCCTGATCGGCCGGCTCCGGCCTTCGACGCGACGCATTGGCATCGCCCCCCGAACCAGTCCTGCTCCCCCGGCCCCGCTCGTACCGGGTCGAGCCGCAGCGGCGTCGAGTCCAGGATCGTGAGCCGATCGAGAGCATCGACGTCTCTCTGGCACCTCAGGGATACCGCCTCGAGATCACCCCGGACGTCGTGCGCGCCGTGGGGGCGGACGCGGCGGGACTCCGTCACGCCCGCGCCACCCTGGCCCAGCTGCGCGCCGATGCCAACGCCCCGGGGGGCCGGCACGACGGCACCCTCCCGGCCTGTCGGATCGAGGACTGGCCCGACTTCGCGGTGCGCAGCGTCATGTTGGACGTGTCGCGCGACCGCGTGCCGCACCTCCAGACGCTCACCGACCTCGTCGACCGCTTGGCGAGCTGGAAGATCAACCAGCTCCAGCTGTACATGGAGCACACGTTCGCCTACGCCGGCCACGAGGACGTGTGGCGGCACGCCGATCCGTACACCGCGTCGGACCTCGCCGTCCTGGACGCGCATTGCCGGTCACGCGGGGTGGAGCTGGTGGCCAACCAGAACACCCTGGGGCACTTCGAGCGGTGGCTGCGGTTGGAGCGCTACCGGCCGCTCGCCATCGCCCCCGACGGCTTCGACTGGGTCCTCGGCATTCGTCGTCCCGCCCTCACGCTCGACCCGGCCAACCCCGAGGCGTTCGCGCTGGTCTCGGACCTCCTCGGCCAACTCGTCCCCCGACTCGGCAGCGGGCGCGTCCACATCGGCATGGACGAGCCCTGGGAGCTGAGCGCCGAGCGGCGCGGCGAGTGGGTCCGGTGGCTGCGCGCCTTGCGGGAGCTCCCGGTGCTGGCCGAGCGGGAACTGCTCGTATGGGGCGACGTGCCTGCCATCCATCCCGAGCTCCTGGGCGAGCTACCCGACGGCGTCACCGTGTGCGAATGGGGGTACGAAGCCAACCACCCCTTCGACGAACGCGCCGAGCGACTCGCGCGACGCCGGCGTGCCGTTCTGGGTGTGCCCGGGCACCTCGAGCTGGACGTCGATCGCGGGACGCGTCGACAACATGATCGGCGACGTCCGCGCCGCGGCCGTCGCCGGTGTCGCCCACGGCGCGACGGGGCTCCTGCTCACCGATTGGGGTGACATGGGCCATCACCAGCAGCCCTGGGTGAGCGATCCCGGCTTCGCCACCGCCGCAGCACTGGCCTGGTGTGCCGAGGTCCACACCGACCTCGACGGCGCCGAGCTGTCCACGCTCCTCGACGCCCACTGCTACCACGACCCGACCCGCACGAGCGGTTCGGCGGTCGTGGCCCTCGGTCAGGCCTACCGCATGGTCGCGCCCCGCCCGCCCAACATGTCGGCCCTGGCCCTGCCACTGCTGCTTCCCCAGTGGCCCATGGGCAAGGGGCTCACCGACGGCCTCACCGGCGCCGACCTCGACCGCGTCCGAGCCCTCGTCGACGAGACGACGATCGCGCTCGGGCGCGCCCGCATGGGGCGCGCCGACGGTCCCCTCGTCACCGCGGAGATCCGTGCCACCGCCGACTTCCTGCGCCTGGCGTGTGACGACCTCGCCCTGCGTCTGCGCGGGGACGGCACGCTGGCGTCGGTGTCGCCCACGGGTCGCGCCGCCCTGGAGCGGGACCTGGTGGCGTGCGTCGAGGAGTACCGACGCCTGTGGCTCGAACGCTGTCGGCCCGGGGGGCTGTCCGACAGCACGGCCTGGTTCGACCACCTGCTCGACTGCTACCGCACGGGACGGGCCGAGCGGTCGTGGTTCGGCCCCTTCGGATAGCCGGCGGTCCTCGGGCGAAGAGGGGGTTGGCGAAGGGGCCCCGGTAGGCTGGATGGACCGAGACCGATCGAGGAGTCAACCCGTCGATGGACCGCGCCACCAGCCGAACACGACGTCTCGTGGTCGTCCTGGGCGTCAACATCGTCCTGGCGGCGGCCCAACTGGCGGGCGGTCTCGTGGCTCACTCGGTGGGCCTGCTCTCCGACGCCGGGCACAACGGCACCGACGTGGCCGGCCTGGCCTTGTCCCTCTTGGCGGTGCGGTGGGCGACGCGGCCCCGGAACCCGTCGCACTCCTTCGGGTACCACCGCGGGCCCATCCTGGCCGCGCTCGGCAACGCCGCGGTGATCGCGGTGATCACCGTGGCCATCGTGGTCGGGAGCATCGTCCGGCTCCTGCACCCGCACGCCGTGCACGGCGGCATCGTCGTGATCGTGGCCGGCGCGGCATTCGTCGCCAACGGCGTGGCAGCACTCGTCCTGCGCGAGCGGCGCGGTGACCTCAACATGCGCTCGGCCGCGCTGCACATGGGTGGCGACGCGCTCGGATCGCTGGCCGTGCTCATGGCGGGCTTGCTCCTCGTGGCGTATCCCTCGCTCGAGTGGGCCGACCCCACCGCCTCGCTCGTCGTGGCCCTCATCATCGTGGTGGAGGCCTACCGCTTGCTGCGTGCCAGCGTGGACGTCCTGTTGGAGTCGTCTCCCGCCGATGTGGACCTGATCGAGCTCACCGCGGTCATGGCACGAGTGCCGGGCGTGGCCGAGGTGCACGATCTGCACGTGTGGAGCCTCTCGAGCGACGTCCGGGCCCTGTCGGCCCACGTGGTGCTCTCGGGTCACCCCACCCTCGAACAGGCCCAGGTCGTAGGGGACAAGGTCAAATCCGCCATCGGGACGCCGTTCACGATCGCCCACAGCACGCTCGAGCTCGAGTGCGAGCGGTGCATCGACGGCGAGGTCGACCCCTGTCTCATGGACAGCATCGCCGACACCACGGGCGTTTCCTCGAGGTGACGCCGCAGCTCCGGGGCCCGACCACCATCCGGCGCCGGGTCGTCGTCCACGGACACGTCCAGGCGGTGGGATTCCGGGCCTCGTGTCATCGCCGGGCGGTCGATGCCGGGGTGGGCGGATGGGTGCGCAACACCGAGCGCGGCGACGTCGAAGCCGTGTTCGAGGGGCCCGAGCCGGCGGTGGACGCGTTGGTCGACTGGTGCCGCACCGGACCGCCATGGGCTCGCGTGGACGGCATCGAGATCAGCGACGACGCACCGAGCGGCGACGCCGCCTTCGTCATCCGCTAACGGGCGCGCCCCCACGCGACTCCGCAGCGCGCCACGTGCGACACGCGTCCACGCGCAACGCGGACCCCCAGACGCGGCGGGGCCCCGAGTAGCCGGTTCGACCGAAGTCGCCCGCACTCCTCGGGGCCGCGCGCTCGGCTGACAGCTCGCCCTTTCCCTGGGTCGGACGACCCCGGGTCCGGGCGTTGTAGCGGTCGATCCCAGGGAACCTCCCGCTACTTCACCATCCGCCTCACCGACGAACTCGTCGCCCTCCGTACCTCCGGGTGTCCTGCCTTGCGGCGCTCTCCCCGGCCTCCGGTTGGTCGTTGTCCGTTCGACTGATGACCACTGTGCGCCTGCCGCGATCGAAGGTCAATAGGGTGACGCGAAATCCCGATGTTCTCCAGAGAATTCATGGGGAAGTCCCCAATTGTGGGGAGGATTTCCCCAGGACCGTGCAGGGTCTTCCCCAGGTCATCCCCAACCGTTCTCACCCCCACGGCCGGGGTGGCCGATACTGGAGCGATGGAAGGACTCGAGACCGGGCCCGGGGCGAGCCGGTTCGGCGCCGTAGGGGTCGGGCTGGCGGTCGAGGACTGGACGGGCGACGCCCGCTTCCACGAGTACAGCGCGGCGGTCGACCCCATCGGGTCGGGGCGGACGAGTCGGGTCCCGATCCGGTGCTTCCGCGCCGCGCAGCACGGGCCCGGGCCGACGCGCGTCGAGGTCCTCGACCTGTCGGACGTGCTCGGCACGCCCTATCCCGCCACAGGCCCGTCACTGCTGGCCCGCTTCGTCTGCATCGCCGCGGGCGAGGACCTGGACCTCGCGCCCAACGCCACCAGCGTGCTCTTCTACTGCCTGCGGGGCGAGGGCTCGACCGAGGTACAAGGCCCCGGGGCGACCGGCGCGGTGGCGTGGCGCGAGGGGGACGTCGTCACCGTGCCGGGTCGTTCGGCCGTCCGACACTGCGCCGAACGCGACACCGTCCTGTACCACGTCGACGACTCCCCGCTGCTCGCGTATCTCGGGGTCGAGCCGACCGAAGCCCGTTTCGCCCCGACTCGCTTCGACGGCGTCGAAGCCCGCGTCCGGTTGGCCGAGGTGGCCGCGGACCCCGACGCGGCGCGACGGAGCCGAGTGGCGGTGCTGCTGGGCAACGCCCGCAACGACCAGACCCTGACCGCGACGCACACGCTGTGGGCCATGCTCGGAGTCCTTCCCGAGGGACACGTCCAGCGACCGCACCGTCACCAGAGCATCGCCCTGGACCTCATCGTGGACTGCGATCCGGGCTGTTACACACTGGTCGGCCCCGAGATCCGGGCCGACGGCACCATCGTCGACCCGGTCCGGGTGGACTGGGAGCCCGGTGGGGCCTTCGTGACGCCGCCGGGGATGTGGCACAGCCACCACAACGAGTCGGGCGCCGCCGCCAACCTGTTCCCGGTCCAAGACGCCGGGCTCCACACCTACCTGCGGACGCTCGACATCCTCTTCACCGGGCCCTGACCTCGCGGGACTCGACCCCTGACCCGGCGCGCCGCGTCACGGAGCTGCGTCGTGGTCCGGTCCCCGGCCTCGTTCACCGGACTCGAGCAGGCGCGCGATCTCCGCCACCTCGCGCGACACCGACCGCTCGAACCACGAACGGGCCACGGCGTCATGGAGCAGGCCGAGGAGGCCGTGTCCGAGGTCGAGCTCCTCGACGTGGCGCACCCGCGTCCCCCCGTCGACGGCGTCGATCTCGAACCACGCGTGCAACGACCGAGGCACACCGTGCTCGAGCGTGACGTCGATGCTCGTCGGACGCGTCCAGCGGTAGCGGGTGACGACCGATCCCCGGAACCGGCCCAGGAACGTGCCGTCCTCGCGCGCCAGCATGCCCCCGGGGACATCGGCGAGCTTCGTGACCCACACCATCTTGGTGTCCGCCTTGGTGTACTGGGCCGGGTCGAGGACGAAGTCGAAGACCTCGTCGGGCGTGACGCCCCGTACGACAGCGGTTCCCTCGCCACGGATCACGGTCGCCCTCCGAGCTACCTGCGCTGGTCTGGCCCGACCGAGGCCAGCCATCGAGCGCGCCCCCGGATCTTAGGACCGTCGGGCCTGGTCAGGAGCGGGTCCCGGGGAACCGGGGTCGTGGCCGACGGCCCCGAATTGGAGCCCGGGGCTCCTGTTGGGCAAGTGTTGGGAACCGATAGGGCAACCGGTGAGGCTCGAGGATCACCGTTGCCCTAGACGACAGGGGGCAGTCCGATCCGGGCCTCGGGCCCGGGCAGGGCGGTCGGCAGGGGGGGATGGTCCATGGCTCATCGGTGTCGCGACTACTGCTTCCGCTGCGACCTGCTCCGTTTTCTCCGGGACGTGCTGGGCAACACGGCTCCCAAGCCTCCGTCGCCGGCGTCGCCCGCCTGACGCTCGAGGACTCCGGGCCCGGGCCTCCCCAGGCCTGACGCGTCGACCGGGCCGATCGCGCCGGGAAACCGAGCGCCGTCGAGAAAAGGACCAAAGTCACAACACGCGCCCGAACGGTGAAGTTCCCTTACTCCGACGCGTGCCCAGGACGATGAATGGACCAATGGTCGTTGTTGGGGCGCGTTCCGAGCCCGTCGGCGGCATCGTCGCGACGACAGGGGACAGGATGGCTTTCACCAATCGCACGTGCGATGAGTCCGGCGTGTGGGCGGGACTCTGTGGGCACGAGCAGGTCGTGGTGAGCAAAGGGAACCGCTTCCCCGAGTGCTCGGGGTGCAAGCGCGGCATCGACTGGCATCTGGTGGGCACCGTCGGCGAGGCGTTGCGCAAGACCCCCAAAGCGACCTACGCCGAGTCTGCCGATGACGGGTGGTGGCCGGGCAAGGACTCCTCGACCGTCACGAGCTACCCATGACGGCGCGGCGACGGTGAACCTGCCGCGCAAGCAGCCTCGCGAGGCGTCTTCGTGACCCAGCTGAAAGTGGCCGAGGCCGCCGCCGCCAGCGGGGACGACGATTCGTCACGCCGAGCCCGGCTCGGTGACTGGCTCGTGGCCCACAGCTTCGTCACCACCGGCGACGTCGAGTCGGCGCTGGCAGAGCAGCGCGTCACCGGCGACCCGTTGGGTGGGCTGCTCGTGGCCCGAGGCGTCATCGACGAAGAGGACCTGAGCCGGGCCTTGGCCGGCATCTTCGACCTCCCCTACCGCGACCTGGTCGAGTCACCTCCCGACCCCAAAGCCGTCGCGCTGCTCCCCCAGAACTTCTGTCGACGTCGCGGCGTCGTGCCCGTGGGGTTCGACGGCACGACCCTCTTGGTGGCGATCTCGGATCCGGCCGACGTGCTCACCCTCGACGACGCGCAGGTGATGGCCGGCACGGACGTGGACGCCGTCATCACGAGCCCGGGCCAGCTCCGCGCCGCGCTCGACCAGGTCTTCAGCCCGGGCTCCACCGCCTTTGCCGGAGCGCGAGCCGCCCGGGCGACCGCACCGGTGGCCGCCGGTGTCGACGACGCCTCGAAGAACGACGTCCAGGTGGCGAGCTTCGTCGACAACCTCCTCGACCGCGCCGTGGCCGAGCGCGCCTCGGACGTCCACGTCGAACCGAGCGACGGCCGGCTGCGGTTCCGCCTGCGGGTCGACGGCGTCATGCACGACCTCTTCGACCTCGCTCCTGCTGTGCCGACCGGTGTCGTGAACCGCATCAAGATCCTGGCCGGGCTCGACATCGCCGAGCACCGCCGGCCCCAGGACGGCCGCATGTCGTTCCTCTCCAACGGCCGCCCCATCGACGCCCGCATCGCCACGCTGCCGACCTCCCATGGCGAGGCGGTCACGCTGCGCCTGCTCGACCGCGACCACGGGCTCCTCGACATCGACCGACTGGGATTCGAGCCCGACGCCCTCGCACGACTGCAACTGGCCTACGGGCGACCCTGGGGCCTCATCTTGGCCGTCGGCCCCACCGGGTCGGGCAAGTCGACGACCATCTACTCGATCCTGACCAAGATCAACGAACCCAACCGCAACGTCATCACCGTCGAGGACCCCGTCGAGTACGACATCCCCGGGATCAAGCAGACGCAGGTCCACACGAAGATCGACTACACCTTCGCGGCGGGCCTGCGCGCCATCCTGCGCGCCGACCCCGACGTCATCGTGGTCGGAGAGATCCGTGACAGCGAGACAGCCCACACCGCGGCCAAGGCCGCGCTCACCGGCCACCTGGTGCTGTCCACGCTCCATGCCAACGACGCCGCTACGGCCATCGCCCGGCTCTTGGAGATGAGCCTCGAGCCGTACCTGGTCGCCTCGTCACTCACCTGCGTCGTGGCACAGCGCCTCGTTCGCCGACTGTGCCCCCACTGCCGTGTCGCCTACTCGCCCGGCGAGGACGAGCGGTTGGCCATCATCGCCATGATGTCGACCGCGTCGCCGCAGGAGCTCCCCCCAGATCTGACCCTGTACGGCCCGGAGGGATGCATGCACTGCGATCACAGTGGCTACCGCGGCCGCAGCGCCGTCTACGAGGTCATGGTGGTGACGGCGTCGATCCGTGCGCTGGTGCTCGAGCAGGCGTCCGCGTCGGCCATCCAGGACGCGGCGGTGGCCGAAGGTACCCAGCTCCTGCGCGAGAACGGCCTCGAGAAGGTCTTGGCCGGGACCACCAGTTTCGCCGAGCTCACCCGCATCGTCGTCTGACGCGCATCGTCGTCTGACGCGCGTCGTCATCTGACGCGCGTCGTCATCTGACGCGTGCAGAGACCGGCGAGCGCCGACTCGAGCACGAGCCCTGCCGCCACGAGCCTCTCTTCGCTGTGTCGGGGACCGATCAGCTGCAGGCTGGCGGGCAAGCCGCGCGCGGTCGGCACCGGGAGGGCCAAGGCGGGCACGCCGGCCAGGTTGACCGGGAGCGTGCACCGAGCCATGAGCAGCTCCTCGCCGTCGTCGAGTGTCGGTGGGAACACGGTCAACGTCGGCGTGACGATGAGGTCGACGCGCTCGAACATCTCCTCGAGACACGCGCTCCACTCCCTTTGCACGGTACGGGCCGATGCCAGGCCGCGGGCGTCGATCGACCCACCGAGCGTGAGGCGCCCCGCCACATCCGCGCCCACTTCGCCCGGGCGCCGGGCGAGCAGCTCGCGGTCGGTCGCCCACGCCTCGGCCACGAGCAGGATCCCCGCTGCCGCCGTGGCGTCGTGCCACCGGGGCAGGTCCACCTCGCGCACCTCCCACTCCGACGCGTCCAGGGCGCGGTCGATGGCGGCGTCGATCACCGGGTCCGCCTCGACCCGCAGGCGCCCCACCGTGCACGCCTCGTGCGTCGCCACGACGAATCCCGGTTCCAGGAGCTCCATGCCGACCACGAGCCCTGCCACGTCGCGGGCCATGGGCCCCACGGTGTCGAAGCTCGGCGACAGCGGCCACACGCCTTGCAACGGGACGCGCCCCCACGTGGTCTTCAGCCCGGTCGTGCCGCAACAGGCGGCCGGGATCCGTACCGATCCACCCGTGTCACTGCCGTAGGCGACGTCGGCCTCGCCCGTGGCAACCGCCACGGCCGACCCGCTCGACGAGCCACCGGGGACCAACCGCGGGTCGAGGGGGTTGACCGGCGTCCCGTACCACGGGTTGACACCGGTCACCCCCAGGGCCAACTCGTGCAGATTGGTCCGGCCCACGATCCGAGCGCCCGCCGATCTGGCTCCGGCCAGGCAGGCGGCGTCGGCCGCAGCGGGGACCGCCTCGTTGGCGACGGCCCTGGACCCGGCGGTGGTGGGTACGCCCTCCATGTCGATCAGGTCCTTCACCGCCAGGCGGACACCGGGGCCCGACGTGGCAAAGCGCGTGATGAACGTCGACATCGGCTCGTCCCTCCTGCGGTGTGCCGGGCCACCCACTGTGACACGGCGATCCCCGGTCTCAGCGCTCTACGCCGGGGAAAGGCTATAAACGGTGGGCCAGCCAGGGGGGAGGGTGGAGCGAGCACCTCTCCCCGGCCTGCGCGCCGGCATCTGACACGTCAAGGGAGAGGGACATGGCCATGTTGAGCGCGCTCGAGATCTCGAGACGGGCCACCCTCAAGCCCGTCACGAAGATCGCGGCCGAAGCCGGCATTCCCGAAGGCATGCTCGAGCCCTACGGCGAGTACGTGGCCAAGGTGAACCTCGATGCCATCGAGGCGCTCTCGGACCGGCCTCGGGCCCGCTACGTGGTGGTCACCGCCATCACGCCGACGCCCCTGGGCGAGGGCAAGACGACGACGACGCTCGGTCTCGGCCAGGCCATGCGCCACATCTCCAAGCGCGCCACCATCGCCATCCGTCAGGCGTCGATGGGGCCGACGTTCGGGATCAAAGGAGGAGCGGCCGGAGGCGGCTACAGCCAAGCGGCCCCCTTCGAGGCGCTCAACCTCCACCTCACCGGCGACATGCACGCGGTCACGGCGGCCCACGATCTCCTCTCCGCCATGCTCGACAACCATCTCCACCACGGCAACGAGCTCGACCTCGACCTCCACGCCTTGACGTGGCGTCGCGTGCTCGACGTGAACGACCGGGCATTGCGCAACCTCGTGATCGGCCTGGGCACGTCCGAGGACGGCGTCCCCCGGCAATCGGGCTTCGACATCACCGCCGCCTCCGAGGTCATGGCCGTGCTCGCCCTGTCGAGCTCGTTGCGGGACATGCGCAACCGGCTGGGGCAGATCGTCGTCGGCTACACGAGCGGAGGCGAGCCCGTCACCGCCGAGCAGCTCAAGGCGGCGGGTGCGATGACCGTCATGATGCGCGACGCCATCAAGCCGAACCTGCTGCAGACGCTCGAGAACACGCCGGTGCTCGTGCACGCGGGGCCCTTCGGCAACATCGCCCACGGGAACTCGTCGGTGATCGCGGATCTCATCGGGATCCACACCGGAGACTTCCTCATCACCGAGGCGGGCTTCGGTGCCGACATGGGCGCGGAGCGGTTCTTCAACATCAAGTGCCGCACCTCGGGACTCGCCCCGGACGCGGCGGTCGTCGTGGCGACGGTCCGGGCGCTGAAGGTCCACGCCGGGGCCCACCACGTGGTGGCCGGCCGACCCCTGCCCTCGGGGCTGCTCGAGGAACGCCCGCACGAGGTGCACGCCGGAGCGGCCAACCTGCGCAAGCAGCTCGAGAACGTGGCCATGCACGGCGTCACGCCCGTCGTCGCCATCAACGCGTTCCCCGAGGACTTCCCCTCCGAACACGAGGCGATACGCGAGATCGCGGCCGACATGGGGATCCGCTCGGCCGTCTGCACCCATTTCGCCGAGGGCGGCCGCGGCGCGGTCGAGCTCGCCGAGGCCGTGGTGGAAGCGGCCGAGGAACCGTCGGAGTTCCAGATGCTCTACCCGAGCGAGGCCTCGTTGCGCGACAAGATCGAGACCATCGCCACCCGTGTCTACGGGGCCGACGGCGTCGACTACGCGCCGGCGGCGGCCCGGCAGCTCGACCGGTACGAGCGCAACGGCTTCGGGAACCTTCCCATCTGCATCGCCAAGACCCATCTCTCGATCTCGTCGGACCCGACCCTACGAGGTGCGCCCACGGGCTGGCGGCTCCCGGTGCGCGAGGTACGCGCCTCGGTCGGGGCCGGATTCGTCTACCCCATCTGTGGCGACATGCGCACGATGCCCGGGCTCCCGTCCCATCCCGCCGCCGAGCGGATCGACATCGACGAGGACGGCGAGGTCGTCGGCCTGTCGTGAGCGCCTACGCCGCCGCGAACCGTCCGGCGTCGATGACCGTCTCACCCCGCTGGTTGTCGGTCCTGAACCGAACACCTTCTGCTTCGTTCCACATCGAGACGGTCAGGGTGTCGCCGGGATACGTCGGCCGCGAAAACCGTCCCGCCATGGAACGAAAACGCGCCGGATCGGAGCCGCACACCGTGTGGAGCAAGGCGCGACCGGTGAAGCCGTAGGTGCACAACCCGTGCAGGATCGGCCGGTCGAACCCGGCGCGCTTGGCGAAGACGGGATCGGAGTGCAGGGGGTTGCGGTCGCCCGACAGCCGGTACAGCAACGCCTGGTCGGGTCGCGTGGCGTAGCGGACCACCTCGTCGGGCTCGCGCCCCGGCCACGGCTCGGCGCTCGACGACGGGCCCCGATCGCCTCCGAACCCGCCCTCGCCCCGGACGAAGAGCGACGTCGTCGCGGTCCAGCGCGGCTCGCCGCTGTCGCAGTCGACCGATGTCGACTGCGACACCACGAGAGCCCCCGAGCCCTTGTCGTAGATGCCGGTGACCGTGCTCGTGGTCCGGACCGTGCACTGCACCGGGATGGGCCCGAACAGCTCGATCGACTGCTCGCCGTGCACCAGCATGGCCAGGTCGAACGAGCCGAGCGTGGCGCGGGGCGGGCCGCCCCCGCCCACGACCGCCGCGAACGTGGGAAGCACCTTCTGGGGTCGATCGACCGAGTTCTCGGTGGTGTACTCCAGCTCGAAGTCGACGGCGTCCAACGAGCCCGCCCCGATGCCCAGGGCGTAGAGCAGGCAGTCCGTCGAGGACCAGGACCGTTCGACCGGGTTCGACGTCGCCCCGACGGCGTCGAGGTTGATGGGCATGGTGGACCTCCCGCTGCATCGCATCCCGGCAATTCCGGGCCGGTAGATATGTAACATGGATCTATGTTACAATCAACCATGGCTTCGCCCCGACCGTCGAGACACCCGGCAGCGACCACGGCCGACGCGCCCCGATGACGGTCGACGAGCTCGCCCGGGCGGCGGGGACGACGACCCGACAGGTACGGGCCTTGCAAACCCAAGGGCTCCTCCCCCGTCCGGACCTCGTCGGCCGCACCGGCTACTACGGCGCCGCCCATCTCGACCGCCTGCGCGCCATCGTGCGACTGCAGGCCGACGGTTTCTCGCTCGCCTCGCTGGCCACGCTGCTACGGGCCTGGGAGGCGAACATGACCGTGGCCGAGGTCCTCGGGCTGCAGTCGCACGCCGAGCCGCACGTCGCGGACGAGCCCGACGTCTTCGGCGACCTGACCAGCGGCTGGCGCGCGCCGCGCCGCGGCAGGGTCCTGTCACTCGTGCCCTCGACCATCCTGGACCAAGCAGCGGCGTCCTGACGCCGGCCACCGAATTCTCGACCGCGCCCTCCACACCCACCGAGAGACGCCGCGACTGCAAGCATGGCGTGTGGTGCAGACGTTCGAGCTGTTCGGACAAGTCGGTCTTCCCGCCCCGGTCTCGGAACTGGCGGCTCGGCACTGGGACGTCGTGGTGGTCGGGGGCGGCCACAACGGCCTGACGGCGGCGGCCTACCTCGCTCGGGCAGGCCACAGCGTGCTCGTCCTCGAGCGTCGCGACCGACTCGGCGGCGCCTGCACCCTCGAACAACCGTTCCCGGACCCCTCGTGGGTCGTGAGCCCGTGCGCCTACTCGGTGGGCCTCCTGCACCCGCTCGTGGTCGAAGAGCTCGCGCTGCGCGACCGCGGCTACAAGGTGCAGCTCGTCGACCCCCACATGTGGTGCCCGTTCGAGGACGGCACCTCGATCGCGCTGTGGGACGACCCCGACCGGAGTACCGCGGCGGTGGCCGAGCTCGCCCCGGGCGACGTGGAGGGGTACGAGGCCTACAGCGCCCTGTTCGGTCGGATCCGCCACGCCCTGCGCCACCGCGTACGCGACACCTGGGTCGGCGCCGCGCCCGACCGGGCCGAGATCGAAGAGCTCCTCGCCGGTGATGCCGAGGCCATCGACGTCGTCTTCGAAGCGTCGATCGCGGAGGTGGTGGAGCACTACGTCCACGACGAACGGTTGCGCACCGCCCTGCACGGTCAGGGGATCATCGGCACCTGGGCCGGGCCCCGCGACCCGGGGACCGCGGGGGTCCATCTCATGCATGCGTCGGGCACGGTCGAAGGCAGGGCCGGGGCATGGGGCTACGTGGACGGTGGCATGGGACGGGTGTCGTTCGCGCTGGCCGACGCGGCGATCGAAGCCGGGGCTGTCGTTGCCGCTGGAGTGCCGGTGGGCGCGGTGCTGCCGGGCCAGGGGGTCGAGCTCCACGGTGGGGAGATGATCCGGGCCCGGGCGGTGGTGTCCAACGCGGATCCGAAACGGACCGTGGCGATGTGCGCCGACGGCGTCCCCGACGACTTCCGGCGACGGGTGGAGCGGTGGCAGAGCCGCAGCCCGGTCCTCAAGATCAACTGCGCGCTCGGGCGGCTCCCACGGTTCCCTTCAGCGGGGCCCGGCGTCGAACCGCACCGCGCCATGGTGACCATCAGCACCGGAACAGACGCCACGCAGGCCGCCTACGAAGCGAGCCGACGCGGCGAGCCGGTGCCGGCCTGGTGCGAGCTCTACTTCCAGAGTGCCTACGACCCGTCGGTCGTCCCCGACGGCGGACACGTCATGAGCGTCTTCGCGCAGTACGTGCCCTACGAACTCGCACAGGGCACATGGGACGATCGGCGCGAGGAGATCGGCGACCTCGCCATCTCGGCCGTCAGCCGCTTTGCACCCGACGTAGCCGACGTGATCGTCCATCGCGAGGTGCTCGGGCCACCCGACGTCGAACAGCGCATCGGCCTCACCGGCGGTCACATCTTCCAGGGCGAGTGCCTCCCCGACCAGATGTGGCACAACCGATTCGGGCCTCGGACGCCCATACCCGGCGTGTACCTGTGCGGCGCGTCGACGCATCCGGGCGGAAGCGTGATGGCCATCAACGGGCGCAACGCGGCCATGGCCGTTGCCCGCGACCTCGACACGGGCACGTGACTGCTCCCGCGGGGCCGGTCCGCTCCACGCCGGACCGCGGACCGTCACCGCACCGAGATCTCTTGACGCGTCGCATCCCCACCGTGGCACTCGTGGTCGTCTACCTCGCCGCTCTCGGTGTGTTCGTCGGGATCGTGGGCCTCCGGGGTGGACCGTCGGTCGGCGACGCCTACGGGGTGACCAAGCCCGCCACGGCCCTGGCCAACGGCGACCTCGGCGCCGCCGCCCACGACGCGGTGCTCCCCCAGCCCCCGGGCTATGCGCTGCTCACCTCACCGTTGGTCCTCGCCCTTCGACCGCTCATCGGGTCGCCCACGTGGTGCGACGCACAGGTGCCGGCGGTGACGCGTGTCTTCTTGCCGTGGTGCGCCCCGGCGCAGTTGGCGACCCACCGGTGGTACCGGTCCCAGGCTGTGCTCGGCCTCGTGGCGTGGTTGGTCCTGGTCGCGGGCAGCGTCGGGCTCCTCCGGGCGGCCGGGGCGGGAGGTGGGCTGGCCGAAGCGCTGCTGGTGATGCTGCTGGCGGCGATCCCCGCAGCGAGCGACGCCGTGGTCGAGACATTTCATCCTCAGGACCTGGTGTGCGTCGGCTTGGGCGCCGCCGCGATCGCACAGGCCCTGCGACGACGATGGGTGGCCACCGGCGTGCTCTTCGGTGTGGCCTTCCTGTGCAAGCAGTTCGCCCTGCTTCCGCTGGTGGCAGTGGTGGTCGCGGTGCCCGGGTGGCGCGAACGGGCACGCGTCGCGTGCCCGGCGCTGGTGGTGGTGGCGTGCGGCATCATCCCCTTCGCCGCGGTGGACCCGTCGGGCACATGGAGCACCTTGAGCGCCGTCAGCTCCGGAGGGGTGGTCAAGCTCTCCACCGGAACGGTCGTCGGCATGACCAACCTGTCCGAGTCGACCAAACTCCTGATCGCGCGCGACGGTCCTGTCGTCCTGGCACTGGTGATGGCGCTGTGGGCGCGCTGGCGGATCGGCGGTCGCCTGCTCTCGCCCGTGCCGCTGATCGGTCTCACCACCGCCTGCCTCGCCGGTCGGCTCGTGGCCGAGGTGTGGTTCGCCAGCTACTACCTGCTCGCCGTCAGCGTCGGACTCCTCGTCCTCGACTTCGCCTCCCGGCGGCTCCCGGTGCGGTCGTTCCTCTGGATCGCCGTGACCGGCGCTCTGGTCGAGCAGTCCGGCGGTCTCCCCACAACCCACCTCGCCGCGTTCGCGGCCTTTGCGGCCTCGGTGGCGGCGGTGGGGATCGGTCTCCGCGCCGTGGTGTCCCCCGCTGCAACGGCGGAGTCGGGATACCGGGCCACGTCGAACCGGCCGGCCGCCTCGGCGGCATAGGGCCGCACGGGCTCGACGACAGGACAGGGCTCAGCGGTAGGACAGGGCTCAGCGGTAGGACAGGGCTCAGCGGTAGGTGTAGGCCTTGCCCGCCGCGTCCACGGCGACACAGAAGGTCGGCGACACACACGAGACCGCGTTCAGGGCGGCCCCGGAACCCACCCGGACCGGGGTGGACCACGTGCTGCCGTCGAAGGTGACGGCCCGTCCCCCGCTGTCGGTGGCCATGCAGAACGTGGACCCCACGCACGACATGCCCGCGAGCATGTTGTCGGCCGAGGCACCTGACGCGTGATCGACCGTGGTGGGCCGACTCCAGGTCGAGCCGTTCCACAGCACCACACTGCCGTCGCTGTCGCCGGCGACGCAGAAGGTGGCACTCGTGCACGACACCGAGAGGAGTTGGCCCACTTGGTCCTGACTCCCGGGTTGCGACCACGCCGACCCGTTCCACCGGGCGATCCCGCCCCCCTCTGTGGCGACACAGAAGGTCGGTGACACACACGACAACGCACTGGCACCGCCCCAGGCGCCGGACGTTGCCGACCACCGCGCCCCGTCGTACGTAAAGGAGCCCCCCTCGCCGTCGACCGTCGCACAGAACGTCGGGCTCGAGCACGACAGGGACTGCAGACGTTGCGCGCCGGACAGGGCGACGGCGGGAGCCCACACCGGGCCGTAGGCCGACCCCTTACCCACCGCGGTGTCATTCCCCCCGGGGACGGCCATGCACAACGCTGTGCTCGGACACGACACGAAGGTCTGCGCGGCGGTGGTGGCGGAGGTGGGGTCCAGGGAGCTCCCCGCGGCCCAACGACCCGCGATGAACGTGTACACGCGACCGGATCCGTCGATGACGACACAGAAGTCGGTCGAGGCACACGACACACCCTTGAGGTTCCGCCCGTTGACGGTCGCCACCGGCGCAGACCACGCGGTGGAGGCCGCCCCGCGTGATGGCGAGGTCGTCGTCAGACCCCCCGGAGCGGTCGTCGCCGGCGTGGCGCCCGGGCGCGGTGCGCCGGGACCACACGCCGCGCCGAGCAAGACACAACCCATCGCCGCGGCCAGCGCGCTCATCCGACGCCTCGTCCTGTCGTGTCCCACCGCTCTTTCTTAGTGCTTCGTCGGTCGCGGATGGCACTCGGAGCGGACCGCGCGCCAGTAGCGTTGCGGGCGGGGTCCGGGGCGAGCGAGGTGGAGTGGGGGGTACAGCCGAACATCGGTACTGGCCGTCACTCGACGGCGTCCGAGGAGTCGCCATCGCGGCCGTGATCGCGTTCCACCTCGGCTACCTGCCGGGCGGCTGGATCGGCGTGGACATCTTCTTCGTCCTCTCCGGGTTCCTCATCACCACCCTGCTCCTGTCCGAACGGGCCCGGACGGGGCAGGTCCGGCTGGCGGCCTTCTGGACGCGCCGGGCACGGCGCCTGGTGCCGGCCCTGTTGTTCCTGCTCTTCGTGCTGGGCGTCTACGCGCTGGCCGGAGGCCCCGGCGTCGTGCCGTCGCAGCTGCGCGCGCCGGCCGTCGCCACCCTCCTGTACGCCGCCAACTGGCAACAGCTCGCCGCCGGCCACAGCTACTTCGCGCAGTTCGAAGCGGTCAATCCGCTCATGCACACGTGGTCGCTGGCCATCGAAGAGCAGTACTACCTCGTGTGGCCGTTGCTCTTCGTCGGGCTCTGGCTCCTCGGGCGGCGTCGGTCCATGCGGGCGCTCGTGATCGGGGCGTCGGCGCTGGCCGTCGGCTCGGCGCTGTGGATGGGCGTCGCCGCTCATCTCCTGGGCCCCAACCGCGCCTATCTGGGCACCGACACCCGGGTATGGGAACTGCTCCTGGGAGGCCTCGGCGCCATGGCGCTGCACCACGCCGGGCCCGCGCGCCATCCGGCTCGCTGGGGGGCGGCGGCCGTGCTGGGCGTGGGCGGGATCGCGCTGGGCACGGCCCTGGGCGGGGGCCCGCCCGGTTGGATGTGGGACGGAGGTCTCGTGGTCATCGCGACGTGCACCCTCGTCGTGATCATGGGATCGCTGCGTCACCCCGGGGGTCTCGTCGCACGTGCGCTCGCGCTCGGACCGCTGCGATGGCTCGGCGTCATCAGCTATTCGCTCTATCTGTGGCACTGGCCCGTCATCGTGTTGCTCACGGGACAAGACACCGGGCTGTCGGGAGCGGCCCTGCTCGCGTGTCGCCTGACGGCGATGATCGGCGCGGCGTGGTTCAGCTTCGTCGTGGTCGAACGCCCGCTGCGCCATGCCCAGTGGAACCGCCGGTGGCGTCGGGTCCTCGTCCCCGTCGGCGTCGTCGCGGTGGTGGGCGTGGTGCTGGGCGCCACCGTCCCCCCGGTCGCGGCCTCGACGGCGAAGGTGGCCGTCGCCCCCGTCACCCGGGCCGCCGTCAGCGTGCCCCCGGTCGCGCTCCCCGCCGGACGCGTCGTCTCGGCCACCGACCCGCTCCGGGCGTGGATCCTGGGGGACAGCGTCATGCTGGACAGCGCTCCGGGCGTCACGGCCGCGCTCGAGGCCACCGGGGACGTGAGCGTCGTGGCCGACAGCGCCTTCGGGGGTTGGGGCCTCAGCACCGACCGCACCTGGGCGACCGACATCCCCCGCATCATCGGGCAGTACCACCCCGAGGTGGTGATCGGGACGTGGTCGTGGGACGACGAGCTCGCCCAACAGGACCCGCACGCCTACCTGGTCGAGTTGACCCAGGCTCTGCGCACCATCCTGACGCCGGGCGACGGCGTGGACCTGGTGGTGCTGTTGCAGTTCCCCCAGGTCGGGCCCAATCCCTACGTGATCGACCCCCACCTCCAAGCCAAAGCGTGGGCCGCCCAGAATGCCCAGCAGGCCACCTGGAACACCCTGGCGCGCGACGCGGTGGGGCTGTTCCCCGGTCAAGCGCTCTACGTACCGACCGATCAGCTCTTCGCCCCCCACGACCGCTTTTTCACTTGGACCCGGACCCCCACCGGCGCGTGGATCAGGGCCCGGAAGCTCGACAACACCCACGTGTGCCCCTACGGCGCGGCCGAGCTCGGGGCATTGGTGGTCCACGACCTCACCCCCCTGCTAGGCCTGGGGGCCATGGCACCGGGGTGGGAGATCGGGAATTGGGTCCACGATGCGAACTTCAACGACCCTCCCGGGGCGTGCCCCGACGACCAACCGCCGCCGGGGTACGTGGGGCTGGCCGTACCCGGCCCGCCCTCGTGAGCGTGGTGGCAGCCCGTGGGGGCTGACCCGCTGCGCATCGACATGACGCCGATCGGCGTCGTCGTGGGCGGGCGCCGCGACGCCGTCGACGACGACTGGGGAGCGGTGGAGGCGAGGATCGAGCTCGACGGCGAGCGCCTCGGCCCCGACGCCACGGCCGGGCTCGACGAGTTCTCCCACATCGAGGTGGTCTTCCTGTTCGACCGGGTCGAGGCGAGCGAGATCACCTCGGGGGCGCGCCATCCGCGGGGCCGGGAGGACTGGCCCGCCGTCGGGATCCTGGCCCAGCGGGCCAAGGGTCGGCCCAACCGCATCGGCGTGACGGTGTGCGAGCTCGTGGCCGTGGACGACCTGGCCTTGACCGTCCGGGGGCTCGACGCCATCGACGGCACGCCCGTGCTCGACATCAAGCCCTACATGCCCGCCTTCGGGCCCCGGGGGACGCTGCGCCAACCGGCTTGGGCCGAGGAGCTGATGCGCGACTACTGGTGAGCGAGCGCTACGCGCTGACGGGGGGGTGACGATGCTCCCACGGCGCCGCCTCCTCGAGCTGGCCGGCCACGCGCAGAAGGACGTCCTCGCGCCCGTACGGCGCCACCAACTGCACACCGATGGGGAGACCGTCCCCGTTCCAGTGCAGGGGCAGTGAGATCGCCGGTTGTCCCGACACGTTGAACGGAGGCGTGAACGGGACGAGCGCGGCGGCACGCAGCAAACCGTGCACGGGATTGTCGGCAGGTGAGTCGAACTCACCGAGCAACGGTGGGGGCTCGGCCAAAGTGGGGGTCAGGAGCAGGTCGAAGCCGTCTTCGTACCACTCGCCCACCTGACGCGACACCGCTTGCAACCTCTGCCGGGCGTCGAGGAAGTCCGCCGCACTCGCGGCCCGGCCCGCTTCGACCAACGCCCACGTGAGGGGCTCGACCTCGTCCGGGCGGATCGCCCGCCCGAGCTTGGCCGACCAGTGGTGCTCGACGTCGGTACGCGACCCCAGCCGACCACACGAGGAGGAAGGCCTCGACGAAATCCGGGGAGTCGAGAGCGGCGACGTGCGTCGGCTCGACGATGTGACCGAGCGACTCGAGCAGTGCACCGGCTTCGTCGGCGGCGTCCACGCAGTCGGAGTGCGTCGCCACTGTCGCGCCGAAGGCCACGTGCTGCACCCCGATGCGGAGACGACCCGGGTCGGCACCCACCTCGTCGAGGAAGGGACGAGCCGGGGTCGGCGCCGCGTACGGGTCCCCCGGAGCCGGCCCTGCCACCGCGTCGAGCACCGCCGCGGTGTCGCGCACGCTGCGCGTCACGGCCAGCTCGCACACGAGGCCACCCATGACGTCGCCCCACTCCGGACCGCTCGGGACGCGGGCACGCGACGGCTTGAGCCCCACGAGCCCGCATTCGCTGGCCGGGATGCGGATGGACCCACCCCCGTCGCCGGCATGGCCGATCGGCACCATCCCCGACGCCACCGCCGCGGCGGAGCCGCCACTGGATCCTCCCGTGGAGCGGCCGGTGTCCCAGGGATTGCGCGTCGGTCCGTAGGCGTCGGGCTCGGTGGTGGGGACGATGCCGAGCTCGGGCGTGTTGGTGCGTCCCACCACGACGAACCCTGCTGCGCGCAGGCGTCGGCCGAGCTCCTGGTCCCGATCGGCGACATAGCGCGCCTCTTTGAGCACGCGCATGCCCTCGTGGATCTGCTCGCCCGCCAACGAGCACATGAGGTCCTTGAGGACGATGGGCACGCCGCGAAAAGGGCCGTCGGGAAGCGGGCCCGCCGCCTCTCGTCGCGCCACATCGAAGCGAGGACGGATGACGGCGTTGAGCTCGGGGTTGAGCTTTTCGATCCGGCTGATGGCGTCGTCCACGAGCTCCGCGGGGGAGGCGGCGCCGTCCTGGACCAACTGTGCGAGTGCGCACGCGTCGAGGAATGGCTGGGGCATGGGTCCAACCTAGTAGTGGTCGTTCCTTTACCGACCGGTCTGACGGGGGAATTTCGGCGCCGGGCCACCGCCCGCGCCCGCACGGTGAGGGGTCTCGCCGTGACCGGCATAGGGTGGCGCCGTGTCGCTCGAGGGTGCGTCGGTGAGGGAAGCGGACGCGATGCCCGCCGCCTTCCTCGGCCACGGCAGCCCCATGAACGCCCTGGAGCACAACCGCTACACCGAGGCCTGGCGGTCCTTCGGCGCGGAGGTCCCCTTGCCCCGGGCCATCCTGGTCGTCTCGGCCCACTGGTACATCAACGCCTCGGCCGTGACCGCCATGGCCCGTCCCCGCACCATCCACGACTTCTACGGTTTCCCCGACGAGCTGTTCAACGTCTCGTACCCCGCCGTCGGCGACCCCGCCCTGGCGCAGCTCGTGACGGAGCTGGCCCAGCCGTTGTGGGTGGGCCTCGACCACGACAGTTGGGGCATCGATCACGGCGCATGGTCGGTCCTCGTCCACGCTTTCCCCGACGCGGATGTCCCGGTCGTGCAACTGGCCATCAACGCCACCATGCCCTTCGAGTACCACCTGGAGCTGGGCGCCCGGTTGGCGCCGTTGCGTCGCCAGGGAGTGCTCGTCATCGCCAGCGGGAACGTGGTCCACAACCTCGGGCTCATGGACCCCCGCCACCCCGACGCGGGCACCGACTGGGCGCACCGGTTCGACGACGAGGCGCGAGCCATGATGACGTCGGCGCCGGCCACGATCGTCGAGGCGACGCGGCACGGCGACTTCGCCCTGGCGGTGCCGACACCGGACCACTTCATCCCGTTGCTCTACCTCGCCGGTCTGGCCGACGCCGCCGACGACGTCGCCGACGTGCTGATCACCGGCTACGCCTACGGATCGTTGTCGATGACCTCGTACACGGTCGGCTTCCGAGGGGTGATCGACGACGCCGAGACACGCGGCGCACCACCGCTGCCGTCGGTACCGCCCGACGCCACCAACCTCTGACAGCATCGGGGCCGACTCTGAGGCACATGAGCGTGGCGGGGAGTGGTGCGGGCGCATGGGCCCTGGCCGGCGTCGGTGTGCTCGGGGCCGGGCTCGCCGCTGCCTTCGCCGGCCCCGAGGCCCGTTCCGCCGCGAACCAGGCCTGGCCCGCGTTCGTGCTCGTCACGGGATTGCTTCTCGTGGGCCTGGTTGCCGATGAGGGCGGACTCTTCGCCGCCGCCGGACAAGCGCTGGCCCGGGTGCCCTCCCCGAGCGCGGTCCTCTTCGCCGGCGCCGTCGTTCTGGTCGCCGCGGTCACGAGCGTCTTGAACCTCGACACGTCGGTGGCCTTCCTCACGCCTGTGCTCGTCTACGCGGCGCGCAGCCGCGGCAGCGATGAGGCGCCGTTTCTCTACGGCTGCCTGTTGCTCTCCAACGCGGCGTCGCTACTGCTGCCGGGCTCCAACCTGACCAACCTCATCGTTCTGGGCCATCTCCACCTCTCGGGCAGCCGGTTCCTGCGCCTGATGGCGCCCGCATGGCTGGCGTCGGTACTCATCACCGCCGGCGTGGTGGCCGTGGCCGAACGTCGTGCTCTGCGTTCATCCGCGGGCGAGCGGGGGCGGCGCCGCCCCCTCTCGGACCGAGACCCCGCCGGCTTTGCCGTCGCGGTGGTATCGGTGGCGGCTGTCACCGTGGCCGTGCTGTTGCTCCGGACGCCCGCGCCGGCTGTGGTGGGGATCGGTGTCGTCGCCGTGCTCACGCGGTCGCGCGGGCGGGACGCGACGGTGTCCAAGGTGCTGGACATCCTCGGACTCCCCGTCCTCGTGGGACTCTTCGGCATCGCCGTGGCACTCGGGACGCTCGGACGCACCTGGACGGGCCCGGCCGTCGCGCTGTCGCACCTCGACGCGTGGGGCACCGCGGGGGTAGCGGCGCTGGCGAGCGTGGCCGTGAACAACCTCCCGGCCGCGTCCTTGCTTGCGGCTCGGGTTCCACCCCGACCCTTCGCGCTCTTGGTGGGCCTCAACATCGGGCCCAACCTGTTCGTGACCGGCTCATTGGCGTGGATCTTGTGGCTCCGTGCCGCGGCCACAGCGGGGGCCACGCCCACGATCGCCAAGGCCACCCGTCTGGGCCTCGTGGCGGCACCGCTGGCCATGGGTGGAGCCTTGGGCATGCTGGCGTGGGCCGGGACACGGTGAGAATCCCCAAGTTTTCCGCTTGTTCTCCCCAGGCCCGAGGGACGAAGGTGGCGGCGGTGGGGTTTCGCCTGGTCACCAGTGCGTGTGCCTCGAGCACCCCCGCCAGCAAGGGCTGGGAACGACGAACTGTGGCGGGATGTGCGACCCGGACGTGTCCGGGGCGCGCGTAGAGCTGACGTCGCCGTTCCCGGTTCGGTGGGTTGCCGCTCCGTGTGGCCTTCGGCCCCCCCGGGGTCACTTGGGCGGCGCCCCACACGGGCGGTCGGGAGTCGGCGCTTCGAAGGAGCTCCGTCGCACATCGGTACCATCGCGGTCGTGCTCGACCACGTGTCGATCCAGTGTGCTGACGTCACGGTGAGCTCGGCGTTCTACGACGCGGTGCTTCCCGTCCTCGGGGGCGGCCGGGTGATGGACTTCGGCTCGGTGATCGGATACGGCACCGGTGGACGGGCGTCGTTCTGGCTCGGCCCGATGGTGGGCGGCGCGGCCAACCGCGAGCTGCATATCGCCTTCCAGGCCGACGACCGGGCCACCGTCCGCAGGTTCTTCGACGCGGCGCAACGAGCGGGGGCGGAGATCCTCCACGAGCCACGGCTGTGGCCCGAGTACGACGCCGGCTACTACGGGACGTTCGTACGGGATCCCGACGGCAACAACGTCGAAGCGGTGTGTCGCTCTCCCGGAGAGTCCTCGACGGTCTGATCAGGGACACCGGTCTGATGCGGGCGGCTTCTGATCGGAACCGGGGTGTAGTCGGGGGCAGGGTCCGACCAGGGCCGGGCTACCGTGAGGGCGTGGACCTGTGTCCGAGCTGCAGCGCGCCCAACCCCGAGGGCTTTCAGTTCTGCGGGCACTGCGGGGCGGCGCTCCCCGTGGTCGGGTGTCCCTCGTGCGGGGCGGCGATCGCCGATGGGCAGCGGTTCTGCGGCCGCTGCGGGGCGGGCGTCAACGGCGTCGCGGCCCGGTCCGCCGCCCCTGCGGTCGAAGAGCGCAAATTGGCGACCGTGTTGTTCGCCGACGTCGTGGGCTTCACGTCCCTGGCCGAGCGTACCGACCCCGAGATCGTGGCACGACTGGTCGACGCCGCCTTCCACGAGTTGGGCGAGATCGTGGCGGAGCACGGTGGGACGGTCGACAAGTACATGGGGGACTCGTTGCTGGCGGTATTCGGCGTCCCCATCGCGCACGACGACGATGCCGAGCGGGCCGTGGCCGCCGCCATGGCGATGCGGCACCTCGGCGGGGACCTGGTCTTCTCGATCGGCGTGAACTCGGGCGAGGTGTTGGCGACGGCGATCGGGGTCGGTGGCGCCATGACCGTCATCGGCGACACAGTCAACGTGGCAGCACGCCTGGAGAAGGCGGCCGGTCCGGGCGAGGTGCTGTGCGGCCGCCTCACGACCGAATTGGTGGGCCGTCGGATCGCGTTCCGGGCCCGGCAACCGGTGCTGCTCAAGGGCAAGCAGGAGCCGGTCGAGGTGTGGGAGGCGCTGTCGTTGACGCCCCTCGACGTCGAGCCCAACACGCCGTCCCCACCGTTGGTCGGGCGCGATGACGAGCTGGCGTTCCTCGAGGCCCAGTGGCGGCGGGTCTGTCGCGATCATCAGCCCCAAGTGGTCGTGGTGTGCGGCGACGCCGGTTCGGGCAAGACGCGAGTGACCGCGGAATTGGCGCGCGCGGCGGAGGGCGAGGGCACCGTCATCCGTGCCGCCTACCCCGCCTACGGCGCCATGGGTGGGGCCCGCGTCGCAGCGGAGGTCCTGCGCCAGCTGGGCCCGGCGTCCGATGCCGACGTCAGCGTCCGGGTCCGGTCGCTCGCCGGGGACCACGACCAGTCACTGCAGTCGATCGACCCGGCCGGGATGCACCAGGAACAGCTGTGGGCGCTCGGTCGGCTGCTCCAAGAGAAAGGGACGGGTCGGCCTCTGCTCATCCTGATCGACGACATGCACCGCAGCGGCGACCAGATGCTCGAAGTGTTGGGGGAGCTGTCAGGACGCCTGCACAACGTGGCGCTGCTCACGGTGCTGGTCGGACGCTCCGACCCCGGCGAATGGCTCGCCGCATTCCCCGCCGCTACGACGGTCCGCCTCGGCCCGCTCAGCCGGCCTGATGCCGTCGCGTTGGCAGGCGGGTTCGCGTGTGGCAATCCCCTTGCGCCCGAGGCGGCCGACTTCCTCGTCGAACGGGCCGGCGGGAACCCCCTCTACCTCCGAGAGCTGGTGTCGATGGCTCGGGCCCAAGGCTTGCTCGTCGACGACGGAGACCAGTACCGCCTCAGCGCCACCGACGCCATCCCGGCCACGCTCCAAGCATTGTTGGCGGCGCGGCTCGACGCCCTCGACCCGGACCAGAAGTTGGCGCTCCAGCTCGCCGCGGTCATGGGCGGGGCCAGCGTCGACGATCTCTCCGCCCTCGGTGCACCGAACGCTTCCGCGGCCCTGCGGGCCCTGGTCGACAACGGTCTCATGCGCCACGCCGCAGACGGGCAACTACGACACGGTGGACTCGCTGTTACGCGAGGTCGCCTACGAGACGCTGCCCCGCAATGCCCGGGGCGACCTCCACCGGCGCGCCGCGGCGATCGTCGTGGCACCCGAGGAGCGCGCCCGGCACCTCGACCGAGCCGCGCGGTACCTCACCGACGATCGATCCGTCGCGGCCGAGGCCGCCGAAGCGCTGGCCCGCACAGGCCAGGACCTCTTCGCCGCGACGCGCCACCTCGACGCCCTGCGCCTACTCGAACGCGCCGTGGCGCTCGGCTGTCGTCGGTCGTCGGTCCTGCTGGACCTGGCCAAGGTGCAGACGCTGTGCCGCAGACCCGAGGACGTGTTCGAGACCCTGGCCATGGTGGCCGACGACCCCGACGACCCGACCGTCGGGCTCGAGCGCGACCACACGGCGGCAAACGCGAGGGTGTTCACCGACCCGATCGTGGCCTTGCCCGACCTCGAGGTGGTCACGACGCGCTGGAGAGAGCTCGGAGTCTCCGACAAAGAGGCGTGGGGCCACGCCAACTTGGGCGTGTCGTACTTCAACCTGAGCCGTATGGACGAGGCGGGGCGTGAGCTCGAGCTGGCACTGGGGCTGTTCGAGCAGATCGGCGACAAGGTCGGCGCGGTCGCAGCGTCGTCGTTCTTGTGCCTGGCCCGACCGACCGACCGGCGCGTGCCCGGGTGGCTGGCGCAGGCGCTCGAGTTCGCGGATCAGGCCGGGGACCGATCGAGACAGCTCGGGACCCTCACCACGTTGGCGTGGCACCACTTCATCCGATCGCTGTGGGGCACGGCGGAGCAGTCGGCCGAAGCCGAGGGATTCGCGGTCAGACTGGCAGAGCTGGCCGAGGAGCTCGGCGCCGCCGACATGGTCGTCCATGGCCGGAGCCTGCTCGCCATCTTGGAGCGCTTCAGTGGGCGACTCGACGAAGCCGCCCGCCAGGCGGAGGTGCTCGAGCGTCTGGAGGGCACGGTCGACGCCGAGAGCTACCCGTGGATCGGGCGGGCCGCCACCTTCGTCGTGCCCGTGGCGCGCGGTGCGGTGAGCCTGACCCCACCGCTTGCGCCGGTCGCGTCCCCCGACCCGGTCGTCGCCATGGCACTGCTCGTCATCGAGGCAGGGCTGACCGTGAGTGGGCGCGTCGCCGAGGCGTTGGCGCGCTTCGACATGGTCGAGCGACCGGTGCTCGGGCCCTACGGCGATCTCGCCGGCGTCTTGGTCGGCCTGGCGCTCGTGCTGGCGGGTCGCCCGACCGAGGCCCTTCCCTGGGTCGAGCGCGCCGCCGAGGCGGCTCGGGCGCTCCAGGCGCCCCCTGCTTCGGCGGCCGCAGCCGCACTGCACGCCGAGATCACCGGAACCTGGACCGATCTGCCCCCTCGACCGCCTTCGGCGTCGAGCATCAGCGAAGCGCTCGTGCTGCGGGCCCACGCCGTGCGAGGAGACGGCGTCGCCCTCGAGGTCCTCCGGCGCAGCGCGCCCACGCTCGCCGTGCCGGGCCTGCTCCTCGGGTTGTAGCAACCCCGGCCGCAGGCCGGGAGCGGCGTCAGCCGGCGGCGGACGCCCCGGTGCCGAAGAACGCCTGCACGTCACTGTGTCGGATCGGGAACGAGCCCCCGCAGTGCGGGCACCGGACGTAGACGTGCTGATCCGTCACTTCGACGTGGCGGGGTTCGAGGACCACGGTCCTCCAGCAGAGCCTGCATGCCGGTGTCAGGGACGGCACCGAAGGCCGGAACCGCCGATTACCCAGTCCGGAGCCGGTCATGAGCCCCCCTCATGTCGACCTGGCAGTTTCTCCACACCTGCATCAACTCCCTCAATGATGCATCGGAGCAACATCGTCCGGCATCGTCAAAATTTGGGACTGCGCGCCCTACGATCGTGGCGTGGTGTGGGGCCAGGCTCTCCCGGGCACACCGACCGGGGAATGGTCGTCGCCGGCACTCCGCCCGCCGGTCTCGGGTGCCCGCGTGCTCGCCGCCCTGGCTGTGGTGGGGATCGCGACCTGGGCTCTCGTCGCCGTGGCCGGCCTCGGACCCAACCTCGTCGTGGTGGTCCTGGCCGCCTTCGGATCGGGCGCGGCGATCCTCTTCGGGCGTGGGGCGCGCCGCCTGGCGGTGGCCACCCTGCTCGTGATCGCCCTCACCGGTGTCGGCTGGATCGAGCTCGTGAACGAGGTGCAGTACGGGACGCTCGCCCTGACCGGCGCTCCCCCTCTCGTCCGCTGGTGCGGCACGACCTACCGACCCAGCGGGGTGGTCAGCGCCGATCCCTCGACCGGAGCGGGGCCGACCTACACCGACATCCTCCGGACCCCCTCGGGGTACGACGTCTTCGGCGTCGGGCTGGGCGAGAAGCGCTCGTGTGGGACGAGCGGCCCGCTGTTCGTGGCGGTAGGCCCTGGGCGCTACGCCTCCTACGACCCGGTGACGGCCGCGCCCGCCGGGCTCGGCCGATGAACGCTCAGCCCGACCGCTTGGGCGTGGCCGCGTCGCCGACGACGTCGCGCCGGGTCCGGCTGCGTTGGCGACCACGGATGGCTTGGTCCAAGACGACCTTGCGCAGCCGCACCGTGTGCGGCGAGACCTCGACACACTCGTCCTCGCCGATGAACTCCAGTGCTTGTTCCAACGAGAGCTGGAGGTGCGGCGTGAGGCGCTCGAGCTCGTCGGCGGTGGACGACCGAACGTTGGTGAGCTTCTTCTCTTTGGTGGGGTTCACGTCCATCTCGTCGACGCGCGAGTTCTCGCCCACGATCATGCCCTCGTACACCTCGGTTCCCGGCGGGACGAGCATGGTGCCGCGCTGCTCGAGCGCCATCAGCGCGTAGGTCGTGGTCACGCCGCGTCGGTCGGCGACCATCGAGCCGTTGCGCCTGACCCGGAGGTCGCCGTGCCACGGTTCCCACCCGTCGAAGACGTGGTGGAGGATCCCCGTTCCCCGTGTCTCGATGACGAACTCGGTCCGGAACCCGACCAGCCCGCGCGCCGGGACCCGGTAGTCCATGCGAACCCATCCGGTCCCGTGGTTCACCATCTCCTCGAGCCGGCCGAAACGAAGCGCGAGCAACTGCGTGACCACGCCCAGGTACTCCGTCGGCACGTCGACGGCCAGGCGCTCCATCGGCTCGTGCAACTTGCCCTCGATGACCCGGGTCACGACCTGGGGCTTGCCCACGGTGAGCTCGAAGCCTTCGCGCCGCATGGTCTCCACCAGCACCGCCAACTGGAGCTCGCCCCGGCCCTGCACCTCCCACGCGTCGGGTCGGTCGGTCGAGAGCACGCGCAACGAGACGTTGCCCACGAGCTCCTGATCCAGCCGCCCCTTGATGAGCCGGGCCGTGACCTTGGTGCCGTCGGAGCCCGACAGCGGGGACGTGTTGATGCCGATGGTCATGGCCAGGCTGGGCTCGTCCACCAAGATGGCCGGCAGCGGCCGAGGATCGTCGGGATCGGCCAGGGTCTCGCCGATGGTCACCTCGGGGAAGCCCGCCACCGCCACGATCTCACCCGGGCCAGCCTCCTCGGTCTCGACGCGCTCGAGTGCCTTGGAGGAGAAGAGCTCGGTGACCTTGCCCCGCTGCACCGAGCCGTCGATACGGCACCACGCCACGGTCTCGCCTCGGCGCAGCGTCCCGTTGTGGACCCGGCAGATCGCGAGGCGCCCCAGGTAGGGCGAGGCGTCGAGATTGGTGACCAGCGCCTGCAGGGGGGCTTCGGGGTCGAAGTGCGGAGGCGGCACGCTCTCGACGATGGCGTCGAACAACGGGACCAGGTCCGGTCCGATGGCGTCGGGGGAGGTGCCGGCGCGCCCGGCGCGGGCGTTGGCGTACAGGACCGGGAACCCGACCTGGTCCTCGTCGGCGTCGAGGTCGAGGAAGAGCTCTTCGATCTCGTGGACGACCTCGCTGACACGGGCGTCGGCCCTGTCCACCTTGTTCACGACGACCACGACCGGAAGACGCGCTTCGAGTGTCTTGCGCAGCACGAAGCGCGTCTGCGGGAGCGGACCTTCGGACGCGTCGACGAGGAGGAGCACGCCGTCCACCATGGCCAGTGCCCGCTCGACTTCGCCACCGAAGTCGGCGTGTCCCGGAGTGTCGACGATGGTGATCTTCACCGACCCGTACGGAACGGCAGTGTGCTTGGCCAGGATGGTGATGCCCTTCTCGCGCTCGAGATCGCCCGAATCGAGCACCCGGTCGGTCAACTCTTGGTTGGCCCGGAAGGCACCGGTCTGGCGCAGCATGGCGTCGACCAACGTCGTCTTGCCGTGATCGACGTGTGCCACGATGGCGACATTGCGGAGATCATCACGGACAGACATGGCCTGACCAGGCTAGTGGGCGGGTGGACGCCCCAAGTCCGAAGACGCTAGAATGGACTGGATTGGGTTTGCCGCTCGCGCCGACCCTGATCCTCGGTTTCCGATTCCGGCCCTCTCGGACTCCTGAAGTCATGTGCGCGACGCTCCAGGAGAACCGGACATGCCATCTTCCCGTAAGCAACGCTCCCGACCGCGACCGACTGATGCCAAGAGCCGGATCCGGCGCGGGCGACCCAAGGTCTGCATGCTGTGCAAGGACCGCGTCACCCACGTCGACTACAAAGACAGCGGCCTTCTCCGTCGCTTCATGAGCGAGCGGGGCAAGATCAAGTCGCGCAGCAGCACCGGGACCTGCACCCAACACCAGGCTGCGGTGGCTCTCGCCATCAAGAACGCCCGCGAGATGGCACTGCTTCCCTACGTGGTGCGCACCCTGGCGGGCGACAAGGGTGGAAGGCGCCGAGGTGGACCGGGCGGAGGACGTCCCGACCGTCCCGACGGGCCTCGACCCGAGCGGGGAGCGCCACCGGTGGAGAGCGCGTCCGCGCCGGCCGACGCCGCCTCGCCCGACCCGGCCGAATCCGGCGTCGACGTCGACGCCACGGTCAGTGTCGATGATGCCGCCGTCGCCGAACCGGCGTCCTAGCCCATGGCTGCGCAACGGAGTAGCGCGTCAAAGCGCCAGCGCGACATCGACAAGCGCTCTCGGGCGGCCGAGAAGCGAGACCGTCGTCAGCGCAAGAGCGATCCCGCCACCGATGACGCTTCGGGAGCCGACGCCACAGCGTCGGACACCCCCACGCAGACCGACAGCGGCGTCATCCTCGAGCAGATGGAACAGCTCCAGCGCGAATTCGACGCCGAGATCATCGACTTCGAGACCTACGACGCCCGCAAGGCAGAGTTGCTGAGCCACATCCAGATCTGACCGGCGCCCGCCGCCGCCATGCGCCAGGCGTTGGCGTGGCGGCGTCCCACGGACACGGGTGGTGCGAGCTACAGGGCGGCCAGGACGGACTCGACCGAGCTCACGTTCAGCCCGCGCTCGGGCTCGACGAGGAGTGCGGTCACGATTCCGTCGTCGATCACGGCGGCGTACCGCTGCGAGCGCACGCCCAGTCCGGCTCCGCTCATGTCGGCCTCGAGGCCCATGGCACGGGTGAAGTCGCCGTTGCCGTCGGCCAGCATCACGACCTTGTCGCCCACCTTCTGGTCGCGGCCCCACGCTCCCATGACGAAGGGGTCGTTGACCGAGATGCACGCAATGGTGTCGACGCCCTTGGCGGACAGGTCATCGGCACGGTGGACGAAACCCGGCAGGTGATAGTCCGAGCACGTCGGTGTGAATGCACCGGGGACCGCGAACAGGACGACCTTGCCCTTCCCCAGCACGTCGAGACTGCGAACAGCCTCGGGGCTCTTGCGTCCCATGGTGCGCAACTCGACGTCGGGGATGCTGTCACCAATGGCGATTGTCATGCCTGGTCCCTTTCCATGTCGTGCAACCTCACAATGTCGTGCAGGGCCGCAAATCTACAACCGGCGTCGATCGGGCTGCGCTCGGAGCTCTACAGCCGAGCGCGCAGAACATCGACCCCGTCACCGGTCAGATCGTCCACGCCCGCCGCCCGCCCCGCCATGACCCCGAGGAGCGACAGCGCCGGTCCGCTCACCTCGGGGCCGACACCATGGGACCACTCGGCGTCCGACGCGAGGAGTCGGAGACCGGCGACGCGCTTCTTGCCGGCAACGGGGAAGCTCGCTCCTTTGTACATCTCCAGGCACGCAATCGTGGCCTCAGTGGCTACTTTCGACGGCAGTCCGAGGGGACGTCGGATGTCCTCGCCGTGGACCACCACCTCACCGAGCATCGCTCCGACTGGGGCGGGGGGATGATTCGTCGTCGTCGTCCGGGAGCGGAGCCTCGCGACGATCTCCGCAGGAGGAAGCGCCCCGAGGCGCTGGGCGTCGCGTTGCATCATCGTGTTGAACCGGAACCCACTGGTGGCCATGCCGGTCATGAAGCCCAGAGGCGTCTGCTCCGCGCCGGCCAGGACGTGCCCGGCCGTCCATTGGACCGACCATCCCGCGCACAAAGAAGGCGCGGCCCACTCCTCGGGGGACAGGCCGTCCAGGGCGTCGACGAGAGCCGCGCGCTCTGCGTGAATGAGCTTCCACGTCGTGGCCGTGTCGGGCATCTCGTCTCCTTGGGGGCGGGTCTCCGGAGCGGCTGAGGCCCTCGGTCCCCATCCTTCCACGCCACGGCGACACCATCCGACGTCGTCAGTGCTCGTGGGCTCAGGATCGTGCCGGCGACGGCGTGCGAAGATGGGCACGTGGCAGACGGGGTTCGGCGCGACGACGCCCTGATGGGAATCCGAGAGCGACTCGACGACGTCGATGTCCGGCTCGTCGGGGTCCTGACAGAGCGTCAGGCCCTCATCAGGGAAGTGATCGAGTTCAAACGGGCCCGGGGTATGGGCGTCGTCGACCGTGGCCGGGAGGATGCCATGTTGGCGCGCATCGGGGCGATCGCTTCGGAGCGGGGCCTCGACCCTCGGATCGCCCGTCAGGTGCTGCGAGCCGTGATCGACGCGTTCACACTCTTGGAGGTCGAACAGCTCGGGACCGATTGAACGCTAACGAGTGTCGGGCTCCGGATCGGTCGCGCGGTGGAGGCGTTCCCACTCTTCGGGTGGCCCGATCGTCGAGGCCTCGGGCCCGAATCGCTCGACGTAGAGCGGGTTGAGCTCTTTCCACCGATCCGATGACGACAGCGCGGCCACCTGGCCCGCGAGCTCCCATCCGAGAAGGTCGAGGCACGCGTGCCACCCCGCGCCGTCACGAGCCACCTTGCCCAGCTCGTCGAACGATACGGTGAAGGTCAGCACGGTGGTGTCACCATCGGGTCCGAGCGCGAAGCGGAGGACCTCATCCCCCCACCGCAGTTCCATCAGTGAGGGCGGGTCGAAGGCGAGCATCTCGCCCTCGAACGGTGGCGCCTCGTTGTTCTCGAACTCGAAGCGGAGGTGCGCCCCGCGCGCGCGAGCTCCCTCGATCGTGGTCGGGAACCACGCCGACAGGTGGTGCGCCTCGGTGAGCGCCCGCCACACCGTGGAGGGTGGATATGCGAACCTCCGGACGAACGTGACGAGCACCTGACCGTCACGGCGCTCGAGGTGTCCCAACTCATCGGGGTTCGAGGAGTTCATCCCCGCTCCATCGCGGCGAGATGTTCCTCGAGCGCGTCGAGATGGGCCGACCACAGGGCGCGATAGGGCGAGAGCCACCGGTCCAGGTCGCGCAAGGGCTCGGGCCGAACCCGATAGACGCGGCGCTGCGCGTCGACCCGGAAATCCACCAAGCCGGCCTGTCGCAACACCCGCAGGTGCTTCGAGACCGCAGGCTGGCTCACGCCCATGACGTCGACGAGATCGCCCACCGGGCGCTCCCGAGCCAACAGCAGGTCGAGGATCCATCGGCGGTGGGGCTCGGCCACCACCTCGAACGTCGTCACCATCCTCATAATATGATCATCCATGTATATAACTGTCAAGTCATGGACAAACCCCTTCCACGCGGTGAAGGCGGCGAGGTATGGTCCGGCCAAAGCCCATCGTCTGGGGCCGTGGGGGGAATGAGGGTGATGGACCTCGGCCCGGTCCCCGCCGAGGACGCCCTTCGCACGAGCGCAGCCCGGACCCGCGGGCAACTCCCCTTCCGCCACACCCGTCGAGTGCCGCGCCGAGCCCGACATCGCGCTACGCCCAATTACGCTGGTCGTATGGCCAACGACGGGGTCGAGGCCGGGGCCACCCCCGAGTCCGTGCTGACGGGGCCGTCGACCGAGGTGGAGTTGGACGTGAGCGGCATGCACTGCCAGTCGTGTGCCGCACTGATCGAAGAGACTCTGCGGGACGATCCGGGCGTTCACGGTGCAAGGGTGGAGCTCGACGCCGCACGTGCCTCGGTGACGTTCGACAGCGCCACCGTCTCGGTCGACGACCTGTGCGCCGTCGTTGCCGGCCTCGGCTACCGCGCCACTCCCCTGTCGGCAGGTGACGGACAACGGTGATGCTGACCGCATCTGAGCCCGGCGCCCCGCCCGCACCGGACACCACCCCCGTCGCAACGGTCGAGCTCGCGCTGCAGGGCATGCACTGCAACGCCTGCGCCACGCGCATCGAACGCGCCCTGGCAGGCCAGGAGTCGGTGCTGAGCGCATCGGTCAACCTCGCCACCAACCGAGCGTTCGTGACCTTTGACTCCGATGCGGCCACGGCGGAGGACCTGTGTGCCACGGTGAGCACCGCCGGCTACTCGGCCTCACCTGCCGACGTCGACGACGTGTCGCGTCCGTACGCGGACTCCGATCATTGGGGCGTCCGCGCCGCGATCTCCTGGCCCACGGCCCTCCTGGCGCTGGGGGTGGCGCTGTTCGCGGCCCAAGATGCCGTGGCGGGTTGGATCATCCTCGGCCTCGCCATCGTGGTCGAGTTCGCGGGCGGCTGGCCGTTCCTGCGTTCCAGCGCCCGCCTGCTGCGCCACGGCGCCACCAGCATGGACACGTTGATCTCCGTCGGGACCTTGGCGGCGCTCGCCGTCAGCGCGGTGGAGGCGATCGCCCTGGGCGGCCGACACGTGCACATCGGAGGGGGAGGCGAGTTCGCGGCGCGCCTGCACGGGGTCATGGCCCCCCTCATCGTGGCGATCCTCGTCACCGGCCGGTACATCGAGGCACGAGCCCGCGGCCGGGCGTCGGCGGCGATGCACTCGTTGATGGCCCTGCGGCCGCCCACGGCTCGCGTGGTGTCGGGGCCCGAGGACGTCGACGGACACCTGGTCGCCCCCGAGAGCGTGCCGGTCGGCGCACTGGTGCGCGTCCGGCCCAGCGAAGCCATTCCTCTCGACGGGACCGTCGTGAGCGGATGGTCCGCCGTCGACGAGTCGATGCTCACCGGAGAGCCACTGCCCGTCGACCACGGCCCCGACAGCAGCGTCACGGGAGGCACCAGGAACGGCGCCGGGTCGCTCGTCGTCCGGGTGACGACGATCGCGGGCGAGTCCGTGCTCGCCCGCATGCAGCGCCTGGTGGAGGACGCCCAGAGGGACAAGCCTCCTACCCAGCGGCTGGCCGACCGCATCAGCGGCGTCTTCGTCCCTGTCGTGCTCGTGGCCGCCGCGCTCACGTTCCTGGCGTGGTGGCTCCTGGACGGGAACTTCGGCACGGCGGTGTTGAGCGCGGTGGCGGTCTTGCTGGTGGCCTGCCCGTGCGCCATGGGACTGGCGACCCCGGTCGCCATGATGGTGGGGACCGGCCGCGCCTCGGCCCTGGGGATCCTCGTGCGCAGCGGGGACGCACTCGAGCGACTGGCGCGGGCCGACACGGTGGTGTTCGACAAGACCGGGACCCTGACCGAGCGCTTCGCCCGCGTGAGCGGCGTGGCGTCGGTCCCCGCGGTCACCGAGGCCCGGGTGCTCGGCCTGGCGTCGGCGGTCGAGGCCGAGAGCGACCATCCCATCGCCGTGGCGATCGGTGCCGCCGCGGCGCCGGTGGCACCTGCGACCGAGGTCCAGATCCTCGCCGGCGCAGGGGTGCAAGGCGTGGTCGAGGGTCACCGGATCGCGGTGGGCCGCCTCGACCGCGACGCGGTGCCGGCGTCGCTGCGCGATCGCATCGCGACGTACCAGGATCGAGGCGACACGGTTGTCTCGGTCAGCTGCGACGACACCACGATCGGCGTCATCGCCGTGGCCACGCCCATCCGTCGCGACGCCGCGCCCGCCATCGCCACCCTCCATCGCATGGGGCTCACGACGGCGATCCTGAGCGGTGACGGGGCGCCCGCCGTCACCGCCGTGGCAACCGACCTCGACATCGACTGGGCCCGAAGCGGGTTGACCCCGGGCGAGAAGCTGCAGGCGCTGCAGGCCATGCAGGCCGAGCACCACCGGGTCGTCATGGTGGGCGACGGGGTCAACGACGCGCCGGCGTTGGCCGCGGCCGACGTCGGCTGCGCCGTCGGCAGCGGATCGGAGTCGGCCCTGGCCAACAGCGATGTGGCATTGCTCGGCAGCGATCTCGAAGGAGTCCCTGCGGCGATCAGCATCGCCTCTTCGACCTCGGCGGTCATCGTCCAGAACTTCGGCTGGGCCATGGGGTACAACATCTCGGCGCTTCCGCTGGCGGCGGCCGGGCTGCTCGACCCGCTGATCGCGGCCCTCGCCATGGGGTTCTCCAGCCTGGTCGTGGTCCTCAACAGCCTGCGCCTGGCGCGCCTGGGGCGCAACGGTCTCGACCACATCCGGCCCCCGACGGTGCTGCGGGGCGTGCGGGGTTTCGTGTTCTCCGTGGCGCTGCCCGTGGTGTTGTTCGCCGGTGCAACGGTGGCGGCGCAAGCCGTGTCACCGAGTCGGGGCCAGCCGCTTCTGCCCAGCCTCCCGGGCATCACCGAGGTCGCCGTGGCGCCGGGGCAGTCCGCCGAGGTGTACCTGCAGTCCTCGCAAGCGGGCGTGAACCAATTCCACCTGATCTTCACGGCCGCGGGTCGTGCGAGCGCTGCCACCTCGGGCATCCATGTCGTGGCGTCGCGTCGCGGCGGCCCGTCCATGGCACTGCGGATGGTCGAGCTCGGTCCCGGGCACTACATCGCCTACGCCGTCTTCGACCCGGGGACGTGGCACTTCACCGCGGTCACCACGATCGACGGGCACAGCCACGCGTTCTCGATCGAACGCGTCCTTTCCTGACGGGCGGGCCGCGACCCCGAGAACACCAACACCGTCCATTACCCTGGGTCCGATGGGCGGTCGGAGAGCAGTGGTCGCCATGGTGCTCGTGGCATCGGTGGCGCTCACCGCCTGCGGGTCGTCCTCCCCTTCCCCCCAGGCCTCTGCCTCGCAGCCGGCGTCCACCACGACCGAGGCGCCACAACCGGCAGGGACGCACCCGTCGGCGATCTCCAAAATGGTGTGCGCCTCCGACGCCCAGCACGAGATCGCCGAGGCCCTCGGCCTCAAGGCCGCCAAGGTCTCGACGCCGACGTGGGTCGACCATGTCTACTCGTGCCGGTACGAGTACAGCTCGGGCGCGTTCACGCTGTCGGTGAAGGAGCTGTCGAGTTGGCCACAGACGCTCGAGTACTTCCACGGCCTGTCCACCCAATTCGGCTCGACGCGCTCCCTCACGAATCTGGGACAGGGCGCGTTCAGCGAAACCGACGGGTCGGTGGTGGTCCGCAAGGACTGGAAGGTCCTGACGGTCGACATCACGGGACTCCCCGACCAGTTCGGCGTCCCTCCCACCAGCTCGGGTGACATCGCCGTGACCGTGGCGGACGTGATCCTCGGCTGTTGGGCCGGAGACTGATCGGGACACGCGCCGCGTCGACCTGGGTGCCGGGGTGAAGACTACGATCGAGACCGCCCCGGGCTGAGGCGTGGGTGGTGATTCCCGGCTGGGAATCGAGGGGAGACGGTGGTCGGCACTTCGCAATCTGTCGGGGAGGCGCGGGGCCAGGCGTCGACGAGCGTCCGACAGACGTGGCGTCCCCCCGACGAGCGACGGGCCCTGCAACTGGTGCTGGCCACGATCTGGCTGTTCGACGGCGTCTTGCAGTTACAACCCGTCATGTTCACCCGGCAGTTCGGGAGCGCGATGCTGGCACCGACCGCACACGGCAACCCGAGCGCAGTGGCGCACTCCATCACATGGTCGGCGCGGATCATCTCCGACCACTCGGTCGCCACCGACGCCGCCTTCGCCGCCATCCAGATCCTGCTCGGGCTGTCGATCGCGTGGCGTCCCAGCGTAAAGATCGGACTGGCGGCGTCCATCGGGTGGTCGTGCGCGGTGTGGTGGTTCGGTGAGGGCCTCGGGGGTGTGATCGCCGGCACTGCCAAGACGGTGAGCGGGGCACCGGGGGCGGTGCTGCTCTATGCCGTGCTCGCCGTCGTGCTGTGGCCCACCGAACGTGGCGGTTCGAACCCGTCGTGCACCGCGGCGCGAGCCGTGGGCGAACACGTGGCTCGGGTCATCTGGGTCGTGCTGTGGGGCGCACTGTCGTTCTTCGCCCTCCTCGGCGCCAACCGCTCGCCCCAGGGCGTGGCCCAGGTCGTCCGGTCGATGACCCCGGGCGAGCCGGGGTGGTTGACCTCGCTCGACCGACACGTCGCCAACCTCGTCGACCACCGAGGCTTGGCCGTGTCCATCACGCTGGCCGTCGTGTTCGGTGTGGTGGCCCTGAGCGTCTACCTGCCCGCCCGACCCGCCCGGGTGGTGACGGTCGGGGCAGTGACGATCATCCTGATCATGTGGGTCGTCGCCCAGAACTTCGGCGGGGTGTTCACCGGGTCGGCCACCGACCCCAACACGGGGCCGCTCCTGGTGCTGTTGGTACTCGCGTACCGGAGGCGTCCACCGAGTGAGACCTCGGCCCCCGCCTCGTCCCGGGCCCTCGCCATGGAGGTGGCGTAGATCGTGCCCCACCCCGCCGGGCTCGCCTACGGGCTTGCGGTCCTCATGGTGGCGGTGTCGCTGTACTGCATCGCCTGGTTGGTCGTGGCGACCCGCCAGAGTCGTCACAACCATGTCGACGTGAACGTTTCGCACGTGGCCATGGGCCTGGGCATGGCCGGCATGCTCGTGCCCCGCCTCAACCTGCTCCCCGACGGTGTGTGGGAGAGCGTGTTCGTCGCCATCGCGGCGTGGTTCTCGTGGCAGGGCGTTCGCTTCGTGACGGGCAAGCTCAGTGTTCGGGACGGCAGCGTGTCGCACGGCTTGTCGCATTACCTGATCCATCTCGTCATGGCGCTGGCCATGCTCTACATGTACCTAGCCGCCGTGCCGGGCCGCGTCGGCGCCGGGGGCGCCATGGCGATGACGGGGCCCACCGGTGCCGGTGCGAACTTCGTGGGGCTCCCACTGCTGTTCGTCGTCATCCTGTGCGCGTCGGCGGTGTGGCAGGTCGACGCGTTGAGCCGGTCCACGCCCTCGCGTCGCACCCTGGTCGCCGCCGGCGTCGCCTCGGAGGGCGGCGGCGACGGCACTGCTCCCCCTGGTCTCGAGACGACGGCCCTGGCTCCCCGGCTCGAGATGGGATGTCACATCGCCATGTGCATCACCATGGGGTACATGCTCGTCCTCATGCTCTAGGCGCGCGCACCCGGTGGTGCGCCGCGGCTAGGGGCGAACGGCGAGGTGGCGCCGGCCGAAGGTGAAGGCCAGGCCGTAGAGCACCGCCACCACCACGAGGAGGAAGCGGAACCCGGTGATGAGCGAGAGGTATTCGAGCACGCCCCCGAGGATCGCCCCCAACAGACTGGCACCGAACGCCGTGGTCGAAGAGCTCACGCTCTTGAATCTCTGGGCGAAGACCAGGTTGGCAAGGAAGATCGGGGCAAATGCGACCGCCGTCGCCGCCACGAACCGCACCACGACGGGCAGGTCCAGCAACCACCCTTGCGGGACCACGTACGCCACGACCAAGGCGACGAGCAGGGCCAGGTAGAGCCAGATCGGGCGCGGCAGTCTCACGTGGCGCGCCGTCTCCACCGCGGCGTAGACGCTGAGCAGCACGCCGGCGAAGACCAGTGAATTCACGTACCACGTCGTGCCGAAGAACAATGCGAACTGCACGATGTTCTTGGACTCGAGCAGCAGGAACGCCGCACCCATCCAGAACAAGTCCAGGTACCGGGCCATCTCCTTGAACGACCCTCCGGCGATCCGCACGGCCACGACGGACCCGACCAGGATGAGACCCATGACCAACAGGTACAGGGTCGGGATCGAAGGCGTGGGCAGATAGGGGAAGGGCCGGTCGTCGCTGACCGGTGCGACAGTGTGTCCGTTCCAGGTGCTCGAGCAGTTCGGCGTCGTACCCGACGAGGCCACGGTCAACACGGCCTGTTGTCGGCCGCTGAGGGTGTTCCCCAGCTCCACACACGGACGTGAGCCGAACACCGAATCGAGTGCGGTCGCATACCGGTTGATCAGGAAGGGTTGGTAGTAGTTGTACATCACGAACGTCCCGCCCCGGTCCAAGTGGTCCTTGGCGACCTGGATGCCCTGGGTGGTGAGCAGGTAGTTCTCGAGGCCGACCGGCGCGGACTGCCCCGTGAGGGCGGTGAGTGAGTCGGGGAGCGCATACAGGATCAGCGAGTACCGCTGATCGGTGTTCTGGAGGAAGGACCTCCCGTCATCGATGTGGATCGTGACGCGTGGGTTCTGGTAGGCGTGCTCGGGGTTGTGCTCCCTGCCCAGCTTGACGAGGTCGGGGTCGATCTCGACCGCGTCGATGTGGCGGGCCCCCTCAGACAGGGCCACTCCGACGTCGTTCCCGGTGCCGGCCCCGATGATGAGCACGTTCTGCAACGACTGGCGCGTCACGTGACGGTAGAGGAAGAAGTAGAAGGACTCGAGCCGGTGCAGGGTCGAGATGGGATAGAGGGTCTGGTGCGGGATGTTGTTGGCTGAGACGGTCAGCTCGCCGTGGGTCCCCGGAGGTTGGACCGCGGTGATCTTGTAGTACGGGGACCAGATGTCCACCGCAGAGAACGACTCGAGCAGGAGCATCAGCACCACCGCACCCACCGCGGCCCACTGCCACCACCGCTGACGGACGCCGAGGAGGAGTACGAACATCACTGCGACCACCGCACCCCACGCGATCGGTGGCAGCCCGATGAACGACAGGGCGGAGAACAAGATGATGCCAACGATGCTTCCGACGATGTCGAGGCGATACGCGTCGAGGGGTTCGAAGTTGGCGAAGGTCCGGGCGGTGGCTTGTCCCAGGCCGGCCATGACGAGCACGACCAACACGAAGATCACGGGCAGGCTCACCCATTGCGACAGCGGGTGGTGCCCGGAGATGCCTTCGAATTCGTGGGGGCCCTGCAACGTGACCAGCTTGACGGGGAAGAGCAGAGCGAACGCGACGAGCGCCGCCAACGTGAGTGGCGCGAGCCCGAAAAGGCTTCGGGTCGAACCGGCGCGCAGAAAACCCACGCCGATGCCGAGGAAGCTGGCCAGGAGGACGAAGTTGGTGATGTTGGCCAGGTGCACGTTGTTCGCAGCGGTCCATCGAATGAGTGCCAGCTCGACGAACAGCATCAACATGCTCAGGCTGACGAGGCGCCACGGGCTGTGCTCCGATGTCAGCGCGCCGATCCCCGGTGCCCGCTTCGGATCGAGCTCCTCGCTCGTGGTGGTGACCGTCGCGGCCATCAGGACCAGCGGTGGGCCACAGGGGCCGGGCGAGACATTCCGACAAAGATACGAGACCGAGAGCGTGGCTGCGACGCCGGATTGGCGCCGTCGAGATCACCGCCGTGCCGTGGAGCTCTCGCCGACCGAGCCCGGACACCCGTTGGCCCATTTCCTGTGGACGTATGCGCGCAGAGGCGTTGTCGTGTGGCACAGAGTGCCGAACAGGTCGATGCGATCGGCCGAGACCTCGACGTCGACAGCACTACGGGGCAGTGGTCGGGTCATTGCGACAACGCTCGGCCACACCACCACGGGCAGGGGCCACCGAGGGCTTCGTCAACCGGGCCGGACCTCTCTCAGGGTGCCGTCGTGCACGTCGTAGACGAAACTCCGCACGCTGGACTTGATGGCGATGAAGGGGCTCGCCTGGATACGGGCGATGCTCTGCCGGACGTCGACGTCGAGGTCCTCGAACGCCTCTGCCGCCCAGGGGGGTTTGATCCCGGTGTCGAGCCGGATCTGTTCCCGGAAGCCGTCGTCGGTGAATGTCAACATCCCGCAGTCGGTGTGGTGGATGAGGATGATCTCCTCGGTCCCGAGGAGGCGTTGGGAGATGGCGAGCGAACGGATCTGGTCGTCGGTGATCACGCCACCCGGATGGGGAGATCGCCCTTGTCGAAGGAAGCGGCGTACTCGGTGGCGTTCTTCAGGAGTCGATCCGTTGTGGACATGTGTGCTCCCTGGAGGTTCGAAGCCCGAGATGCTCATCGGGCTGGAGCGGCGATGCAAGTGGGGCCGAGATCCGACCGCGGCGTCGGCCCGGCCCGACTCTAATCCACACAAAGACGATTGACATGGTCAGCTTTGAACTCTAGGGTGGGGCCCAGCGCGGCGGGCACGAACCCCCGTCATCACACCCCCCTGTGGTGAAGAAACCGGCCCGTCGCTCCTCAGGTGCCGGCACGGCGTCGTCATCGGGACGACGCCGTGCCGAGCATCCCGGGGAGAGGAGCTCACCCGGTCGCCTGCACCACGGGAACGGAGCCCGCGAACGTCACCGGGCGGAGGAACAGGAACCGGTTGTTCGGATACCCCACCGCGGACGGGACCCAGGCGTGGAACGCCATCCACGGCGCGCCGCTCGAATCGGTGAACACCGAGGGCCCACCCGGGCCCGACAGATCACCCTGGGAGGCCACGAGCGGATGGTCCAGGGGCTTGACGCACGGCCCGGTAGGGCCCTGACACACCGCCACGCCGATCGCGTACTGCGCGCTGTTCCAGTTGTTGGCGGAGTAGAAGAGGTAGTAGCGGCCCGACCACGGGACGATGAACGGGCCCTCGACCACACCTCCCTCCCAGGATTGGCTGGGCCGGAGCAGGATCTGGGGCCCCGTGCCGGCCAGCGACAACCCGTTGGACGCCAGCTGCTGGGACCAGATCGCCGGGGGCTGGCCATCGGCGCCCTCCGACTTCCACACGAGGTAGGGGGTGCCTGCGGCGTCGACGAACGGGCTGGGGTCGATGGACCCCCCGAGGTCGAGCTGACAGACGAGTGGGGCGGTCGAGTCATCGACGAACGGGCCCTGCGCAACGCCGGCCACCGCCACCGAGATGCATTCCTTGCCCGAGGCGGCGTCGACTGCCGCGTAGTAGAGCACGAACGTTCCCTGGAGATCGAAGACGCCTGGTGCCCATGTGTCGCCGGACCGGGCCCACGACGCCACATGGGGCAGGGCGTCGCCGACGACGGTCCAGTGCGTGAGATCGCTGGATTGGATCATCTGGATGTTGCCGCCGGCGGAGTTCGTCGCGTAGCCGTAGTAGACGCCGCCGACCCGGATGACGTCGGGGTCGGGGAAGTCAAAAGGGTAGATCGGGCCTCCCGTGCCTTGTCCCCGCAATGCCTGGCAGCTTGGCGAGACGGCCGAGATCGAAGACACCGCTCCGCTGTTGTCGCCCACGGCAATCTGGTTGAGCGCCTGCTCCACCCCGGCCAGACAGGCGTTGAGGACGGCGATGTCGATGCCCTGGGACACCAGGCTCGTGTCGGCGCTGGACAAGCCGGCCTGGGTGCTCGACAAGTTGGCCTGGGCCGCGGCGAGCTCCTGGGTGGTGGTGCGCAGCTCGTTCTGCAGCACCGTGCGTTGGCCCGAGGTCCTGAGCAAGTTGGATTCGACCGACGACAGCGTCCGCAACGTACGTGCCACCTGGAACCGGGTGGCGTGCAGCTCGCTGCGCGCCTGGCGCAATGCCGATCGGGTCTGCAGGTCCGAGCCGATCCCGAGCCCGAGCGCACCCACGCCCACCACCGCGGTCACCGCGACGAGGATTCTCTTCCTCCACGGTCCCGACCCCTGGCCCGACCCACCCAGGCGACGTCGAGGCGCGGCCGCACCGCTGCCATTACCCGGCACGGGTGTCGTCGGAGTCGCTCGCCCTCGGACCAGGACGTGCCCCATCTCCCTGCGCCGCCCCCTAATCAGTTGCCAAGTGGTCTTCGATGCATTGCCGAAGGGACGCAGAACGGAGCGGGTAACTCACGGGTGGATGCTGCAACCCCAATCTATCACCGAGCTCACGGATTGCGCACCCGTCAGCCCAAATTTGCGCACGCCGTCAGCCCGCCGGCTTCCAAGCCTTCAGCCAGTCCGTGTCGGGCCAACCCTCCACCGCGGCCATGAGCCCGTACATGGTCGCGCCGTCGAGCGCTTCCCTGATGATGTCGGCGTGGCCGGCGTGGCGCGCTGTTTCCTCGATGAGGTGCAGCAGGACCCACCGCACCGACCAGGTCTCGACGTCGGCCGGGAACCACGGGACCCCCCTCGGGACCGGGACGGCCTGGTCCAGGTCGATCCCGCTCACCACGGACTCGGTCCGACGAGCGACCTCGTCGTACCGGGCCAGCACGTGGGCGAGCGTTTCGTGCGGAGCGAGAATGAAGTTGTCGCCGTACTCCGACTCCCGTGCCGCGGCTGGACCGGCGTCGCATTGGAGGACGACGTCGATCCAATCGTGCTCCATCGCCGCCAGATGCTTGACGAGCCCGCCGACGCTGAGCGAGCTGGGCAGCGGCGTCAGCCGAGCCTGTGCATCGGTGAGGCCGTGGGCGGCGTTGATCACCCCTTGTCGTTGCTGGGCGACATAGGAAACGAGGAGCTCCCGCTCGTCGGTGAGCGCAGGCGCGAGTCCGGGCATGTCGGTCTCCGTTTCGTCAGTACACGTTCGTTGGTCCGGGTCCCACCATGGCACTCAAACTGGCCATCTCATGGCCAGTTCAATGGAAGAAGCCGTCGGTCAGTCCAGCGCCACGCGTGCCTCGCGGGCCTGCTCGGCGGCGGCATCCCATTTGGCCTCGATCCGGCCGAAGCGCCAGACCAACAATGCGACCGCCCACGTGAGCACGAACACGCCGACGATGAAGAACCCCGCGGTGTTGATGTTGAAGTTCCCGAAGAAGCTCCAGAATCCGCCGCCCAGCCTCGCTTCTTGCCCGATCAGGCCCAGGATTTCGACTGGTGCCGATGAAGAAGGCCACGAAGACCGACAGCCCCGTGATGGTGAGGTTGTAATACACCTTCCGGATGGGCTTGGCGAAGGCCCAGTCGTAGGCGAAGTTCATGAAGCACCCGTCCACGGTGTCGAAGAGGCTCATGCCCGCGGCGAAGAGGATGGGCAGAGAGAGGATGGCGTAGAAGGGCAGCCCTCCCACCACCGCGCTCCCGGCCAGGACGAGGAGCGCGACCTCGGTCGCCGTGTCGAACCCGAGGCCGAAGAGCACGCCGATCGGGTACATCTTCCACGGCGTGTCGATCCGTCTCGCCAGAGGGCCGAAGAACCGGTTCATGAGGCCCCGGTTGTTGAGCTGACGCTCGAGCTCCTCGTCGTCGTAGGTTCCCTCGCGGATCTCACGGAAGACCTTCACGATCGAGAGCAACACGACGATGTTGAGGGCGGCGATGAGATAGAGGAACGTGCCCGAGATCGACGTGCCGATGATCCCCGTCGTCCTGTGCAACGCCGAGTTGTTGTTGCTCACGGCGCTGTCGACGGACCGGATGCCGAAGTTCAAGACGACCGCCAGCACGAACACGACCGAGGAGTGCCCGAGACTGAAGAAGAACCCGACGCTGAGGGGGCGCTTGTCCTCGTTCACGAGTTTGCGCGTGGTGTTGTCGATCGCCGCGATGTGATCGGCGTCGAAGGCGTGACGCATCCCGAGGGTGTACGCGAGGATCCCGGTCCCGACGCCGAAGATCTGGGATTTGCTGACGTGGTAGTGGTGGCCGAGCGCCAGGGTCAACAAGCCCCAGCCGACCACATTGAGACTCACGACGGTGAACAGCATCCCGCTGACCCGCAGCCACTCGCTCGGGGTGAGGCCGTCACGGATCTTGACGATGCGGGCTCGCGGGCTCGCCATAGGTCGTGCTCCTCGTCGGTGGGCAACCCTGCCGACACCCTAGGAAGTATGCGACCAGGTCGCAACAGCGTCTTGTTCGCCATAAGGCGGCAGACGTAGGATGAAGCCGTGACCAGGAGTTCTCCCCAGGCCGATGCAGCCGCGGCCGTCGTCGACACGGTCGAGGGGGCCTTGGCCCTGCTCCGGGAGCAAGGCGGACGGGTCACGAGCTCCCGCGTCCTGCTGCTGCGGGCGCTCTTCGACTCTCGGGGGCATCGCACCGCGGAGGAGCTCGGCGCCGAGGTCCAGGCCGTGGCGCCCGAAGTGCACATCTCGACCATCTACCGGAACCTCGACGACCTCGAGCGACTGGGCGTGGTGGTCCACGCCCATCTCGGGCACGGCCCGGCCACGTACCATCTGGCCGCCGGCGCCCACGGCCACTTCGTGTGCGAGGAGTGCGGCGCCATGATCGAGGCGCCCGACGAAATCTTCAGCGGCTTGTCCCGCGTGGCGCGGTCCCGCTTCGACTTCGACATCAACCCGCACCACTTCGCCGTGCTCGGCCGCTGCAAGGATTGTCGGTAGCCGGCCCAGAAGGCCCGACTACCGAACGAAGAAGGCGATGATGAACAGTGCGCCGTCGAAGATGAAGTGCGCGGCGATCACCCTGTTCAACCGACGGTGTTTCTGGAACGAGCGTGTGACGAAGTAACCGAACGGGATCGTGAACAGAAAGGCGATGCCGTAGTACACGTGATAGCTCGTCCGCAGGGTCAGGCTGAGGGCCAACGACCGAGTTGGTGACCAGCCCAACTGGTCGAGCCGGGTCATGAGGTACCCGTTCATGAACGTCTCCTCGGCGACCGCGGTCATGGCCGAGGCTGTCAGCCCCCAGATGATGTAGTACGAGGGCACATGGCCGATCGGAACGGGGTTGACGAGCGAGGAGTGCTGCAACAGGGGCGCCAACGGGATCAGGAGCACGAACTCCGACACGAAGGCCAGCACCGCCAGCCCGAACCCGGGCCACACGTCGTCGATGAAGCGGGGCCGGCCGAGCCCGAGGGTCGCAGGGGGCTGGCCGGTGCGCGCCAGCAACATGAAGGCCAACGGAACCATGGCCACGATGGGCGAGTACGTCAGAATCCCGAGGACCATGTTCGTCAGAGGGTGTCCACTGACGATGTCGGGGAAGCGGGAGATCCCGACCTGACCCTGTTCGTGTTGGGCGAAGATCGCGACGGCGGACGTGAGCGGAAGTGCAAGGAACGCCACCATGACGAACCACGTCTCACGAACGAGTTGGCGCCTCGTCGGCGCGTCGGGGACGAGGACCGGTAGCGGTTCGAGCCGTGCCGCTCGACTCGGGGCGGGCACCCAGAACTGCCAACCGGGCGGCGACGGAGGCCAGGACGACGGTGGATTCCAGCCCGCGGGCGGACGCCACCCCGGCGGCGGCGGCGGCCAGGTGGGCGGGGCTCTCCACTCCCACCCGTCGGCGGACGCCATCGATCGATCGTATCCAGCCATCGTCTCGTTGTACGCGTACGCAGGCTCGATGTCTGCTCGGGCAGGCACGAGTTGAGCGTCTGGTGAGATGCCGGCCCACCCGGAGGCCCGAGGCAGTACCGTCGGCGTCGATGACGACACCGTGGCTCGACGATGCCTGCAGCCTCGTCGAGGAGTTTCGCGGGCGGCGGCTGTCACCGCTCGAGGTCCTCGACGCCTGCATCGAAGCCATCGACCGATCCCCCTTGAACGCCTTCTCGCACACCGACTTCGAACGGGCCCGAGAGACGGCCCGACGCGCCGATGTCTCGCTCCCCTTCGGCGGTGTCCCGTTCGGGGTGAAGGAGCTCGAGCACGTGGAGTCGTGGCCGTACACCGATGCCTCGATGATCTTCAAGGACCGGATGTCGGCCTACGACCAGACCTCGATCGTGCGGTTGCGGACCACCGGTGCGGTCCTCGCCGCCCAGACCACCGCGAGCGAATTCGGGGGCATCAACTGCACCTCGACGGAGCTGCACGGGACGACGCGCAATCCGTGGGACCCGTCCCGTACGCCGGGAGGCTCGTCCGGTGGCACGGCGGCGGCGGTGGCGGGAGGCTTGCTGCCCCTGGCCACCGGGAGCGACGGAGGCGGGTCGATCCGAATCCCGGGCGCGTTCTGCGGACTGTTCGGGCTGAAGGCGACCTACGGACGAATTCCGAAGGGTCCCGGCGCCAGCGCTTCCCCGCTCACCACCGTGTTGGGGTGCTTGAGCCGGTCGGTGCGCGACACGGCCCGCTTCTTCGACGCCTGCAGCGGTTTCGACCAGCGCGATCCACTGAGCCTGCCCCACCCCGGTCCCTGGGAGGACGGCCTCGACACCCATGATCTGGCGGGCCGGACCGTGGCCATCCTTCCCGACCTCGGCATCGCCCGGGTCCGGACCGAGGTCGCCGACCTCGTGACCGAGTCGGCCGAGCGGTTGGCCGCCGCCGCCGGCCTCAGGGTCGTCACCGTGACGCCAGCACTGCCGCCCCTGCGAGGGCAATGGGCCATGGCGAATCAGCCCGGGTTCGTCGTCGACCTCGGTGAGGCCTACCCCGACCGGATGGACGAGCTATCGCCCGAGATGCGCTTCGGCCTCGAAGCGGCGAGGGATCGTTTCACGTTGGACAGAGCAGCGTCGATCGAGTCGTACCGCCGACAATTGAACGAAGCGATGGCCGACCTGTTCGACGCGGCGGACTTCGTCATGGCGTCGGTGAACCCCGATGTCGCCTTCGCGGCCCAAGGCCCACCTCCTGCGACCATCCCGGGCGCGGACCTCATCCACGAGCTCGGGTTCTCGCGGGCGATCATGAACAACGCCGCACTCACCGCACCCTCGAACCTCAACGGCAGCCCGGCCATGACCGTCCCGGCCGGGCTCGTGGACGGGTTGCCCGTGGGGCTCCAGGTTCTCGCCGCGCACCACCGTGAACCCCTCCTGCTCGACCTGGCCCGGGTGGCCGAGCGGACGTTGTCCTGGCCCAGGGTCGCACCCGGATCGCCTCACCTCCTCGACTCGTGACGGTGCCGACTCGCGACGGTGCCGTCGTGGCGACTACGTCAGAGCGGCTCCCCCTCGCCCAGCTCTGAGGTGGCCTGGGCGATCGCCTCGGTCTGCGCCTGCGCGCCGAGGGGGTGGCCGCCACCCGCGTCCCGCCAGAGCTCGGGCACGCGCCACAACAACACGGCGACGCCGAGGACACAGGCCAGACCGCCTGACCACACGGCAAACTGCGGGCCGCCGATGGCGGCAGCCACACCGGTCTCGGCGTCGCCGAGGCGCGGCCCACCGGCGACAACCGCAAAGAACGTCCCCGACAGCCTGCCCTGGAGATGTTGGGGCACCGCACGCTGTTGCACGGCCTGTCGGAACACGGCCGAGATCACATCGGCGGCGCCGGCCAGGGCCAACAGCGCCAACCCGACGCCCAGCACGGGGATGACGCCGAACAGCGCGATCGTCACCCCCCAGACGACAACACAGGCCGCGATGGCCCGGCCCTGATGACGGACCCGGCCACACCACCCCGTGAAGAGCGACCCCACGAGGGCACCGGCTCCGGGCGCGGCATAGAGCAAGCCCACCACCCCCGCGCCTCCGCCGAACAGCCCGGTACCCAGGGCGGGGAACACCGCCCGAGGCATCCCGAAGATCATGGCGTTGAGGTCGATCCAGTACGTGGCGGACAGAAGCCTCTGGTGCCGCAGGTGACGAAACCCTTCTGCCATCGATCGCAATCCCAGGGGCGTGCCTCCGCCGCGGGGCACCAAGGGCGGGAGGAACAGCACCGCCACCAGCGCCACCGAAAAGCTGGCGACGTCGATGCCATAGACCGCGCCCAACCCGATCGTTGCGATCAACACGCCGGCCAGTGCTGGCCCCGCCACCAACGCCAACTGCTGGATGGTGGTCTGCAGGGCGATGGCTGCGGTCACGTCAGGAGCGTCGACGAGCATCGGCAGTGCCGCCTGCCGCGTCGGCCAGTCGACCCCTTGGAAGCCCGCGCTCGCCGCGGTGCAGACAAACAGCGGCCAGACGACGGGGTGTGACAACGACGCGTTGACGACCAGGCCACCGATGGCGGTTGCCATGGCGATCTGGGTGAGGACCAGGACCTTCTTGCGATCCATGGCGTCGGCCAACGTGCCGCCCCACAGTGCGCCGGCCAACAGCGGCACCAACTGCGCCAGACCGATCAGCCCGACGACCAGTGTCGAGTGGGTCAGCGCGTACGCCTGAAATGAAACAGCGACGATAGTGAGTTGCGATCCCAGCCCCGAGACCACCTGGCCGGCCCACAGCCGTCGGAAGTGGCGGTACCTTCGCAGCGGCGTGATGTCGACGACGAGGCGGGACACGCGCCCACCGTACCGGTGACGCGCGCTGCCCTCGAGCGCGCCACGATCATCCCGCGACGACAACCACCGAGCTGTGCACTATTGCAGATCCGAAGTTATCCTCGTCCGCCGTGCACCACGGTCCCGAGCCACTGATGTCGTCCGACGACACAGGGACGCGCAGGTCCACCTCGAAGTCTCGGCGTGCGCGCCGGGGCACGATCATCCGGACGTGGGCCCCCATCTTGTTGCTCGTGTTCGTCCCGGTCCTGTTGGTGTCACTCCACGTCCGCGCCTATACCAAACTCTCGCCCATCGACGAGCTCCAGCACATCGACTACATGTTTCGGTCTCCGGGGATCCACCAAGTCTTCGCCGGAACCAAAGACAGCCAAGCGGCCATGCGCGAGGAGGTCTGTCGCGGCATCGAGGCGGTCTTCACGTTGCCGCCGTGCACGAGCAAGAAACTCGTACCCGCCGAGTTTCAGGACCAGGGATACGACACGGCCTACATCCACCCGCCCACCTATTACGACGTGACGTGGGCGCTGGGCAAGGTCCTCAAGCCGGTCACCGGCGCCAAGAGCTGGGTCACGGTATGGCGGCTGATCGGCGCCGTGTGGTTGGCGGCGGGTCTCTTGCTGACCTACGCGGCCGGGATCCGACTGGGTGCGCGTCGCCTGCCCCTCGTCGGCCTGCTGCTCCTGTTGGCCTCGGCCCCATCGATCATCCAGACGAATTCGACCGTCACCCCCGACGCCGCCTCCACCTTTGTGGGCGGCGCGGTGCTGTACCTCGCCACTCGATGGGAGGCCGGGGGCAGATGGCGCTGGATCGCCCTGATCGGCATCGGCTTCGTGGGCACGGCCATCAAGATCCAAGACAGCATCATCGTGATGATGATCGTCCTCTACTTCTTGTTCCGGATGGGCGCCCCGGCGGCATCGGGAACGCGGGGTGCCGTGGGGCTCGCCGCGCCCGACACGGCGGCGTGGCCTGTCCGCCTTGTGCGGAGCGCGCAGGTCCGGGCCGTGGGCATCATCCTCATCACCACCGTGGTGATCGCCTCGACCTGGACGGTCCTGCAGCGGGCCACCGAGACGATCGACCCCAACAAGCTCCTGGTCAACCAGCAATTCGTCGTGTCGTCCATCTCGCTGCAGCAGATCGCCTCCACCTTCGGGGTGTTCCTCGCCCCGGTACCCGGGGCCTACATCCCGGCTGCGATGCAGAACGTCTGGACCATCGACATGTCCAACGTGCTGTCCTGGCTTCTCATCGCCGGCGTCGTCGGCGCCGCGCTCTTCCGGGCCCGGACCCAGGCGATCGCCTCGCTGGCCCGAGCGACGCTGCTCCTGGCGCTGCTGGGCGGGCCCATCTTCGTCGTCCTGAACTTTCTCTCCATGAGCCAGTACATCCCGATGCCGACCCGGTACGGCTTCACCCTGCTCCCCGCCATGGTGGTGTGCACGGCCGACGCCATCCGGGCCCGGTGGGCCGGGCTGGTGGTCCTCGGGGCCGGGCTCCTCAGCGTCGCGGTCGTGGCGCTCAGGATGGCCTGAGCAGCCTGACCCACCCCGCCGCGACCTCCCTGGCATGCGCCGGCCTGGCGAATCCGGGGCGCGCTCAAGGACCGAGAGCCACGAGCCGATGAGAGTTGTGGCCGCGTTGTCGGTACCTGATGGTGGAACCGGGTGGGCGGGAACAGGACAATGAGGTAGGTCGAATGCGTCTGCGGGCAGCCCAGGTCCAGCACTTCAAACTGATCCAGGACGGCGGCCGCTTCCGCGTCGACGACCTGACGTGCCTGGTCGGCAAGAACGAGTCGGGCAAGACGGCAGTGCTCAAGGCCCTGCACCGAATCAACCCCGACGACCGGGACGAACAGGACTTCGACCTCGAGACCGAGTACCCACGCCACCAGCTCTTCGACTACAAGGCGCGCCACAACTCCAGTCCCGACGTGGTCGTCACCACCTGGTGGAGCCTGAGCGAGGCGGAGGCGCAGTGGATCGCCGGTCGGTTCGGCGACGACGCCATCAGCTCGCGCGAGGTGGTCGTCGAGCGGGGCTACGAGAACGTGAACCAGTGGACGACGCCGATCGACGAGGCGGCCGCGGTCCGGTACCTGGTCGACAATTCGGGTCTGGATCCCGCCGACGCGGACGACCTGCGATCGGTCCGCGACGCACCGACGCTCATCACCGCCACGAGGGCACTGGAGTCGTCGGTCCGCAAGGAGGCGTTCCTCGACCAGCTGACCGAGCTCGTGGGCGAGGGGTCGGTGGGCGACGCCGTGCAGCGGTACCTGGCCACGCAGCTGCCGACCTTCGTCTACTACGCCAACTACTTCACGCTTCCCGGTCAGATGTCGCTGGACCATTTCATCGAGGTCGAGGCCCAGGGGGACCTCAAATGGCCCGAGAAGATCTTCAAGGCCCTGCTGTCGCTGGTGGGCTCGTCCGCCCAGGACATCAACGAGAAGGACACCTACGAGGCCATGAAGGCCGACCTCGAGGCCATCGGCCTGCGGCTGTCGAACGAGATCTTCGAGTACTGGAGCCAGAACAGCGACCTCTCGGTCGACTTCAACTTCGACAAGGCCCGCGAGGGCGACCCGCCGCCCTACAACAGCGGCTACGTGTTCCGGACGAGGATCAGGAACCATCGCCACGGCGTCAGCGTGAGTTTCGACGAGCGCAGCACGGGATTCGTGTGGTTCTTCTCGTTCCTGGTGTGGTTCTCGCAGATGCAGCGCGAGCACGGCGAGAACCTCGTGTTGCTGCTGGACGAACCCGGCCTGAGCCTCCACGGGACGGCCCAGGAAGACCTCCTGCGCTACATCGAGGAGAAGCTGGTCCCCAAGCACCAGGTGATCTACTCGACCCACTCGCCCTTCATGGTGGACTCGGGCGACCTGCGGTCCGTCCGGACGGTGGAGGACGTGGTCAAGGGGAGCGCCGTGCTCGGCACCAACGTCGGGGACGAGGTCCTGAGCACCGATCCCGAGACCCTCTTCCCCCTGCGCGCCGCACTGGGCTACGACATCACCCAGACCATGTTCATCGGCGAGAACTGTCTGCTCGTCGACAGGCCCTCGGATCTCTTGTACCTGCAATGGGCGTCCCAGGAGCTCCGGATGCGGGGGCGCACGGGGATCGACCCCCGCTGGGTCGTGACACCGTGTGGCGGGGTCCGCAAGGTCGGAAGCTTCCTCAGCCTGTTCGGTGCCCACGACCTCCACGTGGCGGTCCTCACGGACTTCGCGGCGGGAGAGAAGGGCACGGTCCGATCGCTGCGCGAGGACAGGATGCTGCGCGAAGGACACGTCCTGACCGCCGACATGTTCCTGGACGGTCAAGAAGAGGCCGACACCGAGGACCTCTTGGGTCGCGGGCTGTACAAGACCCTCGTCAACGTCACCTTTGCGTTGCCGCTGGGACAGCAATTGAGCCGGTTCTCCGATGCCGAAGCACCCGTGCGGGTCGTCGACGAGATCGAGGACCACTTCAAGCTGCTGCCACTCGACGCACCACAGTTCGACCGCTTCTCCCCCGCCGCGTATCTGATCGAGCACCGGGCGGAATTCAGCGGCGACATGGAGCTCGACCCCGCCCTCGACCGCTTCGAGCGCATCTTCGGGATCCTCAACGGCTTTCTTTCCCGACCAGGGCGCCTTGACCGCTCGTCGGCCCGCGTGTCGTGACGTGACCTGACCGGGTGACGCCACCGACCCCGGGGCGCGATGCAGCGGAGGACGAGTCGGTCCTAGTGTCTGGTCCGTGAGGTCGAGCGCCCGAAGCGGGCGATGGGTCGTGGGCGCCGTCGCCGTCCTGCTCACCGTGACGGGTGGTGCCTGGTCGGCGCCGGCCGGCGCCGCCGGGGCACCGGGTGCGGGTGGTGGGGCCTTGACGGTCTCCCCCGCTTCGGGTCCGGTGGGGACCCACGTCACGATCGAAGTGGCGCCACCGGCCCAGTCGCAGGGGTGTGGCCAAGTCGTCCTCGGTGCGCCGGGCCAGACATCGGGTGGGACCGCGGTCGCCCCGACGGCCGAGCCCAGGTCGGAGTTCGTCATCCCCGGCTCCATCGGCGCCCCGGCCCAGGTGGTGCATCCGGGTACGTACAGCGTTGCCGTGAGTTGCAGCGCAGGCGCGCCCTCGTTTGCGTTCACGACCTTGCGGGCAACGTTCACCGTGACGTCCACCGCGGTGTCAGGAGGGCGGTTCGTCGCGATGGCGGCCACGCCCGACAGCGGCGGGTACTGGCTGGCCCAGCGGGGGGAGGGGTCTGGAGCTTCGGCGACGCCGCCTTCCACGGCTCGCTTCCCGGCCTCGGCGTCAGGCCCTCGTCGCCGGTGGTGGGCATGGCGGCCGCGACCGACGGCAAGGGCTACTGGCTCGTGGGCGCGGACGGCGGGGTCTTCGCCTTCGGCGACGCCACGTTCTACGGCTCGCTTCCCGACCTCGGCATCACCCCGTCGTCGCCGGTGGTGGGCATCGCGGCCACGACCGACGGCAAGGGCTACTGGCTCGTGGGCGCGGACGGCGGGGTCTTCGCCTTCGGCGACGCTCCCTACTGCACGCCGGTGCTGGTCTCCGCGCCGCCCGTTCTCCCCTCGGGCTTCGTGGCCGGCGCCGTCCCTGACGTCGCCGTCGCGGCGGACCCCTCGTCGGTGGGATACGAGCAGGTCGACAACGCCGGTGCCGGGCTCGTCGCCCCGTGGAACGGCCAAACCTGCGAGCCGAACACCGTCAATGCCAACTACGCGCAGATCGCGAGCTTCCAGGTGGTGCAGGCCCCGATCAGCGGCATCGCCACGTCACCGACGGGCGCGCCGTGGCTCGTCGGCATCGACGGAGGGGTGTTCGCTCCCCAGGTGATCGTCTCGGGCTCGGCCAGCGTCCCGACACCGGCGCCGTTCTTCGGATCGCTCCCGGGCCTCGGCATCCGGCCCCGCGCACCGATCGTCGGGATCGCCGCGACCCACACCGGCGGGGGCTACTGGCTGATCGGATCGGACGGCGGGGTCTTCGCCTTCGGCGACGCAGGGTTCTTCGGCTCCGCCGGCTGACTCCCGACGCCGGCCCGGTGCCAGCCAGTATTACTACCGGATCGTCCCCACACCCGGGACGAGAGGGAGATCGAGCGCGGTCACCCAGCCGGGCGGCAGGGCGTTGACCGCCGGGACGGCGTTGAGGGCGCGCAGTCCGGTGGCGAGGCAACCTGCCGCGGCGGCGTCACGACCACTTCCGTCGGTGAATCGGAACGCCGTCTCCTGGGTGATCGACGGCGACCCGTCGATCTCCACGCGGTAGACGTCATCTTGTGTGCCTCGGGGCCAATCAGGGGCGGCATCGAGGCCGACCCGATTGACGTGCTCGAGCTGGATCCGCGTCTCACCTCGGTACACGCCGTTGATGGTGAAGCGGATGGCGGCCACCTCACCGGCATTGATCACACCTTTGGCCGAGACGATCGGCTTGTCGGTGACCCACTTCTCCCATGTCGTCGTGATCTCGTCGAGCTCGATGTCCGCCGCATGGGCGATCATCGGGACAGTGGCGCCCCAGGACATGACGAGGATGTCGGTGTGCTCCAGCAGTGCGTTGAACTCAGGGGGTCGACCGATGCCCATCTCGTCCTCGTAGTCACCTTCGTAGTTGATGTAGTCGACGAGCTCCAGGGCTCGGACCTTGCGTACCTGACCGCACAGGCCCATGAGCGTCATGGGGAGGAGGTCGTTGGCGAAGCCCGGGTCGATGCCCGTGGTGAAGCAGGATGCGCCCCCCACGGCGCAGGCTTCGGTGATGGGGTCGATCCAGGTCGGAGGGTTCTGGGTCATCGACGGCCACACCCACGGCGTCATGGCCGTCGATGTCACGTCGATGCCGGCACGGAGGAAGGCCTCGATTACCCGGATGTTGTCGCCGGCGTACTTGGCGGTCGGCCCGAAATGCACGAGTGCGTCGGGCTCGAGCGCGATGAGGTCGTCGATATCGTCGGTGGCGGTCACGCCGACCGGGCCCAACCCGCACAGCTCCCCTGCGTCCCTCCCGACCTTGTCGGGGTTGCTCACACCCACGCCGACGAGGTCGAAGACCGGATGGGGGACGATCTCTGCGATGACGAGCTTCCCGACGAAGCCCGTGCCCCACACGACGACCCGCTTGGACGGGGTCACCGCAGCAACTCCCCCGGAATTCACGAGCAGGTACTGCCCGGTCACGGCTTTGGCGTAGTCGGAGGCGAAGAAAGTGGCCACATCGGCTACCTCGCCGTCTTCGGTCATACGGCGGAGGGGAAACTCTCCGACGATGTCGCCGAGCACGTCCGCCTCGGATCGGCCTTCGTGTGCGGCCCGGCCGGTGACCAACATCTCGACCGGTGGTCCCCACATCCACGACGGGATGACCATGTTGCATCGGATGTTGTCGGGGCCGAGCTCGTCGGTGAGGTAGTACATGGCGGTCAACAGGGCACTCTTCGACGCCGCGTAGCCGGCCTGCGGCATTTGCGGTCGGAACATCGACTGGGATCCGATCAACACCACCGACCCTCCCCCCGCCGCCTTCATCGCCGTGGCGACCGGACGGATCAACGTGAGTGCGCCGATGACGTTGGTGTCGAATGCCTTACGCCAGTCGTCGAACTTGGTATCGAAGAGCCCACCCCAGGCGTGCTCGAATGCAGCGACCTGGATGAGCGCGTCGACAGCGCCGAACCGTGTCACCGCGTGCTCCACGACGGCCGCACACGACTGCGGGTCGGTGATGTCGGTGACATGGGCCGCGATCCGCGCTCCGGTGGGGTCGAGCTCAGCGACCACGTCCTCCAGGACGGATTCGGTCCGGGCTCCCACCACGACGTTGGCGCCGTCGCGCAGCGCAGCTGCCGCGCACTCCCGGCCGAGGCCCGCTCCGACTCCAGCCACCAATACGGTCTTCCCTGCGAGGATCATCGGGCCTTTCTACCTGTACGCGGTCGAGCCTTCAATCCCGAGACATGGCGGGGTCGTTGGGGTGGGGCGAGAGCGGCGTGACCTCGTCGGTCCGCCACACGCGCAACGGCATCGAGGCCAGGACCTCCTCCAGTTGGTCACCATCGTCAGCGGCGAAGAGGCCGATGGTGCGCCACTCGCCCGGTTGCAGCGGAGGGCGCCACAGGCGGAGAAGGTGTCCTTGCCCGGCGAGCTCCCGCGATCGTGTCGCTTCACGGCCTCGGACCTCATCGACCTCCTCCTGCGTCGTCCCCTCCGGGACATGGGTGGTCATGGTGACGAGGTACTCCATGATCGGCGCCTCCTCGATCGGCCGCGGTGATCACCGGGGAACACTAGGTCGGGCCCACTGCATGTCGGACCTGCCGCATCTCTTTCCTTTCTAGGCTTGGGGGATGACACCCACACTTCGCTCAGCCCACGTTGTCGATGCACCCGCGGTACTTGCGCTGTGGCGAGAAGCACAAGCTGAGCCCTCTCGGACCGACGACCGCGAGAGCATCACGAGCCTCATCCGGCACGACCCGAGCGCCTTGGTGGTGGCGGAATCGGCTGGACAGATCGTGGGGTCGGTGGTCGCCGCTTGGGACGGCTGGCGGGGATCGATCTATCGGCTCGCGGTGGCGCCCAGCCACCGCCGCATGGGTCTCGGACGACGCCTCGTGTCCGAAGCAGAGCAACGGCTGGCCCGGGCGGGGGCGGTTCGGTGCCAGGCAATCGTGGTGGAGTCAGACGCCGTGGCCACCGCATTCTGGCGAACCAGCGGGTGGGAGCAACAAGCAGAGCGCCTTCGCTTCGTCAAGGGGTAGCTGTCACCGACCTCCTTGACGGTCACTGGGACTTCAGCCCGCTACGACAACGGGATGGCCGAGGTGGAAGACGGCACCGAGGCCTTCGCCCCAGGAGGCCAGGTCGGGGACGGCCGGCAGCCCCAGCGAGCCCAACTCGTCGGCCACGGGCCCCTCCCCCAGCTCGACACCCACCGTCGACGGGTCGGCGACGATGCCCGAGCCCATGTCCATCTCCAACATGGTCGCGTAGGGGGTGCCGTCGAGGTAGGAGTAGCTCACCGCCGCGACACGTGTCGGTGGGCCGTCGGCAGGGACGCGCGGCACGGTCAGGTGCAACGTCGGCCGGCCTCCGAAGACCAGATCGAACTCGACGACGTCGTGGTGGTACTCGGTAGTGATCCGCTCGACCGTCTTGGGGAATCCCATCACCTTGGTGCCGGCCTCGCAGGTGAAGGCTTGGTCGACGGGCATCCGATAGATGAAGGAGCCCGCGGTGTCCGGCCCGCCGCCGACCGGCTTGGCCAGGAAGCCGATGTTGATCTCGCGGTAGTCGCCCCACGGGTTCTCGATGTAGTCACACGCGGCGATGATCAGCTGTGTCGCACCGGGAACGGACTCGACGATCTCAAAGTCGTTTCCCGGGATGAGCGCCGCCGCGGCCGCAGCCGGGACCGTGAAGAGAACGGTCGCGATGTTCGCCGACGTCACCACCATCGGGAACGTGATGGTCCGACCCTGGATCGTCCCCCAGATCACCTCGTTGGTCTCGGCGTCCTCATCCGCGAGAACCATCGACGTCTCCCTTCGCTCGACGCGTCTGCGGTCGAAGCCTACGCCGAGCGTCTCAGATGACCGTTGGCGACGTGGCCGCGGTCGCACCGGCGAAGCGCCCGAAGAGCGTCGAGTCGCCCAGCGAGAGGCCCGAGGCGTAGCCGAACGAGCAAATCCCCGCTGTGGTCCTCCCCGCGGCAAACAGCCCGGGGATGGGCGCTCCGGTGACGTCCAGCACCTCGCCCGCCACCGTCGTCTCGAGGCCGCCGAGCGTGAAGGGTGCGTACGGCGCGGCACCCCGCCGCAGGTCGAAGGCGCCCAGAGGAGGACGGAGGGGCCGCACCCGCTCGGGACGCTTGTGAAACACCGGGTCGGCGCCGAGCTCGGCGTGGCGGTTGTAGAGCGCCAGGGTAGCCCCGAGCGACCCGGGCGGGAGTCCGATCTCGGCCTCCAATTCGTCGACCGTCTCGCACACCCAGGAGGCCTCGAGACCCATCCAGTTGGGCGCGTAGCCGGCCTCGTCGATCACGAGGAAACACGAGGCGTCGTGCTCATACAGCGCAGCCTGGCCGACCCGGCCCATATAGGTGTCCTCGTTGATGAACCGCTGACCGACATCGTCGACGATGATGCCCTCGACCAACTGCCGTGGCGGGATGATCGGTAGTGACACTTCCCCGGCGTGCATGTTCTTGACCCGCGCCCCGACCGCCTGGGCCATCTCGATCCCCTGGCCGTCATCCGCCTCGGTCCCGACCTTCCAGGTCCCCAACAAGAGGGACGGCGCGTGGCGCCGGAGCATCTCGTCGTTCCAAATGAATCCCCCGGCACTGAGCACGACGCCACGACGGGCCTTGACCATGACCCGCTCGCCATAGCGCGTGGCCACGGCCCCGACCACGCGGCCGTGGTCGACGACGAGGCGCTCGACCCGAGTGTCGTAGGAGACGTCTGCACCGGCTGCGACGGCCGCGGCGGCGAGTTTCTGCATGAGCAGCCACCCGGTCGAGCGCTTGGTCTTGGCCAGGTGCCCCCGCGGTGCGGGCACGGCGATCTCGTTGAACGGCCAGGCGTCCTCGCCGCCGGACCAGACGAGTCCTTCGGTCCCCGACGGAGCCATCTGGGTTTCGACGTCGAGACGGGCGTCGTAGTCCACTCCCCGGGCCACCAGCCAGTCAAAGTGCCCGAGGCTGGCCCCGGCGTACGCGCCAACCTTCGCCTCGTCGGGCTCGGGTCCGCACGCTGCCAACAGGTAGCGCTCCATGTTGTCCACCGAGTCCTCGAACCCGCAGGCGACCTGGACCGGTGTACCTCCGCCGAGGTAGACGATGCCCTCGGACAACGCGGCGGCCCCTCCGGCCCCCGAGGCTCGCTCGGCCACCAGCACCTCGGCGCCGACCTCCCGGGCCGCGTGAGCGACACAGCACCCCGCTGCACCGAAACCGGCCACGAAGACGTCGGTCTCCACGTCGAACGCGTCGACCTCGGCCAGGTCGAGAGGCCTCACGTCGTCGCTCAACTCAATGGGCCCTTCTCTGGGGGGACCGCGTCTTCGTCACGGCTGGAGTCTACGAATCGCATCCACGAACAGGTGTCAGTTGCCGGGGTCGCACAGGCGGGCCCAACCGACCGACGGGTGCCGGGGATGACTCTTGTCGCATGGCGACACAATCTGATATCGTTTATATATCACTTTCTGTCCAGGGAGCACGTCATGAGCGCAACGGATCCACCGAAGGCCGAGCCCGTCGGGCACATGGGGGCCCGAGTGGACATCGACGAGCACCCTGCTCTCGCCATCAGCGGCTGGCTGGGAGTTGTGCTCCTCGCAGGGTGTGTGGTTGGGATGGTGTTCGCCGCCGGCGACGGCAGCGGACTCCTGTGGCTCCCGTTGGTCGTCTCCGTCCTGGTCATCATCTCGCTTGTGATCGTCACACCGGGACAGACGTCGGTGGTCCAGTTCTTCGGGCGCTACGTCGGCACCGTCCGCCGCCCGGGGTTCTGGTGGGTATTGCCCCTCACCGTGCGTCGCCGCGTCAGCGTCCGGGTCCGAAATTTCGAGACCAACCACTTGAAGGTCAACGACGCCGACGGCAACCCAGTGGAGATTGCCGCCATCGTGGTATGGCAGGTCGCCGACACGGCCAAGTCCACCTACGCCGTCGACAGCTACCAGGACTTCGTCTCGGTGCAATCCGAGTCAGCGCTGCGCCATGTCACGACCAGCCACCCCTACGACGACACCACGGGCACCGGGACGTCGTTGCGAGGATCAACCGACGTCGTCGCTGCCGGGCTGGCCCGGGAGCTGGCTCAGCTGGTCTCGATCGCAGGAGTCGAGATCGTCGAAGTTCGCATCTCCCACCTCGCATACGCCCCCGAGATCGCGCAGGCGATGCTTCGTCGTCAGCAGGCCAACGCCGTCGTCGCCGCCCGGTCCCGGATCGTCGAGGGGGCCGTCGGCATGGTCGAGTTGGCGCTCAACCGACTAACCGAGAATGGCGTCGTGACCCTCGACGAGGAGCGAACCGCTGCCATGGTGAGCAACTTGATGGTGGTGCTTTGCGGGGATCAGCCGCCCTCGCCGATCGTCAACGTGGGCTCGCTCTATACGTGAGCGAACGACGCCAGGTCCTGCTCCGGATGGACCCCGCTGTCCACGACGCGCTCGATCCGCTGGGCGAACGACGAGTTCCGGAGCGTGAACGCGCACGTCGAGATGCTCCTGCGCCAGGCCCTCACCGAGGCGGGGAGAATGCCCAAGAAGGCAAAACCACTGCCGAGGCGCGGCCGCCCCCGAACCGGGGAGTAAGTATCTCGCTTGGCGTGATCCTCAGCGACAGAAGACGCGGGCAAGCCACGGCACCCCTTGTTCGGCAGCAACCATCGCCTCATCCTCAGTCGCAAACGCGTGATCATCCGATCCCTGACCCCTCGAACCGAGATGAAGCGTCCCTGGTAAGAATCCAGGATCGGCGCCACCGATCACACGTAAGGACAATTGCCAAGGGAGGCGAAGTGCGCTTGGCCGAATGGGGTCGCCGGCATCGCCCACAGGTAGCGATCCCTCGCTTGCGTGTTCGCACTTTGGAAGTCTAGGTGGTCCCTCTAGTCGATAGTGCCTACTTGTAAGCGGTTGAAACACGCTCAGATGGTTCCGTTCCAATTGGCCACGCCAAGCCTCCAAACTGTAAATATTTGGACCAACCACCATGGACTCGAAGTAACAAGCTCGTATTGCGCTTGGTATTCTGTTCAGATTGACGACAACGCGAGCACTGGTTTCATTTAGTGCCTGGAGGTCTTTCGCATTCGAGATACCGAACTGCGTTGTCACAACACACTGAACGAGCACGAATGTAATAAGCAAACCCAGCGCGAGACCGCTTTGCCGTTGACTCCGGCTCGTCTTTCCCCTGAATTCCCTCATACTAGGGACGTGCGCCCAAGCATAGACAAGAATGCCCGCCAACAAGATGAAGTTGGGAAGCGTAAAGCGGTCGTCGCCAGCTGAAAGCAGTCCCTCGCCAAGATGGCCCAGCGAGACCATCAGGTCAAACAAGAACGCGAAGGCGATGAGGAGCAGCGGAAGGGGGCTGACGTGCCGTCGTCGCTCGCGTAGGGATTGAACCGCAACGAAGCACGCAATCACACAAATCGCAGTCCCGACTAACTCGTCGAACCCAAGGTATTGATGTCGGATTGACGAGGCCGATCTCGGAATCACGTTCCCGACTAGAACGACAAGATACCGAAGTAACTCGCCTGGATGGAACAGGCCGAACGTGAGAGAACAATCCCCTTGCTTGCCCCCTTCCAGCACGCAGGTACCACCGCCACCGCTGTAGCCCCGGAAGTAGATCACCACTGTCACCACGGCGGCTGAAACCCAGATGGCTGACTTGTAGTAAGCCCGCCGATCCAAAGGGCTGGTCCAGAGGAGACAAATGACTCCGAGAGGCCAAAGCACGAACCCCTGGAGGTATGTCAACGATGCCGCGACGGCCGCCACGATCCCAAGTGCGAAGAAGAGGCTTTCGTTGCGGCGCGGGACGAGCAAAAAGTATGTCATCGTGACAAAAAGAAACACGACGGGGTATACAGCAAGAGCCGCAGACGCCCAGAAGGTGTTCCAAGGATCCCCCAAACTGAACCATACGAGGCCGAGGGAGAGGACGGGAAGAGTGTTCAGTCGTCTCCCGAGATAGGAGCGGAAAAGGACAAGCAACAAGAGAAAGCTGAGAATGAAGGTCCCAGCGCAGAACACAAGAATGGACTTCTCGTCCAAATGATCAAACCTTCCAAAGGCCACAACGATGAGCCGGGCTACAAATGGGCGTCCGGCCACATATTCGCTCCAAAAGGCACCAATCGTTAAGTGTCCGTGCAGAGCCAGCGCAACGAGAGGAATTTCGTCCCAGTCGTCCGAGCGGGGTACGTCGACCGAAAAATGAAAGACATAGAACAAGTACAGAATCGCGGGAGCACCTGCCGCGAGGGCGAGCAGAGACTCGCGACGTGCGCTGACCCGGTGACGTTGCTCTGAGATCTCTCGCATTGCTGAGTAATCAGGGCTTGACGCGTTCGATCTCAGCCCTATGACGTGACACGTCGTCCAATCTGCCCGACTCCCGATCGCATCTGTCAAATCTCTGAAGTGGGGACTCACCCCGGCTGCGAGGCTAGCCTCTTGGGCCGAACCGTGTTTGAGCTCAGCACAGCCCAGACTCAGATATCGCAACCACACGAACGAGGTCGCTCGGACAGCAAGTTTTTGGTACCAACATGACTAAGTCAAAGAGACGTCCAAACCGGGCAGGGTGACAATGACGTTGTGGTGAGCGCATCCGCAACTGTCTTCTTGTCGCCAGTCGGCGTTGGTCGAGACGCTTCTGGAATGTTGCTAGGGGAGGCCGGGCCGGCGAGTGGAAATAGGATGTCGTAATCGAACCGAAAGAACCGCAAGGTCGCATGAGAGGCACACTGACCAGATCCCTCGACGAGTTCCTTGATCGTTATCAATACCCACAGACTTACTCGTGATACCCCTCTTGGCCTGATCGTACAGGGCAGGGACACCCAGCATGCCGATCACGTGGGACGTCAAACAGGTGGTTGCTGGCGTCCGGAGCTCCGGGTCGGAGCGATCTTGAAGGGTGTTGATCCAACCAGACGCTGATGGCCCAGTATCGATGTCGAAGGCTGAGGGTCACCGAAACTATGCATTCGGCATCTCACATCTCGCCGGGCGACCGGAATACCTGCATTGGTTGCGATGGACCGATGCTCCCCTGATCGGGTTTATGCTCCCTGAGACTCCCGACTTGGGTGTACGTCCCTGCCCCCTCCAAGGGGCTAGGTCATGAGCGTTTTGGCCATGACCTGCCACTCTGGCGTCCACCCGGGGACCGTAGTTCGTGACAACCGTCAAAGGAGCGAGCGCTCCACCAACTTCGGTGACCTTGACGGATGTCGGAGTTACCGAGGTTCCTGATTTCGCTGGGCAAGGATTTAATGCCGTCTTACCCAGGGATCGGCTCGATTCACTTGGCATTTCCGATGCCAGTCGCCAGGCTCAATTAGGTAACGGCTCTCATCCTCAAGTCGCCGTCAAAATTAACGTGGAGGCGGACAGGTATTGGTGCCATGATTCGACAATGACGAATCCACTGTTGAGCCGTCGGCAGGTCTTGGCTGGAGGTCTGGGGGCGGCGGCGGCGCTCGGCACCTCCAGATTCGGCCTTGATACACGCAAGCTGGTGAGGGCAGCGGCATCGACGCGGGCCGCTGGCTCCGATATCGGAGCCATCAAGCACGTCGTGTTCCTCATGCACGAGAACCGGTCATTTGATCACTACTTCGGAATGCTCGAAGGGGTGCGCGGCTTTGCTGACCACAATAATTCCGCTGCTTTCAGCCAACCGTGGCCGAACAACGACTCGCCTTTGCTCCCATACCATCTCGTCTCGACCGACCAGGCCGAGTGCACGGATGACCTCTCGCACTCATGGCAAGCCGAGCACGCTTCTTGGAACAACGGGGCGATGGACAGCTTCGTCACCACCCACACTTCTGATTCATACGAGGGCCCCGACTACGGCACCTTGACCATGGGTTACTACGACCGTTCCGATCTTCCCTTCTACTATGACCTTGCCGATAACTTCACCATCTGCGACAACTACTTCTGCTCGGTGCTCGGACCCACACATCCCAACCGGTTGATGCAGATGACAGGGACCATGGATCCTGCCGGCAGCAATGGTGGGCCTGTGCTCGTGACGAACTCCAGCAATGACGTGTTGTTCTCGTGCACTTGGCCGACCATGCCAGAGGTGCTCACCGAGTCAAACGTGTCCTGGAAGGTATACAACCCCTACGGACCTAATTATGTCCCCGGCAGCCTTCTCTCTATGTTGGTGTGCAAGAACGTCTTGATGTACTTCGACCAGTACAAGAAATCAAACAACCCCACGCTTTTCCAGAGCGCTTTTGGGTACTGCGGACCTAATGTGCCAAAGTCCAATCCGGGTCTCACCGGGGGCCCGACCGGCCCGGACGACTTCGCCGCAGACATCAAGAGCGGCACGCTTCCCGCGGTGTCGTGGATCATCCCACCCGTCGGCTACGACGAGCACCCGCCGGCACCCCCCGCGCTCGGCGAGTGGTACACGGCGCAGGTCTTGAAGGCGCTCATGTCCAACAAGGAAGTATGGGAGAGCACCGTCCTCTTCATCATGTACGACGAGAACGACGGGTGGTTCGACCACGTCCCGCCCCCCTTTGCACCTTCGAACACGGCGGGCGAGTACGTGACGACCTCGACCTCGAGTTACAACGGGGGGCAGGACACGACCTACGCACAGGGAGAACCCATCGGCCTGGGGGTCAGGGTCCCCATGCTCGTCGTCTCCCCCTTCAGCCAGGGTGGGTGGGTCTGCTCGGATGTCTTCGACCACACCTCGCAGCTGCAATTCCTGGCAGAGATCTTCGATGTCGACGGTACCGTCGGCGGCAACGTCTCGTCGTGGCGACAGGGCACCGTGAAGAACCTCACATCGGCGCTGCCAACTGGCCCCACCACGGGGAAGAACAACAAACTCGTGTGGCCGAAGAAGCCGGCGCTGGCCAAGACATCCGACAGCATCAAGAAGCCACCCATCGAAGGCGAGTGTCTCCCTGGCGATCTGATCGAGCTAGGCCGGCTAACCCAGAGCGTGCCGAGCTGTAAGACGACCAGCGGCGGAAGCGTTGTTTCATCATCGAACAACTTCAAGAAGAGCGGCATCTTCGTGGGTCAGGCCGTGATCGGCGCCGGCGTCCCGAACGGCACCACCGTGAGGGCCGTCACGTCTTCCAAGATCACCATCTCGAATGCTGCAACTGCTTCGGGAACGGTGACCCTCAGCTTCCCCGAGCCTTATACGCCCTATCCGATACCGAACCCCCAGTCCCAACCGGTGCCTATGGCACCCCCTAGCCCTCTGACTCCGACTCCCAGCTAGCACGCGACGCACAAGCGCAATGGTGATCGAGTCGCCAGTGAATCACCCGGATTTAATGGAGGCGTTTGGTTTATGAAATGACGTCGCGAGTTGATGCTCGCGGAGTATCTCATTGCCCGGGTGGTTGGTGTCACCCGGCTCGTTTCCGGAGCCCACAGCGGAGCTGATCGTCTGGTTTCGATCTATTCGTGCCAATTGGCCTCGAACTCGACCGCAGAGTACTCAGGTGCGTGTGGGAGTCATCTGAACTGTTCGCGTTTGATCACTTCCAAGGTGTCTTCGAGCAGTGATCTATTGACTCGGATGAGATTGGCAACGATACCTAAAGTGACAGCGACGAAAGAAGCATTCAGCAGTACCGTGCCGACAACTAGCGATTGCAGGTGATGAGCTCCGTTTGGGTTCTTGACGGTAAGAACTAGATAAAGATAATGAACAAACGGTATTAAGCCGAGAACAAAGAAGAACCCCCCTATGCTAAGGAACACGGTGTAAGGCTTGTACATGGTAAAGCTATTCAGCATCGCCACCATGCTCTTCCTCACGTGCTCCCAAGAAGACTTAAAAAGCCGTGACTCACGAGTCTTGGGATTGGTCTCTATCGTGATGGTCGCTAATGCAAGTCTTTTGTTTGCCGCTTGAATGGTCGTTTCCGCCGCGAAGTTAAAGCGCCCGATCAAGTTGAGTTTGATAGCGGCCTCTTTTGAGTAAGCACGAAAGCCACTGGTTCCATCTGGTGGATCAGTGCTAGCCGCCAGATTCATCACCTTGGTCCCGAGCGCTTGCAGGAATTTCTTCATGGGAGAAAAGTGCTCAATCTTCTGGACTTGTCGGTCCACGATTACGGTATCAGCCTCTCCGCAGAGAATGGGGCGAATCAGATCAGGTATACGCTCCTGCGGATATTGATTGTCGCCATCAGTCAACACCAAAATGTCTGCACCGAGTTCTAAACCGCGTTGAATCCCGTCGCGCAAGGAGTGAGCGAGACCACGATTTTGAGCATGGTGGACAAACTCTATGACGCCAAGATTCTTGGCAACCTCCACCGTCTTGTCTGTGCAACCGTCATCGATAATGAGGACTTTTACACTATCAATTTCATCTATTGTCTTGGGAATTGTATTCAGAACCAGAGGAAGAGTGAGCTCTTCGTTGAGACATGGGATCATAATGACAAGGTTCATGTCTTGAGGCTAGCTCACCAGTTAGTCGCATCGTGAATGCGCGCTGGTAGCCCCTGATCAACCATTCCTCGTGCACGTGACCGCGTCATCATCGGTCCCAATCACCTATGCCATGGTCCGGTGGAGGACTCAGACCACATCACGAGCACCGTCACCATCATTCGCTCCCCGCCCGAGCCATCGGGCCCATAGCCATGATGTAGCAATCCCAATGGCGAGAATGAGGCTGATGCGCATGAGGACGTTTGCCTCAAGTGCAATGCGCTGAGCCCCAAGGCCCGTGTTTGTCAAAAACAGCACCTGCGAGACGATCACAAACACCGCTCCGTCCACGACACACAGAAGGTAGGAGCAGAGACGGAGCCGCTGCGCCCCGATCATCCCTCGACGTCGACGCGAGGAGAGCAGCCAGATGCCCGCGGCGTTGATAGCCAGGACGGCGACGTAGACGGCGTCTTCGAATCCGAGTGGTGGCAGCTCGAAGGTTGCCGCGTGCACTTGGGCATTCGACATTGAATAGGTGCCCCAGATGGCGTCGGACAACGGCGGAATGGTCGCGAAGACTCCCTGCTCGTGAAGCGAATAGCTGACCGAGTACGGAAGGAGATCGGCTACGAGTTTCCGCACGTCGCCTGGATGGTTGAGGAGGAACCCCGCATACCAGGCTCTGTAGTGATGGACGGCCCATGATGTGAAGGCTGGACAGGATGTCGTCAACCGAAACTCGACGCGACTGATGCGAGCATAAGGTATCGGTCGGTTTAGCGGGACGCACCGAGGGATGTTGCTTGCCTTCAGCGAGTGCCGGATCGGGGTATTTATGGATCTTCGACACTGATCAGATGAATGACCGCGTCCTTTTCCTTCCCTATTCCCATTCTCAGGGCGCTGTGATCTTGCATCGACACGTAGAGGATCCCGGTGCCCATGAGGGCGCAGACCCCTAGGACTGTGCAGAGGGGAGCGACAACGCTTCGCCGAGATAACGAGCGATCTCGGCGCCGCTTCTGATACATGACCCGCCACCCGTAAACAATGGCTTCCGCTGCCAACAAAGGGACGAAGATAAACCCCAACGTCGCCTTAGCGGAAATGGCAAACATCGCAGCTCCGGCCGAGAAGAGCAGCCATTTCGGCTCCCATCGGAGCAGGAACCGCAGAGAGGCGGCGAACGCAAACAGAGCGTAGGACACCGATAGCGACTCACTAAGTATCTGAAGATTCCATGAGAGCATGCTCGGTGCCAGCAACATCGTCGCCAGGAGGAATCCGAGTACTGCCTTGGCTACGGTACCGATCACTTCGATCCGGTACACAGTCAGAATCAGAAAGGTGAAGGCAAGGCCGAGCAAGACGGTCTGCCCAAACTCGATCGTCGAATTACTACCCAACAGCGCGAACGGAACGAGAATGGTCGGTGATCGATCCCACCTTCCTTCGAGCGAGAGGAGGACCATCTCGAAATTCCGATGTGTGCGATCTTTGTAGCTAAAGCTGTCAGCGGAGAAAATTGGTGGCGCGCTGAGCAGAAGAAACAACACGATGCCGAACCAGACGTACACAACTGTGGCCCGAGCAAGGGCCAGTTCCGACGATCCCCTCAGAGGACACAAAGGCTTCCCGACGGGGCGCGACGCAGAGTCGACGCCACTTGCAGCCGAAGATCCATCAGTCATCGAATTGAAAGTGCCTCAGCTACGTCGCGGGGTCAAATCCAGTCTCGCATCGCAAGAGAGCGGGAAAACGTCACTCTGGAACGATCGTCGGTCGAGGCACATCTTCCGACTCCACACGAGTCCGTTATAGTTGTCAAAAGCGGTAGGCACTCCCAACGAGTTCCTCACAGCTTTCCCAGGAGTTCTTCAGGATCTCCCCAGTGTTCCCACAGGTGTCGCAATATTTGAGGATGTCCCGTGCTGGGTTCCCTGGCTCAACCGACGTCTGCCTTCAAACATTGAGGGGTCCCCGTTGAGTGGTCCAGGTCAAGGTCAAGGTGGACCACTAACGCGGGATCGCCTCAACCAGATCTGCACACATGAAGCTGACCGGAACGCTGGCCTTCTCCGCCTCGATGAAGGAGAACACCCCTATCTTTTCGGGTCGATCTCCCTGCCGAAGCAGTACCCGGCGTCTTTAGGGGTTGCAACGCCTGCCGACGATCGGCCCGTTCCGTTTGCCGAGCGTCCAGAGTTTCAAGCTCCCTTGTCCGAAAGCGACGGCAGGAAGGCGTTGAAACTGGGGATCTCGTTGGTCGCGAGTCTCCTTGAGCGGGCTGGTGCGCTGGTCATTGTCGCCTTGGAGTCGGGCCAGTTCTTGATGACGCTTTGAGCGAAGCCGCAATTAGTGGGAGCGAGCCCGTGCCCGAGACTTGGAGTTGATCGCCGAGGCGCTCAAGGCCCGCAGAGCGCTCCACCCGGATCTCAGCGTGGAGAAGGCCACCGATGAACTTCCCCCGCTCTGGCGGACAGGGTGGGTTAGTTGCTGATCATGCCGCGTATGTGGCCTCGTAGTCGACTGGGCTGAGCATGTTGCAGTAGCTGTGGCGGCGCTTGGGGTTATACCAAGCCTCGATCCAGTCGAAGATCGCCAGGGCAAGGTGTTGGCGAGACGTCCAGTGGTGCTCGTCGAGGAGCTCGAGCTGCAGCGTGCCGAAGAAGCTCTCGGCGACGGAGTTGTCGAAACAGTCGCCGACGGTTCCCATCGACCCGAGCAGGCCGGCGGAGCGCAGCCTTCGCCCGAAGGCCCACGACGCGTAGGTCGAGCCGTGGTCGGAGTGCGCCACGGTCTGGCCCTTCGGTGGACGCCGGACGCCTCCGCCGCCGCCTTCACGGTGCCGCCCCGATCGATCAAGTCGAAGAAGAGATCCTTCTGCATCTTGGTGTATATTTCGGACCCGGCATCGCACCCACCTTCTCGAGGTGTTGCAACGACTGCTGGAATCCAAGGCGTGGGGTGCTCGGTGACGTCTATACCCACAAGCGGTTTGGGTCTTCGGGGTCGAAGGCCCGGTTGACGAGGTCGTCGGCGGGCTCGGCGGCCAGGTCGCGGCGGGTGCGCCCGTGACGCTGGCGGCGATGGATGCCGGCGACTCTCGCCTGACGCATGAGCCCTTCAACGCGCTTTCTCCAACACCGGGTGTCCTGCCCGAGGCGCAGCTCGGCGTGCACCCGGGGCGACCCATGGAGCGCCGCGACATGCGGTGGATGTCGACGATGGTGTTGGTCAAGTACGCGTCGTCGAGGTCCTTGTCGGTGACGGGGTTCGCCTGCCAGGCATAGAAGCCCGAGGTCGACACCTTCATGACCCGACAGCAGGCCGACACGGGCAGGTCCGTGCACGCCCGGGCGATGAAGGTGTACGTCATTTTGGGTCGGGCAGGGTCTCCTCGGCGAAGTAGGCCGAGGCGCGCTTCAAGATCTCGACCTCCATCTTCGCCACCCGCAACTCCCGGCGGAGCCGCACCAGCTCGGCTCGCTCGTCGGTATTGAGTCCGGCGCGGGCCCCGTCGTCCACGTCGGCCTGCTTGATCGAGTTGCGCAAGCACGATTCGGCGATGCCGAGATCCTCGGCGATCTTGGCGACGGGCTTTTCTCGGAGCCGGGCTAACTCAACGGCCCGCTGCCGGAACTCCGGTGGATGGGCTCTGGGCATATGGACATCCTTCCAAGAGCCGGCTCTCGCCGCCTCATGTTCGGTGTCCGCCAGAGCGGGGGAAGCTCAGTTGCACACTTCTAACGACCACTCCCCCACCAGTCAAGATGCTGATCCGCCTGTTCAGAACCCGATTCCCATTGACCGCGACCTTCCGTGACTATGCGGCCTTTGGTGCCCGTGGCACGCCCGCTGGCAGTTCCAGTTTCGACGCCGCGGTATCGGATCGGCATTACCGGGCTGAAATGAGCTGCGGGCACACGCTGTATCCCGGCAATCTCGGACGAGTCTGGAAGCCAGGCGCGCTCGAGCAGTATTGGTCTTCACTTCGGCGATCGACGTCTCCATCCTCCGATTCGTGACTGGTTCGAAGGGTACAATGCCTGACTCAGCAGGACAACGCAAAGACACCTATCCTTTCCTCCAGGATGTCGTCAAGGCCGACGCTCACAACGAAGCGCCTCGGGCACTCCGTCCACGGCGAACAGGATCAGGACGAAGCACCGGTCATGCCGCCGAAACGCCGTCGGATCAAATGGGATGTCGTTGCCTTACACGCAGCAGTCATTGGTGGGCTACTCGCTATTTCGCTCATTATGTGGTGGCGGGTGTGGGTTACAGGGCACCCGACGTCGACCATCAGCTGTCTGTGTGGCGACGAAAGCGGAACTCTCGAGATCCTGGACTGGACACCGTGGGCCTTGGCACACGGACACAATCCGTTTTTCTCCAACGCGATCTTTGCCGGTCAGGGTGGCGCGAACATGTTGACCAACACGACCTGGATCGTAGGCTCACTGCTTTTCTCTCCAGTCACATGGCTCTTCGGCCCTATTGCCACGTTCAATGTTGTCGTGACACTTGCTCCGGTGGCCTCGGGATGGTGCTGCTTTCTAGCCTGTCGTCAGTTCTCTCGCTTCGTCCCAGGCCAGATCGTCGCGGCCGTTCTCTATGGTTTCTCGCCCATTATCGTGACGTTGGAACCGGTGGGCCATCTCGCTCAGATCTGGCTCATTTACCCCCCATTGGCGTTTTTGATCCTTTACGACCTATTTGTGACTCAACGCTGTAGTCCTTTGTTTCTTAGCGTCAGCCTCGCTCTGCTGACTGTGGTGCAGTTCTTCATCAGCACAGAAGTGCTCACCATATCGCTCGTGGCCGGCGGAATCGGGATGATCGTGGCGGCAATCTTGGCTCCGCGCAGCAAATGGGTTCGATATCGCCGCATCCTGCTGGGGTTAACAACAGCAGCGGGAATTGTCGTGGTGTGTCTTGTGTATCCCACTTGGTTTGTGCTCGATGGTCCCCGCCATGTCGTGGGGGCCGCGTTTCCATCGACGTCGAGTTCCGGACTTCCTATCTCAGGAGTGGTCTCCACTGGCCCGTACGTCCACCGACCCAACCCCTTGCTCGCGATCACTGGTTACTCGGGAAATGGGGGGCCAGGCTTTGCCTACATTGGCGCAGCCACGCTGGCATTTCTTGCAGTCTCGACCTTTGTGTGGTTCAGAGACCGGCTGGCGTGGGTCTTGGTTGCCGTCGGAGTATCGTCGTGGTTGTTCTCATTGGGTACCGCCAGTGCTTGGATGCCTTGGCGACTTTTCGAACATGCACCCCTGGTGTCCCAGGTCGCCCCAGGACGATTTTGCGTCGTCACCGCGTTCGCCGCAGCGCTGCTGCTCGCCCTTTCAGCTGATCGCTGGTGGCGTGTCTCTGTCCGACATTACAATCGTCGAGATAAACAACAGGTTCACGCCGCCCCTTTCCTCGGGATCACAGGCGCGATCCTGTCCGCAGTGACGGTCGCTACACTGATACCGACGGGTGAGGCGTATAGCTATCCCTTTGTGATCAATAACAAACCAATGCCCCCATGGTTCCACCAAATCGCTCCCCACCTCGTTCCGGGAACCGTTGTGCTCGTGTACCCGTATCCCGGAGCGTTTGAGCAGCAAGCAATGGCCTGGCAAGCGATCAACGGCATGAGTTTCCGTATCGTAGGCGGTTGGGGTATCGTGCCCGGACGCGACGGTCGACACAGTGAAGCTGTTTCACCCTTCCGAGGGACCATCCCCGTCTTGAACGCGCTTTCGGACCCAGGTAAAGCCCCTCTGCCTACGGCCTCGTCCGGCATCGTGCACGAAGTGCGGCGATCTCTACACGCTTGGGGAGTCCAGGTTGTTGTTGTGCCGATGGCACAGGAGGGGCGCGACAAAATCTATGCTGCAGGTTTCTTCACCGCCGTGCTTGGTCGGTTACCGCGCATCCAAGCGCACGCATGGGTTTGGTACGGCCTCGGTAATCATTCCCCGGTGTCCATCAATCGCCAGGCATTGTTCTCCTGCCAATCCGGGATGACAAACAAGGTCAATGTGCCTCAATGCGTGCTGGATGTGAGTCAACACGGAGGCTCTTCGACGCCATAGACTGAGCGGAATCGCGTCGTAGGAAAGCTGGATGAGGTCAGCGAGTTTCGATGCTCGTCAGCTATTGATCGTCGATTGCCTGCCGAACCTCATCGTGACGCTCGCACTTTGCTATCCCACTCCTTTAAAAATTGGGGGTACGCGTGCTTTTGCTTTTCGCGCTACGTCGATTCCACCCGAATCCTGGTAACCTCGTGCGGTGTCGAGGCTGCTTGAGTCGAACACCACGGCAGCGAGTAACCCGATCCCTTCGGACAACACACCCCGGGCCGTCTCGGGGAGACATCTCCCTGCCCTTGACGGCGTGCGGGCCCTGGCGATCCTCGGTGTCATCGCCTATCACCTTGGGCTCGGATGGGCCTCGGGGGGATATCTCGGAGTAGATCTGTTCTTCGTGCTGTCGGGGCTTTCTCATTACGAGCCTGCTGCTCGAGGAGAACACCACGTCTGGTCGCATCGCCCTAGGTGCCTTTTGGGGTCGCCGGGCCCGGCGTCTGCTGCCCGCCCTATTTCTCGTGCTCGTGTCGGTAGCTGTCTATGCGGTGATCAACGGCCGCTTCAGCTCCCCCGCGAGCGGAGGGGCTGCCATCGACTTGTCGGGGCTCAGAGGAGACGCCCTAGCAACGCTGCTATATGTCTGGCAATTGGCACGCCATCTTTTCACACCAGTCCTACTTCACCCAATTCTCCACCCCCTCGCCGCTCACCCACACCTGGTCACTGGCCATCGAGGAGCAGTTCTATCTGCTGTGGCCGCTTCTGATCCTGGGCGTGATCATCGGTACCAAGAGACGCTGGCGGGGGCTGGGCCTCGGGCTGTGTGTGTGTGGGGCGGGGGCATCGGCGCTCGCTATGGCGCTGCTCTATCACCCCGGGGTCGATCCCACTCGGGTGTACTACGGCACCGACACGCGGGCCTTCGACCTCCTGGTAGGCGCGGCGCTCTCCTTCGTGTGTGCGGCCAGGCTCCAACCCGGCCCGAGGACCCGGCGGTGGCTCCACGCGGTGTCGGTGCCGTCCCTGGTGGTCCTCGGGGTGTTCTGGGTCAAGGCGGGGACCCCTGCGGGGCTGCCTAGCGCTGCCATGTTCGAGGGCGGCTTCCTCCTGTGCGCGCTGTTGGCGGGGATCGTCATCGCGGATGTGCGGCTATTGGACCCCGGACCGCTCGCCCGGGTGCTGTCGCTGGCTCCCCTTTGCTGGATCGGGACCATCTCCTACGGCCCGTACCTGTGGCATTGGCCGATCTTCGTCTACTTCAACTCCTCGCGCACCGGGCTCAGCGGAGCCGCCCTCGACCTCGCCCGCCTGGCACTCGTCTTCGCCGTGGCCAGCGCCAGCTACTACCTCCTCGAACGCCCCGTGCGCCGGTCAAGCTTCGCCGAGCTCCGCCTCCGCATCGCCGCCCCGAGCGCGGTGCTCGTCACAGTGCTCGTGATCCTGGTGGGCACCACCCCGTCGTTCGCGGCTCCCGTCCGGGCCTGGACTGGCGGCGGGCTCGACCCCGGATCCGGCCCGAGCGTGGCCGGCGCCGGGGGCTTCAGCACCGAAGTGCCCATATCGCTCCCGCAGGGGCTTGTGATGAGCCCCACTCATCCACTCAAGGTCCTCACCTTCGGCGACTCGGTAATGTCATTCGCCGAGTTCGGGATCCGTGCCGCACTAGATAGAACGCGTGATGTGTATGTGTTTCCGGCTGCCCGACTTGGTTGGGGATTAACGAAGCCCGGTTCAGCCGAGTTCCTCCAACGTTACATTCGGCTCTTCCACCCTCAACTCCTCATCGGTACCTGGTCTTGGGACAGCGCTGAAGCCAGAGCACATCCCGCAGCGTATCGGGAGACGTTGGATTCCGTCATCCGCACGTGGCTGAGCCCTGGCGATGGCGTCCTCGGAGTCATCTTCCTGCAGATGCCTCCATTCGATCCCGACGCAAGTGCAGCAGGCGGCTTCGCTGCCAGCACGGCGGGCTTGGCTACATGGAACGCTGCAGTCCGACGGGCGTCTGACAGCTTCGCCGGTAAGGTCATGTACCTGCCAATAGCGAGCTCGTTCGAGATCAAGGGTCGATACACCAACTGGCTTCCGCCGACCGGTACCAAGTCGATCTCTCTGAATCACTGGGTTCGAGTGCGAACATCCGATGGTGTGCACCTGTGTCCACCCGGGATCACTCGCTATGCAGCTCCCGTGCTCCAGGACATGAGTGAACTTTTTCACCTGCCACCTCCCGCCGGTGACTGGTGGAATGGATACCCGATCACATATCAAGCTCTTACATACCAAAACAGCAGCCTTGCAGTGACATGTCCCGACGACCACCCGACGACTTAGGCCGTCTCTGAGGCAAATGGTGCAACGGACCACATCAGGGAATACTCCTGGTCTAATCCTGTTCTTGTTCGGGTCTGCCCCAGGTTCGGTTGACTCCTAACCTTGCGAGCATTGGCTCGCTGGAAGGGAGTGGAGGGTGCCGAAGGCATACCCCGATCAGTTCCGCCGTGACGTCGTGGCTGTAGCCCGTCGCCGGGAGATCCCGCTGTCGAAGGTAGCCCAGGACTTCGGCATCTCCGAGTCCTGTCTGCATCGCTGGATGAAGGACGCGGACGTCGAAGAGGGAGTCCGTGACGGCATGACCGCGGCGGAGCGCACCGAACTCCGGGAATCACGCAAGCGGATCAAGGTCCTCGAGCAGGAGAACTACATCCTGCGCCGGGCGGCTGCCTATCTGTCCCAGGGCAGCTCCCCAAAATGAGATACCCGCTGCTCCGTGACCTTGCCGCCGAGGGCGTTCCCGTGGCGGTGACCTGCCGGGTGCTCGAGTTCTCCAAGGAGGGCTACTTCAAGTGGCTCGCTCGGCCCTGCAGCCAAAGGGACTTCAACAATGCCTATCTGACCAACGCCGCGGTCGATGTGAACCACGACGACCCCGCCTTCGGCTATCGCTTCATCGCCGATGAGCTCGAGCGCCTCGGGCACCGGGCCTCGGAGAACCGTGTGTGGCGCCTGTGCTCCGAGCAACGGCTTTGGTCGGCGCACTCGAAGAAACGGGGCCTGCATCGCCGCCCCGGACCTCCCGTCCACGACGACCTCGTCGAACGGGACTTTACCGCCGATGCCCCGAACGAGCTGTGGCTCACCGACATCACCGAGCACCGAACGCCTTGGATTCCAGCAGTCGTTGCAACACCTCGAGAGGGAGGGTGCGATGCCGGGTCCGAAATACACCAAGAAGCAGAAGGATCTCTTCTTCGACTTGATCGATCGGGGCGGCACCGTGAAGGCGGCGGCGATGGATGCCGGCGACTCTCGCCTGACGCATGAGCCCTTCAACGCGCTTTCTCCAACACCGGGTGTCCTGCCCGAGGCGCAGCTCGGCGTGCACCCGGGGCGACCCATAGGAGCGCCGCGACATGCGGTGGATGTCGACGATGGTGTTGGTCAAGTACGCGTCGTCGAGGTCCTTGTCGGTGACGGGGTTCGCCTGCCAGGCATAGAAGCCCGAGGTCGACACCTTCATGACCCGACAGCAGGCCGACACGGGCAGGTCCGTGCACGCCCGGGCGATGAAGGTGTACGTCATTTTGGGTCGGGCAGGGTCTCCTCGGCGAAGTAGGCCGAGGCGCGCTTCAAGATCTCGACCTCCATCTTCGCCACCCGCAACTCCCGGCGGAGCCGCACCAGCTCGGCTCGCTCGTCGGTATTGAGTCCGGCGCGGGCCCCGTCGTCCACGTCGGCCTGCTTGATCGAGTTGCGCAAGCACGATTCGGCGATGCCGAGATCCTCGGCGATCTTGGCGACGGGCTTTTCTCGGAGCCGGGCTAACTCAACGGCCCGCTGCCGGAACTCCGGTGGATGGGCTCTGGGCATATGGACATCCTTCCAAGAGCCGGCTCTCGCCGCCTCATGTTCGGTGTCCGCCAGAGCGGGGGAAGCTCACCTCGCTCATGGTCCAGGTGGGACTCCACCCCAGAGTCATTCAACATCGCCTGGGTCACTCAAGCTCCCGCCTTTCCATGGAGCTGTACGCTCACATATCGGACGATGCCGATCGCACCGCAGCCAGCAGCCTGGAAAAGGCTTTCTGGGTCACCACTGGGTCACGCCAACGGAAGCGCCATAAGTCCCGCTAGAGACTGCGAGCCCTTTGACCAGGGCCGGGATTTGGTGGAGGTGAGCGGACTCGAACCGCCGACTTCTACGTTGCGAACGTAGCGCTCTACCAGCTGAGCTACACCCCCCGAGTGGGCACCTCAGAATAGCGCCGAGCCGGTTCGGCGGGGGTTTCTCCTGATCACCCGGGGTCAGTCCGCATTCTCGTCCCCAACGAAGTGAGGGGCGACAGTCCACTCCTGGGCAGTCGCTTCCCTGCCTATCGCCGCATCATGCGGTCCATGGAGCAGGGTTCTAGAGTTACACGATGGTCTTGTCGCCACCACCGAATGATGACTTCGTTCCGGGAGGCTACCCGAGATGAAGGCGGTCATCCTAGCTGGCGGTAGGGGAACCCGATTGACTGAGGAGACGGTTTCTCGACCTAAGCCCATGGTCGAGGTGGGTGGGCGTCCGCTGCTCTGGCACATCTGTCGGACATACGCTTCCCACGGAGTCACCGAGTTCGTAATCTGTTGTGGCTACAAGGGTTACATCATCAAGGAGTTCTTCGCCAACTATTTCCTCCACATGTCAAACGTCACATTCGACCTCCGTGAAAACCAAATGGAGGTGCACCAGACGATGGCGGAGCCATGGAGAATCACCCTTGTCGACACTGGACTCGACACCCAGACCGGGGGTCGCCTCAAGCGCGTTGCCGATTACGTCGGCGACGACGACTTCTGCTGCACGTACGGTGACGGGGTGGCTGATGTCGACATCACTGCATTGGTCGCTTTCCACCGGTCCCAGGGTCTCTTGGCAACGGTGACGGCCGTCCAGCCCCCTGGTCGATTTGGAGCCCTCCAGATCGAGGGGGACCGGGTCACAACCTTCCTCGAGAAGCCCCATGGGGACGGCAATTGGATAAATGGGGGCTTTTTCGTCCTTTCACCGGAGGTTCTCGACGACATCGAGGGAGACGAGACCTTGTTCGAACAGGGCCCCTTGGGGCGACTGGCCGACCGCGGCCAACTTGCGGTCTTTCTCCATCACGGGTTCTGGCAACCAGTCGACACATTGCGTGAACTGCACCTTCTCGAGGCACTGTGGGCGACAGGCAACGCTCCATGGAAGGTCGAATGAACGTCGTGACGACACTCAGCTCCGCAGATAAGTGGCGGTGTCCTCGATCTGACGGGGCAGTGCTTTCATCCTGATCCCGTAGCTCTCGGCCAACGCGTTGATGGCCCCCGAGTCACCGACATAGCGATCTGCCGGCGTGTCATCGAGCGGTGGTCTGACGATCTCCATCCCCGGTGCCCCCAGGACCGATGCGGTCAACTTGGCCAACTCTCCTACTTCGATGGTGCGCTCGCCCGCGGTGTCGAAGGCCTCGAGCAGTGTGGGTGTGTCCCCAATCATCATGGCGAAGCCCAGGTCGACTAGGTCGCCAACATGAACATAGGAACGCACCACGGGTCCGTTGGCGCGAAGCTGGATCGGCCCACCGCGAAAGATGTCCCTGATGATGGACCCGAGCACGTAGTGATCCGGCTTGTTCAAGAACGGCCCGGCCACATTGAAGACTCGAGGGATAACGAGTCGAGGGGCGGACCTTGTCCCGGCTACCTCGTTGGCAATTTCGATGAACTTTCGCTCGTCGCGCGCCTTCAGCACGCCGTAGGGATTCGTTTCTAGGTCATCGCCCAAATACACGGCTCCAGACGAGGGAGCCAGCATGCCGAAAGGTCGTGCGCTGCGCACGTGCTCGACCACCCGCTGCGTGATCTCCTCGTTGCGCGCGATGTACTGGGCAACACCCAGCTCGGACACAAGCTCTCTCGTTGCAAAAGCATAGTGAACCAACACGTGAGGCCCGATCTTCAAATGATCGAGCTCGTGCAATGGATACACCTCGAGATGCGTGCCTGACCGGAGTGTGATCGATCGACGTCGTGACGCGAAGACGTGGGTACGCGACGTCATCTGCGAACCAAAGCTCGAGTCCAACATTTCGAGCGTCGCCTGTCCCAGCCATCCGCCGCCACCCGTCAGGACGACCCCGAGTTCGGAGTCGAACAAGCGCGTTCTCACGGTAGACGAGAATTCCAACAGGGTCATGTGCCAGACGCCAGTCGGGAATGGTTGGTCAAATGTCGGCCAGAACCCGTCGTAGCGCAGCCTCAAGGACCGGAACCGACGCTGGTTCGAGGGGGAAGTCGATGAATCTGATTTGACCGATGTACTCGGGCACAACGAGCTTCAAGACGGCCCCCTCAACCTTCTTGTCCCGAGCCAGCACATCAAGGATCTCATCGAACGAGACCTCAGCAAGGACCGAGCGCACTCGCTCGGGAATGATTGGACCCCCAGCTCGCATCAGACGTGTTCGCTCGTCCTCGGACAGCATGCCCTTTTGATGGCTGATATCGGCCTCTACAAGGACACCGATGGCCACGGCGATGCCGTGGGGAATCGCGTGCAGTGTGATGGCCTCTAGCGCGTGACCAACGCTGTGGCCGAAGTTCATCGACCGCCTGAGATCGAGCTCGAATTCGTCGACTTCGATGACCGAACGCTTCACCGACAACGCGGAGCGAATGAGCTGGTCGAGGACTAAAGGATCTCCACCCGCCGCCGACGGCCTTCGAGATTCGAAGCTATCCAGAAATTCGGGACCTCCGATAATGCTCAGACGAAACACCTCTCCCAGGCCGGAGAGGAGATCCTCCTCGGTCAGGGTAGCGAGAAAGCCGGTGTGCACGACGATCTGGCGAGGTGCGGAGAAGACTCCGACGAGGTTCTTTGCGCCGTGAAAGTTCAGACCGCTCTTGGCGCCAATGCAGCTGTCGGCTTGCGCCAACATGGTCGTGGGTACATAGGTCCACGGAACTCCCCGCTTGTAGACACACGCGGCAAATGCACCGACATCCTGGACGATGCCACCGCCTACCACGACCAGCAAGGAACTCCGACTGACGCGTTGCGCGTCCATGAACTCGACGACCGCCAACGCGCTGTCGACATTCTTGAAATCCTCAGTCGCATCGACAGCCATGGTCGGGACGACACCTATAGTCCCGCCGTTCCCCAGATGGGCCTCGAGCGGCTTGCGGTCGGCGAGGACCACGGGGTGAGCGGATTTTGAAAGCAGCTCGTCAATCACAACACTCAAGGGACGAGCGGATCCGAAATCCACCTGATAGGGGCGAGGCGAAGACTCAACCCGAAGCACGCTCCCGTCTCTGGGCTCGACGTTTGCCTCGAATTCTGTTTCCTGGATCCGGAAGGTTGACATCCCCTCAGCCTCTCCCGCCATCGATCGAGAAGCCACCATCCACAACGACGTCTTGACCCGTCATATATCGATTGTGCGAGGAACCGAGGAAGTACACGACTTCGGCGATATCAACCGGCTTCCCCAACCGCTGCATGGGAACGGCCGAGGTAAGCCTAGCGATCGTCGCCTCGTCATTGTTGGCGCGAGTCAAACGCGTCTCGATGTAGCCCGGAGACACTGCGTTCACGAGAACTCCTTGCTCCGCGAGTTCGAGGGCAAGGGTCTTCACGATGCCGACCAATGCATGTTTGGACATGGCATAGGGCAGCCGCCCGACACGGGACAGAAACCCGAAAATCGAAGATATCACGACGATTCGGCCCTGTTGCGCTTCCAACTCCGGGATGGTCCGCCGGGCTACCCGCAGGAATCCCTCGACGTTCGCGGCGAAGGACAGGGCGATCTCCGCCTCGGTCAGCTCGGCGAAGCGCTTGGGTACGTTGAAGCCGGCCGAATGCACCAGTACCCCGATGGGAGGGTGGGGCCTGTCGAACCAGGCGTCGATGCTTCGAGGCTCGGTGAGATCGAAGTCGGCCCGGCCGACGGCGAGCACTTCGTGGCCGGAGGACGCAAAGCGCTGCGCGATGGCTGACCCGATATCACCTCGTCCACCGAGGACAAGCACTGCTTGGGCCATCGACTCTGCCTCACTCGTCCGCTAATGGGATCAACATGTTTTGCGCCAGCTCGGTGCGAGACAGGAAAGGCGCGAGGTCCTCTAGAGGCGAGGAGACCATACGACCGTCTTCGAGTTGGCGCGAGGCCAACTTTGGCGAAAACGGCTGCTCGGGGTCGAGCAACACTTCCAACAACTGAGGGCCATCACCCGCCAGCGTGGCACGAATCGTCTCAGCCAGCTCGTGATGACTCGCACAGCGGCGCACCTCGAAGCCGAACGCTCTGCCGAGTTTGGCGAAATCGGGAAAAGTGAGCCCCGACTCGGGCCCGCAGCCGACAACATTGTCGGGAAAATAGTTTTGCTGAGTCTGACGGATTGAGCTGTATCCGTTGTTGTTGAGGACAATGAGCTTGATGGGAAGGTAATTTCCGGCGATTGTCTGGAGCTCTTGTAGGTTCAGCATCATGCTGCCGTCGCCCGCCAAGCAGATGATGCGCTTCCCAGACGCGTAGTGGGCGCCGATCGCAGCAGGCAGGTCGTACCCCATCGAGGCACAGCCCGAGTTGGTATAGAGCCTTTGTCCCCGCTTGAGGTCGGCAGCCTGAAAGGTGACGACACAAGCAGTCCCGTCCCCGGTCACGACTACGTCACCTTCATCCAACTCTTCGAAGAGCGCCTGGACAAAACAGTAGGGGTTGACAGGTTCGTCAGTCTTCCAGTACTCGGCGAGAACAACCGGATAACGGGACGTTCTCTCACGGCACCACGCCAGGTATTCGCGGTGCGAAGGGACCGGCTCGTAGTCCATGAGTTCGAGCTGCCCGAACACGTCAGCGAGGCCAGCGTGAATCGGGAGGTCTATCGACAGGGTCGGCTTGGAGAGCTCCGCCTGGTCCACGTCGATCATGACGGTGTAGGCGGCTCTCGCAAAAGCCTCCCAGTTGTAACTCACTTGCCTCACGTTGAGCCGACTGCCCAGAACCAACAAGAGGTCAGCGTTCTGTACCGCGAAGTTACCTCCCCGATCGCCGATCGAACCTGGTCGGCCAACGAACAGTGGATGATCATTCCACAGCACGTCATGGGCGTTCCATCCGGTGACGACTGGGATGTCGAGTTTGTCGATCACTCGGAGGAACGCTTCGTGAGCCCCAGCCAACCGGACACCTGCACCAGCCAAAATGACGGGCCGCTCGGCCACGACAAGATGGTCCAGCATCGCTCGCAAATCAGCGACCAAGGCATCTCCGGTAGCCAGACCGACCTCTGCTGGGAGACTCGCAACCGGGCCGTCCAACGCAGGGTCGAAACCCCGTTGTGATTCCGGGTCGATGATGGCCGATTGCACGTCGATAGGGACATCAACCCACACAGGACCGGGCCGACCGTTGCGGGCCAGCCACAGCGCCCTTTCCATGACAAAGCGGGTGTCCTTCGGATTGTCGAGCAACGAGGCGATCTTGCACACCGGCGAAGCCATGGCAACGATGTCGACTTCCTGATCACCGAGTTGCCGCAAAGGCAGCTCATAGCTCGTGATCAGCGTCTCACGTTTCACTTGTCCGGAAACCACGACCATCGGTATCGAGTCCACGTACGCCCCGAATACGCCGTTAAGAGCATTGATCCCACCCGGTCCGCTGGTCACATTGACCGCAGCGGGTCGACCGGACAATCGCGCATAGCTCTCCGCTGCCATGGCGCATGACTGCTCGTGATGGGTGAAGATTGGGGTGAGCCGCGGTTCGCGACCCAAGGCATCATTGAGATGCATGGCACCGCCACCGGTCACCATGAAGACGTGTTCGATCCCGTCGTTGGCGAGAAGCTGTGCGATGAAATCTGCGACACGCAACGTTCGACGGGCCCTCAGTGGGTGTCGTCAGAAGAGAGGACGTGCCAGCGCTTCTCGAGCATTTCGATGCGCTTGGCATCCTCCTGCTCGATCGCGGTGTAGTACTCCCTCTTGTTCAGCAACCAGAGCAACTCGAAATGAACGGCCTCCACCAGACCCTTCTCCAGGTTTGAGCCATCGAGAGACGCTGCGTCAAAGATGACCTTGCGGGTCTCGAACCTCGAGAGATAGACGCTCCTGATCTGACGGAGAGCCACGAGCGAATCCATCGACACACCGCCGCCGACGACAAAGTCGTGGCCAGAATCCCTGACCACCTTGGCTGTTTCGAGGCAGTACTCGGTGATGGCGTCGGTGTTGATGTCGTCTCGACTGCGACCGGTGGAGAGCGTGAAGTCGACCCGCCCGAACACGATGCCGTCGGCCCCGTCCTCGGCACGAGCCATGGTCATGAGCTCAGACAGGTGATGGAACGCCTGCTCGGTCTCCAGATTGAAAAGGAATTTCGTGTCCCGCTGTTCATCCTGCGTGTAGACAATGTTCTTCGCATCGTGGTACTTCGAAAGGGCGTAGGTGCTCTCGATCATCGGAGCGATGACGTACTCGACTCCGATCTGCTTGGCCTCCATGAGGTCCCGCATCGCCTCACAGCCCCCAATTTTGAGACCAAAGTCAAGGTCAGCCTTGCGCGTGATCTCCATCAAGCGGAGAAGCTCGTCAGTCCTGGTGCCCTCGGCCTCGAACTCCGCCTTGACGGCCGAATACCCGAACTCCCCCCGCCCCCGCTTCAGGATGTCCAGCATCTGTCTTTCCAGGTGGTTCATTCCCATTCCTTTTGACTCAACACAGGTTCTAAGCTAGCCGAGTCATGCCGCGTCCGATCGATCTGCCCTCAGCCAACGCCGCCCTCGACGGGTCGGCACTCGACCAGTCACGGGGGGAGGTACCCGTGGTTCTGGCTCCCTCCCCACCGTCGGGAGGATCGGCCGAGGAGGACCGAGGTGGCCAATCCGACATCGACGACGGACCCGAGGCCGGTGACACCGAGCCGTCGGTTGCCGCCCTCCGGGCCGAAATCCTCGAAAAGGTGGGCGCATACGCCCGGCGCCGATGGACGCCTCAGCCGTACGTGCCCGGCAAGACGCCGGCCCCGTACGCCGGCCGAGTATTTGACGAAGAGGAGGTCGTGAGCCTGGTCGATGCCAGTCTGGACTTTTGGCTGACCAGCGGTCGATTCTGCCGTCAGCTCGAAAAGGGGCTCGCGGAATTCGTCGGCGTCGAGGAGTGTCGACTCGTCAATTCGGGTTCCTCCGCCAATCTGCTGGCGTTCTCGACCCTCACCTCTCCTCGGCTCGGCGACCGCCGCATCCGACCAGGCGACGAGATCATCACCGTTGCGGCCGGTTTTCCAACAACTGTGGCGCCGGCGATCCAACACGGGGTGGTGCCGGTCTTCGTGGACGTGAACCCGGCGACCGACAACATTGACACCTCGATGCTCAATAGCGCTCTGAGCTCGCGCACCAAGGCCATCATGGTCGCACACACCCTCGGAAACCCCTTCGACATCGATGCGGTCCTGGATTTCTGTGAAGCGAATGGTCTTTGGCTGGTCGAAGACAACTGCGATGCCATGGGTTCCGAGTACACGACCAGGCGTGGTGTAGTGGACGAGACCCGCCGGACCGGAACATTCGGGCACGTCGCCACGAGCAGCTTCTACCCGGCCCACCAGATGACAACAGGCGAAGGTGGCGCCTTCTACACCAGTAACGACGAACTGGCCAGTATCGCCGAGTCGATCCGCGACTGGGGTCGCGACTGCTACTGTCAACCCGGCCGTTCGAACACGTGCGGGAAGCGGTTCGGCTGGTCGTTGGGAACACTGCCCGAGGGCTATGACCACAAGTACACCTATTCCCATTTCGGTTACAACCTCAAGATGACGGACATGCAGGCGGCTGTGGGCGTAGCCCAATTGAAGAAGCTGCCCTCGTTTGTCGAGGCCCGCCGCCGTAACTTCGACTACCTCCGCAACCGACTGGAGTGGTGTAGCGAAGTCCTGCGACTTCCAGAACCGACTCCGCATTCGACACCGAGTTGGTTCGGCTTTCTCACGATGGTCAAGCCGGGTACCTCGGTCACCAGAGACAGCCTGGTGGAGGCTCTCGAGGGAGCCCGAGTCCAGACGAGAATGCTGTTCGCTGGAAATCTGGTCCGCCAGCCTTGTTTTGACGAGATGCGGGCGACCAGCACCGGCTATCGACAAATTGGGGAGCTACCCAACACTGACCGTCTCATGAACGATGCATTCTGGTTTGGTGTCTATCCCGGCATGACCGAAGCGCACCTTGACCACATCTGTTCGACCATCGAGGGACACTTGTCGAAACATGGGTTCGTCCGGACGTGAGCCGACGCATCAAGTCGACACTTCCGTGTCCGTCTGCGCCATTCTGATAATGCCGACAGTTCACACCGATCTCGTTTGTCCGATCTGCGGTGCAGAGGCACCCGCCTTGGCCCACGGTGTGGTCGCTCCTTTCATTTCGACCTTGTCAAGCCTCCCCATTGGGTATCAGACGGAGCTTCGATGCTGTCGCACATGTGATCTCAAGTTCTTCGACGCGCGGTACGGCGAGCAGGAGCTGTCGTCGCTGTATGCGCACTACCGCGGGGACGCATACAGAGAAGCTCGACGGCACTGGGAGCCCTGGTATTCGCGTAATGTCAATGATGCTTGTTCGAGTGACGTGCAGCTAGTGGCTGAGCGGCGCTCGTTCATGATGCGGATCCTAAAAACAGCACGAATGCGATCAGAGCTGGACTGCGCAGTCGACTTTGGCGGTGATGAAGGGCAGTTCTTTCCGAGCATCCCGATTAGTCGTCGGATCGTATGTGATGTATCCGACCGTGATCTTCCGGCCGGGATCGAGCATATCGGCACGTTGGCGGAGCTCGGTGACACAAAGCCCGACCTCGTGATCGTGGCCCACGTACTTGAGCATCTACCTTCTCCTCTCGAGCCTCTCAGGGAGATCAGAGAGGCGATCGCCGACGATGGAATCCTCTACGTGGAGGTGCCCCTCGATCTATTTCGAGTGTCTGGCTTTCACACATCCACGCGGTATCAGCGCTACCTCCGGAGACTTGTCCGACATCGACTGCTGTTTGTGATCTCTGACTTCATGAGCGGCCTGAGTCGTCAGTTCCGTTCATCGGTACCGAGGCTTGGAGTCATCAAACAATCCGAACACATCAATTACTTCTCGGACCAGTCCATACGCGCGGCGTTGAACGCATCCGGGTTCGCTGTCGCTGCCGAGGAGTCAGACAAGCAAGCAAAGGTTGGTGGTTTGCGAATCGGCTGTTACGGAGTGGCCGCCAGGCCAATTACACAGCCCTCCGGCCAGAGATGAACATGCCTGAGCGGAAAAAGATAGCAATCGTGACATCTGCCTACAACGAGGCTGAATGCATCGATGAGTTAGCGCGCCGCCTGACGACGGTCTTCGACGAATTGTCATCCTACGATTTCGAGGCCATCATCGTCGAGAACGGATCGGAAGACGACACCTTTGAGCGGCTCGAGGCGATCTGTCATCGCGATTCTCGCTTCAAAGTCATTCAGTTGGCCCGCAACTTCCGTATGGACGGAGGGCTCACCGCAGGACTCGACTTTGTCGATGCCGACGCTGTGGTCCTGATGACAGCCGATCTTCAGGATCCCCCGGAGATGATCCCGAGATTCGTTGCGCAGTGGGAAGCCGGCTACGAGAATGTTTACGGAATCGTCACTGCCCGTCATGGGACCGGACCGCTGCGGCGGTTCAATTCCCGCGTCTTCTACTGGCTTATCGGCAAACTGACCGGCCATCTCATTCCGGCCAACGCAAGCGACTTTCGGCTCCTTGACCGCCGCGTCTACGAAGTAGTCCGCCAAATGGACGAGCGCAATCGGTTTGTGCGGGGTCTGGTGGCGTGGGTCGGTTTCCGCTCAATAGGAGTGGAACACGAGCGTGAAGAGCGTTACGCCGGAACATCAAAGGCGCACTCGACTGCGGTCTTGCAACTGGCCGTGAAGGCTGTCCTCGCCCACTCTCAAGTGCCCCTGGTCATCATTCCGCTCGTCGGAATTAGTTTGTTCGTCGCGTCGATTGTCGCACTTGTCGTACTCACCATCGACTGGGCGACACTTGGTGTGCCCTTTCCGGGGTTTGGCACGATCGTGGCGCTAATGGTCATGCTCTTCGGAATTCTCTTCTGCCTCTTGGGAATTGTGAGTATCTACATAGGGCAGATCTACGAGGAGGTAAAAGGTCGCCCCAATTTTGTGGTTCGCCAGACCCTCGGCCTCGACGACACGCAGACTCCCTCCCGCCCAGCTTCGGTGGATACGGGCAACGGCTCGGACACGACACGTCGGGCTCCGCCACCGGGTGACGGGGGGATGATCCCCCACTCCTCGATTGAACCCCACTCCAATGCGAGAGATCACCTGACAGGGGATCCGGCCGAACAGCCAGCGCGAAACGACTGATGCTGTGTTCGACGACCTGACCGACCTCCGGGGCAAATCGGTACTTGTCACGGGGCACACGGGCTTCAAGGGATCATGGCTGGCGCTCTGGTTGCACCGGCTGGGCGCGCAGGTCACCGGGTATGCACTCGATCCGCCGAGCAATCCCAATCACTTCGAGGCAGCATCGGTTGCCGAAGCCCTCGTAGAGGACGTCAGAGGCGATATCCGTGACGCAGACATGATGGTCGACGTCGTTCGGCGACAGCCGCCCGACGTCGTCTTTCATCTGGCGGCACAGCCGATTGTCCGGGCCAGCCTCGAACTCGCGCGCGAGACTTTCGACGTCAACGTAGTCGGGACGGCTTCTGTGCTCGACGCTGTGCGGCTCGCGAGGAATCCTTGCGCAGTGGTGGTAGTCACCAGCGATAAGTGCTATCGAAACGACGGCCAATTACTGGGGGTTCCGCGAGCTCGATCCTCTCGGAGGACACGACCCGTACAGCGCGAGCAAAGCAGGGGCCGAGCTTGTGGTTGACGCCTATCGATCGTCATTTTTTCCCGTCGATCGAGTCCGCGATCATGGAGTCCGACTCGCCTCGGTGCGGGCCGGGAACGTGATCGGGGGTGGCGACTGGGCGGATGACCGGATCGTGCCGGACGCCGTCCGGGCCTTGTCGTCTGGCATCGATCTCGTGGTCCGACATCCAAATTCGACCAGGCCTTGGCAACACGTTCTGGAGCCCCTGTCGGGATATCTCAAGCTCGCCTCGCGCCTCCTTCACGACGAGCACGTCGGCAAATGGGCAGGGGCGTGGAACTTTGGCCCGTGGGTCACCGATGAGGCGAAGGTCGCCGATCTCGCCACCGCCGTAGTAGACGCCTGGGGTTCCGGGCGTTGGATCGTGGCAGGCGATGCGACTCCCAACGTCGAGGCCACAACCCTGCGCATCGCCATCGACAAGGCCGTCTCAACGCTTGGCTGGGAGCCGCGGTGGCATCTCCGCGAGACGGTGAGACGGACCATCGACTGGTACCGACATTACTATCATGACCCGAAGGCCTCCATGCGGGAACGCAGCCTCGCAGACATCGAGGCATACGAGTCAGCTGGACCATCCTCGGACGGCGCCACCTCCACCTAGTGGTCGGCTGGGACTCGCCTTATCGCTCGCAACCAACCTTTGGCCGATGATGATGCCTCCTACCGATCACATCGAGCGATGTGTGGTGGACCTTCGGCACGGTACCTGCGCGTGGCACCCAGCTGGAACACACTGAGATGATTCTGTATCGCAATGATCCGATCCTCCTCCAAGGCAGACAAGGGTGGGCCAACCACAACAGCTTGGAAATAGCAACCACGTCTCGCGTTGGGAATCCGATCCAGATTCACGACAACTCGAGCGACCTCCTCGCTCGTTGCTCTCATTGCATTCCCGTTGGTAACGCCGAACTGCGTTGCCACAACAACCTGGACGACTAAGAAAAGCGCGAGGGTGGCCGCTCCGAGGACCTTGATCCATTCAGGCCAACTCTTGACATCTGAAGTCCTCGATAGGCTTGGAGCGCGTCCCCAGCCGTAGACGACGATACCGGCGAGCAAGATGATGTTCGGCATCGTGTAGCGGTCAATTCCGGCTCCATTCAGACCTTCTCCCAGTCGGGACAAGGCGAGAACTAGGTCGAACAAGAGCCCAAACACAATCAGGAGGAGCGGGAGGGGATTGGGGTGCAGTCGCCGTTGCCGAGTCATCTGCACGACGATGAATCCGGCCACGATGCAGATCGCCGATCCCAATATCTCGTGACCGAGGACGTAGGTCCCCGGGAGGGTGGGAACGACATTTCCGACTAGGACGGTGAAGAACCGGGCCAGGTGGCCTGGATGCAGCAGGCCGAACGTGAGCGAACAACTAGCCTTCTGCCCTCCTTCCACTACGCATATGTTGGTGTCGGCCGCGAAGACAAAGCCGTGGAGATAGAGAGCTGTCGTGACCACCGCAGAGGCGATCCAGATCGCGGATTCGACGTAGGTTCGACGTCGCCACGGACTGGCCCAGACGAGACAGATGAGAGCCGTTGGCCAGACGACAAATCCTTGGACCTCGGTAAGCGATGCCGCGACCGCAGCCACGATCGCCACAGCCAAGCAGAGATCTCTGTGGTGGTGCGGGATGAGGAGGACGAAGGCGATCGCGACAAAGCAGAGCACCACGAAGTACCACGCAACCTGAAAGCTCCAAAGGGAGTTTTGGAAATCAGCCACGCTGAACCAGACGATGCCTAGCGTGAGGACAGGCAAAAAGGTGAGACGGCGGCCGAGATACGAGCGGAAGAGCGGGAGGAGCAGGACAAATGCCGCAATGAAGAGGCCCGCACTGAACAACATGATGGACTGCTCGTTCAAGTGGTCAACGACACCAAAGCCAACCAATAGGGCAAATGCCACGAGAAGCCGGGTGTCCGCGTACTGGACCCACAACTGACTAAATGTCACGTTGTGGTGAATGCCTGCTCCAGCCAGCTTGATCACGTTCCAATCATCGGCGATGGGCACGTTGACCGAATAGTGGAGGACGTAAAGCACGTACAAGACAGGCGGGACCACAATCGCAAAGGCGAGCGCCAGGTTTTGTGAGAAGGACGGACCGGTTCGTGAACGTGGTCGTCTCCTTGCTTCGATCTTGATGGTGCTCAAGTCGCCTCCCGCCTGCGCGGTCACACCATAGGCCACGTCGGCATCCCATTGACAAGGGCATGGGGTTGCAGTACCTCTCGTTGCGAGAGCGTGCACGTTCCGTCCTATGTACCGTGGCGCCGGCGCGGCAGTGATACCCACGCATGACGTGATCATCAAACCCACGCCCTTCAAGGGGGGCTTCCCGGTCTCTGACACTCCCAACGACAGGGCTGGCGGCCGACCATGATCATCGGGGCCCATGGGAGCCGAGGTGCCACAACACGAGCGGACCGTCGTCGGCGAGCGCGCAGCGTGCTCGGGGCTGAGGACCGACTGAGACCCGGTCGAGACCAGATTTCCCCGAGCCGACCGGTAATCTGGCCGGATGCTCGAGGTTCGGATGGCCCGGCTTGGTCTCGGTGAGACGAGTAGGCCCCGCCTGGCTCTGATCACCCAGGGAGGGGCACCTCAGGCTGGTCCGGGAGCCCCACAACCGTGCCGTCAGCACTCGCACAGCAATGACTGAGACGATCCCGGTACAGCAGGATGACTCCGTTCCTGCCAGCATGCCCGCGCCCGCTGTCAGATCAGGACCGAGGGGGCTTGGACGGTGGGGATCCGTGGGGATCTTCGCCCTGGCAACAGCACTGTGCGGATGGCTGGGCTTCTACAGCACGTTCAACTCCTTTGCCGGCTGGGACGACGAGGGCTACCTGCTGATCACGGTGAAGAACTTCGCCCATCACGGGGGGCTGTACACCCACATGTACAGCGTCTTCGGGCCATTTTATTACGAGGCACTCTCGACGGTCTTCTCATGGTTGCCCGTGACACCCGACAACGGTCGAGCGGCCACGGCTGTCGTGGAGCTACTCGTCAGCCTCGGCTTCGGCATAGCCGTCAAGATGTTCACTCGGAATCTGCTCGCCGGCGTCGCCACCCAGATCGGCAGCTTCGTCTTGCTGACGCTTTCCCTCGTCGACGAGTCCATGCACCCCACCATGGTGGTATGGCTGCTCTTTGCGGTGGCGCTCATCGCCCTGGCCCTCGTCGCTCGCGGCAAGAGGTCGGTGGGTTGCGCAACGCTCGGAGCCGCGGTGGCTGCGATGGTGCTCACCGAGGTCAATGTAGGGCTCCTCGCCGGGATCGCCATCGTGTTCACGGGACTCACACTGGCGCCGTCGCTCAAGGGGACGCGGATCCTGACGCGTCGCTGCGGCACTTTTGTTCGTGGGCACTCCGTTCCTCCTCGTGGGCGTCGCCGGCGGCCATGCGACGGAGTCCTGGGCGATCAAGTACTGCTTTGTCGTGGCCCTGGCCGCTGCCGGAGTCGTTGCAGTGACCCCAGACCATGGCGAACAAGGGCTCGTTCATCGCCGTGATGGCTACCTATTTCTCCTCGGTGGGGGCGTCATGGGTGTCGTGGTTGTCAGTGTCGCTATCTTGTCCGGAACCCGACCGCTCGATCTCATCCGCGGTCTGTTCATCGATCCGGCCCGCTATTCGAGTGCATTCACCATTCCCATCGCAGTACAGCCTTGGGTAGTTGGGTGGGGCGTGATTTGTCTCGCCGGAGCCGTTCTTTACCGCCGATTCCGGAGCACGGACTCCTCGGCCACTGTCTTGGATGCCTTCGTACATGTGTCCGCTGGACTCCTGATTCTCTATTGCGCCCTCCAAGAAGCTCAGTTGGACTTCACCAATACCTTTCTCGTGGCGTTACCACTCCTGTTTCTTGCCGCTATTCCCCCGAGGGGAGCGAGTGAGTCCGAACGGATCGCACGACTGGCGTTGGTATCGCTTGCCGTGCTGGAAGGCCTGCTGGCCTATCCGGTGGCGGGCGCCCAGGTCCGGTGGTCGTCGCTCCTTCTCGTGCCCGTCGGCATGCTTTGTCTCCATGACGGGGTGCGGCAGCTGCATCCGACTATCCCTTCGGCGCGCCTCGGTGGGCGTCGCGTTGTCACAGGTCTTGTGGTTTGGGCGCTCGTATTCGCGGCGACGGGATGGTTTGCATCGGTCTACGTCGGTGACAGGTCTGTGGTGGCCAAGGACTACGACACCGCCACACCACTTCGGTTGCCGGGATCAGACAAGATTCGTCTCCCCGCGTCCCAGACCCACTCCCTCGAAGCATTGTCCGATGCGATTCGCGCCCACTGTTCCGCCTTTCTCACGTTGCCAGCACTCGACAGCCTCTATTTCTGGACCGGCGAATCACCACCGACAAATTGGTTCAACACCTACTTCTACACTGGAGACGCCCCCCGGCAAAAACAGATCGTCAGGACAATCGAGCGACACGATCAATCTCGGTTCTGCGTGGTCGACAACCCGACCTGGACAGCTTTCTGGGCGCAGGGGCACATTCTGCCACAGCTGCCCCTCGCACGGCTCGTCGAAAGATTCGAGCGGAACAACAACCCTCCGATGGTATTTGACGGCTACCGACTTTTTGTGTCCCACGGCGCGGCATGACGTCGTGATTGAACGGACGAGACTGGGACAATTTCTCGTTGAAATGAGACAGAGTTGCTGTACGAGAGCTTCGCCTCTGACTCGGCGGAGCGGGTGGATCCAAGAGGCATGGGGGGGGAATCGTGAACACCGTCGTATCGTCTGAGGCGGCTTCGCTGACCCCGGATGCCGGCGGGCGCAACAGAACCCGCCCGTCGTCCCGACTGCTCGATCGGCTGGCGATACTGGGATTCGCAATTCCAGCAGCCGCCTATCTGTGGTTCATTCATCGCTACGGCGTCAACGTGATCTGGCGGGACCAGTGGTCTGATGTCAAGGTCATCAGGCACTGGCATGCAGGCACGCTCACCCTGAGCACGCTCTGGGTTCCGCACAACCAGAATCGACTGCTTTTTCCGAACCTCCTTGTCGTCCTGCTGGCTCAGACCACGCACTTCAACCTCCTCGTGGAGATGTACATCGGCGCCCTGATCCTTTTTGCTTCGATCGCTCTGATCATCTGGACCCACAAGCGCCGCTCCCCGTCGACTCACTTGATCTTCTATTGCCCCGTAGCGATCGTTCTGCTTTCGTTCGTCCAGTTCGAGAACACCCTTTCCGGGTTTCAGGTGTGTTGGTATTTCGTCCTGGGGGCCCTGGCTGCGACCCTCTTCCTCCTCGACAGTCCGAGATTCCGCTGGGCCGTATTGACCGGCGCCATGGTGGCCGCAGTGGTCGGGAGTTATTCGGCCATTCAAGGGCTGTATATCTGGCCCGTGGGTCTCCTGTTGCTCTATCAGCGCCGCCGTTCCCTTCGCTACGTTCTCACGTGGATAGGCGGCGCAGTGCTGACCGCGACGCTCTTCTTCTACCACCTGGGCAAATCGTCGTACGGGGAATCGCCCGGCAGCGTTTCCTCGGTGCTCGCGCACCCTGCCCTCGCCATCAAATTCTTCTTCCTGGCCATCGGTGACGTCGTGGGAGCGTGGATCCCTTGGCCACTTCCGTGGGGCGGTCCCACCGCCTCGAGGTCGGTGAGCGACGCCTCGCTTCTGTTGGGCGTGGTCATCGTGGTGATCGCCGTCTGGGTCGTGATCAAATGCTTGGGGCGAGACGAGGAGAGTCCGAGCCCTATCGGTCTTGCCCTGATCGCATTCGGCCTTCTGTTCGCCCTTTCGATCGCGACCGGACGGTCGACATTGATCGGACTCTGGTATGCGGGGTCGTCGCGCTACACCACATTCGACCTTCTCGTACTTGTCGGAAGTTATCTAGCATTGCTCGGCCGAAGAACGGCATCGTCCGGAGCCGATCTTCAAGCACTGTCCCGCGCCAACGGGATGGAGCCCGACCGCAAGTCGGGTGCAGCGGCGCTCGTTCGACGGTTGCGGCGAGAGGACCGGACCACCAGTGCCATTGTCGTTGGGGCTGTGGTCATCATCATGTGCGTGCAGGCGGTCCTCGGACTTCTCAGCGGACTCGCCGGCGGTCGATCGACGCGTCAGGTGGGGTTGGCGACCGAGGACGTCATTGTCAACATGGATCAAGCGCCGGGCTCCATGGTCTATAGGATCTACTTCGGGGGGCCGAACATCGATTTCGTCAGAGAGATGGCGTCGGTGGCCGAGAGGTTGCGGCTCACGTTCCTGGCAACGCGTGACGGGTACCTCGCCCACCAGAGAGAAGGGCTGGACGTAGGAGTCTGGGAGGGTGGGACGACCTCGCCGGTGACCCCGTGGCGCGGTCTGCGAAATGGCGAGGTCGTGTCGGTCGACTTTTCCCACTTCGCTCAGGGATCGGGACGCAGACTCACCATCTCCGAATGCAATGCCAACGCTTTCGCTGACCCTTCGGCCTGCAAGAGGACCGACACGCGCAGCATCGTGACAGGAGTCGACGGGAGTATTCATGCCTCGTACCGGGTGACCACGGGGACCGTCGGGGACGGAACGTGCGACGAAGGCCAGACCTGTTACATCAAGGTATCGAGTCCCCACGATCCGTCCCTGCAATCGTTCGCGGAGATTTCGTTCTGAGAGTGGTGACTCTGGGGGGCATTGGCTTCTTGCCTCATTTGTGCCTTCGACCTGGGACTTACCCTTGTGTCGCGCACATCGGCTCGATGCCGTGACCGGCCATGTGGGGCAGCAGACGTCCGGACTGGAGCCATCGTGGGGTGCCTGCGGCTCACGGAGAACACCCTCCGCCTACGCTGGGCGCTGATGCCACGGAGAGACCGATGGGCGATGTAATCACGACTACCGGAGCAGTCGACCGAGCTCGCACCTCGCTACCGCCAGGTGCGAGACCTGACCGAGGCGCTGGCCGCTCCCCTGTCGCCCGAGGACCAGACGGTGCAGTCCATGCCCGACGTGAGCCCGACCAAATGGCACCGGGCCCACACGTCGTGGTTCTTCGAGACGTTCCTGCTCGAGTCGGAGCTCCGCGGCTACCGACCCTTCCATCCTGCCTACGCGTACCTCTTCAACTCGTACTACGAGGGAGTAGGTGCCAGGTATCCGAGACCTCGACGCGGTGTCGTGTCGCGACCCGGCGTGGCCGAGGTGGGCGAGTATCGGCGCCACGTGGACGAGTCGATGGGCCAACTCCTGGCCGGTGCGATGTCGCCGGAGGTGACCGGCCTGGTCGAATTGGGCCTCCATCACGAGCAGCAGCATCAGGAGCTCCTGCTGATGGACATCAAACACGTGCTGTCCTGCAACCCGTTGCAACCCGCCTACACGACAGTGAAGGTCGATGAGCCGTGCGAGGCGCGTCCCGCGCAATGGATCGAACACGAAGGCGGCCTCGTGGACGTCGGGTACGGCGCGGACGCCTTCGCCTTCGACAACGAGTTCCCCCGACATCCCTCGCACCTGGAGCCCTTCGCCATCGCCGATCGCCCCATCACCTGCGGGGAATGGCTGGCCTTCATCGACGACGACGGGTACGGGCGACCGGACCTGTGGCTGTCCGACGGGTGGGCCACGGCGCAGGCCGAGGAATGGGGCGCCCCGCTGTACTGGTTCAAGGTCGTGGACGACTGGTGGCTGTTCACGTTGGGGGGACCGCAGCTCGTCGATCCGGCCGAGCCGGTGTGCCACATCAGCTACTACGAGGCCGACGCCTTCGCCCGCTGGGCCGGGGGTCGGATGCCCACCGAGGCCGAGTGGGAGGCGATCGCCGTCGAGCGGGCCCCGGAGGACAACTTCCTCGACCTGTCGATCCTGCATCCGAGGCCCACGGGCCCTGGCGCGTCGCTGTTCGGCAACGTGTGGCAGTGGACCTCGAGCTCCTACAGCCCCTACCCGGGCTTTCGCCCGGCACCGGGTGCGGTAGGCGAGTACAACGGCAAGTTCATGGTGAACCAGTACGTGTTGCGGGGCGGGAGCTGCGTCACGTCGCCTGACCACATCCGTGCCACCTACCGCAACTTCTTTCCCCCCTCGGCACGCTGGCCCTTCACCGGCCTTCGTCTCGCTCGCGACAACTGAGACCCATGCCGACCACGACGCCGTCCATGGACGTGCACCTGAGCGCCGCCGACCTGCGAGGCGCGCTCGAGAACGACGTCCGGACCGGGCTGACCGCCGAGCACAAGTGGCTCCCCCCGGTGTGGTTCTACGACGACCGCGGCAGCCAGCTCTTCGACGAGATCACCCGGCTCCCCGAGTACTACCTCACCCGGGCCGAGCGGAAGTTGCTCGAGGACCATGCGGCCGAGATCGCCGTCGCGGCACAGGCAGACACCTTGGTGGAGCTGGGCGCCGGCACGTGCGAGAAGTCACGGGTCCTGCTCGATGCCATGGAGGGGACCGGGGGCCTGCGTCGCTACGTGCCCCTCGACGTCAGTGACGGGACACTGTGGGGCGCCGCCACCGCGCTGGCAGATGAGTACCCGGGGCTGCTCGTCCACGCCGTGGTGGGCGACTTCCACCTGCACATCGACCGGGTCCCGAGCGAAGGACAACGACTCGTCGCCTTCCTGGGAAGCACGATCGGAAACCTGACGCCGGAGCAGCGTGGCCGGTTCCTCTTCGACCTCGACTGCATGATGGCCCACGGGGACCGGCTCCTGCTCGGCACCGACCTGGTCAAGGACCGGGACCGGCTCCTGGCTGCCTACGACGACGCGCAGGGGGTCACCGCCGCGTTCAACCGGAACGTGCTGTACGTTCTCAACCGCGAATTGCACGCCTCGTTCGACCCCGACAGCTTCGAGCACGTTGCGTTGTGGAACGACGAAGCCAAGCGCATCGAGATGCGCTTGCGCTCGCGCACCGACCAGATCGTCTCGATCGAGGATCTGTCGATCGAGGTCGCCTTCGCCGCGGGCGAAGACCTCCTGACCGAGATCAGCTCGAAGTTCACCCGGCAAGGGGTCGAGGACGAGCTCTACGCGGCGGGCTTCCTGGTGGAATCGATGTGGGAGGCCCCGGGGGGCGACTTTCTGCTGACGTTGGCCCGTCCCTACTGCTGAGGGCTCGGGCTCCTCACCATCCTCGGAGGTCGACGGGCCACGTCTCGACGACCTCCTCCCCTTCCACCACGTGCATGCGCTCGTGGTTCGCCACGGTGGGGTCGACATGGGAAGGGAGTACCCGGACCCGATCACCGACCCGCACGGGTCCCCCGGGCGCGAAGGTCAGGTGCTCGTCGGAGCAGAACCACACCTCGGCACCCTCGATGGTCGGATTGCCGTGGTCCATGCCCAACGCCTTGGCCCCGCAGTCGGCCACGGCCCATCCCGACGAGACCGAGACCACGGTGGCGAGAATCGTGAGCGCCTGGCGAAAGGGCAACGCCAGCTTGGCGTAGGCGCTGTCCATGAGGGCGTAGGAACCGGCCTGAATCTCCGTCGCCCAGGTGTTGATGTCGTAGGTCCCGGTTCCGCCGGCCGAGACGAGCTCGCCTCCGACGTCGCCGTGGGCCCGGAGCAGCAGCTCCATGGACAGCGCGAGCATCTCCGTGCGGCGCGTCCGGTCCTCGACGCCCACGACGTGGCCCTCGTACCCCATGACCCCCCGCACGACCAGGCCGCGAGCCCGAGCCGACTCCGCCAGCGGTCCCGCCGCCTCGGGGGCGCAGCCACAGCGCGGCAGCCCGACGTTGACGTCGACCACCACCTCCCTGATCCCCGCCGCTACGGCCGCGGCCACGGTCTCAGGCGAATCGACCGCAACGGTCACCCGGGCCCCCGACCGCGCCAGCCCTTCGAGGCGCGCCCGGTCGACGACCTCGTTGGCGAGCAGGATGTCGTGGCCGAGACCGGCGTGGGCCAACCCCTGCGCCTCGAGCGTGGTGGCGCAGGTGAACGCCCGGTGCCCGTGGGCGGCCTGGCGGGCGGCCAGCGCCGTGCACTTGTGCGCTTTCACGTGGGGCCGCAGACGACCACCGGGGAGGGCGTCGGCCATCACGGCCAGATTGTGCTCGAGCAGAGAGCCGTCGACGAGCAGCGCCGGGGTGACGAGGTCCCCGACCTTCACCGTGCGGAAGGGCCGGTCGGGCCCAGGCGTTGCTCGATGGCCCGTTGCAGACCCGCCTGAAGCACCGTCGTGGTCACGTCGGCCCGGCTGCGCTCGACCACGGCCCGCAGCGCGTCGGTCGCCCGCCGCAACCCCCCGGTGATGGCATCGGGGTACTCGATCGTGACGAGCATGTCGTACACGTCCTCCATGGCCCGCAGCAGCTCCTCGCCCCGGGCCGTCTCGCCCGCCCGCAACCGGTCGAGCAGATGACGGCGCAGCTCGGATGCCGCTTCCGCCAGGCCGTTGAGCCACGCCGGCAAACCCACACCGAGCTCGCCGGCCCCCGGGAGCACGGCCCCGGCCACGAGAGCGGCGGTGAGGCGGGCCTCGGCCAGCTCCTTCTCGGCGTCGTGGAGGAACCCGGCCGCGGCCAGTCTCGGATGGGGCGCCAACGCCTCCTGCGCCCGACGCAGGCTCCGATCGGCCTCAGCCACACGCTCCTCGGACTCGGCCGGCTGGAGCCGATGCACGGCCCGGATGGCGAGCCCGCACGAGCGGATCGTCTCCCGGCACGACGCCAGGGCGGTCTCGCGCGCCCGGTGCGACGCCTCGAGGGCTCGGCGCGCGTCGTCTCCGAGGCTCGCCAACTCGGCCGTGCGCACCTCGGGCACCGACGACGAGGTCAGCGAGCGGCGCGGCGGATGACAATCGTAGGCTCGTCCTCCACCGGCTCGGGCAGGTAGCGCAGCTTGGCGGCGCGCTCGGTGGCCCGACTCCCGAGGCGCACGAGCATCACCACGTAGACGCCGGCCACGACGACGGCGACGCCCGTCACCGCCAGCAACGGCCGCAGGAACGGGATGGCGCCCAGAACTCCGGTGGCGAAGATCACGCACGCCAGCGAGGCGAGCACGTCACGACGGCGTTTGCAGGCCTGGGGACTGAAGTAGGCGTCAGGTCGCCGCGCAGTCGACGCCGCGCCGGCGGCCTGGGGGACCGTGGCGTCGGGTCGGATGAGCACGAGACGACGGTCCGAGGCGAGCGGCCGTCGCCCGTCGCCGGACGGCGGCTCTTCGGGAAGGGACGTCATGAGCCGGAAGGCGGGAGCGACGACCACGGGTCCGGTGCGTCGCAGCACACGGAGGTGCTGGTGGAACTCGCCGATGGAGTCACCCGACCGGCGATCGAATCTCCGCCGCAGGAGGCCCGGTGCCAGCACCGCCGCCCAGACCAAGCCGAGTATCAGGAGGACCACGATCGTCAAGAGCCCCTCGATCTACCTTCCGATGTCACACGACGCTAACGAACAAAGCACCACGATGGGTGGATGGTCGGGGTCTGTCCGTGTCGCGATCGGCAGAAACGTCGACCGACGTCACTGTCCACCGTGGTCGGATGCAGCCCTGGCCGACCACCGCCGACCCGACCGCTGCACCGACACGCCGACGTCGAAACAGGCCGAGACCGCCGTCGATGTCAACACACTCGGCGCCGGCCCCGCCTCCACCATCCGCCCCGCCCGCACCAGCGCCACGTGGGTGATGCCGGGGGGGATCTCCTCGACGTGGTGCGTCACCAGCACGAGCGGCGCACCGTCGGGAGCGGCCGCCAGGTCGGCGAGGTGGGTCACGAGGCGCTCCCGGGCGCCGAGGTCGAGACCGGCGGCGGGCTCGTCGAGGAGCAGGAGCTCGGGCTCGCCCATGAGCGCCCGGGCCAGGAGCACCTGCTGACGTTCGCCTTCGGACAGCACACCGAACTCCTGGGCCGAGAGGTGGGCCAACCCGGCGCGGGCCAGCAGCCGCTCGGCTCGGGCGTGGTCGCTGGGGTCGTAGTGATGCCACCACGGTTCGAGCGCGGCGTGGCGCCCCGTGACCACGACATCGTGCGCGCTGAGGCTGGGCCGCAGGCTGCGCAGGATCGCCTGGCTCACGAATGCCACCCGGGTCCGTAGGGCCCGCGCGTCGGTCCGCCCGTACCGGGCCCCGAGGACCTCGACGTCGCCTCGGGTCGGCAGCAGGCGCATGCCCGCCACCTGCAGCAGCGTGGTCTTCCCCGATCCGTTGGGGCCGAGCACGGCCCATCGCTGGCCCGGCCACACGTCCCAGTCGACGCCGTCGAGGATGGCCCGACCGTCTCTGACCACCGCCACGCCCCGCAACCGGACCGCCGGCACGCGGCCCACGACGGCAGGAACGTTCTCGGTGTCGATTCCCGGCGGACCCGGGGGGGTCGCCACGGCGCGGCGCGCCGTCAGTGCGGGGGGAGGCGGCGAGCCACTCGGCCCGCCAGCCCGGAGACGCACTGGTCCCACATCCTCTCCCCCATCAGCCACAGCCACAGCTCACGGCGATAGGAGATGATGACGTCGACGAAGGCTTCTCGGCCCATGCCGACCGGTTCGAGAGCCGGCCTCCACCGCTCCCACAGCCACACGCCCACACAGACGTCGTCGGAGAAGCCCTCGCGCCAGTCCGCTCCCGCCAACAGCGCGTCGCGCAGGGCGACGCGCATCTCGACGGGCTCTTCGGGCAGGTCGAGGCGCAGCCCCTCGGCCGGCTCGACCACACTCACGGGGACGTTGCTCACGCGGGCGTCGTCATCGGTCCCGGACCACCGGGGCGCGGTCGGTGCCGCGGTAGCTGTCGAGATGCTCGGCGAAATCGATGAACAACGGCCCGTCGGGATCGAGCTTGCGCTGCAGGGTGCGCTCCGCGATCCGCTTGTCCAGGTTGTCGAGCCGCACGAGCGCCTCGCGATCGTCGAGGTCCCGGACGTCGAGGCGTCCCCGGGCACGGTCGAAGGCCAGACGGCCGACCTCGGTCCGCACCAGCACGCTCGACCACCCCGCCAGCGATCCCACACTCCCGATCGAGAGGTCCGCACCGCGCCCGAGGAAGTCGGCGCATTCGTCACAGCCCTTGAGCGCCGACCCGTGGAAGTCCTTCACGGGTTCGTCGACGGCCACCGACCCGTCGCGGTACTCGACGATCATGCGTCCGTGGATCACGTCGACCTTGCTCACCCGGTCGAGGTCGAGGCCCCGCTTGTCCCGCAGCTCCCGCAACATGAGCGCCTCGTAGTCGAAGCTCTTGGTGCACAGCAGGGCGATCGTGAGCGCCACGGCATCGATCCGGTGCGCCCCGGTCGGCCACCGACGGGCCTGCATGGCCCTGATGCCCTGGATCTCGCACGGCGTGCCCACGACGGCGAGCCGGGGCTTGGGTGGAAGGTCGTAGCGGCTCAGGTCGAGCTCGGCCAGCGCCATCGTCTGGTTGTAGAAGCTGCCCGCCGCGTCGATGATCTCCTTGGCCGTCGTGGCGACCGTGGCGATCCCCTTCCAGGGCTCGTCGGGGTCGTCACTCGGACGCGACACGAGGGCTCCGTCGATGTCGCCTCCGGCCAGCAGGGCCAGGAGCATCGCCGTCACCACGCCCCCGTCCTGGACGTCGTCGGCCGCGACCCCGGCTCGTACCGCGTACTCGCCGATCACCGCCCCGAGACCGTCTCCCGGAGGACCACCGGTCAGCTTCCAGTACGTGTCCGCCGAGTCGGACTTGACCACGACCGGCACCTCTCCCGCCTCGGACGGCGAGGTCGAGGGGGGCCACAAGGCCTCGTACCGAAGCCCACCGCGTGGACAGAAGTCCCAGCACAGCGAACAGCCGGTGCACATCTTGACCAGCTCCGGGAGGCCGCTGTCGGCGTTGACACCGATCGAGTTCGACGGGCAGACCGCCACACACGTCCCACATTGGATGCAGCGATCAGCGAAGATCACCCCGGCCTCGAGCTCCCAGAACCAGGTCTTGCCCGGCGGCTCGACGACGCCGTTCATCTCGTCGCGGATACGGAATCCCTTCATCGGTTCCCCACCGGGGTGTGACCGGCGTCGAACCCGGCCAACGTCGCGGCCAGCTCGACGTTGGGCACGCGACGGGCCCAGTTGTAGAACGGCTCGCCGTCGCGGCGCTCGGACTGGTAGCGGCGGACCGTGCGCAGCAGGGCTTCGGGGACGTCGTCGACGGGGCGGGCGTTCTCGATCCAATCGATGAAGGCCGCGTCGGGCCCGAGCGACCCACCCATGCCGATGTCGACCGCCTCGACGATCCGCTCCTCCACGTGCGCCACGTCGCCACGAAAGCCGACGTCGGCGATCTGCGGTTGCGCACACGAGGCCGAGCAACCCGAGAAGTGCATGCGGATGACACCGGCGTCTTCTCGCTTCGACGGTCGGCTCGCCACAGGGCGTTGCCCGACCGGGTCCTGCGCCAGCTCGGAGTCCAGCCACCGGGCCCAGGTCACGGCCCGCTCCTTGGTCTCGACCACGGCGAAGCGACAGAACTCGCTGCCCGTGCAGGCCACCACACCCCGCTCGAAGGGGCCGGGGAAGGGCGAGAACTTCTGGAGCAGCTCCTCGTCGAGCAGGGCGTCGACGCGATCCTCGGGGACCCCGGTGAGCACGAAGTTCTGATCGGTGCCCAGGCGCATCGTCCCGTCCCCGTAGGTCCGGGCCAGCCGGGCCGCCTCGACGAGCTCGATCCCCGTCATGCGACCGACCGGCACCGAGCACCCCACGTACCGCAGCGCCGGGTCGTGCTGAGGGTGGACACCCACGTGATCGCCGCGGTAGCGGGTGGTGAGCTCCTCACCGGCGGGGACGAGATCGAATCGGGCCCGTGCCGCCAACTCGGCCCGGAACTGCTCGGGCCCGAGCTCCTGCATGAGGTAGCGCATCCGGGCCAGGCCCCGGCTCTCGCGGTTCCCCAGCTCACCGAAGAGCTGGGCGATGGCCCGGGTGATCTCGACCGCCTGGTCGGGGCGCACGAAGACGTCGATGTCCGAGGCCATGCGCTCGCCGTCGGAGAGCCCACCGCCGGCGAGCACGTTGAACCCGAGGGTGCCGTCGCCGGCGCGCGCCGGCCACAGCCCGATGTCGTTGATCTCGGCCTGAGCGCAGTCCTCGCGACACCCGGTGACGCTCATCTTGAACTTGCGGGGCAGGTTGGCGTATTCACGGTTGCCGGTGAAGAACTCCGAGATGGCCCGGGCGACCGGCAGGGCGTCGAACACCTCTTCGGCGTCGACACCCGAGACGGGGCACGACGAAACGTTGCGGGCCGAGTCGCCACAGGCCTGGACCGTCGTGAGCCCGACATCGGCGAAGCGCTCCCAGATCCGGGGCACGTCCGCGATGCGGATCCAATGGATCTGGATGGTCTGGCGCGTGGTGATGTCGGCGTAGCGGTTGCCGAACACCGCACTGTCGTCGGGCCCCTCGCCGAACGCGTCCGCGACCACGCCGATCTCCCGGGCCTGCGCCGCGGTGAGCACGCCGCCGGGGATCTTGATCCGCATCATGAAGGCGTCTCCGCCTTGGCGCTGGGGGTAGAGCCCGACCCACTTGAGCCGCTCCTGCTCGCCCGGCACCTTGGCGATGGCGTCGGGGCCCTCCTTGGCGTAGCGGGTGATGACGGCGTCCGCGACCTCGAGGGGATGACGCTCGAGCTTCCAGCGTTCGACCTGGTTCAGCTCCCCCACGTGCCGATAGGGATGCACGAAGGGCATCCCCCGCTCGTTCCCGCGTATCTGGACACCCAGAGGGTTGTCCGGGTCATGGGCCATCAGACGTGCAGGCCGCACTCGGTCTTGCCCATGCCCGCCCAGCGCCCGGCGCGAGCGTCCTCGCCCGGCGCCACCGGACGCGTGGTCGGCGCGCAACCGATCGACAGGTACCCCTGGGCCATGAGCGGGTGCACGGGGAGACCGTGGTCCGCTTCGTAGTTGGCGACATCGGCGTCGGTCCAGGTGGCGATGGGGTTGATCTTGACGAGCCCGCGCGCCTCGTCCCACGACACGATGGGCGCCTCGGCCCGCGTGGGTGCGTCGCACCGCTTCAACCCGGTCATCCACGCGGAGCGGCCTTGCAGGGAGCGGTGCAGGGGCTCGACCTTGCGGAGCTCGCAGCACCGCTCGGTCCCACAGGGCCAGGCGTCGGCCTCGGGCCCGGGCGTGGCGACGCGGAGGTTCAGGTCGTAGCGGCGCCCGCACCGTCCTCGACGTACGCCAGGGTCTCGGGGAAGTGGAAGCCCGTGTCCAAGAAGAGCACCTCGATGCCGGGATCGACCTCGACGGCGAGGTCGATGATGACGCAGTCCTGGAACGAGCACGCCAGGCTGAGAGCGCCGCCGAAGCGTTCGACGGCCCAGCCCATGACCTTCCCGGCGGGCGCCGTCTCGAACTCGGCGGCGCGCGCCGCGAGCTCTTCGAGATCGATCCTGGTCTCGACGCCTGCACCCACGGTCCACGCTCCTCGTTCGAAGAATCGTGTCGCCGCCTGGTCCGGGCGATCCGCAGGGACCGCTACCCGGGCCGGTGTCGCGACACGACTTGTCCGTCCAGCCAGCCACTACTATATATGACTATTCAGATCGGGTTTTACCCCTTTCCAGATCGGTTTAATCGCTTTCCGACGGCAACGATCCTCGGACCAGCGAGAACGACATCGGAGCTGCCCATATGACCACGACCATCGACGCCCCGCCCGGCGGCGCCGGCCCTCCCCGACGGGAGCGCCCCGACCACCTCGACCTTCTCGAGGCGCATGCCGTGTTCGTCATGCGGGAGGTGGCGGCCGAATGTGAGCGTCCCGTCCTGCTCTTCAGCGGGGGCAAGGACTCCGCCGTCCTGCTGCGCCTGGCGGAGAAGGCGTTCCGGCCCGGACGACTCCCGTTCCCGGTCATGCACGTGGACACGGGGCACAACTTCGACGAGGTCCTCGAGTTCCGGGACAAGCGCATGGCCGACCTGGGCGAGGAGCTGCTCGTGGCCTCGGTGCAGGACTCCATCGACCGAGGCCGCGTCCCCGATCCCGGGCCCGGGGGCTCGCGCAACCGGCTTCAGAGCGTGACGCTGCTCGACGCCATCACCTCACACGGCTTCGATGCCTGTATCGGCGGCGCCCGACGCGACGAGGACAAGGCACGGGCCAAGGAGCGGGTCCTGTCCTTTCGCGACGCGTTCGGTCAGTGGGACCCGCGCAACCAGCGTCCCGAGCTCTGGCACCTCTACCACGGTCGCGTGCGGACGGGCGAGCACCTCCGCGCTTTCCCCTTGTCGGACTGGACGGAGCTCGACATCTGGCAGTACATCCGGCGCGAGGCCATCGCGCTCCCTTCGATCTACTTCGCCCACCGGCGCCGCGTCGTGGAGCGCGACTCCATGCTGCTGGCTGTGTCGGACTGGGTCGTGCCCACGGCGGACGAGGTCGTGGAGGAGGCCACGGTCCGGTTCCGCACGGTGGGGGATGCCACCTGCACCGGCGCGGTGCGCTCCCCCGCGCGCACCGTCGACGCGGTGATCGACGAGATCGCCTCTTCGCGCGTGAGCGAGAGAGGTGCGACACGGGCCGACGACCGGTTCTCCGAGACGTCGATGGAGGACCGCAAGCGAGAGGGCTACTTCTAACCATGACCCCGAACCCCGGCGCCGAGCCGGCGTCGGGCTCGGCGCTCCTGCGGTTCGCCACGATCGGGTCCGTCGACGACGGCAAGTCCACGCTCATCGGCCGCCTCCTGCACGACACCAAGCAGCTCTTCGACGACCAACTCGAAGCCGTCGCCTCGGCCAGTCGACGGAGCGGGGCGCACGACGTGGACCTCGCCTTCGTGACCGACGGCCTGCGGGCCGAACGTGAACAGGGCATCACGATCGACGTCGCCTACCGCTACGCCTCGACGCCGCGTCGCAAGTTCGTCATCGCCGACTGCCCCGGTCATGTGCAGTACACCCGCAACATGGCCACCGGAGCCTCCACCGCGGACCTCGCCGTCGTCGTCGTGGACGCCACCCAAGGCCTGCGGGAGCAGACCCGACGCCACACCTGCATCGCCGCGCTCCTGGGCGTCCGCCACCTCGTCGTGGCCGCCAACAAGATGGACCTGGCGGGCTGGGACCCCGAGGCGTACCGATCCGTCGAGGAGGAGGTCGAGTCCCTGGCTCGGCACCTGGGCATCGAGACGGTCCGGGTGGTGCCGGTCTCCGCCCTCTTGGGCGACAACGTGGTCGAGCCGTCGACGCGTATGGCGTGGTACACGGGGCCGACGTTGCTGGGCGCCCTCGAGGACGCCCCGGCCGGCACATGGGCATCGGAGGGCGACGGGGGCGCTCGCCTGCCCGTGCAATGGGTGGTGCGCCATCCAGGGGGTGGGCGCAGCTACGCCGGCATGGTCAGCGGTGACACCTTCCGACCCGGCGATGATGTCATCGTCCTCCCGGGAGGTCAGCGCAGTCGCCTGACGTCGGTGGAGACATTCGACGGCCCCCTCGACGAGGCCCCGGCGGCGTTGTCGGTGACCGTCCGACTCGAGGACGACCTCGACGTCTCGCGCGGTGACCTGATCGCGTCGGCGGACCGACCGCCCGACGTGGTGCGCGAGTTCGACGCCACCGTGTGCTGGTTCGTGGACCGGCCCCTCGACGTCGGGAGTCGCGTGCGCCTCAAGCACACGACACGGCTCACACCCGCGCAGGTGGTGTCGGTGGACTCGCGACTGGACGTCGGATCGCTCGAGCTCGAGCCCGCCAGTCAGTTGGGCGCCAACGAGATCGGTGTCGTGAGACTGGCCGTCGGCACTCCCCTGGCGGTCGACTCCTACCGCTCCAACCGCGTGACGGGGAGCTTCGTCGTGATCGACGACCAGACCAACGCGACGGTGGCGGCCGGCATGGTGGGCGTCCCCGTCCTCGCCCTGCCCCGCAGCTGACGATGGGGATCGGCGCACCGGTCTATCCCGTCGGCCTGGTCGTGGAGGGCCGGCGCTGTCTCGTCGTGGGGGGCGGCCGGGTGGCGGCGCGCAAGATCGGCGGTCTGTTGGCCTGCGGGGCTTCGGTGACGGTGGTGGCACCGGAGCTCCACGTGGCCGTGCGGGTGCTCACCGACGCCGGGGCCATCGCGGCGATCGGCGAGTCTCCGCTGGAGCTGCAGATCCGGTCCTATGCCGCAGGCGAAGCAGCCGGCTACGAGTTGGTCATCGCCGCCACCGGGGTCGAGGCCGTCGACGACGCCGTCCACCGGGATGCTCGAGCTGCCGGGGTCTGGGTCAACGTGGCAGATGACCCGGCGCGGTGCAGTTTCGTGCTGCCGGCGGTCGCACGCGACGGCGCGGTCTCCATTGCGGTGTCGACCGGTGGATCAAGCCCCGCGCTGGCGGGGTGGTTGCGAGACCGGGTCCTCGAGGCGCTCCCTGCACGGGTCGGCGATCTCGCTGCGCTACTCGATGAAGGTCGTCGTCGCGTCCACGAACGACACGAGAGCACCGAGGCACTCGACTGGCGTGGTCTGCTGGACGGGCCCCTCCCCGACATGGTCGGTCGGGGAGACATGGACCGAGCGCGCGCCACTCTCGATGCGTTTCTGGGTGACCCCGGCGGCCCTCCTCGGTGACCGTTGTGCCCCCGAACGGGTCGCTCGGGCGCGCAATCCCGTGATCGGCAATACTCTGCCCGTGGGTCCAACCGAAACCGCCGCGGCCGCTCGCCCCAGGAAACGATCGGCTCCGGGGTCGACGATCCCCGACGCACCGCCGCCGGAGGTCCCCAACGACGAAGAGGTGATCGGAGCGATCATCCTCGCCAGCCGCGTCATGGTGGCGATCGCGGTGCGCTCGCTCGCCGGGAACCCCGACGACGTCACCCTGCCCCAGTACCGCACGCTGGTGGAGCTCACCTTCGGGGGGCCGAGACGACTGGCCGACCTGGCCGACGCCTTGAGCGTGAGCCCGTCGACGGCCACGCGCATGTGCGACCGTTTGGTGCGCAAGGAGCTCGTGTCCCGCACCCGCGACGAGCTCGACCGGCGCGAGGTGAAATTGGCCATCACCGCCCTGGGCCGCTCGGTGGTGTCCGACGTGATCGAGCGCCGCCGGGCCGAAGTCGGCGACCTGCTCGAGGCGATCCCGGTCCCCCTGCGACGTCAGCTGGTCAGTTCGCTCACCCTGCTGGCGACGGCCGCAGGCGAGGCTCCCGAGCTCCACTGGGGACCGGGCTGGTACTAGGCCACCCAGACGGTCTTGGCCTCGCAGAACTCCTTGATGCCGAGCGCCGAGAGCTCCCGGCCGTAGCCCGAACGCTTCATCCCCCCGAAGGGCAGCTCGACGGTCGACGCCACCATCGCGTTCACGAAGACCATCCCGACGTCGAGTCCCTCGACGAACATCTCCCGCTCGTTGCCGTCATTCGTCCACACGCTGGCCCCGAGCCCGAACGAGGAGTGGTTGGCCATCGTCAGGGCGTGTGCAGCGTCCTCGGCTTCGTAGAGCAGCGCCACGGGCGCGAACACCTCCTCGGTGTCGACCCGCATCGACGGCGTGATCCGGGCCAGAACCGTGGGCAGGTAGAAGTACCCCGGCCCCTCTCCGGGTCGACCTCCGCACAACACGGCCGCGCCCTGGGCCCGGGCGTCGTCGACCTGCTCCTGCACGTCGTCGCGTCCCTGGGCAGTGGCCAAAGGCCCGACATCGGTGCCCGGGTCCATGGGGTCCCCGACGACCAACCCTTCCATCGTCTTGGCGAACGCCTCTTCGAACTCGTCGTAGACCGCACTGTGCACGATGAACCGCTTGGCCGCGATGCAGCTCTGGCCGTTGTTCTGCACCCGCGCCTGGACCGCGACGGCCACCGCCCGGTCGAGATCGGCCGAGGGCAGCACGATGAAGGGGTCACTCCCACCCAACTCGAGCACCGACTTCTTGATCGCCCGCCCCGCCACCTCGGCCACGGCGCGCCCCGCCCCTTCGGAGCCCGTGAGCGTCACGGCCCGGACGCGTTCGTCCTCGATCAGCGCCGCCACGGCCTGCGACGGGACGAGCAGGGTCTGGAACGCGCCGGAGGGAAATCCCGCCCGACGGAACACGTCTTCGATCAGCAGCGCCGTCTGAGGCACGTTCGAGGCATGCTTCAAGAGGCCGACGTTGCCGGCCATGAGGCCCGGCGCCGCGAAGCGCATCACCTGCCACATCGGGAAATTCCAGGGCATGACCGCCAGCACCGGGCCCATGGGCCCGTAGCGCACGCTGCTGCGGCTCGCGGCGGTGGTGACGAACTCTTCGGCCAGCAGCGCCTCGGCGTGCTCGGCGAACCAGCGCAGGGCGGATGCACACTTCGCCACCTCCCCCTTGGCCGCCGCGAAGGTCTTGCCCATCTCGGTGGTGAGGACGCGGGCAATGGTGGGGATCTCGCCCTCGAGCAACTCCGCGGCGGCGACCGCGAGTCGCGCCCTCTCTTCGAACGACGTGGACCGATACGAGGCGAATGCCCGTTCGGCCAGCGCGAGCTTGGCCTCCACCTGCTCGGCGGTGTCGGCTTCGAAAACCTTCTCGGTCTCACCCGTGGTGGGGTTGATGGTGGCGATCGGCATACCACGATCATCGCCCACCGGGAGGGCGGCGGCACACCACCCGGGAACCCGGGCTGCAACAGACCGGTGGGCTCGAGGAGGACCGAGGGGCGGCTCAGCTCCGAGGGTCGGGGTCGGGAGGCGCCACGCCCACGACCGCCGGGAGTCGACGCCGGATGAGCTTGCCCGTCGGGGTGTGGGGCAGCTCGTCGACGAGGTAGTAGGCCTTGGGCCGCTTGTACGGGGCCAGGCGCCGGGCGGCGTGCCGACGAAGGGTGACCTCGTCGTCGGCGCCCACCACCGCAGCACAGACCCGCTCGCCCCACTCGTCGTCGGCGACGCCGAAGACCGCGACCTCGACAACGCCGGGAACCTCGGCCAGCACCGACTCGACCTCGACGGGATAGACGTTGACCCCGCCGCTGATGATGAGGTCGTCGCGACGGCCCTCCAGGAAGAGGTACCCGTCGTCGTCCAGGTGGCCCATGTCTCCGACGGTGAACGCGTCGCCGCGCCAGGCCCGAGCGGTGGCGTCGGGGTCACGCCAATACTCGAAGCGGGCGAAGCCCGGCGCCCGACACCACACCACGCCGCCGTCGTCGACCTCGAGCCGCCTCCCCGGCCGGGCCCGGCCCACGGTCCCGGGACGTTGCAACCACTCCTCGGGCGAGCACACGGTGAACTGGCCCTCGGTCGAGCCGTAGAACTCCCACAGCACCCCCGGCCCGAGGCGGTCGAGCGCGCTGCGCTTCAATGGCGCCGGGCACGGCGACCCGGCGTGCACGAGAAGGCGCAGCGAGGCGAAGCGTTCCGGCCCGCTCGACACGCCCAGGACCCGATGCAGGGCCGTCGGCGCCATGAACGTGGTCGTGGGCGCGAAGCGCTCGAGTGCGCCCACCGCGGTGGTGGCTTCGAAACGGGGCAGTACCACGACCCTGCCGCCCCGCAACATCGCCGCGGCAGCGAGGCGGACCGAGACCGAGTGGTACATGGGTGAGCAGACCAGATGCGTATCAGCGGGGCTGAAGCCCCACAGATCGGCCTCGTCCTCGAACAGGGCGCGGGCATCGGCCCCGTCGAGCACACCCGACCACACCCCCTTGGGTCGTCCCGTGGTCCCCGAGGTGTAGTGCATGGGACGAACGAGGGGAAGCGGCGCCAGGTCGGCATCCGGGCCCGAGACCAGCTCGGCGAGGCCCGAATGATCGGTGACGACGAGACGGGGCTCGGCGTCGGCGATGAGAGCGTCGCGCTCGGCCGGGAGCAGGGTGGCATTGAGCAGGACCGGGACAACCCCGCGGCGAGCCGCTGCCACGACGCACAGAAGAAGATCCGCAGACGACCCCAGGCAGAACGCCACCCGGTCCCCGGGTCCGATGCCGCGCAGCGCCAGGGCCCCTGCCACCCGTCGTTGCGCCTCCTCGGCCGGGCCGGGCTCGAGCGTCTCGACGCTCCCGAGGTCGATGCTCACGACGAGCTCACGAGGACGGGGCCGGCATGGCCCGCAGGTCCGCGCACGGAACGCGCATGACCCACCCAGGGGTGATGGTAACGACGACGGTCTTCATTTCGGAACGAGCGCACGAACGCGTCGCCACCTGGACCTGCTGCCCCCACAACGGACCCGCAGACCGGGCATTGTCGAAGCGGAAGCCCAGCACCCAGCCGGGGACGAGTGCAAGAAAGCACACGATGACGAACGCCGTCCGGTACCTGGTGGTGAGACTCGGGCTGCTGACCGCCGCGATCAGGGCCGAGAGGAGCAACAGCACGGGTACGGCGGCGTACCGCGGACCATAGAGCTCCGGACCCCGGTACCAGGCTTCGAAGACGAACATGAGCGTGCCGACGAGCAGGCTCGTGACGGCCAACGCCCTGACGCCCCGGTCGCGCTGACCGAAGGCGATGGCGATGACGCACACGACGACGACGACCCCGAGTGTCTCCCCCACGTAGGACGCGTCGGTTGCGACCGCGTTGGCGAACTGCACGCCGGTGAGCGACTCGACCCAGACCTGGGTCGTGAGCAGGGGGAAGAGATTCGCGGCCGAACTGTGGGTGGGCGCCGGGGTGCCCGTCACGATCGGGTACACCTGGAAGGCGAGCCCGGCCAGGAGGCCGACGCTGGCCCAGTGCTCGGCCAGCCGGGGAAGTGCGAGTGCCCGGGCCGCGACCACGACGAGGAACACCGCAGCCACGGGGTTCGAAGCCGCGGCGAGGAAGCAGCCGACGAAGGCGACGATCTTGCCCCCCACCGAGACCGGCCGCCACAACAGGACCCAGAAACAGCCGAACAACAGCCACCACGGGACGTTGACGATGTTGTCGAGGAGCTCGATCGTGGCCAAGGGGAGGAGCACCGTGGCACCCGTCAGGACCACCCGGCCGGCCACGCTCGGGATGAGGCCCCGGGCAGCGTGGAAGACGACGAGCGCGACGCCGGCCACCGCCGCGGCCCCGAACACCGCGATCACCGAGGCGGCGTCTGCGATGGGGACGTACCGGACCACTCCCATGGCGAGCCGGGGGAAGAGTTGGGCGTACCCGTTGTAGGAGCTGATGAGGGTGGGGAAGAACGGTCGGGCGAGGGCGTCGGCGTAGAAGATGGACCCGTCTTCGGCCCACAGCGTCCGCGTGGCCGCCACGCCCGGTTGACGCGCCAGGAGGAGCAACGTCAGCACGGGAAGAGCGAGGCAGTAGCCCGCCACGGGCCAAGGTCGGCTTCGGTTGGCCGGTGCCAGGGGGAACAACGGCTCGACCCGCGCGCCGAGCCGAACCCGTGCCGTGCGCAGCGATGTGGCCACGGCGGAGAGGTGCTTTCGCGTCGGTGGTACGTCGATCCGTGTCACGAGATGAGCGGCACCGCACCGGTACTCTAGGAGACTGGAGACTGATGCCGAGGCCTCGGGTCAGGTGCGAGACTGGCGGAGATGGACGCCGAGATCGACGGGGCACGCCGGTTGCTGTCGGGCAAGACGCGAGTGGTCGTCCTCACCGGCGCGGGCATATCGACCGACTCGGGCATCTCGGACTTCCGGGGCCCGAACGGCGTGTGGACGAAGGACCCCACGGCCGAGAAGATGGCGACGCTCGAGACCTACATGTCTGACCCTGACGTGCGGCGGCGGGCCTGGCGCAACCGCCTGCAGTCGCCGACGTGGGACGCTCGGCCCAACGCAGGCCACCGTGCGCTCGTGGCGCTCGAGCGCCGGGGCGGACTGGACACGCTCGTGACCCAGAACGTCGACGGGCTGCACCAAGCGGCCGGAAGCGACCCTGATCGGGTGATCGAGATCCACGGCACCATGCGGGAGGTGGTGTGCATGTCGTGCGGCATGCGCACACCCATGCCCGACGTGCTCGAGCGCGTGCACGCCGGCGAGGAGGACCCCCCCTGCACCGCAATCATCGGCGGGGGCACGTGCTCGGGCATCCTCAAGTCCGCCACGATCAGCTTCGGGCAGAACCTCGTGGCCGAGGACCTCGTGCGGGCCGAACGAGCGGCCCGGGCGTGCGACCTGTTGCTCGCCGTCGGCTCGACGCTGTCGGTCTATCCCGCGGCGGGCCTCGTTCCCACCGCACAGCGCTCGGGTGCGAGCGTCGTCATCGTGAACGCCGAGCCCACCGAGTACGACGGCATCGCCGACGTCGTGGTGCGTGGTCAGATCAGCTCGGCCTTGCCGGCCATGGTCGAGACCTGAGCCGGTTCAGAACCCAACCGGTCGGGCCACGCCCGCTCGCGGTTGCTCAGATGGACGGAGCGGTGGAGGTCGACACGTAGTTCACGAGACCCAGGCACATTTCGTCCGAGGACCCGTCACCCCAGACGACGTAGCGGGGCGGGAGCTTCCGCAGTTGCGGGAGCTGTTGGCGCAAGGTCGGGTTGTAGGTGCAGGTGACCTGGATCGAGTCCCCGGCCTTCGTCGTGACCGGCGCGATGTCATAGGTCCGCTGGTAGTCGAAGTTGTAGTCGGTGATGTTGAGCAGCGTCTTCTGATTGGGGGTGCCCGGGTCCAACACGAACTTCATCCCCGCCCCGAGCAAGTGCATGTGCGCGGTCAACCGCACGATCGTCCCCGTCGGAGCCGGCCACGTGCACGAGGTGGTGTCACCGCCCGTCGGGTCGGCGGCATTCCCGTCGCAGAATTGCTGCAGGAAGTTGTCGAAACCGACAGCGCTCTGGCCGAATCGTTGGCCCACGTCGGCGAGCGACGCAGCCCGGTCACAGAGCGGGCCCGTGATCCCCGTGGGGCAGGGGATGTTGGGGGGAGCGGGCAGCAGGTCCAGGTGCAGCGGCGTCAGGTCGGTCGAGGTCGGCACCGTGTGCAGGACCAGCCGGGGGCGTTCGGGTTGGTCCCCTTCGAGCAGGTTGTAGTGGACCTGCATCACGACCAGGCTGCCGGCCGGGAACGGCACGCCGGTGCCCTTGGGGGCGACGTCCACTCCGTGCCCCGGCGCCCACGCCGTGAGCCACGGCGTGTTCGAGACCTGGGCGAACGACGTCCCGGGCAAGGGGGACTCCCCGAAGCACGTCCATCCCTTGTTGTTGCCGTCGGCGGCCTCGGCCTGCGCGGCCAGCGACGGTGGGACCAGGAAGAGGATGGCGTGATGGACCTCGAAGCTCGACCCGTCATTGGGGAAGAAGTCGCTGTAGACGATGAAGGAGTTGCTGGTCACGTGCGGATTGAGGAGCGTGCAGTGGTAGTCGTCGGTACCCCCCGCCGGTGCCTTCGGCGTGTAGGAGACCGGTGACTGCAACGACAGCGTCTGCACCGAGGCCCCCGAGGACTGGGCCGTGGTCGCCGCCTTGGCGCTGGGGTTGGCGCTCGAACCGCACGCCGCCAAGCCCATGGCAATGGTTGCGGTCACAAATATCACGCGCACAAAGGCAGGAATGGCGAACCGTCGACGTTTCACACCGCAAACGTACCCCATGGTGCCCGGAAGGGACCGGGCGGCGCAGCTCGGGTGGGCCGGCTCACTCGCCGGCGGCAGCCTCCGAGGCCCGCTGCCCGGCGCGCTTGCGGCGGGGCTTCAGGGCAAACCACCAGATGCTGGCGATGGTGCCGGCCACACCCAACGCCGCCACCACCGGCTTCCCGAACTTCCGGCCTCCGCTCACGCCCGAGACGATACCGGTCCGGTGGCGCGCCACGCAGTTCGTGGCATGGGCCGCGCTGCGCCCCGCCCGAGGAGTCAACCCCGGGAGGAGAGGAAGACGTTCTTGACGTCGGAGAACGCGCTCAGTGCTTCGATTCCCAACTCGCGGCCGAACCCCGACTGCTTCATCCCACCGAAGGGGGCGTTCACACGCACCGACGTGTTGGAGTTCACCGAGAGCACCCCCGCCTGCACGGCTTTCGCCATACGCAGGGCCCGACTCGAGTCACGGGTCCAGATCGAACCCGACAGTCCATAGGGCGTGTCGTTGGCCAACGCCACGGCGTCGGCCTCGTCCTCGAACGGCGTCACCGCCACGACCGGCCCGAAGATCTCCTCGCGCCACACCCGCGTGTCGGGAGCGACCGGGGCGACGACGGTCGCCGGGAACCACCATCCGGGCCCCTCGGGCAGCCGACTCCGTCCTGCTACGGGCATGGCGGGGTCGACGAACCCGGTCACCCGCGCGCGGTGGTCGGCGGACACGAGCGGGCCCATCTGCGTGGACGGGTCCTCGGGATCGCCCACCACGAGCGACTCGGTGGCGGCCACCAGCAGCTCGACGAACCGGTCGTAGACGCCGCGCTCGACCAGGATGCGGCTGCGGGCGCAGCAGTCCTGGCCCGCGTTGCCGAACACTGCGAACGGTGCGCTGGCCGCCGCGAGCTCGAGATCGGCGTCGGCGAACACGACGTTGGCGGACTTCCCGCCCAGCTCCAACGTGACGCGCTTGATGGTCCTGGCGGCCCGCGCCATCACGTCTCGCCCCGCCTCGGTCGAGCCCGTGAAGGCCACCTTGGCCACGTCGGGGTGCTCGACCAGGACGGTGCCCACGGTGGTGCCGGGGCCGACCAGCACCTGGAGCACGCCTTCGGGGATGCCCGCCTCCAGGGCGAGATCGCCCAAGCGCAGGGCGGTGAGCGGGGTCAGCTCCGCGGGTTTCAGCACGACGGTGTTGCCGCAGGCCAAGGCAGGGCCGATCTTCCACGAAGCGATGGCGATGGGAAAGTTCCACGGCACGATGGCCGCCACCACGCCGAGCGGTTCGTGCCACGTGAGGTCGACACCGCCGGCCACCGGGATGGTGGCGCCGCGGTGCGTCTCGACCGCGCCGGCGTAGAAGTGCAGCACATCAGCCACCATGCCCACCTCGCCCCGGCTGTCGGCGATGGGCTTGCCCACGTTGCGCGTCTCGAGCAGGGCGAGCTCCTCGGCGTGCGCCTCGACCTGCTCGGCGAATCGGCGCAGCAGACGTGCCCTGTCGGCGGGCGTGACGTCTCGCCATGCGGGAAAGGCGCGCACGGCCCGCTCGACCGCGGCGTCGGCAGCCTCTTTGCCCTGGCGGTGAACCTCGGCCACGGTGAGCTCGGTCGCCGGGTTCACGACCCTGACCGTGCCGGTCGGTGGCGCCGCGGTCGGTGCGGTCATCGCGCCACCTTCTGCAGCAACGCGTGGAAGAGACGCGTGTCGCCTTCCTCCTCGGGATGCCACTGCACCCCGACGACGAACGGCGCGGTCAGCATCTCCACGGCCTCGACGATCCCATCGGACGCCCGGGCCGTCACGACGAGCCCAGGGGCGACGTGGTCGAGGGCCTGGTGATGCGAGCACCGGACCGTGGCCCTCTCACCCACGACCTTCGCCACCACCGAGCCCGCCTCGGTCGTGATGTCGACGTCCGCGAAACAACCCCGGGCGGGCTGATGTCGGACGCTGTCGACGACGTCGGGCACGTGCTGGACGAGGGTGCCGCCGAGCTCGACGTTGAGCAGTTGCATCCCTCGGCACACCGCCAGCACGGGGAGATCGACGGCCAGCGCGGCGCGGAGCAGGGCGAGCTCGCTCGAGTCACGCTCGGGGTCGACGCCCGAGGTCTCGGGGTGCGGTGGTTGGCCGTAGCGCGCAGGGTCGACGTCGCCGCCCCCCGTGAGCACGAGTGCGTCGAGGGCGTCCACGACGCTGGGAGCGGCCTCCTCGCCGGCCCCGACCCCCGACGGCGACAGCAACACCGGAGCCCCACCCGCGGCCGCCACGGTGTCCACGTACGAGGCGGGCAGGACCGCGGCGACCCTGTCCCACGGCCCCCACGACGCCTGTTGGTGGTACGTCGTGACCCCGATGATGGGCGTGGCGGGCGCAGCCATGCGACCAGTATCACACCGACGACCGAGCCCTCAGACCGCATCATCGGGCGCCCGGAGGTGGGCCGGTCGTCGTCGCGGCGGCGGGCCGGGACGCCGCGTCGGTGCCGGGTAGGGTGCAAGGCGTGACGGCGCGACTGGCGGGGAAGGTGGCGGTGATCACCGGGGCCGGCAGCGGAATCGGCCGGGTGGCGGCGGTGTTGTTCGCCGTCCGAAGGCGCGGCGGTGGTCGTGGCGGACGTGGTGGCCCAAGCGGCGCGCGACACCGTCGAGCACATCATGAGCAACGGGGGGCGCGCCGTGGCGGTCGCCGCGGATGTGTCGGACGAATCGCAAGTGGCCGACGTGGTGGCCGCCGCCACACAACAGCTCGGCGGCCTCCACGTGTTGTTCAACAACGCCGGGATCTTTCCCGGAGACGATGGCGGAGTCCTCGACACTCCCCCGTCGACCTGGGACCGCGTGATGGACGTGAACCTCAAGGGCGTGTGGCTGTGTTGCCGCGGTGCTGTTCCCACCATGATCGACTCGGGGGGTGGGTCGATCGTGAACGTGGCGTCGTTCGTGGCTCTCATGGGCGCGGCGACAGCACAGGTCGCCTACACGGCGTCGAAAGGCGGCGTCCTGGCCTTCACCCGCGAGCTGGCGGTGGAGTACGCCCGCACAGGGATCCGGGCCAACGCCCTGTGTCCAGGCCCCATCGAGACCCCGCTGCTCGAGGAGCTGCTCGCCGATCCCGAGCGCCGCCAGCGGCGGCTCGTCCACATTCCCATGGGTCGCCTCGGCCGTCCCGAGGAGGTTGCCCGCGCCGCGCTGTTCCTGGCATCGGACGAGTCGTCGTTCATGACGGGCTCGGCCCTCGTCGTCGACGGCGGGATCACCGCGGCCTACGTCACCCCGGAGTAGTCGCCCCCACTGCATCGACGTGCTGGACGCGGACCCTGCTCCGTGCCATGGTGCGGAGCATGCTGGACCGCGACGAGCTGACCAAGCGCATCAGCGAAGGAACCATCGACACGGTGGTGGTGGCGTTCCCCGACATGCAGGGGCGTCCGGTCGGCAAGCGCGTCACCGGCAGCTTCTTCCTCGAGCACGTGCTCGACCACGGCATCGAGGCGTGCGACTACCTGCTGGCCGTGGACGTGGACATGGAGCCGCTCCCCGGATACCGCTTCGCCAACTGGGACACGGGGTACGGCGACGTGGTGGCGGTGCCGGACCTCACCACGCTACGAGCCCTGCCGTGGCTCGACGGCTCGGCCATGGTGGTGTGCGACGTTGTGGACAGCAACGGCACCCCGGTCGAGGTCTCCCCTCGACGGATCCTCGGCCGCCAGATCGAGCGGGCACGCCAGATGGGCCTGGACATCCGGTGCGCGACCGAGCTCGAGTTCTACCTCTTCCGCGAGACGTTCGAAGAGGCGGCCGCCCAAGGATGGCGCGACCTCCATCCGCACGTGTCGACCATCGAGGACTACCAACTCCTGCAGACGTCACGCGAGGAGTACGTCCTGCGACGGATCCGCAACGAGATGGTGGCGGCCGGCATCCCCGTCGAGTTCTCCAAGGGCGAGGCCGGCCGCGGTCAGCACGAGGTCAACGTCACCTACGGGCGGGCCATGGAGGTCGCCGATCGGCACCTCGTCTTCAAGAACGGCGTGAAGGAGATCGCCGACCAGTGCGGCCGCTCCGCGTCGTTCATGGCCAAGTGGTCGATGGGCGAGGTGGGCTCGTCGTGCCATATCCACGCCAGCATCTGGGACGCGGCGTCCGGCGACCCGTTGATGTGGGGCGAGGAGGCGCCGTCACGGCTGTCGGACGTGGGGAGGCACTTCGTCGCCGGCCTCCTCGCGGGCGCCCGCCAGATGACGTGGCTCTGGGCGCCGTACGTCAACTCCTACAAGCGCTACGTCCCGGGATCCTGGGCGCCCACGGCCGCGGTATGGGGCGTGGACAATCGCACGTGTGGCTTCCGGCTCGTGGGCCGCCACGTCGGCCGACGGGTCGAATGCCGCATCCCTGGTGCCGACGTCAATCCCTACCTCGCGTTGGCCGGCATCTTCGCGGCGGGCCTGTGGGGTGTCGAGCAGGAGCTCGAGCTCCCACCGCCCTTCGAGGGCAACGCGTACGACGCCTCCGACGTTCCTCGCGTCCCGAGCACGCTGGTCGAGGCCATCGACGAGCTCGGCGCGTCGCCCATCGCGGCCCACGCCTTCGGCGACGACGTGCATTATCACCTGCTCAACACTGCTCGACAGGAGTGGGCCCGAGCGAACCAGACCGTCACCGACTGGGAGCTGAGCCGGAACTTCGAACGCATCTGATCGACCGCCGCGATGCTGTCGCACCTCGCGTCCGACCGAGGTCAGAAGCGGTTCAGTCTCCGGTGGATGTCCTTGGTCTGCTTGTAGAGATTCACGAACTCGCGGTACAGGTCTTCGTAGACCTGCCCCGCCCCGGGGTCGGGCTCGAACGTGCGGCCCACCTCCACCAACGCCGGGATCTCGTCGACGCCGATGCGGCCGAGCGCCAAGAGCGTCAGCAGCCCCGCTCCCCGGACGTTGGCCAACACCGGGTCCTCGACCTGACGGATGCGACGACCCATGGCATCGGCGTGGATCTGGGACCAGACGTCGGAATTGGCACCTCCGCCGATGAACGCCAGCGTGTCGAACTGTCGACCGACGAACCGTTCCACCGCGCCGAGCAGCCACCGGCTGTTGAGCGCCACCCCTTCGTACACGGCACGCACGAGGTCGGCCCGAGAGGTCGACAGCGACAGGTTGTGGAATCCGCCCCGGATGGTGTGATCGTCCACCGGGGAGCGCTCCCCGTTGAGCCAGGGGGTGAACATGGCCCCGTGCGCCCCGGGTGCGACGGTGGCCGCCACGTCGTCGAAGTACCGGTACACGTTGCCCCCCGTGCCGGGATGGGGCCCCTTGCCGTCGAACAGGACGTTCTCGGCCAGGAACGTGAGGCAGGCGCCCGCCGTCTCGTGCTCGTCGGCGACCATGTAGCGACCCGGGATGGCAGCGGGGATGGATGCCACGTTCTTGAACGCGTCGGTCTTCTTGAACGGCACGTGACACGAGATCCACGACGAGGTCCCGATATAGAGGTGGCCGTCGAAGTCCGACACCGCACCGGACCCCACCGCGGCCGAATGGACGTCACCGGTCCCCGTCACGACCGGGATGCCCGCCGGCAGGCCGAGCTCCTGCGCCACGTCGGCCCGCAGTGTTCCCATGACCGTGGCCGAGGGGACGATGTCGGGCAGCTTGGCGCGCTCGAGCCCCGACATGTGCAGCAGCGACTGGTCATAGTCGATCGAATTGATGTCCCTGTTGTCGGTGACCCAGTGGGCCGCGATCGAGTCGTACGACGCGGAGAAGCGGCCCGTGAGTCGCTGGTTCAGCCAGTCCACGGGCTCGAGGAATTTGAACGTGGCGCGATAGACATCGGGCTCGGCCTCACGGATCCAGAGGATGTGGGCGGTCGGATCCTTCCCGGACTGGCTCGGCGCCCCGCCGGTGAGCCGGATCCAGCGCTGGATCTTGCGGACGTCGTACCCGAGCACGCTGACGGGGCCCGCCATCTGTCGTCGCATGGCGGCGCTGCCTCGGGAGTCCATCCAGATCACGGCGGGGCGCAACGGCGTGCCTTCTCTGTCTGCGGCCACGGTCCCCGACCACTGGGCCGTGCACCCCACGCCCACCACACTCGACGGGCTCACCGACGACTCCTCCAGGGCCCGGCGCGACGCCGCCACGATGGCGGACCACCACGCGGCGGGGTCCTGCTCGGCGCCACCGCCCGGCAGGAGGCGCAATTCGACGGGCTCGGCCGCACTGGCGGCGATCCTGCCCCGGGGCGAGACCACCGCCACCTTGGGCCCCCCCGTCCCGAGGTCCACGGCGAGCACGAAGACCTGGTCGGGGCCGCTCGCCGACGCCCCGTGCGAAGCGACATCGGGCGCCATTGCCGCAGCCTAACGCCGGGGTGCGGGCAGACTGGGGGCCATGCGACCCGGGCCCAGATTGTGTCGCGCCCTGGCACTGGTCGTCGTGGCCGGATACCTCAGCTCGTGCGCCACCACACCCCGGCCCCGAGCCGTGGCACAACCACCCTTGCTGTCATCGGTGGTGCGGGGACGCTTCGTCACGCAGGTCGAGCTCGACGACGGGAACCTGGTCGTCGATCCGGCCGGCAAGGCGCGCCCGCCCCTGTCGGCGGCCCGAGCCCAGGCGCTGTTCCGTGCCGCCGATGCCGTGGACGGTGCCTTCCGATTCGCCGTCCTCGGTCTCGGCCGGACGACGATCTCACCCGACGTACCGAGCACCACCGGATCGAGCACCACCACGGCGACGGCCCCGACCACGACCACGACGGCGCGCACGACCACGAGCGCCTCGACGGCGACGACGGCGACTGCACCATCAACCTCGACGGCTCCTTCGGGCACGAGCAGCGCGTCGGGCACGAGCAGCGCGTCGGGCACGAGCAGCGCGCCGGACGCGACGACATCGACGAGCTCGACAACGATCCCGGCACCGATGGCACCGACGGCGCCGCCCCTACCCCGCTACGACCACCGTCTGGCCTGGGTGGGGATCGCCTGGGGGGCGAACTGCCCATCGGCGTCGGGCCGCTCGAGCGGAGGTCCGACGCGGTACGTCGCTGTCGTCCTCGACGCGGAAACGGGCCGCAGCGCCATCGCCTACACGAGCCGCGGCCCTGCCTCGTGCGGTGGTCCCGTCCTGGCTCCCAACGTCAGCCGCCCCGACGAGCTCGTCTCGGTCCCCTGGCAGGCCGTCGGCCCGACCAGCACCGCGGTGCACGTGACGCTGCCGGCGTGCAGCACCTACTTCGGATGGACCGAGCTCCCCGGCCCCGGAGCCGGTTCGATCCAGGTGGTGGCGCGCGTCCCCTTCGATCCTGCCTGCGGGACGACCGCGGCGGGCAGCCAGGTCGTCGACAACGTCGTCCCGCTGGGTGCCCAGCAGACCCACGTCGTCCATGCGGTACTGGGTTCGGTCGACGGCCTGCACACCCTGCCCGGCGGCTGAGGCTCGACGCCGGGGGCGTGCAGCCGCCCCGCTCCCACGCCGCGGGCGCGACCGATCAGACCGAGGTGGCGGGGTGGCGGGGCTCGGTGATGAGCGCCACCTCGGGGGGGAGACCTGTCACCTCGACGTCGTCGCCGTCGACCTCGACGGTCACGCGCGACCCCGCGAGCGGGATCCCCGCCACCTTGAGGTGCTTCATACCCTCGGGCAGCATCGGCGACAACCAGGTCTTGCCGTAGGGAACCCAGGGGTCGAGACGGAGCATGGTGCGCAGACACAGCAACGGGGACGCCGCCGCCCACGCCTGAGGCGAGCACGAGGTCGGGTAGCCCACCGGAGAGGAGAATTCGCCGCGGTCCAACCCGCAGTAGAGCTCGGGCAGACGCCCGCCCAGGCTGAGCGCGGCGTCGAGCAGCGAGCCGATGAGCTTCAGGGCATCGTCCATGAACCCGTAGCGAGCCAGTCCCGCCGCCACGATGGCGGTGTCATGGGGCCACACCGACCCGCAGTGATAGCTCATCGGGTTGTACCCGCCCATCGAGGACGCCAACGTCCGGATGCCCCAGCCCGTGCTCATCTCCGGTGACATCAGCTGCTTGGCGACGATGCGGGCCTTGTCCTGGTCGACGATCCCCGTCCACATGCAATGGCCGATGTTGGAGGTGAGCGAGTCGATGGGGCGTTTGTCGGCGTCGAGGCCGACGGCGAACCAGCCCCGGTCCTCGAGCCAGAAATCCCGATTGAATTCCGTCTTCAACCGGGTCGCCTTGGACCGGAATCGCTCGAACGTGGCCTCGTCGCCGGCTTCACGGGCGAAGTGGGCGCGCGCCAGATACGCGCTGTAGACGTAGGCCTGGACCTCGCACAGGGCGATCGGCGCGTGCGCGATCGTTCCGTCGCGATAGCGGATCCCGTCGGCCGAGTCCTTCCAGCCCTGGTTGGCGAGCCCTCGGTCGGTCATGCGTTGGTACTCCACGTAGCCGTCACCGTCGAGGTCCCCGTGGTTCTCGATCCATTCGAGGGCGCGCTCGGCATTGGGCAGCAACTCGTCCACCACCTCGCGGGCCAGACCCCAGCGCCGCAGCTCACCGAGGAGCATGACGAACAGCGGCGTGGCATCGGCCGTCCCGTAGTAGATGCTCCCGCCGCCCAGCGACAGCGACGGCGCGTCACCGAAACGCATCTCGTGGAGGATGCGGCCGGGCTGCTCCTCGCTGCGGGGATCGATGTTCTCGCCCTGGAAGCGGGCCAGGGTCTGCAGGACCCCGAGCGCGAGGTCGGGGTCGACGAGCAGTGCCATCCACGACGTGATGATCGAGTCGCGGCCGAACACCGTCATGAACCACGGTGCTCCCGCCGCCAGGACGACGCGCTCGGGGTAGTCGGGGTCGAAGATGCGCAGCGCTCCCAGATCCTCCGCGCTCGAGGCGATGGTCGTGCGCAACCCGTCGTGGTCGGTCTCGACCTGCGGCACCTGTCGGCGCCACTTGGCCAGTCGCTCGGCGGGGGCGGCCCGGTCCACGGGCTGGCCACAGAGATACCGGGGGTCGACGGACTTGCCCTCGATCACCGGGTGGAACTCCAGGCACCCCGTCCACTCGCCGTGCTCGGGGACGATGGCCTCGAAGCTGACGAGGTCGTCGGAGACCAGTGCCGGCGTCGGGAACAGGTGGACGACCAGTCCACGGCTGACCGTCCCCCGGCGGTACGAGAACTCGAGCTGGGCGTCTCTGTGCTCGCGGGCGATGTCGCCGTCGGAGTTGCCGAACCGCCCTTCTTTGACGGCGAAGAGGTCGGCGAAGTCGGTGTCGAGGAACAGCTCTACCGAGCAGAACGTGGGCTCGTCGCCGAAGTTCCGGATGACGAGGTCCTCACGCATCCCCTGACCCACGTAGCGGCGGCGGAACACCATGAGGGTGGAGTCGGCCAGCCCCGGGCGCGGTGGGCAGCGCGAGACGAACGTGGCCGAGAACGGGTCGTCGGAGACCACGGCCAACGCCTCGGGCCTCGCCCCGTTGACCCGAAGCTCGAAGCGGGACAGGATCCGGGTGTCCCGGACGAACAGCCCCTCGGCCGAAGGAGTGACGACATCGCCTTCGCGGCCGCTGATGGTGAAGGTGGACTCGTCCACCAAGGTGACGGCGCCGCCGGCCTGGCCCAGGCCTGCCACCTTTCCGCTGAAGGTCCACGGATCACTCACCGGGGGGACGCTACCGGACGGGAGTCGACAACCGAATGACCTGGTCGGAGCGTTCCCCGGGTGTCGGGCGGGCTCGGCCCGCCGCGGATCGCGGCTCGATGATTGCCACTACGGCCGTAGTGAAAATCTCGGCGCGACGGTAGACTGCCGCCGTGACCCCGCTTCTGGAGATCGAGGGCCTGCACGTGGCCGTCGACGACACCGAGATCCTGCGTGGGGTGGACCTGGCGCTGGGCGAAGGCGAGCTCCACGCCCTCATGGGCCCCAACGGCTCGGGCAAGTCGACCCTGGCCAGCACCCTGCTCGGCAACCCCTCGTACCGGGTCACCTCGGGTGCGATCAGGTTCCGGGGCGAGGACGTCACATCGTGGCCGACCGACGTGCGGGCCAAGGCCGGGATGTTCCTCGCCTTTCAGTACCCCGAGGAGATCGCCGGCGTCCCGGTGATCCAATTCTTGCGCCAGGCAGTCTCCGGGCGCGTCGGTGAGGACCGGTCGGTGCTCGAGGTCAGGTTGACGATGCTCGAGTGGATGCAACGACTGGGCATGGACCCCGCGTTCGGCGAACGCCACCTCAACGAAGGGTTCTCCGGAGGTGAGAAGAAGCGCAACGAGATCTTGCAGATGGCCATGCTCGAACCGGAGCTGGCCGTGCTCGACGAGACCGACTCCGGCCTCGACATCGACGCCCTGCGCATCGTCGCCGACGGCGTCCAGGCCGTGCGGGGCGAGCGCCCGTCGCTCGGGGTGCTCCTGGTGACGCACTACACGCGCATCTTGGAGCTGCTCCGTCCCGACGTCGTGCACGTGCTCGTCGACGGCAGGATCGTGGAGAGCGGCGGGCCGAACCTGGCGCAGCGGCTCGAAGCCGAGGGCTACGAGCCCTGGCGGAGGTGACCGTGACGAACCCCCGAACCGACGCGAACGAGACGCCGACGTTGCGGACCGGCCTCTGCACCGATGTCGACTTCTCCAAGCTCAAGGGCGATTTCCCCCTGCTCGGCCGCACCGTCCACGGGCACCGGATCGTCTACCTCGACTCGGCCGCGTCGGCCCAACGCCCCCAGAGCGTCCTCGACGCCATGGACACCTACTACCAGACCACCCACGCCAACGTGCACCGTGGGGTCTACACGATCGCCGAGGAGGCGGACCGTCTCTACGAAGCGGCCCGCATGGCTGTGGGCCGGCTCATCGGTGCCGGCGATCCCGAGCACGAGGTGATCTTCACCAAGAACGCCACGGAGGCGATCAACCTCGTCGCCGCCACCTGGGCCCGCTCCAATCTCGGCCGCGGCGATGTCGTGCTGCTCACCGACATGGAGCACCACGCCAACATCGTCCCCTGGCTCATGCTGGCCGAAGAGCGCGGCATCGAACTCCGGTGGATCGGCATCGACGAGGACTACCGCCTCGACCTCTCCGACCTCGACCGACTGCTCGACGGCGTGAAGCTCGTGGCCTGCACGACCATGTCGAACGTGCTCGGGACCATCACGCCCTTCAGCCAGATCGCCGAGGCCGCGCACCGGTCCGGTGCCTTGGTGCTCGCCGACGGCGCCCAATCAGTGCCTCACCTCCCCACCGACGTCAGCCAGCTCGGTTGTGACTTCCTTGCGTTCAGCGCCCACAAGATGCTCGGGCCCACCGGCATCGGGGTCCTGTGGGGTCGACGTGACCTGCTCGAGGCGATGCCACCGTTCCTGGGCGGTGGGGGGATGATCCACGACGTCCGCCGCGACGGGTTCACGCCCAACGTCCTGCCCTGGAAGTTCGAGGCAGGCACCCCCCCGATCGCCGAGGCCGTCGGGTTGGGGGCGGCGGTGACCTACATCGAGTCGGTGGGTCTCGACGCCATCCGTGCGCATGAGGTCGAGCTCACCGCGTACGCGCAAGCGGTGCTGGAGGAGCGCTTCGGCGACGACCTGACGATCTTCGGCCCGGCCGGTACGGCCGAGCGCGGTGGTGTCCTGTCGCTGGCGTATCGCGACGTCCACCCCCACGACCTGGCCCAGGTGCTCGACCAGGCCGGGGTCTGCGTCCGGGCCGGCCACCACTGCGCCAAGCCGTTGATGCGCCGGATGGGCGTCAATGCCACGGCGCGGGCCTCGTTCTACCTCTACAACGACGAGTCGGACGTCGACGCCCTGGCCGACGCGATCGCCGAGGCCGGTACCCTGTTCGCGTAGCGATGCCACACCAGATCGCCCGCCGTCGTTGGGCGGCGATCGAGTCCCGAACGACGAGGAGCCCATGCCAGGTCTGGAAGACCTCTACCGCGAGATCATCCTCGACCACTACCGAAGCCCCCGCAACCGGGGCGAGTTGCCCGCGCCCCCGGCGCAACGTGTCGAGGGGTTCAACCCGCTGTGTGGCGACGAGGTCGTCGTCTATGTGCAGGTCCAGGACGGCACGGTCACCGACATCCGCTTCGCCGGCCAGGGCTGTTCGATCAGCCAGTCGTCGGCATCGCTCATGTCGGCCGCGGTCAAAGGCAAGACCGTGGCCGAAGCGCGCGGCTTGATCCGCACCTTCAAGGCCATGATGTCGGTCCACGAGGCACGGCTCGGCGACGGCCACGAGACCACGGGGTCGGCCAACGGGACCGGCGACGACGGCCCCGACGCGGTGGCGGACCCGGAGTCACTGGGGGAGCTGGCCGCGCTGCAAGGAGTCGTCAAGTTCCCGGTTCGCATCAAGTGCGCCACGCTCTCGTGGAACACCCTGGCGCAGGGTCTCGACGAGGCCGAGCAGACCGCGACGCCGAGCGTCTGACAGCGCCGGCGCGCTCAGCACGGGGTGGGATTGAACGGTCCCGTGCCCGGCACCGACGTGGTGGGCGAGGGCTGGGCTGTGGCGCCGGGGCGCGTCGGGACGGTCGACGTCGTGGGGGGCACGGTGACCGGAGACCCATAGGCGTCGAGCGGTGGCGTCACGATCGGTCCCGGCGCCGTACCGAGGAACTGCGCGATCATCTCGCTGGCCGCGGGCTCCTGGACAACCTCCACGTCCCCCGCCGAAGACGAGCTCGCCCCTTCGGTCGGCAGGGTCAGGGTCTTGAGCGCCGACCCGGAAAACGCGTGGTAGCGCTGCGCCAGTGAGATCAGTGTCGACGTGGACATCCCGTCGTCCTTGGTGATGTCGTGGACGATCGAGCTGAGGAAGGCGTTCACCTTCAACGGGTTGTAACTCGAGGACCGGGCTTTGTCGATCACAGCCTCGATGACGACGTTCTGCCGTTGGATGCGCCCGAGGTCGCCGCTGCCGTCGTACTCCCAGTACCCGGGTCGGACCTCGTACTCGTAATACCGCGATCGTGCCAGGGCGAGTGCCATGGTGCCGTTCAAGGTCTGGCATCCGGCATGGGTGATGTCGAGTCCGGAGTTGTTGTTCCCGTCGTCGTTGTCGCGCACGGGGTACGGGAAGTTCAAGGTGATGCCCCCGACCGCCTGGACGAGGTCGATCACGCCGTCGAAGCTCGTGACCACGAAATGGTTGATGGGGATGCCGAAGGTGTTCTCGATGGTCTGGATGAGCGGGTCGGGCCCACTGTTGAAGGCGGTGTTGATCTTGTTGTCGGTCGCCAACCCCGTGCCCGAGGGCATGCCCGAGAGCGACACGTAGGTGTCCCTCGGGATCGAGAGGATCTCTGCGCTGTCCGCGGCCGGGTCCACGTGGAGGATCTTGATCGTGTCGCTGCGTTGGCCGCCGACGGCCGACGCGCTCCCGAAGGCCTTGGCGGCGGCACCGGTGTCCCCGGCGCGGGAGTCCGACCCGACGATGAGGACGTTGTAGGCGGCGCCGGGGGCCAGCGCGGCGCACGTCGAGCACGAGACCGACTTGATCTGTCCGAGTCGGTACCACAAGTAGCCGTACACCGAGCCCGAGATCGCGAGCAGGACCACGACGACGAGCACCACCCACCGGATCACCCTCTCGCCCCGGCTGCGCTGGCGTCGTTTCCCTCGGCGTCCGGGCGGGCGAACCGTGGGGGGGGCGGCGGTGTCGGGGGCGACGCCGGAATCCCCGCCACCGGGCCCCGGTGCAGCGTCCGCGGCGGCGCTTGCTGCGGCTGGCGTGGCGCCACGGTCGGTGTCGCCCGGAGCCCGGGCCGAGCTGTCGATCTCGTCACCCAACGCCTCGAGGCCCCGGCGGCCCGGCGGCCGCTCCTCGGGCGCGCCGGCCACAGGATCGAGCCGGGCGTGGCCGATGAGTTGGCCTTTCTCCGCGTCCGTACCGCGAGGGGGACGGCGGGCCATGTCGAAAGACGGTACCAGCGCGTCTCGGCGGCGCCACGTCGCCACGCATCACATCGCCACGCGCCGCACGCCATGCCGCGCGCGGAGCGCGGCGGTTTCAGGGTGCCGCGTGCGTCGTCGCCGTCAGTTGTCCAGGTGCTCGAGCACGACCTTGGCCACATCGTCGGGCCGCTCGAGCGGCGCCAGGTGGGCGACGTCGTCGAGGTCCACCAGCGTGGCATGGGGGATGGCCGACCGGTACGCCTCGGCGTGGGCCCGGGGCACGATGCCGTCCTGACGGGCGTGGACGACCAGTGTCGGCGCGCTGACACGGCCCAGGCGACCGAGCAACTTGGGGTCGTGGAGGTAGGGGTTCCACCCGACCTTGGCCGTGGCCGCCATGGCCTGCAGGACAGGTCGCACCATGTCGAAGGGGATCTGCGACGGGTCGGCCTCCATGGCGTCCATGGCCCGCATGAGCTGGGCGATGGGGAACTCCGGATCGGCGAAGAGCTCGGTGGCCAGCTCCGACGGCGTGCGGCCGAAGATCTCGGTGATCGGCGCGTCCGGCACGTACAGACCGACCGCGTTCACGAGCACCATGCGGCGCACGCGCTCGGGCCATCGCACGGCCAGCTCGGCTGCCATCCATCCTCCGAGCGACAAGCCGACGATGTCGCACCACGGCAGGTCCAGACGGTCGAGCACGTCGAGAAGATGGAAGGCGGCGTCCTCGATGTCGTCGATCCGCTGGAGCCCTTCGGAGTCCCCGAACCCGGGGAACAGCGGCGCGACCACGAGGCGCGTCTCGGCCAGGTGCTCCAGCATGACCATGCCCGGCGTCTCGCCTTGGGCCGAATGCAGGTAGACGAGAGGGGCGGGGCCGCCCCGACCGCCGCGGTAGACCTCGATGGCGCCCACGGCGCTGTCCAGGGTGCCGCGCGCCAGGGTGGTCATGACGTCGACGTCGCCGAGGTCGGGACCGACGCGCCGGTCGACGGCGCGCCCGGGAACGAGGCGCGCAGCTTGGGCATCACCTCGGTGGCGAAGAGATCGAGGCTCTGGCGCGTCTCGGCCGCCGGAAGCGTGCCCAACTGGAACAGGCCGAGCAGGTTCCCCACGCCGAGCCGTTCGATGTTGGCGGCCAGGAGCTCGGTGACGGTCTCGGGGGATCCGACGATGGCGTACTGGCCTTGCACCACCTCCTCCCACGATGTGAGGTTGAGAGCGAACGTGCCGGCGTTCTTGATGATGTTCTCGACCGAGCGGACCGAGGTGTACCCGGGCGGGGAGATGTTGATGCCCGGCAGGAGGCGACGCACGAAATACCAGAAGTGCTCCTCGTAACGACGCCTCGCTTCGGCGTCGGTCTCCGCCACGAAGATCGGCACGAGCCATCCCAGTTGCAGCGGGTCGGCGTCGTAGCCCTCCTTCTGGCATGCCTCGCGCAGCATGGCGAACATGCGCTCGAACACGCTGATGTGGAAGTAGGGAATCCCCATGTAGGCGTAGTGGTGCTTCGCCACGAACTCCAGGGTCTCGAGGGATCCGACCCCTGGGATCCAGATCTCGGGATGGGGCTGCTGGATGGGCCGGGGCCACGAGTTCACATAACGGAGCTTGTAGTGCTTCCCCGTGAACTCGAACGGCCCCGGCTCGGTCCATACCCGCAGGATCAGGTCGTGGGCCTCGGCGAAGCGCTCGCGCGCATGGGCGGGGTTCAACGAGAACGAGTAGTACTCCGGGCCCCCTCCCACCACCATCCCCGCGATGAGCCGTCCGCCGCTGATGCAGTCGATCATGGCGAACTCTTCGGCCACGCGCGTCGGGGGGTCGTAGAGCGGCAGGGCGTTGCCCACCACCGCGATGCGCACGCGCGACGTCAGGCGGGCGAGGATGGATGCGATCAGGTTCGGAGACGGCATGATGCCGTACGCGTTCTGGTGATGTTCATTGACACACACGCCGTCGAAGCCGAGCTCCTCGGCATGGACCAGCTCGTCGATGTAGCGGTTGTAGAGCTCGCCACCGAGTCGCGGGTCGAACAGTTCGTTCGGACACGTGATCCAGGCCGGCCCGTCGTAGTCGGGAGGGAGGTCCGGGTACGGCATCAGGTGGAAGCTGAAGAAACGCACGGTCGGCCTCCTGCGTCGAACCACGGGGCTGGGCCGCGGTCATGGTACCGCCGACGTTACTGACTGACGAATCAGTTTGGCCGATCACCGTCGCGTGCTCGTGCGGCGGTCTCGAAGGCGCCGTACCCCGTGCGCTCGAGCTCCTCGGCCAGCTCCGGGCCCCCGCTGGCCACGATGCGACCCCGCACGAGCACGTGCACCATGTCGGGTTGCAACACCGACAGCAGGCGGCGGTAGTGGGTGATGGCCAGGACGCCGAGCCCCCATTCCTCCACGCCCTCGCGCACACGTCGGGCCACGTCGCGCAACCCGTCGATGTCGATGCCCGAGTCGAGCTCGTCGAGCACGGCGATGCTCGGCTGCAACACGGCCATCTGCAGCGTCTCGCTCCGCTTGCGCTCGCCTCCGGAGAGGTCGACGTTGAGGGGCCGGTCCAACAGGCGGGTCTCGAGCCCCACGCGTTGGGCTTCGGCCCGCGCCCGCGCGTCGAGTGACGGCACCGCGTCGTCGGAGCCGATGCCGCGCCCGGCCAGCGCTTCGGTGAGCACCTGGTGCAGTCCCACCCCGGGGACCTCGATGGGGTCCTGCGGGGCGAGGAACAACCCCAGGCGGGCGCGCTCGAAGGGCGGCAGTCGGAGGAGGTCCTCGCCGTCGAGCGTCACCGCGCCGCCCAGGACCTGGTAGCCGGGCTTGCCCATCAGGACGTGCGCGAGCGTGCTCTTGCCCGAGCCGTTCGGTCCCATGACAGCGTGGACCTCACCGCCTCGGACGACCAGGTCGACGCCGGTGAGTACCTCCAGCCCGGCCACCCCGGCCCGCAGGCCACTGATGACGAGCTCGTGCCCGTGGTCCGACCCCGTCGACCGCACGGCGCCCGCGTCGCTCACGGGAGCTCCACCATCACGTCGTCGCCGTCGAGGCGCACCGCGTACACCGGGACAGGCTTGGTCGCCGGCAACGACCGGGGCTCGCCCGTCCGCAGGTCGAACATCGACCCGTGCTTCCAACACTCGATTTCGCACGCCTCGACCAGCACGTCGCCTTCCGAGAGCGAGTAGTCCTCGTGGCTGCAGACGTCGCCGATGGCGTAGAAGTCGTCTTCGATGCGCACCAGCGCGATCCGGTGCGCGCCGATGTCGAAGCGACGGGCCGCCCCCGACGACAGCTCGTCACGACCGCACAGACGGACGACCTCACCCATCGGTCGCCTCCGGGACCGACAGTCGGCCCGCCATGCGCCGGCGCACTGCGTCCTCCACCCACCGACCCACCCCGGGGAACGGGGCCCGACCGGCGAGGTCCGAGAAGAAACCCAGGACGATGAGCCGTTCAGCCACGGCGGGGGCGATCCCGCGGGTCTCGAGGTAGTACCGCTGCTCCTCGTCGATGGGGCCCACCGTCGACGCGTGGCTGCAGCGCACGTCGTTCTCGTCGATGTCGAGATTGGGCACCGAATCCGCATGGGCACCCTCGGACAGCACGAGGTTGTGGTTCGTCTGGAACGCGTTGGCCCCGCGCGCCCCTTTCGGATCCGGATCAGGCCGCTGTAGACCGAGTGGGCGGTGTCCGCCACCGCCCCTTTGAAGAGCAATTGGCTCTCGGTGCGGGGGGCGTGATGGTCCTGCAACGTCCGGAAGTCGTGGACCTGGTCGCCCGTGCCCAGGTAGGCGGCGAGCAGCGACGTGCGTCCGGCTTGGCCGACCAGGTCGGAATCGGTCCGCACCCGCGCGTAACGACCGCCCAGGCCGGCGGTGAACGACTGCAGGCTGGCGTCGCGCCCCACACTGCTCGCCTGCACGGCGATGGAGGTGGTGCCTTGGCCCAGGACCTGCAGATTGGCGTACCGGAGGTGGGCGGCGTCTGCGACGCGAAGTTCGGTCACCGGCACCACGAGAGTCGGCATCGGCGTGGCCTGCGACTCGTCGCCGGCAGGCAGTGCCGCACCGATCACGTCGGGCGCGGTGAGCTCGATGATCCCCGCCTCTGACGACGAGCCGAGGTCGACCAAGGTCCGAGGGAACACCGAGACGCCGCGTCCCTCCTCGGCGCCGGGATCGACGAGATGCACCACGACGACCGGGTCGGAGACGACGGTCTTGGTCGCCACGCTCACGTGGACGACATCGGTGACGAAGGCGTCGTGCAGTGCGCCGAAGGCGTCGCGCCCCGGTGCGAGCAAGCCCAGTGCCGCGGGGTCGAGGGCGACTCCCGACGCATCGCGGGCGGAGCCGATCGCCAACGACTCGGGCGCCGAGGGAGCCAGCTCGATCGCTTCGATCGTGCCGTTGCGGGTCACGACGAGGCCGGCACGGGGCCCGAGTGAGTCGGCCAGGCGTCGAGCCGTCGCCAGGGCCGAGTCGAGCCCCGCCGGCGCCGGCGTGGGGGTCGGGGCGAAGGCCTCCAAGTCGAAGGCGTCGATCCCGCTGTAGCGCCACACCTCGTCGGCCTCGGTGGGGATGCTCGAGGCCGAGAACCGCTCCCAGGCCTCGGCCCTCCGCCGTACCAGCCAGGACGGGCCGCCAAGTGCCGAGGACGCCTCGGCGGTGAAGGTGCTCAGGGGTCTACCTCTCTCACAACGAACAGGGGTCGCACGACGGGCCGCGACGAAGATGGCTCGGCACGGCGAGGACCCTCCGATCCTACCGGGGCAACCGCCCCCCTCCTCCGAGACGGCGCCGTCGGCGCAGGGCCCTCGGGGCGAATCCCGCCGGTGGGCACGGTGCGGGGTCGTAGTGTGGCGTGCATGCCCGACTACGACGTGCTCTCCATCGAACGCGACGGCGCCGTCGCCACGCTGTGGCTCGACCGGCCCGAGGCCCGCAACGCCATGGGGCCGGCCTTCTGGCACGACCTGCCCCTGGCGATGAACGAGCTGTCGGACGACCGCGCCGTGCGCGCCGTGGTCATCGCGGCCCGGGGACCGCATTTCAGCGTGGGCCTCGACCTCAAGGCGATGGCAGGGATGCTCACCGGGGGCCCCGACGGCGAGGGCCCCGACGGCGGCCATGGCTCGCAGGACGGGAACGGCGCCGGACCGCCGTCAGCGCCCTCCATGGCGGCGCGGGCGGTCACGGCCCGACAGGGCGTCCTTCGCATGCAGTCCTCGGTGACCTCGGTGGCCGATTGCCCGAAGCCCGTCATCGCCGCCATCCACGGGTACTGCATCGGGGGTGGCGTCGACGTCGTCTCGGCCTGTGACATGCGGGTGGCGAGCGCCGACGCCGTGTTCTCGGTCAGAGAGACCAAGGTGGCCATCGTCGCGGACCTCGGGAGCCTGCAGCGGCTGCCCCGCATCATCGGTAAGGGCCACGTCGCTGAGCTGGCCCTCACGGGCAAGGACATCACCGCGGCGCGGGCCAGGGATATCGGTCTCGTGAACGACGTGGCGCCCGACGCCGAGGCGGCGCTGGCCGCGGCGCGCCAGCTCGCCGCTGAGGTCGCCGCCAACTCGCCCCTGGCCGTGCAAGGAACAAAGGCCGTGCTGCGCGCCTGTGAGGACCGATCGGTGGCCGACGGCCTCGACTACGTGGCGACGTGGAACGCCGGCTTCCTCGGGTCCGACGACCTGGTCGAGGCCATGACCGCCTTCATGGAGAAACGACCCCCGGTGTTCAGGGGCCGATGATCACCGCGCCGTCGACCGGTGCCGCCCGAGGGGGGCGCCCCGCCTCAGGGTGAGCGGCGGCGCCACCACCGGCGGCCGCGATCCTTGCTGCTCTCTTTGCTCCGCTCTTCGCGTTGCACCTCGGCCAGTGTCTGGGGCACCACGGCGTCGACGATGTCCGACGCCTCTTCGAGCAGCCGGACGACGTCGGGCCCTCCGGGGCCGGGTTCGTCCTCGATGGCGGGCTCGACCAGACTTCCGTGCTGCCATCCCACGTCCGCCAAGCGCGGCACGTAGGACGCACAGTCGTCGGGACAGCGCCAGGGCGCTTCGGGAGCGAGGTCGAGCTCACAGAACCGGACCACCTCACCGGTGTCGTACGAGCGGCTCTGGAAGTGCTTGCACCCCTCACGCATGGGCACAGCACCCGCCTCCTCTCCTCGGCAGGCTGAGCGGAGGCGCCGGGCAGAGCCCGACCCGATCAGCCGACTGCACCCTCCATCTGCAGCTCGATGAGCCGACTCCACTCCACCGCGTACTCCATGGGTAGCGTGCGGACGACGGGCTCGATGAAGCCGTTGACGATCATACTCATGGCCTGGCTCTCGGAGAGCCCGCGGCTCATGAGGTAGAAGAGCTGGTCTTCGCCCACCTTGGACACCGTCGCCTCGTGCCCGATCTGGGCGTCGCGCTCGGCCACCTCCATGTACGGCTTGGTCTCCGACGTCGACTCCTCGTCGAGGATGAGGGCGTCACAGCGGACGAAGCTCTTGGCGTGCTTCGCCCCTTCTTCCACTCGAACCAGGCCGCGGTACGTCGACAGGCCGCCGTCCTTGGAGATCGACTTCGACACGATGGTCGAGGTCGTCTCGGGAGCGGCGTGGACCATCTTCGCCCCTGCGTCTTGGTGCTGGCCCGGGCCGGCATAGGCGACGGACAGGACCTCTCCCGAAGCCTTGGGGCCCATGAGGTACACCGACGGGTACTTCATCGTGAGGCGCGACCCGATGTTGCCGTCGATCCACGCCACGTGTGCTTCGGCTTCGGCCCGCGCCCGCTTGGTCACGAGGTTGTAGACGTTGTTCGACCAGTTCTGGATGGTGGTGTAGGTGATGCGGGACCCCTCCAGCGCCACCAGCTCGACCACCGCCGAGTGGAGCGAGTCGGTGGAGTACACCGGCGCCGAGCACCCCTCCACGTAGTGCACCTCGGAGCCCTCGTCCGCGATGATCAGGGTCCGTTCGAATTGGCCCATGTTCTCGGCGTTGATGCGGAAGTACGCCTGCAGCGGCATGTCGACCTTCACGCCGGGGGGGACGTAGATGAACGAACCGCCGGACCACACCGCCGAGTTGAGCGCGGCGAACTTGTTGTCGTTGGGCGGAATGATGGTCCCGAACCAGCGCTTCACGATCTCGGGGTACTCCCGCACCGCGGTGTCCATGTCGCAGAACAACACACCCAGGGACTCGAGGTCGGCCCGGTTGCGGTGGAACACCACTTCGGAATTGTGGACGACGAATCCTTCGGCGACGAAGTTGTGATGTCCGCTCACCTCGATGTCGAACACCGATTCCACACCCATCGACTCGATCGACTCGATCTTGGCGAATCCCATCATCTCGCTGGTGTGGGCCCGGAACACCGTGCCTCTGGCCGTCCGGTAGGTGTGGGCGTACTGACGACGGCCGAGCCGGTCGCGGCGACGCGGGGAGCGCGCCGGCAGCTGGTCGAACCGCCCGCTCAACCTCAGGTGGTAGGCCGTCATGATGCGATCGCGATCGAAGGGGTGTCGATTGTGGACTTCGATGACGCGACTACTCCCGATGCCGCACAGGGCTACCAGCTCCTTGAGCTGGGACAGCATCTCGCGATTGACGCTGCAGAACATGGCGTCCTTGGAGGTCGCGTGGTCCCGTACGTAGCCGTCAGAGTCGAGCAATCCCGCGATCAGGGCCAAGCGCTGGGATCGGGGCAGGCTGAAACACCAGTCCGGGAGGCGCTTCGTGTGTGAGGTGCCTCCGAGACCGTTGAGCTCGATGAACTCGGCCAGAGTGGCGGTCCCCTTGCCCCGAAGCCGGAAACCATCGGCGGCCAGCGCCAGATCGATACCAAACAGCTCCCGCGTGACGCGCCGAATCTCGTCCACCAGAACCTCGTCGGTCCGGTCGACGGCGATCTCGACGACGGGATAGCGGCCCTGCTTCAGAAAGCCGTCGCCGAGATAGACACCTGCCCACCAGCACAGGTCGTCCGTCGTCGTCGTCGGGAAGCTCGCCGCTTCGGGCCGGTTCGGGATCAACAGCGAGAAAGGTCGGCCGTAGTCAGGGACGTCGGTCGCGATCGCCACCAGATCCCCGGCCACGAGGTCCTCGACCGGAACCCACGTCGCCCGGAACCGGGCCTTCTTCGCTCCCTCCCGGCGCTCGTCCCTCAGGACGAGGAACGGGTGGTTCGAGGAGGCTCCGATCGTCCGGCCTCGGGCCTTGATCTCGAAGATCTCCTTCTCGCCAGAGCACCGGTGTCCGACGACTCCGGCCACGACGATCTCCTTGGACGTTTCGTCCAGTGAGAAGACCTCGTCCCCCGGTGCCAACTCCTTGATCGGTCGCATACCCGACGTCGTCCATACTCGCGTCGAACCGCGCAGGCACTCATACTGCGCCGTCACGCCGGCGAGGTACTTGCGCTCGGCTTCGGGGATGCCGAGCTTCTCGTAGGTCGACTTGATGGACTCGGGCAGCGCGTCCCAGTCCTTCACCTGACCCTCGGTCGGCTTCACGTAGTAGTAGATGTTGTCGAAGTCGAGATCGGGCATGTTCACGGCGAACCACGGCGCCATGGGCCGGGCCATGAACCGCTTGAGGGCCTTCAACCGGAAGTTGCGCATCCACTCGGGCTCGCCCTTCATGGCCGACATCTCGCGCACGATCTCTTCGGAGAGGCCCTTCTTCGGCTTGAAGACGTAGTCCTCGACGTCGCTCCAGCCGAGCTTGTACCGGCCGAGATCGAGATCCGCTGTGGTCATGGTCACCGTCGCCTCTGGGCCCGGAGGGCCGGGCAAGGGGATTTCCCCTATCTAGATAGTAACAACCCTGCTCCGGTGGTGCGGCCGGGGCCGGACCGATCTGGGATCATCCTGCGATGACCGGACCCCGTCCCGACCACGATGCCACGCCGGGCGCGTCCGCGGCCCCCGAGGCGCCTCGCCGCCCCACGGTCCTCGAGGTCCACGGAGACCGCCGGGTCGACGACTGGTACTGGCTGCGCGACCGCGACGACCCCGAGGTCCTCCCCCTCCTGCGGGCCGAGAATGCCCACACCGCCCACCAGACGGCGCATCTGGAGGGGCTCCGCCAGGCGCTGTTCGAGGAGATGAAGGCGCGCATCGTCGAGACGGACCTGAGCGTGCCCGTGGCCAAGGGCCCCTGGTGGTACTACCAACGCACCGTCGAAGGGCGCGACTACGTCATCCACTGTCGGCTCCCGTCGCAGGGCCCGGGACGTGACCCCGCCACTCCCCCTTCGGTGTCGGGGGAGGACGAGCCCGACGAACAGGTGCTGCTCGACGAGAACGTGCTGGGCGAGGCCCACGGCTATCTGGACGTGGCCAATCTGGCGGTCAGCCCCGGACACGGTCGACTCGCCTACGCCAGCGACACGACCGGGGACGAGCGATTCACGTTGCGGGTGCGCGACCTCGACACGGGTGACGACCTCGCCGACACCATCGAGGGGACTTCCTACGGCGTGGCGTGGGCCAACGACGACGCCACGCTGTTCTACACCCGACCCGACGCGGCCAACCGGCCCTACCAGCTGTGGCGACACCGGGTGGGGGAGGATCCCGCCCGCGACGACCTCGTCATGGAGGAGGACGACGAGCGTTTCCACCTCGGCGTGGGGAGGACCAAGGACGGCCAATTCGTCGTGGTGGAGATGCAGTCCAGGATCACCACCGAGGTCCACGTCCTGCCCGCCGACCGGCCCGAGACGGCGCCCAGGGTGGTGCAACCACGCGCGCAGGGGGTCGAGTACGGCCTCGAGCACCACGAAGGCACGTTCATCCTGCTCACCAACGATCAGGCCGAGAACTTCAGGGTCGTCGCCGCCCCGGCCGACGATCCCTCGCGCGCTGCCTGGGTGGAGCTCGTCCCTCATCGCCCCGACGTGCGCCTCGAGGGCCTGGACGTGTTCGCCCGACACATCGTGAGCTACGAGCGGCGCGAGGGCATGCCGCGCATCAGGGTCATCGCGCTCCCCGTCGGCCCCCGCTTCGACGGGGAGCTCCCCCAGGGGTACCTGGTGCCGTGCCCCGAGATGCCCTCGGCGTCGTGGGGCGGGGCGAACCCGGAGTTCGCCAGCCGCACCTTGCGCTACGAGTACTCGTCCCTGGTCACTCCCCGATCGGTGTTCGACCTGGACCTCGAGAGCGGAGAGTCGGTCCTGCGCAAGCAACAACCGGTGCTCGGCGGCTACGACCCTGCGCTGTACACGTCACAGCGTCGGTGGGCGGTGGCCCCGGACGGGACCGAGGTGCCCATGTCGATCGTGGCGCGCCGCGACGTGGTGGCCGACGGCACCGCGCCGTGCCTGCTCTACGGCTACGGCTCGTACGAGTACAGCATCGACCCGGTCTTCTCCTCGCTTCGGCTCAGTCTCCTCGACCGTGGGTTCGTGTTCGCCATCGCCCACGTGCGCGGTGGCGGGGAGCTCGGGCGCAGCTGGTACGAGCAGGGAAAGCTCCTCAACAAGCCCAATACGTTCACCGACTTCGTGGCGTGCGCGCGACAGCTCGTGACAGACCGATGGACCGCCCCGGAGCGCCTCGTGGCCAGGGGGGGATCGGCGGGCGGGCTGCTCATGGGGGCCGTGGCCAACCTGGCGCCCGAGCTGTTCCGGGCCATGGTGGCGGAAGTGCCGTTCGTCGACTGCCTCAGCACGATGCTCGACGACACCCTGCCCCTGACGGTCATCGAGTGGGAGGAGTGGGGGAACCCCGGCGCCGATCCCGAGGTCTACGCCGCCATGAAGGCGTACACGCCCTATGAGAACGTCCGTGCGACGCGCCATCCCGAGATGCTCGTCACCACGGGGCTCGAGGACCCGCGCGTGGGCTACTGGGAGCCCGCCAAATGGGTCCAGAAGCTGCGGGCGCAGGACCCCGACGGCGAGGTGTTGCTCAAAGTCGAGCTCGACTCGGGTCACGGGGGACCGTCGGGGCGCTATGAAGCTTGGAAGGACGAGGCGTTCGTCGTGGCCTTCGTGCTCGACGCCGTGGGTCTCTCGTCCTGACCGTTCGCCCGCGACCGTGACTACGCCGTGGGCGCGAACGTCAGGCTGAAGGGCGACCGATACCCGGCGGGGAGCTGTGCGGTCCGGCCGTCGACGGTCACTCGAGCATCGGTGGGCGCACCGAGCCGGACCACCACGGAGCCCGAGACCGAGAAGGAGTGCGACGTGCCCGGGGCCAAGGTGCCGGTCCACACCACGCGTCCGGTCGACGGGACCGTCGCCAGGACCCAGCACGAAGCCGACGTGTCGACGGCCACGGTGTAGGCCGACGACGGAGCCGCATACGTGGCACCGAACGCCGTCGGCGCGGTCGGCACGAGATCGCCCGTGGGCTGCGTCGTGGTCGAAGACCCGTGGCCGGCCGCGGTGATGGGGCGGGCCACGTGGTGCACCGGGCGTGGCGCGCGGGGCGCTCCGCCCGCGGTCAGCGCAGCCACGATGACACCGAGCACCACGACCACCACTGCGCCCGCGACGATCCGCGTCCGCTGGACGCGGGCCCGTCCCTGTCGTCGAGCCGCCTCGGCCGCGCCCGGAAGGCGAACACCCACACGACGTGCCGGAGCGGGTGCACCGGGCCGCCGGGATTCGACCTCGGCCTCGGGCGCGAGGACCTCCTCGGAGAACACCAGGGTCTCGCGCGACGACCCGATCACCTTGGCTGACTCCCGCGTGGGCGGTGTCCCCGCGGCGCGACGCGTCGATGACGGACGCCTGGGCCGCGCCGCACCGTCGCCGTCACCGTCGGGGTGGGTGCCGTTTCGCGACGCGGGCTTCGGTGTCGGGGGCCGGCGGCCCGGTGCGGGCCACGCCGTCGGTGGACGTCGATCGGCCACGTGGCGGAGGGTCTCGAGTGTGTGCTGATGATGTTGCACCGACCCGCGCTCGTCGGCACCGCGGCGCCACGTCACCCACGCCACGATCGCCCCGACCAGGGCGATCAGACCGAGCACCACGATCGCCGCCATCGCCTCCATTCAACCGAACGTCGAGGCACTTGGGTACCCGGGGCCCTCCGGGCACGTCAGGGACACCACCGGGCCGGCGAAACCCGCCCGGCGACCTGCCTCGGCCGGGCGCGGCCCCGGCGCCGACGAGGTCGGTCCTGTGTCAGAACTGGGGCAGGGCGGGGAAGCTGTAGTCGGGGGGCGCGGTCCGCGGCGGGGCACGTCGGGCGAGCGCGGCGGACAGCGCCGGGGCCAACCCTTGCGCCTTCGCCTTCTCCTTCTCCTCCGCTCGCTCGTGGAACTCCGGCATGACGGCGCGGGCGAAGAGCTCGAGCGATTCGCAGATGTGGTCGTGGCGGTTCCGACCCGCCTGACTGACGAAGATCAACTGATCCACCCCGGCGGCTTCGTACTGCGCCACCAGCGCCCGGATCTGCGCCGGGGTCCCCACCGCACCGCGCAACGACCCGAGGCCGTGTTCCATGAGCTGCGCACCCAGTTGCTGTCCGGTCTGTGCCGCCACGGCCCGGCTGAACCCGAACCGATCGCGGTTCTCGAGGAACTCCTGCCACACGTCGGTGACACCGGGCTTGTGCATGCCGAACACGTAGTAGTGCGCCAGTGAGTAGCCGAAGAAGTGACTGCCGTCGAGACCGCGGTCGATGGCGGTGGCCTCGTCCTCGTGGCACATGAGCGGCAGGACACATGCCAGGTTGGGGTTCACGGCGAACCCTGCCGCGACGCATTCGTCAGAGGCGATCGTGGCGTAGTAGTCGTCGACCCACGCTTTTGCTTCGGCTGCTTCGACGAATGAGAACGTCAACGCGCCGATCCCCATGGTGGCGGCGAGATGGATCGTGTCGCGACGGCTGCAGGCCACCCACAACGGCGGGTGGGGGCGCTGCAGCGGCTTGGGCACCAGGTTCCTCGGTGGCATCTGGACGAAGGAGCCGTCGTAGCCCGCAAAGGGCTCCTCGACCATGAGTCGGGTCACCACGTCGATCCCTTCGCGCCACTGAGCGCGCTTGGTGGTCCGCTCGACGCCGTACCCCCCGAGCTCCGCCTCCGAGCTCGACTCACCCGTGCCGAACTCGACCCGGCCATCGGACACGAGGTCGAGGGTGGCGATGCGTTCCGCCACCCGGGCGGGGTGGTTGAACCCCATCGGCAGCTGCACGATGCCGTGCCCGAGCCGGATGCGGCGGGTGCGTTGGCTGGCGGCCGCCAGGAAGACCTCGGGCGCGGACGAGTGCGAGTACTCCTCGAGGAAGTGGTGTTCGACCTCCCACACGTAGTCGAAGCCCAACTGGTCGGCCAGCTCGATCTGCTCGAGCGCCTCTTTGAGCAGCCGGTGTTCGTCGTCGGCTCCCCACGGACGAGGGAGCTGGAACTCGTAGAAGATGCCGAAACGCATCGAGCCCGCCTAGCGACGGTGGTCGTGCTCGTGATCGTGCTCGAGCATGGCGTCGACCAGCCGTTCGACCACGGTGCGATCGCGATCGGAGAGGCGACGCAGTTTCACTCCCAGGAGCGACCCGTCTTCATCGGGGCGCGCCGCGCTCGAATTGGCGTCCACCGACGGCCGCGGTCGGGCGGGACGGCCGATCCGGGCCAGCACGTCCTCGACGGGGAGCTCCAGTGCGCCGGCGACACGCTCCAGGACATCCGCGCTCGGGTTGGGGAGAAGACGAATGGCGCCGATCGCCTCCTTGCGGCCCGTCTCGAGATCCCGCCACAGGCTCTCCGAGACCTTGGCCCGTCGGGCCGCATCTCGCCGCCGCAGGCCGCGCTGCTCGCGCTGCTCGGCGAGCCAGCGCCCGAACTCGACCCACTGCTGCGATTCGTCCACGTCGCCAGCGTGCCGGTTCCCGGCCCTCGAGTCCAGCCGGTCTGCGACCCCGCGCGTGCCGCGTCGTCGCTCAGGTGCGGAGGCCGAAACGGGGCCGCAGCGCGGGATCGATGTCGGCCCGGCGCGGATTGGACTGGTCACGCGGCGAGAGCACGGGCGAGTCGATCCCCCATGCGGCGCCGATCTCGGGATCGTCCCAGGCCACGCCGAGCTCGTCATTGGGGTTGTAGTAACTGTCGACCAGGTACCACAGGAGCATGTCGGTGAGCGACGCGAACCCGTGCGCCACTCCCGGCGGGATGAACACCCCGTTGTCACGGTCTCCCTCGAGGTCGAGTGCGAGCGTGGCTCCGACCGTCGGGGACCCGAGACGCAGGTCGTGCAGCACGACCCGGGCCGTCCCCCGCAACATGTACCAGTAGTCCGCCTGGTGGAGGTGGTAGTGCAGCCCGACGACGGCGCCGGCTTGCTTCTCGGACCGGTTCCCCTGGACCATCTCGCGTCCGAGCGGGAACCACGACCGGCGGTACGTCTCGACGAAGCGACCGCGCTCGTCGCCGTGCGCGTCGGGCTCGACGACGATCACGTCGGCGATGACGTCCGAAGGGGTGATCCGGGGCATCCGGCGAGGCTAATCGGGTGGACCGGCACCGCGCCCGACGACGGGGCGTCGTGCGGGAGCCGGCGTGACCCGGAGATGCCTCACGACTCGAAACGCCCGAACCCGCCCCGGTAGTAGACGAGGGGCCGGCCCCGGTTCACACCCATCTCGAGCACTCTGCCCACGACCAGCTCGTGGTCGCCGGCGTCGTGGGCGAGCTCGAACGCACATTCCACCCAGGCCAGGGCTCCGTCGAGGACGGGAGCGCCATTGGCGGCCGGTCGCCACCCCACACCGGTGAACTTGTCGCCGCCCGAGACCGCGAAGTCGCGGCTCAGTGCCTCTTGGTGCTCGGCCAGGATGTTCACGCAGAACGACCCGGCCGCGGCGATACGCGGCCAACTCGTCGAGCTCTTCCCCGGCGCCAGCGCCACCAGGGGTGGGGCGAGCGAGAGCGACGTGAAGGCCTGACAGGTGAAGCCGACCGGCTCGGCCCCCTCCATGGCGGTGACGATGGTGACGCCGGTGGCGAAGTGCCCCAGGACCTCGCGGAAGCGGGCGGTGTCGAACGGTGTGGGCGCCGCGCCCCCGTCGTCCTCGAGCTCCGCAGCCTCGGCCCCACCGCTTGTCACGTCACCCATCCCGTCCCCTCACCGTCGTGTCCCCTCGTCGCCCTGGACACAGGCGCACGATCGGAGTGCGTCAGGGTCGGCCGAGGTCGATCACCAATCCTTCCCTGGCGGCGATCACCCCGTCGAGACGACGGGCATCGACCTCGGCCTGCGCCTCGGCCAGCATCCGGTCGAGGTCCTCGTCGGTGTGCCTCGGATCGTGATGGAACAGGGCCAGTTGTCGGGCACCTGCCTCGGCCGCGACGTGGACCGCGTAGGCGACGGTCGAATGTCCCCAGGTGGCCTTGGCGCGGTACTCCTCCTCGGTGTACTGGGCGTCGTGGATGACCAGGTCGGCCCGGTCACAGAGCTCGAGCACCGCCGCGTCGACCTCGCTCCGATCGTCGGGGGCCTGGTGGTCGCTCACGAAGGCCACCGCACAATCGCCGGCCTCGATGCGGAACCCGAGTGTCGTCCCCACGTGCGGGACCTGCCGGACGAGCACCTTCGCCGACCCGACCGGGAGGACGTCGTCGCTCACTTCGTAGAACTCGATCTTGCCTTGGAGCTCTTTCACCTGCACCGGGAAGAACGGGGGTTTGACGACTTGGTCGATGACGTCGTGGAGGGATCCACCGTCCTGGGGCGGGCCGAACACGTCCATCCGGCCACCCTCGCGCAGCAGGGGCGTGCAGAACGGCAGGCCGATGATGTGATCCCAGTGCAAGTGGCTGAGGAAGGCCGTCACCTCGACCGGGTGGCCGGGACCGTAGCGCGCCTCGAGGGCATGGCCGAGCGGGCGCAGACCCGTCCCCAGGTCGAGGATGATCGGCGGCTCGTCGCCGACCTCCACGGCCACACAGGCGGTGTTGCCGCCGTAGCGCACGTACTGCGGACCGGCGCACGGACACGAACCCCTCACGCCGAAGAATGTGACTCGCAGCGGACGACCCCCTCCCCCTCAGACTCCCTCCGACAGCACCTGTGGATCTCGCCGCCGATGACGTTCGGACGGCTGGGAACCGAGGAGACCCTGTCGCAGGCGACACTACCCTGCGTCCATGCAGCAGCGGGTAGTCACAGTCAACGGCATCGAGTTCTCCTACCTTGAGGAGGGGCCGCCCGAGGGGCCCCTGGCACTGTGCCTCCACGGATTCCCCGACAGCGCCCATACCTGGCGCCATCTCGTGCCGACATTGGCCGACGCCGGGTACCACGCCGTGGCCCCGTGGATGCGGGGCTACGCCCCGACGGCGATTCCCGGCGACGGGGTCTACCAGGTGGGTGCGCTCTCGACCGACGCCGGCGCACTGCACGAGGCGCTCGGCGGTGACGGGCGGGCGGTCCTGGTGGGCCACGACTGGGGCGCCTACGCCAGCTACGGGGCGGCGTCGCTGTACCCGGACCGCTGGCGTCGCGTCGTGACGATGGCCGTCCCGCCCTTCGCCGCCTCGGCGTCGTCGTTCCTCACGTATGCGCAGATGAAGCGCAGCTTCTACATCTTCCTCTTCCAGACCCCCATCGCCGAGATGGCGGTCAGCGCCGACGGCCACGAATTCCTGGACCGGCTGTGGGCGGACTGGTCACCGGGATACGAGGCCGCCGAGGACGTGGCCCACGTCAAGGCGTCACTGGCGGACCCCGCCCACCTCTCGGCTGCGATCGGGTACTACCGGGCCCTGTTCGACCCGACGCATCGCGATCCTGCGTACGACGACGCCCAGACGGCCTCTGCGTCCGCCCCACCGCAACCCACGCTCTACCTCCACGGCATCGACGACGGCGCCCTGGGCATCGACGCCATCGGTGACGTCCGCTCGGTGTTGTCCGAGGGCTCGGACGTGATGATCGTCGAGCACGCCGGCCATTTCCTCCACCTCGAGCACCCCGACCTCGTCGGGGCGCGCATCATGGCGTTCCTCGAAGCCTGAGCGGGACCCGTCGGGATCAAGCCCGTCGGGATCAGGGCAGGACGAGCACGTTCCCGGCGGCCCGGCGGACCAGGCCCTCCGCCACGAGACCGTCGGCGACGCGTCGGGCGCGCTCGGGGTCGTCGGGCCAACCGCACACGGTGCGCAACCGTCGGGGGGAGACCGGGCCGGCTCGGAGTGCCTCGACGAGGCGTCCTCTGCCTTGGCGGTCCGATCCCTCGAACCTGGTCTGGCGCGCGCCGAGCGGCGCGGGGTCGGGCGCGTCCTTCGAACCGCGAGCCCAGACGCAACAGCGCACCAGGGGGCAGCGGCCGCAGGCCGGGGCCCGCGCCGTGCAGCTGGTCGCGCCGATCTCGATCATCGCTTGGTTCCATTCCCACGCCCTGCCCCGGGGCACCAGCCTGTCGGCCAACTGCTGGGCCGCACGAGGAGCCAGCGGCACCCCGGCCACCGCTCGGGCCAGCACCCGCGCCACGTTGACGTCCACGACGGCCTCGTGACGCTCGAACGCGAAGACACGCACCGCCCTGGCCGTGTACGCCCCGACCCCGGGCAGTGCCAACAGGTCTCCGAGGTCCGAGGGAACCGATCCCCCGTGTCGGTCCACGATGACCCTGGCCGCGTCGTGCAGCGCACGGGCTCGACGGTTGTACCCCAGCCCGGCCCATGCCTCGAGCACCGAGCCGAGTCGGGCACGGCCGCAGGCCGAGGCCGTGGGGAACCGAGCGAGGAAGGCGGCGTAGGGGGCCACCACCCGCGGGGCCTGGGTCTGCTGGAGCATCACCTCGCTCACGAGCACGGCCCACGGATCCCGAGTGTCACGCCACGGGAACCGGCGCAGGCCCGACCGGCTGACGCCGAGGACGGCGCGCCGGATGCGCCGCAGCGCCGGGCCCTGGGGCGCTGCGGTCAACCCCAGACGTCGTCCCCGTAGGGACGCCGACGCGGCGGAGCGGACTCGCGCTTCCACACCAGGACCTTGCGGCGGAAGAAGCACACTTCCTCGCCGCGTTGGTTGAACCCCTTGGACTCCACCGTGACGACGCCACGATCTGGCTTGGAGGACGAGGGGACCTTGTCGATGACGCGTGTCTCGGCGTAAATGGTGTCGCCGTGGAACGTCGGGTTCCGGTGCACCAACGACTCGACCTCGAGGTTGGCGATGCACGACCCGCTCACGTCGGGCACGCTCATCCCCAGCACGAGGGAGTACACCAGGTTCCCCACGACGACGTTCTTGCCGTGGACGGTCTCGTTCTGGGCGAACCACTCGTTGGTGTGGAGGGGATGGTGGTTCATGGTGATCATGCAGAAGAGATGGTCGTCGTACTCCGTCACGGTCTTGCCCGGCCAGTGCCGGTAGACGTCGCCGGGCTCGAAGTCCTCGAAGTAACGGCCGAAGGGCCGGTCGTAGGTCGTCATGGCACCGCCCGGGGTCGAGTGGTGAACCCCAGAGCCCAGTCCGCCTCGGACTCCCCGCCGATCGACAGGCGCCAGGTGTAGCGATTGCCGGGCTCGAGCGGCAGAGGGCCCAGGTTCACCGCCAGGGCCACGTCGATCGGCGTCCCGAGGGGCACCGTCGTGGGCCGGACGACATTGAACTCCCCACGTACTTCGACCGGGTGCGTCCCGTCGGGCGTGTCCACCATGACGGGGCGCCCGTCCGCGTCCTCGAGATAGAGCTCCCAGTGGTGCACCTGGTCCGCCTCGTGCCAGCCCACGTCGATCTTCAGCGCGATGCCCGAAGGCATCGGGTCGGGGCCGGTCAGCGACCAACCGCCACCCAGCACGAAGAGCTTCCCGTCGGCAACTTGCGCCGCGTCGCACAACAGCATCGTGACCTTCACGCCCGGCAGGCTACAGCCGGTAGCGTCTTGCCCCGTGCCGGACGCCCTGCGCGACGACGTCTATCGACGCCCGCTGGCCACGGCGCTCGAGCGCCTCGCCGTCGCGCCCGGGTGGCGCTGTGTCGACGTCGGCGCCGGGGGCGGTGACGTGTCGGTGGCGCTCGCCGAGATCGTGGGGCACGACGGGCGCGTCTACGCCGTCGACAGTGATCCGCGTGCCCGGGACGAGGTGGCGGCCGCGGCGGCCGCGTTCAGTCAGGTGCTCGCCGTGACCCAGGCCGGAGAGGACCTGGTCCTGCCCGAAGCGGTCGATCTGGCCTTCTGCCGGTTCCTGCTCATGCACGTCGTGGACCCCGCCGTGGTGCTGCACCGCATGCGTCAGGCGGTGCGGCCCGGAGGGTGGGTGGTCGCCCAGGAGCCCATCACCTCGGCCGGTCGGATCGGAGGCCTCCCGTTGTCGATGCCCGGAGCACCCCATCCCGACATCGGGGCGCTGTTGCCCGCCCTCGTCCGCGATGCCGGCCTCGTCATCGTCGACGCCTGGGCCGAGGCCCCTGCCGGTGTCGGGCCGGGCCCCGTCACCGCCTACCTGGGCTCGCTCACGGAGATCGACCCGGGAGACGACCCCGTCGTGCTGCCTCCGCTCGTGACCGTGCTCGGCCGTGCTCCCGAGCACCCGGGGCGTGCCACGTGACCGACGGTGGCGGTCCCGACATCGCGACCCCCGACCTCGAGGCCGCGGCACACGCGGTGGCGGTGGCCTCGTCGGTGGTGTCGAGCGCGGCGCGCCGGGTGGCGGCGACGGGTGGCCCCGACGTCGATCAGGTCGTCGCCTATGACCTCGCCCACATCGCCGCCGGCGTGCGAGCGGCCGAGGCTGCGTTGGCGTACGGGGAGACCGGCACGGACGAGGCCCGTATCTCGTGTGCGTTCGTGGCGGACGCACTCGCCGATGTGGCCGCCCGCATCGTCGGACGAGAAGACGCCTTCGGCACCACACCGCAATGGCTCGACGGCGCCCGGGACTTCGTCACCGCCTACCGCGACCCCCGGTACCTGGCCTCGCTCGCGGGCGTCGAAGGGGACCGGCATCTCGATGCGGACTTCGCCCTCGTGCGCGAGACGTTCCACCGCTTCGCGCTGGAGGAGATCCGACCCCACGCCGAGCACATTCATCGCGCCAATGCCGACATCCCCGAGGAGATCATCACGGGCCTGGCGGAGATGGGCGCCTTGGGCCTGTCGATCCCCGAGGAGTACGGGGGTTTCGCCACCGGGGGCGCCAGCGACTACATGGGCATGGTGGTGGCGACCGAGGAGTTGTCCTGGGGCTCACTGGGCGCCGGGGGCTCGCTCATCACCCGGCCCGAGATCCTGAGCCGCGCCCTGGTGGCCGGTGGCACCGACGAGCAGAAGCAGACGTGGCTGCCCAAGTTGGCGTCGGGCGAGATCATGAACGCCGTGGCGGTCACCGAGCCCGACTTCGGCTCCGATGTCGCGTCCATCGTCACCGCGGCGGCGCGTACCGACGGCGGGTGGTTGGTCAACGGGGTCAAGACGTGGTGCACCTTCGCGGCGCGCGCGGATGTGCTCATGTTGTTGGCTCGCACCGATCCCGACCGGGCCAAGGCGCACCGGGGCCTCTCGCTCTTCGTCGTGGAGAAGCCCCGGGGTGAGGGCAGTGGTTTCGTCTTCACCCAGGACCCCGCCACCGAGGCTCGCCAGGACCCCCCCGGGCGTATGGAGGGCCGGCCCATCGACACCCTGGGGTACCGGGGCATGCACTCCTACGAGATCGCCTTCGAGAACTGGTTCGTCCCCGCCGCCAATCTCGTGGGCGGGGAAGACGGCGTGGGACGGGGGTTCTACTCCCAGATGGCCGGCTTCGAGAACGGCCGGCTCCAGACTGCGGCGCGCGCCCTCGGGGTCATGCAGGCCGCCTACGAAGCGGCGTCGGACTACGCCGCCAACCGGGTCGTGTTCGGTCGACCCATCGCCGACTACCAGCTGACCCGGGCCAAGCTCACGCGCATGGCGGTTCTCATCCAGGTGGCCCGCCAATTCGCGTATGAGGTCGCACGCCTCATGGCCAGGGGCGAGGGCACCCTCGAGGCGTCGATGCTCAAGGCCTACGTGTGCCGGGCGGCCGAGTGGGTCACGCGCGAGGCCATGCAGATCCACGGCGGTATGGGCTACGCCGAGGAATTCCCCGTGAGCCGCTACTTCGTCGACGCCCGGGTGCTCTCGATCTTCGAAGGTGCGGACGAGACCCTGGCGCTCAAGGTCGTCGCCCGCCGGCTCGTCGAGCAGGCCGGCGGGGTCTAACTCTTCGAACGACGCAGGCCGGCGCGCTCTCCTCGGAAGACGAACTTCGTCGCCATCTTTCGGCTGGCCTCGTCGATCATCTCGTCACCGAACATGACCGCACCTTTGCGGTCGTCTTCGGTCGCCTTCTGGTAGGCGTCGAGGATGTCCCACGCGTGGTCGAACTGCTCCTGCGTAGGTGAGTACAACTCGTTCAACACCGTCACCTGGTCAGGGGTGAGCGCCCACTTGCCGTCGTAGCCGAGCACCCGGGTGCGTTGGGCGAAGTCGCGCAGGCCGTCCATGTCCTTGACCCTGAGGTACGGACCGTCGATGACCTGCAGGCCGTTCGCCCGTCCCGCCATCAGGATCCGGCTGAACACGTAGTGGAAGTGGTCACCGGGGTACTCCGGGATCTGGACACCACCGGTCAGGACCGGCATCTCCATCGACGCGGCGAAGTCGGCGGGGCCGAAGATGATGGTCTCGAGACGGGGCGAGGCGGCACAGATGTCGTCCACGTTGATCAGTCCCCGCGTGGTCTCGATCTGCGCCTCGATGCCGATGTGGCCGACGGGCAGGCCGCTTCTCTTCTCGACCTGGGTGAGCAAGAGGTCGAGCGCCACGACCTCGGAGGCGGATTGCACCTTCGGGAGCATGACCTCGTCGAGGCGCTCGCCGGCGTTGCCCACGACCTCGATGACGTCGCCGTAGGTCCATTCGGTGTCCCATGCGTTGATGCGGACGCACAGCACCCGGTCGTCCCAGGGTTGCTTGCGGATGGCGTCTACGACCTTGGCGCGCGCCGACTCCTTCTCCAGAGGGGCAACCGAGTCCTCGAGGTCGAGGAACGACATGTCGGCGGGCACCGTGGGTGCCTTCTCCAGAAAGCGCTCGTTCGAGCCGGGCGTGGAGAAACAGGACCGACGGGGAAGGCTGCGGCTGCGCTGGGACATGGGGGCCATGTTACCGAGGCTCTTTCCCGTAGCTCCACGTGGGGGCCGAGAACGCGGTCGGCCTGGTCCGCCTTGTGATCGGTGTGTCTAGGCCGCCAGGTCAGCGGGCACGAGCTGCTCGCTCAAGAGCTCGCCGAAGCGCACGGGGTCGCCTGACACGAACTGGCGGCACAGGCGCAGACCGTCGACGTAACACGTGATGTAGGCACGCCACGTCGGGTGCAACAGGAATTCGACCGCCTTGGCCGCCCGAGCCCGAGGGAGCAGGGCCCAGCGGGCGACCTCGTCCACCACGGTGTCGGGATCGGCTCCTTCGGCGTGCAGGCGCCACGCTGCGTTGGCGCGCACGGCACCGAGCGCCTCGCTCGCCTGGGCCACCCCTGCGATGACCTCGGCGTCGTAGCGAATGCCGAGGGGACGCAGGTGCTCGGCCACCACCGGTTCGGGCCTCGGTCCGAGGAGCACCTCGAGCCCGAGGTCAGCAAGCCCCTCGGCGATGAGGCACTGCGGCGTGCCCACGAGGAAGATCGTCTCCTCGACCCAGTGGCGTCGGCGGACGAGGCTCACCTCCTTGCGGGTGTGTTCGGTGTGATGCCCGGGATAGGCCTCGTGGGCGACGAGGTGCGCGAGCGACGTCGACAGCACGGGGAGATCGGTGTTGACCGAGACGCGCGAACGCAGGCCCCCGAGATAGGTGTTGAAACCCGACCAGGGTTTGTCCGTGACGAGCTCGAATTCGATGTGCTCGCCCTCGGGAAGCCCGAAGAGGCGTTGGGTGCGCTCGCGCAGGTCTTCCGCCAGGGAGTGGATGGCACCGAGCAAGAGGTCGGGTGCAACGGCGTGCGACTCGCGCCAGGCGATGAGGCGTTCGCCGATCGGCCCGGTGCCCGGGAGCGCTTCTTCGAGTCGCCGGTGTGCTGCGAGCAGTTCCTCGTCGGGAACGGGTTGGGGGCGCACCCCGTAGCAGGACTCGACCTCCTCTTCGTATCCGATGGTCTCGCCCGCCAACCGACGCGCCGTGGTGAGCAGGCCGACGGTCTGGGCCCGCAACCACCGCCGCCGACGGGCGCGGCGGGGCGACGGCTCGACGTCGGTGCTGGCATCGCCATCGAGGCGGACGTCGGCGTCCAAGGCCGCGATCAAGGCCCGACCCTCGTCGACCAGTCGTCGGGGGTCGGGCGGTGGCGCCGCGTTGACACGCTCGGCCAACGCCGGCGGCCCGTAGTAGGCGTCCACCAACCCGTCGATGTGGCGACCCGTCCCCAGGCCCAGGAGCAGGTAGCGGCCGACTGCTCCGACGGACTCGTCGGTCTCGGGAGTCACCCGAGGCGGTCGTGCAGGAACTCGATCGTGCGCGCCCAGGCCACGGCGGACGCGTCGACGTCATGGACCTCGGGGCGCGTGTCGTTGAAGAACGCATGGTCGACGCCCTCGTACACGTGGAACTCGGCGCGCTTGTCCAAGCCACGCAGCTGCTCTTCGAGCACCGCGGCCGCGGCCGGGGAGAAGTACTCGTCGTTCCCCGCCACGTGGACGAGGACCGCACCCGCCAGGCGCGCATAGTCGGGCTGGGCGTCGGGCCAGGGGATCAAGCCGTAGAACGACACACACGCGTCAACGGCGTCGGGGCGTTGGGTGGCGAGCACCAGCGCGAGGCCTCCGCCCATGCAGAACCCGACCACCCCGACCTTGTCTCGCGACGACCGGGACCTGAGCTCGTCCACCGCTCCGGACATGTCCTTGGCCGCCCGCTCCAATTGCAGGGCCATCATCTCCTTGCCCGCCTCGTCGGGCTCGGTCACCTTCGTCCCCCGGTACAGGTCCGGAGCCAGAGCCACGAACCCCTCGGCCGCGAAGCGCTCGCACACGTCCTCGATGTGGGGCACGAGACCCCACCATTCCTGGATCACGATGACACCGGGGCCCGTACCCGACGGCGGTACGGCCAGATATCCCTGGCCTTTGGACCCGTTGCTCGGAAATTCGATCATCTCGCCCATGGGCGCCGACCCTATACAGCACGGAGCCGGACCGTCGATCGACCCCTCACCAACGAGCGAGGAGCTCTCCGGGCTCGGGGCAGTCGGTGGAGGCGAGCGCGACGGCCACGGCCTGGACGCCTACCGGCCCCGCCACCCGGTCGATCCCTTCGAGTCCGACGACCGAGCCCGACCGGGCGACGCGCGCAGCCTCGACACGACGGACGAGCGCGTCCCAGAGCTTGGGAGGCAGGACCCTCCCCACCCCACCCTCGGCCCACACCGGGACGCCCAGCGCGCGGGCCGCCTCGATCAGGCCGGCGTCATCCGCGTCGAGCACCATCCCGCCCGGCCCGAGGGCGTCGACCTCGACCACCACGACATCGGCGCTGGCGACGTCACCCACTCCCCCGTGACGAACCGCTCGGCGTTCGCCCGTCAAGGCGTCGCGCACGAGATCGGGGGTCAGATCGGCTTCGAGCAGGTCCGCGCACCGCTCGGCCTCTTCCACCGGGTCCCCGGCGGTGAGCATGCGGGCGGCCACCCACCACAGCGGCCCGCACCCGGGATGCCGGTCGAGCAGGCGCCGACAGGCGGGAAGGACAGCCGAGCTCTCGTGCAACGCCAGGTCGCCGAGCGCCCACGCCGCCTCGGCCGCCAGAACCGCAGGCGGGGCCCATCCGGCACGCGCCACGTACCGCAGCCTCTCGATGGGGTGCACCGCTCCGACGCTAGCGGCGACCCGGCGCCGTCCCGACACCGGGTGCGTCGTGCCTCGGCCACCCTCGACCGAGCCGCCATCCCGACGGATGCTTGCTCCTGGTGGCGGCAATTGATAGACACGTGGCTGTTGTGACATGCCTCGAGCGGTACTCGAAGGCACGGCCGGGTCGGCGGGCCCGGCGGTTCCCCCGGCTCAGTCGACTGGTTCCAGCGGTCGTGGCCGTCGCCTTCATCGCGGGACCTGCGTTGACTTCGGCGCGCCCCGCCAGTGCCGATCAACTCCAGAGCGCGCAGGCGCAAGCGGCCCAGATCGCGGCGCAGATCCAGGCCCAAGGCAACCAGTTGGACGTGTTGTCGGAGAACTACGACCAGGACCAGATCCGCGTCCAACAGCTCGATCAGCAACGGGCCCAGACCCAGGCGCAGGTCGACCAGACCGAGGCCCAGGTGTCGGCGGCCCGAGCCAGCCTGCGCCAGCTGGCCATCCAGACCTACACGTCGGGAAGCTCGAGCGATGACCTCGAAGAATTGTTCGCGCCGAGCGGGGAACGTTCCGCCGCGGTCCAGGAATACCAACAGGTGGCGAGCGAGAGCGTGTCCGGCGCGATCGACCACCTGAACCAGACCGAGAGCGTCCTGAACGCGCAGCAGAGCACGCTCGCCACGACCGAGTCACAAGCTCGAGCGACGTTGGCGGCCGCGCAGGTCGCCAAGCAGAGCGCCGCGTCCGAGCTCGCCAGTCAGCAGGCGACGCTGTCGAAGGTCAAAGGGAACATCGCCACGCTCGTCGCCCAGCGCCAGGCGGCGATCGCCGCCGCCCAGGCGGCCGCGTTCCAGGCCCGCGTCCAAGCGGCACAGCGAGCCGCCGCGCAGCAGGCCGCGCAGCAGGCCGCGCAGTCACAACGAACCGTCGGGTCCGGTGCCAGCGTCCTCGTCGCGGTCCCGGCCGTGCCGGGAGGCGGCGGGGCCGAAGCCGTGGCGGCGGCCGAGTCCCAGATCGGCGTCCCCTACGTCTGGGCGGGCGCCACGCCCGGTGTCGGCTTCGACTGCTCGGGGTTGACCATGTGGGCGTGGGCGCATGCCGGTGTGTCGTTGGCGCATTCCGCCGCCGCCCAGTACGACGAGTCCGTGCACATCCCCTTGTCGGACCTCCAACCCGGTGACCTGCTCTTCTATGATGAGGGCGGCACCATCGGCCACGTCACCATGTACGTCGGCCCCGGAGAGATGGTCCAGGCGATGGAGACGGGCACCAACATCCAGATCACCGGAATCTGGACGAGCGGGCTCGTCGGCGCCGGGCGACCCTGACCCGATAGACGCCGACCGCCCGGGGACGCGTCGGCCGCTCGCTCAGCCGGCGGGCGGGGTCGGCGCACCGTGGCCGGCGTCGGCCAACCACTCGGGCGGGATCCTGCCCTCGACGCCCGGTGCCCGAGGTCCGGGGGGGCGGCCGAAGCGGTAGGCGACCGCGTCTCGTCCGAGCTGCACCACGACCGCCTGGCCGGTCTCGTCCCCCAGGACACAGCCGAGCACGGCCTCGGCCACCGCTTCGGGGGCGATGAGCGGGAACCCGACCCCGGCGAGGCTGTCACGGATCTGCCCGTCGATGAGGGGCGTGTCGACCAGGCCCGGGCAGATGGCATTGATCGTGATGTGGTGCTCGGCCAGACGAGGCGCCACGGCCCGCACGAACCCGACGACGGCGTGCTTGGTCAAGGTGTACATGGGGTCGCCGGCGAAGGCCACGATGCCGGCCAACGACGACGTCGCGACGACCGATCCCCCACCGCGTGCCACGAGCTCGGGCACCACGGCGCGAGTGCCGAAGACGATGCCGTCGACGTTGACCGAGAGGATCCGCCGGTACTGCTCGTCGGTGACCTTGGTGATGTCCTCCTCGCCCGTCGTGACACCGGCGTTGAGGTAGGCGATGTCGATCCCGCCCAACCGACGCGCCGCGTCGATGATGCGGGCCCAGTCCTCGACCTTGCCCACGTCAGCCTGCAGCGCGACTCCGCCGAGCTCCGACGCCGCCTTCTCGGCGCCGTCCCCGTTGGCATCGACCACGACCACCTTCGCGCCTTCGGCGGTGAGCCGCCGGCCGCTCGCCAAACCGATCCCCGACGCCCCACCCGTCACGATGGCGATCTTGCCGTCAAGCGCTCCCATCCCACCCTCCTCGACGCGTCCCGGGTGTCTGCACCTCGGCGCAGGGCCGACGCTAATAGGGGCCAATTCGAGCGCGTCGAGCAGGCGTGGGCCGGCTCGGGCCGGAGCGGCGACGGAGGATCGGGGGCCCTCGGCGCTACGCTGAAGCCGCTGGGCCCGAGGGGCCCGCCCATCCCAAGGACCGCCTTGAAGCCCATTCCCGTCGCCTTCCACCTCGGGCCCACACCAATCGTCATCCACACCTACGGCATCGGCCTGGCGGTGACGTTCTGGTTCGCGTACCGCTACTTCGAGCGGCGGCTGCGGTCCAACGGCTATCCCACGGACTGGTTCACGGGCGTGTTCCTCTGGATCGTGGTGGCCTCGATCGTGGGGGCGCGCCTGCTCCACGTGCTGGCCAACCTCTCGACCTACCGTGCCGACCCGGGTGAGATCTTCCAGATCTGGCACGGCGGGCTCTCGTCGTTCGGCGGGCTGCTGTTCGGCATCCCCACCGGACTGATCCTGGCGCGTCGGCGCTGTCCCGAGCTCTCCACCATGCGGGCCCTGGACATCGTGGCGCCCGTCCTCATGGCGGCGTGGGGTGTGGGACGCCTGCTCGGACCACAGCTCATGGTGGCGGGAGGCGGACACCCCACCCACGAGTGGTTCGGCATGTACTACGCAGGACAGGTCGGCAAACGCCTACCGGTCCCGATCCTGCAGGCGATCGACAGCTTCATCATCTTCGGGATCCTCCTGCTCATCGAGCACTACTACCGCGACCGACCCGTCGGGTTCATCGTCGCCGCCACCATGGCGCTGTGGGGCCTCACCCGCTTCTACGAGGAGCGCCTGTGGCTGGGCGAGATCGGCCACCTCGGATCGGTGCTCGTCCAGGCGGCGGGCCTGGGGCTGTTCGTGGCGGGCGTCGTCGTGATGGTGGTCCTCTACGTCCGCCACCGTCCCGGCACGTCGCCACCGGGGACGCCTGGCGCCGACGCCGACCCCCGGGAGGTGCTCGCCGCGTCCTCTGCGGACGGCGAGCTCGCCACACCCTCGACCTGATCGGCCTCAGCCCACCGAGTCGGACGACGACGCACCGGCTCGTCCTCGGGGTCGTCGGGTCCCGGGAGGACCGGCGAACGCCTGCGCGATGTCGAGCCACTGGACGGCCAGGGGTCCCTGCACGGACAGTGCCGTGTCCTGGTGGTGGCGACGTTGGGTGACGACCAGGCAGAAGTCGAGCGCGGAGCCCTCGACGACAGCCGACGTCGGGCTCCCGTCCCCGGCCTCGAATTCCCAGTGCTCACCCGACGGACCCACCAGCGCCACCCGGATCGCCCCGGGAGGCACGTCCAGCCCGTGGACGACGTAGGAGAACGGTCGGGCCCTGACCCCGAGACGGGCGATATGGCGCAGGCGCCCCGTCGGCACCCGGGTCGTGCCCAGCGCATCGGCGACGTCCTGGCCATGGGCCCAGGTCTCCATCAACCTCGCCGAGACGAACGACAGCGCCGACATCGGCGGCCCGAACCACGGGACGCGGTCGTGCGGGTCGAGCCCTGCCCCGGCCTGCGTCATCGCCCGTCGGGCGACGCGCCACCACGTCAGGACATCGGCTCCGGCCATGGCGCGCCCGCGCCGCAGGTGCTCCTCCATGGGATCGCCCGTGGCCGCCAGCGCCGCCTCGGCGAACACGGTGAAGGCGGCGGGGTCGACGATGGCCGTCGCGGCGGCATCGTCGAAGAATGCGAGATGGCTCACCTGGTCGCGCACCGCCCAGCCCGATGCCGGGGTAGGAAGGTCCCACGAGGCCTCGTCGAGGGGTGCGAGGAGCGCGTCGAGCTCGGCGTGCTCGGCCTCGAGGTCCTCGAGCAGCCCCGGGAGTGACGTCGGGTCCGGTGCCATGGGCGCCGAGGCTAGGAGAGGCCGGCGGGGACCGCCGCGGATTTCTCGGACCCCGGCGGTAATTGCGAGCGCAACCACCGGTTGCTCCGGTACGCTGGGATTATGTCCACCACGCGGGGCGTACCCTGGCTCGATGAGGTCGAGATGCACGCCTGGCGGTCGCTGCTCCGAGCCCACGCCCGCCTGCTCGCCCGGTTGGACGCCGAGCTCCAGGCCAGCCAGGGCATGTCGGTGACCGACTACGGCGTCCTCGTCCAGCTGTCAGAGGAAGAAGACGGCCGGATGCGCATGAGCGAGCTCGCCGACCGGCTGCTGCTGTCGCCGAGCGGCCTGACCCGCCGCCTCGACGGCCTCGTGGCCGCGGGCCTGGTCGAGCGCCACCGGTGCCCCACGGATCGACGTGGCGCCTTCGCCGTGCTCACGCCCGCCGGGCACGCGCGGCTCGAGGGTGCGGCACCCGACCATGTCGATCAGGTGCGACGGCACTTCGTCGACCGCCTGACCCGTACCCAGCTCGAGGCGCTCGCCGACGCACTCGACAAGGTGACCCTCGACACGGGGACCAGCGGCTCCTCGTGTCCTTGACCTTCCCGGTGGGGGAAGCCGCAGTCTGAGCCTGCGGTGTCGCACGCGCAACGCCGAGGGAGCGGTCGCCTTGACGCTCGGCACGCTCCCCGTCCGATTCGCACATGGGGTCAAGGCCTGCGAGTGGGGGCGGAGGTGTCCGGTTCCATGACTTAGTGGACACTATGTCCCAGGACATCGTGGACACCTGTTCAGGTGGTGTCCATGGACCGTGCTCGCTATGCCGTTGATGCCGTCGTGGTGGAGGGCCGGTCCCTGCGATCGGTGGCCTCCTCGCTCGATATGTCGAAGTCGTGGGTGGCCAAGCAGGTGGTCTCGGTTCCGGGACGGTGGCTACGAGGCGCTGGCCCCGCTGTCCACGGCGCCCCACCGCCGCCCGACGCAGCTCGACGTGGCGCTCGAGAACGAGATCGTGACGATCCGCAAGCACCTGGACGAGGAAGGCTTCGACGCCGGGCCCCTCACCATCCAGTACCACCTCCGCCAGCGCCACGGGACGGCTCCGGGCCGGTCGACGATCCACCGGGCGCTGGTCCGGCGCGGGTTCGTCGTCCCCCAGCCCCAGAAGCGACCCCGCACGTCCTGGGTCCGGTTCGAGGCGAAGATGCCCAACGAGACCTGGCAGGCGGACATGACCCACTGGTCCCTGGCCGATGGGACCGAGGTGGAGATCCTCGACTTCGTCGACGACTACTCGCGCATGGTCACCGTCGCCGTGGTGCTGCCGATCACCACCGCGGCCGATGTGGTGGCCGCGTTCTACCAGGGGGCCGGACGTTTCGGATTCCCGGCCTCGATGTTGACCGACAACGGCTGCATCTTCACCGCGCAGTTCCGCAACGGCCGATGCGGGTTCGAGACCGAGCTCGCCACGTTGGGCATCGCCATCAAGCACGGCAAGCCCTACCATCCGCAGACCCAAGGCAAGATCGAGCGATTCCACAAGACGCTCAAGCGTTGGCTGCGCAAGCAGGACCGGGCCCAGTCCATCGCCGAGCTCCAGGGACAGGTCGACAACTTCGTCCGCTACTACAACGAGACCAGACCCCACTCGGCCCGGGGCATGGTGCCGCCAAAGCGGGCCTTCGACGCCTTGGACAAAGCCGCCCCGGATCCTGACAAGTACCCGATGGCTCCGCACACCCGGGTGCGCCACGACAAGATCGACAAGATGCGGGGTCTTCACCCTGCGACACGGGACCAAGCTCCACCACGTGGGAGTCGGGCGGGCCCACCGGGGCCGCCGGGTCATCGTGCTCGGTCGCCGACCTCGACATCCGGGTGTTGAGCGAGGAGGGCGAACTGCTCCGCCACCTCACGCTCGACCCGAGCAGGGACTACCAGCCGATCACAGCGAGCCCGTGATCACCTAGCCTGCATAGGTTCGTCTGTCCACGATGTCTCGCGACATCACACGAGTGGGGGCGGAGGGACTCGAACCCTCACTGGGGACGTTTTAAGCGTCCTGCCTCTGCCGATTGGGCTACACCCCCGGTGCGACTGTGGCTCACGAGTTGCGACACGCTGCGAACGTGTTCAAGCCGAGCTTGTGCCGGTAACAGCGGATGCCGTGAGGCACGAAACCCGCCTGCACCAGCAGTGGCCAGAGGTCGCGTGGATCGAAGTACCGCTTGTGGTCGTCCATCTCCTCGGCCGGGCTGAGCCCGAGGCGGAAGGCCGAAAGCTCGAGTAATCGCTTGCCCCACCAACTCGGGACGTTGATCACGCAGATGCCCCCGGGCGCCAGGATGCGATGGAACTCGGCCAGCGCGACGTCGGGGTGCCACAGATGCTCGAGCACCGAGACGCACACGATGACGTCGAGGGAGTCCGTCGCGATCGGGCCCAACGCCTCGGGAAGGGCGCCCTCGATGGCCCGGACCTTCGGATTGTCCCTGAGGTCGTCGGCCAGCGCCACGTCGACAAGGGTGGCCGAGGAGACCTCGGCCAGCACCGTGCGCGTGAACTGCGCCTGGTAGCCGCAGCCGAAGTCACCGATCGCCTTGTGGGCGAACCCACCGACCTCTTTGCGCACCCGGTAGCCCGACAACCAGATGCCGAGTCGGTCCGCCAGTGACAGCGATCCGCTCTGCCCGAAGGCGGTCGACCGGGTGGCGTCAGCCGAGCTCATGCACTGGGTCCTGATGCGGTTGCGACGTTCCGTAGCGAACACCGGTGGCGTAGAGGACGAGGGTGAAACAGAACCCGGTGAAGCCGATGAGCATGAGCAGCGATCCCGTGACCGCCAGATGGTCGAGCGAGGCCGAAGGGGGTGGGAGGGCGAAATTGTGCGTGACGTAATGCACCACGAGCGCGCTCGCGAGTCCCAAACCGACCACGAACACGCCGATGCTGGCGATCACGGTGGGCGTGTAGCGGAAGATCCCGGTCCACCGGGTGCGCGACTCCCCGCCATAGTCGCACAGCACCTGGGCGAGCACCCCGAAGCAGAAGCTCTGCAACCCGAGGACGGCGAGGGTGACACCCAACAGCATCCAGTAGAGGCTGAAGGTGACCGACCCGATCGAGAACGAGCCGAAACTCAACGGGAGCGTGAGCACGAGGCCGACGACCAAGAAGAAGAGACCGGGCTTGAGCGCGAAGAATTCGGCCCGATAGATGAACATGGCCCTGAGGTTGATCCAGGCGGCCTGGAAGGGGGAGAACCAGCCGGCCCGTTTGTGGTGCGAGACCCGACCTTCCCGGTCCTTGTAGAACGTGACGGGGACCTCGCTCGTACGGAGCTTCATCAGCACCGACTTGAGCACCATCTCCGACGCGTACTCCCACGACTGCGAGACGAGCCCCATGCGCTCCAAGGCGTCGCGGCTGATGCCGCGCATGCCGCAGTGGATGTCGGTGAACCGACTGCCGTAGAGCCGGTTGAGGATCCACGTGGTCACCGGCGTTCCGAGGTACCGGTGCAGGCCCGGCATCGACCCGGGCTCGATCGACCCCAGCCACCGTGACCCCATGGCGAAGTCGTCGCCCTGGCGGAGCTTCTCGACGAAGAGGCCGAGGTGCCGGAAGTCGTAGGTGCAGTCGGCGTCCCCCATCACGACATAGCGCCCCCGGATGTAGGGAAGTGCGTCGATGTACGCACGGCCGAGGCCCCGCTTCGGGGTACGGAGGACCCGGGCCCCGCCCGCCAGCGCCAGCTCGGCGGTCCGGTCGGTAGAGCTGTCGATGATGAGGATCTCTCCGCGCGCGCCGGCCTCGTCGAGGCCCTGCCGGCACCACGACACGAAATCGGAGATCGTGAGCTCCTCGTTGACGGCGGGGATCACGATGGAGACCTCGGGGTCCTCGACGTCGTCGACGGGCCGCAGGAGCTCGACGTCGGGGTCGGGCGTCGTGACCGGGGCCGACGACAGCCCGGTGCCCAGCGCGCCACTCCCGTTGGCGCGCAACGGTGCCCCGGGGTCCAGCTCTCGACGACTCACGGCCCTATTCTGTCCCGCCCGATGGCCCTACCGACATTGGGCACCGATCACTCGTGGTGATGGCCGAGCATCGGCGCCGTCCCCGTTTCCTCCCAGATGAGCCGTTCGGGCTGGCGCGGGTCGTCCTCGACAGCTCCGCCGGGGCCGAGGACCATGGTGGAGCGGCCGATGGGGTCATAGGCCGGCCACTCGCCCATCGCATCACACGACGGGTCTCCGTCGCGGGCGAACGCCACCCATGCCTCACGCATCTGCTGGGACAGCATCGTGGCCTCGGCGCCCGCTCCGGTGAAAGGTTGCACCGCAGCGTCCTCGACCGTCCCGAACACAAATGGGATCTCGAGCCCGTGGCACGACCCGAACATGCCGCCCAGGAAGGGTGACTCCCACGTGAACAGGTACGAGAACGTCTTGGGTTGGTACTTGGCGTGGGCCGCGGCCAGTGCCAGCAGCGGCAGACGGAACACGTAGTCGGTGGTGACCGCGGTCCACAGGTCCCGGCCGCTCACCGGTTCGCCCCGGGCCAGGCGTGCCCGTTGGTAGGCGGCGACCACATCCGCACCCGACGGGCCCACGAGCGACGCCAACCGCTGCGCCACCCGAGCTTCGTCGACATCCGCGGCGCCGTAGTCGGCCGTGGTGAACAGTGCACACTCGTCCCGGGTGGTCCCGACCAGGATCGGCACCGACTCGGCCGCACCCTCGACGATGAGCTCTCCGGGGGGCCGCTCGAGCAGGACGCCGTCGACCACGGGAAGCAGGGCCAAAGGGAGGCCGCCGTCCGACGGCGCTTCGGCCGCCAGCCGCTGTGTCGCGTGCACCAAGCGCTCGACCGGGACATGGCGGAGGGTCGCCAGTGCGTCGCGGGGGATCTCGAGGTGCGCCGCCAGTCGCTCGGCGCGGCGCGTCGCCCACTGCGGGCTCGCCGTCGCCGGTGGCCCACTCTGGATGACGGCGCGGTGAAAGAGTCCTGTCGCTCGCGGCGCGGCCAAGAGATCCGAGATGCTCATGGCCCCCGCCGACTCACCGAACAGCGTCACGTTGCCGGGGTCCCCCCCGAACGCCGCGATGTTCTCCTGGACCCATCGCAGTGCCGCGATCTGGTCGTGCAGACTCCAGTTCCCCCATCCGGGGTCGTCGGGGTCGACGAGGTCGGGGTGGGCGAGGAGGCCGAGGGCACCCAGCCGATAGTTGATCGTCACGACGACGACGCCCTTGGTGGCCAGACGGCCTCCCGAGAACAGCGCGCTCGACCCGGTGCCGGTGGTGAACCCTCCTCCGTGCAACCACACGAGGACGGGCCGCCGGCGGTCGTCGAGGCGCGGGGTCCACACGTTGAGGTTCAGGCAGTCTTCGTCCGACGCCGTCGGGTCGTGCGGAAAGCTGAACCCCGGGACAGGAGGCGTCTGGGGAGCGATCGGCCCCCACGACGACGCCATCAACGTGCCCGTCCATGGTTCAGGGGGCTGTGCCGCCCGCCAGCGACCGTCCGCCCCGGCCACATGGGCGTAGGCGACCCCCCGGAAGACCCAGACCCCCGCCTCGTGCTGGCCTTGGAGCACGCCGGCCGTCGTGCGGGTCACGCCTTCCACGGTCCCCCCCCACGCCTGAGCGGCCCTGGTACCGAGCACAGGCCTGTATTGGCAAGGTAGAGGCCTCCCTGGCGAAGGTCAAGGAATGGCCAACATGGGCCTCAACCCTTCCGCCTCGGGTCAGCCCTGACTACTGTTGCCAAAGTGACTGCTGTGACTGGTCTGTATCGGCGCGCCCGGACACAGACCGTCCGCCGCCCGATGACACTCCTGGCGTCGACGCTGGTCGTCGTGGGCCTCGTCGCGGCCGCGCCGGCGGCGGCATCGCCCCCACCGACGAACGCCGGGCCCGGGGCCGCGACCACGGGCGGGGCCATCGACGCCACCCAGGCGCAGGTCGACGCGATCGAGGCCCAATACGCGGCGCAGCAACAGAGCCTGGCCCAGCTGTCCGAGCAGTACGACGAGGCCGGCGTGCACCTCCAACAGATCGACACGCAGCTGGCGACCACCGACGCCCGACTCGTCGTGGCCAAGCGGCAGTACACGGCGGCCCACCACCAGCTCCAGGCCGCGGCGGTGAACGCCTACATCTACGACACCCCGTCGGACCAGTTGACGTCGATGTTCTCGACCCCGTCGGAGACCAGCTCCCTGCGCGACGAGTACCAGCAGACGGCGATCGGCAACATCAACACCGAGGTCAACCAACTCGAGGCGAGCAAGCAGCAGCTCAATGCGACAGAGTCGACGCTGCGCTCGCAACAGGAGCAGGCCACGGGGATCTCGGCACAGGTCGCGAGCTCACAACATGCGGCGCAGACCACCGCCGACGCCACAGAGGCGACGCTGACACAGGTGAAGGGCCAGTTGGCACAGCTGGTGGCGCAACGCGCCGCACAGCAGGCCGCCGCGGCCGCCGCGGCCGCCGCGGCCGCCGCCAGCCAAGCCGCCAAGCAACGCGCGGCGGAGGCAGCGGCCCAAGCCGCGCAGGTGGCGCAGACCTTCGCCGGTGGGTCCGCGGCTGCGGTACAGGCGACCGATGCAGCCAATCAGGCCTCGGCCAGCGCGGGGGCGGGGGGGGTCATCGGCACCGGTGCGCCGCAGGCCGCCGCGGGGGTGGGAGCGGAAGCCATACGGGGGGCCGAGCAGTACCTCGGCGTCCCGTACCAGTGGGGTGGTGCCAGCTCGGCCGGCCTGGACTGCTCGGGGCTGGTCATGCTGGCCTGGCGCGCCGCGGGGGTGAATCTGCTCCATTCGGCGGCGATCCAGTACGACGAGTCCACCCCCATCCCGCTGAACCAGGTCCAGCCGGGCGACCTGCTGTTCTACGACCTCGACGGCGACGGTATCGACCACGTGGTGATGTACGTGGGGTCGGGCCTCTACGGCGCCGACACCGTGATCCAGGCGGCCCACACCGGGACCGTCGTGGAATTCGACCCGGTCTGGTATTCCGGGCTGGTCGGAGCAGGCCGCCCGTAGCGCGTCGGGCGAGCTGCGACCCGCTGCCGCGGCCAGCGGGGCCCGTGTGCGGTGACGGGTACCATGACCTCGTGACGGCCGGCAAAGAAGCGATCCCGCGTGAGCAGCGCGCCGCGCTCGTCCCCCTCCCCCGCACCGACGACACACCGACCCCGGGCCAGCGGCTGTCGGACGTGGACGAATGGGGACGCTCCGAGCACACCCGCACCATCGCCCGTCGACTCTTCGCCCCCCTCTACGACAACTGGTTCAGGGTGGAATGGGAAGGGCTGGAGAAGATCCCCAAGACCGGGGGCGCGCTGTTGGTCGCCAACCACGCGGGGGCCATCCCTTCGGACGCGCCGACCATCATGCACGGCATCGAGGTCGAACGCGGCCGGCCCGTCTACGGCATGGCCGACTTCTTCTTCCGCGAGGTCCCCTGGTTGGGGACACTGTGGGCCCGCGTGGGCGGCGTCCCGGCCCACCCCGACAACGCCCTGCGCCTGCTGCGGGACCAGGGCCAGCTCGCCCTCGTCTTCCCCGAGGGCACCAAGGGGCCCTCCAAGACCTATGCGGACCGCTACCGTCTCCGACGCTTCGGACGCGGTGGCTTCGTCGAGATCGCCATGCGCGCCGGGGTCCCGGTGATCCCCATCGCCGTGGTGGGGGCCGAGGAGTCCATGCCGATCGTCTTCCGCGTCCCCGCCCTGGCAAAGCTCATCGGGGTGCCCTACTTCCCGGTCACCGCGAACATGTTCGTCTTCGGCCCCCTCGGCCTCCTCGCCTATTTCCCGGCGAAGTTCAAGCTGCGCGTCCTCGACCCGGTGACGTTCGACGTTCCCAGCGGCCAGGACCGGTACTCGAAGAGCCGCGTGATGGAAGAGGCCGAGAAGATCCGCATCAACATGCAGGAGACCATCTACGAAATGCTGCGCGAACGCCGCAGTGTCTGGTTCGGGTGAGGCGGATGGGGCGACGCGTCCTCATCACCGGTCTGGACTCGTTCTGGGGCGGTCGGATGGCGCAAGCCCTGGAGTCGGACCCCGAAGTGGAGATGATCCTGGGCATGGGGACCCGGGAGCCCACCGTGCCGCTCGAGCGGACGGAGTTCGTGAAGGCCGACCAGACCTACTCCATCCTGTCGCGCATCGTCGGCGCAACCCAGGTGGACACCATCGTCCATACGTTCTTGGTGGTGGACTCGACCCGGGTCTCGAGCCGGGCCCTGCACGAGATCAACGTGATCGGAACGATGAACCTCCTGGCCGCGGCGGGCCAGTCCGGCTCCCCGGTCCGCCAGGTGGTCGTCAAGTCGTCGACCGTCGTGTACGGCTCGGCCTCGACCGACCCCACGTGGTTCAGAGAGGAGATGGGGCGCACGTCCCCGGCGCGCACGAGGGTGGAGCGCTCATTGCTCGAGGTCGAAGGGTTCGTCCGCGACTTCGCCGAGGACAACCCGGCCACGGTGGTGTCGGTCCTGCGTTTCGCCAACGTCCTCGGCACCGACATCGTCACCCCCATCAGCACGAACCTGTCGCGACCGATCTGTCCCGCCATCGCGGGATACGACCCCCTCCTGCAGTTCGTCGAGGAGGACGACGTCGTCCGCTGCTTGGAACACGTCACGCGCCAGCGGATCCCGGGCCTCTACAACGTCGCCGGCAACGGCAAGCTCCCGTGGAGCGAAGTGACCGGCATCTGCGGCACCCGGATCCTCCCGATCTCTCCCGTGGGCACACACGCCGCGGCCGCGCCGCTCGTCCGGATGGGACTGATCGAATTCCCGCCCGAGCTCGAGAGCCTGCTGCGCTACGGCCGGGGAGTGGACACCACCCGCATCGGCAAGACGGGGTTCTCGTGTCGTTACACCACCGCCGGGGCGGTCGAGAGCTTCATCCGCGCCGTGCGTCTGCGCCGGAGTGTCGGGGATGCGCCGCCCTCGTACACCTACTCCCAGGACGTCGAGCAGTTCTTCCGCCACTCCCCTGCGGTGGTGCGGTCGGACGGGTGACGTCGCTCAGGGGCCGGTGAGCCACTGCGCGATGAGCGCGTCGGCCCGGATGGCCCACTCCTCCGCCGTCATGGCGTAGCGGACGTGGTCCTCCCAGTGCCCGTCGATCTCGAGGTAGCGGACCGCCACCCCCTCTTCGCGCAGGCTCAATTTCTCGACCACCCTCCGGCTGGGTCGGTTGCGTGGCACGATGGCGACTTCGACGCGGTGCAGGCCGAGCTCCTCGAAGGCGAAGCGCAACACCGCCACCGTGGCCTCGGGCGCGAGTCCCTGGCCGGCCATGGCCTCGTCCACCCAGTAGCCCACGAACGCGTTCTGGAAAGGGCCCCGCTGGATCGACGACAAGGTGATCTCGCCCACGAAGCGCTCACCCACGAGGATCCCGAACCCGTACCCGCTGCCCATCTGGCGTTCGCGCTCTCGAGCGGCACACCGTGCCGCGAAACTGGCGCGGTCCTCGGGCGTGAGCGGGGCGCCGGCCGGGCGCGGCTCCCAAGGCACGAGCCAGCGGCGGCACCGGGCCCGCACCTCGAACCACGCCTCGTAGTCGTCCTCGCCGAGGGTCCGCAGTCGGATCCGACCTCCGCTGAGCTCGAGGGGCGTGGCGCGTGCCGTCCTGCCGATCACCTTCCCAACACCTCCTCGAGCGCGCCCAACAGCAGTTCCACGTTGCGTGGCCGCGCCGTGTGGCCCATGCAACCGATGCGCCAGGCCTTGCCCGCCATCGCACCCACGCCGGCGCCGATCTCGATCCCGTAGCGGTGAAGGAGCGCGGCGCGGACCTCGGCTTCGCTCATTCCGCCGAGATCGTCACCGACCCACACCGTGGTGAGCTGGGGCAGGCGGTGATCGGCGGGGGCGACGAGCTCGAAGCCGAGCTTCTCCAGGCCGGTCTGGAGCGCGTGGCCGCACGCACTGTGCCGCGCCCACGCCGCCTCCAGCCCCTCCTCGAGTACCGCGCCGAGCCCGGCGTGCAGGGCGAAGACCATCGAGACGGGGGCGGTGTGGTGATAGGTCCGGCCGCCGTCGCCTTCGACGTAGCGGGCGATCAGGCCGAGGTCGAAGTACCACGACGAGGGGCGCTCCTTCAATCGGGCTCTGGCCCGTGGCGCCACGGTCAACGGCGACAGTCCGGGGGGCACCCCGAGGCACTTCTGGGTGCCGCTGTAGGCGAGATCGATCTCCCAGCGGTCCGCCTCGAACGGGATGCCTCCGAGCGACGTGACCGAGTCCACCAGGAGCAGCGCATCTCCCTTGTGGCGCGCCAGCCCCTCGATGTCGTTGCGCACCCCCGTCGAGGTCTCGGCGTGGACGACGGCGATGACCGCCGGCGAGGGGTGGGCGGCCATCAACGCCTCGGGGTCGAGCGGCTCTCCCCAGGGGGCGTCGACGCGGACCACGACCGCTCCCAGTCGGGCGGCCACCTCGCACATCCGCTCGCCGAAGAGGCCGTTCACACCCACCACCACGACGTCTCCGGGCCCGACCACGTTGACGAACGCCGCTTCCATCCCCGCCGATCCGGTGCCGCTCACGGGCAGGGTCAGGGAGTTCGAGGTGCGGTACACGGTACGGAGCCGGCCACAGGTCTCGTCGAGGATCTCGAGGAACTCCGGATCCAGGTGACCCAGGAGCGGGCGCGTGAAAGCCGAGACGACCTCGGGGTACGGATTGGAGGGTCCGGGCCCCATCAGGACTCGGTCGCTGAGCACCACCCCAGGATGCTAGGCACGTCGGCGGTACCCCCCGCCACCTGGGGCGTCACCCCGAAGCGCCGGGCGAGGGACGGTGTCGCCCCCCGTGCGGCTCAGCGGTACGAAGCCCGGGGCGGCCACGCCAAGGAGAAGTCCTCGGCGCACAGTGACAGATTGGGGTTGTAGTACGGGTCGTTGCGCAGGACCTGGGGCGTCCACCGCTTCTCCATGAAGTCGACCTCACGGGCGAACTCCGCGGCCCGGGGGCCGACGAAGTCCGAGCCACGGCTGATCGACTCGTAGTGGTAGAGCTCCGCATACGGGCTCCAGACCACACCCCATCCCGCCTGACGGAGTCGCAGACAGAAGTCCACGTCGTTGAAGGCGATGGGGAGGTTCTGCTCGTCGAGCCCGCCGACCTCGTCCCACGCCTCTCGGCGGACGACCATGCAGGCGGCGGTGACCGCCGAGATGTGCTGGGCCAACTGCAGCCGTCCGAAATAGCCCGAGGACAGCCGGTCGAAGAGACGGTACGAGTGTGCGGCCACACCGTGGATCCCGAGGACGACCCCCCCGTGTTGGATGCGGCCGTCCTCGTAGTAGAGCTTGGCCCCCACCGCCCCCACGCCGGGCTGCAGGACATGACCCACCATTTCCGTGAGCCAGTTCTCGGAGATGACCTCGGTGTCGTCGTTCAAGAGGCACACGACCTCGCCCGAGGTCCGTCGCACCGCGGCGTTGTTGACGGCCGAATAGTTGAACGGCTGCTCGTCCCGGATGACCGTGACACGATCGTCGTTGGACCGGAGGAACTCCAGGGTCGGCAGCGTGCGGCTCGAGTTGTCCACGATGACGACTTCGAAGTTTCGGTACGTGGTCAACGCCAACACGCTGTCGATACAGCGGGCCAACAGGGTTCCGTCTCTGGTGGGGACGATGATGCTGACCAGCGGCCCGGGATCGGGGCACGACCACGAGACACGGTTGTACCCCGACCGGCCGATCCGCGCCGGCGTGAGGTCCCCGGACCGGCCCGTGCGGACGAGATGGTCCATCACCGCCCGTCGTCCGGCGCCGACCGCATACTGCTTGGCCGACAGCACCGACGCGGTCGAGCCGACGTGCGCCCGCCAGTGATAGAGCACATGGGGAATGTGCACGACCTGCTCGGTCGACAGCAGCTCACACACCCGCAAGGTGAGATCCCAGTCCTGGCTCCCCTCATAGCCCTCCCGGTACCCACCGACCTCGGTGACGAGGTCCCGGCGGAACAGACACAGATGGCTCAGGTAGTTCTGGCCGATGAGCAGGAGCGGGTCGTAGTCGGGCTTGAAGTACGGTGACTGTCGCTCGCCCGCGTCATCGAGCTTGTCCTCGTCGCTGTAGATGACCCCGGCTCCGGGGTGCTGTGCTGCGGCCAGCACCGCCAGCGCCAGCGCATGGTCGGCGAGGACGTCGTCGTGATCCAGACACGAGACCCATTCGCCCTCGGCCATCGCCAACGAGGTGTTCGAGGCGGCGGAGATATGGCCGTTGGTCTCCCGTCGCGTCACCTTGATCCGAGAGTCCGACGCTTCGTACTCGGCCAGGATCTCCCCCACCGCCGGGTCCGGCGAACAGTCGTCGGCGATGCAGAGCTCCCAGTTCGTGTAGAGCTGGGAGCGTACCGATTCGATCGCCGCCCGCAAGAAGCCCGGGGGCGGGTTGTACACCGGCATGAGGACGCTCATCAACGGTTGGTGGTCCAACCGCGCCACTCGATCCCTGATCCTGTCTCTCGTGACCTGGTCACGCGTGTCGAATTGCTCGATCCACAGGGCGTAGGTGCCATCGGCCGGGTGGACCGGCAGCGCGGCCGGCTCGATCGGCTGCGGAGCTCGTCGCAACGCGCCGTAGACCTTTCGGAGCGACGTCGTGTACCGGAATGTCTTGGTGGCGCGCACCGCCTCGAGCTCGGCGTCACGGACATCGACGAGGGCAGCGAGCTCTCGCTGGCTGACCTCGTGTCTGCGCACCGTCTCGAACGCGGCGGCCGTCTCCGCCGCTCGCCGCTGCTCGACTTCCCCGAGCTCCTGGTGGAGAAGTTCGGTCTCCACGCTCAGGGTGTTGTAGCGCTGGGCCAGTCGATCGTGCTCGGCAATGGCTTCCTGCACTCGTACGCCGAAATTCGCAGCCACATTGGCGAGCCCGCGCTCGTAGTCCTCGATCAGCCCCTCTGCGTCGAGGTCCCGACGTCGGAACAACACTGCGTGGTCGGCGATGAACGACGCGTCGAAGTCGACATCGCGCACGAAACCCTGTCGGAAGAACAGTTGCGCCCAATAGCCACCGGGCTCCACGTTGAGATGCGTGGGCTCGTCGAAGTCGTCGGGCGTGGACGAGAACAACACGGCGTCGGCATGGCGGCACAGATTCGCCACCGACTCCTCGGCCAGGGACGGCGGAATGTGCTCGAGGACCTCGGAACAGGTGATGAGGCTGTAATGACCGTCGAGCTCGTCGGTGATCGAACCCACCTTGCAGAACGGGCGCAGATCGGGGGGCACCTGGTCGATCGCCCACTGCGACACGTCGACGCCCCGGGCGTCCACACCCCGGTCGCGCAGCGCTTCCACCAGCATGCCCGTGGCGCACCCCACGTCGAGCACGGTGGCCGGACCGAGCGCGTCGACGATCGCACTCGCCACGCCGGCGAAGACGTCGACCCAGAGCTGCTCCCCTCTGCGATAGGGGACCCCGCTCTGGTCGTAGGACTCCCCGTAGTAGTCCTCGTCGTAGAAGTTCGACGTGGCGTCGACCAGGGCGCCGGCGTCGTCCGAGCCGTCATCGCCCGGACCGGCGTGTCGACCGTCGAGCCGGTCCAGGACCCGGGCCAGGACGTGGTACTGCTCGTCGAGCACCGGAGCGGTGTCGCGACGAGACGAACGCAGCGGGGGGAGGCTCTCGATGAGCGCCACGGCGTCCTCGGTGCCGCCTGCGATCGACACCCCACACTCCTCCATGAACTCCACCAGCTCGAGCACGATCGCCTTGGGCTGCGCCAGCATCTCGTCGTAGCTGATGACCAGGGCGGGGAGCTCGGCGCAGTGCACCATGGCGGCGCGGTTGAAGCCCGCCCAGCGGTCGAGGACCACGCCATCACCCAACCCCTGTAACGCGGGCGAGGTGAGGAGCTGGCCGGGATCCCGGTGGACCAGCACGACGGCGGTGTCGACGCCGAGGGTCTGGGCCCAGAACGACGCGAGGAAGCTGTTGCGGGGGTCCGACCACAGCCAAGGAGACGGCCCCGCCGACGATGCGGGAGTCTGGGACTGGTCGTAGAACCGACGTCTCGCTTCGACCGCGAAGTCGTCGAGCACTCGGGCCGCCTCGCGTGGTGCGATCTTCGGGACGTCGTCACCGGCCGCGGTGACCGTCGCCAGCATCTGGTCGTTGAGGCGCGCCAGGGGCTCGGGTGCGGCTTTGTCGCCGAGAGGCCGCAGGCCGAGGTGACACAGCACGGAGTGGACGAGCTCTGTCCCGCTCTCTTCCATTCCCACGACGAAGACACCGTCGGGGACGCTCGCGCCGGACACAGGGCGCCGCGCTCCGCTTGCGTCGGCGCGGCCCTCCTGCACCGACCCAGGGTACCACGACCGCCGAAGCGCGAAGCCGCATGGCTCGTCCGGCGCGACCGGTCGACCGGGACCACGACTCGACCATCCGCACCACGATGCGACCCAACCTCGACACTCAGCGTGCGAGCAACACCGTGGGCGTGCTCGCCCACCCGCTGGGGACCAGAAGACGAGGGGGTGAACGGTAGCCGTGCCATTGTTGACAGCTCCCGACTCGGACACCCAGATGCGTCGCCGCCGTCGGGAGGATGTTGAAGGTGATGGCGTGCGAGAGGTCGTGGACGTCGTCGGTCAATTCGACGGCCCCCGCAGGAAGCGGTCGACGAGCCGTGAGCTCGAGCCAGTGATACGAGGAGAGGTTGACCCCGGTGGGCACCCCGAGCGAGATGGCGCGCTGGGAGGTGATGCCCTCGACGTATCCGCGCGGGCCGATCCCGAGAACTCGGTGGGACACGCCGTCGGAGGTACGGACCGACGTTGCGGTGCCCGGCGTCACGAGAGAGCGGGCGACACCGGGCACGATGGAGATCGGCGTGACGCTGTTGTCGTGGTTCAGAGCGTACAGCTGCACCGGTCCTCGGTAGGTGGGAAGCGACAGGGTGAACCCGCTCTCGAGCACCCCATCGCTGTTGAAATTCTGAGCGACGTCGGTCCGAGCGATCGAGGGCACAGCGGTTGCCACCACCTGACCGCGGTCGACGGCGACGATCTCCCGGGCCGGACGCAGAAGCGCGGCGTCGACGGCCCAGCCGGTGATCGTCGTCCACCCCTGCGCATCGGTAGAGGTGGGAATTCGAACCGCGGTCCCCGCCACGGGCTCTCCCGGCACCTGGAGGAAGTTGGGGATGTCGCCCCACGCACAGGTGGGGGCGTCGAAATAGAGATCGCTCGTCGATGAGGGGCCTTGCAGCGGTGGCAGTGGGTAGGCGCGGTCCATCAGATCCGACCGAAGCATGACGAGAGTGCCGTCGGCATCCACCAGGGGCGTGTAGTGGTCCAAGATGTACTGACTCACGTCGTAGTGCCGGATCATGTTCCACACTTGGTCCCATACCGGCAATCCGTTGTCCTGGTCATTGAAGATCACGACGGTCGGCCGCGTGTGCGAGAGCTCAGAGACGAGCTGTCGCTGGGCAAACGCCGGGATCGCCAAGCTCACGTGGTAATACCGCGTCGCAGGCACTCGGCCCAGCAGGTAGAAGACGATCCCCGGGTCGTTGCTGAAGTCGAACACCGACCCGTCGGTGCCGGCATAACGGTCGAACAGCGTCTTCAGGTCGTGCAATTTGGTGGTGTCGACGGCTCCCGGGAACGAATACCCGAGGCGCTGCACCACCGGCTCGGTGGGAGCCACGGCCTCCACCTGCGCCGCACTGTGCGTCAGACTCGACAGTGGTAATGGAGCGATCACGACGACGACCACGAGGGCGGCCGTCGTGGCGAGGCGGAACGAACCGCCGACGCGGAGGGATCGCACCGTCGACCACGAGCGGGCCGCCAGTCGATCGCCCGATTCGAGCAATTCGATCACCCAGATGAGCAGGAGCGGCACGGTCACGGTGAAGACCTCACCCACGTGCCCGATGTCGGCTCGACCCAGCGCCTTTCCGTAATAGAGCACCACCCATGTCGCGGCCGCCACCATGGTCCAGTCCCGGGTCGTCCACGTTCGGCGTCCTCGAAGCTTTGCCACGGCGCGCCACACCGTCAGCAAGAGCAGGATCACCGGAAGGAAGAACTCGATCGTCACCGCCGGTTGATGGAGCAGTGACCACTGCGTCGGGAGAGCCCCCTCCAGTGTGTGCCCGGGGCCAACGACGCGGTAGTAGTCGATGAAACCGGAAAGGGCTCCCATCACGGCGAGGTAGGAGAACCACACGACGGTGAGACCCAGGCCGAAGACGAAGCACCAGGCGGTCCGGAAGAAGCCGGGGAGAAGCGCTGTTTTGGGCGTGCGACCGAGCCATTCGAAGACGAACAACGTGACAAGGAGTCCGACGGCCAAGAGCCCGACCTCGGGAACGATGATGGATTGGATGACCAGCACCACCATGAACGCAGCGCACCAGAGTCGGCTGCGGCGACGTACCAGGGCGTCGAAGAGCATGAGGAGCAACGGTGCAAAGGCGAAGCGGTCGGTGAGCTGACCGAGGAGCCCGAGGACCATCGCCACGGAGACACCGAACAGCAGGAGGCGGTTTCGGCGGGCGAAGTAGGCCGTGAAGTAATAGAGCATCACGATCGTTGTCGCCGACACGAACATCCGCGATCCTGCGTAGGAACCCCACCGACTGTTGGCGAAGACGACCATGCCGATGCCCGTGTCGAAGACATCGGCAAGAAGGCCGTGGATGTAGAAGAGACTCTTCCAGGGGAAGAATCCGTGAAACGTCAATTGCGCGGCAGCGAGCCCCTGCCCGTCGTCGAAGCCGTTGAAGGTTCCGAACGCGCCGGGCAGCGACGAGACGAAGAGGAACAGGAGCATGGGCCCCACAACGAACGTCAGGACGGCGTTCTCGATCCGACCAGCGTCTGCTGCGGTTCGCACCCGTGACACCCGGCGCCAGAACCACAACCCGAGCAACGCGCTCACGACGACGACGAGCCACACCGGGAGCCAGGGGTAGTGGACCACGCGGTGATCGGACTGCACCGTGACACTCGTCGCGCTGGACACGAAGAAGAGGAGGGGCACAACGCACAGCGCGGCGCCCGATCTCACGATCGTCGCCACACGGGCGTCGTCTTCGGTCGACCCGTCGGGGCCCGTCGACCTCGTTCGGGCGTGGAGTCGTGAGGCGAGCACCGAACCGCCCAGCACCACCACCAGGTATGCGATCCCCGCCGTCACCCCGGCCCTGGTCGGCACGCTCGCGCCCGCTGGTCGCGCCGCGGAGACCTCCACCGCGACGGTCGCAGCCGGCAAGACAAGGCGCGCCGTCGCCGCCAGATACCGAGCGACACTCGCCCGTGGCGGGGCGGTCGGGGACTCGGACCCAATGGCGCCGTCATCGGTTCGAACGGTCACAACCGGTCGTATGGCCGTGGTCTCACGGGGCTTGCGGAGAGGCCCTCGCCATGCCAACACGTGGTACGAGACCAAGGCGAGCGCCGGAAACACCAACGCGATCAGGTAGAACCCGTCGAAGTAGCGGGTGATGTCGAAGTCCGCAAATATCGGGTAGCCCACGACATCTGTGGAGACCCTGAGGGATCCCGGCACGCGGTGCCACACGGCATCGGTGACCAAGGCCGAGAGCGCGACTGCGAGCAAGAAACGGAGCGCCAGCACCAGGCGTGCGTTCGTCCCCGCGTCCCTGACACCCGAGGGTCGGGGGGGTGGAACTCGCTCGACGACGGTGGGTGTGATGGCGGTCGGCTCCACGTCCGTGCTCGGTTCGTCACAGCGGTGCGAACCGGTGGACACCGTGTCGACGAGGACGCGCAAACTGTACAAGTGGCAGGCCCGACTCAGGTCGATCTCCGGTCGCCGGGCCCCCCCGGTTCTCGTCGGGTTCGCGCCGGGGTGCGGCGCGACGCCCCGGGTGACCAACCGCAGGGAGCGGTCGGCACCCTCCTCCGACGGCCGAGGTCCCATCGGTCGGTTGCCGGCTGAGCGCCCGGGCCCTCGAGGCCAAGGCCGCTACAGTGACCTGGGCATTTCGTTGAACCGGCGTGCGGTTGCGGGCGCGGACGGGCCGCGACGACTCGGACCAGGGGCGATGGACTACAAGAGACTCTACGAATTTCGCTTTCGGGACCACGATCAGCTGGCGCGCGAGGCGGTATGGACGGCCATCACCGAGGACCTGTTCATCCGCCTGGGCAAGCCCGAGGTCGTCCTCGACCCTGCGTCGGGACGGGGGGAGTTCATCAGTGCCGTTCCGGCGCGCGAACGCTGGGCCATCGACCAGATGCCAGCGGTCCTCGACCTGCAGGTCCAGGGGATCCACGCCATCGCCTCGGACATGTTCGACGTCGAGCTCCCGCCCGAGCACTTCGACGCCGTCTTGCTCTCCAACACCCTCGAGCACCTCATGACGTACGAGGACATCCAACGCTGCCTTCGGAAGATGCGCGCTGCGATCCGGCCCGGTGGGGTCATCGCCATCCTCGGGCCCAATTTCAAGTATTGCGCCAAGGAATACTTCGACTGCGCCGACCACGTGCTCGCGCTGACGGACGTGTCGGTGCAGGAACACCTCTACGCGGCGGGATTCGACATCCGCTCGGTCCTCCCTCGGTACCTCCCGTACTCGTTCCGGGGCCGGCTCCCACCGTCGGCGTCGCTGACACGCCTGTACCTTCGAAATCCGTGGGCTTTCCGCTTCTTGGGCAAGCAGTTCCTCGTGATCGCCGCGCCCTGAGGCGCCTGCGACCAAAGGAGTCCTCCTTGGACGCAGCGGATGCCGACGAAGGCAACGTGACCGCTCCTCCCGCGGTCGAGACCGTGCCCGCGCCGAGCCAAGGCGTGCCCCCTCGGGGCGCGGGCCGCCACACCCGGCGAGGCCGTGCCCGATGGAGAGTCCTGGCCACCTCGAACGTCTTCGTGGGTCTGGTCCTGGCGCTGCTCGCCTGGCCCCTGTCGAGCAAGAACCTGATCGTGGCCAACGGCGTCGGCCCCTCGTGGCGCGCCGCGGTCACCATGGCGACCCACTACGAATTCGCCTACGGGTCGCGCGCGGTGTTCACCTTCGGTCCGTTGGGGTTCCTCGTGTCGCCCGAGCTCTTCTACACGTCCAACGCGGTTCTCGCCTTCATCTTCACGTTGGCCTTCACGACCGCCATCTTCAGCGTCCTGGTGTGGTCACTTCGTCGAGTTCTGCCGTGGCCCGCGGCGGCCCTCGTCGCCTATGTCGTAGGCGGGACGTCGCTGCTGAGCGCCCGGTACTTCGGCACCACCGTGGCGGTGGAAGACCTGCTCGCACTGGTGCTCGTCGCGTGCGTGTTCGCCCTCAGCCGCGGCGAGGAGGATCCGGCTCCGGCGTGGCTCTGGGTGGTTCTCGGAGGTGCACTCGGCATCTTCTCCCTGGTGAAGGTCAGCCTCGGCATCGCCACCGGTGTCGCCCTCGTCATCACGGTGGTCTGTCTGCCGTCACAGCGCTTCAGGGCGGTCGGAAGGATCGCCGTCGGCGCCGTGCCACTGTTCTGCCTGGGTTGGTTCGGGACGGGCAACGGGCTCGGGAACCTGGTCGCCTTCGGCCGGACATCGCTCGACGTCATCGCCGGCTACGGGCCGGCCATGGCCATCGAAGACCCCTCCCGTTCCTACGCGTACTGGTGGGCGGGGGTGGCCGTGGTGGTGATCGCGGTGTTCGCCCTGGCCCATGCACGGGCACTGCCGTGGAGGCCCCGTATCGGGGTGGTCCTGGTCACGTCGGCGACGGTCTGGTTCCTGTTCAAAGAGGGCTTCGTCCGCCATGATCGCCACGATCTCGTGTTCTTCGTCGCCGCTCCGCTGATCCTGGCCGCGTTCAGCCCGAAGTGGCGGTCTCGAGCCTGGTTGGCGGGGGCGATGCTGGGCCTCACCGTCGTGGCCATGAGCATCGGTGGGTCGGTCCCGGCCGTGACCAACGAGCCGGCGGCAGCCGTCCGCCATTTCTTCGGCGAAGCCAAGACCCTGGCCTCGGCCGACCGACGAGCCGCGGTCGTGGCGCGCTCTCGGGCGTCGCTCTCGGGATACCTGGCTCCGAGCCCGCAGATGGTGGACGCCATGCGAGGGAACTCCACCGACGTGAGTCCGTGGCAGCTGACCACGATCTGGGCCAACCCCGGGATCGTGTTCGACCCGCTTCCCGTGCTCCAGGACTACACCGCCTTCACACCGGCGCTCGATCAGCTCGACACGAACTTCCTGAGGTCGCGTGGCGCGCCCCGTTACATCCTGCGCCAGCCGGTGGCGATCGACACGAGGAATCCGGCCTTCGAACCCCCGGCCACCCAGGTGGCCATCGAGTGTCGCTACCGCGAGGTGGCCACCAGCCTGGTGTGGCAGCTCGTCGAACGTCAGCCCGATCGATGCGGACCGACGCGGCCACTTTCCACGGTCACCACCGGGCTCGGCCACTGGGTCACGGTCCCCAGCGCCCCCGCCGGTGACATGGTCGTGGGCAGCTTCGAGCTCTCCGCCGGTCTGGGGACCAAGCTCGAGTCTCTGCTCTTCAAACCGCCCATCGTCTCCATGACTGCCAACAACGGGCAGGCGAAATGGCGATTCGTGGCTGCCACCGGGCCCGACCTCCACGTGTTGCGAACACCGTCGACGCTCGGGTACTCGTCCGCCTTCGTCCCGACCGCGGTGCGCAACCTTCGGTTCTCGATCGCCGGAAAGGGCCCGAGCACGTCGGGCGTCACGATCAACTTCTACGCCATCCCGATGGCGAAGTCTTAGATCACGCCGTCGACGAGGGCCTTGTCGATCCAGGGGATGACTTCGTCGAGCATCTGATCGAGCGACCAGCTCGTCTCGAAGCCGAGCACCTGCTTGGCCTTCTCCGTCGAGGGCACCCGCCGACTGACGTCGTGCTCGAAGGGCTCGTCCGAGACGTATCGGAACGGTGCCTCGTCGCCTCGGATCTTCCTCCAGATGACGTCGGCCAATTCGAGGACCGTGGTCGAGACGTCGGTGGAGAGGTTGAAGTCCTCGTTGCGCGCCGCGGGGTGCTCCATGGCGATGGCGATACCGCGGGCCAGATCCCCCCCGTAGGTGTAGTGCCGCGTCTGGGAGCCGTCACCCAGGATGTGGAGCGGATCCTGGCCCTTGAGCACCTTCTGCACGAGATCGGGCACGACGTGGCTCATCGCCAACTTGACGTTCCCCGACAAGACCTCGACGTCACCGAGCGCCCGGCCCTCGCCGATCCCGACGCAGTTGAACGGCCTGATGATCGTGAACGGCAATTTGTACTGGTCCCAGGCCGCCCGGGCGAAGTACTCGACGGCGAGCTTCTGGAACCCGTAGGACGACAAGGGGGGCGGGACGAGCCGCTCCTGGCCCTCGAAGGAGGGCCAGGAGTCGGTGGACTCGAAGACCATCGACGAGGACAGGTAGGTGACCTTCTCGAGCCGGCCGCCGGCGTGGGCCTTGATCGCCGCGTCACAGGACGCCGCGATGATCCGCTCGTTGGTGGCCAACAGGTCGTAGGGGTAGCTGTGGAAGTACGAGATGCCGCCGATCATCGCCGCGCCGGCGATGAAGTGGTCACAGCCGGCGAGCAACTCGGCCAGGAGGTCAACGTCGCGTGCGTCGGCCTCCACGAAGCGATACCCCTCGTTGTCGTCGTAGGAACGCCGCACGGGACCGTATTTCGAGTAGTTGTCGACGCCGATCACGGCGTGGCCGCGGTCGAGCAACTCCTTCACGACGTACCCGCCGATGAACCCAGCTGAACCTGTCACCAGAACGGTGCTCATGACCCTCTTCCTCGGTTGGCGACCTCTCGTACCTGCTCGACCGGGATGCCGGGCCCGAAGGCGAACAACCACCAACGCACGTAGCGCGGCAACCATGAAACCAGTTTGAAGTTGGACATGCCCTGGTCACGCTCCAACCAGATCGTCGGCAGCTCGGCCACCGGCAAGCGCGCCCGCCGCGCCTTGGCCACCAACTCGATCCCGATCTCGAACCCGGCGTCGGAGTCGATCCCGACTTTCCGGATGAAGTCCATGTCGTACGCCTTGAACGAGTTCGTGGCGTCGCGCGTCCCCACACGGGCGAGCAACGCCAACGTCGTCCCCGCCAGCCGTGACAGCGATCCCTTCAGGAAAGGCCCACCCACCTGCTGGCCGCCTCGCGAGTACCGAGAGGCGGCGGCCACGACGACGCCTCGTTCCACCAACCTCACCAGCTGGTCGATCTGGCGGGGGTCGTCCGAGCCGTCGGCCATCGTGACGACCACGACGTCGGCCAGTGACTGCCCGATCCCGTAGCGAATGGCCTGGGCCGGGCCCGGGCCCAGGGTGTTCACCAGGACCCGGACACGGGTGTCCTGCCGAGTGTATTTCTCGACATAGGGGACGGTGGTGTCGTCGGGGGCATCCACCACGACGAGGAGCTCACAAGGAAGTTCGACGGCTTCGAGCACCCGACCGAGGAACTCGTCGATGGCAGCCCCTTCGTTGTACGCAGGGACCACGATCGAGACGCGAGGCTTCATATGCAGACGCCGCCGCCGCGGAGATTCCAGATGTCCACGACCGGCTGGGGAATGTCGATGTCGACGTATGCCTTGTGTGGCGCGCCGATCACGATCAGGTCGGAGCGGGCCAGGACCTCATCGAGGGCCCACAGATCCCCGTCCGTCGTCACATAGGGATCGCTGGTGAGGACGCCGGCCGCCCGCACGCCCAGAATGCGCTTGAGCTTGTAGGACAGGCTCGACCGGGTGTCGTCGGACTCGCCCTTGAATGCCATGCCCAAGATACCCACCGTCATCGATGCCAAGTCGTAGCGCGCCGCCATCCGGGCCGTGAGGTAGAGGGGCAGACCCTCGTTGATCTGCATGCTGGCCTGGCCGAGCGCAAAGTTGTTGTTGTTGAAGGCCGCGAGCTGCATCGTGTCCTTCAACAAGCACGGGCCCGCCGCGAAGCCGGGCCCGGGCAGGTCCGCGGCGCGCGGGTAGTCCTCGATGACCGCGGCCCGGATCCGCTCGAAGTCCAAGCCGAAGTCGTTGGCCATCATGTAGAGCTGGTTGGCGGCCGCGAATTTGATGTAGCGGTAGGAGTTGGTGAACAGCTTGGCCAGCTCGGCCTCCTCGGGCGCCACACGCACGATCTTGTCCGTGAGGTGCCCGAACAGCGCCGCGGCGCGATCGAACGATCGGTTGGTGCGGGCGGAGACGATCTGGGGCAGGGCGCCGAGCTCCTCCATAGCGCGTCCCTCGGCGATCCGCTCGGGGCAGAACGCCACGTCCACGGCCTTGTCCAAACGGTGCATGAGGCGTTCGACCATCCGGGTGACGCCGGGGAACACCGTGCTGCGCAGGATCAGCAGCTGACCGTCTTTTAGTTGGTCGGCGACGCGTTCCAGCGCATGGATCAGAGCCTGCGGGTCGGGGTTGAAGTGCTCGTCGATCGGGGTACCGAGGACGACGACCACGTGCTCGGCAGTCGCCACCGTCGATGCGTCGGCCGAGACCGAGAGGTTGCCGTTGGCCAGCACCCGGGACAGGACCTCGGGCGCCCCCGGCTCCAGGTGCGGCATCTTGCCCGAACCCACGCGGTCGACCGCGCCCAGGTCGACGTCATAGAGAGCGACCCTGAGACCCGCGTTAGCGAGGGCGAGGCCGAGGGGGAGCCCCACGTGCCCGCACCCACCCATCACGGTCACGTCGACCGGCCAGTCCTCCTTGGGCATCTCACAATGGTAAGTGACCGGCACTGCAAACGGTAAACGATTTCTTCGGTCTCGCCACCGGCCCGCACGCTCCTGTCAATATTGGGGAGGTAGGCCGCAGGGCAGCCTCCGTGGCCGTCTGACGGTCGGCCCTGGGCCCGAAATCCGACGACTACCCTGGCCCGGGAGTCACGACGCTCCAAGGAGGAGCGATGCAGCACGGCGAGCACAAGCGGCAATCCACCTCCACCATCCCCGCCCCGCCTCGGCCCTCCATGCGCGTCGAACCACCGGACCTCCCAGCCGACCACGAGGTCGCGGGCATCGACGAAGAGATGACGCGCACCGTCACCGACAGGGTCAGCGCCTCCCGAATCTGTGTGGTGATCCCGGCCTTCAACGAGGCTGGGTCGGTAGCCCGCGTCATCGGACGGGCACGGCGGGCGGTGCCCGAGGCGCATGTGGTCGTGGTCAACGACGGCTCGAACGACGACACGGCGGTGCGAGCCCTCCGAGCCGGGGCCACCGTCATCACCCTGCCGGTCAATCTGGGGATCGGCGGCGCCGTGCAAGCGGGATATCTCTTCGCCCTACGGCACGGGTTCGACATCGCCATCCAGGTGGACGGGGACGACCAGCACGACCCGGCCGAGATCGAGCGGTTGCTCGACCCCCTCCGAACGGGGCGGGCGGAGATGACCGTGGGGTCCCGGTGGCTCGGGCGCGGGGAGTACGTGGCACCGCCGGGCCGGCGTGTCGCCATGCGACTGCTGGCCACGCTGGTCCGGTGGAGGACGGGGGGGACATTCACCGACACGACCTCGGGATTCCGGGCCGTGGGCGCTGCGGGCATCGCGCTCTTCGCCCGGACCTACCCGACCGACTTCCCCGAGGTCGAGTCGCTCGTCCTGGCCAGCCGCAACGGACTCCGAGTGGAAGAGGTCCCGGTCCGGATGACCCCCCGGAGCCACGGACGGTCCAGCATCGCCGGCCTTCGGTCGGCGTACTACATGGCCCGGGTGACCGTCGCGCTCGTCATCGGGAGCTTGAACCGCAGCGACACGTCGAAGACCAGCAGCACGTCCACGAACAACGAGGAGGCCTCGTGAAAGCGATCATCTTGTCATTGGTGCTCAGTGTGGGCTTCCTCGTCGTGTCGGTGGTCGCCATGCGCCGGCAACAGCTCCGCGAGCAGGCGGCACTGCTGTGGCTGCTCGTGAGCCTGGTCATGGTCTTCGTGAGCGCCACCCTCCCCATCCATCTCCTCGACCGCGTGTCGCACCTGGTCGGCATCGCGTACGCGCCCGACCTCGTCCTGCTCCTGGCCGTGCTCTTCCTCATGGTCCTCGTGTTCCACCTCTCGATCAGCCTGGCCCGACTGTCGGCGAAACAGACCGCGTTGGTCCAGGAGATCGGACTCATGACGGCCATGACGCCGAGCAGTCTGGGCACCGAGCCCGACGACCGCACCGACGCGACCGGGGAGGCTCGGGGCGGCCCCGGGTCGAGCATCCCGGAGCGCTGAGCCACCCTCACCCGCGCGCGGGCGACGCTCACGGGAGGCCGGCTCACCGGAGGCTGGCGGCCAACCCGTCGAGGATGTCGTCCTCCGACACCAGACATGCGTCTCGGTCGAATCTCGCCATCACCGCGTCGAGGATGAGGACGCCGCCCACGATGACATCGGCCCGTCCTTCGACCATCCCGGGACGGGCGAGGCGGGAGCGGCTGTCCTCCGCGGCCAGGGTCTCCAACCAGTGCGCCACGACGGCACGACCGAGCACGGCGTGGTGGACCGCCGCCCGGTCATAGCGGGCCAACTTCTGATCGAGCGCGGCCAGGGTCGAGACCGTGCCCGCCAACCCCACGAGCAGACCGCCACGGTCCAACGCCGGGAGTCTGTGCTCGGCGTCGGTCAGTGCCGCGTCGACGGCGCGCCGAGCCTCGGCCAGCTCCGTGGCGCGGGGCGGGTCGTGGTGCACGAAGCGCTCGGTGACCCGGACACAGCCGACGTCGAGCGAGACCGCCGCGACCGCCGGATCCGGTGAACCCGACGCATCGACCGGGAGCTGCCCGGCGGCCAGCTCGGTCGACCCCCCGCCGATGTCGACGACGAGGACCGGACCGGGCCCGGCGCTGCCTGGGGGGAGATGCGCGGTGGCGCCCGCGAACGACAGCCGCCCTTCCTCCAACCCGCTCAAGATCTCGGGCCGGACCCCGATGACGTCGAGTGCCGCGGCGAGAAACTCCGCGGCGTTGCGTGCATCGCGCGCGGCGGACGTGGCCACGACACGGGCGCGCACCACGCCATGGCGGTCCATGAGCGCCCGATAGTCACGCAGCACCGACACCGTGCGCACCACGGCGTCGGAAGAGAGCACGTGGGTGGCGTCCACCCCCTGGCCGAGGCGGGTGATGCGCATCTGGCGCTCGAGCACCGCGCCATCACCGTCCACCACGAGCAGGCGCGTCGAGTTGGTCCCACAGTCGACCGCTGCGACGGGGCCCCGGGTCTCATCCATCATCGCCCCGCTCTAGCACCCCGGACGTGGGCTCGACCACAAAGTCTGTCGTGTCGAGCCCGAGCTCCTCCGCGGTCCAGCGCCCCACCGGGTCGTCCCCGCCCGCCAGGTACCAGGCGACATGGGCGTGCAGGCACTTGACGCCCTGGCGCGTCCCACCCACACCTCCGGAGGGGCGGGGGCCCACGTGCCCCGCCGGCACACGCCCGTCACGCTGCGCGGCGTGACGGGCATGAGCCTGCGCCAGCGCCGCAGCATCGACGGCCGCTTCGGCGCGCCGGACACCGCCGCCCGCCTCGAGTCTGCTCACGAGCTCGCGCACCTCGGCGTCCACCAGCCAGAACAGCGTCGGCATGGGCCGCCCGTCGTCGAGCAACGGCGCGTTCTCGATGACCGCCGGCGTCCCGTCCCTGCGCCGCACCACCACGACGAAGGGCCCCGACGGCGTGCGCCCCAGCAGCCGGGCCACCGCCTCCCGATCGTGCTCGCCGAACGGGCGCGGAGTCGGGCTCAGTTCCAGAACTCCAGGGACCTGACCACGCGTCCCCAATAGCTGTGGGGCTCGGGCGGCTCGTCGGCGCTCGCGCCGAGCGCGCCCCGGGTGCCGGCGGAATGGGTGCGCACGGTGCCCGACGACGTCGGAGCCCCGGTGGGGTCGGCCACACCGATGAGGGCCTCGGACCGGGCTGATCCGGGCACCACCGGAGGGCCGTCCAGCGGCACCAGGCCCGATGCCGACAAGGCCGAGCCCGTGGGGCTCGACGACGGCAGGATGTCGTAGGCGCGTTGTCCTCTCCGCACGAACCCGTAGTCCAGCCGGGCCAGGTCGTTGATGGTGGTGGTCTCGCCCAGGACCGACACCTGTCGAGTGAGGGCCTCGTTCTGTGCGTTGACCGAGTTCAGCTCGCGCCCGGTGCTCGACAGCTCGGCGCGCTGTGCCAGGAGGCCCTCGAGAGGGAAGCTCGTGAGGAGGACGACAGACGCAATCACGATGGCGCCGATCATCATGGTCCGGGCGCGGCGACGCTCGAGTGACAACGTCGCCCGACCACCTCGCCAGCGCGCCACGAATCCGACCACGACGGGCACCGGCGACGACGGCATGCGCAGACGTGGCCGTGGCACGTGCAGATGCAGGTGCGGTCGCGGCACCGACACGTGGAGCCGTGGCAGGCGGAGGTGACGCTGGGCGCGTCGGCGTGACGATCGCTTGGCGGCGTGCAGGGGCCGTCGTCTCATCCGGCTGAGCATCACCCGGTCGAGCCGCTCCCACGAGCCCCGGCCGACAGCGCGCCGCGGCCCAGGTAGGCCGCCGACTCACCGAGCTCCTCCTCGATGCGCAGCAACTGGTTGTACTTTGCCACTCGGTCCGAACGGGCCGGTGCCCCGGTCTTGATCTGACCGCAGTTCGTGGCCACGGCGAGGTCGGCGATGGTGGTGTCCTCGGTCTCCCCCGAGCGATGTGACATCACACACGCATAGGACGACCGGGTCGCGAGGGCCATCGTGTCGAGGGTCTCGCTCAGCGTGCCGATCTGGTTGACCTTGATGAGGATGGCGTTGGCAGCACCCCGCTCGATACCGCGCTCGAGCCGGTCCTGGTTGGTGACGAAGATGTCGTCGCCCACCAGTTGTACCCGGTCACCCAGAGCGTCGGTCAGTGCCACCCAACCGTCCCAGTCGTCTTCCGCCATGCCGTCCTCGATCGACACGATGGGGTAGCGATCACAGAGCTCGACCCAGTACGCGACCATCTCTTCGGGCGAGAGTCGACGACCTTCTCCCGACAATTGGTAGGCCCCGTCCTTGAAGAACTCACTGGTGGCGGGGTCCATGGCGATGGCCACCTCGTCGCCGGGCACGCGCCCCGCCTGCTCGATCGCCTCCATGAGGATCGCCACCGCCTCGGCGTTCGAGGGCAGGTCGGGCGCGAATCCGCCTTCGTCACCCACCGTCGTCGACAGATGGCGTGCTTTGAGGACCTTGGCCAGCGAGTGGTACGTCTCGACGCCCCAGCGCAGGCCCTCGGAGTAGGAAGCCGCGCCGACGGGCATGATCATGAATTCCTGGAAGTCGATCGAGTTGTCGGCGTGGGCGCCGCCGTTGACGACGTTCATCATGGGCACGGGCAACACGTGCGCGTTGGCGCCCCCCACGTACCGGAACAGCGGCAGCTCGGCGTCGACCGCCGCGGCCCGGGCCACTGCCAACGACACCCCCAGCACGGCGTTGGCCCCCAACCGGCCCTTCGAGGGCGTCCCGTCCAAGTCGACGAGGGCCATGTCGATGCCGCGTTGGTCGTAGACGTCGAAGGTCGAGAGCACCTCGGCGATCTCGCCGTTGACGTGCTCCACCGCTCCGAGGACACCCTTGCCTCCGTAGCGGTCCCCCCCGTCGCGCCACTCCGTCGCCTCGTGGGCGCCGGTCGAGGCCCCGGAGGGGACGATGGCGCGGCCGCCCGCTCCCGACTCCAAGACGACCTCCACCTCCACGGTGGGGTTGCCGCGGGAGTCCAGGACCTCTCGCGCCGCGATCTTTTCGATGGCAGTCATTTCTCGCTGTTGTCCCTGTTGTAAGTGTTGTAGAAGTTACTCGCTGGCCACCTATCGGCGGCGGAGCCGCCGGGACCAGGGCCGCGCCGGTGCACCCGGCATCCCGGCCGGTTCTTCGCCCCACACCCCGCCGACCAGGGCGGTCGCGTCGAGGACGTCAGGCCCGAGCTGCCTCGGACGCCTCGGCTGCCTCGATGCGCCGGCGGAACTCGCCCGCAGTGCCGCGCAATGCCGTCTCGGGATCGACGCCCAGGCGCCGCGCCGCATCCGCCACGGCGAAGAGCATGGCCCCGAGCGCCTCGACGGTCTGCGCCGAGGCGTCGAGGGTCTCCCCCGACGCCTCGGGAGCCGCACGACCGGCGGGGTCACCTCGGGAGCCGGGCGGACCGAAGGACTCGAGACCGACCTCGATCTGTCTGCGACGATCGGCGAGGGATCCCATGTCCATCCCCAGCGATTCCGCCTTGCGCTGCAGCTTGGCCACGAGCGCCAGCGCCGGAAGGGCCCGGGGGATGCCGTCGGTCACGCTGGCCCGCCCCTTCTCGGCCTTCTTGAGGACCTCCCAGCTCGCCGCGACGTCCTCGGGGGTCTCGGCCACGGCGTCGCCGAAGACGTGCGGATGGCGACTCACGAGCTTGTCGTGCAGGGTCCGGGCCACGTCGGCCAGGGTGAAGTGGCCCGCCTCGGTAGCCAGCAGGGCGTGGAAGTACACCTGGAAGAGGAGGTCACCGAGCTCCTCTTCCAGGTGAGCGAGCTCCTGCGCCGGGGGGTCGGGCTCGGAGGCGGCGACCGCCTCGATGGCGTCGAGCGCCTCGTAGGCCTCTTCGAGCAGATGTCGAGCCAGCGATCCGTGGGTCTGGCGCTGGTCCCAGGGGCATTTCGCCCGCAGCGTGCGCACCAACTCGTCGAGCGCGAGGAGCTCGGCCCCGACCGGCACGGCGAGCCGCGGCACCCACAAGGTGGTGAGGTGGTCGGGCTCGATGGTCCGGTCGATGTCGGCCCAGGGGACCTCGACCACCACTTCGTCGGGAAGCCCCAGGTGGTGCAGCAGCACGGCGCTGCGGTCGGGATCGTCCCCCGAGACGTCGTCGGCGGCAAGCTTGATCTCGCCCAGCACGCTACGACTGTGGCACTGCGCCACCAGGAGCGGGCCGCGCTCACCGGCCGCCTCGGAGGCGAACGCGGTGCCGTCGACCACACGCACCCCGGCGTCGACGGGGTCCACCCCCAGGCGGTGCCAGACGAGGTCGAGGAACGACGGCGCGATGACGACGTCGACCGACACCCGGGGGTCGGCGCGCAGCAGCACCACGGTGCGCTCGGCCACGAGCGGTGACCCGGGCACGGCGTAGGCGACATACCCGGCGCCGTCCAGTGACTGTGCCGCGGCCACGACCTCCTCGACGATCGCGTCGTAGACGGCGTCGAACGAGTCGGCGCGCTCATAGGCACCGTCGAGGACCTCGACCGGCCCCGTGGCGACGTCGTCGACCACCACGGCCGAGGGGTGGCGTGCCGTGCGCACGAGACATCGCGACGCGCCCCGGAGCGCGTCGATGGCCGCGACCGGCACGAGCTCGGCGCCGGCGGGCCCGAGCCCCACCACGGTCACTCGGGCTCGACCGGTCGCTCCCGCGTTACCGGCGCGCCGCGGTGCGGACGGGCGCGGGGCCGGTGTCAACCGCCGGACTGGCCGAGCGAACCAAGAACGGACGATCCCGACGAGGACTGGTCGACCGAGGAGTTGAGGAGCAGGTCCGGATTGGGCGGAACGGGTGCCTTGACCCCTCGGAGCGTGGTCCACGTCCCGTAGCGGGGATTGACCTCGACGTCGGCGCTGCGGACGACCCGAGCGAGCGCGGCGCTGAGGCTCGAGCCGCCCCGGGCCAGCAGCTCCTGGCGCAGCCCGGACTCGGTGTCCGCGAACGACGCCAGCTGGCGCGCCCGCAATCCGATCACGATCCAGATGGTCTGGTTCTGTCCCGTGACCTGGTTCGGGACCTCGATCCCTTGAATCGGGGCGAGCTGGCCGGCGGCCAGGCCCTCGACTGCGGTGGCGGTGGACTGGCCCAGCTGCGAGACGACGTCAGAGGGGTACACGCACGGGCCCTCTCCCCCGGCGGGCGAGTTGGCGTTGACGCCGGGTCCCTGGGCCGCATCGGCGAAGCTCGTGCCCGAGGCGATCTTGTCGTGGATGGCCTGGGCCGATGCCTGGTCCGAGGCGATGATGAAGTCGAGACACAGCTGGGTGACCTCGGCGTGGTGCGCGTCGTAGTACGCGCGCACAGCCTCCGGGCTGACGTCGACGTGGCCGACCACCTCTTCGAGCTTCTCCTGGACCGCGAGCGAATACGCCTGCTGGTCTACGAACGCCTTGGGCAGCCTGTTCACGAGGGCGGTCCCCGTCAGGTTGCACGGCGAGGTGGTCTGGGTCGAGGCCGACTCGAGCTGGGCCAGATAGTCCAGACGGGCCGCGGCGATGTCCGCCGCGGTCACCTCGACGTTGCGCTTCGCCAGTGCACTCTCCTCGAGAGTCTGGGCCACGAGGCCGTTGAGCTGGAAGGCGGAGAACTGCGTCGTCACGGTGGCGTCACCGGTGCCGTCCACCGTCGGCAGCGACCCCCCGCTCTGCGCCTCCTCGATGGACAAGGCGCATTGCGCCGCGGCACTGTCCGAGATGACCGTCAGTTGGTCCTGCAGCTGCGACTGGGTGATGGTGACACCGTTCACGGTGGCGGCGGAAGGCGCGGCCTCACATCCGGCCGCAGCTGCACCCAGCAGTCCCAGGACGACCACGGCGAGGAGGCGCTTCACGGAACGGGCACTCTACCGGCGCGCCCCGGCTCCCGACGATTCGGCCCCACCCAGGGCTGCCGCCGCCGGCACGAGCTCGCCCAGCAGCTCCGTCAGCGCTTCCACCGGGCGCTCGTCGGGTCCGAGCGGGACCACCACCAGGCCCGCCTCCTCCTTGACCAGCGACTCGGGCCGGAGCCGGCGCAGGCGGACTCGGGCCGAGGCCGGCAACGCCAGCGGGGCCAGCCGGGCCACGAGCCCGCGTCGTCCCGGTCGACCCGTCCCCTGTCCGGGGCGCGCCGGGGTCGCCGACACCTCGCGCACGCCGGTGCGCAGACACTCGACCCGGAGGCGGGCCACCGCCAAGAGCCCTTCCGCCGGGCCCGGCAGAGGACCGAAGCGGTCCGACCACTCCGAGCGGATGTCGTCGACCTCCGCCTCGGCGGTGACCGAGGCCAGGCGTCGGTAGGCCTCGAGGCGCAGGTCCTCGCGCGCCACGTAGTCCGAGGGGAGATGCGCGTCGGAGGGAACGTCGATCTTGACTTCGACCGGAGGCCGGATGGGCTCACCTTTCATCTCCGCCACGGCCTCGGCCACGAGCTGCACGTACAAGTCGTACCCGACCGCGGCGATGTGTCCCGACTGGTCCTGGCCCAGCAGGTTGCCCGCACCTCGGATCTCGAGGTCGCGCATGGCGATCTTGAACCCGGCCCCGAGCTCGGTCTGCTCACCGATGGTCCGCAGGCGCTCGTAGGCCGCCTCCGACAACACCTTGTCGGCGGGATGGAACAGATACGCGTAGGCGCGCTGGCCCGAGCGCCCCACCCGGCCCCGCAACTGGTGGAGCTGGCCCAGCCCCAGACGGTCGGCGCGGTCGACCACGAGGGTGTTGACCGTCGGCATGTCGATGCCCGACTCGATGATGGTGGTGCACACCAAGACGTCGTACCGCTTCTCCCAGAAGTCGAGCACGATCTGCTCCAGCGTGCCTTCGTCCATCTGTCCGTGGGCCACCGCCACGCGCGCCTCGGGGACGAGCGCGCGCAGGCGTGCTGCGACGGCTTCGATGTTCTGCACCCAGTTGTGCACGAAGAAGGCCTGACCCTCGCGCAACAGTTCGCGTCGGAGCGCCTCGACGACAGCGGCTTCCTCGAATTCGCCCACGTAGGTGAGGATGGGCTGACGGGCGGCCGGGGGCGTGTTGATGAGCGAGAGGTCACGGATCCCGGTCAGCGCCATCTCGAGCGTGCGGGGGATGGGGTTCGCCGTCAACGTGAGCACGTCGACGCCGACGGCCATCTGCTTCATGGTCTCCTTGTGACTCACGCCGAAGCGCTGCTCCTCGTCCACCACCAGCAGTCCGAGCTCTTTGAACGTGACGTCGCCCGCCAGCAGGCGGTGCGTGCCGACAACCACGTCGACCGCGCCCGAGGCGAGCCCGGCCACGACGTCGCGCGCCTGGGCCGGCGTCAGAAAGCGCGACAACATCTCCACCCTGACCGGGTAGCCGGCGTAGCGCTCGGCGAAGGTCTGGGCGTGCTGCTGGGCCAGCAGCGTGGTGGGCACGAGCACCGCGGCCTGCTTGCCGTCCTGGACGGCCTTGAACACGGCGCGCACCGCCACCTCGGTCTTGCCGAACCCGACGTCGCCGCACACCAGGCGGTCCATGGGCACATCGGACTCCATGTCCGCCTTCACCTCCTCGATGGCCCGCAACTGGTCGACGGTCTCGGTGAAGCTGAACGAGTCCTCGAGCTCACGCTGCCACGGCGTGTCGGGACCGAAGGCGTGGCCCTTCATGTGCAACCGCAGTCGGTACAGCTCGACGAGCTCCTGGGCGATCTCGTGCACCGCGGCGCGCGCCTTGGCCCGGGTGCGCTGCCACTCCGACCCGCCGAGGCGATTGAGGGTGGGCGACTCGCCTCCGCTGTAGGGCGTCGAGCGCGTCGATCTGGTCCGAGGGCAGGTAGAGCTTGTCGTCGCCGCGGTACTCGAGCAGCAGGTAGTCGCGTGATGCACCGTTGACGGTGCGGGTGACCATGCCGGCGTAGCGGGCGACGCCGTGCTGTCGATGCACCACGTAGTCGCCCGGAGCAAGATCGTCGAAGAACCCGTCGGTGGGCCGAGCCCGCGCCCGAGCGGGCCGATGGGCGCGCCGGCGCCCGGTGAAGTCGGCCTCGGCCAGTACGGCCACCTTGGCGGCGGGGACCACCACGCCGCGCTCGAGGGGGGCCACCACGATCCGGATGCCCGGGCGCGCCAGGTCGAGCCCGTCACCGCCGGCGGCGGCCGGCTCGCCGTCCCCGATCGCGACCACGGGAACGACCATGCCCTCTTCGGCCAACACCGCCGCCAGACGAGCCGCCGATCCTGGCGCCTCGGCGCACAGCGTGACGGAGTACCCCGACGCCACCAGCTCCGACAGGCGCGCCGCGAGCAACACGCGGTCGCCGTGGACGGGCTCGATGCCCCGGGCCACGATGGCCGGAGTGGCGGGCGAGTCGGCCACCGGCACCATCGACAACACCGGCGCGGCGGAACGCGCCAGGAGACGCTCGTAGGCGACGTTGAGGCGAGGGAATCGGTCCGAGGGATCGCCGTCCTCACCGGCGCCGTCCTCATCGGCGGGTGCGGCGGCCACCACGCCCCAGGTGACCGCCAGAGCGCCGGCCAACGCCGCCTCCTCGTCGTTGAGCTCGGCGGCACGGTCCCGGATGCGGCGGGGATCGACGAGGACGATCCGCCCCCCGCCGCCCACGAGGTCGGGAAGGACGCGCTCTTCGTCGACGAGCCACGGCAACCACGACTCCATGCCGTCGAACACGAGACCCTCGGCCAGGCGCTCCCACTGCGAGTGCCCCCAGGGTTCGGTGCTCACCAGCGACGCGGCACGGGCGCGCACCGACTCGGTGGGAAGGACCTCGCGACAACCGAACAGCTCGATCTCGCCCAGATCCGACAGAGAACGCTGATCGCCGGGATCGAACTCGGTGAGACGATCCACCTCGTCGCCCCACAGGTCGACCCGCACGGGCAACTCCGCCGTCGACGGGTACACGTCGACGATGCCGCCTCGCACGGCGAGCTCTCCGCGGTGCTCGACCTGGTACTCGCGCCGGTACCCGAGCGCCACGAGACGGCCCACCAGGTCCTGTTGGTCGACGCGGTCGCCGCGCCTCACCACCACGGGCACCGCCGCCTCTTCGATCGGGCCCAACCGCTGGAGCAGGGCTCGCACGGGCGCGACCACGACGGCGGGGGCGATCGAGGGATCCCGCAGTCGCCACAGGAGCCGCAGCCGCCGACCCATCGTCGACAACTCCGGGCTCACGCGTTCGAAGGGCAACGTGTCCCACGCCGGGAACAGCTCGACGACGTCGTCCCCGAGGAACGCCCCGATGTCGTGACAGAGCCGTTCGGCATCGAGCACCGTCGGCGTGACGACGAGCACCGGTCGCCGCTCACCCAACCGGCACATCCCCGCCACCACGTAGGCCACCGCCGCGTCGGGCACCGCCAGCGCGCCACTGCCCAACGCCATGGCGTCGACCATGGCGGGCTCGTTGCGCAGAAGGGAGGGAAGCGAGCGCAGGCTCACAGGAGCAGGCTACCGATGGCCGTGACGACGCATGCAGGGCTCGTGGGGCCGTCGGGGCCGGCCGGGGCCGACGGGGAGGCGGTCAGGAGGCGGGGTCGCCGTTGAACCGCAACATCGCGGCGTCGACACCCTCGCGGGCGATGACCTCGACGGCGTCGGCCGCCACCTCGACGGCCACGTCCAACGCAGCTCGCTCGGCGCGCGACGGGCGGTGCAGCACGTAGTCCGCGCCGGCTTCACGCCCCGGGGGCTTCCCGATCCCGATCCGCACCCGGAGGTACCCGGGGTCATGAAGATGGGCGTGGACGGACTTGAGCCCGTTGTTGCCCGCCGTCCCACCGCCCACCTTCACCTTGACCCGGCCCGACGGCAGGTCGAGCTCGTCGTGGACCACGACGAGCCGGTCCGTCCCCGGCAGGCGGAAGCGTTTCACGAGGGCCGACACGGCGAGGCCCGACTCGTTCATGTACGTCTGGGGCACGGCCAGCACGACCAATTGCTGGTCGAGGCGGGACTGCGCCACCGACGACCGGGTCCCCTTCTCGGCCCGCAGCCGTTGGCCGTGGCGCGCCGCCAACCGCTCGACGACCTCGGCACCGAGGTTGTGGCGGGTCCGCTCGAATTCCGCTCCGGGGTTCCCGAGGCCCACCACCAGAAGGTCGGCGGCCGCCCCCCTGCCGGGCGTAGGCAGCAGGCGCCGCAGGGGTTAGCTCTCCCCGCCCGACTCGCCCCCGGCGTCGGCCGAAGCGTCGCCGGCACCCCCGGCCTCGCCCTCGGCGCCCTCGCCCTCGGCGGCCTCGCCCTCGGCCCCACCTTCCTCCGCGGTCTGCACCCGCGGGGGCTGACCGGCAGCGACGATCGACTCGGGGTCGACCTCGGTGATCACGTTGGCGGGCAACACGATGTCCGAGACCCGCACGGCGGCCCCGATCACCAGCTCGCTGATGTCCACCTCGAGGTGGGCGGGGATGTCGGCGGGTCGGGACTTGATGGTGAGCGAGAACATCTGCTGCTCGAGCACGCCATCGGCCCGGTGCAGCTCGAGGGCCTCACCCGTGAGGGTGATCGTGACCTCGGCCGTGACCTCGCGGTTGGGGTCGACGACTTGGAAGTCCACGTGCGTCACGCTGCCGCGCACAGGGTGGCGCTGGAGCTCGCGCGCCATGGTGAGGAAGGTCTTGCCCTCGACGTGCAGCGACAGGACGGCGTTGAGCCCGGCGTCCGTGCTGAGTGCGGCCCGCAGCTCTCGGGCGGCCACCGAGACGGGGATGGGCTCCACCCCGGGGCCGTAGACGACGGCGGGGATCCGCCCGTCGTGGCGCAACCGGCGCGCCGCGCTGGAGCCAGAGGGACGGCCGGCCTCGGCGACCAGAATCAGTTCGGCCATGGGTGAAGGGCTCCTCGGATGCGACGAACGGGCGACCCAGCATAGAAGGCCAGGGCCGAGGCCCCAAGCCGAGCCTCGGATCGGTCGGGCCGAGCGGCCCGGTCGGCCCCGGGGGCCGCACGCCCGACGGGCCCGAACTCTCAGGGGAGCCCGAACCCTCAGGTGGGCCCGAACCCTCAGGTGAGGTTGTCCCCGCCGAAGATCTCCGAGACCGACGTGTCCTCGAACACGGCGTCGATGGCGTCGGCGATGAGCTTGGCCACCGACAGCACCCGCAGCTTGTCGATCCGCTTCTCGTCGGAGATGGGGAGGGTGTTGGTGACCACCACCCGAGTCAGCGGCGACTTCTCGAGGCGTTGGATGGCGGGGTCGGACAGGACTCCGTGGGTGGCCATGGCCGAGATGTCGGCCGCCCCGCGCTCGGCCAGGAGCTCCGCCGCGGCACAGATGGTGCCGGCGGTGTCGATCATGTCGTCGATCAGCACGCAGTGACGCCCCTCGACCTCACCGACGACGTCGAGGGCTTCCACCTGGTTGTGGGTCCCGCGCGGCCGCCGCTTGTGCACGAAGGCGAGGTCGGCGCCGAGGTGCTGGCTGAAGCGCTCCGCCACACGAACCCGGCCCGCGTCGGGCGCCACGATGACGAGATCGCTCGTGCCCAACCGGTGGAGTTCCTCGACCAGCACCGGCGTGGCGGTGAGGTGGTCGAAGGGAACGTCGAAGAATCCCTGGATCTGCCCCGAGTGCAGGTCGACGCTCACCACTCGATCGGCGCCGGCGGTCTGGAACATGTCGGCCACGAGCTTGGCGGTGATGGGCTCGCGTCCCGTCGCCTTTCGGTCCTGACGCGAATACCCGTAGTACGGGCACACCGCCGTGATGCGCTTGGCCGAGGCCCGCTTGGCGGCGTCGATCATGATGAGCTGTTCCATGATGGAGTCGTTCACGGGCCCCGAGTGGGTCTGCACGATGAAGACGTCACTCCCGCGCAACGAACCTTCGTAGCGGCAGTGGATCTCGCCGTTGGCGAACTCGCGCAGATTGGCCCCGCCGAGCTCGACACCGAGATGCTCGGCGATCTCCCGGGTGAGGGCGGGGTGCGACCGCCCGGACACGAGCTCGAGACGCCTGCGAGGGACCAGCTCCATGTGTCCGAACGCTACCCGCGCCAGCGGGTCACGCGCCCGGAAGACCTCGGCCACGGCGGGGATGTCGAGCTCGCCGTGTCCAGGGGCGGCGCGAGCGAACAGACCGTCGGCCGCCACGGTCATGGGCGTCTCGCTCCCCGAGCGCCGGTAGACCTCCTGGGCCAGGCCCAGGTCCTTCACCATGTCGGCCACCCGGAACAGCACCGGCTCGTAGCGACGCTCGAGGAAGCCGGCCCGGCGCGCTTCGAGATAGGGCACGAACCGGACCAGGACGGCGAAGACGGCTTCTCTGTCGAGGCCGCTGGCGGTGCCCGCCGCCAGGAGCTCCGCCGCGGCGGCATGGGTCACCGCCAGATACGTGTTGGCCACCAGCTTGAGCCGGATCCCGGCCCCCAAGGGACCGACGTGACGCACCTCGCCCAGGGACTCGAGGACGGGGCGGGCCCGGTCGATGGCCTCGTGCTCGCCCCCGACGAGCAACAGCAGGCTGCCCGAGTCGGCCGCCGGAAGGCTGCCGAGCACCGGGGCTTCGATGAACTCCGCCCCCTGGGCGGCGGCGGCTTCCGCCACCTCCACGTGGACGTCGGGGCTGGCGGTCGTGATGTCCACGTAGACCCGGTCGCCGCCGGCCTCGAGCGCCCCGTGCTCACCCAGATAGACCTCGTGCACCGCCTCGTCCCCGGTCAGGACGCTGACCACGACCTCGGCTCGTGCCGCGGCCTGCATCGGGGTGGCGTGCAGCGTTCCCACCCCGACGTCCTCGGCCCGAGCCGGCGTCCGGTTCCACAGGTGCACGGTGTGGCCCTGTTCGTGCAGCCGGCGCGCGATGGCGGCACCCATCTTCCCCGTCCCGAGCATCGCCACGTCCATGACCACTCCTCACGTCGACGACACATCATCCCCCGCTGCCGGCGTCGTCGGTGCACGCCGGGCGGCGAGGCCCCACGGCGCTGGCGTAGAGTGCGCGGGGAGGCGAACGATCGATGCCCACATTCTCGTCGGTGGTGGTCGGCACGGACGGCACGAGCTCGGCGTCCGAGGCCGTGCACAGCGCCATGGACCTGGCCAAGCTGTGCGGGGCCCGGCTGCACATCGTGACCGCCTACAAACCCAAGCCGGTCCGGACCGCGGGCATCCCCGAGGAGTTCCGCGAGCACCTCGGGCCCGGCGGTCATGCCGACACCGTGCTCGACGACCAGTGCGCCCGCGCCAGGAGTGCGGGCATCGACGTGGAAGGCCACGCCGAGACCGGTGACCCGGCCGACGCCATCGTGCGGGTGGCCGAACGGGAGAAGGCCGACGTCATCGTGGTCGGCAACAAAGGCATGGCCGGCGTGCGGCGGGCGCTGGGGAGCGTGCCCAACTCCGTGGCCCACAAGGCACCGTGCGCGGTGTTCATCGTCCAGACGACTTGAGTCCGCCGCGCCCGGCGACCTGAGTCGGCGCCTGCCGGCGACCGGGCTCGGAACGCTCAGTCCAGGGCGGGGAAGTCCGCCCCCAACTGCGTGAACGGCGATACCACCGCGCCGTCGGCCACGTGCGCCCCGGGCCCGAGGACCGAGAACGGACCGACCCGGGCCTCGTCGCCGATCTCGGCCCGCAGCACGGTGCTCTTGGTCACCTTGGCGCCCGCCCCCACCGCGCTGTCGACGATGTGGCAGTCGGGCCCGACCTCGGCCCCGGCCCCCACGGTGCACTCGCCCTGGAGGACGACACCGGGCAGCAGGACCACGTCGGCCTCGAGCCGGGCGTTGGCGTCGATGTAGGTGTTCTCCGGGTCCCACATCGTCACGCCACGGCGCATCCACCGTTCGTTGATTCGGTCGCGCAGCTCGGCGTCCGCCACGGCCAACTGGGCCCGGTCGTTCACGCCCGCCGCTTCCATGGGGTCGCCCACCACGAGTGACTCGACGCCGTACCCGGCGTCGTGCAAGACGGCGTAGATGCCCGTCAGACAGTGCTCACCGGTGCGCACCACCGGTCGGAGCCGGCGCAGCGCCGGGGCGAGCACGGCGTGACGGAAGCAGTGGATCGTGGTGGCCACCTCGTCGACGAAGGCGTCGTCTTCGCGTACGTCGGCGGCCTCCACCACGCGCACCACGGCGTCGTCCTTGCCCCGCACCACGCGGTCATAGCCGGTGGGGTCCGCCAGCACGGCGGTGAGCAACGTGGCCGCCGCCCCGCTCAGGCGATGGTGGCGCACCAGTGCCGCGAGTGTGGGCGGGCGCACGAGGGGGGTGTCGCCGGGGAGCACCACCACGTCGCCGTCCGCGTCGACGAGCCCGTCGGGGAGGGCGGTGAGACCGACCGCCAGCGCATCGCCCGTACCGAGCTGGGCCGTCTGCTCGACGAACTCGATGGCGAGCGAACGCGGCGCATGGTCGACCAGGGTCTTGGTCACCCATTCACCTCGATGGCCCACCACCACGACGACCTTGTGCACGGGAAGTTCCGCCAGCGCGTCGAGGACGTGGAGGATCATGGGGCGGCCGCACAACCGGTGCAGGGGCTTGGGGCGCGACGAACGCATTCGTGTCCCCTCGCCGGCGGCGAGCACGACAGCAGACAGCGGCCTCGTCTCCATGCGGTTTAGTCTGTCACCCGATGACGGGGGGGACAGCGCAACCCACGACGACCCGGGGTGCTCCCGGCGCGCCGCCGCACACGCCGTCCCCCACCCCATGCCCGTCCTGACCTCGACGATCGACCCCGGCTCCGAGACGTTCCGCCTGAACAGGGCGGCCATGGAGTCGGCCCTGGCCGAGGTGGACGAGCAACTCGCCGTGGCCCGGGCCGGTGGGGGCCAGCGCTACGTCGAGCGCCACCGCCAGCGGGGGAAGTTGCTCGCCCACGAGCGGGTCGAGCTCCTCTTGGACCGGGATTCGCCCTTCCTCGAGATCGCCCCCCTCGCCGCGTGGGGAACCGACTACACGGTGGGGGCGAGCCTGGTGTCGGGCATCGGCGTGGTGAGCGGGGTCGAATGCCTGGTGTCGGCCAACGACCCAACCGTGCGGGGGGGCGCCACCAACCCCTTCACCATGCGCAAGTCCTCGCGCCTGGCCGACATCGCGCTCGAGAACCGGCTGCCGTCCATCAGCCTCGTCGAGTCCGGTGGGGCGGACCTCCCCACGCAGTCCGAGATCTTCATCCCCGGCGGTCGCGGCTTTCGCGACCTCACCCAGCGCTCGGCCGCCGCGCTCCCCACCATCGCGCTCGTGTTCGGGAACTCCACCGCCGGTGGCGCCTACGTGCCGGGCATGAGCGACCACATCGTCATGATCGAGGGCCGGTCCAAGGTGTTCTTGGGAGGACCGCCGCTCGTGAAGATGGCGACGGGCGAGGAGTCCGACGACGAGGAGCTCGGCGGGGCGTCGATGCACGCCCGGGTGAGCGGCCTGGCCGACTATCTGGCCACCGACGAGATCGACGCCATCCGCATCGGGCGGGCCATCGTCTCACGGCTGAACTGGCACAAGCACGGGCCACCCCCGTCACTGGCTGGCGACGACCCGGTGCACGACCCCGACGAACTGCTCGGCATCGCGTCGGCGGATCTCCGCGTCCCCTTCGACCCCCGCGACGTGCTGGCCCGGGTGGTCGACGGCTCGCGCTTCGACGAGTTCAAGCCGATGTACGGACCGAGTCTGGTCACGGGGTGGGCGTCGATCCACGGCTATCCCATCGGGGTTCTCGCCAACCACCGGGGCGTCCTCTTCAGCGAGGAGGCCAACAAGGCCACGCAGTTCATCCAGCTGTGCAACCAGACCGACGTCCCGCTCCTGTTCCTCCAGAACACGACCGGGTACATGGTGGGCAAGGACTACGAGCAGCGCGGCATCATCAAGGACGGGGCCAAGATGATCAACGCCGTCTCGAACTCGAAGGTCCCCCATCTCACCGTGAACATCGGCGCCTCGTACGGAGCCGGTAACTACGGCATGTGTGGGCGCGCCTACAACCCCCGGTTCCTGTTCTCGTGGCCCAATGCCGCGCTCGGCGGTCATGGGCCCGGCCCAGCTGGCCGGCGTGCTGTCCATCGTGGCGCGCCAGGGAGCCGCGGCCCGGGGCGAGGACTTCGACGAGGAGGCCGACGCCCAGATGCGGACCATGGTCGAGTCGCAGATCGAACGCGAGTCCCTACCGCTGTTCCTGACCGGCCGTCTCTACGACGACGGCATCATCGACCCCCGCGACACTCGCCACGTGCTCGGCATGTGCCTCTCGGTCATCCACAACACCCCCATCCACGGCACGCGCGGCTACGGCGTGTTCCGGATGTGAAGGCAACGGTGCCGCAGTGATCCGCAAGCTCCTCGTCGCCAACCGGAGCGAGATCGCCCGTCGCGTGATCCGAGGAGCGCACGCTCTCGGAATCAGTTGTGTGGCGGTGTGCTCGGACCCCGACGCGTCGTCCCCCTACGTGTCGGAAGCCGACGAGTTCGTGCGCCTGCCCGGCGCCACGCCGGCCGACACCTATCTCAACGTCGACGCGCTGATCCGAGCGGCACGCAGCAGCGGCGCCGACGCGGTGCATCCCGGGTACGGGTTCTTGTCCGAGGACGCCCGGTTCGCCCGCGCCTGTGTGGCGGCGGGGCTCGTGTTCGTCGGCCCTCCGCCCGACGTGATCGAGGCCATGGGCTCGAAGTTGACCGCCAAGGCCACCATGGCCGCCGCCGGCGTCCCGGTACTCCCGACAGTCGAGATCCCATCGGGACCGAGTGACGCCGACGGCGCCGTGCACGGCGCGGTGGCGGCGTTGGGCTGGCCCGTCCTGGTCAAGGCGTCGGCCGGCGGTGGTGGTCGCGGGATGCGCGTGGTGCACGACCCCGATGCGCTCGACGACGCGCTGACGTCGGCTCGACGCGAGGCGGAGTCGGCCTTCGGGGACGGGACGGTGTTCGTAGAGCCGTACGTGACCCGTCCCCGCCACATCGAGGTGCAGATTTTCGGGGACATGCACGGCAACGTCGTGCACCTGTTCGAGCGTGAGTGCTCGATCCAACGGCGCCACCAGAAGATCATCGAGGAGAGCCCCTCGCCCGTGCTCACCCCCGAGCGGCGCGCCGAGTTGGGAGCGGCTGCGGTGACCGCGGCGCGCACCATCGGCTACGTGAACGCCGGCACGGTCGAATTCCTCGCCCTCCCCGACGGACGCTTCGCCTTCTTGGAGGTCAACACGCGACTCCAGGTCGAACACCCGGTGACCGAGCTCGTCACCGGCCTCGACCTCGTGCGGCTGCAGCTCCTCGTGGCGGACGGGATGGCGCTCCCCCCCGAGGTGGTCGAGGCCACCATGACCGGCCACGCCATCGAGGCCCGCCTCTACGCCGAGGACGCCACCCGGCAATTCCAGCCGTCGGCCGGGCACCTGTACCGCTTCGACATCCCGTCCCCGACCGGAGTGCGCATCGACAGCGGCGTCGAGGACGGATCGGAGGTCTCGGTCCACTACGACCCCATGCTCGCCAAAGTGATCGCTTACGCCCCCACCCGCGTCGAGGCGGCACGTGCGCTGGCCGGCGTGCTCGAACGGGCCCGGGTGCACGGTGTCACCACCAATCGCGACCTGCTCGTGCGCATCCTGGGTCATCCCGAGTTCCTCGCCGGCGACTTCGACACCGGTTTTCTCGTGCGCCACGACCCCGCCGTGCTGGGCGCGCCGCCGCGCCGACGCCTCGACGCGACGGCTCCACGCCGTGGCCGCCGCCTTGGCCGGCCAGGCCCGACGACGGGCACACGCCCCGGTGCTCCGCGCCATGCCGTCGGGGTGGCGCAACAACGCCTCGGCGCCCCAGACCGTCGCCTTCACCGGGCCCGACGAACACATCGACGTGGATTACCGATTCGACCGGACCGGGAGATGCAGCTCCGTGGCCGTCGACGGTGAATCTCGAGATGACGTCACCGTCGTGTCGTGCGAGCCCGACGCCGTGGTGCTCGACGTCGCCGGTCGATCCGGTGGCGGCGGCGTGGCGCGGCGCTACCAGGTCGAGTGGGTCGGGCGCACGGCCTTCGTCGACGGACCAGACGGGTCGACCGTGTTCGACGAAGTCGAGCGCTTCCCCCTCCCCGGGAGTCAGTTGGCCGCCGGCGCCCTCGTGGCCCCGCTGCCCGGCACCGTCGTCAAGGTCGCCGTGGCGGTGGGCGATCTCGTGGCTGCCGGTGACACCCTGGTCGCCATCGAAGCCATGAAGATGGAACACGACGTCCGTGCCCCGGTCGCCGGTGCGGTGACCGAGGTGCACGTGAGCGCGGGCGAACAGGTCGAGGCGGGCCGCCTGCTCGTGGTCGTCGACGCGGACAGCCTCGACACAGACAGCGTCGACACGGGTGACGGCGCCGCGGACCGAGGCGGAGGCGACTGATGGCCCGGGACGCCGACGCGGACGCTCGGGGGGCCGCACCCGAGGTGCTTCGCATCGCCAACTGCTCGGGCTTCTTCGGGGACCGAATGGCCGCGCCCCGGGAGCTGCTCGAGGGGGGACCGATCGACGTCCTCACCGGCGACTATCTCGCCGAGCTCACCATGCTCATCTTGTGGAAGTCCCAGCCAGCGCGACCCCACGCTCGGCTACGCCCGCACGTTCTTCCGACAAATGGAGGAGGTGCTCGGCACCTGCGTCGACCGGGGCGTGAAGGTCGTGGCCAACGCCGGGGGGCTCAACCCCGCCGGCCTGGCCCAGCAATTGCGCGAACCTGGCCGCGAAGCTCGGCATCGACGTCAACGTCGCCCACGTGGAGGGCGACACGATCCTCTCCCAATTGCCGCTGCTGCAGGCGGCCGGCGACCCCTTGGCCCATCTCGACACCGGCCGGGCCCTGGCCCAGGCCGGGAGCGATCCCGTGAGCGCCAACGCCTATCTGGGCGGCTTCGGGATCGCCGAGGCCCTGTCGGGCGGCGCGGACGTGGTGGTGACCGGACGTGTCACCGACGCCTCGCTCGTGGTCGGCCCCGCCGCGTGGCACTTCGGGTGGGCGCGCACCGACTGGGACCGGTTGGCCGGCGCGGTGGTGGTGGGCCACGTCATCGAATGCGGTACCCAGACCACGGGGGGCAACTACGCCTTCTTCGGGGAGGTGCCGGGGCTCGAGCACCCCGGCTTCCCCATCGCCGAGATCCGGGACGACGGTTCGGCCGTGATCACCAAGCATCCCGGGACGGGCGGCCTCGTGTCGGTCGGGACCGTCACCGCCCAGCTGCTGTACGAGATCGCCGGCCCCCTCTACGCCAACCCCGACGTGGTGGCGGACTTCTCGACGATCCGTCTCGAGCAGCTGGACCGTGACCGCGTGCGCGTGTCGGGTGTGACCGGCCGGCCCGCGCCCGAGAAGCTCAAGGTGTCGATCAACCTGCTGGGCGGGTTCCGCAACACCATGACCTTCGTCCTCACCGGCCTCGACATCGACGACAAGGCCGCCCTGGTACGCCGCACCATGGACGAGCTCGTGGGAGGGCCCTCGCGCTTCGACCACTACGACGTCCGGCTCATCCGGACCGACGTGGCGAACCCGCCCACCAACGAACAGGCGAGCGCGCAGCTGCGTGTGACCGTCAAGGACCACGACCCGGAGGTGGTGGGCCGGCACTTCTCCAACGCCGCCACCGAGCTCGCCCTGGCCAGCTACCCCGGCTTCTATCTGACGTCGCCGCCGGGCGAGGGCACCGCCTACGGCGTGTACTGGCCGACCCTCGTCCCCCGCCACGTCGTCCACGAGGCCGTCGTCCACCACGACGGCCGGCGCGTGGAGATCCCGCCCGTCGCCACTGCGCCGGCCGGCACGGGGCCGGCATCGACGAACGCGGCGCCGTCGCCGCCGTCGCACTCGGGGCCCGACCGTGGTGGGGTGGCTCCGGGCGGACAGACGCGGCAGCTGCCGCTGGGCACGGTCATCGGGGCGCGGTCGGGTGACAAGGGGGGCAACGCCAACGTGGGGCTGTGGGCGCGGAGCCCGATGGGCTTCGAATGGCTGGCGGGCGAGCTGACGATGGCGCGCTTTCGCCAACTGCTCCCCGAAGCGGTCGACCTCGAGGTCGACCGCTTCGACCTCCCCAACCTCCTGGCGCTCAACTTCGTGGTTCACGGCCTCCTGGGCGAGGGCGTGGCCTCCTCGACGCGGCCCGATCCGCAAGCCAAGAGCTTGGGCGAGTTTCTCCGGGCGCGCCTGGTCGATGTGCCGGTCGCGCTCCTCGCGGAGGTAGCCGGAGCCGACGACCCGAGGTGACCCATGGACTTCTCTGAGACCGACGAGCAACGCATGCTGCGCGAGGCCGTGGACGGCATCGCCTCGAAGTACGGCCACGGCTACTTCGCCGAGCGCGCCCGCAGTCGGCGGGAACACCGACGAGCTGTGGAACGAGCTGGCGGCGGGAGGGTACCTGGGGGTGAACGTCCCGGCCGAGTACGGCGGCGGCGGGATGGGGATCGCCGAGCTCGCCATCGTCCTCGAGGAGCTCGCCGCCAACGGCTGTCCTCTCCTGCTCCTCGTGGTGTCCCCCGCCATCTGCGCCACGATCATCGCCCACTTCGGGTCACCGGAGCAGAAGGGCGCCTGGCTGCCGCGCTTCGGGTCGGGCGAGTTGAAGATGGCGTTCGCCATCACCGAGCCCGACGCCGGGTCCAACAGCCACAAGATCTCCACCACGGCCACCCGCGACGGAGACATCTGGCGACTGTCGGGGACGAAGTACTACATCTCCGGCAGCAGACGAGTCCGAGGCCGTCCTGGTGGTCACTCGCACCGGCGTCGACGAGGACACGGGCCGGGGCCGGCTGTCGTTGTTCGTCGTCGACCTCGACAGCCCCGGCCTCGACAAGACGCTCATCCCCGTCGAGATCGTGGCACCGGAGAAACAGTTCACCCTGTTCTTCGACAACGTCGAGGTGCCCGCCGACCGCCTCCTGGGCACCGAGGGCGACGGTCTGCGCCAGGTGTTCGTGGGGCTCAACCCCGAGCGCATCATGACCGCGGCGATGGCGAGCGGCATCGGCCGCTACGCCCTGGACAAAGCGGCGGCCTATGCCCGGGACCGGTCGGTGTGGGGGACCCCCATCGCCCGCCACCAGGGCATCTCACACCCCCTGGCCAAGGCCAAGATCGAGGTCGAACTGGCCCGGCTGATGTGCCAGAAGGCGGCGTGGGCATGCGACTCGGGCGCCGATGCCGGCGTGGCCGGGGAAGCCGCCAACATGGCGAAGTACGCCGCGGCCGAAGCCTCGCTCGGAGCACTGGACCAGGCCATCCAGACCCACGGGGGCAACGGGATGTCGTCGGAGTACGGCCTGGCCGACATGTGGGGCATGGCCCGGCTCATGCGCACCGCGCCGGTGAGCCGGGAGATGATCCTCAACTTCGTGGCCCAGCACTCGCTGCACCTGCCGAAGTCCTACTGACCAGCCACGACGGCCCGGGTCGTGGGGTCGTCCGCGGGCGACGAACCGGGCCGTGCCCCGTGAACAACGTCGGGGGATGCCGTACAGTGATGAGGACGAGGCGGGATCTCCTATCCGGCCATCGGCGGGGTCTCTGAGGGGGGACACGGTGGACGCGCCTTATCTTTCCGTGCTCATTCCGGCCTACAACGAGGAACGCACCCTCGAGCGTGTGATCGACGCTGTGCTCAAGGTGCCCGAGGACCTCGAGATCGTCCTCGTGGACGACGGATCGACCGACGGCACGTGGCGCGTGATGCAGAGCCGGGTGGACGAGGCCCGGGTCCGGGCCGTGCGCCACGAGGTCAACAGCGGCAAAGGAGCGGCGGTGCGGACCGCGCTCACCCATGCCCGGGGCCACATCGTCCTCATCCAGGACGCGGACCTCGAATACTCGCCCGACGACTACGGGGTGCTCCTGGAGCCCCTCAAGACCCAGCGGGCGACCGTCGTGTTCGGGTCCCGGTCGTTCTCCAGCCACGCATCGTTCAGCTACTGGTACGTCGTCGGGAACCGACTGGTCACGCTCTTCGCCAACGTCCTGTACAACTGCTACCTGTCCGACGTCGAGACCGGCTACAAGGTCATGCCCCTGGACGTGGCGCGCTCGCTGCACCTGCGGGCCCGTGGATTCGAGCTGGAGCCCGAGATCACGGCGAAGTTGCTCCGCCTACGGCACAGGATCTTCGAGGTCCCCATCACCTACGCGGCGCGATCTCGGGACGAGGGCAAGAAGCTGACGGCCATGGACGGGGTCAAGGCGCTGCTCACCCTGGTCCGGTACCGCGTGTGGACACCTCAGGAGCGCCACCGGGCCCGGTGACATCTCAGACCCAGGCGCGGTCGAACCACCGCCGGATGCGGCTGGTCCCGAACTCCTGCTTGTCGGCGGCGATCTCGAGTGAAGGGCCCTCGAGCTCGCCCACCGGAGCCTCCCCGCTCAAGAACGTGACGTTGACCCGACCGACCTGGTCGTGGCCGAACTCGAGGTAGCACGTTCCCTGGCCGTCGTAGGTCGACGGGGTCGAGCCGCTTCGGAGTCTCGAGGCGATCTGCGCGGCGACAACCGAGGCCTGTCCTTCTGCGAACACCCCGGCCTTGGGTGTCCCGACACTGGTCACGTCACCCACGGCGTACACGTCGGGAAAGGCGGTGGCCAACGTGCGCGGGTCGACCGGGACCCACCCGTCCACCGTCATGCCCGACTGCGCGACCACGGGAGGGACCACGTGCACCGGGACGCCCAGGAACAGGTCGAAGGAGATCTCGGTGCCGTCGCTGCACAGTGCCACCTTGCGGGAGGGGTCGAGACCCCGCACGAGTCGTTCGGGGTGCCATCGGATCCCCCGCTCGGCGAAGGCCACGAGCAGTGCGTCGGACGCGGCGGGTGACGGCGGGATGGGCACCCCGAAAGGCATCACCAGCGAGATCGACGACGCGTCGAGGAGGCCCCGCTCGCTGAGGAGGTCGTGCATCAACAGGACGGTCTCGCTCGGTGCCGGAGGGCACTTGAAGGGCGTCGACGTCACACCGACGACGACGTCGCCCCCACCGAAGCTCGACAACACGTCGCGCAGGGCGAACGCCCCGGCGACCGTGTAGAACTCGTGGCCGGCCTCGAGCAACCCCGGCGTGGCGGAGGGATCGAGGTCTGCCCCCAGGGCCACGACCATGACGTCGGCCTCGAAGGCACCGGCGTCGGTGTCGACGCGCTTGGCCCGGGGGTCGATCGACAGGATCGCCGCCTGCACGAACCGCAGTCCGGGCCTGTCGATGCCACGGTAGGGGTGCATCACCTCCGCCGGCGGCCTCCTCCCGAACATGACGTCGAGCTTCGAGAACCCGAAGACGAAGCCCTCGCTCTTGTCGATGAGGACGATGTCGAGCTCCTGGCCGAATTCCTGGGCCAGGCCCGTCGCCAGTTCGAGACCCCCGAAACCCGCCCCGAGCACCACGATCCGCATCGGCAGAACATAGCGAGTGGCCCGCGGGGGCGGGACAACGAAGCTCCGGTGTCGGGACCGCAGCGGAACCCCGGGGCGCATCCGACGCTCAGGACGGCGAGCGTGAGCAGAATGGGTCGATGGGATCGCCTCTGGAGCACGACGAACGGCCGTGGGGAAGCTTCACCGTCCTGACCGAGGCGGAGCACTACAAGGTCAAGCGGATCGTGGTGCAGCCCGGCAAGAGACTCAGCTACCAGCAGCACGCCCGTCGGTCGGAGCACTGGTTCGTCGTCGTGGGCCGAGGCGTCGTCGTCCTCGAAGGATCACGACTGGCCGTGGGGGCCGGACAGGCCGTCGATGTTCCGTGCGGCGCGGCGCACCGCATCGAGAACGACGGTGAGAGCGACCTCGTCTTCATCGAGGTCCAGCACGGTGACTACTTCGGCGAGGACGACATCGTCAGGCTCGACGACGACTTCGGGAGGGTGGACTCCGCCTAAGCGACCGGGGCGAAGCGCCGTGCGTCGTCGGCCGCGTACTTGGCCACGACCGTGTCGATGGCCGCGGCGCGCTCGACCGCGGAGGTCACCTCGGCCAGGCGGCTCCCGGGGAGGGCCACGGTCATCTCGTCGGGCCGCATGCCCGTCCGGGCGCGACTCAGAGCGCACCCCACGCTGGCCGCCACCGCTCCGTGCTCCTTGGCCAACGCCACGATGTGACACTGCGGCTTGCCCTCGATCTTGAGCCCGGGCAGCGCGTCGGACAGCACCATCATCTGGCGGCCGTTCACTCGCAGGAGCACGACGTCGGGGAGCGCGGCCGCCTCGGACAGCGGCCCGTAGGTGATCACCGACGGGCGCTCGGAGATCGCCGGAATCCCGCCGACCGCCTCTGCGTCCACCCATCCCGATTCGAGCAGGGCGGCCACGTCGTCGTTGCCGCCGACGTCCTCGAGGCTGGCGAGCCCATGGGTGTAGCGGCCGACCGAGCAGTTGCCGTGGTCCTCGGGCACCGTCGTGAAGCTCCGCTCGGCACCACGCACCCAGAACACGCACCCCGCCGGCACCCGTCCCGACCGGCCGTCGGCGGCGGGCTCGGACATGGGCTCGTCGAAGGCCGGCACGCCGGCGGGGGCGTGGTCGGCGAAGGAGATGCCGATGGGCGCAGCGGCGAGGTGCAGCGTCGTGCTGAGGGTGTCGGCCAGGGTCCGGTGATCGGTCATGGCCGACATCTTCGGCGTCGCGCCCGTCGAGCACAAGCCCGGGCCCGGCCACCCGGCGCCACAACGACCCCGGGCCCGCACGCGGTGGGCAGTCAGGAGAGCGACGCCGAGGAGTCTCCGACGAAGCTGAGCCGGACCTGACGCTCGGGATTGTCGGCGTTGGTGTCGACGACCACGACGCGTTGCCACGTGCCGAGCGTCACGTGGCCCCCGATCACGGGCAGGACCAGCGAAGGCGACACGAAGACGGGAAGGAGGTGATCGGCGCCGTGGCCGGGTGCGCCGTGGCGGTGCCGGTACCGGTCGTCGCGCGGCAACAGTCGCCCGAGGGCGCCGACGAGGTCGGACTCCGATCCCGACCCCGTCTCCATGAGCGCCACACCGGCGGTGGCGTGGGGGACGAAGACCGAGCACAGCCCGTCGCCCCGGCCCGTGCAGAACCTCTCCACCTGCTCGGTGATGTCGACCACCTGGCGACGCGCCGTGTCGAGCGCGATCACTGTGCTGTCCACGACCGACCGCCCCGTCTACGTCGGGAGCACCCCTTGCACCGCGTCGACGAGACCCGGGTCCTCGGGCTCGACGCCGGGCCGGAAGCGGGCCACGACCTCTCCTTCGGGGGAGACGAGGAACTTCTCGAAGTTCCACTGGATGTCACCGGCGGCACCCTCGGCGTCGGGCTTGGCCGTGAGCTCCTCGTACAGGGGATGGCGGCCGGGCCCGTTCACCTCGATCTTCTCGAACAACGGGAAGGTGACGCCGTAGTTGACCGAGCAGAACTCCGCGATCTCGTCCGCCGTCCCCGGCTCCTGCTCGAGGAACTGGTTGCAGGGGAACCCCAGGACACTGAACCCCTTGTCGCCGTAGGCGTCCTGGAGCTTCTGGAGCCCGGTGTACTGGGGCGTGAGCCCACAGCGCGAGGCCACGTTCACGAGGAGCAGGGCTTTGCCCTTGTACGGCGCCAGCGAGGACGGCTGACCCTGCAGCGTATGGATGGGGATGTCGTAGAGATCGGACACGATTCCTCCTCGGGCGGTGGGCGGGGGCGCTTTCACACTACCGTCGGGTCCGTGCGCCAGATCCACGCCACCCGGACCGACGACGACACCTTCGATGTCGAGGTGCGAGACGGCGCGCACACCACCTCGCACACCGTGACGGTGCCCCGCGGGTTCCCCGAGTCGCTCGGATGGCCCGCCGACCACGACCTCGAGCTGATCCGGGCCTCGTTCGAATTCCTGCTCGAACGCGAGCCGGCCACGTCGATCCTGCGCCGGTTCAGCCTGGACGTGATCGGCGACTACTTCCCGGACTACGGGCTCGAGATGGCCCGGCGGGGCGATTCGACGACCTGACGCCGTTTCCCTCACCCCGTGGGGCGAAGAGAGTCCCAGATCACCTCGTCCAGCTCGAGCAGCGAGCCGAGCACGACGTCGGCTTGCCGCAACACCTCGAGGAGTGTCTGCCCGGCACCGCCGGCACCGGGGAGGCGTGACGCCGCGGTGGGGTCGGCCTCGGGCACAGCCACACACGCCATGCCCGCACCTTTGGCGGCGAGCACACCGGCGGCAGAGTCCTCGAACACGACACAGCCGCCCGGCGCGACGCCGAGGAGCCCGGCCGTGGTGAGGAAGATGCCGGGATCGGGCTTGCCCTTGGCCTCGTCCTCGGCCGAGTGCACGACCTCGAAGCGCCCGGCCAACGCGAACCGGCGCACCACCGCATCGATGAGCCGGCGAGGGGACGACGATGCCAGGGCGAGGACGGCCCCGTGGGCAGCACAGAAGTCGAGGGCGTGGCGCGCCCCGGGCTTGAGGTCCACGGCCTGCTCCAGGCGATCGGCCATGGCGTCGACGATCTCGGCCGCCACGTCGTGGCGCGACGCCCCGCGCCACGGGTACCGGGCATACCAGTGCTCCACCGCATCACCCAGGAACATGCCCTTGGTCTCGAGGCAGCGCTCGACGGTGAGCGGGACACCGTGGCGACCGAAGACGTCGATCTCCACGTCGTGCCAGATGGGCTCGCTGTCGACCAGCAACCCGTCCATGTCGAAGATGGCCGCGTCGATCCTCACCGCGCCGCCTCGCTCAGTTGAGGATGTTCACGGCGCGCGAGATCACGAGTGCCACCGTCAAGAGCGAGGCCAGCGACTGCACCATGAAGAGCATCTTGGACCACGGCGTGAGCGGCATGGTGTCGGTGGGGCTGAAGGCCGTGGCGTTGGTGAACGACGTGAAGAGATAGTCGATGAAGCCGGGGGACCAATCGGGACGGGTGGAGTCGGGTGCGGTCATCTGGGGGAAGAGGAAGTCGGGTTGGCGACGATGCAATTCGAGGCGCGCCACAGGGCCACCCCGGTCGAGCTCCCAGTACCACAGCGCGAACACGAGGACGTTGGTGACCCAGATCGGCACCGACGCGTAGATGAGGTCGCGACCGCCGGGCGTGGTGTGCACATTCACCGCCAGGAGCTCGTGGACGAGCAGTCCCAGCGAGACGACGTTGGCCAGGGTGATGAGGGCGATGAGCGCGATGGCGACGGGACGGAGCCGCCGCGACTCGCGCGTCAGCCGAGGGTTCGCGATGATCAGCGCGGCGCCGAGCACCCCCTCGAGGACAGGGACGACCCAGCGGGGCCCGAGCCCCCTGATCAATCGGTCGGGCAAGGCCAGATACAAGGCAATGGATGCCACGACGGCCAACGTCGCCGGCCACCGGGGCTCGCTCTGGGCCCTCTCGCCCCACTCCGCCTCGTCGCGACGCACATCGTCCGAGCTGGCCCCGCCCGTGGGGAGGCTCTGCTCTTCAGCCATCGCAGCCACGGTACCCACGACGCCCCGTGCACACGGTGACCCTCGATGAACGTGGAGACCACCTCGTCCGTATCCTGAGGTGAGGACCCCTCCGGCCACCTCGCCGGCGAGGTCGCCGGTCCGATCGACAAGGAGCACCACGATGACCCATTCCGCTGACGCCACCCCCACCCCACGGCGTCGCGACAAGGTCGCCTCCGGGCACGTCAGGTCACTCGTCCGTCCCGGCGCGGCTGTGGCGGCGCTCGCGGTCGCGGCGCTGGCTCTGGCCGCCTGCGGGTCTTCGAGCCCGAGCACGGCCACCACCACCCCGGCGAGCAACTCGGGCACCGGCACCTCCGCCACCACCGCGGCCGCAGCGGCGACGGTCAAGACCACCACCACCACCCAGTTCGGAACGGTCCTCGTCAACAGCGCCGGCATGGCCCTCTACACCTACGGGCCCAACAACGGTGGCACCGTGAACATGTGCACGGGACCTTGTCTCCAAGCCTGGCCCGCCGTGACCGTTCCCCCCGGCACCACGCCCACGTTGGCCTCCGGTGTCACCGGGACACTGGCCACGGCCAAGCAGTCCGACGGCACCGAGCAGGTGACCTACAACGGCCAACTCCTCTACACCTTCGTGTCCGACACCTCGCCGGGCCAGGTGACCGGGAACGGTGTGGCCAAGTTCAGCGTGGCCAAGGAATCGGCGGCGGCGTCGGGGGCGGGCGTGTCGGCGAACGACACGCCGGCCACCACGAAGGCGCCGACGACGACCGCTGCGTCGGGCGGGGGCTACCAGTATTGATCCGGAGCGAGCTCGAGACGTACGACGACCACGAGGACGCGCCTGACGTGGTGACACCCGGAGGCCCCTCGGACCGCCCCATCGCCGACGCGGCCCGCACGGCGGGGACCGACGATCCCGTCTCGGAGTCCGCCGACGCGGCCGGGCTCCGCGTCGCGTTCCTCGCCCACGGCGGGGAGCTCTACGGCTACGCCCGCCGATCGCTCAACGACCCCCGCGCCGCCGAGGACGTGGTCCAGGAGACCTTCATCCGGGCCTGGCGCGCCCGGGACCGCTTCGACACCAACCTGGGGACCTTGCGGACCTGGTTGTTCACCATCGCCCGACGGGTCGTCATCGACCACGCCCGGGCCCGCGCCATCCGCCAGACCGATCCGCTCCCGGCCGAGATGGCCGCCGTCACCGACGACGTCGAGAATGCCATGGTGGGCTGGCAGGTGGAAGAGGCCCTGCGCCGGCTGCGTCCCGACCACCGCCAGGTCCTGGTGGAGACCTACTACCGGGGCCGGTCGGGACGTGAGGTGGCGGACGAGCTCGGGATCCCCGAGGGAACCGTCCGCAGCCGGCTGTTCTACGGGCTGCGCACGCTGCGCCTCGCGCTCGAGGAGATGGGATGGGAACGGTGACTCCCGACCCCTGCGAGCACTTCCACGGGCTCATCGCCATGGAAGTGGTGGGCCAACTCTCCGAACAAGAGCGCGTCGCACTCAACGCGCACGTCGAAGGGTGCGAGTCGTGTCGCGACGAACGCCGCGACCTGATGACGGTGTCGCTCGTCCTCGGGACGGCGGACCCCGACAGCTTCACCGATCACGAGCTCCCCTTCGGACTGCAAACCGCAGTCCTCGACCGCCTCCGGGCCGAGGAGCGTCGCGAACGGCGCCTGCTCCGTTCGCGCTCTGTCGTGGCGTCCGCCGCGGTCGCGGCGGTGGTGGCCCTCGTGGTGGTCCTCAGCCTGGTCTGGCCCTCGGGACCCGTGACGACGACGGTGGCACTGGTGGGGTTGCCCCAGGTGCACGCCACGGCCCGTCTGACCGCGCAACCGTGGGGAACGGCGCTGGACCTGCGCGAGTCGGGGCAGGCCTCGGGCCAGGTCCTGTCCGTCTCGGTGCGCACCGATTCGGGCTCGTGGTGGCAGATGGGCACGTACCGGACGGTTGGCTCGTCGGTCCATGTCACCATGGCCTGCGCGCTCAAGATGTCCAACATCAAGAGCGTATGGATTCGACAGAGCTCCGGACACGTCCTGCTGCACGGGTACGTCTACCGAACGTAGGCGGCTCCGTTCCACGCCACGGCGTGCGACCGCTGTCCCCTACGCTCTTCCGATCGTGGAAGGCGCACGGGACCGAGCAGGTGTCGGGCCGTCGGGCGGGGCCGCCGTCGGGGCTCCCGTCGGGGCCCACACCGTGGCCGAGCTCCTCGCGGCCCGGGAGGACGACGACCGGCCCGGGCTCCGTTTCGCCGACACCACGTGGCCGTGGCGTCGAGTCGTGGCCGAGAGCCGTCGTCGAGCCGTGCTGGCATCGGCGCTGCGTCGTCCCGGCCCGTTCCACATCGGCGTGCTGCTGGACAACGTCCCGGAATATCTCTTGTGGTTGGGAGCAGCATCGCTGGCGGGAGCGACCGTCGTCGGGATCAACCCCACCCGGCGGGGGCAGGAGCTCGCGCGCGACATCGTCTTCGCCGACTGCCAGCTCCTGGTGACCGACGACGAGGGGAGCGAGCTCCTCGGTGGCCTCGACCTCGACATCGCGCCCCTCCCGCATCCTGCGCGTCGACAGTACCGAATACCGCGCCCGCCTCGACGTGGGGGCTCCCCCGTCGTCGACGTGGGACGTCGAGCCCGACGACCTCCTCCTGTTGCTGTTCACGTCGGGCACGACGGGCGCCCCCAAGGCCGTGCGGTGCAGCCAAGGGCGCCTCGCCGCCATCGCCGCTCGCGCCGCGCAGGCGTACGGGTTCGAGCGCGACGACGTCTGCTATTGCCCGATGCCGCTCTTCCACGGCAACGCCATCATGGCCTTGTGGGCCCCGGCGCTCGCCGTGGGCGCCTCGGTGGCGCTGGCGGGCCGCTTCAGTGCATCGCGCTTTCTCGCCGACGTCCGGCACTTCGGTGCGACGCGATTCACGTACGTCGGCAAGGCGCTGGCATACGTCCTCACCACCCCCGAACACGACGACGACGGTGACAACCCACTCCAGCACGGGTTCGGCACCGAGGCCTCGGGCCCCGATCGCGCCATCTTCGAGCGGCGCTTCGCCTGCCGCCTCGTCGAAGGGTACGGATCCAGCGAAGGCGGCACGTCGATCAACGTCACGCCCGACACCCCCCCGGGATCGCTGGGCCTCCCCCCGCCCACCGAGGACGTGGCCGTCATCGACCCCGAGACCATGCACGAGTGTGCACGGGCCCGATTCGACGACGGCGGGGGGCTCGCCAACGCCGGGGCCGCCATCGGTGAGATCGTCAGCCGCACCGGCGGGCGAGGCTTCGAGGGGTACTACAAGAACCCGGCCGGCGACGCGGAACGGGTGCGCAACCAGTGGTACTGGTCGGGCGACCTCGGATATCGCGACGAGGCAGGCTACTTCTACTTTGCGGGACGCGGTGGTGACTGGCTGCGTGTCGACTCGGAGAACTTCGCGGCCGCACCGATCGAGCGCGTCGTCGAGCGCCACCCCGACGTCGCCGCCGCGGCGGTCTATGCCGTGCCCGACCCCCGCACCGGGGATCAGGTCATGGCTGCGCTCGAACTTCGCCCCGGGGCCATACTCGACGCGGAGGACTTCGCCACCTTCTTGCGCTCGCAGCCCGACCTCGGCACGAAGTGGCCACCGCGCTTCGTTCGACTCTCACCCGCCCTCCCGCTCACCGCCACCGGCAAGATCACCAAGACCCCGCTGCGGGCCGAGGGCTGGGGGTGCACCGACCCCGTGCTGTGGAGCCCCGAGCGCGGCGACCTGCGCTACCGGGTCCTCACCGAGGACGACCGTGACGCGTTACGCCGCCAATTCGACGACCACGGACGTTCGCACCTCCTCGGCGGCGGCGGTGCGCCCCGCTCTCGACGAACCGGTCCCGACGTGCTCTGATCGTTGCGGGACACCAGGCAGAAAGGCCAGAACAGCATGAGCGTGATGAAGAGGTTGTCCGGGATCGTCCAGGCCAAGGCGAACAAGGCACTCGACAAGGCCGAGAACCCCGCGGACATGCTCGACCTCTCCTACGAGAAGCAGATGGAGAACCTCACCAAGGTGCGCCGGGCCCTCGCCGACGTGGCGACGGCCCGCAAACGCCTCGAGCTCCAGGCCACCCAGCTCCAGGCCCAGGCCCAGAAGCTCCAGGACCAGGCCAAGCAGGCACTGGGCCAGGGCCAGGAAGACCTCGCCCGCGAGGCGTTGGCCCGCCGGGCCACGCTGGCGGACCAGCTCGAGAGCCTCGGCACCCAGCACCAGCAGGTCGAGGCCCAGCAGCAGCAGTTGGAGACCACCGCCAGCCGGCTCCAGGCCCAGGTGGACGCCTTCCGGACCAAGAAGGAGACGCTCAAGGCGAGCTACACGGCGAGCAAGGCCCAGGCCAGCATCGGCGAGGCCGTGTCGGGCATCTCGGAGTCGATGACCGACGCCGGCATGACCCTCGACCGGGCCCAGGACAAGATCGCGCAGATGCAGGCGAGGGCGGGTGCCATCGACGAGCTGCTCGACACCGGCGCCCTGCCCGACGCGCTGGGCGGCGGCGGGGACGACATCCAGAGGCAGCTCGACGCCACGTCCAAGGCGGGCCAGGTCGACGCCGAGCTGGCCGCGCTCAAGGCCGAAGTCGGCTCGGGTGGCAGCGCCCCGAGCGCCAGCCTCCCCCCCGGGGCCGCACCGGGGACGAACGGCGGGCCGGCCGGCCCGGCGTCGGGCAACGGCGCTCCGGCGTCGGAAGGAGGGGGCTCCTGATGATCGTCCGCATCCTCGGCGAGGGTCGCTACGACGTTCCCGACGCCGATCTGCCCGCCATCGAGCAACTCGACGCACAGCTCAACGACGCACTCGAACGCAACGACGAGATCGAGTTCAAGAGCACCCTCGCCGACCTCATCGGCGAGGTTCGCCATTCCGGCACCCTCGTCGCCCCCGACGACCTGCGCACCTCGTCGCTGGCCGTTCCCCACGAAGGGTCGACCTTGGCCGAGGTACGCGCCCTGCTGGCCGAAGGTGCGTGAGCCGCGGTCGTTCAGCTGACGCCTTTGTGCGCCGTGCCCAGCAGGTCGACGAGCTCGGACAGCTCGCTGGCGTCGAGGACCGAGTAGGCGCGCCCCACCGTCTGATTGGTGGCCTCCTCGGCCTGCTCCCACACGGGGCGCCGAGTCTCCACCTCGGGGAACGGCTCGACCCACCCGAAGACACCCGCCATGAACGGCGTCTTGATGAGCAGTGCTTCGCGTGGCTCGAGGTCGAACGTCAGCACCGCCGCCCCGTGCAGCGCGTTGCGGAGCTCGCGCAGCACGTTGAGCCGTTGCAGCGCCAACGCCTTGGGGCTCTGTGGCTCGGCCACGGCCTTCCACGCCGCGAAGAGCGGAGCGCCCGCCGGTGACGCGCCGTCGTTGATCCGGCCCAGCAATTCGGCCAGACGGGGGTAGTCCACCTCGTCGGGCAGGTGGGCCTCGGCCCAGGCGTGGAGACAGCCGGCGAAGGCCTCGGCGGCCGCGCGGCGGGCCATGACGGCGCGGCTGCGCTCCCACCCTTGGACGACGGTGTCGGGGTTGAAGAACACGAAGGCGGCCGCCACCACCATGCCGTCGACGTCGCCCAGCGCACCACCGCGTCCCGCCAGGTAGAAGTCGACACCGTCGAACCCGAGCTCTCCCCCGCGCTCGTAGGTGGCGCCATCGAGCATGAAACCCGCAGGCAGGTAGGCGACGGCATCGGTCGTGGCGCGAGCGGCCTGTGCGGCGTCCATGTCACGCTCCTTGTTCTGGCGTTGTGGCGTTGTGGCGCTGTGGCGACGGCGCGCTCGCGCGCGTCGAGGTGACGCTACCAGCGCGACCCGCCGGTAGCCTCTGGAGCGATGGACGGCCTCGAGCGAGCCCACACCACGAACCACCCGGCGACGCCGTGAAGGTCCGCATCGGGTTCGGCACTGGGACCGCGGTCATGTCGGGCGAGGAGCTCGGCCAGATGGTGGACGACCTCGAGGCGAACGGGTTCGACTCGTTGTGGTGGTCCGACGTCCTCACCGTCCCCGGCGACGACCCCTTGGCCGCGATGGCCTATGCGGCCGGCCACGCCCCGCGTCTCAAGATCGGGACGACGATGGTCCTGCCGGGCCGCAATCCGGTGCGCCTGGCCAAGCAGCTCGCCACCCTCGACCGGCTCTCGGGGGGCCGACTCCTGGTCACCTTCGTCTTGGGCTTGCGCCGCCCCACCGAGCTCGACGCCATGGGCGTCGGGGCCGGCGACCGGGGACGGCAGCTCGACGAGCTCCTCCCCCTGCTGCGCCGGTTGTGGAGCGAGGACGACGTGGACCACGAGGGCGAATTCTGGAAGCTCCACCACATCACGGTCGAGCCCAAGCCGAAACAACAGCCGTTCGACGTCTGGCTCGGCGGCAGCGTCCCCGGCGCACTGCGCCGGGCCGGCACGCTCGGTGACGGCTGGCTCCCCGCGTTGTGCACACCGGAGGAGGCCGTGGCCGGACGCCGCGTCATCGAGGACGCCGCGGCGGCGGCGGGCCGGCGTATCGACCCCGAGCACTTCGGGGTGAGCATCGGCTACACGCGGGGTGCACCTCCCGAACAGCTGGCGCGACGCGTGGCGGCCCGCCACGCCATCGCTGCGGGCACCCCGCCCCCGGCGGCGTCGGGCCCGACGGACCTGCGCGACCTCGTCCCCGACGGCGTGGCGGGGGTACGGCGGCTCATCGAGAGGTTCGTCGACGTCGGGTTCTCGAAGTTCGTCCTACGACCGGTGGCACCGCCCACGTCGTTCCGCCAGGAGCTCGAGGAGCTCGCCGAGGGCGTGCTCGACCTCCAGACCTGACACGACCCTCGGGCGCCGTGGCATGCTGCTGCCTTCCTGAGCGAGGAGGGGCGATGGGCCAGGCGCGTGCAGAGATCGACATCGACCGGCCGGTGGACGAGGTGTGGGCCGTGGCAGGGGACTTCGGCGGGATCGCCACGTGGATGCCCGGGATCGAGTCGTGCGTCGTCGACGGTGACGACCGCATCATCAAGACGATGGGGATGGAGGTCACCGAACGGCTCGAGCGACGCGACGAGGACAAGCACGAGCTCGTCTACGCCATCGTGGGCGGGGTCCCGGTCATCAACCACAAGGCCACCGTGACCGTGGTGCCCCGCGGATCGAAGTCACACGTCACGTGGGACGTCGACGTGGACGACGAGATGACCGAGGTGCTGCACCAGATGTACCAGCAGAGCCTGCAGGCCCTCAAGGAACACCTCCACGGCTGAGATGCCCCGGCGCTACGAGTTCGAGGCCTCGGCTCGTTCCCGCGCGCCGGCCGAAGCCATCTGGCCGCTGGTGGGCCAGGCGACCCGGTGGAAGGAGTGGGCGTGGATGACGCGCACCGACCTCGTGCGCGAAGGTGACCCCCCACCCGACGGCGTGGGGGCGCTGCGCCGCTTCGGATTCGGCCCCGGCGGCAGCAGCGAGGAGGTCGTGGCGTGGGACCCTCCCCGTCACCTGGGCTACGTCGTGGTGCGGGGGCTCCCGGTGCGCAGCTACCGGGCGGACGTGCACCTCGACGACGTGGACGCGGGGACGGAGGTGACGTGGCGCTGCAGCGTCGAGCCCCTGGTCCCCGGCACCGGTGCCGCCCTGCGCTTCGCGCTGGGGCGCATGGTCCAGGGATTCGCCCGAAGCGTGTGCCGGTACGCGGACCGGGTGATGCTCGAAGGGTCCTGAACGACGACGACGTGGGCGCGACCTGTCAGTGCGAGTCGTCGGCGTGGCGGACCACCACGACCGGGCACTGGGCGTGCGAGGCGCAGTACTCGCTCACCGACCCCAGCAGCATGCCCGAGAACGCACCGTGACCCCGGCTTCCCACCACGAGCAGCGTCGCGCCCTTGGCCGCCTCGGTCAGGACGAAGGCGGGGTGGCCCTCGGTGACGCGGCGGTGCACCACGACCCCGGGGTCAGACCCGAGCACCTCGTCCACGGTCTCGCCCAGCGCCTTGGTTGCGTCCGCGTCGGGGTCGAAGTCCGACGGATAGGGCGGAGCCCATCCCAAGGTGGGCGGGTACTCCCAGGTCGTCACGACTTCGAGCTCGGCGCCGGTCAGCTTGGCCTGGTCTGCGGCCCACCGCAGCGCCCGCTTCGACGGCTCGGACCCGTCCACACCCACCACGATCCTGGGCGTTCCTGCTGGGGCATTCATGGATCCTCCGTCGTCGCGCTCGAGGCGAGGCGTCCGTCGAACCCAGACGTCGCGCCGTCTTCCACCGGTACTGACCGCACCCCATCATGCCGGAGCGGGCGCGACCGACGCCTACCTGCGTCAGGCGCCGAGCTGGGCGCGCAGGTCGTCGAGCGCCTCCTGCAGCGCGCGCACCTCCGTGCGCAGCCCCGCCACCTCCGTGCGAAGCTCCGCCACCTCGTCGTGTGACGGCGTCCCGGGCCCACTCCGCGTCGGGACCCGATCGGCTTGCACCGCGGCGGCCGACCCCGACAGCACCGACCCCGAATGCTCGGAAACCGACGCGGTGGCGTCGACGGGGCCGCCCAGAAGCTGGCCGTAGCGATCCTCCTTCTGCCCCGGCCCCCGGGGTAGTCGCACCACCAGCGGCTCGCTCCGGGTGGCGAGGGCGTCGAGCTCGGCCTGCACCTCGTGCAGATCGGAGAACCGGACCATGCGCTCGGTGCGCGTGCGCAGCTCCCCCAGGGTCTGGGGACCTCGCAGCATCAGGACCGCCAACAGGGCCAGGGGGCGAATGTCGAGGCCCAGCACCTCGTCCAGGGTGTGCCCGTAGCGAAGGGCGGACCGTCCGTGCGACGGGTGCACGAACCGCGCCAGTCCTCTGGTCTTGACACTCGTGACCGCCGCTTCGACACTGTCGTCGTCATAGTCCACGACCGGATCGCGATTGGACGACTGGCTGCAGGCCAACGTGAGAGCATTGAGCGTGAGCGGGTACTGCTGCGGGGTCGTGAGCTGTTTCTCGACGAGGCTTCCCACCACCCGGATCTCGGCCGCAGAGAGGTCCATGGCGATCGAGCTTACGGGTCACTTCGAGGAATAGGCGGCGGTCGGGTCCGGTTGCCGAGTCGGAAGACGTAGGTAGGGAGGAACGATGGAAGTCAAAGAGCTCGGGCATCTGGTGCTCTACGTGCGCAACCTCGAGCGTTCGGCCACCTTCTACCGTGACGTGCTCGGATGGAGACAGCTGACGTTCAACGCGCCGATCGGGTTCCCCGCCGCCGCCTTCTCCGCCCCGTCGAACCGCACGCACCACGAGCTCCTGCTCATCGAGGTCGGAGACGACGCTGCGTCGTTGCCCGCGGGCCGGCATATCGGCCTCTATCACTTCGGGCTCAAGGTCGGCGACACCGACGACGAATTGCGCGACGCCCTGCGGACCGTGCAGGACGCCGGCGCCACGGTGGTCGGGACGAGCGACCACACCGTGACCCACAGCCTGTACGTCCTCGACCCCGACGGCAACGAGATCGAGCTCTACGTCGACGTCGCCGGCGTGGACTGGAGACAGGACCCCGCTCTGGTGTTCAGCCCCATCCGTCCGCTGGCGCTCTAGCGACCCGTCGCTGTGGGTGACGTGAGCGACGGGCCGCATATCGTGACGGTCTTCCGGTCGCGCCTGCGGCCCGAATCGGCACCCGAGTACCACGAGACCGCCCGACGCATGGTGGAGCTGGCCCGGACGATGCCGGGCTTCATCGACTTCAAGAGCTTCGAGGCCGACGACGGGGAGCGGGTCTCGATCATCACCTTCGCCTCGATGCAGACCCACCGTGCCTGGCGCGACCACCCTGAGCACCGCGCCGCGCAGCGACTGGGCCGGGATCGCTTCTACGCCAGCTACGACATCTCGGTCGGCGAGGCCGTGAGCGAGACCCACTTCGACTTCCCATAGCGGCGCGGCCATAGCGACGCGGCGCGCGGGCTCACTGGTTGCGCATCACCACGGCCGGCGCGTGGAGATCCCGCCCGTCGCCACGAGGTTGCAGGCCCAGCGGCCGCCGACGATGCCGAGCGGGATTCCGAGCACCAGCGCTACGAGCGAGAACGAAGTTGGCCTGCCAGGCGCGCGGCACTTCCGGGCCGATCCTCAGCGAAACCTCAGGTAGAGAAGTCGGGCACCGCGGGTCGAGGGGTGGTGGCCCGACCCTTGGGCTCCTCCCACTCCTCCTGGCGACCGAGGGCGGTCAGGTCCAGGACGGCGTACGAGCCTCCCAGCATCTCGGTCCCGCGGGCGTAGACCGAGTACGTGTGAAAGATCGTGTCCCCGTCGCGCAGGAACATGCTGTAGCCGGGTTGCTCGGACGACCCCTCGCCGAGCCACCCCATGTCGACGCGCTCGAGCTCGGCCATGGTCCGGTAGTTCCACATCACGGGGGCGACCGACGCATCGAGCGTCACGTTGAAGTCATAGTTGAAATCGCTCCCGAACGACGAGTACCACGGGAAGGTCCAACCCTTGCTCGCCTTGTACCGTTCGATCTTGTCGAGGGGGGCTCGTGACACCACCACGAAGCTGGTGTCGCGCGAATGCAGGTGGGCGAGCAGCCCGGCCGAGATCTCATCGGCTGCTCCGGTGCAACTGGGACAGCCCTCGTCCCAGCTCGGATCGAACATGAAGTGCTGGAGGACGAGCTGACGGCGCCCGGAGAACAACTCCGACAGGGTGACCGTTCCGGCCGGGCCGTCGAAGCGGTACTCCCTGTCCACCCGCACCATGGGTAGTTCGCGCCGTTTGGTGTTCAAGGCATCGCGCGCCCTGGTCATGGCCTTCTCTTCGACGAGGAGGGCCTTGCGGGCGGCCAGCCACTCGTCTCGTGCCACTACCTTGGGAAGGCTCATGGCGCACCCCTTTCGTTCCATCGGTGTCGTCCTGCGTAGCACCCATCAGAGGGGCCCGCGCCAACACGTCGGTGCGCCGTCAGGCGTTGGTGGTCTGCGCCACTGGTTGGTGCGTGGATCGGACGACGCCACCGGCGACCTCGTCGGTGACGGCGAAGACCTCGACCGGGGCGGAGGGGTTGACTGTGAACGGCACGTCCCGGGGCTGGCTGCCGAGCAGGCCCAGCGACACCGTCCGGCCGTTCACCACCCCCCACAGCTGGTAGGTCCGGTCCGAGGCCAGTCGGGGGAGCCCGGTGTTGACCACGAAGGCCGAGCCGTCGGGAAGGATCACCACGACGGCCGCCTGGCGCGCAGCCTGGCCCGTCGACGGCCCCCCCGGGGCGCCCGACCCCGTGGACGACAGCGTGACTCGCTGGGCGCTCGGGTTGAGCAGCGCCGCCTGGACCTGCTGGGAGAGCCCGGACTGCTGGCTCGCCTTGGCCACCTGCCGCGACGCGCTGGTCGAGGCGTCCCACCTGGACCGCCAACAGGATGGCGACCACCGCGACCGCCGCGGCCACGGCGCCGAGCGCCGACCACGCCCAGCGCCGCCGAGCCACGCCCACCCGGTGCAGGGACGGCGCGCTCGGTGACCCCAGGGGCAGAGGAGCGGGGGGACGGGTACCCACCTCCGCGTCGATCCTCGCCGCGATCCGGTCCCAGAGCTCGGCCGGTGCGTCCACCCCGACGTTGGCGATGAGGCCCGTCACCTCCCAGTGCTCGGCCACCTCGGACGCGCACCGGGGACACTCCGCCAGGTGCGCCCGGATCGCCTCGGCCTCGTCGGGCTCGACCGCGTCGAGGGCGAAGGCACCGAGCGACTCGGCGATCTCGTCGTGGCTCATGGCTCGGTCCATGCTGCCTCCACCCCCTCGACGCCGTGTTGGGCCAGGGCCGAGCGCAGCCGTCGCAGACCACTGCGGATCCGGCTCTTGACCGTCCCCTCGGGCTGACCCAGGATCGACGCCACCTCGCGATAGGTGTGGCCGTCGAAATAGGCCATCTCGATGGCCGTCCGTTCCTCGGAGGGGAGGCTCGTCACCGCCGCCTTCACCTGATCGGCGATGGCGAGATCCCACGCTTGGTGCTCGATGTCGTAGCCCGAGACCACGGTCTCACGGACCGTGCGCTCCTCGCGTTGGCGACGAGCCGATTCCGAGCGGACAATGTCGACGGCGCGCCCATGGGCCTTGGTCATGAGGTACGTCCGCAATGCCCCCCGACCCGGGTCGAAGCGCTCGGGTGCGTCCCACAGGTCGACGAAGACCTCCTGGGTCACCTCCTCGGCCAGATCGGCAGACCCCAGAACGCGGCGAGCCAAGGCGAGCACGGCTCCCCCGTGACGCCGGTAGGCCTCTGCCAGTGCGGGCTCGTGCATCCGAGCGATCGCCACGGTCAAGGCGGCGTCACTGGCCGTCTCGAGCTTGAGCATGTCGCGAGGTTCTTCGGAGCCGCCCGTCGACCTGGATGACCGACGTTCCACGACCTGAGGGTAGCGCCGGAGCGACCTCGGTCCACGGCCCGACACATCCACGGGGCGGTCGTGCGTCGAAGAGGAGCCGTGACGACCGATATCGACTCCCTGATCCAGCGATCGGGCCGCCTGCAGGTGGACGACATCGACTTCGACGCCTTCCGCCGGGACCCGCTCGACCCTGCCACGCTGCGGTGTCTTCGCTACATGCACGACGTAGAGGGACACACCGCCTGCTACTTGCGCGACCTCCTCGTGACCCGGGCCCACCGCGACCCCGAGGTCACGGCCTTCCTGGCCTGCTGGTGTTACGAGGAACACTGGCACGGTGAGGCCATCGCGCAAGTCCTGCGCGCCCATGACGAGGCCGCCGGCACGACACGTTTGGCCGCGTCGCGCCGACGCCTGCCGCGCAGCGACGCGCTCAAACCTCTGGCGTTCACGGTGGCGTCGGCCCTGACCCCGCACATCGTCGCCGTCCACATGACCTGGGGTGCGGTCAACGAATGGACCACCCAAGCCGGCTACGGGCGGCTCGCCGCCAAGGCGAAGCACCCGGTGCTGTCGGAACTGCTCCGCCGCATCATGCGCCAGGAAGGTCGGCACATCGACTTCTACGCGCTCGGGGCACGGCGGCGGCTGGCCCAGAGCGCCGCGGCCCGGCGCCTCACCCGTTTCGCCCTGCGCCGGTATTGGGCGCCGGTCGGCACCGGCGTCATGCCGGCGCCCGAGGTGCAGTTCCTCGTGAACCATCTCTTCGGTGACGCCGACGGCCGGGCCGCAGCACAGCGCATCGATCGGGCGGTGAGCCGTCTCCCGGGGCTCGAGGGTCTCTCTCTGGTGGAGTCCGTGCTCGACGACGTGTCGCGAGCCCCTCAGGACGTCGCAGCACGTCCCGTCAGCAGGCCCGACAACCGATCCGCACGGAGACACCATGCAAACCGGACACACCATGCAAACCGGACACACCGGATACACCAGACAAACCAGACAAACCAACAGGAAGAGGAGCACCGTCATGCTTGCTGAGATCTTCGGAGTCGATGGAGTCGTCGTGATCGTCGTTGTCGCTGCCGTGCTGTTCGGGAGCACACAGATCCCGAAGTTGGCCCGCTCGCTCGGCTCGGCGCGGTCGGAATTCAAGAAGGGCCTGGCCGAAGTGCAGGACTCGCCCACCGACTCCGACTCCGACGCCGCCGGAGCGCCGGTCGGGGGTCGGGCCTAGGCCGATCGCGGCGGAGGGATCGCCATGCTCCTCCTCAGCCCACCCAAACTGCTGATGGTCCTCGTGATCGCGCTGATCGTGCTGGGCCCGGACAAGCTGCCGTCCACGGCGCGTCGCATCGGGGCGCTGTGGAGCGACGTCAAGCGGTGGCGGTCGCATCTCGAGAACGAGGTCCGAGCCACGTTCCCCGATCTCCCCTCGACGACCGAGATCGCACGGGTGGTGCGCTCCCCCCTCTCGATGCTCGATCGGCTCGCCGACGAGCATGGCGCGCAGTCGGGGGGTGAGCCGGCCGCGGTCGCCTCCAGCCCCGCTGAGCCAGTGAGACCGGAGTCGGCGGTTCCGGGCGCGCCGTCGGTGCCACTGTCGCTGGACCCCGACAGCGCGTCGATGAACTGACCGGGCCCGACCTCGCCCATGTCCATCACCCTGACCCGCCCGCGGCCCGCGCCCGAGCCCATGACCGTGGGCGGGCACCTGGCCGAGCTCCGCCGTCGGGTGCTCGTGACCGGCATCGCCCTCGTCGTCACGTGCACCGTGGCCTTCGTGGCCTATCCGCAGATCCTGCACTGGCTGCAGGCGCCCTACTGCCACGTCAGCCGTCGGTGCAGCCTGTACGTGACCGGCCCCCTCGACGGCCTCACCTTGCGGATCCATGTCGCCATGTACGCCGGGGCGTTCCTGGCCTCCCCCGTGATCCTGTGGCAGGTCTGGCGATTCGTCACGCCCGGGCTGCGGAAGAACGAGAAGCACTACGTCGTCCCCTTCGTCGGCGCCTCGCTCGTCCTCTTCGCGGCGGGCGCCGCGCTGGCGCTTGTGAGTTTGCCGCACGCGCTTCGATTCCTCGGCAGCGTGGGCGGGCCGACGTTGCAGCAGATCTACGACCCCAACAAGTACGTCGGGCTCGTCGTGGCTCTCATGGCGGTGTTCGGCGTCACCTTCGAGTTCCCGGTCGTCCTCGTGGCCTTGGAGCTGGTCGGCGTCGTGCGCCCGTCGCAGCTGGCATCGTGGCGTCGCTGGGCCATCGTCCTGATCGTGACGGCTGCAGCGGTGATCACCCCGAGCGGGGACCCGTTCTCGATGCTCGCGTTGGCCTTGCCGCTCTACGTCTTCTACGAGATCTCGATCGTCATCGGCAAGCTGTTGCGGCGTCGATCACCCTGAGCACCGCGCCGCGGCGCCGGCGCGGCGCGGCGAATCAGGGGTCTCCCCAGTCGTCCTCGTCGACGTCTCCGGGTGACGATGTGCCCGCGCCCTGGCGCGCACGGAGCCAGGCGCTGATCTGATCGGCGACGCGTTGCACGCCTCCGCCTACGCGGTCGAACATGGCGGCGAATCGGTCGCCGTAGTGCGAGACCGCCGCGTCGAACTCCGCCGATGCAGGGGGCTCTTGGCCCCGACGGACGTAGTGACCGGAGCGGATGGGGTCGAACTCCCCCTCGCTCACCCACTGCACCAGCTGCCGGACCCGTCGCACCGCGAACGGGTGCGGGCGACCGATCTCCTCCCAGAACCGGGCGTGACGGGCGTAGATGTCGTCTTCGTCCTCGTACTGGGTGGCCTGGAGGATGAAGGCGTCGAGGCTCATCCCGCTCAGCGCGCCACCGGCGATGCGCATGAGCATCTGACAGACCGGCAACGGGTCTCCGAGCACGAGCGCGGCAGCGCGGTCACTCGAGAGCTCGGCCATCCTCGACCATTCGAGCAGGGCCAGGTACAACGCTCGGATGGGGAGGCCCGCGAACAACCTCCGGGGCAGCGCTCCCTGGACAACCTGGGTCATGATCAAGAGCGCGGTGTTGTAGGCGTAGTGCTCGGACAACACATGGCCGAGCTCGTGCGCCAGCACGGCACGCACCTCGAGCGACTCGTAGGACTCCACCAGTGACGAGTACACGATCACGACAGGGTTCTGGGCGCCGACCGTCATGGCGTTGACGAGCGGTGTCTGGGTCACGTACAGATCCGGCGTGCGCTCGAGGTCGAGCACCCACGCGCAGTTCCGGTATCCGGCCCACAACTCGGGGACCTGGTCCTCGCCGATCCGCACGGCGTTGCCGAGGAGTACCTGTCGGAACCGCCGCTCGTGGCCATAGTCACACAGCCGTCGGACCAATTGGTCCATCAGGGGGATCGACTTGAGCGCGGCCGTGGCGGCCCGGTCGCCGGGATGCTCGTAGGCCTTCGGGCTGATGCCCTCGTAGCGGAAGGCGGGTTCGATCGTCATGGGCTACGGACCGGGTCCGAGGCTCGGCCCGGTCGCCGTGGTCCTTACGACGCCTTGCGGCGCTTGGCTGGCTTGGTGGCGGCGCCCACCGCCGCCTCGAGCTCCTCGCGGCTCATCTTGGACCGCCCCGGGATGCCGAGCTCGGTGGCGCGGGCCGCCAGCTCGGACTTGCTCAGCGCCGAGTGCTCCTCGGTCGAGACCGCCGCCTTGGCGGAGCGCTTGGCGCGGTCCTTGCTGGCGGAGGCGGGGGTGGCGATGTGGGTGCCGGGCCGGTGTGATCGTGCTGCCTCCACACTGGCCTGCAGCGCCTCCATCAGGTCCACGACCTTGGTGGGCTGTGTCTCGGGCCGCTCGGTGACGATGACCTTGCCCTGACGTTTCTCCTCGATCAGCCCCTCGACGCGCTTGCGGTACTCGTCTTCGTAGATCGTGGGGTCCCACTGGCTCGCCATCGAGTCGATCAGCAACTTGGCGGTGCTCAACTCGCGACCGGAGAAGTCGACCTCGGCGGGAACGCCGGGGATCTCGGTCATGGGATCGCGGATCTCGTCGGCGAAGTACATCGTCTCGAGGGCCAGTACCGATTGCGTCGGCCGGATGGTCACGAGATGCTCCTTGGTCCGCAGCACGAGAGAGGCGACGGCCACCTTGTTGCTCTGTGCCATCGCCTCGCGCAACAGGGCGTAGGGGCGGACGGCCTGGTCGCCCAGCGGACCGAGGTAGTACGTCGACTTGTAATAGATCGGGTCGATCGAGTCGAGGTCGACGAAGTCGGTGATCTCGATGGTCCGGGAGCGCCCCGGCTCCACCGACTCGAGCTCTTCGGGCGTGACGATCACGTACTCTCCGCCGCCGAGGTCATAGCCCTTCACGACGTCCGCGTACTCGACCTCGTCGCCGGTGCGCTCGTTGACGCGCTTCTGCCGGATGCGGTCGGGCGTCCCGGCTTGAAACTGATTGAAGTGGATCGCCTTGTCGTCGGTGGCGGAGAACAGCCCGACCGGCACGTTGACCAAGCCGAAGCTCAGCGACCCGGTCCAGATCGCCCTGGGCATCTCGGACTCCTTTCACCGGGAGGGGAACACCCAGTCAAGCACGCCCCACACCCCGCTGACCAGGATAAGTACCCAGGTCCACCATCCCGTTACACCCTGGGAGCACACTGATTCGCAGGACCAACGAACGGGCTGACCAGGAGGTTCCGGTGTCAGGAGTGCGACTCGAGGTCGTCGAGGACGAGTGTGTCGAGCGGTTCGCCCACGAGGCGATGCTCGGGCTCGCTGACCTCGGGCCCGAGGACCTCGCCCACGGCAACCTCACCATCCCGCTCGGGCTGAGCTTGTGGATGCGTCGGGGTCGGATCCGGGTGGAGACCGCTCGCGACGCCATGCTCGAGCTCCGGGCGGCGCTACTTCGGGCTTCCGGTCTCGACGAGCGCACCGAGCCGGTGCCCCTGCTCGTGGCCGACCCGGTCGCCGCCACGATCAGCTTGGCGGTGTACATGGACGGGTTGTTGCAGCGAGCCGCTCGGGCCACGGAGAGGTCGCGTGTCGACATCGCCACCCGTGCACTCGCGCTCGTGTCGGATTGACCCCACGGGAGAGCGTGCGCTGACCGACGGGTAGGTTGAGACGTCGTGCCCACGCCCGGTGCTGCTGGCGTTCCCGGACCTGCGCCCGACTCTCCGTCGGTGCCGCTGGTGGTGGCGCGCGGGCTCACCAAACGGTTTGGGGAATTCGTCGCCGTCGACGGCATCGACTTCGAGATCGGGCGGGGCGAGTCCTACGGGCTCCTGGGCCCCAACGGCGCCGGCAAGACGTCGACGATGCGCATGATCGCGTGCATGTCCCCGGTGTCGGACGGGACACTCCGGGTGCTCGGCCTCGACCCCGCCCACGACGGACAACGGATCCGGAGCCGGATCGGCATCGTGCCCCAGGAGGACACGCTCGACCTCGAGCTGACGGTCCTCGACAACCTCATGGTCTACGGCCGATACTTCGACCTGCCCCGCCGCGTCATCCGCGAACGCGCCGAGCAGCTGCTCGATTTCACCCAGCTCTCCGAGCGGGCGCATGACAAGGTGGATCCCCTGTCGGGTGGGATGAAACGCCGGCTCACGATCGCGCGCTCGCTCATTTCCGATCCCGAGATCCTCATCCTCGACGAGCCCACCACCGGCCTCGACCCCCAGGCCCGCCATCTCCTGTGGGACCGCCTCTACCGGCTGAAGCAGCAAGGCGTGACGCAGGTCATCACCACGCACTACATGGACGAGGCCGAGCAGCTCTGTGACCGCCTCGCGGTCATGGACGGGGGGAGGTTCGCGGCCGAGGGCGCCCCGAGCGATCTCATCGCGCGCTACTCGACCCGCGAAGTCCTCGAGCTTCGCTTCCGAGACCCCGACACCGACACCACCGCGTTGGCGGCGCGGCTCGGGACCCTGGCACAACGCTTCGAGGCACTCCCCGACCGGCTTCTCGTGTACACCGACGACGGGGAGGCGTCGTTGAGCGAAGTGCACCGGCTCGGCCTCAGGCCCGACAGCAGCCTGGTGCGGAGGTCCACCCTCGAAGACGTGTTCCTCCGCCTCACCGGCCGGTCACTGGTCGACTGAGTGGGGTCACCGGGATGACCGTGACCATGTCTGCGCACTCGCCCGTCGGTCCGGGTCGACGGCGCCACCGGACGTCACCCCCCTGGGTGCGCTCGATGCGCTACTGGATGTACCAGTACAAGCGCACCTGGCGGGGGTCGATCACCACGAGCTTTCTGTACCCCGTGCTGTATCTCACCGCCATGGGGCTGGGCTTCGGGTCGTTGGTCAAGAACCCGGTGGGAGGCGTGCGGTATCTCGACTTCATCGCGCCCGGCCTGTTGGCGTCCACGGCCATGCAGATCGGCGCGAACGAGTCCATGTACCCCGTCATGGCGGCCATCAAATGGCTGCGTACCTACTTCGCCATGCTCGCCACCCCGCTCACGGTCGTCGACGTGCTCGTCGGCCATCTGGCCTGGATCGCCCTGCGCCTGCTCATGGTCACGACGATCTACCTGGCGATCATGGCCGCCTTCGGCACCGTCCACTCGCCGCTCGCCCTCCTCGCCGTTCCTGCCGGGATCCTCACCGGGCTCGCATTCGCGGCGCCGATCGCAGCGTTCGCGGCGGGCCAGCAGAACGACACCGGCTTCTCCACCATCTATCGCTTCGGACTCATCCCGCTGTTCCTGTTCTCGGGGACCTTCTTCCCCATTGCGCTGCTCCCGGGTTGGCTGCAGCCCGTCGCCCAGGCCACACCGCTCTACCACGGCGTCGCGCTGTGCCGGAGCCTGGTGCTGGGCCACGTCGACGTGGGGGCGGACGCCGTCCATCTCGCCTATCTCCTGGCTCTCACCGCCGTCGGGTTCGTGCTCGCCCGACGCTCGTACCGGCGGAGGCTCGTGACGTGACCGACATGTCCATGTCGCGAGGCGTGTCACTGCGGATCGCGCCGGTGGCGCTGCTGGGCACGCGCCGGTCCCGACGTCTGGTGGAGCGCAACATCCTCGTGTACCGACGCTCCTGGGTCTTCTTCGTGTCGGGGTTCTTCGAGCCCTTCTTCTACCTGCTGTCCATCGGCGTGGGGTTGAGCAAGCTCGTCCACCCCATCGTCGTAGGAGACCACGTCATCCCGTACGCGACGTTCGTGGCGCCGGGGTTGCTCGCCTCGTCGGCCATGAACGGCGCCACCCTCGACTCCACGTTCAACGTGTTCTTCAAGCTGAAGATCGCCAAGACCTACGACGCCGTGCTGTCGACGCCCCTGGGCCCCGCCGACGTGGCGGTGGGCGAGCTGACGTGGTCACTGATGCGAGCCACGGTCTATTCGGCCGCCTTCCTGGTGGTGATGGCCGCATTCGGGTACGTGGCCTCACCGTGGGCCATCCTCTGCCTGCCCGGTGCGATGGCCGTCGCCTTCGCCTTCGCCGGCGCCGGCATGGCGGCGACCACCTACATGCGGAGCTGGCAGGACTTCGACAAGGTCTCGCTGGCGCTCATCCCGCTGTTCCTGTTCTCCGCCACCTTCTATCCGCTGTCGGTCTACCCGAGTTGGCTCCAGGCCGTGATCCGCTGCACCCCGCTCTACCAGGGGGTGGCGCTGCTCCGGGGGCTCGACCTCGGGATCCTGTCGTGGTCCCTGGTCGGCCACGTCGTGTACCTGCTCACGGCGGGGGCCATCGGGCTGGTGGTGGCCACCCGGCGCATGGCCACATTGCTCCTCCCCTGACCCGACCCGACGCGTCCTCCGCCGCCGCTATTATCCGTGTAGTAGTACGGATATACGGAGAAATGGATGCCCGAGACCTTCGCCCACGACCATCCCATCGACCTCGACGGGGTCGGGGCGGCCCGGGACGGGCTCATCTCGGTGGACGACGCCGGGCGCCTGGCCGGCCTTCTCGGCCTGATCGCCGACCCGGTCCGCTCGCGGCTGCTGTTCGCGCTGTCGACGGTGGAGCGGCTCTGTGTCGGCGATCTCGCTCTGGCCCTCGAGGTCACCGACGACGCGGTGTCCTATGCACTGCGCATGTTGCGCACCGCCGGTCTCGTCACCTTCCGGAAAGAGGGCCGGGTCGTCTACTACTCCCTGGCGACGACGTTCCCCCATCCGCTGCTCGAGCACTGCTTGCGCCAGCTCCTGCGTGTGGCGGTCCCCGAGGAGCAGCGGTGAGGGCCCTGCACGCGCTCGCTCACGCGTTGCTCGTGTCGGGGTCGATGACATGGCAGATCCTGTGGGCCCTGATCCTCGGCTTCACCTTGGCGTCGATCATCCAGGCCGTGGTGCGCCGCAGCACCGTGGCGCGCCGACTCGGCGACGACAGTCCCCGGGCCCTGGCCATCGCCACCGGTTTCGGCGCCGCCTCGTCGTCGTGCTCTTACGCAGCCGTGGCGCTGGCCCGAGCCCTGTTCCGCCGGGGGGCGGGGTTCACCGCCGCCATGGTGTTCGAGATCGCCTCGACCAACCTCGTCGTCGAGCTCGGCATCATCCTGGCGCTGTTGCTCGGCTGGCAGTTCACCTTGGCCGAATTCGTGGGCGGGCCCCTGATGATCGTCTTCTTGGCCCTCGTGTTCCGAGTCTTCGTGCGCGGCCGCATCCTCGAAGCGGCGCGGGCCCAAGCCGACAGGGGGGTGGCCGGGTCCATGGAGGGTCACGCCGCGATGGACATGAGCATCCAGGCCACCGGCAGCATGTGGCGCCGCCTCCGTTCCCCCGAGGCGATCACGTCGGTCTCGCACATCTTCGTGATGGAGTGGGCCGCGGTCATCCGTGACATCGTCGTGGGCCTCCTCGTGGCCGGGGCCGTCGCCGCGTGGGTGCCTTCGACCTTCTGGCAGCGCTTCTTCTTCGTGGGACACCCGCTGCTGTCCAAGGTGTGGGGGCCGCTGATCGGCCCCGTCGTGAGCATGCTGAGCTTCGTCTGCTCCATCGGCAACGTCCCGCTGGCGGCGGTGCTGTGGAACGGGGGGATCAGCTTCGGTGGCGTGGTGGCCTTCATCTTCGCCGACCTCATCATCGTGCCGATCCTGGTCATCTACCGGAAGTACTACGGGACCCGCATGATGCTGTTCCTGCTCGGAAGCTTCTACGTCACGATGGTCGGCGCCGGGTACGTCGTCGAGTTCGTCTTCGGCGCTCTGGGTCTGATCCCGACCGAACGTCACGCTCAGGTCGGCGAGATGGGGGTGCAATGGAACTACACCACCGTGTTGAACATCGTCTTCTTGGTCCTGGCGGGCGCGCTGCTCGTCCGGTTCGGACGGACCGGTGGTTGGTCCATGTTGCACATGATGGGAGGGGCCCCGGCCGACGGAGAGGGCCACGAGCACGACCACGTGGCGTCCGCTCCCCCGGGATGACCGGCGCCGGCTCATCGGCATCGGAGGCTCGTACCAGGATTAGTGTTCGGCCATGGAACCACCGGACCAGTTGAGGACCGGCGTCGACGCCGTCCTGAGGCAGCGCGGCTGGCCCCGGACCGGCGCAGCCGAATGGAGCTTTCTGGACAGGAGCGGCTTTCTCGTCGACGCGCAGGCCGAGGACGACCCGGCTTCGTTCTTGGCCGAGGAGATCCGGGAGCTGCGTCACGAGGTCGACGCCATGGCGGCCGAGCGAGCGCCGTCGCCCCTGAGCATGCCCCGCTTGCCCATCGACCTGGCCTCGCGGATCCAAGCCGATCTCGAAGCGTCGGAGCCTGCCGGTGACGACGACCGCCCGGGCCTGTGGGAACGGGCCCGGGCCGCGGCCATGCTCTTCTACCTCGAACGCACGGGACGGAGCGTGACCGACGGTCGCCGGCCCGGCTCGGGGAGCGCACCCACCGAGGAGGAGGCGGCCTTCGAGATCGCCCACCCGGTCCGGGTGCTCGGCATCACCACCGTGGGCGAGTGGCAAGCGACGACCAAGGTGACCCTGGCGCTCGACCCGACCCTCAGTGCCGCCCAAGTCGCCGCGATGTGGCAGAAGATCCGCGCCGGCGTCTTGCGCCAGGGAGCACGGGGGCGGACGGTGAGCCGCAAGTCCTTGGCCCTGGCGTTGTTCGTGGCGCATCACCCGGGGCGCACCTGGGCCGATCTGCGGCGGATGTGGAATCAGCTCTACGCACACTGGGCGTTCAAGTCCCCGGACCTGCGCGTGTTCCGCAACGCTGCGGTGCGGGCCCGCCGCTACCTCCTCGAGCCCCCCGAGCTCGACGACATGGGGGCGGGAACCTGGCAGTGGGTGCAGCGCCGCGCCGCGCGCCTGGCCTCGAGCGCCAACAACAACTGACCGCGGCGGACGCGTCCTCGCACTTCCAGCCCGGGAGCGAGGGCGGGCACCAGCTCCGCGTCGCCCGGGGAGGACGCCGGGCTCGTCGCTAGTGTGCTCGTGTGGACCTCGGGGTGCGAACCATCGACGCGACGCAGATCGACGCCTGGACCCGCTGCATGGGAGTCGGGTTCCTCTTCACCGTGGCCGACGGGTACGGCGAGTACTTCCTGGGCGACGTCGACCTCCAGCGCGCGTGGGGCGCCTTCGACGGTGAGCAGGTGGTGGGGACGTTGCGGTCGTTCGCCACCCCCTTTACCGTCCCCGGGCCCAGCGAGGTGACGGTGGCGGCGCTCACCAACGTCACGGTCTCACCCACGCACCGCCGTCGGGGCCTGTTGACCGAGATGATCACGGCTGAGCTCCGCGCCACCGTCGACCGGGAGGAGCCCGTCGGCATCCTCATCGCGTCGGAGTACCCCATCTACGGACGCTTCGGCTACGGGCCCGCCATCGAGGCGGCGTCGTACACCGTCGACCTGGCGCCGACCCGTTTTCGCGAGCCGGGCAAGGGCCGCGTCGAGCTCGTCGACCTCGCCACCCTCCGGGCCCAGGCACCCGCCGTGTACGAGCGGTTCCGGGCCCGCCAGCCCGGCTCGATCGGGCGCGACGCGCGCTGGTGGGACCGGGTGCTGCACCAGGTGGACGTGCCCGGGGCCAAGCGACACGAGGGCTTTCAAGCGCTGTGCCGCTCGGAGACCGGAATGGCGGAGGGCTATGTGCGCTACCGCGCCACCCAGACGACGGACAACATGCGGCCCACGGGCGAGCTCGTCGTCGACGAGCTCGTGGCGGTGACCCCGGCCGCCTACGACCGGCTGTGGCGCTATTGCTGCGAGGTGGACCTCGTCGCCACGCTCCGAGCCGGCGACCGTCCCGTCGACGAGCCCCTCGGATGGCTGCTCCACGACGCCCGGACCCTGCGACAAACGGGCCGGTTCGACTTCGTCTGGGTCCGGATCGTCGACGTCGGCACGGCCCTGTCGGCGCGCCGCTACGCCGTCGACGGTCATCTCGTGATCGAGGTGACAGATCCGCTCGGGCTCGCCGGCGGACGCTACGCGCTGGACGGCGGGCCCGATGGTGCGCAGTGCACGCGCAGTGACGAGACGGCAGAGCTGACCATGCCCGTTGCAACGCTGGGCTCGCTCTACGCGGGAGGCGTCTCGCCCCACACACTGCGCGACGTGGGCAGGATCGACGAGCATCGGGGTGGGGCCGTCGACCGGGCGGCAAGCATGTTCCAGTCCTCCACCGCCCCGTGGTGCTCGACCTGGTTCTGAGGTCCGCGCCCTCGCCGCTGCTCGGGGGCGCCCGATCGTGAACATCTCGGCCCTCTCGCTCGTATCCGGCGCGATGCGGTCCGTGCGGACCGATCTGGAGGTGCCCAACGATGAGCGACAACCCACGCCGTCATACCCCGACATCGGAGACGAGCCCGTATTGGTCGTCGTCCCCACACACAAAGCGCCGAGCGTTGTCGCGACGATCGGCTGTGGCACTGGCGGTGATCTGCCTGGGCGGAACCACCGTCGGTGTGGCGCTCGCCACGGGCACGGCCCAGGCCAACCCGCCGGCGTTCCTCTCCCAGTTCTCCAACGTGGTCCCGGGTCCCTCGACGGTGCCCACCAACGGGGACGTCAACCCCTACGGGATCGTCGTCGTACCGCACAGCACGGGCGCCCTCGTCCAAGGCGGGGTCCTCGTGAGCAACTTCAACAACGCCAGCAACGCGCAGGGCACGGGGACGACCATCGTGCAGGAGATGCCCGACGGCACCGTGACCCAGTTCGCGCAAATCAACCAAGCCTCGACCGCGGGCCCGTGCCCGGGAGGAATCGGGCTGACCACCGCGCTGTCGGTGCTGCCCGGCGGGTGGGTCGTCGTCGGGAGCCTGCCCACGACCGCCAATGGGACCGCCAACGACGGGACGCCACAAGGCATCGGGGCAGGCTGTCTCCTCGTCCTCGACTCGTCGGGAAATCTCGTCGAGACGTGGGCCGGTGGAGCGATCAACGGACCATGGGACATGACCGCCGCGAGCTTCGGCGACACCGCCTATCTCTTCGTGACCAACGTCCTCAACGGCACTATCGCGGCTGACGACGGTATCCCCTCGGACGAGCCGGGCAACGTCGTCGACGGTGGGACCGTCCTGCGCATCACGGTCGGGCTCTTCCATGGCCAGGCTCCGAAGATGGAGTCGCAGACCGTCGTGGCGTCGGGTTTCGCCGAGCGCACCGACCCCGGCGCCCTGGTGATCGGGCCCACCGGTGTGGCCCTGGGCTGGAACGGCACGCTCTACGTGGCGGACTCGGTCAACAACCGCATCGCGGCGGTGCCCAATGCGCTGTGGCGCGCCGGCACCTTCGGGGTGCCCGGCGGCAGCACGGTGTCCACGGCCGCGGTGCTCGACGATCCCCTCGGCATGGTGCTCGCCCCCAACGGCAACGTGTTGACGGTCAACGGGAACAACGGCCTCATCGTCGAGACCGCGCCATGGGGCCCGACCGTGGCCACGGCGACGCTCGACGACTCGGGTGCCCCGCCGGGCGGCGCCGGTGACCTGTTCGGGTTGGCGCTCGTGCCCGGCGGGCGCGGCATCTGGTTCGTCGACGACGGGAGCAACACGCTCAACGCGTTCTTCTGATCACGGCGCGACCCGGTTCGAGGTGGGAGGGGGTGGCTGCAAGCCCTCTCCCACCGCGGGTCGGGCGCCACACGGTGTAGACCACGCCCATGGCCGTCATCGAAGTCGTCACGTTCCGTCTCGGGCCCGGTGCCGACGAGGACCGGTTCATCGAAGCCGACCACGCCGTCCAGACCGAGTGCATCTACCACCAGCCCGGCATCGTGCGCCGCACCACGGCGCGTCACGGCGAGGACTGGCTCGCGGTGACGGTGTGGGGGTCGACAGCCGACGCCGACGCGGCGGCCGACGTCTGTCGGCACGACCCCGCCGTCGCCCGGTGGAGCGCGCTCGTCGACCCCACGAGCGTCGTCACGGCGCGCTACAGCACGCTCGACTGACGGTTCTCGCCCGCCGTCACTGCTGGACCAGCATCACCGGGTTCCCTTCGGGGTCGGTGATGGGTGCCAGGGTGGGCCCGCCCGGAATGTCGAACGGCTCGGCCACGACGGTGCCGCCGAGCTTCGTCGCCTCGGCCAGCGACGCAGCGATGTCACGGACCTGGACGTACAGCGCCACCCCGCTTCGTTCGCCTTGGCGCAGGTGCCCGGCGGGCCCGGGCTCGGGGCCTCCGAGGCCGGCGGGGATCGCCATGATCGGCCCGTCGCCGATGTCCCAGTTGAAGAGCTGGCGATAGAAGGCGCGTTGGCGCTCCGCGTCGAGGGCCTCGATCTCGAAGTGCACGACAGGTCGCGCCCAGTCGTCACCCATGCGGGTCCCTCCCACCGTCGCCGGTCATGGTAGCGACGATCAGGCCGACGCGGCTTGTAGTGCGTGGAGCCCGAGCGCCTCGAGATGGGAGAAGAACAGCTCGGGCTCCTGGAACATCCAATCGTGGTCGATCGGCCGTCCGTCTGACGGCGCCGCCACGGTGAACGACGCGTCGAGCACGCGAGCGAATTTCTCTCCGTCGCCCCGGCGCAGGATCGAGTCGCGGTTGGCCCACAGGACGTGCGCGGGCAGTCTTGCGCGGGCACACGATTCGGCCTCGCCGTCACGGTCGCTCCTGAACCCCCACCACCCCGCCCCGACGAGCTGCCGGGGGTGCTCGATCCACTGGCGGGCGAATGCCGACGCGGCCAGCGGTGTCGCCAGTCGCATCAGGCGGGTCGGATGACGCAGCGCTTCGTCGGCCAGTCCCCACTCCCGTGACACCGCCAGGGTGTCGGAGAACACGAGCTCCACCACGCGCCCGGGAAAGCCGGCCGCGAACCCGATCTCGATCCCGCCGCCGAAGGAGTGGCCGAGCAGGCTGACTCGGTCGAGGCCCAGGCCGTCGAGCGTCGCCACGAAGTCGTCGAGCACCTTGGGGTAGCGCCAGACCCCCCGGACAGCGAAAAGGTCGGGAATGATCACCCGGCATCGGCTCGCCATGAGCTCGGCCAGGCGTCGGTAGGTGTCGGGCCGCATGGCGTAGCCGTGCAGGAGGACGACCGGGGCGCCGGTTCCGATGTCGATGGGGACGTCGAGGACAGACAAGGATGCCGAGTAAAGCAGAGCGGGCCGACCCGGAAGAACCCGCACCCACGACGGGTTGTACTGGTGTGAGCTCTACGCGGATGAACGAAGAAGAGGTCTGGGCCTTCCTGACCGCGGCACCCCCGCGTCCGGCGGTGCTCGCCACCACGAAGAGTGACGGACGTCCCCATGTGGCGCCCGTGTGGTACGCGGTGGACGGGCAGTCGCTAGTCATCACGACGGGCGCCGACACGGTCAAGGGCCGCACGCTTCGTCGCGACCCTCGAGTAGCGGTGTGCGTCGACGACGACGCGCCGCCGTTCTCGTTCGTGGCGGTCGAGGGGGAAGCCGACATCTCCGAGGACCTCGCCCAGGTCAGGCGATGGGCCACGATCATCGGGGGTCGGTACATGGGCGCGGAGCAGGCCGAGCAGCTGGGCGAGCGCAACGGCGTCCCGGGCGAATTGCTCGTGCGGATACGACCGCTGCACATCACGGCGTTCAAGGACGTCGCCAATCGACGGGAACCTTTCGGGCCCTCGGCGTCTCTACTGCAGTGACCCACGACCAGGAGGTCGGACCATGGCCCACGTCCCGCTCGACGACACTGCGCACCGACTGATCCCGCGGATCGCGCTGCGGTACTCACGCCACCGCTTCGGCCGCGTCGTCGAGCCGGTCGCCGCCGCGTCGCATCATTCCGGCGTCCTCGTCGCCATGGGTGCGTTGGAGACCGCGGCCGAACGGGGCTGGCGGCGCCTGGACCACGGGCTCCGGTGGCTCGCCATCCAGGCCGCGGCGATGGAGATCGGCTGCTCGTGGTGCACCGACTACGGGTACTACGAAGGCCTCGAGCAGGGCAACGACCCCCGAAAGGTCAGCGAGGTCGTGCACTGGCGTACGAGCGAGGTGTTCGACGAGCGCGAACGCGCCGTCCTGGAATACGCGGAGGTCGCCACGTCCACGCCCGTGTCCGTCTCGGACGACCTCGTGGCTCGGCTGCAGCGGTACTTCAGCGACGCGGAGATCGTGGAGTTGGCGGCCTGGGTCGCGCTGGAGAACTTCCGGTCGCGCTTCAACGCCGGCCTCGATCTCCGCAGCCAGGGGTTCTCCGACAGTTGTGCGGTGCGCAGCGACGCCTGACGTCGGACCATGCCCAGGCTCAACGCCTGGCGTCGGACCATGCCCGGGGTCGAGGGGGCCGACGGCTACCGTGAGGTGCACCGGGCGAGAGCCGCCGGAACCCGAGGTGTGATCCGATCTTCCCCACCATGCTGGACGACCCGACACGATGACCCAGGCGACCGCGGGCGTCGATCTGGGAGGCACCAAGATCCAGGCGGTGGTGGTGTGCGACGGTGACGTCGTCGGCCAGGCACGGCACCCCACGCCGAACACCAACGCCGTCGACGTCGTGGCCGAGATCGTGGCCAGCATCCACAGCGCACTCGACGACGCCGCCATGGTCCCCTCGAACCTCGGCGCCATCGCCGTCGGGTCCCCGGGATCGGTCGACGTGCACACGGGCCACGTGTCGAGGTCCCGCAACGTCCCGGGCTTCATGGACGACGTCCCCCTCGGCCCGATCGTGAGCGCCTCGTTCGAGGGGATCCCCGTGCTGGTCGACAACGACGTGCGGGCCGCGGTCATGGGCGAGTTCCGTCGAGGTGCGGGCCGGCCGTTCCGCAACTTCCTCGGCGTGTTCGTCGGCACCGGCGTCGGGGGCGGGCTCATCCTCGAGGGCGAGCTCCGCCACGGACGCGGCAACGCCGGGGAGATCGGCCACACCACGGTCAAGCCGGGCGGCCGGCGCTGCGGATGCACGCGCCTCGGGTGCCTCGAGGCCTACGCCGGTCGACAGTCCATCGAACAGACGGCCCGGCTCCGTGTCGAGAAGGGACAGAAGACCAAGCTCTTCGAGATCATGGATCGCAAGGGCCGCGACCGGGTGACGAGCTCGGTCATCGCCGACGCCCTGGACCAGAAAGACCGGCTCACCATCGAGCTCATCGACGAGGCCGTGGACGCGCTCGGGCTGGCACTCGCCAACGCGCAGAACCTGGTCGACCTCGAGGCGATCATCGTCGGCGGGGGCCTAGGGGATCGGCTGGGCGAGCCCTTCGTGCGCCGGGTCGAGCACGCCATGAACGCGAACCTGCGGTTCCCCGAGCACCCTCCCGTGGTCCTCGGCACCGAGCTCGGCGACCTGTCCGGCGCGGTGGGCGCCACCGTGTTGCTGGCAGAACGGGCGTGAGCGACGACCCCCGGCTCTACGCCGTCTACCTCGGGGGCGACCCCGCCCCGGGCCGCCTGACCGAGGACCACGAGGCGGTCCTCGTGGTCGCCCGCGACCTGACCGAGGCTCGCCGCCGGGCGCGGGCCAAGTGGGGAGGACCGACGCGGGCCCACGTCGACGCCGTCAAGGTGGTGGACGTGGTGGACGGCTTCGCCGTCACCTTGACTCCCACCGACCGCCACGATTCGGCCGACGTCGATCTCACCTTCGAGCCCGACGACTCCGACGCGGGTGGACCGACGCCGTCGGACTGACGCCGACCGCTAGCGCGACCGTTTGGGACGTGTGAGGCTCCCGCGCTTTCGTGCCGGTGCCACGGGAGCTTCCGGTCGATGGTACGCGAACACTCTGCCGCCCGGGCTTCGTTGCGGTGGGCGCCGGGGTGCCACCGGTCCGATGTGCAGATGGGTGCGGGGTCCCGACCACGGTGCCGGTGGGGCCACGACCCGATCGGCCAACCGGTAGGCGTTGGTCTCGTAGTTGACGCGCCAGCCGCGGAAGTTCGGCCATGCCTCTTCGGCCGTGAGCTCCATGGGGTAGCCGATCTCCGCCAGCATGCTCACCGCCTCTTCGAACTCCTCGAAGGTCAACGTGATGGGGCCCTCGGGGCTCGGGTCGGGGTCCACTGGCCATCCCAGTGTCTTGGCGATCCGGTTGAGGGCGGTGAACCCCATGCGCAGACACAGACGCGCCTGGGATGACGACGCCGTGGGTGAGAGCGCCAAGTCCATTGCGGCCGCGTCGAGCACGGCCAACAGGCCCACGACCCACGAGTACCACGGCTCGGGCGACCGGAACAGCAACAGCACCGGATAGGTGGTGTGGCTCTCGGCCACGTCCGCGGCCCAGCGCTCCCAGTCGGCATAGAAGCTGGGCAAGGCGTCGATGATGCCGACCAGTTGGTGGCGAGCGAGCACCTCGGGGCCCCACGCCGGGAGACCGGCGCGACTCTCGAGCATCGCCACCAACGCCTCGCGTCGGTTGAAGGCGTCGTAGAGGGACGGGAGATAGGCGATCTGCAGCGTGACGACGAGGGCCCACGTGGCGCCCGCCGCGATCACCACCGTGCGGTTGGGGTGCCCGCCGGCATGGGCGGTGCCCACGCTGAACAGTGTCACCGCAGCCTGGGTAAACGCCGCGAAGTAGCTGTGGGAGCTCCGATCGAGCATCAGGGCATAGCCGAGGACGAAGAACCCGAGCCATACCGTCAGCTGCGAGATGAGCGCCACGGGCGCGGCGGGAGCCAGAAGCGCGTCTTTGACCTCGTAGGTCCGCGCCGCGCGCGACAGGACGAGGAAGAGATACCGCACCGTCCTGTTGACCACGAGCGACAGCCGCTCGATGCCGGCGGGACGTCGGGGGAGCACGAGCGTGAACAACACGTTCGCCCCGGTGATGAGGACGATGGCGAAGCCCAACACAAAGGCGAACGCGCTCACGACACCCTTCCATGCACCCTGGCGGTCGTCAGCTGCGTCACCGGCCCGATCCTCTCACGATGTTCCCGGACCCCCCTCGTCCCCGGATCCCCCGTCCTCGGTCCCGTAGCGTAGAGGTGTCTCACGTCGCCGAGCGTCGGCGACGTGCGGCCCGACCGGGAAGGAGGTGTCCGATGCCCACGATCGATGCACTCACGAGCGATCGCGTGCGCCTCGGCGCCGACCTGCCTGCGTCCACACGAGCGACGTCCGCACCGCTGCACACCGCGTAGCCCGCTCGTCTCCGGCCGCACGCCGGGACCGACTCCACCCCGACATGCGTCACCGCGCCCGCCCGCGCCTGTGCTCGGCTCGCCCTGCGGTGCAAGGTGCGTCGCTCGCTGGGGTGGGTGCTCGTCGAAGTCGGGCTCAAGCTGGCCGTCGACCGCGGCACCGACGCGTGACCGGAGGCCGGAATACGCTCGCGCCATGGGAATCTCGGTCAGGTTCGGTCGGGCCTTGCGCCCTGCGTTGGTCGCCGTCGTCCTGAGCGCCTCGTTCTTCGTGCTGGCTCCGGGGGCGAGTGGCTCCGGCATGTGGATCCCGACCCAGGGGCTGCAATGGCAGTACCAGCTCCAGGGCAAGTTGAAGACGAACCTCTGTGTCGTCCCCGTTGGGGGCGGAGCCTGTGTCCGACCCAACGTCTATGACCTCGACCTCTACGCGCCCAACGGCGTGACGCTCAATACCGCCGCGGTGAGGGCCATTCACGCTTTCGGCGCCCACGCCGTCTGTTACGTCGACGCCGGCACGTGGGAGGACTTCCGACCAGACGCCGACAGCTACCCCGCGGCGGTGAAGGGCCTGTCCAACGGGTGGCCCGGCGAACGCTGGCTCGACATCAGGGCCACAGGCGTCCTCCTGCCGATCATCACCGCCCGGGTGGCCAACTGTGCGGCGGCGGGCTTCGACGCCGTGGACTTCGACAACGTCGACGGCTACGAGAACGACACCGGCTTCCCGCTCACCGCGGCCGACCAGCTGACTTTCAACGAGGATCTCGCCGCCATCGCCCACTCCTACAACCTCTCGGTCGGCCTCAAGAACGACCCCGACCAGCTGGGCGCGCTGGAAGGCACCTTCGATTTCGCCATCAACGAGCAGTGCGCGCAGTACGGCGAGTGTGACGAGTACGACCAATGGACCGCGGCGGGCAAGGCGGTGGTGGAGGTCGAGTACCGCGCCAAGCCGGCCCGGTACTGCCCCAGCGCCGAGCTGCACGGACGTGACGCGATCCACAAGAGCCTGGCTCTGCGAGCCACACCGTGGAAGCCCTGTCGCTAGCCCGGTGACGTGCGCCGCGGCCGCGCCGGCACCTGGGCGAGCCCGAGCCCGAGCGGCACGAGCGCGGCAAGGAGAAACAACGCCGCGGTGACCGGCAACGACACGTGCGACGCCAGAGGGCTCACGATGTCAGCGCGTGGCGACGATCCACGTCACCGACCACACCGGGAGGCGTCGGCGGGTGAAGTCGAGGAGCAACAGCGCCACCCCGACGGCCAGGAAGTAGTAGTTGAGGAGCGAGATCTCGAACACGAGCCGCGACGCCAGGCACGCGAGGCACAGACCGACGAGGGGGACCGGTGCGAGCAAGCCCGGCCGGCGCGTCGCCTGGCCCACAGTGCCAGCACCGCGGCGAGGACGACAGGGGCGTCGCGGGCGATCTGGAGCTTCGACTTCTCCGCGATGTCGAGGAGGCCCACGACGGTGGGAGTCTTCTCCAGCGTGACCCCGGCGACGTACACCGCCGTCATCGCCCGCACCGTGTCGACCGGGGCCACGACGTAGAAGGGCGCGATGCCCGCCGCCACCACGGCGACGGCCGGGGCGAGGATCCGGGCCCGAGCCTGCAGACCGGGCGCGGCCGCGACCACGCCGAGCAAGGGCAAGACGGCGAATTGCTTGCACAGGAAGGCCACGCCGAACACCGCGCCGACGGCCACCCATCGTCGCTTCAACGCCTGCGCCATGCCGGCGCAGATGAGCCCCACGCTCATGAGGTCCTGAGGGTGGAAGGTCTGGGCGATGGCATCGGCCGCGGTGGGGAGCAGGGCCAGCACCACCACCAACACCGCCTCGCCGACATCGCCCCCGGCGCCCGCGGCACGCAGGAACATCACGGCTCCGCTCGTGAGCACGACCCACCCGAGGATGGCGAGGACAGCCTGACTGCGGTACCAGATGGGGTAGGGCTTGCCGTGATCGGCGCCGTGCGGTGCCGTGCACGGGCCCAAGATCGAGAGGAAGTAGCTCGCTCCGACCTTGTGCAGGATCGGAGGGATGGTCTTGTCGTCGCACCACCGCGGCGATCCGATCCACGGGCGCAGCGCCACCACGAGCGGTGCCGTCAGCAGCGGATACCCCGGCGGGTTGGGCACGAGGGTTTCGCGCTCGGCCGCCCGCAGATCTCCGTGGGAGATCGACGTGGCGGGCAGCGTCACCGAGTGGGCGTCGGTCTCGGCCGGATTGGGCCCGCCCCGTACGAAGAGGATGAGCACGAAGACGACCCCCGCGCCGGCGTAGATCGCGGCCCGCAGTGGGGGCGCGATGGGCTTCGATCCCACGACCTGCCACCACGTCGACACCACCGACCTCCTCCGGTCGCGATCAGGCCCGATCCTGCCGTGCTCGTCCCCGGCGCGGGCACACCACTCTTCGAGGTCGTCGGGCGCTCACGCACCACGTCCGCGTCCTCTTCCCGGTCGGCCTCCAGGCGCACTCACGGTAGGCACACCGAGGGCGACGGTTGGGGCACCTGAGGTCAATATCAAGTTCGACCTAGCCAGGGCCGATGCAATGCCAGGGCGGAACCAGGCCGGAAGTGGAGGCACCCATGTCCGAAGCACTGTCGTCGGCGTTGCGGTTCGAGGATCACTTCGGCCCCATCGTGCCCGAGGTGCCGGCGTCGTCGGAAGCGCGGCCCACCACCCCACAGCCGTCGCACTCCGCAGCACGGTTGCGCGACCTGGCCCAGGCCATGCGACACAACGTCGTGCAGGCCACCGTGACCACCGACGTGGCCGAGAAGGTGGAGCTGTGGGGGTCGTACCGCACGGCGCGCGCCGAAGCCCTCGCATTGGCCGCCACGGTGTCCTCGCAGACGGTGTCCTCGCAGACGGTGTCCTCGCAGACGGTGTCCCCGCAGACGGCCTCCCCCCAGAGCCCCCCTCGGCTCCACAGCGTCTGACGCTCTCCGACGGGCCGTCACCTGTCGGCGGGCGCGCCGGCTCGATGCGCCACGGGAGTTCAGAAGGTGGGGGCCTCCACCGGAACCTCTGACGCTGAGCCGTCGGCACCGGCGTGGTCCTCGCCAGGTTCGCGCCCCGTCGACGTGGAGACGAACGCAGTCGTGCGCAGCGGAATCTCCTTGATCAACCAACTGAGGACGAACGCCAGGAGCGCAAAGGGTACGGCGACGAGGAACACCGTCTGCAGAGACTGACTGAAGGCCTCTCTGATCGGTCCCAGGATGGCCGGCGGCAGTTGATCGATGGCCGACGGGTTCACGACGACGCTCGACCCACTCAGGATCTTGTGGAGCGACTCGGGTGCGACGTTCGACTTCCCCAGCTCGGCGAAGAGCCGGTTGTTGAACACCGAGTTCAAGAGCGAGATGCCGAACGCGCCGCCGATGGTGCGGAAGAACGTCGAGGTCGACGTGGCGGTGCCGAGCATCTCGTAGGGAACGGAGTTCTGCACCGCGACCACGAGCACCTGCATCACGAGCCCCACGCCGAGGCCCACCACCACCATGTAGATCGCCGTGGTCCCGTACGACGTCGCCACACCCATGCGTGAGAGAAGAAAGAGGCCCAGCGCCAGCACGCCCGTTCCCAGGATGGGGAAGATCTTGTAGCGACCTGTCCTCGTCACGAGTTGGCCGCTGAGGATGAACGTGAGCAGCATCCCGCCCACCAACGGCAGGAGCTCCAGGCCGGCCGCGGTCGGGGTGGCCCCGTGGACCGTCTGCAGATAGAAGGGCAGATAGACGATGGCCCCGAACATCGAGAAGCCGACGACGAACCCCACTCCCGACGTGGCGCTGAAGGTGCGGTTCTTGAACAGGCTGAGCGGGATGAGCGGTTCGGCCGCCCTGGACTCGACCACGCAGAAGCCGACCAACAGCGCGACGCCGACCACCGCCAAGCCGATGATGAGGCCCGAGCCCCACGCGTACTGGGTCCCGCCCCAGGTCGTGAGCAGGATGATGGCGGTCACCCCCGACGACATGAACGCGGTCCCGAGCCAGTCGATCTTGTGCGGAACCCGCTTGGCGGGGATGTGGAGGACCGCGGCGACCGTGAACATGGCGATGATGCCGATGGGCACGTTGATGTAGAAGATCCATCGCCACGACAGGTGCTGGGTGAACAGCCCGCCCGCCAGGGGGCCGATCACGCTCGTCATGGCGAACACCGCACCGAAGTACCCCATGTACTTGCCGCGCTGGCGGGCCGGGATCACGTCGCCGGTGATGGCCTGGGACCCCACCATTAGCCCGCCGGCGCCGATGCCTTGCAGCGCCCGGGAGGCGATGAGCTCCATCATGTTCTGCGCCATGCCCGAGAAGATCGAGCCCACCAGGAAGATGGCGATGGCCAGCTGGTAGAGGTTCTTGCGGCCGTAGAGGTCGCCGAGCTTCCCCCACAACGGGGTCGAGATGGTCGAAGCCAAGAGGTACGCGGTGACCACCCACGACAGGTGGTTCAAGCCGTGCAGGTCACCGGCGATGGTGGGCAGCGCCGTCGCCACGATCGTCTGGTCCAACGATGCGAGGAACATGCCCAGCATCAACGCCACCAGGATCACGAGGATCCGGCGGTGTTCGGACTTCTCGGATCCCGGGTCGAGCGGGGTCGGGGCGGACGCGACCGCCGTGTCAGGAGCCACGGGCGTCCTCCATGTCGCTCTCCAACGACGCGGTGAAGCGGGCGAGGAGCGAGCCGAACTGCGCCAGGTCGTCGGGGGACCAGCCCTCGACCAGCCGGTCGAGCCAGGCCCGGCGGGCCTTCAGTACCCGATCCAAGGTGCGCCGGCCGGCCGGCGTCAGTCGAATGCGCGACGCACGGCGGTCATCGGGGTCGGCGTGGCGCACGACGAGCCCGTCGCGCTCGAGCTGCTGGATCTTGCGGGTCACCGTGGGCGCGTCGACGCCGAGCATCTCGGCCAGGACCGTCACCCTGATGGCGTCGCCGTGCAGGTGCATCTTGTACAGCGCCGCCGAACCGGCCCGGTCGAGCCGGACCCCGGCCGATTGGAGCAGACGCTCGTGGACGCGCGCCTGGCTGATCGAGCGGGCCACGACCTGGAGGCTCGCCTGGATCTGGTCCACGGCCGTGTCGGTACGAGACGAGTCGGTGCCGGACGAGTTGGTGCCGGTCGAGTCGGTGCCGGACGGGGTAGGACCGCCGTCCGCCGCGGCCGGGCCCGGCAACGTACTTGCTTGCGGCATGTAACTATCATGCCACGGGCCCATCCCGGGGCAAAGCGACGGGCGCCCAACGCCGGCGCCCCGGGCACACGACCCGCTCCGGCTGGCGCCCGAGGTGAGGAGGCGGTCGGGTCCTGCAACCCCGGGCGGTCGAGTCGCCGTGGCGTGGGCCGAGGTTCGAACGGCCCCCCACGGCCGTCCGCCCCCGGCTCCCCGTCGGAGAATCGCGAGGCGGTGGGTCCGAGCCGCACCGACGCCCGTTCGGGGTTTCCCCCTGTTGAGACCCTATGGCCACCGCCACCGAGCGCCTAGAGCCGAAAGTGAGTTATCCAGGGCCGATGCGCTCCCGGCGAGCGGAACCGGTCGAGCTGTCAGGCCCCGGGCCACATGCGCCACACGGGTGGGACCGAGGGCCACGGAGTGAGCCGGGCCCGGGTTGTCCGAGAGACTCGGGGTGCTGCTGGGGGGTCAATCGCGATTTTCGATAGAATGGAACGGAGCCGCCACATCGGGAGCACTTTTGGGGCACAGGCCTCGGTTCGCTCCCGGCGTGACATCCACGGGTGCCCCGACCAAACCGACAACAGAAACGACGAACACGACCACCAGGACCATGGGGATGGGCCGGTGGCATGAACGACGCTGATCGAGCCGGGCGCGCAGTAGCTGTGCTTCGCGTGACCACGGTATCCGGTTCGATCGTCGTCACAGGCCCAAGTGATCACCGCGGTGACCGTCCCACTCCCCCGGGACTGCGGAGCAATGACAGGACAGGGCACCCACACCCGGGTGCCGAATCGCCGTCGTGATGCGACGGTGACCAGAAGGAGACATTGATGGCGATGAAGCGTGGGGATGGCGACGACGCCGACCTCGTCAAGCTCTACCTGAGGGACATCGGGCGCTACCCGCTGCTGACCAAGGACGATGAAGCTCGATTGGCCCAGGCCATCGAGGCCGGCCACGAAGCGGCCGCTGCGCTCGCTGATCCGAACACCAAGCCGACACCGGCCAAGAAGCGCGAGCTCAAGCGGATCCAGTGCGCCGCCGCGGCAGCGCAGCAGACATTCGTGTCGTCGAACCTCCGACTCGTGGTGTCGATAGCCAAGAAGTACCAGGCGTCGGGACTGCCGCTGCTCGACCTGGTGCAAGAGGGCAACCTCGGGCTGATCCACGCCGTGGAGAAATTCGACTGGCGCAAGGGCTTCAAATTCTCCACCTATGCGACGTGGTGGATCCGCCAGGCCATCACCCGAGGCATCGCCAACACCGGGCGCACGATCCGCCTTCCCGTCCACGCCGGCGACATGCTGAGCGCGGTGCAAAAGGCTCAGGGCTTCCTCGAGTCGAAGCTCGGTCGCCAGCCCACCGTGGACGAGCTGGCCCTCGAGACCACGTTGTCGTACGAGACGCTGACCGACGTCCTGCGGTGGCGTTCCGAGCCCCTGTCGCTGTCCGAGCCGCTGCGCGAAGACGGGGATGCCGACCTGGGCGACGTGGTCGCCGACGTCAATGCCACGTCACCGTTCGACCACGCCGCCGAGGCCTTGCTCGTCGACGAGATCAACGAGCTCTTGGCACCGCTCGACGACCGCGAGGCCAGCATCCTCCGCCTCCGCTTCGGCCTGGACCGGGGGGAGCCCCGCACCTTGGAAGAGGTCGGACAGCACTTCAACCTGACTCGGGAGCGGATCCGCCAGATCGAGGCCAGGGCCATGTCCAAGCTCCGGCACCCGTCGTCGGACACCGGCGCTCGCGACCTCCTGACGGGCTAGGCGCTTCCTCACCGGGCGGCCTCGCGATCGACGTGGGCGCGAACGGTCGGAGGGGGTGCGATGATGCGGTTCCCTCGCCTTCGTCGCGATCGGGCCTGAAGGAGCCCACGTCATGTCGCTGCGCAGCCGCCACGCCACGAGCCCTGCTCGGCCCGGGCCTTCCCGAGACCGCCCACCCGCACCGGCACCACCCCCGCCACCACGCTGGCGGGTCTGGCTCCTACCCATCGGGTTGGCGCTGACCTTCCTCCTGCTGTTCGCCCCGAGCCGGTCGTCCACGCCCACCCACGCGTACGACTACACCAAGTTCCTGTCGCAAGTCGACGCGGGCAAGGTGTCCACCGCCTCGATCAACCCCAGCGGTGCCATCACCGGGGCCCTCAAGAAGGGCGGCAATTACACCTCTCAGATCCCCCTCGCCATCAACGACACGTCGCTGGCGCCCACCTTGAAGGCCCACGGCGTCAGCGTGACGGGGGTGGGGTCGTCCTCGAGCATCCTCGACGACCTGTTGTCGTTCCTGCCGTTGTTGTTGCTCGTCGGGATCTTCGTGTGGATGGGGCGCAGCACCCGGCGACAGCTGTCGGGGGGGATCATGGGCATCGGGGGGTCCAAGGCCAAGGTCTACGACGAGTCGCGGCCCGCGACCCGCTTCAGCGACGTGGCCGGCTACGAAGGCGCCAAGCGCGAGGTGGCAGAGGTCGTCGACTTCCTCAAGCACCCCGAGCGCTACTCCCGGGCCGGGGCCGTCGGGCCCCGCGGCGTCCTCATGGTCGGACCTCCGGGTACCGGCAAGACCCTCCTGGCCCGGGCGGTGGCCGGCGAGGCCGAGGTCCCCTTCCTGGCGTTGACGGGGTCGAGCTTCGTGGAGTTGTTCGTCGGGGTGGGGGCATCCCGGGTCCGCGACCTGTTCGCCGACGCCCGCAAACGGGCCCCGTCGATCATCTTCATCGATGAGATCGACGCCATCGGCCAACGCCGAGGCGGGTCCATCGTCTCCAACGACGAGCGGGAACAGACCCTGAACCAATTGCTGGCCGAGATGGACGGGTTCGAGCCTGGGACCGGCGTCGTCGTCATCGCGGCGACCAACCGTCCCGAAGTCCTGGACCCCGCGCTCCTGCGACCGGGCCGGTTCGACCGCGAAGTGGAGATCCCGCTCCCCAACCAGTCCGAGCGGTCCGCCATCCTGGCGGTGCACACAGAGGGCAAACATCTGGGCAAGGACGTCGACCTCGTCGCCGTGGCCCGGGCCACGCCGGGGTTCTCCGGGGCGGATCTCGCCAACCTCATCAACGAAGCCGCCATCGTCGCGGTGCGCCACGACCGCCAGGTCATCTCCGCCCAGGACATCGACGAAGCGCGCGACCGGATCATCCTCGGCCGGCGCGACGGGTCCAACGCGCTCCTCCCCGCCGAGAAGCATGCCGTGGCCGTGCACGAGTCGGGTCATGCGCTGGTGGCGTTGCTGTCCGAGCACGCCGACCCCGTGGCCAAGGTCACGATCCTGCCCTCGGGACGTGCCCTCGGCGTGACCGAGCAGCTCCCGGTGGACGAGCGTCATCTCTACGCCGAGAGCTACCTGCACGACTCGCTCGCGATTCGCCTGGGGGGCCGCGCCGCGGAGGTCCTGGTGCTGGGCGAAGGCTCCACCGGAGCGGCCAACGACCTGGCCGGGGCCACGGACCTCGCTCTCCGGATGGTGCGGGAATGGGGCCTCTCGGCCCGCCTGGGCCCAATCGGCTACGGCACCGAGAGCCCGCAGTACCTGGGGGGATCCCCCGTCGGCCCCGGGCGCCCTTACGCCGAGGCCACGCAGCGGGCCATCGACGAAGAGGTGAGCCGTCTGCTCCTCGAGGCCGAGGAGCGGGCCCGGACGTTGCTGACCGAGAACCGTGCCGCGCTCGACGGGGTGGTGGATGTCCTGCTCGAGAAGGAGACCATCACCGGTCAGGAGCTCGCGGACGCGGTCCGAGCGGCCCGTGACCGCACGCCGGCGGTGGCACCGAGACCGGCGTGAGCAAGACCGGAGTTCGTCGCCACCCTCACTGATCGGGCTCGGCCCGTGGCCAGACGCGGCAAAGGAGCCGACACCCAAGGGGGCCCTATAGGTGTCGACTCCTTCACCTCACCGAGGGGGGACAAGGACAAGGAGCGAACCCGGTCCCGCCTCTGGGCGACCTGTCAGGTAGGCCGAAACGGTCGGAGGGCCCACCGTGTGATCGCCAGCGACACACCAAGCCGTCGGACTAGGTCTCGCATGCCCACGTTTCTCCTTCCCGCCTAGGTAACTGCCGCTACTGCACACGATACGGATGAGACGTGAACGGCAGGGGTCCGCGATATGACGGCTGGATGAACGCACATCCCGGACGCGAGGTCGGACGCGTCCGTCGGCGAGACGCCCGAGCGCGGCTCCCGATGGACCCCGATGAGCAACGTCGCGAGGCGACGGTCAGCGGTTGATGCGGTCCTTGGCCCCCGCGATCTGCGTCATGCGCGCCTGGGTGTCGAGCCACTGCACGGTACGGACCAACTCTCGTTCACGCGGCGCGTGTGACCCGTCGGGCCCGTCGGTGATGACCCCGCATCGGCGGCACACGGCCATCCGGCCGTTGGTCTCGGGACGGTGGTGCGCATCGAGGCGAATGCCCAATTGCTGCTGTTCCGGTGAAGCCATGACCTCTCCCGGTCCACGACACCGTTGCCGGCGTCGGGACCCACACGGGACCGCTATCGAGCTCGAGGTGAGCCAAGCCGTGTGCAACTCCACCTTAGGGCGCTGCGCTCACCTAGCACTTCGATCCTCCGCCCGACCCCGAAAGGGCCTGGCGGCCCGGCATCCGATGGGCGGTGGCGGCGGGGCGGTCCGGCAGCCGGCGGGCCGCCTGCGAGGCCCTGACATCGCCGTCAGCGATCAGCAATACTGGCGACGAGGAGGCGGGCCAGTGACGGTCATCATCGACTCTGACCAACACCTGTACGAGAGTCGGACGATGTGGGCAGAGCACATCGACCCCTCGCTCAGGCACGAGGCGCTCGCCATCGTCGACGACGAGCTCGGCTACCCCTGGCTCACGTGGCGGGGTCGCCGGCTCGACGTGGCCGATGTGCAGATACCCGGTGACACGGCCGTGCTGGGCCGGCACCGCCAACGCCTCCGTGAGCGCCTCGCCCCGGAATACCACTACGACGAGCAGCTCCCCGCGCACTACTGGGACCCATCGGCCCGGGCGTCGCACCTCGACGTGATGGGCCTCGACGAGGCTGTGGTGTTCCCCAATTTCGGGCTGTTGTGGGAGCGTCGACTTTCGGAGTCACTGCCCGCGCTGACCGCCAACATGGGCGCGTGGAACCGCTGGTGCGCAACCGTCGCGGCCCAGGGCAAAGGCCGATTGCACCCGGTGGCGCACCTGACCTTGCGCGACGGGGCCTGGTTGGAGTCCCAACTGGCCGACCTCTCGTCGAGCGGTGTCCGCCTCGCCATGATCGCGCCGGCCGCCGTGGACGGGCGGCCCTTGTCCCACCCGGACTTCGACGACCTGTGGGCGGCGTTCGTCCACCACGGCGTGACACCGGTCTTCCACGTCGCGGACCAACCCCGCGTCCTCGACGAAGCGTTCTACACCGACCCCGACGACAGTTTCGTGCCCGTGATCGAGTCGATCTTCTTGTGGGTGCAGCCGGCGCTGGCGGTGACCGACCTCATCGTCAACGGCACCCTGGCGCGGCATCCCGGGCTTCACATCGGCATCGTGGAGCTGTCGTCGATCTGGGTCCCGCAGTACCTGATGATGCTCGACGGCGGCTGGAGCTTCACCACCGCCCTCAACGGACGCCCGCTCGCTCCCCTCGAGCTCAAACCCAGCGAGTATTTCCACCGTCAGGTGCGGGTGGCGTCGTTCTCCTATGAACAGCCGGCCCGGCTCACGGCCAAGTCCGGGGATCTGTTCATGTGCTGCAGCGACTTCCCTCATTCCGAGGGCACGGCAACACCCGTCGAGGACTACGCCCGGATCGGCTGCCTCCCCGACCAGGCGGCGGGCCTGTTCCACGGCAACGTGGCCTCCCTCCTGACGAACTAGCCGGGGCCCGAGCGGGGCCCCCGTGGCAGGCACCGCTGTCAGCACGTCATGATAGGGTGACAAGCCGCTGGTCATCCGGTGTACAGGCACGGTCCGCTCGGCCGTCGCCTCGGGGGGCACGGGACAGCTCGCGACGGGGTGTGGGGACCGCCCGCCAAGGTCCCCACGCCCCGGTCGCGCATCATGCAGGGGCGCGCGCGACCCGTCCGGAACGCAGACGAGGCCATCACGACGCCGATGCACGGCGTCCGGTGCGGGAGCCACCAGGCCTTGTGACCTTGGGGGGCAGGGCCTGGCGGTTCCCGCATCGCACTGCACAGCCCAAGGTGGAGGGCCGCACAGGGCTTCCTGACCGCCAAATCATGGCCCGACATTGCCCCCGATCGCATCCTCAACAATGATGAGCACGACGGTCTGTCGATACGGCACGGACCACTGCCACCGTGCCGGTTGGACGTGAGGGCCGACCTCGAACCCAGGCTCCGACGCATTGTCCCAGCACGGACTCTTCGCATGGAGGCCGACGACGATCAAGCATGTCGAGAGCAGGCGCGTGTGGACGAGCCGACCCACGAAGGCATTCCTTCACTGGCCCAGGACCAACAGCGTCTGACCCGGGATCGGATCAGACAAGCCGCCATGGCGGTTGTGGCGCGCCGCGGTTTCGACGCCACCGTGGACGAGATCGCCAAGGTCTCGGGAGTCAGCCCGCGTACGATCTTCCGGCACTACGCGACCCACGATCTCCTCATCGTGACCACGGTCAAGGACATGTACGAGGCATGTGGGCTGCGCCCGATCGAAGGCCTGCCGCCACCGAGCGAGGATCTCGACGGTTGGATCGAGGGCCTCGCCGTCACGATTCATACGCGCAATGCCGACATCGTGGGCGACGCGTTCTGGGACATCCACGCCCCCCGTCCGAGTGCGTCCGAGGCGTTCTCCGAGCTGGATGGCGTCCGGCGGGAATACCGGATCCGGGGCGTGCGCTATCTCGTCGGCCTGGCCTGGCAAACCGCCGGTGGTGTGGGCGAGCCGCCCGAGGACCTGGTGCTCGCGTTCGCCCTCAACTTCTCGGCCTTCACGACCCAGGCACTCATGATCGACTTCGACCACTCGCCACCTCAGATCGGGGCGCTCACCGCCGACCTTCTCAAGATGCTGCTCCGGAAGGCCGTCGCCGAACGACGCTCGTCGCACGGGGACGGAACGACCGACGCCCAATCGACACCAGGCTGACCAGGATCGTCACTGGCCCTGACAGCCGCGGATCGCCTTGTGCATGAGCTTGGCGAGCTCGACCGCACCCGACTTCGTCGGATGGATGCCGTCCGGCCCGAGCCACCCGGCCTTTTGGAATTCGATGTCACCCCAGTCGAGGGTGTGGAAGTTGGGGTGTGACGCCACGGCGTCGGCGATCGCCTGGTTGATCCCCTGGGCGATCGCGCCGAAACGGGGGTTGACCGTGACGAACACGACACACTCTTGCGCCGACAGCGCAGTGGCCTCGTTGGCGAAATCAGACGCCCAATTGGCGTTGTCGTGAAAGGCATCGTTGGCCCCGAGCTCGACGACCCAGTCCCGGGGTTGACCGTCGCCGGCGACGGCTTCGATCTTGGCCAGATGCTCCGCCATCGTGGTCCCACCGATGGCATCGAGGTACACGTTGTAGTGGCGCAGATCGTGAGTCAGGTCGGACCGTGCGAGGTCCGTGATCGAATCCCCGATGATCGCCACGTTGCCCGTAGGAGTCGCATCCGGAGGGCTCGTGACCCCTGGGCTGGTCGCCCCAGGAAGGGTCGTGGGCGGGATCGCCACTCCCGGGCCCGCGACTCCCGGGCTCGTCGCAGGGTTCACACCGGAGAGGCCGATGTCGGCGCTCGTCGGGGAGGTGCTGGTGGTGGTAGTGGTCGACTCGAAGGGCGACGTCGTGGTCGTCGAGCGCGCGACGCCGTCGTCGGACGGCACCTGACCTGACGAGACGGCGTCGTTCGTCGACACAGGCGCGGCCCCGCTGCCCCTGCTCAACTCGATGACTCCCACGATGGCCAGGATGAGGACCACCACCGCGACGCAGAATCCGATCAGCTTGAGCCGTGCGTCGATCGAACGTCGCGAACCCTCGGGAGGTAACGCCGCCGGCACGACCGGCGCCCCCGCTTCGCCCGCTTCGCCCGGTGCCCCCGCTTCGCCCGGTGCCCCCGCTTCGCCCGGTTCGTAGGTGAACGGGGTGATGGCCGAGGGGATGTCGACCCAGACGACGCCGTTCCAGAACCGTCGCTGTCCGGTGGCCCGGTTCCGGTACCAACCAGCTTTGAGCCCGGCCGGACCGCCGCTCGGGCCGCTCGGGCCGGCGACGTCGCTCATCGAGACCGCCTATGACGGCATCGCTCTCGAGTCCCGAAGGAACCAGGACGACAGTGATCTCGGTCCATCGTGCCCCCGCCAGACAACCGGGCGTTGCACCGCCGCAACAGCCCGAACTGGCACAGAATGTAACCGATCGCTCTCGGCCCCAAAAAGCCGGCGGCACCAGCCGTCCCACCGCCACACATTCCCGGACGCCCGCCACGAGGACCCCGAGCGTCCTCCGGGGTCCGCCTCCTACACTCGAACACGAGAGGAGGCGGCATGCTGCTCGACGGTTTCAACCATGTGGCGGTGCTGACCAACGACACGGGCCGACTGCATTCGTTCTACCGCGAGGTGTTCGACGCCGACGTTGTCACCGAGGACCAAGGGGGCCCCGGGATACGGCTGACCTTCATCCGGATCGGCGAGGGGGCGGAGCTCAACGTGTTCGAGATCGATGGCAACACCGAGTCGCAACGCCAGACGCCGATGTTCGGGCGCGGCCGAATCGACCACCTCGGGCTTCAGGCCGCCTCGCTCGAGGCCTTCGAGGAGATCCGCACCCGGCTGATGGCCCGGGGCGCTGCTGACAGCTTCGTCACCGATTTCGGCCCGGTCCTCAGTCTGTTCTTCCGCGACCCCGACGGCCTCGAGGGAGAGGTGTGCGTGGCGAACCCCGACGCCGTGCCCGGGGCCATGAACCCACCCGGCACACCGGCTGCGCGCTACTGCGCCTGAGCGACGACCCGCGCCGTCAGTTGGCCGGGCCTTGCTGGACGTCGACCCACGTCTCTCCGCTCCACCGGCGCCGTGCCGTCCAGGAGCGTCCGTCCCAATAGACCTGTTCGCTCATGTGATCGGGGTCCGAGTGCCAGCCGACGTCCCGGGGTCGTCCGGGCGCCTGGGGCACGGTCATGGGGCGAGGACCGACGACGTGCTGTGTCGGTGCCAGGTACGGCGCCGGCGCGGCGCGCGGCGCGCGCCGTCTGCGAGCCCGGACCACGAACACCACCAGCCAACCGACCACCACGAGCCCGATGAGCGCGTACCCGACGATCGCTCGGGTCGGGTGTCCGGGATTGCCCGCAGGCGGTGTCGTCGAGGTCGGCTGGCTCGTGGGCGCATTGGCGGCGTATCTCCCGGGCCCGGCAGTTGCGCCGGCCCCGGCTCCCGGGCCACCCACGGCCGGGAGTGCGTGCCCCGCCGGCTGAGGCGAACCGGTGACGACGGCCCATGGAGCGGGTGGCGTCGCCGACGCGGGTGGCGCCGACGCGCCGCACACTCCGAGCACGGCGACCACGAGAACGCCAGGCAGAACCGGTGCCAATCGCCTCGTCCGCCTGAGGTGCTCGTGCACGCCCTGAGTGTATTGCCCGGCCTGAGCACACAGACGAACGGGACGTGCGCGCCTCGTGCTTATCGCGACGACATTGCGGTCGACGTGGTCCAGTCGCCCGTCGGAGCCTCAGGCGGTCGGAGACCCCGGCAGCTCGCGTACGGCTCGCTCCAGGCGCTCCACCTCGCCTGCGAATTGCAAGAGGGCGATCCGCAGCGCGGTCGTCACCTCGAGGAGCTGCCCACACACGTCGGTGGTGGAGGTGGTGCCGGGAGGCTCCGAACCGACACCCGGGGCCGTCGGCGCGGGCGGTGACGACGGCGCAGACGTTGCCGGCGGGACCGGCGGTGACGACGTCACGGGCGCTGCCGGCGGGACGGGCGGTGGGGTGTAATTGGGATGCAGTTCGGGCGGATACCACTTGCCGTCCGACGCCAACCACCATCCCGCTCCCTGGGCAGTGTCACTCATCGGCCGGAGGGTACCAGGCGGTCGAGGCGAGCCCACCGCGGGCCCTCGTGCCGTGCTCAGGACGAGGAGTGGCGTCCCAGGGTTCGGTGTGCGCTGCCGCCGCGGTGCCCGGCGACGTGTCTCACCGCAAGATGCCGGTGTGGCCCAGTGAGTAGCGACCGGGCTGGGGCCACACGCACACCCCATGGGGTCCGTCGCCGACGGGGACCCGGGCGATCTCTCTGCCCGTCGTGGTGTCGATGGCATAGACATCGGAGTCGTAGCGTCCCGACAACCAGAGCACCTTGCCGTCGGCCGAGACGCCACCCATGTCCGGACTGGCGATGTCGTCGTCACGGGGCGCATTGGCCCCGGTCTCGGGCGGGAGCACCCAGGTGGCGACGACGCGCCGCGTGGCGAACGAGACCACCGAGATCGTCCCTGCGTCGCGATCCGTGACATAGAGATCTTGCGCATTGCGGCTGACGTAGAGACCGTGCGCCCCTTTGCCCGTGGGGAGGAAGCCGAGCACTCGAAGCGAATCGCCATCCACTTCCCACACACCGTCGGCTTTGAGGTCGGCGACGTAGAACACGGTCCCGTCGGGCGACAACTTCACGTCCTGGGGCTCGGCCCCCGCCCCGAGCGAGAGGGTTCCCACCAACGTCTGGGTGGCCACATCGACCTTCAAGAGCTCGCCCGAGAACTCGCACGAGGCGATCAGGTATCGCCCGTTGGCCGAGAAGTCCATGTGGTCGACACCGCGACAGGGCACGTGGAGGGAATGAATGAGCGCCATGCTGTGGGGATCCCGGAAGTCGAGGCGCTGCAAGGCTTCGGCCACGACGATGGCATAGCGACCGTCAGGGGTGAAGTACATGTTGTACGGATCTTCGACGTGCACAGGCGGCCCGGGAGCGCCGGTCACCGGGTCGATGGGTGTCAAGCTGTTGCCCTGGTCGTTGGTGACCCACAAGGTCTTGAGATCCCACGACGGCACGACGTGTTGCGGCTCGATCCCCACCGCGAACTCCCGTACGACCTGATCGGTGGTGGGGTCGATCTCGTCGACCGTGTCGCTCAGGCTGTTGGGAACATAGATCAGGGGTCGAGCGGCCTGGGCGACCGGGCTCAGGTCCCCTGCACCGTCGGCGGCATAGATGTCGCAGGGATCTTGCACCGGCGGCATGCCGGGCAGCGGATCGGTGACCGCAGGACAGGCGACGTCGTGTCGCGCCGCCCGAGTCAGCGGCGTGGGCAAGGCGTTGCGCTGCCGGTGCGGTCCGGTGCCGTTGGCACTGTTGGCGAGGAACACCCCGAGGACCACGACCACCGCAACACCGAGGACGAGCGCGACCCAACGCCGGACCAGGGCTGCCATCGGTGGGTGATGCGCTCCTCGTCGCACCGCTGCATGCATCCGGCGCAGCTACGGGCGCCGGGGGGTGGTCGATTCGCCGCTCCGCCGAATCAACCGTTGCCGCCGACTCCGCATCTCGCTGCACCTCGTTCTCACGGCCCGATCAACACCGACCGACCGAGCAATGGTAGCGACGACCCGTCGGCCGACGGGGTGATCCGGGCCGACGGGGCGGAGGCCTGCTCCTTCCCCTGGCCCACGCCGTGCTCCTAGCCCGCGAGCGCCATCCCGACGATGGGAGCGTCGAGACGCGTACCGCCTTCCGAGCCCGCGAACTGGGCGTCACCGAACGCGAACACGCCACCGTCGGACCCGACGAACCAGTACCCACCGGCGTCACGGGTCGCTGCCATTCCGACGATGGGAGCGTCGAGAGGCGAACCACCTTCGGACCCGTCGAAGGGGGCGTGGAAGGCGAAGATGCCGCCGTCGGCCGCCACCAGCCAATAGCCGCCGGTGGCCGTGTCCGCAGCCATGCCCACCACCGGACGACTGAGCGCGGTTCCACCCATTGACCCGTAGAACGGCGCGTTGCCGAAGGCGAACACCCCTCCGTCCTTGGCGACCAACCAGTAGCCGGTCCCGAACGGCATCGCTGCCATTCCCACGATGGGTTTGTGCAGCCGCGTACCTCCCATCGATCCGTAGAAGGGCGCGTTGAAGGCGAACACGCCACCGTCAGCTGCCACCATCCAGTAGCCACCCGTCACGTTGTCCGTGGCCATGCCCACGATGGGGGCGTTGAGCCTGGTACCTCCCATGGATCCGTAGAACGGCGCGTTGAAGGCGAAGATCCCGCCGTCGGATGCCGCCATCCAGTAGCCCCCGGTGCGGACATCGCTGGCCATGGCGACGACGGGCGCATCGAGACGCGTGCCACCCATCGATCCGAAGTACTGGGCCGTCCCGAACGTGAAGATGCCGCCGTCCGAGCCCACCAAGTCATACCCCTGGGTGATCGGTGGTGGTGGCGGTGGTGGCGGCAGGTACGTGGGACACGGCCATCCGCCCGCCAGCGGCGTGCCCAGTCCCGTGGCCGGGTCGTACCCGGCGCTGGCCGGGAACTCGGCGCCGCCGTACGTACCGGTGAGATCGTTGTCACCGTTCACCACGTCGGTGAGCGATGTGCCATAGCCGCCCTGGTCGGCCAGGCCATAGAGGAACGGCGCGAGATCACCGCGACGGGCTCCACCGCAGCCGCTGCCGGTGTCCCCCACGAGACCCGCGATGACCGGAGCCGCCACACTCGTGGCTCCCCCCCCGACCCATTGCCCGTCGACGAAGAACGTCTGGAAATCGGCGTCCGCCGATATGTCGGGCACGTTGCGACACGATGTGCCACACGCGTTGGTGGTCGTCGACCACTGGTACGGGCCCGATTGCCACGGTGGCTCCCCGAAGTACCGGGACATCCCGCCGCCGCTCGCGCCGATACCACCCTGGGCCACAGCGCACGAAGGCCCCGACGCTCCCTGGCACAGGTTCCAGACGCTGGCGGTACCTCCGAACCCACTCGTCCCGCCCACGGCGGTGACCCAGGGGTCGGAGGCGGGAAAGTCGACGTTCAATGCGGTGCTCTGGGCGTTCGGTCCGGCGTTGTCGACGAAACAACCCTCCGATCCCGAGTCGCCCGAGGCGGCGAGGACCGTCTGGCCTTGTGCCGCGGCCTGTGCGAGCAGCGTGTCCTCCGACAGGAATCCGCCGAGAGCGGCATCGGGCTCGCACAGACCGAGGCTGACCGAGATCACGCTGGCGGTGTCCTGGTTCACGATCGCAGCCCACGTGTCGTACGAGCCGGTCGCCGAGTTCGGCCCCTCGTAGGACACGATCGAGGCACCCGGCGCCTGGGTGGCGATCTGTTCGATGTCGACATCGGCCTCGGCGGTCCCCTCCGCGCTGATCGAACCGCCACCGTCCACCGCCACCGTGGACACCGGGTTCGAGAGACCGAAGCACGATTGGTACGCGCTCACGTCGAGGCCGTCGTGAGGCGACAACTCGAATGCCGCCACGGTCTGCCCCGCTCCTGTCTGGCCGGCACCGATCAGCCCGCCGATCCCATAGGCGTCGCCGACCTGATCGGGCGTCAGGATGCCGTTGGCCGAGGCGAACGACGCCGCCGCGGGGCACGGCGCCGGCCCCGAGGCGTGCGGCTCGAGTGAAGTTCCAGATGCAGATGCAGGTACGGGTGCGGGCGCGTGCTCGAACACGTCTCCGAACTGGAGCGACGCCATGTCGTCGAGACCGAGCACGCCTCCGACGCCGGCGGCGACGCTGGCGGGCAGCAGTGGGGCGCGATCGGCCCGATAGCCCACTTGACGATCGGCGAGTCGGTAATTCTCGAACGACACGCCGAACGCCGATTCGACGGTCGCCGCCGGCGCCGACACGGTGACCGTGAAGCCTGAGCGCGCATCGCCCCCGAGGCCGACGCTTCCCAGCCACTGCTGCAGGCGGCGCACGGTGCGAGCATCGGGGCCGAACTCCTGCACGAATCGTCCGGGGCTGAGCCAGTGGTGGTACTGCGAGGAGCCCTTGTCGTAGAGCCGGCCCAGGAACGCGTCGAGCGCGCCCGGGTTCGCAGGCGGGAGCACCAGTTCCACCTGCATCGTGCGGCTCGCCTCGACTGCGCCGACGGGCTCAGCTCCGACCGGGATGGGGGACGGGGCGAGACGGGCCTCTCTGGTCAGGGCGGACGTTGCACCGGCCTGGGGCGCGAGTGCGACCGACACGCCCGCGCACGACACGACGAGCGGCAGGGCCAATCTCCCCCACCTCCTGCGGACCCCCCCAGCCACGACGTCATCCTTCCACGGATCCCGCGCCCACCGAGTGCGGACAACCCCCGGGCCAGACGAGTGCGCGAGAGATTTGACAAGCTGGTCGGGATCGTCACTACGGTCACAGAAATGCCGGATTACGACGCCATCGTCATTGGCGCGGGCCACAACGGCCTCACGGCATCGGCAGTCATGGCGCGGGGCGGGATGCGGGTCCTGTGCCTGGAGAAGAACCACTTCATCGGTGGGATGGCGTCGAACACCGAATTGGCACGCGGCTACCGCTTCGAACTGGCGGGGTCGATCCAGTTCCCGATCCCCAACGAGATCTTCGAGGACCTCGGCTTCGACTCGTGCCCCATCTACGAGCCCGAGGTCCAATCGGCCAGCATCGGGGCAGCCGGGCAAGCGCCGATACTCCTCTACACCGACCCCGAGCGCCTGCTCGACCATCTCGGCACCACCCTCGGCTTCGACGCGTTGGCCGGCATGGCCGAGGTCGCAGCATGGGCGGACGCTCCGGCGCGGGCGATCGGTCGGTTCGACGTCCGGAAGCCGCCCAAGTCACTCGACGAGATGTGGGCATGCGCATCCGACGAGAAGGAGCGTGAGGCGATCCGCACCGCCATGTTCGGCAGCGTGATGGACGTGGTCGACCGGTACCTGCCCGACCGCCACAAGCATGCCCAGATCCGCAGCATGCTGAGCTTCCTGGCGGTCAACTCCACCTATAGAGGCCCGTACACGTCGGGAAGTGCCCTGTGCCTCGCCTTCGCACTGGCGTCCCCCGGCAACGCCACGATGTCCAAGGTGCGGGGCGGGATCGGCACCATGGCCGAGCACCTGAGGGTGCTGTTCGAGCACCACGGAGGCGAGCTCCGGCGTCATGGCAAGGTCGCCAAGATCGCCGTCTCCGGTGGCCGGGTCCAAGGGGTGGTCCTGAGTGACGGGGACGTGGTCTCCGCGCCGGTGGTGGTGTCCAATCTGGACCCGACGGCCACGTTCACGCAGCTGCTCGAGCGCGAGGCGTTACCTGACGCCTTTGCGCAGCGCATCGACGCCATCGACCATCGGGCCGCGTACTTCCAGATCCATTTCGCTCTGTCCGGACTGCCGGAGTACACCGGTGTCAACGAGGTTCTCAACCACGGAGACCTGCGCCACAACGTGACGTTCTTCGGGACGGCCGAGCAGATGCAGCTGGACTACGAGAACTGCGTCCGCGGTCGGGTGCCGGCGTCCCCCTCGTTCAACCTTCAGATCCCCACACTGCGAGACCCCGGTCTGGCTCCCCCCGGGAAACATGCGGCGAGTACCTTCGCCTTCTATTTCCCCATCGGCGCGACACACGCGGAACAGGCGCGATTGCGAGACGAGATGGCTGAACGCATCGTCGCGAAGATCGCGGCGGCGGCACCGAATTTTCCCGACCTGATCGAGCGTCAGTTCAACTATCCGGCGTACACCTACGAGTTGATGTTCGGATGCACCGGGGGGGACTTCACACACGGGCTGCTCCAGCCGGAGTTCATGGGGCCCTTCCGGCCCGGGCCGACGGGCTGGCCCGACAATCCGGTTCCGATCGAGGGGCTGTTCCTGTGCGGCGCAGGATGCCACGGCGGTCCCGGCATCACCTTCATCCCTGGCTACAACTGCGGCTACGCCGTCTTGGACGCGGCCGATCCCTCGCGGTTGTAGCGAATCTGGCGTTCCACGAACGCGAGGTAGAAGGCCATGGAGAAGGCAAGACTGGTGAAGAGACTCATGACGAAGAAGAGCCACGGGGCCACCAACCCGCGCCGTCGCCCGTCGACGATCGTCCAGAGCGGCAGCAGGACCAGATTGACGATCGTGTAATCCTGGGCCGCGGAGTCCGACGCCCAGTTGGAGAAGAGGGCCTTGGTGTAGTTGATGTAGCTGGCGGTGTGCGGGTTGTGGTGCACGTACATGACGTTGAAGTACCAGCCGATGCACAGCGAGGCGACTCCGCAGAAATAGAACGTCCCTTCGAGCAGCGAGACCGGCCCGACGCCACCGCGGCGGAAGAGGTGCCGGTTGCACGCGAACGCCGCAGCGGTGCTCACAAGGCCGAGCACTCCGTAGAACACCAGGGACTTCGTCATGGCCCTCCCCGAGCCTCGTGTCGCATGGACAGGTCTGTGTCGGACCGCCCGTCACGGGCATCCCGACACACCATCGCCCATGCCGGCGACACCGTCCATCTCGATGGCCCGACGGCGCTCGTCCGCGCATTACCGGCCGGTCACTGGCCCGCGGAGATCCCGGACGCGTACCCTCGTCGTCTCTAGGCAGGTGGGGGGTGTCTGGACGCGGCGGAAGCGGGGGGGCCACGGCCCTCCCGCTTCGCGTCGGGCCCATCCCTCCCCGACCGAACGTGCTGCTCATGCCCGAGGGGCACCGTGCTGTTTAATGATCGGGGAGCGGACGCACGCACGGTCGCCGCTCAGGGGGACCAGAGATGAGACGAGCATGCCTCAGCGCCTTGGCCACGCTCGCGGTGGCCCTGGCGGGGTGCTCGACGTCCACCCCGGCCGCGACGACCGGGCCCAATCTGGCTCGGCCCGGCCCCGACGCGGTTGGAGTGACCACACTCGACCTCGGCACCGCCGGGCACTTCGGCGAGCGGCTGGCCACGGTCTTCTACCCAGCCGACGCCGCCAAGCTCGCCGGACATCCCATGTTCAGCTACAAGCTGGGGGATCCGCTGCCCGCCGCCCTCGTGGCGATCGTCCCGGCCAAGTACAACTCCTCGGTGACGGTCGACGCGCACGTCGATGCCCCCGGCTCTCGTGAGGGCCCCTTCCCCATCGTGCTGTTCAGTCACGGCTTCGGGGCGTCACGCCTCTACTACTCCCACCTTCTCACCGGCATCGCCTCGTGGGGCTTCGTCGTGGTCTCGGCCGACTACCTCGAGCGTGGGCTCCTCGCCCAGGCCACGCACCCCGATGTGACCGACACGCCCGCGCTGGATCTCCACACCATGTTCTCCTCGCTCACCGCCACGGAGACAGCATCGTCGCAGCCTTCCTCACCGCTCTACGGTGTGGCCGATGCGCACAAGGTGGCCGCGGTCGGCCACTCGGCCGGGGGACAGACGGCATTCGACGCATTGGACGACTCCCGGGTGGCCATGGCGGTGGGATGGGCCCCGGTCGGACCCTCCGGACCTCCGTCGCACAAGCCGGTGACGATCATCGGTGCGCTGCAGGACGTGGCGCTGACCCCCGCCACGCTCACCGCCGAGTTCCACAAGTTTCCAGGCCCGACGAACTTCGTCGAGATCTCGGGCGAGGGGCACAACACCTACACCGACATCTGCACGTCGATCCGTGAGGGGGGCGGCGGCCTCGTGGGCTTCGCCATGTCGCTCCATCTGATCAGCCAGGAGCTGGGCAAGCTGGCGGTCAACGGATGCACCGCCCAGAACATCCCGCCCGAGCGGTTCTGGCCGATCGTGCAGGACTACACCGTGGCCGCCCTCCGCAACGGCCTCGGCATCGACCATGCGGCCGGCCCCGGGCCGGCGACGCCTGGTCAGTTCCCCGGCTTCAAGATCACGTTCCGACACCATTCGTAAAGCTCCGGGCGTGCGGCCCCAAGCACGCGGCGTGGTGTCTGACCGGCGAGCCCGCCAGAAGCTCCCGACAGTTCGTCACTATTGAGGATTCTTCGCAACGATCGTGGTGCTCAAATCGTGGCGACGAAGGGGGTTCGGAGTCATGACGAGTCGCCACGCCCGTTCCCGATGGGCGCGTATCACCATCGGTGTCGCTGTCGGGGTGACCGGATGGGCCACGGTCACCCTCTCGTCGATCACGCCGGCTTTTGCAAAAGTCAATTGCCAAGCAGCACCGGGACCGTCGGTCAATCTTCGAGGATGCTCACTCATCGGGGCGAACTTTTCGGGCAAGGACCTCGAGGGCGCCAAGCTGATCCACGCGAATCTGTCCGGTGCCAATCTCTCGGGCGCGGACCTCGCGGGTGCCCGAATGGTGGGCGCGGTGGTCACGGGAGCCAACCTCAGCGGCGCCGACCTCATGCGCGCCAACATCACCAACGCGGTTCTCACCAACGCTGACCTCACGGGTGCCAATCTCGTCAAGGCCCACCTCGAGGGGACCAACCTCACCGACGCCGTTCTGTCCGATGCGTACGTCGTGCGCGCCAATCTCGCCGACGCCAACCTGACCGGCGCCAAGATGGTCGATACGAGACTTGTCTACGGCAGGCTCATCGGCGCCGATCTCAGCACCGCCGACCTCAGCGACGCGAATTTCGAGGACGCCATGCTCACTCGGAGCAACCTCTCGGGTGCGGACCTGAACGGCGCAACGCTGTTCAAAGCGAAATTGGCCGGCGCCGACCTGACGAGCGCCGACCTCACGGACGCCAATCTCATCAAGGCCCATCTCTCGGGCGCCAAACTCACAGGGATCACCTGGAGCGGCGCCTTGTGCCCCGACGGCTTGGTGGCGGGCGCGTCGGGCTGCTGAGACGTCAGCCGATCAGGGTCAGGTGTCGCCTCGGACCTCGAGGCAGGTGCTCAGGAAGCCCTCGAGCCGTGGCCACCAGTGGGTCAACACGGTGGGGAGCGCGATGCACCCGTGGGGGGCGTCGGGGTAGACGAGCAGCTCCGCCGAGTTCCCGGCGAGCAGCCAGCGATTGACGAAGAACAGGGTGTCGTCCACCAGATGGTCGTCGGCTCCGACGGTGAAGATGGCCGGGGGCATGCCGCGGAGGTCCGCGTACAGAGGTGAGAGGTGAGGATGCCGCCGCTGCTCCGGATTCATGCCCGGGACGAATTGTTCGACCATGAATCGCATGTCCGCCGGGTCGAGGATGTCGGTGTCGGTGGCCATCCCGATGCCCATGGCGCTCGGTGTGGCGCCGAGGTCGTACGCCCCGAATACCAGATTCGCTCCGCAGAACCGGTCGGCGACGTTGTGCCGGTCCCGCATTCGGAGCAGCGTGAGCGCCGACAGATGGGCACCGGCGGACTCGCCTCCGATGAGGAGCCGGTCGGTCCCGTACTCCTCGGTGGCGTGCTGGATCAGCCACAGGGCGGCGGCCTCACAGTCATCGGGCCCCGCCGGATAGGGGTGCTCGGGCGCCAAGCGGTAGTCGACGCTGACGATGGCGAGGTTCAGGTGATCGCTCAACGATTCGTTCAACAGGTCGGTCAACTCGGGTTCGCCCGTCATCCATCCCCCACCGTGGATGTGGAGCATGGCGCCGTCGACCTGTTCGGGACGGAACTCCCGGAGGCGGAGAGGACCGGCCGGGCCCGCAATTACCCGGTCGACCCCCTTCTCCGACCGCAGGACCAGGGCCGACTCTGCAACACGACGTGCCTGGGCCCGTTCGACAGGCGAGCCGGTCTCGGGCCCGGTCGGGGGAAAGCGACCCACGAACTCCTTGGACTCAGACCGGATCCGGTCCCGTGCTTGCTCCATCTCGTCGTCCCAGAGCTTCATCGGCTGTCCTCCGGTCGCCTGGTCCCGATGCAGAAACGCTAAACGAATCCGCTCGATCAAGAAAGTGGGAGCCGGGCACATGGTCCACTCGGCCCGAGCGTGGACGAGATTCGGGCCCACCGATCTCCTCCCGAAGGCGTCGAGCCGCCTCGAGCCCGTGTGCATCACCGCATCGATCGTGGCATCACGTATTGCTCGACGTTTTGCTCGCGCGTTGCATCACACATTGCGCACATTGTCACGAAAGCGTCGCGATGAGTTTGTTTGCGACGCTATGTCGACTCCGCCACACTGGCTGTGCATCCGACCGTGGTAGCCGGCCATACTCTTCTGGAGCTGTCAGGGCGGGAAGCGTAGGTGGGATGCCTGCGGAAGAGTGCGCTCCGTTCCTTTTCTTCGGGAGGTCCTGAGCGCGCCCGCGACCGAGGGCGTGGGGCACTTGCTCCGGCCGAGGCCCGTCACGGTGATCAGCCCGCCACGAGGCGGTGGAACGAGCGGTACAGGCGGCCGCGCACCCTCTAGGTCCCCAAGATTCCTCATTGCAATCGGAGACGGGTATCGAGTTTGATCTGAGGTGGCTGTCTGCTCTGGCGGGAGGCTCCGATGGCGATAGCGGTGCTCATCAACTGCCCCGGCGTCACACTCGAACAATATGACGAGGCCGTCGAAATCGGAGGATTTCTACCGGGCGGACCCTTGCCACCGGAGGGCCTGTTCCATTGGGTCACGAAGACCGACGACGGAATCCTCGTCGTCAACGTGTGGGAGTCGATGGAAGGGTTCGAGCGGTTCGCGGACACCGTCGCCTCGCTGATGGACCAGGTCGGCGTCCAAGCACCACCCGACGTCCAGATCTTCGAGGTTCACAACTACCTGGCCGGTGCCCGGTGGGGTCGTTGACGTGCGATCGCGCTCAGCCGGACGTGGCCACGCGGTAGTGATACCCGCACAGCTCGCTGAAACCTGACCGCTCGTACAGGCCGAGGGCCGCGCCGTTGTCCTGCGCGACTTGGAGGTACATGCGCTGCGCGTCGTGTGCAGCGGCCCACTCGGCCAGCGCGACGAGCACGTCGCGCCCCCCGCCCTTTCCCCGCGCCGCTCGAAGCGTGGCCATCCCGAACACGCCCACCCAGCCGGAGTCGACGACACCTCGTCCCACCGCGACGACCTCGTCGTCGATCATCGCACGGGCATAGGCACTCGGCCGGTCCACACGACTGAGCATGTCCCAGTCCGCACGGGGATCACCACCAGCGTCGTGTACGGCGTGCCAGGTCTCGAACCACGCGCGGGTCGGATGGTCGTCCAGGCGCATCCGCAGCGAGGCTGTCGGCATCTGCTCCCGGACGCGCGCGGTCGATGCGACCTGCAACGAGATCGAGCCTTGGCGGCGATACCCACGCTCGGCCAAGAACGGGTCGAGCCCTCTCGGACACGCCCCGGGGCTGATCTGGAAGCGAGCGACGCCACCGTGACCGGCATAGAACTCCTCGGCCTCGACGACCCTGGCCACGAGCTCGCCCGCAGCGACATCACCATGAGGCAGCACCGTTCCCACCCACCAGTCGCAGCTCGAGCTATGGCGCAGGCACCACCCTGCAACCTCCTGCACGTGCTGGGCCGGAAGGGCTCGCGCCGCACGCTCCTGCAGAGTCCTCACCAGGTCCGGGTTGTGCACGGCCACGGGCCTCACCTCGAGCGGGGCGCACCGAACCATCAGACTCTTTGGCGGTGACGCTCCAGGAACCATTGAATGGCTTCGGTCTCTCGTTGGTCCCCTGACGCGTCGTCTGGAGATGGAGGGGATGGCTGCGGATCGTCCCGGTCCCGGTCGTTGCCGGGGTCCCGGTCGTTGCCGGGGTGGCGGTCGTCGGCTGCGTCGCGATCGTCGGCTGAATCGCGGTCCAGTGTCGCCGCGAACGTCTCGTTCGCCCATTCGATCCGTCGTCGGATGAACTTCTCGGCGTGGGGCAACGAGGGTTGGGAAACCTGCCACGTGACGACGGAGCCGACGAGGACCGGATCGGATTCCATCATCGACCGATCGCCGGCCTTCACGACGGGCGAGGCCCGGAACAGGTCCGCCCATTCCCCGTCGGTGGGACCTTCTTCCAACTCCATCCGCAGTTCGAACAACGGCGTCGGTCCACTTGCGTCGTCGACGGGGACCACCCTCTCCACACCCGCCTTGACGGGCCTCCAACCTCGGGTGTTCGTCGTCACCTCGTACTTCCCTCCCACTGGGCTCCTCGGTGAGCAGCGTACTCGTGCGCCTCGCCCGCGCCCCTGACAAAGTGTCTCGTGTGGCACAAGACCACTTCGACGGGTGGATCGCGGAGGGATACGACCTGGACACCGAGATGTCCCGGCCCGACGTCGTCGACCCGACCGTGAGCTTCCTGGCCGAGCTGGCCGGAGAAGGGCCCGCACTCGAGCTCGGTATCGGTACCGGGCGCATCGGGTTGCCACTGCACCAGCGGGGCGTCCACGTGCACGGCATCGACCTCTCGCCCGCCATGGTGGCGCAGTTGCGGGCGAAACCGGGGGCGAAGGACATCGAGGTCTCGATCGGTGACTTCGCCTCGACGACGGTAGACGGGACGTTCACGCTCGCCTATCTGGTGTACAACACGATCACCAACCTCACGACACAAGACGAACAGGTCGCGTGTTTCTGCAACGTTGCCGCGCATCTCGAGTCGGGTGGATACTTCGTCATCGAGGTGTCGGTGCCAGAACTGCAGAGGCTCCCACCTGGTGAGCGATACCGGCCCTTCACGGTGCGGCCGACACATCTCGGCTTCGACGAGATCGACGTGGCCACCCAACGCGGCGTGTCGCATCACTACTGGACCTCCGGCGGCCCCGGCGCAGTCTGGTCGGTGCCGTTTCGCTACGTGTGGCCTTCGGAGCTGGACCTGATGGCGCGCATCGCCGGGATGCGTCTGCACGGGCGCTGGGAGGGCTGGAAAGGCGAGCCCTTCACCCGCCACAGCAGACGCCATGTCTCGGTCTGGCAGAAGACGGCATAGCGATCCCTTCCAATCGCCCGCGGTTCAAAGCAACCTCACAGGGTGGTGGGGCAGGATCGAGGCCATGACATTGGCCAAAGCGACCCGCATCGTGTGCAGTGTCCTCGCGGTCTTGTACCTCGGGGCGGCCCTCACCGTCGTCCTGGTGGGGCTCCCGGCGCCGGCCGCCGGTGGGACGTGCGGCCCCGGCACGTCATCGGAGTCAGCCTTGGAGGCGTTCTTCGACCCCATCTCGATCGGGGCGGGAGCCGAGCCGTCGGCGGCGTCCGGGCAACGACCGCAGTGGCAGTCCTTCGTCAACGAATGTCAGTCCAGCGCCAACACTCGTGTGATCACCGCGGGAGCCATCGTCGCCGGGGCACTGCTCCTCGCCCTGGGCGTCCCGTGGTTGGTACGACGCTTCACTCGGGACGACGACGCCCACGAGGAGGAGGGTCCTCGGTCCGGGTGGTATCCCGATCCCGTGGACCCCGGCGAGCCCCGGTGGTGGGACGGCACCACGTGGGTTGCTCAGCGTCCTCCCGCCGACCTCTCGTCGACGTCCTCGTCGCAGTAGAGGCTCGACGTCCTCGTCGCAGTAGAGGCGGGGCCAGGTCTGACCGCCCGTCGCCCCCCTCCACGCCTGGAGGTTCGGCGCATCCCCAGATTTAACGATGGACGACGGCCCGGGGATTCGTGACCATGGGTGCGGGGGCGGCGGGGAACACGTGGACCTGGACAGCCGGCAGCAGGATCCATGTTGGAACCCGTCACACGAATTCTCAAGGGCGGCGTGCCGACATCCATGGTCAGAGACGGTGACGGTCGTGGTGCATCTGAAGGATCCCCTGATGCCCTGACATTGCCGCCGTCGGCTCCCGGGACATTGCCGCCGTCGGCTCCCGGGACACTGCCGCCGTCGGCTCCTCGGTGCACCGGCGCTCCTCCGGGACCGGGCTGGTGGGAAGGGGGCGACGGGCGGTGGTATGCGCCCGAGGACCACCCGGACTACCGACCCCCGTCACCGGCCCCACCCGTCGACCTCCCGCCGTCTCCGCGCGACGCTCCCCCCGCACCGGGTTGGTGGAGGGCCACCGACGGGCAGTGGCATGCACCCGAGGAGTATCCGGATTACGCACCGCGTCTCCGTCCGCTGCCTGCAGACGCAACGACACCGGCGAGCGGCTGGCGGCCCGACCCGTCAGGAGTCCACGAGGAGCGGTGGTTCGAGGAAGGTGAGCCGACCCTGCTGGTGCGGGACGACGGAATCGGGTCACTGGAACACGCCGTCGGCACCGAGCGCGCCCGGCCTCCCGTCGTGTCGTCGGAGGCGAGACGACCCCCACTCGAGCGCCAGGGTGCGACACCAGTGCCACTCGTGACGCGCAAGAGCCATGTCAGCGGCGTCACCAAGTGGTTGCGGGCACCGTTGTTCCTTGCTCTCTACCTCGTCGCCTATGTCGTCGTCGGTGTCGTCGTCGGGCTCTTGGCCGTGTCCCTGCTGTCACATGCACACGTCTCGTCCCAAGGTGCCGACCAGACCACGATCGGCTTCGGCGATGCCCTGGCATTGGCGTTGGCGGCGATCGCCCTCATCGCGGCGGTCTTGGCCTTTCCATCGCTGGTGTCGTGGGTGTGGCGACAGGTGAGCGAGCCGAAGATGACCATGGCGTTCGCCGCGTCCCGGGATCTTGATTCCGTGCCGCAGGAGCCCGAAGAGGGTCGCTTCGCCGTGACCGCCTCGGACGATCACAGCTTCATCGTGAGGGTCGGGCTCGTCAATCGTGGACGGGCCACCCTCGAAGACGGGAGCTTCCACTTCCAGGTCCCTGCCGCGGAATATCGGATCAAGGCTCTGGACGATCCGTCGAAGCGGCATTCCACCGAGTTTCTCCCGCGGACACTCGAAGAGAGGGTTCAGGGCGGACCGGGGGTGGTACGAAACACCTCGGCGTACGGCTCCTTCTCACCGGGGACTCCGTGCGTGTTCCATGCCAAGGTGACCGCACTCGTGGCGGGACCGTGTCGGCTGGCGGTGTTCTTGCACGGCCGTGCCCCCAACGGGCGATCACACGCCTGGTACGAGTCCATCGACATCAACGTGTCGTTCTAAACTCCCTCGGGGGTGAGCTCGTCGATCCGGTCGCTGTGCGTCGGAGCACGGTGCCGGCCCACTACCGTCGACCCCACTACCGTCGTTGTGCATGGCCACGCAAGGGGCGAGACCGGTGCGCCGGTGGCGAGTGCGGTTGCCGTTTCGCCAGCCGTGGCAGGGTCTCGCCTACCGCGACGCCACCATCATCGGTGGCCCGGCGGGGTTCGGGGAGGCATCGCCGCTTCCGGGGTTCCCGTGTGACCCGGCGAGCGCCTTGCGCAGCGCCGAAGAGGCGGCGTTCGAGGGATGGCCGCACCCGGTGCGCGGCTGGGTGGCTGTCAACGCCGTCGTCCCCCCCGCTCTTCCCTCCGAGGCGGCCGTGGTCGCCCTGGACGCAACCCGGCAGGGGATCAGCTGCCTGAAGGTGAAGGTCGGCGCCGGTGACGACCTCGGGCGGGTGTCGGAGGTCCGCAACGCGGTCGGGCCGAACGTCAAGATACGGGTCGACGCCAACGGCGCGTGGGACCTCGACACCGCGTGCCGACGCTTGCGGGCCCTGGCCCGCTATGACATCGAGCTGGCCGAGCAGCCCGTCGCGTCACTGGAGGACCTTGCGCGCCTGCGGCGCCTGGTGGCCATGCCGCTCGCTGCGGACGAGGCGGTGCGGGACCGGCGCGACGCCGAGCGACTCGTTGCCCTGGACGCCGCCGACGTGTTGGTCGTCAAGGTGCAGCCGTTGGGTGGGGTGAGAGCGGCGTTGGCCGTCGTCGAAGCCGCCGGGCTCCCGGCCATCGTGACGTCGATGATCGAGACATCGGTCGGGTTGGCTGCGGGGTTGGCCCTGGCGGCATCGCTGCCGGAGTTGCCCTACGCCTGCGGGCTTGCCACGGCCACCCTGCTCGGCGCCGACGTGACGCAGGACCCGTTGCTTCCTCGCGACGGGATGCTCGAGGTCCGGGCCGTCGAGCCCGATGTGGCGCTGCTCGAGCGTTATTCGGTGTAGCCCGGCAGACGATGTCGGGCGATCTTCCCCAGGGCGGTGCGGGGCAGTGCGTCGACCAGCGTCAGGTGCGCCGGCGCGGCATACGACGGAAGTTGCTCGGTGACGAAGGCCCGCAGCGAGGAGAGCGTGGGAGGCAGTGAGCGGTCCACGGGCACGACCCAGGCCTCGACCCGCTGGCCCCATTCCGGGTCGGGCCGTCCGGCCACGGCCACGTCCGCCACGTCGGGATGACCGAAGAGCACCTCTTCGACGGCGTCGGGCCACACGTTCTCTCCCCCGGTGATGATCATGTCGGCGCGACGTCCGGACACCGACAGTCGACCGTCGCGCTCGAACGTGGCGGCATCGCCGGTGGGCAACCATCCGCCGGGCGTCTTCGGATCACGACCGTCGCGGTAACAGCGCAGGAGCATGGGCCCGCGCACCTGCACCTCTCCGTCGACGATCCGCACATCGACACCGTCGAGGGGTACGCCGTCGTAGACGACACCGCTGCCGGTCTCGGTCATGCCGTACGTCGTGACGACACTGGCGCCGATCACGTCTGCCGGGGGCCGGCTCCCGCCCAACACGATGGTGCGAAAGATCGTCGGGTCGATCCGGCGGAGTGCGGTGGCGACGAGTGCCACGAGCGTCACCCCTCCGGAGCGGGCCTCGTGTTCGACCGAAGTGGCGTCGAAGCCGTCGTGCAGCGTGAGGCCGGTCCCCGTGACCAGGGCCCGGGTCACCACCGAGAGCCCGCCCACATGCGCCAAGGGCAGACAGGCCAGCCAGCGGTCGGCGGCGGGGTCGACCCCGAGACGGTCCGAGGTGGCCCGGGCCGAGGCGGCGATGGCGTCGTGGGTGAGCACGACGCCCTTGGGCTCACCGGTCGAACCACTGGTCGCCATCACGAGGGCGTCACCGGGCTCGACCGGACGGCCGTCCTCGAAGGTCACTCTGTTCCCGTCGACGTCGACGAACGTGGTGGGCCGCAGGCTGGTGAGGAGGCGGTCCATGGCAGGACGGGGCAGGCGCGAGTCGATGGGCGCCACGGCGTCTCCGGCGTCCCACGCGAGCCGCAGACGGTGCACGAACCCGGCGCTGTCCCCCGTGGCCAGGGCGACGAGGCGGTCGGGCATCCGGCTACGGTACCCACCATGGTGCGAGTCATCACTCTCGGAGTCATCGGTCGATGAGCGACACGGGGATCCCGGCTTGGAGCCGCTCCGGCGACTACCAGGACATTCGGTACGAATCAGCCGAGGGCATGGCCAAGATCACGATCTGTCGGCCCGAGGTCCGCAACGCCTTTCGGCCCCGGACGCTGTTCGAGTTGAGCCGCGCCTTCGACGCCGCCCGGGACGACCCCGAGGTCGGCGTGATCATCTTCACGGGCGAGGGGCCCGACGCGTTTTGCTCGGGGGGCGACCAGCGCGTCCGGGGGAACGACGGGTACGTCGACGAGTCCGGCGTGGGCCGCCTCAACGTGCTCGACCTCCAGATCCAGATACGGCGGACGCCGAAGCCCGTGGTGGCCATGGTGGCGGGCTACGCCATCGGGGGCGGCCACGTGCTGCACGTGGTGTGCGACCTCACCATCGCCGCCGACAACGCCCGCTTCGGCCAGACCGGGCCGCGCGTCGGCTCGTTCGACGCCGGCTTCGGGTCGGGACTGCTCGCCCGCAGCGTCGGCCAGAAGAAGGCGAGAGAGATCTGGTTCCTGTGTCGGCAGTACGACGCGGAGGAGGCACTGGAGATGGGCCTCGTGAACACCGTGGTGCCCCTCGAGCGCCTCGAAGAGGAGACGGTGACGTGGTGCCGACGGATGTTGGAGCACTCGCCTCTCGCCCTGCGCATGATCAAAGCGGGGTGCAACGCCGCCGACGACGGACTGGCCGGAATCCAACAGCTGGCCGGGGACGCCACCATGTTGTACTACCTGTCGGCCGAGGCCCAGGAAGGCCGCGACGCGTATCTCGAGAAGCGTGCTCCGGACTTCTCCCGCTTCCCCCGGCGACCCTGAGCCGGTGGGCGTCGCCGCCAACCGGTGGGTCCTAGGGGCGCGTCCTCGCACGCTGCCCGCGGCGATCGCCCCGGTCCTCGTGGGCACGGCGGTGGCGGGCGGCGGCGGTCCCGTCGTGGCATGGCGCATGGCCGCGGCGCTGGTCGTCGCCCTCGCGCTGCAGATCGGGGTCAATTACGCCAACGACTATCAGGACGGCGTGCGCGGCACCGACAGCGACCGCGTCGGGCCGGTGCGCCTGGTGGCCGCCGGGCTCGCCTCGCCCACGGCCGTTCGCCGAGCCTCGTGGGTGAGCTTCGGCGTCGCCGGCGTCGCCGGGTTGGCCCTGGCGGTCGCAGTCACACCATGGCTGATCGCGGTCGGCGCGGCCTGCATCGCAGCCGCGTGGGCCTACACCGGCGGCCCCCGGCCCTACGGCTACGCGGGGTTCGGCGAGCTCTTCGTCTTCGTCTTCTTCGGCGTGGTGGCCGTGACGGGGTCCGCCTATGTCCAAGAGGGCCACCTCTCGGCCCTGGCCCTGAGCGCATCTGTGCCGGTCGGACTGCTCGCCACCGCCTTGCTCGTCGTCAACAACCTTCGAGATCGCGTCAAGGACGACGCCGCGGGCAAGCGCACGTTGGCCGTGCGGTTGGGCGATCGACCCACCCGATTGCTCTACGCCGGCTTCGTCGTCGGTGCACTGGCGTGGACCCTCGTGCTCGCCGCCGCCACACCCTGGGCCCTGGTGGCGCTGGTGGCCACGCCTCTGGCCGTCGCACCGGTGCGTCGGGTGCTCGGCGGGGCGGCCGGGTTCGAGCTGGTAGCGGTGCTGGGTGAGACCGGACGACTCCAGCTCGCGTTCGCGGTCGCGTTGTCGGCGGGTCTCTGGGCCCGGTGAGCGCGCCAGCGGGCCTACTGGGCTTCGACCCGAGCGAGGAATCGACGCAGGATGGCGAGGAAGGCGTGCGGCGATTCCAGGTGGGCGGCATGGCCGGCCCCGGGGACAGAAGCAGTCTCGGCGTTCTCGCCGATCGCGGCGGCCATCGCGTCGGCCCGGGCGCAGAACACGTCGTCGCGCGCTCCTGCGACCGCGAGCACGGGCATGGAGAGCTCGGACAGGCGGGGCCACAGCGACTCCTGGGCTCCGGTGCCGGCCAGTCGCAGGCTGGCTGCCAACCCCGCCACGGTGTTCTCCAGGCGGGCGTCGATGCCGGCGTCGGGCCCGTCCAACCCGGCGAAGAGCGGCTGGGCCAGCCACCGTCGGACGAACTCCGCCACACCGACCTCTTCCAATTCGAGCGCCCGCGCCTCGTCGTCGCGCCGTCGCGCCCGGCGGGCTTCGGCGTCCTCGATGCCCGCCGTTCCCCCGATCATCACGAGGGCGCCCGCGAGCTCGGGATGCGCCAGGGCAAGGTGCAGGCACAGCCGGGCCCCCATGGAGTAGCCGACGTACACGGCTCGGCCCCCCACCGCACTCACGAGGTCGGCACCTCGAGCCATGGTCGCGGCGCTGGAGGCGGAGCGCCCATGACCAGGCGCGTCGACGCGCACCACCTCGTGATCACGGGCCAGGTCGGCCGCCACCGGGCCCCACGACCGGCGCGTCTGGGTGAACCCGTGCACCAGCACCACGCGTGGGCCTCGCCCGTCGATCTCCGCGTAGACCATGCCGCCATCCTGGCATCGACGCGGGTGGGCGTCGGTCTCGCCCCGCGCCACGCGCGTCAGAACGGGTCAGTCGACCGATGACGGTTGCCGCCACCTTCTGCGCCACGCTGGTCGACGAGTGGGTCCGGGCGGGTGTGACCCATGCGGTGGTGAGCCCCGGCTCGCGCTCGACGCCGATGGTGTTGGCGCTCGCAGCCGAGCCCCGGGTCCAGCTCCACGTGTGCCTCGACGAGCGGACGGCCGGGTTCTACGCCGTGGGAGTCGGCCTTCGCACGGGCACCCCCGCCGTCGTGGTCACGACGAGCGGAACCGCTGCGGTCGAGTTGCACCCCGCGGTGACCGAGGCACACCACGCGGGCGTCCCCCTGCTCGCAGTCACCGCCGACCGGCCGCCCGAAGCCCAGGGGGTCGGCGCCGCCCAGACCATCGAGCAGGCCGACCTGTACGGACGCTCGGTGCGCTGGCGGGCCGACCCGGGCGTGCCCGACGCCGCCACGGCGCACGCCTGGCGGTCGCTGGCGGCGCGCGCCGTCGCCGAAGGGCGCGGCGTGGGTGGCCGACCCGGCCCCGTCCATCTCAACCTCGCCTTCCGCGAACCGCTCGACGCCCGACCCGGCCCGCTGCCATCCGGGCGCGAGGGCGGCCTCCCTTGGCATCGGTCGCTTGGTCGGCCGCGCATCGATCCGACCGCGCTGGACGACCTGGGGCGGCTGTTGACGGGCCGGACCGGGGTCATCGTCTCGGGTGCGGGCACCGGGAACCCGGCCGCGGTCCATCGCCTGGCCGAGAAGTTGGGATGGCCCGTGCTGGCTGATGCCTGCTCGTCGGCGCGCGTCCCGGGTGCCGCCACCGTCGCCGCCTTCGACTCCTTGCTGCGGCATCGCCCGTTCGCCGACGGAGCGCACCCCGAGGCCGTGCTCCGTCTGGGCGCGCCTCCGGCATCGAGGCTCCTGGCGGCGTGGCTGGCGGCGTCGGAGTCCACGCAGGTGGCGGTGGAGTCCCATGGCACGTGGCTCGACCCTGACCACTCCGCCCATGTCGTCGTGGCGGCCGCCCCGGCCGAGGTGTGCGCGGGCCTGGCCGGGCTCGCCCTCGAACCGGCGCCCGCCGCCTGGACCCGGTTGTGGTCCGGAGCCGAGCGCGCCGCGCAGGAGGCCATCGACGAGGTGCTGGCCGGCCATCGGGAGCCGACCGAGCCGGGCGTGGCTCGCGCGCTGGTCTCGTGCCTGCCTCGGGACACGGGCCTGGTCGTGGCCTCGTCGATGCCGATCCGCGACGTCGAGTGGTACGCACGACCGCGCACCGACATCCGGGTCATGGCCAACCGCGGTGTCAACGGCATCGACGGCACGCTGTCCACGATGCTCGGCGCCGCCGCCGGGGCGAACGGCCGACCGACGGCATGTCTCCTGGGCGACCTGGCCTTCCTCCACGATGCCGGTGCTCTGGTGGGGGCGGCACACCGTGACCTCGACGCGGTGGCCGTCGTCATCGACAACAAGGGCGGGGGCATCTTCTCCTTCCTGCCTCAAGCCGCCTCGGTTCCCGCCCCGCTGTTCGAGCGGCTCTTCGCCACGCCCCACGACGTGGACCTCGTCGCGCTGGCCCGAGTGCACGGGCTGAGCGCGGTCGAGGTGTCCGAGTCCGATGACCTGGCGCCGACAGCGCGCGCCGGCATCGACGCCGGCGGTGTCTCGGTGATCGTCGTGCGCACCGACCGCAGCGCCAACGTGACCGTGCACGAGGAGCTGCACGGCGCGGTGTCCTCCCGCCTCGAGACCGTCCTCGCCTGAGCGTCGGACCGGCCCGACGACGAACGGCTCAGGGCCGGATGATGGCGGCGAGCATGGGCTCGAACTTGAGCTCGGTCTCGGCCAGCTCCGCCTCGGGGTCCGACCCGGCGACGACGCCCCCACCGGCGATCAGTCGAGCCTCGCAGCCCTCGAGGTGCGCGGCGCGAATGCCGACGGCCCAGCAGCCGTCTCCGTCCGCGTCCACCCACCCCACCGGTCCCCCGTAGCAACCCCGGTCGAGGTCCTCCACCGCGGCGATGTAGTCGAGCGCCGCGGCCGTGGGCGTCCCCCCCACGGCGGGACTGGGATGGATGGCGGCGACCAGATCCAACGCGGTCGGGATCGGTGCCCGCAATCGTCCGGCGATCGAGGTGCCGAGGTGGGCCAGGGTTCCGAACGGGATGACGGCGGGCACCGGAGGGACCGTCAGCTGCTCGCAGTGCGGACCCAAGGTGCCCGACACGGCCTCGACCACCAGCCGGTGCTCCTCGCGCTCTTTGGCCGACGACAGCAGTCGGCCGACGAGCTCGGGGTCGCCGCCGGCCACGCCGGTGCGGGCCGCGGTGCCGGCGAGGGGCCGCGAGCGAACCTGCGCGCCGCGTCGGTCCACGAGCAGCTCCGGGCTGGCACCCACGAAGCCGTCGACGGAGAAGACCATGCACGAGGGATACGACGACCGCAGTCGCCGGGCGACGGCCGAGGGCTGCAGCGGCCGGTCGGCCACGATCGTCACCTCGCGGGCGAGCACGACCTTGGCCAATGCTCCTCCGACCACCGCTTTGGCGGCGTCCCCCACCAGTGCGCACCAGGCTTCGGGCGCCATGGTCGACCTGACCCGGTACTCGCGCGGTGCAGGTCCGGCTCGATCGGGCCGTGGGTCGGTCACGTGCCTGCGGATCTCGTCGAGCGCGGGCTCGGGGTCCGAGCCGGTGACCGTGAGCCAGCACGAGCCGTCCGCCAGACGGCGCACCACCACCGCCGGTATGACCATCTCGGCGCGGCGCGGACGCGAGAACGGGAGCGCCCCGACCGCCACCGGCGCGAGTTCGCCGTCGGACTCGATGGCGCCGAGTGCCGCCGACACACCCGCCGTGGTCGAGCCGTCGTCCAGGCACACGGTCACTCGCGCCGCTGCGCCGCGCCCCGCCAGGCTCACGCCGTCCGCCTGTTCCCACAGGACGCCCCCGTCGCCCGCCACGTCGACGAGATCGACGTCCGGGTCGAGCGGGACCGTCGTCGCCACCAGTCGTGCACCGGCCACGCGTCGGGCCAGCGTCACTGCCGCGTCCCCACGAGCATCTGGACCACACCGCCCGACAACGTCGTGCGCTCGACGTCGCCGAAGCCGGCTGCCGCCACAGACGCGACGAGCTGCTCCACGGGAGGCAGGTACGCCACTGACCGGGGGAGGTAGCGGTAGGCGCGGCCGTCCGACAGCGCGGCACCGATCCGAGGCACGACGCGGGTGAAGTAGAAGTTGTGCCCGAGACGGAGGGCGGAGTTCGAAGGCTCGGCCACTTCCAACAGCCCGATCCGCCCGCCGGGGCGGACGACCCTCGCCAGCTCGATGAGGAAGGCGGACAGGTCGACGAGGTTCCTCAGGGCGAAGCCGCATGTCACACCCGCCACCGTGGCGTCGGACAGCGGAAGCGAGATCACGTCGGCCCGAACCAGGGGCACAGTCGTGTGCGCCGCCGCGAGCATGCCCGCGGAGAGGTCGAAGCCGATGGGCGCCAGCCCGGCGCGAGCCAGGTCGGCACACAGATCACCCGTCCCGCACGCCAGGTCGGCCACGGTGGAACCGCCCGGGAGGTCGAGTGCGGCCACGACGGCGCGGCGCCACCGTCGGTCGAGGCCGAACGTCATGACCCGGTTCACCAGGTCGTAGCGAGGGGCGACGACGTCGAACATCTCCTCCACCGCGCGGGCCTTGTCCGCGCCCTGGGGCATCGCCTCTTGTGTTTCCCGACGGCTCACCCGTCCACCGCCATGGGTGGCTCGAGCCGCCGACGGGTCTCGGTGCGAACGGCCGCCACCTCGTCGACGTCACCGACGGCTTCGATGTGTTCCTGGGCCACGGTCAGCAAGATCCGTCGGAAATGGTGGGCCACCAGTGCCACGGTGGCCGGCATGAGGACGCGGAAGGCCTCGACCAGCTCCGTCGGAGCGTCGCCGTCGTCGCGCCGCGCTTGACGGATGTGCCGGTCGAACAGGGCCACGGCCCGCTCCGCGATCAGGCGCGCCGCCCGTTGGTGCTCGCGGGCGAGGTCGAGCACGTCGGTGAGTGGGAGGCCGTACTCCAACAACGTGAGCCCGGACTGCAGCGCTACGAGGTCCGCTTCGGTGTAGCGAGCCTCGTCGTGGTGGCGACGGGGCACGAGCACGCCCTCCCGCTCGAGGGCCTCGAGCAGTGCGACGGCGACACCGGCGCGCTCGGCCAGTTCGGTCAGGGTCCAGAAATTCTCTCCCGCCTCCCCCGGCGCTTCGCTCTCGCCCACGACCGCCTCGACCAACGCTTCGTCGGCCGCGTCGAGCTCCCCTCGCAGGATCCGGGCGATCACCACGAGGCTGAAACCTCGTCGCTGGAGGTTCTTCACCTCCCGCAGGCGCTCGAGGTGCTCGTCGTCATAGAGCACGACTCGACCGGCCCGGCGCGGGGGTCGGAGAATCCCACGTCCCTGATAGAAGCGGATGGTGTCCACCGACACTCCGGCCGCCGCCGCCAACGCCTCTACCCGATACTCCACGGCATCACTCTAGGAGTGATCACTCGAAGCATGCATAGCGGTGACAATGCCCTGCCTCTCGGCCTGGGCGGGGATGGCTCACACGAGGACGCCCGTGGCGTCCCCCGGCGAGCTCTCAGTTCCCGGGCGTCCCGTAGAGGATCAGACCTCGCTTGGCGGTCTGCGCTCCGGTCTGCAGGCGATCGCTCGTGTTCCAGAGGCTCACGGCCACGGGGTCACCCGGCTCCACCTTGCTACATCCGGTCCCGTACGAACCACCGAACCCGTTGATCACGATCTTGGTGTCGGTCCACGACCGATAGCGGAGCGTGACGGTGTCCGACGGGGCTTGACCGAAGTAGGTGCCACCTGCGGTGAAGGCCGAACTGGAACCGCAATGGGCTCGACCGTCCCAGAACGAGAACCAACTGAGATCTCCCAGAAAGGGGAGTCCTGCCGGCGCCGAACCAAAGTTCCTCCCCTTGACCACGAGGCGGAGGTCGGCCGGGGTACCCAAACTGGAGAAGCCCACCGACGTGATCGTCGGGGTGCCCGAGGCGACGGGTGGCACGTTGCCACCCCAGGTGACCCCTCTCCCCGTCACGTCGTTCCACAGGGCGATGACCAGAGCGTCGCCCGGGCTCGCCCCCAGACCGCCGACCTCGACCTCTGAACCGGTCCACACGAGGTACCGAAGGGCGTGTGCGTCACCCACGTATCCCCACTCCCCCGAGGGACCCTGCGCACCGTCTCCGATGCGGAAGTTGGCCACGTCTCCGGAAAACGGCATCGCCTGGGTCGGACCGCCCAAACCGTGACCCCGCACGGTCACGGTGTAGTCGCCACCACCACCCGAGATCACCACTGAACGGATGAGTGGGCGACAGCCGGCGCAGGCGGCATCGGCCTCCGATGGAGTTGTACAGACCACCACCGCGGCCACGACACAGGCCAGTGCCAGCGCGACCCTCGCTGTGCGCGCAATTCGCATGACTGCTCGCGGATTTCCAGACTCAGCTCGACGGAGGCGACGGGGCCGACCCGCCATCGGCCACCGAGAAGCCGTCGTGGTCGGCATCGGCCGCCGAAGGCGTTGCCAGGACCGTCGTGGGCTTCTCACTCACCATCACCAGTTGGTAGACCTTGGCTGGCTTGACCTTGATCCCTCGCTTCGTCGTCTTCTCACGCTGGGCAGCTGCGACGAGCAACGGTTGCGGTGTTGGTTGCAGCGTCGACGTGAACGAGCCCGGGTCGAAGGTGACGTTCGTGGTGGTGGCGAGGCTCCCGAGCGCGCAGCGTGGTGAGCAGATCGTCGATCGTTCGTGGATGGCCTCGACGCTTCGGCCCGATGAGGCATAGGACACGGTCCTGGCCTGTGTCACATGGGTGGTGTTGTCGGCGACCTGCATCAGCCACGTGTTCGACGAGGTCTCTCGGATGGTCGTGGTGATCGAATCACCTGCGCTCACCGTCATGGACAAGGGGACCTCGCTGGCCGGAAGGATCTCGGTCCACGCCTGATAGACGGGGGAGCCGCTGTCGTTGTCCGCCAACGTTCCAGCCTGGACCAACGTGGTGTCCTTGAAACCGCCGATGCCGACCCAATCGGAGGAGACCTGCAATGCGTGTGTCGACGTGGCGACCGTCGGGACCCTCCAGGTGTCGGTCACGGACGTGAAGATGTGCGTCTGCGCCGACTGGGCGTAGCCGGCCCAGTTGAGCGAGCCACTGAGCTTGACAGGCCCACTCGTCTTCTTGCCCCCGTCAAGGGGGGAACGGACCGTCGGGAGAGGGGCGGGAAGAAACGTACCCTGGTTCGGCGACCGACGGCTCGCTGCGGGTGCGCCGGCAGCCGTGGCCGAGGTCACGCCGAGCATCCCGACGAGGAAGACGCCCACTGCCCCGACGGGGATTGACCACCGTGTCGTCCTTCGCATGCCGACCTCCGTCGAGGGTGCCTGAATTGCTCAAGGGAAAGAACCGCCGCGGGTGTCGGTTCGCGAGCGACGAGGTGTTCGTTGTTGCCCATTCTGCTCCCCGACAAGGGCCGCCGCATCCCCAATAATGGCGGACGCCCAACGGTGGTGCGCTCGGCACTCGTTGTGAGCACCAGTCACGACGCCGACGGGTCAAAAGACCGCGACCGGGTTCACCGGCGACGCCGTGCCGTGATCCAGGATGAGCGGGGCCACGACCAGGAAGAAGGTCCATCGGTCCAGTGCCGCGCAGACCGTCGCCAGCTCGTCGAGGTCGAGATTGTCGAGCAGATGGACACCCATCGCCACGATGGCAACGGTGTGGATCGGCATCCCGATCCCGTCGACCCGTGACGGCATGACGTCAGAGACACCGTCGCTTCCGAGAACCGCGATCTCGCGTTGGTGCAGCCACGTCAGGCACGAGGCATCCAAGCCCGCCATCCCCTCAGTGGGTGTCCACGGGCCGTGAAGCGCTCTCCATCGCCACCGACCCGTGCGAACGAGAAGAGCGTCACCACGCTGCGCCTCGATCCCACCTGCTCGTTCGGCGGCCTCGAGGTCATCGGGAAAGATCGGTTGACCCGGCTCCAGCGCCTCGACGCCACGAACGGCGGGCACGTCGAGCAGAATCCCACGCGTGACGATGCCGGATCGGAGGTGGTGGATCCCGAGCTTGCTCGCTCCGTGCGCAGTCACGGCTCGGGAAGAAAATCCGTTGTACATCTGACCGTCGTGAAAAATATGACAGAGCGCGTCGATATGGCTCGTCGCGTACCCGTGAGAGGAGATGGCAAAGTAGTCCGCTCCGTACCCCTCGGTGGCGGTGCCGGTCATGTGATGGACGACCGGGTTGACGTTGTCCCGGGCCGGTTGCGTAGGGAGAGGACGGGCGCACGACACGGTCTGCCCCGACCGCACGGTGGCCGCCGCTGCTGCCGTTGTCTCGGGTGTGATGAAGTTCAGCGTCCCGAGTTGGTCATCTGGTCCCCATCGACCCCAGTTGGAGAGCTGTGCATGGAGAGCGGCGACAGTCTCGGGGCTCATCGGCTGGCGCGCCATGGGGCGAACGGTACTCGGGACGTGACCACCAAACCCGAACCCGGTCCGGTGACGCTGGGTCGAGCTCCGCCGGTATCGTGAGCCGCCATGGTCGGTCGTCCACCCGATGGTGCCGACGCAGCGGGGCACGAACGGCGATGGACCCGGCGCAGAATACTGACCGTCGGAGTCGGTGCGGTCGCTGCCGTCGGAGTAGCGGGAGTGGTCGGCGTCGAACTTGTGTCGCGTGGCGTCCTCCCCGGACAGCAGACGCTGGATCGGATCGACGGCGCATGTTCGGTGCCTCAGACGTCACTGCGGTTCTCCCCCCTGGGGCCGTCGATGTCGGGCACCTTCTACTCCCACGCTCGCAACCAGAGCGTCGGCTACACCCTCGCCTATCCCCCGGGCCACTCTGCGGGGACTCCGCTTCCGCTCGTCGTCATGCTGCACGGGTTCGGAGCCAATCACGCCACCGCCTTGTCGAGGATGTCGCCGGCCCAGGCGGTGGCGCTGCACGTGAACGGTCAGTTGCTCGCTCCCATGGCCATGGTCACGGTCGACGGCGGACGGGGGTACTGGAATCCGCACCCCGGCGACAACCCCATGGCCATGGTGATCGACGAGTTGATCCCGAGGTGCCAACGACTCGGACTCGGCGCACCGCCGCTTCGGATCGGCACGATGGGCGTCTCCATGGGTGGATACGGCGCGATCCTGCTGGCCGAGAAGTACCCCCACCTCATCGCCTGCGTCGCGGCGATCAGTCCCGCCATCTGGACGAGTTATGCCCAGGCGCAAGACGCCAATCCCGGCGCGTACGCGTCGGCGGGGGACTTCGCCGCCGACGATGCGGTCACCCATGCGTCGGCTCTCGCCGGGGTGCCCGTGCGCGTGGCATCTGGTGATTCGGACCCCTTCCACCCCGGCGTACTCGCTCTGGCCGAGGCTCTCCCGAAAGGAGCCGTCGTGGAGCTCTCCCCGGGCTGCCACACCGGCGCGTTCTTCACCGAGCAGGAACCCCCCGCTCTTGCGTTTCTCGCCCAGCACCTCACGGGCTAGGGGCTTCCGGCATGTCCGGCCCGGAAGTGTCCGTAGTGATCGAATTGGACGAATGTTGATGAGGCGTTGGGGTCGACCTAATCTCTGTGCCGCACGATGGCCGCACGTCCGTTGTAGGCGTCCGTGCTGCCACGCCTGAGACTTTCGCCCTCTACAGGAGGATTCTGCTGTGCACATCAAACGGTCCAGTCGCATCTGGTGGTTAGCAGTGCGAACAGGCCTGGCGGCGACGGTGGGCATCGGCGCGCTGGCTCTCCTCAGCGTCGGGCTCTCGACCGCGCCGGCCGCCGCCCCGGTGCTGCAACTCCTTCCCGGCCACCTCCTGGGCACAGCGACAACGAGGGCGCGGGGCTCGAACGCGGCCACCACGGCGGCCCCGTGCTGGGCGTCGTCGAACTGGTCGGGCTACGCGGTGAGCGAGACGGCGCCTTCGGGGCTGTCGTGCGTGCCGGCGTCAGGCACCGCTTACACGGGGGTCACCGGAACGTGGGTCGTGCCCAGCGTCACTGGATCGAGGGACTCGACGTACTCCGCCGCCTGGGCCGGTATCGACGGCTTCACCAACTCCGATCTCATCCAGGCCGGTACGGAACAGGACTTCACGGGGCGAAGCGCTCACTACTCGGCCTGGTGGGAGATCCTTCCTGCGGCGGAGACCGTGATCCCGTCGATCACGGTCAAGCCGGGTGACACGATCACGGTGTCGATCACGAAGGTCTCCGCCGGTCAGTGGTCGATCACGCTGACCGACAAGGGAAGCGCCGCCCACGCCGCGCAGCCCTCGTTCACCACTACGCAGAGTTACTCGGGTCCAGGCGCCTCGGCGGAGTGGATCTTGGAGGCCCCCACGGTCAACGGTCGCCAGGCCACCTTGGCCTCGTACGGTTCTACCGCCTTTGACCCTGACGCAGTGAACGGCGTCGCGCCGGGGCTCACCGCCGGGAGTGGAGGCGAGTTGGTCCAGGGCAGCTTCTTCAGGAGCCAGGTCGTCTCCATCCCGTCTGGTCCTGACACCGGCCCCCCACCGTCAGATGGTTTCGCCATCGGGTACGGGTCGAACGCACCGCCGGCGCCCTCCTCGTAGTTCGAGCCCGGACCGGACCGGCACGGTCCACTGACGGCCGGAACTTCGCTACGAGGCAGCCAGGCGCGGTGTAGCACCCGAGGCGTCTCGGATACGCCATGCAGCGTCGCAACATCCCGCTCGATTTCCCGTAGTCGCCCTACGCTTTGGCTCTGTGACCGGATCAAGATCCGATGACGAAGCGTCCGGACCTCCGGCGGCGACTGAATGGGAACCGGCCGAGGTCGTGGGCTTCGGCCTCCTCGGGGCGGCTGCGCTGGTCGTATTGGTATCAGTCGTCTCGGCTGTCGTCTCGGCTGTCAGTTCCCCCAGCATTCCCAGTGGGGACTTTCACGCGGTCTTGGCCATTCCCGGCTCCAGTTTCGCATTGACGCTCCTCAGCGCGACGGACTGGGCGACGATCTATTTCTCCCTTCTCCTTCTCGCGGTCCTGGCGATCGTGTGGTGGCAGGTCCAAGGCTGGCTGGAAGTGGTGGAGGAGGCTGACGAAGGCGACGAAGAGATCCGAACGGCGTTAGATCATCTCGTGCGGGCTCGACGTCTTGACAACGCCGTCATGCTCGCATTCTCCATTCTGATCGCAGCCGCGATCGGCAACCTTGTCGCGACCTTCATCCAGAACAGGCCTCAGGGAGTGAGCCTTCCTCTCGTTGCCGGGTACATCGGCGAAATCGGTATCGCAACCGCAACGTGTCTCGTTGCCGCTGTGGCAATTTGGTCGGGCCTTCGATTTCGTGGCTCAGTCGACGAGGCCTTGGTCGGAGCCGTCGGGAACTCCGAGTCGCGGACTCCATCTGCGTAGGTCCGGAGGCGTCATCTCGAGGAGCGCGGGCAGAGAAGAGTCACTTCCATCGGAAGTGGACGAACACCCTGCCGAAGTTGTGTGAGTCCTTCTCGACGCGGGAATAGAGAGCCTTGATCTCCTTTTGATCGAGGAAACGCAACACTCGCTTCTTCAGCTGCCCGCTCCCCTTCCCCGGGATGATCTCGACGAGCTGGGCCTTCTTCTCTACGGCCTCGTCGATGATGGCGCGGAGGGCTCGATCGATGTCTTCGCTCCGGTTGTAGACGTCATGAAGGTCCAGTTTGAGCTTCATGAGGCCGCTCCAGCCCCACGCGCGTCGTGAGGACCCAAGGGGTAGTCAGGCCGTGCTGCCCGACATCTGAGGCGATGCGGTGACGCCACAACGCCACGTTAGTGTCACTGCGACGGACGTCGGTTCTCCGGAGCTCCGGTGACGTGAGCCGCTCCATTCAGGCTCCCGGCCATCGACCCGTCAAACGTTAGGCATCGCCCGACCACGCCTTGGTGATCTGGGCCATGTCGAAGTAGTCACGCCACGCGCTGATCTTGCCGTCCCGGATCTCGAACGTGCCCATGACCGGCAACGCGGCCACGATCTCTCCAACGGTGAACGTATCGATGCGTTCGGTGAGAACGACGTTGTCCTTCACTGCCAGGTGAGTGGTCTCGATCTCCATCTTCTGGCACATGGCAAAAAAGCCGTCGATGAACGCGATGGTGGCATCGATCCCGACAGCAGGGTCCATGGGGATGTTGTGGTAGACGACATCCTCAGTGAAGTACTGGCGTAGTGCCTCTGCGTCGTGCTTGGCGAATCCGTCGCATAGGTCGCGCACAACCTGTTCGGCGTCGGCTGCAGTTCCCATGGTGGCCTCCTGGAGTGGTATTGACCGGTCCACGCTAACCCATCGCCCGGTTGTGCGTGACCGACGGGACAGGCCAGAAGGATGGACCCTGCCAACCCCGCAGCGATGCGACTGCGAAGGTATGGGCACCGGAACGTGGGATTGTCGATTCCCGGCGGGACCGTCCCCTTCGTGAATACTTGACCGCATGGAAGTCCGGCGACGCCACGTCGTGCACACCTTTGTCGTGTTCGTCGTCCTCATCCAACTCGGGTTCGCGATCGCCTTTCTCGTCGACGCCGCCCAAACGAACAGCACCTATGACGCCTTGTCGAGCCACCGGGTGGCAGTGCGAGGCCACTCGGTTGGTTGTGTGGTCATCGTGACCGGGAGGTCCTCGAGCATCGCTTCGAGAATCTGTCGGATCGACTACTCCTATGCCGGACAGTCCTTCACGGCAGTCATTCCGTACGGCGAGACCACCACATTTTTTATCGATCCCCGGAACACCTCCTATCGGATGAATGAGGTCATCTACGAAGAAGGCCCGGAGGCAACAATCGGTGCCTTGTCCTCGCGTCAGTCTTGGGCTTCGGGGTATTGGCGGTGACCGTCGTGCATCTGGAGCATCTTCGTGAGAAGCGCTCGTCCCACACGGCGACACAGCGCACCACGTCGTAGGTGGGTCGAGTAGCGCTTCCCCGGCACCCGACGTGGGCGGGACGCTTGTGGTTCCGGGGGTCGACGACGATCGCGTGAGATGCTACGAGGACCCGAGAAGGAGCCCGAGATGGACAATCCGATACCGCCGCCGGTCAAGGCGCACCGCCACATTGGTCAAGCGATCAGCATTCGGGGACTGCGAGCTGAGATAGCGAAGGTCGACGGGACAAACGCCAAGATCGCGGTCTTTCTCACCAACATCGTTGGATCGATGTGGTGTGCCTATGTGTTCGCCGGCATCGCTCTCATTGGACTACCAGCAGCCCTGAGGCCCGGCGGCGAAGGCATCATCGCATGGATTGCGCAGACCTTTCTTCAGTTGGTCTTGCTGTCGGTGATCATGGTCGGTCAGAACGTCGAGAGTGTGGCGAGTGATCTCCGATCTCGACGCACCTATGACGACGCTGTGCAGATTCTCGACCGGCTCGATGTTCATACCGACGGCGGGCTCAAAGACCTCGTCGATCGGATTGATGCCTTGGCAGCCAAAATCGACCGTTAGCAACACTCGACGGGCGGACTGTCCAGCTCTCACAGGGGGAGTCGACCTCGGAGAGGCTCGACGCGACCGGCGGCAGAACTCAAAAATGGGTCTCAAGGCCTACTTTCAAGCGGTGCCGCCATAGTTAAGATCACCTTGGGCAAAGGGGGGCAACCGATGAGTCACTTCGCGGTTCCAGAGTTGCGGCGTCGCACCCTGTGGGCGTTGCTGCGACGTCGAGACAAGAAGGCGAGGTGGCACGCGGTCGCGGATTACTCGCCGCTGCCCATCAAGACCCTTTGTGGCTTTCAGAGCGCGCTCGACCCACATCGGACGTGGGACCAGACGCTTCCCGAGGCCCGGTGCGGCCGGTGTGAGCAACTCACGGTGGCAGCTGACATGGCCGAGAGTGCGATGGTTGCAGCCGAGGCGGCGGAGGAGCTCGGGCCAGTCAAGGCGGAGCTCCTGAAGCGGCGCGTCATGGAGAACGCCTGAGTCTCACAGACACCGAGAGGGCCTGGCTCCTCGCCTTCGAGCCGTTTGGCACCTTCGCAAACAGCGACGAGGGCATTCTCGGTCCTCTGCCTTCGGGTCAGAAGTGCCGTGCGTTCAGCGACAGGTACCATGGGACTGGCATCGAGCCGGCGCTCATCCAAAGAGGCTCGGGCCACCCGCCCATCCCAGCAGGGTGCGTCGATCTGTGAGCACTGTGTCCGTCAACGGTCGGAACAAATTGGTAAGGACGAGGACTCTGACGGTGAGTAGTCGGTCCATGTTGCCTTCAATCCTCTCAACTCATTGTCATACGCGCTCGAGCAGTACGGGGTCGTGGCGGGCGGCGTGAACGGCTCGGGAGCTTTGGGGGCAGGCATCTTCCTCGTGTTTTTCGTCCTCTTCTTCGTGCTCGTGGTCGGCTCACTCGTCATGTTGGTCGTGGCCCTCGTCGACATCGTCAAGCGTCCAGATTGGCAATGGAAATTGGCCGGACAAGAGAAAATCCTGTGGCTGCTGTTGATCCTCTTGGTCAACTTCTTCGCCATTCCCGCGCTCATCTACTGGTTCAATATTCGCCGGAAGCTCATCGTGGTCGAACAGAAGGCCATCGCCGGTGAGTACGGACCGGGATACATGACACTGTCAGGCTGGGAACCTGGCGCTCCTGTTCCGATTCCACGCCCCGGGGTCGTGCCGCCGGGCTGGCACCCGGACCCGAGTGGTCAGTACGAGTTCCGCTGGTGGGACGGCAGCCGTTGGACCGAGCTCACGAGCGGTCGCGACTCACCAGCTCCATAGCCGCAGCCCGAAACTCTTTGGAGGTCGGGCCGCATCGATGGTCACGGTCTCCGTAGCCCGGCGCAACCTTCGGGCGGGGCATGCCTGAGAGCACGTCCATGTCCTTATTGCGCTTCAGACCCCAGAACACGCCCTACGGATCGGCGCGAGACTTGCAGCATGCGGCCCACACTCTACGAATTCGCGGGGGGCGCCCCCGCATTCCTGGCATTGGCGACCGCCCACCATGCCCGGTGCCTCGCCGACCCCGAGTTGAACCACCCGTTCTCCCATCCCGGCCAACACCCCCAGCACGTCGAGCGGCTGGCCGCCTATTGGGCAGAGGTGATGGGTGGGCCTCCGAGATACTCGGAAACTTGTGGAGACCATTCCGACGTCCTAGAGATCCATAGCGGCAACGGAGACATGAGCGATTTGGGTCGGCGGTTCGTCGATTGTTTCGTATGCGCTGCCGACGATGCCGGACTGCCCCAGGACACCGAGTTCAGAGCAGCCTTGCGCGCCTACATGGAATGGGCAGTTGCCGAGATCCTCGTGTACGGCCCGCCCGGCACACCGGTTCGACCTGGTGTTCCAATGCCGCAATGGACCTGGGAGGGGTTACGACCGGACAGGTCGTAGTGTCGGAATTCTTGCAGGTTGGCGAGGTGGGCTAGCAGTCGCCGACCCGGCCCCGCTCAGCAACTCGCAGTTTCGGCCTGATCGCGACCAGGTACACCATCGCCACGATGATCCCGACGACCGCAGTCAGAACGTAGGAGAGGGCAATCGCGACGATCCAACGGGTCTTCGCGACTCTCACTGCGACGAAGTCGGAATCCGCGGCGCGATATGGGACTCGACCTGGGTGCTTGAGCGACGGTGCTCAGACCACGAGGGGGACCCTCAAGGTGTTCGACTCCGGTGCCGATGTATCACAAGATGGCGGGCAGCCTTTTCCGCAGCGAGGCAAGCGAGCCGACTCGACGTGATCGTGAGCAAGCTGCCCGCAACCGAGCCAAGCCGCTCGGGTTCAGGGTCTACAGAACGCGTGGACGGTACTTGCTCCAAAAGGACCGAAGCAGCGTCGTCGTCGAATGGCCGCTGACCTTAGACGAGCTCGAGAACACGCTTTCGCGGCTCGCAAGCGACCACCTCGACGGTTGTCAGGGCTAGCACCCCATTGCGCCACTCCGGTGGTGGTTCTGGCGACGAACGGCATCCCCATCGACGATGGCTTCGACGAAGACGGCAATGACGCAGCCGCCATCGAGACACAAGACATCTGCCACGGGCACCCAAACGTTCCGAACGGGTACTACGACCACTCCCTATCTCCATGTCTCTTGTTGAAGAAGGCGCTCACCCACACCACGCAGGTCGGATGGGAACTCGACGGATACGGGATCTACGTCGAGTACAACGCCAAAGGTCAACTCCTCACAGACGCCGATCTTGATGGGTGCCACGGACGCACGTCGGTCGTTCCCTGGCACGGCAAAGAGGTCGACATCTATCACTACGACATGACGATGGAGTTTCCGTACCGCGTTGGTTGCTTTGTCGGGACTCCGGTCTCTGCATCCGATGCGACGGGTATCGGATACTCGGGGTAGTCGGTGGAGTCGGCGCTTGGACACCACCAGGGCGATCCATCAGGCCCTCCAGCGTCCTCCGGCCAGGTAGTTGTGGACGTCGAAGAACTGGATCTTGGGAGGATCGACAATGCCGACCTCTTGATAGATGGACCTGAGCTTCCCCTGCTCAAAGTCCTCGAAGGCTTCCCGTGACTCCCACACATCAACAACACGAAATCCATCTTCGGTCTCCATGACCCAGTGGAAGAGTTCTCGGGATCCGGGGGCAGGTCCGCCCGGCAACAGACCGATCCTCTCGTTCGCCTCGTCGTATTGCTCAAGCGTCGCGTTCTGGAAATCGATCTGCACGGCTACAGCCACCTGAGACCTCCCTTGGGGTCAGCTATCCGACGACTCAAAGTAAAACAAATGGAGCTGGGAAGAGACTGGGACACCGTTAACGACCGGCATCTCGTTGATGGCTGGTCTCAGTACGCCACCGGAGCGAATGTTGCTGCAGGTCATGTGCCACCGTCGTCGGAAATGACACCGGTCGGCCGCGACTACGACAAGTCGAGACGTCGCGCGACCGAGGCAATGAAGTCGATGTGGCCTTCGATGGAGTCCAAGCCGAGGCCCATCGTGACCACCGACGCGTGGGTACCGCCTGCCTCGCGCCAAGCCTCGATCTCTTTTGTGAGTTGCCCTGGGTCTCCTCCACTGAGCGACACATACTCCCCACCAAAGTCTGCCACCGACCTACCCATCCCACCCCGTTGATCACGCATCCTGGTCCAGGCGTCGATGGCATCATCAACGTCGCCACCGAAGAAGATGAAGCCGTCAGCGAGGCGCGCAGCCCGGTCGAATGCCTTCTGGCCAGATCCGCCGAGCCAGATCGGGATTGGTCGAAGCGGCTTCGGCACAAGTGAAGCTCTGTCGATCCGGTCGAACCTCCCAGAGAAGTCGACGACGGGCTCTGTGAACAACCGACGCAGTAGCTGGACCTGCTCCTCCTGTCGAGCGCCACGCGTATGAAAATCCTCCCCGAGGGCCTCGTACTCGACCTGGTTCCAGCCGATGCCGACACCGAGCCGCAGCCGGCCGCCAGACAGGAGATCGACGTCGGCCGCCTGCCGTGCCACCAGTGCAGTCTGGCGTTGGGGAAGGACCAAGATCCCGGTAGCCAAACCGATTCGCTCTGTGATGCCAGCCAGATAGGCGAACATCACGAACGGGTCGTGGAACGGATCGTGCTCGGTGTACGGGCCGGCCAGTGGGGGTGTTCGGTTTGCGTGAACGGCTCCAAGGACGTGGTCGTAGGTCAGGAAGTTGTCAAAACCCAACTCCTCGACCGCAATCCCGATCCGCCCAATAGCGGCGGGATCTCCCCGAAGCTCGTTCTGTGGGTAGACGATGCCGATCTCCATGGGCTCTAGCCTGCCATGATCGTCGCCTTGCTGGGCTGCACGCCACTCGACTCCGCGTCAAACGCCAGCCCGAGTTCGGCATGTTGATCGCGGCCTCCAGCCAATGGATTCAACTCCACCCCAAGATGGATCGGCCATAGACATGACTCCCTATCTCCCTGTCGAGAATGCGATGGAATCAGCTGGCGTTGGCGATCCCAGGGTCAATGGCATCAGCTCGGGTCTTTGCATCGAACACGCCGACGACCAATAACCAAGCTGCTGTAATCATGTAACAGGTGTTGGTCACCATGGCTAGCGCTGCAATGTAGAGACCGGACAGGTACCCAACGAAGAATAGGGCCGCACCGATCAGTTCAGCCACGTGTACGAGGCTTCCGCCAACGATGCGAGAGAGTCGTAGACCACTGCTCATCCTCATTGCTCTGGTGTAGCCCTTGACAAACACGGCTGCTGAAATTCCCGAGACTACGAACAGCTCTGCGCCTATCGACCGATGGTTCTGAGCTCCCATGAGTACAAGCGCACAGCGCATGAAGACGAGCGCCAGACCTGTGAGAGTGTTTACGGCTCGATAACGATGTGTTGCATCGACAGCGATGACTTTGAGGTTGAGCGACATCGCCACAAACACCAAGCCGGTGAGCGTGACTGCGCCTGTCCCGACCAGAAGAAAGAAATCGGTCCACTGTTCGGGCCTATAAATATCGGCTGCAATCATGGCCTAAATGTAACAAGTTGGGTACAGCGAGTAGTCGAAACGCTCAACGCCGTGTCAGCAGATGGGGCACGAAAGGATCACCGCTCGCCGGCTCGGCAGAGGCGTCAGAGGTATCAAAGGTGGCCATTCCTAAGACAGCGGGGAAACCGTTGAGACCTTACGTCCAATCAGCCAGTATGCGATGGAGTTGCCGGGATTCGCCAGGATCGCAACATGCCACACTCGTTTGTTTCCGCGAACCTGGTCCTCCGTGCGATTTCGGAGGTCCCGCCAGGCGAATGTCGCGAACACCAGCTCCACCATGAGGATGACAGCGAATACCGCGAGTCTCTTGGGGGTAAGGGGCTTCTTCGCCGTCATGCAGCGGAGGGTACTACCACGGCCATTCGGCGCGCGACCGGTGCTGGCTCTCCGAAGAGCTGGCTACGAGCGGTGTCCGGTGTCGCAAGCGCAGCGGCACTCCTGCGAGAGGACGTCCCCTTCGGAGCGGGCTGACGGGCGCGCCGTGCCAGCCGGATGCTCCCCGACCAGGACAACAGAGACGTCCTTGCACCCTGCAAAAATCGAACAGATGTTCCCTTTTTATGGACCGGCTGTCAGAACTCGAATCCATGCGGCGTTCCATCGCCGTGCTCAACCCTCGTGCATCGGCCTCGGGCAGGGAGGAGGACCAAAGAGACTCTCGGACGCCGATGCTCGGGCTGCGAGCTAATGCATTCGTGATCGCCGCCAGAGCCGCATCGGATCAGGACTTGCGTATGCCGGAATCCGACCAGTCTCATCACGCTCCGCCTATCACTCCCGCGCGTCAGCTTCCGTCACATACTCCCAGTCCACATGACCACGAAGCCTGTGAATGACGACCGGTTGATCCTTTGCCTTCGACAGCTCGCGGGCTCGCGTGTCAGCGGCACCATCGTCAGCGAACTCGTCGGTCCCTATCTCCTCACCACCTGGGAGCGAGAATCGGTATTGATGGGTTGGCCCAGGATTCGTGATGTCAGCCATCGCAACACAATATCGGCACGCGGCAACCTTTCCGCACGTTAGGCTCCATCTGTACTCATCCAGAGCGACCCGAGGGACGTGGCCCGCTGACGGTCCGGCAACCTGCCCAGAGCAAGGTGCCAACGCCACGACGATGGGAATCAAGATGTCGGACACGCCCCGCCGAAAGCCACCCGCTGCCCCGAAGCGCTACTACTCGCGCCCCGACCCAGACTGGACGGAACAGGAGATCGAAGCCTGGGCGGAGGAGTTTGTCGACGCGGTCCTGGGTGTCGAGCGTCCATCCTGAAGTGCGGTTCCCGATCAGCGGAGTCAATGGCCAGGGTCAAGCCAGGTGGCCCAAATCGGGAACACCGACGGTCCCGCCGTCGCTGACCTTCGGTCCGACTGGTCGTAGGTCAGTTCGGTCTCGGCTCGGGCACCTCGATCCGACGCCATCACATATACATCCCGGCCAGTGAGATCTCAACGAGACGGCTCGTCGGGTCCGCGACTGCCCACTAGCCGGTGACGCAACTCGACGAAGACCTCGTTGCCGACGATCTCCTCTAACTCCGGCCCTAGCGAGTCGATCACCTGACGGTCGCCCGCGAAGGCCAGCGAACCCTCCGTGCAACACCACGCCATCGTCTCGCCCTCGGCGCCCCAATCCCGACGTGTCCATCGGCGCACAGTCGCCACCTCGGTATCGTCAGCACCCCCTTCCCAGTCCACTTTTAACGGCAACTGCCAGCACACCGACGGCTTCCACTCGATGGGTGACTCGCCTGCCTCGATGGCCTCAAGGTGGAGGGCGCAACCCGCGCCGCCGGTGAATCCGGGGCGGTTGAGGAAGATACAAGCGCCATCGACAACCCGGGTGTGGATGCGGGCGTCGTTGCTGAAGATGCCCCCGTCGCGCGCCTCAGCGTGGTGCTCGAAGCGGGCCGGTGACAGGGTGGCCGCAAGAGCGGCGATCATTCGAGCTTCGTCCTCATCGCCGAGATCAGCTCCAATGGAGCAGCATCCGAGACCGAGATCCTCCGCCGGTTCGGGACCGATACCTAGGCAACCCCGACCCCACAGACACGCCCACGTCGATGTCAAGAAGGTCCGGTCGAAGCGCCAGACCGTGTCACCGTCGCGGATCTCCTCCATCTCCGGGTCCATATGCGACGACTCTACGCGGGTCCGCCGGCTTTCGATGGCGGCCGAGCCCCGCTGCGTTGGAGTTGCCCGAGCGGACGTACTGGGGACCCCGGCGTATTGACAACACCGCCTGTTCTTCGGGATGGTCACCCCGACGAGAGAATGACCTCCCCGTAGGCGTCGCACTCGGCGTTGTCGCACACAAAGTCGGAGTCGATGACGTTCGAGAGATCTGCTGGAAGTGCGGTGACACCACAATGAGGACAGATCGGAGCGCGTCCCACGTCAACGTCATCCTGCTCGTTCATAATTCCACGATACGTCGCCGGTCGAGTCAGAGAGTTCGCCGTGGTCAGTGTCGGAAACCGTCACGGAACCTCTCGTCTAGCTTGTCATCCGTGCTGGGAAACCCGACGTCGTGGTCTCGATCGAGTGACCGTGCGCCCCCCGCCAGTTGGTTGTGACATGACCGTTGATCTCGACGCGCAAGCGCGCGTCGAATCCCTCATCTACGAAGGGGCACACGGGGCCACGACGCCCCCGGGGACATTTCCGACGCAGGCGCACGGAGACCTTGGTGACCTCATCAGACGCCTCGTGGCCGAAACATCATGCGAGACACCATCGGCCACGGGAGACGCAAGGCTCTGGTCAGAACACCTTGGCGCTGGTCGAGTGGCCGGCGATCGTGCTCACCCTTCCAAAGAAGGTTGTTCGCCCGGCGACGCCTGGATTGCTAGATGGGGGAAGAACCCACGTCGACCACGTTGTGTACCCTCAGCCAGCACGCCCGACCCTCAGTTCGTGCCAGGACCTGCCACTTCAGGCCACAGCGCCTGGGTCCCAGTGTGAGGGAGCAATGGTGACCAGATGGGAAATACCCAATGAGTCGGGCGGCTGGCAGGATCGGCTCAACGCCCGATTGCTGCGGGGCGGCGCTCAATGAATTCCGAGGCGCGGACGGCGGGGCGGCGCGATGCTAATGGACACCACACATTGGGCTCTCATGCGATCGGTAAGGAGCGACTCATGGCAGACGACAAACTCGAACCGATCGCAATTCTCGGCATCGGCACCATGGGCCATGGGATGGCAGCGTCTGCTCTGCGCGCCCGGATCCCGACGACAGTTTGGAACCGCAATCACGAGGCCACCCGTGACCTCGCCCAGCTAGGCGCAAACGTCGCCCAGACGGCTGCAGGCGCAGCGAGATCGGCCGCGATCGTCGTCACGATGGTGACCGACGCCGACGCCGTCATCGCCATTGCCCGCGACGAAGGCGTGCTTACTGCGCTTAGCCCAGGTGCGATTCTGGTACAGATGAGTACCATCGGTGTGGCAGGAATCGAGCGGGTGGCAGCACTGGTAGCGGCGGAACGTCCCGATGTGATCATGCTCGACGCGCCGGTGTCGGGGAGCAAAGATCCGGCCGAGCACGGCCAACTGACCATCTTCGCGTCAGGGCCCGACGAGGTCAGAGCTCGAGTGACCCCTCTGTTCGATGCCCTGGGCCAGCGCACGGTCTGGGCCGGCAGCGCCGGGACCGGTACTCGGCTCAAGCTTGTAGCCAACACGTGGCTCGCCTTTGCGGCGGAAGCGGTGGCCTCGTCAGTGGCCCTCGCTCATGGCCTCGGGCTCGATACCGACAACGTCGTCGACGCCCTCGAAGGCAACCCTCTCGTGTCGCCGTGGCAGGAAGCCAAGCTGCAACGGATCGCCAAGCGTGATTTTTCGGCTCAATTCGCGCTATCGCTCGCTCTCAAGGACGTACGCCTCGCAGAGCAGGCCGCCGACGACCGGCTCGGGACCCTTGCGTGCCTGGCGGAAGAGTGGCAGGAGGCTATCGATCTCGGCTTCGGCCACCAAGACGTGACCGTGGTGACGCGCACACTCGAAGAGAAATGGCGAGGGCCATTCGCGGCCCCCCGCGAATAGATTCGTCTCCACTCAAGATGGAGCAACCGAGGACATGACCACCTACCTCCCCTTCGAAAACCGGTACAAGTCCATGACCTATCGCCGCTGCGGGCGTAGTGGCCTCCTTCTGCCCGCGGTGTCCCTAGGACTGTGGCAGAACTTCGGCGACGACCGGCCCATCGACATCCAACGAGCGATCGTGCGCCGAGCTTTCGACTTGGGTATCACCCATTTCGACCTGGCCAATAACTACGGACCCCCGTACGGAAGCGCCGAAACGAATTTCGCACGCATCCTCCACGAGGACTTCCACCGACTCCGCGATGAGCTCGTCATCTCCACCAAGGCGGGGTGGGACATGTGGCCGGGCCCCTACGGCGATCTCGGCTCCCGCAAATACCTCCTTGCCAGCCTCGACCAGAGCCTGCGACGCCTCGGCCTCGATTACGTCGACATCTTCTACCACCATCATTACGATCCTCATACCCCACTCGAGGAAACGCTTGGCGCCCTCCACTCTGCCGTGACCACGGGCAAAGCCCTCTACGTAGGAATCTCCTCCTACTCCGATGAGCGTACGTCCGAAGCTGTTGCCATCCTTCGCGAGCTCGGCACCCCGCTACTCATCCACCAACCGTCGTACTCGATGCTCAACCGCTGGATCGAAGACCGCCTTCTCGACGTTGTCGACAGAGACGGTGTCGGTTGCATCGCCTTCTCCGTATTGGCCCAAGGGCTGCTCACTGACCGATACCTCGACGGCATCCCGCCGGGCTCGAGAGCTTCTCAGGACGGCTCACTCACTGGCAGCATGCTCAACGACGCCAACCTCGCCCGTATCCGGGCCCTGAACGACATCGCTCTGAGCCGAGGACAATCTCTCGCCCAAATGGCGATTGCCTGGGCATTGCGTGACTCGCGAGTCACGTCCGTGCTCATCGGTGCCAGTAGCGTCGACCAGCTCGAGCAGAACGTGGGCGCTCTCGATCGCATGGAATTCACGACCGACCAGCTGACGGCGATCGATCGCTACGCTGTCGACGGTGGCATCGACTTGTGGCGTATCCCGTCCACTTCCTAAGAGATACAGCGGCCGATCCTGTATCGATTCGACCGCCCGCGCCGAGGGGTAATCCCGCCGGGACGAAGGTAGGTCACGACCAAACTCTCATAAACCTGGCCCGGCAATCGGGGTTCAGGCCAGCGAGCAGTCCCAAGGTGGCATCGTGCGAACACGCTTGTGCTGGTCGAAGGGCCACCGATCGTGGTCAGCCTACGAACACGGTTTTCGCGCCGGCAACGGGGCCGTGAGGTTATTCGTAGTCGGTCTGGACCGGCGAATACGAGTTGATCTAGAGCCGAGGGTCGACGGGCTCGCTCTCCAAGGCCAGGACACCGAAGACGCACTCGTGGACCCGGTACAGAGGCTCACCGGCGACGAAACGCTCCAGGGCCTCGATGCCAAGCGAGAATTCGCGAACCGCCAGTGAGCGCTTGTGCCCGAGACCACGGGCACGTAGGCGCGACAGGTGGCGCTCGGCCGTGTACTCGGGTCCGTAGATGATACGGAGGTACTCCCGTCCTCGAACCTTGATCCCGGGTTGCGCTAAGCCCTTGGAACCCCGGTGGACCACATCGACGGGCTTCACCACCATGCCCTCTCCTCCGGTGGCCGTCATCTCCTCCCACCAGGTCGTGGCCGCGTCGACGGATGCCTCGTCGCCGACCTCCACCGTGACGGCCTTGGTGGTCCGGAACGTCATCGGGTCAGTGGCGCTCAGCCGGCTGAGCACTTCGAGGTGCCACAAATGATCCCGCAGAGCATGGACGGATCCCTCACCCGCCAGGATCTGGAAGGGGGCGAGCTTCAGGTCGTCCAGGGACTCCACCGGCCAGCAGTACTGGCCGTAAGCGGCTACGAAGCCCTCCACCATGTCGATGCGCTCGGACATGTCGACACCAAGGTCGCCCACGTCGACACCCCGGGCGGCCGCCAAGGCGACGACTATGGCCTCGTGCTGCACAGCCCGACGAGCGGCCGCACCGACCGCCGCGTACTGCCGGCGGAGCAGCTCTTCGGCCTTGGCCGACCAGGGAAGCAGCTCGCAATCGAGCACGAGCCAGTCGGTGCCCAGCTCCTCCCAAAGTCCGGCCGACTCGATTCCGGCACGTACCTTGGCCAGGAAGGCGGCCTCGAGCTCGTCGTCGTTGAAGAAGGGCCTCCCCGTTCGAGTGAATACCACTCCCCCGGCTGGCCCCTCAATCCCGAAGCGTCGAGGGCCCACCGACTCGTCCCGGCAAGCCACGACGATGGCACGGGACCCCATGTGCTTCTCCTCGCACACGACGCGCTCGACGCCGGCAGCCCGAAATGCGGCGAAGGCCTCGTGGGGATGCTCAAGAAGTCCCTCGCGATCCGAGGTTGCGGTCGGGGACATCGTTGGGGGGAGATAGACGAGCCAGCGCGGATCGACGGCGAACCGGCTCATGACCTCAAGCGCGGCGATGGCGTTCTCCTCGCGCACCGTCACAGTGCCTGACAAGCGCGCCTCGACGATGCGTTTACCCACCACGTCGTCGAGATCGAGGTCGCTGGGCTCGCGCACCTCTTCGGGTGCGGTATCTGGCACGAGCGGCTTTGACGGCTCGTAGTACATCTCATGCGCGGGAACCGAGACGAGCTCGCGCTCGGGGTAGCGCAGTGCGGTGAGCCTGCCACCAAAGACGCACCCGGTGTCGATGCAAATGGTCCGGTTGAGCCACACCGCCTCGGGCACCGGTGTGTGGCCGTAGACGACCAGTGCGTCGCCCCGGTAGTCCTCGGCCCAGGGGTAGCGCACGGGCAGCCCGTACTCGTCGGTCTCCCCCGTGGTGTCGCCGTAGAGGGAGAACGAGCGCACCGCTCCGGAGGCGCGGCCGTGCATGTTGGCGGGCAAGCCCGCGTGGGTGACCACGAGCTGTCCCTCGTCGAGGACGAAATGGCTGATCAGCCCGTCGATGAAGGTGGCCACCTGCTTCGAGAACTCCGGCGGCTCGGCGGCCAGCTGCTCGAGGCTCTGGGCGAGCCCGTGGCTGGTTGTGACATTGCGGCCATTCAGGGCCCGAAGCAGCTTCACCTCGTGATTGCCGGGGATGCACATCGCACTTCCCTCGGCCACCATCCCCATGACCAGCCGGAGCACCGCCGGGGTGGCGGGTCCTCTGTCCACCAGGTCACCGAGGAAGAGGGCCCGACGGCCGCCGGGGTGGCGGGCCGAGAACCCATCGGAGTCGATCTCGTAGCCGAGGGTGGTGAGCAGATCGGTGAGCTCGATGTGGCACCCGTGGATGTCACCGATGATGTCGAACGGGCCGTGGTCGTTGCGCCGATCGTTCCACAACGGTTCGCGCTCGAATGTCGCCGAGGCGATCTCCTCTTCGTCTTTCAGGTGGTAGACGCGGTGAAAGCCCTCGCGCCTTAGCCCCCGTTGTGAGCGGCGAAGCTGGGAGCGCTGGTTGCGCAGCACGTGGGACCCGAACTGGCGGTCCGCACGCGAGGCGTTACGGGCGGCACAGACCTCCTCGGGAACGTCCAACACGACGGCCACCGCCAACACATGGTTGGACTTGGCCAGGTTGATCAGGGAACGCCGAGCCTCGACCTGCACGTTGGTGGCGTCCACCACGGTCAGGCGTCCGGCCTCCAGGCGTCGACCGGTGATGTAGTGGAGCACGTCGAAGGCAGCATTGGTGGCTGACTGGTCGTTCTCGTCGTCCGAGACGAGTCCCCGACAGAAGTCGGAGGAAAGGACCTCGGTGGGAAGGAAGTGGCGGGCAGCGAACGTCGACTTGCCCGAGCCCGACACCCCGACAAGAGCCACGACACACAGCTCGGGGATCTTGATGGTGGTCATCGGCTGAACACCGCCATCTGGGTGGGACAGCCGACCTCGGGGTCCTCGCTACCGATTCCCGAAAGTGTCACCGAGTAACCGTGTCGCGAGGCCGCCCCATCGCACCATGCCGCGAATTCCGCTCTGGTCCACTCAAAGCGGTGATCCCGGTGGCGGAGCTGACCGGCCGGCAGAGTTTCGAACCGGACGTTGTACTCGACGTTGGGTGTGGTGACGATGACCGTCGTCGGTCGGGCATGGGAGAAGATGGCGCGCTCGAAACTCCCGAGGCGCGAAGGGTCGAGGTGCTCGATCACTTCCACCACAGCGGCGGCGTCGAAACCAGCGAGCCGCCGGTCCCGGTAGGTGAGCGAGCCCTGGAGCAAGTCGATCCGAGCTCGCTGGCGAGGTGCCATGGTGTCGAGGTGGAGCCGTCGGGCACCTACTTCGAGAGCTCGGTAGGAGACATCGACCCCGACGACGCGCTCGACTCCCTGGACTTTCAACAGCTCGCGCACGAGCTTCCCCTGGCCGCAGCCGAGGTCGAGCACTCGGCGGGCGCCGCTGGCCACGATGGCTCCGAGGACGGCATCGGTGCGCTGCTCGTTCAGGCTGATGGGCTTCTCGACCGCCTCCTCCTCGGCATCGTGTTCGGCCTCGGACTCGTCGGGGTCTGTGACGTCGTCCTCCATAAGCCGGGCGAGTGCCTCCCGGGTGAGCTGGCGGTCGTGGCGCAGGTACCGCCGGGTGATGAGCTCGCGCTCGGGGTGTGTGGACAGCCAGTCGCCCCCTCGGCGTAGCAACTTCTCGACCTCGTCGCGTCCCACCCAGTAGTGCTTGTCGTCGTCGAGGACCGGGAGCAGAACAAACAGCTGCTCGAGGAGAGTCTTGAGCTTTATCGTGGCGGCGAGGGTCAGGTCCAGGTACCGACTATCTCCCCATGCCGGGAATCTCGGGTCGAGCGGTATGGGTTTGGCCCGTAGTGCGTAACCAAGTGGCTCGAAGAGGCGACGTACAACCTCCTCACCACCCCGACATGGCGTGACGGGTAAGTGAACTTCGAGGGCGATGGGCTGTTCGACCAGCTCAGGGCGCTCCTTGCTCCGCCCGGTCAGCGCGGTGGAAAACACCTTGCCCATCGCCACCGCCATAAAGGAGGAGGTGGCGTAGGGCCGGTCATTTACATACTGGGCGAGTGAGAAGTCGTTGCCCTTCGGGCCTCGGTGGTTGCGGACGAGCCCCACCGGGTCCACGTCGACGAGGACGGCAACGGTGCAGCGGTCGTCGGTGGCCTCGGGGTACAGGACGTGGGCCACCCCAAATCCGAACTCAGCCGCGTAGTGGGCCGACGGGTTCTTGTGCAAGAGGTAGCCCAGATCTGTGGCAGGGCGGTGATCGGTCGAGATAGTGAGCAACATTTGGGAGTCTTGGTCAGGCCTCTCGAGAGCGTGCTGGGACCAGCAATCCTTGCACCCGGCCACGCGTCAACTGAACACCACGTCGGTCGGGCCTTGCCTGACCCACCCCGACGGGAATCGATCCCGTGTCTGCACCTTGAGAGGGTGGCCGGACCTGTGCCTGAGTTCCCAGAAGTAGCCACTGACATGGGAGTTCGTTGCTCAGCTCTTTGCGTCATGTCGTGTCGTTTTCGACCTCTGACGGACAAAGACGGACGAAGTTCTGCGTCCGGAGAACGGCCACCCTAGAAATCCCAGAAGGGATGCAGTGCCCTGGAGAACGTCAGCCGAGGACGCCTTCGGGAGAACTCTCCCGCTGTCCTCACCATCGCCTTGTCTGGACGTGGACAGTGCCAGGCTGGGTACCTGGCATCGTTCAGGCTCTACCCGCTGCGAGCTTCAGACCCTGTGCTCAGGTCGCTCGGACCCCCTGCCGATGAACCCGATGCGATGGGTGACTACACCGGACCAGAAAAACGCATCCTGCTGGCGGGGCTGCTCGGTGGTCGGGACCGAGACGAGGTGTGGTTCAAGTTCCCCGACGCCATCGAGACACTAAGTGAGCGAGGTCTTGTTCGGATCGGTCGAGAAGTCTTGGCCGACGGCTCCGCCTTCTCGTTCCCGTTGTGTCTCAGCCCCGTCGGGGTGCAAGAGGCCAAGAGGGTCCAGGTGATCGAGGCCGGTCAGCGGACCTGACACGCGGACTCCCGCCTGACCCAACGATGAGTGCCATCGGACGTGGGGACCGGTTCCAGTCCCTCCTCCTGAGCCAACCTCGCCGCCATGTCCTGGTCGCCGACCAGATGTTCACGCGCGCCTTGGTCGTTGGTGACCAGGAGGTAGTTCCCGTGCCGATGCCAGAGCACCGCTGAGACTCCCCCCGTAGCCACATCGCCAACCTACATGGAGGGTGTGTCGAGAGCTAAAGAGCCGGCTCACGGCGCATCCGGTGTTTTGGCTCGCCGATGGCGTCTACCCGTCGTCTGCCAACCGCCGAAGTTCCCGCTTCAGCGCTCTGAGCCGCCTCTCGACCTCCTGAAGCTCGGCCAGCAGCCTCATGGCCTCCTCCCGGGTCATGGCATCTGATTGGGGGTTGGCCATCGCGATACTGCGCCGCCAGGATTCCAGTTCCGACCCTCGGTCCACGGAGTACGAACATACGTTCGCCCAAGGCGATCGCGCAAGGGGGCCTGTTGTGGTGTCCCGGGTGAAGCTGTCCAGGTGAGTCGTCGGGGCCGGATCGGCCTTCATCGGGGACGCCTACGCCGTAGGCGCCCCATCTCGGAGCCACACCTAAGGCATCGCCCACCGTGACGGAAGGCTGCCCCCTCAGCAGTCGAGGAACCACTTCTCACGACGGGCGGGAGCAATGTAACGGATCGGGTGGCTCCAGCGATCAGACGTGGGCTGGCCCGACCACCGGCACGCGTGGTCGTCGTCATCCCAGGGGTGTAGCGACGTGGCGCAGGGACCTGCTGGTCCCTGCGCCACAGTCGCGTTCGGATGCCCAACACCACCCGCGTGCCCAAGGACTCTGGAGCGACATCGGTCAGGGCATGCCGTGAATCGTGGCCGTCGCCGAGACACGCCCGCTCGCGGCGTCAGAGGTCGGTTGCCGGGGTGCAGGTACCCTTCGAACGCACCCGCTGGGTGGGCAAGCGCCCGAGCGTCGAGCCCATCAGGATCGGTTACCTGTGCAGCTCCGGTGAGAGTATTGGTGCCGTGGGGGTCCTCTCCGATGACGGAGGGGCAGGTTCGCCGAACCATGAGAGGAAACGCGCATGAGCTTTCCAGACCTCAGGGGTGAGATCTTCATCGACCCCACCGCTTATGCCGACCAGGAGCGCTGGCATCGCGTCGCCGCCGAGCTTCGAGCAGAGGCTCCCGTACTGCGCGTCGAGGAAGAGGGCTACACGCCCTTCTGGGCGGTAACCCGCTACGAGGACGTCTTTTTCGCCTCCCGCAACAACGAACAGTTCCTGAACACTCGGAACTCTGTTCTCGGGCCGGACGCTCAGTTGGAGTTCCTCAACACTATCGGGATTGAGCCCAAGACCCTGATCCACATGGACGGCGTCGAGCATCACGACCATCGCGCCTTGGCCAATGCCTGGTTCCGGCCGAGGTCGGTGGCACAACGTCAGGCCGCGATCGATGCGATCGCCGATGACTTCGTGGCAAAGTTCCGCGACCTCGATGGCACCTGTGACTTCGCCCAGGAGATCGCCGTGCCGTACACGCTTCGAGTGATCATGAGCATCTTCGGTGTCCCCGAAGAGGACGAGCCCACCATGTTGCGGCTCACCCAGGGCCTGTTCGGGGCGGCTGACCCCGAATACCTGGGCGACTTGAGCGACCCCTTCGCAATGATCGTCGACACGATCGGGCAGTTCGACGACTACTTCCAGGCTCTCGCCGACGAACGTAGAGCGCACCCCACCGACGATCTGGCCACGGTCATCGCCAACGGGCAGGTGGGCGGCTGCCCCATGGACCACCACGCCACCTTGTGGTACTTCACCATCGTCGCCACCGCTGGCCACGACACCACGTCCTTCGCGCTCTCCGGCGGCCTGGAGGCCCTTCTGCGGCACCCCACCCAGGTGGTGGAGCTACAGAACGACCCCGCCCTCATCGTCAACGCCGTCGACGAGATGATTCGCTGGACCTCACCGGTCCGGCACTTCCTTCGGTACCTCACCGAGCCAACCACGCTCTCGGGTGTGGAGATCCCCGCTGGCGACCGGGTGCTCCTCTCCTATCCTTCGGCCAACCGGGACGAGGCCATTTTTGCCCAGCCCATGGAGTTCTCGGTGTCGCGGTCCAATGCCAGCCGCTTGATTGCGTTCGGCGGCGGCGAACACTTCTGCCTCGGGTCCACGTTCGCCCGACGCGAGCTACGCACTCTCCTGCCGAAGCTGCTCGCTGCGGTCGAGACGATCGAACTCGACGGCGAGCCCCAGTGGGCGCAGGCGAACTTCGTTGGCGGAGTCAAGCACCTACCGGTGGCGGCCACCTTCCGGTAGTCGAACCGCGTTCTCGGCCGTCGCGCCGCGTCGACGGTGGTCCTCGGCTCGGCTTCCACCCTCACGCGAACCGGGAGGGTCCGAAGCCCTCCCTGCGACGCCGAGCGGTTGGTTGCCCCCACCACGCCGTCTCGGCCAAGGAGAGGTGGTGACCCGTCCACCCGTGATGCTGTCCCCGACGCTATGTCACAACCAACCGATGTGTCTACGGGCACTCGCCGACCGTCGGAGACTCCGGAGGGCAGTCGTGGTGCAGAACAGTTGTTCTCCAAACCCTGCACGGGCTGTGCCAGTTAGTCCCAGTGTTGGTCGTCGCGTCGTGATGACTGTTGCTGTCCTCGGCTCAGTTCCGCCCAAGCCTGTCGGCCCCGAAGTCTCGCAAGCCCGACGACCAGAGCAAGTGCAGGCGCTAGGGCGACAATCACACCTAGTACCAGGTGGCCGTGGATCATGAACCTGACTGCAACCACGACGATGAAGACCCAGAAGGCAAGGACAACCAGCGAAACGACGCCCATGAAGAGCCAGCCGATGGCCGTCATGAGCTTCCCGAGAACCATCCCGGCGTCCTCCTGCTCCGATGTTCTGCAAGCTGATGTTGCGTTCCACCAGTTCCGGCATTGTCGCGTGCCCCACGATGAATGGCGAACTCATGTGGCGCGCAGCACATAGCGAGCATCGAACCCGTCATCGGAGTAGTCGGCGACCTCGACGGTGAATCCAGTGTTCTCGAACATCACCTCAAGCAGCCAAGTGAACGTGGAGTGCTCATCGCGGACGTGCTCCTCCATTTCCCAGCGAGCCCAGTCGCCTTCGATGTCGTTGCCAAAGGGCGCGCACCACGCTTCAATCCGTTCGTCGGCCTCGTCAGGAGCGAAGCCGTAGACCACGTCCCACAGACGGAAGATGCCGCCCGGCCGCAGCATTTTGCGAATCCGGCACAGCGCCATCACCTTCCAGAAGTCAGGCAGGTGATGAAGGGCGTACCGGGAGTAGACGATGTCGGCCAGATTGTCGGCATGGTTGTAGGTGAGGAATCCGGCGGCAGCAACCTCGACATTGTCGATACCAGCTTCGTGGAGCTTGTGATGCAGGCGCTCGCGCATGACAGACGACACGTCGACGGCAACCACGCGTCTGCACTGTGGGGCGACGGTCGACACGAACTGGCCGGTACCACACCCGAGGTCGATGACGAGTGAGGTCTCGCCAAGCCCCCACGAGCGCAAGAGTTCGACTTCGGCCTCTGCTCGGCTGTCCATCTTTCGGTCGTATCGCTCGACGTGGACCATATCGAGATTCTCCCGACCAGCGTTGGCGAGTTCGTCGAGCAGCCACACGGGCGCGGGGCGCCGATCGTCTTTTCGGTGCTGCATGCGTGCCATAGTGCCAGTCCTCGGGTCGTCATGCTGGGTGGGTTGGCTTGTCTCGGGACCACGATCACAACCGTGCCAGCCTCGACGGCAGAAGTCGATCTTGTGAAGGGCGACGGCGCACCGTCATCGGGGTCTCGTGCAGCAACATCGGATCCGACGAGCGGCCCGAGTTCCCTGCTACCTGGACTTCGCAGTCACTTCAATCTCGGGTGATCGCATCAGAGTCTGGAGAACCACGCAGTATCGCTCTGTCGTTTCGATCAACGCCTTGAGTTCGTCCTGCGGTGCTGAACTGGTGAGATCGAACGACAGCCGGATCGCGGAGAACCCGACATTGGCGTTTCGATCCACTCCCAAGGTTCCTCGGAAGTCAAGGTCACCTTCCGCCCGCACGAGGCCCTCGACCTCGAAGCCCCGGTTGATAGCGACTGAGCGAAGCGTCACACCAGCACAAGCCACCAGCGCCTGGAGCAGCATGTCCCCAGAACACGCGAAGCTACCGTCACCACCGGTAGCGGGGTGGAGGCCCGCCTCGACCATTGCGCGCCCCGTGGCCACCGAGCAGCTCACCTCTTCGTTCCCGAGACGGCCCTCCGCTTCCAACGTGATGATCGCGGCTGCCGGGTCCTCGCGATAGCGAGACTTCAGCGGGGACTGGATGGCCTTCAGTTCCTCAGAGTTCACGATGACCTCCCTCGTTCCGCCAACGTATGGGGACTTAAGCGTTCGTACAGGCTAACGACTGGTATCTACCCCGTGTCAACGAACGTGAGGGGCAGTCCTCGTCACTCGGGAACAAGACCGCCATGGTCCACATCGCGTGACGGTGGACCCCGAGCTGCCCGAGACGCCGGGCGCTGCCCCCTCGTCACTAGGATTGCCCAATCGCAAACGACAATGATCGGTTCACCACCGGCCACTCTCAGACGGAGTCGATCAGTGGAATGCTGCGACAAGCATTTCAGCAGAGCCGCGCCAAGACTGAAACCCGGAAGGCCGTCCTTGCCCAAGCTCGTAGCAGGTCTCGTTCGGAGTTACGCGAGTTGCTCACGACTGAGCTGAAGGCACGAGGGCAACGGGTGCCTGCCGCACCCTTTCTCGATATGCAACTCGATCACATTCTGGCGAGTGCCAGTCCTGTTGGTTATGCGAGCGAGACTGTCAAGGGAGTCAAGCTACTCGGTGATGCAGTGACAGGATTCATCAACCTGTTTCGCGATATGCCTCACGAGTCCACACAATCACGTGATGGTGACTTTTCAGAACCGTCGTTCGAGGAACTGAGAAGCCGCGTCATCGGGGATCACAATCGCACCGTACGGGTACAGCTTGTACCTGAAGCTCAAAGCACTATTGCCGAGGCAGGAAATGAGGGGGAGTGGCCCTTCGGCGGTTCGAGTCCTGCACGGCGGGTGGACCTTCGTCTCTCAACGGACCCCCACGTGCAGGTGTTCTTGGACGAGTATCACATTGGCGACCTCTCAGACGACGACGCACAGGAGTTCCTGCACTTCCTCAATGCGGAATCGAATACCGACCACAGGGTCACAGTCGAAGGGTGGCGCTACAAACCACCAGACGATCAGTGGCAGTTGTGGCTTGAAGTACCAGACCTATTCCACAGATCGTTCGCTGACCCCTTGGCCTGCTTCGTCTGCGGCAAGCACGTTTCGGGCGATTACTCGGCGAATCCCCAGGTCTGGATCTCGAGGCGCACCGAAACGGGCGGGAAGGCTGGACGGTCAGTCACAGCGCATTTCGATTGCATGGAGGCGGGAGAGAAACTCGCTACCGCGGAGGGAATCAAGTGGGAACGAAGATCGTAGGCTCGCCGCTTGTTACCAGCGTCCTGAAGGGTCGATGACCCGTTTCGCCGGCTACGAGGCGCTCACAGACTGTCGCCGGAACTCTCCCGTTTCGCCTGGGCATGGACTCCGTCCAGGAAGATCACGACCAAACTCTCATACGCCTGGCCCGCCGAACGGGGTCAAGCTCAGCGAGCAGTCCCACCGTGGCATTGTGCGAACACGCTGACGCTAGTCCAAGGGCCGCCGATCGTGCTCATGCCCGCGAATACCGTCCTCAGGCGAGGTGATCGTGACCGGTAGTCGATCCCTCACAGCCCTGGCAAACCCGACTCGAACTCGCGACCCCCGTCGAGAAGCTCGAGAAGGAAGCGCCGGATCTTGGACACAGTAGGCCTCGGCCGAAATCACGACGCGGGTACCGCGTCGGCGAAACGGGCAACTACCGTGCCACCCCAAGTCACTGCTGATTCCACCCCCTTCGATCACAGGAACCAGGACCAGCTTGGGCAAGACCTCGGCTACTCGACTTCACTGAAGAGAAGGCTACTAATCTGCCCTCGGAGTCCCCCCCAGGACTTGGAAAGGCAGTACAGAAGATGGGACCAGCCGAACACAATTCAATGGCCTCGCGTCGGTACCGTCGCCCCATAGGTGTCGGCGTTGCTTTCTGGATCGCAGCACTAGCGGTGGGGCTCGTGTCCAATACCGATCCAGGGACCGCTACGGCCGCACCAGCGACCATTTCACCAGAACCGACCCTCTCGAATCCCACCGCCGGTCACCCGTATCGACACGGTGCGGTCCCGCTTCGTACATGGCGTGCTCCTCTCAAACCGACCAACAGGGCTCGACAGCCGATGAATTCGACGTCCAAGGGGTACAGGGTTGAGGGGCCCGCGCTCAAAGGCGGTGTCAGTTTTGGCGGTGGGTCGGTCGTGACAGGGTCGCCCCACGTCTACCTCGTGTTCTGGGGGTCTCAGTGGGGGAGCCAAAGCACGGGTGTAGGAGGCTACGAGGTCTACTCGGGTGACCAAGACGATCTCGCCCCCAACTTACAGGCCTTCTTCGACGGGCTGGGAACGAACAACGAGTCGTGGAGCACGATCATGACCCAGTACTGCCAAGGAGTCCCGGCCGGGACAAAGACCTGTCCCCTGACGCCGTCGGCGAATCATGTCGCCTACCCCAGCGCCACGGTGCTCAGCGGAGTGTGGGAGGACACTTCGACTGCTTTCACCGCCGCCACGGGGGCACAGATCGCGCAAGAAGCGGCAAACGCTGCTGTCCACTTCTCCAATCCCCCGGGCGCTCAATATGTAATCGTGTCACCGAAGGGAACCGACCCCGACCAGTGGCTCAGCCCTCGCTACGGATACTGCGCCTACCACGACAACACCGGCGATTTCCTCGGCGAGGTGACCGGACCCAACGTACCGTACACAAACATGCCCTACGTCCCCGACGTGGGCGCAGAGTGCAGCTCATTCGTCGACCCTGGAGTCCTAGACGGCGCTGACGAGACCATCAGTCACGAGTATGCCGAAACGCTAAGTGACCCGTTCCCCTCGTCAGGGTGGACCGATCGACAAGGCAACGAGATCGCCGACAAATGCGAGAACCTCATCGGGGGCCAGCCCGGTGGTTCGACCTATTTGACGCTGGCAACCGGCACCTTCGCAGTGCAAGGCATCTGGGCCAATGACCTTGGCAAGAGAGGTGGTTGCGAAAATGCTCACGCACCTATCCTGACCACCGACCCCGGTAAACTAAAGGACGCAGTCGATCTCCCCGTGAGCCTTCAGATCGACGCGTTCGACGTCGGGGGCCGCGCTCTTTCCTACACCGCCACCAACCTTCCTGCCGGCCTCTCGATCAACACGTTCTCGGGGATCATCTCCGGGACTCCGGTCGCACGGGGTCGCTCAGCAACCACCGTCTTGGTGTCAGACGGTTCGGCGTCCATCACCATCGGGTTCGTATGGACGATCAAACGCTGACCGGCTGGATCTAGAGCCCAGAATCGGATCGACCCTGGTCCGAACAAACTGAACGGGCTGAATGGCGCCACCGACGACGACCAATCCAAGCAGTCCCAACCGACTTCAATCCGAACCGCTGTCCCCTGGTCGATGGGCCGATGATCAGGTTCAGCTCTCCACCGGGCCACCGCTGATTCGATCCAAACGTGGCTCTGCCTTCCCCGCCGGTATCTCGCAGGAGCTCACGGAGGCCGGGGCGGCCATTGACTGGGAGAACCTCGGCGCACCAGTGACCGGTTTGCTGACGACAAGGTCCGCGGACCGTTTACTCTGTCGCGTATCCTTCTGCCACGGAAACGCTCACCTTCCTCTTCACCGATATCGAAGGGTCGACAGCCCTCCTTAGGCGCTTGGGAGAGGCTCGCTACGCCCAGGTTCTCGCCGACCATCATCTGCTGATCCGGGAGGGGATCTCCGTCGGTGGTGGGAAGGAGATCGGAACGCAGGGCGATGGGTTCTTCGCAGTGTTCTCTTCTCCGAGCGCCGGTGCGGCGGCCGTAATCCGAATGCAGCTGGCCCTCGGCGCCCATGATTGGCCCACGGGCGAACAAGTCCGGGTGCGGATGGGCGTGCACTGCGGTGAGGCGTCAGAGACGAGCACAGGCCTTGTCGGTCTCGATGTCCATCGTGCCGCCCGGGTGGCGGCGATCGCCTACGGCGGCCAGATACTTCTTTCTGAAACTGCCGGTGCTTTGGTGCATGATTTGCTCCCGGCTGGTGCCTCGCTCAAGGATCTCGGGCTCCACCGTCTCAAGGACCTGGGCCGGCCTGAGCACATCTACCAGCTCGATGTCGAGGGCCTTCCCTCCGAATTCCCGCCCTTGCGCTCCCTCGACAACCCGACGCTGGCCAACAACCTTCCCACTCAGCTGGCGACTTTCATCGGAAGGGATCGAGAGCTCGAGGAGTTGCGGAGTCTGGTTGAATCTGCTCGCCTCGTGACCCTCACCGGGGCAGGGGGATCGGGCAAGACCCGCCTTGCCCTGCAGGTCGCCGCCGAGCTGCTCGACGGTTCGGGGGGCGGGGTCTGGCTTGTCGAACTGGCGGCGATCTCAGACGAAAATGCCGTAGCCTCAGCTATTGCACAGACCCTCGGAATCGCCAGTCAATCCGGTCGTCCGGTGCTGGAGACTCTGATCGAAGCCCTTGTGCCCCAAGACATCCTTATCGTGCTGGACAACTGCGAACACCTCATCACTGAGTGCGCCAAAGTGACCGATACCATCATGCGTCGCTGCCCAAAAGTGCATCTCTTGGCCACCAGCCGTGAGCCCATCGGCATCAGCGGCGAGGGCATTTACCGCGTGCCCTCGCTGTCGCTCCCGGCACTCGACTCCGACGCCTCCACGCTCGAGAGATCAGATGCGGTAGCACTCTTCATGGACCGGGCCCGATCCCAAGGTGTCGATCTAATGCTCGACAAGAAGACGGCACCTCTCGTGGCATCGACGTGTCGGCGACTAGACGGGATGCCCCTTGCTATCGAGCTGGCGGCGGCCCGGTTGCGATCACTATCCCTACTCGATGTCCACGACCTCCTCGATCAGCGCTTTCGTCTCCTGACGGGGGGCAATCGCGGCGCACTAGAACGCCAGCAGACCCTCAGGGCCACCGTCGACTGGTCTTATTCGCTGCTCAATGCTCCGGAGCAGTCCGTCCTCCGACGCCTGTCGGTGTTCGCCGACGGCTTCGACCTCCCCGCCGCGGGGGCGGTGTGCGCCTTTGGTGAGATCGAGATCTTCGATGTGACCGACCTCCTCGGGTCTCTCGTGGACAAAAGTCTCGTGATAGCTGAACCGACAGACAGAGCCTTCCGCTACCGGCTGCTCGAGACCATCCGTCAGTTCGCTGTCGAGCGACTCGTCGAGCTCGACGAGGACGAAGCAGCCACAGTGGCAGCAGCTCACTGCAAGCACTTCCTCTCGGTTGCCGAGCTGGCCGCACCGCATCTCGCCGGGCATGATCAGGGGCAGTGGCTCACTCGGCTTGACAATGACCACTCCAATGTCCGGCGCGCCATCGAACATGCCGCGGACTCCTCGAGTGGGACCACGACGGTGCTGCGCTTCGCGGGAGCACTCAGGTACTTCTGGTTGGCACGTTCCCGACGAGAGGAGGCGTTCAGGCTTCTCATGCCGGCACTGGAACGCCCAGAGGCAGACGCGGAGCCCGAGCTTTTGGTGAACGCCCTCGTCACCGCCTCCTTGGTGGCTCGCCACGTCGACATACAAACTGCACACGACCTCGCCGAACGGGCCGTCGAGATCGCACGCCGTGTCGACGATGAGCGGCTATACGTACGCTCCCTCGTCGTGCTGGGCGGCGCCTACTATTTCTCCGGACATCCGGAAACAGCATTCCCCCTCGGCAAAGAATGTGTCGAGCGAGCCCGGTCATTCGACGACGACGATCTGCTGGCTGTCGCCTTAGGCCTAGACCTTATGTGCAGCCAAGTACTCGATCCCGTCCGGACACAAGCCCTCTTTACAGAGGCAATCGCGTGCACCGAACGATCCGGCAATCTTTTCTTTACGGCGGACTTCCATAACACCGCTGGTGTCTTCGCGTTACAAGGCGGGGACATCTCTGGCGCTCGCGAGCACCTCGAACTCTCTTCACAAGCCTTGCAAGCTTGCGGTGTGGCGACGTACCACGTGAAGATCAACCTGGGCCTGACATTACGCGAGGAAGGTGATTTCGAGGGCGCCAGGGACATGCTCGAGGAGGGGCTGCGCATAAGTCGACGCAGCGGCGATCGCTTTGGCCTTGCCTACTCGATCCTTGGTTTGGCTTGTCTTGCTGTGGATCTCGGCGACTGGTGGCGCGCCGCCGAGCTCCACGGTGTCGCTCAGGCGAGTCTCGATCAGATAGGGCAATCGTGGCTTCTCTACTATGAGCCGTTGCGCCAGGTGAGCATCGACAAGGCCAGTGCGCATCTGGGCAATGACGAATTTCAGCGTGCCTACGTCAAAGGCAGATCAACCGGTTTTGACGAAGCCATCGACTTGGCACTCGGCATGTTGCACTTGGGGTGATTCCACCTCGAACGTGAGCTCAGCGTCGATCTGTCGGCGCGGGCAACAAGACCAAGGTCCGGGGGTACCCGGCTCTCGTCAGTTGCTGACTGCAGGGCCCAATCTTCCCATAGGGCAGCCGTTCTCAAAGGAGCGGTCCGCCAAACGGGGTTCAGGCCAGGTGGCAGTCCCACCGTGGCAATGTGCGAACACCCTTGCGCTGGTCGAAGGGCCACCGATCGTGCTCAGCCCTCCGAACACCGTTTTTCGTGCCGGCAACGGGGACCGTTAGGTTGCTCGGAGTCGGACTGGACCAGGCGAATACGGGTTGATCTAGAGCCGAGGGTCGACCCTGATTCGCTAGCGCTCGCAATGTCGATTCGACCGGTCAGGGCAGGACGAGTGGATCCCCCCGCCTCCGTCGAGAGTCGATCCATCCAGTATCGGCGTCGTCCTGAGTCGCGCGTGACGGGGGACGGCGGACAAGTAACACGACCCCCCATCCTTGACCAGGGACGTTGGCCAAATGGGGGGAATGAGTGGCGCCTCGGGGCCAATATCGTCCCCGCTCCGGTGTCCACCATTCCGGACGGACGTGACGGGCACCCGATAGCGGGTGGTCTGAACGCCTACCGCAGTGCGACGACCTGCTCCCGGTTCCAGACCCGTCGGATGGCATCGCGAGGGGCACGGGACACGAGGCCACCGCGTGGCTAAGGTTGCTGTCCGCACAGCCAACTGCGGGGGTGGGACCATGCCGAGGCCGTGGCGGGTGGGAAGCCGAAGCGTGGCTTCGCTGACGCTGGTTCCGACTACTTGTCGCTTCGGTAGTAGGTATGGCGTTGTTGGTGAGCACAGCCCTTCCGACGTCGGCGAGCCCATTTCGGTCGAGCACGATGAGGACAGCGTCAACCAGGGCAGGCAGCCTTCTGGAGACTGCCCCCATCAGCCATCGCGGGATCTGTGGTGCGGAACACCATAACCGTCGGGGCGATATCGTCTATCGAGGCCCAAGCGGGCCGACGAGTATCACAACGGGGCCCGACGGCGCACTGTGGTTCGCCGGAGGTTGCATCGGCCGAATGACGACGACGGGGCTGGTCACCAACGTCTACCGCATGACGACTGCGGAGAACAGGATCACAATGGGGCCCGACAGGGCCCTTTGGTTCACCACTAACTCGACTGCCGCCAGCGGCAATCCGCTCGTGAGCACGGGAGCCACCATCGACCGGATCAGTGTTCCGGCGACTCCCGGCGCGCGCACGCTCAATCACCTTGCGATCACCACGTATCACCTGAGCACGGGGTCGCCCGGAAACCTCACCATCGGACCCGACGGAGCCCTCTGGTTTCCGATCACTGCGCCACCAGCCATAGGCCGCATCACGACGGCGGGTGTGATCACCGAGTTCCCCGTCCCCAATGGCTCATCCCCGACGACCCTCACAACGGGACCCGACGGCGCGTTGTGGTACACGACGTTCGACTTCCCCACGCCCGGGGGCCCAGGCCAGGCCTCCGTCAGCCGCATGACAACCTTGGGCGTTGTCACCGCGACCTACTCCGCTCCTTTCCCGTCCGGCGCCACTGACATCGAGACTGGGCCAGACGGCGCCTTGTGGTTCACAAGCAACACGGGGTTCTGTACGCCGGCGAGCGGAGGTTGCGAACTTTACGCCTATCGATCCATCGTCCGGATGACGACTACGGGGGTTTTTACCGACTATCCGGTCCCCGAGCCCGAGGCTTACGGAACAGGCCCCCAGGACATCACAACGGGGCCCGACGGGGGATTGTGGTTCACGAGTTTCGGGCTCCAAAGCGCAATCGGCCGGATCACCACCTCAGGCGTTATCACGAACTGCACAAGTTCGGCCCTCGGCGCTCCCTACGGGATCACGACGGGCCCAGACGGGGCAATATGGTTCACCAACTCCCGAGCACACACCATCGGACGAATACCTGACCCGACAGCATTTGCGTGCTGACGCCAGGGCGTTGGGCATCTGGTCGTCGGGGATCCCTCTCGCCCCCCCGGCGTGGCTCAGAAACCGCTGCCCGTTCGTCGGCTGCGGTCGCGCGTCCGGTATCACTCTCGTCTGCATCCACCAGCGACAAAGGTGATCACGAGTAGTTGGGCATGCGGTCCAGGTTGTTCCTCGTCGGACCGGAGTACGGAATCCAGGAGCCAGCAACGACCAGACGGGCCTAGTCGAACAAGGGTGCCGTGGGGCTGACGATCGTCGTGGTGGACGTGCGCCTCAGTGTGCCGGTCGTCGATATCGCGCGATTCCTCGACACCGGGATTCTCACCCCGACGCGGTAGAGGGACGGCCGTCAGCACCGATCCGGTATCCCCGACTACCTGTCGCACTAGCCCGTCGGCCAGACCGATCTGCGACCCGTCGGGATCGGCACCTCGCGCCCGGTCAAGATGGATTCCCGTCACGTCCGGTATCGACAAATTTCACGCGGGGACTTGCGCTGCCAGATAGCTTCTGCTCCCAGAGAGTTGCCAGCCAAAAGACGCAGCATTCGCTGCCTTCACGAGGTGCCGAAAAGACATGCCAGAGTTCCCTGCGATTACTCACGTGGCGCTAACGGTTACGAGCCTCGAACGGAGTGTGCCTTGGTACAAGGCTCTGTTAGGCTCGGACCCGATCCTTGACGAGGACGCAGGACCTTTCAAGCGTGTCGCTTGGCTTACGGGCGACACAATCGTCGGTCTAACTCAGTTCCCTGATTTGAACAGCACTCAGCCGTTCAACGAGCGCCGGCCGGGCCTCGATCATCTGGCTTTCGGCTGTGCCAACCGCGATGAGTTAAGAGCGTGGGAAATGCGCCTGAACGAGCTCGGCATCCCCAACGGTGGCATCGTGGACGCACCTTCCTACTCGGCGTTGTCATTTCGAGACCCCGACAACATCGCACTCGAGTTCTTCGCACCTCGGGGCTAGGACGGGCGGAGCTGCTTGGGGTCTTCGCCGAGTTCGAACGGGCCACCATCATCGACCGCGTCATCAACGGGATGGAGCGGAAGGCCGCCAGGGGCGCGTGGCTGGGCGGACCGATCCCCTACGGCCTCGCCCTCGATGCCGAGAAGCGTCTGAGCGTCGAGCCCGCCGAGTTCCCACTCATCGAGCGAATCTTCGATCGCTGCGCCAACGACCGCCTTGGTACCACAACCATTGCAGCCGAGCTGAACGCAGACGGATACCGACCCGGGTCGGGCGACTTTGGGGGACCAAAGGCATCCTCGACATTCTGCGCAACCCTTCCTGCCTCGGAGAGGTCTTCTTTCGCGAAAGTGGTATAGCAACGGCAAGGAGCCCTTCATTGACCCGGTCTTGTTTGAGCGGGCGCAGGACCTACTCGAAGAGCGCAGCGAGGGATCACCGAGCGTTTCGGCAATCGTCACCCGGAATACGTGCTCGCCGGACTCATCACGTGTCACCGATGCAACGGGAGATACGTCGGAGCGTGTGCGACTGCAAACGCCACCGCTATCGCTACTCCGTGTGCTCGACCCGCCAGCGCTATGGCGCCAAAGGATGCACCGGAGACCGTCTTCGGGCTGATGAGCTCGAAGAAGCCGTATTCGACGCGCTTGTGGAGCTCTACGGCGATCCCCAGCGTCTCCTCGATGCCGCCAATGAAGCCCACCGACATACAAAGTCCAATTCGCGCCAGTTTGATGACGAATTGGCGGCAGTCAGAACCGAGCTAGGCAAGACGGAATCCGCCATCAACCGGTATATGGGCGCCTTCGAAAACGGGGCTGTCACAGAGGACATGTTCGGCGAGCGGGTACGCCACCTCGGCGAGCAGGCTGCAGCCCTTCGCGCCCGAGAAGCACGTCTTTTGGCGGCAGCCGCCGCGGGGGACGACCTCTCCCCACCCCCGATGAGATCAGTGGCCTCCGGCAAGAGCTGAAGGCTGCAGCACGCCATGCCCAGGCGCCGATCCGCAAGGACTTAGCCCAATCCCTCGTTCATGAACTCAGGGTTGAGGGGCGCGAGCGAGTGATTCCCACATTCAAGGTCGTGCGCTCCACCGAGAACGGTCGGGCGCAGGTCGATCAGGCGAACAAATCTCCCAGCAGGACTGGTGTTCGCACAATGACACCTGGCAGTCCCAACGTGGCAATGTGCGAACACCCTTGCGCGGGTCGAAGGGGCACCGATCGTCCTTGCCCCTCCGAATACTGTTCTGCACCCTGGCGGGGGGGACAGCTGAGCCGATTCAGGCCCCGAAACCCCCGCTGCACGTGCTGGACCCGGTACCGGCTTTTGACGGGACTCGGATGAACAAGTTCCCCAAGCTGATACAATTGTGCTATGGCACAATCGTCTCATACCCCCTCACCGGCGGCGGCATTGCTGCAACTGGCACGGATCAAGAGTGGTCTGAGCCAAGGACAGCTCAGTCAACGGGCGGGGGTGCCTGCAACGATGATCTCGGCATACGAACGCGACCGCCGGCAGCCGACCATTCCGACTCTGATGCGACTCTTGAATGCAGCCGGATTCGAGCTGAGCATGCGCCTCGTCCCGAGTGATACGCATGACGAGGTGCTCGCCGCGCTCGATTCCAGGCGTAGTCCCAGAGAGCGTCGGCGCAGGGACCAACAGATCGAAGCCTGGCGCAATGCAGAGCTCGTTCGTGCTGGTGACCTCTCCCATGACGCAGTCCCTGAACGCGGCAGCCATCGTCGACGTCCTGAACCGCCACCACGTCAAGTTTGTCGTTATCGGCGCGTTCGCGCAATCGCTCAGCGTGCTCCCATTCCGGCCACCAGGGATATCGATCTGACACCGGACTCCTCGCTCGAGAATCTCACTCGACTCTCAGCAGCGCTCAAGGAACTCGGAGCTCGGATACGCACGGATGCCGTCGACGGAGGGCTCCCGTTTGACCACGACGGCCGGTCACTCGCAGCGTCGCCGGTCTGGAATCTCATCTGCGCCTTCGGTGAGTTCGATCTGTCGTTTACGCCCAGCGGCATTGCAGGCGGATACGAAGAGCTTGCACTGAGGGCTCACAGAATGAGGGTCGACGCCGTCGACGTCATGGTCGCCGACCTCAGCGACGTCATCCGCTCCAAAGAGGCTGCCGGACGACCGAAGGATCTCCGGGTGCTGCCGATTCTGTATCGATTCGACCGCCAGCGCCGGAAGGTAATCCGCCTACCTCCAGGTAGCTCACGACCAAACTCTCATAAGCCTGGCCCGGCAAGCGGGTTCAAGCTCATCTGGCAGCCCAACGGGATTCGAACCCCGGTCTCCACCTTGAGAGGGGCACCGAGGACGAGTTTCCGACCAGCGACGATCCGTGAAAGTCCAGATAGGCAGGAGTTTGAGCTCTTGCCGTTTCTCGTCATTTTGCATGATTTGTCAGCAGATGGGGCACGGAAGGGGCAGGAGACGCCGCACGCTCGCTCGTCACACGCTACCACTCCCCTTTCGGATCCAAAGCGTCGGGGTCCAGTGCCACCTCGAAACACGCCGGCGTCCATCTTCAACAACACCATCATCTCTGAGCCACCTGAGCCACCTGAGCCGTCGCTCACTGTGAAGAAGGTCGGTCCGTCAGGGTTCTGGAACCACCTGTCGTGATACGAGGGAGCAATGTAACGAATCGGGAGCCACGAGCGATCTGGACGTGGGCTGGCCAGACCACAGAGGCGGTCGTTGGCAGTCCCGAGGGCGTGCGTCGCCGCGATAGGGCGTAAGGATACCCGCCGGTCCCTACGCCCAGGGTGGCGCCCCGGTCACGTAGGGCTGGTGGCCTCCCAGTGGGGTGACTCATGCCCCAGAGCAGGGATTGCAGAGATCCTGATCGCTGTAATCCGTCCAGCCGTGACCAGCGGCGGCACCCCGAAGACCGGCAGCGGTGTCTGTGTCCTGAGGATCGAGCATCCGGAACCTCTTGCCACAGCCATCGCAGGTGAGCGCTTCTTCGTCGACGGCCATGTTTGCGGGCGTAGGGGCAGGTTGGGCCAGGGTGTGATTAGGCTCCCGCCCCCGCCCTAGAGGTGAGGCACCCACCAGGTTCCAGCGTCTCGCACCCATCTGAACCATCCGCCCAGCGTGGGGACGATTGCGAGGCCGTGCGCGAGCGTATCCCCGTTCGCTCGCGTCGAGGAGAGTTCCTTGGTGGTGCTCCTCAATGCGTGTGAGTCGGTAACCACGAACCACGCCAAGCGACTGTCATCGCCTTGAGCAAGTCGACAACTGATGCTCTCGATCTGCGCCAACGATCCGGCACCTCCCCAAGCCGTAGCAGGCGGCAAGGAGCGGGACTCCAATGGACATTGGTGACCACCCGCCACCTCACCGGCTACACCCATGTTTGATCTATCCGAGGATGAGGCGCCAACAGGGTCGAAAGTCTCTGAAAGGACCCAGGGACCCCAGACCTCTGCCCCCGTGACCATGGACTATACGAACACCCAGGCGTACCGTGAGACCTCGGCGGTTCGGGGGCGCGCCGCCGCGATCGGTCGCAGGGATCGAGGTCAAGTTCCCTGCGCCTCTGTCACCGTTCAATCTCTCGATGGGGCGAAGGACCCTAAGGAGCATCATTCTCCTGGGAGCATGCCGTGGGCTCTTCAGCCCTCCTAGACATGCCCCCTTTAGCCCAGGGGATCGGCTGGCGGGGTGCAGGGTCATCCCATCGAACGGCCTTTGGCGGGCGTTCGAGAGCGGATCTGCACCCCGCACTGTTTCAAGGTCGGTCCGTGACTCGCGGCCACGCCCAGGTCCGGAGGTTCATCCCGCCCGTCAACGACATCATCCAACATCGCGCATGGGTAAAGGGCTGGACGACCGACGAGAAGGACCGTGATTTCTGTTCAAGGCATGGGTTGCCCGCGTGGCCCGCCCAGCACCAGCCATGGCCGCTGGGAAAGCCGACCGCTGGTCTCGTGGATCCGGGAAATCGCTGACCTGCTTGACTAGAGGCGATGCGAGACAAGCGGGGCACGCCGCGGCAACAACTGGCGCTCCTAGCTCGCGCATGGTTGCTCCTGGCCGTCCTCTGGGTTGTTCTGTTCGCCATAGCTGTCGCTCTGTACAAGAACGGCAAGGCCCCTAGTTGGGACATCGGCGTTCTTCAGAACCCTGACGTGGGTAGTGGTGGGGTCGGGAATCCTGGTTCTCGTTCGCTGGCGGCAAGCTCGGAGTCGGCCGCCTGAACTCCCCAAGCGATGTCAACGCCGGGGCCTGGCTGGTGGGTGGCATCTGACGGGAAGTGGTACGCCCCTGAACTGCACCCCGACTATGTGGCACCACCGCCTCCACCACCAGCGCCCACAGTCTTCGCCCGTTTTCCTGACCATACCGACAGCACCACTGGTTGAACCAACCGGTTGGAACAGAGAGCCGTTCGGATTGTCGCTTCTAAAGCGGCTGCGCCTATTGCCTCCTGAGTACACACGGGAGCAGTGGCGAACTAGCCAGCAGGGTCGATTCAAGGGGCCTTCGGGGGTAGCGGAAGCCGCCTGCGGACTGGCTGGGGCGGGACTTGCTATCACGGCCATCCTCCACCTGGTTGGCCCATGGGTTCTTATCCCTAGTTTCGTGCTGATGGTGTTGTTACCTATGACCCTCACCACAGGGGATCTCCCGGTCCGGCGGCCGCGACAGGGAGACCAGCAGACGATCATCCCTAGGTGCCGTTTCCGGGTCGTCGCCCGGTCGGGTCGGTGGACCAAGATGCAGCCAGCCCGAACCGGTGAAGGTTCAGGCTCATTGCCGTGGAGGTTGTTTCGACAGCGGCGGCGCCCCCGTCGGCCAGGTTCAGAGCCAGTCAGCTACGACCCTGGCACCGGGCAGCAACATGAAGACGATGATCGCAACGATCAATGCGCCCACCGCGACGATCGGGATCCGGTACTCGTTGACCCACTCCCAGAAGCTGTAGTGCTCGGGCCGTTCGTAGGCTTCCATAGTGCCTCACCTCATGCATGTCCGATCCCAAGGGTAGTCGGGCTATCCGCCGGTTTCCGAGACTGACTCCGTGGGTGGGCTCGATGCGTACGCCAAGATCCGGCGCCAACGCTACGTCTCGAACTCGACGTCCCGCTCATCGACCCTTGCCTCTTCCAGGAATGGAATCATTTCGTCAGTCCCACTGCTGTCAACTTCTTCCTTTTTAGTGTCGATCGATGACGCTAAGGGCCATCAGTTTCGCTTCGGGACGAGCGAACCGCAGACGAATGATTGGAAACTCCGTCTCCGGTGTGTCCAGGAGATAGGACACGGAGTTCGATGACAACGTCTAGGAGGCGAGGCTCGCCCGATACTCCCTCAGGATCTGGACGATGGAGTCGATGT
>CAVXRN010000003.1:0-280135 GCA_963764205.1 uncultured Acidimicrobiales bacterium
ACGAAGCCATCGACTTGGCACTCGGCATGTTGCACTTGGGGTGATTCCACCTCGAAGGCGGCCTCTCCCCGGGCGACGACAAGGACGATCCGCTGACCACCGTTCGGGCGGAGCTTGCCCACGCGGAAAGCATGACACTGTTCCGGCCATGGGCCCTGGTGGGCTGGGAGGTGAGAGGATATGGCCCGTGTTCGAGCGCTTCACCCACCGTGCCCGTCGGGTCCTCGTGCTGGCCCAGGAGGAAGCTCGTCTTCTCAACCACAACTTCATCGGAACTGAGCACCTGCTCCTTGGTCTCATCCACGAGGGCGAAGGGGTCGCCGCAACATCTCTGGAGCGGATGGACGTCACGCTTGAAGATGCGCGCGACACGGTTGAAGAGATCGTTGGGATTGGCGAAAAGAACCCAACTGGGTCACCACCGTTCACGCCACGAGCGAAGAGAGTGCTCGAACTGGCAATGCGGGAGGCTCTGCAGCTCGGTCACAACTACATCGGCACCGAGCACATCCTGCTGGGGATCGTTCGTGAAGGCGAGGGAGTCGGCGCGCGGGTCCTCGTCAGTTTGGAGGCAGGCCTTGACGAGACCCGGGGAGTGGTGCTGGCTGTTCTCCACGATCAACCAATCGCGGGGCACCCCTCGGCTGCCTCAGAACGTCCGCGTCGAGCGAGGTCATGGGCCGTAGGAACGAGGAAGGGATTACTTGTTGCGGGCGTAGGCTGTTCCTTCTGCGGCCGCCAACCACCTGAGACAGGTCAACTCTTCACCGGTAACGGTGCGTCGATCTGTGAGCATTGTGTTCGGCAGTGGTCGGGGCAGCTCGCAGAGGACGAGGGTCCTGAGTCACCTACCCGCCCTGTGTAGTGGTGGCCTAGAGCGACGTTCTCAAGGCCTAGCTCCACACGTGACGTACCACCGGTGGCCTGTGAAGTGAGCAGTATTCGCTGTCGTTGTAGATGGAAAGGCGAGTACTACATTCGGGCTCCGCACAGACTCGGCCAGATAGAAACCTTCGTGGCTTCCGGTCTTGATCGGTCGGAACTGTTCCACCAATGGTCTCGTTCCGTACTTGCATCTACTTCACCTTCTTTCCCCACTCAGCCTCCATGTCAAAAGCGGTACGACGCCGTGCGGGGACGGATTGGGCAAACGACAGATCAGAGAGTCCGATCAGCTCGCTACTTGCCACACGAACTGCCTTCCCCGATGAGGCGCATCCCCCCAGCGGCCTCATCGGGGGAAGGACACTTCGACTGTGTCATGGAGTACTCGATGCAAATAGAGGCTTTCGGCACAACGCGATAAATACAGTGGGGAATGTGGCAAGGAGTAGGCGGAACCTCACGTGTCTTGGCCGCAAACAGCATCATACAAGAACGTGTTGCATCGAGTATTCGTTATTCGCCGACGTGATGGTCTGTTGCGATATGGGTGGTCGCGTCCTAAGCGTTACGTCGCAGATCGGTCGGTGGTAGACCCCTCAACAGGTTTAGATTCCCAGCAGTAAGTGAAGTCGCCTCGATAAGACTCGTCGTAGCCTTCGAACCGACGCATTTGAAAGTGTGGATTGCCCTCCCCCACGGGGCGATAACAGATTCCCAATGGCCCAGAGGGCTCGAAGCCGAAGCGTTGGTAGAAGCTAGGGTCGCCAAGAAGAACGAGCAAGGGAAGTGCGTCCGCTTCGGCGCGGCGTAGAAGCTCGGTCATGAGTGCGATGCCAATGCCCAGGCCCTGATGAGAAGGAGCCACCGCTAACGGGGCAACTCCCACCACTTCCCGACCACCGAGATGTCCCCATGCAGCCAGTACGTGCCCCAGAATCTCCTGGCCCTCCGTCGCGACAAGTTCGAGGTCTGAGGGACCCGGGTTCGCCTCCCAAGTGGAGACGACGATGTCAACCTCTTCGCGCCCATGATGTTCACCACTCGTGAACGCTTCGAGAACGAGGTCCAAGATGGCATTTCGATCCCCGGGCACCGAAGTCCGAATCACCACGCCGTCGCGCATTACGTCATATTGCCACGGAGACGATCCGATTCACGCCCGACCACAACGTGCTCGGGCCGTGGCACCTTGTTTGTCTATCCCGGCGGTCACGCCCTACTGCATCTGCGCCACAATGTTCCATGCCCATCCCTGCAGAACCAGTCGGAGCATCGGACGTGGCGTCCACGGTCCTAGTCCTCTTCAAGCAAGTTCACGATCAGATCCGAGAGGAGATAGCGGGTCTTGACGACGCTGGTCTCAACTGGACCCCAGGCTCTGGTACCAACACCGTCGCCACGATTGTCACCCACCTAATCGGATCTGAGGCGGAGACAATCCGAGCTGTCGTCGGTGTCGCTGCTCAATGGGACCGCGACGCCGAGTTCAGTCACCCGTGGCAGACGATGGCCATGGTCAGCGGCGACCTCGAACAGGTAGATCTCCTCATCGCCATGGTGGGACCACGGATCGACAGCGATCGCCTCCGAGCGCGCTTATCCCTACCGACGCATCCGCCAGAGGAAGAGCGATCTGGACTTACGTGGCTCATCGGGAACTACGGACATGCTCGGGAGCACGTCGGCCAGATCCAGCTCACCAAGCAGCTCTTTCGACGTTGAACTTGGTGGGTCGCCGACAGGTCAGACTGCACCGGGATGCAAGGGCGATATGACGCTGGATGAAGAAGAACCTCTTGTCGGAGGCATGGACAATGCTGGGAAGGTCGTGCGCGTCGGAAACACCGTGCGACGTCCAATCAAGGTTTCATCTGAGGCGGTCCACACACTCTTGCTGCATTTGGAGAGCGTGGGATTCGATGGTGCCCCCCGCTACCTCGGTAGTGACGAGCGTGGCAGAGAGGTATTGTCATTTACCGAAGGCTTAGTGCCGTTACCGCCCTACCCGGCCTGGGCAATGACCGATGACGTCCTGACCGACGTGGCCCGACTGCTACGCCGGTACCACGAGGCGGTCGCAGACTTCTCTCCAGCCAATGTCATGACTTGGATGAGTGACTTCGCTGATCCGCTCGACGGTTCTGTGGTGTGTCACAACGACGTGTCACCCGAGAATGTCGTCTTCCGCGACGGTCGGCCAGTGGCGCTCATTGACTTTGATCTGGCGGCACCAGGTCGAGCCTTGTGGGACGTGGCCATCACCGTCAGAGGATGGGCACCGCTGAGCGCTCCTCAGACGAGGCATCACCATCCGAGCACGCACGATGGTGTCGACCGACTTCGGCGATTCGTGAACGCCTATGGCGTCGACCCTGAGGATGCAGAGGAGCTGGTCAATGCGATTTTCGCTCAGCGGCAACAGATGCTCGCTCATATTCAAGGCGAGATCGCCAAGGGGGTCAGAGTCTGGATAGACAACTGGCAAGGTGCTCACGGCGAGGAGAGAGCCAGGGCGGATGACGCGTGGCTAGAACCGCAGCGGACTGCCATGATCGAAGCCATTGCTGGTTACCGTTCCCAAAGCACATGAGCCGATCACGGGCCGTTAGATGCGACACGTCGGCGAGTCGAGGAGGCGCTGTGATACGTGTCATTCGCCAGTGGCGAGTGGAAGAGGATCGGCCGATCGACTTGGTGGCACGACGGCACCCTTCGCCCGCCCGGGTGCCTTGGGCAGCACCCTCCTCGCAAGGAGGTAGGGCGAAACGACCTCCAACCCAGAGAACCCCTCGCTGCTGGTGATGTCCCGACAGGGGGGAGGTCGCTCTTCAGGGGGTCCAGTCGACCAGCACGTCGGGCGGTGGGCTTTCGGGAGGAGCGCCGAGGTCGACGCCAGTCAAATCCTTGACTTGCCCACGAAACCAGGTGATGAACTCGTCGCCGGAGGTGGCGAGTTCCGTGAACGCCAGATCCGGCTGACCGCAGCCTGGTGACAAGCAGACGCAACACAGACGGCGGACGTTTCATCCAAACATGCCGAGCCTTTTATCACTCGGCATCGGACACCAGTCATGATTGGTGGGTGATCGTTACTATCCGTACCGCACTGCTTTCCGACATGGAATCCCTGACGGTTATCTTCCGTAGTGCATCGCTTTCGAACGACGGAGACCGGGACCACCTGCTTGCCCACCCCGAGTCATTGGTCCTTTCAGAGCTCAGCGTTCGACAGGGACGCACCCGGGTGGCCATCGCACCAGAAAGTCGCAAAGCTGTCGGCTTTGCCTCATGGCTCGTCAAGGACGACGTCATCGAGTTGGAGGATCTCTTCGTCGACCCGAAATGGATGCGGAGAGGAATCGGGTGGGAGCTGGTCCTCGATGCCGTAGACATAGCGAAAGAGCGAGGGTTCGACCGGCTGGCGGTTACCGCCAACCCCCACGCCCTGACGTTCTACGAGAGAGTTGGTTTCACCGGTGATCAGATGGTGAAGACCGAGTTCTACCCGGGCCAACGGATGCACATCGACATTCCCTGAACACCTCTTTATCACGAATGATCGGGCTACTAATCGCATGCCCGGTGCGATCCGTTGATCTCGTAAACTCCATTGCTCATGGCGGAACAATCCGAGTCGGATCTCGGTGAGCTTCTGGCACAGACCGTTCGGTATCCCTGCTCCAGCCCGCAAGGCGTTCCTGGACCGGTTGAGCGGGAGGTGGACCCGAGGGCTCACTGTCCCCCAAGAACACTGCACTCGGACCGTCATGAGACTGGACCGCCCCTAGATGTGTGGCACCCACCAAGTCCCAGCGTCTCGGACCCATCGGAACCATCCACCCATGGTGGGGATGATTGCGAGGCCGTGAGCGTCTGCCAGTTCGCTCGCGTCCAGGAGCGTTCCGTGATGGTACTCCTCGATGCCGTCCGAGTCGGTGACCACGAACCACGCCAAGCGACTGTCGTCGCCTTGAGCAAGTCGACAACTGATGCTCTCGATCTGCGCCACGGCCCGGCAGCCTCCCGACCAGTAGAAGGCGGCAAGGAGCGGGACTCCAATGGGCATTGGTGACCACCCGCCACCTCACCGCCTACTCCCATGATCCATCCGAGGGCGCAACGGCAACAGGGTCGAAAGTCTCTGAAAGGACTTGGGCCTCTCTGACCACTTGGCCATGGACTATCCGAACATCGAGGCGTAGCGTGAGGCCTAGGCAGTTCGGGGCGCCGCCGCGATTGGGCGCAGGGATCGCCGGTCAAGTTCCCCGCGCCTCAGTCGCGTTCGTACGCCAAGCCCACGATGTGGCCAAGGACCCTAGGAGCAACATCCGTCGGGGCGTACCGTAAGTCCTGGCCATCCCCGAGACATGCCCCCAATGGCCTCAGGGAATCGGCTGGCGGGGTGCAGGTAGCCCATCGAACGCCCTCCGCTGGCGTTCGACAGCGGATCTGCACCCCGCCTTCTTCAAGGTCGATCCATCGCTTTCCTACCGCGTCGGCTCCCTTGTGGTTTGCTTCGCCGACTTGGCCGGGCCTTCTTGCCTGATGACTTCCTCATCTTGCCGACGAGGGCAACGGCTCCAGGCCCGGGGATGACCGTCGACTCCTCCTCTGACGACTACTTGATGCGAAGGAGCTGTCCGGTGACGCCGGTCACCACGCCGTCGCGTGGAGCCTGGTCGACCTTGGTGGATGCAACACGAACTCGATCGCCGACAACGGCCATGGGTCATCTCTCCTGGACGGGGAACCTGGCATGGGAATCGATAATGGGTGTTCTTACGGGAGTCGCTGACGCAATCGGGTCACGGCGTTGAATACCGATCGCATGACCTTTTCCGCTCCCGATCCAGGGCTCGGGAGCATGCCGATCTGACGGGCGAAGGAGGCTCCGTCGTAGTAAATCGTGTCGCGCGCAACTCGGCCGTCGGTGATCTCCATGAAATCAATGCCACGAGTCTCGACGTGCTTACCAGTGGGTTCGATGCCTTGGTACCTCCCACCGGAGAAGGTCCCGGTCGCATGCCACTGAACCACGGCCGTGGAACGATCAGCCACGATCCGGTCGGCGGTGATCTCAAAGTCGGGGAAAGCGGCGAACAGTTCGGCGAAGAACCGCCGGATGGACGTCTCGCCTCGGATCTCTCCGATGGCCACGAAGTCGTCCACGGTCTCGTCGGTGTGGAACTCCGAAAGCGCGTCAAGGTCCTTCTCGCCCAAGACGTCGAAGATGGCATGTGCAACCTTGAGTGGCGTGGCTGCGGGGGCCTTGGGTGGCGTGGACGCGATCTGGGGTGGTGTCGGGGTCTCGGTGGCCATGGCCCCTCCTTTGCTGGTGGGTGGACGAATCACAACTTACGTTCCTGGACCGAGCGCTGCGTCGGCTGTCGGCGCTCAGGCTCCCCTGTGGGAGGAACCAGCTGTCGGGCGAGACGCCGTCCGGGCAACGTGTACGCACAGAGGAGCGCCCCGGTCATCATGGGCAGCGCATAGGGACTTCTGGTTGTAGACCGACAGACGGGTACCGCAGCCCTTGTGCTCGCATACCCTGCCGCAAGGGAACGTCTTCACATGATGGTGCTCCGCACCGAGGACAGGCCCACCAATCGCCTCGTCGTCCTGTAGCTGAATGGGCATATGTGTCCGCACAAGAAGACCGTAGGACGATGCCACTGAGACGCTCCAGAGACCAAAGACCCGAATGCAGGTAGGTTTGGGGCGTTTGGCCGGGGCGGTGACAAAGACCGCTGTGTGATATCCGGGTCGCGCTTTGCCGTCGTCATTGAGTTCCCCGTCACGGCCCTTGGGCTCGTACCTGGGCACCGGGCGGGTGAAGCGGCAATGATGAGCCGGTGACAACGAGCGACCAAGGATGAAGGACCAGGACTTTCCGGTTCAGGGCGTCGAGATGTCCGTCCTCCTCGTCGTGGGGGACCTCGATCGGGCTCGGGCCTTCTACAGGGACGTGCTCGGTGCCACGGAGATTCGCCAGTACGGTGGCACTTCGGCCGTGATGCAGTTTGAGGGCACCTGGCTAGTGCTCGTGACTGGAGGTGGGCCGACGCCGGACAAGCCCACGATCACGTTCCGGCCTCCCACCGATGAGCACTCGGTCAGCCACGAACTGACGATCAAGGTGCCGGACTGTTGGGACACCTATCAGGTGCTAGTCGGGAGAGGGGCCGAGTTCCTCTCGCCTCCGGTGGAGTACGAATGGGAGGTCCGCTGCTTCTTTCGTGACCCTGACGGCCATTTGTTGGAGATCAGCCAGACGAAGGCAGAGCCGACACTCTGAGCGAGAGCGTCGGGTTGGACACTACTCAAAGTGCCTCCCGTCACTCCTGCCGCCATCATGATTGGCCGTGGCCCAGTCCACACACCAGATTGTCGAAGGAAGAGCCTGCTGGGCGTGCAAGCGCGGGAGCATCGCACCCATCGAGTTTGGTCACCTGGGCGACTCCGGTTAACCGTCGAACCCCTCTGTGAATCACATGGAAGCACCGCTCGACTGGCCGGGCGACGTTGGCGACGGGAGCCTCCCTAGTCCTGCCGTCAGGTGTGTGGTGCACCTCGGTCGATCTAATGCGTGAACGGGACCATCCGGCCCGAATCCCTGAGCGCCTCGTGGTAGTCGCCTCGGGCCTTGTCCAGAGTTACTCGGAGCGCTTTGGCCTGTGCCCGAAGTTCTGGAGTGATCGTCGCTCCACTCTCCAAGAGGTCCCCCGTGAATGCCGTGTAGGCCTTCTCGGATTCCTCAAATCGGCGCAACGCCATGATTGTCGGGTCCATTTCCATTCTGAAACTCCCTCTCAGTGGTTCACGAGAGCAGCGGGGCTGGTCTCGCGTCGGGAATCGCCGCCCGTACCCCGGCATTCCTCTGGGCGTTCCCAATGAACGAGGAGCACACTCACCCTGTCGCCCAACGAGAACGGTACGCCTGAAGGTAGATCGCGTCTAGGGGTCCGCTCGGTCACGGTGCCCATCGGTGTCTTTGCACCCAGCGACGGGTGTCATCCGGTGTCGGCACAGCGTCGAGTCCGGCGTCCTTGGCAAGCATTGCCGTGATCACCTCAGATGCAATCATGTGATCGGGCTCGCCGTGGACGTAGTTCAGATCGATTTGGTGGTCCTGTTTGTGCCACACGATGCTGACGAGTTCATACCCGGCCATAAGGCCCTCCGAGGGGGAGGCTACCCCTCCTTGGCCAGGTGACGGGATAGGAACCCGACCCGTTGTTAGAGCGTTAGGTCAGCCCCTCCGGCGTCCTCCGGCCAGGTAGTTGTGGACCTCGAAGAACTGGATCTCGGGAGGATCGACAATGCCGACCTCTTGGTAGATGGCCCTGAGCTTTGCGTGCTCGAAGTCCTCGAACGCATCCCGTGATTCCCACACATCAACCACACGAAAACCATCTTCGGTCTCCATGACCCAGTGAAAGAGCTCCTGCGACCCGGCAGCCGGTCCGCCCGGCAGCAACCCGATCCTTTCATTGATGTCGTCGTACCGTTCGATTGTCGCGTTGTGGAAATCGAGCTGCACGGCGACGGTCACCGGAACCTCCTTGTTGGACGGCGGGGTACAGAGCCGCTGTCGATGCAAGAGTCTGTCTCGACGCGTTGCCTGCACCCCGCCACTTCCCCCGAAGCGAGGGGGTCTCCCTCGAAGGAAGCCCGACCATCACGGTACGCCGAGGACGTGGGCGCGTCTACCGGAGAACGCGGTGGGGGCGTAGAGACGTCTGGGGCTGAATCCCTATGCCCCGCACCACGACTGCCCCTGTGGGCATTCCCCAAGAGACGAGACGGCGTCTCGTCCCGTCGGTACCCACCTGGCGGATCACGGTACGCCCCTGGATAGTGCACGTCGAGAGCGGGTGGTGAAACAAGACGATGATGTCACTTCGACCGGCGCATTGACACTATTGGCTGTCACCGCCCCGGTGGTCACTCAAAATCGAAGCGGTCTCACCTATCGTCAGCGAGTCGCCCTGATGCAGAGGGGCGGCGTGATGGTGCCGGGGGGGCATCGAGACTCGGCTCAGACCCCGCCGAGTGCCCCCATCCTTCCGCCTAACCCGGCAAATCCATTAGCGGCTTAAGCAGTCGTTCCTCTGGAAGAGGTCACCCTCGGCCAGGACCATGCTGGGAGACGCGGCGCGAAATGCGAGGCTGATGATCTCACTGCGCTCCATCGGCGCTCTGATCCTTTCCACCCGAAACTGGCCAAGCTCCGACGTCTCTCACCCATCGGGCGACGTGGTTCTCGTCCTCCACCAAGTTGAGTCCAGCGAGGGCGGCGAGCTTCTGCGCCTCAGTACGTCCGCCTGGCATGACGTCAATCGGCGACGTCGTAAAGGTCACCAGAAAGCCCGACACACTTCGATGCCAGACAATCTCGGTGATCGCTGTGTTAGGCCTCAGGCTCAACAGACTCACCCTGTTTGGAGCCGATGCTGCTGAGCACTTGACCAGCGTACGCCCTTCGCTCAGTGGAAGCTGGGTGACTTGGTCCGGCCCGGCGCGATTGATCTCACCCCTGAGCACACAACCGGGCTTTTCCGGTCGGACTCGGTCAAATATCGGGACTGCGAATCGGAACACGGACCAATGGAACGCCTCGTGGAACCTCGACCTCGTGATCTCACCAGGGATCATCGTTCACCGTTGCGAGAATCTACATCGGAACTCTGGTTCCATCCTTTTTGGCTCTGGTAACTCGGCCCCGCATCGGCGTAACGAGCACGACCGGACCCTTTCCTTCAGAGCCAACCCATCCGTCTTCGGAGCAATGGCCCGCCGTGAGGATTCGTCCATCGGAGCTTTTCCCCTGGCGAATGGAAGGGATGAAGCGCAGTGGTCGTCCACAGAAGCAAGCGAACCTCATGAACCTATTCTTCTATTCGAGACATGGGATGACGGTGATGCACCCGGTAACCCAAGTCGAGACTCGGGGTCGGCGAGGCGCAGGACGCACGCGGCTGGTCGTCGCGTGGTGAACAGTGCCCCCACGCCCCGCCGTTGCCCCCCTGGGTGCTCCCGATGAACGGGGGGAAGGTCCCCCAGGAGCTACCCATTCGCCCACGGTACGCCTGGCGTCAGGACGTGTTTTCGTCAGGAATGGGGATTCTGGGCCAAGCATCGAGAGCGACAAGAGCACTTCGACCCTGCCCAGTCGGGGGGCCGCTGCGTACGCTGTTCTTAAGCAGGTTCGTCCTGCGGGAGGGAGGTTGTGATGACTCCTTGCACCACCTCGACCGTGACGGGCCACCCGCCCTACAGCACCTTCAGGGTGTGGTCCCGCCGGGAGCGCCGGTGGGTGACCCTGACGTTCTTCGAGTACCAGGCGTGGCTCGCTCGTCCCGATCTCGATCCCGTGGAGGTCGCGTCCACGGAGAAGCCGACGTGAGCAGCGTCAGTCGCAGCAGGCCGCGCCGGGTCACTCGCGAACTTCTCCCGAAAGCAGTGCGATGGCACGTCTATCAGCTGTGCGGCCCACAGACTGTCCGGATTCACTCGGAGAGTCGCTGTGTCAGGGGTGTGATGCAACTGGCGCCGTAGCCGACGAGGCTGAGCGCGAGGGCCACGCAGCTTGATGTAGCGTCGACACCGGGGGCAGCGACAGACCCGCCCCGAGGACCGGGCGGGTCTGGTCGCGTCTGCTCACGCCCGGCTAGTGACGGATCACCTTCCTGTCTAGTCACCCGGACCACAATGTGGGTTCCGACCGGGAGATAAACACCATGAGCCGCAGACCTCTAACACTCGGGACGCTGCTTACGTTGACTTCGCTGCTAGCAGCGTGCACAAGGAATATCACGGTGACTCCACCAGGCTCTTTTACGTCTATTACTGCTGCACCGAACGCCGATCTTGTGGCTTCTGCGAGGCAGACGCCACGTCAGTTCAGGCAGCACTGGCAGCGCACAAAGCACAGACCGGTGCGTATCCTTCTGCAGATTCCTGGAGCACCCTCACCAGGCCGCTGACAACCACCGTCAATAGTGTCGCCGAGACGCTCGGGCCATGGCTCAAGGAGTCGCCATCCACGACGAACTACGTGATCAACTTCGATGGCAATGGGGACGTCTCGGTCGACAAAGTAGGTGTCGAGAAGTACCAATCCGCCGATGACATTGACACCGGATCTGGTCTTCACGGAGCATGCGAGGCCAACGCCAGTCGGTGAGCAGGACGGAGCAGGATACGACCTCCGCAGACGACACCGCCGCCAGCACGAACGGTCCGAGCCGGGTCGGCTTCGGCTTCGGTGCCGGACGAGGAATCGCTCACAGCCAGTCAGCTACAGCCCTGGCACCAGGCAGCAACATGAATACGATGATCGCAACGATCAATGCGCCCACCGCCACGATCGGGATTCGGTATTCGCTGAACCACTCCCAGAAGTTGTAGTGCTCGGGCCGTTCGTACGCTTCCATGACGCTGCACCTCCAGCATGCCCGATGCCCAAAGTAGTCGGGCTGTCTGGAGGTTGCTGAGGCCGATTCTGTTAGCGGCGGGCTGTCCGGCCAGACTCTCAGCCGGGTCCATCTGTCTGTCAAGCCGTTCCGAATACCCTTTACTGGTGCACGATTTCTCCGGTTCACACGAGCACAACGACTCGTGGCTCAGCCCTGGTTCAACCGAGGGAGTCCTTGTGTGCTTGACTGAAGCTGGCGAGCGGACCGGAGGCACCGTGACTGCCCGTAGCTCCGACCGGGTAGAGACGGCCTTCGGCTCTCGCTCTGCCTATCGGTTACTAGGAATGTTGTCGCCGGTCCGAATGAGGCCAATCCTCTTGTCCGCGACAGTCGAACCCGATGAGATCGGACGCGTACGCATCCTTGCTCACGCAGTGAGTGACGAAGGTCGCTATCTCATCGAAGTGGCGTCACTGGCTTCACGTCAGTTCGGCAGGGCCTTCAACCGACTCTTCAAGACTCTCAGAGAGGCCGCGCCACCTGTTAGCTCCTGAGCGACCGACCGTGGTTCGCCGCCGCCAGGGCTGCAGCCAGTCGGAGATCGAAGACATCGGCTGTGATGGCTCACGACCAAACTCTCATAAGCCTGGCCCGGCAAACGGGGTCAAGCTCAGCGAGCAGCCCCAACGGGATTCGAACCCGTGTCTCCACCTTGAGAGGGGCACCGAGGACGAGTCTCCGACCAGCGACGATCCGTGAAAGTCCAGATAGACCGCGGTTTTCAGCTCTTGCCGTTTCTCGTCATTTTGCATGATTTGTCAGCAGATGGGGCACGGAAGGGGCACGGAGACGCCGCACGCTCGCTCGTCACGTGCCACCGTTCCCCCTTTCGGATCCAAAGGCGTCGGGGTCCAGTGCCAACTCGGAAATCGTCGGCGTCCATCTTCAACAACACCCTCATCTCTGAGCCACCTGAGCCGCGGCTCGCTGTGAAAGGCGGTCGCTCCGTCAGGGTTCTGGAACCACCTGTCGTGATAGGAGGGAGCAATGTAACGATTCGGGTGCCACCAGCGATCAGGACGTGGGCTGGCAAGACCACAGGCGCGGTCGTTGGCAGTCCCGGGGGTGTGTGTCGCCGCGATAGGGCGTAGGGATCCCCGCCGGTCCCTACGCCCGGTCGCGCCCCGGTCGCGTCTGGCTGGTGGCCTCCCGGTGGGGTGAGGCTCAGTTGTATTCCAGCCAGCGGTTCACGAACTGGACATCGCACGATCCCCACTGGTCGGAGGTGGAGGCTCTCCGGGATCGCATGAGGCCAAAGGCCGAGATTCTCCGGGATGGAGTGGATCCCTTGAGCATCTTTGAGCGACCTCTGGCACCTGGGTTTATTCGTCCCTGGACCGTCGTTTCCAGTACGGCGACCTATTCGTAACGGTCACTCGGTGTGGCCGTCGCCCTGGGAACCCTTCCCGAGGACTTCCTCCCAACCCGCCAACGTCCCTTGAAGGCGTCGGAGGAGGGCGATGTCCTTCGGGGTTGAAACATCCAACTCCCCCGCCTCGATGGCGTCCAGGAGCTTCTTGAGGGAGGCGGCGGCATCATGGACCGTCGCGCGTGATGGGGGACGGCGAGATCGTGCCACAACACCATCCTTGACCGTGGCCCTGACCAATAGGGGGAATGGGTGGAGCCCGCGATAGTCCCGTAGACGATGATGAGGCGATGACCGTCATCCGTATCAACGCAATCACCGTGCGTCGCATGGGAAAGCGCAGGTGCCGTAGTGCTCGCGGCTGAAAACCCTCGCAGACGCGCTGTCGTCGTTCAGAAGTGCCGCTTCGCTCATTACCCGGAGCCATGTCACGGTTCCCAGACGAAGTGGCAGGCATTACTGCCACTTGTGCATCGGCGATCCCCGAGAGGTCGGTCCTCGTCATGAGTGGAGTGGATATGCGCGACACTTCGGCAGGGACTCGCCCGATCACGGTGCGCCTTCGACCTCGTCAGTTTTAATGATGTGGGGCGAAAGCACCACCGGTATCGTGTGAGCGATCAGGTGGCGGTCGAGGTAGCCAAGTCTCTTTGAACCATCGCCGTGTCGTGAACACTGCAAGGGAGGCGACATGTCGTTGTCGAACGGGCTGCGCCGGTGGCGCGTACGCACCGCAGCCGGAGCGATCATCGCTGCTTCGGTGGGCCTCATCGGCGTGGTAGCGGCGAGTCCGGCACACGCTCAAGGCACTGCTACCGCGACCATAAGCGGAGCCACCACGTACCAGGACATCAGTGGGTTCGGTGCGTCAGAGGCGTTTTACCAAGCCAACTTTCTCATGGGCGATCGTCGTTCCGTCCAAAACAAGGCGTTGAAACTTCTGTACAGCACAAAGACCGGCGCTGGTCTTACGATTCTTCGCAACGACATCGGATCAACCAGCGAGTTCGCCACCATCGAGCCGACAGCGCCAGCCAGCCCGTCGGCTACACCTACGTACCAAGCACTCGGGAACGACCTCGGACAGGAATGGCTCGCCACAACCATCCAGCACAAGTACGGCGTGAACCAGTTCTTCGCAGACGCCTGGTCAGCGCCCCCATTCATGAAGACCAATGATTCCGACGTCAACGGCGGCACACTTTGCGGCGTACCGGGTGCTACCTGTGCCAGCGGGGACTGGCAACAGGCATACGCTAACTACTTGGTTCAGTACGTCAAGGACTATGCGGCTGATGGAATCAAGCTGCAATACCTTGGCTTCGAGAACGAAGCCAACTTCGCACCATCTGGATACTCGGGAATGATCTTGACACCAGCGCAGACGGCTAGTTTCGCCGACGTGCTCGGCCCGACGCTGGCTGCTTCCGGGCTGTCGACTCAGCTTGAATGCTGCGCGGCGGAAGGTTGGGATTACGCGGCAGACTATGCCAGTGCCATTGAAGCAGATCCCGTTGCCAGTTCTTATGTGAAGTTGTTTACCAGCCACGGCTATACAGCCCCACCGGCGTCCCCCTTGCCGGGTTGGACGAACCCAGTGTGGGAGACAGAGTGGTCCACCTTCGACAAATGGGACACTGCTTGGGACGATGGCACGGATGCTTCCGGGCTGACGTGGGCACAGAACATTTACACAGGATTGACGTCAGCCAATCTGAGCGCGTTTCTCTACTGGTGGGCTACAAGCACCCACTCCATCTTGGGTGACAATGAGAGCCTGATCCAAGTCAACGGCTCGACCGTCACTCCCTCAGGCCGACTGTGGGCGTTCGCCAACTACAGCCGGTTCATCCGACCAGGAGCAGTACGCATCGCGGCGACCACGGCAGACAGCGCCCTCGACTTGACCGCTTTCAAGAACGCCAACGGCTCTGTGGCGGTGGTGGCGCTCAACACTGCCACGAGCCCGGTTGTTGTGAGCTTCTCATTGGCCGACACGGGTATCCCGAGCAGCGCAAAGGCGACGCCTTATCTCACCGACGCAACGAACGACACAGCGAAACAGAAGAAGATCAAGGCCACGGGAGGTTCGTTCAGCGCCACCCTTCCGGCTCGCTCGCTCGTCACCTTCGACATTCCGGCCTGAACCGCTCCGTCCAGGTGTCGACACCGGGCACTGATTCGGCGGACGTTCGGGACGCTGCCGGTCACGCCGACCCCAGGACGACGAGGCGGTACGACCGGGCTCGCCACAACCTCGACAAGCATCCGACGTACGCGCTGCCGAGTCTCATCTCAGCAGTCGGTGCTTGGCTGTCGGGTAGCCAGGAGCCTGACCGAAGGGTTCGCGCCTTCAAGACCATCGTCATCACCCTGTTGGTGGAGGCGGTCGTGATCGCCTGGCTCTCAACCCAGGGCGTGCATGCCCTGAACGTGGAGTGGGTTCACTGGCTGTAGGTGTGGTGAGCGCCTATCTCATCGGGCGCCGTATCAGCGCTCCTTCGGCTTTAGCCCAAAACGCACTACGCTCAGCCAGGCCGTCACTCCCTGCCGTGAGGTGATCTGCGACCCGATCGAATGACACCTTCCTTTAGTAGTTAGCGGATCGTCATCAGATAGCCTTATCGAGCGGCCTTGAGGGTGGCATGAGCGACGTTTCGCAGGGACCTGGCTGGTGGCGCGCTTCGGATGGCAGGTGGTACCCGCCTGAAGCGATACCGCGGTCATCACTCCCCTATTTACCTAGCTCCCCTTACGGTCCGTCCGTCCAGAAGACCAATCGCTTGGCCGTTGCTTCCTTGATTTGCTCCCTGGGCGGCATTCCGCTTTGGGGCATCCCCGCGATCTTCGGTGTCGTTTTCGGGTTTGTCGCACGCTCCCAAATCGAGCGGTCGAATGGGGCGCAGAAAGGTGAGGGGTTAGCACTATGGGGAATCATCGTGGGAGTTCTTGTCTTGCTCTTGGCCCTTGCAACGGCCCTCGCCCTCATCATTCCGGCATTTCAACACACCAATAACTGATCAGCGGTGGTTGACCCACACCTGCAAGTCGAAGGCCCGTTCTAAGCTCACCGGGTTGATGTTGACGCTTGGGGGCCATTGGCTTGGCCGTCCCCACGACACTGGAGCGATCAGGTTAGGCGTTTCGCCCCAGCCTTGAGGCGATCTGCGGGCGGCCCGATCTCGCCAGCGTGGAACACCTACTTGCAGGATCCGCCCAGCGCGATTTCACGAGCCTCTCCCGCACGCAGGGTGAACCCAACCGGCTGGTTCCCCGGAGCGGCTGAGGAAATCACATATTGTCCGGGTGGCACCGCGAATCTATAGGTGTGACTTCCTCGGACGGTCTGTCTTGCAACCACCTTGGATTGATTTCTGATCGTGACTCGTACGGGTAGCTTTGCGACCTGTGCCCCCCTAAGGGGACCGACACACGGCTGAGCAACACCAGTGACAACGCCATATGAACTTGTTGACGCGCACTTCCGCCGCATGCAGCCAACAAACCACCACACATCACCGGCACGGCCCAGAGCAGGCGACAGTTCACAGCGTCATTCTTACTCCTGTGTGCCCCGGGAGTCGCGTACAAGCTCCAAAGCCGATCCTGCAACGATCGGTCGGGCGATTCGTTCCTGTCCTGAGGCGAACTGCCACCTCGACCGGATCCAGCGTCCGAGCGCACCTGATGTCATCATCTTCAAGTGGCGTCGCCAACAATGGGCCAAGGGACCATTACCGTCTCCCGGCGTACCCTGATCCAAGACCTCCTTCGCCGGTACACGGTCTTCATCGACGGAGCCGCGATGGGCTACATCTGGGCGTTTCAGACGAAGCGCTACGAGGTGGCGGCTGGCATCCATCAGGTCCGGCTCGCAATGCCCACCACGGGCACCGCGAGCAGCGACCAGATCCCCGTCGATGTCGCTTCCGGCGGTACCCGGACACTGAGGACACGAGGTCGTGGGCTTCGCAGCTACATCACATTGCCGATCGCTACAGCCGTTTCCATTCGGAGCCGGATCACCGGTCATCCGTTTGAGACACGGTGGTACAAGCGTCCGTGGATCATCCTGCAGCTTCAGGACTGAGGACATCTCAGTGGACCTCAGGGCACCGGGGCGACCTGAATGGATACAGGCAATCCCGAACGGTCGTGAATACAGCCTCAAAGGTGAGCGTGCGGCTGTTCTTCGTATAGATCGATCCAAGCATGCCTGGAGAGTGCCCGTATGAACGACGAAAGTATCGATCCTTTCGGACGACACGCGAGGGTCTTGGATTCACCATCCCCTAGAAGGACGGCGACGTCTCTGCTCCCGCTCCAATCGAGACCAATGCGAACCTGATGGTGGCCCGGTCGAACCGCGAAGTCCTTCGATTCACCGTTTCCAATCCCCCCAGCGACTCTTCCGTCAATGATCACCTTGTACGGTCGGACCCGGTCACGCCATGCCTCGTCGGAACGGTGCAGGTGAATGACTGCCCGACCAGAGCCGTCTGTTGGCAGATCGCTATCGAGCTTTCCCACCTTGCTGTCTGAAATCACCATCACGAGGAGCAAGGCAGTAACGATGAGAGATCCGCCGAATGGCACCCAGATCCAAGGTTGGGCTGCTCGGGGGCCGGTGGCGGCGAAGAGCAGGAAAAGCAACGAGAAAGCAGCCGAGAGATAGATCAGTAGTCGTAGTCGGGGCGCAGTCGGCCCTGAAGCTGGTGTCACAATCACAGTCTGACATCCAGCGTCCAGTTCGTGTCGGTCCCGAAGACGCATCTCGGTGGCTCCGAACCCGGTTGATCGGCTCTAAATGGGCCGGGGAGATTTAAAAGTTGGGACCGTTAAGGTCGTGGTAGCCACGATAGAAGGCGATCCGCCCCCCCTTCAACGAGTAGCTGGGACCGGATCAGTCACGGGCCATCGTGGAGCGGCGCAACGCAGCCGGCGTATGCGTGTTTTGTACTGGCAGGCACGGTTCCATCGGGAGCAGGCGTCTATGGTGGAAGTCGTGGGCAGGAGCAGGTTCCGGGTCGTTCTTACTCTTGTCGCCACTCCGCTCGTCTTGGTTGCTTGTTCTAAGGACACCACCGCTTCCAATCCTCCACAAGCGACTGCTCCCGTCACCGTTCCTGCGTCAAAGCTCCCGTCGCCGACTGGTCCTCCCAACACGGGCGCTGCAGCGGCACCTACCAATGCCAAGTCCGCCTGCGAGCACCTGACGGCGGCTATCGATCAGCTGTCGTCGGATGACCGGTCAGTGAACCAGGCCGTCTCGTCGGTTCAGGCGGGCATTGACAGCGCTATCGCAGCCTCGACTAATGACCCTAGTTACACCAAGCTCAGGGCCGACGGCGTAGCGTTCTTGGTGGACGTCGTTCGCCTTCAGGTGCAGCGACAAGTCAGCGGACAACCTGCTGACGCATCGAAATACCCAGCCTCGTACCGGGAAACGGTCAACGAGATCAAGGCGGACTGTCGGTAAACGGCTACGAATCCATCGTGGTCGCACGTACGGAGGAGGGCATTCAGGATTCGTCCGGTTCCCGGACCTGGACCCAACCACCGTCAAGAACGGACCGATGCCGAAGACCGCAGTTCGGAAACGTGTGATCACCCAACGTCCATGGCTGGCACACTGTCTCGTAGCCACTCGGTATCGGTTCGATCAGGTACATGGGACCTACGAACTCTCTCGGTACGTGAAGACGTCCCGTTTGGCATGTGGGGCACATACATTCGACTGGCGGTCCCGTCGGCGGTTCTTTTGTCGAAACGCTCAGTCGATCGAGAGGTGGCCACTCCGTTGGCCACGGATCGTCGGATGACACGTATGCCAAACGGGATAACCGGCCATCGTCCACATGCACGAGGATCTCGCGTGTTTCATCTTCGTCGATCGGTAGCACGAGTCCGAGTACGGGGACCAAGCGACTGGGGGTCGCCACTCCTGACGGAGGAACCTCCGACCGCACGAGAAGGTCAACCGTAGGGCATCCGCAACGGCACTTCCCAACGACTCGGACATCGCCAAGTTGCGCGCGTAGTTCAGCGACACCGGGGAACTCCACGCCAAGCATGGCGTTGAGAGTGCGTCTCTCGGACTCGATCAGCGGGCGAGGCTCGCTGAATGGCTCACACCGCTGATCTTTCACTCGCCGGAGTGAAAGACATATGGCCTCGTCGGGCATGACGAAGGGTACCGTCCTATAGCAATCAGCGCCGTGCCGCTCATATCGCCGCGGTCCAGGCGCCCGTCTGAGACCGGTGGCGCACGGGATTCGCCCAGCACCGCTCGTGGTTCGGCTCCTTGATTCGGGGCTCTTGCCGCAGACCAACTACCTACGGATTCGATTCAGATGACCGGATCAACCTCTAGCAGGTAGTCCGACATTCGCGGTACATCATCGAATGGACTCATCTTCCCGGTCCCGGCGGGGCCAATGTCTGAAGGGTGTGTGGTGGTGGGGGGACGGCTTCCCAAATCTCGACGCACCTGGCGGGGGACGCGCTGGCGACGATTCAGGCACTCGGCCTGGGAGTGGTTCGACTCATTCATGTGGCCCCCAGCCATGGCGTCGTTGGACGGCCTCGCCCCCGGGTGCGATCCGGCCGGACAGGTCCGCCCGAACGTCGATGAGGTACCGTGAGCCGACCGTTGGGTTCAGGTCGGAAGGTATTGGTGCGTGCGACGACGACGGTTGATATTGGTCTCCGCTGTGATCACGATCGTGGCATGCGCATGTTCGGCGACTACCAACTCGGTTGCCAGGGGGAGCGCAACCTGGTCCGCACCGATCCGAATCGAGTCCAACGGCCCGTCGGCAGCCTCCTCCTCGCTCTTTGGAGTGTCGTGCCCAACCGCTGTGTTCTGTATCGCTGTTGACGAGAACGGCTCGGCCATCTTCTGGCACAGTAGAAAGTGGTCCGCCGAGCCGGTCGAAGCGGGCGGAACCCTGACCTCGATTTCATGCCCCTCGACCACCTTCTGCGTTGCCATGTCGGCGGGTGGCAGTGCAGTGACATACGACGGCCACTCTTGGACATCACGTGTGCTTGTCGGTCCAGCAGCAACTTACAAAGTGTCGTGCCCGACCGTCACCTTCTGCGCCGCCGTAGGTGCAAGCGGCAGAGCCGGGGCGCAAAGCACAGTCGCGACCTTCGATGGCCACTCGTGGTCGACACAGCAGACGTCCGGTACCGGGGGACTCAGGGACCGATATCTTGACGTTTCGTGTGCAACACCTGAGTTCTGCATCGCCGTCAATCTCGATGGGAAGACCCTGGCGTTCGACGGCCAGACATGGTCGATTGCCTCAGGAGGCGGACCCCAGGGGATGATCTCGGTGGCGTGTCCCTCCTCGACCTTGTGTCTTGCTATTACCACCTCAGGCGCGTATGCGGTATGGGACGGAAGAAGCTGGTCTACATCAGAGCGCATCCCTGCCTTCGCAACGGCCCTCGCCTACTCGATATCGTGCGTGTCCACTACCTGGTGTACAGCACTCGGTCTCAGCGGTATGGCGGTCACCTGGCGGCAGGGGCGGTGGTCGACCCCGATCCGCGTTTTTCCAGGGGGCTACTCGGCGACGGTGGCGCTGTCGTGTGTCGCTCCCGACGTCTGCATGGCCGTCAATAGCAAGGGGGAGGCGGCGAGTGACTGAGGGCTGCCTTAGCGAGACCCGGCGAAATCACCTTGGCGTCTTGACCGGCCGAACATGCCGGAGGCCGGGTTACTGAGGCGAGGCCAAGGCGATCACTCCGGGGCGACAGGGATCACCCGCTGCCGGGCGCGTTGACGATTCGAGCGGTCAGGGCAATCGAGCAGATCGTGGGCGGCGGCCACTGGGGCCAGCACGGCCGATTTGATGCGGCGTGCAGGCCACATCAGCGCGACGGCTGCTCTCCGTTACCAGCACGCCACCGAGGATCAGGATCGTGCGCTGGCAGATGCCCTGGGGAAACTGGCGAAGCGTGCGAAGGTCGTCCCGTTGAGACGGACAAGGGACGGACGAAGTTCCAAGACCACAGCGACCGGATCGTCGCACTAGGCCATCTGCCTGCGCTTTCGCGAGCAGTCCCACCGTGGCATTGTGCGAACACCCTGGCGCTGGTTGAAAGGCCGGCGATCGTGCTCAACCCTCCCAATACGATTCTTCGCACAGGCGAAGGGGACCGTTAGGTTCGTCCGAGTCGCCCACGACCGAGGGATCGAGGCCCTCCCGTGGGGCTCGGCACAAGTGCGCCTTCTACTGAGCGGAGACCAACCCGGACGAGCTCTGGCCGCCTCCCCGACTGGAGCGTTACCGGATATCCCCAGACGATTCGATTCCCGACACAACCCCGGGGATCGGTTGATACCCCACCGGTCCCGGGGGACGCCGGGGCGTCCGGTAGCGGGTGTTTGCGATCGGGGTCTGAGGATCGGCTCTTCTCGATCAGTAGGGCTGGAACCGACGACTGGACACCGCTGAGCCTCGCAAGAACCACAATCACACCACCAACGGACACGCCGACCGCGGCCACAGGCTCGGGATTTTCAGTAAGCAAGTCTGGCCAGATTCAGATAAGCGCTATCGACGCACCTGGCGAGGCCGTCGAACGACCGCAATGGCTCTCCGCGTGGTCACTCGCCCCTAGCCGACGACGCCCTCAAGCGGACGGACCCTGGACACGAAGTCGAGGTCTACGAGGGTTCCTTCGAGGCTGGTGTCCTCTCCCACTTGGCCTGTCCGTCTATCAGACGAGTGGCGGTCGCCACTCCGAGGAGAAACGAGGAAATCCATGACAACCAAGACAATTGGATCAAAGGCAGATCAGCAGGCGGTTCTCGACGTCCTCAAGGGCGTGTACGAGGCGTGGGAGGCCAGCGACGCCGAGGCATTCGTGGCCGACTACCTCGACGACGCCAGCGTGGTCCAACCCGGCATCTACAAGAAAGACCGGCAAGAGATCCAGGCCACCATGGCCGGTGCGTTCGCGGGTCCGCTCAAGGGATCGCGCGTGCTCGACCAACCCCAAGACGTCCGGTTCCCCAACGAGGACACGGCCATCGTGATCAGCGAGGGTGGAATCGTGTTTCCCGGACAGAACTCCGTGCCGAGCGAGGGCATGGTCCGGGCCACGTGGGTGCTGGCCAAGCGCCACGGCCGCTGGTTTGTCGCGGCGTACCACTACAGCGCCGCGAACTAGGGATAGGGATACGAGGCGGATCGAGTTACGGTCGCGTGTGGGCTTCGGCCGAAGTGCCCTGTCCTCCTGGCACGGCCTTGTTCGTCTAGTAGACGTTAGATCTCCGCGAAATAGAGGAAGGAAGTTCTGACGATGGCGCTTTTTGTGGCTTTGTGTTACTACGACCGAGACCGGTACTGGGACGAGCCTCCCGAGACCGAGTTCTCTCCCGAATATACGGAGTTCGCCCGGCGGGCCACCGAAGCAGGGGTGATGCGCGGCGGTGAGGCGCTTCACCCGGTGACCATGTCGACCACCATCACCGTTTCGGGCGGCAGGGGCGGCGACGTGATGTTGACAGACGGTCCGTACGCGGAGGCAAAAGAAGTCCTGGCGGGCTACTTCGTGCTGGAGACGGCCGATCTTGACGAGGCGGTCGCCTGGGCGGTCCAGATTCCAGCCGCTTGGAGGGGCAAGATCGAGCTCCGCCCGATCGCGCCACACCACGCCTAGGCGTCCGGCCGTGGATGCCGGCGACGCCCTGGTCAAGGTGCTGAGGGAGGAAGGCCCGAAAGTGCTCGCCACCCTGGTGCGCCAGTTCGGCGACCTGTCGGTAGCCGAGGACGCCCTCTCCGAGGCCACGATCGCCGCCTGGGGCGCCTGGGCCGCTTCGGGGATCCCGGAGAACCCCCGGGCTTGGCTGACCGTGGTGGCTCGGCGCAAGGCGCTCGATTTCCTGCGACGGGAGTCGACCAGAACGGACAAGGAGACGGTGGCGTTCCGATGGGGAACGGAGCGCGCGAAAGACGAGATGGAGGAGGTGATCGACGTGATGGAGACCGACAGCGAGTTACGAGACGACATGCTGCGCTTGATCTTCACCTGTTGCCACCCCGCTCTTAGCCGAGAGGCGCAGGTGGCCTTGGCCTTGCGCACGCTGGCCCGCCTCGAAGTGGATGCCATCGCCCGTGCCTTCTTGGTGCCCGAGGCCACCATGGCCAAGCGCTTGGTTCGGGCGAGGTCCAAGATCGCCACCGCCCACATCCCTTATGCCATTCCTTCCGACGCGGAGCTCCCCGATCGTCTGGCCGCGGTGCTGGCCGTGGTGTACCTGATCGCCACCGAGGCCCACGCCCCGACCGGCGGGAACGCGGTAGCCCGGGTGGATCTGGAGGCCGAGGCCGTCCGCCTGGCGCGCGTCTTGGTGGAGTTGATGCCCGACGAACCCGAGCCACTGTCTTTGCTGGCTCTGTTGTTGTTCACCTCAGCTCGCACCCCGGCGCGAAGCGACGCCCAGGGCCACGTTGTGACCCTGGCCGACCAAGACCGCGGTCGATGGAACCAGGAGGCGATTGCCGAGGGATCTCGGTGGTTGCACAGAGCTGTCGACTGGTCAGGTGGTAAGGCGGGGCATTATCAGCTTCAGGCTCACCTGGCCGCGGCCCACTCCACCGCTGCGAGCTGGCGCGAGACCGACTGGGACCGGATCATCGAGCTCTACGACCTGCTCGGGTCGGTCGCAGCCAACCCGGTGGTGGCGCTCAACCGGGCCGTTGCGGTGACCGAGCGCGACGGACCCGAGCACGGGCTGGCCGCACTGGAAGCCATCGTCGGGTTGGAACGTTCTCATCTCTGGCACGCCGCTCTGGCCGACAACTTCCGACGGCTTGGCCGGACGGCAGAGGCCGCCGGAGAGCTGGAAACCGCCGCCTCGCTGGCGCCCACCGAGGGCGAACGACGTCTGCTTCTGTCCCGTCTCCTCGACGTGAGGCCGGAGCCCGCCTGACAGATTCCAGGGCCGGAGGTGTCCTCTACTGGTTTCGCCGTTCGTCCTCTCACCAAACGCAGATCCCGATCTCGGAGATCGCATTAGTTAGAGAGGAGAATCAGATGACTGCCAGCAACTCCGAACAGACGATCTCGCAGGAGAAGTACGTGTCCGTGGCCACCTTCCGCAAGACCGGGGCGGCGGTCGCCACGGCGATCTGGATCGTCCCGATCGACGGCGGCCGGGTCGGCCTCTTGACCTCCTCGGCCTCCGGCAAGGCCAAGCGGCTGCGGAACAATCCGAGCGTGACACTGCAGCCGAGCGACGTCCGAGGCCGGGTCAAAGCCGGCACCACGCCGGTGACCGGCACCGTTGAACTCGTGACCTCCGGTCCGGACTTCGAGGAGATCACGTCCAACGTGAAGGCCAAGTACGGCCTGATGGTGCCAATCATGGGCCTGGTGGACAGGGTGCGTCACCTGGGCAAGCACCCCTTTCCCTATGCGGACACCGGCGTGGTGGTCACGCTCCAGGGCTAATTGCTGCGGCGACCGTCGCGGGCATCACCGGTCGGCACCTGGCACGGCCCGCGGGTCAGGGAGTCGCGGACGGGGTAGCCCAAAACGTGCGCTTCTTCGGGCCCTGCGGGTAGCACCATGGCCGTTAAGCGACGCTCGCGCCTGCAAGCACCAACCCGGTTTCGGGGACGCTGGTGGTGAACGAGGAGCGTACAAGAGTGCCAGGTGGGCGTTAGGGTCGGCAGGTTGAGGCGTCCGAACCCACGCATATTCGATTACCGGGTGCCGTCGGACCCCCATACCCAAGAGGTCGGACCCCATCCGACTCCGGCGCTTATCGGTCGGAATTAAAGGCGTGTCAGATTCAGGCGCTTCCCGTCGGCCGCCCGCCCAGGATGACTGCTTGCCAGGCCAGCGTGCCGGCAAAACGGTGCCGTGACACGTTTTGCCCTGAGCTGTCATATATAGATCGTGAACGCATGGTCAGAGCTGGCGGACGCCGAGTTGTTGTGCCTCGATGATCCTGACGCCTTTGCTGAGCTCTACGACCGGCACGTAGGCCGGCTTCTCGCCTGGTCGAATGCCCGGGTCGGTGACTATGGCGCCGATCTGACAGCCGAGGTCTTTGCACTCGCCTGGCGTAGCCGAAGGCGGTTTCGAGACGAGCACGAAGGGTCCGCACTGCCTTGGCTCCATGGAATTGCCCACAATGTGCTCCGGTCGTCTCTGCGCAAGCGACGGGTAGAGCAGCGGTCTCGGGAGCGCCTGGGCCTCCCGGTCTCGGTCATGCACGCCGACTTTGAGGCTGTTGACGATCGCTCGTCGTTTCCCTCGGCTGTGCTCCTTGCGTTCGGGGACCTTCCCGACTCCGAGCGCGAACTGCTCTTCTTGCGCGTGGTCGAAGACCGGCCATACAGCGAGATCGCCCAGCGACTCCATTGCACGCCCGTCGCAGCCCGGCTGCGCGTATCCCGATCGCTCCGTCGTCTCCGCCTTGCCCTAGGAGGGTTTTGACATGACCACGCTTCAACCTGAGCTGCAGGCTTTCCGCCACGAGCTTCGTGCCGCCGTCGAGGCCGATCTCGGTCGCCATCGAGGTCACCGACGCCGCCTCAGGCGAGGGATCGCCTTTGGCACGCCGGCGGGACTTGCCGCGTTGGGAATCAGCCTCACCCTCGTGCTGGGGGCTGGAAGTGGGTTGAGCTCTGCAGACGCGGCCATCCTCACTTCTGCTCAAACCGCTCTTACCCCGCCGCCAGGTTCCGTGTTCCACGTCGCCGCCACGATCACAGTGGGGTCGAGCCCGGCGCAGCCTTACGAACTATGGACCACCGGCTCCTCGTATCGGTTCATCAAGTTCGGGTACGAAGCAGCATGGAACGGATCGACGCTGTCCAGCTATGACTCCGCCACCAACACCGTTTACGTCGGGGTCTACAGCCCTCCGCGTCACCCCGTCGACGTGGAAGCCACCATCCGCTCCCTCATCTCGTCGGGCCAGGCGCACGTCGACGGTTCGACAGTCGTGGACGGGGTCCCCGCTTACGTCTTGTCACTATCGGGGCTGCCTGCAGGCAGCGGGGTTGCCAATGGCACGTATGACGTCGCAAAGAGCGACTACCACCCCCTGCTCCTTAAGACGACCGTGGCCTGCCAGCAGGGACAGTGTCCCGAGACCGTGCAGTTCCAGACCTACGAGTACCTGCCACAGACTGCTGCGAATCTCTCGCTGCTCGATCTGAGCGCACAACACCCCGGCGCGACCGTCGTGAACGTGCGCGGAGGTGCCGATCCAGCCGCAACAGAAAGCACCAACTGATCGAACCTTAACGAGCAGGTTGATTCACCCGCCCGGGGTTTGCCGGTTCTGTGTGCCCAGGCTGGCCGGGTCTCTGGGCTGCCAGACCAGGCGAGATCACCCGGGTTCGGATGGAGGTCGAGGATGCTGCCGGGCCCACTTCACCGATGGTTTCGATTAGACCCACCACCCAGGTTTGCGCAACGTCGTGATTATGTGCGCGTCACTCAAGGGCGTCGGTAAGTTCCGTGGGACCACTCTCGGAACGATCAGGCTAGAACGTGTGTGGGCGATACCCCGATTCTGCGCTACTTCGCTTGACCCTCACCGCTGCGCCCAACCCCCGGTCAGGACACCAAGGTTGCCGGCGACTACGAGGGCACGACTGGAGCGGGGAAATCGCGGGTCATGTGGGCATCGGAGGGATGTGTGAGGCTAGCTCCCTGGCCCTCGGTGAGCAGGCGCTCGTAGCTCGCTTCCCAATCAGGTAGCTCTGAACCTGCCTGGTCCCAGTCGGCGAAGGTCGCCTCGTCGCACCACTCGGCGATGTGACTCATCGTCCCCAGGTGGGGTTCCGCCCCAACGAAGACATTCATCGAATCACGCTCTCGCCAGGCCGTGCGTGTCCAATACGTGTCGTTGGCGTCGGCGAGTACGTCGGCGGCGAGATTGCCCTCCGAGTTGCTCGCCTGCTCGACAACTGCAATGGCGCTCGCGAAGAACTCGTCCGAGAATGCTGAGTCCTTCAGTCGAAGCCGGGTAACCACGATGACGGGCATCGTTAACCTCCTAGAGCAGCACGCCTCGCCCAACGCTCCCGAGGCTACTCGCGCAAACGCCGCACGACGTGCGGGCTTGCCACGCACCTGGCCGGGCCGGGCTCCACCCCAATTTCATGACACCCTGACCCGGATGTACTCCGACGGCGCCGTCGAACAGCTTCGCTCCGGCTGCAATTCAACCGGAGCATCCGGGATCACTCTGACCTGGACCCCGTTTTCCAGACCTCGGTTGTAAGAGCTGGGTCTGGATGGATGCTGCCAAGGCTGAGTGTAGGGCTTCGAACTCCATGGGAGGGACGTAGCCGAGCGAGCTGTGCAGGCGTTCGGGGTTGTAGAAGTGCTCGATCCATTCGGCGATGGCGATCGACAGCTCGATTTTGGTCCGCCACTTCTTGCGGTTGAGGAGCTCGATCTGCATCGAGCCCCAGAATGACTCCATTGGCGCGTTGTCATAGCAGCCGCCAATCGTTCCCATTGAGCCCAGAAGGCGGTGCTTGCGGACTACTTCGCTGAAACCCCATGACGTGAACTGGCTGCCGTGGTCCGAATGAATCACCGACGATGAGCTTGTGACTCGAGACTCGCTTGCCATGCTCAGCGCGTCGTTCACGAGTGCCGTCTCGCAACGCCGGTCGATCGCCCAGCCCACGACCCGGCGGCTGAAGGCGTCGAGGACGACGCAGCGGTAGACCTTGCCTTCCCTCGTGGGATGCTCGGTAATGTCGGTGAGCCACAGGACGTTCGGTCGATCGACGGTGAAATTGCGCTGAACCAGGTCTTCTTCGGTGGCCTCGTTCACAAGGTTCTTCGTGCGCCGCTTCGGGCCTGGTAGGCCCTTGATTCCGAGCTCGCGCATGATCGACAGGATCAGCTTCTTGTTGACGACCATGCCTCGCTCCCGTTTGAGTGCCGCTCGGATCCGCAGCATCCCGTAGGTCCCACGAGACCTTTCGTGAACATCCGCGATCAGGTCCTTCAACAACAGGCGCCGGATGTCGCTGTCGGAGGGCAAGCGGTATTTGTGCTCGTAGAAGCACGATCGTGAGACCCCGGCGAGACGGCACGCCACGCGCTCGGAGTAGCCCAGGTTGCTCAGGCCCTCGGCAACCTGGCACCGCCTTTTGGGCTCACGGGCTCCTCCCCGTTGAACAGGGCGCTCGCCGCCTTCACCGCCGCTAGTTCGGCCTCGAGCTCCTCAATGGTGCGGTGGGCCTGGGCGAGCTCGTCGACCTCGGTGCTCCTCGTACCCGGCTTCAGGCCGGCATCGATGAGGGCCTGGCGCTTCCACAAGTGCAGGGTTGCCGGTGAGACACCAGTCTCTCGTGAGAGGTCGGTGACCCGTTCGCCGGCTACGAGGCGCTCACAGACTGTCCGCCGGAACTCTCTCCCATATCGCCTGGGCATGGACTACCTCCAGGTAGCTCACGACCAAACTCTCATAAGCCTGGACCGCCAAACGGGGTCAAGCTCATCTGGCAGTCCCAACGTGGCAATGTGCGAACACCCTTGCGCTGGTCGAAGGGGCACCGATCGTCCTTGCCCCTCCGAATACTGTTCTGCACCCTGGCGGGGGGGACAGCTGAGCCGATTCAAGCCCCGAAACCCCCGCTGCACGTGCTGGACCCGGTACCGGCTTTGCATCTGACGGGACTCGGATGAACAAGTTCCCCAAGCTGATACAATTGTGCTATGGCACAATCGTCTCATACCCCCTCACCGGCGGCGGCATTGCTGCAACTGGCACGGATCAAGAGTGGTCTGAGCCAAGGACAGCTCAGTCAACGGGCGGGGGTGCCTGCAACGATGATCTCGGCATACGAACGCGACCGCCGGCAGCCGACCATTCCGACTCTGATGCGACTCTTGAATGCAGCCGGATTCGAGCTGAGCATGCGCCTCGTCCCGAGTGATACGCATGACGAAATACTCGCCGCGCTCGATTCCAGGCGTAGTCCCAGAGAGCGTCGGCGCAGGGACCAACAGATCGAAGCCTGGCGCAATGCAGAGCTCGTTCGTGCTGGTGACCTCTCCCCATGACGCAGTCCCTGAACGCGGCAGCCATCGTCGACGTCCTGAACCGCCACCACGTCAAGTTTGTCGTTATCGGCGCGTTCGCAGCAATCGCTCAGCGCGCTCCCATTCCGGCCACCAGGGATATCGATCTGACACCGGACTCCTCGCTCGAGAATCTCACTCGACTCTCAGCAGCGCTCAAGGAACTCGGAGCTCGGATACGCACGGATGCCGTCGACGGAGGGCTCCCGTTTGACCACGACGGCCGGTCACTCGCAGCGTCGCCGGTCTGGAATCTCATCTGCGCCTTCGGTGAGTTCGATCTGTCGTTTACGCCCAGCGGCATTGCAGGCGGATACGAAGAGCTTGCACTGAGGGCTCACAGAATGAGGGTCGACGCTGTCGACGTCATGGTCGCCGACCTCAGCGACGTCATCCGCTCCAAAGAGGCTGCCGGACGACCGAAGGATCTCCGGGTGCTGCCGATTCTGTATCGATTCGACCGCCAGCGCCGGGAAGGTAATCCGCCTACCTCCAGGTAGCTCACGACCAAACTCTCATAAGCCTGGCCCGGCAAACGGGTTCAAGCTCATCTGGCAGCCCCAACGGGATTCGAACCCGTGTCTCCACCTTGAGAGGGTGGTGTCCTCGGCCACTAGACGATGGGGCCCGGCACCCTTTCGGGCCGAGTCAGCCTATCCGATCGGCCGAGATCCCCGACCGGCCCACACTCAGGCGACGCAGCTCCGTGAACCATCGTCGTCGCGACGCACCGAGCCCCACCGCAGTGGGGCTCGGAGACCGAATTGGCTCGGGGGGGAGGACTCGAACCCCCAATAACAGGGCCAGAACCTGCCGTGTTGCCGATTACACCACCCCCGAATGGGTGACGTCGCAGGCTAGCCCAGTCGGTGGAGCCGCGAGTACCCGATGATCCGGCCCAAGGCCACGCCCACCGTCTCCTTGGCGTAGTAGGGGACCGTCGCCCACCCCTTGATCGGTGAGCTCGTGGTCGGTGCGGGCCACGCCTGGAGGCCCTGGTTGGAAGCGATGGCGAGGCTCCGGTCCTCGTGGAACCCGTCGGTCACGATGAGGATCTTGGTCAGCCCCCGTTGGTGCAGCGCCGCGGCAGCGAGCGACAGGTTGGTCCAGGAGTCGTCCCCGCCGACCTCGACGATCGCCGAGGAGGGCACGCCGTGTTGCTCCAACCAGGTCGCCGACGCCTGGGCTTCGGTGAACTGGTCCCCTGCCTCCTTCGACCCAGTCACCACCATGGTCGACGCCAGGTGCTGCTGCCACAGATTGCTCGCCTCCTGCAGGCGCGCCACGAGGTCGGGCGAGGGGACCCCGTCGTACTGGGCCGCACCCATGACCACGATCGCCTGCACCGGGCGGGCGTCGTGATGGCGTGACGTGAGCCACACCTGCACGCCGGTGAAGGCGAAGTAGGCCCCGACCACGATGGCGAGCAACACGAACCGTTGGAGGACCCACCGGATGGCACGCGCACCTCGCACCATCGCGTCTCCCAGCACTGCCACCGGCTCACTCCCCCGATCACCCTGGTCCAGCCTGCGCCGGACCGCGTCTCAGCCTGGGCGATCCCCGAGACGGTCCCGGGCGACGCGCAGGCGTTCCAGTACAGCCTCGCGCCCGAGCACCTCCAAAGACTGGAATAGGGGGGGCCCGACCCGCCGGCCGGTGACCGCCACGCGGATGGGGGCCTGGACTTTGTTGAGCTTTCGCCCCATGCCGTCGGCCAGGGCCTGGGTGGCGCTGTGCAGGGACTCCGCCGTCCAGGGACAGCTCACATAGGTGGCGAGGGCGGCGTCGAGGACCGCCGGAGCGGTGTCGTCGCGCGTCACCGACTCCCACGAGCCCTCGTCCACGAGGGGCTCGTCGAGGAAGAGGAAGTCGACCATGGCGGGCACCTCGTCGAGCACGCCGATGCGCTCCTGCACCAACGGGGCCATCTTCCTGAACACGGCCTCGTCGAAGCGCTCAGGTGGCCATGGCACGCGGTCGGGCGCCAGCCACGGTCCGGCGGCCACGATGAAGTCGTCGACCGACATGGCACGCAGGTACTCCTTGTTCATCCACTCGAGCTTCTTCACGTCGAAGAAGGCGGGGGCGTGGTTGACCGCCGAAAGGTCGAAGCCCGCCACGAGCTCCTCGACGGAGAGGACTTCGCGGCCCTCGGGGTCCGACCAGCCGAGCAGTGCCAGGTAGTTGCGCATGGCGTCGGCGAGATAGCCGCGCTCGCGGTAGGACTCGACCGCCACGTCGTCTCGTCGCTTGGACAACTTCTGGCGCCGTTCGTTCACGAGCAGCGGCAGGTGGGCGAAGGCGGGCAACGTGGCCCCGTCCCCCTCGAGCGCGGCCCACAGGAGGAGCCCCTTCGGCGTCGACGGCAAGAGGTCCTCGCCCCGGATGACGTGCGTGATCCGCATGGCGACGTCGTCGACCACGTTGGCCAGGACGAAGAGCGGAGCGCCCGACGACTTCACGACCACGAAGTCCTCGATGGAGTCGTTGGCGAACGACACGTCGCCCCGGATGAGGTCGTGGACCACCGTCGTCCCCTCGTGCGGGACCCGGAAACGCAGCGCCAGCCCGGCGCGTCCTAGTCCCCGGTCCCGGCAGAACCCGTCGTAGCCCGGGGTGGCGTTCCCCTTGATGCGGGCGTCGATCTCGTCGCGGGTGCACGCACACGCGTAGATCGCGCCGGCTTCCCACAGGGCGTCGATGGCACGGTGGTAGGCGTCGGTGCGGTCGGATTGGCGGAAGGGGCCCTCGTCGGGGTCCATGCCCATCCACGACAGCGACGACAAGATGCCCTCTACCCACTCCTCGCGGTTGCGCTCGGTGTCGGTGTCCTCGATACGCAGGACGAACGTGCCCCCGGTGTGGCGCGCGTAGAGCCAGTTGTAGAGGGCGGCCCGGGCGCTGCCGACGTGGAGGAAGCCCGTGGGCGACGGGGCAAAGCGCACCCGGGGCCGATCGACGGCGGCGTCCCGAGGGGCTCCGCCGGTCCCACCGGCACCGCCTGCCATGGGCGCTACTCGTCCTCGACGAGCGTGATCGCCCCCGTCGGGCAGTTGTTGGCGGCCATGCGGACCTTGTCCATGAGCTCGGGCGGGGGGTTCTCGTTGAGCACGTACAGGTACCCGTCGTCGCGCACCTCGAACACTTCGGGGGCGATGCCCATGCACACGGCGTTGGACGCGCACACGTCGTAATCGACGACGACCTTCATGAGACGCACCTCCGTCTGGATCCGACCCGCAGTGTAGTGGTGGGCATCGGCCCCGGCCGGTGCCCGTGGGCGCCGGCCCTGACGCCGCCGGGCGGCCTCAGGGCTTGTCGGTCCTCAGCACCCACATGGCGAAGAACTGCGAGCCGCCGCCGTAGGCGTGGCCGAGCGCGGTGCGGACGTTCTCGACCTGGTGCTCGCCGGCCTGGCCCCGCACCTGCATGGCGACCTCGAGGAACCGGAGCATGCCCGAGGCCCCGATGGGGTTCGACGACAACACGCCACCCGAACAGTTCCAGGGGATGTCACCGCCGTCGAGGGCGGTGGCGCCGGACTCGGTCAGCTTCCACCCGTCGCCCTGCTCGGCGAAGCCGAGGTTCTCGAGCCACATGGGCTCGTACCACGAGAAGGGCACGTAGACCTCGGCCACGTCGATCTGGCGCCGGGGCTCGGTGATGCCGGCCTGGCGGTAGACGTCGGCGGCGCAGTCCAGGCCGGCCTGGGGGTTCACCATGTCGCGCCCCGCGAACATGGTGGGCTCCGAGCGCATGGCCATGCCGTGGATCCACGCCGGCGGCCGGCTCGAGGTCGACGACTCCGCCACGCGTTCCGACGCCAGGACCATCGCCGCGGCGCCGTCGGAGGACGGGCAGGTCTCGAGGTAGCGGATGGGGTCCCACAACATGATCGAGTCCTTGACCATCTCGAAGGAGATGTCCTCCATGTGGAGATGGGCGTAGGGGTTCTTGAGCGCCTGGAGTCGGTCCTTCACCGCCACCAGGATCCCGATGTGGTCGGGCGCACCCGACCGGCGCATGTAGGCGCGGATGATGGGGGCGAAGAAGCCGCCCGCTCCCGCCAGCAAGGGAGCCGAGAAGGGTTGGGGAACCGACAGGGCCCACATGGCGTCGGAATCGGACTGCTTCTCGAAGGCCACGGTCAGCACCCGCTCGTGCCGTCCCGAGGCCACCAGGTGAGCGGCCACGATGGCGGTGGAGCCTCCCACCGAGCCCGCCGTGTGGACCCGCAGCATGGGCTTGCCCACCGCCCCCAGGGCCGGGGCCAGGTACAGCTCGGGCATCATCACACCCTCGAACATGTCGGGTGCCTTGCCGATGACCACCGCGTCGATGTCGGCCCAGTCGAGCCCGGCGTCCTCGAGGGCCCGCGCCGCGGCCTCGCGCACGAGCCCGGCGATGGAGACGTCCTCGCGCTTCGCCGCGTGCTTGGTCTGCCCCACGCCGATCACCGCACAGCGCTCGGCCATCACGCCCCCTTTCCGGCCGCGCCACCGGGCTCGGCCGCGAGCGCGCACACCAGGTTCTGCTGCAGGCACGGGCCCGACGTGGCATGGGCGATCGCGCTGCGGGCGCTGCCGTCCATGATGCGGCTGGCAGCCTCGCCGATGCGCAGGAGGCCGGCCACCATGAGCGCGTTGGCGGCCAGGGCACCACCTGACGGGTTGACCGCGACCGAGTCCGACAGGCGCAGCGCCTCGCGCAGGATCGGCTCCTGGGACGCGAACGGCGCATGGAGCTCCGCCACGTCGACCTCCACCGCGTCCGACGCGCCGCTCGCACCGTCGAACACCCCGGCGCCGTGCGCCGCGGCGTGGGTCGAGGGCGACACCGTGAGGTCGCGGGCACCCAGGGCGTGCGTCTCGATGCGGTGGTCGATGCCGGTGATCCAGGCCGGGCGGGCGCACAGTTCCCGGGCCCGGTCCCCCGCCGCCAGTACCACCGCGGCCACGGCGTCGGTGATGGGCGGCAGGGCGTGGCGCCGCAGCGGAGCGTTCACGTAGTCATCGCGCAGGAGGTCGTCGGCGGTCTGGTCCTTGGCCACCTGGGCATTGGGGTTTCCGAGCGCGTCGCGCCGGCTGCGGGCCGCGACCGCGGCGAAGTCCTTCTCGGTCGCCTTGCCCGCGTCGATGAGCGCCTGCGCCTGCAGGGCGGCCAACGCCACGGGGTCGGGCCACATGGGCGCCATGTAGTACGGGTCGAGCTGCAGCGCCAGGACGCGATCGAGCTCCGCCGGAGACGACCGGCCGAAGCTGTAGACGAGGGCGGTGTCGATCTCACCTTCTTGGAGCAACGTCCACGCCTCGTACAGCGCCCAGGCGCCGTCCATCTCGACGTGGCTCTCGCGCATCGGCGGCCACACGCCGACCGCGTCGAGGGCCATGACGAAGCTGAAGGGTGCACCCACGAGGTAGTCGGTGGAGCCCGAGCAGACGAAGCCCATGTCGCTCTTGGTCACGCCGATGTTGGCGAACACCTCGGTGACCACCGGCATGAGGATCTCGACCTCGTTGCGGTGGTCCTCGCGCCGGACCGACTTCGACTGGGCCACCGACACCACGCCGACGGGTCGCACTGTGGCACGCCCCTTCTCGGCCGCGCTCACAGGTACTCCTTGAACGTCTCGTAGTCGGCGTCGGTCTCGCCGTTGGGCCGGAAGTACTTGACCGAGGCCGTGGTCAGTCCCCACTGGTCCCTCGGGAGCCACACCGCTTCGACCCGTAGGCCCATGCGCACGTCGCTGGCGGGCATCTCCTGGATGAGGCCCATGAAGGCGATGTTGGCGCCGTCGAGGAGGATCTGGGCGCAGATGTAGGGGATCTCGATGGACTGACCCTGGAAGGGCACGTTCACGACGCAGTAGGTCGTGACCGTGCCGGTATTGCCCAACTCGACGGGGTCGGTGGTGGCCACACCGTCGGTGGGACACGACCCGCGCGGCGGCACGTAGACCTGGTGGCACGCGGGACAGCGCTGCCCGATGAACTTGCCCTGGGCGATGCCGTGGAGAAAGCGCGACTGCGACAGGCCCGCGGTGTACTGGTAGTCGAGGCGCATCGGCGTGGCCAGGGTGGTGACGGGTTCCCCACTCATGACGCGCTCCCCTCGGGCACGAAGCATTCGATGTCCTGCATGCGGCCCACGCGCTCCCCTGCCGGGAGCCAACGCGCCGTGACGCGCATCCCGCTCGTCATGGCGTCGGGGGAGCCCGCGTCGACGACGTGCAACATGGCGGTCGTGGCGCCGTCGAGTCGCACGAGCGCCCAGGCGAAGGGGCGGTCCAGGGGCTGGTCCCTTTTGGGCTCGACCTCCCACGACCAGGTCGTGACCACGCCGGACTGGCCCACCTCGACCAGGTCGCCGACATCCGCGCTGGTGATGGGGTCGTACTCGGTCGGGGGCACGATGACCGTGGGCGCGCCGTCGGCGTCGTGCGACTGGGCGCCGAGGATGCGGCCGTCGCGCAGCGCGGTGAGGAAGGCGCCGATCACCGGGCCCACGGAGCGGACGTAGGGGTACTCGAGGACATGCGGCGCCCGCAGGACTTCGTTGTCCGCCATCACCACCCCTCCCTCGGTAGGCGTACGACGGCGCAAACTAGAACAGATTGCAGTTCCGTGCCAGCCGGGTCCGGGCCGCGGGGGAGGGTGGACGGCCCGGCCCGGGACGTGGCGCTCACCCCCACATGAGCGAACCCGGCGTGGTGAGCAGTTCGCCTGACTCGAGCCACGTCTTGAGGCCCGACAGGACCATCGGCCACCCGCCGTAGAGCTGGGCGTTGGCGCCCTCGCGCAGCTGGTCGTGGGTCAACGTGAGGCGGCACGAGTCCCCAACCGGTTCGATCTCCCACGTCACCCTGGACGCTCCTTCGGCCTTCGCCTCGTCGCTGAAGTACGCCACCATGGTGTGGACCAGCCGGCGAGGCGGGTCGACCTCGAGGATCTCGCCTTCGCCCAGGATCCCCTCCGCTTTGGGCGCGGTCATCTCGAAGTGCGCGCCAGGCTTGAGCTCCGGGGTGACCATCGCCGCGCCGAAGTTGTACTTGGCCCTGATCTCGGGGTCGACGATGGCGTCCCACAGGCGCTCGGGGGTGGTGCGGATGTAGATCTCGAACACTTTCTCCATCGGAGTCTCCAGTCTCTGTTTGAGGCCGCTGAGCGTCGCCGCCCAGGGCTCGGCGTACTTGCTGACCCACCGGTCGTGGACGAGCCGGATCGGGACCGGGTTCAGGAAGTGGAGCTTCTCCCGCCCCCGTTTCTTGGTCACCACGAGGCCCGCCTCCTCGAGCTGCTTGAGGTGCTTCATCACCCCGAAGCGCGTCATCGAGAAGCGCTCCTCGAGCGCCCGCAACGTCTGCCCGTCCTGGCGGAAGAGCTCGTCGAGCAGGCTCCTCCTGGTCGGGTCGGCGAGCGCCCTGAACACGTCGTCCACACCCGGACAATAGGTGACTATTTAGTCACATGTCAACGGAGGCGTCGATCAGGTGACGTCGGAGCGAAGGGTCGTGAGCACGCCTGCCGCGGCCAGGACGATCCCGTACCCGAGGAGGGCCAGGCCGCCCTGCCACCACGGCACCAGCGAGGTGACGCCGCCGCCGAGGCCCCGCGAGACGTCCGACGTGACCGACTCGAGGGCCTGGGCCGCTTCCCCCGGCAACCACTTGCCCACGGCGGGCAGCACGCCGGAGATGATGGGCTCGACGACCGCCGTCATCCCGAGACCGACCACGATCGCCACCACCTGGTTCTTGAGCAGCGCCCCGAGGCCCACGCCGTACAGGGCGTAGAGGACCGCGGCCACCAGGATCCCGGGGAAGACGTGGCGGTACTCGGTGAGCATCGTCGTGAGGTTCCCGATGCCGCCGGCCACCACGGCGAAGCCGAACACGAGCGCCACGACGCCCGCCACGACGCCGACCGCGGCACCACCGAGGGCCGACGCCAGCAGTTTCGCCCCCACCACGCGCTCGCGCCGAGGTTCGGCCAGATAGGTGGGGGTGATGGTCTTGTGTCGGTACTCCCCCGTCACCGACAAGATGCCGAGGACGAGCGCGAGGTCGAGGGACACGGTCAGGATCGAGAAGACCGAGTCGAACCAGTGCGGCGAGCCCCGGGCCGCCAGGATGACCCCGCCCCGGTCGTGGCGACGTGGCGCGAAGGCGATGACCGTGGTGAGCAGCGCGATGAGGGCTCCGGTGATGCCGAGGATCAACCACGTCGACCAGACGGTCCGGAGCTTCAAGAGCTCGGCCGCGGCCTGGCGTCTCATGGCGCGCCCATGGGCCGGCCTCGGTGGTCGGCGCCCTCGGTCAGCTCGAAGAAGAGCTGCTCGAGCGATTCGCCCGACGAGGTCATCTCGTAGACGACGATCCCGGCACGGGCCATGAGCGGCCCCACCACCTCGGGTGTCGTCCCCTCTGCCACGACCACGTCGTCGCGTTCGCGGCGCACCGCCGTGGGCGCGGCGTCCGCCGCGGCCGCACCGGCGTCCTCGAGGAGTTGCACGAGCCGCGACGCGTCGGGGGTGCGGACCCGGACGGTCGTGGTCGCCCCCGCCAGGAGCTGGGTCAGGGGGCCATCGGCCACCAGGCGCCCGCGGGCCAGGATGATGACGCGGTCGACGGTCTGGGCCGCTTCCGACAGCAGGTGGGACGACACGAGCACCACCCGGCCCTGCGCCGCGTACCACCGCAGGAATCCCCGCATCCAGGCGATGCCCTGGGGGTCGAGGCCGTTGGCGGGCTCGTCGAGGATGAGCACGTCGGGATCTCCGAGCAGGGCCCGGGCCAGCTCGAGCCGCTGGCGCATCCCGAGTGAGAAGCCGCCCACGGCACGGTCCCGGTCGGCCTCGAGGCCGACGAGCCCGAGCACGTCGTCGACGCGCGTGGTGCCGATGCCCGCCACGGTGGCGACGGTGCGGAGGTGGTTGCGGGCCGTGCGCGCCGGGTGGAATCCCGACGCTTCCAGGACGCCACCGACGGCGCGCGTCGGATCGGGAAGGTCACGGTAGGCGACGCCGTTGACGAGAGCGCGGCCCGACGTGGGCGCCACGAGACCGAGCAGCATGCGCAAGGTCGTGGTCTTCCCCGCGCCGTTGGGGCCGAGGAATCCGGTCACGGTGCCGGGCTCGACCGCGAAGCTCAGGTCGTCCACCGCCACCACGTCGCCGAAGCGCTTGGTGAGACCTTCCACCGCGACCCGGGTCGGCGCGCCCGGCATGTGGGCCGCGGTCGCGACGGCTCCTCGAGGACGCCGTCGTGTCCCGGACGTGGATCGTGTCTAGAAGGTGAGGATCTGGCGGATGATCTCGCCCTTCTTCATGGCCTCGAAGGCGTCTTGGGCCTTGGAGAGGTCCATGCGCGACGAGATCATGCCGTCGAGGTCGAGGCGCCCCGCCTTCCACAGGCGGATGAGCCGACCGAACTCGCTGCGCACGTCGGCCGAGCCGTAGTACGAGCCGAGCAGCTTCTTCTCCATGAAGAAGAGCTCGAAGCAGTTGAACTCGACGGTCTTCTCGGCGCTGCCGGCGCCCACGATCACCGCCGTGCCGCCTCGCCGCACCGCGTCGTATGCGGCCCGGATCGTGAGGGGGATGCCGATGCACTCGATGGCGTAGTCGAAACCGCCGGCGGCGCCGTTGATCTCGGCGTTCACCGCGCTCAGGTCGTCGGGCTTCACGCCGTGGGTCGCCCCGAACCGCTGGGCGGTCTTCAGCTTGGAGTCCACCATGTCGACGGCCACGATCTCGGCCGCCCCGGCGATGCGGGCCCCCTGGATCGCCGCGATGCCCACCCCGCCGGCACCGAAGACCACGACGCTCGAGCCCGGCTTCACCTTGGCCGTGTTGAGCGCGGCGCCGACGCCGGTCGTGACGCCGCAGCCGATGAGCGCCCCGATCTCGTAGGGCACGTCGTCGGGGATCTTCACCACGCCCTGCTGGGGCAGCACCATCTCCTCGGCGAAAGTCCCGGTCCCGGCGAAGCCGAACACCGGCTCGCCCCCGCGCGAGAACTTGGCCGCGCCGGCGATGTTGAAGAAGATGTCGACACAGAGGTTGGCCTCACCGCGCAGACAGGCGCTGCACCGTCCGCAGGGAGGCGTCCAGGCCACGATGACGTGGTCGCCCACGGCCACCTGGTCGACACCCGGGCCCACCTCGATGATCTCACCCGCACCTTCGTGTCCGAGGACGGCCGGCGCGGGTTGGGGCAGCGTCCCGTTCATGGCGGAGAGGTCGGAGTGACACACACCGGCGGCGTGGAGCTTCAGGCGGACCTCGCCGGGCCCCGGATCGGCGACCTCGACGTCGTCATAGATGTCGACGACCTCTTTGCCGACCTCGTTGAAAATCGCTGCGCGCATGTGAACTCCCTCCCTGGGTGCCGACCGTGCCTCCCTGGCGTCGACCCTGCCTGCGCATTCGACCATGCGCTGCTGTGGGCCGCAACATCCCCCGGCGCGGGCGGCTCGGTGTCGGGCTGGGCGGCGCCGCCTCAGGCGCTCGGCACCGGGCTTCGCTAGGGGACGAGACTATTGGGGAGAAGGAGACGGACTGCCACCGCCAGCTCGTCGCGCACGCGGTCCATGTCGCTCCACCCGTTCACCCAGCCCACGAGGGACGAGTACCAGACGTGGCCGATGATCCGGGTGCGCTCGGCGTGGTCGGGGGGGCGGGGCTCGCCGATGGCCCGGATGATGATGCCGTCCATGACCGCCCCCATCTGCTGTTGGCACTCGATGGCGGCCACGTCGGGCGACGCCAGCGAGGCGAAGACCGCCGCCACCAACTGCGGTTGCCGGCCCATCGCCCGCAGGGCGCGCTCCAAGACGTCGAGCACGCGCTCCGACGCCACGGTCCCTCGAGCGGGCACTTGGGCCAGACGGGCGTCGAGCTGCTCCACCCAGAAGACCAGCGCCGCGGCCAGGAGGTGGTCCTTGGACGAGAAGTAGCGGTAGACGGTGCCCATGGCGACGTGGGCCCGGGCGGCCACGTCGCGCATCTGGACCGCCTCGTAGCCCCCCTCGAGGCCGAGCTCCATGGCCGCGTCGATGACCCGCTGGCGCCGCGCTTCCTGCGCACGGGTCAGAGACCGCGGGAGAACCCTCTGTTGCACGGGCGTTCACGCTACTCCTGGTGGTGGCGGGGAACGGAACCCGTTCTATTCCCTGGCCCCTGCAGCCGGGCCGAGCAAATCTGACACGGCGTCAGCCGATGGGGGCTAGCCTTCGCACGGATGGCCCCTGACTTGGGCGACGCGGCCCTGGAGACGATCCTCGACGACGACGACCCGGGCGCGATCGCCGCCACCGACGGTCGGGTCCCGGGTCGACGTGGGCTGGCCACCCGGACGCGCTTGCTCGAGTGCACGGCTGAGCTGCTCGCCACGACCGCGTGGCGCTCGATCAAGGTCATCGACATCGCCCGACAGGCCGGAACGTCCCCGGCGACCTTCTACCAGTACTTCGAGAACGTCGAGCAGGCCATCTTGGTGATGGCCGAAGAGCTCATGCAGGGCGCGGGCACGCTGGCCGAGTTGGTCGACGGCGACTGGACGGAAGAGGCCAGCTGGGCCACCGCCCGGCGCGTGGTCGAGGGGTTCATGGCCTACTGGGACGCCAACCGGGCGGTCTTCCGCGTGGTCGAGCTCGCCACCGAGGAAGGCGACCTGCGCTTCCAGGGGCTGCGGGTACGCGCCCTCAACGCCGTGACGGTGACCCTGGCGCGCGTGATCGCGTCGGGGGCGCCCAACCGGAGCCCGGCGGGAACCGACGCCATGGCCGTGGCGGCCACGCTCATCTCGATGCTCGCCCACGTCGCGGCCCACCGGTACGGGTTCGAGTTCTGGGGCATCCGGACCACCGCCATGGTCGACACCCAGGCGCGCGTGCTGCACTGGGCCGTCACCGGGCGCCCGGGTCCGCCGAGCGACGACGCGTCCACGGTGCCCGCCCCGCGGACGGGGCCGGTGGTGGGCGGTGGCGCCGCGCAGGCGCGGGTGGGCCAGGCCCGCCGGCGTCCGGGACCCGAAGTCCCTCCTCGGCGCGCTACTTGACCGCGACGGGGTTGAGGGGGGAGCCGCACCCGTTGGTGAACGGCAGGGGCGTGGCGTCGAGGAGGAACGTGTACTGCCCGTCGGCCGCGCAGTCCGCGGCGAGCTCGTCGAGCATCCAGTTCTGGCCCTGGGTCATGCCCATCTCGACGATGTGCAGGAGGTGCACGGGGAGGTAGACCTCGGGGTCCTCGCACGGCACGACCTCGAGAGCCAAGGTGTCGGTCGCGACCGCGGCCACGTCGTGCGCGTGGAACCACTCGGCACTCCCCATCGACAGCCCCGGCGACAGGCCCATGTACTGCATGACATCGGCAAAGCGCAGCATGTTGGGCACCGGGACCGTCGCGCCGCCGGCCGGGAAGCGCTCGGCCATGTGGAGACGGGCCATCTGTCCGGTGCGCACCAACACCACGTCACCCGCCTCGATGGTCACCCCGGCCAACGCACAGGCTGCATCGAGGTCGGCCGAGGTGATGGCGTAGCCGCCGTCGAGGACGTCGACCCCTTTGGCCCGGGCGACGTCGAGGAGCACGCCCCGGCTGACGAGCGATGACACGAGGTGGATGCCGAGACGGCTCGCCCCGGCCGAGTTCACCGCCGTCGCCGGGTAGCCGTTGTAGAGCACGCCGCCGTAGCTGACATGGGCCAGTCCGTCCCAGTGCGTCGCACACTGCAACGGCATCACGACGACGTCCTCGTTGGCGCAGATCCATCCGGCGTCGTCCGACAGCGGGACGTTGACATACGACATCGTCCGCACCGGGTTGAAGCGACCCGGCACCACGCCCTTCTGGATGCCCTCGGCTTCCGACAGCGCCAGGCCCATCGGGAACGAGCGTCCTGTCCGGACACAGCCGGCCGCTCGCCGGCGCACCTCGTCGGTGACGAAATTGAGGGTGCCGAGCTGGTCGTCGGCTCCCCACCGACCCCAATTCCTGACCTTGGCGGCGATCGTCGTGAACTGTTCGGAGGCACCCATCGTCGCCGCACGCTAGTGCCTCCCGTCGGGCGTGAGCGCAGTGGGGAGTGGCACCCAGGCACGGAAAACCTCTGGTTGCCGGGGCGGGGCGGTCGTAGACTGAGGAAGTATCACGACACACGAGACGGGCTCACGACACACGAGACCGTCTCACGACGCACGAGGAGGTGTGCCGGTGCGGATCTCAACCCTCCTTGCTGGTAAAGGGAACGCCGTCGCCACCATCACCGCCGACGAGACGGTGACCGCCGCGGTCGACGCGCTGCGTGCGCACGGCGTGGGGGCCCTGGTGGTGTCGTCGGACGGCGACCATATCGACGGGATCGTGTCCGAGCGCGACATCGTGCGCGGCCTGAGCGGCCAGCTCGGGGCCCTGCTGGCCGAGCCGGTGCGGTCGATCATGACGTCGACGGTCTTCACGTGCTCGCCCGACGACGACGTCGAGTCGTTGATGGCGGTGATGACCAAGCGTCGCATCCGTCACGTCCCGGTCATGAGCGACGGGGTGTTGTCCGGGATCATCAGCATCGGCGACGTGGTGAAGAGCCGCATCGACGAGCTCGAGAAGGACCGCAAGGAGCTCGTGGAGTACATCAACGCCCGCTGACACGTTCGCAACCGACACACTCACTCCTTGCCCGTCTCCTTCCGACCGCTGCAGCGCGCCGACTTCTCACTGCTGGCGACATGGCTGGCGCTGCCGCACGTGGCGCCGTGGTGGTCCGACGAGCCCACCGTCAGCGCGCTGGAGACGAGCTACGGGCCGACCGTCGACGGCACCGATCCCACCGAGGGGTTCATCATCGAGCTCGAGGCGCGACCGGTCGGGTTCATCCAGCGCTACCGCCTCGACGACTACCCGGCGTGGTGCGAGGCCCTCGGGATCGAGGGCGCCGCGGGCATCGACTACCTCATCGGGTCGGTGGAGCTGACCGGCGTGGGGTTCGGCCCCGTCATCGTGGACGCCTTCACGGCGTTGACCTTCGAGCGCTACGGCGACGTCGACCGGATGGCGGTGGCGGTGCAGCAGACGAACCACCGGTCGTGGCGCGCCCTGGAGAAGGCGGGCTACGACCGGGTCTTCGAGGGGATGATCGAGTCCGACGACCCGAGTGACGCCGGCCCCAGCTACGTGTACGTGCGAACTCGCTGACCGCACACCCCGGCCGCGAGCCCGCTCAGGCCACCCCGGGTCGCACGACGTGACCGGGCAGGTTGTCCGTGAGCACCTCGCCGTTGTGGACGATGGGCACGCCGTTCACGATGGTCCAGAAGATGCCCCGCGGGCGGGCCGAGTAGCGGGCCTCGCCGCCGGGGAAGTCCTTCACCTGCTTCTTGGACTCGAGCTCGACGGTGTCGGGGTCGAAGACAAAGGCGTCGGCCCAGTAGCCCGGTAGGAGCATGCCCCGCCCCTCGAAACCGAGCAGCGCAGCAGGAACCTGCGTCAGTTGCCGGATGCCCTCCTCCAGGCTCCACAACTTGCGCTCGCGGACCCAGAAGGCGAGGAACGCGGTCGACCAGTCCGACCCGTCGTCACGGTCCAGGTGTGCGCCGCCGTCGGAGACGCCGATGATCATGGCAGGGTGGCTCTGGCCGTGGGCGACCGCCTCCTCCCACGCCCGGCTCTTGTTGACGTAGCGGAAGACGGTCTGCAGGTCTTCGTCGAGCGCCAGGTCGAGCAGGACGTCGGCCGGCTCCTTGCCGAGCTCGGTCGCGATGTCGGCGATCGTGCGGCGCACGAACTTCTCGTTGTGTGGCGTGGCGACCTCGTCCACCTCGACGACGCTCCACCGGGGGGGCGGCAGCGTGGACCCCTTGGACCCGTCGGTGTTGGGGTGCTCCACGGCGTGGCGCATCTGCTCGCGCGCCGCGGGGTCGCGCAGCAGGGCCAGGCGATCGTCATGCGCGACGCCGGGACCGACGGCCTTGTGCCACGAGGGCACTCCCTCGTAGAGGTTGGTCCCCGTCTCGATCCTGAAGTCGCGGTCGAAGGGATGGTTGCGCAACAGCGAGAAGATGCCGACCCCGGCGCGCCCGACCTCTTCGATCCACTGCGACACCTGTTCCCACTCGGCTCCCGGGACGTCGACCTTGGACCGCCCGCCCAACCCCTGGAGGATGATGGGCAGCCGACTCAGGGTGCCCAGACGCAGCAGCAGGTCTTTGTCGGCCTGGTCGAGGCCGCCGATGGCGCTGCGGTGGAGGTAGCTGATCGACCCACCGCGGTGACGACCCGCCTCGGCGCACAGCACCTCGAGCTCGCCCATCGAGGCGAACCGGCTGGGGACGGGGCGCTCGTCCCCGTCGAGCTGGGTCGGCCCGTGCGACGAGGAGAAGCCCGCCGCGCCCGCCTCCATGGCCTCGGCCACGATGCGACGCATGTGCTCGACCTCGTCGTCGCTGGCCTCGCGCTCGGACCCCGCTTCGCCCATGACGGTACGGCGGACGGCCGAGTGCCCCACGTAGCACGCCATGTTCACGCCGAGCTTCCCGTGGCGCGATGCCAGGAACTCGGGGAACGACTCGAACTCCCACCGCACCGCCGACAGCGCCACGGGCGACATGCCCTCCACCTTGGCGAACATGCGGGCCAGGTAGTCACGCTGGTCGGGCCGGTTGGGCGCCACCGAGAACCCGCAGTTGCCGGCCAGCACCGTGGTGACGCCGTGGTAGCACGAGGACGTGGCGTGCGGCTCGAACGTGAGCTGCGGGTCGTAGTGGGTGTGGGCGTCGACGATCCCCGGCGCCACGTGCAGCCCGTCGGCGTCGACGACGTGGTCGGCCTCCGCCGCGTCGACGAAGCCGACCTTGACGATGCGCCCGTCCTTGACACCGATGTCGCCGCGCCGGCGGGCCAGCCCGGTGCCGTCGACCACGATGCCACCCATGATGGCGAGGTCGTAGGTGCTCACGTGCCGCTCCTTGCGCCGGTGGTCAGCCGGCCTCAGCCGGTCCAGACGATCGACTGCAGCTCCGAGTACGCCTCGAGGCCGTAGTCGCCGCCGTCGCGCCCCACACCCGACATCTTGAACCCGCCGAAGGGCGCCTCGTGGTTGCGCTGGGCGGTGTTGATGCCCACGTGCCCGGCCCGTAGCTGCTGGGCCACCTCGAAGGCCCGAGCCGTGTCGCCGGAGAAGACGTAGTCGTAGAGCCCGAAGTCGCTGTCGTTGGCGAGGGCGATCGCCTCGGCGTCGTCGTCGAACACGGTGACGACGAGGACGGGGCCGAAGATCTCCTCGCGCGCCACGGCCATGTCGTTGTCGGCGACGAACAACGTGGGGTCGATGTAGAAGCCGCGCTCCATGTGCGCCGGGCGCCCACCACCGACCACGAGCTCGGCCCCCTCAGCCCGCCCGGTGGCGATGTGGTTCTCCACCCGGTCCCGCTGGGCGCCCGAGATGAGCGGGCCCACGATCGTGTCGAGCTCGGTGGGGTCGCCCACCTTGAGCGCGCCGGCGTAGCCGCGCAGCATCTCGAGGACCCGGTCGAAGACGCCACGCTGCACGATGGCCCGAGTCGGAGCGGTGCAGATCTGTCCCGAATGGAAGCTCCAGGTCGAGCCGATGCACCCGACCGCGGCGTCGAGCTTGGCGTCATCGAAGACGATGCACGCGCCCTTGCCGCCCAGCTCGAGCAGCAGGCGCTTCATCGTCTTGCCACCGGCCGCCGCGATGCGTGTGCCGACCACGGTCGAGCCGGTGAAACTGATCATGTCCACGTCTGTCGAGTCGACGAGCGCGGCGGCGGGCTCGGCGTCGGCGGAGTTCACCAGGTTGACGACGCCGGGAGGGAACCCAACCTCCTCGAGGATCCGGGCCAGCTCGATCACGGTCAACGGGTCCTGGGCCGCGGGTTTCATGACGACGGTGTTGCCCATGGCCAGCGCGGGCGCGATCTTTCCCGCCATGTTGACGAGCGGGAAGTTGTACGACGTGACACACGCCACCACGCCCACGGGCTGGCGGAGCGCCAGCGCGCTCGATGAGCCCCCCGGGAGCGAGCGGGGTCGCCACCGCCACCTGGGGAGGGATCGCCCGTTGGGCCACGGGCCGCAGGTCGAGCGAGTAGCGCTCGAACCGGCTCACTGCGATCGGGACCTGCAACGTCGATCCCACCGCGGCGGTGGCGCCGGTCTCGGCGATCACGAGCGGCAGCAACTCCTCGGCCCGCGCCGAGATGGCCTGCGCGGCGCGGGCCATGAGCGCGGCGCGCTCGGCCGGAGGCGTGGCCGACCACCCGGGTAAGGCGTCGCGAGCCGCCGCCGCAGCGGCCTCGGCGTCGGCCACCGTGGCGTTGGGCGCGGTCGCGACGACCTCTTCGGTGGCGGGGTTCATCACGTCGTAGGTGCCCCCCGAGGCATCGACCCACTTGCCACCGATGAAGAGCTGGCTCTCGTCTCTGAAGCCGCGCACCGACGTCTCGGCCATGGGCGCCGATGGTACCGGCTATCTGACATGCCGTCAGGTCCGTCCCGCAGTCGCCGTCAGGAGATGTGTGGACGCGGCAACGGCCGGCGTCAGGGGGTGTCGGCCCCGGCGGAACCTCCGTCCGGCGTCGGCGCGGCGGCGCCGACCACCGGCGCGGTAGGGATCGGGGGCGGCGCCGGCGCGGTAGGGATCGGCGGCGGCGCCGGCTGGGGCGGCGGCGCCCCTGCGCTCTTGATGCCGTGTCTGGCACGGCCGGCTCGCCCCTGCCACAGGTGGTCGACGGCCACTGCGGCCAGGACCACGAGGACGACGTCGAGCGGGGTGCGGTACCGGGTCTGTCCGAAGATGGCGATGGCCACGAGGGCGACCTCGGCCAGGATGACGACAGCGGGGTACAGCGTCACCCGGCGTCGGCGCAGCACCACAGCCCCGCCCACGGCGAAGACCACCAGGCCGTAGTAGGCGAACAGTCCGATGGTGGCGGGCAGGCGGGGTCGGCCGATCCGAGCCCACTCGAGGTCGATCTCTTGCCACGGCACGAACACGCCGAAGGCCCGCCCGAAGCGTGCCGCCACCACCACCGGGACCTGTCCCACGTGGTGTTCGACGTAGTGGATGGCACGAGCCCGCAGCTCCTGGTCGGCGGCCGAAGCGTCCTGACTGGTCGTGGGCGCCCCCCCGGTGCAGGCAAAGGACCAGTACCCGAGGAGCCGCCCGTGATAGGTCTGGTTGCAGTTGGCCGACGCCAGGGTGACCCCGAGCTGGTCCGACAGGAACTCCGGGTGCGAGAACCGGGGCAGGGTGTACGCCCACCACGGAGCGAACACACAGACCGCGGCGACCAGCGACGCCGCACACAACCCCAGGCGGGCACGCCACGCTCGTCCCCGGCACACGAGCCCGGCCGGGACCGCCAGGAAGATCACCAACAGGACGAGCTCCGAGCGCGTCAGGGCGCACAGGGTGCACAACGCACCGAGGAGCGCCGCCCTCGGGATCGAGGGCCGGTGCCACAGCCGGTAGAAGGCCCACACCACCAGGGCGACGAGAGGGACGACCAGGGTCTCGGCCAGGAGCGACCCGTCGTCGATGAGGAACACGGGGTACACGGCGGTGACGCCCGCGGCGATGAGCCCGGCCCGGCGACCGGCGACCTCACGCGCCGCCATGGCCACCAACGCCACCGACGCCGCCCCGATGACGCTGCTGTAGAGCAACTGCCCGAAGAAGGACTTGATCCCGAGCACCCCGCCTGCGGCCAGCACCAGGGTCCACAGCGGCGGGTGACTCGCCCCGGGGACCACCTTCGCCGCGTAGTACAGCGAATACGGGTCGATGAACCCCTTGCCCGAGGCGAGGAGGTTCGACTGGAGGTGGTAGTAGAGGGCGTCGCCCGTCGCCTTCACGTGGTGGCGGTACAGGTAGAGGTACCCGACCCGCAGGAGCAGGCCGAACACCACGATCATCGCCAGGGGCACGCCCCACGCCTCGGCTCGTCGAACCGAGGGCGGGCCCGCCGACGTCGGGCCGACCGAGATCTCCAAGCTCACCGGCACAGTCTCGCTCACCGCCGTCTGATCGAGGCGCTCACGCGGGCGGGTTCGGGGAACCCAGATCTGACCTCCCGTCAGGTCGCTGCTACCGTGCCAGACGCCCGGGGGCTCCGCGGAGCCGAGCACCGGGCTCGGACAAGGAGGAACGTGCGATGAGCCCGGCAGTCGGTTTCCAGGACGCCACCGCCATCGCCGGCATCGCCCAGACGGCGTTTGCCAAGCACCTCGAGCCCACCGAGGCCGAGCTGGCGTGCACGGTGATCGTCGAAGCCTGCGCGGACGCCGGCATCGACCCCTCGGAGATCGACGCCCTGTGCTCGTACACGATGGAGGCCACCGAGGAAGTCGACATCGTCCGCAACATCGGCTGCGGGGAGATCACCTTCTTCAGCCAGATCGGCTACGGCGGAGGCGCGGGCTGCGGTGTCGTGGGCCACGCCGCGATGGCCGTGGCGACGGGGCAGGCCGAGGTGGCGGTGGCGTGGCGGTCGCGCAAACGGGGGTCGGGGCCCCGGCCCTGGACCAACACGTCGGTCCAGTTGAAGGTGCCCGGTGCCTGGACCCGTCCCTTCGGCATGCTGCGGCCCGTCGACGAGATCGCCATGCTCACACGTCGCTACATGCACGAGTACGGCGCCACGCGTGATCACCTGGCCAACGTGGCCGTCTCGGTGCGCAAGCACGCCAACATGAACCCCGCGGCCATCATGTACGAAAAGCCCATGACCCACGAGGACTACATGGCCTCGCGCTGGGTCTCCGAGCCCTTGTGCCTCTTCGACAATTGCCTCGAGACCGACGGTGCGCTGGCGTGCGTCATCGTGTCGGCGGAGCGGGCCCGAGACCTGCGCCACCCGCCGGTGTACGTCCATGCCTTCGCACAAGGACTGCCGCCCCAGCACCAGACGATGGTGAACTTCTTCAACGACGACCCGCTCACCGGGCCGGCGTGGGCGTGCGCCCGGCGTCTGTGGGCGAACGCCGCCTTCGGGCCCGAGGACGTCAACGTGGCGCAGATCTACGACGCCTTCTCCCCGCTCATCCTGCTGTCGCTCGAGGGCTACGGGTTCTGCAAGCGCGGTGAGGCCGGCCCCATGACCGAGAACGGCAACCTGGAGTGGGAAAAGGGCTCGCTCCCGGTGAACACCTCCGGGGGCGGGCTGTCAGAGGCCTACGTCCACGGCTTCAACCTCATCAACGAAGGCGTCAAGCAGATGCGAGGCACCTCGACCGCGCAGGTGGACGGAGCCGAGACCTGCCTCGTGACCTCGGGAGAAGGCGTGCCGACGAGCGCTCTCCTCCTGCGGCGCTGACGAACAGGGAGGAAAGCAGCACATGTCCAACGCAGCGGCGTTCTCCGGTGGCTATGTCGCCAACCTCGGTCCGTCCGAGGACGGCTTTCTCATGCCCGCCGTGGACGAAGAGGGTGGCTTCTTCCTGGAGGGCACACGCCTCGGCCAATTACGCATTCAAGCCTGCAACGCCTGCGGCAAACTCCGCCATCCCCCCCGTCCGATGTGCCCGTGGTGCCGTTCCACCGCACGGGGATGGAAGGAGGTGGCCGGTAAGGGCACCATCTGGTCCTTCGTCGTGCCCCACCCGCCGTTGCTCGAGCCGTACTCGAGCCTGGCTCCCTACAACGTGATCGTCGTGGCCCTCGACGAGCACCCCACGATCCGCTTCGTCGGCAACCTGGTGACCGGGCCCGAGGGTGCACTGAACGAGATCGACCCGGAGTCGATCCGCATCGGTGAGCCCGTCGAGGTCGTCTTCAAGCACTTCCGTCGGGCCGACGGCAGCGAAGAATTTCTGCCCTTCTGGGTTCGGGCCTAGGCGGCTCGAAGAGCGCTCATCCGAGCGCACACGCCGCGATGGCGGCATCGGCGGCGATCTGGGTGGCGAGCAGTGCCCCTTCGGCCAGCTGCGCCATGGCCTCCACCCGTTCGGGGTGATCGGCGAAGAACCGCTCGATGGCATCGTTGTTGGGCGAGCCGTCCATGTTGGAGAGATTGAACACCTCCTCGTCGACGCTGCCGTCCGTGGCGCGATCACTGATGACGCGGAACACCGACCAGGGAATGCCGCGTGCCTCGCATACCGCCGCAATGGCCGCGGTCTCCATGTCGAGCGACACGACACCTCGGGCGCGCAGCGCCGCGATGGCGTCGACGTCGGTGATCAAGGTGTCGGCGGTCCACATCGTCCCCGACGGTGCCCCTCCGCCCAACGGCGCAGGGCGGTGTTCGCTCCCGGTCGCTCCGTTGACGACGAGCTCGGGGAGCACGAGTGTCCCGATCGGCGTCTCGTCGTCGACCGCGCCCGTGATGCCCACGACCACGACCCGGTCGACCTGTATGGCGTCGAGCAGGCCGGTCGTGCCCGTCGTCGCCAACTCGGTGCCCATCCCGGTCACGATGGCCACGACGCGCCGCCCGTCCATGGTCGCGGAGTACGCCGTCACGGCACCGTGGGCCGACTCCTGCAGCCCGAGTCTCGTCCTGAGCGGGTCCAGCTCCATCGGCATGGCGCAGATGAAGGCGATCTCGGCGCGCTCGGCGAAGTCCCCTGATGTCATGGCGACAGCATGGCCCATCGGGCGTCGCATCGGAGGAAGCGGTCAGTGCAGGAGCGACAGGACCAGGCCCGCCTGCCCCAGGTGGTACGTCACCATGATCCCGACGTCTGCGCCCCGGAAGGGACGGACGAAGCGGTTCCAGGCGATCATCGTGTCCGACGACACGAACAACAGCGCGCCCAACCCGGCCGCCACGTTCCCCGTCGCCAGCGCCGTGGCCAGCATGACTGCGATGACGACGATGTACAGCGTCACCGGGACGCGTTCGCGTCGAGGTCCCAACGCACCCAGGATGCGACGGGCGACCGGCGTCACCACGACGGCCACGGCCGCGGCCGAGATGAGGAAGGCGACGGTGCCGGGGCCCTGCACCCAGAATCCGGCGATGTAGCAGAGGTGTGCGACGAGGAACGCGGCCAATCCCGCCACGAAGAGATCGGCGGGGATCATGAGCAGCACATCGCCCACGAGCGAGCACACCAGCGCCACCACGAACCAGGCCCGACGGGCCTCCGCGTCGGGCGCGGGCACCAGGGTCAACGCCGTCGCCACGAGCGCCATCACCGTGGCCGGCTTGCACACGTACTCCAACCTCGTGAGCCGGCGGGCGCGCGCCACCCAGTCCCCCACGGCGAAGGCTCCCGCTGCGACCAGGAAGACGACGGCCGGGGTCGTCACGGCACGATCCCGGGGCCTCGTGCCACCTTCAACGGGGGGTCGACCACCCGATGGGGCCGAACTTCTTGGCCATCATCGCCATCGCCGCCTTCTCCTTGCCCCAGACCTCCACGACCTTCTCGGCGACGCCGGCGCGCAACAAGGCCTTGTTCACCACCAACGTCTCGACGTCGTGTCGGGCGAGGGCCGCCGCCACCGTCAATGCCTCAGCGACGACTTCGCCCGCCGGTGCCCGGGCCAAGGCGAAACCGGTAGCGACGGCGTCGTCAGCCCCGAGCGGCGAGCCCGAGAGCATCAACCAGGCCGCCTGTTGCGGGCCGACGCGTCGGGGAAGGAGCCAGCTGCTCCCCGCCTCGGCGCAGGTGCCGAGCGACACGAAGGGCATCCGGATCTCCGCCCTCTCGTCGACGATCACGAGGTCGCAGTGCAGGAGCAGGGTGGCGCCGAATCCCACCGCCAGGCCGTTCACGGCGGCCACGAGCGGCTTGGGGAATCGCGCCAGGCACTTGAGGAGTGGATCGAAGTCGACACCGAGCGCGGCACTCCCCCCCGGGCGGCTCATCTCGTCGAGGTCCACGCCGGCAGAGAAGGCCCTGCCTCTGCCCGTCACCACGCACACCGCGACGCCGTCGTGTGCCGCCGCCGCGTCGAGTCGCTCCTTGAGGGCGCGATAGCCCCCGCCGGTGAACGCATTGAGCTTGGCGGGTCGGTCGAGGACGAGGACGCGCACCTTGTCGTGGTCCTCCACGCTGACCGCGTACTCCGGGCTCGATGTGCTCACGCCGCCACTCTCCTGACCGATTCGTCGACTGCCTAAGCTAGAGCCCCACGGCAACGGCCGAGATGGGGGCACGGTGGATACCCGCGACATCGAGCACGCCGATTCGGCATCCGGCGACGTACTGGTGGACTGGCCCCGACCCGGAGTGGCGCTGGTCACGCTCAATCGACCCGCCCGGCTCAACGCCCTCACCTCGGAGATGCTGGCGGAGATCTACGAGACGCTCGAACGTCTGGGGCGCGACGCCACGTGTCGGGTCATCATCGTCACGGGGGCAGGCCGCGGCTTCTGCGCCGGTGACGACCTGCGCGACTACCACCCGCCCTCGTGGGTCCCGAGCGACGTCGGACCTACGCACTCCAACATGTACCAACAGAAGTACGTGGCCGAGCTCGTTCCTCGTCTGCGTGCGCTGCCGCAACCTGTGATCGCGGCGGTGAACGGGCCGGCTGCGGGAGCAGGGTACGCGCTCGCCCTGGGCGCAGACCTCCGGGTGGCGGCCGAGTCGGCGGTCTTCGTCGACGCCTTCGTCAAGATCGGCGCGTCAGGTGCGGAGATGGGGCTGAGCTGGCTGCTCCAGCGCATCGTGGGCGCGACCCGCGCCGCGGAGCTGGTGCTGACCGGTCGCCGGGTCGACGGCGACGAAGCAGCCCGCATCGGGCTCGTCCTGCAGACCGTCCCCGACGGCGAGGTCGTGGACGTCGCCCTCACACTGGCCGAGCAGATCATCGTGAACACCCCGCTCGGGACGTGGATGGGGAAGGCCACGTTGTGGTCGAACCTCGAGATCCCGAGCCTCGAGGCGGCAATCGACCTCGAAGCACGCACCCAGATCCTCACCCTGGGCACCGACGACGCCCGCGAACAGCTGGCCGCATTTCGAGAGCGGCGTGAGGCCCGGTACACGAACCACTAGGGGAGCCGGGCAAAAACAACAATCACGCAACGGGACGCCGACGGGCTCGGCGAATTCGGGCCAGGACTACGCTCGAAAGGTGTGAGCGACACCTCGCGAGGCGAGGGTTGGTGGTTGGCATCTGACGGGAAGTGGTACCCACCGCACGATCACCCTTCGGTGACCCAAGCGCCGCCCGCGCCGTACGGACCGCCTCCGTCGCAATTCGCCGCGCCCGTCCCCGGCGCCGCGCCGGCCTATCCCGCGGCACCCGCCTACGTCGCTCCGCCGGACTACGGGGCACCCCCCGGCTACCCACCACCGGTCTACGGGGCACCTCCCGGATACCCAACGTCGGGCTACCCCCCCGCTCCTGGCTACAGCGGGCCGCCGGGCTACGGACCGCCCGGCTACGGACCGCCCGGCTACGGACCGCCGGGCTACGGGCCGCCGGGCTACGGACCGCCGCCGGCCTACGGGGGGCCGGGATCGAACATCCGCATCGACCCGGTCCTGCACCAGCCCCTGTCCCCGTGGTGGAAGCGCCTGATCGCCATCATCATCGACGGCCTGATCCTGGCCTTCGCCTTCTTCGTGATCGTCCTCGTCATCGCGGCCGCGGTGCAGGGCGTGCACACGACGACGCCGCAGAACAATGCGCCTGCGTCGGGGAGATCGGTCTTCGGCGCCTTCTTCGTGGTGTCGCTCGTGTTCTCGATTCCCGCCGCGATCTACTACGGGGCCATGAACGGGTCACGTCGAGGTCAGACGGTGGGGAAGATGGCGCTCGGCATCGCCGTGCGCGACGCCCGGACCGGGGCGCCGATCGGGTTCTGGCGGGCCCTGGGGAGAAACCTCATCACGGTGCTCTTCCACGCCCTGCTGTACATCCCCTACATCCTCGACAACCTCGCGCCTCTCTGGGACGCTCGGCGCCAGGCGTGGCACGACAAGGTCGCCCACTCCGTCGTCGTGGACCTCAAGCCGTAACCTCGCCTCGGGCGACCCGGGCGCGATGACGCAGCAGATGCTCTCCTCCTCGGTGCCCCAACCCGGACCCCCGTCCTACGCCGCGCCGGCGCCGGGGTGGTATGCCGACCCATGGCGCTGGGCCTGGTACCGGTGGTGGGACGGCTACCGGTGGACGCCCTATGTCTACGGCCAGTACGGCCCGGTCGCGGCGCCGCCACGCGAGTTCGTGCCGAAGGGACCCGGCATCAAAGGGGGCGGCATCGCCGCCATCGGCATCGGCGCTGGCTTCCTCGGCTCCATCGCCGTGGCCATCGCCTTCTACGCGGCGGGATCCGGGCACCTCGATGCCCGCGACCCCTGGTACATGTTGGTCAGCCAGCTGGCGCTGTGGGTCGGATTCCTCGGCGCCGTGGTGGTGGCGTCGTGGCGCAACGGCACCCACAGCCTCGCTCGTGACTACGGGCTCTCGTGGCCGACGTGGCCCGACCTCAAGACCGGCGTCGCCGGAGGGGTGCTCGGGCGCCTGCCTTCGGCCATCATCCTGATCCTCATCGTGATCGCCACGAACGGGTTCAGCACGGCGAACGCCGCGGGCCGCCAGATCGACGGGCTCACGCCCGAGGGGACCGCCGGGTGGGTCGTCACGGGCCTGTTCCTCGTCGTCGGCGCGCCGTTCGTCGAGGAGCTGCTCTTCCGGGGGCTCATTCAGGGAGCCTTCACCCGGAGGGTTGGCGCGACACCCGCCATCTTCATCACCGCCATCATCTTCAGCTTCGCCCACGTCCTCAACGAGGGCCCGTTCGCCCCGCTCGTGCTCTTCCCCGCCGCACTGATCCTCGGGTATCTCCGTCACCGCACCGGGCGACTGGCCGCCGGGATGGTGGCCCACTCGACCTTCAACGCCATCGCCCTCGCCCTCCTGCTGGTCCCGGCCTTCCGCTAGGAATCCCGCCCCCGAGGGCCGATACGCTCCTGCGCAGGAGGAGCGCCATGGGCACCTTGCGGTGACTCGGTCGAGGCGGGCGACGAGTGGCGGCGACGACCACGGACGCGTCGCCGATCCCGCCTGGCCCGACGTCGCCGGCCGCTTGGCCGCCTTGCACCCCCGCCCTCTGCGCATGGGACCGCGCCTGTGGAGCCGGAAGGTCTGGGCCGTCGCGGGCCTGGTGGTCATCGGGGCCGTGGCGGTCTTCGCCGTCGCCGCCATGCACTACAACGACACCGTCCTCGACGCGAACGTCTGCCCGCAGGTGGCCGCCGTGAACGCCGTGCTGCGCACCACGCTCGACACGGTGTCGGGCGTACAGTTCTCGGATCTCCATTCGTGTCAGTACGCCGAGGGCGCAGACCCCCGGGCGCTGTGGATCGACGCCGCCGTCCCGACCGGCCGCGCGTCGAGCGCCGGCGCGCCGTGCCGCCATCGTCTGCCGCTCACGGTGGCAGGTGACCCGGCGTGCTCGGTGGCGGGGAGCCGGGACACGACCGCCGGCCGCCCGTCGCTGTACGTCGAGACCCGCCACGCCGACTGGCAATTCACCACAAACTTGACGTCGGTCTCCATGGCGCGCCTCGAGACCCTGGCCCGGACGCTGCTGGATCAGAAGCGATCCCTATTCTCCTGACACATCAGTTCTCCTGACGCGTCAGTGCTCCTGATGCATCAGAACCAGTGGAACCACGGGTGGCCGTTACGCCAGATGATGAGGTCGACCTTGCCGATGATGTAGGACGCCGGCACCGTGCCCCAATATCGGCTGTCGCCGGAGTCCCCCCTGCAGTCGCCCATCATGAAGTAGTGGCCGGGGGGGATCTTCGTCGTCTTGATGTGCTCGTCGACCTCGGCGCAGATCCCGGTGAGCGGCGGCAGGAACGCTTCGGGCAACGGCTTCCCGTTGATGAGCACCGTCGCCCCCACCGACGAGATCGTCTCGCCGGGCAGGCCGATCACGCGCTTGACCAGGACCTCGGGACCACCGTCGTCGGCCGGGACGTTGTTGAACACCACGATGTCGCCCCGGTGGATGGTCGAGGCGAGCTTGTCGACCACGATGCGGTCGCCGGGGATCAACGTGGGGGTCATCGACGGCGTCGGGACGAAGTACGTCTGGACGGCGTAGGCGCGCGCCACGGTGGACACGAGCACGACGGCCAACACGAACACCACCCACCCCAGGACCGAGCGCAGCCGAGGGTGCATGCGTCGGCCCGGCTCCGGGGCTCGGGTGCTGGCCGTCGCCGCTGGGTCGGTGTCGGTGGTCACTGACCCATCATCGCTTACCGTAGCGCCCCGCCCCAGTCGGCCCACCTCAGCCCACCGTCTCGACGAAGCGCTCCCGATGCGCCTCGAACCATGTCCGACGCCGGTCGTAACGCTCCAGCCCTCCCATCTGGTCGCGCAGGACGAGGAATGCCTCCTCCCCGTTGTCGACGTGACGCTGGAGAAACGCACCGCCTGCCGCCACATTGCGCTCGAGGGCGTCGACCAGGGCACCACGACCCGGCGCGAGCCCGTAGGCGTCGGCCACGACCCGGAGTCGGGCGAAGGGGTCGAGGTCGCCCCGGCCGGTCCGGGCGGCGTCCTCGGGCGTGTCCACGGGGACCGTCATGAGCGCAAGGCGCGCCAGGTCGTACACCCTGCTCCCGGGCGCGGCGAAGTCGAAATCGAGCAACGCCACCGCCGTGCCGCCCCGGTACACGACGTTCTCGGGACACACGTCGTTGTGGCAGATCACCTCGCCCGGTGCGGTGCCCTCGCGGGGCTCCGCCATCTCCGCGCTCCACGAGGCACCCTCGGGCGCCACGAAACCCACGGTGGCGTCATGGAACCGTTTGAGCAACGACACCGTCGACGCGAGGACGTCGTCGGCCTGGGCCCACGCGGGGAACGGGGGGAAGGGAACCTCACCCGGGATGAAAGTCAGGCGCTCGTACTCGGGACCTAGGGCGAGCGGCTCGGGCACCCCGTCGAAGCCGACGCGCCGCACATGCCGCAGCAGTGCGTGGATCGTGACGGAGTGCTCGTTGGCAGGCCGCAGCACCGCGGCGCCGACGCGTCGGACCGCGCCCGCGTTGGCGACCCCGCCCTGCAGTAACTCCTCATCCACCACCGACCCATCCTGCCATCACCGCCCTCAGGCACGACCACGGCGTCACCTCTCTGGTTGTGCCACCAAGAGCACGGAGAGCAGTACCACGCGTGACCTCACACCGTCGTCGAGTCGACCAGATGTCGCTCAACTCAGGCTGTGGACCAGGCTGTTTCCCCGCCAGCACCTGGTCACCGACCGTTGTGCCGCGGTGCGAAGGCGGTTAGGGTGCGCCTCACAGCTGGTTCAAGGAGAGAGACATGCGCGTCCCCATTTTCGCCCGGTCCCATCGTTCCGGATCCTCCGCACGAGTCCCTGCGCCTCGCGGTGGACGTGTGGCGCGCCTCGCGGTCGGTGGTGCCACGGCTCTCGCCACGATCGTCGGCAGCGCCATTCTGGCGCAGCCCGCCAATGCCGCGACGAACACGCTGTTCGTCTCGACAACCGGTAGCGACGCCAACAACTGCCTCCTGATCGGAACCGCATGTGCGACGCTCGCGCACGCGCTGACGGTGGCCGCGAGCGACACCGGCGACACCATCATGATCTCGCCCGGCACCTACACCATGGCGGCGGGGTCGTCGAACACCGTCCCGTCCGGTGCCGCGTTCAACGGTATGACCATCGAGTCCAACGGCGGCACGGCGGCCAACACGATCATCAACGTGGCGGGTGCCATCAACGGGCTCGTGGTCAACGCCAACAACGTCACCGTCAGCAATCTCACGTTCGAGAACGCCGGAGCCGCCGGCATCCTGGTGTCCCCGCCCACCGGCGCCACCCAGCCGGCCGCGGTCACGGGCGAGACGATCTCGAACAACGTCATCACCAACAGCGACCAGTGTGTGCTGACACCGTCGACGGCCGGTTGTGTCGCCGCGATCGGCGCCGGTGACTACGGCGAGTCCATGTGGCTCCAGAGCGTCACCAACTCCACCATCCAGGGCAACACCGTCACGGGCGGGCTGGGAGGCGGCATGCTCATCAGCGACGAGGTCGGCCCCAACCACGGCAACGTCGTCACGGGCAACAACGTCTCGAACAACTCGACCTTCGGGTGCGGCATCACCCTGGCCGGCCACAACATGGCGGCCGTCTTCTCGAGCGGGCCCAACGCCGGCCAGCCCAACCCCCTCGCCGGCGGCGTCTACAGCAACACCATCGAGAACAACACCTCCAACGGCAACGGCGCCACGGGCATCGGCCTGTTCAACTTCGCCTACAACAACACGATCGAGGGCAACTCGACGTCGGGCAACGAGGAGCCGGGGATCGAGATCGACTCCACCTTCCAAGGAGCCGACCTCAGTGGCAACTCCATCATCGGAAACACCGTCGGCGTGAACTCGCTCTCGGACGGTCCGGGCGGCAACTCCCCCGGTCAGCACACCATCCACTCCACCCAGACCTCGGGCATCATGGTCATCGCCAAGGCAACGCCGGTGACCGGCACGCTGATCCAGAACAACACCGTCACCGGCAACTACTACGGCATCTGGATGTCGGCGCTCGCCTCGACCACGACACTCTCGGCCAACACCATCACGGTGGCCAAGGGGGGCAAGGCGGTCTTCATCGCCCCGCTCCCCGGCGGCGGGTACTGGGAGCTCGGGGCTGACGGCGGGGTGTTCTCCTTCGGCCAGGCACCCTTCGAGGGCTCGACCGGCGGCCTGAAGCTCAGCCAGCCCGTGGTGGCGATGGCCGCCACGCCCGACGGCGGCGGCTACTGGCTCGTGGCCAAGGACGGCGGCATCTTCGCCTTCGGCGACGCCAACTACTACGGCTCGCTGCCCGGCCTCAAGGTGGCCGTGTCCAACATCGTGGGCATCGTGCCCACCGCCGACGGCGGCGGCTACTGGCTCGTGGCGTCCGACGGCGGCATCTTCAGCTTCGGTGACGCCAAGTACCACGGCTCGCTGCCCGGCCTCAAGGTGTCGGTGTCCGACATCGTGGGCGGCGCCGCCACCCCCGACGGCGGCGGCTACTGGCTCGTGGCCAAGGACGGCGGCATCTTCGCCTTCGGCGACGCCAACTACTACGGCTCGCTGCCGGGCCTCAAGGTGAGCGTGTCCAACATCGTCGGCGTGGCCGCCACCGCGGACGGCGCCGGCTACTGGCTCGTGGCCAAGGACGGTGGCATCTTCGCCTTCGGCGACGCCAAGTACTTCGGCTCGCTGCCCGGCCTCAAGGTCAAGGTCTCGAACATCGGTGGCGTGGCGGCCACCCCCGACGGCCTGGGCTACTGGATGGTCGGATCCGACGGCGGAGTCTTCAGCTTCGGTGACGCCAAGTACTTCGGCTCGCTGCCGGGGCTGGCCATCCACGTATCCAACATCCTCGGCCTGGTGACCACGCCGTAGACGGGTCGAACCACCGCGGCGGCTCGGTCGTCGGCGTCAGCGCCTCTTCACGCTCCACACGAAGCTGACGCTGGCGCTGTCGAGCGAGTCCGACGCGGTGACCGTCGTGTGCTTCTTTCCCCGCACACCGGTCCGACCCGAGATCACGCCCGAGTCGGCGTCGATCGACAGGCCGGTGGGGAGGCCCGTGGCGCGGTACGTGAGTGTCGCACCGGGTGACGAGTCCACGGCGTGCACGGCGAGGCTCACCGCGGCGCCGAGCGCAGTGGTCTGCTTCCCGGGATTGGTCACCACCACCGGCGCCCAACACGACGTCGGGCCGCTGAAGATCGGTGCCGTCGTGACGGGCAGGTTCGACGGCGGGTCGATGGTGACCGTCGGGTTCCCGGGGTCGGTGACCGAGTCGGCGCGCGTCCACGTGCTCTCGCACGCATGCAGCGCGCCCTTCTCGGGCTGATGGCGCGACCCGGCGTCCCCCCCGGCCCACATGTCGAACCGGTACAGGTGGTCGTGGTTCCAGTCGGAGTCACACTGCGAGCACTCGTCTTCGTGGATGAAGTAGCGCTGCATGTACGGGACGTAGATGACCGTGCACCAGGGCAGCTCGCTGACGTCGGTGGCGAAGGTCACGGGGTCGGCGAACGTCCCCACCCCACCGGCGGTGCTGTGCCCGCCGTTGGGGCAACCCCCGTGCGCGATCACCGGCCCGGGCGGGGAGTTGTCCTCCCACCCGTACAACGTCATGAAGGCCTTCACTGTCGTCGGGCTCTGGGCCCGTGCCACGCTCGGGGCACCGACGACGCTCAGCCCCACGGCCAGCGCCCCCAGCACGAGCACGCTCGGAAACGACCACCGACGCGGGGTCCGGGGCACGGGTCGAGCGTACCGGAGCCCGTGGCACCCCCGCCCGGGACCGCGGCGGGCACCCCGGCCCGCGGCATTCAGTACAGCGGCGACCAGCTGCTCGTGCGCAGCAGCTTGCTCTCCCAACTGTCGCGATAGGCCAGGGCGTCGTGCATGAATTGGCCCGGCTGGCGATGGGCCGGGTCGGTGTCATGGGTGAGCAGGTGCATGAGCACCTGGTGGTTCACGATCTTCTGCATCAGGATCGCCTCTTTGCGCAGGCCGGTGCCGAAGGCCACCTGGAACACGGCCTGGATGTCCAAGAGATTCGCAGCCCGCTCCTTCATGGGCCCGTAGTACCCGGTCCCCCAGAACTCGACGTAGTCGTCGATGGGGGCGTGGGGGTGGCCCGTGTCCTCCATGTAGAGCGACAGCTCATGGGCGGTCCCGTCGCTCGGCACCGTGGCCAGGTCGATCTCGGCCATGGGGGACCAATGGACCGGGAAGAGCAACTTCCCTCTGACGCCGTGACGCAGCTCGTCGACGGCGCGGGCCCATTCCTTGAGGTCACCGCGCTGGACGCGTCGCGCCAGGTCCTCCCAGGCCGCACCGTCGCGCAACGCCGTGATGGTGACAACGTTGTAGGCGGGCCCACTGCCGTGCGCGTGATGACAGAACCACAGCAACCGGGCGTCGGCGGACTTGGCCAGCGTCGGCATCCACTCGTCGCGGAAGGCGGACTCGAATTCCTCCTCGACCGCTCCTTTGACCTCGTGCACCTCGTGCAGGAACAGCATGACCGGTCACTGTACGGCCTGGCGTGGTCGTGTGCCCCGTTGACCCACCCACCCCCCGGTGCCAGGATGCGCCTGGCCGGGGTGTCGCGCTCGCAGGGCCGCGCCGCCGATGACGGGAGGGATCATGGGCAGACTCGAAGGACGGCGTGCGGTCATCACCGGGGCGGCCAGCGGCATCGGCGAGGCCACCGCCCGGCTCTTCGTGCACGAGGGCGCGTCGGTCGTCCTGGCCGACATCGACGACGACCGCGGCAAGCGCGTGGCGGACGAGTGCGGCGACGCGGCGCGCTTCGTGCACACCGACGTGACCCAGGAGCACGACGTCGACACCGCGGTGGCCTGCGCCGTGGACAGCTTCGGTGGGCTCGACTGCATGTTCAACAACGCCGGCAATCCCGGTTCGATCGACGGGATCGCGGATGTCGACATGGCCATGTTCGACCGCACCGTGGCCATCCATCTGCGCGGCGTCTTCCTCGGCATCCGGGCCGCGGCGCGCGTGATGAAGCCCCAAGGACAGGGCAGCATCATCAACACCTCCAGCGTGGCCGGCCTGGCGGCGAACTACGCCGGCCACGAGTACAGCGCCTGCAAGGCGGCCATCGCGCATCTCACCCGCACCACCGCCAACGAGCTCGGGGAGCACGGCGTGCGCGTCAACGCCATCTGTCCCGGCGGCATCGCCACCTCGATCTTCGCCCGCGCCGCCGGCGTGGAAGGCGACGCCGCCCAGGAGACGGTGCCGTTCATGACTTCCGCCCTCGGCGACATGGCGCCGCTGCGACGTGCCGGACAACCGATCGACATCGCGCAGGCCGCCCTGTGGCTGGCCAGTGACGCGTCGAGCTTCGTGAACGGCCAGGCCATCGCCGTCGACGGGGGGCTCACCACCGGTCCGCTCTACCGGGACCAACACGCCAAGATCGACGTCCTCATGCAGTTCCTCGAGGCACCTCCGTCCTGAGCGACGCCCCGGCCCGGGTGCGGGCCACCGCCGCCGGGTCCCGGTCGACGCCGCCCTGACCAGGGACGACCCTGTTGAGGCAAAGTTGACCAGGGGAAGGCTCCTCGTTGATACGGCCACCACACGATGGGAAAAGGCAATTCCTGTTCGGGGCCGGTCAACCACCCGACTCGACCGGCGGAGGAACACATGCGGCTCTTCAAGCAGAACTCGACCGACCAACCGTCCAGCGAGGGCACGGCGCGTCCAGCCGCGACCCCCCAGGAGACCGCGGCGGCCCAGCAGGACAGCACTCCCGGGGCATCCGTCACCGCCACGTCCACCGCGGCCGCGACCGCTCCGGCGGCGTGGTACCCCGACCCCGAGGACCCCACCGTGTTGCGCTACTGGGACGGGAGCGCCTGGACCGAACAGCGCCGGGGCATCCCGCCCCCTCCCGTGCCCCAGGCCGCCAAGCCACGCATCGCACCGGCCGACGCCGCCGCCACGGCATTCGTCGCGACCGACACCACCGCACCGAAGCCGGCGGTCGACGAACCCAAGCCCGCCGCGGCCGAGGCGACCGCCGTCGCCCCCACGACCCAGAACGGTTTCGACGTCGCCACCTGGGTCGGGGAGACCGAGAAGGCCGTGACCAAGGCGCGCGAGATCGGGACCCCCGGGGCCTGGCAGGACGCGGCGCACGCGGCGCGCGTCGTGTCGGAGATCGCGCAGACCCTCCAGGTGATGACCAACGCGCACCAGATCGCCGAGCAGAAGACCCAGTCGGCCGAGACCGCGACGCGCCAGGCGACCCTCGCCACCCACGCCGCGGACGAGGCCAAGCGCAAGGCCGAGCAGACGGGCCAGGCGGCCGACGAGGCCGCCCAGGCGGCCCGGGTGGCGGCCAAGGCGGCCGACGAGGCGAAGCGCACGGCCGAGCAGACCTCGCTCATGGCGCCCCGAGCAGTCGAATCGGCGCACCTCGCCACGCAGGCGGCGGTGGACGCCCGGAGCACGGCCGACCAGCTCGACCAGCTCGTCTCGACCGCGCGCAAGGCCAACACGCCCCAGGCGTGGAGCGAAGCGCTCCAGATCGCCTCGGCCATCTGGGCCTCGGAGACCGGCCCCAAGAACGACATCGGGCGCTGGACGCCATCGACCGAGCCCAAGCCCGCCGCCACCGACGAGGCCGCCCCCAAGGAGTAGCCCGAGGCGGGCTCAGCGAACCAGGAGCGGGCCCACCTGCTCACCGAAGGCGGCGATCTGGTCGCACAGCTCGCCCACCGACCGGTTGGGGAACCGCATCTGGACGTGGGAGACACCCATGTCGATCAACTCGCCCAGGTTCTCGGCGATGCGCTCGGGGCTGCCCGACACCGTCCCACGCGGGAGCTCGTGGTCGGGCTCTCCCACGTGGAACACACCGGCCAATCCGCCGATCTCGATGGGAGCGCCGCCGCGCAACTCCTCGCGTAGCTCCAGCAGCTGTGCCACCTGGTCGCGCATGTCGCTGCGGCGCACGGTCTGCGGAAGCCATCCGTCGCCGCGCCTCGCGGCGCGGCGCAGCGCGGCCCGCGACGACCCGCCCACCCAGATCGGCGGCCTCGGTTGCTGCACCGGGCGGGGCGAGACACCGAGGTCACTCGCGGGCCAGCGCGGCCCGCGCAGCGTGGGGTACTCGTCGGTGAGGGCCGCCGCGATGGCGTCGATCGCTTCGTCGAGCCCGGCACCGCGCTCGTCGAAGGGCGGGCCGAACAGGTCGAACTCCTCGTTCACATGCCCGGCGCCGACCCCGATGATGACCCTGCCTCCCGACAGGACGTCGAGGGTGGAGAACTCCTTGGCGGCGCGCAAAGGGTGTCGCTGCGCCGCGATGTAGACGTGGCTCATGAGCCGGATCCGCGTCGTGATCCCCGCCAACCACCCCAGCGTGGCGATCGTGTCGTACCACGTCGTGCTCATGGCCCCGGCCAGTCGGCGCGGGATGGCGGTGTGGTCGCACACCGCCACGTAGAAGAACCCGCTCGCTTCGGCCTGGCGCGCCACCCGGGCCAGCTCGGCCGGCCCGGAACCGAGCTCCCACTCCTCGACGTAGATCGTGGACTGCGACTGGATCGGCAGCTGGAGGCCGAAGGCGACCTCTCCCGCCGGGATGATCTGCACCGGTGGCGCGACGGCCCCCGTCGCCGTCCCGGCGCCGTCGCGCGTTGTCGCTGCACCTTCGGTCACGATCCGACCCCTCCGTAGTGCTCGGACTGTCTCGATCTGTCTTGATCTGTCTCGATCAGTAGCGCTCGGCCACGAGCTCGGCCAGCGAGTCGGTGCCGTCGAGCGCGTGGGCGAGCACGCGGGCCCGCATGAGGTAGAGGTGGGCGGGGACCTCCCACGTGAACCCCATGCCCCCGTGGACCTGGATGCACGTCTTGCCATTGGCGATGGCCGCCTCGACCGCGAGCAACCCGGCGCCGGCGGCCGCCCGCGGCGCGTCGCCCACGTCGGGTTGGTCGATCGTCACCGCGGCGGCGTGCACCGCGGCGCGCGCCACCTCGCACCGCACCAGCATGTCGGCACACAGGTGCTTGACGGCCTGGAACGACCCGATGGGCCGGCCGAACTGTTCGCGCTCTTTCGCATAGCCGACCGCCAGCTCGAGCGTGGCGGCGGCCAACCCCACCAGCAGGGCACCCCCGAGGACCGAGGCGTCGCGCCGCCACCGCTCCGCCTCGTCGGGCCCCCCGACCTTGTCACCGGCCGGCAGCCGCTCGACCAACCACAGCGGGGTGAGCGGATCGAGGGAGCGCTCGACCGGCACCGCCTCGAGGGCGGCGGGGTCGACGACCGAGAGGCCGTCGTCGTCCACGACAACGAGTGCGCCGAGCGAGCCGAGGTGTTCGACCACGACCGACCCCGGCGCCCCGCGACCGCGTCGCAGCACCGCGCCCACCATGACCTTGCCGTCGGCCGCGCCCGGCACGACACCGGCCGCCAGGTGCGTGGCGAGGACCGGCCCGGGCACGAGCGCCCGCCCGAGCTCCTCGAACACGACCGCCGCCGCCGCGGTCCCCAGGCCGAGCCCTCCCCCGTCCTCGGGCACCCGCAGCGAGAACACCCCGGCCTCGGCGAGCTCGGACCACTCCGACGGGCCGATGGTGACACTCGCCCCCTCGGCGGCGCGGACCCGCTCGAGGGGGAAGCGACCCGCGCACAGCCGTCGCATCCCCTCGGCCAGCGCCACCTCGTCCTCGGACAGCTCGAAGTCCATGGCCGTTCCTAGCCCTTGGGCAAGCCGAGGATCCGCTCGGCGATGATGTTGCGCTGGATCTGCGACGTCCCCGCCGCGATGGTCCGCGAGAAGCTGTGCACCCACGTGCTCACGATCTCGAGGTTCCCGACCTCCGCCGGTGCGGCACCGTCGGTCGCGCCGGGGATGTCGCCGAACACGAGCCCGTCCGAGCCGGCGAGCTCCAGGCCGAGCTCGGCGATGCGCTGCCGCAGCTCTGACAGCGCCAGCTTGTACACACTGCCGCCGATCCCCGGCACCCCCGTGCGCGCCGCCTGGGAGACGTTGCGCCTCGCCAGTGCCCACAGCGCGTCGAGCTCGGCGCCGAGATGGCCGACCCGGCGGCGCACCGACGCCTCGCCCCACGCGCCCGAGCGCAGGGCCATGGAGCGCAGTCCCCGGAGGAGCTCCATCGACTGCAGCACCTCGCCCACGAACGCCGTGCCGCGCTCGAAGCTCAGCGTGGTCATCGTGACGCGCCACCCGTCGTTCTCGTCACCGACCCGGTTGGCGACGGGCACCCGGACCCCGTCGAGGAACAGCTCCCCGAACTCGGTCGAACCGGCGATGGTCCGCAGGGGCCGGAACTCGATGCCGGGGCGGTCCATGGGCAGGATCAGCCACGTGATGCCCCGATGGCGGCTGTCCTCGGGACCGGTCCGCACCAACAGCTCGCAGAAGTCCGCCACCTCGGCGTGCGACGTCCAGATCTTCTGGCCCGTGACGACGTACTCGTCACCGTCACGCTCGGCCCGCGTCCGCAGCGACGCCAGGTCGCTCCCGGCGCCGGGCTCGGAGAACCCCTGGCACCACACTTCGTCCCCGCGCAGGATGGGAGGAAGGAACCGGCTCCGCTGCTGCGGCGTCCCTTCCACGATCACCGTGGGCCCGGCATGGAGCAGTCCGACGAAGTTGACCCCCACATAGGGCGCGTGGGCCCGCTCCAGCTCCTCGAGGTAGATGAGCTGCTCGACGGGGCTCGCGCCCCGACCGCCACCCTCGACGGGCCAGTCGATGCCGGCGTACCCGGCGTCGAAGAGCATCCGCTGCCACGTCGTGTCGTAGGCGCGGCGTCCGGGCCAGTCGAGCTCCGACGGCTTCTCCGGCAACGTCGGCAACACCTGGGCCAGCCACGTCCGCAGTCCGGAACGGAACGACTCCTCGCTCTCGGAGTAGCGCAGGTCCACGGCGCCCGCCTACGGGGCGAGGTGGTCGAGCCCGAAGAGCCGGATGGCGTTGCCCCGGACGATCTTGCGCTTCGTGGCGTCGTCGAGGTGCGCCATCTGTCGCTCGGCGATCTCCTTGGTGTGGGGCCAGGTCGAGTCCGAGTGCGGATAGTCCGACTCGTAGGTGATGTTGTCGGCGCCGATCTCCTCGACCGACCGCAACCCGTGGGCGTCGTCGAAGAAGCAGCCGTAGACCTGGCGGCGGAAGTACGTCGACGGCGGCTCGGGGATCTTGTCGGCCACCCCTCCCCAGCCGCGGTTCTCCTCCCACACCTTGTCGGCTCGTTCGAGGATGTAGGGGATCCAGCCGATCTGACCCTCGGAGTACGCCAGCATCAGCGTGGGGAAGCGGACGAGCACCCCGGAGAACAAGAAGTCCACCAACGAGAACGTGGCGTTGGTGTGCGTCAGCGTCGACCCCACTGCGGGCGGGGCGTCGGCCGAGGTGGACGGCATCTTCGACGACGAGCCGATGTGCATGTTGACGACGGTGCCCGTCTCGGAGCACGCCTCGAAGAACGGGTCCCAGTAGTTGTCGGGGTCGTGCACCGACGGCAACCCGAGGAAGGGCGGGATCTCGCTGAAGCACACGGCCTTGACGCCGCGCGCCGCGTTGCGTCGCACCTCGGCCGCGGCCAGCGTGGCGTCCCACAGCGGGATGAGGCACAACGGGATCAGCCGACCGGCCGACTCGGCGCACCACTCCTCCACCATCCAGTCGTTGTAGGCCTTCACGCACAACAGGGCGAGGTCCTTGTCGGCCGCCTCGGTGAAGGTCTGCCCGCAAAAGCGCGGGAACGTCGGGAAGCACAGTGACGCCTCGAGATGGTTGACGTCCATGTCCTCGAGGCGGGGCTTGACCTGATAGGCGCCGGGCCGCATGTCCTCGTACGTGACGCCGGTGATCGTCACCTCGTCACGCGGCACGCCCACCGCCGCGTCGAGGCGGAGCAGCGGTCGACGCAACTCCTCGTAGTACCACCAGTCGGTGGGCACACCCTCGGTCCCGGGCGCCACGGTGAGCTTCCCGCCCACGAACGTGATCTCGCCCATCGGGGCCCGCACGATGCGGGGGCCGACGTCGCGGTACTTGACCGGGAGCCGGTCCTGCCACACCTCCGCGGGCTCTACGACGTGGTCATCGACGGAGACGATCAACGGCAGTTCGGCCACGCGGGCGAGCATAGCCATCGATCTGACGGCGTGTCAGTTGCGCGGCCACCGTGACCTCGGCCGTTACCCTGACCGCGATGTGCCTGCTCGTGGTGGTCTCCCGCCTCGACCCCGGCGCGCCGCTCCTGGTCGGCGCCAACCGCGACGAACGCCTGGAGCGCCCCGCCCTGGCCATGACCGTGCTCAACGAGCGCGGGCCCCGCATCCTGGGCGGACTCGACGACGAATCGGGGGGCACGTGGCTGGCGGTGAACGAGCACGGTGTGGTGGCCGGCCTCACCAACCGGCCGTCCCCCGAGGGGCGCGACCCCGCCAAGCGGTCGCGCGGCGAGCTCCCGTTGGCCCTGGCCCGCCACGGCGACGCGGCGTCCGCCGTCGACGACTTCGTGACGCGTTTCGCGCCGGTCGACTACAACCCGGCCTGGATCCTCGTGGGCGACCGCACGTCGCTCTACGCGCTGGACATGACCGACGGCGCCGCGCCTGCCGTCGAGCAGCTCGGTCCCGGTGTCTTCGTCCTCGAGAACAACCCGCTGCACGGACTGTCACCCAAGGCGACCCACGTCCGCGCGCTCCTCGGCCCGACCGGCGCCCCCGGGGCCGGCGACCTGGTGGAGAGGATGCAGGCGGTGCTCGTCGACCACAGCCTCCCCCCGCCGACCGAGACGACCCCGCCGACCGAGTCGACCCCGCCGACCGAGTCGACCCGGCCGCCAGAGACACTGGCGGCGTGCGTCCACACCGACTCCTACGGCACGCGCTCGTCCACGCTCGTGCGGGTGCCGGCCTCGCCTGACGGATTCCCCCGGGTGCTCGTGGCCGACGGCCACCCGTGCACGGCACCCTTCGTCGACGTCACCGACCTCTTCGACGACTGACGGTGTGACCGCCGGGGCGACGCTCTACTTGGAGTCCCAGCCCTTCCGGGCCTGCTTCTGCTCGGCCTGCTTCTGGTGCTTGGCCGCCCGCTTCTCCTTGACGCTGCGGCCGGGCTTCTTCGATTCTGCTGATGGTCGTGACTTCTCTGCCATGACGCCAGCCTACGACCCCGCCGGCCCCGTCGCCGCCACGGTCGCCGGGTGTGGCACTACGTTTCGGAGAATGTCCACGTCACCACCCGACCCGACCCCTTCGGCGCAGGTGCCCGTGTCCGACGCCCTGCGGCGGCGGCGCGAAGCCGTCGTGCGCGAGCACATGGCCTCGGAGAACGAGAGCCGCTTCGGCGACACGCTGGCCACGTTCGCCCACCCCCGCTACGAGCTCATCGGCACCGGCCAGGTCTACGACGGCGTCGACGAGGTCACGCAGTACTACGCCACGTCCCGAGCGGTGTTCCCCGACCAACGCAACGAGGTCCGCTCCATCCTGAGCGGGCCCACCACGGTCGTGGTCGAGTTCGACCTGCTCGGCACGCATCTCGGCTCGCTCATGGGAGAGGAGCCGACGGGGAGGTCCTTCCGCTGCCCCATGGTGGCGCTCTTCGAGTTCGAGGACGAGGGCGAGGGCATCGTGTGCGAGCGCGTCTACTTCGACTCCGAGACCATCTACGGCCAACTGCGGGCCGGCGACTGAGTCAGCGACCCGCCAGGGTCTCGAGCACCCGGGCCCGGTGCGTCGCGGCGTCACCCCACGACGCAGCGAGCGCCCACGCCCGCTTCATCCACAGATGGAGGTCGTGCTCCCACGTGTACCCGATGGCGCCGTGCACCTGGAGCGCGGTGCGCGCCGCCAAGGTGGCGGCGTCCGAAGCCATGGCCTTGGCCATCGAGCAGTGCAGGCCCGCGTCGGGCTCGCCCGCCGACAACGACCACGCGGCGCGGTACACCATCGGTCGGGCGAACTCGACCCGCACCAGCGCGTCGGCCAGATGGTGCTTCACCGCCTGGAACGACCCGATGGGCACGCCGAACTGCGACCGCTCCTTGGCGTACTGCGCCGCCATGGCGATCAACCGGTCCGCTACTCCCACCAACACCGCCCCGGTGCCCAACGCCGCCCGGTCGCCCACCACGGCGAGGACCTCCTCGGCTTCGAAACCCGACACGACGAGCGTCGCCGGGGACGGCTCCCAGTCGACCTGCGCCAGGCGCCGCGACCCGTCGAGCGCAGGCCGCGGCGTGAGCGCCACCGCGGCGGCGGGCACGGCGTGCAGCTCCCCGTCCCGCTCGAGCAGGAACAGGTCCGCGCCGGCCGCGCCCGGCACCGCCGGCATCGACGACATCCCCACCGCCACCGTCGCCCCGCCGTCGGCCAGCGCCGCCAGCCAGCGCGACCGCAGCACCTCGCCCTGCGGGCCCGGCGCCTCGGTCAGGACCGGGGCCCCGACGGCGACGGTCTCCACCAGGGGCTCGGGCAACCCCGCCCGCCCCGCCTCCTCCAACAAGAGCACCGCGTCGACGAGGTCGAGGCCCAGCCCGCCGTACTCCTCGGGCACGGTGATCCCGACCACGCCCATCTCGGCCAGCGCCCCCCACCGGGCCCGCGACCACCCCAGCGGCGACGCCCACGCGTCGCGGATGTCGGTCGGCGTGCACTCCTTCTCCGCGAACGCCCGCAGCTGGGCGCGGAATTCGAGCTGTTCCTCGTCGAAGGCAAAATGCACGCCGTCGCCTCGCCCTCGTCCGCTCAGGCCCGGGGCAACCCGAGCACGCGCTCGGCCACCACGTTGCGCTGGATCTCGTTGGTGCCGGCGTAGATCGGTCCGGCCAGGGCGAAGAGAAACCCGTCGAGCCACGCCGGAGGGCGAGCGTCGTCACCGAGCATCTCGGCCTCCTCACCCAGCAACGCCAGCGCGGTGCTCTGGATGGCGAGGTCGGTCTCCGACCAGAACAGCTTGTTCATCGAGGCCTCGGGACCGACACCGCCGCCGTCGAGCACGCGCGTGGCGGTCCAATACGTCTGCAGCCGGTACGCCTCGGCGTCGATCACGGCCCGGGCGACGGCGTCGGCCTGGCGCGCCGGCGCCGGCCGGGTCGCTCGCCGCGCTGCGGCGGTACAGCTCGACGAGCCGACCCGCCGCCTCGGTGTACCGAGCCGGGCTCCGCAACGACAGCCCGCGCTCGGACCCCGCCGTCGCCATCGCCACCTTCCACCCCTCGCCCACGCCGCCGAGCACCTGCGAGCCCGGCACCTCCACGTCCTCGAAGAACACCTCGGCGAACCCCGTCTCCCCGTCGAGCTGTGCGATGGGCCGGACGGTCACCCCCGGGCTGTCCATGGGCACGAGAAAGTACGTGAGACCCCGGTGGCGCTGGGCCTCGGGGTCCGTCCGGAACAGCCCGAAGATCCAGTGGGCGAAGGCGCCGCGCGAGCACCACGTCTTCTGCCCGTTGAGCACCCATGCGTCGCCGTCCCCGGTGGACCGCACCGTGGCCCGACTGCGGATGGCGGCGAGGTCGCTGCCGGCGTCGGGCTCGGACCATCCCTGGCACCAGACCTCCGCCCCCGAGGCCATGGCCGGCAGGTACCGCGCCTTCTGCTGCGGCGTCCCGAACTCGAACAGCGTGGGCGCCAGGAGGAAGATGCCGTTCTGCCCGACCCGCGTCGGCGCCCCGGCCCGGTAGTACTCCTCCTCGAAGATGAGCCACTCGAGCAGACCCACCCCTCGCCCCCCGTACTCCTCGGGCCACGACACCACGGACCACCGGGCGTCGTACATCGTCCTCTCCCACTCCCGATGGGCCTCGAACCCCTCGGCCGTGTCGAGCGACGGCAGCGGGCCCGTGCCCCGACCCGCCGACGGGGCGTGGGCCGCGAGCCACGACCGGGCCTCGGCGCGGAACCGCTCCTGCTCGGGGGTGAACCGGAGGTCCATGGCACCGGAATCTGACACACCGCCAGATATTGGGCAACAATCGAAGGTGCCGGTGCGCCGTCCGTCGCAGGCGCGACCCGCCCCGCCCGGCCCAGGAGGTCCGTCATGCCCACTGCCGTGATCGTCGACGCGCTGCGCACCCCGGTGGGGCGTCGCAACGGCAAGCTCTCGGGCTGGCATCCCGTGGAGCTGGCCGCGGCACCGCTCAAGGCACTGGTCGAGCGCAACGACCTCGACCCGGCCCTGGTCGAGGACGTCGTCATGGGCTGCACCATGACCGTGGGCGAGCAGGCCATGAACATCGGCCGCAACGCCGCGCTGGCCGCCGGCTTCCCCGACACCGTGCCGGGCACCACCGTCGACCGCCAGTGCGGCTCGGCCCAGCAGGCCGTCCACTTCGCGGCCCAGGCCGTGATGTCGGGCGCCATGGACATCGTCATCGGCGCCGGCGTCGAGTCGATGAGCCGGGTCCCGATCGGGTCCACCACCGACCCCGGCCCGGGCGAGGCCTACGGGCCCACCGTCCACGCCCGCTTCGACTTCATCCACCAGGGCCTGTCGGCCGAGGAGATCGCCCGGCGCTGGCACATCGGGCGCGACGAGATGGACGCCTTCGCGCTGCAGTCACACCGACGCGCCGCCCACGCCCAGGACGAGGGCCGCTTCGCCCGGGAACTCGTCGAGATGGCCTCGCCCGGGCCCGACGGCGACGCCACCCTCGACGCGGACGAGGGTGTCCGGCGCGACACCAGCCTCGAGAAGCTCGGCGGCCTCGTCCCTGCATTCACCGAGCACGGCTCGGTCACCGCCGGCACCTCGTCACAGATCTCCGACGGCGCCGCCGCGGTCCTCGTCATGAGCGAAGAGCGCGCCGAGGCCCTCGGACTGCGCCCCCGCGCCCGCTTCCACACCTTCGCCGTGGCCGCCAACGACCCCGTGATCATGCTCACCGCCCCCATCCCCGCCACCCGGCTCGTGCTCGAGAAGGCGAAGCTGCGCCTCGAGGACATGGACGTCATCGAGATCAACGAGGCCTTCGCCTCGGTCGTGCTCGCCTGGGAGCGCGAGCTGCATCCCGACATGACCCGTGTGAACCCCAACGGCGGCGCCATCGCCATCGGCCACCCCACAGGATGCTCCGGCGCGCGCCTCATGGCGACGATGCTCAACGAGCTCGAGCGCACCGGCGGCCGCTACGGCCTGCAGACGATGTGTGAAGGCGGCGGGCAGGCCAACGCCACCATCATCGAGCGCCTGGGCTGACACCCCATCGAGCGCCCGGGCTGACGCTTCGGGGCCGAGGCTTCGGTGTCAGTTGGGGACGAGGACGGCCCGGGCCCTGACCTCGCCCCGCTTGAGCCGGCCGAGCGCCTCCGCCGCGTCGTCGAGCGCGTACGTCTCGCAGTGCGCCCTGACCTTGCCCGCGGCGGCCAGCGCCAGGACCTCGCGCATCTGCTGGCGGGACCCGAGCAGCGATCCCACCACCCGCTTCTCGTCGGCGAAGGGCAGCGCACCCACCTGGGCATGCACACCGAGCACGACGGTGCCGCCCGGCTTGATGGCGTCGACGGCCTGACCGACCACCGCGTCCGACGGCGCGAACACCACCGCCGCGTCCACGCCACCGAGCGACGCGAACACCGACGCGGGGTCACCGCCGGTGGCGTCGACGGGGTGCGCCCCGAGCTCCTCGGCCAGCTCCAGATGCTCCGGAGCGCGCGCCACGGCGTAGACCTCGGCACCGGCCAGGACCGCGAACTGGATGACCATGTGGCCCACGCCGCCCACACCGAAAACGGCCAAGGTGGCGCCGGGATGCGGCGCCACCTTGCTCACGGCGTTGTACGCAGTGATCCCGGGGCAGAACAACGGCGCCGCCTCGACGTCGTCGATCGAGTCGGGCACGGGGTGCGCGTGCGCGGCGGTGGCCAACATGGACTGCGCGTACCCGCCGTCGACCGTCTCGCCCGTGATCTGCTTGGACGCGCACAGCTGGTCGCGACCGCTGAGGCAGAAGGCGCAGTGCCCGCACGTGGACCACAGCGGCTGCACGCCGACCCGGTCGCCCGGATGGAGCCACGTGACCTCGCTCCCGACCTCGGTCACACGCCCCACCACCTCGTGCCCGGGGATGATGGGCGTGAAGGCGGGCACGCCGTAGCGCACCCAGTCGCCCTCGACCATGTGCAGGTTCGACCGGCACACCCCGCACGCCGTCACCTGCAGCACGATCTGTCCTGGCCCGGGCCGGGGATCGGCCACCTCGGCCGGCTTCACGACGCCACGCTCGATGGGCCCGGGGCTCTCGAGGACGATGGCGTGCACGTCCCGACGGTAGCGCGGCGCCGCCCGGGCGCGACGGGAAACGCGCCGCGCCGCTTGTAGCGTGGACGTGTGACGTTGTCGGCGCTGTGGCGTGCGGTGATCGTGGCGCTCGGTGCCGCGTCGCTGGTGCTCGTGGCGTGTGCCGCCACGGCGGAGGCCGCACCGCCCGCCGCCGACCACGCCGTGCACAGCACGAGCGACGGGCACAGCGCCCACGCTCCCCAGCCGGGCCCCTGTCTCGCCAACGCCGCCCAATGCGGGGCGCGGGCTCCCCCGTCCCCTCGTCGGCCACGTTCGGCGCCACCGCGCTCGTCGTGGGTGGGCCCGTGCTCGTCGGAGCCGCCCTGGCCCGCCGGGTGCGGCGGGCGCGCCGTCGGTCGACGGTCCTTCCCGACGGCATTCCCCTCCTCGTCGTGCGCCCCCCGCGCGCGACCACGGTGTTCGTCTGAGCCTCTGACCACGGCGGCACCGCCGCCCGGATCACACCGAGGCACCGCCGCCCGGATCACACGGCGGCACCGCCGCCCGAGGTCACGAGGCATCCGGTCAACCCGACCGATCAGCCCGAACCGTCGGCTCGCGCCCGCTCGGGCGGCGAGCCCCACCGAGGAGATCTCATGACCAGTTCTACGCGCACCACCTCGCGCCCAGCGCGGGCTCCACCTCACCCCGACCGACGACCCGGACCCCGCGACGTCCGGGGCCCGTTCCCCGCCGGCGCCGACGGACGTGGTGGACCGCCGGCCCGATCGCGGCGGTCGTCCTCGTCGTCGTGACCCTCGTGGCCGTGGCGCCGCGCTCGAGCCCCGGACCGGCGGCGTCCCCACCGGTCGTCGGGGCGACCACGAGCTCGGGCACCCCCATCGGGTCGGGGGCTGCGCCGGCTCCGGCGTCGGTCCCCCGCGCCCTCGCCGCTGTCGACCAGGCCACGCTGCGCGCCGTCGGCGTGCCGGGGGGCCTCGTGGGGCCGACGAAGGTGACCGGGGACCACACGCTGTTGGTCGGCACGAACGGCAAGCCCGAGGTGCTCTACGTCGGAGCCGAGTACTGCCCCTACTGCGCGGCGCAGCGATGGGCCCTGGCCGTCGCCCTGTCGCGCTTCGGCACGTTCACCGGGCTCGAGACGACGCACTCGTCGACGACCGACGTCTATCCCGACACCCGCACCTTGTCGTTCTACGGTTCGACGTACACGAGCCCGGCGCTCGACTTCGTCCCGGTGGAGCTCACCACGAACCAGCTCGTCGGCGACCAGTATCCGACCCTGCAGCGCTTGACCGCAGCCGAGCAATCGGTGCTCGGCACCTACGACCGGGCCCCCTACACGTCGGAGCCCGGAGCCATCCCCTTCATCGACGTGGCCAACCGGTACGTGATGATCGGCGCCGGCTACAGCCCGACGGTGCTGCAGGGCAGGACCGCCGCGCAGATCGCCGATGCGATGACGCACCCGTCCTCCGCCATCGCCCGCGCCGTCGACGGCTCGGCCAACCTCCTCGTGAACGCCATCACCGAGGCCACCGGGCTCCGGCCGGACCGATGACGCGCCGGACCGATGACGCGCCGGACCGACGGCGCGCCGGACCGATGACGCGTCAGCGCCGTCCGAGTCGGTCGAGGGTGGCGTTGGCTTCGGTGACGATGGTCGCGATGAGCTCGGCCACCGAGGGGAGCTCGTCGATCACGCCCACCACCTGGCCCGTCGGGAGCACGCCGACGTCGGTGCGCCCGTCGACGAGCGCGGCCTTGGTCATCATGGGCGCGTTGGCGGCCATGATGACCTGCGCCCACGTCAGCTCGTTGCCTTCCTTCATGGCGCGGCCCTCCGACAACAGCGCCCGCAGCGACGTGTGCGTCTGACGCCGGAACGCCAGCGCATTGCGCAGCGCGCGTGGCAACGCCGCGGCGCGCCCCGCCCCCTCGAGGTGGTCCACGACGTCGGTGCGGACCACCCGCTGCGGCGCGCCGTCCACGCGCGTGGTCACCACGGTGCCGGTCACCGCCGTCGCGAGGTAGATCTTCTTCACCTCGTCGGGGACGGTGCTCTCCCGGGTGAGCAGAAAGCGCGTCCCCATGGCGATGCCCGCCGCCCCGTAGGCGAGGGCGGCGACGAGACCGCGACCGCTCGAGAACCCGCCCGCGCCGATGACCGCCACCTTGTCGCCCACGGCGTCGCACACCTGGGGCAAGAGCAACGACGTCGGCACCTGGCCCGTGTGGCCCCCACCTTCGGCGCCCTGGGCGATGACGCCGTGGACCCCCCATTCGGCCACCTTCTCGGCGTGACGCCGGGCCCCGACCGTCGGGATCACCACCACGCCCGCGTCGCGCAGGGTCGCCACCATGTCGGGCCGGGGCGCCTGGGCGAAGCTCGCCACCTTGACCCCGGCGTCGACGAGCACGGCGATCCGCTGGGCCGAGTCCGGGGCGTCGGTCCGCAGGTTGACGCCGAAGGGAGCGTCGGTGCGCGACCGCACCTCGGCCACCGCCTTGCTCAGCTCGTCGAGCGTCATCGTCGCCGACGCCAGGATGCCGAGGGCCCCGGCGTTGGCGGTGGCGGCCACCAGCCGCGGGCCCGCCACCCAGCCCATCCCCGTCTGCACGATCGGGTACCGCACGCCCACCAGCTCGCACAGGCGGGTTCGCAGCGCGGGGTGGGGCTCGGGCAACCCGACCTCGGGTGGTGTCAGGACGGGATCTCCTTGTCCCGGAGCCGGCCGGGGTCGAGGACCTCGCGAATCAGCTCGAGCTCCTGCGCGTCGGGCACAGCGGTGGTCGGGACGGGGTCGGGGACGACGAGCTCGAAGCCGGTGGCGGCCACGACCTCGTCGAGCTCCACGCCCGGGTGCAACGACCGGACGCGCATGGCGTGATCGGGGGTGTCGAAGTCGAACACACCGAGGTTCGACACCACCAGGCGGACGTCGTGAAACCGTGTGGCCGACGGGCCCGCCGCCGCGGCCCGGTCGTAGCCGACGCCGCACACCATGTCGACATGCTCGACGAAGCTGCGCGTCGTGTGGGACGGGACCCAGTAGCTGGTGGTGTGGTTCAGGCTGTTGCCCGGTGCGCCGCGCACGCCGATCAGCTGCGCCTTGGGGCGGGCCCAGTCGCCGATGGCACTGAGGTTCTGGTTGCCGAAGCGGTCGACCTGCGACGCCATCATCATGATGTGGCGCCGACCCGACCACACCACGTCGAACACCCGTCGGTACGGCATCCACGCTTCGAGCACCAGCTCGGCGCGCTTCGACGACACCGACGGCGTGTTGGCCATGAGCGCGGCCTCGCCGTCGGTGAGCACGAGGTCGGGCTCGAACGTGAGACGGGCGAGCCGGGCGCCGATCTGCGGCACGGTGCCGAAGGGGCTCGCCATCACCTCCCCGTCACCACGCCACGCCTGGGCGCAGGCCACCGCGCACACCTCGGCCCGGGTGATCTCGATGTCAGGCATGGCCGGACACTCGCGCGTCGCTCACGTCGCACTCACTGGCAGCCCGCTGTGCGTCTGCTGTGCCTCGTGCACCGCGGCCCGGTAGCCGGCCTCGTCGACCTGGAGGTAGCGGGCGTCGAACGCCGCCCAGGCGTCGGGGTCGGCGGCCGCCGACGCGTACGCCTTCTGGAACGACTCGTCGCGGTCGTAGTCCGGGGCGCACGACGTGAAGTGCGCGCCGCCGGGAGCCTCGGCCACGGCATCGGTCATGAGCCGGCTGATGGTCACGCTCTGGATGGGACCCTCGTCGGTGAGCCGGCCCGGCTCGACCACCTTCTCGGCGGTGACGAAGCGCCGGGCGGCGGCGCCGAGGAAGAGCTCGTCGAAGAACGGGTCGGGACCGAGCATCTGCCCGTTGCCGTGGGTGTCGGCCCGGTTCACGTGGACGAAGGCGGCGTCGAGCACGAGCGCGGGCATGGCCACCAACTCCTCGCCGTCGTCATAGGGCGAACGGACGGTGCGCAACCCGGGGTTGACGCGCATGACGTCGGAACCGAGCCCCGCCCGTGTGGGCAGGAACGGCAGGCGCTGCGACGCGGCGAGCAACCCCAGGTAGAACATCCCCTCGTCGATCTCCATCGCTTCGATGGTCCCTGTCTGGCGTGCCTTGCGGAAGTGCGGGTCGAGGGCGATGGAGTCCAGGGTCACAAAGGCATAGACCGCCTTGCGCACCCGGCCGGCCGCGCACAGCACACCGATGTCGGGGCCTCCGTAGGAGACGACGGTGAGGTCACGGACCCCGGCGCGCACGATGGCCCGCACCGCCGCCATGGGCTTGCGCCTCGACCCCCACCCGCCGATGCCGATGGTCATGCCGTCGTGCAGCTCGGACACCATGTCCTCGACGGTGCTGCGTTTGTCGCTCATGTGCGTGTCTCGCTCATGTGGAGGTGTCCGCGTCCCGCTTCTCCACGAACGCCTGACGCTGCTCGTCGGCCACACCCGAGACGTGGAGCTCGTAGGTGAACCCCTGCTCGAAGCGATAGCTGCGCTTCACGTCCACCGGGTCGATGCCGTTGAGCGACTCCTTGGCGCGGCGGATGATGGTGGGGCTCTTCGACGCGATCGACGCCGCCACCTCGTAGGCGGCGTCGACGAGTTGGTCCCTGGGCACGACCCGGAGCACCGATCCGTAGTGGTGCAGCTCTGCCGCTGTCGCGGGCTGGGCCGTGTACACCATCGAGCGCATGCGGTGCTGGGGGACGAGCCGGGCCAGATGGGTGGCCGCTCCGAGCGCTCCCCGGTCGACCTCGGGCAGCCCGAAGGTGGCGTCCTCCGATGCGACGACGATGTCGGCGTTCCCCGCGATGCCGATGCCCCCGCCCAGGCAGAATCCCTGCACCGCGGCGATCACCGGGACCTCGCAGTCGTAGACCGCCGCGAACGCCGCCGCGCAGCCCCGGTTCACCCCGACGAGCGCCTCGTCCCCCTTGGCCTGGATCTCCTTGATGTCCACGCCCGCACAGAACCCTCGGCCCTCGGCGCGCACCACGACCACACGCACCGACGGGATGGCGCCCGCCGCCAGTACGGCATCGGAAAAGGCGAACCACGCGGCCACGTCGAGCGCGTTCACCGGTGGCACGTCGATCACCACCTCGGCGGTGCCCGGCGAGCGCTCGTGCATCTCGATACCCATGGACGGCTCCAGATCAGGGGGCGGCGATCCTCGGGATCGTCGCGTCGGCCCGACGGTGCTCAGCCGGATCGGTCTGAGCAGGGTATTCGGTCACCCCCGCGGCGTGCGAACGGGCAGGGCGCAGCAGCTTCACGTGCGGGGTCAGGTGGAGGCGCAGGGCAGTTCGGAGTACCACGAGGGAGGCGTGACGGCGTCGTCGCCCGACCATGACCCCGACGGCGATGCCGCCTGGTGCGCCCGGCCCAGCAGCGAGATCACCGGCAGGATCCGCTTGGCCAGCCACTCCCCCCCGGCCACGGTGAAATGGACGCCGTCGCCGCAACGAGCCGTCACCCCGTCGACGCTGACCGAATAGTGCCCGCCCGGCGACAACCAGGCACCCGCGTCGATCACGGTCACGTTCCCCTCGCTCGTGATGCCCGAGAACAGGCCCCGGTCGGGGTGCGCCGGGGACGCCGCGGTCGTCGGCGACGCGGTGGCGGCGTGGGAGTGCCCGGCCCGGGGGGCGACCAACGACTCGATGATCTGGTTGTCGGTCGCCACGCGAGCGGGGTCGTCCTCGGGCCACGGCAACCCACTGGGCTGCAGGCCGGTGTCGTAGAGCGGTGACGTGAGCAGGACCACGTGCGCCCCGCGCGAGCCGAGCACGTCGACGGCTTGTCGGAACCGGTCCGTCACATACGAGTCGAACGAGGACACGCCCAGGTGTGTCCAGGTCGAGTCGACCTCCTGGTCCAAGACCTCGCTCCTGGCCATGTAGAGCACCACGTCGGGATTGAATTGGTCGACCCAGGCGCGCCACTGCGCCAACAGCGCGCTCGGATCGGCGTCCACACAGGGGGCCCCGGGAGGATCGGTGAACCACAGGACCTTCACCAACTGGTCCATCGACACCGAGCAGCCCGGGCTGCCCTCGTTCACCGCCACGACGCCGTACTGCGACATCACCTGCCCGAGGCCCACCCCCAGGGTGCCCGCCACCGAGTCACCGACGATGAGCACCTTGACCGGCTCGGGGTCGGTCGTGGTGGTGGTGGTGCGCGCCGCCGCGGCGAGCGCGGAGGCACCGGGGCTCGACGCGGGGCCGTCGACACGCAGCGACGCGGCCGCCACGCCGCTGACGCCCACCGTGGCCAGGAACGTCGTGAGCACGGCCAAGCTCGCCGCCACCGGCATGGCCAGCGGTGCCCACCATCCCGGGAGATGGCCCCGGCGGATCGGCAGCTCGACCAGGATGGCCGAGGCGCTCGCCACGGCGATGGTCGCCACGAGCCGGACCGCCAGGAGCGGATACCCCTGCAGGTGGGTACGACCGCCCGAGAACACGAGGACGAGCGGCCAGTACCACAGGTACATGCCGTAGGAGATGCTGCCCACGTAGCGCAGGGGTCTCCACGACAACACCCTCGCCAACCCACCGGCCCGAATTTCGGCGACACAGGCGATGACCCCGGCGCTGCACAGGGCGGCGGCGAGGAACCCACCTCGGAACACGGCCAGCGAATTCTGCGGGCACGAACAGCCACAACGAGGCTGTCCCCACCACGCCGACGATGCCGCACCCGCGCAGGAGTCTCCGAGCACTTGCCGAGCGCGCCGGCCCCCACAGCGCGCTCCCGATCGCCAGTGCGGCACCGACCAGCACGGCCTGGGCGCGGGTGTCGCTGGCGTAGAAGCTGCGCGTCGTGTCACCGCCGGCATGGGTGAGGACCGCCATCCACAACGCGGACGCCCCTGCGCCGGTGACGGCCACGGCGAACAGCGCCCGCAGGCGGCGACGGCGCGACCCGGCATCATCGGGCCCGACGCCGCGCCGCAGGCCCCGAGGTCGGCGCCCGGACAGAACGGCCAGCACCACGATGGGCCACACCAGGTAGAACTGCTCTTCGATGGCCAGGGACCAGGTGTGGAGCAACGGAGAGGCCCGGCCCGACGCCAAGAAGTAATTGGCGTGGTCCGCGATGAAGTGCCAGTTGGCGACATAGAAGACCGTCGCCACCGTGTCGCCGCGCAGCGACGGGCTGTCGAAGATCCGCGGCCACAGCGCGGCCCCGGCGCCCACGGCGGTGAGCATCAGGAACAGGGCCGGGAGCAGACGCCGGGCCCGGCGCGACCAAAAGTGCCCGAGGCCGATCGTGTCGCTCTGTCTCCACTCGGCCAGGAGGAGCGAGGTGATGAGGTAGCCCGACAACGCGAAGAAGACGTCGACGCTGAGAAAGCCCCCGGGGATCGTGGCCACGGTGTGGGTGGCGATGACCGCCACCACCGCCACCCCTCGAATGCCGTCCAGAGCAGGCAGGTACTCGATCGAGACCCGAGACGCGGGACGCGCCGTCGCTCTCATGGCACCCTCCGCCATCCCCCCGGAGGACGCCCCCGACGTCCTCACCCCTCCTGCGAGTCTCCATGCTCGTCCGCGAGAGCGTCAAGGACGCTCCCATGCGTGGTGGCCTCCTCCTTCGAGGACTCCTCCTTCGAGGACTCCTCCTTCGAGGACCTTGAGTAGGTTTCTGGATCGTGGCCGACGGCAGCGACCCCACGGGATCGATCGACCCCACGGGATCGATCGACGGCACCGGCTCGATCGACTTCACGGGCCGGGTGGTCGTCGTCACCGGGGGCGCCCGGGGCGTGGGCCGGGGCATCACCGAGGCCTTCTTGTCCGCCGGGGCGGACGTCGTCATCTGCGGACGGCGGGAGCCGGCCCGGGACGAGCTGCCCGAGGGAGGCGGACGACGGGCGGTGTTCCTCGCCGCGGACGTGCGCGACGCGGAGCAGGCTGCCTCGGTCGTCACGGGCGCGGTGGAGCGCTTCGGACGCGTCGACGTGCTCGTCAACAACGCCGGCGGAGCCCCCGCCGTGCCGGCCGCCGATGCCTCGCCCCGTTTCGTGTCACAAGTGGTGGCGCTCAACCTCCTGGCCCCCATGTACGGCGCCCAGGCCGCCAACGCCGTGATGCAGCGCTCCGGGGGAGGCTCGATCATCAACATCGGGAGCGTGTCGGGGCTGCGCCCCTCGCCCGGGAGCGCCGCCTACGGCGCAGCCAAGGCGGGGCTGATCAACCTCACCCGGACGCTGGCGATGGAATGGGCGCCGAAGGTCCGGGTCAACTGTGTCGTGGCGGGGATGATCGCGACCGAAGCGGCCGAGGACCACTACGGGGGGGCCGCCGGGCTCGCCGCGGTGGCGGCCACCGTGCCGATGGGCCGGATGGGGACCCCGGGCGACGTGGCCGGCGCCTGTCTCTTCCTGGCCTCCCCGCTGGCCTCCTACGTCTCGGGGGCGGCGCTCGAGGTCCATGGTGGGGGCGAGGAGCCACCGTTCCTGATGGCACTGCGTGGTGTCTGACACACCCCTGAAGAGCACCACGACGGGTCTCCGCCCCGCCCTCACCCGAAGCTGAATTCGACGATAAGTGGAGCCTCGCCTCCTCCACGTGCTCTGATAGCCCCCCGTGAAACTCGCCGTCCCTACCGAAACGCGTGCCGGCGAGCATCGCGTGGCCGTCATCCCCGAGGTGGCCGGACGCCTGGTGGGCACCGGGGTGGAGGTCATCGTGCAGCAGGGGGCGGGCGTCCACGCCCATTTCCCCGACTCCTCCTACCTGGACAAGGGCGCCACGGTGCGGCCCGGGGCCGCCGACACGGTGTCTGACGCGGAGCTCGTCGCCAAGGTCCAGGCCCCAACGCCCGAGGAGGTCGAGCTCCTGGCGCCGGGGATCACGGTGGTCAGCTTCTTCCAGCCTGCGGCGCAGCTCGACACGGTGCGAGCCTTGGTCCAACGCAAGGCGACGGCCTTCAGCCTCGATCTCGTCCCGCGCATCAGCCGGGCCCAGTCGATGGACGCGCTGTCGTCGCAGGCGACGGTGTCGGGCTACCTCTCCACGCTGGCCGCCGCGGTGCGACTCCCCAAGTTCTTCCCCATGTTCATGACCGCGGCCGGCACCATCCCACCCGCCAAGGTGCTCGTCCTCGGGGCCGGCGTGGCGGGCCTGCAGGCCATCGCCACCGCCCGTCGACTCGGAGCCCAGGTACGCGCCTACGACGTGCGCGCCGCGGCCAAGGAAGAGGTGCAGTCACTCGGCGCCAACTTCGTCGAGCTCGAGCTCGAGTCCCAGGAGGGGTCGGGTGGCTACGCACGGGTGCAGTCGGAGGAGTTCCTGGCCCGTCAGCGCGAGCTGATCAGCAACGAGGTGGCGGCCGCCGACGTCGTGATCACCACCGCCGCGGTCCCGGGCCGCCAAGCACCGGTCCTCGTCACCACGGCCATGGTCGAACGCATGGTCGAGGGGTCGGTCATCGTCGACATGGCGGCCGACAGTGGGGGGAACTGCGAGGTGTCGGAGCCGGGCAAGGACCTCGTCCACCACGGGGTCGTGGTGTGCGGCCTGTCCAACCCACCCTCGGCCATGCCCACCCACGCCAGCTTCCTCTATGCCCGCAACGTGGCCAATTTCCTGGCCCTGATCGTGGTGGAGGGCCAGCTCCGCCCCGACTTCGACGACGAGATCGTGGCGGGCAGCTGCGTGGTCAGGGCGGGCGAGGTCGTCCACCAGCCCACGGCCGAGCTGCTCAACCCGACGAAGGAGCCAACACCGTGATCGCGGCCGAGCCGGGCATCATGACCTTCATCACGGTGTTCGTCCTCGCCGCCTTCGTGGGCTACGAGGTCGTCTCCAAGGTGCCGAGCATCCTGCACACCCCGCTCATGTCGGGCAGCAACGCCATCCACGGCATCATCCTCGTCGGCGCCATGCTCGTGCTGGGCCAGGCCCATGGTGCCGCCGAACTGACACTGGGCTTCCTGGCCGTGGTCCTCGCCACGTTGAACGTCGTCGGCGGCTTCGTCGTGACCGACCGCATGTTGCACATGTTCAAGCCCAAACCCACCGAGAAGAAACCGGCTCCCGACACGAGCGCCTCGTCCGACTCCGCCGCCGCCGGCGGCGCTGACAAGGGGACGCCGTCGTGAGCAGGGCCACGGCCACCGACCTCGTCTACCTCGTCGCCATCATCGGGTTCATCCTGGCGCTCAAGGGCCTGAGCTCACCCAAGCACGCCCGGCGCGGAAACCTCATCGGGGCGAGCGGCATGCTCCTAGCGGTGGCCTGGACGTTCACCTTGCCCGAGGTGTACTCCAACACGCGCAATCTCGTGCTCATCATCATCGGCATCGCCATCGGGGCGGTGATCGCGGTCCCCGCGGCGCGCCTCGTGAAGATGACCGCCATGCCCCAGATGGTCGCCATCTTCAACGGCGTGGGCGGAGGCGCCGCCGCGCTGGTGTCGGTCACGGAATTCATCTCGGTCCCCGGGAAGTCACTGGCGATCTACAAGATCTGCGAAATCCTCTTCGGGGTCCTGGTGGGCTCCGTGTCCCTGGCGGGCAGCACCGTCGCCTTCGCCAAGCTCCAGGAGCTCATGACGGGACGGCCCATCACCTACCCCGGCCAGCAACTCATCAACGCCGCCATCGCGCTCACCATCGTCGTCCTGCTCGTGGTCACCGTGGTGACGGCCAGCACCACGGTCCTGGTCATCGTGTTGATCCTGTCGCTGGTCCTCGGCGCGATCCTCGTCCTCCCCATCGGCGGGGCCGACACGCCGGTGCTCATCTCCCTGTTGAACGCCTTCACCGGCCTGGCCGTGGCGGCGTCGGGGTTCACCCTGGACAGCACCCTGCTCATCGTGGCGGGCACCCTGGTGGGCGCGTCGGGCACGCTGCTCACACGGATGATGAGCCAGGCCATGGGACGGTCGCTCCCCAACATCCTCTTCAGTGCCTTCGGCTCGGTGGTGACGGCATCGGGTGAGGGTGCCGACGCCGAAGGCCGGTCGGTACGGGCAGGGACGGCGGACGACATCGGCGTGCTCCTCGCCTACGCCCGCAAGGTCGCCATCGTCCCCGGCTACGGCCTCGCCGTGGCCCAGGCACAGCACACGGCGCGCGAGCTCGCCGACGCCCTCGCGGCGCGCGGCGTCGAGGTGTACTACGCCATCCACCCCGTGGCCGGGCGCATGCCCGGGCACATGAACGTGCTCCTGGCCGAGGCCAACGTCCCCTACGACCAGCTCGAAGAGATGGACGACGCCAACCAGGACATGGCGACCACCGACGTGGCACTCGTGGTGGGGGCCAACGACACCGTGAACCCGGCGGCCAAGAACACTCCGGGCAGCCCCATCTTCGGAATGCCGATCATCAACGCGGACCAGGCCACCAACATCGTGTTCCTGAAGCGCTCGATGCGACCGGGGTTCGCGGGCATCGACAACGAGCTGCTCTACGACCCCAAGACCACCATGCTGTTCGGAGACGCCAAGGACTCCCTGTCGAAGTTGGTGGCGGCGGTCAAAGCGGCCTGACCGCCGACGGGGCCTACCGCCGACTCAGCCCACGGCCGACTCAGCCCACGGCCGACTTCCGACTCAGCCCACGTGGGCGTGTCGTGCCAGCGTCGGACCGCCCTCGAAGAGCTGGGCGAAGACCAGCAGGCCCTGGCTCGTCTGCCGCGCCGACGAAACGACGACCTCGATGTCGTGGCTCCCCACGAGATGCGACGCGTCGTTGACGACCACCATGTCACCACCGGGCAGGTACCCGACGGCCTGTCGGGGTTGGCGACCCTCTTTCACGAGATCGATCACGAGTCGCTCCCCCGGTGGGTGGTCGGGCGACAACTCGGCCGCCAGGCGGCGCAGGTCCACCACGTCGATGTCCTGATCCTCGGCCCGGTCGGCCAGGTCCGACGAGCACGTCCCCAGGCGCACGTGCAGGCGACGTGCCAGGACGAGCGCGCGTTCGCCGGTGTCGGGGACCTCGGGGACCTCGTCCTCGTTCATCCAGAGACGGACGCCGTCGGCCTGCAGCGCCTCGAGTGCCTCGAGCCCACGACGGGCGCGTCGTGACGACACCGGGTCCGGGCTGTGCGACAACCCCCTGACCTCATCGAGCACGAAGCGCGGCAGGATGACGCCACCGGCGAGAAGACCGCTCTGGCCCAAGACCATGAGATACCGGTCCATGACGGCGGAACTGTCCACGAGCAGGGCGGTGCCCGGCGGCGGCTCGGCCGGACGGTCGAGGAGGTGCGAGAGCCCAGCCGCCCGCACGATCTCCTGACCCTTGGTCACCCCGATGCGCACACCCAGCGCGCACAGGACCCAGGCGAAGGCGGACACCAGGGGATAGTCGATGCTCGAGTGCAGCAGTGCCACGACCGGAAGACCCGTCACGAGCCCGAGCAACAACCCCGTCGTCCCCACCACCGAGCCCGCGAAGACCGAACTGGCGGGCATGGAGCGCAACTCGACGATCGCGCCGCGCATGCCGCGGTCGATCAGTCGCCCGATGATCCCTCCCAGGAGGTAGGAGATCAGCGCGCCAAGGGTGATCCAGACGACCGGCGCAGTGGTGTTGCGCCCGATGTCGTTGCCCACCGCGAGACCGCCGATGACGCCGGCGATCACCAGGAGGAGCCTGAACCCTTCGACGAAGATCACGACCTGCCGCCTCGCTCTCACGCACCGCTGAAGTAATTCCAGGGTACCCAGGCCAGTGCCGTTTTCAGGCGGCGCCGGCCGGCCCGGAATCCCCCTTTCCGTCTGTCACCACTCGTTTCTTCGGCACCTCTCGGGCCGAAAACAATAGGTTTTTCGTGGTCCGACGGGTGCAGCGATCACTCCTGGTGCCGGCACGCGACGCGTGCGGTGCAAACCCAACAGATGCACATTTCTCGTTCGACCACGCTGGGTGCTCGTCGGCGGTTACCGGAGCAGGGCCGTGCGTCCACGGTGTCCGGTGCCTACCATCACTACGTGCACCGAGGCCGCGACCACCGACGGTGAAAGCACTCGTCGTCGGTGCCACCGGCGTCCTGGGGCGCCGCGTGGTGCCGCTCCTGGTGGCGGCGGGATACGACGTCAACGCGCTGGCGCGATCCGAGGCGCGCGTCGAGTTGGTCCGCGAGCTCGGAGCCGAGCCGGTGCACGCAGACGTGTTCGACCCCGAAGCGGTACGCGGGCTGGTGGCAGGCCGCGACCTCGTGTGCAATCTGGCGACCCATATCCCGCCCCCGGCCCGCATGGCGTGGCCCGGCGCGTGGACCGAGAACGACAGGATCCGGACCGAGGTGTCGCGCAATCTCGCACAGGCGGTCCGGGCGCACGGCTCGGCGCGCTACGTGCAGGAATCAGTAACCCTGCTGTATGGCGACGGAGGGACCGCGTGGCTCGACGAGTCGTCACCGATCGACCCCGTGGCGAACCTCCGCTCGGCCACCGTGGCGGAGTCCAACGCCACCGGCGTGACCGCAGAGGGTGCTGACGCCGTGATCCTCCGGTTCGCCATGTTCTACGGCCCCGACAGCGATTCCACCATCGCCACGATCAGGCTGGCCAGACGGCGCATCGCCATGGGAGCAGGTCCGGACCGGTACGTGTCGTCGATCACCACCGACGATGCCGCCGCCGCCGTGGTGGCGTCGACGAGCGCGCCACCGGGGCTCTACAACGTTGTGGACGACGAACCGGTCACCAACCGTGACTATTTCGCAGCCTTGGCCGACGCACTCGGGGTGCGCGCGCCTCGCATCGCTCCCGTGGGGCTGGCCAAGCTCGGTGGCCCCAAGGCTTCGGTCCTGGTGCGGTCTCAACGCGTCTCCAACCGCGCCTTCGTCGACGCCACCGGTTGGTCGCCGCTCCATCGCAGTGTGCGCGACGGTTGGCCGGTGGTGGTGGACGAGGTGGCGCGCACGGGCCACGGCGGCACGACACCGGGGAGTACGACCCGAACCTGACAGGACGCGCCGCGAACGTCAGGCAAGTCTCAGTCGCCTCCCAGGTCGCGTCGGCGCACAGCACGCACGGTCGTGCGCACTGTCATGCGCGGAACTTCAGATCGACAGCATTTCCGTCGACAATTTGACGATGGCGCGCATGGAGCAGCACGATGCTCGCGCGCTCGTTTCTCAGAACCGCTCCCACAGGATTGCACCGCACGCGTTGTCGCGGACACGACGTCTCCGTGCTCTCGAGCTCCTGAGGCCAGTCCTCGTGCTCGTGATCGCCGGCGTCACGTCGCTCGGCGCGATCGCAGCCGTCGTCGCACAACCCGTGGGCGTCGCATCGGCCGCACCAGTGATCCATCCCTACGCCGGTGGCGGTGTCGTCCCCTTCGGCGATGCCGCGAGTTACGGCGCCTTGACGACGACGCTCGCGTCGGCGATCACCGGCATGGCCGCCACCCCCGACGGCAAGGGCTACTGGCTCGTGGGCGCGGACGGTGGGGTGTTCGCCTTCGGCGACGCCGCCTTCTACGGGTCACTGGGTGCGGTCAAGCTCAACGGCCCCGTCGTCGCCATGGCATCCACTCCCGACGGCAAGGGCTACTGGCTCGCCGCGCTCGACGGTGGGGTCTTCGCCTTCGGTGACGCCGCCTTCTACGGGTCGATGGGGGCCACGACACTCGCGCAACCCATCGTCGGCATGGCCACCACCCCCGACGGCGCCGGGTACTGGCTCGTCGCCGCGGACGGTGGGGTCTTCGCCTTCGGTGACGCCGCCTTCTATGGGTCGATGGGGGCCACCCACCTCAACGCCGGCATCACGGGCATGGCCGTCACCAAGGACGGCAAGGGCTACTGGATGGTCGGCGGCGACGGCGGGGTCTTCGCCTTCGGCGACGCCGCCTTCTACGGGTCGATGGGAAAGAAACCGCCACCGGCCTCGATCGCCGGCATGGCCGCCACCCCCGACGGCAGCGGGTACTGGATGGTGGGCAACGACGGCACCGTCTACACCTTCGGTGACGCCATCGGGTACGGCGAGGCGTCGACGACGAAGCCCATCGCCCCCGTCTCGGCCATCGTCCCCACCGTCGACGGCCAGGGCTACTGGCTGCTCGAACCCGACGACTGGTCCTATTCGTTCACGGCCCCCTCGCCGTACTCGCTGGTGCCGTCGGCGGCGATCACCGCGGTGGCAACGAGCCAGGTGGGGCCCGACCCCGACGCCTCGCAAGGCGCGTTCTGCAACCCGTACGGTCCGTGCGAAGCATGGTGCGCGCTCTTCGCCACCTGGGTGTGGGCGCGCGCCGGGATCCCGGTCCCCTCGATCCCCTTCACCGGCAACATCTACACGTGGGCCGCCGCGCACGGCAGGATCGTCCCGGGCAACGTCCTCCCCGCGCCCGGAGACGCCCTGCTCTACGGCACCGGGCCTCAGAGCACGGCGTCGTCGGTCCATACCGGACTGGTCGTCGAGGTGTGGCCCGACAGTGCGGTCCTCACGGTCGAGGGCGACGCCGGCCCGGCGCCGAGCGGACAACTGAGCGTCATCATCAACGGCCCGTTCCTGCCCCGGGATTCGGCAAACTACAACGGCGTCCCGGTCTACGCGGTGGCTCAGCCCGTGCCTTGACCGGTGCCGCACGAGAGGTTGTAAGAGCTCCTCAAACTCGTTGCAATCGTTTCGCAATCACGCCGCGGTGTCGGCCAAAGGCCGGGCACCTAGGCTCCACGCCATGGCAACGTCCGCAGAGGACGCGGGGGTCGTGCCTCGCTTGAGCGAGACGATGGCCCCGGTCCTGCCCGTCACGCCGGTCGAGTCGCGCCACGACATCCCGGCTCGTCTGGCCCGGACGTTCGAGGCCGTGGTGACCAACGTGCGCAGCGCCTACGTGGGCAACGACGCCACGGTCCGCTTGGCACTGTGCTGTCTCATGGCCGAGGGTCATCTCCTGGTCGAGGACCACCCGGGCGTGGGAAAGACGACCCTGGCCAAGGCATTGGCCCGGTCCCTCGGCCTCACGTTCGGACGGGTGCAATTCACCGCCGACCTCCTCCCCGCCGATGTCACCGGGGCCATGGTGTTCGACCGGGACAGCGGACAGATCCTGTTCCGGCCCGGACCGGTGTTCACCAACATCCTGTTGGCGGACGAGCTCAACCGCGCGTCGCCCAAGGCGCAGTCGGCGCTGTTGGAGTCGATGGAGGAACACCAGGTCAGCGCGGACGGAATCAGCCATCCCCTGCCACAACCCTTCATGGTGATCGCCACCCAGAACCCCTTCGACGCGGCGGGGACGTACCCGCTGCCCCACAGCCAACGCGACCGCTTCCTCCTCCGGCTCAGCCTGGGCTATCCCGACCGGGCCGCCGAGGACGAGTTGCTGGCCGGCACCCTGACCCGTCCCACGCCCGACTCGTTGTCGGGAGTGGGAGGCGCCGAGTTCCTCCGCGTGTTCGCCACCGCGGTGGCGCGCACGCACGTGGCTCCCGAGGTGCGCGGCTACGTCCTCGACCTGATCGGCGAGACACGGACGCACCCCGACCTCACCGTGGGTGCCTCACCCCGGGCCGCCTTGGCCGTGCTGCGGGCGGCGGGGGCGGCGGCGGTCTCCACCGGGCGCGACTACGTGACGCCCGACGACGTGAAGCTCGTGGCCGAGCCCGCCCTCGGCCACCGCGTCGTCGTCCACCCCGCGGCAGAGCTGGCGGGTGTCACGGCGTCGTCGACGATCGAGGAGATCCTCTCTCGCATCGTTGTGCCTGTCGGCGGCCCCGGGTAACGGCGTGGCCGCGGGCCCGGGCCGCCGTCGCGGCACCTGAGAGCAATGCTCTGCACCCGCGGCGCGGTGTTGGCCCTCGGCGCCGCCTGCGGCGCCATCGCGGGCCTGGTCTACGGCGTCGAGGAGTTCGTGTACCTGGCGTTGGCGGTGGCGGTCCTGCTCGTCCTCGGCACGGTCTCGGCCTGGTACCGCCAACACGTCAGCCGCCGGGCCCTTCGAGTGGTGGTGAAGATCCCCCAGGCCGAGGTGTCGGCCCGACAGCCGGCGTCGGTCGAGCTCACCGTGACCAACGCGGGCCGGCGTCGACTCCCGCCCGTCCTGGTCGAAGAGGCGCGCGGCCACTGGACCGTGTCACATCCGGGCCTGGGCGACAGCTCGACCGCGCACGCGGCCCGGGGCGGCTCGGCTCAGCCCCGACGCGGGCGCGCGCCCGAGCGCCCCGTCGTCGCTGGCGGCTTCAGCTCCCTGGGCGATCGCGCGTCGTCGGACGGGTGGCTGGGCGGCCCCGGTACCCGCCCGGACCGACGTGAGCGCGCCCGTGCCCGTCGGATCGTGGCCGGCGCGCAGCAGCTCCCCGACCTCGGTCCCGGCGAAGAGGCGGTCGTGTCGGTGCGGGTGCCCACCGACGTCCGAGGGCTTCTCACGCTGGACGATCTCGGACTGTGGTGCGGGGACCCCTTCGGTCTCGTGGTGCGAAGGATCACTCTCGCCCCGCCCGCGCATGTCGTGGTGTACCCGGTACCGGTCGCCGTCACGCGGCGCCCTCCGGGCACCCGTCCCGTCGGCCGCGAGCACCCGCCCACGATGGGGAGCAGGGACGGGCTGTCGGGTGACGAGCTCAGCGGGTTGCGCCCCTACGCCCCCGGGGACCGCCTCACCCGCCTGCACTGGCCCTCGCTGGCGCGCACGGGCGAGCTCGTCGTGCGCGAGTTCCTCGAGCCCCGGGCCGGCTCGCTGGCGCTGCTCGTGGACCTCAGGCCCTCGGCCCATGAAGGCGACACCTTCGAATCGACGATCTCGCCGCGCCGCGGGGTTCGGGCTCTCCGCCTTGGACCGGGGGCTGACCGTGGAGCTGTGCACGAGTGCGGGTGATCGCACCGTCATCGCTCCCAACGGGGCAGGACGCCAGACGTTGCTGCGGTCCCTGGCCCTCCTCGGGACCACCACCGCGCCCCCCGCCGTCATGCGTCGGTGGGGGAGTCGACCGACGGGAGGCGCGGTGTGGGCCACCTCAGGCGTGCCCGGGCACGACGTCGTCCTCGTGACCACGGCCACAGGTGCCGCCGACCGAAGCCTGCCCGAGGCCATCGGCCGGCAAGCCGAGACGATCCTCGTGCCATGAGGCTTCGGGCCGGGCCGGCCGTCGCACCCGATGTCTGGCTCCTGGGCGCGTCGCTCGCCGCGGGCGTGGGCACGGCCCGTCTCACCCAGGCGCCGGGCGCGGCCCACGTCGTGGGACCCATCGCCGCCACCGTGGTGGCCGGGCACCTCGGGGCATCGGTGGCACGGCGGTTGCGCCTGTCGGTGGCCCTCGTTGTCGCCGCGGGGGTCGCCGCGGTGGTCCTGGCCACCATCTGGGGCCAGCTCCTGTCGGTCACCCGCGACGGCATCCCGACGGCCACGACGTGGAGAGCGCTCGTCTCGAAGTTCGACACGGCGGGCACCGTGATCCGATCGCATCCCACGCCGGTCCCCGCCACGCCGGAGATCGTGCTGTGCATCGCCACCGGCGCCGGGCTCGTGGCGGTGCTCGGGCGGGCCCTGTGGGCACGCCAGGAGGCGCGCGGCGCAGGAGCGATGGTGGCGCTCCTCCCCACGTTCGGGTTGTTCTGCTACACCGCGCTGCTGAGCTCGCAGGTCGACCGGGTCACCGGCGTCGTCGCCTACCTCGTGTGTGCCCTGGGCTTCGTCATCACCGCCGACCGTGCCTCCGCCGCCAACCGTGCCTCCGCCGCCAACCGTGCCGCCGCCGCCAGTGTCGCCGCGGCCCGTGCCGCCGTCTCAGGCACCAGGTCGAGGCGGGTCGGGCCGGGGTTCATGGCGACGCTCCCGGCCGTGGCAGCCGCCGCGCTGGCCGTCGTCGTGCCCCTGGCGGCCAGCCCGGCTCTGGCGGGCCTGCGGGTGGACGCCCTGCCGTTCCCCCAGTCCTCAGGAGGCACCGGGGGTCTCGACCTGGCCACGGGCGGCCCCGGGAACGGAGGGAGCGGGACAGAAGGCATCACCAACGCGGCACCGGGCGCCAACGGGGTCCGCGCCATCGACCTCGTCGACAACCTGAAGGCCGTCCTCGTCAACCGGACCACCGACGTCATGTTCGACGCCCGCACCCCGCTCCCGACCTACTGGCAGGTGGCGGTGCTCACGGACTTCGACGGAACGGCGTGGATGCCCGACCCGACCACCGAGGCCGCGGCCCAGAGCTTCGCCCTCTCCCCCCAGACCCAGGGGGTGCCGGGCCTGCCTGCGCTCCCAGAGCCCGCCACGACCAGGACCTTCCGCGCCCAGATCACCATCGGGGACCTCGAGAGCACGTTGCTGCCTCTCCCCCCCACCACGATCTCGGTCGACACCGACGCCGACCTCGTGCCGGGCTTCGGTGCCGTCGAGCCGGTGGAGGCGGCCCCTGGCCTGAGCTACGACGCCGTCGCCCGGGTACCGGCGAACCCCACCAGGGCCGCTCGTCCCTCCGATACCGTGCCCGCCTCGCAATTGGCGCCGTACCTGCAAATTCCGGTCGAGCCCGCCCCCGTCGTGGCCCTCGCCCACCAGATCGTGGCCGGGGCCATCAGCCCCGCGGCCGAGGCCGCCGACCTGGCCCGATGGTTCGACAGCGGGCGGTTCCGCTACACGCTTTCCCCCCCGCCGGCGAGCGGGACCGACGCCCTGGAGTCGTTCCTCTTCAGCTCGCGGGCCGGATTCTGTCAGCAATTCGCCGCGGCGTACGGGGTGCTGGCACGGATCGACGGGCTGCCGACACGGATCGCGGTGGGGTTCACGTCGGGAGATTCCCGCGGCGACGACCGCTACCAGGTCACGGGGTCCGACGCCCACGTGTGGCCGGAGGTGTATCTCGGCCCCTCGACGGGGTGGACGTCCTACGAACCGACACCGGCCTCGTCGAGCGAGGTGACCGGGGTCGGGGTGAACTCGGGCAGCAGAACGAGCTCCCAGAACCCCGGGGCCCGCTCGACGGCGACCACGGCCTCCACCGTGGCCACCCTCCGCCGCCCCTCGTCCGACGTCTCGGTGCCCCCGACGCGACCGGTCACCGGGCACGCACGGGCGGCGGCAACCGTGACATCGGGCGGGTCGTCCGGGAGCCCGGCCCGGCTGGCCACGATCGGCGCAGCGCTGGTGGCGATCGCGATCCTTGTGGGCTGGTGGGCGCGACGCGCCGTTCGCAACGGATGGGACCCGGTCGGGCTCGTACGCGAGCGACGCCGCCGACGCCGGCGGGGACGGGCGCCCGATGCCACCACCGAGGTGCTCGTCCAGTGGCACGACGCCGTCACCGTCCTCGAGCGGGCCCGCCTGGGACGACGACCGGCCGAGACCCTCCAGGAGCACGCGGCGCGCCTTCAGTCCCTGGTCGGCGCCCAATGGTTGTCGCCCTACCGACCCGTCACCGACCCCGGGGCGCGGACCCCGACCGGCCCCGCTTCGCCATCGGCCGAGGTGACGATCGACGCCACCATCGAGGCCTACGTCGCTCTCGCCGCCCTGGCCTCCCGGGCGAGCTACGGCGCCCACCCCTGCACAGCGCAGGAGGCCGCTGACGCCGAGCACCTCGGCGCGCTCGTGGCATCGGGGCTCGCCCATCAGCGCGGCCGGCGCGGCGTCCTCGTCGGGTCGTGATCACGGCGGGATGGTCACGGCGTCCAGGGCGGCGCGAGGATGGCGCCACCGCACCACAGGAGGCACGACGTGACGACCCATCAGACACTGGGCGTAGACGACATCGAGCTGTCGAACCTCGACTTCTGGCAGGAGCCGTGGTTGGTGCGCGAACAGGCCTTCGCCACGCTGCGGGCGCAGCGGCCCATCGCCTTCTTCCCCGACCCCGAGATCGAGGTGGAGACGATCGTGCCCATCCCGCCGGGCCGCGGCTACTACGCCATCACCCGCTACGCGGATGTGGTCGAGATGAGCCGGCACCCCGAGCTGTTCTGCTCGGGCCAGTCGGGCACCACCATCCTCGACATGCCCCCCGAGCTCCTCGAGTTCTTCGGCTCGATGATCAACATGGACGACCCCCGCCATGCCCGGCTCCGCCGCATCGTCTCGGCCGCGTTCAACCCCCGCATGGTGCGCGCCGTGGAGGAGAACATCGAGCAGGTGGCCGACGACCTGATCGACACCGTACGCGACAAGGGTGAGTGCGACTTCGTGACCGAGGTGGCGGCGCGCCTGCCGCTCAAGATCATCTGCGACATGATGGGCGTGCCCGAGAGCGAATACGACACGGTCTTCAACCGCTCCAACATCATCTTGTCGTTCGGCGACACCGAGTACGTCCCCGAGGGCGAGGACCCCGTGCTGGCGTTCATGAACGCCGGCAACGACCTGGCGCAGCTCATGCAGGGCCTGGCCGCGCACCGCCTCGAGCACCCCACCGACGACCTCACCTCGGCGCTCGTGAACGCCAACGTCGACGGTGAGTCACTCACCCACGCCGAGCTGGCCTCGTTCTTCATCTTGCTCGTAGTCGCCGGCAACGAGACGACACGCAACGCCATCAGTCACGGCCTGTGGGCCTTCACCGAGAATCCCGACCAGCGCGCCATCTGCGCCGGCGACTTCGACACGGTCGCGGCCACCGCCGTCGACGAGATCGTGCGCTGGGCCTCGCCGGTCATCTTCATGCGCCGCACCGTCACCGAGCCCACCACGCTGTCGGGCCACGACTTCGCCGAAGGCGACAAGTGCATCCTCTTCTACAACTCGGCCAACCGCGACGAGGACGTGTTCTCCGACCCCCAGCGCTTCGACGTGTTGCGCCACCCCAACCCCCACGTCGGCTTCGGCGCCCCGGGGCCGCATTTCTGCCTCGGCGCGCACCTGGCCCGACGCGAGATCACGGTCATGTTCCGCGAGCTCTTCCGGCACCTCCCCGACATCCGGGCCACGGCGGAGCCCGACCGGTTGCGGTCGAACTTCATCAACGGCATCAAGCACCTGCCCTGCGCGTACTGACCAGGAGAGCCCTGGGACCCGGAGAGCCCTGGGACCCGGAGCCCTGAGGCCATCGACGTTTGGCGTGGCCATGCGTAAGTAGTAACGGTAACTATCCCATCTCTGTATAAGTGGCGTAAACTACAGCAAGGTGATTTCTCCACAGGGCTGTGGAGTGAAGGGTTGCTTCTTGGAGGTCCCAGGACCGGCAATCCTCCAGCGGGCAGTGAGGCCCAAACGCCATGTCGGGATCGTTGCGTTGCGCTTATCGAAGTTCAACGGGTCTTAGGCCGAAGATGCCTCTATGGACCTTCGCCCCACGCGCCCATTTGTCGAATCCGGTCTCAGGGGGAGATGAGATCGTGGACTCGACAAAATATCCCCCGCTGTCAGTTTCCCGGCCCGGCCCGGCACCTACCTGTAGGGGCAACTTGCCCTCGCAGGGGATGGTCTGAATGGCTGAGCGCAACCCCGGCAGTTTCGGGGACTTCGTCGTCGGAACGGGTAGGTCATGGTGGGGCCTAGTGGCGTCGATCGCCACGGCCGCAAGCCTGGTGCTGTTTGCCCTCAGCGAACGCCGCTGGGCTGGTTGGTTGCTGGCTGCCGCCCTGGCGCTGCTACTCATAAGCAGCTTTCTGTACCACCGCAGATGGGTCCACGATCACAGCACCTCGGATGTTCCGCCAACCCCACAGCAACTTCCGTTGGTCTATGCACCGGGGTCCAACTTCTACCTGGACCGGCCGGTCGAGCATCAACCCACGACAACAGACTCAACCGTGATCTACGTCATCCAACAGGACCCAAAGTTGCCGTTCTGGCCTCCGCCGTATCAGCCCCCACCCTCCAAACCGGACGAGGGGCAGCCGTAGAGGGTGACCTCCTGTGAGGCGCCCAATCGGTGCTAATGGCACCTCTGCCCACCTAAATGAATGGGCCGAGCCTTTCGGCGACGTCGACCACAAAGTCCCGAATCTCTATGAGCCGGTCGAAAATGGGGGATCGATTCATAAAGGGAGGACTGTCCTCAAAAGCTACGCGAATGGTGACGTCAGCATTCACGTCCACTTCGTGCTCGGCGACGAATCTGAGCTTTATGCCGTCATCCAAGAGCGCGACAGGTTCCAGGCGACCATCGATGATGGAAGAAACCGCACCGATTGCAGTCACCGCATCCAAACGGAGCGGGGTGAAGTGGATTGCCTGGTGTTTGTCCTGATTCGACAACTCTGCGAGTCGGGCCAAGGGGTGGATATCGGCGTGGGGTGCCCAAGTGTAGGGCTGCACGTCCTTAATGATCTCGTATGCCGGTGCGGATACGAACGGGGCGATTCGCAACGGGCCCGGCTTGCCGCGCTCGGGGCCGCGTTGGTGGGCCGTCGGTGGCACCGTCAGCGTCGGAAAGTAAGTGTTGTCGATTACTTTTTGAAACTCCTCTGGCGTCATTCTTCCCGCACACTCTTTTTCGACAAGGCGGCAAGCGAGATATTCCAGTGCAGCACGCAGATTTTGGACGATGTCGCCGACGATGGCAGCACCGCGGATGCTGGGGCTTGGAATCTGCCCGTAGACGTGGATGCCCGGTTGTGGCTGTACGTAGACCTGGGCATTCAGGGCGCACGGGTTTTCGGTGAAGTGTTCCCGAAAGAACTCGCTAAGAGTTTTAAGGTGGTCCTCTGCTCGGAGCATCTTCGCTTCAATGCCGGCCTCCGGAGGGTAGGGCGGTACCCCCTGGGCGACACTCTTACTTCCGGTCCACCCTGGCGACGTCACGATCTAACCTTGGAGGACGATGCCCGAGGAACCAACACAGCCGACCCACCCAGCCGAAGGCGAGCCGGTGGAGATTCCGGTCCCGAGTCGCGAGCAGGTGCTTCGTGACTTGGAGAAGGTTGCCAAGCCCTCAAAAAAGAGTCGCAACGGAGAGAGGGACTAGTCACCGCTGCTATTTGGGCGCGTTTCGTGAACCGCCGCCGAATGCGATCCTCATGGCGCGGATATATCCCTCGCGATCCACGACGAGGCCGACGACGGTACTCCCGACCGCAATGAGTGCCCCCAGCAAGATAACGGCGGCGAACGCCCAACCGATACTCGTTGTAAGTCCCACAACGATTCCGACAATCAGCGCCAAGGTGAAGCTGCCCACGAGGAACAGAAAGGGGACGCGTCGGGGGTCGCTCATCGAGAGGTCAGATGCTCGATTGGGCAGCCCGCACGAGGAGCGTCAAGAACATCGCTCGTCCGTCGTCGCGGTGGTTGTACCGCCAGACGTACTCGTTGAGGTACCCCTGGAGCCACTTCGGGGACACCGCGTGATGAGTCCCCGAGATGCCACGCTTCACCAAAGACCAGAATCCATCGATTGTCTGTGTGTGGACATCTCCGCTCACGTAGACCTGCTCATGGTGGTTGACGGCGTGGTGCTCTTGCCGAAGGTTCTGGTAGGCGTGAGCGGTGTCGGTGTAGACCACGGCGTCGGAGTCCACCCGCCGTGCCACGTGGGCCATGAGCGTCGGCTTCCTTCTGCTCGGGATGACGTGGGCCGTGGCTCGGCCTCCGCGCTCGACCGCACCGAAGACCTGGGTCTTCGTCTGGTCCGACCACTTGTGTGCGGCCGAGCGCGTGTTAGGCGTCGCCCGAAAGCGTGCCTTGTCCGCGACGACGCGGCTTGCCCCCGACGTACATCTCGTCCATTTCGACGGCCCCGGTGAGAGGCGCGTCGTCGTCCTGGGTCATCAGTTCGTTGCGGATGAGAGTGAACATTCTCCACGCCGTCTTGTAGGTCACGCCCAGCTCTCGCTCAAGTTGCTTGGCAGAAATGCCACAACGAGTGCTGGTCATCAGGTACATGGCGTAGAACCACAGGTGCAGGGCCGTCGAGGACTTGTGGAAGATCGTCCCCGCCGTGGGATGGATGTGGAGCGAGCACGTGGTGCAGGTCCAGGACTGGCGCTGTTGCTTCGTCTCGTAGCGGTGGAAGGCCCTGTCAGCCTCGCAACGGGGGCAGTAGGCGTGCTCACCGTCCGGGGCGTAGCGGGTCGTCCAGAGCCAACGCAGGCAGGTCTCATCGTCGGGGAAGTCCCGTGTGAATTCCATGAGCGAGTAGGAGGACTCCGATGAGGCGGAGCGGGAGGGTGCCTTGCGGTTTCCGGGGGCCATGTCTCCATCCTACGCCCCTGGACTTATACAGTCAAGGTATAGTTGCCGTAGTAACTTACCGTTAGTGGCAACTTACGTAGCCGAACGGGTCAACGAGGGGCTGAGCGCCCTGGCCGACCCCACCCGCAGGGCCATCTTCGAGCGGCTGGTCGACGGGCCCCTGCCCGTGGTCGACCTGGCCCGGGGATTCACCGTCAGCCGGCCGGCGGTGTCCCAACACCTGAGGGTGCTCAAAGAGGCCGGCCTCGTGCTCGACGAGCCCCGGGGCAACCGGCGGCTCTACCGCATCGACCCTTCCGGCGTGCAGGGCCTGCGCGCCTATTTCGACCGTTTCTGGGACCACGCCTTGGCCGCCTTCCAGACGGCCGCCGAGCAGACGGCGCCGGATGCGCCACGAGATGGAGGAGAGAACCTGTGACCGATCCCGTGACCGTCCGGCCGGCTACGAAGCCCGAGACGACCCTGCTCGCCCCCGTCCGCAAGACGGTCACGGTGGCCGCCACCAAGGAGCACGCCTTCTCGGTGTTCACCGACGGGTTCGCCACGTGGTGGCCGCTCGCCACCCACCACGTCAGCGAGGAGGTCCCCGAGACGTCGGTGCTCGAGCCCTTCGCGGGCGGGCGCTGCTACGAGCGCTGCGCCGATGGCACCGAGTGCGACTGGGCGACGGTCTCGGTCTACGACCCGCCCGACCGGCTCGTCATCGTGTGGCAGCTCAACACGGCGTTCAAATTCGACACCACCATCACCTCCGAGGTCGAGGTCCGGTTCGTGGCCGAAGGGCCCGCTACGACGCGCGTCGAGCTCGAGCACCGCGGCCTCGACACCTACGGCGACCAAGCCCAGACGATGCGAGACGCCTTCGACTCCGACGGTGGGTGGGGCGGCATCCTGGGCGCTTTCCTCGAGGCGGCATCGGCCTGATCGGGCCGTGCCCGATACGCTCGGCCAATGAGCGACACACCGGGACAGATGGGCCACGGGGTCAACCAGCGGGCCCAGATCAAGATGACCCCCGAGGAGATCGACGGGTTCATCCACGAGCGACGGCCCGTCACGCTGTGCTCGATCAACCATGACGGGTCGATCCACGCCGTGGCCATGTGGTACGGGTTCCTCGACGGCATGCTCGCCTTCGAGACCAAGGCCAAGTCGCAGAAGGCCCAGAACCTCCGGCGCAACCCGACCATGACGTGCATGGCCGAGGACGGCGACTACTACGAGGAGCTGCGCGGCGTCGAGCTCGTGGGCAGGGCCGAGTTCATCGACGACCCCGACCGCATGTTCGAGCTCGGCATCGACCTCTTCGAGCGCTACTACGGGGCCTACACCGAGGAGCTGCGCCCCTTCGTGGAGACCATGCTCAACAAGCGCGTGGTCATCGCCCTGCACGTGGAGCGCACCGTGTCGTGGGACCACCGCAAGCTGGGGCTCCCCTCCACCCGGCCGAGCTGAGCCGGAGCGCGCCCCCGGTCGATCCGTGGCCGCGCCCGCGTGGGCCGCGTCGACACTGGAACACGTTTCACTTCGCCGGACCCCTGAGCTAGGGTCGGCGCCGATGATCCTCGACCTGTTCCGCCTGACCGACCGCGCCGCCATCGTCACCGGGGCCGGTCGGGGGATCGGTGCCGCCACGGCCGTGGCGCTGGCCGAAGCGGGCGCCGACGTCGTCATCGCAGCCCGCACCGAGGAACAGCTCCTCGAGGTGGCCAAACGGATCGAAGCCGCGGGGCGCCGGGCCGTGGTCGTGCCGGCGGACCTGAACGACCTCGACGTGATGGCCCAGCTCGTCGACAAGGCCACCGACGCCTTCGGACGCCTCGACATCATCGTGAACAACCACGGGGGCTGGATGCCTCGGCCCCTGCTCGACGTGTCGCCCGGCCATCTCGAGCGGGCCTTCCGCTACAACGTGAGCAGCGCCCATGCACTGGTGCGCGCCGCGGTGCCCGCCATGGCGGCGGGCGACGGTGGTGCGGTCGTCAACATCTCGTCGATGGCGGGACGCGTCGCACCGCGCGGCTTCACCGCGTACGCCACGGCCAAGGCGGCGTTGTCGCACTACACCCGACTGGCCGCGGCCGAGCTCGCCCCGCGCATCCGCGTCAACGCCATCGCGGTCGGCACCATCGCCACGTCGGCCGTCGACATCGTGGTCCAGGACGCGACCATGCTCGCGTTCATCGAGGAGACCGCGCTCGTCAAACGCATCGGGCAGCCCGAGGACATCGCGGCCTGTGTCGTCTACCTGGCCTCGCCCGCGGGCGACTTCGTGACCGGCAAGATCTTCGAGATCGACGGCGGCGCCGAGCGGCCCCAGGTCGACCTGGGTTGAGGGGCGTCTCGTGACCTACCGCGTCGTGCTGTGGGGGACGGGGAACGTCGGCCGCCACGCGCTGGCCGGCATCGACGCCCGGCCCGACCTCGAGCTCGTGGGGGTGTGGGTGTCGAACCCCGACAAGGCCGGTCGCGACGCCGGGGACCTGGCCGGCCTGGGCCGCTCGCTCGGCGTGGCCGCCACCGACGACACCGAGGCGGTGCTGGCACTCGAGCCCGACTGCGTCGTCCACACCGCCATGGCCGACCACCGCCTGCCCGAGGCGCTGGCCGACCTCGAGATGATCCTGCGCGCCGGGGCCAACGTGGTCTCGAGCGGGCCCGTGTTCCTGCAGTACCCCATGGGCGTCGTGCCGGCCGAGATGACCGACCCGCTGCGCGCCGCGGCGGTCGGGGCGGGCGTGTCGCTGTGGGTCAACGGGATCGACCCCGGTTTCGCCAACGACTGGCTCCCCCTCGTCATCACCGGGATCAGCGAGCGCATCGAAGAGGTCCGTTGCCTCGAGATCCTCAACTACGCCACGTACGACCAGCCCATGGTCATGTTCGACATCATGGGATTCGGTCGGCCCCTCGACGACGTCCCCATGCTCCTGTTGCCCGGCGTGCTCACCATGGCCTGGGGCAGCGTGGTGCGCCAGATCGCGGCCGGTCTCGACGTCGAGCTCGACTCGGTCGAGGAGTTCTACGAACGCCTGCCCGCGCCGCGTCAGATCTCCATCGCTTCGGGAACCGTGGACAAGGGCACCGCGGCGGGCCTTCGGTTCGAGGTGCGCGGCATGCGGGGCGGCCGGCCCGTCATCGTGCTCGAGCACGTCACCCGGCTCGCCGACGACATCGGGCCCGACTGGCCGCAGCCCGCGGGCCACGGTGGCTACCGGGTGGTGGTCCGGGGCGAGCCCACCTACACCGTGGACCTCCAGCTCATGGGGACCGACGGCGACCACAACACCGGCGGGCTCAAGGCCACGGCCATGCGCCTCGTCAACGCCGTGCCGGCCGTGGTGCAGGCCTCGCCGGGGCTCGTCACCGCCCTCGACCTTCCCCTGATCACCGGGCGCGGCCTCGTCGTCTGATCACCGGCCGCTCCGTTCGGTGCCGGGCCTGGCGCGAGACGCGCCGGCACCGTCGAGCGGGGTCCGGCCACGGGCGGCGCTACGTTGATGACCCCGGGGGGAACCGGCGTCCTGCGCCGCGCCCACGCCGACACGACCAGGGGGAACCGATCACCATGCCCGTCCCGCTCGACGAGTATCCCGTGCACCAGGTGCCGCTCTCGATGCAGCACATGGCGACGAGCGACCGCAACGCGTACGACCGCTGCTACTTCAACGCCCATGACCGCACCGGCGAGGTGTTCCTCGTGACGGGCATGGGCGTGTACCCGAACCTGGGCGTCATCGACGCCTACGCCACGGTCCGGCGTGGGGACGTGCAGTACACGGTGCGGACGTCGGACGCGCTGGGCGACGACCGGATGGACCAGCACGTCGGCCCGTATCGCATCGAGGTGCTCGAGCCCCTCCATCGCGTGCGCGTGGTGTGCGAGGGTGCCGAGCACGGCGTGGCCTTCGACCTCACCTGGACCGGTTCGTTCCCGACGGTGGAGGAGCCCGCCCACGTCATGCGCCAGAGCGGACGCGTGATCCTCGACGCCTGTCGATTCGCCCAGGTCGGCACCTGGTCCGGCGTACTGCAGGTGGGCGGGGACGAGCTCGAGGTGAGCGACGACCGCTGGGTGGGCACGCGAGACCGGTCCTGGGGCATCAGGCCCGTGGGGGAGCCCGAGCCTCCGGGGCGCGCCGCCTCGGAGCCCGACGACACGTTCGGCTTCTGGTGGACCTACGTCCCGCTGCGGTTCGACGACTTCGCCATCGTCGTGATCGCCCAGGAGGACGGCGACGGGACCCGTGTGCTCAACGAGGCCGTCCGCCTCTTTCCCGCCGGGTCCGGTCGCGCACCCGAGCAGCTGGGTTGGCCCGAGGTCGAGGTCCGGTACCGTCCCGGCACCCGTCACCCCGAGAGCGCCGTGCTCCACATGCGCACGCCGCGAAGCCAAGCCGCTGGACCTCGAGATCGAGACGCTCGGGTTCGTGGGCCTCAACTGCGGGCCCGGGTACGGCGGCGACCCCGACTGGTCCCACGGGCAGTGGCGCGGGCGGGGTTGGACCGAGGGCGTCGTGGTCGACATGCACGACCCCGCCATCACGGGTCGGATCCCCTTCGGGGTCGTCGACCACGTGGCCCGGGCCACCTGCGACGGCGCCGAGGGGTGGGGCATGTTCGAACACGGGACCTTCGGCCGGCACCTCCCCTCGGGCTTCACCGGATGGGAGTCGGTCGCTCCCGGGACGGCCTCGTGAGCGACGCCGAGGCGACCCCTCGACCCAGGACCTCGACACGCGACCACGAGGACCTGCACCGCCGACTGGCGACGTGGTTGGCGACGAAGGTGACCGACCCCGAGGTCTCTGCGCTCGTCGTGCCCGAGTCCAACGGCATGTCGAGCGAGACCGTGCTGTTCGAGTGCACGTGGCGCTCCGATGAGACCCCGGGAGGGGCGACGGTGAGCCAGGCGTGCGCGGCACGGCTCATCCCCGACGCCGACGCGGTTCCCGTCTTCCCGGTCTACGACCTCGAACGCCAGTTCCGGGTGCTGCGACTGGTGGCAGAACGCACACGCGTCCCGGTGCCCCGGACCTTGTGGTTGGAGCTCGACGCCACCGCCATCGGCACGCCGTTCTTCGTGATGGAGCGCGTGGACGGGGTGGTCCCGCCCGACATCATGCCGTACCCGTTCGGGTCGTGGCTGTCCGAGGCGCCGCGCGCGGATCAGGAGCGGCTCCAGGATTCGTCGGTGCGCGTCCTGGCCGAGCTGCACGGCGCGGAGGTCACCGCCGACGACATCGCCTTCCTCGAGCTCGACCGGCCCGGGGACACCGCACTACGGCGCCATCTGGCCGAACAGCGCTCGTACTACGAGTGGGTCGTGGCCGACGGGGCCCGGTCGCCACTCATCGAGCGGACCTTCGCCTGGCTGGAGGAGCACTGGCCCGACTCCGAAGGGACGCCCGTCATCAGCTGGGGCGACGCCCGCATCGGCAACATGATGTTCCGCGACTTCGAGCCGGTGGCGGTCCTCGACTGGGAGATGGCGGCGGTGGGCCCGCGTGAGATCGACATCGGGTGGATGGTGTACCTGCACCGCTTCCTCGACGACATCGCCATCCAGGCCGGGTTGCCGGGTATGCCCGAGTTCATGCGACTCGACGACGTGGCCCGAGCCTACGAACGCCATGCCCATTACGCGCCACAGGACCTCGACTTCTACGCGATGTACGCGGCGCTTCGCCACGCCATCGTCATGAGCAGGGTGGCGCGCCGCCAGGTGCTCTTCGGAGAGATCGTCATGCCCGACGATCCCGACGACATGATCATGCATCGGCCCACGCTCGAACAGATGCTCGACGGCACCTACTGGGAGAAGCTGTGACCAACGCCATCGGGCCCCTCGTCCCCGCGGACGAGGGTCTGTGTCACCAGATCACCGACACCTTCGCCGTCGTGGGCACGAGCGACCTGTCGTGGACGGAGAAGATCTGCGCCATGGCCGCGGCCAAAGACGGCAGCCTCCAGCTGGGCTTCGGGCTCGGCAAGTACCCCAACCGCAACGTGATGGACGGGTACGCCGGGATCAGCCGGGGAGTCGAGCAGCGCACCGTGCGCGCCAGTCGCCGTCTCGACGGCGCGCCGGCGATCACCTCGGTCGGGCCCATCCGCTACGAGGTCGTCGAGCCTTTGCGCTCGGTCCGCTTCGCCCTCGACGCCACCGACGCGCAGCCGATTGCCTTCGACTGGCTCTTCGAGAGCATCGTGCCGCCCGCCCTCGAGGACCGGACCCACATGCGCCAGGGATACCGAGTGGGATCGGACCTCGTCCGCTACCACCAGATCGGGCTGGCGTCGGGTTGGGTCGAGGTGGAGGGACAGCGCCACGAGATCTCCCCCGACCGGTGGGTCTCGACCCGCGACCACTCGTGGGGTGTGCGCTACGACGTCGGCCTGCCGCCCCGGGACCTCGAGCCCCGCGACCCGTTGGCGGGCCTGTCGTTCCGCATGATCTGGAGCCCGATCGCCATGCAGCGTCCCGACGGCGCCCGCTACGGGCTGTTCCTCCACTACCAGATCGTGCACGGGCCGGGCTTCACCTACAAGCAGGTCGTGATGGGCGGGGTCGAACATCCCGACGGCACGGTGCAACGCTTCGTCGACCTCGAGCCGCGGCTCAGCTTCGACCCCGTCAACCGCCGGCTGCGGGGCGGGACGATCGAGGCCCGCACGGCTGACGGCGCCGTGCGCACCCTCGAGCTCGAGGCGGTGTCGGACACCGGGTTCCACCTCGGCGCGGGCCTGTACTTCGGGCTCGACGGCCACCACCACGGTGAGTGGCGTGGGGACCTGCACGTCGAGGGTGAGCACGTCCCCGACTGTGCGGACCCCGAGACGGCGCGGCGGCTGCACCAGATCCGCGACACGGTGGTGCACGTCGTCGACGACGAGGGGGGCGGCGAAGGATGGGGCAACTGTCAACCCATCATCACCGGTGGTGACGACTCGCTCGGCCTGTCCGCCGACGACAGCTTCATGTAGCTCCCGTTCATGTAGCTCCCGGGTCAGGGTCCGTTCAGGGTCCGGTCAGGGTCATACCCGATTTCGTGTCTCTCCGTGGCCCCTCACACTGAGAGCAGCGGCACACCGGCACATCGGGGGCACCGGGGCCCGTGGCACCGACCCCGGTCCCCGGTGCGAAAGACTGGCGGTGACGCTCCGACGGTCACTCGCCCCGCACGGCTCGACGAGGCCTGCAGGAACCGCGCACCAGAGACCTGATTCGCCCGCCACGCATGAAGGACGGAAATCCCATGACGATCACCGACCACGCCTCGACCGGAGCGCCGACACCTTCGGCGCCACCGGCGGCGCGGGCCATCGACCTGGTCAAGATCTACGGCAAGGCCGAAGCCGCCGTCCACGCCCTGGCCGGCGTCACCGTCGAATTCCAGCACGGGCAGTTCACCGCGGTCATGGGCCCGTCGGGCTCGGGCAAGTCGACGTTGATGCACTGCATGGCCGGCCTCGACACGCCCACGTCGGGGCAGGCATTCGTCGGGGACCAGAACATCGGACTCCTCGACGATTCGGGCCTGACCCAGATGCGGCGAGACCGGGTGGGATTCGTCTTCCAGTCGTTCAACCTCGTGCCGACGTTGACTGCTCGGGAGAACATCACACTTCCGTCCGACCTGGCGGGGAAGAAGGTCGATCAAGACTGGTTCGACTATCTCGTGGCGCAGCTCGGGATCGGTGACCGCCTCTCACATCGCCCTCAGGAGATGTCGGGAGGCCAGCAGCAACGGGCCGCCTGTGCGCGGGCGCTGATCGGTCGCCCCGACCTGATCTTCGCCGACGAGCCCACGGGCAACCTGGACTCGAACTCGTCCGCGGAGATGCTCACGTTCCTGCGCCGCTCGGTCACGGAGTTCAACCAGTCGATCGTCATGGTCACCCATGACCCACGCGGGGCCGCCTACGCGGATCGCGTCGTCTTCCTGGCCGACGGCAACGTCGTCGGAGAGCTCACCTCCCCCACGGCCGACTCGGTGCTCGAGCACATGAAGCAGTTGGGGAGCTGACATGTGGAAGGTCACCATCAAGGGCCTTCTCGCGCACAAACTGCGGCTGGTGCTCACCGGCATCGCCATCGTGCTCGGCGTGACGTTCATCTCGGGAACCTTCGTCCTCACCGACACCCTCCACAACACGTTCACCACCCTCTTCGGCCACATCTACCAGAACATCGACTTCGAGGTGCGGGGGAAGGCGGCCTTCGCCAACAACGCACAAGGTGGCGGGGGCGGAGCGGTGCGCTCTCCCATCTCGGAATCGATCGTGACCGACGTCCGGCACGTCCCGGGCGTCGCCTATGCCCAAGGAACGGTCACCGGCTATGCCCAGTTCGTCGCGCCGGATGGCAAGGCGGTCAGTACCGGGGGGGCGCCGACGTTGGGCTTGTCCTTCGACCCCAACCCGCAGCTGTCGTCGCTCCACCTGGCACAGGGCTCGGCTCCCGCCACGTCCGGCGAGGTGGTGATGGACGTGGCGACGGCACAGAAATACCACTTCCAGGTGGGTGACCACGTCCGGATCCTCCTGGCCGGACCACCCCAGACCTTCACCATCTCGGGCCTGGTCAGGTTCGGCACGGCCAACAACCTGGCGGGGGCGACGATCGCCGCCTTCAATCTGCCGACGGCACAGCGCCTCTTCAACGAGGTCGGGCGCGTCGACGCCATCGACGTCCTGGCGCAGCCCGGCGCCGACAAGGCCCACGTCCAGCACGCCATCGCGGCGGTGCTCCCGCCCGGCGTCGAGGTCGTCACCGGACAGACCGTGGCCAACGAGCAGACCAACAGCATCAACCAGGCATTGGGATTCTTCTCGACCGCGCTGCTGGTCTTCGCCTTCATCTCGTTGTTCGTAGGCGGATTCACCATCTTCAACACGTTCTCGATCATCGTCGGGCAGCGGACGCGAGAGCTGGCGCTGCTCCGGATCGTGGGTGCGAGCCGGCGACAGGTGTTTCGCTCCGTACTCATCGAGGCCGCCATTCTCGGCTCGGTTGCGTCTCTCATCGGCCTCGGTCTCGGTGTGTTGGCGGCGCTCGGGCTCGAGGCGTTGCTGAAAGGGTTCGGCATCTCGCTGCCCTCGGGACCACTCGTGTTCGAGGCCCGCACCGTCATCGTGGCCGTGATCGTGGGGCTCGGGGTAACCGTGGTCTCCGCCATCAGCCCGGCGCGACGCGCCGTGCGCATCCCACCCGTGGCCGCCCTCGTCGACTACCAAGGCGAGCAGGCCGAGTCGTCGCGGCGACGGATCGTCATCGGCACTGTGATCGCCGTCCTCGGCATCGCCGCCCTGGCGCTGGGTTTGACCAAGCCCGCCATCCAATTCGTCGGGTTGGGCGCCATCGCCGTCTTCATCGGCATCGGCATGCTCGCACCCACCGTGGCCCGCCCCATGGCCAGCGCCCTGGGGCGCCCGCTCGCCCGCGTCCTTCGGATCTCGGGCAAGTTGGGCCGGGAGAACTCGATGCGCAGCCCCCGCCGGACCGCTCAGACCGCGTCGGCCTTGATGGTCGGGCTGGCACTGGTGTCGACCATCACCGTCTTCGGTGCCTCGCTCTCGAAGTCGGCGACCAGCAGCGTCGACAACGCCGTCAGCGCCGACTACATCATCACGGCCACCGGCTCGGGTGCCGGCGGGTTCAGCAACTCCGTGGCGACCGCGGCGGCTCGTGTGCCGGGTGTCGCCACGACGTCCACCGTCTACAGCGGCGAGTTCCAGATCCGCCACTCGCTGTCGACCATGACCGCGATCTCACCGCACGACCTCGGCTCCACCATCATCTTGAACATGGACTCGGGATCCGGCGCCGCCGCGCTCGCCAACCACGAGTTGCTCATCGACACGACGACGGCGAACTCCGACGACCTCGAGGTGGGCTCGGTCGTGCCGGTCAAGTTCGCCGAGACGGGCACCTCGACGATGCGGATCGGCGGCATCTTCAAGCCCAACGCACTCCTCGGCAGCTTCCTCGTCGGAGACGGGTTCTTCCTGTCGCATTTCAACGACCCCCTCCCCGTCGCCGTCCTCCTGGCCACGACCTCCGGCACCACCGACGTCACCGCCGCGGTCAAGGCCGGGCTCACGGCCTACCCCAACATCCAGGTCCAGACGCGAGCCGAGTTCGAGAAGTCGCAACAGGCCCAGGTCAATCAGCTCTTGGGGCTCGTCTACGCACTGTTGGCGTTGGCCGTCGTCATCGCCCTGATCGGCATCGTGAACACCCTCATGCTGTCGGTGTTCGAGCGCACGCACGAGATCGGCCTGCTACGCGCCGTCGGGATGAAACGTCGTCAGGTGCGCGCCATGATCCGCTCCGAGGCGGTCATCCTGTCGCTCTTCGGTGCGATCATCGGCATCGTCGTGGGGACCGCACTCGGAACCGCCTTCGCCGCCTCACTGAAACAACAGGGGATCACCGACATCGTCATCCCCTTCGGGAGCCTCGTCCTGTTCCTCTTCATCGCGGCACTGCTCGGCCTCGGCGCGGCGTCCTGGCCGGCGCGCCGAGCGGCGCGCCTCGACGTCCTGGCGGCCATCGCCGCGGATTGAGGCCATGGCCGCCGTGGTCTCGGGTCCGGGCGTGCTCATCGCCTTCCTCATCCCGCTCGCCATCCTGGGTCTCGTCATCTGGGCCATCGTCGACGTCGCGCAACGACCGTCGAGCGTCCTCTCGTCGCGGGCCAAGACGGCATGGATCATCGGGCTCGTGCTCGGGACCCTGCTGTTCGGGATCGTGGGCGTGATCGTCGCCCTCGTGTACCTGTTCGCCGTCCGGCCCCGTCTGGCGCGCTCGGACTGAGGGCGCGCCTCGGGACCGGGCGACGTCCGCCCGGGACGTTCACAGATCGAGCGTGCGGATCGGCTCCGAGCCGTCCCATCGTTGACTCTGCGCCAACATGTAGTCGAAGAACCCGCCGAAGCCACTCGTCTCGACGACCTCGTCGACCGTCCCGCCCAGCGACGGCGAGTCGAAGTAGGAGAACCGCTGGTCCTCGCTCAGCCCCCGGCCCTGGTAATAGGGCACGCGTCCCCGGGCCCGGTAGCGCTCCATGAGGTCGTCGTAGCGGTCGGTGAAGTGCGCGACATGGTGGAGACCGCTCCCGTGCTCGACGAGGAAGTCACGATACGGCGACGGCTGCTCGTCGAGGGGTTGGATCAGCTCGACCTGAAGGTCTCCGGAATACGTGATGGCCACCGCGATGCGGGCGCCGGTGGGCTCGCCCCGATAGACGAGGTCGTGCAGAGGCGGTGACGGCAGGTAGAAGAACGGCCCGACGTCGAGAGCGTCGAGCCAATGCGCCATGGCGGCCTTGACGTCCTCGACCACGTACCCCAGCTGCGCGATGGGGCCCACGGTGACCGACTCGGGCTGTCCCATGGTGCTCCTCCCCCGAGGCGCCGCTGTCGCCTGCCGGATACCGGCGCCGGATCACTACAGTGGCACGGCGACGAGAACGGCGCACCACGAGACGGGGAGGGATCCATGCCGACAGCTCCGGTGGCGGTGACGGGCTTCAGCCACGTGGCCATCTCGGTGACCGACCTGGATGCGGCGCGCGGCTTCTATTGCGGGATCCTCGGCTTCGACGAGCTCCCTCGCCCCGACCTGGGGATCCCGGGCATGTGGCTCGGGGTGGGAAGCCTCCAGCTCCATTTCGTCGAGACCGACGAGATGCCGAAGCCGGGGCGAGGTTTCCCCCACTACGCCCTTCACGTCCCCACCGCCGAGTTCGACTCGACCATGGAAACGCTCCGCAACGCCGGCGTACCGTTCCTCGGTGCCCCGAGCTCCCGCGTCGACTTCGGCACGACCGTCATGGCGGCGTTCGTGACCGACCCCGCCGGCAACGTCATCGAGCTCACCAACGTCGGGCCGCGCTGACCGGCCCGGCCCGGGCGCCTCAGTGTGCGGCGCGACCCCGACGGCGGCTGATGCGGACCATGCCAAACCCCGCCCCCACGAGCACGACCGCGATGGCGAGGCTCTGTTCGACGTCACCACCGGTGAAGGGCAGGCCCCCCGACGGGACCGACTGACTGGCCAACGGCACCGGCGCAGGCGTCGACGGCGAGGTCGCTGCGCCCGGAGTCGGCGTGGGCACGCCGCCGATAATCCCCCCGGGGCCGGGGCCTCCCGGACTCGGACCGCCCGGACTCGGGCCGCCTGTGCCCGGGGCGCATCCCGTGTAGCACGTCGGGTCGGCCACGGCCGGGAGCGCCACGGTCACCATGAGCACGCTCACCATGAACAATCCGGCGATGAGCTTTTTGATCACGGCGCAACGCTAACCGTCACGACCTGCGCAACCGCGGCAATCGCCTCGACGCCGGGCCGGGACGTCGCCTGGTCCCCGTCGCGACTCAGCCGAGGGCGACCACCGGCGCATCGAGCAGGTCGTTGGCGGTCGAGCCGTGGAAGTTGGCCGTGCCGAACGTGAAGACCCCGCCGTCGGCACCCACGAGCCAGTACCCACCACCACCGGGCACGGGCCGCATGCCGACTACCGGCTTCGAAAGCACGAGCGCACCGGTCGAACCGTAGAACGGGGCGCCGAAGGAGAAGATCCCGCCGTCCGACGCCACGAGCCAGTAGCCCCCGCCCGGGTTGGCGGCCATGCCGACGACGGGCTTGTGCAACCGGACCGCCCCCATCGACCCGAGAAATGCGGCGTCGCCGTAGGAGAACACCCCACCGTCCGACGCCACGAGCCAGTAGCCGTGGCCGTCGGGCGTCGGCGCCATGCCGACGATCGGAGCGTTGAGGTGCTTCGCCCCCATCGACCCGTAGAAGGCGGCGTCGCCGTAGGAGAACACCCCACCGTCCGACGCCACGAGCCAGTAGCCCTGGCCGTCGGGCGTCGACGCCATGCCGACGATCGGAGCGTTGAGGTGCTTCGCCCCCATCGACCCGTAGAAGGCGGCGTCGCCGTAGGAGAACACCCCACCGTCCGACGCCACGAGCCAGTAGCCGTTCCCGTCGGGTGTGTCGGCGGTACCGACGACCGGCGCCTTGAGCGGCAGTGCGCCGGCCGAGCCGTAGAAGCCGTCACCGAAGGCGAACACACCGCCGTCGGCGGCGACGAGCCGGTAGCCGGGGCCCGGGGCGTCGAGCACGCCGGCCTGGCCCGAGTCCGGGCTCACCATCAGCGACGACTCGTCCACGGCTTCGAACGCACTGGCCGGGATGGACTTGAGCTCGTCGACGAGCGCCTGCGGCCAGGCCGGATCGGCGGTACCGCCGAAGTACCAGTTGCTGCCGTTGTCGGCCAGGATCAGGCCGTAGTGCTGCATGGCACGCAGGACGACCTGCGCCTGCGCCGAGTACCCCGAGATGTTGAAGCTCGCCTTCAACCGGAATCGCGCTCCCATGGGCGGGAGCGACGGGTCGCTGCGGGCCCCCGCCTCGTGCCGGGCTGGCCACAGGTAGCTCGTGTCGGTGGTCGTCGCGGTCATCCGGATGGCATGGGTGATCTGGCCCGACTGCACCTCGTCGTACCGCGACAGGCCGGGCATGATGGGGAGGCCGGCCGCGTCAGCCGACGTCCACCCCGCAGGTCGCAGTGCATTGGACCGAAGGTTCCAGATCGCGCCCGACCCCGCCGTCGATCCTCCCGCGCTGTACTGCGCGTCGTAGAGCTCGTAGAGCGTGCAGGTGGTGGGGTCGATCATGATGGCGTGGCGGTCCCCGGTGGCGTTCTGGCCCCCTTCGATGGGGGTGTCCGCGCCGAACGGGTACGGCCCCGGGTCGCTCTCGCTCGCGTACTGGAACGAGACGTTCACAAAGGGGTGCCCCGCCGGGACCACGGTGTAGGGCATCCCATAGGGATTCGAAGGATCACCCGAGGGCCCGAAGTCGGGGTGCAGGAACGTCGACGAGGAATCCATGCTCGCCAACCACTGGGCGCTGTGGACATCGACCGGCAACGACGAGATGTCGGTGTTCCAGATGTTGTCGGATGGGAACATCGGACAACCCGCCGCTCCCGGGACGGGCGTCCCCGCTCGGGCAGGCCCCGCCGGGACCCCGACCGTGACGAAGAAGACGACTCCCACGGCGAGCGCCAGGAGGGCCGAGCAGGCCAGCCGCGACCGCCGACCGGTGCGCCGCGACCGCCTCCCGAGCATGCTCCACCATCGGCACGTCGACGCCAGGCACTGAAACCGGTGCCGCCGCCCGGGCCAAATCTTGGGCGCCCGTTGGAACGGGCACCCCACCGGGCCCCTCGATTGAAGTTCCCAGGCCGGTGTGCCGACAACGAGGGACGAGATCGGCCGATCGGGTCCTGCCTCTTGTCAATTGACGCCACACCCACAACACTGGGCCGCTCCCCCTCCCGGAGCCCGTCGGGGACCGGCGATGCCACCCGTCCCGCACGAGCTGATCGAGACCCGATGAACCCACCAGCGCGAGCGCAGCCTGTGACCCGAGCCGCGCACAGGGCCCACCGGCCCCGGCATGCCGCTCCCGGCCACCTGCAGATCCGTCCGCTGTTCGCCTGTCTCGCGTCACTCTCGCTGGTGGCGGCAGCAGCGACCCTGGGCTCGCTCGGTGCCGGCGGTGCCGATGCCGCCAGCGTGAGCGGCGCCGTCAGTGCAGGCGCAGACGGTGCCGTGGGCGGGAACGTGTCGATCGTGCAGGGGATGACCCAAGGCGCAGCCGGGGCGCCGAGCGCGGCGACCCTCCCCGCGGCCACCGCGCCCCGGCCCCCGCGCCACCCTCGCTCGACAGTGCCCCGGCGCTGCGTCCCCACGAGATCTTCGGCTTCGCCGGGTATTGGGCCCTCGCCGGTTCGTCGGGATTCAACCTGGCCGGGCTCACGACACTGGCGTACTTCAGCGTCGACGTGGGGGGCGACGCCACGGTCCAGCAGAGCGGACCGGGATGGGTCGGCTATCAGAGCCAGGCCCTGGCCGACCTCGTCACCCGGGCGCACGCGTCGGGCGATCGCGTGGTGTTGACGGCGTCGTGCTTCGACCAGTCGGCACTCGACAAGATGGCCGCCGATCCCACTGCGGGCCCGCGCCTGGCCGCCGAGCTCGTGCAGCTGGTCGGGGCGAAGAACCTGGACGGGGTGAACCTCGACTTCGAGGGCAAGGGGAGCAAGGACCAGGCCGGTCTCGACGCCCTCGTGGCGGCCGTGTCGAGCGCGGTGCACCATGCCAACCCGCATTGGCAGATGACGATGGACACCTACGCGTCCGCCGCGGGTGACCCGACCGGCTTCTACGACATCGCGGGCCTCGCGCCCAACGTCGACGCCTTCTTCGTGATGGCCTACGACATGAACAACAAGGCGGTGCCGTCCCCCACCGCGCCGCTCACCGGTGCCGGGTTCACCGACCTCGCGGCCCTGCAGCAGTACACGGCGGTGGTCCCTCCGTCCAAGGTGATCCTGGGCGTGCCGTACTACGGCTACGACTGGCCCACCGCCGGGCCGGGACTGGGCGACCCCGCCACCGGGCCCGCCACGGCGTTGCACTACTCCCAGATCGTGGCGGCCGGCGGCCACGTCTACTGGGATCCGACGACACAGACCCCCTGGACCTCGTACCAGGTGGGGTCGCAGTGGCACCAGACCTTCTTCGACAACCCGACGTCGCTGGCGCTCAAGGCCGAGCTGGCCAACACGTACCACATCGCCGGGCTCGGTATCTGGGCGTTGGGCATGGAAGGTGACACTCCCGCCATGCAGGCGGCGCTGCAGGGATCCGCCCCGGTGGTGAAGGGCCTCAAACCGGGACCGACGGGGAGCGCCACCACGACCACCACGGCACCGGTCACGTATCGCTACACCGGGACGTGGGACGGCACGCCGGTGACGCTCAATCTCGTCGACGCGGCCACACTGGCCGGCGCCGCGTCGGTCCCGACGGCTGCGCCGCTGACCGGTTTCGCCACCAATGACCCCTCGCGGTCGTGTCTGGGCACGCTCGCGTCGCTCCCCGTGGCCACACTCGTGGGCTCTCCGGGCATCGGGGTGGTCACGACCGCGCCACCCGCCCAGTGCGCCGCGGGAACCTGGGAGTTCACCCTTCCCGACCTGCCCGGCGACGTGTCTTCGCCCAGCACGACCACCACCACAGCCGTCGAGCCGACCTCGACCACCACGACGACGGTGACAACGTCGTCGACGTCGTCGACGACCACGACTACCTCGTGACACTGTGGCCGGCTCACACCACCCGGGTGTCGTGGCCCTCCCAATAGCGTTCTTTCAGCAGCCGTTTGTAGAGCTTGCCGTTGGGATCACGGGGTAGCTCGGCGACGAAGTCCACGGTGCGCGGACACTTGTAGGGCGCGAGCTGCTCCCGACAGACCGAGATCAGCTGGGCTTCGACGTCGGGCCCGGCCGTCGAGGGGTCGACCAGCTCGATAACGGCCTTCACGGCCTCGCCCATTTCCGGGTCGGGCACACCGATGACCGCCACGTCTGCAACCCGCGGGTCGCCGGCGAGGACGTTCTCGGCTTCCTGGGGGTAGATGTTCACACCCCCGGCGATGATCATGTGCGCCACGCGGTCGGTGAGATACAGATACCCGTCCTCGTCGAGCATCCCGATGTCCCCCAGGGTGCGCCAGCCGCGGGCATTGACCATCGACGCCGTGGCGGAAGCGTCGTTGTGGTATTCGAACGGTCGTCCGCCCTCGAAGTACACGACGCCTTCGTGCCCGGGGCCCAGCTCCTCGCCCGCAGGGCCCACCACGTGAGCGGGCGAGAGGGGCCGGCCGACCGACCCCGGATGCGACAGCCACTCGGTGGCCGTGATCCACGTCGACCCGATGTCCTCGGTGCCGGCGTAGTACTCGTCGATGATCGGACCCCACCACTCGATCATCTGGCGTTTGACCGCCACCGGGCACGGTGCCGCCGCGTGCACGACGGACCTGAGGCTCGAGATGTCATACCGGCCGCGCTCGGCCTCGGGAAGGCGCAGCATGCGGACGAACATGGTGGGGACGAATTGGGCGTGGGTGACTCGGTGCCGCTCGATGAGCTCGAGGCATTGCGCCGGGTCGAAGCGCTCCATGACCACGACCGTCGCGCCCAGGCGGAGCATCGACATGCTGTAGACGAGAGGAGCGGAGTGGTAGAGCGGTGCGGGAGAGAGGTAGACCGAGTCGGCCCCCGCTCCACGGCCCAGGCCGAGCGCGATCTGAACCGGCGCGGCCGCCGCGTCCCCCATCGGGGTGTTCGGGAGCTCCTTGCGGACACCTTTGGGACGGCCCGTGGTTCCCGACGAGTACAACATCTCCCGCCCCTCGGACTCGTCGGGCAGCGGCGTCGGCGCGAACGCGGCGACGGCGGTCCCGTACTCACTGAAACCCGCGAGCCCACCTCCGACCGACAACCGCACCGTGACCCGGGACAGGTCGAGGTGCGACACGACGTCGGCCATGGCCGGAGTCGTCACCAGCGCGGTGGCGCCGCAGTCGTCGAGGATGTACTGCACCTCCGCGCTGCGCAAGTGGCGGTTGAGCGCGGTGTAGTACAGGCCCGAGCGCTGGGCCGCCCACGCCACCTCGAGGTACGCCGCGCAATTCTCCATGAGGATGGCGATGTGATCGCCGGGCCCGAAGCCTGCGTGGCGCAGCAGAGCCGCCAGACGGTTGGAGTTCTCGTCGAGCTCCCGGTACGACAGGCTCGCCCCGGAGGCCATGATCACCGCAGCTGCCTCGGGGCGTTCCCGGGCGCGCGTGGCCAGGTCGAGGGGGAGCGGCGGATCGGGGATCTGGCTCATTGCCGGCACGGTCCTTGCACACGCCGATTCTTGCCGATACCGCTGGGCCCGCGCCGGTCCCGACCGGTACGGCTCAGCTTCGACCGGCCGATTCCAGGTGCGTGGGCCCGGAGTTGGAATCGGGGCTCAATTACGACTCGCGTCGTGCCCGGACCCCGTTGGTCGCCGAAGCCGCGCCGATGACCGGGTACGCATTCTCCGGAGACAAGCGCGAACCGGCCGACGAATCTCGTGCTCGGGCCTCGAGCTTGGGGCACGTGCCGTCAGGCCCATGGGCGTTCGATGACGCGGTGACTGCGGTCTTCGAGGACATGCTGCAACGCTCCATTCCGCAGTACGACGTCATCCGCGGCACCGTGCACCTCCTCGCACGCGATTTCGTCCGTAGCGGGAAGGTCGTCGTCGACCTCGGCGCGAGCTCGGGAGAAGGGATTGCCCCGCTCGTCGACGAGGAGAGTCACCGAGCGGTCGGAGAACGGGCCCGCTTCGTCGCCATCGAGTGCTCGCCGGCCATGCTCAAGGTGCTGCACCAACGGTTCGCTCCGCTCGACGACGACCGCCTGGTCACCGTCATGGACCATGACCTTCGTCGAGGCCTACCCGACCTGGGCGAAAAGGCCTCACTGGTCCTGTCCGTGCTCACGCTGCAATTCGTCCCGATGGAGTACCGCCAACAGGTGATCCGGTCGGCCTACGAGGCACTCGCCCCTGGCGGGGCGATGATCCTGGTGGAGAAGGTGCTCGGCTCCAGCGCGGCGCTCGACACGCAGTTCGTCAGCCACTACCTGCACACCAAGATGAGCAACGGCTACTCGGCCGAGGAAGTCGACCGGAAGCGCCTGTCGCTCGAAGGCGTCCTGGTCCCGGTGACGGCCCGGTGGAACGAGGAGATGCTGCAGCACGCAGGCTTCTCCGAGATCGACTGTTTCTGGCGCTGGCTCAACTTTGCCGGATGGCTCGCGCTCAAGAACTGACCTCTCCGGCGGACGACGGCAACCGCCGCACGTACCGCCGGCGCGACACCGTCGATCTGATCCGGCGCCGGACGGGCTGGATCGACACAGGCGAACGAATCCTGATCAACAAGGTGGCGGACGAGGTCCGGGCTCGGCCGATCCTCGATCTCGGCGTGGGTGGAGGACGTACCGCCTGGATGCTGAGGCCGCTCTCGTCCGACTACGTGGCCGTCGACTACTCACCCGAGATGGTAGAGGCGTGTCGCCGCGAGTTTCCCGGGATCGATGTCAGAGAGGGTGACGCCAGAGATCTCTCGATGTTCGACGATGGCTCCTTCGCACTCGTGTTCTTCAGCTTCAACGGCATCGACGTCCTCGACCACCGAGGCCGACTGACGACGATCGCCGAGATGCACCGGGTCCTTCGGCCCGGTGGTGTGCTGCTCTACTCCACCGGGAACAAGAACGGGACGATGTACGGTCGTCGACCGTGGACGCGCGGTCGGACGCGCGGAGCCGAGCGCGTCCGGTTCGCCCTCAAGCTTCCCTTGTCGATGCCCCGCTACTGGCGGACGTATCGGAACTGGTGGCACAAGCGACGCTCGGCCGAGGACCACGGGTCGTGGGCCATCTGCACCTCGCGGGCCTATGAGTTCCAGATCGTGGCGCATTGGACGCTTCCCTCCACCGAGCGCCAGGCACTCGAGGCAGCCGGGTTCGCCGTGGAGGAGACCCTCGCCTACGACGGCGGGCCCGTCACGGACGACTCCACCACCACGCCGTACTTCTACGTGCTCGCCCGGAAGGCGGCACCGGCCCCGTCCGCCTGACGCTCCCGTCGATTCGGTCGATCCGGTCGATCCGGTCGCGGCCCGTCGATCCGATCCATCCGGTCGAACCGGGATACGGCCTCACCCCAGGGACCGCCTTGTCCGAAACCCGCTAGCCAGCGGTCCCGGCCTCGGGAATGATGGCGTCGTGATCGAGGACTTCGAGCGGTGCTACCGGGCCGTGTCGGCTCGCGACGCCCGGTTCGACGGGTGGTTCGTCACCGCCGTGACCTCGACGCACATCTACTGCCGGCCGAGTTGTCCGGCCCGCACGCCGGCACCACGCAACGTCCGCTTCTATCCGAGCTCTGCTGCCGCGCATCGAGCAGGGTTCCGCGCCTGCAAACGCTGTCGACCCGACGCGTCTCCCGGCTCGCCGGAATGGAACGTACGCCAGGACGTCGTGGCACGTGCCATGCGGATGATCGGTGAAGGGGTGGTCGACCGCGACGGTGTCGAAGGGTTGGCCGGCCGGCTCGGCTACAGCCCCAGGCAGCTCAACCGGCTTCTCGTGCACGAGGTGGGGGCCGGCCCGCTCGCCCTGGCTCGAGCCCAACGAGCCCAGACCGCCCGTGTGCTGGTGGAAACCACCGATCTCCCGCTCACGGCCGTGGCGTTCGCCGCTGGTTTCGCCAGTGTCCGGCAGTTCAACGACACCATCCGCCAGGTCTTTGCGTGCACGCCGACGGAGTTGCGTCGCGCCCGAAGGCAGGGGGCGAGCCCGTCGCCCGACACCCTCAGCCTGCGCCTCGCCCACCGGCTCCCCTACGACGGTCCCGGCATCTTGGCATTCCTCACGCACCGGGCCATCCCGGGCGTCGAGATCGGTGCGCCGAGGCTCTTCGCGCGGACCCTCACGCTCCCCCACGGAAGCGGCACCGTCGAGCTCGTTCCCGAAGACGAGCATGTCCGCGCCCGACTCCGGCTCGACGACCTCAGGGACCTGACCTCCGCCGTGCAGCGGTGCCGGCACCTGCTCGACCTGGACGCCGACCCAGTAGCGGTGGCCGAGCACCTGGACACCGATGCCCTGATCGGGCCCATGGCTCGACGCGTGCCCGGACTCCGCGTCCCGGGAACCGTGGATCCCCACGAGCTCGCGTTGCGTGCGGTCATCGGGCAGCAGGTGTCGGTGGCGAGCGCTCGTAGCATCCTGGGCCGGCTCGTCGTCGAGTACGGCTCCCCCTTGGCGTCGCCCCACACGTTCGTTTCGGGGACCACAACCTCCACCCTCACCCACCGCTTCCCCGACATGGCGACGATCGCCGCCGTGGACCCTCAGCGCCTCCCCATGCCACTGCGCCGCGCCCGGACTCTGGTGACGATGGCAGAGGCGCTCGCGACCGGCGCGCTGGTGCTCGACGTCGGCACCGACGCCGAGGAGGCACGCTCGACATTGCGCACCCTTCCGGGCATCGGTGAATGGACCGCCGACTACATCGCCATGCGCGGCCTCGGGCATCCCGACGTCATGCTCTGCGGCGACCTCGGCGTGCACCACGCCATCGCCGGGCTGGGACAGCGCACGACACCGACGGCCGTCGACGAGCTTGCTCGCCGATGGCGCCCGTGGCGCTCCTACGCCACCCTCCATCTCTGGGGAGTGCGCACCGACGAAAGAGCGTGGGCCTCGTGAGGGAGCTGGCCCGGATGGTGGACAGCCCTCTGGGCCCCCTGTGTCTGAGCGCGGACGGGTCGGGGCGCGTGACCGGGCTCTGCATCGGAGCGGGACCGCACGCAGCCGCACTCGACCGTTCCGGCCATGGCGGAGCCGCAACCGGGCATGAAGCCGGGCATGAAGCCGGGCACGCGCTCGACGCCGCCGCGACACAGCTCGACGAGTACTTCAGCGGCGCGCGCCGGTACTTCGACATCCCGATGGCGATGGCCGGCTCCCCCTTCCAACACCAGGTGTGGGCCGCATTGCAAGAGATCCCGTACGGGAGCACGGTGAGCTATGGGCAATTGGCGACGCAGCTGGGCCGCAACGGTGCGGCTCGTGCCGTCGGCCACGCGAATGCTCGAAACCCGATCCCGATCATCGTGCCGTGTCACCGGGTCGTGGGCTCGTCGGGTCAGCTCACCGGCTACGGCGGCGGCCTTCTCGCCAAGCAACGCCTCCTCGACCTCGAGACGCTCCGGTCTCCCGTCGACGGTGGGCAGACGGTGAACAGGATCGTCCGGAGTCAATCCCCCTTGCGCGACCCGAGGTTCTCGGTCTCTCGCACCGCCATCGCCGTTCCCCACACACCGAGCGCCGTGCCGGCGACGGCCACGGCGATGAGCACGGTCACGACAACGCCACCGGTGCCGTGTTCGAAGTCCATGGCGACAATGGCCGCAACGAACAACATCACAACGGCATAGACATACACACGGGGTCTGACGGTCCGGCGTGCAGGCTCGGGCGCAGAGGCGATCGGCCTCGAATCCACCATCGACATTGCCCTTGGTATCGGCCGTTGTGCCGAACGACTGAAGACGGCACCGCTGCAATCGTGCGCTCGTGCCTCGCCCGCCACACGACTCGACACCGACCATCGACACTGCGTGGGTTCTGCTCACACACAGTGAGGCTCGATCTCGGGACGCGCTCGCACCTCGGGAGACCGAGCGCGACGGTGGCGTCGATGGCAGTATGCGTGACCGTGGAGTACTTGGCTGTGTCCCAGATGCCGCGCCGCTGGTCGAGGAAGCTCCAAGGAACGCTGCTCGGGCGAGCGTGCAAACTGCCCAGAGCCTGGCACGCCGTGCCCGCCCATGGCGCGGCGGCGGCGGCGTTGTGCGGGTTTCGGTACACGCGGGAGCCGCATCGCACCTGGACGCAGACGATGGTCCCGAGGCGCTGTCCCAAGTGTCAACGCCTCATCGACGAGCTTCGAGCGAGGGCCAACGACCCGTTGGTGAACCCACTGTGGGCGGTGCCGGCACCGGAGGCCGACGAGCACGACGACGGCGTCGCTGCGGTCACCGGCACCACGCTGCCAACGGCAGAGCTCGGCGCTGAGTTCGCACGACGCGGAGTGGCCCGCGCCACTTGAGGGTGCCGGAACGAGATCGGTGTATCGGTGTTACCCCGGCACCGTTGATTTCAAGGAAAACGCACCGCGTGGCCACTTTGTCATTGATGCGCGCTGAGAGCGTTTGCTTTGTGCGTGGCGCCGCCCTCTCCGTCAAGGAAAGCGTCAAAAGCGCCGACGATCTCCATATGACCAATTCTCAGTTGAAGACGCGACCGAGCACCTCCTACCGCATCGACGGGCAGCGTCCCGAGGTGGAAGCCCATCGGGGCGAGATCGCAGCGGTGGTGGTCGAGCGCACCGACGGCACCTGCACCGTGCTGTGGGCGGGGATCTGGCGCACCTTCAACAGCCGGCCCGAGGAGTGGGAGACACGCCGCGAGGCCATGAACGCGGTCGACACCGTCGTGGGCGAGATCCTGATCTGGAACGAGATGGCGCCGCACACCTGGGCGGCGCGCGCCGCGTAGAGCACTTAGGTCGGCGTCTCGGCCTTCTCGACCCTCTCGACCACACGCCACATGGCGAGCTGTTCCGCCGGGCTCATGTTGGGGTCCTTGACCTTGAACGCCACGACGTCTCGAAGCGTGTGCTTGACGAGCTCGACGTCCGGTCCCACATTGTGCAAGAAGCCGTTGATCAGCACGGCTCGGCCCCACCCCAGAACGGCGGAGATCATCCGATTCGCTTGAATCTCTCCTGCCTCCATCAATACCCACGCCAGTCCGACATCGACCACAGGGTCACCGCGCGCCGCGTTGGGCCAATCGATGACCACAGGGCCCCGTGCACTGATCATCACGTTCAGCGGGTGGAGGTCCATGTGCAGGAACGACTCCCCCGAGCCAACCGGGGCGGGCGGAAGGTCGTCGGGAGGTGGGATGGCGTGGAGACGTCGGTGCAACGACGCCAGCACCGCGCCCTGACGGCGGATCGACCAGGGTCGTCTGCTCATGAAGTCGACCATCGACGGCCCGTCGATCCGTTCCATGACGAGGTCGGTCCCGTCGTCACTGACCTCGTCGACGGCCGGGACCGGGTAGTCGTGACTCCGGAGGTATTCCATCGTCCGCGCTTCGCCGGCCATGGATCGACCCCTTCGAGACCGACGCAGCACCAGGCCGGGCCCGCACTCGAAGATGTCGGCGTCTCTCCCAGATGCCAGCAGGGGCCCCGGTGCACGCACGTCCGACACGGTAGTTGACCGCTCGCGACCGCCCGGGCCGGTCGGTACGCTGCTGGTCTCGACGACTCGGGGAGGTGCGATGGCGGTCACGGGCATGGCGAACCTGGCGGTGAAGGTGGCCGACCTCGACGCCGCGGTGGCGTTCTACGAAGCTGCCGGGGGCGAGGTGCGTGATCGCATGCTCTGGAACAACGGGGAGCGGGCCGACGTGTATCTGGGCCCGGTGATGATCACGCTTTTCACCCACGCGATCTACGAAGGATCGGTGGACCTCCCGCCGGAGGGTTTCTTACATCCCGCGTTGTTCACCGACGACCTCGACGCCGAGCTCGTCGGCCACGACGTCATCTGGGGGCCCGCCGTCGTCGAAGGCACCTTCGGCACGCGCCGCATCGCGTTCGTGTCCGCACCCGGCGGAATCCGACTCGAGTTCATGGAGCAACTCGAACCACCACCCGCCCCCGGGCCGTCGCCACAAGGAGGCCACGCATGAAGGTGACTCGTTTTCATCACGTCTCGGTCAACACCAACGGGGCGCCACTGGACGAGCTCAGCACGTTCTACCAGGACCTGCTCGGCTTGGCTCCCAAGCCGCGGCCCGACATTCCCGGTGTGCCCGGACGCTGGCACGCCGTCGCCGACCAAGAGCTCCATCTCGTTGGGGCTCCACCGCGCGGCACCCCGATCGACTCGACCGGGCATCACTTCTGCGTCGCCGTCGACGACCTCGACGCGGCGGTGACCGAGCTCGAAGGACGCGGCATCGCGTACGAACGCGCCGTCCAGGGCGAGGGCACCGTGCAGATCTGGATCACGGATCCGGCCGGGAACACGATCGAGCTCCAACAGGACACCGGCGCTCGGTGAACGGTCGCCCGGGACGGGCCTGATCGGTCGCCCGGGACGGCCCTGCCCGGCGGCAGGACTGCGCGGCTCGGCCTCAGTGGCCCAGGGCTTCGCCCCCCGGGCTGCGGGGATCCGACGCACCGGTGAAGACAGCGTGACCCTCGGAGCCGTCCACGGCGATGATCTGGGAGCATCCGACGTCGACAGGGTTCAACGCCCCGACGATCCGCACCCGGTGGCCACGTCGCTCGAGGCCGTCGCGCCAGTGCTCGGGGGCGTCGGCCTCCATCAGGAGTGACTGGGCCGACGCCTGCCAGAGCCGGAATGGCGGCGCGCCGCGCGCTTCGTGGACGACCCGGGCAGCCGAGATGGCGGTGGCGGGGTCCTCGCCGGAGTGCAGGAGCCGGGCCAGGAGTTGCAGGATGATCTGGGGCTGCACGTCGCCACCCATGGTTCCGATGATCTGGGCCAGTGTGCCGTCGGGACGGGTGACCAGTGCCGGGGACAGCGTGTGGGTCGGACGCCGGCCCGGGCCGTATTCGGCCGGGTGACCCGGTTCCAAGGAGAATCCGACGCCGCGGTTGTGGAGAAACACGCCGGTGTCGCCCGCGACCAGGTGGGCACCGAAGTCCAGCGCATTGGACTGCGTGAGCGAGATGCCCAGGCCGTCGGCGTCGACCGCGCACAGATGGGTGGTGTCGCCATCGGAGAGTGCCGCGGGACCGGGACGGCGCACCGCATCCGGCGCACTCAACGAGGAGGTCCGATCAGGATCGATGGACGCCGCGCGCGGCGCAAGCCGCTCGGGTGCGAGCAAAGCCGGCGCCGTCGGCTCCGTCCCAGAGCACCGACGGTCGATCGAAGCTCGCGGCCCGACCCGCCTCCGAGATGAGGTGGGGCCACAGCGGCTCGGACGGTTCGGTGGGGAGTCGGGACTGATCGGCGATCCAGGCGCCGGCCAGCGTGACATAGCCCTGGGACGGCGGGGGGACCGTCCACAGGTCGTGGCCAAAGGCGCGCAGCACGAGCGGTGCGACCCACTGGGCCAGGGGGCGCGCCAGATCGTCGCGGCGGTACTCCCCCTGTCCGAGCTCCACCAGGGCTCGGCCGAACTCGCCGCCGTAGAACCCTTCCCTCCCCCCCGCCGCCAGGTTCCGAAGCGTCCGGGCAATTCCCGGCAAGCGGACGAGCTGGCCGGGCTCGAGGGGGCCATCGGGGCACAGCTGCGACGCGCCGGGCACGTCGGCGACGAGATAGCTTGCGAACGCGAGGAGCAGTGACGCGGCGAAGCCGTCGTCGGCCAACCCGATGGCCGGCTCCAGTACCGCGGCCCACGCCAGGCGGCCGTAGCGCTCGTGCAGGGCCAGCCATCCGTCGACCGCGCCCGGCACGGGAACGCTGGCGACATCGCCGCGCACAGGCATGTCGAGATTTCCACACGAGCGCACGCGATCCGGATCGGCGCCCGACCCCGCTCTGCCCACGGCGAGGAGGGCTTGGGGAGATGACCCTGGTGGCCTGACCATGGCCAGCGCGTCGCCGCCGAGGCCGCACAGATGTGGTCCGACCACCGCCATGACCGACGCCGCGGCCACCATCGCGTCAGCCGCTGTGCCTCCACGCTCGAGCATCGACACGCCGGCCGAGCTCGCCAATTGATCGGCCGTGGTCACCATGCCGCGCACCGCGACTCGGGGGCGGAACGGGACCATGCTGACCACGCCGGCAGGTTAGGGCGCCGACCTCCTGGCTCGAACCACAGGAAGCAGAGCATCCCGATCCACCAGGGATTATGGCAGTCGGCCCGCTTCGACCGACTTCCCCGAGCCCTCATGTCGGGCGTCCCGCGTGCCGATTAGGCAAGGTGGATCGAGAGCGACCGACGACACCCGAACAACGGCGGCACGTCCCTGCTCTGATCGAGCGACTCGGTATCCCTCGCTGGATGTACGCCCCGCGTTCACACCGTGCCGGCGGTGTCATCCCACAGTGGCCGCCACCCCCAATTCTCGAACCGCGCCCGGCACGGCCGATCTATCGAACGTGGTGGGCATGGATCGTGCTCGGGTCGGTGGCCGTGGTCCTGGCATCGATCACCTTCGTCGCCACCTCCGAGAGCGCGCCCATCGTGCCGGCGAAGGTCGGACCGGCAGGTCCGAGCGGGACGACCGTCGGTGGTGCGGGTGGATCGTCGCCGCCATCGAACGGCCCGTCCGCGACCGCGCAAACGACAGCACCGATCAATGGCATTGCTCACGACATTGCGTTGGGTGAGTACGCCGGCAAGGCCAACGCGTTCGGCGTCGCCGCCTTCGGCCTGGAAACCGGCACGGTCCCGTCATATGCCACGGACTACCTCGACGCGACAGGCGGGTGGATCGGAATGGACACCGCCGCCAATGTCACGGCCTGGAGTCCCACCCACTACCACCTGGTACTCGGAGTTCCCATCCTTCCCGGCGTCGGAACATTGGCGCAAGGGGCGACGGGTGCCTATGACCAGTACTTCACGGTCCTCGCCGAGAACCTCGTGAGCGACAAAGAAGGCAACGCCATCTTGCGGCTGGGGTGGGAGTTCAACGGGAACTGGTTTCCGTGGTCCGTCGCCAACGCAACCGATGCCGCGAACTTCGTCTCGTACTGGCGCCAGATCGTCACCACCATGCGGGCCGTCCCCGGCGCCCGGTTCGAATTCCTGTGGAACCCCAACGCACCGAGCCCGACGAGCTACACCCCCGCCCAGGCGTACCCGGGCAACGCCTACGTGGACTACGTCGGGACCGATGTGTACGACAACTTCTGGGGCAAACCGTTCACTCCCGCGGCGGCGTGGGTCCACCAACTGACCCAGCAGTGGGGCCTCGACTGGCTGGCCGCGTTCGCCGTCGAGCACGACAAACCCGTCGCCATTCCCGAATGGTCCGACGAGTTCCGGCCCGACGGCCACGGCCTCGGGGACGACCCCTCGTTCATCGACAACATGGCTGCGTGGTTCGTGACCAACAGGGTGGCGTTCGCCAGCGTCTGGGCCTACGACACCTCTGCCGCCTACAGGAACAACCTCCTCGACGGCACCTTCCCCCGAGCGTTGAAGAGGTTCGAGGCAGACTTCGGCTGATTCGGCTGGCCTTCGCCCCGACCCGAGTTCCGACAACCCCGAGTTCCGACAACAAGGTCAGCTGAAGTTGAAGGCGTCCTTGGGCGTCGGGGTGCTCGTCCCGCCCGTCGTCGTGACGGTGACGTCCACGGTTCCCGTGGGCTCAACCGGGGACGTGGCGATGATGATGTGGCGCGACTGCACGGTGACGCTCGCCGCCGGAGTCGTCCCGAACATCACGGTGGCCCCCTTGACGAATGCGCGGCCCTCCACGAACACCGTCGTGCCGCCGGTCACGGGGCCCTGCTTGGGGAAGATCCTCTTGACGACCGGCACGGTGCTCCCCCCGGAACCCGTGGGGGTCTCGAAGGTGAAGGCATCGCTGGGTGTCGGCACGCTCGGCCCGACCGCGGTCGTGACGATGATGTCCACTGTGCCGGCAGACTCCGCCGGAGACTTGGCCAAAAGGACATGGTTCGATTCGTAGGTCACGTTGGTCGCCGCAACGGTCCCGAAGTCAACCGTCGCCGTCTTGGAGAAGTGCTGACCCTTGATGAGCACCAAGGTCCCGCCGCTCACACGGCCGTGATCCGGGAAGACGTGCTTCACGACCGGGGCATTGAGATCGAAGGTGAAGGCATCTTGAGGCGTGGGGGTGCTCGACCCGTTTGCTGTCGTCACGATGACGTCCACGGTGCCGGCCGACTCGGCTGGAGTCTTGGCGATGAGGAGGTTGTCGGACTCCACCTTCACTTTGGTGGCTGCGGCGGTACCGAAGGCCACGGTGGCGTCGGAGGTGAACCCGGTACCCGCAACGACAACGTTGGTGCCGCCGGTCGTCGGGCCGTGGTCGCGAAACACAGCGGTTACCGCGGGGGCCGGCGAACTCGCGCTGGCGGCGCCCGATGACGTGAGCACGAGGCCGACTGGAAGAGCTACCGCGCACAGGACCAAAGCGAACCGTCGGTACATGATGCCCCCGTTTCAGGTACTGCGACGCCGCGTGTGGCGCACGCCTCCTGATCGCTCGAGCTACCCGATTCGTTACATGCGCTTGCGGTGTTTCACGGAGCGTGGTTTGGAAGCCACCGAGGGGCCTGACGTAGTCGGAGACGTCAGGTTGCTCGTCGATCCGTTGAGCGTCGTGGGCTGGCAGTCATGATGCGTCCGAATGACGTGCCCCGGCCGGGCAGAGTCGGTGCATCCCCTCGGGCGACGAAGGCGCGCGGGGTGACCATGGAGTTGGGTCGAGCCGCCGCCAGCGAGGGTCGACGACGGGATCGGAGACGGACTCACCGGTGAGGTGGTGCCCGACGTTCCCTTGGTCGCCTTTGTCGACGATTTGGAGGTCGGTTGCCGCTCGCCGGCCTTCTTGCTCGGACGGTGACGGCGGGTCTGAGCGGTAGCTGTGGTGGCTCGATGGGTTGCATGGGTCACTGCAACTCCAGCAGGAACCGGGGGACGCACGGGTGATCTCACAGGTGGCCGAGAGATCGCCAGCGCCTTCGAGCCGTGCCGCAACGTTGTGGCGGCCTGTGCGGAGGTCGAGGCCGCCGCCGGTGCCCGCGCCACGGCACCCGCGCGTCGAACGGCGATGGCCTCCTGCTTGGGTCGGGTGGTGTGGACCTGCTTGGGACGGGCGGTGTGCACGACGGTCTTGGGCCCGACCGTGGTCGATGCCTTGGTGACACCTTGTCCACCGTGGAGCGGGCGAGACGACGCCTTCTCGACATGCTGGGCAGCCCCATCAGGCACAGAGAGGGCGAGGGCGCCCGCACAATGCGCCGAGAGGTTCTCGGCACCTCCGGCTACCGCCGTCAAGGTGCGGTAGGCAGTGCTGTCGTAGCTGAGCCGGCCCGCCCTCCACGCCCGACACAGGCCGACGGTCGCACGACTTCTGGTGTTGGGGCTACCAGGACCCGCGCCGCTCGCCGCGGCATACCCCTTACTGGAAGGGGGCGACACAGCGACCCCGGTTCTCTCACTGTGCGGTTTCGGGACCGAGATGCCCAGATTCGACAATGCCACCGACACAGCGGTCTGGGCCGAGGGGGGCAAGGAACCTGTCGCCGCCACCACACCGCCGGCCAAGAGGACGACCGGAGCGGCGAGTGCCAAGACCTTGGCCGCAAATTTGGGGAACGCGTAGGCGAGCTTGGTCTTGGGCCGGACGTCCGGAAGGGATCGCACTTTCGCTGCGAACGTCCTCACCGTTGTTGCTCGGGCGGCGAGCTCCCCTGCGGTGGCCGGTCCCTGGGCCTTGTCGATCAATTCGACTACCAGCCCGAACCCAGGTGGCGCATCGTCGATGTCCACCGCGCCGTTGATCATCGACTCCACCGTGGTGGGGTCGAGTTGGAGTGAGCCGATGTCTTGCAGATCGTCGAAGGTGTCCAAGGCATTACACCCTTCGAGTTGTGGGCACCTGATCGACGCCCTCACGACTCAGGCGGCGCAGGGCCCGGTGCTCGATGACCCGCACCGTTCCAGGCCGCTTCCCGAGTATCTGTGCGACATCCTCCACAGGAAGGCGGGCCACGACCCGGAGGACCAGGACCTCAGCCTGCCCAGGCGTCAGCGAGGCGACGAGGTGATCGATCGCCTCCTGTGCTGAAATCACCTCGAGAACGAGGTGGGCCGGGTCCTCTCCTCCCGGCACGTCATTGAGGTCTTGTGGGGCCACGGGCTGGGTTCGGCGTCGAGCGCCGCGCCGACGGTGGTCAGCCAGGCGGCGGCGCGCGACAGAGAACACCCAGGCACGAAGGGCAGGCTCGTCGCCAGTGAAGTCCTGGATGCGCTCGGCGACCGCCAGCCACGTCTCTCCTGCCAGGTCATCGGCAGTGCCAGGCTCTTCCCACCGCAGGTAGCGCAAGAGCGAGGGCTGCAGGGCGTCGAAAAGCACGGCCGCCGCCCAATCCTCTCCGGCGCTGGCCGCTTTCAGAACCTGTTCGAAGTCCTCGATCGTCGTGCGGCCACCGTAGCTCGCGGCTACTCGGGTCGCAGAGGGTCCGTTCCGGGACAGCGGTGTTCGCTCCTCTGCGACACTGCCGTGATGGTCGACCCTCAGTTCACCGAGCCGGATCTGGCCGGTCTCTATGAGGCACTCCACCCGGCAGACGAAAGAGCGGACTTCGACTTCTACCTGCCGCTGGTGCTCTCGGCCGGCTCGGTCCTCGACGTGGGATGCGGAACCGGCGAGCTGCTGCGCCGAGCCCGAGGGGCAGGCCATCTCGGGCACCTGTGCGGGCTCGACCCCGCCGACGCCATGCTCGACCACGGGCGGGTCCGGACGGACATCGAGTGGAAGCACGGCGATCTGGCGTCGTGCACATGGGATCGCGGGTTCGACCTGGTTACGATGACTGGCCACGCGTTCCAGGTGTTCGTCGACGATGAACAGATACGACGATCCCTGGCAACGATCCGCTCGGCCCTCACCAACGGCGGGCTCTTCGTCTTCGAAACCCGCAACCCCCTCGTTCGGGCCTGGGAGTCATGGACGCCCGACAACGAAATCGTCGTCCTGGGTCCCGACGGCGCCGAGCTCCACATGGCCCATCAGGTCGAGACTCCGGTCGCCGGGGATGTCATCACCTTCACGACGACGTTCACCAGTCCGGCGTGGGATCGCCCCCGACGGAGCCGGAGCACCCTGCGGTTCCTCGATGCCGATACGTTGGCCTCGTTCCTGTCTGACGCCGGCTTGACCATCGCTGAGCAATTCGGGGATTGGGACCGACGCCCCCTGCGTGATACCAGCCCCGAGATCATCACCGTGGCCACACGAGCCTGAGGCACACCCGCACGAGCGTTCGCCGGAGTCCGGCTTCAACGACGGCGAGCGCGCGGTGACCGGACGTTCGAGGAATGCACGCGGTGCCCGGGACCTGTCCTTCGGTGCGGTGTGATCCGGCCGGAGCAGAAACCAGCTGGGTCGTGGTCGTAGTGGCCGCTGGCCCATGGTGAACGGATCACAGCATTGGCGAACGCCATGCACGAGGCGGTGCCGCGGCTGAGCACGTGGAGGATATGGGCGTACTCGGGATTGGCGAGGAGCGTGGCTGCATTCGCCTCGATGCCGGCGGACATGGTCGAGAAGATCGGTATGCCCGTGTCCACACCACCGGCGGTGTACTGGTGCGGATTGCCACCGGCACCGTGCGACGTGTTGAGTGGGTTGTCGGCCCACAGGCCTCCCTCGTTCGCCATCCATCGGTTGAGCAAGATGACGTTCTCATGGGTGACGGGGATCGACTCCCTCCCCCCGGATTGCCGGTTGACAGCGGCGATCAACGCTGCCGCCACACCGCCTGCCCCGGGTGGTGCCTGCGCGACCACCGATGGCGCCGCCCGGGGCGCCACGCCCTGACGAGCCGAGGGTACGGGCGGGGGTTGGGTCGACGGTGGAGAAGTCGTGGGCGCCGCGATGCTTGGTGTTGGTGACGCAGTCGGTGCCGCTGCGGTGGGCGCGGTGGCGGGTGCGCTTCGGGTCGGCGTCGCTGGGGCCGAGTCCTGCGGGGCTGCGACGTTGGCAGCGGGGATCTTGACCCTGCCGACATCGCCCGTTGCCGCTCCCTCCGAGCCAGGATGTGGAGTCTTGGGCTCCCTCACGATCGCGCCGACCCCGTGTGATGCCGACGATGCCGCCCCGTCCGACACCAAGAGCCAGACGCCCGCAATCAAGGCAGCGACCGCGGCGGCAACCGCGATTCGCCTTCGATTGTCACCCGGTTCACCCGTTCGGCCCATCATGCCCCTGTGCGGATCATAGGAGTCGTCCCCGGAGTGCGTCTGGCGGATGCCTACGCCTCAGAGGCTTTCGACGCGTGGCGTCGAAACACTCGCTCAGCGTCCTTGACCTTCCGACGGGCACGCGCTGCGCTCTCCTCCGCCGCCTGGACGGCCGCGGATGCCTGCGCCATGTGGCGTTCGGCTTCTCGCAATTCCTCGGCTGCCTCTCGTCGACGAGCCGACGCCGTGTCCAGCTTCCGACGAGCTTCGTCGAGACTCGTGTCTGACGACTCCAGCGTCTTGCGCGCGTCAGCGAGGGCCTGCTCCGCGAGGGTACGAGCCGACGGACGCTTTCTGCCCCCTCGACTCGGCCCCTGTGCCCGGCGGACGCCAGAGCTCGTTGCAGTGGACGGTGGGCTCTCGACCCATCGCTCTCGAGTGCCACGTTGAAGTGACGCGACGTCCCCGAAGCCGACATGGCGAAGTGGCTCGGTCAGTCGTCCGCTGCGGAGCTCAGCCGCAGCCGACTCGTCGGCCACCGCCGCATCGAGCGTCGCCTCGAGCTGTCGCTGCGGCTGAGTGCCCAACGTGTGTCCGGACGCCCTGGCCTCGTCCGCGGCGAGTGCTACGAGGTGGTCGACAAGTTCCTGACGCCGTCCCGACAGCGTGCGCATCTCTTGACCCGAGGCTTGCTCCTGGGCAAGTCGGAGGGCGCGGCCGAGGTCGAGCAATTCGTCGATGACATCGCGGTGCTCGCGGACGAGCACGTTGGCCAACCAGGCCGCGAGGGATGGCTTGGGCAACTTCCGCACCGCGGCCGCGGTCGGGCGATCTCCAGAATCGGCAATTTCCTTGGCCCGGGCATTGCGCGCCTCGATGAAGCGATCGGGGGGAAGCCGGTAGAGCTGATCGGCGACGGTATCCGCATCAATCGTGGCCTCCACGTCAGTCACGTCGTCAAGCATGGCCCACCGGACCAGCGTCGGGTACCCCACCGCCTCCTTTGCAATTTCCGGCGCAATCTCTGATTTCGTCAGTATTGACGAGGCCCACCACCAGGGAACTGACGCATTGTGGAGAGGGCTACACGGCCTCCCCGTTGGGTCACCGACGGGAGCGGAGCCTTCTCATTGGCGCTCGACGCCAAAGCGGGAGTGGACCAGAGTGCGACGCTGGCGGAGCATGACCCCACGAATTGCCATGGCTGGGCTCAGCGCCGTGTCACTTGGCGTCGCAATCGTTATTGCTTCGTTGGTCCAAGGCTCGGCGACGCCGGCGTTCGCGGACTCGTCGCCCTACATGCTGTACTGCCCCGGCACGCCTGTCGGCAACATCGCACTGAACAACGTGGTGACGACGGGGACGATCACCCCGGCAGCCCCGGAGTCGGGTTCCACGTTCAATCTGACCAATTACCAGTCCACCGTGGCGCTCCCGAGCTCAATCGTCTCGGCCGCGGCGGCCCTGGGGAACTCCGCCATCACTGGGTCGGCGACGCTCAAGGTCGACGCCACGGGCGCCACGCCCGCATCGCTCGCCGCCCCGCCCATCACCATTGACGCACCGATCCCGAGCCCTGTTCCGGCCACGGGCCTGACGCTCACGTTGCCCTCGACGCCGGGGACGATCGGGCCCTTCACCGCGAGCGGGGGTGTCATCAGCCTCACCGTGGACCCCGCCGTCGCGCTCTCGTTGGACGTGTCTGGAAGCACGCTCACTCTGACGTGCACGCCGTACCCGAACAACTCCGCCATGACCGGCATCGTCCCCTCCGCACCGACCGCGCCCAAGGCATCACCGGTGATCGCCACCTCGACGACGGGGGGAGGGACGACGACCACAACGGTCCCGGTCTCGAGCACCACGACGACCCCACCGGCCACGCTCACCGGCGCCTATGAGCTGTACTGCCCGGGCACCCCGGTCGGGACCGTGGTGCTCAACGACGCCATGACCTCGGCGACGTTGTCGCCGACCGAACCCACCGCGGGCGAGCCCTTCAGCGTCACCGGCTACCAGACCGTGGTGAACCTTCCCGCGGCGCTGGCCGGGGCGGCCGCTGCGCTGTCGCCCACCTTGACGGGCTCGGCCACGACCCAGATCGACGCCATCGGCGCCACCCCGGCCACCACCCCGCAAGGTCCGTTCACGTTCAACGTGACGATCCCGAGCCCCGTACCCGACGACGGGGTGCCGCTGTCGTTGCCCGACAGTCCGTCCACGATCTCCGGGTTCACCGCCACCGGCGGGGCCATCACCATTCAGCAGGACTCCAACGCGGGGCTCTCTCTGACCGTGGCGGGCAGCGCCCTGACCTTGACGTGCCAGTCATACCCCAACGACTCGGTGGTTCCCTCGGGTATCACCACGGATTCGCCCGACGTCAGCTCCATCGACCCGGTCATCGCAAGTGCGAGCGGAGGCGCCACCTCGACGACCACGACGGGCGGACCAACCTCGACAACGACGACGCCAGAGGCGTCGTCCTCGACCACGGCACCGGTGTCGGCGACATCGTCGACGAGCTCACCGACGGCCGCGGCAACGTCGACAAGCACCAGCCCTGTGACCTCGTCGACGTCTCCTTCATCGACAACCCATCCGACCACCCCGCCGACCACGCAACCTCCGAGTACGGGCGGATCCGGTGGGTCTTCCACGACGCAAGCAGTCACGACATCCCCTTCATCTCTTGCCTTCACGGGTCCGGGGCCGGGGCTGAAGACGGCGACACTGCTCGGCGCGGCCCTCATCCTTCTTGGGCTCTTGACGCTCGCACTGGTCGACACCCCGCGCCGGATGATTTACCAACTCGCCTGCTTCGCCGCTGGAGGGCGCGGGAACCGAAGTGATGGTGCGATTCGAAGTGGCGCACGTGGGTCGACGATCGCGCCCAAGTTTGGTGCGTCCGCAGATTGGTACGGAGACCCGCTCGGCGTCGGCCTGCGCTACTGGGACGGAAAGCAGTGGACGGAGCATGTCGCATACCAGGACCACGATTCGGCGTGGACGCGACCACAGCCCGATGACCGAGAAGGTTGATCAGGGCAGAACCCCGACGGCCTCGAGTTCGGCTCGGAGTTGGACCGACGAACGGAACTGAACGGTCTGAATCCCTAACTTGCCGGCCGTTTCGATGTTCTCCTTTGTGTCGTCAATCATCAACGTCGCATTCGGCGTCAGACCGAAGCGATCGAGCAATCGTTTGAAGATGGCGGGCTCTGGCTTCGCCACTCCTTCCGAGCCGGAGACAACGGTGCCGTCAAACCAACCGAGAAACGGAAATCGCTCGAGACGAAGCGGGTATGTCTCTTCCTCCATGTTGGTGAGGGCATAGCAGGGCAGGCCGGTTTCCAAGACCGCCCGGAGCACCTCGACAGATCCGGCGTCGACGCCACCGATCATCTCCTCGCTGCGACTCGACCACGCCTGGATCAGTTCGGAGAGCTCGGGATGCTCGGAGGCGAGCGCGGCGCACGATGAAGCGGTGGAGACGCCTCGGTCATGGGCCGCATGCCACGCTCGTGAACAGACCTCGGCGAGGAACCATTCCATCTCCGCCTCGTCCGCGATCAGCTTGCGGTAGAGGTGCCGGGGGTTCCAGTCGAGCAGGACGCCACCCAGGTCGAACACCACCGCTTCGACCGGAGGGTGCCCGGCAACCGTGGGAGAACGCACATAAATCATGTTAAAGTAAACACTGTGGATGTGCACACGCGCCACCAGATGATCCTGCAGGCGCTCCGCCAACGCAGTCCCGTGCTGGTCGGGGAGTTGGCCGCCGCACTTGATTGCTCTGAGATGACCGTCCGGCGTGACCTCGAGTCGCTGGAGCGCAGCGGGGGTCTGCGAAGAGTGCACGGCGGGGCGGCGAGTGTCTTCCTGAGCGCCGAGGAAACCCCGTACGGCATCCGGGCCCTCGAGTTCAGCGAAGCCAAGGCGACGATTGGCGCTGCCGCGGCCAGCCTCCTGGCCGATGGGGAGACCGTCATTCTCGACGGTGGTACCACCGCCATGGAGGTGGCACGGGCGCTCCGAAGCCGGCGATTGACCGTCATGCCACTCGCTCTGAGACCAGTGTTCGAATTACACGAGTGCCCGGGGATCAAACTGCTTCTCCCAGGTGGCGAGGTCCGTCCGGGAGAGCTGTCATTGATGGGGAGCCTTACCGACCCTTCTTTTTCTCAGCTCCGATTCGACACATGCGTGATGGGCCCTTGCGGCATCGACCTCAAGGCGGGCATTACTACCCACCTTCTGGCGGAGACGGCGGTCAAGCGCGCCGCCGCCAGAGCCTCGCAGCGGGTCATCGCGGTGGCCGACTCCTCGAAACTCGGGCGCGTGGCTTTCGGCCATGTCTGCGATCTCGACGAGATCGACATCCTCGTCACCGACGCCGGCGCCGACCAGCAGAGGGTGGAGGAGTTTCGGGCGGCGGGAGTCGACGTCCGCTGCGTCTGACCCTGATCCAGGACCGGAACCCGCAGACGACACAAGGCCCGGCGGACCGCTGGCCCCGCTTGGCCGTGATTGCCGTGTTCTTCGTGCACGGCTTCTTGTTCGCCTCGTGGACGGCACACATACCGGAGTTGAAGCAGCACCTCGGCCTCAGCGACGGCAGGCTCGGACTCGCCTTGCTCGGGGCTCCCATCGGCTCGGTCCTGGCCATGGTGATAGCCGCCCGCATCCTGCCGAGAGTGGGAAGCCGGAAGATGGTCCGCCTGGCCCTGCTCGGCTATTGCGTCTCGGGACCGTTCATTGGGCTCACCGGTTCATTGGGGACGTTCTTCGTCGCATTCCTCCTCTGGGGCTTCTTCCAGGGGATGCTCGACGTGTCGATGAACACCCAAGCGATCACAGTCGAACGGTTCTCCGGCCGAGTGCTGATGCCGGGCTTCCATGGGTCGTGGAGTTCCGGCGCCCTCGTGGGCGCAGTCACGGGAGCATTTGCAGTTGCGCTGGGCCTCTCTCTCAGTGAGCAGCTGCTGATCCTGGCGGTACCGTGCATGCTGGTCGTCGGCTGGCTCTCGACCCGGATGATCCCCGACCGTCAGGTGGGCGAGAACCCCGAGTCTTGGAGAGGCAGTGGCGAGGAGCGCCACGGCGTATTCCAAGCAGAGCTCGTAGTCCTTGGGGGCATCGTCTTCGCCGACATGCTGTGTGAGGGTGCCGTGGCCGATTGGGCCGCCGTCTATCTCCGCAACTCGATGCACACCGTGCCCCTGGTCGCCGGATTGGGTTTTGCGATCTATGCCCTCGCCATGCTGGCCGTTCGGCTCTCCGGCAATCGACTCTTCAGTCGGTTTGCCGCCCACCGCCTGCTTCCGTTGCTCGCCGTCATCGCAACGCTCGGGTTCGCCGGCGGTCTTGTCATCGACCGCCCCGCGAGCGTGCTGGCCGGATTCGCCTTGCTCGGCGCCGGACTCGGAAGCGTCGTCCCGATGACCCTCAGCGCGGCCGGAGCGGTGAGCAACGTGAACACCGGAAAGGCGGTCGCCTCGGTGGCCGGGTGTGGCTGGGCCGGCTACGTCGTGGGACCGGTTGTGATCGGCGCAATCGCGTCATCGACGTCCCTGCACACGGCCCTGTTCCTGATCCCAGTCCTCACCGGTGCCGTGGCAGTGGGAACGTGGACGTCGAAGGGGATGCGGCGCTCGGCGTTACTTGCCGGCGCGGCGCCGAGCGCTCACACAAGAGAACCCGCCATCAGAGCGTCAAGAACCGAACCTCATGTCAACTGAGTCCCTCTGAAATTTTTGCGCCCCCGGCAGGACTCGAACCTGCGACGCACGGTTTAGGAAACCGACGCTCTATCCTCTGAGCTACGGGGGCAATGCGAGATCGATGTTAGTTTCTCGGATCCCGTCGTCAGCTGAACCCGACCTCGCGACGGCCGTCGCTCAGCCCGGACGGAGATACCCGTCCTGATACGCGGAGGCGAGGTCGTACAGCGCCTGCTTGCCGTCGCCGCTGTAGGAAGAACCATGCATGAGCGCCAGCGTCGTGGGCCCCAGGTCGCCAAGTTTGCGCATCACGTCCGCCGTGTCCGGCGCGAGAGACGACGCTCGGAACGCGGACTCCCCCACCATGGCGGGCTCGACGATGTCACTCGAGGTGATTGCGGTGCCGTCGCCGAAGTGGGTGAACAAGTCCCCGCACAGCAACGTGCTCGTCGTTTCGTCGAACAGCACGCGCGCCTCCCATCCATGAGGCACGTGCGGGGTGTCGATGTGTCGCACCCGCCTCCCACCGAGGTCGAGCACCTCGCCGTCGACCAGCGCTCGGGGAGGACGGTCGGCCAGGTCGTTGAGCGACACCAAGCATCCGATCGTCCCGTGCGCGACTTCGGCGGCGGGCGCGGCGGCCAACCACTGGTTCATCGACCCGCACTCATCGGATTCGACGTGGCCGAACGTGATCCACCGCAACTGCTCCACCGGCAGCACCCGCTCGACGGCGGCCGACACCAACGGGAACATCGCCCGGGGACCGGTGTGGAACAGCAGTGGCTCCTCTGCCAACACCAGGAACTGGTTGAACGTGAACCCGGCCGGGGCGCGATCTCGGCTACCCACGTCGAGAGGCGATAGATCCCGGTGGCGATCTCGTCGACCTTGGTCTCCATCGTCGTGTCCTCCTGTGGGGAACCGGCCTGGTCGCACTGGCCGAATCCTCACCGTAGACGGCACCAGGGGCGGGACCCGACGGCCCCGCCCCTGACGACTACTCGTGATCGGTTCGAGCCCGCAGTGTTACAGCGTGGCGTGGCTCTGAGTGGCGTCGATGTCGATCGTCGACACCGGCCCGCTGTTGCACCCACCGAGGAGGTTGGTGTTGTTCGCATCGTTGGTGAGCCCGGCCGCGATGACCGCGGCGTGGCTGGCGGTGGGATACGTCCCGCCCTTGACGGTGCCGTGGGTGATGTTGAAGCCCAGGTCACTCCCGCCCACGATGACTCCCTCGGCTGCCTTGGCGCCCTTGAGCACCCCGCCCGCAAAGGCGAGATTCTTGACCGACTTCTTCAGGTCCTTGACGGTGCCCGAACCGGTGAACGCTCCGCACAGCCCGAGGTAGTAATCCTTCTTGTTGTCCCCCGCGGCGATGGCGGCCGTGTCCTTGCCTGGCTTCGAGGCCTTGGCCTCGATATTGAGCGTCTGGGTAAAGGGTCCGCCGATGGTGCAGCTGCTGTAGGTGGCTTGGACCACCGTGTCCGATGTGGCGTTCTTCACCGAAGGCGTGCCAGCCACTGACAACTGCGGCGTAATCGTGACGGTCGCCGAGAATATGACAGCTCGTGGGATTGGGAGGGGCCTTCGTCGCGAATGCAGTCGAGCTGAGCCCGGCAACAGTTCCGAGAGGAAGTGTTAGGGCGAGAACGCCCATGAGTAGTTTGCGTCGCATGCGTGGTGCTCCTTTGTTTCGTTTGTTGATCGGATACATCGCGATGTCCCCCCCGCCCAAGTCCGCGACGTCGAAACAAAGCAACACGTTCAACCTCGCGCTCTCGTTGCGGTTCAGATAGAGCCGTTGGTCACGGCCTCACCCCGCACATGGCGGCGGCGGTCGACGCAGCACGCACAGAGGTCGCAGACGGGGACATCCGCGCTGGAACCCACACACAGGCCGTAGCACCGGACCCACACTCAGTGGGCGCCCGAAATTATCGGTTGAATCGCACCCTCTCGAGGGGTAGAGAGAGGAGAGGGGAACCAGTTCCTCTGTCCTCGTCCAAAGACCGGACAGAGGTTCTTGAAGCGAGAGAGGCCTGCCCATGCCAGCATTCGGTCTTCGGCCGGTACGGCGCTCACGGATCATCACCCTCGTGACGACCCTGGGCGTGGTGGCCGTCATGGCGGGAGGCACACTGTTGGCCGCCAACGTGGTCGGCGTCAGCAGCGCCGCCACCACGACCACGCTGCACCTGAGCACCACCGCGGCCGGGGCATCGTGCGACAACGTCGAACCCGTCGGCTCCCGTATGCAGCGGACTGGCCGGTGGCGAGACCGTCGATGTCTCCGGGACAGGATTCACCCCAGGTGCACTGGCGTCGATCGTGGAGTGCAACTCGACCCCGAGCCAACCCGTACTCGCCTATCTCGGCAATGACCTCCCAGTGAGTTGCTCACCTCTCGCTCTGGTCACGATCCCGAGCAAGGGAAAAACAAAGGGAGATCTGTCGGGCAGCCAAATTCTGACCACGGGGACGGTCGGGCCTCCAGTGCAGGACGTCACCCCCACCTGTACGCAGGTCGTCCCCAGCACCTCGGTGATCACGGACTGTTCGACGAGCGGAGACGCCGCGACCGACGCCGCCCTGTACCCGTGTCCTCCCACGCCCGCCCAGGAAGCGGCCGGCGCCACGTGTGTGCTCGCCATCGGAGATATCGACAATGACCGGGCCATCGGCACCATCCTCTTCGGCACCGAGACATTGCCCACTTCATCGACCTCGTCGACCTCGTCGACCTCGTCCACTTCGTCGACTTCGACCTCCTCTACGTCGACCACGAGCACGTCGACCACGAGCACGTCGACCACGAGCACGTCGACGACGACCACGACGTCGCCCACGAACACGTCGACCGCCACCCAGGTGAGCGCGGCCGACGTCACGCTGGGGCCAACGGGCTCGGTGAGCGACAACGTGACGGTGCAGGGCACCGCGACCAACGGGAGCCCTACTGGGAACGTGAGCTTCTACGTGTGCCAGACCGGGACCGGTGCGACGCTCATCGGCGGCCCGTGCGCCGCAACGAGCGGCGCGCACCTCGCCACCTCGCATCTGATCGCCGGGGCGGGCGACACCGCGACGGCTTCGTCAGGCTCCTTCACCCCGACCTCGGCGGGCACGTGGTGCTTCTCGGCGGTCTACGGAGGTGACTCGATCTACACCGGATCGTCCGACAACACGTCGTCGTCGAACCTCGATGGCAACGAGTGCGTACTGGTCAGCCCCTCTCCCTCGACGACGTCGACCTTCATCTCGTCGGTCCAGCTCACCCTGGGCCCCCTGAGCTCGGCCACCGACACCGTGACGGTTCTCGGGAACGTCGTGGGCGGTGCCCCCACGGGAACCGTCACCTTCTACGCGTGTCACACGGGAGTCACCGCGACCCTCACTGCCGCCGTGTGTCCCGCCAGCGGCACTCCCCAGGACGCCGGCGTGGGCTTGCTCGCCGGTGCGGGTGCCACCTCGGCGGCCGCATCGAGCTCGTTCGTCCCGACGTCGGTGGGTACATGGTGCTTCTCGGCTGTCTACAGCGGAAGCTCGACCTACACCGCCTCGGCCGACAACACGACCCCGGCCAACCTGGACCCCGACGAGTGCATGCTCGTCGGGCCCCCGTCAGGTGACGCCATCACGAGCGCTGCTTTCACGTCGGGGAAGGCCGGAGTCACCGTCCCCTTCATGGTCACGACGTCGGGGACCCCCACGCCGGTGATCAAGAAGAAGGGGACCATGCCCAAGGGCGTGCACTTCACCAACAACCACAACGGCACGGCCAGCTTCACGGGTGTCCCGAACATCACGAAGAGCCCCGGGGTCTATCACCTCACCATCACCGCGACCTTCGGTAAGGGGAAGACCAAGCACGTCCTGACCCAGGCCTTCGTCCTCACGATCAGCTGACCCGGAGCAAGCAGATCCGGGGCAGGCTCAGAGCCGGGCTGGCTCAGAGTCCGGGGAACATGGCGCGGACGTCGTCGACGGTCACATCGGTCGCGTCGAGCTGCACCGACCGCGCATGGTCGGGGTCGAGGCGGCCGTAGACGAGGCGAAGCAGTTCCTCCGACGTGAGCCGCAACACGCCGGCGACCTCGCGCTCGGACCACCGCTCCAGGCGGACCCCGTCGGTCACGAGCGCGTAGCTGCGGTCGGGGTCCGTCGTCGTCACTTGCAGCGTGAACGATCCCTCGGTGGGCTTCCCCACCCGGGCCGCGAGGTCCCCTACGCCGTCGACGAGGAGCTCAACGGCGTCATGGTCCACGGTGGCCGACGGGTCGAGCGTCACCACGACATCCCAGGTGTGCACGGCATGCTCGCCCAGTCGCAAGCGGAGGAACATCGCGATGTCGAGGTCCATCCCGAACGCTGCCAGCCGGAACGAGTCCAACTGAGTCGTGTCGAGGCCCTCGAGGCGCTGGACGAGAGCCTCGTTGGCACGGAGGCTGTCGGCCACCTGCGATTGGGGACTTCGTGCGTTCCAGGCGTCCCAGATGGCCGGGAAGGCGTCCTGACCCGGCGCCTCGCCACCGGTGAGCCCGGCCTCGAGCAAGAGCGCGAAGATCTCGGCTTGGCTCCCCAGATGCGAGAGCACCTGCGCCACGCTCCACTCCGAGTCGTACGAGGGCGCTGCCACGCCGGCCGCGTCGAGGCCGCTCACCGACCGGGCCAGGCGGTCCTGGGAGTGCCGCAGGGTGGTCACCCAACGAGACGGATCTGTGGACATGGGGCCCTCCTGGGTTCGTTGGTCGATCGGGTGGACGCGTCGCCTCAGGACGCTTGTTGGATCTCCGCCAGAGCGGCACGCGCTCTGAAGCTCCCGGGGATGAGCTCTCCCTGGGCGCGCCCGTGCGCCAGCAGGGCTCCCCACCACGCCAGGTCGTCGAGCATGATCGTCATCGCGACGTCGGTCATCGGATCGACCGGTGCTCCGTGCGTGTCGAATGCCGTCTCCACCCTGGGGATGAGGACGGTGTCACGCAACGGCACCATCTCGGACTCGATGGCGACGTGCATCAGGTGCTCGACGGCGCGGACGCCGGCCGCGATCCCGTTGCTGTACCCGACGGCGGCCAACGGCTTGTTGCGCAGCGCGAAGCTCACGAACACGTTGTCCAAGGCGTTCTTCAACACACCGGGCAACGAGTGGAGGTACTCGGGCGTGACGACCAACAGGGCATCGGCCTCTTTGAGCGTCCGGTTCCATTGCCGCACCACAGGATCGGAGTACGTGGGGTCGTTAAAATCGCCGATCGTCCCGATGTGCTCTTGGAACATGGGAAGCGCCCAGTCGCGGAGGTCGAGCACCTCGACGTCGAAAGCGCCGTGGGCGCCGGCCCGGCGCACCACCCAGGGGGCCACGCGATCGGCCGCACGCGTCGGTCGGGTACTGCCGATGAGGATCTTGAGTTTCAGCATGGGGGGCTTTCTTTGTGCCGTCGACTATTGACCCAATCAAGTATCGACCCAATACTTGAGGAAGTCAAGCTTCTACTGCGAGACTGGAGCCCATGTCCGACGCGCCGCTGGAAGATCAACTCGACGCCGTCGTCGACGGGCTGCTCGAGGTGGCCAAGCGCACGCACGAGGTCGTGGTCGTCGTGGCGACCCGCCACGACCTGACCGCACAACAGGTCGGGCTGTTGCGGCTCTTGGACGAACCGGTGTCGATGCGCGCCTTCGCAGAGGAACTGTCGTGCGACCCGTCCAACGTGACCGGGCTGGTCGACCGGGTGGAGCGCCTCGGGCTCGTCGACCGGGTCCCCGATCCCACCGATCGCCGCATCCGGGTGCTCACGTTGACGCCGAAGGGCCGCCGCCTGAGAACCCGGATCAACAGCGAGGTCGCCCGGGAACTGGCGGCCGCCCTCGGACTCGAGAACGGGGACCATGGTCAGGTCCTGCGCCTGATCTCCCTCCTGACCCCGAAGTGCGAGTCACCCCCGAAAGCGAGCGGGCTGTGAGGGATCGACGTCCCCGTTGCCGGATTATTGACCCCCGCTTGGATGGGAGTTGATCGCCGCCGTCCACGCTGACCCGCCGCATGAATTACCTGGCGGACCGCGAGGCGGAGGAATACGTGAAAACCAGCCCTGAGCAGGACGTAGACGGTGAGCTTCCCCTCGGCGGACCCGACATCTTCCTCTCGGCGCGAGCCACCCGACGCGTGCTGATGCCACGTTCGCTGCGCCGAGGGCGCTCCCGGGCCAAAGACGCTCGCCGGGCCGCGGCCCGGGCCAACCACCCTTGTCAGTCCGGCGGTCTGCACCTCGTCGACCTCGACGGTGAGTCCGAGACGGCGCGCATCGCCCTACGGCGCAGGTTCGAGGAGACCGCCGCGACGAGCACGACGCCGGCCGCCGGGGAGTCGGCAGCGGGCTGAGCCGTAGCGGCTCAGGAGCGCTCGAACTCCCAGTACTGGAGCTCGCACAACATCGGGAGCATGTAGCCGAGGTAGATCGAGTGGATCTTGATCGGCCCTCGATCGTCCACGGCGATGTCGATGAGGTCCACCCGGGAGTCGGCCTGGCGGAATTCGACGGCACGGTCGCGCGCCGCGACCAACTCGTCTCGTGTGCCGACGGCGAAGCCGAAGTGGTCCATGCGGGGGCACCGCATCGGGTCGTCCTCGGCGATGAGGAAGATGAACTGGTCCCAGTGCACACACGACAGGATCAGGCGCTTGCGGTCGAGCGTCATCGTCGGCATCTCGTCGAATCCGAGCACCTGGCCCCAGAACCGACAGATGTCGGCCCGACTCGTGTCGTCGAGAAGGTCCGACGGCACACTCAGCGCGACATGGTTGAACCGGGGGTTGCCCGAGGGGTAGTAGGGATGTGCCATCAGCGACCCTCCGCTCCGATTGCGTCCCCGTCACCCGGCACCACCATCACCTTCCCCGCGATCCGGCCCTCGGCCAGCTGCCGCATAGCCGCTCCGAGACCTCGGAGGGTGACGTCTTCGGGGTCGATGAGCACGTCGACGGGCAACCGGCCCGACCCCAGGAGCTCGAGGGCACGCTCGAACCCATCCGCGTCGTAGACGAACGAACCGCTCACGGTCAGCTCGTTGAGGATCAACCGGTTGGGATCGAATCTCGGCGCTTCGATGCCGGCGCCGACGAGCACGAGGTGGCCTCCCCGGCGGAGCTGGAAGAAACCGCATTCCATCGCCGCCTTCTTGCCCGAACACTCGAACACGACGTCGACGGCTCGCGGAGACTGTCGTTCGGGCTCCCACGGCGGGTAGGTCTCGAGGTCGGTCGGGTCGAGCACCTCGGCGGCACCGAGATCGAGCGCCAGGCGCCGACGGCGCTCGCCCGGCTCGACCACGACGACGGGGCCCATGTCCTTCGCGGCGAGTGCGGCGATGGTGAGAGCACCGATGGGCCCCGCACCGAAGACCATGGCGGTGTCTCCCCGGACCATGCCCGACCGGGTGATGCCGTGCAGCGCCACCGCCAAGGGCTCGGCCAGCGCGGCCACCCGGGGCGACATCCCGTCGGGAAGGGCCAACAACGATCGGGCGTCGGTGAGGACATAGCGCGCGAACGCCCCCCCGGTGTCGCCGTCGACCGGGGCGGAGCGACGCTCGCACTGCGAGGGTTTGCCTGCCCGGCATCGACGGCACTCCCCGCACCGCGGTGACGGTCCACACACCACCGCGTCCCCCGGCACCCACCTCGTCACACCCTCGCCCACCGCCGCCACGGTCCCGGTGTACTCGTGGCCACCTACGGTCCCGGGCTTTCCCCACCCTTCGATCATGATGTGGAGGTCGGACCCGCAGATCCCGCAGTACGCCACCTCGACGAGGACCTGGCCCGGACCCGGCGACGGCACGGGCCGCTCCTCCACGCCGACGTCGCCGGGACTGCGGTACACCGCCGACTCCATCACACTCGGGGGCACGCTCGGGGGCGCAGACCGATTGCCGGGCGCGGTCATGACCTCAACCGACCGCTTCGGGCACGAGGTCGCGCTCGGGGACGGGGGCCGGCACGGGGGGACGGTACCCGTCGCGCCGACGCGAGTAGAAGTCCTTGCGCCGCACGAGCATGGCGAACGCAGCTCCCACGGCCACCGTGACGGCCCCGACGAGGAACACGGCGTTCATCCCGCTCACAAAGGCGTGATGCGCGGCAGCCACGACCTCGGGGTTGCCGCCCGAGATCTTGGCGGCGGCCTCGGCGCCGCCCGCGGCCACGGTCCGGGCCAGGGCCGGAGCCTGACGGGCGCCGACCAAGCCGTGCAGCGTGGACTGCAGCCGGCTCTGGAAGACAGCCCCGAGCGCGGCCACCCCGATCGCCACGCCGCCGATGCGGAACGTGTTGTTGATCCCCGAGGCCATGCCGGCGCGTTGAGGTGGCACGACGCCGAGGGCGACCTTGGCAATGGCGGGATTGGCGAGGCCGACGCCGACCCCACCGACCAGCATCCCGGGGAGCAGTGCCCTCCAGCTCGACGCCACCGTCAGGCCCGTGAAGAGCCAGATGCCGACAGCCGAGGTCGCGAGCCCGACAGTGAGCGACAGCCCCGCCGGCACGCGTTCGGTCACCGGCCGCGACGCCAGGGGCACGACGAACGACATGATCGTGAGCGGCAGGAGACGTTCACCCCCCTGTAGCGGCGACAGGCCGAGGTCGTTCTGGAGGTACAGGGTGAGGTAGGGCAACAGGGCGAACATCCCGGCACCGATGGCGAGCGTGGCCATCGAGACGCCGGTGAACGAGGGCTTGCGGAACAGCGACAGGTCGAACATGGGGCGTTCCTGGAGCAGCTCGACGATCACGAACACCAGGAGCAGGGCGCCCGCGCCGGACAGGATGAGCACGATCACGTGGCTCGACCACCCGTCGTCGTTGCCCCGGGTGAGACCGAGCACGAGGAGGAAGAGGCCGCCCGAGAACGTCACCAGGCCCGCCCAGTCCAATCGTTTGGCATTGGGGTCGGTCATGTTGACCATGCGCCGGCCCACCAGCAGCGTCAGGACGCCGATGGGGACGTTCACGTAGAAGATCCACTGCCATCCGAAGGCGCTCGTGAGCGCGCCCCCGACCAGGGGCCCGATCGCCACTGCTCCACCGACCGTGGCCCCCCATGCCGCGATGGCCGAGGAACGGGCCGAGCCCTGGAAGTCCTGGCCGATGAGGGCGAGCGACGTGGCGAACAGCGCCGCCCCGCCCACACCCTGGACGGCTCGGGCGGCGATGAGCTGCGCCGAGGTGTGAGACATCCCGCATGCAAAGGACGCCAGGGTGAACACGGTGAGGCCGATCATGAAGATGCGCTTGCGCCCGAACCGGTCGGCCAGGGACCCCTGGGTCAGGATGAAGGCCGCGAGGCTCAGGGCGTAGGCGGAGATGACCCATTGCAGGTCGCTGAAGCTCGCGTGCAGCGCCCGTTGCATGGTGGGCAGGGCCACCTGGACGATGGTGATGTCGACGAGGAGCATGAACGTCGCCCCGCACACGGCGACGAGGGTCCACCAGTGGCGCTCGGTCCCCCCGTCCCGACCCTGGTCGGAGCCGGAGAGCGATCCCTTCGCGGCCACCTACCCTCCTCCCGCCTGCGGGCGCGTCCCACCCTGGCGCCGGCATGCGACTCGAGCGAAGAGTCTCCATCGTGCTGCGCCCGGTGTCCAGGATCAGGGTCGCAACCCCTCGGTAGCCTTGCGACAGTGCGGAGCATGTGGACCTCGAGGCGTGCGATCTCGCTGCACGTGGCCTTGGTCGTCTTCGTCCCCGCGTGTGTCGCCCTCACGTGGTGGCAACTGGCACGGGCCCTGGGGGGCAACACGCTGAGCTGGGTCTACACCTTCGAGTGGCCCTTCTTCGCCGCCTACGCCGTGTTCATGTGGTGGAAGCTGGTCCACGACGACCCGGCGGCCCGGCCCGACGGAGCTGCGGGGGGGCCTGCGCCTGGCCCGACGACCGCTTCGCCTCGGGCCGAGGCACCCCCGTCGCCCGAGGGCGGAGCCGGGGGTGGCCCCGGGCTCGATGGTGGAGGCGGTGGCGAGCACGACGACGAGTTGGCCGCCTACAACCGGTACCTGGCGGAGCTCAATGCGAGTGGGAGGCAGAAGCGATGGTGAGCCCCGACGACGACACGGTCCCGGCTGAGCCGGCTCGACGGCGCGATGCTGCGGGGCCGATGTCGCAGAAAATTAACGCGCAGGGTATTGCACTCCGGCACCGCGTCGGCATCTATTGGGGACATGGAGTTCGAGGGGGGCAAGCGACAGGGAGCGATGCGTGCACGCCGGCGCGCCTGCCGGGCTTCGAGGACACGGCGGAGCCCGAGATGAGTGACCGACGGCCGCCGCGCCCCCCGGTCGAGGTGCGCACGAGCCCTCGCCGGCGCAAGACCGCCAGCGGCTTCTGGCAGGACGGCCGGGTGGTCATCCTCGTCCCGGCCCGGCTCAGCAAGGCCGATCGGGTGGAGCTGGTCGAGGGCCTCGTCCAGCGCGTCCTGGCCCAGCGTCCCAACGTCACCACCTCGGACCGGGACCTGGCGCACCGGGCCGAGGTGCTCGCCGACGAGTACCTCGGCGGGGTCAGGGCGACGTCCATCCGCTGGGTCGGCAACCAACAGCACCGGTGGGGCTCGTGCACGTCCCGGACCGGTGAGATCCGAATCTCCGAGCGCCTCCGGTTCGTGCCGGGCTGGGTGCTCGACGCCGTGTTGGTGCACGAGCTCGCCCACCTGATCGAGCCGACGCACTCGGCGCGGTTCCACCGGCTCGCCCACCGCTACCCCCGGACCGAAGAGGCCGACACCTTCCTCGCCGGCTACACCCTCGGCCTCGAGGCCACCTCCGTCTGAGCCACTGGTCTTCAGGCGGCGCGACGAGCCCTCAGGCGGCCGCGACGGGCCTCAGGCGGACGCGTCGAGCAGGGCCGAGGCCACGAGCTCCTCGAGGTAGTCGGTGTCCCACCACGACACCTGAAGAGCCTTGGCCCGGCGGAAGTACAGCTGGATGTCGAAGTCGACGGTGAAGCCGATTCCCCCGAAGACCTGCTGGGCCATGGCCGTCACGTCGCGGTAGGTACCGCAGGCGAAGAGCTTGGCCATGGGCGCCAGGGTGTCGACCGGCCGGCCTTCGGCCCGGGCCCAGGCGGCTTCGTGGACGAGGGTCGTGCCCCCGTCGACGGCGGTGACGGCGTCGGCGAGGTAGTGGGCGATGGCCTGGAAGGCGCCGAGGGGCTTGTCGAACTGCTCGCGGTCCTTGGCGTACTGGACGGTGATGTCGAGCGCCTGCTGGGCACCTCCCATGGCCTGTGCCGCCAGAAGGATGCAGCCGTCGTGCATGACGGCGTCCCACGTCCCCCACCCCGACGAGGCGGCGCCGATGCGGGCGTCGGGGCCCAACCGCACGGCATCGAAGGTCACCTGGAACTGCGTGTCGGACGCGACGGTCAGCTGTTGGTGCAGCGCCACCCCGTCGGTTGCAGGGTCGACGAGGAAGAGGTCGACGTCATCGGGCCCGCCTCCGGTGCGGGCCAGGACCACCAGCGCCGCGGCGGAGGAGGCGAAGGGCACGTGCCGCTTGGTCCCGGTCAGCCGAAAGCCGTCACCGTCGGGCTCGGCCCGCATCTGGATGCCCGTCGGGCCACAGCTGTTCTCGGGCTCGAACCACGCCGGCGTGAGAATGGCCTCGCCCCGGGCGATGGGTGCCAGCCACTGCGCCTGCTGGGCAGCCGAGCCCGCTCGGGCCAGGGCTCCCCCGCACAGCACGGCACTGGCGAAATGCGGCGTGGGGGCGAGGGCGCGACCCAGCTCCTCGTACAGCACGACGCCCTCGAGGGCGCTCATGGCCGAGCCTCCGTGGTCCTCGGGGAGCAGCAGCCCGATCAGGTCGAGCTCCGCCATCTGCTGCCACAGGTCGGTGGAGTAGCCCACGGGGTCGTCCTCGAGCTCGCGGACGACCGACAAGGGACAGGCCGTGGCGCACAGCTTGCGCACGGTCTCTCGCAGCATCTCCTGCTCCGGACTGAATTCGAGGTCCAGCACGTCCCAGCTCCTCTCAGGGCTTCCAGCGGTCGCCGCCGCGGTGCCAAGGGTTGTCGTCGTCGGTCGTCGGCAGCGCCACGCGCGCCGTGCAGGTGCTCTTCACGTCGCCGTCCACCGACAAGGTGATGTCGAGGCCGACCCAGCCGCAACCGGTGTCGTCCACACTGATTGCCGCGACGACGCCGTCGAGCACCATCGTGTCGCCGGGGAACACCGAGTCGCGCATGCGGAAGGTGACCCGGCCCATCCGTCCATGGGGCCCGGTCCAGTCGGTGATGAACCGCTCGAACCACGCCGCCTGGTTCGGGGTGTTGAGGAAGATGTCGCGGGTACCGTTGCGCTCGACGGCGAAGTCCTTGTCGTGGTGCATGGGTCGCCAGTCGCGCGTGGCGAGCGCCCCGAGCACCACCGTGGTGGCGGTCACCTCGTGGTGCAGCGACGGCAGGATGTCACCCTCGGCCACGTCGCCGAACACGAGCACGGGGGCCGGACCGCTCACGACGGCCCGCCCGACGTGGCACCGGCTCCGCGCCGGTACCCGAAGCCGGTGTAGCTCTCGACGCCGACGGTCTCACCCTTCTGGTTCGTGTACTCGACGTCGATCACCCAGAAGCGACCGGTGCCGAGCTTGGTCGTCTTCTCGTCGCTCACCGAGCGCAGGATCTGGCGCGTCGTCAACGTGTCGCCGGGACGGACGGGCTCGTAGAACACGATCGTGTTGTCGGTCATGACGGCCTCGGGAAGACCGAGGCGCTCTTTGAGGTCGAAGTGGACCTGCAGCGGCAGGTGCGGCTCGGCCCGGCCCGGCGCCCAGTGGTGCGGGCGGAACCACACCGACAGCATCGTCGGGGGGGCGATGGGGCCGTCGGTGAGCTCCTCGGCCACGGCGTCGTCCCAGAACAGCGGGTTGCCGTTCTCCACCGCCGCGCACATGGTCCAGACGTAGCTGCGCTCGACGGGGAACTCCCCGGTCTCCTCGTACTGTGGGACCCCGATGAGGATCCGGACGTCGTCGACGACCGATGTCATGCGATCACCTTCCGGGCCCGCATCCGGGCCATCTGGTCCGGCGCCACACCGGCTGCGCCGAGCAACTCGTCGGTGTCGGTGACGTCGAGGTCGGGCGCGCACACCGGCTGGTCGAGCGGCGCCATGCCCGCCAGGACCGGCCCGACCTGACGAAAGGCTCCGTGCCCGACGTGCTTCGCCTCGACCACCGCGCCGCGCCACGCGAACTGGGGGTCGGCCCCGATCTCGGCCACGGTCTGGACCGGGGCGACACAGGTGTCGGCACCGGAGAGCTCTGCCACCCAGGCGTCGCGGTCGCGTCGGGCGAAGGCGGCGGCGAGGTCACGGCGCAGCTCCTCCTGGACGTCGTCGTCGTACTGATGGTCGACCCACTGCTCACACCCGAGAGCGCGGCACAGGTTGGCGAAGAACTTGCCCTCGATGGCGGCCACCGCCAACCACTTGTCGTCCGCGGTGCGGTAGGTGTCGTAACAGGCGAACCGACCCGTGAGCACGTCGTGTCCGGGCCCCGGTTCGGTCCCGGTGGCGAGGTGCTCGTCGGCGGCCAGTGACATGAGCCACAGGACCCCGTCGGCCACCGACACGTCCAGGTAGGTGCCCTCACCGCTGGCGGCCCGGCTCACCAGCGCGGCGCACACGGCCAGTGCCGCGTGCATACCGCCGCCGGCGGCATCGGCGATGGTGGCACCGGGGATCGGGGGCCCGCCGTCGGCGCGCGGGCCGGTGGCGGCCAGAAAGCCACCGACGGCGAGGTAGTCGAGATCGTGTCCGGCCCAGCCGGCGCGTGGGCCGTCCTGGCCGAAACCGCTCGTGGAGCAGTAGACGATGCCGGTGTTCAGCGCGCGCAGTGCCTCGTAGCCGATGCCGAGCCGTTCGACGACGCCGGGACGGAAGCTCTCGACCACCACGTCGGCCTCCGCCGCCAGCGCGAGGAAGGCGTCGCGTCCTTCGGGGTCGCGCACGTCGATGTGCACGTGGCGCATGCCCCGCTGGGCGCTGTAGGCGAAGAAGGGTGGGGTCACCTGGGCCGGGCCCTGCCCCGGCACCGGCGCCGACCTTCACGACCGTCGCTCCGTAGTCGGCCAGCAACCGCGTGGCAGCGCGCCGCGGGACCCACGCTCGACAGGTCGAGCACGACCACGCCGCGCAGCGGGCCCACAGCAGCGCCGGTAGCGACAGCGCCCATCAGAAGTTCTTGGGGAGCCCGAGTCGACGTCGGGCGATGATGTTCTTCTGGATCTCCGACGAGCCGCCCCCGATGGTGTCGATGACGGTGTAGCGGTACGTCGACTCGGCCCGGCCCTCCATGGGCGCCTCGGGTGTCTTGATCCGCAACTGCGAGCCGGTCCCGGCGATGTCCATGGACGCGTCGGCCAGACGCCGGGAGAGCTCGGTCGCATACAGCTTGTACTCCGAGGCGTGGGTGGTGGGAGCGGCACCGCCTTTCTGCGACTCGTTGACGAAGCGCAGCCCGAGCACCCGCGCCACCTCGGCCTGGGTGGCGAGCTGCGCGATGCGGTGGCGCACCAGCGGGTCGTCCTTCAAGGGCCGGCCGTCTCGCTGAGCCCCGGCCACGTACTCGCACAACAGGTCGAGACGCTGCTTGATGGGCGAGAACGTGAACAAGGTGAACCGCTCGAGGTCGAGAGCCTCGGAGATGTACTGGAAGCCGTGATTGAGCTCGCCCACGACGTAGTCGTCGGGCACGAACACGTTGTCGAGGTGCACCTCGTTCGTGCGCTCGTCGCCCATCGTCCAGATGGCGTTGACCGTGATGCCGGGCTGGTCGAGCGGGACGAGGAACAACGTGATCCCGGCATGCTTCGAAGACGGGTCGGTACGGGCGCCCAACCAGTACCACTCGGCGAAGTGGGCGGATGTGGTCCACGTCTTCTGTCCGTTGAGCCGCCATCCGTCGCCGTCGCGCGTGGCCTTCAACTGCATCGAGGCGGCGTCGGACCCGGCGTTGGGCTCGGAATAGCCCACGGCGAACTCGACCTCGTTGCGCAGGATCTTGGGCAGGAACTCGGCTTTGAGCCGGTCGCTGCCGTGTCGGATGATCGTCTTGCCCACGATCCCCACGCCCTTGCCGATCTGCGGCCCTCCCCGGCGGGCCAGCGACTCGTTCAGGAGGTACTCGTAGACCCCGTCGCCCTCCTGGCCCCCGTACTCCTTGGGCCAGGTGATCCCCAGCCAGCCCTGGTCGCCCATCTCGGCCATGAAGGCGCGGCGCTTCGGGGTGTCGACGATCTGGGCCATGTTCTCCCGGGTGACGTCGAAGACCTCGGGGTCGTCGTGCTCGTCGAGGAACCGCTCGACCTCGGTCACGAAGGAGAGCTGCTCAGGCGAGAACTCGAAGTCCATGCGGCTGCCTTTCCATCCTCTGTCTGGCCTCTGTCAGGCCTCTGTCAGGACCGCCGACCGGCGTGATTCCTGACTGGTCGTCAGATCGTATCGGCTACCATCGCCATCGTGCCGTGTGCGCCGGGGTCGGGTGGGGCGGGACGAGGGATCGTGAGCGCCGGAGGCCATTTGCCCAGCGTGGGGGTCGAGGCGGCCCACCCGGCACCGGAGCGCCAGATCGACAACGGGCGCACCCTGGCCCTCACCCACAACCTGGGCGGGTACCCGGGCGAGATGGTGTCGTTCGTGTCGGTCGTCGGCACCGAGCGCGACTGAGCCCGGCCGGCCCGGTGTCGTTCCTGGACGAGCGCGCCGGCCTGGCGGCGAAGGTGGCGGTGGTCGCAGGCGGGGGCGGCGGGCTGGGCCGGGCCAGCGCACTCGACCTCGCTCGTGCCGGCGTCGCACTGGCACTGGCCGACATCGACGCCGACGCGTTGCGAGCGACCGCGGACGAGGCCCGCTCCTACGGCGTCGAGGTGGTCGAGTCACGCAGCGACGTGCGCGACCCCGACGCACTGGCGGGGGTGTTCGAGTCGTGCCAGGACACCTTCGGTCGCCTCGACATCCTCGTCAACGTGGTGGGAGGGACCTTCCGCTCCGCGTTCACCGACGTCAGTGCCAAGGGCCGTGACGCGTTGGTCCGCACCAACTTCACGTGGGTCGTCGACGCCACCCAGCGCGCCGCGCTGGCCATGGCGGCGGGAGGCCGGGGAGGCAGCATCATCACCATCACCTCCATCGAGGCCCATCGGGCCGCGCCGGGCTACGCCGTGTACGCGGCGATGAAAGCAGCAGTGACGCACCTGACCCGCACCTTGGCGGTCGAGCTCGGAGCAGCCGGCATCCGCATCAACTGCGTGGCGCCCGACTTCGTCCCCACCGCCGGGCTTGCCGGCGTGGCCGGACGGGCCGGCTCGGCGGGCCAGCGCGCCGCGGCAGCGGGCGACGGCACCGATCCCGGGGACTGGCTCACGATCCCGTTACGCCGCAAGGGCGAGGTCGCCGATGTGGGCAACTGCGTGTTGTTCCTGGCGTCGGACCTGTCGTCGTACATCACCGGCACGACGCTGCACCCCGACGGCGGGGCGCTGGCCATGTCGGGATGGATGGACTGGCCCGACGACGGCTTCACGGCGCGACCGCCGGCCTGGGTGCTCGACCGGCTCGAGCCCCCGGACGCGTGACCGTGCCCGACGACGCCCTCTTCCAGCCCGACGGGGCGAATGTCGTCCCGACCGAGTTCGCCCGCGGGCCGTGGACGCCCGACGCGCTGCACGGCGGCCCTGTGGCGGCGCTGCTGGCGCGCGCGGTCGAGTCGATCCCGACCGACGAGCCCATGCACGTCACCCGGCTCACCGTCGAGCTCCTTCGGCCCGTGCCCCTGGCCCCGTTGTCGGTCTCCGCGTCGGTGGTGCGCCCGGGCCGCAAGGTCCAGCTCGTCGACGCCCGGATCTCGAGCGGCGACCGCGAGGTGGCGTGGGCCCGGGCCCTGCGGATCCGGTTGCAACCACGGGACCCCGACGCGCCCGACGTCGGTGACGCCGGCGCCGTCCCCGGGGTCGACGCGGGCGCTCCCCCCGGCCCCGAGACCGGGTACGACATCTTCGCCGCCCATCGGCCCCTATCGGGCCTTTCACAACGCCGGGGCGGAGCTGCAGTACGTCGCGGGGCAATTCGACGCGCGCGGGCCCGCGACGGTCTGGGTGCGGCTGGCCGTGCCCGTGGTGCCCGACGAGGAGCCCACGCCCGCTGCAGCGGGCCGCCGCCGCCGCGGACTTCGGCAACGGAGTGAGCTCGGAGCTCGACTTCGCCCACTACGTCTTCGTCAACCCCGACCTCACGGTGTACCTGCACCGACCGGCGATGGGCGAGTGGGTGTGCCTCGACGCGTCGACACGCCTCGGCACCTCCGGGGTCGCCGTGGCGGAGTCCGCCCTGTGGGACGTCCGCGGTCCGATAGGACGCTCACTGCAGAGCCTCGTGGTCGAGCAACGGGACTGAGCCGCGCCACCCGGTCCCGAGGTGGTCAGTCCGAGGTGGCGTGGTCGGCGGCCTGCTGGCGGGGTCGTCGTCCCGCCAGTGACGCCATGAACTTGCGCACGTCGGTGGCGCCGGTGCACAACGCCACGAGGTCGGTCGACTGTTGCAGGTGCATCCGCATCCCCATCATCTCCCACGCCCGGGTGAGCCCCTGCTTGGTGGCGAGAATCGTGGTCAGCGGCATCTTGGCGATGGTGGCTGCGATCTCCTCCACCGTCTCGTCGAGCTCCGCGCGGGACGATCCGGTTGACCATCCCCCACTCGAGCGCTTGCGTGGCACTGATGGTGGGAGCCAGGAACAGGTACTCCGCCGCGCGCTTGAAGTTCATGAGGACCCACGGCTCGATCATGGTCTGGGCACCGGGGAGCCCGAAGCCCTGGGGCAGCGGCATCTGGAAGTAGGCGTCCTCGGACACGATCGTGAGGTCGGTGAGGAGCCCGTACACCGTGCCGCCGCCCACGCAGTAGCCGTGCACCTGGGCGATGGTCGCCTTGGGGAACTCCCACAACCGCAACGGCGGCCACAGGAACAGACCCTGGTGGTGACGTCGCCACGTCCGCTCGGGCGTGGGCCCCGTGGTGGGGTAGACCTCGGGCATCTCGTCGACGCCGACGATGGCGTGCCCCGCACAGAAGCCGTCGCCGTTGGCCTTGAGCACGAGCACCTTGACGTCGTCGTCGTCGTCGGCGAGGACGAGGGCCTCGTCCATGTCCCACACCTGCTGTGCGGTCTGGATGTTGGCCTTGTCGGGCGTGTTGAGGATGATCCGCGCCACCCCCCCGTCCTTCTCGTAGACGATCGTCTCGAACTCCACTCGCTCCACGTCACCCTCCCGTCGGCTCGGCCTCGCCCGCCCCGGCGAAGGCCGACGCGGGCTCGACTCTACAAACGACGGGCCACGAGGCTGAAGCTGAGCGGCACCCGGGGTCGGCCGGCGGGAAGCGAGAAGTGCTGGTCGGCGTCGTGCACGAGCCACCCGAAGCGGGCGAACGACGTCCAGTCGTGTTCCTCGAGACGCTCGAGGACCAACCCGTGCTCGATCACGGCGGTGACGATCTCCCCCAGGCTGTGGTTCCAGGAGTAGTTCCGCACCGTCGACGGAACGTAGGACCCATCGGTATAGGTGAGCCCCGAGTCGTCGACGTAGGGCTCGGTCTCCTCGAAGTAACTGTGCTCGACGACGAGCTCGTGCTCACCGAACGCGTCCGACAACGGGTGGACGTCGTGGACGAAGAGACGACCCCCGGGGCGCACGAGCGCCGAGACCACCGCCGCCCACCGGTCGATGCTCGGCAGCCAGGTCAGGGCCCCCAAGCTCACGTAGACGATGTCGTACGTGGCGTGCCCGAGGGCCTCGACCGCGTCGTAGACGTTCGCGCACACAAAGGTGGCACGGTCCTCCAGCCCGGCCCGGCGAGCCAGGCCGGTGGCCTCGTCCACGGCGCGCCCGGAGAAGTCGAGGCCCGTGACCCGAGCACCGACCCGGGCCCAGGCCAACGTGTCGAGGCCGAAATGGCACTGCAGGTGCACGAGGTCGAGGCCCGAGACGTCGCCGAGCACGGCGGACTCGTGCGGGCGCGGCCCACGACCCTCGCCCAGCCACCCCTCCACGTCGTAGAAGTCCGAGGCGACGTGGACGGGGACCCGCTCGTCCCAGCTGGCCCGGTTCTGGGCGAAGACCCCGTCATGGGTGTCATCGCCACGGCGGTCGTCCACGGCAGGACTCTACGGCGTTGTTCAAGACCAGCCCCGTGGCGGCCGATACCTGGGGGCAACGTCACTCCAACACCGGACCCGCCTGAGGTGACACAGGGGCGAACGCGGGCGGGAGCTCCCCCGCCCCGCCCGCGCCGTCCCCGCCCGCCGCTCCGACGCGTGCCGACGCGTGCCGACGTACGACGACCGGTGTCGTTAACGTTGGCGCATGCCCATCACCGACGCTGTGACCACCGACGAGGACCTCGTCCGCTCCAGGCTCCGGGACCTGCTGGCGGAGCACGACCCGGCCTCGACGCCGGCGGAGGAGTTCTTGGGTGCCCGCTTCGACGCCGGCCTCGCCTGGGTGTCGTTCCCGGTCGGGCTGGGGGGCCTCGGTGCGAGCCCCGAGCTCCAGGGCCTCGTCGAGCGCGAGCTGCGCCTCGTCGACGCTCCCAACGAGACGGACCGCAACGTCATCGGCTACGGCATGGCGGCGCCGACGATCCTGACGCACGGCACCGACGAGCAGCGGGCCCGCTATCTCCGCCCCCTCTTCACGTGCGAGGAGGTCTGGTGCCAGCTCTTCAGTGAGCCCGGCGCCGGGTCGGACGTGGCCGGGCTCGCCACCCGGGCGGTGCGCGACGGCGACGAATGGGTCGTGAACGGCCAGAAGGTGTGGACGACGCTCGCCCACACCGCCCGCTGGGGTCTGCTCGTGGCCCGCACCGACCCCGACGTGCCCAAGCACCGGGGACTGACGTACTTCATCGTCGACATGCACGCCCCGGGCGTCGAGGTCCGACCCTTGCGCCAGATCACCGGTGACGCCGAGTTCAACGAGGTCTTCTTCACCGACGTCCGCATCCCCGACAGCCAGCGCCTCGACGCGGTCGGCGCCGGGTGGCGGGTGGCGACCACCACGTTGATGAACGAACGGGTGGCGATCGGCGGCGGTGTCGTCGCCCGCAGCTCCGGGCCCATCCACGAAGCCCTGCGCATCTGGAAGGACAAGAGTCACAAGACCGCGGCGCAACGGGACCGGTTGACGGCACTGTGGGTCCGGGCCGAAGTGGCCCGCCTCACCAACATGCGGGCGCGGGCCCTGCGCCAGGCCGGCACGCCGGGGCCCGAAGGGTCGGTGGCCAAGCTCGTCGGGGCGGAGCTCAACCAACGTGTCTACGAATTCTGCGTCGACCTGCTCGGCATGACGGGCACGTTGTTCCCCACCAACTACGAGATGCGGCGGCCCGACCGGGCGGTGTTCTCCGGGGGCGCCGACCCCCGGCACACCTTCTTGCGGTCGCGTGCCAACTCCATCGAGGGTGGCACGTCGGAGATCATGCGCAACATCCTGGGCGAGCGCGTGCTCGGCCTCCCGGGCGAGCCGCGCATGGACAAGGACAAGCCCTGGTCGGAGGTGCCCCGCAGTTGACCGGGCCCGTGCCGATCCGATTCGGGACCGACATCGCCGCCAAGGGTGTGCGCGAACGGGCCTTCGAGGTCACGAGCGACGACCGGCGAGTCCCGGGCCTGCTGTGGACTGCGTCGGACGACGACCGCGCTCGTCCCGTCGTCATGCTGGGCCACGGCGCGGCGGGGTCCAAGCGCGAGGTCTACATCGTCGCCCTGGCGCGCGCGCTCGTCCGGCACCACGGGCTGTCGGCCGTCGCCATCGACGGGCCCGTCCACGGGGATCGCCGGGCCGACGGCGGCAATGTCGCCGGGCTCCCCTTCGCCGACTTCGTGCAGCGTTGGTCGGCGGACCCCGCCCTCATCGACGACATGGTCGCCGACTGGGCCGTGACCCTCGACGCCGTGCAGGCGCTCCCCGACGTCACCGACGGTCCGTGCGGCTACTGGGGCCTCTCCATGGGCACGATCTTCGGCCTCCCGGTGGTCGCAGCGCAGCCGCGGGTGGCGGTGGCCGTGCTGGGCCTGATGGGGATCGCCGGGCCCACCCAGGACCGCTTCGTCGCCGACGCCGCCACGGTGACGTGCCCGCTGCTCTTCCTCGTGCAGTGGGACGACGAGATCTTTCCCCGGGACCGGGCCTTCGCGCTGTTCGAGGCGATGGGCAGTGCCGACAAGCGCATGCACGTGAGCCCCGGCCTGCACGCCGAGGTCCCCGCCGAGGAGTTCGAGGCCAGCGGAAAGCTCCTCGCCGCCCATCTCCTGAGCTGAGCCCGTACACGCCGGGCGGTCGCTCAGCCCGGCGACGTCCCCGCCAGCGCCGCGGCGGCACGCGCCGCCAGTGCGACCAGCGTGAGCGTGGGCCCGTAGCCGGCCGAGGTCACGAACACCGACGAGTCGGCGACGATCACGTTGTCGAGCCCGTGGACCCGACCGTGGGCGTCGACGACCGAGGTCCGGGGGTCGTCACCCATCCGGGTGGTGCCCATGACGTGACGGCTCATGGGGATGGCCGACAGCGCACCCCGGCGGTCCTGGCCCTCGACCAACGGCGAGGTCGACGTCATCGTCCAGGTGGCGCCCATGTCCTCGAGCACGCGCACCAGGCGGGGGGCGTGGTACGCCGAGGCGGCGATCTCGTGGCGATGGGGACGGTACGTGACGCGCGCCACGGGGAACCCGCGCACGTCGCGCACAGCCGGGTCGAGGTCCACCCGGTTGGTGAGCTGGGGGAGATCCTCACCCTGCATCGTGAACGCCCACATGCGGTCGCGCATGGGCGAGGCGCGCATGAGGGACTTGTGCTTGGCCCCCCACGGGTAGATCTTGGCCTCCATCACCGGCAGGCTGGGCCCGCCGTGCTCCACCAGGCCGCCCCGGATCCACGGCAACCCGGCTTCCGCCGCGGCGGCACGCGCCGCGTCGTCGACGATCACGGCGTCGTCGTGGACGTGGGTCACCGCCCGACCCTTGTGGCCATGGAGCCGCTCGGCGAACACCCCGAGGACGAAGGTCTGGAAGTGCACCATGAAATTGCGGCCCACCAGCGGATGGTCGATGCCCGACAGCAACAACAGGCGTGGCGTCTCGACGGCACCGGCGGCGATGACGACGTGGCGGGCGTCGATGCTGCGGGTGGCGCCGTCGGGGCCGATGACGTCGACGCCGGTGGCACGACGCCCGTCGGTCCGGACCCGCGACACGAACGTCTCGGCCAGCAACTCCGCGTTCCCCGAGGCCATGGCGCGCGTCAACAGCGCGACGGGGTCTCCCTTGGCGTGGATGGGGCACCCGAAGAAGGCACAGAAGCCGCAGTTGTTGCAGGCCGGGCGCCCGTCGTAGGGGACGGAGTTGGCCGCGGTGGGAGCCGCATAGGGATGCAGGCCCAGGTTCTCGGCCGCGGCGCTCGACAGCACCGCGCCGTACATCGGCGCGCCGGACGGCATGGGATAGGGCCCCGAGCGCCACGCCGCGAACGGGTTGGCACCCGCTTCGCCCGCCACGCCGATCGACCGCTCGGCCTCCGCGTAGTACGGCTCGAGGTCGTCGTAGGAGAGCGGCCAGTCGGCCACCTCGGCTCCCTCGACAGGGCCATGCGCGCTGAGGAGGGCGAAGTCCTCCTCACGAAAGCGGGGCACCTTGCCGTCGGCGTGCGTCCCACCCCCGCCGACGGTGGTCGGGATGGAATTGACCTCACCCACGTAGGTCCGGTCGCCGTCCTCCTCACCGCGACGGAACGTGCGCGGCTCGATCAGAGGGTCGGGCCCGAGGAAGTACCGGTAGATGAACTTGAGCTCGTCGTTGGAGTAGTCGGCCGCCGGCTTCGTCAGGTCGTTCGGGTCGAGGAGGTGGTTGCGGCCCTTCTCGACGATCACCACGGACCAGCCCGCCCGCGTGAGCACGTCCGCGGCGGTGGCACCGCCCGGTCCCGACCCCACGATGACGGCGTCGACGGTCACGGGCCCGCCACCTCGGCGTCGCTCCATCCCCGGGGCTGGACGTCGCCGGGGTACTCGATGGCCTCCCACCCCAGTCCGTCGCGGTTGCCCCCGTACTCGGGGTCGCCGTACATGCCCTCGCAGCAGTGCTCGTACAGCAACTCCGTGAACGCCCGACTGCCCCGCAACCGCTGGTCCTGGTCCTCGGGCGCCAAATCGCAGAACGCCGTTCCGAGCTCGGCCAGCCCCGCCCGGTAGCGCTCCTGGAGACCTTCGACGGGCCCGTTGAACTCGCGCTCGGCCAACCCACGCGATCCCTCGATGCGGGTCCGCCACGCCAGCTCGTCGAGTGGGCCCAACCGGTGGAAACGACCGAACGCCGCCTCCCCTCCGTGCCGCCCCGACGTGGGACCGCCGGCCCAGATCCGGGGCGGGTCGACCAGAAACGCCCCGAGCAACCCGTCGATGTACTCGGGCACGCCCACACTGCTGGCCCCCGGTGATTCGTCCTCGGGCACGAGCCGGTCACATGCGGCGCGCAGAATGCGAAACTCGTCGTCGGTCAAGAAGAGAGGCATCAGCCGTCACGACGCGCGCACGTCGAAGTGTCGCGCCTTTCCCCCGCCCCCATCCCTGACATCGGCGTCACCGTAGCAGTGGCGCGCGTCGACACTCATCAATCGTCAGGCGGCGGCCGGGCGGTGCGCAGCCGGTTGTGAAACCCACAGAGCAGACGTCCGTTCTCCTCGATGGTCGGACCACCGGCCGTGAACGGGATGATGTGATCGACCTGGCACGACGCCGCCGGCACGTCACAGTACGGATGGGTGCACTCGCGATCTCGGAGTTGGATGGCGCGACGCGTCGCTCCGGAGAAAAGCCGGGCGGACTCGCTGACCTCCACACGGCGGGCGGGCGCGAACACCACTCGCTCGAGGTACGCCTCGTTCAGCCAGGGAAGGAGTGACCCCGGAGCGATGACCGTGCCTTCAGCGAGCTCGCACACCCGTCCGCGTAATGTCCCGTAGTCGACCAGGATGCTGATGAGCGGAGTCGGCCGCCGTCCGTCGTTCGGTGCCATCTGGCTTCGGGTCGCCATCTCGACGAGCGCATCGGCTCGGCGTTGTCCCGGGCTCCGCACCAGATCGGTGATGCAGGTTTCGCGGTCGTCGTCGAGGGCAGCCCGAGCCGCGGCCCAGTCGGCTTCGAACATGGCTTGTTCGATGCGCTCGAGCTCGCCGGACACGATGGAGCCCGAGATCGGATCGAGGGTGATCCTTCCGAAATACATACCATCGAAGCTGCGGTCGAGATAGACGTCCCTTCGACCACGACGGTTCAGGTCGTCATCTTCGGCCCCGTCGGGGTCGGCGAGCTGCTTCCAGTAGCGCGCCACCCGAGCGAACAGGTCGTAGCGCAACGAACTCGCCTGCTCGACGAGCACGGCTTCGTCGCGGGCCAGTGCCTCCTCCGTGCGCTCGTTGCGCAGGTCGGCCATGACGTCCACCTGGGCAGCCGTGAGATCACCCTCGGCCCACGCCCGGGAACATGCGGGCAGGTGATGCAGCGAGCGGCCCCTGCGCACCATCGCCCGGGCCCGGGCCTTCGGCAGGCGACATCGGGTAACCAGCCACGTCGTGGGACCGCGCGCACCGTCGGGCACCCAATTCTCCGAAGAGTCGAATGCCGACGTGGCGTTGGTCACGAATGCTTCGAGACGAGCGAGTTGACGATGGAGGATCTCGATCGATTCCGTGTCGGCGCATGCCGACGGGTCCGATCCGTGCAAGCTGTCGATCACCTCGGTGAGGACATCGAGATCCACGAGGACAGTCGATCAGGAGGGTGTGACATCGCACCGTCGTATACGACAACGTCACACACCATAACCTCGCACACCACAACGTCGTACACCACAACGTCACACGCGACAACGTCGTACACGTCACCGCCACGCGAATGGTCGTCGCGCCGATGACACAACCAAGTGGCATCGTTGTTCCCACATCGAATCGAGGAGGTCAGCCGGTGGCGGCGTGTCCGTACTGCAACCGAGAGATGCTGTGCGCGGTCAGCTGTGATCTTGACCCCTTTGTCATCGGCGGCGAGGTCTACGTGCCGCTGACGTGGGGCAAGGAGAGGCGATTCGGGCGCCCGCCGGTTGCCTTTCCATGCCCCGACTGCGCCACACCTCCCGGCGGAGTCCATCACCACGGGTGTGACGTCGAGGAGTGCCCCTCCTGTCGAGGCCAGGCGATCACGTGCGGATGCAACGATCGAGGGGAGTGGGATCACCTTCCGCCCCGGTCGCGAACCCGGTGCACGGTTCGCTCGAGGAGTCCGAAGATGTGAGCACGAGCCGCGACGCGGACCCCTGTATCCTCGGTCGGGTCGTGAGCACGATGCATGTCGCAGCCCTGGAGATGGAGCTCCACATCGGCGCCAGCGACTCGCTCAAGGCCAAGCGTGCCGTGGTTCGGCACCTCGTCGAGACGGCTCGGCGCCGTTTCGGCGTGTCGGCGTCCGAAGTCGGCTATCACGACCTGTGGCAACGGACGGCCCTGGGGTTCTGCACCGTGGCACCCGACGCCCACCATGCAGAGGAGATCCTCGACCGTGTGGAGCGATTCGTCTGGTCGCATCCAGAGGTCAGCGTCGTCTCCAGCGTGCGACACTGGCTCGACCTCGACCCATGACGGATCACACATGACGGTGTCCATATGACGGTTCCCACATGACCCTGTCCACATGACGGTGTCCGGCTCCGGCGCGCCCCGGTTCACGATGCCGGCCGTCATGAGCTCGCTGCAGGGCTACCAGCGCCGGTGGTTGGTCCCTGACCTGCTCGCCGGGCTCACGCTGCTCGCCATCGCCGTGCCCGAGCAGCTGGCCACGTCGCGCCTGGCCGGGATGCCCCCCATCACCGGGTTGTACGCATTCATCGCGGGAACGGTGGCCTTCGCGTTGCTGGGCTCAGCGCCGCAGCTGTCGGTCGGTGCGGACTCCACCATCGCACCGCTGTTCGCGGCGGGGATCGCCCACATCGCGCTCCCCGGGTCCACGCACTACATCGCGCTCGTGTCGATCCTCGCGGTCACCGTGGGCGTGCTCGTGGCGCTCGTCGGCCTGTTGCGGCTGGGGTGGATCGCGGACTTCCTTTCCGCGCCCATCATCACCGGGTTCCTCGCCGGCGTGGCGGTGATCATCATCGTGCACCAGCTTCCCGATCTCTTGGGTCTCGCGCCGGTGACGGGGACGACCGTGCACCGCGTCGTCGAGGTGGTCTCGCACCTGGGCGAGACCAACGGTTGGGCACTGGGTATCGGGGTTGCGGTGTTCGCGGTGGTCTCGTCCGCCGAGCGCGTCGACCGCAAGATCCCCGGGGCGTTGCTCGGCCTGGTGGGGGCGACGCTCGTGGTCGGTCTGGCCGGGCTCAAGACGGCGCACGGTGTTCCCGTGCTCGGACCAGTGGCACACGGCGCGCCGAACATCGGGCTCGACGACCTGTCGTGGTCGTCGCTGCGCCAGGTGCTGCCCATCTCGGCGGTGGTGGCGCTCGTCGTGCTGAGCCAGACCGCGGCCACGACGCGGGCGTTCGCCGACCAGGGTGGCTACCGGGTCGACGTCAACCGCGATTTCGTCGGAGTCGGGACCGGAAGCGTCCTGGCCGGACTGGCCGGGTCCTTCGCCACCAACGCCAGCCCCGCCCGCACCGGCGCGGTGGCGTCGGCAGGGGGCCGAACCCAGTTCGCCGGACTGGCCGCCGCGGTCGGCGTCGCGCTCGTGGTGCTCGCAGCGGGTCTGCTCACCGACGTCCCGTTGTCGGCACTGGCGGCGATCCTGATCTTCGTGGCCACGCGGTTGTTCCACGTCGATCAACTGGTGTCGGTGTTCCGGTTCGACCGGTGGGAGTTCGGCCTCGCCATCGTGACGTTGCTGACCGTGGCCTTCGTCGGCGTCGAGCAGGGGATCGGCGTGGCCGTCGTGCTCGCCATCCTCGACCGCACGAGGCGCTCGGCCCGTCCCCACAGCTTGCTGCTCGGCAAGATCGACGACTCGACGAGTTGGGCCCCCCTGGGCCATCCCGACCATCCTGTGCCGGTGCCGGGCGTGGTCGTGCTCCAGTGGCTCGCGCCGATCTACTACGCCAACGCCGCGGTGTTCCAGGCCGAGGTGCGCAAGGCACTGTCGGAAGCGACGACTCCCCCGGTGGTCCTCGTCATCGACGCCGACGCGATCACCGACATCGACTACACGGGAACGAGGGCGCTGGCTGCACTGGTCGACGAGCTCACGAGGTCGCACATCGTCGTCGGCGTCGCGCGCGCCGTCGGTGGTGCACCGCAGAACATCGAGCGCAGTGGGCTGCTCCACCGTTTCGGACGGGACCGACTCTTCGCCACCGTGGACGAAGCAGTGACCGCGCTGCGTCCGGGCGCGGGCGGTGGCGCGGGCGCGTAGGTCCCAGAAGGGCCGACAGGGCTCACTCGGCGCGCAGCACGAGAGCGGTCGAAGTCCGGGCCGCTATCCGCCCGGGGATGGCGGCCACTACGTTCGCAAGCACGAGGGCCCCGAGCGCGATGACGGCGATCTCGACCACGGGCACCGAGGGCTCGGGGACCGCATAGATCGCCCGGGCGAAGAGCGTCCAGAGCCAGCGACCGAGAGCGATCCCGACCGGCACGCCGATGACGATCCCGACGGTGGCCGCCACCGACGCCTGCCACGCCACGGCGGACGCCAACTGCCGCTGGGTGAAGCCGAGGGTCTTCAACAAGGCGAGGTCGCGCCGACGACGCCGGACCGAGGCCGCCAGCGTGAGGCCCAGCGCGATCACGGCACCGGCCGCCAGGCCCGTCGCCAGGATGACGGCCGTGTCACCGGTCGACTGGTAGTTGACGATCTCGGCCGGTCGCTGGACGCCCAGCACGCCGTAGCTATCACCCACACCCTGGGGATCTGCGGTCATCACCTTCGTCGCGGTGTCGGCAATGCGTTGCATCGACGCCCGACCTGCCGCCGCCGTCACGCCCCGGCGGAGCTGGACGACGTCGATGGCCGGCCCGTTCTGGTTGGGGTCGGGGCTGGTGAGCGCCCGTTGCATGGCCAGCGGCTCGACGCCGGTGGGGAGCAGCGCGCCGGTCCCCATCGAGGGGTGGAGCGTGCCCGAGGTCCCGATGGCCGGCATGGTGGCGGTGCCCACGACGACGACGCGGGTCGGCGGGACGTAGATGGGTGCATCGCCACGGTCGCCGTAGCTGACCGTCACGGTGTCCCCGAGTTTCTTGTGCAGAGCCGCCAGGGTGGCGGCACCAAGGACGATCTCGTGCTTGGTCCGTACCGCGTGCCCAGACAGGATCGGCGGGCTCGAGCGGGCTGCGCTTGACCGTGATCAGGCCGGGGACGGTCTGGCCGTCGATCTGGACGCTGGCGAAGTTGAAGCCGGTCCACGAGGCGACGTCTGGGTCGTGGTCCATGAGCGCATCGGCGGCGGGGGGGATGTTGTTGCCTCCGGGCGAGTCGATTGCGTAGCTCCAGTTCCACCCGTACAGCGCCGGGTGCGAGTCGAGGGTGTGGAGGCTGCTGCCGAACGTAACCGTCGCCACCACCACGGTGACGGCCAGTGCCGCGCCGATGAGTGCCGAGCGCACCGGGACCGCGGTGCGACCGTGGCCACGTTCGAGCGAGAACCGCAGCCCTGCGACCGCCGGTGCCGGCAGCCCCGTCCGGGCCGCGGCGTTGACGACGAACGATCGCCGTTCGACCGGCTCGGCCCGCTCGCCCGACCGACGGCCGGCCCGGCGGTAGGCGAGCGCCACAGTGAAGACCGCCAGGCCCACCGCCAGGACGACGACCCCGGTCCCGAGCACGGTCCAGTCGACGGCGACCGGTGGCGCCGGGTCCACCTGGCGTGTGGGGCCGAGCGGCGCCAAGCGGCGACAGAGCCACGGCGACGACGAACGCCAGCAACGACCCGATGACGACGGCCACGACCGTCCCGAGACTGGCGTCCAGTGTCCTCGTCACCGGATCGGCGCCCAGCGCCCGCAGCACGTCGAGGTCCCCGTCGTTCTCCCACAGGCCCCGGCTGATCGCCAGGCCCGCGATGAGCAATGCGGCCAGAGCGGCGATGGCGCCGAAGGTGCCGAGCGCGATCGCCTCGGGCTTGCTGGCCCGCTCGACCTGCCCTTCGACGACCGAGGTGACGTGGAAGGTGTAGGGGCTGCCGGGCGGCAGGACGCCGATGATGGCGCGCTCCATGGCAGACACGGCGCGGCTGCCCTGGTCGAGACGGAGGGCATAGGTCGGGTACGCCCAGCTGTCGCTCAACCGTCGGGTGAGGGCCGGGGTCATGATCACGTCGGTCGGGAAGGCGTCGACGTCGTCGTGGACGACCTGGCTGGGGAGCACGACGAGGCCGACGAGCGTGGCCGAGAACCGCACCGCCGGCTTCGCGGTGGTGAGATCGAAGGTGGGCGAGTTCGCCTGCTGCAGCGTGTAGGCGCCGAAGGCGACGGTCTCTCCCAGGTGCCAGTGGGCGATGCGCGCCGCCTGCGCCGTCGCCACCATCTCGTCGGCCCGTCTTGGATCGGCCATCCGGCCTTCGGCCACAGTGACCTCGTCCTGGGTGAAGTACATCCCTCCCACGCTGCCGAGCTCCTGGAGGTTGCCGGTGTTGGCTCCACCGGGGACCGAGCGTCCGTTCGCCCCGATCTGCGACATGAGGATGTACGGCGCGCTTGCGACGCTCTTCACACCGGGCACGTGCTCGAGCTTGCCGAGGAGGTTCGTCGTGGGGATGTTGGCGAGGCCGTAGGCGAGGAACTGGAGGTCCGACGCGTGGGTGGCGGCCAGATAGGCGGGGAAGGCGGACTGGGTCCGGCGGGCACCCGCGACGGCCGCCATCGCCACCCCGCCGAGAAGCCCGACGAGGAGGAGCACCGTGAGGTAGCCGCCCCAGCGCCGCCGCAGGGTGCCCCGGAACCGGTACCAGGCGATGGGCACTCCTCCATTGTCGCTTCCCTGGGCTCCCGAGCGAAGGGCGTCAGCCGGTGGACCGGCCGTCGTGCCACCACCCCCGCCTCGTAGGATGACTCAGAGCGAGGACGTCCGGGAGGCCCGGGCCTCCCACTCGCGGCGGTACAGGACCCAGATCAGGCGCGTCCCGATCTCACCGGGGGCTTCGGGCTCGTGGTCGACTCGTCCGGTCAAGCGGTAGCCGAGCTTGGGCGGGACCGACGCGCTGGCCGTGTTGGCCTCGTCGCAGTGGATCTCCATGCGTTCGATGCCGCGCAGGGCGAACCCGACGGCGGTGAGCGCGCCGGCGCAGGCCGTGGCGATGCCGCGGCGTATGTGGTCGACGTGCACCCAGTAGCCGATCTCGAGCGCGCTCGGGCCGATCCGGCGGTGCAGGCCACAACCACCCACGAGTGCGCCGTCGGGGAGGAAGATGCCGTACTCGTAGCCGCTCCCCGAGTTCCACGACGAGGCGGGGCCGAGGAGGCGCTCGCGTTGGGTCTCGAGCGACGTCCCCTCGGGCGTGGCCCACGGCATCCACGGCCGGAGGTGCTCGAGGCTCTCCAGGGCGGCTCGCGACAGCGCGGGAGCGTCGTCGACGGTGAGGCGGCGCAGGATGACGCCGTCGTGCTCTACCTCTTCGGGGGCGACCAGGGCGCGAGCCCCATCCTGCCTGCGCAGGTCGCGTCTGGCCCGGCGTCGCACCGCCGCGCGCCTCAGGCCCCGCGTCGGGGCGCGCGGTGCAACCCCTCGAGTGTCAACACCGAGAACGGCGGGGGGCTCACCGCGGCGCCCGACACGCCGACGTCGGTCCCGTCGGCCACGGCGCGGCGAGATGTCGAGCCCGTGCAGCACCACCCGCACCGAATCGGGAGCCGGGAAGTCGCCGACGCGCTCCCACGTGCAGGTGGCCGTGGCGCCGGCGAGCGCCCCCTCGACGCTCAGCACGTCACGCCGTACCGGGCCGTCGCCGTCACCGGCGTCGTCGATGCACACGCCCGTGGCGTCACCGTTCTCGTCGGGCCAGCAGTGAAAGGCGAGGCGGCGAGGAGCGTGGTCGAGCGACGGCGCCCCCGGAGTGCCCGCCCCATCGGTGTCACCGTCGAGAGCACAGGGCCCACCCGCCTCGGCCCAACCGTCGTCGAGGGGGATGATCGTCCCGGCCCGCGCGAACACCGGGATCCGCTCCAGCGGCGCGTCGGTCGCGCCGTCGTCGTGGAGGACGTCTCCCCACACGTTCGTCCAACCGCCGGGAGGAAACAGGACGGGGCGCAAGCGGGCGCCGGCCTCGGTGACGGGCGCCACGAGAAGGGCGTCACCGAGGAGGAAGGCGTCGTCGGCGTCGAGGACCGGGGTCGCGTCGGTCCACCACAGCGGGCGGACGAGCGGCGCACCGTTCTCCGACGAAAGGTGAGCCAACGTGTAGAGGTAGGGAAGGAGGCGGTACCGGAACCGGATCCACGCCGCGATCACGCGTCGGGTGGGCTCGGCGAAGCACCACGGCTCGCGGGGTGGGACACCGCGGACCGAGTGGGTGCGGCAGTACGGCATGCACACGCTCATCTGCAACCACCGCAGGTAGAGCTCGTCGTCGGGGACGCCGCTGAAGCCACCGATGTCGGAGCCCGAGAACGGGACGCCCGACAGTCCCAACCCGACGACGGTGCCGATCTGTTGGCGCAGCGACTCCCACGTGGACGCCACGTCGCCGGTCCAGTTCCACGCCCAGCGCTGCATCCCCGCCCAGCCCGAGCGCGACACGATGAACGGTCGACGGTCGGGGCGGGCCCGGCGCAGGCCCTCGTCGCCGGCGCGGTTCATGAGCAACGCGTAGAGGTTGTGACCCTCGACGTGGTCGCCGCCGCGGCCGTCGAAGTGATGGCGGGTGGTGGGGGGCAACGTCGGGTCGCCGCGGAACGCGATCGACGTCGGCTCGTTCATGTCGTGCCAGATGCCGGCCACGCCCGCGTCGGTGAGCGCTCGGTACTGGCCCGCCCACCACGTCCGGGTGGCGGGGTCGGTGAAGTCGGGGAAGGCGCTGCGCCCCGGCCAGACCACGCCGACGACGAGGTGGCCCTGGGCGTCGGTGCAGAACCGGTGCTGGTCGCGGCCCTCACGGAACACGTCGAAGCCGGGATCGACCTTCACGCCGGGATCGACGATCGTGACGAGGCGCGCGCCCGTCGCGGCGGCCTCTGTGGCCAGGCCGGCGAGATCGGGGAACCGGTCGGGGTCGACGGTGAAGACCCGGAAGCCGCGCATGTAGTCGATGTCGAGGTGCACCGCACTGAGGGGGATGCCGAGGTTCGCAAAGCCGTCGACGATGGCACGCACGTCGGCTTGGTCCTTGTAGCCCCAACGGCTCTGGTGATAGCCGAGCGCCCAGCGCGGCGGCAGGGCGGGGCGACCGGTCAGCTCGGTGTAGCGGTCGAGGAGATGCGGCGCCGGCCCCGAGACGAGGTACCGGCGCAGCACTCCCGCGGCGAAGTGCACCGTGGCCGTCCCCGCCTCGGCCGTCGGTTCGCCCGGCTCGCCCAACCCGAAGGTGGCGGGGGTGGAGTTCTCGTAGAACGTGAGCACGTCACCGTCGGGATGCGTCGACAGCAGGACGGGGATGCCGAGGTAGAGAGGGCTCTGTCCCGGGCCCCACGAACCCCCGGGGTCGGTGTTCCACAACGTGACGGTGGTGCCGCGCCGGTCGATGCCCGATGCCTGTTCGCCCAGCCCGCACATGCGCTCACCGGCGCGCATGGAGAACGATTGCTCCCATGCCGCGCCACGTCTCGCCGGTGGCGACTCGGTGCGCAGCACGCCGCCATCGGGGCGCGCCGTGCGCAGCGCCCCGTCGGGCGAGACGGTGACCTCGAGCTCGTCGGTGCGCAAGACCCAGGGCCCGTCGGCCCGCAGGACGTCGATCGGGTGGGCCTGGACCGACGGAGCGGAACCGGAGATCGCGCCGGCGATGGCGTACGGGACGGGAGCGGGGCCGGGCCCCCACGACACGCGGACCACGTCGGCGGCGAGGAAGGCCACTTCGAGGTGGGCGCGCTCGAAATGGAACAACGCCGTGCCGGGTTGTGGGTTCCACACCTCGGCCCGCTGCAGACGGCCGGGCGAGACCGCCGTGGCAGCGCCACGCGTCCCGCCGCCGGGGTCCGGCCGGTGCCGTTGCCCGCGCAGGGAGTTGGCCACGATGAGGCCGACGGTGGGCAGCCCGAGGTGGCGGACGGCGTGGGCGGTGACCCGGACCTGGCTCGCCGTGGTGCGCCACCTCGATCGGGGTCGGGACACGAATGGCGAGGCTATGCGGGCCGGCGACGTGGTGCGCCGCACTCCGTCCCCACACGCTCGACGGTGCGTGCCCGACAGACCACGTACCGCGGGTAGAGCGGGGCTCTGAGGTAGGGTCATGGTGATCGTCATGCAAGTTCCCGCGCTTCCTTCGCGTCGTCACACCGATCGGGACCGCACCGCGCCGGCCCCGGTGCCGGGCCCCGCGCTCGGCGCCCGACGGCCGGTGCGGATGATCCCGCACAAGCTCGTCGTCGACGGTCGGCGCGTCCGCTACGCCATGTCGGACAACGTCGCCGCGCACGGGCCAGACGGCCCGGGGAGCGCACCGATCTGGGCCGTCAACCTCCACGGGTACTTCGCGGGCGGGGGGATGTACTGGAGAGAGAGCAGCATCCTGGCCGAGTCGCTCGGATGGCGCGTGCTCAACCCCAGCCTGCCGGGATTCGCGGGCAGTGACCCGTTGCCGTGGGAGCAGGTGACCATCCAGCAGATCTCGGCCGTCGTCGGCCATCTGCTCGACGAGGTCGGAGCGCAGCGCGCGGTCCTCCTCGGGCATTCGATGGGTGGGGCGGTGGCGGTGCAGTTCGCCGACACGCATCCCGACCGCGTCCTCGGCATCGTCTACCGCGATGGTGCCGCCACACCGGGCTGGAAGCACCGGCGCGGCGTGCTCGTGTCGTTGCTGGCGCCGGTGCTCCCCGACATGGCGGGCGTGGCCGACCTGATGATGGCCGCGGTGCTCGACACGCCCGACCTGTTCATCGGCCGCCGTCTGGCGTCGACGCTGCGGGGACTGTGGCCCGACGCGCGCCGCAACCTCCGCTCCATGGGCCGGACGTTGCCGGTGGGGTCGATGCTGATGGCGATGGACCTGCGACCCGAGGTCGAGCGGATCGTCGCCCGCCACATCCCCATCCTGCCGGTGTGGGGATGTTTCGACCGGATCGTGAGCTCCGACACGGCGCGGGAGTTCGCCGATCTCACCGACATCGACATCTTGTGGGTGCCGGGCGGGCACTCGTGGATGTTGCCGAGGCCCCAGGCCCAGGCCGACATCCTGCGCCACCTCGGGCGTGGCCGCGAGTTCGTCGCCGACGTGATCCGCCGTCGTCAGCTCCTCGACGACGCGGCACAGGGCCGGCACCGCCGTGGACCCTGGAGCGGGAGGAGCGACGGGGTCGCCGATCCACCTGGTGCGCTGAGCCCGGCGGTCGACACGGCGGTCGGGACGTAAGGTACGGCGATGCGCTGGACGAACGAAGACACCCCCGAGCAGCAGGCGTTTCGAACCGGGTTCCGCACGTGGTTGGCGGACAACCTGCCGACGGGGTGGATGGAAGCGGCCGACAAAGGCGACGACGAGGCGCTCGAGAAGCTGAAGGTCGCGAGCGGCTTCAACCCCTTCACCTGGCAGGGCACCATCGGGCGCAGTCCCTATGCCGCTCCGCTGTGGCCCGAGGAATTCGGTGGGCTGTCGGGCGAGGTGTGGATGCAGACCGTCATCCGCTCGGAGCTGGTCCGTTACCGGCTCCCGACCGTCTCGATCAATCTCCTCGGGGTGGGGTTGGCCGGTCCCACGCTCATCGCCCACGGGACCGCAGGCGCAGAAGGAGCGGTACCTGCGCAAGATCCTCTCGGCGGAGGAGATCTGGTGCCAGCTCTTCAGTGAGCCCGGCTCGGGGTCCGACCTGGCGTCGCTGTCGACGCGGGCCGTGCGCGACGGCGACGAGTGGGTCGTGAACGGCCAGAAGGTGTGGACGACGATCGCGCAATTCGCGAAGTTCGGCATGTTGCTGGCGCGCACCGACCCCCACGTCCCCAAACACGAGGGGCTCAGCTACTTCATCTTGGACATGAAGTCCCCCGGCGTCGACGTCCGCCCGCTCAAGCAGATGACGGGATCGTCGGAATTCAACGAGGTGTTCCTGTCCGACGTGCGCATTCCCGACGCCAACCGCGTGGGCGACGTCGGCGACGGCTGGCGTTGCGCCCGCACGACGCTCATGAACGAGCGGGTGGCGCTGGCGGGCATCTCGCTCGACCCGGTGTCGTTCACCGGGGGAGTCCGGCGCGACGCCTGGCAGTCGTACCTCGAGGGGATCCCCGACCGGACCGACCCGAGCGTCCGCCAGCGACTGGCGCAGTTCTACATCGAGTCCGAGGTCAAGGAGATCACGGCCTTCCGGGCCAACTCGGCCCGCCTGCGGGGCCAACAGCCGGGCCCCGAGGGCTCGGTCAACAAGGTCTTCAACGCCGAGTACAACCAGCGGCGATCGAGCTTCGCCGTCGACGCCAACGGCGTCGCGGCGACGGCATGGATGGCCGGTGACACCCGGGCCGAGGCGCGCGCCACCACGTTCCTGCGGGCGAGGGCCAACACGATCGAGGGCGGCACGTCGGAGATCCTGCGCAATCAGATGGCGGAGCGGATCCTGGGGCTTCCCCGTGACGTCGAGGTCGACAAGGACGTGGCCTGGGCGGACGTGAAACACAGTTGACGGCGGCCGACTCCGGCGCCGGGGGGACGGGCCGGCATCGGCCGCCCGTCTCGAAGCCGCCGGCGCGCTGCGCCGGCTCGGCCACGGCATCGTCGCCCACGAGGTGAGCGACGAGCTCTTCGACCGGATCACCGCCGAGGTGCGGGCCCTGACGGCCGTCGTCGTGGCCGGCCCGGACCGGGACCGCGCACCGCTCGCCACGGTCCATGCCGTCTTCGTGACGCCGCCGCCCGACGGTCGGCGACGGACGAACTTCCCCGACGACATCGTCACCGGGAAGGCGAACCCGTTGGGCATGGCGGCCGACATCACCCGTGAGGGCGACGAGGCGGTGCTGCGCACGACGCTCGGCCCCGCCTTCGAAGGAGCACCGGGCCGGGCCCATGGTGGCGCGGTGGCCGCGCTCATCGACGATGTGATGGGGTTCGTGCTCTCGATCCATGCCACGACCGCCTACACCGGGCGCCTGACCGTCAACTACCGCGCACCGACGCCAATCGGGGTCGAGCTCGAGATGCGCGCCCGACTGCACTCGCGCCACGGCCGCAAGCTCCGCATCGAGGCCGACGCGCGGCACGGCACCACGCTCGTGGCGCAGGGCGAAGGCCTCTTCATCGCCGTCGACCCCGAGAGCTTCGCGGCCGGATGACCACGCCTGTTGACTGATTCGTCAGTTTGCTAGCCTGCGCGCATGGCGGGCGCCCCCTCGGTACCGACCACGGCCGCCCCCACCCCCGTGCCTCCTACCGCCGTGCCGCGACCGGTGCGCGCCGTGCGGCGGGCCATCAGTGAGAAGGAAAAGGAAGGGCGGCGCACCGCCATCCTCGGGGCGGCCAAGAAGGTGTTCGCCGCCAAGGGCTATCACGCCACCACGATCGCCGACATCGCCAAGGCGGCCAAGCTCTCCTACGGGTCCATCTACTGGTACTTCGACTCCAAGGACGCGCTCTTCCACGCCCTCATGGAGGCCGAGGGCCAAGCCCTGCGCCGCCACGTCACCGCGGCGATGGCGTCCACCGGGGCCCGCCGGTCTCCCGACGCGCCGTTCCGGGCGGCGGTCCGCAGCACGTTCGAGTTCTTCGAGTCCGACGCGGCTCTCGTGAAGTTGCTGTTCCGCGACTCCTACGCGCTCGGTGACCGGTTCGAGCAGCACCTCTTCGGGATCTTCGAGGAGTTCATCAGCGACATCCAGCCGAGTGTCGAGGACGCGCAACGACGGGGACTGATCATCGAGGCACCACCGCGCATGGTGGCGTGCTCGGTGGCCGCGCTCGTCGGGCAGATCGCCCATCGCCGCCTCGTCACCGACGACGGCCTGTCGGCCGACGCGGCCGCGGACTTCGTCGTGTCGCTGTTGCTCAACGGCCTGCTGCCGCGCTCGAGGGCCGCGGGCCGTGACCCTCGACGAGGCGAGGGTGCCCGTCGTCGTGGCGTCGGGCCAGTCGATCGACCGCGACGTCACCGTGACCGCCCTCGAGCTCGCCCGGCGCGCCGGGCAGGAGTGCCTCGACAGCGCGCCCCGGCTCCGCCACCGGGTCGGGCTCGTGTCGGTCGTGAACATCATGTCGAGCACGATCCCGGCCGCCGGTGCGGTGCTCGCCCGACGGCTCGGCCTCTCCCCGCGCGCACCGAGGTGACGACGATCGGTGGGAACTCACCGCAGTGGCTCGTGAGCAGGGCCGCGTCCGCCATCAGCGCGGGTGAGCTCGACGCCACGCTGATCGTGGGGGCCGAGGCCCAGCACAGCGCCAAGGCCGGCAGCCCCCCGGACCCGGGAGACGACACCGGTGCGCCCGACCCGGTGATCGGAGACGAGCGGCCCGGCGTCGGCAGTGCCGAGATGAGCGTCGGCATCGTCGCCCCCGTCCACGTCTACGCGCTGTTCGAGAGCGTGATCGCGCACCGGGCCGGACGACGCGCCCCGGAACAGCGCGCCGTGCTGGGCGAGCTCATGGCGCGCTTCACCGACGTGGCCGCCGTCCAGCGCGCCGCGTGGTTCCCGGTGGTCCGGGACCCGACCGAGCTGGCGACGATCGGCCCCGACAACCGTCTCGTGGCCGAGCCGTACCCCAAGCGCATGTGCGCCTTCCTCCACGTGAACCAGGGCGCCGCGGTGCTCGTCACCTCACTGGCGACGGCGCGCGCCGCGGGTGTGGCGCACCGGGCCGTGTTCTGCTGGTCGGGCGCCGAGGTGACCGACGTCTGGTTCCCTTCGGCTCGGCCCGACCTGGGGTCGTCCCCGGGCCTGCGCGCCGCCGCCTCCGCCGCGTTGGCGGGAGCCGGTCGCACCGTCGACGAGATCGACGCCTTCGACCTGTACTCGTGCTTCCCCTGCGCGGTCGAGATGGGGACCGAGGCGCTCGGGATCGCCCCCGACGATTCCCGGGGCCTCACCGTCACGGGCGGGCTCCCCTATTTCGGTGGGCCCGGGAACAACTACTCCCTCCACGCGGTGGCCGCCATGACCGACCGCCTGCGCGAGCGCGGCGGCACGGGCCTGGTCAGCGCCATGGGTTGGTACGCCACCAAGCACGCCGTGGGCATCTACGGCGCCTCGCCACCGCCGACGGGGTTTCACCGCGCCGACACCGCCGGGGCCCAGCGCGCCATCGACGACTCGGCCGTGCCGGTGGCCGCCGAGGCCCGCGGGCGCGCCGTCGTGGTGGCGGCGACGGTGGCGCTCGGGCGCGACGGGGCGGTCTCCGCTGCACCGGTCATCGCCCGGCTCCCCGACGGGTCGCAGGTCGCCGCGGCGGCGGCGCCGGACGTGCTCGGGTCCGTAGCGGGGCGCGACCTCGTGGGCACGCCCGTCGAGGTGTCGGGCACCCCACTCCGGTACCGGCCGGCGGATTGACTCCAGACTGACTCCGGGCCGGGCCGGGCAGGCCGTGTCGGGTGGCGGTGTCGGGCCGGTCCGGTCAGACTCGCGCCGACCGAGGGGAAGGAGCACCCATGGCCGTAGTCGAACGCGAGCGTCGTCGGACACGTCGAGATCCTCACCATCAACCGACCCGAGGCGCGCAACGCCATCAACGGCGACGTCAGCGCCGGCATGTCGAACGCGCTCGACGAGCTCGCGGCCGATGGCGACTGCGCCGTCGTCGTCGTCACCGGGGCCGGCGACAAGGCTTTCTCCGCCGGCATGGACCTCAAGGCGTTCGCGTCGGGCGAGGGAGCGGCGATCATGGGGGGAACGGGAGGCTTCGGTGGGATCACCCAGAGGCACTTCCCGAAGCCGATCATCGCCGCGGTCAACGGTGCCGCCCTCGCAGGGGGGTGCGAGATCATGCTGTCGTGCGATCTCGTCGTGGCCGCCGACCACGCCACGTTCGGCATCCCCGAGGCCAAGCGCGGGCTCGTGGCCGGGGCCGGGGGCCTCATCCGGCTCCCCAAGCGGCTCCCCATCGCCATCGCCCTGGAGCTCGCTCTGACCGGCGATGCGATCGACGCGTCGAGGGCGCTGCAGCTGGGGCTCGTCAACCGGGTCGTCCCCGGCGGCGCGGCTCAGGGAGGAGACCCTGGCGCTGGCCGGCGTCATCGCCGACAACGCGCCCCTGTCGGTGCGGTGGTCGAAGCACGTCATGGTGCGCGCCGCGGGCGTCTCGGAGGAAGAGGGCTGGAAGCTCAACGCCGAGGCGGTGGGGGCGGTGTTCTCGTCGGCCGACGCCATGGAGGGCCCCATCGCCTTCGCCGAGAAGCGCAAGCCCAACTGGCAGGGCAAGTAGCCCCGGCCGCCCTCGACGCGCACGACCTCGTGCAGGGTGGGCTCGCATCGGCGCTCGACGGCATCCGCGTCTCGCTCCACGTCCTGGCGGCCACGGTGTGGGTGGGTGGGCAGATCACCATGGCCGGCCTGGTGCCTGCGGCGCGGAGCCTGGGCGAAGGCGCTCCCCGGGTCCTGGCCCGCGCCTTCGGTCGGATCCAGTGGCCCGCCTACGCCGTGCTCGTGGTCACGGGATTCTGGAACGTCTCGGCCGTCCGTGCCGGCCAACCCCACGCCTGGCAGGTCGTGTTGGGGGTCAAGATCGTGGTGGTGGCCCTGGCCGGCGTGTCGGCCTATCTCCACACCCGGGCCTCGACCACCCGTGGCCTCGCCGTGTGGGGTGCGGTCGCCTCGCTGTCGTCACTGGCCGCCCTGGTCATGGGCGTGTTCCTGGCGGGGTGAGGACGCACCTCGCCCGGGCCCCGGGGGGCGGCGCAGTATCGCCCCAGCGCATTCGGGTCTAACCTTGGAGACGTTCCCGCTCACCGGCTGGAACCGAAGAAGGGAAGGCACCCGTGCACCCAATCCTCGCCGAGATCTTCGGCATCGATGGGGTCATCGTCCTCATCATCGTCATCGCCGTCCTCTTCGGCAGCACCCAGATCCCCAAGCTCGCCCGGTCACTGGGGTCGGCCCAGTCCGAGTTCAAGAAGGGCCTCGCAGAAGGGTCCAAGGGTGACACCGCAGCGGACGAGTCGAATGCGGGAGACAAGGGCAAGGACAGCGACAAGCCGTCCGCCGCGTCGGGATAGCGTTCCGATCCCCGCCGGTGCCCCCGGCCCGCGTGCCGACGCCGGGCGAGCACCCCGGCGACGGCCCGTCCCCTTCGCCGCCCATCAACTGGCCGAGTACGTCCTGGCGGGAGCCCTGGCCGGGCTGTCCACCCACATCGCGCACAGCGGCCTGCTCCTCGTGGCGGCCGGCGCCTTCGCCCTCCTCGCCATCACGGCTCGCGGCCCACTCGGCCTGGCCCGGGTGTGCGGGCCGCGGTTGCACGCCACCCTGGACATCGTCGTCGCCCTGGCCGTGGCCGCGGCCCCCCTGTTCCGAGCCCTGCGACCCGACGTCATCGGGATCATCGTCCTCGAGGTCGCCGCGCTGGGTTGGCTGCGCTTGGCCACGCTGACCCGGTACCCGCGGACCGCGCCGACCCGACCGGGCGACGGCGTCCCCAGCGCGACCGACGGCGTGACGACCGGCGGCGTGACGACCGACGCGGTGTCGCTGCCGTCGTCTGCGGCGGGGACGGCGGCGGGGCCCGGTGTCGAGGTGTCTGCGGCGCCGCCGACCGGAGCCTCGGTGGCGCGCGGCCTGGGCATGCTCGCCGGCCGCTCGGCGCGGCGGCTCCCCGAGGTCGAGGAGAAGCTGCACGACGGGGCGCGCCGGGCCGGGCGCCAGGCGGCCCGGGTGCAGCGGTCGTGGCGCAAGCCACCGAGCTGATCGGGAGGCGGGACGATGGCCGACGACGTGCTCGAGCTGGCCGACAAGCTGTGGCGCGGTGACGTCGACATCGTCGAGATCCACCCCGTAGGTGGGTACCTGGGCGGCCTGGCCGAGGTCGCCGACGGGATCAGCTTCGTGCCCAGCTTCGCCAACGTGTCCGCCGTCGCCACCGGGGACGGGCTCGTCCTGGTCGACACCGGTTCGAGCTTCGTGGCGAAAGCGGTGCACGAGACGCTGCGGGGCTGGTCGGCGCAGCGTCTCCACACCGCCATCTACTCCCACGGCCACATCGACCACGTCTTCGGGGTGGGTGTGTGGGAGGAGGAATCGTCGTCGCGCGGTTGGGCCGCTCCGGTCGTGGTGGCCCACGAGGCCGTGCCGGCGCGCTTCGACCGCTACATCGTGACCGCCGGGTACAACGAGGTCGTCAACCAGCGGCAGTTCGGCTTCCCCGGGCTGCGGTGGCCCACCGAGTACCGCTATCCGGACCGCACCTACGCCCGGCACCTCGAGCTCGACGTCGGCGGTGTCGCCCTCGAGCTGCACCACGCCCGGGGCGAGACCGACGACCACACGTGGACCTGGCTGCCCGAGACCGACGCGTGCTGTGCTGCGGCGACCTGTTCATCTGGGCGTCACCGAACGCCGGGAACCCCCAGAAGGTCCAGCGCTACCCCCGCGAGTGGGCCATGGCCCTGCGCGAGATGATCGCCCTGGAGCCCGAGGTCCTGCTCCCGGGCCACGGCTTCCCGGTCGTCGGCGCCGGGCGGGTGCGACAGGCGCTCACCGACACGGCCGAGCTCCTCGAGTCCCTCGTCGACCAGACCATCGAGCTCATGAACACCGGGGCCCGGCTCGACGAGATCCTGCACACCGTGACCGCCCCGGCCCATCTGGCGGAGCGTCCCTACCTGCGACCCGTCTACGACGAGCCCGAGTTCGTGGTGCGCAACGTCTGGCGGCTGTACGGGGGATGGTGGGACGGGAACCCGGCTCGTCGCTCAAGCCGGCACCCGAGGCCGCTCTGGCGCGGGAGCTGGCCGCCCTGGCCGGCGGCGCGGGCGCCCTGGCCGAGCGCGCCCTGGCGCTGGTCGGGGTCCGCCCCCGACGCCGGCGACCCGGCCGTCTCGATGCGGCTGGCGGGGCATCTGGCCGAGCTGGCCGCCCTGGCGGCGCCCTCGGACGCGGCCGTCCACCGGGCCCGCGCCGAGGTCTTCGCCCGGCTGTCGGAGACGGCCACCTCGACCATGGCGAAAGGCGTGTTCACCTGGACCGCTCGGGAGTCCGAACGACACGTCGGCACCGCCCGATTGAGGCCCCGCGCTCCAACTACTACTCGCGGATCACCGTTGGCTAGTGTCGTCGCCGTGAGCCGCCGCGCCGCCGAAACGAGCAGCACGGACGCGTCCCGGTGGCGTCGCCGAGCCCTCGGGGTCGTCGCCGCGACCGCGCTGCCGGTGATCCTCGGCGGGTGCCAGCTGCCGACGTTCTACGGCTACCGCGGGTCGACCAAACAGGGTCACGACGAGTTCCTGCTCTGGGTCGGGACGACGATCGCGGCGATCGTCGTCGGCGTCCTCGTCGCCGCGCTCATCGTGTGGTCGATCGTCGGCGTACCGCAAGAAGTCCGACGAGATCCCCCGCCAGTTCCAGTACCACATCCCCCTCGAGATCACCTACATCATCGTCCCGGTCATCATGGTGCTGATCCTGTTCGGGTTCACCGTCTTCACCGAGAACCAGGTGGACGCCGTGAGCCCCACCCCGGCCGTGAAGATCCACATCACGGCGTTCCAGTGGGGCTGGCAGCTACCAGTACCCGGGCAACGTCACCGTCGACCGGCGTGACCACCGAGGACCCCGACCCCATCGGGTACCCCGGCGCCCTGTGCGCCCCGTCGGTGGACTGCCTGGGCCCGGGCCTCGTGATCCCAGCCGGCCAGACCACCCGGATCACGCTCAACTCCCAGGACGTCATCCACGGCTTCTACGTCCCGCAGTTCAACTTCAGCCGGTACGCCCAGCCGGGGATCACCAACGTCTTCGACCTCACACCCTTCGCCGCCGGCGTCTACCGGGCCCAGTGCACCCAGCTGTGCGGGTTGTACCACTCCCTCATGTTCTTCCACGTCGTGGCGCTCCCGCCGCACCAATTCCAGGCGTGGCTGAAGTCGCAGCAGAGCCTGGCCCGGGCTGACGCCACCGTCGACCTCGTCCACCTCGTCCACCAAGGCGGCCGCATGACCCTTCTCGCCGATCGACCGGTCGCCCACGAGCACGAGCACGAGCACCACGAGGGGCCCGTCGGGCCTGCTGAAGTGGCTCACGAGCACCGACCACAAGCTGATCGGCATGAACTACATGGTCACGTCGCTCGTCATGTTCTTCCTGGCGGGCCTCATGGCGTTGGCGTTGCGGACGCAGCTGGCGACGCCCGACAGCTCGTTCCTCAGCTTCCAGCAGTACAACGCGCTGTTCACGATGCACGGCAGCCTGATGCTGTACCTCTTCGCCGGCCCCTTCGCCTTCGGCGGGCTGGCCAACTACATCCTGCCGCTGCAGGTCGGCGCGCCCGACATGGCGTTCCCCCGGCTCAACGCCCTGTCGTACTGGCTGTACCTCACCGGCTCGATCACGATGCTGCTCGGGTTCCTCGTCGCCGGGGGGGCCGCCGCCTACGGGTGGGTCGCCTACGCCCCGCTGTCGTCGGTGCAGTTCTCACCCGGCTCGGCGCCGGACCTGTGGATCCTCGGGATCGCCCTCACCGGGTTCTCGGCCATCTTCACCGGCGTCAACCTGGTCACGACCATCGTTCTACCTGCGCGCCCCGGGGATGACCATGTTCCGGCTCCCCATCTTCACCTGGAACATGCTGGTCACGGCGATCCTGATCCTCATCGCCTTCCCCATCCTGACCGCGGCCATGGTGCTGCTCTTCGCCGACCGCCACTTCGGGACCCACATCTATACGACCGCGGGCGGCGGCGTCGCCCTTGCTCTATCAGAACCTCTTCTGGTTCTTCGGCCATCCCGAGGTGTACATCCTGGCGCTGCCCTATTTCGGCATCGTCAGCGACGATCATCCCCGTCTTCTCCAAGAAGCCCCTGTTCGGCTACAAGGGCATGGTCTTCGCCACCATGTCGATCGCAGCCCTGTCCACCGGGGTGTGGGCGCACCACATGTTCACCACCGGCGCCGTCCTGCTCCCGTTCTTCTCCCTGCTGTCCCTGCTCATCGCGGTGCCGACGGGCATCAAGTTCTTCAACTGGATCGGCACGATGTGGCGGGGACAGACTCACCTTTGCCACGCCCATGTTGTTCAGCATCGGGTTCCTCTTCGCCTTCTTGATGGGCGGCCTCACCGGGGTCATGTTGGCGTCGCCGCCCATCGACTTCGCCACCCACGACACCTATTTCGTGGTGGCCCACTTCCACCAGGTGCTGTTCGGGACCGCCGTCTACGCCGGATTCGCGGGGTTCTACTACTGGTACCCGAAGTTCTTCGGGCGCATGTACCGCGAGTCGTTGGGCAAGATCCATTTCTGGCTGCTCACCATCGGCTTCTGGGTGACGTTCCTGCCGCAGTACGTCCTCGGCTTGTGGGGCATGCCCCGACGGGTGGCGTCGTACCCGGCGCACCTGGGATGGCAGACCCTCAACGTCGTCTCGACCGTCGGCGCCTTCGTCATCGGCCTGTCGTTCGTCTTCTTCCTCGTGAACCTGTGGGTGTCGTGGCGCAGTCCGGTCCCGGCCGGGGACAACCCCTGGGACGCGCACACGTTGGAGTGGTTCGCCACGTCACCACCGTCTCACCACAACTTCGAGAGGCTGCCGCCGATCCGCTCGGAGCGGCCCGTGTGGGACTACAACCACCCCGACGCGCGAACCATCGAGCACGACAGCGCCCACACCAACGGCAACGGGCACGGCCGGCTGACCGGCGCGGACGTCGGTGTCGGCGCCGACACCGACAACAAGGCATAGGGAGCGGATCGTGAGGGTCGAAGCACTGTTCCTGCTCGGGGTGGCGGCGTTCTTCGGCGTCGTCGGCATCGTCTACTGGTTCTGGTCGTACGACGGCACGACGTCGGGCGGGACCATGATGCTCATCGGCACCACGATCCTCGGGTTCCTGCCGGGGAGCTACTACCTGTGGTGGTCGTACCGGATGAAGCCGCGCCCCGAGGACCTGCCCGACGCCTCCATGGCGAGCGGGGCCGGTGTGATCGGCTCGTTCCCCGCCTCGAGCATCTGGCCCTTCGTGCTCGGCATGGGACTGTTCCTCATGGTGCTCTCGATGGTGTTCGGCCTGTGGCTCATCGCACCCGGGGCGGCGCTCGTGGTGTCGGCCGCCATCGGCGTGACCGTCGAGAGCCGGCGCGGCGGAGCCGTCTGAGCGAGAAACCGGGGGGAGAACCCGGGAAGGTTCGGCACCGGGCCGCAAAACCCGGTGCCGAACCTGATCCCGCGGATCACGGGTGCGTCGCCCGGATCCTGTCCCCCCTCCGGTAACCCCGACAGCGTGCTCCCCGGGGATCAACCCCCATCCACCCGCTCCCCAACAACGGGTCAACTGTCGCCGGCCCGGGCCGAGGCCCCGTCGGGCGCTGCGGGGCTCAGCTGCGAGCGGTGCTGGGGGGCTGGGAGACGGTCGTCGCGGCGGTCTCGCGCACGTGGCGGAGGCGCCGGCGTGCGTCGGCGGCGGCCTCGGGGCGCAGCGGAGGCAGGCGGAACCCGGTGTACATCACCCGCCGCTCGCGCTCGACCGGCGGCTGGGCCATGTGCAGCGTGCAGCTCAGGTGGACGGTGACGTCACCGGTCTCGGTGGGCAGGTCGACGACGGGAAGCGGGTTGTCGCGCCGCAAGAAGGCGGGCCAGACGAGGCCACGGTGGCTCCCCGCCACCACCCGGAGCTGGCCCGACGTCACGTCGGCGCCGGTGACCGAGATCCCGACGGTGAGCGAGCAGCATTCGTAGCTGTGGCGGCCGAGCGAGCAGTCCTTGTGCCACGGGACGTCGGAGATGCCCGCCACCACGCCGATCGGCTTCACGAGCGCCTCGAGGGCGTTGGCGTCCATCGAGCCCCACTCGTGCCCGTCGCCGGGAAGCGCGCCGAGCCGGGCGAGACGCCCGTCGGCCACCAGACCGGCCGCCGCGCTCGACATGGCGTCGAAGCCCTGCATCCGCACCAGCCGGTCCGACCCGTCGTCGGTCCGGGCCCACCACGACCGTCCGTCCCCCTGGCTGTAGGACGGCGCCGCGCGGTCCATGTCGGCCGACACCGCCGCCATCTCGTCGGGCGTGAACACCCCGCCGACGTGCAGGAAGCCAGCCTGGCCGAGGAACCGCTCCATCTCGGCGTCGTCGTCGTCCCACTCGAACCGGCGCGTGAGGTCCAGCGGCTCTCCCGCCCCGTCCTCGAAGGCCATCGCATCTGCCACGAGGGGGGAGACGCCGTCGAGGGCGCCCCGCAGCACGAGCCACCAGTCGAGGAGCCGCTCGAGCCTTCCCTGGAGCGTCAGCGCCCCACTCGAGAACCAGCCCATGGGCGTCGCCTGGTCGGTCACCAGGTCCGACAGCTGCGCCTCGTCGAGGCGCAGCACCAGGCTCCCGTCGCCTGCGCCCTCGTGCCCCCCGTCGCCGGGCAGGACCACGATCCCGGGCCCCTCGGCCCGTAGCGTCCACGCCGACCCCTCGACGTCGATCACCAGCGGGGGGAGCCGCAGCGTCGCCAGCGCGGTGTCCAGGAGGGGCCCCGCCGCGTCCAGCGCGGCAGGCAGGTCGTCCTCGAAGAACCGGGCCACCTGCAACGGCGCCTGCTCCCCGTCGACCCGGGTCCGCACGTCCACGCTCACGGCCAGCCACGGTACCGTGCCCGCACGCCGGCGTGCCGGGGAAGGGTCGGCCGGGCCGGCCGGTCAGGCCCTCGGGTGGTCGCCCAACCCGGCGCGGACCTCCTTCCGCCACACGAACCGCAGGCCCGACCAGTCCTCTCCCACCGCCGCCACCTTGACGTCCACCAACCCGGTGGGGAGCACCACCTCGCGCAGCAGGTGCTCGGTGACGTCACTGTCGTGGCCCGCGGCGCGCCGCGGCCACACCAGCCACAGCGCGTCGGTCGGACCGAGCACCGCGGCGACGTCGCGCACGACCCCGTCGAGCTGGGCCGCCCGCCGGACGAAGGCGACCACGACCTCGGCCCCCCGGCCGAGCGAGCGCCGCACGCGCGCACCGTCGGGCAGGTCGGGCACCGTCCAGCCCCGGGGGGCGCCCACGAGCGCCACCGTGTCGCCGGGGCGGACGCCGAGCTTGCGGGCGAGCGGCGTCCCCGAGTACCCGCCCGGGCGCCGTCACGGGGCTCACGCCGGCGGAGCGGGGTCCCACGGGCGCCGGCGCAGGGCGAGCGCGGTGCTCCCCTCCCAGAAGCCCTCGGACCGGTAGAGGTGCTCCCCGTCGGCCGACGCGTGCAGCTCGACGTTGTCGACACCCGTCGACTCGCACCACTCGAGCAGGCGCCGCAGCACGGCCCGCCCGAGGCCCCGGCGGCGGAAGCCGGGCTCGGTCGACATCCACTGCACGTACCCCACCCGGGCGCTCGCGTGCGCCGGGCTCGGGAGGCGACTCGAGAGCGCCACGGCCCCGCACGCGACGAGGTGGCCCGGCCCATCGGGGTCCTCGGCCACGACCACACACAGGTCGGCCCCCAGCCGGTCCCGCACCGCCGCCCGGGCCGAGCCCCGCCACCGCTCCCACACGTCCTCGTCCAACGCGAGGCCCAACGACCGGTACATGAGCTCGGCCAACCGGGCGACCTCGTCGGCGTCGTCGGGTCGCGCCGAGCGGATCAACGAACGCTCAGGGGCGCGGGATCCGCCGCACGCCCGACGTGCCCGCCTCGACCGGCTCGAGCTCGCCGTTGAGGTCGATGTGCACCGGCACCGGGGCGGGAGCGAGCTCGTCCTGGCCGTCACCGGGCCGGGGGGCGGTCGACACGCTCTCGTACTCGCCCTCGGCGGTGCGCGTGATGATCACCGCACGCTTGCGCCGGCCGATGCCGGGCACGCCCGTCATCTCGCGGCACAGGTAGTAGGCGAAGATGCCCGCTGCGCTCGGGATGACGAAGACGGCGAAGCGGAAGAACCACAGCACCTCGTTGAGCGAGATCTTGAAGTAGTTGGCCAACACGTCGGTCGAGCTGGCCGCGAACAGCGTGAAGAAGAACGTCAGCGACGCCACGCCGATGGCGGTCCGCTTGGGCTTGTCGCGGGGCCGGTCGAGGAGGTTGTGCTCGGCGTGGTCACCGGTCACCTTGGCTTCGACGAAGGGCCACACGTAGAAGAGGTTGAAGCAGATCCCCGGGAACAGCACGGCGGGGAAGAACACCACGAGGGGGATGGTGTGGCCCCACAGCGTCCACGAGATGGGCGGCATGATGCGCAGCGCGCCGTCGAGCCAGCCCATGTACCAGTCCGGCTGCACGGCGTAGCTGATCTTGTACGGCTCGTACTGGCCGAATTGCCAGATGGGGTTGATCTGGACCAGGCCCCCCAGGGCCCACAGCACCCCGGTCGTCACGAAGAGGAAGCCCGTCGTCTTGGCGATGAACGTGGGGTACATGGGCGAGCCCACCACGTTCTTCTCGGTGCGGCCGTGCCCGGGGAACTGCGTGTGCTTCTGGCGCACGAGCAGGCCCAGGTGCGCGCCGAGGAGGCCGAAGATGATCAACGGCACGACGAGCACGTGGATGATGAACAGCCGCGGGATGATGATCCCGTTCCCGGGAAAGTTCCCCCCGAACAGGAACGTGGCCAGGTACGAGCCCACGATGGGGATCGACAGCACGATCGAGAACATGATGCGCAGGCCCGTCCCCGACACGAGGTCGTCGGGCAGCGAGTACCCGAGGAACCCGTTGGACAGCGCCAGGATGAGCAGCGTGATGCCGATCATCCAGTTGAGCTCGCGCGGCTTGCGGTAGGCGCCGGTGAAGAAGACGCGGCACATGTGCACGGCGATGGCGCCGATGAACACGTCCGCGGCCCAGTGGTGCATCTGCCGGATGACGAGCCCGCTGCGCACACCGAAGGACAGGTTCACCGTGGACTCGAAGGCGGCCGACACCCGCGCGCCCCGCAACGGCGCGTACGGGCCCTGGTAGATGACCTCCTTGGCCGACGGGATGAAGTACAGGCTGAGGAAGACCCCGGTGGCGACCAGCACCACGAACGAATAGAGCGCGATCTCGCCCAGCAGGAACGACCAGTGGTCGGGGAAGATCTTGTCCAGCATGGTGCGCCCGCCCTTGGCCACGCCCAGGCGGTCGTCGAGCCAGCGGACGCCGGCGACAATGGGATCGGGCTTGGAGCCCTTCTTGCCGTGCCTGCCCCGGGCCCGCCCCTGTGGTCGTGACGTCGTCGCGCTCATCACCGCTCCCAGTACCCGGGCCCGACGGGCTGGTCGTAGCCTGCCTGGGCCACCAGGAACCCGCCGCTGTCGATCTGCAGCGGCAGCTGCGGCAGCGGCCGCGGGGCCGGGCCGAACACCGGGTTGGCGCCGGTCAGCACGTCGAACAACGACTGGTGGCACGGGCACAACAGCTGCTGGCTGAGCTCCTGGTACAGGCCCACGGGGCAGCCGGCGTGGGTGCACATCTTGGAGTACGCCAGATACCCCTTGGGGCCCCACGTCTCACGACCGGGCAGCGTCACGATGTTCTTGTCGTCGGCCCGGATGAGCATGGTCTGGTCCACCGACGAGCCTTCGTACCCCTCGGGGAACACCGTCAACGCGCCGCCCACCTCGAGGTCGGCTTGATGGATCCGTCTGCCGTCGAGGCCCACCACCTTCGAGCCCGTCTGCCAGTTGGTGACGGCGAACGTCTTGCCGCGGCGGTGGGCCCGAGCGAACGCAGGAGGGGGAAGGCGAGCACGACGCCCATCACCCCGGCCCCCGCCGCGAGGATGGTGCCGAGGAAGCCGCGCCGCCGGAACACCATCTTGCCCCGGTCCTCGATGGCGGCCGCCATCGCCTCGACCTCGGGCTCGGTCGAGCGGAGGTCGTGGCGCTCCTCCACGAAGGGGCCCTGGGGCAGCAGGTACTTGCCCCAGGCCGAGAGACCGAACCCGAAGGCGAAGAACCCGATCCCGCCGAACACCGCCTCCCACTGGGTCTGGCCCCCGACCCAGTAGAGCCCGCCGTAGGCGCAGAACCCCGCCAACCCGAGCAGGAGGAGCGCGCCGATGAGCATCTCGGCCCGCCGCGGGTTCTTGGCGTACGGCTGCAGGTGGGGATCGTCGAACTTCGTCACGGGCAACCCCGCCGGGGCGCCGTTGCCGGCGACCACGTCGGTGTCGGGCCCGGTCACGATGTCGTCGCTCATTTGCGGTCCCCGAGCCAGAACGCGACGAGCATGATCCCGCCCACGCCGAAGAGCAGCCCGACGAAGCCCTCGGCCACGGGCCCGATGCCACCGAGCCCGAGGCCGCCCGCGTTGTTGGGGTGCTGGATCGACCTGCGTCACGTAGCGCACGATGTCGGTCACCTGCTGGTTCGTGAGGTCGCCCGGGCCGAAGTGCGGCATCTGGGTCGGTCCCGTCCGGACCGCTTCCACGATCTGCCGGGGGTAGACCTTGTGGAGCGAGGGTGCGAAGAACCCGTTGGACAGCGCGTCACCCGCCCCGGTGATCGTGTGGCAGCCCGCGCAGTTGAGGACGAACAGCGAGTTGCCTCGGGTGAGGTTGCCCGCCGCCACGTTGACCCGGGGGATCCCGGGCGGATAGTCGGGCGCAGCGGGCGCGAGCGAGTTGACGAACGCCACGATCTGCAACGTCTGGGTCCGGTTGAACCGTGCCGGCTTCTGGACGGGCTGGGCGCTCGCCACCGCCAGCGGCATCCGGCCCGTCGACACCCAGAAGTCGACGGTGGCGGGCCCGAGGCCCTGGAGGTTCGGGGCCCGGTCGGTGCCCGAGGCGTCCGCGCCGTGGCAGCTCGAGCAGTTCAGCTCGAACAGCGACTGCCCGGGCGCGATGTACGAGCTCGGTGGCAGGTGGTACGTGATGACGTTGCTCTCGGCGCTGACGGCCGACTGCAACGCCGACTTCGACGGCGGGGTGGCGGCCTGCGACACCGAGGCGCCCGACGTCAGGAGTCCCACGACCGCCACGCCTGCCACCAACAACCCGGGCAACAGGTGGCGCACACGGAGCTTCGTTCGCATGTCCTCGCAGTCCCGGGAGCTCAACCGGACTTCAGCAGGAACAGGCAGCTGAAGATGCCGATCCACATGAAGTCGACGAAGTGCCAGTAGTAGCCGACGGCCTGGAACACGTTGGTCTCGCCCGGGTCGCCCTTCCGTCCACCCATGCGGCCCAGGAGGAAGATCATGGCGACCAACCCGAGCGCCACGTGGAGCCCGTGGATGCCCGTCATGATGAAGAACAGGGACCAGTAGGCGTTGAGCGAGGGCCCGTGGCCCGACCCGGCGAAGTCGTGCCACTCGTACAGCGTGTTGCTGAGGAACGCCGCACCCAGCAGGAAGCTGGTCACGATCCAGTACACGGCCTTGCGGCGCTCACCGCGCTCCTGGGCCCACACGCCGAACTGGAACGTGGGGCTCGAGATCAGCAGGATGACACTGAAGATCCCGGCCTGGATGTAGTCGAGATGCGCTCCGTCGAGCGGGGGCCACGTGGCGGCGTGGGCGCGGATGGTGAAGTACGCGGCGAACAGGCCGCTGAAGAACATGACCTCCGAGCCCAGCCAGATCATGACCCCGACCGCGAGCAGCGGAGGTCGGTCCGGGAGGTGGCGTTCCGCGCGCGCCGGGTGCTCCACCGACAGGGCCTGCGTCACGGCGTCTTTCCTAGTTGACGGCGACCCTTCCGCGCCAACACCGTCGGGCTGCGCCCGATCAGCCCCTGAGCGCGGCCGGCAACGGCCGCGTGTGGATGACCGCCAGCCGCCGGGTGGGGCGGGTCAGCGCGACGTACAGGGCGCGCAACCCCTGGGGCGACTCCTCCACGATGGCGGCGGGCTCGACCACCACGACGGCGTCGAATTCCAGACCGTTGGCGAGGTCGACGGGGAGGAGGCTCAGGGGGGCCCCGAGGCCGTCGCGCCGGGGATCGGTCGCGTGCACACCCGCCGCGTCGAGCGCGACGGCGAGGTCCGCCACCAGCGACGCCGGAGCCAACACCGCGGCGGTGCCCGGAGCCACGTCACGACAGGCCTGGGTGGACAGCGCCGCCACCCGCTGCGCCAGCTCTCCCAACTCGACCTGCTCGAAGTGGGGGGCGATCCCCGTCCGCCGGACCGGCGTGGGCGGCCGCAGCCCCGGCGCCGTCTCGGCCAGGACCCGCGCCGCCACCTCGACCACCTCGGCGGGCGTGCGGTAGCTCACGGTCAGCTCGACCGTCCGGGCCGGGCGCTGGCTCGGCAGGTGGGCCGTGACCTCGTCCCAGTCGGCCGGCGCCCACGGGCCGGTCGCCTGGCCGATGTCGCCCACCATGGTGATCGACCCCGAAAGTGAGCGTCGCGCCACTGACCGCAGTTGCATGGGGGACAGGTCCTGAGCCTCGTCCACGACGATGTGGCCGTACGTGCGGGGATCGTCGTGCTCGCCCCCACCGCCCCCCGAGCCGCGGGGACGCCGGGGGCCGAGCAGGACGCGGGCCTCGTCGATCAGGGCGAGGTCGGCGACCGTCCAGGGGATCTCGGCCAGCGTGGCGCTGCGAGGGCGCAGGAGCAGATGCTGCTCGGCGGAGCTGAGCATGCCCTTGGCCGCCAACGCCAGGAGCGGCGCGGAGCCGAAGAGGTCGTGGAGCAGCTCCTCTGCGCTCAGGCGCGGCCACATCCGGTCGAGCGCCTCGGTCACCTCGGGCAGCCGCAGGACGTGCCGGGAGAATTCGCCCAGGTCGAAGCCGCTCTCCTCGTCGCTGAGCTCTTCCCCCGACCCTCGCCCCCCCGGGTCGCCCGGTGCGTGGCCGTTGCCCTGGACACCGTGTCCCTGGACACCGTTTCCCTGGACACCGTTTCCCTGGACACCGTTGCCCTGGACACCGTGTCCCTGGACACCGTGTCCCTGGACACCGTTTCCCTGGACGGCCGAAGGTGCGCCGGGCTCGGCCTGCCCCGGGGCGAGATCGTCTTCGTCGTCGGGCCCGGGATCGGTGCCGCCGGGGGTCACCCCGTGGATGCGCAGCGTCCTCAGGTACTCGTCGGCCAGCCGCCGCACGACGAGCTGCTCCAGGAACCGGCGCCGGGCGTTGTGGGAGCCGGGGCGGCGACGGGCCGCGGCGACGATGCCGGCCGAGGACTCGGCGCTCAGGCGCAGGACCATGGAGCCGAAGGGCACCTCGGCGTCGCGCCGGAGGGCACGCTGGCGGCTGCGCACCGCCCGGCCCACGACGATGGCCATGCGGGCTTCGCCCTTCAGGGCGGCGACGCCCCGCCCGTCCCCGGCCCGGACCGGGACGCCGTGGACGAGCCCTTCGATGGTGGAGAGGGTGACGCCGCTCTCCCCCAGCGACGGCAGCACGTGCTCGATGTAGCGCAGGAACAGGGGGTTGGGCCCGATCACCAACACCCCCTGGCGCTCCAGCGGGAATCGGTGCGTATAGAGAAGGTATGCCGCCCGGTGCAGCGCCACGGCCGTCTTGCCCGTGCCGGGCCCTCCCTGGACGACCATGACGCCGGGCAGGGCGGACCGGATGATCTCGTCCTGCTCCCGTTGGATCGTGGCGACGATGTCGCGCATGGCCCCGGTGCGCGCCCCCTCCAGGGCGGCCAGCAGGGCGCCGGGCCCCCCGAGCTCGAGCTCACCGTCGCCCCCGTCGTCCGACGCCTGGTCGTCCCAGCCCTCTCGTCCGTCTCCCGCCCCGGGTCCGTTCCCGTCGAGGGAGTCGGTCGTCTCGACGACGTGGCCCGACCCGTTCGCGCCCGGCGTGACGGCGAAGCGCTCGTCCTCCACGCCGACGATCCGCCGGCCCTGGGCGGCCAGGTGGCGACGAAGGACCAGGCCCATGGGATCCCGGCCCGTGGCCCGGTAGAACGGCTCCGCCACCGGCGCCCGCCAGTCGACCACGAGCGGCTCGAGGTCGTCGCCCGAGATCCCCAGACGACCGATGTGGAAGCTCTCGACGGCCCGGGGCCCCGCCGCCTCCTCGCCCTCGTCGGCGGTCGATGCGGCCGAAGCACAGCGCCTGCTCGCCGATGTCGAGCTGGTCGAGGCGGGCGAGGCTCGTGCGGACGATGACGTCGCGCTCCTCGCGGAATTGGTGCGTGCCCCCGCGACCCTGGTCGATCACGGAACGGATGAGCTCCTCGGTGTCGTCTCGCAACTGGTCGAGGCGCTCGTAGGCCCGGTCCACATGGGCCTGTTCCGCCTCGAGCTCAGGATGCGTTGCCACAGCCGCTCCCTCTCCCCCCGGTGCGCAGTGAACCATCGATCATATCGCCCGGGCATCGCCTACTGGCCGGCCCGGGCCACGACACGTCGTCGGCGCGGCACGTGGACCGGGCGCGCCCGGAGCGAGGGATCACGCCGCGCGCCGTCGGGTAGCGTCGCTCGCGTGCCAGTCGCCGACTCGGCGTTCCTGCGAGCCTGCCGGTGCCAGCCGGTGGACAGGGTCCCGGTCTGGTTCATGCGCCAGGCAGGACGCTCGCTGCCCGAGTACCGGGCGGCGCGGGGTGACGGAAGCGTGCTCGACGCCATCCGACAGCCCGAGCTCGCGGCCGAGCTGACCCTCCAGCCGGTGCGCCGCTACGGCGTGGACGCGGCGATCCTCTTCAGTGACATCGTCGTGCCCGCCGCGGCCGTGGGGTTCGGCGTGGAGGTCGAGCAGGGTCGTGGCCCCGTCGTGAGCCGGCCCTTCCGCCACGTCGACGACCTGGCCCGGCTCCGCCCCCTCGAGCCCGAGGCCGACACCGGGTACGTCCTCGACGCCGTCCGCCTCGTCACGGCGGAGCTCGACCCTCTCGGGGTCCCGCTCATCGGCTTCGCCGGCGCTCCGTTCACCGTGGCCAGCTATCTCATCGAAGGCGGCCCGTCACGCGTCTACGCCCGCACCAAAGCGCTCATGCGGGGCGACCCGGCCCTGTTCGCCCGCCTTCTCGACGTCCTCGCCGACATGGCACTGGCGTCACTGCGCGGCCAGGTCGAGGCGGGTGCGGCCGCGGTGCAGCTCTTCGACAGCTGGGTGGGGGCGCTCTCCCCCGCCGACTACGAACGCCACGTGCTGCCCGCCACGCGCAAGGTCTTCGCCGGTCTCGTCGACCTCGGCGTGCCTCGGATCCACTTCGGCGTCGGGACGGGCGAACTGCTCGCGTTGATGGCGGGAGCGGGGGTCGAGGTGGTCGGCGTGGACTGGCGGGTGCCGCTCGACGAAGCCCGACGACGGGTGGGCACGCGCTACGCGCTGCAGGGCAATCTCGACCCCACCACGGTCCTGGCCCCGTGGGAGGTGGTCGAGGCGCAGACGCGCGACGTGCTCGCGCGCGGGGGTGGGACGGGGCACGTGTTCAACCTCGGCCACGGCGTGCTGCCCGAGACCGATCCCGGCGTCCTGGCGCGCATCGTCGAGCTCGTGCACGAGACGTCACCCGACCGCGCCGCCACGCTCCGGGGAGCGCAGTGAAGCCCATCGGGCTGCTCGTCATGGCGCACGGGACACCGACCTCGCTCGACGACCTGCCCGCGTTCTACACCGAGATCCGGCGAGGCAGCCCACCGCCGCCGGAACTGCTCGCCGACCTCGATCGCCGCTACCGGGCCATCGGAGGGACGTCCCCACTCAACGAGCGCACCGCTGCGCAGGTCGGGGCGATCCGAGGCGCGCTCGACACGCGGGCACCGGGACGTTTCGTGGTCGAAGCGGGAGCCAAGTTCGCGCCACCGCGCATCGCCGAGGCGGTCGCCGCCCTGGGACACGCCGGCGCCGGCGAACTGATCGGGCTCGTGCTCGCGCCGCACTTCTCCGCTGCCAGCGTGGGCGACTACGAACGCCGCGCGCGAGCCGCGGCCGAGGCGTTGGGCCCGGGCGACGGTGGGCCTCTCGATCTCGACATGATCGAGCACTGGCACCTGGCACCGGGTTTCGTGGCGCTCATGGCCACGCGCGTCACCGACGCCCTCGGCCAGCTCGCGCCCGAGGCGCGCCCCGGTGCGACGGTCGTCTTCACCGCCCACAGCATCCCGGCGCGCCTCGTCGACGGCGGCGACCCCTACGCCACGCAGGTGCTCGAGTCGGCCACGGCCATCGCCGAGGCGGCCGCCCTCGACCGGTGGACGGTGGCATTCCAGAGCGCGGGCCGGACGGCGGACGCCTGGCTCGGTCCCGACCTGCGCGACGTGATCGCCACGCTCCCCGCGACGGGCGCATCGGGTGTGGTGGTGTGTCCCGTGGGGTTCGTCTCGGACCATCTCGAGGTCCTCTACGACGTGGACATCGAGGCGCGCGCCGTCGCGGACGAGGCCGGCCTCGCCTTCACCCGGACGGCGTCGCTCAACGACGACGCCGTGTTCTGCGACGTGCTCGCCGGTGTCGTGCTCGACGCTGCCGGGCCGACACACCCCTGACGATGCCTCGACCCGACCGCACCGTCGCCGTCGTGGGCGGCGGCATCGCCGGGTTGAGCGCGGCGTGGGAGCTCACCTCGGCGGCGCCGCGGTCCCGCGTCGTCGTGCTCGAGTCGAGCGACCGACTGGGCGGCAAGCTCCACACGGGTGAGATCGGCGGACGCGCCGTCGACCTCGGGCCCGACGCCTTCCTGGCCCGGAGACCCGAGGCGGTGACGCTGTGCCGAGAGCTCGGGCTCGAGGACGTGCTCGTGTCGCCCGGCGCGCGCGGCGCGTACGTGTGGACCCGCGGCACGCTCCGTCGCCTGCCTGGGGGGTTGGCGTTGGGGGTGCCGACCCGTCTGGGCCCGCTGGCCCGGTCGCGCATCGTCTCTCCCGTCGGGTTGGCCCGCTGCGCGCTCGACCTCCTGGGCTGGCACTCGGCCCGCCACACCGGGGCGCAGGACGATCGGGACCGGTCGGTCGCCGACATCACCCGCGCACGGCTGGGCGACGAGGTCGTGGCGCGTCTCGTGGACCCCCTGATCGGGGGGATCCACGCGGGTGACACCGCGTACATGAGCACGGCCGCGGTGTTCCCGGCGTTGCTCGACGCGGCCGCGCAACACGGGAGCCTCATGCGCGCGCTCCGACCGGTGGCCTCGCCTGTCACGCCGGCGGCCTCCCCCGCTGCCCCCGAGGACGGGCCGCCCGTCTTCCACTCCGTGCGGGGAGGCCTGGCGCGCCTGGTCGACGCGCTGGAGGCGGCGTTGCGCCGGCGAGGTGTCGACGTCCGCCTGGGCGCCCCGGTCACGCGTCTGGAACGGCGCGGCACCGAGGGCGACGACCGGGCCGAGGGCGAGACGGCGACGCGCTGGGCCCTGCACACGCCGCAAGGCACGGTCGAAGCAGACGGAGTGGTGATCGCCACCCCCGCCCCGACTGCGGCGACGTTGCTCGAGCCGTTGGACCCCGGCCCCGCGGCGGTGCTGGGCACGATCCGCTATTCGGATGTGACCCTCGTCACGTTGCGGCTGCCCGACCACGGCGTCGAGCGGGCCCTGGACGGGACGGGGTTCCTCGTGCCGGCGAGCGCCGGGTGTCTCATCACGGCCTGCACCTGGCTCACCTCGAAGTGGCCCGAATTGCAGCGCCCCGGGGACATCCTGCTGCGCGCGTCGACGGGCCGCTTCGGCGACGACCGCGCCAACGGGCTGTCCGACGACGAGCTCGTCCGACGCGTCCTCGAGGACCTCGACCCCATGCTCGGGCTCCGGGCGGCACCGATCGAGGTGGTCGTGACGCGCTGGCCCGAGGCGTTCCCGCAGTACGACGTCGGCCACCTCGACCGCGTGGCGTCGATCGAGCTCGCCGTGGCGCGGTTGCCGGGACTTGCGCTGGCCGGAGCCGCGTACCACGGGGTGGGCATCCCGGCCTGCATCGGCAGCGGTCGTGAGGCGGCCGCGGCCGTGCTCGGACGCGCGGTCGCGGCCGGGCTCCCGACCAGGTGATCGACGCCCCGCCTGTCGCCGCCCCCCGTCGGCGTCGTGTCAAGCGCAGCCCGCGGCGAGGCCGCGTGGTGGTCCCCTCGGTTCTCGCCGGAGTGGGGCTCGCGTTGTCGCTGCCTCCGTGGGGATGGTGGTTCCTCGCCTTCCCTGCCGCCGGCGTCATGTGGTGGCGGCTGGGCGGCCTCAGGCTCCGGGCCCGGATGCTGGCGGGGTGGGCCATGGGGCTCGGGCTGTTCGTCCCCGGGCTGTGGTGGGCCACCACCTTCAACACCTACGGCGGCGTCGTGCTCATGGCCCTCCAGGCCCTGGCCCCGGCGCTGGCGTGTGCGGCGGTGCCGAGCGGGCCCCGGGGGCGCACGGCCGCGCTCACCGGCGCCATGGTGCTCGCCGAGGCGCTCCGATCGACGTGGCCCTTCGGGGGTCTGCCCATGGGCGGGGTCGCGCTGGGCCAGGCGTCGAGCCCCATCGCCGGCGCCGCCCGACTGGGTGGGCCGCTCTTGCTCGTGGGGCTGGTCTTCCTGGGTGGGAGCGGGCTCGCGATCGTGGCCACGACGGTGGTCGGCCGCGTCAAAGGGGCGAGCGCACGTCGCGAGCCGAGGGGAGGGTCGGGCCGGAGCCGGGCCCTGGCCCGGCCGGCGTTCGGCCTCGCCATGCTGGCCATCGTCGTCGGCGTCGCCACCTGGGGTGCCCTCGCACCCGACGGTGGCCCGTCGGTCGGTGCCCTCCAGGCGGCGGCGGTGCAGGGCGGCGGCGTGCGGGGCCTGCGCAAGTCCCAGGTCGACCCCGCCACCGTCACCGCGGCCCAATTCGCCGCCAGCGACGAGATCGCTTCGCACGGGGGCGAGGCACCGAGGCTGGTCGTGTGGCCCGAGGACGTCGTGTCGCTCGACTACCCCATCGACGGGACGCCGATCGAGCGACAGTTGGGGGCGTTGGCGACGCGTCTGCACGCCACCCTCCTCGTCGGGGTGACCGAGACGGTGTCGAGCCAGAGCTTCCGCAACGAGGTCGTCGCCTTCTCGCCCGACGGCAAGCTGGTGGCGCGCTTCGAGAAGGTGCACCGGGTGCCGTTCGGCGAGTACATCCCGTACCGGGGCTTCTTCAAGCACCTGGCCAACCTCTCGAGCGTCCCTCTCGACGCCATACCGGGACACGGCGACGGCGTGCTGCACACCCCGGCGGGCCCACTCGGAGCGCTCGTGTCCTACGAGGTCTTCTACGCGCAACGGGGGAGGATCGCCACGCGGGCCGGGGCGCAGCTCCTCGTCGTCCCCACCAACACCTCGTCCTACCTCACGAGCCAGGTCCCGACCCAGGAGATCGCGGCGGCACGGCTCCAGGCCATCTCCGAGGGGCGCGACGTCGTCCAAGCCGCGCCGACCGGCTACAGCGCAGTGATCGACCACCGCGGCGCCGTCCTGGCCCGCACCGACCTCGGCGTACGCGCCCTCGTCATCCGGGGCGTCGGACTGCGGACCGGCCGGACCGTCTACGAGCGGTTCGGCGACCTCCCCGTGCTCGTGCTCGCCGCGGTCCTCGTCGTGGTGGGTTGGCTCGCCGCGCTCAACAGCGACTCCGACCCCGAGCGCGACGGCGCGGCACGCCGCGAGCGACAGGCGCTGTACGGACGACGGGCGATGCGCACGAGACCCTGAGCCGCGCAGCGCCGGCTCGAGCCCTCAATCCGACAGCAGCTCACCGTGGCGCGCCGCCACCATCTCGCGCATCCCGTCCTTCCAGTCGACGAGGGTCGGCCCGGCCAGCTCGTGCATACGCGTGAGGTCGAGCTGCACACTGTCGATGGTGTGCTCGGTCGGCTCGAAACGCGCCTCGAGGCCGGTCAGTTGGGCGAGATAGGTGCACCACTCCTCGATGCTCACCGCCGCGTCCCCACCCCAGTTGACCACCGTCGCCGGCACCGACGCCGACGCCAGGAACGCCGGGACCATGCGCAGGATGTCGCGCTCGTGCAGAGGGTGGTAGACGCTCGGCGCATCGACGTGCACGGGGATGGCCGAGCCCTGCGTCATCATGTGCAGGTGCACCGCGGGCCAGCCGCCGCGCTCGCCATAGGGAACCGACAGACGCGTGATCACCGTCGGGAGCTCGAACCGCTGGGCGGCCCAGCGGGCGGTGGCCTCCGCCGCGATCTTGCAGATGCTGTAGGTCCGGAGAAACGGCCACACCCCGTGGTTGTCACCGAGCGGGTCGTTCTCGGCGAACACGTGGTGACCCATGGGCTTGTACACCGCCGTGGTCGAGCAGTGCAGGAACGCGCGGGCGTTGCGGTGGTGCTCCATGAGGTACGCGAGCCCACCGCTGTTGGCCTGGAGGTCCACATCCCAGTCGTTGGTCTTGGTGACAGCGAAGTTCAGTACGTAGTCGGCGTCGGCGGGGAGGGCGTCGGGCTCGCCGTCGAGCATGTCGACCACCACGCAGCGGACGCCGGCCTTCTCGAGCCGGGCGCGCGCCGCGCTGTCGTTGAAGCGAGCCGCCCCGACCACCTCGTTGTCGCGTGCCAAAGCGCGGGCCAGCGGCTCGGCCACCTGCCCCGTGACCCCGGCGACGACGATCTTCGCCCCGCGCAGCGGAGCTGGCTCCATGGTGTCCCCCTTCTCGACGGTCCGGCGCACCGACACTACGGCTCCCTCGAGGGTCCGACGCCAATCGCGGCCGGGCACGGTTGGTAGGTTGAGTGAGGTGGCGCACGTGCCGTGGTGGGTGGCGGTGGCACTGGGGGGGACGGCCCTCGCCGCGTGCAGCTCCGGGGGGAGCACGACCCGGAGCACGAGCCCGAGCGACGCGCACGTGCTCCTGGTGGGGAGCTTCGACGGCCACGCCGGTCCGTACCGCACCATCCAGTCCGCCGTCGACGCCGCCCGTCCCGGTGACTGGGTCCTGGTCGCACCGGGCGACTACCACGAGACCGGCGACGCGGCCAGCCCGCCGAGCGCCACCGACGACGGCGACTTCGCCGGTGTCCTCATCACGAAGCCCGACATCCACCTACGGGGGATGAACCGAAACACGGTCATCGTGGACGGCACCAGGGCGGGATCGTCGACGCCGTGCGGCGCGGCGCCGGCCCAGCAGAACCTCGGGGTGGCGGGGGCGGGCGGGAAGCCGGCCGGACGCAACGGCATCGTGGTGTGGAAAGCCGACGACGTGAGCATCGAGAACCTCACGGCGTGCAACTTCCTCGGGGGGTCGGGCGACGCCGGCAACGAGATCTGGTGGAACGGTGGCGACGGGTCGGGGGCCATCGGTCTGCACGGCTACCGCGGGCGCTATCTCACCGCCACGTCGACGTACTACGGCGGCGAGGCCACCGCGGCGCAGTACGGCATCTTCTCGTCCAACGCACAGGGCCCCGGATCATGGGACCAGATCTATGCCAGCAACTTCAACGACTCCGGCATGTACGTCGGCGCGTGCCGGCAACTGTGCGGGGTGACGATCAACGCGGCGTGGATGGAGTACAACGCCCTGGGCTACTCCGGGACGAACTCGGGTGGCGCCATCGTGATCGAGAACTCCCAGTTCGACAACAACCAGGACGGGGTCGACACCAATACGCAGATCGACGGCGATCCCCCTGCGCCACAAGACGGCGCCTGTCCCGGCCAGGGCACGAGCCCGATCACCCACACCCACTCGTGCTGGGTCTTCGTCCACAACTCGGTGCACGACAACAACGACCCCAACGTGCCCCAGGCCGGGAGCGCCAGTGCGGGGCCGACGGGAACCGGCATGACGATCTCGGGCGGGACCAACGACACCGTCATGGACAACACCTTCGCCGACAACGGCGCCTGGGGGGTCCTGTTCGTGCCCTATCCCGACAGCAACCCACCCGTGCGGGGCCAGACGTGTGCCGGAACCGGTGGAGCCCAGGTCCAGGGGTTCGGGTGTGTCTTCGACCCCAAGGGCGACGCGCTGCTCGACAACACCTTCACCCACGACGGCTACTTCGGGAACCAGTCGAACGCGGACTTCGGACAGATCGTGATCAACGGGAACGGGGCGCGCAATTGCTTCGCCGGCAATACCGCCCCGCAGGGAAGCTCCCCGACCGGTCTCGAACAGCGTCAGCCCAGCTGCGACGGCTCCCTCGCCGTCGCCGACACCGGCGGCGCGCTCCTGGGGCAGCTCCTGTGCGACACGGGATTCGGAACCTGCCCGGCGGGGTCCAGCTATCCCCAGCTCACGCTCATCACCATGCACCCACTTCCCACCGACCTCCCCACCATGGCCAACCCGTGCCAAGGAGTGCCCGACAACGCCTGGTGCAAAGGGGGACGTCCCACCTGAGCCCGAAGGGCATGGGCTAACGGGGCATGGGCAGCGCCAACACATAACCACCGCCCATGCCCCGCCCGTCCCAGTCGTGCGGGGGTCCACACGGCACCGTGATCAAGGAGGGCGGTGAGCGCAGGGAGCTACTGCGCCGCACTGCTCTCCCATCCGGCGGCTCCTTCAGGGGGATGCGGGGTTCCCGGAGCCGCCGAAACCTACGATACGCCGGTCGGCGTCGTGTGCCCAGCGGGGTCCCACCTGCTCGTCACCGCGTGAAACCACCTGGGCGAACCCGGCGATGGTCACGTGCGCCGAGGTCAGGAGTCGGGCTCGCTCGACGGTGTCGCGGTGATCAAGCCCTGGGTCAAGACGAAACGGACCAGCTCCGTTCGGGACTCCACGCCGAGCTTGGTGAAGACGTGGTTCAAGTGCCCCTCGACCGTCCGGACGCTGACCCCGAGACGAGCCGCGATCGCCTTGTTGGACAAGCCTTCGGCCACGAGCTCGACCGTCTCACGCTCTCGCCAGGTGAGTCGGGGCCCGTTCCCCGGCCCGAACGAACTGTGCAGGCCGGCCAGGCGAGGTGAGAGGACGGGGTCGAGCACCGTCGTGCCCTGGCCCGCGGCGCGCACCGCGGACACCAGCTCGTCACGAGCCATCGTCTTGAGGAGATACCCCGCGGCCCCCACTTCGAGCGCGGCGCGTACCAGCTCGTCGTCGTCGTAGGCGGACAAGATGACCACGCGCACCTCGGGGTGCGTCAGAGTGAGCTGACGAGCGACGTCGATGCCGCTTCGGTCCGGCAGTCTGATGTCGATGAGCACCACGTTGGGCTCGACCTCGCCGATCATGGCGAGGGCGGCTCGACCGTCGTCGGCCTCTCCGACCACGACGATGTCGTCGGACGCTTCGAGCACCTGGCGGGTCCCGGTGCGCAGCACCTCGTGATCATCGACGATCAGCACCCGAAGCACCGCGTCGTCCCCGCCGGACGCCGCCCCCGCGGCACCGTCACTCACGGCGCCGATGATAGCCGTGGGGCCGAATGTGCTCCCCGACGAACGATTCTGGGACCGTGCTGGGACGACGGAACGCACGGGGTCCCGATCACGACGGCGGCCCGAGGACCGACTCCACGGCTCGCAAGAGCTTGTGCGGAGACACGGGCTTGTGCAGGTAGTCGACCACCCGGGAACCGAGGCGTTGACGATCTGCAGCGTCGAGCGAGTAGGCCGAGTGTACGATCACCGGCGGCACGTCCCCCGCGGCCTCGATGAGCGAGACGCCGTCTCGCTTGGGCATCCGCAAGTCGAGCAGGACCATCCGGTACCGCTCGGTGCTGAGAAGGCCGAGCGCCGCCTCGCCGTCAGGCGCTTCGGCCACGCTGAAGCCGGCCGACCGAAGGATCTCGGCCACCGTCCATCGGACATCGGCGTCGTCGTCCACGACGAGCACGTCCGCGCCGGCATGCTCCGTGGTGGTGGGCGCCGTCGCACGCGCATCTTCGCCCTGATGCTCACCGGCAGCTCCCGACGAGTCCGGCCGCCGCGGTGACGCGGAGGGGCCGGCCACTCCTCGACCACTGCCGCCGTCAGGCTGGCGCATCATCGGCGGCCGCCCCGGCGAGTACGCCACGAACGACCAGCGCTCGGTGTCTAGCGCCATGCCAGCTCCCGAGCCGGCTCGAGGGGAAGACGGACCGTGACGACAGCACCACCGGTCTCGGCGTTCGCAATCGAGATCTGGCCGCCATGGGCTTCGATCAAGCGCCGCACGATGGCCAATCCGAGACCAGTTCCCTCCGACCTCGTCGTGAAGAACGGCTCGAAGAACCGGTCGACGAGGTCGGGGTCGATACCCTCGCCAGTGTCTTGGATGGTGATGACGGCGATGTCTCGCTGGGTCCGGGCCTCGATCCGGAGCGTTCCTCCCTCGGGCATGGCCTGATAGGCGTTGTCCACGAGGTTGGTGAGGATCTGCGCGATCTGCTTGGCGTCGGCATGCAGATCGATTGGCCCGATGTCCTCGACGATCACGACGTTGCTTGGTTTGGGAGTGGCCTCGAGGACGTCGCTGAGCACCTCGCGCAACTCCACGGGCGCAAGCTCAGGCTCACGCTCGCGCATGTACGCGGTCAGATCCTGGGCGAGATTGACGGCGCGAGCGGTTTGGCGCTCCGCCACCTCCAGGTGGGCCTCGGCCGCAACCGGATCGCCCAGCGACCGGCGCAGCATGTAGAGGGCGTTCATGACCGCACCGAGCGGGTTCCGCAATTCATGGCCGACCACTGTCGTCATCTGACCCACCGCCGACAACCGCTCGCTTCGGATCAGCGCCTCGTGCGAGGCCACCAGCTCGGCGGTGCGCTGCTCCACCAGTGCGTTGGCGTAGTGCTGACGACGGACGACGACCTCGATCACCGCACCCACCGCGAGCGCAAGGAGCAGAACGAACACGAGCAGGACATACGGGGCCGCCGACGGGAACTCGCCCGCCAACGGACTCTTGGCTGCAGCCACCAGCCACCACGCGGCCGCCCCCACCGGCACACGGGTCTCGACGGTGGCACCTTGCAAGGGCAGGGCTCTGGTGTTGGCCAGGACGAGCTGGCTCGCGGTGGGCTTCGATGTCGAGTAGACAGCGGCGCGCAGCACGTGGAACGGTGCGGCCTGGGTGGCCGTGGTCGCCACAAAGGGGTCGAGCGTCACCAATTCGTAGATGGCGAAGCCCGACGGGACCAATGGCGGCCCGAGCCCCAGCCCGAACGTCGTCGTCTTCCCGTCGTAGTGCACGGGGCCCGGAGCGATGCTCGAGCTGGCCTTGGCCAGTGTGGCCGAGAGAGCGGTGTCGAGGGTCTCCCCTGTGGTGAAGCCAGTTCCCGCCACCGCGGTGGCGACGTACCGTCCGCCGCTGCGGTGCGCCAGGAGCAAGGTGAAGGGCCCGCCCGCGAGCGGTCTGGCCTGGGTCTCGAACGCAAGCGCTGAACCTCCCGCCGACGTGACCCCGGGGGCCAACGCGTCCAGGGTCGAGCTCAACGACGAGGTCAGCGAGGAGACGTACCCCGCTGCTTGGGTGGCGTCCTCTTTCAACAGGGCCTGGTTCTGGCTGTCGACGCTGTGCTCGGCCAGGAGAAAACCGAGGACGGCCGCTACGGCGATGACCAACGCACTGACCAAAGCGAGCGGCGACACCCGCCGGGTGCTCTCCTTCATCGCCCCTCCCCGCTGGATCGAGGGTGCTCCAGGCCCTGGCGAGGATTGTAGCTGTGAAGGGGTCGAATCCGCTGGGGGCACCGGGAATCGCGGACCGACGCAGCGCGTATCGCTTGCTCAACTAGGTGGAATCACCCACCGGGAACCGGGTGATGACCCTCTTCTCAGCCCGTCCGGCACCGATCAACACTGAGACAGGTTCCACCGCCCACACGCCACGACGGCGTCGCGGATGGCGTGAGCCCGGGGGATGGGGAGAATGGCGCGAGGCCGCGAGCTGTGGGTTGTGACGGGGGTCCTGCTCCTCGCACTTACCGTCGGCTTGTCGGGTGTCGGTCAGTCCGACACCGCCGGCGCTGTGTCGGTGCCATCGTCCCTCCCCACTCTCCCGACCACGCTCCCCACGATCCCCACCACGCTCCCGACGATCCCGACGATCCCCACCACGCTCCCCACGATCCCGACCACGCTCCCGACGATCCCGACCACACTGGTCGCAGTCGCGGTGTCGCCGTCGGTCGCCGATGTCGCAGTGGGCGCGGATGTGCAGTTCACCGCCACGGGCCTCTACTCCGACTCGAGCACGCGCGACCTCACCGATGCCGTGACGTGGTCCTCGTCGGCTTCGACCAGCGCCACGGTCTCGAACACTCCGGGATCGCAGGGACTGGCCACGGGCATCGCCGACGGCGTGGTGACCATCACCGCAACCGATCCGGGCGCAGTGGTGTCGGGCACCGGAGTGCTCACGGTGACGCCGGTCGCAGCGCCGGTCGCACCGGCGCCCTCGATCCCACAGGTGGCACTGACACCGGCGACAGGGGCCAGGAAGGCCGTGGTCTTGGCCCGCGGCTCGGGTTTCACTCCCGGGAGCCCGGTGACCGTCACCTATCGGACCGGGCTCAAAGCGCGCAAGCGGGCCAGCGCGATGTTGTGTCACACGACGGCCGCCGCCAACGGAAGCTTCAGCTGCAACGGCACCATCCCGCGCGGCGGAAAGCGGGAACGCGCGGCAACCACACCATCGAGGCCGTCGGCTCCGGCGAGACCGGGACTTCCACCTTCACCCTCGTTCGCCGCTGACCTCCATCTGACGAATCACGTCGCCCCGAACCCTCACAAGGAGCAGACCATGGATGCATCGCCCACCGGAGCGGACCGTCCCCGAGCCTCTCACAGGGCGCGGCGTGGCACGGCCGGCGCAACGGCACGAACGACGGCCCGCGTCCTCGGCGCGGTGAGCGTCGGTCTCCTCGTCTGTGTGGGCACGCTCTCCGGCGCGGTCGGCGCCGCGCCGCCGGCGGCATCCGCGGCCGCCGCCCCGAGCTGCGCGTTCAGCAGCCCGTCCTTCGGGCAGCTGGTGCTCGACGTGACCCCGGGTGAGTCCATCAACGTCGACTGCAAGAATTTTCCGACGAATCACCCGTACCTGCTCGTCGAAGCCAGCCTCCTCGTCGCCGTCGACCCCAACGCCAAGCCACTGCTCGAGGGGCAGGCCACATCGGTGCCGGGGCTCCTGGCCATCATCGCCGCCCTGCCCGAATTGAACGCCCTGTCGGTGGCGTTCCCCACGTCGGACGCCAGCGGCGTCCTGAATTACAACTACACCGTGCCGACGTCCCAACCGCCCGATCCCAACGCCACCTGTCCCCCGACGACCGAGGAGCTCAATTCGGGCCTGATCGGGTGCGCCGTGGCCATGATCGACCTCGAGAGCTTCAAGCCGGTGGTCGTGGGGACTTTCGTCCTCAGCTACAAGGGAGACCCCTTGTTCCCGGCCGATCCCACGTTGCACCTCTCGACCACCCACCCCGTCCGCGGTCAGCGCGTGCTGGTGAGCGACATCCCGGGAGCCAAGACCTTCTGGTGGCTGTCCACGTTGGTGTCGCTCGAGGCCGGCCTCTCGGGCGGCAGCGGCACGGGACCGATCCCCGTGGTGGTGCGGGCCGGGGGGAAGGCGATCTCCAACGCGGTGGTCACGCCGGCCAGCTACGACGGCACCACGTTCACTCCGCCGGCGTTGTCGGGCGGGTTCGTCGCCAGAGGCCATGGCCGCGAGAACGTCAAGGTCACACTGGGCGCCGTCCTGCTCGGGTTCGGGCTCGCCAACGCGGCGACGGCAAAGATGAGCGTGACGAAGTAGCGCGCCCTCAGGTACCCGCCAGCTGTGCGACGACGGGGGCCAGCGACTCCCAACAGTCGGCCTCGATGGAGAAGTACGAGATGCCGTACTCCTCGCGCCGCCACCGGAGCTCCTCGACCATCTCGTCGAGCGTGCCGATCAACGCCAACGGCACGTGCAGGGCGTCGGAGGGCTCGATGCCGAAAGTCGGCGCCATGGCGTCGACGATCTTCTGCGCGTCGTCGGTGATGATGGCGAAGCCGATCAGGCAATTGAGCTCGATGTCGTCGAAGCGCGCCCCGGCGGCCTCTCTGACCCACGCCACCTTCTGACGGGTGGCGTCGGGAGAGGCGTTGGGAGCGGCCTCGGGGCCACCGGTCCCGGCCCGGAGGTCGACGTTGATGCTCACGATGTCGGCCCACTGCCCGGCGAGCGTGAGCACCCGACGGCCGCCACCGCCCAGGATCAGCGGGGGACGGGGACGCTGGACCGGTCGGGGCAACAAGGTGTGCCCCGAGACGGTGTAATAGGTGCCCGAGAACGAAAAGGGCTGGTCCGACTCCAGCAGGCCCGCCACCACGGCCACGCCTTCCGCGAAACGGTCGACGCGGATCCCCGGCGTGTCGTAGACGATGCCCGACTCCTCGTAGTCGCTGCGCATCCACCCGGCGCCGAGCCCGAGCTCGAGCCGTCCACCCGACAGCAGGTCGAGGGTGGCCGCCTCCTTGGCCAACATCAGTGGATGGCGGTAGTCGTTGTCGAAGACGAGCGCGCCGACCCGCAACGTCGACGTGCGCGTCGGCCGCGGCCATGAGTGCGGGCACCGGGGCCAGCTGGTCCCCGAAATGATCGGGCACCAGCAGCGTCGAGTACCCGAGGTCTTGCGCCTTGCGGGCCTGCTCGGCCCAGGATCGGGCCGTCCCGTCAGGCGCCTTGGAGAGCTGGGCCGCGAACCGGAATTTCCGGGGATGGGTCATCGCACCTCATTCGTAGTAGCCGGAGTGGATGTAGATACACGGGATGCCCTCGCGGTGGAACATGTCGCGGTTCCTCGGATCGTCCTCGAAGGCGAGCCTCGGCTCGAAGCCGTACGCCCGGAGCTCGGCCACCGCGGCACGCTTGAACCGCGACGCCTGCGCGTAGTCACCGCGATCGCGCATGACGAGCACGTCCCACCGCAACCGGTTGTGCGCGAGCCACGCCAGGGTCTGGGGCTGCACGCGCAACGGGCGGCCCGTGAGCAAGACGATGCGGAGCTCGGCGTCGAGCAGTTCGAGGAGTCGGGCCACCTCACCCACCAGCGGATCATCGCCGCAGGCGTCGAAGAAGGCGTCCCAGTCGCGCCGACCCCATTCCAAGAAGTGCTGGCGACCCGCCGCGTCGGAGAGCACGCCGTCGATGTCGAAGATGACCGCCGGCCCGGGCTCGGTGGCCGAGGCGTGCCAGCACCAGTTGGCGGGCACCGTGGGAGGCGGCACCGGGGCACCGTCGGTCATCGCACGACCCGCGCTCGGCTCGCGCTCAATCCTCGGCGGGCTGCGCCGTCGACAGGCGCCGGATCTCGTCGACGACGCGCGGGTCGGCCAGCGTCGTCGTGTCCCCCAGGTCACGGCCCTCGGCGACGTCGCGCAGCAGCCGGCGCATGATCTTCCCCGAGCGCGTCTTGGGCAGCTCGTCGGTGAAGATCACCGTCTTGGGACGCGCGATGGGCCCGATGTGACGGGCGACGTGGCCACGGAGCTCCTCGCCCCGCTCGCCCGTCTGATCCTGGCCGGCCTTGAGCGTGACGAACGCGATGATGGCCTGCCCCGTCGTGTCGTCCTTGGCGCCCACCACGGCCGCCTCGGCCACCGAGGGATGGTTGACGAGCGACGACTCGACCTCGGCGGTGGAGATCCGGTGGCCCGACACGTTCATGACGTCGTCCACCCGTCCGAGCAACCAGAAGTAGCCGTCCTCGTCGATCTTGGCGCCGTCGCCCGCGAAGTACCGTCCTTCGAAACGGCTCCAGTACGTCTGCCGGTACCGCTCGGGGTCGCCGTACAGACCCCGGAGCATGGCGGGCCACGGCCGGGTCAGCGTGAGGTACCCGCCACCGCGCTCGACCGACGTGCCCGAATCGTCGACGACCTCGGCCCCGATGCCCGGAAGCGGGAACGTGGCCGACCCGGGCTTGCACGTCGTGAGCCCCGGGAGCGGCGAGATCATGATGGCACCGGTCTCGGTCTGCCACCACGTGTCCACCACCGGACAACGACCTCCCCCGATGTGGGTCCGGTACCAGATCCACGCCTCGGGGTTGATGGGCTCGCCCACCGAGCCGAGGACCCGCAGCGACGACATGTCGTGGCGTGCGGGGAACTCGGTGCCCCACTTCATGAAGGTCCTGATGGCCGTGGGCGCGCAGTACAGGATCGTGACCCCGTAGCGCTCGATGATGTCCCACCACCGGTCCTTGTCGGGGAAGTCGGGCGTGCCCTCGTACATCACACTGGTGGCGCCGTTGGCGAGCGGCCCGTAGACGATGTAGCTGTGGCCGGTGACCCAGCCGATGTCGGCCGCGCACCAGTACACGTCGCGCTCGGCATGCAGGTCGAACACGGCCCGGTGGGTGAAGGCGACCTGGGTGAGGTATCCGCCGGTGCTGTGCATGATCCCCTTGGGCTTGGCCGTCGTGCCCGAGGTGTACAGCAGGTAGAGCAGGTCCTCGGCATCCATGTGCTCCGGCGGGCACGACGCCGCCGCGTCGGCCATCACGTCGTCCCACCAGTGGTCGCGTCCATCGGTCATGGGAACGGCGTCCCCGGCGTCACCCGTGCGGCGCGCCACCACCACGTGCTCGATCGACGCCGTGTCGGCCAGCGCGGTGTCGGCGTTCGCCTTGAGCGCCACGACCGCGCCCCGCCTCCACCCGCCGTCGGCGGTGACGAGCACCTTGGCCTGGGCGTCGTTGATCCGGTCGCGCAGGGCATCGGGTGAGAACCCGCCGAACACCACCGAGTGCGGGGCGCCGAGGCGCGTGCACGCCAGCATGGCGACGGGAAGCTCGGGGATCATCGGCATGTAGATCGCCACGCGGTCCCCGCGTCGGACCCCGAGCCCCTTGAGGACGTTGGCGAACCGCTCGACCTCCGCCAGCAACTCCGCGTACGTGATCGTCCTCGTGTCGCCGGGCTCGCCTTCCCAATGGATCGCCACCCGCCCACCGAGACCGGCGGCGACGTGACGGTCGAGGCAGTTGTGCGACACGTTCAACGTCCCGCCCACGAACCAGCGGGCGAAGGGCAGGTCCCACTCGAGGACGGTGTGCCATTCGTCGAACCACTCCAGCGCCCGGGCCTGCTCCGCCCAGAACGCTTCGACGTCACGCTCGGCCCGCTCGCCGATCGACGGGTCGGCCACCACCGCCTGGTCGACGAAGCCCTCGGGGGGAGGGAACAGGCGCTCCTCGAGGTAGAAGTCCTCGATGGCGGCCCCACCGTCGTCGGACATGCTCGGCCATCCCCCTCTGGAACGTGGTGCCAACCGGCGTGGCCCCGCGGGGGCCGAGCCTATACAAGGTGGCCCACCAGCCAACCCTCCCGAGCGGCGTCCCCGGCCCTGGTCACCGGTGTCGCGCTAGGCCTCTACGCGCCACGGGCCTGTCAAGATGGACGGGCATGGCCCCCGGCACCTCCGAGGCCCCCGCCTCTTCCCCTTCTCCCCCCACCGGCCCCGGGCCCGACGTCCTCACCGTCGCTGTCGAGGTGGGTCGACGAGCCATGATCGTCGCCAACCTCGGGCTCCAGCCCCAGGCCACCGCCGCCACGGCCTGGGCGTCGTCGGGCCTGGCCCGGACCCTCGACGGCTGGGAAGGCCCGGGCCTCGTCCTGATCGCCGGCAACCTGCTGGACCTGGGGGCCGGACCCGAGCCCGCGGTGGCGGCCGCGTCGGCATTGGCCGCCCACCCCCGTCTGGCCAAGGCCCTCGAGACGTTCGCACGCGGTGAGGACCGCCGCGTCATCTGCATCCCGGGGTCGAGCGACGCGCCCGTGCGCTCGAGTGCCCGTCCCGCGCTGGAGGCACTCGGGGTCGAGGTCGCCGACGCAGCCGATCTCCACATGGCGACGGCGGCCGGGACGCGGATCGTCCGGGTCGACGCGGGCGTGCCGTCACCGGCGCCGCCCGACCTCACACCCGGCGCGGCCGCGAGCGACGTAGCCGCGAACGACGGGGCGGCACGCGCCACCTTCACGCTCTCCCCCGACCCCACGGTCGAATGGCAGGACGGCCTGACCCGGCTGGCGGACCCGACGAGCACACCCCGCTTCTTGACGTCTCGCCTCCTCTACCGGCGGTTCGCCCGCTTCGCCTGGTGGTTGCTCGTCCCCTTCGCCATCGCCATCGCCCTCCGGCTCCCCTTCGTCTCCTCCTCGCTCGACCATCTCTTCTTCAGCCACCCGGCGCCGTCGCGTGCCATCCAGCGGGCCCACGCCGCGGCGTGGGGGGCGCGGTTGTTCTTCGCCGCCTTGGTGTCCATCGCCGAGATCGTGATCCTCGCCGTCGTGTTGGGCTTCGTGGCCCGCAAGGCGTGGCGGACACTGGGCGGCGGAGACCTGGACGGACCCTTCGACGACGCGCACCCCACCGGTGGCGCCACGGCCAACGACGACGCGCGCGACGCGGCCCGGACCCTGTGCGGTCGGGGGTTCGCCGGACTGGTGAGCGGAGCCACGCTGCAAGCCGAGATGGCCCACCTCGGGCCGGGCTTCTTCGCCTGTCCGGGCGCCGCGGGTGAAGTCGTCGAAGAGCACCACGGCCGGCTCGGCCTGCTCCCGGTCTTCCTGGCGTGCCAACAACTGGCCTGGGTCGAGCTCGAGACGGGCGCCGAGCTCCACGTCCGCCTCCTCCTCACCCGGTCGGAGCTCCCCGGAGCGACGCTGCTCGAACGCGTCGCGGCGCGCGACCGCAAGGTGCACGACACCCATCCCCTCGTGGTGGCGGCCTACCCCCTCGGTGCTTCGTGGCCGCCGGCACCGGATCTGGGCGCCGTGCGCAACCGGTCCCGCCGTGTGCGTCGGTGGGCGGCCGGGGCCATCGCCGTGGCCGGCGTCATCGACCTGCTCAGCGCCGTCACACCCCCCTTGCGCGGACGTCTGCACCTCGTGTTGGAACTCCTCCCCTTCGTGGCCAGCCAGACCGCCGGTGCACTCGTGGCGCTGATCGGGATCGGCCTCCTGGCCCTGGCCCGGGGCGTGCGGCGCGGTCAGCGGCGGGCATTCGTGATCGCGGTGTGGGCGCTCGCCATCAGCGTCGTCGCCCATCTGGCGCGTGGAGGCGACGTCGGAGGGTCGCTGTTCTCCCTGGCCGTCCTGGCCTTCCTCGTCATGAACCGCAAGGAGTTCCCCGCCGCCTCGGACCGTCCCTCGCTGCGCTCTGCGGTCATCGCGCTGGTGGCGGGCGTGCTCGGCATCACCGTCATCACCACGGCGCTGGTGGAGGTGACACTGCGCTTCGACCTCGACCGCCCCCGCATACCCGTGTGGCGGGCGGGCCAGGCCGTGCTCGAGCGCCTCGTCGGCCTGCGCGGCGTGCCGCTTCCGGACCGCCTCGACGACTTCTTGTCCCCGAGCCTCCTCGCCATCGGGGTCACGCTGGCCGCGGTGGCGGTCCTCCTGGCCACGAGGCCGCTCGTCGATCGTCGTCGTTCGGCCGGGCGCGCGGCGGAGGTACGTGCCCGTGACATCGTCCGCCGTCACGGCCAAGGCACGTTGGACTACTTCGCCCTCCGCAGCGACAAGCAGTGGTTCTTCCACCGGGACTCGATGGTGGCCTACGCCATCTACAGCGGCATCTGCCTGGTGTCACCCGACCCCATCGGGCCCTTGGCCGAACAGGAGCAGGTGTGGGCGGCATTTCGCCGCTTCGCCGACAACCGGGGGTGGGTCGTCACCGTCATGGGTGCAGGTGAGCACTGGCTGCCCATCTACCGCGCCACCGGCATGCACGACATCTACATCGGCGACGAGGCCGTCGTCGACGTACAGGAATTCTCCCTCGCCGGGGGGCAGATGAAGGGTCTGCGCCAGGCCTACAACCGCATCGTCAAGTACGGCTACACCGCGTCGTTCCACGACCCCGCTCGACTCGACAGCCGGACCGCCGAGCAATTGGCGGGGCTCATGGCCCAGGGCCGGCGGGGGGAGTTCGAACGTGGGTTCTCCATGGTCCTGGGGCGGATCTTCGACCGGCGCGACGAAAACCTCATCTTGTGCATGGTGTCGGGCCCCGACGGCAACCCCGCGGCCATGTGCCAATTCGTCCCGGCGCGCGGCATCGGTGGCTACTCACTCGACCTGATGCGGCGTGACCGGGGGGAGCACCCCAACGGGCTCATCGACTTCGCCCTGATCTCCACCATCGAGCATCTCCGCACCCTCGGCTGTCAGGGCATCAGCCTCAATTTCGCGGCACTGCGGTCGGTGCTCGAAGGGGTGGGAGGCGACGGGCCCACCCAGCGCATCGAGCGCTGGGCGCTCAAGAAGATGTCGAGCTTCTTGCAGATCGAGACCCTGTGGCGGTTCAACGCCAAGTACGGGCCGCAGTGGCTGCCCCGCTACGTCGTGTACGACGCCGCCGAGCACCTCGTTCCCGTCGTGGTCGCCATCTTGCGGGCCGAGTCCCTGTCGGAGGTGCCGGTCATCGGACGCATGATCGCGGCGTCCGATCGCCGCTCCCACGCGGCGGCACCGTCGCCCGGTCCCACGCCCCGGCAGCCCGACGCCGACGATGGTGCCGGGACCGCTCCGTTCGAGACACGTCCCGACCCCGATCGCCCCGAGCTCGAACCGCACACGTCGAAACGGGGGTGACTGCCCGGACGCGCAGGAAGAGTGAGCCGAAGCCCACCCTTCCTGCGGTTCGGTTTGCGATTATTTAGAGCGTGCGTCTACAGCGTGCCCGAGCTGTTGGACTGGTCGATCGAGAGCGACGAAATGCTCCCGCTGCACGTTGCGATGGCGTTCCCGCTCGCCGGGGTGAGGAAGACCCCGAGCGACCCGGATCCGGCGTAAGAACCGGCGACCGGGAAGCTGCCGGTGAAGCCCACCTCGCCGGCACCGTTGATCGTTGCGTGCAGACCATCGACGGTGAACTTCGACGGCTTCTCGCCGGTCCAGTTGACCTTGACCTTCACCTTGGCCGTCGACGACGAGGACTCAAAGCTGGAGCATGTGCCGCCGTTCTGCCCCTTTGCCACCTTCGTCTTGATCGCCTTGACGACGACGGAGGATGCCGGAGCTGCCGGCGTCCCACCCGTGCACGAACTGAGATTCGCGGTCACCGTCGTGACTTCTTTCTTCACGCCGGGAGTCCCGTTCTGGGTCAGAGGCGGGTTGAAGCTGATGGTGCCTCCGAAGCTACACGTGGGGTTACCGGTCCCCGTCACCTTCTTGGCGAACGCAGTGCCCTCGAGCAAGGAGATGCTGGCGACGGGCAGCATCACCGCAATCAACACCATCAAGCTCTTCCTCAGTCTCATGATCCCCTCCGTATGGTCGCTGGCCGCTAGCCAGTGACGGGCTGCACCCGTCCATCGGGGTCATCTTGACGACAGTGGCTCAACGGCGAACCCGAGAAACCACCTGAACCACCTAGGTGATCTCTCGGTGTGCATCGTGCGCTGCAATCTCGCTCGTGTAGAGCGGTCTCGCTCAGTCATGTGCCTTCGCATGTGCGAAATCAAAAGCGCGACGGTGGTCACGTCAGGTCCCGCGGTGGGGAGCGGGCCGGGTCAGTCCTCCAGGTTGTGCATCGCGGCTTCGCAACGTCTGCAGCGGAGCCCGGGTGCCGGTTCCCACGCGACGAACGGTCCTTCTGACTGGTAGTGCGTGCACAACGACCACGCCTGTGGTTCGCCGTCAACCACAAGATGAGCATGAAAGAGGCAGGTGAGTGGCGAATCGCCCGGTGGTTGAAGGAGAACCTCGCCCCACCGTGAGTCGGCTGAGGCGAGAAAGTCCACGTGAGTGAAGATATCCATCGTGCCGCAGGTCTACATCAGTGAAACCACCCGACGTCCAAGTCTTGGGGGTCCGACCTCTCGATTCCCAGAAGCGTCGAGGCCCAACAAGGACACGGTATGTGTCATCCCGGGACGTGACTACAGAGGATCCACCTAGTCGTGATGGGTGATAACACGTGGTCCTACACGCAACGTCGCCGACTGTCATTACTTGATCGAGGGCCCCGCGGCCTTCTGGCCGCCGATGAACGAGTGGGAATACGAACCAAAGCCCCGCAAGGCTCAGCACGGTGACAGCGACCATCAGGACCACCGGTACACCTCGCTCCACAAAACTGGTCACAAGCAGGACCGCGGTGGAGATCGCGAGCCCCACAGCTGCGAGTCCGAGCAGAGCCATAGTGTTCGCCACCACGAGCAACGTACCCTTCTGGTGACGTCGGAAGATAAAGCGGTGATAGGCGACTGGAGCACAAAGGAGCGCTGTCGCAATTGCGGCAAGTAGCAAGCTCGTGAGATAAACGAGTCGCTGCGAGTGATCGAGCTTCTCGAACCGGACCCCGAACGGCAATGACAGCAGAAATCCAAAGAGCACCTGTACCCCAAGGCCGGCCACCCGCAACTCCTGGAGCAATTCGGCGAGGTTGCGATCTGCCCGCTCGGCCTCTGACTCATGGCGCCCAGGGTCGTTAGGAGCCTGGGCGTCTTTATCTTCGATGATCGTCACGGCTCACCCCTATCCCTGGCATCGCCACGTGGGCTAACGAGTCACAGCCCGTTCGAGTTGCGCCTTGGACATCTTGGATCGACCTTTGATCCCGAGACGTCGCGCTTCTTCGTAGATCTGATCGCGGGTGCGACCCTGGGCCCCTCGGTGGGAGCGAAGGCCACCCCGACGTCCCGAAGAGATGTCGTGCGTCGAGGTGCGGCTGGAGCGCGCCGCCTCTCCCGACCTCGCCCGTTCCTTGTTCACGGTACGTGCTGCGATCTCCTCCGCCGTACCTTCTGAGTCTCCTCGTTCAAGGAGTCCTTTCTTGATGTGGTCGTACTGACGTTCACGCTTGGCGCTCCATGCTCGTCTTGGCATCGCCGTCCTCCTTACCCAAAGGGAAGCATCCTTGTTGCGTTGACCGAGTCGCTCCGCGGAAGCGGATCCCCAACGGCTCTTTACCCAATCGCGGGGGTAATACACGTCCCGACTAGGCCTCCGCCGATCCCTGGGCCACGGCATCGTCGCGAAGTCCACGTTGATCTTCAACAACGTCTTGGAGCACTTCATCGGGAGCTTCTTCGACCCGTCGCGTGACGACAGCAAACCTTCGATATGACGTCTTTCGACATGTTTCAGATCCCCAGCATCGGGGTAGATCACGTTCGTCGCAGGACAAGACGTGCATTCCAGTTCAACCCGGTGATTGGAGGTCGAAGGAGATGGGCCTAATCCTGTTGGTGCTGCTCCTGGCACTGCTCTTTGGTGGTCTCGGGTTCGCTGTCCACGCATTGTGGATAGTCGCCGTAGTGGTCTTTCTCGCTTGGCTGATCGGATTCGGCGTGGCGCGAGGCGAAGGAGCGGGAGGTCGTGCTCGCTGGTATCGCTGGTAGGTCGGTGGCCGAGAGCTTCGTGCACACAAGCAGGTGGGAGGCAACGCAATGCGAAATGTATGGAAGGGTCTTGTTGTCGGTGGACTGACGGGCGTCGCCGCGGGCGCCATCCTTGATGCAGCCGCCCGGGCTTCGCAGAGAGCGGTGGAGCTCGGAGGACATGTTCGAGCTCGAGCCCCTGAAGCTGGGTCTCTCGTTGAATCCGTGACCCACAAGGCGAGCGAGTGGGTTCACGACGCCAACACGTCTAAAAGGGCGTCGGATACCGTTCAGAAGATCAAGGACTCGGACCCCGTAGGACAGCGTGGCACACGTTAGCCGTGACGCCGCCGCGGGAGCCGTGGAGGCCGCCTCCTCGTACAGCCGCTAATGGCGGCGGGGCCCGTGGCCCCGGCCGAGAGCCCGCAACGATGGCCCACCACGATCTATCGCCGTGCTGCGGTGGTACGCACGACGGCCACGAGCGCTATGTCGTCGTCATGGTGAAGCTTATCGAGCACCAGGGCGCCCAGAACCTCGTCGCAAAGGACTTCGGGGCTGGAGCGCTCGCTGGCGGCGGCGATCAGTTCGGAGGTACCGGCATCAAAGTGCCGGTGCTGGTCCTCGATCAAGCCATCGGTGTAGAGCAGCAATGCCGTGTCCGGTGCCAGCACGCCCTGCCATTCGCGAATGGGGGAACGAGGCGCTCCAAGAGGTGAAGTTGGTTCGACATCCAGGACCGCTACGTCGTCTGACTTCACCAGCAAGGGCCGCGGGTGGCCGGCGGACACGATCCGAATCTCGCCACTGGGTACGTCCACGGTGGCGATGAGCAGTGTGACCATGCGCTCGAGTTCGAGGTCGTCCCATCCGTCTCGAAGCATCTCGACGATGTGCCTCGGGCCGCTTGCCTGGTTGGCCAGCACCCGCACAGCGGTCCGCACCTTTCCCATGACGGCGGCGGCGTGGATGTCGTGACCGGCAACGTCGCCGATCACAATGGTCGCGCGGCCCGAAGCACCCGGGATGACGTCATAGAAATCGCCACCCACATCTGCGTCGAGCGTGGCGGGGAGATAGCGGACTGCGATTGCCAAGCCCGGGATTTCGGGTACATGGTCCGGCAAGAGACTGGCTTGCAGCGTCTGGGCCGCGTGTCGAGCGACGTCATTCCTTTGCGCCGGTGCCACAACCTGGGCGACATACGAAGTGAAGTCCTCCGCCAGTGCCAAGGCGGCAGAACCGAACCGCCGTCCCGATCCAGCGGAGACCAGGGTGATCGAACCCAGGATGCGATTGTCGGCGATAAGCGGAAAGAGCCATGTAACTCGTGAAGTTGAGCCGCTTCAACAGCTCGAAATGGTGGTCATCACGCGTCGTCTGCCGAAGGAAGTCATCGGACATGGTGGTGGACCACCGGACCCGCCCGGTGTGCATGACCTCGATACTTGGATGTTCTCCCGCGGGATCTGGCGCATACTTCGATCCGAGCTCGTCCACCAGTGGCTGCAGAGCAGGGTCGGAATGCTTGGCGGCCATCCGAACGATCCGCCCGTCCCACGTCAGCGTGTCCACCAGACACAGGTCCGCGAGCGTGGGGACGGCTACCGCCGCCAATCTTTCCAACGTCTCAGCGTATCCGTCGGCTTGAGCGATGATCTCTGCCGCCTCCAGCAAGAACGCCTGATGCTCATGATGTGCTTGAAGCTGCTCCATGGCGGCACGCTGCACCGTGTCTTGCACACGATGCCGGGTTTCGTCTCTGAGGTACCAAACGCGTCCAAGGGCGATGTTTCGACGATCGACGATGGGTGAGGATCGATAGGCCATTACCCTGCCGTCCCTCAACTCGAAGTCAGCTGCGAGATGATCAAACGGCCGCTGGCGCCCGATCGCCAGGTGTCGGGTCACGGCGTCGGGGTGTGCGGCAAGTGACTTGCAGTGCTCGAGCAAGAAGGCCGAATCGTCGCCGACCTCGATGGCATTCTCGGGTAGGCCCATCATCTCGCAAAAGCGATTGTTGAACGTCAGGATCCGATTCCCGTTCGACATGGCATAGACACCTTCGTCTGAGCTCTCGACGACGAACTTGGTGACTTCGACCAAGAACTCCATCGCCCGTCGGGCCTCTCTCTCAGCGTCGAGGATCCGGGCGTGCTCGAGGGCAAGGGCACATTGGCGGCCGACCGAATCGAGCAGGGCGACATCTGTGTCACCGAAACTGCGGTCGAGCCGCCACGCGAAGGCCAAGACTCCGCCAACGACGTCCTTGGTGCGCATCGGGACGAATGCCCACGCCTGGTGGTCGGAAGAGTATGTGGCGAGAGCGGGATACTCGGCGTCGAGCTCGGCCCTGGATCCCCATGTTGTGATCATCTGAGAACGAGCCGCGTCGCAGTGTGGCAGCAGTGCACCGAGATCGCTCGGTTCGAGGAGGTGGGCGAGCACTGCATCACTAAGACCGGACGAGGCGACCGGGATCAGCTTGCCCGCTTCGGAATCGAACACCATGAGCGCAGCGGCGGAGGCTTCCATGGCCCGCAGCGCGCCGGTCATCGCCACCTCCGTCACACCCGCCACATCAAGGTGTTCTGACAATGCCTCGGTGATTCGCGTCAGAAGTTGAAGCTGTGCTTCCGCGGCCGAGGCCCCTTGCGGCACCGCACTTCGGAGCTCGGTGGTCTCGGACACGAGAACGACGACCCCCAGCGGTACCCCCGACGGGTCGTCGAGCCGAGAGAAGGAGGAGCTGAACGACCGTCGGGTGTCGGGTGCGGCCGGCGTCCCCCACGTCTCGGCGCGAGTCATGGGGGTCCCCGAGGCCAAGATCTGGCGGAGGTGCCGATCGAAGTGGTCATCGTGGGGAGCCGGCAACACCTCGTCGACCCGCTTCCCGACGGCACGCGAGGTGTCCAGCCCGTAAAGGGCAGCGAGGCCCGGGCTAACGAAGAGAAACGTGAGATCGGCATCGATCACGGCAACTCCGAACGACCCTCGCTCCACGATGGCACCGATCGCATCGGCGGCACCGGGATTCCACCAAGGGATGCCCGCGGCGGGGCTGGCCGAGGCCTGGTCAGGCAATTCCATCTGACTCATCGTCGTGGCCTCCCGAGCACGTGGGGGGTCAACCGGAGCGGGGTCCAGATCTCGATGTACCTAACGATTTCGATTGTCCAGGCTGGGTGCGAGGCTTGTCAAACAGTGCACGCCGCAGTGCAGTCCCCCGTCCCGGGCGGGCCATGTCGAGCCTTCCGATGGCCCTGGCAGGGTGGCACGATGCATGATCGACTCCGAAGAGCTGAGAGGTGGACAAGAGGTGACCGACCACATCGACCTTTCGATTCCGGCCCGGGCCGATCTCCTCCAGCTCGTTCGCCTGGCGGCGGGAGTCGTGGCCACCAAGGTGGATCTTCGCCTGGACGAGCTGGAAGACCTCCGACTCGGAGTGGAGGAGCTCTGCCTATCGCTGGTGGACCCCACTGGGGACGGACCCGGTCGGTTGGCGCTTCGTTACGCTTGGGACGATGAGATGATCGAGATCACCTGCGCCTTGAGGGAGGTCCCGATACTCGAACCCGTGATCTCGATCCCGAGAACGAGGCCGTTGGCCGTGAGCTCTCGTCACAGATTCTGGACACTGTCGTCGACGAGCACGGGGAGACCCACGATGGTGGACAGCACACCGCGTGGCTTCGGATGCGTCGGACCAGAATGGCTGACGGATAGGTCGGGGCGGATGATGGGCAAGCGAAACCGATGGGCTAGTTCGCCGAGTGATCCCCGGCTTGGCCACCGAGAGATGGCGTCTTGGTCGTGTCGATCTCGAACCACACCGTCTTGCCCTGGGTGTCGAGGATGTCGGTACCCCATTCGGTAGCCAGTTCGTCGACGAGCTTGAGCCCCCAACCACCCACAGTAAGCACCGTCCGGCTTGTCGGCATCGGCGGCCGTGGGTCTCCGTCGGACACGGCTACTCGAAGGCAGGCTCGGTCAAAGGTGAGTACGAGTTCGAGGGTGGTGCGGGCGTGACGCACACCGTTTGTCACGAGCTCGGTTACCAGCAGGCAGACCGTCTCCTCGAAGACAGAGAGTCCCCATTCGGCCAGCGCCGATCTCGCGACCTGACGAGCCGCGGCCGCGCTGGCCGCCCCCGCCGGGAGTCCAGTCCGTACTTCGATGGGAAGAACCTACCCACATCCTTCCTGGTCAACCTCGGATATCCAGTTTTCGCCCACGCCCCTCGACCTCGGGAAAAGTTCTGCAGCGACGGCATCGATGCACGAATCGAAGTCGCCCGAGGTCCTCGAGTGCGAAGATGGAGGCCCTCGGTGACCGCACCGTGGCGCCGACAAGGGCGATCATCCCTTCTGACCGAGGTCGGCGGAGCAGAACGGAGGCTGATTCGGTGGTCGAGCCGCAGTTGAGGGTCACGGTGGACTCAGAGCCACAGGCGCGTGGCTCGGCCGTGGTCGTGAGGGCTTCGGGAGAGGTCGACATCCAGACCTCGCCGGTCCTGGATGACCATCTGCAGCAGGTGCTGAACGATGGTGCCACGTCGGTCGTCCTTGATCTCGCCGGGGTGACATTCCTCGACTCAACCGGACTGAGCGTGCTGGTAGCGGGGCTCAGACGGTGTCAGGAGGCCGGGGGGACCTTGCAGGTCGTTTCCCCGAGACCGCATGTCCGAAGGATTTTCGAGGTCACGGGGCTGAGTGACGCATTCCAGATGAAGGACCTCGACGCCGACGACCCGGCACGTGATTAGCCGGTGCCAGAAGCGGGTACGGCACCGTGGGAACGAGGTTCCCGAACCGACTCCCTTAGAGCGTGGAACGAGGTCCATCGATGCACGAGAAGCCAACCAGCCTTTCAGATGCCACCCGACAAGCTGAGGGGAAGGACGCTCGCGCCACCCACGGGCCCGACCCAGCCGCGATTCACGAGGGCGACGACATCGAGGTCGAAGAACGGGAAGTCGATCCCGACGTCAGGGCCCACTACCAGGAGATGGTTGAGCTCGGCGCTGACAACGTCGGCGAAGGCCGCATTCCGTGAACAGGCTTGGTTTCTGACCACGTGAAGAGGCCAACGAGGGCGGTAGGGACTCCCGAAGATCGGCGAGTTGCCACGCGGCGCTGGGCACATGCCATGAGCACGTCCGTGCTGGCCTCAACTTCGAGGCCTGTTGACCCCTTTCGGCACGAGGCCTTGTTCTACGCCGGCGAGGGTGAGTTCCTCGACGGGACGACGCCGTTCATCGAGGACGCCGTAGCGGCGGACGAACCCATCCTCGTCGTCGTCAGCTCCCGAAAGATCGACCTGCTTCGAGACCGGCTGCAGTCCGTGGCACGGCGAGTTCGCTTCGCCGACATGGACGAGATCGGGCACAACCCAGCCAGGATCATTCCCGCCTGGTCGGCCTTCGTGCACGAGCACGGTCAGCGTCCGATGCGGGGCATCGGAGAGCCCATCTGGGCCGAACGAGGCCCGGCCGAGCTCGTGGAGTGCCAGCTCCACGAGTCGCTGTTGAATGTGGCCTTCGCCGGCTGCTCCGGCTTCACATTGCTGTGCCCTTATGACGTCGGGGACACTCGGTCCGGACGTCCTCGACGAGGCATGTCACAGTCACCCATACCTTCGCCGGGATGGCACCTCGTCCACCAGCCCGGAGTATGAAGGGCTCGACAGACTCGCGCGGGCACGTCTCGGCACCTTTGCCGAAACCTCCGAGCGGATCGATCCACTTGGAGTTCCGGTCCGCGTCGTTGCGCGATCTTCGTGACGCGTGGCAGGTGCGGCCGTACACGCGGGCATGGCGGAGGGGCGGGTCGGCGACATCGTGACCGCCGTCAACGAAGCGGCATCGAACAGCCTTCGCCACGCGGGCGGTCGGGGAGTTGTCAGAATGTGGCGCACCGGCGATAGCTTCATCTGCCAGATCTCCGATGGTGGCTACATCGGCGAACCGCTTGTCGGTCGCATCGAACCCGACGTCGAAAGCCCCTCTCGGGCGCGGGTTGTGGATTGTGCATCAATTGTGCGATCTTGCCCAGGTGAGGTCCACCTCGACGGGGACCACGGTACGAATGCATTTTCGCCTCTCATCACCGTCAGGCCCAGCTCCTGGAGTGTTTTTGACCGAACCAGGATTCGTGTCGAGTCTCGGAGGGTAAAGACAACGAGGGACGAACGAGAGGGGCGCCGGGCCATGTCAAGCCATGCATATTTTGAACTCACGGACTCCGGTCCGTCAGACGTACCCGTACTCACTGTTGGTGGCGAGATCGATGTGGCAACGTCTCCCGAGCTCGACGAACGTCTGTCCACGTTGATCGAGTCTGGCCTTGCCCGGGTCGTCGTGAACCTCACAGACGTCTCATTCATTGACTCGACAGGTCTCGGAGTCTTGGTCGGAGCTCTGAAAGATGCTCGCGCCGGCGGAGGGGACGTGATGCTCGTGGTGACCCAACCGCACATCCTGAGGCTCCTCGAGCTCACGGGGCTCGACGAGGTGTTCAGTATCACGAGCACAGACGAAGCTGTGAGGTCGTGATGGGCGCCATGTCTGCTCCGAGTCCCGTCACGAGCGGCCTGGGTAGGGTGGAATTGTCACTTCCGGCCGACCCAGAGAATCTTTTCCTGGCACGCATGACCGGAGCGGCTGTCGCGGCCCGTGCGGGGCTCAACTACGAGCAAGTCGAAGACCTCCGCCTCGCTATCGACGAACTGTGCATCGCACTGCTCAACTCAGGTGGATCCACGGGGCAGATCGTCTTGCTCTTCCAGTGGGATCGAAAAGGAACGCTGGATGTCGTGGGCACCCTGGTCCCCGAAGGCGACCCCGCCACCAACGGCCACCTGCCCAGGCAGGGTGGGTCTCCCCTGCCATCCGAGCTCTCGCAGCGAATCCTCGATGCCCTGGTCGACGACCACGGCACAGACGCCGTCGGGGGGGTCCACCGGGGGTGGCTGCGTTTGCGGCGACAGGAATTGTCGGTGTGAATCCCACTGAGGCTCGTCCTCGTGAAGAGCTCAGGGAGATGCTCGCCCGGTTCGCTCAAAGCCGGGACGAGCAGCTCCGTTCGGTCCTTGTCGAGGCGCACATCGGTCTTGCCCACCATCTGGCCCGACGATTTGCGTACCGAGGCGAGCCCTATGACGACCTCGTCCAAGTCGGCTCGCTGGCGCTGATCAAGGCTGTCGACCGTTTCGAGCCTGATCGCGGCGTGGAGTTCGCGACATTCGCCAGTCGGACCATTCTCGGGGAGCTCAAGCGTCACTTCCGGGACAAGGGATGGGCCGTGCGTGCCCCTCGCCGCTTGCAGGAGCTCCATCTGCAGCTGAATCACTCTGTGGCTTCACTCTCACAGGTCTTGGGGCGGTCCCCAACCATTGCTGAGCTTGCCGCCGACACGGGTGCTACCGAGGAACAAGTCTTGGAGGCCCTCGAGGCCGGGCAGTCATACCGCGCAACGTCACTCGACAGTGCGGACACCGACGACACCAGCCTGGGATCACGGATCGGCGCCGAAGCCCCAGAAATGGACACGGTCGAATGGCGAGCAACCATTCAGCCTCACGTCCAGTCATTGCCCGAGCGCGGGCAATTCATCCTACGCCTGCGTTTTGTGGCGGGGTTGACGCAATCTGAGATCGCCCGACGTACGGGCTTGAGTCAGATGCACGTGTCTCGTCTTTTGGCGCACAGCCTGACGTCTCTGCGCCAGAGTTGCGCTGACGTGGAGGACGTCACCTGATCACGTGCGACGGACGGGACGGTGATCACCGAGTCACCACTCCACAACGACGTTCGGGCAGCTGAGCACGGACGCCCCTGCGCTGGTTTGAACAGGCCGGCTTCTGGGTACGACTTAATCGGAACCCGAATGGGGACCACAACACCAGCTTGTCGCCTCCGAATCGTGGGGGGCGTAGACAGGAGGCCGACATGGTCGGTGGAGCAGTCATCAGCGTTCTGGTATTCGCCGTCGGAGCCATTTTGGACTTTGCGGTGACCGTCAGTACAAGTCAGCACGGGTTCAACATCAAGACCGTTGGAGTGATCCTCATGATCGTCGGCGCCGTGGGATTCGTCGCATCGCTGGCATCTGGATTCTTCATCGAGGGGGGGCCGAGACGTCACCGCACCGTTGTGGATGATGGCCAAGGCCATGTAGCTCGGCGCGAGGACACTTACACGTAGTGACACTCGCTGGTTGCCCACGAGGGCACCTCATCGGCCCCGAGTACCGATCTCAGCCGATGAGGTGCGCCCTCAGGGCCCGGGTACCCGCGCTAGACAGAGACCGTGCGGATCCGACGCGCGGTGCCCGAGGACGCCCGGTCCATCGCCACGGTCTACGTGCGGTCGTGGAAGGGCGCCTACCCGGGCCTCATCCCGCAGGCCTTCCTCGACGCGCTGAGCGTGGACGACCGCGTCGGCATGTGGGAGGAGACGCTCGACGCGTGCGACTGGCCCAGCACCGGTGTGATCGTCCTCCTGGGCCCGGCCCGAGCCGACGGTGCCGAAGAGGGCCCGATCACCGGTGTCGTCTCGTTCTGCCCCACGCGCGACGAGGACGCCGACGCGGCGACGGTGGGGGAGGTCGTGATGTTCTACCTCGACCCCACCGTCTTCGGCTCGGGCGGGGCGGAGCTGCTCATGAGTGCGGTCGAGGTGGCGCTGCGCGGCGCGCACTTCACCTCGGCGTCGCTGTGGGTCCTCGGCACCAACGCTCGGGCCCGCCGCTTCTACGAGCGCCGGGGATGGCGGCCCGACGGCGCCACCAAGCTGCACGACTGGGGTTCCTTCGTCGCTACCGACGTGCGCTATGTCCTGCACCTGGCCCCGCCCGCCGACGCCGGCGTCGGCGTCGGCCCAGGGTGACGCTCCGGGGACGGCTCAGGAAGGCTTGCCCTTGCGGAACGACGCCAAGAGGCGCCCCCGCTTGGACACGAGCGAGACGTCGTTCGCCTCGAGGTGCATGTCCTCGTTGAGGACGAACTCGCGCTCGGGCTCGACCGCCGCGTTCTCGCCCGCCTCGTCCAGGGCGCCGATGACCTCGGCCGCCACCGTGAACTCGCTCTCGGCCGGCGGCTCCGACTCCTCGTCGGTGGACTCCGGCGCGCTGTCGCTGCGACGCGGCGCGGCGTTGTGGAATTCCTCGTCGCCGAGGTCACCGAGGGGGAAGACCGGAAGCGGGTCCATCGTCGTGAGCATCAGCGCGTCCTCGACGGCGAGCGGCTTGGCGAAGAAGTAGCCCTGCCCGACATCCGCGCCGAGCTCGCGCAGGATCTTCACCTGCTGCGCCGTCTCCACGCTCTCGGCCACGGTGCAGATGCCGAGGGAATGGCTCACGTGCACGATCGTCTCGACCATGGCGCGGCTCACGCCGCCTTCGTCGGCGAGGCCCTGGATGAGCGAGCCGTCGATCTTCATGGTGTTGATGGAGAACTGCTGGAGGTTGTCGATCGTCGACCAGTCGGACCCGATGTCGTCGACCGTCAGCTGGATGCCCAGGCGCGACATGGCGTGCAGGTCCGCCGCGGCGCCTTCGTCGGTGACACTGGTCTCGGTGATCTCGACGGTGAGGCGATCGGGGTTGATCCCGGACTCCTCGATGGCCGCCGCCGCCGCCGCCGCGGCCTCACGCTGGCGCAGCTGGAAGACCGAGCAGTTGACCGCCAGCTGGAGATCGGCCTGCCAACTGGCAGCCGCGGCGCAGGCCTCGGACAACACCCAGGCATTGAGCTCCACCATGTGGCCGTTGGACTCGGCCCACGGGATCAGCACGCTGGGGGGGATGGGTCCCAGGTCGGGATCGTTCCAACGCAGGAATGCCTCGAAGCCCAGCAACCGACCGGTGGCGAGGTCGACGGCGGGCTGAAACACCAGCTCAGGCTCTCCATCCAGGCCAAGCTCGGGTCGGGCTCTCATGATGCCCGCGGGGTCCACGCGTTCACATCATTGACATCGGCGAGCCGCCCTGGCTCCTTGAGCGCGGCCGGGCCCGACCCCAGCTCACGACAGCCCTACTGGAGCAGGAGCGTCGCCTGGTGGGCGAAGTTCACCAACGGGGCCGGCCACACACCGAAGACCACCGTGACCCCCAGGCACACCGCGATGGCGACGATCGTCGTCACGCTCACGGCGCCGCCGGCGCCTCCTCGGAGGTCTCGACCAGCGTCAGGGTGCCCACGGGCGACTCGGCCGGGTCCTGCGCCTCGGCATCGGCATCCGCGTCGGGGCCCGGCGCCGAGCCGGCCGCGGCGACCGGGGCGCCGCCCGGGGCGCCGCCGGCAGCGGTCTCGGGCACCCTCGACGGGGTGTACATGAGCAGGATGACCCGCAGGTAGAAGAAGGCCGCGATGGCGGCGGAGACCATGGCGATGACCGCCAGAGCCGTGGACCGTCCCCCCACCGAGGCCTCGATCACCTCGAGCTTGGCCAGGAACCCGGTGGTGAACGGGATGCCCGCCTGGGCCATCAGGAGCACCGCCAGCGAGCCCGCCAGCCACGGTCGCCGGGACCCGAGCCCGCGGTAATTGTCGAGGTCGTGGCGGGTGTCACCCGGGCCGCCGATCACGGTGACGACGGCGAAGGTGCCGATGACCATGAACGTGTACGTGAAGAGGTAGTAGAGCGACGCCGAGACCCCCCGGGCGGTGGCCACCTGGAGCCCGAGGAGCACGAAGCCGGCGTGGTTGATCGAGGAGTAGGCCAGCATGCGCTTGATGTCGCGCTGGGCCAGGGCCACCACCGCCCCCAGCAACAACGTGAGCGCCGCGATCACCCACACCGCCGGCTGCCAGTCGGTGCGCAGGTTCCCGAACGACGACACGAACACCCGCAGCAGGGCTGCGAACCCACCCGCCTTGGCCACCGCCGCCATGAACCCCGTCGCCGGGCTGGGAGACCCCTGGTACACGTCGGGCGTCCACAGATGGAAGGGAACGGCCGCCACCTTGAAGCCGAACCCGACCAGGAGCAGCGCCATCCCGGCCAACAACAACCCGTTGTGCAGCAACACGTTGCGGGCCAGGTAGTCGGCGATCTGGGGGAGGTTGGTCGACCCGGTGGCGCCGTAGACGAGGGCGATCCCGTACAGGAACACGGCCGAGGAGAACGCACCGAGGATGAAGTACTTGAGCGCCGCCTCACCCGACTCGGCCCGGCGGGCGTTCATCGCGGCGAGGACGTACAAGGCGATGGAGAGGACCTCGAGCCCCAGGAAGACCACGATGAGGTCGTTGGCCGACGCCATGATCATCGCCCCCGCGGCGGACAGGAGCATGAGCGCCTGGAACTCGGGGCCCGTCGCCTCCTCGCGCCGCATCCACCCGTCGGCCACCAGGGCCGACAACGAGCGCGGCGCACGACACGAGCACCGCCACCAGGGCGCTGAAGCCGTCCTCCACCACGGCCGAGTCGATCGTGACACGCGCCCCGTGGTCGGCGACGTCGAACCACTGCACGAGCGACAACGACAGAGCGGCCAGGCTCGTCATGACGGCCATGACCGTGGCGGTCGTGGCGTCCATGCGCCGGCGCAACAGCGACGACACCACGAGCAGCGCCACGGCCCCGCCCAGCATCACCAGGACGGGCAGGATCGCCAGGTAGTGGATCTTGGGAGCGGTGAGGGCGACGAGCGCCATCGGATGGATCACCGCACCCTCCTCGACGTCGCCGTGCCGGAAGGACCGGCGGGGGTGGCGCCCCCCGTCGCGATGGTCGGTTGGCGGGTGCCCGTGCTCGTGTCGACGTGCTGGACCAGGCTCGTCACCGAGGGCGTGATCCGGTCGAGCACGGGCTTGGGGTAGATGCCCAGGAACAGGATCACGGCGATCAGCGGCGCCACCACCGCCACCTCGCGCCACGACAGGTCCTTCACCGCGGCGTCGGCCTCGTCGGGCTCGTGGTGGAAGGCCTGCTGGTAGGCCCACAGCAGATACAGCGCGGCCAATACGACCCCACCGGTGGCGACCACGGCCCACCAGCGGTGGGTGAGGAACGTGCCGGCCAGGATGAGGAACTCGCCCACGAAGCCGTTGAGCCCGGGCAACCCGATCGTCGCCAGCATGGCCACGGTGAAGACCCCGGCCATCACCGGCGCGACCCGCTGCAACCCACGGAGCTCGTTCACCTGCCACGTCCGGCGCCGCTCGTAGATCCACCCGATGACGATGAACAGCACGGCGATGATGAGCCCGTGGTTCACCATCTGCAGCACCCCTCCGGTGACCCCCTGCGTGGTCAGCGCGAAGGTCCCGAGGACGATGAACCCGAGATGGCTGAGCGACGAGTAGGCCACGAGGCGCTTCATGTCTCGCGTGACGCACGCCACGATGGCCCCGTACAGGATCCCGATGACGCCCAGCGTCAGCAGGAGCGGGGCGAGGTCGACCACGGCCCGCGGGAACAGGTTGAGGTCGAACCGGATGATGCCGTAGGTCCCCATCTTGGCCATGACCGCGGCCAGGATGACCGCCCCCCCGGTGGGCGACTCGGCGTAGGCGTCGGGCGACCAGGTGTGGAAGGGGAAGATCGGCGCCTTCACGGCGAACGCCGCGGTGAAGGCCAGGAACAGGAGCACCTGCGACGCCAGGTCGAGGTGGGTGGTCGTGAGCGCCACCAGGTCGAACGTGAGGTGGCCGGTCTGACGCTGGTGGATGAAGGCGACCGCCACGATCCCCACCAACAAGAAGGCCGAACCGAGGAACGTGTAGACGAAGAACTTCGTGGCGGCATAGGCGCGCCGGGAGAAGCCCCAGCCGGTGATCACGAAGTAGACGGGCACGAGCGTCAACTCGAAGAACAAGAAGAACATGATGAGGTCGAGCGAGACGAAGCTCCCCAGGCACCCCGCCTCGAGCAGCAGCATCCAGGCCACGAAGGACCGGGGCCGAGCCGGCGCCTTGCCCGCCACGAGCGCCAACGGGAACAGCAACGCCGCCATGAGCACCAGGAACACCGAGATGCCGTCGACGCCCACGTGCCACGAGATGCCCAGCGACTGGGCCCAGACGTGCTGGCTCACCAACCGGTACCCGCCGTTGCCGGCGTGGTACCGCACCACGATCGTGATCGCCAGCGCCAGCGTGGCGAGCGACGCGGCCATGCCGAGGGCGTACACGGCGGTGCGCTGCGCCCGCTCGCCCACCGACGCGGGGACCAGCGCCACCGCCAGCGCTGCGCCCGCAGGCAGCAGCACCAACACGGTGAGGAAGGGGAAGGCGGTGTCGTGGGTCACGACACGGTCCTCGAGATCATCCACGCCAAGAGCACCACCGTGCCCAGGACGATGCCCAGCGCGTACTGCCGCACGTATCCGGTCTGGACCCGGCGCAGGCCTCCCCCCGCGGCGCGCGTGAGCCGACCCACGCCGTTGACGGCCCCGTCGATCACCTTGGTCTCGATGACCGTGGCGCAGAACGTGGCGAACGCCCGCCCCGGTCGGGCGATCACAGCGTCGTAGATGTCATCGAGGTAGTAGGCCCGCTGCAACACCATCGGCTCGAGCACGGGCCTCTCGATACGGTTCCTCCACAACGAGAAGGCCACACCGAGGCCGAGGAACGCCACCACGGCGTCGACGATGCCGAGTGTCCACAACGTCCGCGCCGACTGGTTCGCCTCGTACTGGGCCGAGCCGAACACCGGCGCCAGCCAGTTGAGGGGGTCCCAGCTGTTGTGCCACGGCAGGTCCAGCACCCCGCCGAAGGCGGCCAGCACCGCCAGCACCACCAACGGGAGTGCCATCACCCAGGGCCCCTCGTGCGGCGCGGCACCCCCCCCGTGGTCCGAGGCCGGAGCACCGGGCCCCTGGCGCCAGCGGTCGTCGCCGTAGAACGCCAACGCCACCAGCCTCGTCATGTAGTACGCGGTGAACGCGGCGGTGACGAGGCCGATGCCCCACAGCACCGGGTAGCGGGAGAACGCGTTGGAGAGGACATCGCCCTTGGCGAAGAAGCCCGACAGCGGCGGGATCCCGGCGATCGCCAGGGTGCCGATGCCGAACGTGAAGAACGTCAACTTCATGTACCGGCGCAGGTTGCCCATCCGCTTGAGGTCCTGCTCGTCGTGCAGGCCGTGGATCACCGACCCCGCGCCCAGGAACAACAGCGCCTTGAAGAACGCATGGACCACCATGAGGAAGATCGCCGCCTCGTACGCGCCGGTCCCCACGGCCAGGAACATGTACCCGAGCTGCGAGACCGTGGAGTACGCCAGGACCTTCTTGATGTCCTGCTGGGCGCAGCCGATGGTGGCCGCCACGAAGGCCGTCACGGCACCGACCGTCGCCACCACCAGCTGGGCGTCGTGCGACTGGGCCAGGATCGGCGCGATCCGGCACATGAGATAGACCCCGGCCGTGACCATCGTCGCGGCGTGGATGAGGGCCGACACCGGGGTCGGGCCCTCCATGGCGTCGGCCAGCCAGGGGAACAGCGGGAGCTGCGCCGACTTCCCGGCCGCGGCCACGAACAGCAAGAGACAGATCGCCGTCCCCGTCCCACCGCCGATCAGCGACAGGTGGGAGAAGATCTGCGTGTAGTCCAGGGTGTGGGTCTTCGAGAACACGAGGAAGATGGCGAGGAGAAAGCCCACGTCGGCGAGCCGGTTGTAGATGAACGCCTTCTTGCCCGCGCTCGCCGCGCTGTCGCGCCCGAACCAGAACGACACCAGCCAGTACGAGCACACCCCGACGCCCTCCCAACCCACGAACGTGAACAGCAGGTTGTCGGCCAGGACGAGGATCAACATCGACGCCACGAAGAGGTTCAGGTAGAGGAAGAACTTGGGGTAGTCGCGATCGCCCTTCATGTAGCCGATGGAGTACAGGTGGATGAGCGAGCTCACCCCGGTCACGAACAGCGCCATCGTCATCGACAGCGGGTCGATCAACAGCGCCGCCTTGACCTGGAGCACACCCACGGGGATCCACGTGAACAACGTCTGGATGAACGACCGGTCCGGCGCGGCCCGGGCCAGGAGCCCGGCGTAGACCACGCACGCCACCACGAACGAGCCCAGGACCGTGGCCGTGCCCAGCCACCCCGCCCAGGGGTCGCCCAGCCGCCGTCCGAAGGCGGCGAGCACGACGAAGCCGGCCAGCGGCAACAGCGGCATCAGATAGGCGGCGTGGAGCATGTGGTTTTGGCGTCCGGTCTTTCGGCGTCAGGGGGTCAGGGGGTCAGGGGTCAGGGAATCGGTAGGCGGGTGGTCTAGCCCCGCATGATGTGGAAGTCGTCGGCGGTCGAGGTCCGGCGGCGGCGGAACAGCGCCACCACGATGCCGAGGCCCACCACCACCTCGGAGGCGGCGACCACCAGCGTGAAGAACACGAGCGCCTGGCCACCGATGTCGTTGAGCATGCGGGAGAACGTCACGAACGTGAGGTTGACCGCGTTGAGCATGAGCTCGATGCACATGAACATCACGAGCACGTTGCGCCGGACGAGCAGTCCAAAGGCACCGATCGAGAACACCACGGCCGCGAGCCCCAGATACCACGCACCGCTGAGGCTCACGTCGACACCTCCTCGGACTCGGCGCTGTCGTCGGCGAGCGCTCCGGCACCGTCCTCACCGGCCGCCTCGGCGTCGGCCGCTCCGGCACCGTCCTCACCGGCCGCCTCGGCGCTGTCGTCGGCGGGCGTTCCCGACTCCGTCGCCGGCGGGGACGCGTCGAGCTCGGCCTCGGGTGGGCCGAGTGCGCTTCCCGGGCGCCGCGCCAACACCACCGCGCCGACCACGGCGATCACGAGCAACGCCGAGGTGACCTCGAACGCGAACAGGTAGGTCGTGAACACCGACCTGCCCAGGGTGGCGACGTTGCCCCCGGGCTGGTTGCGCGCCGGCCCGGCGACGGACCGGGCCCCGACCGACCAGTGCGCCCCGAACCCCATGAGGAGCAGCCCGGCCAATCCCAGGATCGTCAGGACCACCGCGAGCGGGCGTTGGGCCCGCAACGGCTCTTTCTCGAGGCTCTCCTCGCGATCGACGCCCAGGAACATGATGACGAAGAGGAACAACACCACGATGGCGCCGGCGTACACGATCACCTGGACCGCGGCGAGGAAATTGGCCTGCTGCTCGACGAAGAGCACCGCCACCCCGAACAACGTCATGACCAGCATGAGGGCGCTGTGCACGGGGTTGCGCGACACCACCACGCCGATGGCGCCGGTCAACACGATGGCCGCGGCGATGGCGAACGTGAGCGCGTCGACGGTGGTGGTGGCGGCGAGAACCGGGCTCGGCATCACGACTCGCTCGTCGTCGTGGGGTTCTCGACCCACGTGGTGGGGGCCGGCGCCTCGGCCGGCGCCCGTCGTGCCGCCCTGCGCTCCATGCGGGCCTTCACCGGGGGTGGCATCCGCTCCTCCATGCGCGCCCGCATGCGGTTGGTGACGCCCCGCATCCCCTGCTGGTCGGGGAGCCGGTCGATGTCGTCGAGATGGGAGGAGAACGTCTCGCGCAGCTGCCGACTGCCCGTCAGGGCGTCGTCGCGATTGTCGCTCTGGCCGCCTTCGGGGGCGCGCACCCCGTAGCCCAGCTCCCCCGACCACTGCACGCGCCCTTCGTACGCCGCCACACCCGACGGCGACGTGGCCCGCATCCAGCCCGACGTGTGCAGGTCGTCGCCCTCGCGCCAGTCCTCCCACGGCAGCCGCTGCGGTCGTCCCTCGTCGTCGACCAGCAATTCCTTCTTGGTGTAGATGGCATCGGCTCGGTTGGTGAAGGAGAACTCGAACAACTTCGACTCGGTGATGGCCTCGGTCGGGCACGCCTCGACACACAGGTCGCAGTGGATGCACCGCAGATAGTTGATCTCGTACACGAACCCGTAGCGCTCGCCCGGAGAGACCGGGTCGCCCTGCGGGTTGTCGGCACCGCGCACGTAGATGCAGTCCGCCGGGCACACCCCCGCGCACAGCTCACAGCCGATGCACTTCTCCATGCCGTCCTCGTAGCGGTTGAGCACGTGACGACCGTGGTTGCGGACACCTTTGGGCTTCTTCTCGCGCGGGTACTGCCGGGTGACGCGCTGACGTGTCATCTGCCCCAGGGTCACCTTGAACCCCCCGAGGAAGCTCAGGTCGTCGCGCAGGCTGTCGAAGAGTCCCATCAGCGCACCACCCCCGGGGCGCGGCGCACCGGCGGCGGGGTCTCTGGCGGTTCGACCGGGTCCAGGTCATCCCCCGGCACGTCGAACACCTCGGGCGAGTCGCGCCCCGAGCCCACCACGACCGACCGCAACAGCAGCGCTCCCGCCGCGATGAGGACCACGATCACGCCGACCCCCCACCACCGGCCCACCAGGAAGGCGGCGAGGACCAGGACCCATCCGAGCGACAACGGGATGAGGACCTTCCAACCGAGGTCCATGAGCTGGTCGTAGCGCAGCCGGGGCAGCGCGGCGCGCAACCACACGTAGATGAAGAGGAACAGGATGGTCTTGCCCAGGAACCACAAGATGGGGACGACCCAGGAGAGCACGCGGACGTGCGGGGTGGGCCCGTCGGGCCCGCCCAGGAACAGCGTCACGATGATGGCCGACATCGTGATGGTGTTCATGAACTCGGCCATGAAGAACAAGGCGAAGCGGATGGACGAGTACTCGGTGTTGAAGCCCCCCACCAGCTCCTGCTCCGCCTCCACCAGGTCGAAGGGCGGCCGCGTGAGCTCGGCGGTGATGGCGATCATGAACAAGAAGAACGGGAGGATGCCGGTGCGGATGATGTACCAGCTCCCGATGAAGGTGTGGGCCTGGGCGTCGACGATGGCCCGGGTCGACAGGGACCCGGCCAGGAGCACGACCGTCACCACCGTCAAGCCCAGCGCCGCCTCGTAGGAGATCATCTGGGCCGAGGCGCGCACCGAGCCGAGCAGCGGGTACTTCGACCCCGACGACCACCCCGCCAGCATCACGCCGTAGACCGAGATCGAGGACATCGCCAGCAGGAACAAGATGCCGACGGGCGGGTCGGCCAGCTGCAGCTCGAAGGTATGGCCGGCCACGGTCACGACGCCGCCCACCGGCACGATGGCGAACGCCAGGAAGGCGGGCAGGATCGACAGGTACGGCGCCAACTTGAACACGAACCGGTCGGCGCGCTCGGGCAGGAGGTCCTCTTTGAAGAAGAGCTTGATCCCGTCCGCCAGCGTCTGCAGCAGCCCCCACGGCCCGGCCCGGTTGGGCCCGATGCGCGCCTGCATGTCCGAGATCACCTTGCGCTCGAACCAGATCATCAGCATGACCGCCACCAGCAACGCCCCGAAGACGACGACGACCTTGATGACGACGATGAGGAGCTCGGCCCAGTGCACACCGTGGGCGTAGAGCGGGTCCCCCAGTCCGAGCAGCGCGCCCATCACAGCGTCTCGATCCGCACGTCGACGACCGGCTCGCGGACGTCGATCAGGGCCGACGCGCCCGAGGGCTCGTCCCCGTCGTCCCCGTCGAGGTTGAAGTCGATGCACGCCACACCGCGCGGCACCCCCTCGTCGGCGACGGCCTCGAGCTCCAGCGCGCGCGCGCGACGAGCGGACCCGCACCCGAGCTGCGGCCGCGACGTCGAGGCGTCGCGAGGTCGTACGGATTGACCCGCACCGTGGCCGCCGCGGCCAGCGGCGCCAGCGACCGGCACGCCCCGACCAGCACACCCTGGTCGTAGAGCCGCCGGGCCGACACCAACCGGAGCGAGGAGCTGTCGGGCGCGGGAAGTGCCGGCGCGTCCACGGCCACAGGCCAGCGCAACGACCGAGGCCGCGTCGGCCCGCCGCCGTCGGCACCGGTCGAGCCGTTGCCGCCCGACGAGCCGTTGGCCCGACGAGCCGTGGCGAGCCGGACAGGTCGTCGCCACCGGGAGGCTCGGCCACCCCCGCGCGGGGCGGGGCACCTTGGGCCTCGACCGCGTCGATCCCGGGCGTGGCCATGGGGTCGAACGGCGCCAGCGAACCCCGCGTCGTGATCCGCACCGGCGACGCGGGCAGCGGGGCGACGACGCCGTCGCGCCCGGCGGGCGTGTCGAGCACGGTCCTCGTGATCCCGGCATGGGCGGGCGACAGGCGTTCGATCTCGTCCCACAGCTCGGACGACGCTCGAGACCCCGAGGCCGCCACTGAGGCGATCGGCGAGCTCCGACGCCACCATCCAGTCGGGCCAGCACTGGCCCGGCGACACCAGCTTCTGGGCCAACCGGGTCACCCGCCCTTCGATGTTGGTGGTCGTCCCCGTCCGCTCGTGCGCGATGGCCACGGGGAGCACCACGTCTGCCAGCGCGGCCGACGGTGAGAGGAAGCCGTCCACCGCCACCACGAAACCGGCCCGGCCGAGCGCCTCCTCCGCCAGTGCCCGGTCGGGGAAGTCCCCCACGGGGTCGGACCCCACGAGCACGATGGCCTCCATCGACTCGTCGGCCAGCGCCCTCAACATCGCCGCCGCGTCACGACCGCGCCCGGCGGGCACCGATCCCCACGCCGACTCGAACCAGGCCCGGCCCTCGTCCAGCGTCACCCGTCCGGGAAGGAGCCCCGGGGCGAGACCCATGTCGAGGGCGCCCATCACGTTGCCCCGGCGAAGCGCCGGCAGGAACCGCGCCCGGGGCCACGCCGCGGCCATGGCCGCGGCGGCGTCGGCCACGAGGGCGCCGTCCTCGGCCAGCGACGGGCGCCCGATGACCACGACCACGCCCTCCCCGCCCTCCCCGGCATGAGCCAACGCGCCACGGGCCGCGGCCCAGGCGTCGGCCTCCACCGAGTCGCGGGCCCTGCGCCTCGCCGGCACCGAGGGCGCGGGCCAGGGCGGCCGCCTCACCGGGCCGGTAGGTGAGCACGGCGGTGGCGAACTCAGCGACGGCGCCGGCGCGCGCCGGCGAGCTCGACCACGGGCACGTCCCGGTCGATCGCCGCGCCGCGCAAGCGGAGGAACAGCACGGGCAGCTCCTCGCGCAGGTCACCCGACAGCACCACCACGCACGCGGCAGAGCACGCCTCGTCGATCGTGGCCCGGGGCAGCCCCAGCACCACCTCGGCCGGCAGCCCGTCGCCGAGCTGGGCGTCGACCGAGTCGGTGCCGATCACCGACTTGGCGAGCTTGGCCCATGCGTAGGCGTCCTCGTTGGACAGCCGGGCGCCACCGAGCACCCCGATGGCCTCGGCACCCTTCTGGGCCCGGATGCGCGCCAGACGGTCCGAGACGACGGTCAAGGCCTCGCTCCACGACACCGGCACGAGCTCGTCGACGCCGGCCGCGGTGCCGTCACCGCTGCGGCGCACGAGCGGCTCGACCAGCCGGTCTTCGGCGTTGACGGCCTCGAAGCCGAACCGGCCCTTGTCACACAGCCAGCTCTGGTTCAACGGGTCGCTGTCCATCCCGAGCAGGCGGGTCACGCGGTTGGACGAGGACTGCACCGCGGCCCGGCACCCGAACGAGCACAGCGTGCACGTCGACTCGACCTGGTCGAGGTCCCACGGCCGCGGCCGTGAACCGGTACGGCGACGCCGTGAGCGCGCCCACCGGGCAGATCTGCACGGTGTTGCCGCTGAAGTACGACGTGAAGACGTGCTCCTCGAACACGTTGACCTCGATGGCGTCACCGCGGCCGAGGAAGTCGATCTGCGCCTCGCCCGCGATCTCCGCCGCGAACCGGACGCATCGACCGCACTGGATGCACCGCTCCCGGTCCAACAGCACGAGCTCGGAGATCGGGATGGGCTTGGCCCAGTGACGCTTCTCCTCGAGGAACCGGCTCTCGCCCGGCCCGTACGCGAGGACCTGGTCCTGGAGAGGGCATTCGCCCCCCTTGTCGCACACCGGGCAGTCGAGCGGGTGGTTCACGAGCAGGAACTCGAGCACCCCGTCCTGCGCCTTCTTGACCTTCTCGGAGGTGGTGTCCACCACCATGCCGTCGGCCACGGGCACGTAACACGCCGGCTGCAACGTGGCCCCGCGCGGGCCCGACACCTCGACCAGGCACATCCGGCACATGCCCACGGGCTTCATGCGCGGGTGGTAACAGAAGCGCGGGATGAAGGTCCCCACCTGCTCGGCCGCGGCGATCAGGAACTGGCCGGCGGGGGCGGTGACCTCGTTGCCGTCCAGGGTGAAGGTGACCGTGGCGTCGGCGTCGACCCTGGGGGCGATGCCGTGGTGCGACGTGACGACGGGATCAGCCATAGGGGCAGCCCCCGTCCTTCACGTGGACCAGGAACTCGTCTCTGAACATCCGGATGCCCGACGCGATCGACGAAGGGATGGAGGAGCCCAGGACGCAGATCGTGGTCTGCTGGGGCGGCCACGACACGCCCGGCGCCAGGTTGTCGCACACGTCCATGAGAAGCTCCACGTCGGCCTCGCGCCCGTCGCCGTCCTCGATGCGCCGCAAGATCTTCTCCAGCCAGCCGCTGCCCTCGCGACACGGCGTGCACTGGCCGCACGACTCGCGCCAGAAGAACCGGGTGATCCTCCACGCGGCCGCGCACCACGCACGTGGTGTCGTCCATGACCACGATCGAGCCCGACCCCAGCATGGAGCCGGCCTCACCGACCTCGTCCTGGCCCAGGGGGAGGTCGAGGTGCTCGGGCCCGAACCACGGGGCCGACACGCCCCCGGGGATGATGGCCTTGACCTCGCGACCGTCGGGGACACCGCCGCCGTAGACGGGGGCGAAGACGAGGTCGCGGAAGGTGGTCTTCACCATCTCCACCTCGTACACCCCGGGGTTGCGCACGTGGCCGGCCAGCGCGAACAGGCGCGTGCCGGCGGAGCGACCCGCCCCCAGCGCGGTGAACGCCCCCGAACCGTTGACCATCACCCACGGCAGGTTGGACAGCGTCTCGACGTTGTTGACCACGGTGGGCTCGCCGTAGAGGCCGATGGCGGCCGGGAAGTACGGCGGCTTGATGCGCGGGAAGCCCCGCTTGCCCTCGAGGCTCTCGAGCAGGGCGGTCTCCTCCCCGCAGATGTAGGCGCCGGCCCCGGGGTGCACCACCACGTCGATGGAGAAGCCCGAGCCGAAGATGTCGCGCCCGACGGCGCCGTGCTCGTAGGCGTCGTTGACCGCGCGCTCTGCACCCGCTCGAGACCCAGCGCGAACTCGCCCCGCACGTAGATGAAGGCCCGGCTGGCCTGGATGGCATAGGCGGCGATGACGACGCCCTCGATGAGCTGGTGCGGATCGCGCTCGAGCAGCAGGTGGTCCTTGAAGGTGGCGGGCTCGCTCTCGTCCCCGTTGACCACGAGGTACGTCGTCGGCGCCTTGCGCAACATCGACCACTTGCGCCCGGCCGGGAACCCCGCCCCTCCCCGCCCGAGCAGGCTCACGGCGTCGACCTCGTGCGCCACCTCCTCGGGCGACATGCCCAGTGCCTTGCGCAACCCGTCGTAGCCGCCCGTGGCCAGGTAGCGCTCGAGGGTGTGGGAGTCCTCGTACTCGAGCCGCGACGTCACGATGCGGGGCGCTTCACTCACGACCATCAGCCGCCGCCCTCGGCCTTCGCCGACGCGGCCTTCGCCGACGCGGCCTTCGCCGACCGCGGCCTCACGCTCGGCTCGGATGGTGGCGTCGTCGACACGCAGCCCGCCCTGGCGCCGTACCCGGACGAGGGTGCCGTGGCGGGGGATCTCGTCGTCGAGCTCCCCGGCGCGCAGCCCCGCCACGAGAGCGTCGAAGGACTCCGCCGTGACGTCGCCCACGAAACGGTGGTTCACCGCCAGGCACGGGGCCCGGCCGCAGTCAGCGATGCACTCGGTCTCCTCGAGCGTGAACATCCCGTCTGCCGGTGGTGGACCCCGAGCGCACACCCAGGGAGCCCTCGATGTGGTCGAGCAGCTCGTAGGCACCGCGCAGCATGCAGGCGATGTTGGTGCACACCGAGATCATGTACGTGCCGATCTCCTCGGTGTGGAGCATCTCGTAGAACGTGGCCGTCCCGAGCACCTCGGCCGGAGTCAACCCCACCAGGGCGGCGATCTCGTCGATGGCCTCGGGCCGCAACCAGCCGTCCTGCTCCTGGGCCAGGTGACAGATGGGGATGAGCGCGGAGCGCGGGTGCGGGTACAGCTCGATGAGCTCCCGGGCCCGGGCGACGACGTCGGGCGACAGGTGCCCCGCTCCCGCCGTGGTCGTCACCGGTCCACCTCGCCCATGACGGGGTCGACAGAGGAGATGGTGGCCACGGCATCCGCCACGAGCCCCCCGTGCATCATGACGGGGAGGCTCTGGAGGTTCACGAACGACGGAGCCCGGATGTGCATCCGGAACGGCTTCGACGTCCCGTTCGAGACCATGTAGCACCCGAGCTCGCCCCGCGGCGACTCGATCGCCACGTAGACCTCACCCTCGGGGACCTTGAAGCCCTCGGTGAAGATCTTGAAGTGGTGGATGAGCGCTTCCATGGACTCGTCGATGCGTGCCCGCGGGGGCGGCGTGACCTTCTTGTCCTGCACCCGGTAGTCGCCGGTGGGCATCTTGTCGAGCACCTGCCACAGGATGCGCACCGACTCTCGGATCTCGTTGATGCGGATGGCATAGCGATCGAAGTTGTCCCCGTACGTGCCGATGATGACGTCGAAGTCCACCTGGTCGTAGGCGAGGTACGGCATGGTGCGGCGCAGGTCCCAGGCGACGCCGGTCGAACGGAGGATCGGCCCGGTGGCGGAGAGGGCGAGCGCCTCCTCCGCGCTCAGTGACCCCGTCCCCTCCACCCGCTCGTGGAAGATGGGTTGCCCGGTGAGCAGGTCGTCGTAGTCGCTCAGGCGCGACGTCACGTTGTCGAGGATCACCTCGACGTCGTCTTCCCACCCGTCGGGCAGGTCCGCGGCGGTGCCGCCGGGACGGATGAAGTTGTGGTTCATCCGCAGTCCCGTGGTCTTCTCGAAGAACCCCAGGACGAGCTCGCGCTCTCTGAAGCCGAAGATCATCATCGTGGTGGAGCCGAGGTCCATGCCGTTGGTGGCCAACCACATCAGGTGCGACGACATGCGCTGGAGCTCGGACAGCAGCATGCGGATCCACACCGCACGCGGCGGGAGCTCGAGGCCGAGGAGCTTCTCGGTGGCGAGCGAGAAGACGAGCTCGTTGTTGAGCGGTGACAGATAGTCCATGCGGGTGACGTTGGTGGCGCCCTGTTGGTACGTCAGCTCCTCCGCTGTCTTCTCCATGCCGGTGTGCAGGTAGCCGATGACCGGCTTGGTGCGCAGGATCGTCTCGCCGTCGAGCTCCATCATGAGGCGCAGCACCCCGTGCGTGGACGGGTGCTGGGGGCCCATGTTGATGATCATGGTTTCGTCGTCGGGGCGCTCGATGTCGATGTCCGAGGCGTCGACCCCGTGGCTCTCGGGGAGCCGCAGCACCGAGCCGACCTCGCGCTCGAGCTCGTCGGGGGCCGTGTCGTGGCGCGAGGCGAGCTCCTGGGACCCCTCGAAGGTCTCGCGCACGAACGGGGACTCGGTGTCGGGCCCCGAGTCGCGCGTCGGTGCCGCGGGTGCCTCGGTGGTGGTGTGGTTGGCGTCGTTCATCGGGGCCCCGGAGCCTCTTTGAACTGCACCGGGACCCGGCCGACGCCGAAGTCCTTGCGCAACGGGTGGCCCTCCCAGTCCTCGGGCATGAGGATCCGGGTGAGGTCGGGGTGCCCGGAGAACGTGATGCCGTACATGTCGTAGACCTCGCGCTCCATGGCCTCGGCCCCGCGGTAGAGGTCCCACAACGACGTCACCTCGGCCGCGTGCTCGGAGACCTGCACGCGGATGCGCACCCGCCGGACGTGCTCCAGCGACAGCAGCATCACCACCAATTCGAAACGCTCGGGCACGACGCCCGACGGGAGCTCGCGCCCGGGGTGCCCGAGGTAGTCCACCGCAGTCAGATCGGCGAGCATCTCGAACCCGGCCCCGCGGTGCGCCGCGACCACGTCGTGATAGGCGTCGCGCGTCGGGAACAACAGGTCATGGCCGTCCACCGACGTCGATCGGGGCACGTCGGGGAGCGACAGTTCGTCGGGCGCGGTCTCGGGCGTCAACGCGGGGTTCCCAGGCGGACGGCGTCGGGACGCTCGGGCACCCAGCCGGCCAGCTCCTCGGGGCGCTGCGCACCCGGGGCGCGCCGGCGTGTGATCTCACCGGTGCGGATCTTCTCGTGCAGCGTGAGGATGGCGTGCAGGAGCATCTCGGGGCTGGGGGGGCAGCCCGGGGCGTACACGTCGACCGGGACGATCTGGTCGACACCTTGGACGATGGCGTAGTTGTTGAACATGCCGCCCGTCGACGCGCACACACCCATGGAGATGACCCACTTGGGCTCCATCATCTGGTCGTAGACCTGACGGAGGACCGGAGCCATCTTCTGCGAGACCCGACCGGCGACGATCATGAGATCGGCTTGGCGGGGCGACCCGCGGAAGACCTCCATGCCGAAGCGGCTGATGTCGAAGTCCGCGGCCCCCACCGACATCATCTCGATGGCGCAGCACGCCAACCCGAAGGTCACGGGCCAGACGCTGTTGCGCCGCGCCCACTTGACCAGGTCCTCGACCCGTCCCGTCAGGAAATTGTGCTGGAGGTCCTCGAGCCCCATGGCGCCCTCGCCCCCGCTTACGCAGCCTGTCCGGCGCCCGGCCCCTGACCGGGCCCGACGCGGGCGATGGTCGACTCGGTGGTGCGCTCGGGCATGGCGGGACGCAGCCGCTTGGCCGGCCCCCAGTTCAGCGCGCCATTGCTCACGAGGTAGAGGAACGAGAAGAACACCGCGGCGGCGAACACCAACACCTCGACGAGGCCGAAGGTGTGCAGATCCGACCGGAAGACCACCGCCCACGGGTAGAGGAAGACGATCTCGATGTCGAAGATGATGAAGATCATCGCCACCAGGTAGAACCGCACCGGAAAGCGCTGCGGCGGCTCGCGGTCGGGGACGATCCCGCACTCGTAGGGGGCGAGCTTGGCCGCGGTCGGGCGCTTGCGGGGGGCGAGAAGGCCCGACGCCAGGAAGGACATGCCCGCGAAGAGCACGCCCAGGACGAAGAGCACCACGATCGGCAGGTAGTCGCTCATGACCGAGTGCGGTTCTACCACGGCACCCTGCGCACGAGCACATTGGCATTTCGGGGCTCCACCGCACCCGGGCCGGGGTCCGACGGGGGTGCCGTGACGTCGGCCGCCGCCCTACGATCTACCCGGTGACCCCGCCCACTCCCCCCTCCCCGTCGGCGCCGTCGAACCGGCCCGAGTCGCTCGACGACTCCCGTGTCCACGACGTCGTGGTCGTGGGGGGAGGCCCCTCGGGCTCGGCCTGTGCGTACTGGTTGGCCGATGCGGGCTGGGACGTCGTGCTCCTCGAGAAGAAGCACTTCCCCCGGGAGAAGACCTGCGGCGACGGGCTCACGCCCCGGTCGGTGCGCCAGCTGGCCGACATGGGCCTGTCGGGCGCCCTGGCCGGCGCGCACCGCTACGAGGGCCTGCGGGCGTGCGCCTACGGCATGAGCATCGAGATGCCCTGGCCCCAACACCCTTCGTTCCCGTCGGTCGGTTACGTCATCACCCGTCACGACCTCGACCAGCTCGTGGCGGAGCGGGCGGCCAAGGCGGGCGCCACGGTGTGGGAGGGGGCCGAAGCCATCGGGCCGATCCTCGACCCCGCCACGGCGGGCCACGTGGGCGGGACCGGGACGAGCGCCGAGGTGTTGCCGAGCTGTGCGGGCGCCAGGGTGCTCGACCGCGACGCCGCTCGTCAGCACGAGGTACGCGCCCGCTACACCGTGGTCGCCGACGGAGCCAACTCGCGCTTCGGACGGGCCCTCGGGACGTCGAGAGACCGCAACTACCCCCTCGGCATGGCGCTGCGGGGGTACTTCCGCTCCCCGCGCCACGACGAGGTCTTCATCGAGTCCCACCTCGACATCCGCGACGCGTCAGGTGCCGTCGTGCCGGGCTACGGATGGATCTTCCCTCTCGGCGACGGGCGCGTGAACGCCGGCGTCGGGATCCTGTCGGTCGAGGGTCGGTGGAAGGGTGCCAACACCACCCAGCTCATGGACGCCTTCATCGACTGGGCCCCCGCGTCGTGGGGCCTGTCCAAGGACACGCTGTGTGGTGCCCCGACGGGTGGCAAGCTGCCCATGGGCCTGTCGGTGCGCCCGCGCATCGGCCCCAACGTGCTCGCCATCGGGGACGCGGCCGGGTCGATCAACCCGTTCAACGGCGAAGGCATCGCCTACGGCTACGAGACCGGGCGGCTGGCCGCCGCGTGTGTGGCCCGGGCTCTCTCGGGCGAGGGCGTCCACGCCCTGGTCGACTACGAGTCCCAGCTCCAGGCGGCCTACGGCCTCTATTACCGGATGGCCCGGGAGTTCGTCCGGCTGATCAGCCGGCCCGAGCTGATGCAGCTCTGCGTGCGCAGTGGCATGCACTCCCGCAGTGTCATGGAATGGCTCCTGCGCATCATGGCCAACCTGGTGCGCCCCGAAGAGGTCGGCCCGGCCGAGGCCGCCTACCGGGCGCTGTGCACCATCGGCCGGATGACGCCGGGCTGACCCGCTCCGGCGGGCCCGCTCAGAGCTCGCCCACGCCGATCGTCCGGGCCTCCAGGTCGCGCACCAGGTCGTTCTGGGCATCGATGGAGAACACGAGGTCGCTCACCGTTCCGAGCGTGGCCTGCACCCGTCCGTCGAACACGGCCGTGACCGTGGCGATGACGGTCTTGGGCTGACCGTCGACGTTGGCGATCCGGGCGATCTGGAAGGCGGCCACGGTCTCGGTCGCCGGACCTGCGGGCACAGGGACGACGAGGGGCTGCACCGTGGCGGTGGCGAAGGCGGCGCCTCCCCCCGCGTAGGGCAGCATCGCCTGGACGAAGGGCTGGTAGCACGTGGCGAACAGCGCCGGGTTCCCGAAGACCGCAGCGTCGGCCTCCTGGACCTGCGTGGTCTTGACCACATCGACCACCGAGCTGACCGCGCCCCCGTTGCCGGCGGGATCCGCGTAGGTCGGCGAGCTCGCCTGGGCGCTGATCTGCGCCCCGGCCGTGCCCATGCCGAAGGCGCCGTCGACGGCGGACACCGGCACGTGCAGGCAGCGCGCCATCACCGTCGAAGCCAGTGCCGCGGTGCTCGCCGCGGCGGCTCCCTGGGTCGTGGCCCCGGCCGCGAACACGTTCCCCTCCGTCGGTGCGCTGGCGCTCCATCCGGGAAGGTCCGACGGCTGGATCCCGACGCGACCGGCGATGGCGGCGTCGGACAACGGCACCCCGGAGATGTGCCCGGCGTTCCCGTGCGTCTGGAAATACCGCGCGCCGACCGCGATGGGGATCAGCCCGGCGAGCACCGTGAACAGCGCCAGGCGCACGATTCGCTGTCCTCGGGTCAACGACGACGTCCGGATCCCTTTCGGTCGCCGGGGGGAGTACCGGTACCAGGCCGGGAGCCGGGTCGACGCACCGTCGCCGTCGGTGTCCCACTCATCGGCCGGCGTCCCGGTCACTGCGAACGTGTCGTCGACCACCCCGGCGGGCGCAGGCGGCGGGTCCAGGATCAAGGGCGCGGGAGGTTGGGCCATCACCGGCGCGGGCGGCTCGGCCATCACCGGCGCGGGAGGGTCGTCCGGCGCGGGCGCGAGCGCCACCGGAACGGGGGGCTCGACCACCGCCACCGGGACGGGGGGCTCGACCACCGCCACCGGGACGGGGGGCTCGACGACCGCCACCGGGACGGGGGGCTCGGCGGGGACGTCGTCGAGGACCACCTCGTCCACCACGACCTCGTCCACTGCGAGCTCTTCGACCTCGACCTCGTCCACTGCGAGCTCTTCGACCTCGACCTCGTCCACTGCGAGCTCTTCGACCTCGACCTCATCGACTGCGAGCTCTTCGACCTCGACCTCATCGACTGCGAGCTCTTCGACCTCGACCTCATCGACTGCGAGCGTGTCGAGCGAGAGCTCTTCGACGAGACCGTCGGACCCGAGGGAGCCGACGGACCCGTCCCTCGAGGGCACGAGGATCCGCAGCGGACGACCGTCCACCGCGAACTCGAGGGACGTGACCGGTTGTCCACCGGGCAGGGCGGCGGGACGTCCGAACTCGAGGGGAGACGAACGATCCCATCCGACGATGCGCCGCTCTCCGGGCTCGGGCCCGAGGAAGGTGATCCCCTCGGTGTCGACGATCACCGACAGATGGCCGACCATGGCGGGACCGTCGGGGGTGGACCCTTCCAGGTAGACGTCATCCATGCGGAGGCTGCCGTTGCCGAGCCCCAGTGTTCCCATCGCTGCCCCCTTCGATGCGGCTTGTCAGCCGGTGACTTGTGCCTTCCCGTCCGCGCCGGGCTCGGCCGGCGCCTGGTTCTGTGCCCGTCGTAGGGGAAGCGGTCCGAGGTCGCGGCCGACCGTGGTCGCACCACCGGGCGTCGCCGACAGCCGGTGTAACCGAACCAGTGCCACGAGACCTCCACCCGACCATGCGCGCTGGATGAGACTGCTTCCTGGCTCTGGTGTCGGCATGGAAGGCTCATGACCTGAGCAGCTCCGAAGCGTTGTGACGACGTAGACCCGGCGCGACGCGCACCGCGGGTGCGGCGTCGGTCAGCCGACGTGGACGAAGCGAACGAGCTCCATGCTCTCGTAGGTGATCCACGAGTCCGAGACCTGTGCATAGGGGAACATCTCGTGCGCCCCGAGCGAGGTGTCGGCGAGGAGGGCGGCCTCGAGTTGCTCGCACTTGGTCCCGAAGGTCTGGTACCCCGGCGCCCACACCAACCAGATCTGGTGGTCGGGGGCGCTCATGCGCTCGAGCCGGGTGGCGAAGGCCCCGGGATCGCCCTTGGCCGAGGCCGACGCGTAGTCGACCCAGTTCACGAAGTCCGGGCTCGTGCCGCGCGGAAAGGTGATCTCGCGGTAGCGGCCGGGAGGCACCAGGCGGTTCACCGAGGGGCCGATCTGGTCGGGACAGAACGCCACGACGTCGCCGGGACGACCCAACTGCGAGAGGGCGGCCGCCACCTGGCCCGCCTGGGTGCGGCTCGTCCACGCGCTGGGCAGGGCGCTCGCCAACCCGAAGGCCACCGTGGCGGCCAGGACGCCGGCCCGGATCCGGCGGTCGGCAAAGGTGACCAGACCGAGGGCGACGAGCAGGACGAGCGGCACGAAGACCACCGAGGCGTAGCGCGCCTGGAAGGCGCTGCGGCTGACGTATCCCCCGATCACCGCGGCGGCCAAGGTGCCGGCCAGCACCAGCGCCAGGGCACGGCCCCGCGGCCGGGTGCGGAGGTCGAGGTCGACGTGGAACGACCCCCGAGCGGCGCCGAAGAGACCGAGCCCGACGAGGGCGAAGTAGACCAGTGCGAGCGCCCGGCCCTGATTCGTCGCCCCTCCTGCGAACGACGTCACGGCGTTGACCATCGCGGCGAAGTCCGCCGGCTTGGCCCACGGTGTCCCGGTGTGGTGAGCCTGGTAGAGAAACGTCGGCACCCACGGCAGGAAGGTCAGGGCCCCCACGGCCATGGCGCACAACGCCACCCGTGCCCCGGGCCGGCGCCCCTCGGGGCCACGCCAGGATTGGAAGGCCAGCCACAGCATCGTCACCAGGACCAGATAGAGCGCCCAGTAGTGGGTGTAGAGCAAGAGCCCCGTGAGCAGCGCGACGGCCGCGACGTTGGCGACGGTGCGGCGTCGGAAGACCTGCTGCAGGGCCACCACGCCGGCCGCGGTGAGCAGCCCCACCAGCGCGTACATCCGGTTCTCGGTGGCATAGCGCACCGCGAAGGGCGACGTCGCCACGAGGACCAGCGCGCCGAAGGCCACCGGCCGTCCGCCCAGACGCCGTCCTGCCAGCCAGATGAACGGCAGCGTGGCGCAGCTCAGGACGCCCGACAGCGCTCGCACGGCCGTGTCGGACGTGCCGAAGGCGCCACTCCAGAAGTGGAGGAGGTAGTAGTAGAGAGGCGGCGCGCCGTCGCGGCGCAGGGCCCCGTGGATCTGTCCGAGCGGCAACCGCGAAATGTTGAGCGTCAACGCCTCGTCGAGCCACATGTCCGAGCTGGCCACGAAGCGCAGCACGATGCCGAACACCACCGCCACCACGGCCGCCACCACCAGGATCCGGGCCAGGCGCGGCGACAGCGCCCGGCCGGCCTCGGGCCCTCCTTCGCCTGACGCGTCGTCTTCGCCTGACGCGTCGGTGGATGCTCCGGGTCGCGCCTGCTCTCGCGACACGGCCGGGGCCACGACACGCTCGTCGGCGGTGGCATCTCCGGTGAGCTCGGTGCCGGGCTCCGCCGGCGGCGCCTGCAGCCCGTCCATTGGTCGAATGGTAAACGACGGGGCGCCCCGCTCCGAGGCGGGATCAGCCCACCGACGCGCGCCCTCGTGCCACCTCGGAGGCCGCCGCCGCAGCCACCTCCACCACGACGTCGAGATGGGCCTCGAGATGGGCGAGCCCCGGGAACATCGCCTCGTAGGGGCCGGGCGCCAGAGCCACGCCCCGCGCGAGCATGGCCGAGAAGAATGGGCGGTACACGCCATCGGTCACCGTCGCCCGGGCCGAGGCGTAGTCGGTCACCGGGTCGGCCCCGAAGAACAACCCGACCAAGGGGCCCACCACGGGGACCTGGACCGGGATGCCCGCTTCGAGGATGGCGCGCTCGAGCCCCGTGGCCAAGCGTCGGGCGTTGCTGCTCAACGCCTCGTAGTCCGCGGGCGTCACGGCGTCGAGCACCGCCAGGCCGGCCGCGGTGGCGAGAGGGTTCCCCGACAAGGTGCCCGCTTGGTATACGGGCCCGTCGGGCGCAAGCGCATGGAGCACCTCGCGCCTCCCCCGAACGCCCCCACGGGGAGGCCGCCACCGATCACCTTGCCGAAGCACCAGAGGTCCGGCGTCACGCCCGACTGCGACGACATGCCTCCGGGCCCCACCCGGAACCCGGTGATGACCTCGTCGAAGACGAGGAGCGCTCCGACGGCGTCGCACGCGACCCGCAAGCCCTCGAGGAAGCCCGGCGCGGGAGCGACCACACCCATGTTGGCGGCGACGGGCTCGACGATCACACACGCCACGCGGTCGTCGAGCTCGGGCACGACGTTGTAGGGCACCACGAGGGTGTCGGCGACGGCCGACGCCGGGACGCCGGCCGACCCCGGCAGCCCGAGGGTCGCCACACCGCTCCCCCCGCCGGCCAACAGCATGTCGGAGTGCCCGTGGTAGCAGCCGTCGAACTTGACGACGCGGTCGCGGCCGGTGAACCCGCGGGCCAGGCGGACCGCGCTCATGGCGGCTTCGGTGCCCGACGACACCAGCCTGACCTGCTCACAGCCCGGCACCCGCTCGCACACCGCTTCCGCCAGGAGCACCTCACCGGGCGTCGGTGCGCCGAACGTCGTCCCTCGAGCCGCGGCCCGCGTCACCGCCTCGGTGACCACGGGGTGGGCGTGCCCGAGGAGCACCGCGCCGTAGGACTGGACCATGTCGATGTAGCGACGGCCCTCGACGTCCCACACGTAGGGCCCGTCGCCGCGCTCGACGGTGTAGGGCGTGCCCCCGACCGAGGCGAAGGAGCGCACCGGGGAGTCCACCCCGCCCGGGATGACGCGCCGGGCCCGCTCGAACCACGCTGCGTTGGTCGATGTCACCTCGACTCCCGAGCGCGGCCTCGCGCGACGGCGCCGGGACGTGACTCAGTCACGCAACGCCTCGGCGACCTCCCCGGCGAAGTACGTCAGGATGATGTCGGCGCCGGCCGCGCTTGAGCGCGAGCAGGTGCTCGAGCGCCACCGCCTCGCCGTCGATCCACCCGCGCTCCGCCGCGGCCTTCACCATGGAGTACTCCCCGCTCACGTGGTATGCCGCCACCGGGACCTCCGCGCGCGCCGCCACCGAGGCGATCACGTCGAGGTAGGCGAGCGCGGGCTTCACCATCACGATGTCGGCACCTTCCGCGACGTCGAGCGCCACCTCGAGCAGGGCCTCGCGCCCGTTGCGTGGGTCCTGCTGGTAGGCGCGTCGATCCCCTCCCCCGGCGATGGTCACGTCGACGGCCTCGCGGAAGGGCCCGTAGAGCGCAGAGGCGAACTTGGCCGCGTAGGCAAGCACGGCCACGTCGGCGTGGCCGTCGCCGTCGAGGGCGGCTCGGATGGCGCCCACCTGGCCGTCCATCATGCCGCTCGGGGCCACCACGTCGGCTCCGGCTGTGGCCTGGGCCAGGGCCACACGCTGGTACAGCTCGACCGTGGCGTCGTTGTCGACGGTGCCGTCGGGCCGAAGCACTCCGCAATGCCCGTGGTCGGTGTACTCGTCGAGGCAGAGGTCCGCGATGAGCACCATGGCGTCGCCCAGTGCGGCCCGCAACTCCGACAGCGCCACCTGCACGACGCCGTCGGGGTCCCACGCGCCCGAGCCCACCGCGTCCTTCTCGTCGGGGATACCGAACAACACGAGGCCGGGAATCCCCAGTGACGCAAGCCGCTTGGCCTCGACCACGATCGACGCCGTGGAGTGTTGGAAGTGGCCCGGCAACGACGAGATCGCCACCGGCTCCTCCAGGCCGGCGCGCACGAAGAGCGGGGCCACCAGGTCGTCGACCCCGAGGCTCGTCTCCGCCACCAGGCGCCGCAACGCTGGCGTGCGGCGCAATCGGCGCATCCGACGGACGGGGAAGCCGGTGCTACCGCCTCCCGACCCGGGCATCGTCGTCATGGCCCGCGAGCCTACGCGGAGGGCGGCGCGACGGCGTCGAGGTGCGCCGTCAGGGCGGCCACGAGACCGTCGACGCTGTGCTGGGCCGCGACCACGTCGACGCTCAGACCCGCGGCGCGTGCCGCCTCGGCGGTCACCGGGCCGATACAGGCCACCACGGGAGGGACGCGACGTCGTCCGGCGAGCTCGAGGTAGGCCGCCACCGTGGACGGAGACGTGAACGTGATGACGTCCGCGGCCGACGCCTCGTCGAGCTCGTCCTCTCCGACACCCTGCGCCGGTCCGGCCGCAACGGTGCGGTACGCGTCGACCTCGGTCACGTCCCACCCTCGTCCTCGCAACCCGGGACCGACGACATCCCGGGCCCCTACCGCCCGCACGAAGAGCACACGCCCGGGGCGTCCTCCCTCGGCCCGAGCCGGCGGCATGGCAGCCACCAACCCGTCGGCGGACTCCTGCGCCGGGACCAGGTCGGCGACCAGTCGGTGGGCGGCCAGCGCCCGGGCGGTGGCCGCGCCCACCACGGCGAAGCGTGCGGTGCCGAGCCCACGCACGTCACGCATGATCCCGACGAAGCGCTCCACCGCGTTGGCCGACGTGAGGACGATCCAGTCGTAGGAGTCGGCGCGCGCCGCCTCGGTCCGCAGAGCCGCACCCCCGTCGGGCGGGTCGGCGACCGCGATCACCGGGAGCTCGAGCACCGACGCACCGGCGCCACGCAGCGCCGAGACGAGCGCACCGGACTGGGCGCGAGCCCGGGTCACGACCACCGAGATGCCCGTCAGGGGTCCGACCCCCGGGTCGAGCAGGTCGAGCCCGGCCACGGCGCCGATGACGATCGTGCACGGAGGGCCGAGCTCCACCTCGGCCAGCCCTGCCAGGGTCGTGCGGGCACTCGCCTGGGTCGTCGTGGTACCCCGGCGCACGACGACCACCGGGGTGTCGGCGCCGCGTCCCGCCGCCATGAGCCGGCGAGCGATCTCGGCGCGCGCAGCCATGCCCATGAGGATCACCAAGGTGCCGCCGGTAGCGGCGAGTGCTTCCCAGTCGACCGCGCCGGGTGCATCAGGATCGCTCACGTGACCGCTGACCACCGTGACCGACGACGACAGGCCCCGGTGGGTGACCGGGACACCGGCCGATGCCGGCGCGGCGAAAGCGGACGTGACCCCGGGCACCACTTCGAAGGGGATCCCGGCGGCGAGCAGCGCCTCTGCTTCTTCTCCGCCTCGCCCGAACACGAACGGATCACCGCCTTTGAGCCGGACGACCGTCTTCCCCGCCCGGGCGTGCTCGAGGAGGAGCGCGTTGATCTCGTCCTGGTGCCGGAGTTGACCGGGGCGTTTGCCCACGTCGACGGTCACCGCCCCGGGAGGAGCGAGGTCGAGGAGCCGGGGGTCGACCAGGCGGTCGAACAGGATCACCTCGGCCCGGCCCAACAGCTCGGCGCCGCGGCGGGTGAGGAGGCCGGGGTCCCCGGGCCCGGCCCCCACGAGGTAGACGGTCATGGGCCGGCCCGGTGGGAGTCGGCCCGGTCGGAGTCGGCCCTGTCGGGCTCCGCCCAGTCGTCGAGTGAGCGACCGCCGCAGTCGTCGAGCAGGACACCGCTGAGGCGGCGTCCGAGCTCAGCCGGCGCAGAAAGTGGCCCGCTCAGGGCGTGACGCAACACGATCCGCCCGTCGCGGCTGGCCAGACATCCGTCGATGGTCAGGAGCGCACCGTCGGCGGAGGGGACCGCCAGCGCCCCCAGCGGCAGAGTGCAACCTCCCCCCAGTGCGCCCAGGAAGGCCCGCTCGGCCAGCACCGCGCCGTGCGCGGCAACGTCGTCCACCGCGGCGAGCAGCTCGAGCACCGCACGGTCACCGTCGCGACACTCCACCGCCAAGGCGCCCTGGGCCACCTGCGGGAGCAGCGTGCGCGGCTCGAGCACCTCCGCCACGTCGTCGGTCAGGCCCAGTCGCTCGAGCGCGGCCAGGGCCAGGACCCCCGCCCCCACGTCGCGGGCCCGCTGCAGTCGGGTCGCCATGTTGCCGCGCAGGTCGCTGAAGGTCAGGTCCGGACGCAACCACGCCAGCTGGGCCCGTCGACGCACCGAGCCCGTCGCCACGGTGGCACCGGCGGGAAGGTCCGCGAGGGTGCACCCGACGAGCGCGTCGCGAGGATCGGCGCGCTCGGGGACGCACGCCAACACGAGGCCCGGGGGAGTCGCCGACGGCAGGTCCTTGGCCGAGTGCACCGCCAGGTCGGCCCGACCGTCGAGCACCGCCAGCTGGACCTCCTTCACGAAGGCACCCTGCCCTCCGAGCTGGGCCACCGGCACGTCCGCCAATGCGTCCCCGGTGGTCTGGACGACGACGATGTCGCAGTGCGGGCTCCCGGGCAGCCCCGAAAGACGCTCGGCCACGCGCCTCGCCTGCCACAACGCCAGCGGGGACCCTCGGGTCGCCAGGCGCAACGTCGGTCCCGACGTCGCTGACCGTGGCTCCCCGCCGATCGGGGTCACCAGCCCGTCAGAGGTCGAACAGCGTGCGCAGCGCCTCGACCAGGCGCTCTCCACGCGGGGTGCCCGCCGCCTCTTTCACCGCCACGGTCGGCTGATGGAGCAACTTGGCGAGCACGTCGCGCACGACGGAGTCGACTTCGTGCCACTGGCGCTCGTCCAGCTCGGCCAGTCGGCCCCGGTGACGCTGCAGCTCGGAGCGGCGCAGCTCCTCGACGCGAGCCCGCAGGGCCGAGACCACCGGAGCCGCTCCCCTGGCCCGCTCCTCGGCCCGGTAGCGCTCGACTTCCTCCGCCACGATCTCCTGGGCGGCGGACAACTCGGCCCGGCGTCCCGCCATGGCCCGCTCGGCGTGTTCGGTGAGATCGTCCATGTCGAGGAGATCGACGCCGGAGATGCCCACCACGGTCGGGTCGACATTGCGCGGCACCCCGAGATCGACGACCACGAGTGGGGCACTGCCGCCGGTGGTGCCGCGCGCCGCGGCGGCCGGCGCGAGCAGCTCCGCGTCCAGTACCGGCAGCGAGGCGGCCGTGGAGACGAACACCACGTCCGCTCCGGCCAGGGCGTCGCCCAGACCGGCGAGGCCCACGCCGGTGCCACCGACGCGTGCGGCCAACGTCGTCGCCCGACCGACCGTGCGGTTGGCCACCACGAGCTGCGCCACGTCGCTGTGACCAGCGAGGGCGTCGACCATGCCCTCGCCCATCTCACCGGCACCGACGACGACGACGTGGCGGCCCGCCAGCGAGCCCCCGAGACGTGAAGCGGCGAGCTCCACCGCCACGTGCGACAACGACGTCGTGCCCTGGGCGATGGCAGTGGTGGAGCGGACATGGCGGCCCGCCTGCACCGCGTGACGGAACAGACCCGAAAGGACAGGCCCAGCGGCGTGCTCGGCCTGGGCGCGCTCGAGGGCGCGTCGCACCTGGCCCAGGACCTCGGACTCGCCCAGGACGCTCGAACGAAGGCCGGCGGCAACTTCGAAGAGGTGTCCGGCCACGGCGTCGTCGAAGAACACCGTCCAGCGCCCGTCGAGCGTGTCCACCGGCGTCCCGGCCATCCCCGCCAGGAACTCCTGGAGGTCGGTGACCCCTTCGTGAAAGCGCTCCACCACGGCGTAGAGCTCGGTCCGCATGCACGTCGAGAGGACCACCACTTCGGCCAGGTTGGCCCGGTCCCGGAGGCCCGCGACCACCTTGCCGAGGTCGTCCTCGGCAATGGCGACCCTTTCGAGCACGTCCAGCGGGACCTGGTGCTGCTCGAGTCCAACGACGATGAGCGACAACGTCTCGCAGAGCTCCTTGCGCGGGCGGCCGACCCACAGCGGGAAACCCGGCCCTCGGTGGACCGCGTCCCTCCCTACCAGGATGCCGGTCGGCGCAGCCGGATGCCAGACCGGGCTCTCATTCGGGTGGCATCACGATAGAGCCCGGGTGAGGACCCCGGGCGCGGGTCAGCCGGGCTCGGCCGAGCTGAGACCGACGGCGTGGGGAAGCTGTGACCAGGTGGGTGCGGTGCCCGGGATGTCACGGTGCGACAGATAGAAGCTCATGACCTGCAGCTCGATCGACAGGTCGACGTAACGCAGCAGCACCTCGGGGGGGACCGTGAGGACCCGGGGGGCGAAATTCAGCACCGACCCGACCCCGGCGGTGACCATGCGGTCGGCCACCTCCTGGGCGGCCGAGGCGGGTGTGGCAATGACACCGATCGAGGGCGGGTCCTGCGCCGAGACCCGCTCGAACTCGTCCACGTGGTGAACGCGCACACCGCCGATCTCGCTCCCGAGGAGCGAGGGCTCGACGTCGAACAACCCCGCCACCCGAAAGCCGCGGGAGGTGAATCCCTGGGAGTTGGCCAGGGCCCGGCCCAGGTTGCCGAGGCCCACGATGGCGACGGGCCAATCCCCGTGGAGGCCGAGCTCACGGTCGATCTGCGTCAGGAGGAATTGCGCCTCGTACCCCGACCCGCGCGTGCCGAACGAGCCCAGGAACGACAGGTCCTTTCGCACTTTGGACGCGTTGACCCGGGCCATCTCGGCCAGCTGGTCCGACGACACGGTGGTCGTGCCGGCGCGGACCAACTCGAGGAGGATCCGTTGGTACACCGGAAGTCGGGCCACCGTGGCCTCGGGGATACGACGCGCAGAAGGGACCACCATGGCGCGGATCGTACCGACGCCGAGGTACCGGGCACCAAGTCGCCCACGGCACCGGGGGTGCGACCCGACGAGGTAGGTGTCCTCAGGAGCCGGGGTCGCGCAGCGCCCGCCGCAACGCCTTGCCCACCAGCCCACGGGGAAGCTCGGTCACGAACCTGATCGTCGTCGGACACTTGTAGCGCGTCAGGTTGGCCGAGCAGTAGGCGCGCACCAGTTCTTCGGTCACCGCCGCCCCGGGGGCAGCCACCACCACCGCTTCGACCGTTTCGCCCGTGTGCGGGTCGGGGCGGCCGATGACCGCCACCTCGGACACCCCGGGGATCGACGCGATCACCCTTTCGACCTCGGCGGGGAAGACGTTGAAGCCCGAGACGATGACCAGATCCTTGGACCGGTCGACGACGAAGAGGTCGCCCTCGTCGCCGATCACGCCGATGTCGCCGGTTCGCAGCCAGCCGTCGTCGGTGCGCACCGCCGCGGTCGCGGTGGCGTCGCGCCAGTACCCAGCGAAGACGTTGTCGCCCCGGACCCAGATCTCCCCGGTGTCGCCTTCGAGCACGGTCTCGTCCTCGTCGTCGACCAGCTGCACCTCGACGCCGGGCAGGGGTCGACCCACCGAGCCTGGGCGGTTCCGTCCCGTCCCCAGCGACGTCGACACGGCCGGTGACGCCTCGGTGAGGCCGTAGCCCTGCCAGATCTCGATGCCGTAGCGGCGCTCGAAGCGCAGTGCCACGTCGGCGTCGAGCGCCGCCGCGCCCGAGATGGCCCGACGCACGCCGGCGAGGGGTGAACCCTCGGCGCCGTCCGAGCCGGCGATGTCGGCCCACGCCGCGAACATCGTCGGGACGCCGAGCAACGTCGTCACGCCCAGCTCCTGGACCTGTCGCAGCGACGACTCGGGATCGAAGCGTGTGTCCAACACCAACGCGGCGCCCGTGGCCACCGACAGACCCAACGCCACGTTCAGCCCGAAGATGTGGAACAGCGGCAGGGCCACGATCCCGACGTCGTCGGCACGCAGGATCTCGGGGATGCGGAGCATCTGTTGCAGGTTGGCCGTCAGATTGCCGTGGGTGAGCATGGCCGCCTTGGGCTCGCCCGCCGTGCCCGACGTGAACAGCAAGACCGCCAGATCGGAGTCGGCTCGCTCGACCGGGTGCACGTGATGCTCCTCGTCGGGCCCCGGTGTCGCCGCAGCGGAGAGATTCTCCCAGGCCTCGAGCTCGTCCGCCGCGTCGAGCTCGGCGGCCGGAAGCACGACGTGCGCGACGCTCGGGACCGGCCCGACCCGGCCACCGGCGAGGATCACCGCCGGCTCGACCACCTCCAGCTCACGGCCGAGCTCGTTGGCAGGGCTGTTGGGGTTGAGAGGAACCGCCACGGCACCGCACGCGAGGACCCCGAGATAGGCGACCACGAAGTCGACCGACGTGGGCCACACGATCGCCACCCGGTCGTCGGGACCGACGCCGAGCCCGGCCAGCGCGCCCGCCACCGCCCTCGCCCGGCCGCGCACCTCACCCCAGGTGTGCCACCGACCATCGGCGTGCAGGGCGCGATCGCCCGCGGCGTGGTGATCGACGAGCGTGGCGAGGTTCATGGTGCGGAGGGAGCCACGACACCGGCCCGGAGCGTCACCGCGTCGCCCGCTCGCATGCCGAGCACGGTAGCGGCGGACCGGCGGTCGCACACCAGGGCCAGCCGGCCGTTGGCGTCGACGATCAGTCCCAGCCCGCCGGGACCGATCTCGGCGAACGCCTCCACCCGCCGGGCCCGATGGGTGGAGGCCCCGACGACCTCGAGCTCGGTCCCCAGCGCCGCCGCGACCACGTCGTCGGGGCCCGCCGCGAGCTGCACGTTGCCGAACCGGTCCACCCACTGCACCTCGGTCTCGACCAGGCCCGGCTCCACCGCGAGCCGCGGGGCGGCGAGACACACGAGGCCGGCGGGGTCGACATCCTCCCCGAGCGCTGTCGCCGGCACGCCCTGCCACAACCGGGCCGCGGCCGGGGCGAAGACGTCGCGCCCGTCGAACGTCGGCCCGTGGTCGGGGGCCGACGACGAAGGAGGCCGACGGATCGCGATGGCGCGTCGTATGCCTCCGAGGACCTGCGCGGCCCAGATGAGCAGGCCGTTGTCCGGTCCCACCAAGTGACGCGGGCCTTCGTCATCGCGACCAGGTGTCGTCAGCGCGATCGCACGCCTCGCGGTCCCCACCCCGGGGTCGACGACTCCCAGCACGACGCCGGGACCCAGATGCGGCACGGCGCGCACCAGCGCCAGCGCGCCCGCTCTGATGTCGAACGGCGCCACGTCGTGGGTCAGGTCGATGATCGGAGCGCCCGGCGCGTGCCGCGCCACGCTGGCCCGCACCACGCCGGCGAATTCGTCGACAAGCCCGTAGTCGGTCAGCACAAAGACCGATCCGGCAGCGCGCGGCGGAACGACCTGCCCGTCGCCCAGGCCGCCGGCGGGAGTCAGCCGGCCTGCGTGTACCGGTCCGCCAGGTAGCGGTTCACGTCATCCTCACGGAGACGGAACGACTTGCCAACACGTACTGCAGGGAGCTCTCCTGCATTGATCAATCGGTACACGGTCATATTGGACACTCTCAGCGTGCTCGCTACCTCGCGTACAGTCAGGTAACGAGCGCTGGTGACGTCATCTGCGCTCAGTGGAATCACCCCTCTCCCGCCTGAGGCGACTGTACGCCAATGTGGTGAATGTTGGAAAGTGAGAACTCCAGAAAGCTGCTGCTCGGCGGGCCAGCGGGGCCGGGGCACGGGGGCGGGACCCGGCCCCGGGGGTCGACGAGGCTCAGCGCGCCAGACGCCGGGAGCGCTCGGTGGCCGCGGCCACGGCCGCGGTGATCGCCACCCGGATCCCCCGGTCCTCGAGCACCCGCAGGCCGGCCTCGGTCGTGCCGCCGGGCGAGGTCACCGCTTCGCGGAGGCGCTCGGGTGCCTCTCCCGACTCCGCCAGGAGCCGGGCCGAGCCGCTCAGGGTCTCGATGACGAGGAGCCGGCTCACCTCTTCCGACAGCCCCACGGCCATGCCCGCGTCGATCAGGGCTTCGACCACCAGGAACACATAGGCCGGACCTGAGCCCGACAGGCCCGTGACGGCGTCGAGCGAGGTCTCGGGGAGGCGGACGACGCATCCCACCGCGCCCAGGAGCTCCTCGGCCCACAGCAGGTCGGGCTCGGTCACCCTCGACCCGGCCGCGATGGCGGAGATGCCCGCTCCGACCGTGGCGGGGGTGTTGGGCATGGCCCGCACCACCGCCGTGGCCCGCGGGAGCCACGATTCGAGGCGGTCCAGGGGCACGCCCGCCATGATGGAGAGGACCCGAGCCACCCCGGTGCCCGACAGACCCCGGCACGCCTCTTCACCCACGCCCGGCTTGACGGCGACGACCGCGGCGGGCGCGGCAGGCGCGTGGGCGATGTCGGCGAAGGCCTCGACGCCTGGGAGCTCGTCGGTGAGCTGCGCCCGGCGTTGCGCCGCGGGCTCGACCACGACGATGTCGCTCGGGCTCCACCCGGCGCCCAGAAGCCCGTGGACGAGCGCGCCACCCATACGTCCACCACCGACGACGAGCAACTTCGTTTTCACCGTGGCCACGCTAGTGACGATGCCGGAGAGGGTGGTGACGAGCCGGGTGCCGACCGCAATGACGAACCGGGTGACAACCGTTGCGTGGACCGTACTGACAACCGTTGCGTGGACTGCGCTGACAACGATCTGGTGAGCGCGGTGACTCCGATCCCGGCGACCGTGGTGACGCGGCGCGGCCCGAGGAACCCTGGACACCGGTCGCACTTCCCCGATCGACCGACATCACCAGCCCCTCGGGCCGTGCGCCTTGGCACCCTAGCCCCTACGCGACGCGCGCGCCGAAGCAATGTCGCGTGGACATCGATGCGCGCGCGCATTCGCGCGCGCGACATGTCGCGTCACGCAGGACGGCGGCGCCGGTACCGACCCGCGAACCCGATGCTCATGGCTGTGGGAAAGTACTCGTCGACGTACGCGAGGCTCGAACCGACGATGCGATCGAGCTCGTCGTCGGTGACCGAGTTGACGGGAATTTCTCCGACGAGGTACACCGCGTCCTCGGCGCCGAGGGCGAACCGCATCTGGTACAGATCGACGTTGCGACGCAAGAGGTACTCGAATGTCGCTTCGACGTTCACCTCGGGCGCCGGCATGACCTGCGCCTCGTGGTGCAGCGTCCGCTGTCGGACGGTGAGCCACACCGTGACGAAGTCCTTCTCCTCGCCCCGCAACCGGAGATACCACCGACCTGCCTCGGGCTGGTGGTCGACGGCCACCACCGCGCTTCCTTCGGCGAGGCGGGCGGCCGACCAGTGCTGGATCACCGCATCACAGGCGGCGCGCTCCTCGGGTGAGGCGATGTCGGCGGGAGGCACGCAGCCGGGGTCCGGAGCTCGAGGTCAGCGGCAGTCGACGAGTCGCTCGGCCGTGAGCTCCTCGTAGGTCGCACGCAGCAACGATGCCGCCTGCGCCCAGGTGTAGCGGCGGGACCGGACGACCGCGCCGGTGGCCAGACGCTCGGCCAACAGCGGGTCGGCCAGAACGTGCGAGGCCGCCCGGGCGAACGCCTCGGGGGTCGAGGGGTCGACGACGAGCCCGGTGTGCCCGTGTTCGACCAGGGTCGTGAGGCCCCCGACCGCAGCGGCGACGACCGGCGTCCCACACGCGGCCGCCTCGAGCGCCACCAGGCCGAAGGACTCGGACCGGCTCGGCACGATGCAGAGGTCCGCGGCGCGGTAGTACGTGGAGAGCAGCTCGTGCGGTTGCGGCTCCTCGAAGCGCACCCGCGCCGCCAGCCCGAGCTCACCCACGAGCTTCTGCAGCGAGGCGAGGTGCTCTTCGCCACGGGGACCGCTCGGCCCTCCGACCACGAGGAGGTGCGCGTCGGGGTGGTCGTGCATGGCCGCCAGGGCGCGTACGGCCACGTCGGCACCCTTGAGGGGTTGGATCCGTCCCACGAACAACAACAGAGGGTCGTGCTCGGGCAGTCCGAGGGCGCGACGAGCCTGGGGGCGGTGGCCGGGGCCGAAGAAGGCGTGATCCACCCCGGGTGCGACGACGCGGATGCGGGCGGGGTCGCCGTCGTAGAGCTCCGCCAGCTGCGCCGCCTCGACCGAGCACGATGCCAGCACCACGTCCGAGCAGCGCATGATGGTGGCCTCGGCTTCGGCGCGCCGGTGGGGCTCGTCGCTCGACACCTCTTCCGGGCTCGCCTCGGCCTTCACCCGGGCCAGGGTGTGGAACGTCGACACGAGAGGCAGGTCGAGCTCGTGCTTGATGCGGTGACCGGCGAGACCCGACAGCCAGTAGTTGGCGTGGACGGCGTCGAACCCGGTCTCCTCGTGCACCAGGGGGTCGACGCCTGCCCCCGAAGTCATGAGGGAAAGGACGTTGTCGGTGAACTCGTCGACGACCGAAGGGAGCTCTTCTTTGGCCATGGGGCCCAAGGGGCCCGCCGGCACGTGGTGGACACGGAGTCCGGGCTCCACCGCGACGGTCGCCGGCACCGCCTCGGACCACGCCCGCGTGTAGACGTCGCATTCCACGCCGGCCCGGGCCAGGGCGGTGGACAGCTCTCGGACGTAGACGTTCATCCCCCCGCCGTCCCCGGTCCCGGGTTGGGCCAGGGGCGAGGTGTGAAGGGAGAGTACTGAGAGGCGACGCACCGGCGGTGAGCCTACCTGGGAGTTCGTGGGGACCGTCCGGCGCTCGACGGCTCGGCGGGCGCCCGCTCGGTGGCCGACGGCGTCGAGCCGGGCCCTCCTACAGGCCCGCCGAGGTCCCTGCCGGGCCGGCCACCATCTCGGCGGCGTCCTCGGACTCCGGCGCGTCGTCGCTCTCGGGCTGGTCGTCGTTCTCGTGGCGGAAGGACAGGTAGATGCGGATGAGCGCCTGCTTCTGCTCTTCGGTCAGATGGGCATCGGCGAGGATCTCGCGTGCCAGGTCGGTCTCGCCCGTGCCGGGCTCGAGGATGCCCGCCTGGACGTAGAGCGTCTCGGCGGAGATGCGTAGCGCCTTGGCGATCTGTTGGAGGATCTCGGCCGAAGGGCGGCGCAGTCCCCGCTCGATCTGGCTCAGGTAGGGGTTGGAGATCCCGGCCAGCTCCGACAGCCTCCGCAGCGAGAGCCGGGCCGTGGACCGTTGCTCTCGGATGAAGGCACCGAGGTCGCCCCAGCGATCAGGGAGTTGCTTGGGCACGGCTGGACTCCTCGGGTGATCGGACCGGCGATCAGGCCAGCAGGCCGTCGACCGACGCCTCGCCTGTCTTGTACCGGCTGACGATCTCAGCCTGCAGGGTGTCGATGCGCTCGTGCAGGGCGCGCCGCTGGTCCGAGATGCGCTGCTCGATGGCGGTGAGCTGCTCGCCCACGGTACGGAGCTCGGCTTCGCTCATCGTCGTGAGCAGCGGCGGTGTGCTCCGCGTCGAGCACGGCGTCGAGCTCCACGGTGAGATCGTCCCGGTCGAGGTCGGGTGACATCTGTGACGGCAGGCGGCCATAGCCCTGCGGACGCGCCGGTCCCGAGCCGATGATCGACGGCAGCCGCTCCACCAGGGAGTCGAGATCGTCGCCGGCGTCGCCGTGGTGGTCGAGACAGGCGTGGACGAGGTCCAATCGCCCTTGGGCCATGCGGCGCAGGTACGACACCGCCGTCTCGGCTTCTTGGCACTCGGCGCGCATCGCCCGCACGTCCTCGAGCGAGCGCTCGGGGAGGCCGGCGAGGTAGTCGGGGGCGAGCAACCGCTCGAGCTGCGTTTCCAACCAGGCCATCACGGCGAGCGTACTCCCCACGCCGACGATCTCCGCACTCTCGCGCTCAGCGCACCGAGCCGGCACGCCAGGAGGGGGCGTAGCGGCGGATCACCCGGCCGAGGACGGCGGAGGTCGGCACCGGCCCGAAGCTCCGGCTGTCGGTGGACACCTCGGGGTTGTCACCCCGGAGCACGATCTCGTCCTCGAGGACTGCACCCACCCTCTTGACGAGGACCCGCTTGGCGTCGCGGGGGTCGCGCACCGCTACGACGTCGCCCGCGTGCAGGGTCGGGGCGCGCACGACGAGAAGGCGGTCGCCCGGCGCCAGGGTGGGCTCCATGCTCCTGCCCTCGACCGCCACCCGGCGCGGGCGGACGACCACGGCGCCGACGGCACCCGTGACGGCAAGGGCGGCGGCGACCCCGACTCCGAGCCAGCGCGCACCGGGCCGGCGCCGGCCGGCCGGACACCGTCGGCCCTGGACAGCGCCCTCGACAGCGCCCTGGACCGCAGGGTTCACCCTTTGCCTTCTGTGGGTAATGTGAGCGCGACCCCCATCGAGTTCACTCTGCACGAAGGAGCCCCACCCATGCGCATCGTCGACCGCCTCATGTCGTCCGTCGACCGGATCGCCCCTCCCCTGACCGTGCACGCCCACTGCGACCTCCCCTGCGGCGTGTACGACCCCGCGCAGGCGAGGATCGAGGCCGAGTCGGTCAAGGCGTGCATGGAGAAGTTCAACGCGTCGGACGACGAGGTGTTCAAGGAGCGTGCGGTCTTCATCAAGGAGGAGCGGGCCGACCTCGTGAAGCACCACCTTTGGGTGCTGTGGACCGACTACTTCAAGCCCGACCACCTGGCCAAGTATCCGCAGCTGCACGAGCTGTTCTGGAAGGCCACCAAGGCGGCGGGCGAGACGAAGAAGACCAACGACCCCAAGGTCGGCCAGGGCCTGCTCGACCAGATCAAGGAGATCGACACGATCTTCTGGGAGACCAAGAAGGGCTAGAACCCGAACCCGGCCCCGGCCGCCCAGGCCGGCCTAGCGGGTCAATCAGCCTCGCCGGTCAGCGCAGCGCGAAGGGCAGGTGCTGGGCGCAGAAGCGGGCGGTCGGTGTGTGGGCCAACACGTCGTCGTCGATGATGGCGCCGCAGTGCTCGCATTGTCCGTAGGTGCCCTCGTCGAGCAGGGCGAGGGCACGCTCCACATCGGCGAGCTCGGTCTCGATGGAGTCCAACAGCGTCCCGTCGATGTCGAGCTCGGCTGACGTGAGGTCGTCGGCGAGCACGTCACCGTGGGCGACCACGTCGTCGTCGACAATCAGGCCGTCGTCGATCAGGTGGCCGTCGTCAATCAGGCCTTCGTCGGCCTCCCCGTCGAGGCCATCGGACCACTGTTCCACCACGTCGTCCACGGAGCCGATGGTACCGGCCGTTGTCGTGGGAGGGCGCGACGGTGCGCCCGTAGACTTGGGTCGTGACCGAGCCGGTGGAGCCGCCCGCCCGGTTGGTGGGCGACGAGACACGCGTCCCGTGCGTCGACGGAACCCAACGGCGCTACGTGAACCTCGACGCCGCCGCCTCGACCAGCGCCTTTCCTTCGGTGATGGCCGCGGTCGAGGAATTCGTGCCCATGTACTCGAGCGTCCACCGCGGTGCGGGGTTCAAGTCGCGCCTGGCAACAGCGGCGTACGAGTCGGCCCGCGACAGCGCTCTCGCCTTCGCCGGCGCGAGCCGGGAGGGCGACATCGCCATCCTGTGCCGCAACACCACCGAGGCGCTCAACCAGCTCGCCTACCGGCTCCGGTTCGAGCCCGACGACGTGGTGCTCACGACGGTGGTGGAGCACCACGCCAACCTGTTGCCATGGGGACGGGTGGCGAACCGGCGCTACGTCGAGTGCGGGCCCGACGGGACCTTCGAGACCGACGACGTCGTGGCGGGGTTGGAGCAGACACCGCGACCCCGGGTGCTCGCCCTCACCGGGGCGTCGAACGTGACGGGATGGGTGCCACCGGTAGCCGAGATCGTGGACGCCGCCCACGAGCGCGGGGTGCCGGTCGTGCTCGACGCGGCGCAGCTCGCCCCCCACCGGCCCATCCCGGCGCAGGCCGACTTCGTGGCGTTCAGCGGTCACAAGCTCTATGCGCCGTTCGGCGCGGGCGTGCTCGTGGGGCCGGCCGGCGCCTTCGCCGACGGTGATCCGTTCTTGGCGGGCGGGGGGGCCGTGGACCTCGTCGACCTCGACGAGGTGTGGTGGACCGAGCCCCCCGAACGCGAGGAGGCGGGGTCGCCCAACGTGATCGGGGCGGTCGCGCTCGAGGCGGCGCTGACCGAGCTCGGGCGCATCGGGTGGGACACGATCGCCGCCCACGAGCACGCGCTGGCGGCTCGGCTCCGGCGCGGGCTCGCCGCCATCGAGGGGGTGCGCGTGCTTGGCCCGTCGCTCGACACCGACACCCTTGCCATCGCCGCCTTCGTGGTGCAGGGCGTGGACCACGCCCTGGTGGCGGCCCGGTTGAGCGCCGAATGGGGCATCGGCGTGCGGCACGGGTGCTTCTGCGCCCATCCCTATCTCATCCGGCTCCTGGGCTTGCCGCCCGCCGCGATCGACGCCTACCGAGAGCAGGTCCGGGCGGGGGACCACCGCCTCATGCCCGGGGCGGTGCGCGCCAGCTGCGGGATCTCGAGCACCGAGGTCGATGTCGACACGCTGCTCGAGGCGGTGGCCCGCATCGCCACCGAGGCGCAGTCCGGGATCGCGACGGCGGTGCCGTACGTCCAAGACGTCGACACCGGCGACTTCTGGCCCGTGAGCGACGAGCCGGGGTGGCGGGGCCACGAGCGCGAGACGGGCGCGTCGTGCGCCCGGGGCTGAGAGCGGCCCCCCGAGGGAAGGTGTCGCTCAGCCCATGGAGCCGTGGAAGGGGACCCCGAAGCTGAAGATGCCGCCGTCGGAGGCCGCCAGCCAGTAGCCCGACGTGGACGAGGGTGTCATGGACACGATCGGCGCGTGGAGGGCCTCACCGCCCGTCGAGCCCCGGAAGGGGGCGTCGCCGAAGGCGAAGATGCCGCCGTCCGAGGCGGTGAGCCAGTAGCCGTGGCCGTCGGGCGTCGACGACATGGCGACGACGGGTCGGAAGAGCGAGACCGCACCCATGGAGCCGAGATACGGGGCGTCGCCGAAGGCGAAGATGCCGCCGTCCGAGGCGACCTCCCAGTAGCCGCGGCCGTCGCGGGTCGGCGCCATGCCCACCACCGGCTTGGCCAGGGGGTGGCCGCCCATCGACCCGTAGAAGCCGGCGTCACCGAAGGCGAAGAGGCCGCCGTCCGCCGCGACCTCCCAGTAGCCGTGGCCGTCGGGCGTCGCGGCGATGCCGACGACCTTGCGGGCCAGGGAGTGGCCGCCCATCGACCCGTAGAAGCCGGCGTCACCGAAGGCGAAGAGGCCGCCGTCCGCCGCGACCAACCAGTACCCGAGGCCGTCGGGCGTCGAGGCGATGCCGACGATGGGCGCCGCCAGGTGGGTGCCGCCCATGGATCCGTAGAAGGGCGCGGTCCCGAAGGCGAACACGCCACCGTCAGCCGCGGTGAGCCAGTAGCCCTGGCCGTTGGGCATCGAGGCGATGCCGACCGCGGGGGCATTGAGGGGCTTGGACACCGACGCACCGGGCAGGGTGCCGACCACGGTGCTCCAGCTGAAGTCGAGGGCCTGGGCTCCCGACGTGTCGACGAGGAGCTCCGTCCAGCTCGGGGCGCCCTGGTAGGCGGTGGCGTCGAAGCCGGTGCCCATGAGACAAGGCGCGCAGTGCAGGGCCATCAAGATGTTGTTGCGGTGCCCCCAGCATCCCGAGGTGTTCCCGGTGACGCAGTCGAGGTTGTTGGAGCCGAGGCCGTCGTCGTACATCCAGAAGTAGATGGCCTCGAGGGGGTTGCCGACTGCGCCGGCCCAGTTGCCACCCCACGACGACCACGGGAAGCCCGCCGGCGCGGAGGGATCCGCGTTCTGGGTGGCGGCGGCCTGCGCGGCCTGGTCCAGTGCGGTGGCCATGCCCGAGAGCGCCGGGAGGCCCCGCACCGTGCGCTCCAGGTTGGTGGCGGTGAAGAGTTGCTGTTGCGGCGTGAGCGCGGACCAGTCGCCGGGGAGGGTGAGGCCGGGCAGGCCCTCAAGGTTGCGGGCGTTGTCGATCGCGCCCAGCACGGCGTTCTGGCACGCGGGAGAGTTGTCGTAGGAGTTGCCCGCGCAGCTCGCGAGGAAATTGGGCGAGGGTGCGATGTTGGTCGTCGGGTCGTTGCCGGGCCCCGTCCCCGAGCCCGACCCGGCGTCGGCGCGCGTGGCGGGGGCCGGGGCCGGCGACACGGGATGCACCGCGGCACCGAGCGCGGTCACGGCGCGCGGTGCGGGCACGAAGGTCGCCACCACCGCCATCGTCGTCGCCACGACCAGGACGAGCCCGATGCGGGTTCGCCAGGCACGGAGTCGCCGAGGTGCAGCGTCGACGACGCGATCGGTCTCCGGGGGGGCGGTCCTCACCCTTGAGGTATCGGAACGCCCCGGAGGGTTATTAACTCACTCAGCGGGATTTCCCGGATCGTGCCTGGTCGCGGGGGATTTGTCGGGTGCCTGGCGCGGGGCGTTTGGCCCAGAAGGGGGACCTCGCCGGTGGCGCCGGAGGGGGCTGCGGGGGCCTCCTCGCCGCGGGCGCGACGTCCGGAGCGGCAGATGGGCCCCGGTATTCTGAGCCGCGTCGCGCGCATACCGGGAGCCATCGATGCCGTTCGAGTTGCAAGAAGTCCTCCGAGCCCGTCGCGGTGAGAACTTCCGGCTCCAGGCGCAGTACATGAACCCGCAGATGGGTCGCGTGCTCAAGACGATCGGGTTCGACCATTACTACGAGCGCGGCGAGGGCTGTTACCTCTATGACGCCGATGGTCGGCGGTACCTCGACTTCCTGTCGGGGTTCGGCGTGTTCGCGCTGGGGCGCGCCCACCCCGGCGTGACCCGGGCCCTGCACGAGGCCCTGGACGCCGATCTGCCCAATCTGGTGCAGATGGACTGTGCGCTGTTGCCGGGGCTGCTGGCCGAGGCGTTGGTGACGCGGTCACACGCCGGCATCGAACGTGCCTTCTTCACCAACTCGGGGGCCGAGGCCATCGAGTCGGCCATCAAGTTCGCCCGGGCCCACACCAAACGGGACCGGATCGTCTACTGCGACCACGGCTTCCACGGGCTCACGACCGGGGCGCTCTCGCTCAACGGAGGACACGAGTTCCGAGACGGGTTCGGCCCACTGCTGCCCACGACGTGCGTGGCGTTCGGCGACATCGACGCGCTGGCCCGCGAGCTGCGCCGAGGCGACGTCGCCGCCTTCGTGGTCGAGCCGATCCAGGGCAAGGGTGTCAACCTCGCCCCCGAGGAGTACTGGCGCGCCGTCCAGGAACTGTGCCGGCGCCACAAGACGCTCTTCGTGATGGACGAGGTCCAAGCCGGGCTCGGTCGCACCGGCAAGTTCTTCTGCCACGAGCACTGGGACCTGCAACCCGACATCGTCACCGTGTCCAAGGCGTTGTCGGGGGGCTACATCCCCGTCGGGGCGATGTTGTCGTCGGCCAAGGTCTTCGACAGCGTGTTCAGCTCGATGGACCGGGCCGTGGTCCACTCCTCGACGTTCTCCATGAACCAGCTCGCCATGGTGGCGGGGCTGGCGACGCTCCAGGCATTCGACGACGAGGACATCGTCGACCGCGCCCGGCGGACCGGCGATGCGTTCACCAAGGCCCTCGAGCCGCTGGTGGAGCGGCACGAATTCCTGGCCGAGGTCCGGGGCAAGGGGCTCATGATCGGGCTCGTGTTCGACAAGCCCGAGTCCCGGGCGCTGCGGCGACGGTGGACCGCGCTCGAGGCCATGCGCACGGCGTTGTTCTCACAGCTCGTGGTGGTCCCGCTCTACCACCGCCACGGCATCCTCACCCAGGTCGCGGCGGACAACACGAACGTGGTGAAGCTCCTCCCTCCCCTCGTGGCGGGCGAAGAGGAGGTCGAGTACTTCGTGGATGCGCTCGACGACGTGCTCGGCGCCGCGGCGCGCGGGTCGGGGTTGTTCTGGGAGGTGGGCCGGACGATGGCCAAGGGCGCCCTGCGTCGGTCCCCGGGATGAGCCCGGGGACCGACGACGACGGGCGACGCGACCTGGCGCTGGTCCTGGGACCGGGCGACCGGGTCGCGGTCACCGGCGCCAGCGGCTTCATCGGCTCGGCCGTGCTCCGGGTCCTGCTCGGGCGCGACGTGGCGGCCGTGGCGCTGGTGGAGCCCGGGGCCGACCGGACGAACCTCGAGGGGCTCGACGTCGAGCAGGTCCAGGTCGACGTGCGCGACGCCGAGGGGATGGGCCGGGCCCTGCGCGGCGCGCGGGCGGTGTTCCACGTCGCCGCGCTCTACCGGTTCTGGGCCCGCGACAACCGCCAGTTCTACGACGTCAACGTGGGTGGGACGTTGCACGTGCTGGACGCGGTGCGATCGGCCGGCGTCGAGCGCATGGTCTACACGAGCACGGTCGGCACCCTCGGCCTCGACGGCGCGCACCGCAGCGCGGCGGACGAGCGCAACTATCCCGACGTGAGCCACCTCTTCGGGTCCTACAAGCGGTCCAAGTACGTGGCCGAGCACGAGGTGCTCCGGGCCGCGGCCCAGGGTGTGCCGGTGACGATCGTCATGCCGACGTTCCCGCTCGGGCCGCGCGACCGGGTGCCGACCCCGACCGGGCGCCTCGTCCTCGACTATCTCAACGGCAGGGTCCCGGGGTACGTCGACACCACGCTGAACGTCGCCCACGTCGACGACGTGGCGGCGGGGCACGTGCTCGCTCTGGAGCGAGGTGACATCGGGCGCAGCTACATCCTGGGGGGCGAGAACTATTCGCTGCAGCACCTGCTCGGAGATCCTCGCCGCCTGCACCGGTCTTCCCCGGGCCAGGCTGCACGTCCCCCGGTCGCTGTCACTCGGTGTGGCCCATGTCTCGGAGCTCGTCGAGGGACGCCTGCTGCGGCGCCATCCCTCGGTCCCACTCGAAGCGGCCCGGATGTCGACGACGCGGATGGCGTTCGACGACTCCCGGGCCCGCAAGGAGCTCGGCTACGCGCCGCGACCGGCCGAGGAGGCCGTGGCCGACTCGGCCCGGTGGTTCGTCGACAACGGCTACGTCAAAGAGGCCCGACGCGCCCGGATCACGTTCCGGCCCGGCCCCTGAGCGCGCCGGTCGGGTGTGCGAACGCGCACCTGGCGGCCCTGACGCCCGCCCTCTTCGCCGCCCAGGCCGGACTGTAGATTCAGCCCGTGTCCGACGAGCCGGCCGGCGACCCCGGGGCGAGCCATGCCCCGGAGCCCGACGGCGGCGAGCCGGCCGAAGCGCCGCTGTCCCGTCGAGGGCGCCGAGAAGCACGCCGAGCCGTGTCGTCGCGCCGACGCCGGCGACGGGTCATCATCGCGGTGTCGAGCATCGTGGGCCTGGTCCTGCTCATCGCCGCGGCGGGGGCCGCGTTCCTCTGGTACGAGAACAACCGGATCCACCGGGTGCACGTCGAGCACCTGGCCCAGGTCCAGGCCACCGGGGCCGAGCGCGACGTCCAGAACATCCTCCTGATCGGGTCGACGACGCGGTGCGGGCTCAAGCAACAGAGCACCGCGTTCGGGTTGTGTGATGAAGGCGTGACCGGCGTCAACAGCGACGTGGTGATGATCCTCCACCTCGACCCCGACCACCACAAAGCCGCCATCTTGTCGATCCCGCGCGACACGTTCGTCCCCAACGCCCGCGCCGACGGGGTGAACAAGATCGACGCCGCCCTCGGTGATCCGAGCGGGCCCAGCCAGCTCATCGCGGCGATCACCGAGGATTTCGGCATCCCCATCCAGCACTACGTCGAGTTGAACTTCGACAGCTTCCAAGGCGTTGTCAGCGCCCTCGGTGGCGTGAAGATGTACTTCCCCATGCCCGTCTACGACAAGCAGTCGTCGCTCAACGAGCCCAAGGCGGGCTGCGTCTCGCTCAACGGGTTCGAGACCTTGGCCGTGGTCCGCGCCCGACACCTCCAGTACCAGCCACGCGACGATGCCGGGCTCGCGTCCTACGACTGGCCCTATGACCCCCAGAGCGACCTCAGCCGGATCCGCCGGGACCACGAGTTCCTGCGAGTGCTGGGCTCGGCGGTCGCCAAGCGCGGTCTGGACAACTTCGTCACCGACTCGGAGCTGATCGACTCGTTGGCGGGGAACCTGGAGGTCGACACCGGCTTCTCGGCCTCGTCGATGGCGCACCTCGTCCTCGAGTTCCACCACCTGAGCCCCTTCGCCACACCGCAGTACACGCTGCCCATCGTCGAGGACGGGCAGGGCTACTACTACCGCGGCGGGGGGTACGGGGATGTCGTCTTCCCTGTGCAGCCCCAGGACAGCAAAGTGGTCGCCCAGTTCCTGGGCACGACCCCCACGCAGAACGCGTCGGGTCGCGCCCTCCCGCCACCCTCGTCGTTCACCGTCGCGGTCGAGAACGGCTCAGGGACCTACGACGGCGGATCGCAGACCGCCAAAGCGCTCGAGGCACTGGGGTACGACGTCACGTCGGTGACCGACACCGAGGCGAGCGCGTCGACGACCGAGACCGCCGTGCTCTACGCCAGTCCCCAGCAGCAGGACGACGCCCTTCGACTCCAGTCCGATCTGTCGGGGCTGTCGGTCCTCGGCTATGACCCCGGGATGATCGAGAGCGGCTCCCAAGAACGTGGCACCAGCTCGAGCGCGACGACGAGCACGATCGATGTCGGCTCCACGCTCTCGTCGAAGGACGGCGCCGATGTCGTGCTCGTGACCGGATCGAATTTCGCCGTCAACGCTCCCCCGAGCACGTCCTCGCCCGGGGTGACGACCTCGACGTCGACCACGACGTCGGGTTCCGTCTCGACCACGACGACCACCACCTCGGGCCCGCTGGCCGGCAACTCGAACCTGGCGGCACCGTCGAGCTCAACCGAGGCCTTGCAACCCTGGGACCCCCGTTCGTGTACGGCGTCGGGCGGCGAGGGACCTTGAGATCGCTCCTGCAGGGGTTCTCGGGTCTGCGAAGATCTCCCCAGGCGGGCCGCTAGCTCATCGGGTAGAGCAGGGGACTTTTAATCCCAAGGTGCCGGGTTCGAGCCCCGGGCGGCCCACCATCTTGACCTGGTGGTTAACCCGTCTCCGTCGGTCTAAACCAGGTCACGCACCATCGTCCTGCAACCTCCTGCAAACGCGCCACCGAGACGGCGTTCGAGCACTGCGGCCGGGGCCGAGATTGGCAAGCCACCGACCGATGAATCGTGGCACCGACGCGAGATGTCGCTTCGATCGCCCGAAGGACACCGCTTCATGCTTGGCGAAGCGATCTGACTTCACCTGGTAGGTACCGCTACCGAATACAGAGCTGGTGATCTGAGCCACCGGTACGTCATGATGCCGAGCGCCCCAAGGATTGCACTGGCGATTCGGCATAGGGCGGGCTGTACTCGGCGATATCGGATCGGTGCCGACGGCGGTCCCGCGCCGCGTCGGGGGTGAGAATACCGGTGGTGAGGTTCGCGATGGAGCTGCACGATATCGACGACGGGCACGGTGAAGCGCCCGATGGAAGGACAACCGAGAGGGAGGTCCTTCCGTCCATCACGCCGATCGTCCGCCCCACCGCCCTTGTTCGACGAGACCCGTCTTGCCGTAGCTGGCTCGTGGCCCGTACTCCGGACCGGCCCGGAACACATGGACCGCCATGCGAGCTACATCGTGAGCGATACCGGACGCGGGACCAGACCATCTTTTCCTGAGGTAGCGTTTGCCGATTGGCGGGAAGTGCGAGTCGTGAGCAAAGACGAACTGCACCATCCTCGGCGGCGGGAGACCAAGATGGTCGATGGCGGATTCCGTGCGGTGACCTGGCGCGCCCGATGATGCGTCGGTCGGTTCGACGCCAGCGAACGATCAGTCGTAGAGGATCGCGTGCGTGGCTCTCCGCATTCATGCTCATCATTGGACCCCTGAACCTGTTCTTCGGTTACACCCCTCATGGGTTGCACACATTCTCGACAGGTTGAGTGTGTCGTTTCGGTCGAGTCCACCCGAGGCTGGTAGAAGCGAAGAGATTGAAGGAAACCGAAGTGGATCATCACACGCTCATGCAGCATTCGCGCTTGTTGACAAATGCAGACGAATGAAACGTGGCGATTGGGGTATGTAGTTGGTACTCGGATGGGTTACCCCGACGTGATCCACCGAGGTGGGGGCTAGGTGCCGGGACCTCCCAGTCCCGGCCCCCGATGTCACGATCAAGGTGCCCGACACCGTTGTGTCTAGAGGTGTTTTCCCTCGTCGTGAGTCAGGGCACCACCTCGGAGTAAGCAGATGCGGCGTTCACGCTAGAGATCTCTTTGGCGTCGCCGTAGACCGACTGGGACGGGCGCATCAAAATCGCAATACAGGCATCCCTCGCCGCCGAGTGCGATGCTGCATCTTACGAAGGATGAATGGAGACTGAACCACATCCCCCTGGGCAAGTCTCTTGGACATTGATTATGCGTGCAGGAGACAGACTGGTCTCTGTGGACCACGACAGTCCCTGGGCAATCCCATACGGAAGTCTTTCGCATCGTTCCCCCTACTTCCGAGCCGCGTCAACACGGGGATCGGAGTCCACATTCCCCCACAAGCCAAGCTCTCACCGAAGGCCATCGGTCCGATAGGGCCGGAAGGCACACACAACCCCGCTGGCGAGTCCTCACATCCGCAAGTGATGTGCGTGCGACGCGCAACACGTTCTCGTCCTGACGCGGCGTAACGCGAGACTGCGTGAGGTAGCGCCCACTATGTGCCGTATCCCCTCATTGCTGAGTACGCTGTGCCGTAAGCCTCTATTGGTCTCAACGACTACCTGGCACAGTTGAAGTGTCCTACCCCCGATGGGGTGGACTGGGGAGCCACCCCGTCGGGGTAAGGCAGTTCCTGTGGCAAGTAGCGATGTGGTCGGAATCTCCAACCTTTCGTTTGTCCCGACTTCCTCGCTCAGCGTCGAGCCAGTATTGGTCTTCGGACCTTCACTTCCACGACGTTGGGACGTTAGAAGGTGAAGTAGATGGAAGTTCGCACGGAGAATGGCATCACTGTCAGCGTAAGGGCGCTCGACGACCACAACCGGCCTCCACGGAGGTTCCCACCGGGACGCGTGTGCGCCGAATACGGCTGCGACACGCTCCTCTCCATTTACAACGAAGGCAACTACTGCTCAAAGCACAACCTGAGCGTGAAGCCGAGCCCGCGAGGGAGGAGGCGCAGGTGAACTAAGGGGCCTCGACCCATCGTGCGTCGCGCTTGCAGCGGGGGGTGTTCGTGGGACGATATTCACGGAACTACGGCTGAGACCTTAAGGGTCCTGCCAGCGACACCGCTGCCCCAGACCCCGGCGGCACCCGATCCGAGCACTATGCGCGGACGGTGGTCATGAGGAAGTGGGCAGTGAGAATGTGTAGCACATCGGCGGATCAGCCCCCTCCTTCCCTCCCACTGCCCAGACAACGTCGTCCGCAGCAATCTCCCGGTCGCATCGCAAGAGCGAGCCGTGACCGACACTTCTCCGGTTCCTTTCCGCACGCGATTGACCGCGCCTTGCCCCCCGCAGCGGCATCGGTCTCGGTGCGGAGAGGAACCGGACCTTCTTGGTTTGGCACAGCCCAAATGCATCTCCGATAGACGACGATCTGTTTGCTCTTTGGCGATCAGCGCGCTCTTCCTCGGCGACGCGTACCTGAGGAGCGATGTCCCAGGGTTGGTTCTGGATGTCAAGGTTGGTGAACGATGGAACTGAATGTGACAAGCGACGGCTTTCACATCCAAAATGACGCGGGTCAGAGCTTGGCCGGGTTCGAGGCCGACCGCATCGCCCTTCGTCGAGTCTTTGAGAACGATCGCGGTGCGTTGCTCGCCGAGCAGCGGTGGGACCGATAAAACCAATACCCCACAGGACTATGCGGCCCTCCCCCTATTGGTCAGGGCCACGGTCAAGGATGGGGTCTGGCACGCGCCCGCCGTCCCCCGTCACCGCGACTGTTCAGGAGGCCGCTGCCGCCATCAAGAACCTCCTGAACGCCATCGAGGCGGGGGGGTTGGACGTCTCCACCCCCAAGGACATCGCCCCCCTTCGACGACTCCAAGGGACGCTGGCGGGCTGGGAAGAGGTGCTCGGAAAGGGGTCCGGGGAGGACCGCCACATCGAGTGACCGTTCACGAATAGGTCAGCGTCCACGAAACGACCCAAGAATGCCATTTGAGTTTCACCAGTGACCCTTACCACCTCGTTCGTCGAGCGACTTTCACAAGGGAGGAGTCCATGGACGTGAACGACCGAATGACCCGACTAGAGGATGCTCTCATCGATCTCGCTGTCGTTGTGAGCGCGGGCCATCTTGACCACCTCACCTCAGCCAACATGTCCCCGGTGGTGGTCGAAGCAGGTAGGCAACTTCAAGCGTTCCACCGGGCGGTAATCGACGAGAGGGAGATCTGAGTAGTCCCTACGTACTTCACCGAGTACGACGACCAGTGCCGTGCGGGGTCGATAACGACTCCACCCTCAGTGGTCGTGGCGGACCAGCATGACTGGGCACGGCGCGTGGTGGATCACGTAGTCGCTGACCGAGCCTCCGAAGAGTCGGCTCAGCCAACCCTTGCCGGATGCACCGATCACTAGGACGTCTGCGTTCATCTCATGGACGACTCGGACAATCGCGGCTCCTGGTGTCTCGTCGTCGGGCACCAGGCGGACCTCCACGTCGAGTCCGAGCACTGCCGCCGTGCGATCGAGAGCGGATTGGCCCTTGGCGGTTGCCTCCTCCCAATCCTTGTCCGCCCGCTTGTAGCTGATCGCCGGACCTTCGATTCCCCCAGCGTCCTCCATGGGGTCCTCGTACTCGGGAATGACCATCACGAGTGTGACTTGAGCAGCAGGGTGCAGCAGTTCCATTGACCTTCTCGCCGCATCGATCGCAGCGTCAGATCCGTCAGTTGCCATAACGACGTTCATGCGTTCTCCATCGATGGACTGCTCCTACGATTTGTTGCCAATGCGAAGCCTACGAGGGCCCAATCTGACTTGGCAGGGTCGAAGGTCACTACCGTCTTGGTGGGGTCGGAATCCCTCATGAGAGACTCTTCAACTCCTACCAAAGGGAGCGAAGGTGCCTCTTGCTCTGCTTGGAGATACGATCCGCACTGGATGACGCGAGGGTTGACGACCCGTTAGGCAGTCTCCGTTTCGTCGCTGAGGACGTGGACGGAATGGAATCGGCACTCTTCTGGGGGAATCTGGAGTTCGGCACGTCATTCGCCAACGCGCTGGTTCCCTTGAGGACCGACGTGCTCGACAATCTCGATCTCGAATCGAACCGTGACCCGGAGAGGGATTCTGAAATCGTCTCTGCATTGCGCGAATACCGAAACGCCGCCTTCGTGTCGCGAAAGATGGCTCGCGCCGGCGGCGATCCCGATCCCGCATCACAGGCGCTCTGTGAATCACTGATCGAAGAAGGCCACGACCAAATGCGAACGCTCAACGACGACCACGCTTCTTACCAGGGGCAGTAGACAGAGTAGGCAGGGGCGCTCTTTCGATTACACCCGCATGGTTGCGGAGTCGCGCACCCGGCTCGGAGACCAATCGCCCAGAAGTCGGCCAGGCAACAGTCCCCGGAACCCTCCGTTTAGCTAGCAAGAACGTGAGACAATGGCGTTAATGATTGCGCCTGTCCTCATAGTTGGGTTCGGGGTCATCTTTTGGTTCCTCGTGCGCTCGTCGAGGATGATGAGGCGTAAGCCTCCTGGCGATATCTCCCGGGAGCCCCGTACCACCCGACCGGTCGGAATCGTCGTCGGGCCGCCGCCCGAGACCGCGATCGTCGAAATGGTCGGTCTCACGAAGAGCTACGGCTCCTTAGGACGTCGTCGGTTGGCCCTCGACGAACTCGACCTCGTTGTGCCATCAGGTGGCGTATTCGGAATGCTGGGTCAGAACGGCGCAGGCAAGACAACAGCGCTGCGTTGCTTGCTTGGACTGATCCATCCAACATCGGGCGTGTGCAGGGTGCTCGGGGCGGACAGCAACACCGACTTGCATCGCGTGATCAACCGGATCGGAGCCCTGATTGAGACACCCGGTCTTGCCCCATCTCTGACTGGGCGACGCAACCTGGCATTGTTGGCCCGACTGGACCGGATCGGTGCAGACGGCGTCGAGCGGGCGCTGCGGGCAGCTGGGCTGGCTGACCGGGCCGACGATCCGGTTGCCAGCTACTCACTCGGGATGCGCCAACGACTCGGGATTGCCGCGGCCTTGTTGCGTGATCCCGAGGTGGTCGTGCTCGACGAGCCGGCCAACGGCCTCGACCCAACCGGGATCGCAGAGATCCGCCGCCTGCTTGTTTCGCTCGCGGCCGAGGGTCGCACCGTCATCGTGTCAAGTCACCTTCTCGACGAGGCGGAGAAGATGTGTGACCACGTCGCCGTCATGGATGCGGGGAGGTGTGTGGCGATGGGCCCGATCCACGACCTCCTTGCGAGTGCCGGCGCCGGCGGCCTGATTGTCGGAGTCGCGGACTTGAATTAGCACAGGCCGCCCTGGCCGCCGCCGGGTTGAACGTCACGCTCGTCGATGGCCGGCTACTGGTGACCTGTCCGGCATCGGACGCGGCGCGTATCACCGAACTGCTCGCCGCGCGTCGCCTCTTCGTGAACGAACTGCGCTACGTCACCCCCTCGCTGGAAGACTTCTTTTTCGGCTCACTCCATCGGTCGGCGCCGAGGCCCTGGCGTGACCGATCTGTTCGCCGCGGACCTTCAGAGGATCCTGTGGCGGCCCATGAGCGGGCCATAGGTGGGATCGGAATTATGGTCGCGGTCGCTTTGGGTGTGATCATGTTTTTTTATTCCGCCCATCACCCCTTCGCCACGCGCAAGGACCTGGGTGGTGCAATGACCAATGCGATGCTTCCTTTGGCCTTCGCCTGCTACGCCCTCGGCGCCTCGACCCTTGGTGCCGATTACACGAGTCGAGCGCTAACGACCCTGCTCACGTGGGAACCGCGTCGGCGTCTCGTGCTCGCGTCCCGAGCATGCGCATGCGCGTTGATCACTGCGGGCTTGACCGTCATTGTGTTGCTGGCCCTCGTCCTGGGGCTGCTCCCATCAGCGGTCGTGCACGGGGTCGGCAGCGTCCCCGGTTCCGCCTGGTACCTGTCGATCGCAGCACTGACGTTGCGGTGTGCTCTGCTTACCGCGACAATGTCAATCCTCGGCGTCGCAGCCGCAGCAATAGGACGAAGCACGGCGGCGGCGGTCATCGGGATCGTCGGATATCTTGTCCTGATCGAGTACACGGCGGTCCAGGCCGCGCCATCCTTTGCCCGTTGGTTGCTCTTTACGGATGCCAGCTCGTGGGTCGGGTATCACACAACCGTCGGCACGCCGGCCGGGCACACCGTCGTTACGGGTGGGCTGCTCCTCGTCGGCGGCACGGCGGCCCTCTGTGCACTCGCAACGAGAATCTTCGAGCGCAGGGACGTTACGTGAGCACGGGAGCAGGTGGACACCTGGTTTTCTGCAGGCGTACGGTGCCGCGGGTGCCTTGGGGGGCATCGGCGTGGGTGGCGCGAGGGGTCGAGGGGGCACGGTCCCTGCGCCCTACGCCAATCAGGCTGGAGCGAAGGTCCGCCGATGCCGCCTGAGTGATGACGGGAGCAGAAGTCTTGCTCACCGTTGTAGGTCGTCCAGCCCTTGACCCACGCCCGGTGTTGGATGATGTCGTCCACTGGCGGGATCAATCGCTCCATCGGTCGGGAGACGATCATGGCGTTCCAGCAGCCGTCGAAGTCGCAGAGAATCGAGCCTCGACTCAAGGTCACAGTCCTAGCGTACGAACCCGACCAGAACTGCGCCAGGAGCCTCACGATCTTGGACAACTTCTGGACAACCGAATCCCTTGCAACGCTGTGAGTAACCGGGGCTCAGGAGACATCGAGGCACGACAGTGGTATGCAACGGGAACAAACGTTACGCACAGTAAGGAATGACGATAGCTCTTAGTTCCAAGGTGCCGGGTTCGAGCCCCGGCGGCCCACCATCTCGGGCGAGAAGTCGGGTCTCGTCGTGTCAATTGCCGGCCGCCCCAGGGGAAGACCCCAGACCAGGGTGTCGAGAACGGTATCGACACTGGGCGCCGACCCATCTCCGCCGCGGACGCCGTCCCGGGAGCGATAGGAAGCGTCGCGGACGTCGTCTCGACCGCCTGCGCGATGCGCGGCACGTCGTCGTGTGTGATCACCGCCCTCGAGGCATCCGGTCCGTCCTCGCTCGCCTGCACGACCAACCCCGCCCCGACTCCGGCGATGCGTCGACCGTTCTCGAACTGGTCGGCGAACACCGGCACGACCAACACCGGAACGCCGGCAGCCACCGCACCGAACGCCGTGCCCAAACCTCCGTGGCACACCACCAGATCGGCCTGCCCGAACACATCGGCCTGTTCCACCCACGCCTCGACGCGGACATGGGCCGCGGTCGGGCCCAGACTCGAAGCCTCGAACGTGCGACCTACGGTCAGCAACCCTCGGACCGCGAGACCGTCCAGAGCTGCCAACGCCGTCCGGTAGACGTCCTCGGCGATGGTCATGTACCCGAGGACCGTCCCGAACGTGACGTAGACCAGTGGTGCTTCAGAGCCGTCCCGCCGGTCGGGCAGCAGGCGCACGGGCTCGGGCTCGGGCTCGCGGAAGCGGACGGTGTCGGGGAACGGAGAGGGATCGAGCGAGGCGGGGAAGCGGGTCAGGTAGGGCGACGCCAGCAGTTCGGCGACCAGGCCGTGCCGATGCACCTCGAGGGCCGGGGCGGCGGCGGCGATGGGACCCCGTCAGCGTGCGCCAGCGAGATGGCGACCTGGGCTGTCGGGATCCCCAACCGACCTGCCACGACAGCCCACCGCGTACTCGCACGGCTCTCGCAGCGCCACGTCTGGCCTCCAGTCCGAGCACGTGGCTTCCATCGCAGGGAGCATGGCGGTGGTCGCCAACCGGCCGAAGAGCTCTCGGTTCCCGAGCACCGATGCCTCAGGAGGCGGCGCCACCGGTAGGAGCTCTCGGATCGACGTAGCGTCGCGTTCGGGGGGCTCTGCTCCCGCTCGGAAATCAAACCCAGCCTGTTCGACCATGTCCTGCAGTGCCGGCGGCCCCACCACGAGGGTCTCGGCGCCGCGCCGACGAGCCGCGGCAAGGAAGGGCAGCAACGGACGCAGGTGTCCTGCGCCCCCGAGCGAGCACACGGCGAGGAGTCGCACCGGGGACAGCGAAGACCTGGGGGTGGGTCTGGACGACCCGCGGGTCGTCGTTGTATACTTCTATAGATGACTAGAGAAGTATTGGGGCAGAGCGTCAGCTTCCAGCTAAGTCCCGAGTCCGGCGTCCCCGCCTACATGCAGCTCGTCCAGCAGGTCAAACAGGCGCTGCGCATGGGGGTGCTCGGCGTCGGCGACAAGCTCCCACGCTCAAAGAGGTGGTGGCGGAGATCGCCATCAACCCAAACACCGTGATGAAGGCCTACCGCGAGCTCGAGTACGAGGGCCTGGTGGAGGGCCGCCAGGGAGTCGGCACCTTTGTGTCAAAGCTCCCTGACGGTCCGCCGCCGAGAACCCAGGCCCGCCTGGCCCGGAGCCTCCAACGGGACCCGAGATAACACCGCCCGCGAGGAAGGGCTCGACGACGAGTCCATCGAGGCCCTGCTGCGCTCGACCCTCCGCGACGCCCGGATCGAGGACATCGCGTGAACGGCCCGGCCCGCGCCTGCCGTCGACGCGCACGGCCTGGGAAAGCGCTACGGCTCCGCTGTGGGGCCCTGCAGGACTGCTCGGTGTCGGTTCCGCGGGGACGGGTCACGGCGCTCGTGGGTCCCAACGGCGCGGGGAAGACCACGCTGTTACGGATCCTCGTCGGACTGAGTGCGCCCAGTGCGGGCACGGTCGAGGTGCTCGGAAGGGCGCCGGAACAGTCCGAGGAGTTCCTGTCGGGCATCGGCTACCTGGCCCAAGACGTGCCTCTCTACCGGCGATTGGCGCGGAGGACCACATCAGGATCGGGGCCCGCATCAATCGGCATTGGGACGCGGACGGTGCCAGGGCGCACCTGGCCGCCCTGAAGGTCCCCACCGATCGGCCGGTGGCGACATTGTCGGGCGGCCAGCGGGCCGGGTCGGGCTCGGCTTGGCTCTGGCCAAGCGGCCCCAGTTGTTGTTGCTCGACGAGCCGGGCGCGGCCGCGGCGCTCGATCCGCTGGCAGGCATTCGGGCGTTCCTGGCCACGCTGAGCGAGGCGGTGGCCGACGACGGTCTTTCGGTCGTGTTGTCGTCGCACCTGCTCCACGATCTCGAACGGGTCTGCGATCACGTCATCTTGCTGGCGGCGTCGCGCACGGCGATATGTGACGACATCGACGTTGTTTTGGGATCGCACCGGATGCTGGTGGGCCCCCGCGAACCCTCGCGGACGTCGAACGGACCTTCGACGTGATCAAGGCGACGCAGACGGCGCGACAGACACGACTTCTGATACGCCTCGACGGCGCCGTGCTCGATCCGGCCTGGGCCGTGAGCGACGTCGGGCTCGAGGACATCATCCTCGCGTACATGGGCCAAGAGGACGCCCTGAGCGAGGAGGCTGCTCTTCCCGTGGGTCAGGTGCGATGAACTTCCTCATCTGGCGTCTTCATCGCAATCAGGTCTTCTTCGCCGCCGCCACCCTGGCGTTGCTCACCGTCCTCCTCCTCATCACCGGCACGGTCATGGCGCACGACTATCACCTGGCAGTGGCGAACTCCGCGGCCACCCCCGGTTGGCACGGACCTGTCGGGTCAACAGCTGTTCCGGGGGGACGGCGCCATCATGGACATCGTCGACCTGACACTGGTGGTCCCGCTGCTCTTCGGGCTCTTTTGGGGTGCCCCCCTCCTGGCCAAGGAGTTGGAGGACGGCACCCACAATCTGGTCTGGACCCAGGGTGTCACCCGGAGGCACTGGCTCGGCTCGAACGTCCTGTGGGCGCTACTGGCCGCCGCGGCGTGGGGTGCGTGCCTTGCGGCCCTGGTGAGCTGGTGGCGGTTCCCGAGAACGCGCTGGACACACGGTTCGAGACGCTTTCGACATCCAAGGGATCGTGCCGATCGCATACTCGCTCTTCGCCGTGGCGCTCGGCATCGCCGTCGGATCCGTGTGCCGGCGAGTCCTCCCCGCGATCGCCACCACACTCGGGATCTTCGCTGCGATCCGCGTGGCGATCGGGGTGTACGTGCGCCCGCACTACATCACGCCCGTAGCCGACTCTTCGCGCTCCTCGGCGCCGATTCCGGCGCTCCGGTGGGATCATGGATCATCTCGAGCGCCATCGTGGGACCCGGGCATCATCCCCGGGGTACGAGTTCTCCCTCAACGACGTCCCCGCCGCGTGCTGAAGCACGTTAGTCGGCGGCAAGGGCGTCGCGGGTGCCTGCATGGCGGCACACGGATTCCATCAGCTGACCACGTTCCAGCCGGCTTACCGGTTCTGGGCCTTCCAGGGGATCGAGGCCGCGATCTTCGTCGTCCTGGCGGCGGCGCTGATCGGCTTCACGTCTCGGCGGGTGCTCTCCCGAGATGCGTGACAGATTCAGGCCTTGGTGACCGCCGACGGCGGCGGGATCGTGCCCGCCCCCGAGCTCAGGCATCCGGCCTTGGGCGTGGGGTCGGCGCCGGCCGGAAGCATCGGTGGCGTGATGAAGGCCGGCTCGTTCTGCAGGTCCAACATCTCGAAGAGGCTGGTGGCGTTGGCGTCCCGGCGGGTGAGGGCGGGGAGGTTCCATTTCTCTTCGACGGTCTTGAGTATCGAGGTGTGGTCGTAGACGGTGTGGGAAACGAAGTCCTTCTTGGCGTAGGGACTGACGACGCCGGACGGAACCCGGAACCCGTACCGGTCGAACCCGCCCGGCGGGTCTCCTGGCTTCAACGCCGGGGGCACGTCGTCGGGGGGAATCGCAGCCGGCGGCGGAACGTGGTCGTAGTAGCCCCCGTGCTCGTCATAGGTCCAGATCAACATGGTGGAGTGCCACTGGGGCCCCGACATCACGGCGTTGACGACCTTGCCCATGAACTGATCGCCGAACTGGACGTCCTGGGGGTCCTCTTCGGACTGCGTGTCGTAGTTGGGCTCCACCAGGCTGAACGACGGGAGCGTGCCGGCCGCGGCGTCGACGTAGAACTGGATCGATGTGCGCCAGGCCCGCTGCCAGAGAGGGCTCCTCGAGCAGGGGCAGGAAGACCCCGAGGGTGGGCAAGGTCGAGTAGTAGTCCTTCCACGTGATGCCGTGGTTGTTGAACTGCTCGAAGATAATGCCGTTGGGGGGGAGCTCCGGAGGGAACGTGTCGTCGATGAGCCCCAGCGACGTCGCCCGCCAGGAGGTACCGGCGGTTGGGGTCGGTCTGGGCCATGGTCGAGCAGAAATAACGATCGGCGATGGGAAAGGTCTTCGCCATGCCGCAGGTGAACGGGAGGTCCTCGCCTGTGAAGTAGCCCATGGCTTCGGCCGTCGTGCTCTTCACGAAGCCCTGACACGTGCCGTTGTCATATGCCTCGTGGGTGACGCGTCCAATCGTTGCCGACACCCTTGGTCTGGCACTCGGTCGGCATGTGGAAGGCGTGGACGTCGTTGCCGTGGCCGTCGGGGTTCTTCGCCGTCGGGTTGCCGTCGCTCCCGAGCGTGAACCCGTCGCCGCGACCAATGAGCCCGAGGATG